>NZ_CM143646.1:0-2380000 GCF_055080995.1 Clostridium sp. CM042
AAAATACCAGGGGTATTTTTATTTGCCAGTTTTTATTTAAGTATTGCCTTGTATAACATTATTTAAGCATATCATTACCAACATATCAATAACCATACGTTTAAAATCAACATGTGGTTAACGTGCATACTTAATAAGACTATAGGTATTAAGACTTTATTAATAAGACTATATTAATAACTCTATATAACAACAACTATATGATTAAGGGTATGCTATAAAATAACGGTTTGGGGTTGTTTTGTTAAGTAGAAGTAGAAATTTAAATAAAAAAATAAGGTAGCCAAATTTATCATTGGTTACCTTTTGCCATATTCTTTTAATAATAAATCTAATGCTTTATCGAATAGCTTTGAAGCGGGTATCGAAGTTTCGTTTGACAAATCTTTAAATTGCCTTAATAAGTCTTTATCAAATGTGCTAGAGTATCTTTCTCTATTAACTAAAGTATCTTTTTTAGTTTTCATAAAAACCTCCTAAACTTAGAGTATACCTATATTATAACATATAAATTGATTAACATTAATTAATGTTGTATACTGATAACAAGTTAATTAATGTTAATCAATGTTAAATAAGGGGGCGACATAACATGGCTACTAAGGGATTTACCAAAATAAACAATTCAATAATTTTCGATTTAGAACTATCAATTGAGGCTGTAGGGCTTTATGCTAAATTACAATACTTATCTACCATGGACAACTTTTCTATCAGAAGAGAACATATAAAATCCATTAGTGGCTATGGAGAAGCCGCCTTCAGGAGAGTTTGGAAAGAACTTAAAGATAAATGTGTACTCGTTGAAACTAAAACAAGAAATAAAGGCAGATATGAGTATGTATATACATTAAAAATATGTAGGTGCCACAAAAATAACGGCTCCAGTAAAGAAAAAGAAAACTAAACATATAGATAGTGATGGTGATGCTCCACTGGAGGGACAAATAACTATTGATGATGTCTTAGGAGCAGAGCAACAAGAAGTAGTTACCATAAATGAAGATGTTGTGGCAGTAGTACAAGCTACGGGGTTTACTGGTTCAGAAGCAACTAAACTTTTAAAAGCGGCTAGTAATGATGTTACTAAGGTTATTGAGTGTCATAAATATACTGTTGCTCAGGACAATGTAAAAGATATTTTTAGCTACACAAAATGGGCAATAAAAAATAATAAAATTTTGAAATGTAAAAAAGAATATGCTGTCAAAGGTAGTTTTAATGATTATCCGCAGCGGAAATATGATTTTGATAAATTGGAAAAGTTACTGCTGTATGGTGAGCAGTATGAGTTGCCAGCATAGGAATGATGGCTAGAGAAAATAAATTAATTGGAGGTTTTTAATAATGAATAAAGGAATGCAAAATACAATTATAGACGTAGGGAATTATTTTATAAAGTATATAGGCGAGAATAAGGGTAGTTTTAGTGCTAAATACACTACAGACTACCAAAGCTACCAAGATAGCTTTCAAAGGGTTCAGATAGAGGGATTTACCACATATTTGACCATTGGAGAGTTCAGTAAAGAATATGACAAAACCAACAAGGAAAACTTTATACCTCAACTTATGTATGCTATATGCAAAGCTAATAGTGGTGACGTTATAAAAACTAATTTATGTTTAATGTTGCCTATAATGCAGATGGCCAGTAAACAAAAGTTAATAGATATAGTAAATAAAAATAAGCATACAAAATTAAAGTTTAATGGCGTAGATAAAGAAATTTTCATAGAGGACACATTAATATTACCTGAGGGTTATAGTAGCTATTTCAGTCTTAGTAAGGAGCAGAAGGCGGGTGATATTTGCATAATAGATTGTGGCAGCAGAACAATAAATCTGTCTATATTAGAAAATGGAAAAGTGGTTAAGCTTCAGACAATCAAATTAGGAAGTTATGACCTATATACTAAAATTAAAAATATAGAGAATAAGGATTATAGCGAGGAAGATATACAAAGACTTATAGATAATAAGATAATTACAGTAGAACCAAAAGAATACGCTTTATTTTTAAGCAATATATTAAACTCTATAAAGCCTTATGCCAATCTTAATACCTATAAAGTTTACTGGACCGGTGGTACAAGCTTAATGTTGAAAAATCATATAAGGCAATTACTTTTAAAGGCAAGTTTTGTATTATATAATGCAAGCACAAGCAATGTAGATGGAGCATTGGAAGCGTGTAAGAAGGTGTGGAATAATGGCGATAAGCAAGAATAGTGTGAGAGTCCAATTCACTCTTAATACAGAAAAAGAAAAAGAAAATCAAATAGTAGAATTCCTTAGTGGATGCATGGACCCCAATAGCTCCATTAAGGAAATAATTTATAATTACATAGTGAGTAACGGTGGTGTAAAGTTGCCACTAGTTACTCCAACAGGAATAAGTGAAGGTGATGCAAAGTTACTCACAGTAAGTAAAAGTGATGATATGAATAAAAATATAGTGAGTAATAGTGAAGAAAAGTTACACGACGTGAGTGAATTAGAAGCAAATGAGCTAGATGAATTAAGTAAGTTTATTTAACTTGTATGCACAATCCCAAAAGCCTTGGAATTATCTCCAAGGCTTTTGTTATTCCTGTTCTTTTAACCATTTTTCGAGTAGCTCATTTACCAGAGACGATAAGCTTTGATTGTCCTGTGCCCTAATCAATCTTATTTTAACTTCTTCTTTTAATTTTAGTTCTATATATACCGTAGTTTTTTCATTCATATAAACACCTCAAAACAATTATACAAAGCACAGGTGTAACATCATACCGTTATGCCATCATACCATTGTAATGGCACTGTAGCTAAAGTTAATTCTCATGGAAGTGATTAAATAAAATCAAATCATGTGGGGAAATCCCTAGAGCTATACCTATTTTAGCTATAGTGTCAATTGAAGGATTTCTCTCTGAGTTTTCGATATACGATATGGCGGACTGGCTTACTCCACTTCTAATTGCTAATTCTTTTTGAGACCATTCTTTTTCCACTCTGTACTCTTTTACTTTCAGTGTATACATAATCGTTCCCCTTAAATAACCTTTATACTACAATATATATTATAATTCTACAAAATTCAATGAATAAATTTTTACAATTGTCGAATGATGGGGAAAGTTACCAATATAGTGGTAGCGGATTAGTTTACAATACAAGAGAAGAGAAAAAGGACATAAATAATTAACAAAAATAAACTCAATTTTAAATTTGCAATGAAAGGAATGGACCTAAGCCAGTATTAATTAATATAAAACAAGAAGCTATTTGACTATAGGCAATATATAGTTATGATATAGACTATAGGGAACGTGTGTTTGCAATTTGTATTTTAATGTGATATTATATATCCATATAAGGATATAGATGGAATACAACTTAAATAATAACAAAGATATTCTAGGAGGTACAAAATGGCTAAAGATGAGATAATCAAAAAACTGGAAAAAGAAAATTTGCGAATTGTAGCAGAAAACAAAAAACTTAAAAAGTTTATTCGAAGTATAAAAAGCTTGTTAGTATGAGGTTGTTTTTCTTACCTATATATATGAAGGGAAAATTCCGTCGGTGACTAATAATTATCAGCCATTTTTCCGACGGAACATTAAACATTAAAAATAATATATAAACATAGACAGACATAAAATACAATTTAGTTTCTGATATAAGCTCTATTCCATGTTAATACATAACCATAAATGAACATAATATAAAGCAAATTGTAACCTCATATAAACACACTCCTCACATTGAGACTATTGTAGATATAGTAAAAGTTGTATAGCCATATATATCAAGGGCTAAGATAGAACTAAGGATTGAGCTTCCTTAGTTCTATTTTTTCGCCTTTTTTCAGGGGCGAAGCCAGATAAAAATTTCGAATAAATGCCCTGAAAATTCACGTTAATCAGTAGTAGATTATTGTATAAAATGGTATAATTTATTCATTGAAGTTGTTTGAAAAATGTAATATTAGGCGTAAAGATTATCTGAAAGGTACCTGTCACCTTTCAAAAATTGGAAATGAATTTTCAATAAAGAGTGTATCAACAGTAATATACGAATTAATATAAGCTAATAAATGGAGTTCTTAAAATTTGCAAAACAAAAATTACTTATATAATAGGGGGGGAATATGATTCGACTAAGACCATATAAATTAAGCGATTCGGAATATATTTTAAATTGGTTTAACGATGAGCTCACTTTCACACAATGGTGTGCAGATAAATTTACATATCCATTAACTAAAGAGCAATTGAATGAGTATTATCATAATTATGAAAAGGATGATAATGCGTGGATAATGACTGCTCTTAATAAAGAAGGAACACCTGTAGGTCATTTTTTGATGCGTATGGCAGATTATCAAAATGAAAGCATCCACTTAGGATTTATTATTGTAGATTCACAAATTCGAGGAAAAGGGTATGGAAAAGAGATGGTATCTTTAGCCATAAGATATGCTTTTGACATATTAAAGGTAAAGAGAGTTACTTTGAGCGTATTTGATAACAATCTTTTTGCTCATTATTGCTACAAAGCAACAGGTATTGTAGATGAAAAGCATAATGAAGGGATCTTCACGTATGGAAACGACAAATGGGGGGGTTATGATATGGCAATAGAAAAATAATTATCCTCATTATGTGCAAATGATTTAATTTGCTTTCTTCTGATAAATCGAAGCAAGTAAAATTAGCACCAGAATGGACGAGTCAATATCAACCTTGGGAAGAAACTAATAAAGCACTTCCGTCTTTAAGAGGTGTATAATGAGTGAACAAAATAAAGGAGGATGCTATGGAAATAATTACATTAACTTTACCAACCAAAGAATATGAGAGACAAGTTTTGGATTATAAAAATGAATTCGAAATAAATGGTGACAGTATGGATGGCACAGCAGGATTACAAAAATCCAGAAGTTTTGATGAATGGTTTTCTGTACTTATAGATAATTCTAAAGAAGAAACTGTCAGAACTGGGTTTGTTCAAGCATCCACCTATTTAGCAGTAAGGACATGTAATCAAAGAGTAATTGGTATGATAGATATTCGTCATCGCCTAAATGGTTATTTGCTTCAATTCGGTGGGCATATCGGATATAGTGTAAGAAAATCTGAACGCAGAAAAGGATATGCAAAAGAAATGCTTTGTTTAGCTTTGAAAAAATGCAAAGACATAAATATCGAAAAAGTCCTTGTTACTTGTGATAAAGAAAATATTGCATCAGTAAAAACAATTATTTGCAATGGTGGTGTCTTAGAAAATGAAATTTCAAAGGGAGGACTAATTACGCAAAGATATTGGATTTCGTTGTAATAACAATAGAGGAGAGAATTAAGTGGCTGAAATAATATATAAAGGTAATTTTACCAATTAAGAGGAGGAAATTAAAAATTATTACTATAAATAATTAGATGGAGAAGTAATATAGTTAACATGAGCATAATTATTTCTGTAATTTAATCAAAACATGTACCCTTTTTTATTTGAATGGCATATTAAAGTAGTATAAACTCAAATAAGGAGGGGACATGATGGTAGAGATAATTACACAATATGTATTAATAGTGCTTTTAGCAATGGGACTTGGGTATTTAGCTTATTTGTTAAAAGAAAAAGATGTAAATATTAAGGACGACTATTTTGGTCTTGATTATATAATACTTGGTTCTTTAACTGCTACAGAATCTACACCTGAAAACGCTAAGAAAATTATTAGAATTGTTTCAAAAGCAGTGCAATATGTAGAAACTAACTATAAAAATAGCGAAAATACCCTTAAAGAAGAAGAAGCTATTAAAATTGTAAAAGAAGGCACTAATTTATTGGATTTTCAAAGTAATGTAGATGACGAAAGCGTAAAATATTTAATAAGAGTAGCTGCGGCATTATTGCCACCAACTAATAAAAAAATAGATTGAGGATATTGGTGACTAAAATTAGATCGAATTACTGTATTGACCAGTAGAAAAATTTTATTCTGCCGGTCAATATTTTTATAGAAAATTGGACAAAAACAATATAAAAGAATAAAAACTCCTCTAAAAACAGAAACTAATGTTCTGTTTTTTTTATTTAAATCTCTTTACCTTTTGTTAATAAACATATAGAATAACAAATGTATGATAAAATTTTATTGGAGGATTTTTATGAGTTTTGATAAAGAAGAAATTCAAACATATGATGTAACAGACTTAACTTCTCTAGAAAAACTAGAGCCTGTAAGAATAAGACCTGGTATGTACATAGGGTCTACAGCAAGCAAAGGCCTACATCATTGTATATGGGAGATTTTAGATAACTCTATAGATGAGATATCTAATGGCTATGGCGATAGAGCTGAAATTATATTAAATAAAGATAAAAGTGTCACTATTGTTGATAATGGTAGGGGTATTCCAACAGGAATACATCCTATAAAAAATAAATCTGGTGTAGAAATGGTATTTACTGAGCTTCATACTGGCGGAAAGTTTAATAATAAAAATTATAGAACTTCTGGTGGACTTCATGGTGTTGGAGCAGCAGTTGTAAATGCATTATCAGAATGGCTACTAGTTGAAATAAAACAAAAGGGGAAAATTTTCACTCAAAGATTTGAATATGCTTATGATGCTGAGTTAAAAAGACTTATGCCAGGTACACCGGTGGGTAAGCTTGAAATCATAGGAGAAACAAAAAAAACAGGTAGTAAAATTACTTTTATGCCGGATAAAAATGTATTCACTACTTTGGAATTCAGTTACGATGTTATTGATGAAAGATTACAAGAATTGGCGTTCCAGAACAAAGGAATTACCTTAGTGTTTAAAGATAAGAGAAAAGACGGAAATATCTTAAAGGAATATCACTCTGACAGGGGCCTTCTAGATTTTATTGATTATTTAAATGAAAGCAAAACTCTTCTTCACAAGGACCCTATATTCTTTCAAGGTGAAAAGGAGATAAATGGGATACAATTGTATGGAGAAATATGTATTCAATTTACTGATTCTACTACAGAATACATTGCTAGCTATGTCAATAATATACCAACTACAGAATCTGGAACTCATGAAACTGGGTTTAAAACAGGGATGACAAGGGCTTTTAAAGAAGGAGCTAAAAAGCTTAATCTTTTAAAAGAGAAAGATAAGGAATTTGAAGGTGACGATTTAAGAGAAGGAATGACAGCAATAGTTAGAATTAAAATAAGTAACCCAATCTTTGAAGGCCAAACTAAAAGCAAACTAGGAAATAATGAGGCATACAGCATGATGAATGAATTGTGTTATGTTAAAATTTTAGAATGGATAGAAGATAATAAAGAGATGGCTACTAACATAATAAATAACGCACTTTCTGCCGCATCTAGGCGGGACAAAATAAAAAAGATTAATGAAGCGGAAAGAAAAAAAGTAGGTAAGGGGGCATCTCCTCTTGCAGGGAAGATTGCAGTATGTACAATAAAAGATTCAAATGTTACAGAATTTATAGTAGTTGAAGGGGACTCAGCTGGTGGAAGTGCTAAGCAAGCTAGAGATAGAAGGTTTCAATCTATAATGCCATCAAAAGGTAAAATTATGAATACAGAAAAACAAAAGCTAGAAAATGTACTGGCTAGCGAAGAGTTAAAAATATTCAACACTGCAATTGGAACAGGAGTTTTAGATAATTACCATGAAAAAGATTTAAAATATGATAAAATAATTATTTTAAGTGATGCAGATGTTGATGGCTATCATATTAGAACATTATGGATGACTTTTATTTATAGGTATATGAGGCCACTAATTGCAAAAGGTCATCTTTATATGGGAATGCCTCCTCTTTATAAGGTTTATAGGAACACGAAAAATGGTGAAGTGGCTAAGTATGCATATAGTGATGATCAATTAGCTAAGACGAAAAAAGAAATCGGAAAAGGTGCTTTTATCCAAAGATATAAGGGGCTTGGAGAAATGAATCCAGATCAACTTTGGGAAACTACACTAAACCCAGCTACAAGGACGCTTCAGCAGGTTACTATAGAGGATGCAGCAAAGGCTGAGAAGATGGTTTCACTTCTAATGGGCGATGTTGTTTCACCTAGAAAAAATTATATGTATAAATATGCTGAGTTTTAACGGGGGGATTTGCTAAATGGCAAGAAAAATTGATGTACCTAAAGATAATAATATAGTAATGATTCCAATTGAAGAAGCTATGCCAGATAACTATCTTCCATATGCAGTGGAAGTTGCAAGAGAAAGAGCGTTGCCAGATGTGCGCGATGGTTTAAAACCAGTGCATAGAAGGATTCTTTATGGAGCATATATGCTAAAGGCATTTCCAGATAAGCCTTATTATAAATCAGCAAGAATAGTTGGAGATATTCTTGGTAAATACCATCCGCATGGAGATAGCTCTGTTTATGGTGCCATGGTAATACTAGCTCAATCTTTTGCCACAAGAAAACCATTGATAGATGGTCATGGAAATTGGGGAAGCCAAGATGGGGATAATGCAGCTGCTATGCGTTATACAGAAGCAAGGCTTTCTCCTATTGCTCTTGAAATGATAAGAGATATTGATAAAGGCGTTGTAGATATGGTAGATAATTATTCCGATACAGAGAAGGAACCATCGGTACTGCCATCAAGATATCCAAATCTATTAGTAAATGGAACCTTTGGTATAGCGGTAGGAATAGCAACAAACATACCACCTCACAATTTAGGAGAGGTAATTGATGGGTTACTCGCTTATGCTGATAATAAAGAAATTACAACAAAAGAGCTTATGCAGTATATTAAAGGACCTGATTTACCAACAGGAGGCATAATAATTGGCAAAAATGCTATAGAATCTGCCTATGAGACTGGGGAAGGTAAGGTAACGTTACGTTCCAAAATGAAAATTGAAGCTTTAGAAAGTGGACGCATTGGCATAGTTATTACGGAGTTTCCATATAGAAAAAACAAGGCGAAATTACTTCAATCTATTTCTGATATGACAGCAGATAAAAAACATTTAAAATCCTTAGAGTCTATTGTAGACATTAGAGATGAATCTGATAGAAGTGGACTTAGATCAGTAATTGAATTTAAAAAATCCACAAATAAGGAAACTGCCACCAAGGTACTTAAATACTTAATGATGAAAACAGAACTTCAGTGCAATATATCTTTTAACATGGTAGCACTCGCCAATGGTAAACCCCAAACTATGGGGCTTAAAACTATATTAATGCACTACTTAAATCACCAAAAGGATGTTGTTACTAAAAGAACCCAAAGAGAACTAGAAGTTGCAGAAAGCAGATTCCATATTGTAGAAGGATTTATTAAGGCTGTAGAGGTAATGGATGAAATAATTGCAACAATTAGAAGCTCAAAATCTAAAAAAGATGCTGGACAAAACCTGATAGTTAAGTTTAATTTTACTGCGCTTCAAACTGAAGCAATACTTGAACTGATGTTATATAAGCTAACAGGACTTGAAATAAAGATATTTTTAAAGGAATATAAAAAATTAGAAATACTAATTAGGGGGTATAAAAAAATTCTTGAAAATGAGAATGAACTCCTTAAAGTAATAAAAGCAGAAATCTCAGAAATTAAAGAAAAATATAATGATCCGAGAAGAACGGAAATTATTGAGGATGATAGCCAAGCTAAAATAGACATAGAAGATATACTAGTAGTAGAGGATGTTATGATAACTTTATCTAACGAGGGGTATATAAAGAGAGTGCCTATGAAATCCTATAATAGATCAAATATTAATATAGAAGATATAGAGTATAGAGAGGGAGATTTTAATACATATTTACTACAGACCAATACTAAAGATACATTAATTATCTTTACTGATCTAGGTAATATGTATCAACTAAGAGGAGATTTAGTGCCAGAATATAAGTGGAAGGAAAAGGGTGAAAGAATTGATACCCTTATTCGCGGAATTGATTTAACAAAAGAAAAAGTAGTTTCTTGTTTTTTATTGGAAAACTTATCAGCTAATAAGGAATTTATGTTCTTTACTAACAAAGGAAACATAAAGAAAACAGAGCTTAATAAATTCGTTACGAGTTATACTAAATTATCAGCTTTAAAACTAAGAGAAAATGAAAAGCTTCTTGAAGTTAAGTTAATCTCGACAGAAAGACAGGAAAGTTTTATAAAGATACTGACTAAAGAAGGCCTGGAATTTTCTATAGAAGAACCTATACTTGAAGATGTTCCTAGAAATATAGTAGGCACTCAGTTATTTAATTTAACGCAAGGCGACCAAGTGGTAAAATTAGAATTTACAGAGGGTTATGATTATAAAGAATTTAATTTTAGTATAAATGCAAAAGGCGCAATAAAAATATCCAGTAAAAAAACTAATACTCCATTAAGTACTTATACCAAATCATCTTCTACATTGCTTATATTTACTGAAAAAGGATTAGTACATAAACTACCTAGCTATATGATTCAGAACATTAATAAGAAAGGCATATGTATTAATACTCTTCTGGATAATTTCAAAATTGACGATAAAATAATAGGGATTATGTCTGTTGATGATTTCAACGAAGAAAGAAGTATATATCTTTTTACAAAGAAAGGATTTACAAAACGAACTAAGATTTGTGAATTAGATGGAAATTTCTTCTCTACGTTGGTGTGCAAACTTAAAACAGAAGAAGATAAATTAATTTCTGTAAAAATTAACAAAGATAATGTAGATAAAGATGTGTTAATGGTGACAAAAAAGGCAATGTGCATAAGATTTAACGTAAATAATATTAATTTTATGGGGAAAGTTGCATCTGGGGTAACAGGCATAAGCTTAAAAGATGATGATGAAGTTATATTTGTAGATTTGGTAAATTCAGTAACGGAAAAGGTAGATGGCTGTAATGAAATACTTGTGACGCTTGACGAGAATTTAAGTTTAACAGTCAATTCATTTAAAGGTGAAAAAAAGATTATAAGACTTGAGGATATAAACGTTCAAAATAGAGCAGGTAGAGGTAAAAACTTAACCAGTGCACTCATAGATGATTATGTAGAGGAGGTTATTTTAGGCATCTGAAAAAAATATAAAAAAGACATGCAATAAAAGTTAAATAAAACTTAATTTTAGCATGTCTTCTTTTTATTAAAAACAAAAAACTTGTTAATTAAAAAGCCAAGTAGACCTATAATTGTAGAATCTATTAGGATACATACGTTAAACCACAAGTGGTTTAAGTGCATTATATTACTATGGTGATGTATAAGATGAATTAAAGGATTCCTACTTGTTAATAGGACTAACATAAAGCTATTTAAAATCATACTAAAAAATAGTACAGATGCATATTGAAGATAACCTCTTTCTGCGGAAGTTTCTTTAAAGGTGAACTTCTTGTTTAATTTATAACTGGAAATTGAATAAACTGAAAATGCAATTATGTTAAAAACAAATAACATTTTTCCCTGGGTTATGCCTGTACTATATGAAAGAATATTTAGTATGATAATTTCTATTATAATGTTAGTAGCACCAACTAAAGCATATTTAATAAATTGAGATAAGGACTGTAGTGTTTTATTTTTATTATTCATAGCACTCTATTCTTAAATAAAATATGTTTAAGAAATTAATCACCACCCTTTTTATGAAAAGAATATTATGATGCGCTCATACATAATAGTGTACAACAAAAAAAAACAAAATAAAAGGAAAATATTTTCAAAACAAATAAAACAAAAATGAAGGTGATTGTATGGAAAAAATAATATTTGAAAATGGAATTAAGTTATTGTACAAGAAATCGGAAAATAATTTAACTTCATTTACAATAGGGTTTAATGCAGGTGCAAATCAAGAGAAAAGTGAACATTTAGGAATTGCTCACGTGGTAGAGCATATGATTTTTAAGGGGACGACTTCTCGCACGGAATATGAAATAAATAAATTATGTGATGAAACCTTTGGGTTTTGTAATGCGATGACTAATTATCCATATGTAGTATATTACGGAACCACCTTAGACGAAGATTTTGAAAAGGGGTTTGAAATTTACTCAGATATTCTTTTGAATCCTTTGTTTAAAGTGCATGGGTTCAAAGAAGAAATAGAAGTGGTTAGCGCTGAACTAAAAGAATGGAAAGATGATTCGTATCAGTTTTGTGAAGATTCCATGCTCTATAATGGGTTTGAAAAGCGAAGAATAAAAAATTTAATTATAGGTACAGAGGGAAGCATCCGTGCTATCACCATTAAGCAAATCAAAGATTTTTATGAGAAGTATTACACCTCGGATAATTGCGTAGTAAGTGTAATATCTTCCATGAGCCTTAAAAAAGTTTCAGAGATAGTGGAGAAGTATATTGGTAATTTAAATCCTAAATTATCTAGTGGAAATGACCATATAGAAAGGGATAAAGAGTGTCTATATGAAAATAATAAGCCAGGCACCTATTTCCAATATAGAGATGATTTGCAAGGTGCTAAAATTCAATATTGTTTTCCAATACATGATTTAAACCTAAGAGAAATTAGTGCTTTAAAGCTATTTAGTTTAGTTTTTGGAGAAGGTACAAGCAGTATTTTGTATGATGAAATTAGGACTAAAAGAGGCCTCGTATATGATATAGGCAGTAAAATCAAAAATGAAACAGGAATAAAACTTTTCACCATAACCCTTGGAACTTCATGTGAGAATGTTAAAAAGACCATAGAAATTATTAATGATGAAATCGAAAAAGTTAAAGAGCTTAGGAATTTTTTTGATAAGCAATGCATTTTAAAACTATGCAAAAGTTACAAATTAAGAAGAATGCTAGCTCTGGAAAAATCTATTCAAACTAGCGTAAATTTATGTGTATATGAAATTATGTATGGAGACAGTTCACAAATTTTCTCGGAATTTGATGGGATGAGAAACATTGTGGATGAAGAAATAATGAGAGTAGTTAACAAAGTTTTAGTGAATGCTACTATACAGGTTTTAACGACAGTTCAGAAGGAAAGTATACCACTTCTATAAGTGGGAGTTACATACTATAATAAAGAAAAAACTTCAGTGGGAGTATAAAACTCCTTCTGAAGTCGTTAATTATCTTCTTCGAAGCTATGCAGCTTCGAAGAAGATGATTTAACGCCAAATGTAGAAAGTGGGAAATAAATATGAAAAAAAAGTGGTTGATAAGAAATACTTCTAAAGACATTAGTTCAATAGCTAAAAGATCAGGTGTAAGTGATGTTATAGCTAAGATATTAATTAACAGGGGATTTGATAATGAAATAGACATAAAAAAATTTATGAGAGCCAGTATAAATGATTTGTATGATCCGTTTTTAATGAAAGATATGGAAAAAGCTACAAATTTAATTAAATTAGCAATTGGAAACAATGAAAAAATTGTAGTATATGGTGATTATGATGCGGACGGTGTTACTAGTACAGTTATAATGTATAAGGGATTAAAACATTGTGGTGCAAATGTAGAATACTATGTTCCGGATAGGGAACATGAAGGTTATGGTATAAATATTGATAGGATAAGAAAACTAAATGAGCAAGGTTTTGAAGTGATTATAACTTGCGATAATGGAATCGCAGCTACTGAGCAGGTTAAATTGGCAAAAGAACTAGGAATGACCGCCATAATAACTGATCACCATGAATTATCATTTGAAGAAGATGATAAAGGGATTCGAACTTTCAAGATTCCGCTAGCAGATGCTGTTATTAATCCAAAGCAAAAGGAATGTAATTACCCATTCAAACAATTATGCGGTGCAGGTATTGCTTTTAAATTTGTACAAGCACTATATATAAAACTTGGAATTAATAAGGAATTTGTAAAGGAATTTATAGAAATAGCAGGAATAGGTACTATTTGTGATGTGGTAGATTTAATTTCCGAAAATAGAATAATTGCTAAAAATGCTTTAGTTATGTTAACAAATACAAAAAATCTTGGGTTAAAATGTTTAAAGGAAATTTTAGGCATTAATGATAAAGAGATAAAATGTTATCATGTTGGGTTTCAAATAGGACCATGTATAAATGCTACTGGAAGATTAGATACGGCCGCTATTTCAGTAGAATTACTTCTATGCGAAGAAGAAACTAGAGCAAAAGAACTAGCTAAAACATTATTTGAACTTAATAAAAAAAGACAAGAGATGACAACCGAAAATGTGGAAGAGATAATAGAACTTATACATAACTCCATTTTTAAAAACGATAAAGTGTTAGTAATTTATAAAGACACAATTCATGAGAGCATTGCAGGAATTGTAGCAGGGCGTGTTAGGGAAACTTTCAATGTGCCAACAATAATATTAACTAAAGGAAAAGAGAACCCAAAAGGTTCAGCAAGATCTATTGATGAATACAATTTATTTGAGGAATTAATAAAATGTGAAGAGTTGCTTGAGAAGTTTGGGGGTCATCCAATGGCTGCGGGTTTATCTATAAAAGAAGAAAATATAGAAAAATTAAGGCGAAAATTAAATTCTCTTTGCAAGTTAACAGATGATGATATTGTGCCTAAGGTAAGAATAGATCAGCGAATACCATTAAACAAAATAAATTATGAGATGATTAACGAATTAGAAATTTTAGAGCCATTTGGTAAAGGCAATTCAACCCCATTACTTGCAGAAAAAAATATTCCTGTTTTAAGAATAGATATACTAGGTAAAAATGCAAATACATTAAAAATAAAATGCGTAATGCCTGGTGTAAATAAAACAATTGATGGAATATGTTTCAATAGAGTGGAAGAATTTATAGAAATGCTAAAAGATAGATATGGAGAAGACCATATGAACTATCTTAAGAGTCCAAGAGGAATGAAGCTAGATTTAATTTTTTCACCTCAAATTAATGAGTATAACGGATATAAATCTATTCAATTAAAAATTTTAGAATTTAAACTTAGTTAAATCATCTCCTGCGGAGCTGCATCTCTTTCGAGCTGTTATCTCCTGCGGAACTGAAATGTCGTATAATAAAGGTACATAGATCTCGGTCTATGTACCTTTATTATATTATTTTTAAATTATAAGTTTTTCTCGTATTGCTCTACCATTTTTTTTACCATCTGTCCACCAACAGAACCGCATTCTCTTGAAGTTAAGTCTCCATTGTAATCTGTAAAATTTACTCCTAATTCTTTTGCAGTTTCCATTTTAAATGAATATAATCCGGCTTTAGCTTCAGGTACTAACTTTCTGTTTGACATTTGTTAATCACTCCTTCTATATTTTATTTTAGTTATGATAGTATCTTGTGCAGAAATTCGTAAAATATAATAGAATACTTAAGGGAAATAAGGTAAGTACAACATTTTAAATTAATACATGTTAGCATATGAAATATTTTAATAAGATACAAATAATTACATGTAATTAAGTTGGTTTTTATTTCGATGACTTTAAATAAAGGCACATATGGTTATACAATTTAGGGTAAAATACAAAAGTTAAGAGGCATATGACTAGCATATACCTCTTAACAATTTAGAATCTTAAATTATAAGTTTTTTTCGTATTGTTCTACCATTTTTTTAACCATTTGTCCGCCTACAGATCCGTTTTGTCTAGAAGTAAGATCTCCATTGTAACCCTCTGTTAAATTAACTCCAACTTCCTGAGCAGCTTCCATCTTAAATTTGTTTAAACCTGCTTTAGCTTGTGGTACTAATGTTTTATTTGACATTTGTCAATCACTCCTTCTATTTTTTATTTTTTAACTGATTTAAGGTTTCTAATTATAAGTTCTTTTCGTATTGTTCTACCATCTTTTTAACCATTTGTCCGCCAACAGATCCATTTTGTCTAGAAGTAAGGTCTCCATTGTAACCCTCTGTTAAATTAACTCCAACTTCTTGAGCAGCTTCCATTTTAAATTTGTTTAAACCTGCTTTTGCTTGTGGTACTAAATTTCTGTTTGCCATAATAAATTCCCTCCTTTTTTTTGTTATTACTTTATGATAGTAGTTTATCCCTATATTCGATTTTTATATTAGTGGATTGAAGGGTGATTTTGAAAATTATAAACTCTTTAGAAAATTATGGATAAGATAATTTTTTAATAAATACTAAACTTTTTAGCCTAATTGGTATATAATGATTTAGTACATGCTGAGAAAAGCATGTTTTTTAGAAGGGGTGTTAAAGTGAAAAAACACAAAATAATAATGACTGGTGGCGGTTCAGCAGGACATGTAACACCAAATCTTGCACTTATACCAAAACTTAAAATGTTAGGTTATGAAATTGAATATATTGGTACAAAAGAAGGTATTGAAAGAAAAATAATAGAAAGTGAAAATATAAAATATTATCCTATATCTAGTGGGAAACTACGAAGATATTTTGATGTGAAAAACTTTACAGATCCTTTAAAAGTAATTAAAGGTATATTTGAAGCAAAAAAAATAATAAAAACGCAAAAGCCTGATATTGTTTTTTCTAAGGGTGGTTTTGTTTCTGTGCCTGTAGTGCTTGCTGCATTTTTTAATAAAGTACCTGTAATTGCTCATGAGTGTGATATTACACCAGGACTTGCTAATAAATTAGTAGCTCCTTACTGTACAAAAGTATGTGTAACTTTTCCAGAAGCATTAAATGAAATAAAAAATGGGAAAGGAGTAGTAACTGGAAACCCTATAAGACGCGAATTATTTGAAGGAAGTAAAATAAAAGGGAACGAAATATGCGGATTTAAAAATAAAAAACCAATATTAATAATTATTGGTGGTAGTTTAGGATCTAAAGTTATAAATGAAGTAATACGGTCAATGCTTGAAAAATTAATTTTGGAGTATAATATTATTCATATTTGTGGCAGTGGTAATTTTGAAAAATCACTTCAAAGTAAAAATGGTTATAAGCAGTTTGAATACACGACGGATGAATTGCCTCATTTATTAGCTAGTGCAGATATTGTGGTGTCTAGAGCAGGAGCAAATGTCATTTTTGAACTCTTGGCACTTAGAAAACCTAATTTATTAATTCCATTATCAGCTAAGGCTAGCCGCGGTGATCAAATACTTAATGCAAAATCTTTTGAAAAAAGCGGTTATAGTATGGTTATTCAAGACGAAGAGCTAACTCCTGAAAATTTAGAAATTAAAATTAAAGAACTGTATAATAATAGATACAAATATATTGAAAAAATGAATTCTAGCAACACTGAAAAAAGCATTGATTTAATAGTAGAATTAATAGAGAAATATAGAAAAAGATGAAGAAAGTAAAATTTCTTCATCTTTTTTTATTTAAAAAATTATAAATATTATTTAAAAAGGAATGTTTTTTATATAAAAAACAAAAAAGTGTGCAAACTTTAATTATAAGAATATGTTTTTGCTTATTATATAAATATAAAAATATTTTTAAAATGAAAAATAAAGGAGAAAAAAGATGGAACTTCAATTTTTAGGCGCAGCAGAATGCGTTACAGGTTCATGTCATTTGATAAAAGTGCAAAATAAAACTATTTTATTGGATTGTGGATTATATCAAGGAAGAGACGGAGACCATGGTAAAAATGAAAATTTTCAATTTAACCCGAAAGATATAGATTTAGTTATATTATCTCATGCTCACATAGACCATAGCGGTAGAATTCCTTTACTATATAAGAAGGGATTTAAAGGCGAAATAATTTGCACAAAAGCTACAATGGAATTATGTCAGGTGATGCTAGGAGATAGTGGTCATATTCAGGAGATGGAAGTAGCGTGGAAAAACAGGAAGCTCAAAGAAAAAGGGCTACAACCTAAAGAAGCCTTGTATTCTTCCAAAATTGCAGAAGAATGTTTAAAACTCTTTAAAAGTTATTCTTATAACGCAGAAATAAAACCTTTTGATGGATTAACAGTTATCTTTAAGGACGCAGGTCATCTATTGGGGTCAGCTATTATAGAGCTTAAGGTAGAAGAAAAAGAAGGATCGAGTATTAAACTTGTTTATAGTGGCGACTTAGGTAATTTTAATATTCCACTTATAAATGATCCTACATTTATTGGTGCTGCAGACTATGTAATTATGGAAACAACCTATGGAGATAAAGTGCATAATAACTTCAAAAATGTAATGAAAGAATTGGGAAATATAGTGAAAAAAACCTTCGATAGAGGAGGAAATGTTATAATTCCATCTTTTGCAGTAGGTAGAACCCAAGAGGTTCTATATGCCTTGAATAAGTATTTTGAAGAAGGGCTGGTTAAAAACTGTTGCGTATATGTGGATAGTCCTCTTGCAGAAAAAGCGACAAAAATTTTTGAAAATAATAGAGAAATTTTTGATGATGAGGCAAAGGAATTAGAAAAACATGATACTAATATACTGGATTTTGAGGGGCTAAAATTTACTCATTCCTCAGAAGAATCTAAGGAATTAAATAAAATGCAAAATGGGATATTAATAATATCTACAAGTGGAATGTGTGATGCGGGTAGAATAAAACATCATTTAAAGCATAATTTATGGAGAAGTGAAAGCTCCATAGTATTTGTAGGATATCAAGCTGAGGGTACTTTGGGTCGTGAAATTTTAGATGGGAATAAAATGGTAAAAATTTTTGGAAAAGATATTTCGGTTGCAGCATCGATATATAATTTGCAAAGTCTTTCTGGCCATGCAGATAGAAATGGTTTAATTAATTGGATAGAAAATATTGAGAAAAAACCTAAACAAGTTTTACTTGTACATGGTGATGAAAATTCTCAAAAAAGTTTTAAGATGCTATTAGATTTAAAAGGATATCAGTCTGTAATTGTTAAGAGTGGGGAACAATATAAGATTCCATAATATTGATAAAATATTAACGATTTACAGCTAAAATTCACATATTCTCATATGTAAACGTACAGTAGGGTTTTGTTGGAAATTAGTTGGATTTTTCTTTGCGTAGAAAAAATTAAAGAACAATACACCATTTATAACAAAAAAACTTGAATATTTTTCATTTTGATGTATAATTAAGGGGTAATATAAACTATCTATTAATATGAAAGTATGGGGTGATAGTAATGAAAAAATTAACAATAATTTATTTGAGCAATGGTGGAAATGTTGAAGTTTTAGCTAATCATATTGCTAAAGGTGCAAAAGATGCAGGGGCAGAGGTACTAGTTAAATTAGCTAGTGAAGCTACCGTGGAAGATGTAACTAGCGCAGATGCAGTTGCCTTTGGAAGCCCATCAATGGATAACAATAGAATTGACCAACAAGAAATGCAACCTTTTATTGACAAATTTAAATTAATCCCAGTTAACAATAAAGTTACAGCTTTATTTGGATCTTATGGATGGGATAATGGAGAATTTATGAACAAATGGATAAGTTTAATGAAGGAATATGAATTTAATGTTATACAAAGCTTAACTGTTAATGAAGCTCCTACTAATGAACAACTAGTTAAAGCAGAAGAAATGGGTAGAATGTTAGCTAAGTAACCTTTTTATTACAGAAATATGTAATGTTATGTAATGACGAGGTATTTAGTAAATCATGTAGATTATAAAAGCCTATCATGGCTAGCTAACGCTTAGAAGTATTAGCTAGTTTTGCATAAAATCTAATAGAAAGTTATTATTTTTAAGTGTAGAGTTATTTTTAAAACAATACTCTTATTTGTAATTCTTATAAAAGTTTTAAACACATTTTTATAAAATCTTTTAAGAAAGAAGGCATATTAAATGAGAAAAATGAAAACTATGGACGGAAATACAGCAGCAGCACACGTTGCCTATGCATATACTGATGTGGCAGCAATTTACCCAATAACACCATCTTCAACAATGGCAGAGTATTGTGACGAATTGGCAGCTAAAGGAACAAAGAATGTATTTGGTCAAAAAGTTAAAATGATGGAAATGCAATCTGAAGCGGGAGCTGCAGGAGCAGTTCATGGCTCACTTCAAACAGGAGCATTAACTTCAACTTTTACTTGTTCTCAAGGATTATTATTAATGATTCCAAATATGTATAAAATAGCGGGAGAACTTTTACCTGGAGTATTCCATGTAGCTGCTAGAGCATTAACTACTCACGCACTTAATATTTTTGGAGATCATCAAGATGTAATGGCTACAAGACAAACTGGATTTGCTTTACTTGCATCTAACAGTGTACAAGAAGTAATGGATCTTTCACCAGTTGCTCATTTAACAGCACTTGAAGGAAAAATTCCTTTTGTAAGCTTCTTTGACGGATTTAGAACATCTCATGAAATACAAAAAATTGAAGCATGGGATTATGAAACTCTAGGAAGTTTGTTAAACAAAGAATCACTAGAAGCATTTAGAAACAATTCAATGAATCCAGAACATCCTGTAACTCGTGGAACAGCACAAAATCCAGACGTTTATTTTCAAGGAAGAGAAGCTTCAAACTCATTTTATGATGCTCTTCCAGAAAAAGTTGAAACATGTATGGGAAAAATAAATTCATTAATCGGAACTGACTACCACTTATTTAATTATTATGGTGCACCTGATGCAGATAGAATAATAATAGCAATGGGATCAGTTTGTGAAACAATTGAAGAAACTATAGATTATTTAAATGCAAAAGGAGAAAAGGTTGGAGTGCTTAAAGTACATCTTTACAGACCATTCTCATTAGACCATTTCTTTAAATACATACCTAAAACAGTTAAGAAAATATCAGTACTTGATAGAACAAAAGAGCCAGGATCAATTGGAGAACCATTATTCCAAGATGTTAGAAGTGCTTATTTTGATCAAGAAAACAGACCAGTTATAGTTGGTGGAAGATATGGACTCGGTTCAAAAGATACTACTCCAGCTCAAATCGTTGCTGTATATGATGCTTTAAAAGCAGCTTCTCCAGTAAATGACTTTACTATAGGAATAGTTGATGACGTTACTAATAAATCACTTACAATTGGTGAAGCTATAACAACAACACCTGAAGGAACTAAAGAATGTAAATTCTGGGGCCTTGGATCAGATGGTACGGTTGGAGCTAACAAGAGTGCAATAAAAATCATAGGAAACCATACAGATATGTTTGCTCAAGCATACTTCGCATATGATTCTAAGAAATCAGGTGGAGTAACAATTTCTCACTTAAGATTTGGTAAGAAAGCTATAAAATCAACATATTTAATTAGTTCTGCAAACTATGTTGCTTGTGGTAATCAAGCTTATGTAAACAAATATGATGTTCTAAAAGGAATTAAAGATGGTGGAACATTCCTATTAAATTGCATATGGAATATGGAAGATTTAGAAATAAATTTACCAGCTTCAATGAAGAGATATATTGCTAATCACAATATCAACTTCAACACTATTGATGCAGTTGGAATAGCTGGAGCAATAGGTCTTGGCGGAAGAGTTAATATGATAATGCAATCTGCTTTCTTTAAACTTGCAGACATTATACCTGTAGAAGATGCAGTTAAGTATCTTAAAGCAGCTGTTATTACATCTTACGGTAAAAAAGGTGAAAAAGTTATAAACATGAATAATGCAGCAATTGATAAAGGTGTTCAATCAGTTGTTAAAATTAATGTTCCAGAAAGCTGGAAAACTATTAAAGATGCAAATGAAACAGAAGAAGCTAGACCAGATTTCGTTAAAAATATTGCTGATGTAATGAACAGACAAGAAGGAGACTCTTTACCTGTTAGTACATTTGTTGGAATAGAAGATGGAACACTAGTGCCAGGAACAGCTGCATTTGAAAAGAGAGGAATTGCTGTTAATGTACCAGAATGGCAAGTAGATAAATGTATACAATGTAATCAATGTGCATATGTATGTCCACATGCTGTAATAAGACCTTTCTTAACAAATGATGAAGATCTTAAAAATGCACCAAAGACTTACGAAAGTAAAAAAGGTGTAGGTAAGGGTTTTGAAGGTCTACATTTTTCAATAGGTATAAGTAATGAAGATTGTAGTGGTTGTGGTAACTGCGCAGAAGTATGTCCTGCAAAAGAAAAAGCTTTAATCATGAAACCATATGCGTCTCAAGCAGATAAAATACCAAATTGGAAATTCAATATAAATTTACCTAAGAAAGAAAATCCAATGGGAACAGCAAATGTTAAGGGAAGCCAATTTGAGCAACCATTAATGGAATTCAGCGGAGCTTGTGCTGGATGTGGAGAAACACCATATGCTAAACTTATTACTCAATTATTTGGAGATAGAATGCTAATTGCTAACGCTACAGGATGTTCTTCAATCTGGGGAGGAAGTTCACCGGCTTCACCATATACAGTTAATGAATGTGGTAAGGGACCAGCTTGGGCTAACTCATTATTTGAAGACAATGCTGAATTTGGATTTGGAATGTTCCTTGGAACTAGCCAATTAAGAGATAAAGTAGAAATGTCAGCTAAACAGGCATTAACAATGAAAACAAGCGATGCTTTAAAATCAGTTCTTAATGAATGGATTGAAAGTAAAGAAGATGCAGAAGGTTCAAAAGCTGCAACAGCTAAAATGTTACCATTATTAAATGCTGAAAAAGATAATAATGAAGCATTAAAAGAAATATTCAGCAAAAGAGATCATTTAGTTAAAAAATCTCAATGGATATTTGGTGGAGATGGCTGGGCTTATGATATAGGATTTGGTGGAGTTGATCATGTATTAGCATCTGGTGAAGATGTAAATATATTTGTATTTGATACAGAAGTATATTCAAATACAGGAGGTCAATCATCAAAATCTACTCCAGCGGCTGCTGTTGCGAAATTTGCAGCAACTGGTAAGAGAACTAAGAAAAAAGATTTAGGTATGATGGCAATGAGTTACGGATATGTTTATGTTGCTCAAATAGCTATGGGTGCTGATAAAGCTCAAACACTAAAAGCTATAAAAGAAGCAGAAGCTTATAAAGGACCATCACTTATAATAGCATATGCTCCATGTATAAATCATGGTCTTAAAGTTGGAATGGGTTGTACACAACTTGAAACTAAGAGAGCTGTTGAATCAGGATACTGGGCTATGTATAGATTTAATCCAACTTTAAAAGAAGCAGGAAAGAATCCATTTATATTAGACTCTAAAGAACCAACTACTTCATTTAGAGAATACTTAATGGGTGAAGTAAGATATTCTTCACTAGCAAAAACATTCCCAGAAGTAGCAGAAGAATTATTTATTAAAACAGAAAATGATGCTAAGGAAAGATTAGCAGGATACAAAAAACTTGCTAGTGAAAAATAGTATTTAAAATCACAAAGTAAAAGGAAGATGGATTAAATTTCATCTTCCTTTTACTTTTAAATAATTTAATAAAAAAGAATTCAAAAAAACCTTTTATTATTTTATCATTTAGGGTAGAATTAAACTATACTCAAAGTAGGAGGTACTACATTATGAATGAAGATAAAAAAACATCATGCGGATGCGGATGCGGTGATCATGAACAGGACCAAGAAAATAAGGGTTGTGGATGCGGTGGTCATGAACATGACGAAGAAAGTAAAGGTTGTGGATGCGGCGGTCATGAACATGACGAGAATGAAGGCTGTGGATGTGGTTGTGGCGAGGGCGAAGCTTTAACAGTAGATTTAGAAGATGAAAATGGGAACATAGTTCCTTGTGAAATAGTAGATGGATTTACTTATAAAGATAATGAATTTGCGCTAGTTCAAAATCCTGAGGATGATTCAATATATCTTTTCAAAGTAATTGGAGATGAAGAAACAGGTGAGTTAGTTATCCCTGAAGATGAAGAATTCGCAGAAGTAACTGCATATTATGAAGAATTGATTAAAAGCGAAAAGTAATTCTATAAAAGAGTCGTTGCAAATGCATCGACTCTTTTTAAGTTTTTTAAAGAATTAATAGCGAGCTTAGGGTAACAATATTAATAGTATTACTCTTAGAGTAATACGGTATCATTAATGATATTTCAGGAGGAAACTCCAGCTTCTATAAGTGGGAGTATAAACCTCCTTCTGAAGTGCTTAATGCATCTCCTAGGTTGCTGTCGTAGCGACCCAGGAGATGATTTAAAGGAGGGTAAATAATGAAAGAAAAATTAGCTATTTTTGATGTGGATTACACTTTAACAAAACGAGAGACTTTAGTAGAATTCTATTTTTTTATGATAAAAAAGAATCCTAAATTCATAAAATATCTGCCTAAAAGTATATTTTCATCTATATTTTACGTTTTCAAGATATATGATGCTTCAAAAGCTAAAAAAACATTTATAAGATTTATTGATGGTATAGAAGAAAATGAAATGAAAAAAATAGTCAAAGAATTTTATGAAACACGTTTAAGTAAAATAATATATAAAGATGCTATAGATACCATAAAAAAAATGAAGATACAGGGATATAAAATTTATTTAATTTCTGCCTCTGCTGAATTCTATTTAAATGAATTCTATAATATAAAGGAAGTGGATAAAGTAATAGGGACGCGGTTCATTAAGGAGAATGGCTTACATAGAAATAAAATTTCGGGAGAAAATTGCAAAGGAGAAGAAAAAGTAAAAAGGCTAAAAGAAGTCTTGAAGACAGAAAATATAGAAATTGATTTTGAAAACTCCTATATGTTTTCTGATTCTCTATCAGATTTACCTCTTTTTAATTTAGTGGGGCATCCTTATTTAATAAATTTTAAAAAAACACACGATAAGATTGAAATTTTAAAATGGAAGTAGTAGGCTATTTATAGAGGTTAACTTTAAATCAGCACTACATGTGATGGCTTGACATTGATTATTATAAGATAACAATTAGTTAATTCTATCTTTCAAAAAAACAAGGAGGGGTTTATATGGATAAGTGTATAAATGCATATTTTTTATTCGGAGGGGAAATTAAAAAATGTGAAGAATTTGAGAATTGTAATAGTAGTGCAGGGAAATCATTATATGAAGTTATAAGGATAAGTGATGGAATCCCCATTTTTCTTACGGAGCACTTAGATCGTCTTTACGATTCTGCAAAAATTATGAAATACAATTTAAGTATTAATAGGGATGAAATTATAAATGAAATTCTTAAACTAATATATAAGAATAAAGCGCAAGTTGGAAATATAAAATTAGTTATAAATTATAGCCCAAGTGATGAGAAATGCAATAATAAAAATGACTTTAATGAAAAGGTTTTATTATATTTTTTGCCACATGCTTACCCTTCAAAAGATCAATACGTGGAAGGTGTAAAAACTATTACTTATCATGGAGAGCGAAGTAATCCAAATGCTAAAGTTATTAATAGTGTTTTTAGAGACAAAGTAAATGAGCAAATAAATAATAAAGACGTATATGAAGCAATTTTAGTGGATGATGAGGGTTATATTACTGAAGGCAGTAAATCAAATATTTTTATGGTCGAAGGTTCAACAGTTGTAACATCAAAGGTTGCAAATGTATTACCTGGCATCACAAGACAATTTGTCATAAAAACCTGCAAAAAGTTAAATATAGTGTTTGAAGAAAAAAACATCCATGAGAGGGATCTTGAATCATTAACAGGTTTGTTTATTTCCGGAACCTCACCGAATGTACTTCCAATAAAAAATGTGGATGAATTTTCTTTTGATTCATCAATAAATCCAATAATAAATTCAATAATGAAGAAATTTGATGATGAATTAACCGAGGATAAACAGAAATTTGTAAAGTTTATTCAAAATAGAACGATAAATAAATAAAACCTTTGAAAAGTTTAACAAAGCTTTCAGCTCCACAAGAGATGATTTAACAAAAGATGTAGAAGTTATATTATAATTTATTTATAGAAAGAGGTGTAACAAGTAATAGGCAAGGTAGAGTACCCAAAATTCCAAGGTCGTAACGTTCAGAAATGTTTGCAAAGTGCAAGTGTTAGTTTAGGTGTGTCAGCAGAAAGGTTAAAATATACTATACTAGAGGAAGGAAGAGGCATGTTTAAGAAATATGCTGTAATTTCTATAGATGCTATAGAAGATTTAAATGGTAAAAATATTGATTGCGAAACAAATGGAACTATAGAAATTCTAAATGGTATCATTAAAATAAAAAATCCTAAAGGCACTGGAAAACCAGCGTTAATTTCTACTGAAAATAATATTACACTAACGGTAAATGGAGAAAAAGTTATCTCCCGTACCACCGTATATGAGGAAAGTACTATTGATATTATTTTCAACGAAGAAGAGGAAGAAGACGCTAAAGCTAAAAGGTATATGAATTTAAGGATAACTCAAGACAGGATGGAAGCTTATATTAGTATTATATATAAGCCTAATACAACTTATAAATTAAAAGATGTCGGGCCTTCAAACTCAGTTTTATTAGAAAGCGATGTAAAAGAAGAAGTTATGCCACCAAAATTTACAGAATTAGAAATTAGAAATGAACTTCAAAATCATAATATTAGATATGGAATTTTGAAGATGAGCATTATGAAATGTGAAACGGCTAATGAGATTTCGGAACTGATTATTGCAAATGGGAAGAAAACTATAGATACAGTAGATGACAGACTCGAAGTCAAATGCAATGTAGAAGGCAAGCCAAAGGAGCAGAATAATAATGATGCTATAGACTACAAAGATATAGGATTCGTACAAGGAGTAGAAAAAGGACAAGTCTTAGCCATTCTTTATCCGGGCAAAAAAGGAGAAGATGGAATAGATATTACAGGCAAGACTATAATATCTAAAAACATAAAAAAAATAGTGCTAGGCGTAGGAGAAGGTTGTAAAATTGTAGATGAATGTACTGTTGTGGCAACAAGAGAAGGTAGACATTCTAGACGGGGAAACACTTTTTTCGTTTATGAAACTTATGAGGTAAATGGAGATGTGGAACTGAAGACAGGAAACATTGAATTTGTGGGAGATATAATTATAAGTGGCAGTGTACACGAAGGTATGAGAGTGGAAGCAGGCAATTCTATTTTAGTTAAAAACAATGTAGCAGAAGCAGAAATCACTGCGAATGGTGATGTTGTGGTAAGGGGTAATGTAATTAATTCCAAAATTTCAGCAGGAAAAGAAGACGTATTAACTTTAGAATATTTAAGTGACTTAAGGAGTATGAAAAACGACCTAACAAAATTAATAGAATGCGTAAAACAATTAAAAGAAATGAATCTTATGGTAAAAAATACTACTGATGGACAAATTGTTAAAATTTTAATAGAAACTAAATTTAAAAAACTCCCTCAAACTTCCATTAAGATAGTTAAAAGAATACTGCAGCAGAAAAGTATTGATGATAAATTAGTATTTATCATTAAAAATAAAATACTTGATGTTTGTACTCTTAACATAAAAAAATATGAGGAATTAAATGATGCAGTAACGATCATTGATGATAAAATCTCAGTCCTTACGATGAATTTAACTGTTCCTGTGGATGTGGTGTTAGACTATTGTCAAGATACAACAATTAAGAGCTCAGGTAATATTATCCTTAGTGGTAAGGGAGAATATGTGTCACAAATGGTTGCAAGTGATAGTATAATTTTTCAAAAAGATAAAAGCTTAGCTCGTGGTGGAGTTATGAAAGCTGGAAAAGAAATTAGATGCAAAATAGTTGGAGGAATGGGGGGAGTATCAACAGTACTTATGGTAGAAGACCATGGCCAAATATGGGTGGAAATTGCTTATCAAAATACTAGATTTATTATAGGCGATAGAGAGTACATTCTGGATACTCCTAGTAAAAATATTCATGCGTACCTAAATGATGCTAGAGAATTAACTGTTGATAAGTTACAACTTTAGGGGGAGTTAATATGAAAGAACAAGAAATTAAGGTATTAGTTTTTAGAATAAATGGTGAGTATTATGCTACTAGTATATTAGAAGTGGAAAGAATACTGCAATATCAAAAGTTAACTAAAATTCCAGATTCACCACGATTTGTTGAAGGCGTGATAAATTACGAAGATAAAATTTTGCCAGTTATATCACTATCAAAAAAATTCGATTTACCTTCCTCTGAAATACAAGGAGAATCTAAGATAATAGTTGCAAAACAAAATAATGGTAAAATAGGTATAATAGTTGATTTTGTTTCTGAAGTTAAGGATGTGAGGTTAGATAACTTAGAAGAGTCCCCAGAAATAATTTCGGAAATATCTAAAAGATATATCAAAGGACTTATTAAGAATGATGGTAGAATAATTATATATTTAAATATTTCAGCTATATTGACAGAAGAAGAAAAAATACAAATATTATAAAATAAGGTGTGGATATGGGATATAATGAAATAAAAGTAGGAATTTCAGATTTAAATGTAGCATACTCTCCAGATAAATTAATAACTGTGGGCCTAGGATCTTGTGTTGGCATTGCAATTTATGACAAAGAGGTCGGACTTGGAGGATTGGCACACATAATGCTTCCCGATAGCAACCAATTTAATAAAGTAACCAACGAAATGAAATTTGCAGATTTAGCCATACCCATATTAGTAAAGGATATGATAAAAAAAGGTGCAAAACTTAAAAATATGAAGGCTAAAATAGCTGGTGGAGCCTCCATGTTTAATTTCTCAGATAAAAGCATAATTATGGATATTGGTAAAAGAAATGGAGTAGCGGTGAAAAATGCACTAAAGGTTTTATCCATTCCAATAGTGGGAGAAGATATTGGGGGTAATAAAGGGAGAACCTTGATATTTGAAACCATCAATGGATTGCTATTTATTAGAACAGTAGGTATAGGAACCACAGAAATTTAGATTTTAGGTACGGTTAACGGGGGAAGATAATGTTAAAGAAAACTAAAGTTATTGTAGTAGATGATTCAGTACTAATGAGAAGACGCATATCTGATATGATAAATGCTGAGCAAGATTAAAACTAGAGTAGAAAATGTAGTGTGCCATAATATAGAAGCTGTGGTTATTGGAGCGTCTACTGGTGGACCTAAAGCATTATATAAGATAATAACAGCTTTGCCAGGTGATTTAGGAGTTGCAGTTTTAGTAGTACAACATATGCCGATGGGTTTTACAAAAGCATTTGCGCAGCGACTTAATTTAAACAGCAAGTTAAAGGTTATAGAAGCGCAAGATGGAAATTTAATAGAAAAAGATGTAGTTTATGTTGCTCCTGGTGGATATCATATGGAAGTAGGAAGTGACAAGAAGATACATTTAAATACAGAGCCTACTATTTGGGGAGTTAGGCCTGCAGTAGATAAACTTTTTTTATCCGCAACCAGCGTTTATGGTTCTAGGCTTCTAAGTGTTATACTTACTGGTATGGGACGTGATGGTGCACAAGGCACGAAAGCTATCAAAGACAATGGAGGTGTTACTATGTCTGAGCACCAATCTACTTGCATTATATATGGTATGCCAAAGGCTGCTTTTGAAACAGGTAAAGTAGATAAAGTTGTAATGCTCGAAGATGTTGCACAGGAAATTACTAAAGTTGTAACGGGGAGGCGATTATAGAAAGTGGACTTAATATATTTTCAGCAATGGGTTTTAAAAGAATATAATATAGATTTATCGGCCTATAAATCTAATCAATTACATAGGCGGATTTTAAGTTTAATGTCCAGAGTTGAGGTTAATTCTGTAGAGGAGTATATTAGGTTATTAAAGAAAGATCCTACGCAAAAACAAAAGTTTTTAGATTTTATCACAATAAATGTAACAGATTTTTTTAGAAATCCTGAAATATTTGACGAACTTTCAAAAAAAATAAAATCAGAACTCTCATATAATTCAGGGCTTAAAATTTGGAGTGCAGCATGTTCTATTGGAGCTGAGCCTTATTCCCTAGCTATGATTATGGATAATTTAAATCCAAGAGCTAATCATAAAATTATAGCTACAGACATAGATAGCACAATACTTCAAAAAGCCAATAATGGGGAATATGTTTATTCAGAAGTTAAAAATGTCTCAAAACAATATCTAGATAAGTATTTTGTGATTAATGGTGATAAATACTGTATTAATTCTCAAATTAAAAAGATGGTGCAATTTAAGAAACATGATCTTATTTTAGAGAATTATGAAAGCAATTTTGATTTAATAGTCTGTCGAAATGTAGTTATTTATTTTAATGGAGATGTTAAGGATAAAATATATAAAAAATTTAGTGAGTCACTAAAAAAAGGTGGATTACTTTTTGTTGGGGCAACTGAAAGTATATATAATTATAAAGATTATGGATTTGAAAAAACATCCACATTTATTTATAAAAAAATCTAAGGTGAATAACCATTTAGGACTAATGATTAACAAGGGGGAAAATAATGGATACATCGCAATATATGTCAATGTTTTTAGAAGAGTCAATGGAAAATTTGCAGACATTGAATGAAGCTCTTCTTGAACTTGAACAGAATCCAGAAGACATAGACAAGCTAAATGAAATATTCAGGGTAGCTCACACCATAAAGGGCATGGCGGCAACTATGGGATATAGTGAAATGGCCGAATTAACACACAATATGGAAGATGTTCTATCTAAATTTCGCGAAGGAAAGCTTAAAGTTACGGAAAAGGTGGTAACTGTTTTATTCACATGTTTAGATACTTTAGAAAAAATGGTGGATAATATTTCAGAGGGAATTTCTGAAGAAACTCCGATTGAGGAGATAATACATGATTTGCATTCCATAGCAGAAGGGAATGATGCTCCTGAAAATCATGAAAAAGAAAATCAAGTTATTAAAGAAAGTAAAGATAATCTTAATGAGGGAGTTAGTCTTAATGAATATGACATTAATATTATTAAGCAAGCAAGGGATAAAATGTATAATGCTTTTGAAATAAGGATTCTATTAAGTGAAAATACACTGCTTAAGGCAGCGAGAGCATTTCTCATTTTTAAGAGCTTAGAAGAATATGGTGATATTATAAAATCCATACCGTCGGCAGAAGATTTAGAAAATGAAAATTTTGAATTCAAAATAAATTTAGTCTATATTACAAATAAAGATAAAGCAGAAGTTATTGATATTTTGCTAAATATATCTGAAGTGGAAAATGTACGGGTAGAGAATGTTGATGCTACAATTAATACGGATAATTTGTCTGATAAATTAGGGGAAATTAAAGAAATAGAAAAATCACCTGAAGTTAAAATAGAAACAGAGAAAAGTAGCCAGGTTGTAGATGATAAAAATAAAGATAAGAAGAAAGTAGTTCACAAAAAAGCTCATCAATCTGTGAGAGTTGAACTAGATAGATTAGATAAATTTATGAATATGGTATCTGAACTTGTAATTCATAGAACAAGACTAGAGCAAATAAGTAGCAATCATAAATTAACTGATTTAAATGAAACTTTAGAACAAGTAGCTAGGGCCACGTCAGAGCTACAAGATTTAGTAATGAAAATAAGAATGTTACCACTGGAAACAGTATTCAATAGGTTTCCAAGAATGATAAGAGATTTATCGAAAGAGCTTGGAAAAGAAATGGAACTTAAAATACAAGGACAAGAGACGGAAATTGATAGAACGGTTATTGATGAAATTGGTGAACCGCTACTTCATTTACTTCGTAATGCGGCGGATCATGGGATAGAATCTAGTGAAGAGAGAACTTCCAAAGGTAAAAATCCTATTGGCACAATTAAGCTTATAGCTTATTCTGAAGGTACAAAAGCTATAATAAAGGTAGAAGACGATGGTAAAGGGCTAGATGTTGATAAAATAAAAGAAAAGGCTAATAAAGTTGGTATAAATACTGAAGGGATGTCAGATGTAGATGTAAAAAATTTAATTTTTGCACAAGGATTTAGCACAAATGAGAAAGTAACAGATATTTCTGGACGTGGAGTTGGCATGGATGTTGTTAAAACAAAAATTGCTGCCCTTGGTGGAACGGTAGATGCTATAAGCGAGATTGACAAAGGTACTTCATTTATTATAAGATTACCATTGACACTACAAATTATTCAAGCATTACTCGTAAAAATTGGTGATGAAACTATGGCTATTTCTCTTGGTTATATTGATAGAGTAATAGATTACAAGGATGAACTAATTAAGAAAACTAATAACAAAGAAGTCATTGTTTACAATGATAGTGTAATTCCGCTAGTAAGGGTAAATGAAAAGATGAAAATAGAGGCTAGCGATAAAAATAAGCAATATATTGTTATTGTGAAAGTGGGAGAGAAAACAGTAGGACTTTTAGTAGATTCGCTTCTAGGACAACAAGAAATTGTAATAAAGCCCCTAGGAAAAACATTGCAAGGATTAAAAGAATATATAGGAGCAACTATCTTAGGGGATGGTCTAGTTACTTTGATACTAGATGTTGCAGCCCTAGTGTAAGGAGAGTATAGTATGGATTATTTAGGGCTTAGTCCTATTCAATTAGATGTTTTGCAAGAAGTGGGAAATATTGGTGCGGGAAATGCAGCTACTTCCTTATCACAATTATTGAATGAAAAAATAGATATGACCGTGCCAGCAGTAAAGATTATTAACTTTGATAATATTTTTTCTAAAATAGGAGTTGAAGAAGTAGTAAGTGGTGTAATTGTAAGAGTGCTTGGAGATATACCAGGAAATATACTATTTACCTTAGAAAAGGAAACGGCTTTAGACATTATTTCAAAATTATTAGGTGAAGAGCAGAAAGAGATATCTGAAATTGGGAGCTCGGTATTGTGTGAAATAGGGAATATTATTTCAAGTTCTTTCATGAATGCAATAGCAAAACTCACTAATCTTACGCTTATGCCATCGGTGCCAGCTGTTGCTGTAGACATGATGGGCGCAATATTATCAACTACTTTTATTGAATCAGGTCAATTCGACGAGTATGTACTAGATTTAGAAACGCAGTTTTTACGAGAGAATGAAAAAATAAGAGGGCATTTCTACTATATACCAATGCCCGGATCACTAGAGAAAATATTAAATTCATTAGGTGTAAATTAATTGGAGGTATTATAAAATGGCTAAAGTATTAATTGTTGATGACGCGGCATTTATGAGAATGATGATAAAAGATATATTAGAAAAAAACGGATTTGAAGTTGTAGGGGAAGCAAGCAATGGAATAAAAGCAGTGGAGCTGTACAAAGTAGAAAAACCGGATGTTGTAACTATGGATATTACCATGCCAGATATGGACGGAATTGAAGCTGTTAAAGCTATTAGAGCTATTGATCCTGCTGCAAAAATAATTATGTGCAGCGCTATGGGCCAACAGAGTATGGTTATGGATGCAATAAAGGCCGGTGCTAAAGATTTTATTGTCAAACCATTTCAAGCAGATAGAGTATTGGAAGCAATAAAAAAAGTTATAGGTTAGGAGGTGGATATTATTCAAGTAGTTGTATTTAAAGTTAATGAGGAACAGTTTGCAGTAGAAGCATCTATTGTTCAAAGTATTAATGATATGATGGAAATAACAAAAGTACCAAAATCTGAGAAATACATAAAAGGTTTAATTAATTTAAGAGGTACTATAATCTCTCTCTTAGATATAAATCTCCTTTTAGATATTGAAAAAGGCCTGGGGAGTCAAGAAAATATTATTATATTAAATTTACAAGAAGAATCTGTTGGAGTAACAGTAGACCAAGTTGATGAAGTATTAGAAATTGAAGAAAATTTGATTGAAAAAATTGAAATTGACAAAAACAAACCCTATATAAAGGGTATTATAAATTTTAAAGATAGAATTGTTACATTAATTGATATTGGTAAGCTTATTGAAAAATAAAAACTTATTGAGAAATAAAAACTTATTGAGAAATAAAATGGAAACAATAAGAAATGGAAACATGATTCAATATAACAATAATACTGCATACATAGAAATGAGGTAGAAATATGGCAGAAGTATTATCGCAAAGTGAGATAGATTCACTTTTATCTGCCCTATCTTCTGGGGAGATAGAAGCAGATCGCCTCACAGATGATGAGGAAAAGCATAAAATTAAATTATATGATTTTAGGAGTCCTCAAAAATTTTCAAAAGATCACTTACGAACGCTTGAGCTTATTCATGATAATTATGGAAGGATAATATCAAGTTATTTATCTGCACAGCTAAGAAGTAACGTAAAAATTAAAACTGAAAGTATTCAACAAATAACATACGATGAATTTATTCATTCAATCCCAAACCCCACCATTTTAACTATATTTAAAATGCCACCTTTAAGTGGTTCTATATTATTTGAAACTAATCCCCAGTTCTCTTTTCAAATAATTGATATACTTCTAGGTGGTATGGGGAGTAGAAAGGTTAAGCTTAGAGAATTTTCTGATATAGATAAAAATATATTAAGAAATGTTAATACGGGACTTATAGCTAACTTAAAACTTGCTTGGGAAGATGTTTTGGACGTAAAACCAGAGATTGAGACACTAGAAACTAATCCTGCACTTAATCAAACTCTGGCTCCAAATGAACCAGTTGCCCTAATTACTTTCTCGGCAGAACTTAGTAATATTAATAGCTTTATAAATATTTGTATACCATATTTAAGCATTGAAAAAGTACTAGATAAACTAGTTGGTCAATATTGGTTTAGAGAAAATAATGAAGAAATTGTCAGTGAATCTAAAGAAAAATTGAAAAAACGATTAAATATAGTAAGTGTTCCAATAAAAGGGGTACTAGGTAGTACAAATATTACTGTAAATGAATTTCTGCAATTAACTGAAGGCGATGTAATTACATTAGATAATTCAAGTGATAGCCCAGTTAAAGTATTTGTGGAGGAACATTTATGTTATACTGGCAAGCCTGGTACTATAGGTAAAAATAAGGGGATTCAGATATTAGATATAATAGATAAGGATGTGGAAAATTATGAGTAACGGCTTTCTTTCGCAAGAAGAAATCGACGCACTCTTAAATGGAGGCGACGAAGTTTCTGACAAAAGCGGCTCTGACCAAAGTGCAAATTCTGAACTTGGCATAGGCGAGGAACAAGGCATGAGCTCTGAACCACAGCAGGCATTTGAGCTCACTGATATTGAGAAAGATTTGCTTGGTGAAGTTGGAAATATTTCTATGGGCTCAGCATCAACAGCTCTTTCCACTATAGTAGGTCAACCAGTGAATATAGCAACGCCAGTAGTTTCAATAAGTACACTTAAAGATTTAAGAGCTAATTTTGAAGTTCCAAGTGTTGCTTTAGACGTGAACTTTACAAGCGGAATAGCAGGCGGAAATCTTTTAGTAATAAAGACTACTGATGCAGCGGTTATAGCTAGTTTGATGATGGGTGGAGATGGCAAAGTAGAAGGAAATCCTCAGCTATCAGAAATTGAAATTAGTGCTGTTTCAGAAGCTATGAATCAAATGATTGGATCTGCTGCAACATCTATGGCAACTATGTTTGCTAGGGAAGTAAATATATCACCTCCTCAGTCTAAGATATGGGATGAGGATACTTCACCTTTAAGTGAAACTATAGATAAAGACGAGGAAGTTGTTCAGGTAGCTTTTAGAATGACTGTTGGTGATTTGATTGATAGTGTTATAATGCAAGTGCTTCCTGTAAAAACTGCTAAAAAAATAGTGGCTATTATGATGGGCACAGAACAAACCGAGGAAGCACCAAAAGTAGCTAGTAGTCAGGGTGAAATGGAAGAACCAAATGTACAGCCGGCCAGTGTAAAGCAAGAGACACAATATGAACAGGGTTTTGTGCAGGAACAAGCGCAGCCGGAATATAATGCAAAACCGATTGAGAGGCCACAGCCGCAAGTAGAGGTTAGGCAGGCAGCCTTTAAACCATTAACAAAGGCTCCCGTTTGTAATTCTCCAAGAAACATCGACTTAATATTAGATGTACCACTGGAAATTTCCGTAGTACTTGGAAAAACTAAAAAGAATATTAGGGACATTTTAAATTTGGGAACAGGATCTTTAATAGAACTTGATAAGTTAGCAGAAGAGCCAGTAGATATATTAGTAAACGGTAAAAAAGTAGCATATGGCGAAGTTGTAGTTGTAGATGAGAATTTTGGAGTTAGAATTACTAGTATAATTAGTGGTGAAGAAAGAGTTAAAGCAATAGTTGAATAAGTGAACATGTGTATTACATAGTATATGAATAAGGAATAAATGTTATTTATTCCTTATTCATTTTTTTTTAGAAATTTTATGATAGTTTATATAAATCATACGAAAATAAATAAATATAGTAAATAAATTATAAATATCAGAGTAATATTAAATATTGTATAAACATTTAAAGATTATATACGATAATAGAAATAGATAGAATAGAAACTAGGCTTAAAGATATAAAAAGCTAGGAGTGAATAACAATGAAAATAGATGGAGTAAAAAATAATGTAGTTAGTAGTTATAAAAAAAATATAGCTAAAACAGAATTAAAGGCAACTGCTTCAAAAAAAGATACCATAGAGTTATCCTCAGTAGGGAAAAGTTTAAGTGCATTATCATTGGAGGGTAAACCGGTTAATTCAAAAGAGAAGATAGAAGCTATTAAAAATAAAGTAATGCAGGGCACCTACAATGTGGATTCAAAATTAGCAGCTAAAAGAATAATTGATATTATGAAAGGGAGAGAAATTTAGTTATGATGCAAAAACTAAATGAGATTATTGTGCAGGAAACAGAGGTTGTGAAGGCCTTGCTATTAGAACTTGAAGAGCAACACAGATGTATAGCTGTTAGTGATATTTTCGGAATGGAAGCTTGCGTAGGTAAGATTAAAGAAGCTAATAAAAACATAGCGTATATGGAAGTTGAGAGGCGAAAACTTACGCAAAGTAGAACTATGGGGTCAATAGTTGAAGAAGCAAGAGATGAGGAGCTAGAGAGTAATTATAATAAAATTAAGAATCTATTACAAGAAGTTGTACTTCAAAAGGATACGAACGAGTTACTTATAAGACAAGGACTTAGTTTTACAAATAGAATATTGAATGTATTAAATCCAGTAAGAGAGCAAGCCACTTACAATGCAAGTGGCAAAATTAAATAATATGAGGTGAAAGAAATGTCAGGATTATTTTCAACTTTTAATATAGCTAGAAGCGGTATGAGTGCTCAACAAAAGGCTTTAGATGTAGTTAGTCATAACGTAGCTAATGCTAATACAGAGGGATATTCAAGGCAAAGGGTTACTATGGAGACTACAAGGCCATTTGGTATGCCTTCTATGAATAATGCTATGGGGCCAGGTCAATTAGGTACTGGTGTACAGATTTCCGCTATAATAAGAATAAGAGACGTTTTTTTAGATTACCAGGTAAGGACGGAAAATGGAACTAGTGGGTTATATCAAGGGCGTGAAAAATTCCTTTCACAGATTGAAGGTATTATGAATGAGCCTAGCGATACAGGAGTTTCAAACCTCATCGGAAAGGTTTTTGACTCTTGGAATGAACTTTCATTACATCCGGAAAATTCAAATTCAAGAACTGTAGTAGCACAACAATCTAAAGCACTAACTGATGAATTAAATAATACTTATAATCAGTTAATAAAATTAAAAGGCAATAGTCAAGAGCTTATTAAGCAGAATGTAGTGGGCATAAACAATATGCTTGATCAAATAGATGTATTAAATCAACAGGTTATTAGCGTAAAAGTTGGCGGGAATGAGCCTAATGATTTGATGGATAAAAGGGATTTGTTAATAGATCAGCTAAGTTTGAAATTTGGTATCACTATTGATAAAAAGGCACTAGGTGGAGAAGATCTTAAACCAGATGATGCCTGCGGTATGGGAAATGCATGCCTTGTAAGTTCTACTAACAAAGATGAGGTTAAGAGATTTTCTTATGTGAGTAGTATTGAAAAAATAGCAGATGGAACCTATAATGTTACTTATTACAAAAATGGAGATATGTCCAGTGAGGGAAACGAAAAAACTATAAACATGAACTTAACTGATGCAGAATATAAAGAATTAGATCAATGTAGAGTACTTTGGTCAGATAAAGATGGAAATGCTATTAAAGCAGATGGCAGTAAAATTTTAGAGAGTAGTAGTTTTACTGATTTAAAATTATTTACTCCTCAAAAGGGAGAACTAAAAGGCTATATGTCTGTACAGGCAGATATAGACAAATATATAAACGAGTTAAATGGTCTAGCTAAGAGTATTGCATTTTCTATAAATGCGGTGCATAGCGGTAACAGTGCTGAAAAAGAAGGTGAACTTAAATTTTTTGTTAATAGCGAGCCTGGAGGTAAAGAGGAAGGAATAACAGCTGGTAATATTTCTGTTAATGAAGATATACTAAGAGACGTTATGAAAATTAAGACTGGAAAAGGTGATACTCCAGGGGTAAGTGATGGAGATAGAGCATTAGCTATTGCACAACTTAGAGATGTGAGGTTAGATATCCAGAACATTGATAAGACAACCAATAGGGAGAAGTTTTTAACGAACAACAATAAATTCAGTTCAGATCCAGTACTAGGAGTTGATACAATTGCATCAAGTGTGAATGGCATGACAGTTAGTGGTTATTTCACGGATATCGTAAGTAGATTAGCGGCGCAGACCGAAACGGCAAAAAAAACTGTAATCAACCAGGAATCACTATTAGCAGGTTTAGAAGAATCAAGGGCCTCTATATCAGGTGTATCCTTGGATGAGGAAATGGCGAATATGATTCAATTTCAACATGCTTATCAAGCTAATGCAAAGATTATTTCAACCGTTGATGAGCTTCTAGATGTAATTATTAATGGGCTAAAAAGATAAATGATAGAATTATACGAGGAGTGAAGATATGAGAGTAACAAATAAAATGCTTTCAAATAATTATTTAAGAGATATGAGAACAAATTTAGCTAATATGAGTAGGTTACAGAGTCAAATGGCTTCTGGTAAAGAAATAACAAAAGCTTCAGATAATCCTTTTAAAACTTCTAGAATAATGCAGATGTATTCAGAGATAGATGCGAACAAACAATATAATAGTAATATTAAAAATACAACAAATTGGCTTGACACAACAGATTCGGCATTAGGAGATGTAGGAAAGGTAGTTGGAAGAATTGAAGAACTTTTAGTAACAGCTGGAAATGGTACCTACGACAGTGGACAGAGACAAGCTGTTAAGGATGAAATAAATCAAAGAATACAGGAACTTTCACAAATATTAAATACTAGCTTTGATGGTAAATATATATTTGGAGGCACAGACGGAACAATTAAACCTGCGGGAACAAGCACGGATGCAGGTGGAAATGATGAGTTAATTTGTAGAACAAAAGCGGGTGATAAGCTATTAGTAGAAATATCCCAAGGTGTAACTATGGATTATAACGTTACAGCAACACAGGTTATAAACTATGGAACCGGTGGTGATGAGAACCTTATGAAATTGTTAGGGAATATTACAAAACACCTTGACTCGACTGAGCCAAATGATATTAAAGAGTTGAACAATGCAGACCTAGAAGGAATACAAAAAGTTATGACTAATGTATTAAAGCTACGTTCTGAGGTTGGAGCTAAGCAAAATAGAATGGAAAGCGCTAAAACTAGAAATGAAGATCAAAATTTTAATATGACAGAAATATTGTCTGCAACTGAGGATATAGATATTACAGAAAAAACAATGGAAGCTGCTATTATGCAAACCGTGTATATGGCATCTCTTCAAATCAGTGCTAAGATACTTCAACCTTCATTAATTGATTATCTCTAGGCTAGTTGAGAGTTGAATTATTAAAAGGAGTTGATTTGTAATATGGAGCTGGTTACTAAGTATCATGGAGCTCGAGCATATAGTGATGAAGATGTTATATTGTTTAAAAAAGGTCTGCCGGGATTTAAAGAATTAAAAAAATTTATAATTTTTCCATTGGAAAGTAATGAAGTTTTTAGTATATTACACTCAATTGAAAATATTGAGGTTGGTTTAGTTTTGGTATCTCCATTTACAATTGCGGCGGATTATGAATTTAAAATACCAGACATTTATATAAAAGAACTCAAAATAGCTAGTCCTGAACAAGTATTAGTATTAACTACCGTAACTTTAAGTCCAAATGTTGAGGATATGACTACTAATTTAAAAGCCCCAATCATTATTAATATAAAAGAAAAATTAGGTGGACAATTAATATTAGATAATGATAAATACAAAATAAAGGAACCTCTATTTAACGACATTTCAGAAGGTACAAATAAATGTTAGTAATAGGCAGAAAAAAAGGTGAATCCATACTTATAGGTGACGACGTTGAAATAACTATAGTTAAGATTGAAAATGGATCTGTAAAAATTGCTATAACTGCACCAAGAGAAGTTGGAATTTTGAGGAAAGAACTTTATATAGAAGTCACAGATGAAAATCAAAGAGCTACGGTTTTTGATGCATCAGCTTTAGAAAAGTTAAAGAAATAAATTAGGGGGAAAATATGGATATCGGGGGTATTAATCAAAGTAATTTCACAGATATAGGTATAACTTATAAAATTCCTGAAAATGTTATGGTTTCAAAGCCGGTTCAAATTAATAATTCATTTAGTGAAAAGCAAAACACTGAAAAAGAAGTTAAAAATGCAGTAAATAAAATAAATAAATTTCTAGATGGTGAAGGTATACATGTGCAATATGAAAAGCATGATGTGCTTAACCAAATGATTATAAAAGTAATTGATAACAATACTAATGAAGTAATAAAAGAGATTCCCTCAAAAAAAATATTAGACATGGTAGCCAAAATGTGCGAAATGGCTGGTATTTTAGTAGATAAAAAAGCATAATCCTTTAACAAAGGTGCACCCTTTAGAATAAAGATAGGAGGGCTATTATGGAATTTAAATTAAATAAAATTGATGTTGAGATAAGGCAAAGAGTTAAGGATACTACAAAATCTGGTGTAGTTCATAGAAAAGATTCAATAATCGTAAACAAAGATAAAAATCCTAGCGATAATTCAAATTCTCAGGTCGACTTTAAGTATAAAATTTCAAAATATAAGAAGAAACATAAAATATCTGTAGGAGCATTTATAAATACCCAATATGAGGTAGAGGTTTTTAAAGAGACTATAGATAAAGAGCAAAGAAGCATTGGAAATTTTATAGACACTAAAAAGTAGAGGTGAAGTAATATGGCAATGAACGCTTATGGAAATGCATTCAATACTTATAAAAGCAATAGTGTGAATTTCGCATCAAAGGATCAATTGCTTTTGATGTTAGTAGACGGGGCTGCAAAATTTTCGAAAATAGGTAGACAGGCCATCTTAAATAAAGATGTTAAAAAAGCTCATGAAAATATTATAAAAACTCAAAATATATTCTATGAATTAATGGCAACTTTAGATGTAAATAAGGGCGGAGAATGGTCAGAAAATTTAATGAAAGTTTATGAGTTTATAGTAAGGCGGCTTACGGATGCTAATATGAAAAAAGATGTACTCATAATGGAGGAGATTATTCCACTAATTGATGATGTTCGAGATACTTGGAATCAGGCATATAATAAGACTAAGGGAGGATGTATTAAATGAGAATTTCGGGGATGGCTACAGGACTGGATACAGACACGCTAGTAAAACAAATGATGAAACCTTATACAATGAGAGTGGATAAGATGAAACAGGATAGGCAAATAGTAGCTTGGACGCAGGAACTTTACAGGGATATATTATCAGATACATCTAATATTATAAATACATATTTTAATAATTTAAAACTTGATACGAATATGTTAAGTAAAAATAACTATTCGGGTTTTGATGTAACGGCGGCTAGTAGTACAACAGGGGAAAGTGCAGGGGCGAGTGCTACGGCGTCTGTAGGAGCTGTTGCTGGAAACTATAAAGTGGTAGTAACGAAGTTAGCTACAGCAGCAAAGATAGAGAGTACAGGAAAAGTAAAGGCAACAGATGGTAAAGCGGTAAATAAATATACTACAAAATTAAGTGATTTAGGTATTGACGGTAACAGTGAGGGTAATGTAACTTTAACCTTTGATTATACCGATTTAAATGGTGTAAACCAAAAAAAACCTATAACTGTATCAAAGGATGCTACAATATCTCAATTAACAGATGCCGTTAATCAAGGTACTTCTGGAGCTGTTAAATTGAATTTTAGTGAACTAACAGAGTCATTTAGTATAGAGAGTTTACAAACAGGAAGTTCATCATTATTAACGGTAGCAGATGAAGGAACAGGTGTTTTAACAAAATTAAAATTACCGGTAAATGATGATGGAACTGGAAATGTAACCCTTGGAGGAAATGCTATAGCTACAATAACTCCTCCAGGAGCTTCTGCAGGAACTTCTGTTGAAAGACCGGGTAATACTTTTTCTATAGATGGAATTAATTATACATTAACAAAAGCAAATGCAAAAGATGATGTAACAACTAGTACAAACATTACGGTTACTGGGAATTCACAAAAAACTTATGATAAAATTAAAGGCTTTATAGATATGTATAATGAATTAGTGGATAAGGTTAGCGGAAAGACTGATGAAAAGAAGCAATATAAGTATCTTCCGCTTACGGATGAACAGAGGACCAGTATGAAGGAAGATGAAATTAAACAATGGGAGACTAAGGCTAAAGTAGGGTTGTTAAAGGGTGACTCAAATTTAGACAATATGCTTGCCTCAATGAGAAGTGCTTTTTATGAAGGCGTAGAAGGTGCAGGCATATCTCTTTCAGAAATCGGATTATCAACCTCGGAGGATATAAGCCAAAGAGGGAAAATTATAATAGATGAGGAAAAGCTAAAAACTGCTATTGAAACTAAAGGAGAGCAGGTTGCTAATTTGTTTGCAAAGCAATCTACAACATATTCTTCATATAATGCAGATGCTACAAGCATTGAGAGAAGTACAAGAAACAAAGAACAAGGTATATTTCAAAGAATAAATGATATTGTGCAAGATTACACAAGAACATCAAGAAATAGTAATGGTAAAAAAGGTATTTTACTTGAAAAATCGGGAATAAAAGGAGATACAACTGAATTTAAATCTTTGTTATCTGAAGATATTATAAAGAAAGATAAAAAGATAAATGAAATGATAAAAAGTCTAGCATCTAGAGAGAATAAATTTTATTTGCAGTTTTCAAAACTGGAGGTAGCTATGAATAAGCTGAACTCCCAATCAAATTGGTTAACGCAACAATTAGGTGGAGGACAATAAAATTCTTCTAAAATCTGTAGGAATGGGGAAGTTATTTTGAAAGAATTGACACAACAATTAGTTAGATTCAAGCAGGTAACTATGGAACTTATTAGATCACTGCAGCAGGACAAAATTGATAAATTAGATGATTTATTAGATAGTAGACAAATGGTTATTGAAAATATGGAAAAATTGCAATACACTACCGAAGAATTTTCGAATATATGTGATGAACTGGATATAATAAAGGTGCAGCACGAATTATTAGAATTGATGCAAACAAAGAAAGAAAGTACAAAGGAAGAATTAAATAAAATACAAATAACTAAAAATGCTAATAATAATTATAATAAAAGTTTTTATGTTAATTCAAGCATGTTTAATAAGAAAATATAGTAAGTATGAATAAAAGATTGAAATCAACAAATTAGTTTTAAAAAAACTATAAAGTATATAATTAAGTCTACGATATAAGTAATAGAAGTTGAAAATATAAATTTATAAAATGATAGATAGCCAAATGGCTTACTATAGATACAGTGCGCAAGGAAGTGCACTTTAAAAATCAAGGAGGAATTTATTATGATAATCAATCACAACTTAGGTGCAATGAACGCTAATAGAAACATGGGTATAAATGCAGGTGCCGCAAATAAATCAATGGAAAAACTATCTTCAGGTCTTAGAATTAACAAGGCTGGAGATGACGCTGCAGGTCTTGCTATATCTGAAAAGATGAGAGGACAAATAAGAGGACTAGATCAAGCTGGAGCTAATGCTCAAGATGGTATATCTCTTATGCAAACTGCAGAAGGCGCATTAAGTGAAACACATAGCATACTTCAGAGAATGAGAGAATTATCAGTTCAATCAGCTTCAGATACTAATACAGCAGAAGATCGTGTTAATATACAAAAGGAAACTACTCAATTAGGCGAAGAAATTAAAAGAATTTCAGACCAAACTGAATTCAATACAAAGAAACTTTTAAATGGTAACATGGGTTCTGCAGTTTCAACTTCTGTAGTTCAAGTACAAACAGGAACAATGGAAAAAACAATGGGGGATGCTACTGCTTTGTCTGATTTGAAGGACTTAGCTGGAAATAATCTTCAATTAGCAGTAGGTGATGAAATAACTGTTAGTTACTCAGTAAATGGTACTGCACATTCAACAACTTATACTATAAATGATCTTACCGAAACATTAAAAGATATAACAGATAAAGTCATATCAAAAGATCCAACCAATATAGCTTCAATAGAAACAGTTGACGGTAAAACAACTGTAACTGCAAAGAATGCTGGTACTGCATCTCAAATTAATGGATTATCTTTTGAAGTTAAAGACATTTCAGGAGTTAGAAAAGAAGCAGCTTCAAATGCATTATCAAATATAGAGGTAACTACAGAAGCAGCTGATTTAAGAGCAGATGGAAGTGCTAATTTTCAAATCGGTGCTAATCAAGGACAGACGTTAAATCTATCAATTGAAAATATGGGTGCTGAAGCATTGGGAGTTAGAAACCTACAAGTAGGAACTACTACTGAAGCAGCTACAGCAATCAAAGTATTAGATGGCGCTATAGCAAAAGTTTCTGGTGAAAGAGCTAAGCTTGGTGCTTATTCAAATAGATTAGAGCACACAATAGCTAATTTAGGAACTTCATCAGAAAACTTAACATCAGCTGAATCAAGAATTAGAGATGTTGATATGGCTAAAGAAATGTCAACATTCTCAAAGAACAATATTCTTAATCAAGCTGCGCAAGCTATGCTTGCTCAAGCTAATCAACAACCACAACAAGTTCTTCAATTATTAAGATAATTGATAAACTTATAAAAGAAATACTAAGGAGTCAGGGTGAAAGCTCTGGCTTCTTTTTTCAAAATTAAAGAAAATTTAGTCAATCTTCCTGCAAAATAGTACCTGCTATCTGATGGTTTATGTCAAAAAATAACAAAATAAAAAATAATGATAAAAGTAGTATATGAGTATTTTTTACAATAGGAGGTGATTTCATGAAAGTAGGAGGGCATAATATTTTAGGTTCCTTAAATTCACTATCTAAGAATATAAGAAATTCATCAGAGGCAATAGGCAAAGTTTCTTCAGGAAAAAGAATAAATAAGGCTGCTGATGATGCATCAGGATTATGTATTTCGGAAAGTTTTAAAGCTCAGGTTAGGGGGTTATCGCAGGCTGAAAGAAATATCCAAGATACTGTTTCCATGCTTCAGGTTGCAGATGGAGCTATGGATGAAATAACAGCTTGTTTACATAGGATGAAAGAACTTTCTGTGAAGGCATCCAATGGAACATTAATAAATAAAGATATGGAAATGGTGGATTCAGAATTTCAACAGCTAAAAAAGGGTATAGATGATATTGTTAGTAATACTGAATTTAATAGCATTAAGCTATTAAATGAGAATAAAGAATTATCTATACAAACAAAAGATAGACCATACACAACTTATATGATTAGCTTGTTTGATGTAAGTACAAGTAGCCTTGGCATATCGGATGCTTCGGTTTCAAATTGTGGAAATGCACAGGAATCTATATTTAAGATTGATAATGCATTAGAAAAGATTACATCATATAGGGTATCAATAGGTGCGGATTCAAATAGTCTTCAACATGCTTATAATGATACAACCAATTCAAATTATAACTTAACGGCTTCATTATCTAGAATAGAGGATATAAATATGGCAACTTCTTTTATGAAGTTTACGAAGGATAATGTTATTACTCAATATAGTGAGATGATGGCTACATCATTAAAACAAAATGCGGAAAGCGCAAATGCATTATTAAATAAATGGTTTGAGAGATAAGGAGAAGGCGTTTCCTATAATTGATAAAATTAACAACAGTGGGGCAGGGGAATATTTCCTCTGGCTCTTTCGTAATGTTAAAGTAAGGTATGAGCAAATAGTAGCAAGCTCAGTCATTTTTCACTTTCAAGGGCAACTATGACTTGGAAAAAATAGCGAATGGGAGGTGTTTTGATGGACATAGGAGCACTATCAATGGTAATGAGTCAGTCAAAGGTGCAACAATCAGCTGGTATAGCAGTGATGAAAATTGCTATGGATATGGGTAAGCAGTCCGCTACTCAGATGACAGAAATGATGGGTAATGTTGCGGTAGATTCAAATGTAGGACAGAACTTGGATGTAAGGGCATAGAGAACCAATGTTATTGGTATGGTGGCAGATATAGCTTTTAGAATGGCAGTGTTAAATCCATTTTTAGAGGGAAATGTTATTAAAGAGATTACAGGAGTGGTATTGATAGATGAGATAGATTTACATTTACATCCTGAATGGCAGCGTAAAATTATTGGAGACTTAAAAAGAGTGTTTCCTAAAATACAATTTATGGTAACTACACATTCGCCATTTATAATACAGTCTTTAGAAGAGGGAGAATTAATTAATTTAGATTGTACCAATGATAATGTAGGATTTTCAAATTATACAAACATGAGTGTAGTTTAACAAGTTGCTACAGGTTCAGAGCTTTCAATAGAAAAAGTCATAGAATTGAAAAATAAAATGAAAATAGACGATTGATGCGCTTATTTATTTCCTTCTGAAATGTGGTTAAATAAGCTTATTAATCGTCTATGATTATTTATTATTAAATTTTGATGTTTTATTATGAAGTTTAATTATACTTTAGAGTTTTCCAATATTTATTTTATTAATTTTAATTTCTTACTCATTTCTATTATTCTATTATCATTATTGCAAGTTTTCATAGAAAGATTGTTAATATCAATTTGCATGTTATCAACCTTATCCTCTATAATATTAAGTTTTTCTGTATTTGTTGTGTATCCGTCATATAATGAACCTATTTTAGTTTTTATTTCCCCATCCACTGTTACTCCAAGTTTTTTTATCTCACTTTCAACATCATCAAGTCTTTTCTCAACACCATCAAATCTTTTCTCAACACCATCAAATCTTTTATTTGTATCTGTTTTAAAACTTATTAACTCACCATACATTTTCTCTAATAATTCAAAAGTTTTATCCACCATAATAACACACTCCCTATACCTTTATTGTACTATTATACACTACTTAACCAAATTTATGAATCACATAATTTTTTCCACTCAGCCAAGTAGCAAGGCATCCCGTTGGCCTGCCAAGCAACCCAAGAATATAAAATTTGCTGGTAATGTAAAAAACAACATTTACTAATGAGTACTCATTTTTTTTTAGGGTTTATAGAAATTTATATAAAGTTATTGATTCTTTAAACGAAGTAGTAAGTGAAGAATAATTAAAAAAACTTTAATGGAGTTGATTTTATGAGATTAAATAAGAATATGGCCTCTTTAAATATATATAAATCGTATAGCAAGAATCTTTCTAAGCAAAGTTCAGCCTTAGGGCGAATATCCTCTGGTGTTAAGATAAGTAGTGCCAAGGATAATCCTAATGCAATTGCTCAAAGCGAGAGATTTAGAATGCAGATAAGAGGGCTTCAAATGGCAGCAAGAAATACTCAAGATGGGATTAGCATGCTTCAAACCACAGAAGGTGGTCTTGAGGGTATTACTAATAGCTTACAAAGAGTTAGAGAATTATTAGTACAAGCTGGAGGGGCTACAACTAAAACGGATAAAGAAAATATCCAAAAAGAAATAAATCAAATGTTAGATGGAGCAGATGATCTTGCCAATAATACTGAGTTTAATGGAGTTAAGCTTTTAGTTGATAAGCAGGTTGAAGGTAAACCTGCTAATGATAATAAGGGTTCAGTTTTTATAGAAACAGTTACAGGTGCTAATGTAGGAGAAAAAATTAAAATACCAAAATACAATTTAACTACAGAAGGGTTAAAACTTAAGACTGAAGGTGTAGTTAAGATAGATGTGAATAATATAGGTGATTCTCTAAAACTTGTAGACAAAGCTATTGATACTGTCATCAGTGCTAGAAGTAAATTTGGAGCCTTAGAGAATAGATTTGAAAGTAGCTATAATTCTATAATTGAGATGGCAGATAAAGTACAATCCGCTGAGAGTGGTATAAGGGATACAGATATGGCAGAGGAAATGATGGAATATTGTAAGTATAATATTCTTATAGAGGCTGGAACAGCTATGATGGCTCAATCAAATAAAATTCCACAGGATGCACTAAGAATATTAGAGAATGTTAGAAGTAGATAAATTAATTAAGATAAAGTAAAGGATCATATAATTATATTAATAACTAAAGGAGGCTTGATGAAAATCAAGCCTCCTTTAATTATAAGTCACATCAAAATAAACACGTTGGTTTTTCCGACTTGTTTTTTTATTTTCATGTGACGATACAATCAACATATAGACAAATTAAAACAATAATATAATCATGAAATGTAAATAAAAGATGAATATTACAATAGTTACTGGTAAATAAACATAGGCAGTGAAGTAGCATTTTAATTGTGAAATTGGGTACTTTAAATTTTAAAGTAATTATTGGTAAAAATTAATGAAAATTAATGAAAAAAATACACATTAAGGTAGTAAAATGGTATATAATAGACATGCATGGTAGTATATATTAGATTGAAAACAAATTTAGCTATTAATAGTAAAATATTAGGTTTGGAGAATTAATTTCGCATTATATGTCTAATTGGTATATTAAGGGGGATAAAATCGTGAATGTAAATGGAAGTTCTATAAGTGAAGATACTTACAACTTATTGAAAAAGGGTATGGATGCTTCCGCACTGAGAAGTAAAGTTAGTGCAAATAATATTGCAAATATTAATACAAAAGGTTATAAAAAGCTCTATGTTACATTTGAAGATACATTAAATGGTAGCATGGGTGAAGATACAATGAAAACTAATAATAGTAAACATATGCAAACAGGCAGTAGCAGCGGAGATATTACAGTAAAAAGAGAAGAGAATACCAGTATGAGACAAGATGGTAATAACGTGGATGTAGATCTAGAAATGACTAATCAGGCTGCAAATACATTAATGTATAATGCTCTGGTTAAGCAAGTTAACAGTAAATTTTCACTTACAAGTTATGTTATAGGAGGAAAATAATAAATTATGAATAATGTTTTTAGGGGAATGGGAATAAGTTCTAGTGGACTAACGGCAGAAAGACTAAGGATGGATACAATAGCTTCTAATGTAGCAAATGCAACTACTACTAGGGGAGAAGATGGAAAACCATACATAAGAAAAATAGCTGTATTTCAGGAAAATTTGCAACAAGAATTAGATAAAACTAGTGGATCATACAAAACAAGCTTTAAAGGTGTTAAAGCCGTTGGAATTGAAAATGATGATTCACCTTTAAGACGTGTATATGATCCATCACATCCTGATGCAGACAATGAGGGATATGTGACTATGCCTAACGTAAATATTACAAATGAAATGGCAGATATGATTGCTTCTACAAGAGCATATGAGGCAAATGTAAATTCTATAAATGCTCAAAAGAGTATATTTTCTAAAGCTTTAGAAATAGGTAAATAGGAGGATGATTTATGAATATTAATGCTTATATGGGCAACACAAAAATAGCTAATGAACTTCAAAAAAACGAGTTAGAAGCTGATAAGAACAATGGTAATTTTCTAGATACTTTAAAAGAAAAAATAAATGAAGTCAATGATAAACAAATAGAAGCGGAAAATCTTACCCAAAAGTTTATAAAGGGTGAAGAAGAGGACGTACATAAGGTCATGTTATCCACAGAAGAAGCTAAACTGTCGTTAGAACTGGCAGTACAAATTAGAAACAAACTTGTAGATGCTTATGGAGAATTTAATAGAATGCAGATATAGTAAGGGGTGCAAAATATGAACAAGCTGCTTGAAATGAAGAACAAGCTTTCGCAAAGCTGGGGTAGTTTAAGCAAAAGTAAAAAAATAGCTTACAGTTTACTTGCGGGCGTAATAATAGTAGCTTTTAGCTCTTTTTTAATATTAGCATCTTCGACTAAATATGATGTGTTATTCTCAAATATGACACCAGAGGATTCAGGTGTAGTTGTAGCAAAGTTAAAAGAGAAAAAAGCTCCATATAAAATAACGGGTAACTCCATACTAGTACCTAAGGCAGATGTTGACAGCCTTAGAATGGAGCTTATGTCTGAGGTTAAGATTACAGAGGGAAGCAGTGGATTTGAACTTTTTGATAATGGTAAAATGGCGCCTACGGATACAGAAACTAAAATTATGTACCAAAGGGCTTTAGCTGGCGAAATTGAAAGAGCTATTAAGTCTTTTCCGGAGATTGAAGGAGCTAAGGTTAATTTGGTGTTGCCAGAGAATACAGCTTTTGTTCGCGAAACACAGCCAGCTAGTGCATCTGTTGTATTAAAACTTAAAGCAGGTACTAAGCTTGATAATGCACAGGTAAAGGCAATAGTATCGCTTCTAACTGGAGCTGTTGAGAACCTTCCAAAGGAAAATGTGAGTATAGTATCTGATAAATTTGAGCTTTTAACTGAGGGCTTATATGATGCACAAAAAGATACTGTAACTGGTTCTACAGATAAGCAACAACAGTTAAGAGCACAAATCGAAAAGGATTTAGAAGCAAAGATAATGAAGGTGTTAGAACCTATATATAAAACTGGAATAAGAGTTTCTGTTAATACAGAGCTTGATTTTGATGCAATTGAAAGAAAAAGTATTACATATGATGAAAAAAAGAAAGCAGTAGCAAGTTCGCATGATACTGAGACATGGAATGGAGGCACTAGCACTGGCTTATCCACTAGTCCTGTAGATGAAGCTTCAAAAAATACTTCGCCTACAACTACTAAGGATGGAAATATTGTGAATAAAGATAGTACAAAAAATTATGAAAACTCAAAAACAGAGGAAAACTTAGTGAAGGCACCAGGGGCAATTAAAAAAATTACTACATCAGTTGTACTAGATGGTAATTTGGATCAAACCACTAAAACTTCTGTAAATAATTTAGTTTCGCAAGCAACAGGATACTCTGGAGCGAGAGGTGACACTATAAGCATAGAAGGTTTGAATTTTGATAGCGCGAGTAAAAAAGCGGCTCAGCAAGCACTCCTTGATATAGAAAAAGCCGATAAAGCAGCAGCATCGAAAGCACTTTACACTCGCATAGCATATGGAGCTCTAGGTGTTATATTACTTGGTATAGTGATATTTGCGATTCGTAGGTCTAGTAAGAAGAAAGAAATAATTTCAGATGGCATTGGTTTGGCAATTGAAGATAATATCACTCCAAAGCAGCAAGAAGTATTTGAGCCTATTGATTTGGATTTTCAAGGCAATGATAAAAAATCACACGTTGAAAAACAAGTTAAGAAGTACGCAGAAGAGAAACCAGGGCAAGTTGCAGATATAATTAAGTCTTGGCTTACAGAAGATGAGAGGGGATAAATAGTGTCTAAAGGTGAAAAACTTACGGGGATTCAAAAGGCAGCTATATTATTTATAACTTTAGGTCCGGACGCATCATCTGGTATAATAAAAAAATTACCAGAAAAGGATATTCAAAGGATAACATATGAAATTGCTAATATAACTTCAGTTAAATCTGATCAAAGACAAGTAATTCTAGACGAATTTATGGAAATGAATAAAGCTAAGGATTTTCTTTTAGAAGGTGGAGTTGATTATGCAAGGAGTCTGCTTTCAAAAGCACTTGGAAGCCAGAGGGCCAAGGAGATATTGGACAAGGTCATGGAAGAAACACAACGATATAGGCCATTCTCCATTGCAAGGAAAGCAGAGGCACATCAACTTTTAAATGTTATAGCTAATGAACATCCACAAACAATAGCACTTATTATGTGTTACATGCAATCAGATAAGGCTGCTCAGATAATGGCGGAACTGCCTCTGGAACTACAAAGCGAAGTAGCTTTTAGAATCGCAACTATGAGTAGTATTTCGCCTATGGTTATTAAAGAAATTGAAAAAGTCCTAGATGGAAAATTATCTTCTGTTATTAGAACAGATAGTAATGTGGTTGGTGGAATTGAATCACTAGTGGATATTTTAAATCAAGTAGATAGAACTACAGAAAAGAATATTACAGAGGGCCTTGAAAGAGAAGATGGGGAACTCGCAGAAAAGGTTAAGGAATCTATGTTTGTATTTGAAAATATTGTCACATTGGATGATGTTTCAATACAAAGGATTTTAAGAGAATTAGATGCTAAGGATTTATCTCTTGCATTAAAGGGATGTTCAGAAGAAGTTGCAAATTCTATATTCAAAAACCAATCTAAGAGAGCAGCAGTAGCTTTAAAAGAAGACATGGAGTTCCTTGGACCAGTTAGACTTATGGATGTTGAAAAAGCACAACAAAAAATTGTTAGTGTTTTGAGACGTTTAGATGAAGCAGGTGAAATTGTACTTTCAAGGGGTGGTGAAGATGCGATCATCAATTAATGTCATAAAAAATGCAATGGTCATAAACCAGGGAAATAGAGAAATAAGTACTCACTTAAGTGAAGCATCCAAGGTAGCAATTATGGATGAAAATCCGGGTATTAATAAACCTAACATGGAAAGCTATGAAAATGTTGTTGGGAATATGTTAGAAAACGCAGGGAGAGAAAGCGAAAAAATTATTTCAAAAGCTTATGTAGAAGCGCAAGATATAAAAACACAGGCATTTAATGAGGGACTAGAACAGGGACAAAAGGAAGGTTATGATAATGCTTATAACGAGGCTATTAGTGGCGCAATGGATGAGGCAACAAAAGTGAGAGCTAAGGCTGATTCCATATTAAATGCAGCGAAAAGTGAGTATGATGGGTATTTAATAGAGAAAGAGAAACATATAAAAGACTTAGTTGTAACTATAGCTGAGAGCATATTAAAAAAAGAAGTAAAGGAAACCGATGCCTTAAATGAAATGATTTTCAATACTCTAAAATCTGAGAGAAACATAAAACTATATATTATAAAAAGTAATAGTTCTCATTTTGATACGATAAAGAGCCAAATTGAAAACTTTAAAAGTAAGCTCGCTTTTCAAGGAGATATATTTGTAATAGAGGATAATTTTTTAGATGACGGAACAGCTGTTATTGAAAAAGAAACAGGTAAAAGCATTGTAAGCATATCTTATGGCATAGAAAAAATATTAGAAATGTTTCAGGAAGAACAAATACAAACATAGAAGGGGCGAGCACTATTATGATAGCTCTAAATTTTGAGTATTTAATTAATAAAATTCCTGATATTAATTACACCTATTCCGAAGGTGTGGTAAAGAATGTTATAGGACTTACCATTGAAGTTCAAGGAATAACGGCCTTTGTTGGCGAAGTTTGTAAAATTTATAATAAATCAAATGAGCAGATTTCTTGTGAAGTTGTTGGATTTAGAGATAAAGATGTAATTCTAATGCCTCTCGGGGAACTAGTGGGTATAGCACAAGGATGTAGAGTGGTACCAACTGGAAGTCCACTAAACGTTAAATGCTCTGATGAATTGTTTGGAATGGTCCTAGATGGACTAGGCAACCCATTGAATGGTTGCGAAATTAGTAAATATACAACTTATTCTTTGAATGCGTCTCCACCAGATCCTTTAAAAAGGCGGAGGATAACAGAAGTTTTACCTACTGGTATTAGGGCAATTGATGGTTTTTTAACCTGCGGAGAAGGTCAAAGAATTGGCATCTTTGCAGGTAGTGGAGTAGGAAAGAGTACCACACTTGGAATGCTTGCAAGAGAAGCAAAAGCAGATGTAAATGTTATTGCACTTATTGGAGAAAGAGGAAGAGAAGTAAGGGATTTTATAGAAAAGGATTTAGGGGAAGAGGGACTAAAAAAATCAATTATAGTATGTGCAACCTCTGATAAACCAGCCCTAGTAAGATTAAAGGGTGCATTTACAGCTACAGCTATTGCAGAATACTTTAGAGATCAAGGAAAAAAAGTAATATTAATGATGGATTCAGTAACAAGATTTGCAATGGCACAACGAGAAATTGGACTAGCTATAGGCGAGCCGCCAGCTACTAAAGGATATACACCATCAGTGTTTGCAATGTTACCGAGATTAATGGAACGTAGCGGAATGTCAGATAAAGGTTCTATTACAGCCTTCTATACAGTGCTTGTAGATGGTGATGATTTTAATGAACCAATAGCAGATGCTGTTAGAGGCATACTTGATGGACATATAGTTTTATCTAGAACGCTCGCTTCAAAAAACCATTATCCAGCTATTGATGTTCTAAGTAGCGTTAGTAGATTAATGTCTGAAATTACTACAGTAGAACATAAACAAGCGGCATCTTTAGCAAGGGATTTGATGGCAACTTATAAGGATTCTGAGGATTTAATAAATATTGGTGCCTATGTAAAAGGTAGCAGTAAAAAAATTGACAATGCAATTAAGTATAATGATAGCATCGATTCCTATTTAAAACAGGGGGTAAATGAGAGTACAGAATTTAAAGGCAGTTTGGATATGCTAAAAAATATGTTTAATTAAAGTTTCTTAGGGAGGAGTTTTTAAATTGGCCCAAGGGTACAAGTTTAGACTGCAAAAGCTTCTTGATATTAGAAAAGATGTTGAAGATAAAAGTAAATTTAAATTTAAAAAAGCGCAAAGTGAAAAAAACATTGTAGAAGATGAGCTAAATAAACTAAAAGAAAAATATAAAATCCATAGAAATATAGATTCATATGAATCAGTTGTTCAGCAGAAAATCAAACAAAATTATTTAAATGCTTTAAATCTCTCCATTGATGAAACTGCAGTAGCTCTAGAAGATAAAGAAGAGATACTAGAGCAAAATAGACAAGAATTGAAACACTGCCAAGTTGAAAAGAAGACTGTTGAAATTTTAAAAGAAAATCAGAAGAGTGCTTTTTTAAAAGAACAAAATTCAATAGAACAAAAGACTAATGATGAGTTTGCACTTTATGCTTTTATTAGAAATAACCGTTAGGAAGGGAGGTGAAAAAGATGAACGTAAATGTTAATGTAATGAATTCTGCTACATCTAAAAAATACAATGAATACCAGGATTTGAACAATGTATGCGATAATAGTAAGTTAAAAATAATGAATTTCGCAGATATAGTTATTGATGCATTAAAACAAAATACTGAAAAATCGTCAAAAGAGCTGGTAGATAACGATAAATCTACCGAGGAAGTATTGCAAATTCAGCAAATATTACAATCTTTGAATCTTATGATTAAAAGTGATTACAAAGTTCCGGCTATTAAATATGAACTTAATTCCATTAATCTAGAACAAATTAGCGAAGAACAATTAACAGGAATAGGGAAATTGTCACCTGAAACCAGAAAAGCATTAAAGAACAATCTTAGTGAAATAGTTACTTTGCTAGGAAATTCAGAGGGGAATAATGAGACTTCTCATCAAATACTTGATATGCTGCAAAAACTAACTACTAAAGTTTCTGAGATAAAGGGAGATTTAAGCTTATTAAAAGCTCCGGGTATCAAAACTGTTACCTTAGATAGTCCATTTGTAGAAAAATTTCTTGGAAATTTGATTGGTGAAGATAGGGAAAAAATAAAAATACCAAATGAAGTTAATGAAAACCTCACAGTTGAAAGCAGTAATGTGAAGGGTTTGAACAACCTTTATGATAATAACAAGTTAAAAGAGAATATAATAAATTTTGTAGAGGTAGATATTGATACACTGAAACAAAACACTGTGAAATCGTCAAAAGAATTGATAGGCGAAGAACAATTAACAGGAATAGAAAAATTAGTACCGATGGCAAAACCCATATTGAAAAACAATCTTAATGAAATAGTTACTTTGCTAGGAAACTCAAAAGGAAATAACGAGACTAGGACTCAAATATTTGATGTATTACAAAAACTAACTACTAAAGTTTCTGAGGTAAAGGGAGATTTAAGTTTATTAAAAGTAGTTGATGAAAATCCCACAGTGGAAGTAAATACCGCAGAGAATTTGAACAACGCATACGACAATAACGAGCCTTCTCCTCAAATAGTCGATGTAGTGCAACAACTAATTACTGAAGTTCCTGAGGTAAAGGGAGATTTAAGCTTATTAAAAGTAGTTGATGAAAATCCCACAGTAGAAGGCAGTCTCACAGAGAATTTGAATAGCGCATACGATAATAGCAAGTTAAAAGAGAAGATAATAGATTTTGTAGAAGTAGCTATTGATGAACTAAAGAAAAACACTGTGAAATCGTCAAAAGAATTGGTAGGTGAAGGTAAATCTATCGAAAAAGTGGCCCAAATACAGCAGGTACTAAAATCTTTGAGTTCAGTGTTTCAAAGTGTAGACGCTACTAAAAATGAAGTTAATTCAATTAACTTAGAACAATTATTAGGAGTAAAGAAATTAACACCGCTAGCCGAAACTTTGCTAAAAAATAACCTTAGTGAAATAGTGAATTTTAGTGAAAAATCAGAAGGTAATAACGGAACTTTGCCAAAAGTACTTGATGTATTACAAAAACTAGCTACTGAAGTTGAAAGTTTAAAAGAAGATTCAAAATCATTAAAAGTTCCTAATTACCAAGTTTTTACTGGAAATAGTGAGGATAAATCAATTAAAGATAATGTACTGACAAAGCAAAGCATAAAGAATACATCCGGGATTGTTCCTATAAACCAATTGCAGAGTTCGGATAATACTGAGCAGGGCGATGAATTTTCGGAAAGTAGACCATTTGAGGAAAAATTTCTTGATAATTTGCTAGGTAAAGATAAGGAAGAAACTAAAATTTCAAAGGTAGTTAATTTTATGAACCAATTTGAAGCTGTAAAGAATGTAGACACAACTAAAGTACAAGCACCTAACATAACAATTAATAAAAATAATTTTGAAGTGGATGTAATTAAAACTATAAAATTTATGGAAATTAACAATATTAAGGATTTAATAGTGAAAATGAATCCTAAGGAGCTTGGAGAAATAACAATTAAGATTACTATGGAAAGTGGAATCATGAAGGCCAATATATCTGCTCAAAATAAGGAAACTTATAATTTGCTAAATCAAAATGTTCAGGATATTTGTGATAGGTTAAAAAGTATGGATATTAAAATCCAGAGCTTAGATATAAATGTGTATGAGGATTCAACATTTTTTAGTAAAGATTCTAGTAAGAAAAATAATGATGGTAGACGAAATAATAACTCAAAAACGAATAAGGATTTAGAAGTAGACGGAGATATTTCAACAGGAAATAACAATTTTATAGAAGAAAACCAGGTGAATAAATTTGTTTAAAAATAATTTAGTGTTGAGGAGTGATAAATATGCCTACAGATGAAGCAATATCATCACCTGCAATTAAATCAGGTGAAACCTATACCACGGCCAGAGCAACTGACAGAGGAACTAAAATTGTAAAGAAAGGTCAAGAGATGGACCAAAATTCTTTTTTGAAGATACTTTCTGCAGAACTTAGCCACCAGGACCCAACCAGTGCTAAGGATGGTACAGAATTTGTAGCTCAAATGGCACAATTCGCGTCACTAGAACAGATGTCCAATATAAATGGCACTATGACTTTTTCAGGTTCTACTGCATTAGTTGGTAAGGTGGTAGCGTTTGATAGTTATGATACAAAAGGAGTTCAATATGGGGGCACAGTCAAAGCAGTTTATAAAGATTCAGGTACAACATATATGTCAGTACAATTAGTAGATGGTACTATGAAAAATTTCCCGGCTGACACTTTATCAGATGTTATAGATATATCGGGTGCTAAATCGGATTATTTAAATAACAATACAGCATTTTCCGCTGCTATTAACTTAATGAGTAAAAAAGTTGAGACGGTGAAATTAGACGATGGTGAGGTATATTCAGGAACTGTTAAAAGTGTGTCTAAAACTCTAAATGGGATTAATCTAACTATAACTTATCAAGAAGATGATGTAGAAGTTACTAAGGATATAAACTATGATGACATTGCAAAAGTTGGATAAAAGAGTAATTAAGATGGTAAGGTGATGTTAAAAATGTCTTATAGAGTAGTAAATGGTAAACTATATTCAACTAGTGACTTTACTGAGTATTCAAATGTAGGGCCACAAAATGAAAAAGGTAAAGTTAATAAGGAACAAACAAATTATAGTAAGGATAAAAGTTCATTTAACAAAATTTTAGATAAACAAATTATAAAAGAACAAGGGTTCACCATATCAGCTCATGCAGCGCAAAGGCTTAATAGTCGCAATATTGATATCAAAGATGATGACATGAAAAAAATTAATGAGGGAATAAATGTGGCGGACAGTAAAGGATCAAAACAAGCTTTGTTATTATACAAGGATATGGCTTTGATTACAAGTATCAAAAATCGGACTGTAATCACCGCAATAGACAAAAATGAAAGTAAAGGAAAAGTAATAACCAATATAGATAGTGTAGTTATGATATAAGCCGGACCTTATTAGGGAGCTTAACTTTGTGGAATGACAGAAGCAAAGTGATAAAAAAATGGAGGTATTATTATGTTAAGATCATTTGATGCTGGGGTAAGTGGATTGAAAGTAAATCAGGTGAAGCTAGATGTTTTAGGAAATAATATAGCTAATGTAGGAACTACAGCTTTTAAAAGTTCAAGAGTCAGATTTGAAGATATGGTAAGTCAAAGTATTGCTGGGTCTACAGCTCCGGGAGCAAGTCAAGGTGGAGTTAACTCAAAACAAATAGGCCTTGGAGTGCAAGTTTCGGGGATAGATACTATGGTAGAGCAGGGAGCGATGCAGCCAACATCTAGAAAGCTAGATGTTGCTATTGATGGCGAGGGGTATTTAATGGTGGCTGGTGGATCAGTACCTACTACAAATGCTGGTGGTGCCAAGGTAGACCGAGCGAAACATACAGTAACTGCTCCTGGTGAAATGAAATTATCTTACACAAGAGATGGTGCATTAACTTTAGATGAAGCGGGTAATTTATTAAATTCAGACGGATTAAGGGTACTAGGATATTCTGTTAGTGACAGCACAAATTCAAGTTTAACTTATAGTGGTGGGAAGTCTATTTCAAAGTTTGTTGATGCAAATAGCGGAAATTTAAAACCAAGTGCAACACTAATCCCTCTTGTTATACCAGATAAAATTGGAGGTTCAAGAATCTCATCTTATTCAATAGAAAAGGATGGCCAAATAAAAGCTGTTTTAGAAGATGGTAAAGTGGCAGTCATTGGTCAAATTGCAACAGCGTCTTTTAAGAATTCAGCTGGACTCTCGAAAGTTGGGGGTAATTTATTTCAAGAGACATTAAACTCTGGAGATGCAGTAGTAAGATCAGGTGTTGGAACTGCAGCTGGTACTGACAATAGCGCAGGATACGGAGTGGTGTTTTCGGGAATGCTCGAAATGTCAAATGTTGATTTATCTGAGCAGTTTACAGATATGATAATTGCTCAAAGGGCCTTTCAGGCATCGGGTAAGTCAATTACAACAGGAGATGAAATGTTACAGGATTTAATAGGTTTAAAGAGATAATAAAACAGAAAGGCTTAAACAAAAAATTATAATTACAGATAAATTATATTGAAATAAATAAAAAAGTGGAGGTATTATTATGTTAAGGTCATTTTATTCTGGGATTAGTGGGTTGAAGGTAAATCAGGTGAAGTTGGATGTTTTAGGAAATAATATTGCTAATGCAGGAACTACATCTTTTAAAAGTTCGAGAGTTAGATTTCAAGATATGGTAAGTCAAAGCATTGCTGGATCTACAGCTCCTGGAGCAAACCAAGGTGGAGTTAATTCAAGACAAATAGGTCTTGGAGTACAAGTTTCTGGAATAGATACTATGATGGCTCAGGGAGCGATGCAACCAACATCTAGGAATCTAGATGTTGCTATGGATGGCGAAGGCTATTTAATGGTTGCTAAAGGTGAAACACCTAAAGGATCAGCAACGACTACAACAGTTATAACTGCTGCTGATGCAGCTGCAGCTCTAGCTATCAATAATGCTGCTGCTGCAAAATTGGCGGCTGACCCTGCTATTAATGCAGCAGCTGTTGCAGCAGCTACTGCTAAAGCTGCTATTAGTACCCTTGCTACTGCTAAAGCTGTTGCTGCGGCGGCAGTTACTACCAAGGCTTCTGCGAATTATGCAAATACTACTGCGGCTAGCAAAGCGATAATAGCTGCTGAGGCTGCTAAAGCTGCGGCAATTGTGGCAACAGCTGCAGCAAAAGCTGCAACTGAAGCTACTAATAAAGCTGATGCTACGGCAGCAGTCGCAGCAACTGCTACTGCAGCTGATGCGGCTGCAGCAGTTGTGGCAACTGCTGCGATGACTGCTGCAGAAAAAGCTGCGACTGCTGCAGAAAAAGCTGATGCGGATAAAGAAGCTGCTGAAGTCGCAGAAAAAGCTGCTAAAGAAGCGCTAGATGAGGATCCCGGTAATGCAGAGTTAATTAAGGTTGCGGCGGATGCTGCTAAGGATGTTGTTGATACTACTAAGATTGCGAAAGATGCTGATGATGCTAAGGTTCTTGCTGATACTGCTAAGACTGAGGCTGATACTGCTAAGGGTATTACTGCTGATACTGCTAAAAAAGCTACTGCTGCTGCTAAGATTGATGCTGATGCTAAGGCTATTACTGATGCTGCGAAGACTGCTGCTGATACTGTTAAGACTGCTGCTGATATTGCTAATACCACTGCTGATGGTGCTGCTACAAAAGCCGCAGATGCGTCAACAGCTGCAGATGCAGCTGATAAAGTAGCAAAAGAAGCTGTGATTGAGGCAACTGCGGCTAAGGATATTGCGGATACTGCTAAAACTAATACTGCAGCAGCGGCTGTACCTTTTGAAGCAGCGTTAAGAACAGCTGATGCAACAGCTGTAAGAGCAATAGCTGCAGCTAAAGCTGCGACCATACCTTTAAATACAGATACAAAAGGTGTAGATTTAAACTATGATTATTCTGTAAGTAATAATACTAACGGAGTTGGTTTATCTTACACAAGAGATGGTGCTTTAACTTTAGATAGGAGCGGTAACTTATTAAATTCCGATGGATTAAGAGTATTAGGATATGCGGTAAATGATGGTAAAAATGCAAGTATAGATTATGATAATAATGGTAACCCCTTGATGAAATTTGTTGATGCAAACGGCTCAAGCTTAAATACAGAACGAAAACTAGTTCCTCTTGTTATACCAAATGAAATTCAAGTTACTCTTCCAGAAGCTAGAATTGTTAATTCTGATGGTACTATTACTTATACTGAGGCGTCAACAAGAATCTCAAAAATTGATACTTTTTCAATAGAGAAGGATGGATCAATTATAGCTGTTTTAGAGGGTGGTAAAGTGGCAGTTCTTGGGCAAATTGCAACATCGACATTTAAGAATCCAGCTGGTTTAACAAAAGTTGGAGGAAATTTATATGAAAATTCATCAAATGCTGGAGATGCAGTAGTAAGGACAGGAACTGGTGCTGCTACCGACAATAGCGAAGGATACGGGAATATGCTTCAAGGAATGCTCGAAATGTCAAATGTTGATTTATCGGAGCAGTTTACAGATATGATAATTGCTCAAAGGGCCTTCCAGGCATCTGGTAAGTCGATTACCACAGGAGATGAAATATTACAGGAGTTAATAAATCTAAAGAGATAGTATAGAAATAAAATTTGTAATAGGTCTCAAATACTATAGTATTTGGGACTTACCAAATTTTTTAAGTTTATAAGTTTATAATACATAATATACCATACCATAGGAGGTTGTATGATAGAACTTACAGGTTTAAATAAACAAGAATTTATCTTAAACGCTGATATTATTGAAAAAATTGAAAAAGTACCAGAAACATTAATAACTTTAATAAATGGTAAGCGGTACATTGTGCTTGAGAGTACAGAGGTGGTAATTGATCGAATACTAAAGTATAAAAAGAAGATATTTACTGGGGAGTTTTAGGAGGCAATGGCATGAAGAAACATGATAGTTTGACAAGTATTGGAATCGTAATAGGAGTTGTTTTGATTGGATGGGGTATGTCAGCTGGTGCAACTAATTTAAAAGTATTTTATGATTTCGCTTCAATCCTAATCACAATAGGGGGATCATTTGCGGCACTACTTATAGCTTACCCTATTTCGGCGATGAAGAAAGTAATGAAGGTTCTTGTACAATCTTTTAAAGAAAGTACAATGTCTAGTACAGAGATTATTAATAGCTTTACAAATTTATCTAAAAAAGCAAGAAGGGAAGGACTTTTATCTCTTGAAGATGAGATGGTACAATTAACAAACGAGTTTTTAAAAAAAGGACTTCAAATGGTAGTTGATGGTCTTGAACCTGAAACAATAAAGGAAATTATGGAACTAGAAATAGGGGAAATGGAGAGGCGTCATACTGATGGTGCGAATATGTTAAAAGCTTGGGCAGCTTATGCACCGGCCTTTGGTATGATTGGTACCCTTATAGGGCTTATTCAAATGCTTGCAAATTTAAGTGATTCATCAGCATTAGCTTCTGGTATGGGAAAAGCATTAATAACTACATTTTATGGTGCATTACTTGCAAACTTAGTATTAATTCCTATGGCACAAAATTTAAATTATAAATCTAGCATAGAAGTAAATAATAGGGAAATGATGCTTGAGGGAATACTTTCAATTCAATCTGGAGTAAATCCGAGAATTGTTGAAGAAAAATTAACCTCTTACTTATCACCAGATGACAGAGCTAAATTTATTAAAGATCAAGACAAAGATAAAGAAGCTGGGGTGAAGGATAATGTCTAGAAAAAAAAGTGGTGGCGAGGAGATGCGAACAGATGCTTGGATTGCTACTTTTTCGGATACAATGACACTTCTTCTAACTTTCTTCGTCTTATTATATTCATTTTCAACAGTTGATGCGGCAAAGTTTAAACAAATTGCGTCTTCCCTTCAATCAGTACTCACAGGTGAAACTGGAAAAAGTATATTAGATTTCAATGTAAAAAATGGAGAAGTCCCATTAGTTGGTGAACCAGTACCAACTACAACACCTAGTAATAATACAGAAGATATTTATAAAAAGGTTGAAAGTTTAATAAAAGAGAAAAAACTAGAGGACACTGTATCAATAAAATCGGACAGTAGAGGAGTTATAATTCAACTTAGGGAAAACATTATATTTGAAAGTGGAAAAGCAGAAATTATAGATAAGATTAAACCAGTACTAAATTCAATAAATGCTCTACTATCTACACTACCAAATGATATAGTAATAGAGGGGCATACAGATAACATACCAATTAGTAATTATGAATATAAAAATAATTGGCAATTATCTTCTGCTAGAGCTTTGAATGTACTTGAGTATTTTGTTTCTATTAAAGGACAAACTCATCCTGAACGATTTAAATCCGTTGCCTGCGCTGAATATCAACCTAGTGTACCCAATAATAGCGATGCAAACAGAGCCTTAAATAGAAGAGTAAATATTTTAATTGTTGCAAATAAAAAGGAGGACATTAAAAAATGAGTGATAACCCTAAAAAAGGAAATACTTTTAAAATTGTCATTATACTTTTGCTATTATTAGTTGTAGTTGGAGGCGCTGCCTTTGGAACCATGTATTTTATGGATAAAAAAAGTACAAGCGCCACGGATAAGTCAGCTAAAGCTAAGGAAATTAATGAGATCACTTATCCATTAGAGGAATTCTTAGTAAATCTAATGGACGAGGATGGAAAGCGGTATCTAAAGGTGAAGGTTGTTATTGGGTATGAAGAGAATAAGGATTTAACTGCAGAACTAGAAATAAAAAAGCCCGTTATTAGGGATATAGTCAATACGACTTTGAGAGCAAAAAAAACTACAGATTTTAGTGCTACAGGTCTTGATACTATAAAGGGTCAGCTAATTGCTAACATAAATCCAATTTTAACTAAAGGGAAAATTTCTCATATATATTTTAATGATATTTTAGTACAGTAGGTGATAAAATGATAGATGGAGAATTTTGGATATTGATTTTAAAAATTATATTATTTTTACCTGTGATATTACTTCTAATATATGCATCATTAAAATACGGTGGTAATAAACTTCAAAAATTGCAAGATGGTAGATATATGAAAGTGTTAGACAGGGTTGCGCTGTCTAAGGAAAATAGCATTATAGTTGTGAAAATTGGTGAAAAAGCATATGCGGTATCTTCTAGTTCAAAGGGAATTAATATTTTATTTGAATTACCTGGGGAAGAAATTATTACCATTGAGAATAGTAAAGAGATACCTCAATATGAAGACATGAAGGAATTATTTAAAAAACATATTATAAAAAAGGGTGTTAAAGATGAAAAGAAAAAATAAAAACTTGTTTATTTTTGCTTTGGTTATGGTAATAATGGGGATTGTTACATTAAAAGTTGTAAATGCGGCGCCACTGCCAATACCTAAAATTAATATTTCAGTTGATAATGCAAATACGCCAACTGAATACGTTGACAATATTAAATTATTAATGCTTCTTACAGTACTTACTCTACTGCCGTCAATTATTATAATGACTACTAGCTTTGTAAGAATTATTATAGTGCTATCCCTGTTTAAAAGTGCTATTGGAATTCAGCAGGCAATACCAAAAGAGGTCATAATTGGACTTGCACTATTTTTAACATTTTTTACAATGGCGCCAACATTTCAGAAGATTAATAGCGATGCTTTAACCCCTTATTTGAATAATAAAATAACTCAACAGGTTGCAATTGATAAGGGGACGAGGCCCATGAGAGATTTTATGTTAAAACAGACCAGAGCCAAGGACTTAAAACTCTTTTTAGAGGTAGGAAAATTAGAAGATACTGTTAAAAATGAAATTGATGCAAAAGGTAATGTAGTAATGAAAGATGGAAAGCCAAAACTCACCTATGATAAAGTGCCCCTATATGCAGTGGTACCTTCTTTTATAATTAGTGAACTAAGGCGAGCTTTTGAAATGGGATTTTTGTTATTTATACCTTTTATTATAATAGATATTGTTACGGGTAGTATTCTTATGGCTATGGGAATGATGATGCTGCCACCAGTTATGATTTCTTTACCATTTAAATTATTGCTATTCATTATGGTTGATGGGTGGAATTTATTGGTGAAATCATTGATTATGAGTTTTAGTTGAGGTGAATTAAATGACCGAGAGTATTGTGTTAACTGTAATAAAAGATGCTATTCAAACTGCAATAATGGTATCTGCTCCAATTCTACTTACAGCCACTGTAGTAGGGCTAATTATAAGTATATTTCAAGCAACTACTCAAATTCAGGAGCAAACATTAACATTTGTACCAAAGTTACTTGCAGTAGCAGTAATGGGATTATTAATGGGTAGTTGGATGCTTCACACAATAGTTAGTTTTACAACTAGAATTTTTGAACTTATTGCTAATATGGGAGGTTAGGTGGAGTAATATTGATTAGTACAGCTTATTATTTAGGATTTATAATGGTGCTACTGCGAATATCAGCATTCTTTATGGGTATACCTGTTTTCTTTCCTAAGTCTACTCCCGCAATGGCAAAAGTTGGATTTTGTGTTGTTTTCACTTTTCTAATTTTACCAGGTGTTAATTATGAAAATGTAAATTTGATTAATAATAACACTGCGCTAGTAATGTTTATTATGGCGGAGGTTATCACGGGTTTAACACTCGGGTACATAACAAAGTTTTGTTTCTTTTCAGCACAGATGGCCGGGCAGCTTATGGATTTTCAAGTTGGTTTTTCTATGATGAGCATATTTGATCCTATATCTAATGAGAACGTTACTTTGCTTGGGCGTTTACTTTACTGGACAAGTATGGTGATGTTTTTTGTGGTAGATGGCCATCATATGTTAATAAGGGCTATTATTGATTCTTTCAACGTTATTAATATTGGAAAGTTTATACTTAATCAGCAATCAGCTATGATGATGGTGAAAATTTTTATAGAATTTTTCACACTTGGAGTAAAAATAGCAATTCCAATTATTTTAATAATTATTATAACGGATTTAAGTATGGGTTTAGTATCAAGAACAGTACCACAGTTAAATGTAATGATTTTAGGTATGCCAATAAAAATAATAGTAGGACTCAGTTGCTTTGTTTTAGTGCTGCCAGCTGCTATAAAGTTAATAGTAAATTCTTTTTACACTATTCCAGATATAATTAAAGCTTTTTACAGAGTGATACCCATGCTTATTATCATATCTGCAGATAGTGGTGAAAAAACTGAAGAAGCTACTCCTAAAAAGAAAAGTGATTCAAAGAAAAAGGGTCAAGTAGCAAAGAGTAAGGAATTATCTTCTACCTTTACGCTTTTTACCTCAACACTTTTGATGATTATGTTAGGTGCGTATACCCTAGGCAATTTAAAAGGAATATTAAGTATTTTCTTAGGGAATTATTTAATACTTAATGTTACGGAGTATACTTTTAAAACTGTGCTTCTTGTTTCTATAATAAGATTCGGACTTGTGATTTTACCAATTGTGGTGCCTATTATGATAATGGGAGTGGTTGCAAGCTTAATGCAATCTGGGTTTATATTTACAAACGAACCACTTAAACCTGATTTAAAAAAACTAAGTCCTATAAGTGGATTCAAAAAAATCTTTTCTACAAGATCCTTGGTGGATTTAGTGAAGAACTTAGCTATAGTCACTACTATTGGATTTGTAGCATATAATTTTGTTAAAAGTAATTACTTGGATATAATGAACTACGGAAGTCTTAAAATAGAGGCTGTTTTAGTTGCTTTTGGAGAGCTAGTAGTAGCTATATTTTTCAAAATTAGTATAATTATGCTTGTAATATCTATAATTGATTTCGCATACCAGAAATACAAGCATAATAAAGAGTTAAAAATGAGTATGCAAGAAGTTAAAGAAGAATATAAACAACAAGAGGGGGACCCACAGATTAAATCGAAAATTAGGCAAAAGCAAAGAGAAATGGCATCTGGTAGAATGATGCAAGAAGTACCTGACGCTACTGTGGTCATTACAAATCCAACTCATATAGCCGTTGCTATTAAATATGAACAAGGTGGCGAAGGGGCCCCTATAGTTGTAGCTATTGGTGTAGATAATGTAGCTATAAAAATAAAAGAAATTGCAAGTGAAAATGATATTCCAATTATTGAAAATAAACCTTTAGCAAGGTTAATATATAAGGAATTAGATTTGGGCTCAGAAATTCCAGCGGATATGTATCAAGCTGTGGCAGAAATATTAGCGTTGGTATTTAAACTGAAGAAAAAAAGTAAGGGATGATATGCGTGGCTGAAAGATCAAAATATAGCATAAAAAATAATTTGGATGTTTTAGTTGCTTTGGGAGTAATAGGAATAATTTTAATGATAATTATTCCATTACCACCAAAGCTTCTTGATGTAATAATTGCACTTAATATTACACTAGCAGTTGTAATTTTGCTATTAACAATGTTTACAACAGAAGTTTTGCAATTTTCAGTTTTTCCAACATTACTCTTAATTACAACACTTTTAAGATTAGGGCTAAATATTTCATCTACCAGGCTAATATTAACAGAAGCTTATGCAGGAGATATAATTGAAGCCTTTGGTGAATTTGTTGTTGGAGGTAATTATGTAGTTGGGATAATTATTTTCTTAATAATAATTATTATACAGTTTGTAGTTATTACAGCCGGTGCTGGTAGAGTTTCTGAAGTTTCTGCTAGATTTACACTAGATGCTATGCCAGGTAAACAAATGAGTATAGATGCTGATTTGAATGCAGGTGTAATAACTGAAGAGCAGGCAAGAGAAAGAAGAATAAAGCTACAGGATGAAGCTAGTTTTTATGGAGCTATGGATGGAGCTTCCAAGTTCGTAAAGGGAGATGCAATAGCCGGTATAATTGTTACCATAATTAATATTTTTGGTGGAATAATTATAGGTGTTGTAATGCTTAAAATGCCAATTGCACAAGCTGCAACCACTTATATTAGGCTTACAGTAGGTGATGGTCTTGTGGGCCAGATTCCGGCACTTCTAATATCAACTGCTTCTGGTATTTTGGTTACTAGATCTGGCAGCAATAAAAATTTAGGAAGTCAAGTAACAGCTCAGCTTACTGCATTTCCAAAGGTTATTGCATTAGCATCAGTGGTGTTATTAGTTATGGCTGCAATTCCAGGCATGCCTCATCTTGTTTTCATTATACTATCGGTGGCTACAGCAACCAGTGCATATTATTTGCATAAAGACGAAAAAGATCAAAATATTATGAAAACAGAAATCATCGAGCAAGAGAATTACGAAACCGAAAATAGAGAACCAGAAAATGTAATGAATCTGATATCTGTGGAGCCTATGGAAATAGAAATAGGATATGGATTAATACCACTAGCAGATGAAGCCTCAGGAGGGGATTTATTACAAAGAATTGCCTCGGTAAGAAGGCAGTGTGCAATAGAGATGGGAATTGTTGTTCAGCCAATTAGAATTAAAGATAATTTGCAACTTAAAACAAATGAATACGTAGTTAAGATTCGAGGAACTGTAATAATTCGCGGTGAGTTAATGCCAAGTATGCTTCTCTGTATTGACCCAAGTTCTGAAGATATTACGATTCAAGGCATTAACACCATTGAACCAACATTTGGACTTCCTGCGGTGTGGATAAATAATGACCAAAGAGAAGATGCTGAAATCAAGGGACTCACAGTGGTAGACCCAACTACTGTAATGGTGACTCATTTAACAGAAACTATTAAGGGACATGCGTTTGAACTTCTAGGTAGGCAGGAAACGAGACTATTAATTGATTCTGTAAAAGAAAAATATAATACTGTAGTTGAGGAATTAATACCAGATCTTATGACTATTGGTGAAGTACAAAAAGTTCTTCAAAGTTTATTAAAAGAAAAGGTAGCTATAAAGGATATGGTTACAATTTTAGAGTCCTTAGCGGATAATTCTAGAATAACTAAGGATACAGAAGTATTAACAGAATATGTGCGTTTTTCTCTGGGAAGAAGTATTTGTAATGGATTAGTTGACGAAAATGGGTGTATAACAATTATAACTCTTTCACCCGAAGTTGAAAATATTATTTCGAGTAACATTCAAAAATCTATACAAGGTTCTTTTCCAGCAGTAGATCCTGATACCACAGGAAAAATATTAAATTCAATTAAAAGTAATATTAGCACAATTTATTTTCATAATAACCAACCAGTAATACTAGTATCTCCTAAAATAAGACCAGCTTTTAGACGATTAATTGAAATGGTATTCCCTAGCGTCTGCGTGCTTTCTCTTAATGAAATACCGAATGAAGTTGAGATTAAAACGGAAGGAGTAGTGACGCTAGAATGATTATAAAACGATACGTAGTTAATAACATGAACGAAGCCATGACAAGAATAAGATATGAACTAGGTAGCGATGCTGTAATTATAAGTCAAAGAAAAATTAGGAAACCAGGAATAAAAGGATTGTTTTCTAAAAAAATTATTGAAGTAACTGCAGCTATTGAAAATGAAAAAGATAGAGATGTTGTAAAGGGTATGGAAGCAATTAAAAAAGTTGTGCAGCAGGAAAAGACAATTAAAGATTATTCTAGTGAGGTCCAGAAACAAAATAAAATTCAACCTAAGAATTATGAGGATGCTCAGGATGATAGTCCTAGTAACGGTGATAATTACTCGAAAGACTTAATGAGTGAAATGATGAAGATGAAAACTATGATTAGTGACCTCTCGAGTGGTACGATTAAAGGGTCTAATCATAAAAGTGATATAGAAAAAATATTGCAAGACAATGATGTAGATAGTGAAAATATTGAAAATATTATGATGAAAATTAAAAATATTAAAGTGGAAGATAGCGAATATGAGAAATTGAAAATGGTATTAAAAGAAATGATTCATGTTACTAAGGCAAAATTAGAAGGCAGAGTAGTGCTGGTAGGGCCTACAGGTGTAGGTAAAACTACAACCATAGCAAAACTTGCAGGAAGACTTGCTTTAATTCAGAAAAAAAAAGTAGGATTAATTACTGTAGATACTTACAGAATTGGTGCAGTAGAGCAACTAAAAACTTACGCTGACATTATGAACATTCCTTTTAAAGTAGTATATAATATGAATGACATGGACAAGGCTATAGAAAGTATGAGTGAATGTGATGTGATATTGATTGATACCACAGGACGAAGTAGTAAAAATAAAATGCAAATCTCTGAGCTACGAACATTTGTGGATAAGGCTGATACAAAAAATATTCATTTAGTGCTAAGTTCTACAACGAAGAATAAAGATATTAAACATATTATTGAAGGATATGAAATTTTGCATTATAATAGTATAATAGTCACTAAATTAGATGAAACTTCCACATATGGATCTATACTTAATATATTAGAAATTGCAAAAATACCTCTAAGTTTTGCATCAACTGGCCAAAATGTACCAGATGATATTAAGGAGTTATCCGCTGAGAAACTTGTTAGTCTAATATTAGGAGAGGAGACTGTATGTTAGATCAAGCACAAAGACTCAGACAAATGGCAGTTGGAAATGAGGAGGGGGACCATAGAATCCCTAGAATTATAACTGTTACTTCCGGTAAAGGGGGAGTAGGTAAAAGTAACATAGTAGTAAATTTATCTATAGCACTTCAAAAGATGAGCAAGAAAGTTATGGTTTTTGATGCAGATATAGGAATGGGAAATGATGATATTATAATGGGATGTTATTCTAAATATAACGTATTCGATGTTATTAGCAAGGGCAAAGAAATTGAGGAGGTTGTTATAACTGGACCTTTTGGGGTGAAACTTCTTCCGGGTGGCTCAGCCCTTACAAAAGTTGAGGATTTGACGCAATCTCAAAGAGATATGTTTTTAAACAAGCTTACGGCTTTAAAAGGACTTGATTATATACTAATGGACACAGGTGCAGGTGTAAGTAAAAGTGTTTTGGGCTTTATTGCTTGCTGTGAGGATTTAGTAATAGTAACAACACCAGAACCTACGTCACTAACGGATGCATATAGTCTATTAAAGGCTGTTAAGCATTTTAATATTAAGAATTCTGCGAAAGTTATAGTAAATAGATCGTTAGATAATAATGAAGCTAATATTACTTTCAATAAATTTAATAATGCTGTTACTAAATTTCTTGATATGAAACTAGAATATTTAGGAAAAATTAGTGAAGATAATAAATTAAATTATGCAGTAAGAGCACAACAACCTGTGATAATAAGTTATCCGAAGTCTCAAGCAGCTCAGGATATAAATAATATTGCAAGTAAAATTGAAGGCATGACGGAAAAGTCAAGTGGTATGGGGATAGAAGGGTTATTTAAGAAAATTTTTAGCGTTTTTTCATAAGGAGTTGGGGGAGTGGCTAAAGTAAATTTTAAATTAAATAAGAAATTGGAAATATTAATTGATGAAAAATATTTTAAAAGCAATATACAAGATATAACAGAGGAATATATAGCAATTAGTATTCCTATTAATTCAGGTGAATATCTTCCATTGTCAAAGGACGATATTATAGAGGTGATTTATTATGAAGGGGAAAATCTTTATAAATTTAAGTCTCAAGTTATAGGACGTAAATTTGAAAATATACCTATTTTACTTATATCAAAACCTAAGGAAGTTAAGAAGATTCAGAGGAGAAAATATGTTAGGGTATCATTAATAAGAAACGTTAAATATAAAAATATTAAGAATCATCCAAGAATTAATCCTAGTACAGTGGATAAGAGTGAATATTTAAAGGCTGTATTAGTTGATTTAAGTGGTGGTGGTATGAGAATTAAGGTGACTGAGGAAATAAAGCTTAATGATTTTATTCTGGTGTCCTTAACTGTTAATAAAGAAGACATACTTATAGTGGGGAAAGCAAAGAGAATCCAAAAAGATGATGAGGGCAGATGTGTTTGCGGATTGAGCTTTGAATTTTTAGATAACTCAATACGCGAAAAAGTTATTAAATTTACATTTCAACTTATGAGAGAACAACTGAAAAAAATTTAGGGAGGCGTTTATATGTCCATAGCGGGTGTAGCTGATGTACGCGAGCAAATTGTGAAAAGCCATATACCTTTAGTTAAATATATTGCGTCTAGAGTAATAATTGGAAAAACTAAATATGTTGAATATGAAGATTTAATGAGTTATGGTATGCTAGGACTTATGGATGCCCTGGGAAAATTTGATAGTACTAAAGGTATGAAGTTTTCAAGTTACGCATCAATAAGAATAAAAGGTGCTATGATTGATGAACTTAGGCGAAATAGTCCTATATCAAAAGGTGCTATGGATAAGCTTAATAGATATAATGAGGCTATTGAACGGCTACAGAGACGTTTTTGTAGAGAACCTTCAAGCCATGAAATAGCAAGTGAATTAGGCATTACAATTTATGAGGTAGCTGAAATTGAAAACAATATAAATTATATATCCATAGTTTCACTTGAGGATTTGATTTTTTCAGATGATGATGATATGCCACTTAGTGGTACAATTAAAGATGAAAAGAGTCAAAGCCCAGAAAAAGCTTTAGAAGAAAAAGAGCAAATTGAATATTTAGCTTTGGGGCTCGAACATCTTAAAGAAAAAGATAGAATGGTTTTAACTTTATATTATTATGAAGGTCTTACATTAAAAGAAATAGGAAATATTTTAAGTGTATCTGAATCAAGAGTTTGTCAACTTCATAGCAGAGCACTGATAAATTTAAGAAAAGCTTTAGTAAAACTAAAATATGAAATAGTATAAAATTCGGGGTGATTTATATGCCAGGTTTATTAATTTTTGTTGGAATAATTCTTGTAATTTTAAATGTGTTATCTATTAAAAAGCAGAATAAGTCATTTAATGGAGTGCTAGGGAATGCTATAGAAAATACTCATGATTATGACATTAAACTAGGGGAACTTAGACAAGAGTTTTCTGAAAGTATATTGGAACTCCAAAGTGAATTAATGGATATGAAAGAAATTATGGGAAAAAATAATATATTACATAAAAACTATGAAGATAAGCAAAATGAGAATAATAACAAAATTATTATAGAAGAACCGATTACTATTAATAGGAATAATGGAAGTAGTGCAAAGGTTGAGGAAATAAAAAGATTATTTAGTGAGGAATATTCCTTGGACGAAATATCAGAAATGACGCATTTAGGTAAGGGGGAAGTACTATTAATAAAGGAGTTGTATATAAGATAAAAAGTTTAATGGACTTTCTAAGTGATAGGAAACTTCTAATAGGAATAGGAATAGGTATGATTATGGCTTCTATTTTATTAAGCGGTGCAAAGATAAATTATGAAACGAGTAAAGGTAAGATTGAAATAAAGGCTAGAGGATATGGTATGCGTTACCCGGATGAAATGCCGATTATAACTAATAAAGAGGTGGGGAAATGATTAGAGGTCTTTATACAGCGGTTACAGGACTCATAACTGGAGAGGCTAAACAAAGTGTTGTAACCAATAACATAGCAAATGCGAATACAAATGGATTTAAAAGTGATAACCTTTCTATTAAAAAATTTGATGATGTGTTAATACAAAATTATGATAAAATCATAAATGGTGGGAACACGAAGAATACTATTGGATCACTCAGTATGGGAAGTGAAATCGATGATTTAAACACATATTTTGACCAAGGTATTCTGACAGCGACGGATAAAGCTACAGACTTTGCAATAGACGGAACTGGTTTTTTTACAGTACAAAGGAATGATGGTATTTCCACTAAAAATTATTATACCAGAAGTGGTGATTTTCATGTTGATGGAGCTGGGTATTTAGTAACGGATAGCGGAGATAAGGTTTTAGGTAAAAATAAAGCAACCAATGCAGCACAACCCATATTTGTAGGCGATGGTAAACTTCAAGTAGATAATAGCGGAAATATTTCAGTTAATGGTGTAAACCAATATAAATTTAGTACAGTGGATTTTAAAGATTATAAGAGCATTAAAAAGGTTGGGGATAATTTGTTTGATGCAGCGGGTCCAGTGCAAAATCAAAATATTACTGTTAAACAAAATTCACTAGAGAAATCAAATGTTAATGTTACAAGCGAAATGATAAATATGATGGCAATTACGAGGAATTTTGAAAGTAACCAAAAAGTTATACAAGCTATTGATGAGACTTTAGGAAAAGCTGTAAATGAAGTAGGAACAGTAAGATAAAACAACTAGATGAGAATTAAGTAGTTAGGAAGGAGCGACGCAAATGTTAAGACTTCTATGGAATAGTCAAAGTGCTATGATGTCCCAACAGGAAAAATTAGATGCTATATCAAATAATATAGCTAATGTAAATACCAACGGGTATAAAAAACTTGATGCAAATTTCAAAGATCTTGTTTATGAATCACTTGATAGAAAGGGATATCCAGTGTCAAAAGGCGAGAACGGTAAAGCGATACTTCAAAATGGTACTGGCGTTCGGGTATCCGAATGGATAAGGGATAATGTACAAGGTCAGCTTACACAGACGACCCTAACAACAGATTTCGCTATAGATGGCAACGGTTATTTTGAAGTGGTACAGCCGGATAATAGCAGGGCTTATACAAGGGCAGGTAATTTTCTCACAGATGCAAGTGGAACTATAGTCGACCAAAATGGAAATAGATTAAGTATAATTGATGATAAGGGTAATGATATTAATAAGGTGAATGGACCTTATAAATTTGATAAAAACAATTTTAGTGTGGATTCACAAGGTGTTGTAACTATAAAAGATGGCAATATAAATAGGCCTGTGGGAGAATTAATGGTTTTAGATGCTGTAGGCGATAATTCAATGATTTCTGTAGGGGATAATTTGTTTATTCCAAAGCCTGGTACAAAGATTGTGAAAAGCCGTGATTATACTGTTATGCAAGGGTACTTAGAACTATCCAATGTTGACATTACAACGGAAATGACTGAAATGCTTGTAACTCAAAGAGCTTTTCAGCTTAGCTCTACTACTTTAAAAACTGCTGATGAAATGTGGCAAATGGCTAATAATCTGCGGGGCAAATAAATTTATTATTATAAAAGATGTGAAGCTCCTCAGGAGATGATTTAATAGTATTTCTTTTTTGCTTGTGAGAAATAAAAAAAAGTTTTAATTAAAGCAAACCCTTCATATACTATTAGTAAAGTACATAATAATATAATCATAGGAGGGATGAAAATGGTAATGGGATATACAATTGGATGTTTAATTAGTATATTGCTATGGAGAGTAGATAGACAAGGATTATTTAATTTTATCAATATAAAATTGAAGAAAAAAATTAAGAATATATATATGCTGCAATTTTTATATTTATGTGCAGTAATCGCTATATATATTGCGCTTACCTTTCTGGCAGACATTACTTTTATAAAAAGCAATCAAGTATTTAATGCTATAACAGCGTTTATAGTAATAGATATAAGTAATACAGAGCGGAAAAGTTTAAATAATACTGAAAGAAAACATTTTTATGACACAATATCTACTATATCTAGATCACTTATATGCGGATTTATTGCACCTTTATTTTATATTCTAATACTAGGGAATGGCGCAGCTATTGTATTTACTTTACTCTATAGTATAACCTTTGACAAGGAATTGAACATACTAGGTCTATTGCTGACATGTGCTACGATAATCCCAGCAATAATCGCAGAATTATTTTTATATGTAATTTATGTTTTTAGAAACCAAAAAGTAAAGATAGATTTTAAAGGAGATTATGCTAATAACATTTGGAGAAAACCTACGCTAAATGTTGATATTTTAGCTGCTTATATAGAATCTGTTAATTTTTATTTTCATTATAATGGTAATGATATGCATTATCTGAAAAGTTATGGTGGCTATAGTGGCAAGATTGATGATGCATGCATTAAGGATTATTTAAGTATAAGTTATTCTATATGTTTTATAGTTTTTACTGTCTTCTTAGTTCTACAAATTTTATAGAGAAATTTTAGAAATTACAATATATATAAATAAAAACAAAGCATATATTATAAATAATATATGCTTTGTTTTTATTTGTTTATTTTATTTAGGGCAGCTGTAATAGGGGGTATAACTTGTTTTTTTCTTGAAACTATACCAGGAATATATACACCGCTATCAGTTAGAGTAACATCAAAGGCTTTTGAAACAACATCCTTATGTTCCCCTGTAGCTATTAATACTGAACCGCCATTTAATATATCAGTTAGCATTAGTAAAATCAAGTCAAAGCCATTTTCGTTGGCTTTTTTATTCATTAAATCTATCATGTTATCTTTCAGTGGGTCAAAGCCTTCAATATACATTGTACCAACTTGTGATACTCCTATTTTAAAAGTATTAAGAGTAAAGGTCTTAAAGTCTTGGTAAAAAATTTCTTGAGCAGTTTTGCCCTCGAGTGATGTCCCGGCTTTAAACATTTGTTTGGAGAACTCTTCCACGTCTAAATCAGCAATTTGAGCTAATTTATTTAATATAAGTTCATCGACTAGTGTAGAAGTAGGAGATTTTAGAAGTAATGTATCAGAAATTATTGCTGCACATAGAAGACCTGCAGTACTTTTTGAAGGTCTAATTCCATTTTCAAAGAATATAGATGCTACGATTGTTGAAGTACTACCTACAGGTTCATTTCTAAAATATATAGGTACGCCAGTTTGCACATCTGCAATTCTATGATGATCAATTATTTCTAGTATTTCAGCATCTTCTATACCTAGTACAGATTGGGCTTTTTCATTATGGTCTACAAGTATGATTTTTTTTCTGTTTTCTGATATTAAATGATATCTAGATATACTTCCAATGACTTTACTATTTTCATCAGTAACAGGATAACTTCTGTATCTAGTCTCAATCATAATAGACTTTATGTCATCAATAAAATCTTCTGAATTGAAGCTTACAACATTTTTTTTGCTCATAACATAATTGATTGGGATGCTTTGCGTTATTAATCTAGAAGCTGTAAAAGTATCAAAAGGGGTTACTATTATTGTACAGCTATTAGTTTTTGCAAGTTCAATAACTTCATCTGTTGGAGTATGGTTTCCTGTAATTATTAAAAGAGAAGCATTACAATTAATTATTAAAAGCTGGGTATCTTCTCTATCTCCACAAATGGCAACATCACCAGCTTCAATTACAGATTTTGTGCTTTCTGGATGCATAGCAGCTACAATAATCTTTCCAGTTATTTTAAATGCATCTTTTGTTTTGCAAATGCATTTAGCTGATAGAGTATCTAAAATATTATCAAGAGTTGTATTGCTCTTGGCAAGAATAGCATTGTCCCAAACATCTAAATAGCTTGAAGCGAGACTTGAAACTGAAGCTACACCAGCTAATCGCTCATTTTGGTCGATAACAGGTAGAGTGTTAGTATGATTTTTTTTCATAATGGACCAGACCATTTTAAGAGAAATATCTGGTGAAATTGGAGCTACGACGTCTATATCTAAATCAGAAATTTGTGTTTTAACCGTAGTTATAAGCTCAGGCTGCTCTACATTAAAGTAATTAAGAATAAATTCTGTTTCGCTATTAACTTCACCGAGTCTTATAGGAAATGCAGGGATTTTCCCCGTTTTATTTTTAAACTCTGCATAAGCAATAGCAGAGCAAATAGAATCAGTATCTGGATTTCTATGGCCAGTAATATAAATAATGTTTTTCACGTATGGGCCTCCTTGTATTGTTCTTGCGAGTATAACAATTATTAGTTGTTATACTCATTGTCATTTTTAATTAGCAAGCGTTGCTAATATTATTTTATAATCAAATTTCTATATTGTAAAGAAAAAACCAATTTTAATTAAATAATACACTATATTTTGTTCATATGTAAGTAAATAAATACATATATTAGTATGGAATAGGAAATATAGTAACTTATAGGAGAGGCAATGGTTAGCAAATGTTATCTATCTTAGGCAAGTATAAGGAGGGCAAGAAAGTGATTAACGAACAAGTGCCAAATAATAATACAAAGGATGAAAATAAGCTAAGAGGATCTGTACGTGATAGTAAGACATTATCAATGGGTCTTACCATAGAAGAGGCTGAACGTAGATTAAAAAAATATGGATTTAACAAATTAGAAAATAAAAAAAAGATATCCGCACTTAAAATATTTTTTTCACAATTCAATGATTTTATTACTTGGATATTAATTGTAGCAACAGTGCTTTCAGGGCTTATGGGAGAAAAAGCGGATGCAATAACTATATTTATTATAGTTATAATGAATGGAATACTAGGGTTTATTCAAGAGTTTCGAACTGAAAGATCACTGGAGGCGCTAAGTAAGCTAGCGGCACCAACGGCTAAAGTGATTAGAAATGGCGGGGTATTGGTAATAAATGCAATATATTTAGTGCCAGGTGATTTAGTGATTTTAGAAAGTGGAGATAGAGTTCCGGCTGATTGCATTTTGACTGAGGAGAATAACGTAATGCTAGATGAATCTTTACTTACTGGAGAATCTGCTGGAGTAAACAAAAACGCCAGTTCTAAGGATAATAACATTTATATGGGAACAATACTTCTTACAGGAAAATCTAAAGCAAAAGTTATAACAACAGGTATGAATACTGAAATGGGGAAAATAGCAGATATGCTTCATAGTATTGAAGAGGAGAGGTCTCCACTTAAAGATCGATTGGCACATCTTGGGAAAATATTAGTTGTGCTTTGTATAATAATTTGCCTAGTTGTAACTTTCATGGGCATCTCGCGTGGACAAGATAAATATGCCATGTTCCTATTGGGTGTAAGCCTTGCAGTAGCTGCAATACCAGAAGGGTTAACTGCTATAGTTACAGTTGCTTTAGCACTAGGCGTATCTAGAATGCTTAAAAGGAACGCTTTAGTTAGAAAATTACCAGCAGTTGAAACATTAGGTTGTACTTCTGTAATATGCACAGATAAAACGGGAACCCTAACTGAGAATAATATGACCGTAAAAGCATTGTATTTTGATGGACAGGTTTATGATGTTGATAAAGGCAAAATTCCATTAAATTTAGTTATGAAAAAAGCATTTACATACTGTAACGATTGTAATTACGATTTTAACGCAAAGAAATTGGAAAAATGCTTGTTTGGTGATCCTACAGAAACTGCTTTAATTAAAGGTTTTTTTGAAAATTCTAAGGAATTACAGGGATTTTTGAATAAATCAAGACGTTTATATGAAATACCTTTTAACTCAACAAGGAAAATTATGTCCGTAATTGTTAAAGAAAATGATAAAGAAATTTGCTATGTAAAGGGTGCTCCAGAAAGAGTTATAGAAAACTGCAATTATATATTGGTAGACGGATTGGTGCAACCGATGCTTCCGCATTATAAGAACCAACTAATAAGGTCTGTAGAGTCAATGTCCTATAAGGCATTAAGGTGCATTGCTTGTGCCTATAAGGTGTCTGGTATTATGAGAAATGATAATTTGGAAACTAATTTAATTTTCATAGGCGTAGCAGGTATAATTGATCCTCCAAGAAAAGAAGTAAAAGATGCAGTTATAAAGTGCAAGATTGCAGGTATAAAACCTGTAATGATAACAGGGGACCACAAAAATACAGCTTATGCTATCGGAAAAGAATTAGATATATGTAAATATCCAGAGGAGGTTATAACTGGAGATGAGCTGAATAAATTAAGTGATAAGGAACTAGATAAGAATATTGATAATTTTAAAATATTCGCAAGGGTAAGTCCAAAACACAAGCTAAGAATTGTAAAAGCATTTAAACAAAAAAATCATATTGTGGCCATGACTGGAGATGGTGTAAATGATGCTCCAGCTATAAAAGAAGCAGATATTGGGATAGCTATGGGAATATCCGGAACAGATGTAACTAAAGAGGCAGCCTCTATGATTCTTTTAGATGATAACTTTGCAACTATTGTTGCAGCAGTTGAAGAGGGACGTGTAATATATAATAATATAAGGAAATTTATCAGGTACTTATTATCCTGTAATTTAGGGGAAGTGCTTACCATGTTTTTGGCTTCATTATTCTACTTAGAAAATCCTCTGCTTCCAATACAAATTTTATTTGTAAATTTAGTTACAGATGGACTTCCAGCTATTGCTTTGGGTGTGGATCCAGCTGATAGTGATATTATGTTTGAAAAGCCTAGAGGAAAGAATGAAAGTGTATTTTCAAGAGGGCTTACAGAAAAAATTATCATTCGCGGGTGCCTCATTGGTGTTTGTACAATAATGGCGTTTATCGGTGGTAAATATTATGGTATGAATATCAAGGCATGTAGAACATTGGCTCTCGGAACATTAGTTTTATCTCAACTCATACATGTGTTTGAATGTAGATCAGAAAAACAATCTTTATTTGAAATTAATCCCTTTACAAATTTGTACCTAATTGGGGCTGTAGGTATATCCATAATTATGCTAATTGGCATAGTGTATATTCCATTCTTACAGAATGTATTTCATACCATACCACTTAATTTGGGGCAATGGTTAATTATTATATTTTTCTCGGGTATTATTTCCTTTATAAATAGTTTGTACTTGTATTTAATGCATAAGCACTAATTAAAAAGGCTATATGACAAAGTCATATAGCTTTCATTATTTAAAACGTCTATCAGATCTTACTCTTTGAACCTTTGGAGCATTTCCCTGCATTGGAACCAGGTCCTTCTTGGTAGTTATATTTCTAATGTTTACAATTTGAATCTGTTCTCTGTGTTCTTTACCTTTTTTGCCCTTCATTCCTTGAATTATAACAGAATGACCTTGAAGCACAGATATAAAGTTAACTTTTTTGAACCAACGGTGCTTTTTAAATACGCACTTAGAAATAGATTTACTTCCGTCGGCCTTTACTAAGATGGTTACAGTTAATTTATAAAATATTCTTAGATAATTTTTTTCTTCTACTTTGACTGATAGAACTCTACCTTGTGCTTGAGTAAGTCTATCACCATATCTCTTTAAATAAGCCTGTGTATAACTATTAGTCATTTTGTCTTTAAATCCCATCAGTATTACTCCTTCACAATAAAAATTATAAAAAACATAAAAAGTCAATAAGCTTATTATATCTTATGTTGTAATTTAACTCAAGTATTAAAAAAATCGCTATTATTGATATTTATTATTAAAATGTTATGAGGAAAAAAAATATATACGCATAAATTTAGAAATATTATTATTTCTTAATGATTTTATTTGTTCCTAAATTGGTGATTCAAGAATATTAATATAATAAAGAATTGAAAGGGGGAGGAGCATGAATAGAGAATTAACTCCAAAAGATATTATATATGAATTTGATGTTGAAGATATAAGTGCAAAAGAAGAATTATATACTATGCCACAATATTCTGATGTAATAGAAAATATTAAAACTGCTATGAGTATAGATAAAGAGGGTTTTAATATTTATTTAATAGACGATTTTTCAAAAGAAACTCTTAAAGAGATTATGAAATATGTAAATGAAAGTTTCGAAAATAAGAGTAAGCCAAAAGACATTTGTTATGTACTATATGAGGATGAAAAATCTCCCAAATCTATTTTTGTAAGTAATGGAGGAGGTAATAAGCTAAAAGAGATATTTGAAGAAATGCAGAATGAATATTTAGAGTGCACATTTCAGTTTTATAACAATTCTGCAAATAAAGAAATTGAAGACATTCAGGAAAATATTCAAAAGAAAAGAAATAAATTAATTGGTAAGCTAATAGATACAGCAAAAGAGAAAGGTTTTGATATAAAATCCACTAATAGTGGGTTTACATTCATTCCTTTAAGTGATAAAAAGGAAATGTCTGAAAATGAATATGAGATATTGGATAAAGAGGAAAAAGAGAATATTTTACAAACGGCAAGTATGTTAAAAGATAATGCTAAGAAAACATTAGAGGAACTAAAAGATTCTGAAGGAGAAGACTTAGAGAAAATAAAACAACTAATGGAAGTACACTATAAAAATGAAATGAATGATTTAAAAGAAGAATATAAAAATATGTTTATGGAAGATAAAACAGTACAAAGTTATTTTGATATAGTATTCAATGATATTGAAAAAAGACTTATAGATAATTATTCTTTAAGCTATGATGATGACGAGGAAAAAATAAATGAAATTATATACAAATATGTTGTAAATGTAATGGTAGATAATAGTGAAAATCAAATTCGGCCAGTAATATTTGAACAAGATCCTAATTTGACAAACTTACTTGGAAATATAGAATATGAAAATCACAAAGGGGTTTATTCTACAGGGATCGAATTTATAAAAAGTGGTAGTATACTAAAAGCAAATGAAGGGTGTTTGATAATTAGAGCAAATGATTTACTAAAGGACGCTGCGGCTTACCATAATTTGAAAAAAACATTATTAACAGAAGAGGTAGATTCGGCTTATAACAGAAACTCTTATGAGATTGGGTCCTTAAATTCATTTAAACCAGAACCTATACCCATTAAAGAAAAGATAATTCTTATTGGAAACTATGAGACTTATGACTTGCTTTATAATTATGATGAAGACTTTAGAAAAATTTTCACTATAAAAGCAGAATGCAATCCAGTGCAAAATATAGACAATGATTTAAAGAAATCTCTTGTATTTGAGATAAATAAAATTTGTAGTGAAAACAATTATAAGTTTCTTACAAAAGGAGCTATAAGAGAAGTAGCAAAGATTTTATCACGGAAAGCACAGAGTAGAGAAAAAATATACTATGATAAATATGAAATAAATAAGCTATTAACATTAGCTAGCAATAAGGTTAAAGAAGAAAATAAAAAAGAGATTAGTGAAGGAGATATAATTGAGGTAGGCTATAAAAAAGACATTATGGAAAAGGAAATTTTAAATAATTATAATGAAAAGAAGATGCTTATTGATGTTATAAATAGTAGAATTGGACAAGTGAATGGATTATCAGTAATGGATACAGGATATTTTAGTTTTGGTAAGCCAATAAAGATTACTTGTTGCTGCTATAAGGGAGAAGGTAATATTGTAGATGTTCAAAAGGAGAGCAATTTAAGTGGAAGTATCCATAGTAAATCTATTAATATTTTAAAGGGATATATAAGTACTATTAATGGTGGATTTACTAGACTACCAGTAGATTTTCACTTAAGCTTTGAACAAATTTATGGGAAAATAGATGGTGATAGTGCATCGGTTGCAGAAATAATATGTATGATCTCAGCGCTAAGTAAAATACCTATAAAACAGAACATTGCAATCACTGGTTCGGTAAATCAATTTGGTGAGGTTCAACCTATAGGAGGAGTAAATGATAAAATAGAAGGTTTCTTTGCAGCATGCAAAGCAATTGACACAATAAAGGATAAAGGTGTAATGATACCTTTGTCGAATGCAGTAGACTTGGTTTTAAATGAAGAAGTTGAAAGAGAAATTAAAAATGGAAACTTTCATATATATACGATGACATCTATAGAGGATGCAATTGGCGTACTAATGGGAAATCCTGATATTAGCTTTGATGCGGTAATGACAGCTATTAACAAAGAATTAAAAAAATATAGCAAAAAATGATGGACATCACCCCAGGTGATGAACAGCCTCGCAGGTTATTATTTAATAATAGATATTAAATAAGCAGGACTAAATTGTCCTGCTTTGTTTTGTTACACGTTAAATCTGAAGTTAACTACATCACCATCTTGCATAATATACTCTTTTCCTTCAAGTCTATAGAGTCCTTTTTCCTTAGCAGCTGCTTCAGAGCCACATTCAACTAATTTATCAAAGGAAACTATTTCTGCTCTTATAAAACCTCTTTCTATATCCGAATGGATTTTCCCAGCGGCAGCAGGGGCTTTTGTTCCAATGTTTATAGTCCATGCTCTTATTTCTTGAGGTCCTGCAGTTAAAAAGCTCATTAAACCGAGTAGCTTATAACTTGAGTGAATAAGTTTATCAAGGCCCGTCTCAGTAAGACCATATTCCTTTAGAAGTTCCATTTTTTCATCATCATCCAAAGTTGATAATTCTTCTTCAAGTCTGGCGCAAACTACAATTACTTCTGAATTCTCAGTTGCAGCAAATTCTTTAACTTTTTTAACCATATCATTTTCTGTATTACCAGACATTAAATCATCTTCGCTTATATTTGCAGCATATAATACTGGTTTTGCAGTAATTAAGAAAAGAATATTTACAAAAGCGGCTTCATCTTCGTTGAACTCTAATGTTCTTACTGGAAGATTTGCTTCAAGGTGTTCCTTTATTCTTTCCATAAGAGCATATTCCATTTTGGCTGTTTTGTCACCAGAACGAACAAGTTTTACTGACTTTTCCATTCTTCGGTCGATTACGTCAAGATCGGAAAAAATAAGTTCTAAGTTAATAGTATCTATATCACGTGTAGGATCGATAGCGCCATCTACATGCATGATATTATCGTCATTAAAACATCTTACCACATGAACAATAGACTCTACTTCCCTGATGTGAGATAAAAATTTATTACCTAAACCTTCTCCTTTGCTTGCTCCTTTTACAAGGCCTGCTATATCATAAAATTCAATTGCAGTACGAAGTATTTTTTTACTATTATAAATAGTTTGTAGTACATCCAATCTTTTGTCAGGTACACTTACAACACCTATATTTGGTTCTATAGTGCAAAATGGGTAATTAGCAGATTCTGCACCTGCCTTTGTTATTGCATTAAACAATGTGCTTTTTCCTACATTTGGTAGACCTACAATTCCTAGCTTCATATATATGTACATTCCTTTCGTGCGTTTAATATTATTAATTTCTTATAAATTATACCCTACATCTTAATGCATTTCAAGAAAGTTAATTAGTACAACAGTTTGATTTGACATTCGCACATGTGATAATTATGTATTTTTAGTTAATAAATTCAAATAAAATCATAAAAAGTTTAATTGTTTTTAAAAAATAAAAATAAAACAATAAAACAAGAAGGAATTTTCATTTTTCTATAGAATTATATTTGTTAGTGGTTTAAAATGGTTTAAAGTGGTTCAAAGTGGAGTAAGTTTATAAGGTAGGGGATAAAATGTTTATTGGTGAATATCAACATGCCATCGATAGTAAAAACAGAATGATTATTCCCACCAAATTTCGAGAGGGATTAGGCAGTGAATTTATATTGACTAAGGGCCTAGATGGATGCTTATACATATATACAATGGTTGAGTGGAATATAATGGAGGAAAAATTAAAGAAACTTCCATTGACGAGTAAAGATGCTAGGGCATTTGTACGGTTTTTCTTCTCAGGAGCGAATGAAATAACAATAGATAAGCAAGGAAGAGCTTTAATACCACAAAATTTATGCGAATATGCAGGCCTTCAAAAGGAAATAGTAAGTATAGGAGTATCAACTAGAATAGAAATATGGTCTAAGGACAAATGGGATAAATACAATGAATCAGATATGGATTTTGATGAAATAGCAGAAAAAATGAATGAATTAGGTATATAAAAGGAGATTAAAAATGGAATTTAAACATGTATCAGTTTTATTAAATGAGTGTATTGATGCACTAGATATTAAAGAAGATGGAATTTATGTTGATTGTACATTAGGAGGTGCAGGGCACTCCTTAGAAATCCTAAAAAGACTATCACCTAAAGGAAGGTTAATTGGAATTGACCAAGATGCGGATGCATTAAAAGCTGCTAAGGAAAAAATTAAAGAATATAACAATGTTACATATGTACATGATAATTTTTATAACATTGAAGCAATACTTGGCAAACTTAAAATAGAAAAAGTAGATGGGATTTTTATGGATTTAGGGGTATCGTCATATCAATTAGATAATGCAGAACGTGGTTTTAGCTACATGAGGGATGCGAATCTTGATATGAGAATGGATAGGAGTAAGGGGATAACAGCATATGATGTGGTGAATAACTATGAAGAGCCACAGATAGCGGAGGTTTTAAAAAATTATGGCGAAGAAAAATTTTCAAAAAGAATTGCTAATTTCATAGTAGATAGAAGAAAAGACAAACCAATTAATACTACTTTGGAACTAGTGAATGTTATAGATGCAGCAATTCCCGCAAAGTTTAAGAGAGATGGAGGGCATCCAGCTAAAAGAACATTCCAAGGAATAAGAATTGAAGTTAACGGGGAATTAAAAATATTAGATAAAGCAATCGAAGATGGAATAGCTAGACTTAATCGCGGTGGAAGAATGGCGATAATTACATTCCAGTCACTTGAAGATAGAATTGTTAAAGTTAAATTTAAAAGTTTAGAAGATCCATGCAAATGTCCAAAAGAGTTACCTATGTGTGTGTGTGGTAAAACACCGATTGTGAAACTTATAAGTAGAAAACCTATAAGGGCAACAGAGACAGAGATAGAAACAAACTCAAGAAGTAGAAGTGCAAAACTAAGGGTAGCGCAAAAAATTTAGTTCTAAATTGTGGATGGGGTGAATAAAGTGATAATAGAAAAAAATAAGTTTATAATGGATGGAAATACAGTTTTAGCACCATATGAACCATTAAAAAAACGAAAATATGAAGATCTAGAAAAATCACGAAAACAGACACAAAGCAGTAAAAAGCTGAAGGAAATGAAAAAGAAAAAAAACGTTCTTTTGAATATTAGTTTAGGGTTTGTTATTGGAATGATAACAATTGCTAGATATTGTATGATTTATAATTATCAAGATGCGACTTCTAAAGTTAAAGCTGAAATAGAAATGGTCAGTAAAGAAAATGACGCGTATGATGTAGAACTGATGAAGTTTAGGAATATAGGTTACATTGAGAAAACAGCGACAACAAAACTTCATATGGTTAACCCAAAGGTTAGTGACATACAATACTTAGATTTGAGTAAAAACAATTTAGAAACAAAAGAACAGTTAGAAGTGAAAACAAGTAACGATATAATAGATAAAATTAAAAATATTATTTTTTAGTCGATAATTACTATTTGCTTTGAAGAATTAGCAAGGAGGAAACAAATTGGCAAGAGGGGAGTATAGAGACAAGGTAATAGTTAAGCGTAGAATGTTGGTTGTCTTTTTCCTGCTTTTTCTTTTGCTTTCTCTATTAATTGGTAGGTTGAGTTACGTAATGATAGCTAAAGGGAAGGATTATAAAGAAAGAGCAATTTTGCAGTGGACAAGTGACGTTCGTATTGAACCAAAGAGGGGGAGGATTTTAGACAGAAATGGAAAAGATTTAGCTATAAGTGCAAATGTATTTAGAGTAGACTTAGATCTTAATTCGCTACGTGAAACTACTAGAAAAAATAAGCTAAGTATGAAAGATATTGCACCAGAAATCGCTAAAATACTTGGAATGGAATCTAGTGAAGTTTTACCTATTTTGACTAAGACTAATTCAAAGGGAAAACCTATTGGAGCAGCAATTTTGAAGAGAAGAATAGATAAAGCTACAGCTGATAAAATTAGCGATTTTTCAAAAGAACAAAAGCTTCGAGGAATTGTTATTACTGGAGATACAAAAAGATATTATCCCAATGACAATTTTTTATCAAATGTTCTAGGGCATACGAATTCTGATGGCAATGGACTTACAGGTGTTGAACTGTATTACAATAAATATCTATCAGGTATACCTGGAATAAAAATTTCGGAAACCGACAGAAAAAGTGAAGAATTGCCTTATACAATCTCAGATTATACAAAGCCTATAGAGGGCAAAGATGTAGTGCTTACTATTGATGAGATGATTCAATATTTTTGCGAAAAAGCGGCGAATCAGGCTATGATAGATAATAAAGCAGCCGGGGTTACTATAGTTGCAATGAATCCTCAAAATGGGGAAATACTGGGTATGGTGAATAAACCAGACTATAACCCCAATGACCCTTGGGATCTTAGTAAAAGTTATGATGAAAATCAAAAGGCGTGGAGAAATAGGGCAGTAAGTGATACGTTCGAGCCTGGGTCTATTTTTAAAGTTGTAACGGCTACGGGGGCTATGGAAGAGAAGCTAGTTAAGGAAGATGATGTATTTAACTGTACTGGTAGCACTGTAGTTTTAGGTAAAGCGGTAAAGTGTTGGAAAACTACAGGGCATGGATCTCAAAATTTTGTAGATATATTAAAAAACTCTTGTAATGTTGGATTTATGGAACTCGGTAGAAGACTAGGGCCGGAAAAATTAAATAAGTACATTGAATTGTTTGGGTTTGGTAAAAAAACTGGTATTGATTTAAATGGAGAAGCCTCAGGAATAATTAGAAAAGCAAAAGATATGACTGCTCTTGATGTAGCAGTAACAGCCTTTGGTCAAGGGAATACTTTATCTTGCATACAGTATATGGCAGCTTTTAATGCCATTGCAAATGGAGGAAAACTTATAACACCTCATGTTATGAAAGAGATAGTAAATTATGATGATTTAAATAATAAAAAAGTCCTGCAAAAATATTCGAATTATAATGAAAGAAAAATAGTGGATGAAGGAGTTACAAAGCAACTTCGATCTTATCTTGAACAAGTTGTAGAAACTGGTGGTGGTAAGAAGGCATTTATTGCAGGGTACCATATTGCCGGAAAGACAGGAACTGCTCAAAAGATTAGTGCGACAGGGCCTGGCTATGCACCAGGAAAATACGTCTCATCTTTTGCGGGGATGGCACCTGCAGATAATCCTCAAATTTCAATATTAATTAATATTGATGAACCAGACCCATCTTGGTATTATGGTGGTCAGATTGCAACAGTAGTTGGAAAGCAAGTATTTAATGATATTTTCAATTATTTATCCTTTAAATCTGATGCTTCAAAGGAGGAAACTTCAAAAAGCTTATTAAAGGATGTTATTGTGCCTGAAGTAAGGGGCCTTAAGAAGCCGGAGGCAGAAAAATCATTGAAAGATAATAACTTAAAGGTAAAATTAAGTTCAGATGGAGAAGTTATTACTGATATGACTCCGAAACCTGGATATACGGTTAAGGAAGGAACTGAAATTATTTTACACGCTGGTGAATTAAAAAAAGATAATAATATGGTCATGGTTCCAAATATAATAGGAAGTAGCCCGGAAACAACTACTGCACTTCTAGGAAGTCTTGGACTAAAAGCTAAATTTGTTGGTAATGGAATAGTATCAGAACAAAGCATAGAAGGCAAAGAAGTAAAAAAAGGAACTACGATAACAATACATCTAGATATTACGGCTGACTAGTTAAATCATCATCTGCGATGCTGTAATATTAATGACTTCAGAAGTGAATTTATATCCCGCGGAATACTTTACTTTGTTATAGTATGTAACACCTACTTTTAGAAAAGGGTGACTTTACTTCTGGAATGTCATTAAAAATAGTGTATAATTAGGTGATAGGCACATAAAAATAAAAACCGACAGGACTCAGCAATTCTGAGCTGTCGGATTTGCCATGTAAAAGGGGAATAGATATTATGAAGTTTAAAAAAATTATGGAGAATATTAATTTCAATTTAATCCAGGGTAATATGGACATTGATATAAAGGAAATTCAATATGATTCAAGAAAAATTAAAGAAGGAGATGTATTTCTCGCCATAGAAGGATATAATCTTGATGGTCATAAATATATACAAAATGCAATTAAAAATGGAGCGGTTGCTATTGTATGCCAGAAAAATATAGAAGAGCATTTAAACTGTGCGGTGATTAGAGTAGAAGATAGCAGAAAAGCATTGGCCATAAGTGCAGCTAATTACTATGAAAATCCAAGTCGTAACATGAAAATGATAGGAGTTACAGGTACTAATGGAAAAACAACTTCAGCTTTTATGATTAAAGCTATTTTGGAACAGCAAGGGTACAAAGTTGGACTTATTGGAACCATTGCAAATTATATTGGAGAAAAGAAAATTCATACAGAGAGGACTACTCCGGAATCACTTGAATTACATGAGCTTTTTAAGGAAATGGTGGAGTCGCATGTGGATTATTGTGTTATGGAGGTGTCTTCGCACTCTTTAAGTTTAGACAGGGTATATGGAATAGAATTTTGCGAAAGTATTTTTACAAATTTAACTCAGGATCATTTAGATTTCCATAAAACATTTGAAAATTATTTTAATGCAAAATTAAAGTTATTTAAATTAAGTAAAAGCGCTGTAATCAACATTGATGATGTATATGGCGCAAAAGTCTATAGTTTAATTAAAAGTAGAAAATTAAGCTATGGACTAAATAGCAATGCAGATATTATGGCCAGTGATATAAAAATGCATTCACGGGGAAGTGAATTTACATTAGGGTACAAAGAAAACTCTTTTGAAATAGAATTGAGTATACCAGGAAATTACAATATATATAATGCGCTTGGGTCTATAGCAGTTTGCTTAAATCAGGGAGTAGACCTAGCTAAAATTAAACTAGCTCTACAAAAACTTCAAGTGCCTGGGCGTTGTGAACTTGCTTACAATAACCATGAGTTGGGATTTGAAATAATTTTAGACTATGCACATACACCGGATGCCTTAGAAAACATACTAAAAACTGTCAGGGAATTTACAAAGGGTAAACTTATAAGTGTTTTTGGTTGTGGTGGAGATAGAGATAAAACCAAAAGAGCTATAATGGGCAAAATTGGAGCTCAGCTAAGTGATTTTTCATTAATAACTTCAGACAATCCAAGAACTGAAGATCCTATGCAAATAATTAATGATGTAGCATCCGGTATTGAAAAACATAATTTCGAAATTATAGAGAATAGGCGCGAGGCTATAAAACGAGCAATTGAAATTGCAAGATGCGGTGATATAATTGTTATTGCAGGAAAAGGGCATGAAGACTATCAAGTTTTGAAAGAAAAAACTATACATTTTGATGAGAGAGAAGTTGTTTCAGAGATAATAAAGGAGCTATTTTAGATGGAATATATTAGTTTTGACGAGATATTAGAGGCAACTGGGGGTAAAATAGTAGTTAAAGGCGAAAATGTATTATATAATAATGTTTGTATAGATACAAGAACTATAAAAGAGAAGGATATTTTTATAGCATTAAAGGGTGAAAATTTTAACGCTAATGATTTTATTGTTGAGGCTAGCAAAAAAGGAGCTTCAATTTGCATAATTGATGAAATGAAATTTGGTAAAGCGATGCTTAATAAGAAAACAGCTGTAATTAAGGTAGCGGATACTAGAAAAGCACTACTTAATCTTGCAAAATTTTATATGAATAAGCTAAGTTTAAAAGTAGTAGGAATTACCGGATCTACAGGCAAAACATCCACAAAGGATTTGGTTGCAGCAGTGCTTGGTGCAAAATTCAAAGTGTTTAAAACTTTGGGCAATTTTAACAACGAGATTGGGCTACCTATGATGATATTTAAGTTAGATAAAAGTTATGATGTTGCAGTTCTAGAAATGGGTATGAGTGATTTTGGAGAAATTCATAACTTATGTGAGACTTCAAAACCGAGTATTGCTATTATTACTAACATTGGAATGTCTCACATTGAAAATCTTAAAACTAGAGAAAATATTTTAAAAGCTAAGATGGAGATAACAGATTTTTTTAGTAAAGACAGTGTTTTAATTGTAAATTCAGACAATGATTTATTAGAAGATGTAAACACATCAAATTATAAACTTATAAGAACGGGAATTGATTCTGAAGCTGATTTAAAAGCATGCGATTTAAATGTAGAGGAAAAGAAAATAACCTTTCGCATAATGGACAAGAAAAATTTGATAGATAATATTATTGAGGTGAATATACCAGGAAGGCATAATATATTAAATTCCATGCTAGCAGTAGCTTGCGCTAGGGCAATGGGCATGAGTTATAATGAAATTGCTCAAGGTTTTAAAAAGTTAGAAGCTACGTCTATGCGTTTAGATATAACAAAAGGTAAAAAGTTTACTATAATTAATGACTGCTATAATGCTAGTCCAGACTCAATGATAGCCGCAATTGATGTGCTTTGCAATATTAGTGGGAATTCTAAAATCGCGATTCTTGGTACTATGAGGGAACTCGGAAATTGCGCCACGCAGGCACATAAACAAGTCGGAGAATATGCAAAACGTAAAAATATTGATTTACTAATTACTTTAGGTGAATTTAATGAAGCATATAAAGAAGGATTTAACGATATAGATAAATATAGAAGTTTTCAAACCTATAATGAGGTAGTTTCATTTTTGGATGGAATGATCAATAAAGATGATGTTGTTTTAGTTAAAGCTTCAAGATATATGAAATTTGAGAGTATAGTTAGCGAACTAACGAATTTACATTCGTTCACGAATATAAATGCTAAAGAGGTGATAGAAAAATGAGTTTAATTATTTATTCGGTTTTAATTGCATTTTTCCTATCAATTGTACAAGGACCATTAGTAATTCCAATGTTACATAAACTTAAATTTGGTCAAAATATAAGAGCAGAAGGGCCTAAAAGTCATCTAAAAAAAGCAGGGACACCTACTATGGGTGGTATAATATTCATGATTTCTACAATAATTACAATGTTAATCCTTGTTAGACATACCAGCGATGAAGCTATGATTGCAATGTATTGTTTTATAGCTTTCGGATTAATAGGACTTATTGATGATTTGCTGAAAATAATACGTAAACAAAATGAAGGACTTACATCTAAACAAAAGATGTTACTTTTAGTTGTAGTATCAGGATTAATTGGCTATTACTCTTCGATTAAAATAGGAACGGATATAATAATACCATTTTCTGATAAAGTTGTAAATTTTGGTGTCTGGTATGTGCCTTTCATTATTCTATATTTTGTAGCGACAACAAATTCAGTTAATTTAACAGATGGAGAAGATGGTTTAGCTACTTCAGTTACCATAATAGTTATGACATTTTTTGCATTGGTTAGTAATATGATGTTTCATACGACTCTTGCAATATTCTGTGCTGCACTTGCAGGTGCATTACTAGGATTTTTAAAATACAATTCTTATAAAGCACAAATTTTTATGGGAGATATGGGGTCGCTTGCACTTGGTGGCGCAGTAGCTGCAGTGGGTATGATACTAAAATCACCTTTTTTAGTGTTTATTGTAGGGGGCATATATGTTATAGAAACTCTTTCTGTTATTATTCAGGTTTCAGTATTTAAGGCTACAGGTAAGAGAGTATTTAAGATGTCTCCAATTCATCACCATTTTGAATTAAGTGGATGGCATGAAACTAAGATTGTTGCAGTATTCTCCATTGTAACAGTGATTTTATGTTTAATTGGATTTCTATCCTTTTCCTATTAGTGATGTAAGGAGGATATAGTATGAAAAAATACAAGGTTAAAATGGGACAAATAGACTTTATGTTATTTGCAACCATAATGCTTCTTGTGGCAATCGGAGTGGTAATGGTTTATAGTGCCAGCTCATATTATGCGGCTTTTAAATTTAACGATCCAGAATTGTTTTTTAAAAAACAATTTATGTGGGCAGTCATTGGCTGTGTTTTTATGTTTACAGCTATTAAAACTGATTATCATATTATAAAAAAATACACTGGAATTATCATGATAATCACTGTAATATCTTTACTTGCTGTATTTGCATTCCCACCTATAAATTTCTCTAGACGGTGGATTCCATTAGGATTTGCAAAATTTCAGCCATCGGAAGTTGCAAAATATGCTATAGTATTATATATGGCTAAAAGCTTAGATTTAAAAGGGGAAAAAGTCAAAGAATTTGTTAAAGGGGTACTTCCATACCTATTAGTTTCGGGCTTTTATGCAGGTTTAATTTTGTTAGAGCCAAATTTAAGTATAGCAGCTATTATAATGATTGTTACTATAATTATTTTATTTGCAGTAGGCGCAAAATTTCAACATCTTTTTGCTATAGGATCATCGCTGGTAGCTGCGGTTGTTGCTCTAGCAATTTTTGAACCATATAGATTGGCTAGGGTTATGAATTTTAGGGACCCCTTTGCCGATAGTCAAGGTAAGGGGTATCAATTAGTTCAATCATTACTTGCACTTGGGTCAGGAGGATTTACTGGTTCAGGAATTGGCCAATCAAGGCAAAAATGTTTATATATACCGGAACCACATACGGATTTTATTTTCGCAATAATTGGAGAAGAATTAGGGCTAATCGGATGCGGTTTTATAATTTTATTATTCGTTATTTTTGTATGGCGTGGTATTAAAATAGCAGTTACGGCGAGAGATATGTATGGTACTATTTTAGGTATTGGAATTACATCCGTTATAGCTGTTCAAGCAATTATTAATATAGCAGTAGTTACTGGGTCAATGCCAGTAACAGGTGTGCCGCTTCCTTTTATAAGTTATGGTGGTTCAGCCCTGGTTTTTAATATGTTCGCAATGGGAATACTTTTAAATGTGTCAAGACAAACTGCAAATAAAAATTAGAATAAAAGGCATGCATATGTGCATGCCTTTTTCTACGCTTAACGACATTTAATAAGGATAGTTTCCCTCTTATATAAGTGGGAGTTCCGTGTTATAACAAAAATAAAATTTCAGTGGGGGATAACAATTGAGAATTGTTATCTACTCCAGAGGTCTACAAAAGGGGAAATCTCCTTCTGAAGTCGTCAATGCAGCTTCGCAGAAGATGATTTAATTTTGCAAAATATTAATTTTTTTAAAATACTGATAAATACATTGAAATTGAGATGTAAATAATTAAGTTAAGTGTTATTATATAATAGAGGCAAATTTTAAACCATATTTATGTAAATAAACTTGGTTATTCGTTATAATCTACAAATTTAGAATGTTGTATTTTACTAAACTAATTTGTAAAAAAAATATATATTATTGAATGCGGGGAAGTGAATGGCAAAAAAGAGTAATAATCTTAAAAAAGGTAATTATATTATAGAAAACAAAGAAAAATTATTACATAGAAGAAAAAGCAAAAAAAAAGTAAAGTATTTAATGTTACTAGTCATAATTATGATATCTACATTAATTACATTATGCATTAAATTGCCTTATTTTAATATTGCAACTATTGAAATTATAGGAAATATGAATGCTTCTAAAGTTGAAATCAATGATACGGCAAGTATTCACTTAGGAGATAATATTTTTTCAGAAAGTTTCAATGATAGCAAGCAACAAATCATGAAAAATCCGTATATAATAGGTGTAAAAGTTAAGAAAGACCTGCCTAATAAGATTGTAATAGAAATAGAGGAAAGAGTAGCTGTATTTTATGGTAAATTAAACAACACTTATTATATTCTAGATAACAAAGGTATTCTGCTTGAAAAAAGGTCTAATGTTAAAGATATGAACTTAGTGAATTTAATTGGATTCAATTTTGAAAAATGTGAAGTAGGTAATTTAATTGCGCCAAAGAATGATAGAAAAATAAATATTGCAGTGGAAATAACAAATATTATTGATGATTATAGAAAGAATAAAGGCAATAATATTATAACAATGGTAGATGTAAGCAATGTATTAGATATCAAGGTTTACGCGGGGGGGATGTGCATTAAATTTGGTACAAGCGAAGACTTAAAAAACAAATTTAATAAGTCAATAAATATTATTACGCAACCTCAATATAAGAGTGAAAAGGGATATGTAGATGTTAGTTCTAAAAGCAATCCAGTTGTGTTTATAGAACAAAAGAGTAAAAAATAACAATATTTATCTCCCACAGAGAGTAGCGAGGAGGAAGTCTATGAAAAAGTTTAGATCCCAAATATCCATTGGTATAGTATGTGTATTATTAGGATTTATGATCTCTTACCAATTTAAAATGATAGGAAAACAAAATTCGGCAGCAGTAGTAGATAACAATAAGAATACACCAGAAATTATAACTGAAAACGAGCAACTGAAAACGAGCAAAGAAGTTATGCAGAAAAAGATTGATGATTTAGATGCTAAAATGGCGAAATATGAAAAGACAAATCTGGGAGATAATGGAAAAAGTGAGTTGCTGTATAAAGAATTGGAAGAAACAAGAACTCTTACTGGAGAAACCGAAGTAGAAGGGCAAGGCATAATAGTTTATATAGATCCTAAGAGTGACATTTTTGGTAGTAACACTGAAAATCAGCAGGCGATAAACGATGTGGATTTAGCTCATATAGTAAATGAATTAAATTCAGTAGGTGCTGAGGCAATTTCTATTAATGATATTAGGTTAACTACCCGCAGTGGAATAAGAAACGCTGGAAATGCAATTATTATAAATGATGAAAGAATTTCTTATAGTAAAAGAGTCACTATTAAAGCAATTGGAGATAAAGCAAGGCTGGAAGGTGCTATAAAATTTCCAGGAACAATCTCACAATTCTTGAGTGGTGCATGTGATGTAACTACGAATACAGTAGATAAAGTTGTGATTTCTAAATATAACAAAGTATATAAATTCGAGTATGCAAGGCCAGTAGAAAAGAAGTAGAGGTGATTAAATGGTTGCTTTTGTAGGGTTATTAATAGGAATTATATTAGGAGTCGTATGGAATGTTGATATTCCGGTTGGATTTTCTCCGTATATTTCTGTAGCAATTTTTGCGTGTTTAGATTCAGTTTTTGGTGCGTTAAGAGGGTCAATTTCTCATAATTTCAGAGCGGATATTTTTATATCAGGTTTTTTTGGAAATGCGGTGTTAGCTGTAGCGATGGTTTATCTAGGCGATAAATTAGGAATTCCAATTTATTTAGCGGCAGTTATAGTATTTGGTGGAAGAATATTTGAAAACTTTGCAATTATTAGGCGACTTTTAATAGATAAAACCAAATCTCATTAATGAGGTGATTAAATGAAAAATAATGAAGCTACCGTTTTTGTTTTTATTGCTTCAATAATCCTAGGACTTCTTATTGCTATGAATATTGGATTTGAAGGGAAAAATACTGTTTTAGATGTAAAACAGTATGATGTAGCCTACAATGAGAGAACTAAATTGTATTCTGAATTAAGCAATTTAAAAGAAGAATATTATAAAGCTTATTCAAAGCTCGAAAAATATGAGAGTAGTGATGAAAAAAAAGCTGAAATTACTAAAGTTATTCAAGATGAAGTTAGTAATAATAATATATTCTTAGGTAAGACTGATGTTAAAGGTCCTGGAGTTGAAATTACATTAGATGATGCTGATAATTATGTTAATAGTAATCAGTTAATTCACGATAATGATGTTATTCAAGTGATAAATGACCTAAAAAATGCAGGGGCAGAAGCAATTTCTGTTAATGGAGAAAGGATTATTTATAATAATTATGGATTCTGTGGTGGGCCTTATATTAATTTGCATGGTGTTAAGATAGTAAGCCCATTTTTAATCAATGCCATAGGGAATAAAGATGTGTTATACAATTATTTAACACTAGAACAAACATATATGACATTATTGAAGACTAGAGATGTTAAAGTTAATATTCTTAAGACGGATAATGTAGAAATATTGGGATATACGGGCTATTTTAAATATAATTATATGAGCCCCACAAAAAAATAAATTAGTTTAATTAAAAATAATATTAATTTATAAAAAAATGAAGGAATTCTATGTTAAATGAAGAAATAAGTAGAAATGGAGATTACAATTAACAATTGTTTTGTGTCATAAAGATGATTAAGGAGGGGACGGATAGTTGACTATTGGGGAAACTTATAACAAAATAAAAAATGAACTTCCAGAAGAGGTAACACTAATATGCGTTTCTAAGACTAGACAAATTAATGAAATAAAAGAAGCATACACATCAGGGGCTAGAGATTTTGGAGAGAATAAGGTACAAGAATTAATCGGAAAATATGATAGCTTGGATAAAGACATAAAATGGCACTTTATAGGACATTTACAGACAAACAAGGTGAAATATATAGTTGGAAAAGTTTATCTTATTCATTCTTTAGATAGCGTACATTTATTGCAAGAAATTGAAAAGCGTTTTGCTTCTAAAAATGAAATTGCCAGGGCTTTAATTCAAATTAATATAGGAAAAGAAGCTGCAAAGACAGGTATAGCTGTTGAAGAAATAAGTTCTCTAATAAAAGCGTGTGAAGAATGTAACAATGTAAAAATTAAAGGACTAATGGCTACAATTCCCATCGGTAACGAAGAAAGTAGTAGAGGATACTTTACTCAGATGAAAACTATATTTGATGATCTAAAAACTTTTGAATACAAAAATGTTTCCATGGAAATTCTATCATTAGGTATGAGTAAAGATTTTCAAATTGCTTTAGAACAAGGTGCTAATATGATAAGACTTGGTGAGAAAATATTTGGTAAACGAGATTACAAGAAACTGGAGGTATAAAAATGTCAAGTAAAGTAATGAATAAGGTTATGGGATTTTTAGGTATGGCAGAGGAAGAGGAGGATGAAGTTCAAGAAATGGAGAATGAAGAGGAAAACGTGGATATTGAATCATTGATGAATGCAAACAAAAATCAAAGTAAAGTAGTAAACATTCATACCTCGATATCTACAAAAGTAGTTATCATAAAACCAGATGATTTTGATGAAGCAATTACAATCAGCGATAATTTAAAAGCTAGAAAAATCGTAGTAGTTAACACTAATGGATTAGAAGCTAAAACTGGGCAAAGGTTATTAGATTTTGTTGGAGGAGTATGCTACGCTTTGAGTGGTGAGCTTCAGCAGGTAGAAAAAGGAGTGTATATAATTTCTCCTTCTAATGTAGAAGTTGATAATGCATTGAAAAATGAACTAAGCTCAAAAGGAATTTTTAATTGGAATAAATAAAATGAAAATATTTTAAGGATAGCAATGAATAATTGTATTTACATTTGAGAAGTTCAGGAGGTTATAAAATTTGTATAGATTAATTGGAATGATTTTTAATGTGTTAGAGTATGCAATTCTTGCGGAAGTGGTTTTGTCTTGGGTTTATAGGGGGAGGTCAAACCAATATATAGAATTATTACATAAAGTAACTAGACCTCTATTAGAGCCAGGTAGAAAAATTCAAGAGAAATATTTTAGTAATACAATGGTAGATTTTTCGCCAATAATTGCACTTTTTATTTTGATGATTTTAAGAAAAATTGTGTATATTATACTGTGAATAATTTAGTAAGGTAGGATTCAAATGGATAAAAAAAATTTTCTTAATAGTATAAATTGTGATGATAAAAATTTAATTTCTAACATATTTAGTAAAATACAAATAGCTGAAAAGACAAATAAAATCATATTTACTAATGATTTTATATCTCCGGCTATATGGAATCAAGTTTCGGCTATATGTGAAAATTATAAAACGAAAGTGTTCACTAATGGTATATTTAAAGATGCTGACAGGAGAATGGTATCATTTTCAGTTGCCGGCGAACCTAAAGAATATCCTATAAATTTATTGAAAATAATTAATAAATCCAAGTTTAACAAATTAGAGCATAAGGATTATTTAGGTGCAATAATGTCTCTAGGAATTAATCGAGAAAAACTAGGTGACTTAATAATTCAAGATGCAATATGTTATGCACCAGTTTCTAGTGACATTAGTAATTACATAATTAATAGTTTAAATGGTATAGGAAATTGTCCATGTGAAGTTAGTGAATATGATTATATATTACAGGACCTTCCAGAGAGGAAATTCCAAGAAAAAATCATTATTTCTACGTCACTTCGCCTTGATAGTATGGTTTCAGCTATATGTAATATTTCAAGAAATAATTCAGTTGCACTAATATCAACAGGCAAAATATTAGTGAATTATTTTCAGTGTTTAAAAAAAGATAAGGTTATCAAAAATAATGATACTTTAACAATTAGGGGATATGGAAAGCTAAAAATTGCAGATATTAGAGGGATCACTCAAAAGGATCGTTTGAAAGTTGCAATAAAGCAATATATTTAGTTAAGGGGGAGCAAGATGAGAATAACATCTATGGATATTAACAATAAAGAGTTTAAAAAAGGCTTAAGAGGTTACAATGCTGATGAAGTCGATGAATTTTTAGATAAGGTATCTGAAGAATATGAAATTATGTATAAAGAAAATTCAACTTTAAAAGAAAAAAAGAACTTTTTAGAAGAAAAATTAGAGCATCATGTTAAAATAGAATCTACAATTCAAAATACATTAGTATTAGCTCAAAATGCAGCAGAGCAAGCAAAGTTTACTGCTCAAAAAGAAGCAGAATTGGTTATTAAAAATGCGAATGACTCTTCTCAAAGGTTAATAGATAAGGCTCATAATGATGTACTTAAGATAAATGATGAATATGAAATAACTAAGCAAGAATTTGCAAAGTTTAGAACAAAATTCAGAAATTTTATGAATTGTCAATTTGAGATGTTTGAAGGCTTAGAAAATGACTATTTTAGAAATTACAATTTGGGTAATGAAGTTAATGATAATATAAGCGAGAGTGAAACAGATGTTTCGTTAAAATATTCTGAAGTTACACTCAAAGACATTGACGAAAAAGAGTTTAATAGCGATGATATAGAAGAAATAAAAACCTTTTTTGCAAAAGGGTAAAAACATAGAGATCTCACTCACTGGGTGAGATTTTTTATGTAACAAAACTACTAAACTGAATCAGTATAGCGTGTACTGTACTAGATATTTTAAGGAGGAATAGAAAAGTGAATATAGGTATTATTGGAGCAATGAAAGAAGAAGTTGAATTTTTAGTTAGGGATATGGACTTTAAAAGAAAAGATGTGAAGGCTAAAATGGAATTTAGGCTTGGTGTTATACATAATAAAAATGTAGTTGTAGTTACTAGTGGTATTGGCAAAGTTAATGCTGCGGTTTGTGCTCAAATATTAATTGATGATTTTAATGTAGATTATATTATAAATGTTGGAATTGCAGGGGGGACTGTCGATAATATATACCCAGGGGATGTTGTAATAGGTGAGAATTTAGTACAACATGATATCGATGCGTCTGCATTTGGTGAAAAAAAAGGACAGATCCCAAGATTAGATACTTTTGATTTCAAATGTGATAAGACGCTAATTCAATATGCGAAAGAAGCATGTAAGGATATAAAAGGACATAAGCATTTTACGGGAAGAATTGTGTCAGGAGATCAATTTATTGCAGAAGCTTCTAAAATAAAATGGCTTAATTCTGAATTTGAATGTTTGGCTTGTGAAATGGAAGGAGCAAGTATCGCTCAAGTGTGTTACTTAAATGAAATTCCATTTATTGTTATTAGATCAATATCGGACAATGCAAGTAATGGTGCCCATATGGAGTATGATAAATTTAAAGATATTGCTGTGGAAAATTCTACAAATATTTTAAATAATATGTTGAAATTGATTTAAAAAAAATTAATTATTATTAAATAAGTGTAATAAAATTCTTTCCATGAGAAAACATAAGTATATAGAAGTTTTATTTTTTTTATATTACTACTATATTAAAACTAGAGGAGTTGTTATCATGGAAAAGAATAAAATACAATATTTTAAAGAAAAATTAATAAGTGAACAGGTGCGAGTCCTTGATATTATTAATCAAATGAAACAAAATGGAGTTATAGATTCTAACAGTGAAATGGCAACCGAATTGTCTTTTTATGACAATCACCCGTCTGATACTGCAACTGAATTATTTGATAAGGAAAAGGGGCTCGCACTTAAGGGGAATGAGATGTCAACTATAAAAAAAATTGAAGATGCTCTAAAAAGCATTGAAAATCATACCTATGGTAAATGCAAGAGTTGCGGCATCGATATAAGTGACGAACGATTAGAATTTACACCTTACGCAGAAAACTGTGTGTTATGTCAGAAATCCATAGATAATAACAAGCCAGCAGAGCAAAACAATAGATGCGTTGAGGAAGATGTACTTGGGATACCCTTTAGATACAGTAATAGCGGTGAAGTAGGTATTGATGCTGAAGATACTTACCAGGTAGTAGAACGTTTTAATAAATTAGAAGGTATATCTGAGTTTTATGATGATGACGATGACGGTTATGTTGAACCTATAGAGAAAATAAGCAATGACCAATATAAAAATCAGTTACCAGATTAAATTAGGCAGACTAAAAAAAGTATATATTGCAAAGAAATTTTTAGTTTAAAAACTACATTTGTAGCAATATATACTTTTCTTTTTTATATTAAATAGGAGTATATAACTGTTTAGAAAACAATAACAATCATAGACATGTGCAGTAATATATATACATGGAGATGATTTGAATGAATATATACAAACCACAAGAATTTGCTGAAATGATAGGGGTTTCAGTAAGAACATTACAGAGATGGTATAACGATAAGAAGTTAATAGCTTTTAGAAATCCTTCTGATAGAAGATATTACACCCATAACCAATATGTTGAATATATGGGCTTAGAAAGTATAAGAAAAAAATAGAAGGAGATAAGGAAATTGTTAAGAGCATATAAAACGGAAATAAACCCAACAGAGGAACAAAGACGACAGACTCGTCAAAGCATTGGTGTTTGTAGGTATTTATACAACTTTTATTTAGCTAAAAATAAAGAATTATATAACCAATTCAAAGATGGATTAATTGATAAAAAACAAGCTTTTATAAGTGCCAATGATTTTGATAAATTCATAAATCATGAAATTAAAACACAAGAAGAATTAACGTGGATTAATGGGTGTGGTTCAAAAGCTAGAAAAAAAGCTATTTGTAATGCTGAAACTGCATCTAAAAGGTTCTTTAAGGGACAAAGTAAATTTCCCAACTTCAAGAAAAAGAAGAACCAAGATGTTAAAATGTATTTTCCTAAAAACAACAAAACTGACTGGATAGTAGAAAGACATAGGATTAAAGTGCCGAGTCTTGGCTGGGTAATGCTTAAAGAAAAAGGATATATCCCAACTAACTTAAAAGTGACTAGTGGAACTGTAAGTTTTAAAGCAAGTAGGTATTATGTTTCTGTTTTAATTGATGTTAAAGACACCAATGATTATTCCACTTCTGAGAATCAAGGAATAGGAATAGATTTGGGAATAAAAGACTTGGCAATAGTTAATACAATAGAGGAACCATTTAAAAATATAAATAAGACTAAAGAAGTTAAAAAATTAGAAAAAAAGTTAAAAAGAGAACAAAGGAAGCTTTCAAGGAAATATGAAAGTTTAAAAGTAAGAAATAAAAAAAGAAAAAAAGAAGGAGGAAATGCTACTAGACACAATATATCCAAGGAAATAGCCATTGTACAAAAACTTCATCAAAAACTTTCTAATATTAGAACCGATTATGTTAATCAAGTAATTAATGAGATAGTAAAAACCAAACCGTCTTATATAACAATTGAAGATTTAAACGTAAAAGGAATGATGAAGAATAAGCATTTAGCAAAGGCAGTAGCACAACAAAATTTTTACGGCTTTAGAGTTAAACTTGCTTTCAAATGTAAGCTTAATAATATAGAACTAAGAATTGTTGATAGATGGTATCCATCAAGTAAAACGTGTTCTAATTGTGAAAGCATTAAGAAAGATTTAAAACTTTCAGACAGAATGTATGTATGTCCAGTATGTGGACTTATAATTGATAGGGATAAAAATGCTAGTATAAACCTTGCAAATGCTATAATATACAAAGTCGCATAATCAAGCGAATGTATATGTGTACCGATGGCTAGTCGGGAATTTACGCCTTTGGAGTGTTATATCAAATGTTAGTAGTGTCAGCAATGATATGAGGACAGACACAATGAAAAAGGAATTTTCTTGGTATGGATATGTTTGTCCATATTTTAAGTAGCAGGAAGGGTATGGAGGTATTAATTATTTTCTTAGGGCTTATATTGGACAGATTAGCCAAAGTTTGGGCACTAAGTTCTTTGAGAGAGAAAAATGGAGTTGTATTAATTAAAGACTTTTTTAAATTAGAATATTTAGAGAATAGAGGAGCGGCTTTTGGGATTTTGCAAAATAAATTGATATTGTTAGCTTTAGTTACGTTACTTATTATATCAGGTATGATATATTATATTATTAAGTATAAGCCAAAATCGAAATTCCTAAGGATAAGTTTTGCTTTAATTATAAGTGGAGCACTCGGAAATTTATGTGATAGAGTATTTTATAAATATGTAGTAGACTTTATTTTAATTCATTATAAAGAGGTATATTCTTTCCCAACATTTAACATAGCTGATATGTTAGTAGTTGTGGGAACCGCGATTTTGGCAATTTCTATAGTAAAGGAAGAGGTATAAATGGACAGATATGAGTTTAAAGTTGATGAAAATTCAGTTGGTACAAGATTAGACGTTTTTGTTTCTAGTAAGTTTGAAAATAAATCTAGATCATATATTCAAGGAATACTTGAAGGTGAAAATGCGACTGTTAATGGAAAATGTAGAAAAAGTAATTATAAATTAAAACTAGAGGAATTAATTACATTGGATATTCCAGATCCTGTAGAGTTAGACGTAAAAGCAGAAGAAATACCCTTGGACGTTTTATATGAAGATAGTGACGTAATTGTAATTAATAAACCCCAGGATATGGTTGTTCACCCTGCACCGGGCAATTATAGTGGTACATTGGTTAATGCACTCTTAAATCATTGCACAGATCTATCAGGCATCAATGGTGTGCTTAGACCAGGGATAGTTCATAGAATTGATAAGGACACATCTGGAGCATTAGTGGTAGCTAAAAATGATAACGCACATAATTCTCTTGCAGCGCAGCTTAAAGATCATTCAATGACAAGAAGTTATTTAGCTCTTGTAGAAGGTATAATTAAAAGTGATACAGGTACAATAGATGAACCAATCGGAAGACACCCTAAAGATAGGATAAAAATGGCAGTAGTTGAAAGTGGTAAGAAAGCTGTTACCCACTTTAAAGTAATAGAAAGATTTGATAGTAATACATTAGTAGAATGTAACTTAGAGACAGGGCGAACTCATCAAATAAGAGTACATATGGCAAAGATAGGACATCCTTTAGTTGGCGATTTGATATATGGTTATAAAAAGCAGAGCTTTAATTTAAAGGGGCAAGCTCTTCATGCGAAAAAACTTGGATTTATACACCCAAGTACTAATGAATACATGGAATTTATTTCACCCCTTCCAAGTTATTTTGAAAAACTGATAACTAAGTTAAAAAATAGTTGAAATAGCGCATAACATGTGATATTATAGTGGCGATACAATATCACATGTCATGTGTATTGTGTTATTAATATAATATTTATCCCTTTAAATGTTCCAGAGAGATCATAAGGATAAAGATAGTAATACTATTATTATGCAAGTATAGTATGCCTTTACCTTTTGGTGAAGGCTTTTTTATATTAAGCTTATTAAAAGAAATAATACTATTAAGTAGGAGGTTAGGTTATGGAATTTAAATCAGTGTTGTTAGATGAAAAAGCTATAAAAAGAACATTGACAAGAGTAGCACATGAAATTATTGAAAAAAACAAAGGAACAGAAAACATTATCCTTGTAGGAATAAAAAGACGAGGAGTACCAATTGCAGAAAGAATTGCTCTTTTAATAGAACAGTTTGAGGAAATTAAAATTCCAGTAAGCAGTGTTGACATTACTTTATATAGAGATGATCTTACATCAATAGACAATCAGCCAGTATTAAATAATGTAGATTTGGGCATAGATGTAATAGGTAAAAAAATTATTTTAGTAGATGATGTACTGTATACCGGAAGAACTGCGAGAGCTGCTATTGATGCCATAATAGATAAAGGCAGACCGCAAATGATACAATTAGCTGTTTTAGTAGATAGAGGACATAGAGAACTACCTATTAGGGCAGATTATGTAGGGAAAAATATACCTACTTCAGGTAAAGAAATGATTTCTGTTGAACTTTTAGAAATTGATGGAAAAGATTCAGTAAGCATATTTGAACTGTAGCTTCGAAGAAGATAAACAGCATCGAAGATGATGCATAGCTTCGAAGAAGATAAATAATCTTTTAATATAGTCCAGCGAGACTAAAAGGAGGCACTAAATGAAAAATTTTGTAGATGTTGATGAAAGATTACCTATAATAAAGACTATCCCATTAAGCTTCCAGCACTTATTTGCTATGGTGGGTGCGACTATACTTGTACCAATGCTAACAGGTCTTAGCCCATCAATTGCGCTGTTTTGCAGTGGTGTGGGAACATTATTGTATATTTTATGTACAAAAGCTAAGCTTCCAGCATATGTAGGTTCATCTTTTGCATTTATAGGACCGATGTCAGTTGCAACAAAGTTATATGGACAAAGTTCTATGTTGTCGGGTATTATTGCAGCAGGGTTTGTATATGTAATTGTAGCTTTAATTATTAAACTTGCAGGAACGAAATGGCTAGATAGAGTACTGCCCCCAGTTGTGGTAGGTTCTGTGGTAATTGTAATAGGACTTAGCTTAGCTAGCGTAGCAATAGATTGGTCTGGGCTTAATTCATCATTTACAACCCCAGCACTTGAAGGTGTATCTAGAGGTACATGGGTATTTATATCAATGGCAACACTTGTCATAGCAATAATGGGTACTATGTATTTTAAAGGATTTTTCGGGGTAGTGCCAATTTTGATTGCAATGGTAGTAGGATATACACTTTCTGTATTTCTAGGAGTAATTCCGAGTGAAGTTTTAAAGGAAATATGGTCTGCAAAATTTATTACATTACCAAGTTTTGTTATGCCTTATTTTAACATAAATGCTATTATGCTTATTGCTCCAGTATCTTTCGTAACACTCGCTGAACATATTGGTCATGTATATGTTACAAGTAATGTTTGCGGAAAAGACTTCGCAAAAGATCCGGGGCTTCATAGATCAATACTTGGAGACGGTGTCGCTACCATGTTTGCTGGGTTTGCAGGTGGGCCTCCTAATACGACTTATGGTGAAAACATAGGAGTTATGGCAATCACAAAGGTTTATAGTGTTTGGGTAATTGGAGGAGCCGCTATCATAGCAATTATATTATCCTTTATAGGACCAGTATCTGCGGTAATAGGAAATATTCCACTACCTGTAATTGGGGGAGTTAGTGTAATGTTATTTGGAATAATTGCATCCTCTGGGTTTAGAATTTTTGTAGAAGATAAAGTTGATTTTAGTAAAAAGAGAAATCTGATAATCGCTTCAGTAATAATAGTTTTAGGTATTGGTGGAGGCGGCATTAAGTTTCCATTAGCAGGGGCAGAGGTAGAAATTGCAGGAGTGGCTTTAGCAACTTTAGTGGGTATTATATTGAACTTAGTTTTACCTGAAAAGAGTAAGTCAGGAGATAATTAATGGCATTTCAGAAGGAAAGTCTCCCACTTATAGAAGTGGGAGACTTTCCTTCTTAAGTCGTTAATTTATCTTCATCGAAGCTATTCATATTCATCGAAGCTATTCATATTCATCGAAGATGAGCAGCTCCGCAGAGATGATTTAATGGTGCTTAATTTAAAAATTCTAGACAATACTAACAAATAGAGATATTATAATATAAGAGAGGTACGAGAAATAACGTAAGAAGAAATGGGAGAGATAATATATGATGTATACTTTAATTGCCACTACTACTTTTGGAATAGAAGCAGTTACAGCAAAGGAACTAAAGGCACTTGGATACGAAGATTTAAAGGTTGAAAATGGAAGAGTAACGTTTGAAGGGGACGAAATGGATATTGCTATATGCAATACTTGGCTAAGAACTGCAGAAAGACTTTTTATAAAGATGGCTGAATTTAAGGCATTGTCTTTTGAAGACTTATTTCAAGGAACGCTTGCAGTTGATTGGGGTAATTTAATACCAGAAGACGGCAATATGCATATCGTAGGTAAATCTGTAAAATCACAACTCCACAGTGTGCCAGATTGTCAAGGCATAGTAAAAAAAGCGGTAGTTGAGGCTATGAAGAAAAAATATGATAAAGAGTGGTTTTCAGAAGAAGGACCTGAGTATAAGATAGAGGTTGCAATTTTAAGAGACGTAGTAACTTTATCAGTAGATACTTCCGGCACAGGACTACATAAGAGAGGATATAGAGAATATGCTGGTGAGGCACCACTAAAAGAAACTTTAGCTGCAGCCCTTGTGTTAATAAGTAAATGGGATAGCTCGAGAGTTTTAGCTGACCCACTTTGTGGTTCGGGAACAATTGCAATAGAAGCAGCTCTTATAGCTAAAAATATTGCCCCAGGGATAAATAGAAAATTTGTAAGTGAAACTTGGCCTAATATAGAGAGTGACATTTGGGAGCAAGTTAGGGAAGGTGCAAGAAAAACTGTAAGTCCTAATGAAGTTGAAATACTAGCTTCTGATATTGATGGAAGGCTATTAAAGACAGCAATTGACAATGCAGAAAAAGCAGGAGTCAAGGATTTTATAAAATTTCAAAAAATACCAATGCAAAGTTTTACGTCTAGGCAGAAATATGGAGTTATAATAACAAACCCACCATATGGAGAAAGATTAGGTGAGGCAGAAGAAGTAAAAAGACTGAATGTTGATCTTGGAGAGATGTATTCAAGCTTAAATGAATGGTCTTGCTTTGTTATAACAGCTAACCGTGAGTTTCAGAGGGATTTTGGAAAGAAAGCAGATAAAAACAGGAAATTATATAATGGAAGATTACTATGTTATTATTATCAATATATAAAAGAGATACCTAGGAAAAAAAGAGAAGACTAAGGGTGTATCAATATGAAAATTCTCCTGCGTGCCTTGCAATATGAGCTTGAAAAGTGAAATTTTATTAAGAAATTCTAATCTTTTGCGAATATAAAATTCTCTGACGTTCACACTCGACTTCCTGTCTCGGGTTCGCTAACCTGACGTCCTGTCAGGTTCACGAGAATTTTAGATTAGCAAAAGAAGAATTTCTAAATGAAATTTCAATGTTACTGCGCTTCTTATTGCAAGTCACTTTGGAGAAAGCTTATACTATTAGGCATGGTCCTGCGGGAAGATCGATTCGCTAGTCCGCTGTTGGAAGGGGTATGGGAATTTCTAAATGAAGATAAGACGAGGGATATATTATACATATATCCCTCGTCTTATTTTTGATTTATAATACAGCTCCGCAGGAGATGATTTAATGTTGAATATGAAACAAAATACAAAGTAAAATGTTGTTTTATGGTGTTAAATGGTACAATCTATCTATAAGTTGTTTCATAATCGTAGAAACGTGTGACCTAAATAAAAAAAAATTAAGTATTAATGACTAAAATTATTTGAGAAGGAGAGAGTTTTTATGAGTATTATTAATATTATTATTCCATTATTTTTTATTGCGATTATTTTAAAACAGGTAAGATATATGAAAGCATTAATAATGCCAACAAGAAAAAGGTATGTAGAAATTATTACCGTATTATTTGCTGTGATTATTTTCATAGGTATTACATATTTTTATGCGAATACCTGGGTTCATTATGTAACGGGGGTATTAGCTATTTTTATGTTTGTAAGCATGTGGATTAAAAAAGGAATTAACTCAAAAGGTTTCATATCAATGAATAGATGTAAAGAGAGTATATTATGGAATGAAATTGAAAAAGTTATGGTAATTAGTTCAAAGGATATAAAGGTTAAGTTAGCAGGTGGGTTTATGGAGCAAACATTTCATTTTAAAAAGAGTGATTACGATAAAGTGATTACTATTTTAAAGGAAAATTTACCTATACAAGCACAGTTACAAATAATCCTCAATAAATAAAGATATAAACAATATTCGTAAAGGGGTGAAATAGTGAACAATTTCTTTAAATATATGCTAAAACCTATGGCTATAATTTCATGTATACCATTTTTGGGGTTATTGATTTACTGGGGAACTCATAGAAAGGAGTTATTAGCAATAAGTATACTTTTATATTTTGGAATAATAATTGGTAATGTGACAAAATATTTTTATAAAGATAAATCTAAGATTTAATATATTACGTAACAATGGCATTATTCATATAATTTATTAATATTAGGAGGAGAATTTTGTGTCAGGATATAGAAAAAAGTAATATCATACATTATAAGAAGCGAGAAAAGATTGAAATTCCATTTGGAAATTCTTTTTTTGTGAATATTAAATGTAAAGGATATGTACCACATCCGTAGCCTACCGGATAAAAGATTTTCTTTGTGGCGATTATTGAGATTTATTAGTTTTTTTATCTGTCATCCCTTTTAGACACATATTAGGATAACTGCATAATAGTATGACATTCTCCGGAAGTGACTTGCAATCTCTTATTGCAAGTCGCTTCCGGAGAAAGTTATATGGATTAACCCTTTTTTTTATTCAACTCTTTCTAAAGTACTTTCGCTAGGGGTTATATACATAGTTTTATTTGTAGAGTAAATAACCATTCCAGGTTTTGCTCCTGATGGTTTCTTTACATTTCTCACCTGCGTATAATCAACAGGTACACTAGAGGAATTTTGGGATTTGCTATAAAATGCGGATAAGTTTCCAGCTTCTAAAAGGGTGTTTTCAGGTATATCACCAATGTTCTTAATAATAACATGAGAACCAGGTATATCCTTTGTGTGAAGCCACATATCGTTTTTATTGGCAAGTTTTAAAGTTAAAAAATCATTTTGAATATTATTTCTACCAACATAAATGTCAATGCCATCACTTGAGATGTAGTGCATAGGTTTGGTTGGTTTCGCTTTTTTACCTTTAGTGTGCTTTTTTAATGCAATATAGTCAGTTTCTATTAATTCATTTTTAATATCTTCAATTCCATTATAATTTTCTACATTTAGAATGTTAGTGAGTACAGAATGAAGATATTTTAACTCGTTTTCAGTGAGATTCATTTGAATTAGGCCCATTTCTTCTGCTATCTTAAATTTATTATATTTTTTGTAATAGTATTGAACATTTTGTGATGGAGTTTTGTTTTCATCAAGTTTAATTTTAATGTACTCACCATCTTCACTGTAATAATTTAAAAGATTAGCAACTTTGTCACCCTTTTTAAGGGAGTATATATTTGCAGTTAAGAGTTCACCCTGTAACTTATAGGTACCTTTAGTTTTACAGTCACTTAAGGTCGCGTTAAGTATTTTCACTTTTTTATCACAACGATTAATATTGTTGTTAACTATTTTTTGAAGGTTTGAGCTTTTAGAATTTAATCTATCGTGTTTATCTTTTCTAAAATAAAAAGTCTCTATTAACATAGACGGGGATTCAAATTCTTCAAAATCACAATCTTTTAATGAAGTAAGCTTTATACAATGGAAATCTTTTAGTTTATCATTCATAACATAGGAAGCTAAAAAAATATTATCACGCATGTTTTTAAAGGTGTTTATAGTGAAATCATAAATGTTTTTAGCGTGCGCTAAATCGAAATCATTATTGATAACGGAATACCTATAAACAAGCTCTGATGATAAATTCGAGCTTATTCCTGTAAAAGTACCAGTAAAAAACTTTTCGGCGAATGGTATGTCTTTATCTATTAGATATTTATAGAATTCATCATACTCAAAATTAAAAGGATCTAGTTTTGTGGAAGCGGGAGGGTATATATACTCTACACCTGTGTATAAAACTCGATAACTGTTGACGTCTGAACTAACATGCTTAATGCTATCCATAATTAAATTATCTCGAGTACGAACTAGGCTAATATTACTGTGCCTACCCATTATTTCAATTATTAATGAGTATACACTATCAAAACCTAATTCATCGCTGCTTTTAAAGTCAATAACTAGTAATCTATCTGAATTTAGTTGTCTTACATCTATGACTGAGGCAGTATTTAAATATTTTCTTAGAACCATGCAAAATTTAGGGGCCTGTATTGGGTTTTGCTTATTAAAGTCTGTAAAATGAATTCTAGGATAATTGGAGCTTGAACTTATTAATAACTTATAGACTTTTCTATTTTTTTTGAAACTTAATATAATTTCATCTTTTTCTGGTTGGGTTACTTTATCAACTCGACAATCTATGATTATATCTTTTATTTCCTCAACGAGGCTAGATAAATAAATTCCATCTAATGCCATATTAATCATCCTTTCCTTCTGAAATGTCGTTAAATCAGCATAAATTTATATTTATGCTTTGTAAATAATACATTATATAATATACTATTATTAAGATGTATAACTATTAATAGTATACCATTAAAGAAAATTATTGAAAAGTCATGGTATGCGGTTAGCAAAGAGGAGGAGTTATATGGAAATTATATATTTTACAAAAATGCAAGGAACGGGAAATGATTTTATTGTTATTGAAGATTTTGAGGAAAAGTATAACAATTTAGAGCAATTAGCTAGCAAACTTTGTGATAGGCATTTTGGAATAGGTGCTGATGGTATTTTAATGGTTAGAAAAAGTAATATAGCAGATATACAAATGATAATTATTAATGCTGATGGTTCATATGCATCTATGTGTGGTAATGGCATAAGATGCTTTGCTAAATATATTTGGGAAAAAAAATATGTGCAAGGCGAAAATATAAAAATTGAAACTGGTGATGGTGTAAAGATCGCAAGTATACGCATTAAAGATGGATTCGCTGAAAGTGTAATTATAAATATGGGGAAATATAATTTTAACACTAAGAGAATTCCAGCTTTAGAAAAGGGAGAAATAGTTAATAAAAAGTTAGAGATTAACAATAAGGAGTACTATATTACGTCATTGCTTATGGGTGTACCACATACTATTGTTTTTGGGAAACATGAAGATTATAAAGTAGAGGAAGGGAAATTAATTGAGAATCACGGTTTATTTCCTGAAAAAACAAATGTAAACTTTTGTGAAATAGTAGCTAAAAACATGATAAAGGTTAAAACTTGGGAAAGAGGTGCAGGGCCAACTCTCGCCTGTGGCACGGGAAGTTGTGCATCAGTGGTAGCAGCCAATAGATTAGGGTATATAGAGAAAAAAGTATCGGTACAGGTTCCAGGTGGATTACTTAATATAGAGATTGTTAAAGAAGAGGTTCTAATGGAAGGGCCTGCAGAAATTACATTCGATGGAAAATTTTTTCTAAATTAATTTGCATACAACTGTCTATTTACTAATAGTGCAGTTGTTTTTTTATGGAATTTGTTTTTTTAAAAGTGAATATAATTTCCAAAAGTGACAATGATTACAAATATGATGCGCTTTATAAAGTTTACATATTAAGGAAAGGTAAAATAACATGAAAAAAAATTTACTAAAGTTATTATTAGATAAAAACCTAATTACCGCAGAGAGTTATAAAGAGGTAAAGGAGATTTCACTTAAGAAAAATTGTAGTGAAGAACAAATAATACTGTATGACATAAAGATAGATTTAAATGCTCTTATTTCAATAGTAAAGAATGATTTTAGCATACCATGTGTTGATTTAGAATCTATTTGCACAAAGAATAAAGCATTTAATCTAGTTTCAAAAGAAATAGCAAAAAGATATTGTTTAATACCTTTTTATGATAAGAACAATGAAGTACATGTGGCTTTTTCAAATCCCTTCGAAATAAAGGTTATTGATGAACTAAAATTTATAACAAATAAAAAGATTAAAATATTCTTTGCCCTAGCTAGCCAAATCTCGGAAGCTATCGAGAATTGTTATGGAAAACAAATTGTCGATGTTGCAGTTGAAGAAATGAAACAAGAATACATGCTAGAAGCCGAGCAAAAAAATGAAGAGGGGAATTCAACATTTTCTATTGAAAACGCACCTGTTATAAGGATAACAAATTCCTTGCTTAAACAGGCTGTAAATGAAGAAGCTAGTGACATTCATCTGGAGCCTTTTAAGAATTTTACTATAATTCGAATGAGAGTAGATGGAATACTAAATGAAATAAACCAAATTCCTAGTAATGTATATAAATCATTATGTACAAGAGTAAAAATAATGGCAAATATGGATATAGCTACTAAGTTAATCCCATTAGATGGCAAGATAACTGAAAATATAGACGGAATAGACTACGATTTCAGAGTATCCTCGTTGCCAACGATGTATGGAGAAAAACTAGTTATAAGGGTTTTATACAAAGCAGAGAGATTCATTAATTTGGACTCATTGGGATTTAGCCCTGACAAAGTTATGCTGTTAAGGGATACATTAAAACTTTCTCATGGAATGATAGTGGTAGCGGGACCTACGGGAAGCGGGAAATCAACAACATTATATGCGCTACTAAATGAAATCAATAGTAAAAGTAAAAATATTATTACTATAGAGGATCCTATAGAATATAATATGCCTAGAATAAATCAAGTAAATGTAAATAATAAAGCGGGGCTTACTTTTTCAAATGGGCTCAGAAGTATATTGCGGCAAGATCCAGATGTAATAATGATTGGAGAAATACGAGATGAAGAAACAGCACAAATAGCTGTGAGGGCATCAATAACGGGACATTTAGTTTTATCAACGCTACACACAAATAATGCTAATACTTCAATATCGAGGCTGATAGACATGGGTATTCCATCATATTTGGTTGCGGATTCATTAGTTGTGGTATTAGCTCAGAGATTAGTAAGAAAATTATGTCCTTATTGTAAAATTGAATATGAGATTATTTATGAGCAATTTAAGCATTTAGGATTTTACGGGGGAGAAAAAGTATATAGTGCTTTAGGATGTAATAAGTGCAATGAAACTGGATATAAAGGCAGAACTGCGATATATGAATTATTAAAATTAGATAGTAATCATAAAGCTATTATAGCAAGGAGTGGAATAAGTGATGAGCTTTGGAAATATTGCAATGAAAAAAAATCAAGTTCGTTTATGGAGAGTTGTAAAGAGTTAGTGATTAATGGTGTAACCTCAATAGAAGAATTTGTAAATGCTACTTATAGCTATAATTTTGAATAAGGTGGTTGAAATAATAATAAGTCAAGTATGACAAGTGATAGGTGAAATATAATATGAGATATAAATACACGGCTAAAACCTCAAATGGAATTTTAATAAAGGGCAGTACTGAAAGTGATAGTACTTACGAATTAGCATTAAGATTACGTGAAAAAGAGATATTTTTAATAAAAAGTAGGCGTATAAAAAAAATAACTCAAATTTCTAGAAAACCTAATTTAAAAATAATATCTATATTTTGTAAGCAATTCTCAATATGTATTAAATCAGGTATACCCATATGTGATATTCTTAATTTGCTTTACGAGCAAATGCTTCATAAATCTATAAAAAAGAGTCTTATTAGCATTAGAGAAAACGTACAAAAAGGTAATTCACTATTTGTAAGTATGAAGAAGACTGTAAATGTATACCCCGAGTTTATGTTAAATATGATTTATTTGGGTGAGGAGAGTGGAAAACTGGATATAATCCTAGGGAAATTGTCTGAGTATTATGAAAAAGAATATAAGCTCTTAAAAAAGTTTACTAACTCTATGATTTATCCTTTTACAGTATTTCTAACATTAATGATTGTATCATTCTTTTTGCTTATAAAGGTAATCCCAGTATTTATTACAAATTTAAATTCTCTTGATGCAGATATTCCACTAATAACTAGACTTGTTTTAGAATTCAGTAACTTTGTGCGTAGTAATTTATTATGGATTTTAATAACTTTTTTAATTCTTGTTTTTGTTTTTATCGAATGTCTTAAAACAGAAAGCGGAAAGAGTATTTTTGACAAATTTAAATTTATGTGTCCAATAGTAGGTCCGGTGTATAAAAGGCTTATTTATACAAGGTTTTCTAGAGGACTTAATATTTTATTAAGTAGTGGAGTGGGACTACTAAAGGCTTTTGAAATAATTGATGATGTTATTGGTGATAGATATTTTAAGTTAAAGCTTAAAATAGTTTTTAATGATATAAAAAAAGGGGAAAGTTTATCAAACTCATTAAATGCAATGAACCTATTCCCACAATTTTTTGTGGCTATGATAAAAAGAATATAGTGCATTTAATAACATAGTACTTATAGTATTTTATGTTATATTTTTATGTCTAAAAATAACTGTGATTACTAGTAATATAGTTTGAATAAACATAGTAGTTGTAGTAAACTATAAGTAGAGAGAGTAAGATAAAAATATAATACATAAAGGTATGATTATAAAATGGAAGTAGTAAAAGTAAAAACAGAAGAAGGAAAAGAGAGATATTATGTGGCCGATAATGAAGGATTACCCATAGAACCTATATTAAAGTTTATTAGGTTTAAGGATAATACTAATTATGCTAGAAACACACTTAGGATGTATTGTCAGCATTTAAAACTATACTTCGAGTATTTAGAAGAACGAAAATTAGATTTCCAAAAGGTTAATATTGATGACCTATCATTGTTTGTAAATTGGTTGCAGAATCCATATAAGAGTTTGAAGGTTATACCAACACATCAAGTTGATGAAGTAAGAAGCCCAAGAACTGTAAATGTTATAGTGAATGCAGTTTTATCGTTCTATGACTATATTTTAAGAAATGAGGAATATAGCAATAATGTATCTGATAGACTTAAAAAGTTTGTATCGACACCAAGTAGAAATTTTAAAGGTTTCTTATATGGAATAGCTTACGAACAGAAAAAACTTACAAGTAATATATTAAAGCTAAAAGTTCCTAAGTGTAGACCTAAGACGCTTACTAAACAAGAAATAGAAACTCTTATTATAGATTGCAGTAATCTTAGAGATAAGTTTTTATTATCATTGCTTTATGAAACTGGAATGAGAATAGGCGAAGCTTTATCGCTATGGATTGAAGACTTTGATATAAGTGATAGGATAATAGACATTAAAGACCGTGGCCAACTTGAAAATAACGCTGAGATAAAAACAGTATCAAGTCCTCGTAGAATAGATATATCTCAAAATTTGGCCGACATATTTATGGAGTATATAGCTGAATATCATACTGAAGAAGTTGAAACTAATCATATATTCATAAAAATAAGTGGTGAAAACAGATATAAGGCCATGAACTATGTTGATGTTGATAATTTATTTAGAACATTAAAAAAGAAAACTGATATATACGTTACACCACATATGTTTAGGCATACATCAATAACTACTCTTAGAATGGCAGGTTGGCAACCAGAATTACTTAGAGTAAGGGCTGGCCATAAAAATATCTATACAACATTAAATACGTATGTTCACCCTTCGGATGAGGATTTAACCAAAGAATTTGAAAAAACTCAACCCAATTTGAGCTTAGATATTTACAATGAAGGAGAAGGTAATGAATAGTAATTTACATAAGATAAGAGTTGGCCAGCTAAATAAATATGAAGAAATAATCTCATATTTAAAACAGAATAACAAGTATTGGATAGATAATGATAAATGGGATATAACTAATAGCTTCTTTATGAACGGATTCGTTCATAAAATGAGACATATTAAATTTTCAAATTTTAGTAACATATTTTTAAAAAATGAACTAAAGTATTATATTCTTTATAATTTTAAAAATAATATATCAAGTAATAGATATCTTTGTTCGTTAGGAAATGTTTTTCATCATTTGGGCAAATTCACAAATAAATACTATTTTAATGCAAATAGTTTTAGTGAGATTGAATATAACGAATTCTATAAAAAGTGGAAGTTCTATTTAGTAGAACAAGGTATGAATACTGAGAAAACAACTAGTAATGGATTAGAAGTTATTAATATATTGTTCGTAATAAAGTTTATTACGAATTTTTATGATGATAGAGAAGAGAAAGAAAAGGACATATGGTATGCTAAAAATATTAAAGGCGTAAAAATTAGAGCAACTCAAAGCTCAAAATCTAATCGCTTAAATTTTAAGCAGATTCCTGAATATTATAGAGAAACAATAAAAAGATATTTTAGAACAATTATAACAAAAAAATCATTTAGTCATTGCTGTAACACTTCAATATTTTTAAATTACTTTTTTAAATCATTTTATTCAAGAGGGTATAATCACGGATTTCTAGAAAATCTAAATAGAGAAGATATTGAAAAATATATTTTACAATTACTAAATGATAGAAAAGGAATGAATAAGAATGGTACTACTCTTTATATAACAATAATAAGAACATTTTTAGAATACATTCAAATGGCTCAGTATAAACAAGCGCCTAAAAAGGAAGTTTCGTTTTTGATATTTAAAGACGACGTTCCCAAAAGAGAGCGAGATAGCGATAGGCTTAGACGAGGGGTTATGTTTATTCCAGAGCCGATTGTAAAACAAATTGATAGTGCTATTAAGGAGTTATCTAATATTGAATGTGTATCAGTTTATATTCTTTTAAGAGAAACAGGGTGGAGAGGTACAGATATTTTAAATTTGAGATACAACGATTGTTTAGAGCAAATATGGAATAATAAAGAACAGAAATATAATTATTATCTTTGTGGAGAGATAACTAAAACAGGGATATCTCAACTTAAAATACCTATAAGAGACAAAGTGGCTGAAATGGTTGAGAAATGTATTGAAAAGGCAAAAGAAAAAAGTAATGAAGATAACAACCCTGAGAAATACCTTTTTAATACGTACAAAGGGAGAGCAAAAGGACAACCTTTGTCTAAGTCTGTTTTAGTATATTCAATTCAAAAACTAATTAAAGAAAAAGATATTAGAGATGCTAATGGTGAATTATATCACTTTAAAACTCATTCACTAAGGCATACAAGGGCTAAGGAATGGATTGAGCAAGGTATGAGTATTAGTATTATACAGCAAATATTAGGACATACAAGCCTTCAAATGACTGTTCATTATGCTAGTGTAAGTGAGAATTTATTATATGAAAAGTGGAAAGCTACAGAGGACTTAGAATTGTTCAAAGTAAACATAGAAACTAATAAGCTGGAGCAAATAGATTTAAATTCAAAAGGTGGAGAAAATCTAATTAAATATGAATATGTTAAGAAGAATTTAGATGCAGTAAAAGTTCCTTTTGGAGTGTGCTTTAAACCTTCTAAAATACCATGTAAACAACAAATGAATCATTGTCTAACTTGTGCTAGTTTCTGCACTACAATTGAGAATATACCTGAATATGAGGAAGAAATAGAACAAGTAAGAAGGCAAGTAGAAATTAGTGAAAAGTGTGGTAGAGACTTGTGGGCTGAAAAGAACAGAACATACTTAAAATTATTAGAAGAAACACTAGAGAAGGTTAAAGAACATAAATTGGTTCATAAGAATGGAAAGACAAGAGAGGAGTTTCAATAATGGCTGGAAATACTAAAGGATTAAAGAAATATGCAGAAGAAAAAACTAAAATAACTTTAGAAAAAGTAGATAAAGCCATTAGAGAGCTTTCTTTAACTGAACAAAATATTAACTTTAATAGTGTTTCTCAATTAGGGGGAGTTTCTAAAACTTTCCTTTATAATAATGAAGATATTAAGAAAAGAATAGAAGATCTGAGACAAAAACAAGTTAGTAGAGAAATTAATAAAAGGGTTAAGTATGATAAAACAACTAAATCAAAAGATATTATCATAATGGCTAAAGATAAAAAGATTAAGGAACTTCAAGAAGAAAATAAGAAGTTGAAGGAACAATTAGAGATTATTAGAGGGAAATTGTATGGAAAGTTAATATAAAAATAACAACTAACTTATCGTATTTAGTAATTATAATGCTATAATTAGAATAAAATATAATAAAGTGAGTTGTTATTATGAAAGAAGAATATATCTACGTTCTAAGTGAAATAAGAAACGATTATAATAGCTTTGATTTTTTGATTATGTGTTTTAATAAAGTAAGTAATATAGAGAATAAAACAATTTATTTTGATTTCAAGAATACAATATGGTTTGATGCAAATTTATCTTCAGTATTGGGAACTATATTTATGAAGGGATTTGAGAATAAAAACACTATTTTTGTAAATAATTTAAATAACTCTATAAAAACAATTTTTAAGAAAAATAATTTTTATAAAAGATTTGGACTTGGAAAAGATATAGACATACATAATTCTACTATTAAATATACAGAGTTTAACTCCGACGATCGAAATGGCTTTTCAGAACACGTAAGAGAAGAATTAATTCCCAAAATAGATAAAAAGGTACTTATGACACCAGAATTTAAATTAGATTTTAGAAGAGCTCTTGAAGAGTTGTTTCAAAATGCAAGAACACATGGTTGTTGTGATACAATAATTACATGTGGACAATATTATCCTAATTACAAATATATTTACTTTACAATAATAGATTTAGGTATCACTATTTTAAAGAATGTATCAAAAAAACTCAATAAAAAAGTTCTTACTGGTACAGATGCAATATTGTGGGCAACTATAGAAGGTAATACGACTAGAGCAACCGGCGAAACTGGAGGTATGGGATTAGCCCTTATAATGGATTTTTTAAAGAATAATGATGGTAGGATTCAAATAATTTCATCTGACGGATACTGGGAAGAAAATTGTGGAAAACAGTATATATATTCTTTTGAAAATAAGTTTCCAGGTACTATTGTAAATATAAAAGTTAATATGAATGATAATAATTTTTATATGACGCGAAATGAAAAAGACGCTCATGAATTTATAGAAAATATTTTCTAAAATCGGGAGGTAAACTATGATAGTAAATATAAAAGAGCTTATTAATAGTGAGTTTGCTGTTTCACCAGAAGATGGCGATACAGTTTATGATAAAGTAAAGGAATTTATTTTAAGGTCTGAGAAAGTAAATTTAGACTTTTCAAATCTTGATTTAATTACAACAGCATTTTTAAACAATGCAATTGGAAAATTATTAGGGAAGTTTAATTCTGATAAATTGAATCAATTTGTAAAATTTGAAAACATATCCGATAGTGATCTATTTTTATTAAAAAAAGTTATTGAAAGAGCTAAAATGACTTTTGATAAGAAAAATGAGTATACTGAAATTATCAAGGAGGAATTTAAAGATGAGTAATATAATTACAATTTCATCGTATGAACCGAAAAAAGATGAAAAATTCTTTTTTGATACGAATGTATGGCTTTATTTATTTTGTCCAGTTGGAAATTATAATAAAGCAGTTGTTGATAAATATAATTCATTTTTTTCTAGAATATTAGCTAATAAGAGTTTAATATATACGTCTGCGATGGTTATATCGGAATTTTTCAATGTTTATTCAAGAATTGAATTTGGTATAAAACAGAATCTTAATCCAAATAAGTACAAGAATTATAAAAAAGACTTTAGAAATACTAAGGAATATGAAGTTTTTTCAGCTCAAGTATGTGGATTAATAAATGCAAAGATATTAAAATACTCAATTAGAATAGACGATAAATTTTCAACTATAAATACAAGTAATCTACTATGTCAAACCTCAAGCTATGATTTCAATGATAAATATTTTGTTGAGTTATGTAAAGACAATGATTTGAAAATAGTAACAAATGATAGAGATTTTTTGTATTTTAAGAATACTGTAGATATAATTACAAATTGGACAAGCTAAAAGTTTACTATTAAAGATAATTACATATGTTAATAAAAAGCCCCTAATTAATAAGGGCTTTTTATTATACCTAAACAAATTATAAAATATTTTATGGATATTAAACAATATAAAGTACGTGTAGTCTATGTACAAATACAACCATGACAAAGGGGTTTGTACCTCGCTCCATAGATATAAGAGGGTGAAAATTAATGATGATAAAATAGACATATGTATCTTATGGTATACTAGATATATATAAACAACTAATTAAATAATTTGCTACTATTAAGTATAATATAGCAATATTACTAATGATGGAAGGATAAATATTATGAAGACACCAAAAGTTATAAAATCTGGAGTATTAGAAATATTTAATGATTTACCATGTTATGTATTAGATGATGGACAAAGAGTTTTTAGATTATCTAGTTTGACAAAGGCTTTAAGAGAAAAGGAACATGGTAAGTTCGGTAATTATTTAGCATCATCAAATATAATTAAATATTTACCTGAAAGATTGAAACCTTTGACAGATAAAAGTCATGATAGAACTCCTCAAGGGGTTATAGAATTTGAATTTGATGAAAAAATAGAAAAAGGATACAACTCCGAAGATTTTATGGATGTATGCAGTGCATTTGTAACGGCCAACTTAAATAATGAAAAGCTATCAGAAGCTCAACAAGAAATTGTTAAGAATGCGAATAAATTTATTTTAGCTACGGCCAAGATAGGTATTATAGCCTTAATAGATGAAGTTACGGGATATCAAGCAGAAAGAAATTCTAAAGAGCTACAATTAAAAATGAAATATTTTTTAGTTGACGATATGGATAAGGCTAAAGAATGGGAAAAGACATTTCCAGATGATTTATGGTATGAATTTGGTAGATTAACAAAGTGGAAAGGAAGTTTAAAGAAGAGGCCAAAATATTGGTCAAAATTAGTTAATGCTTTAATATATGATTTATTAGATAAAGACATTGCAAAATATTTAAGAGAGATTAAACCTCCAAAATATAATCGCAATATAAAGTATTTTCAGTGGTTAAATGACCAATATGGGACTAAAGAATTAACTCAGCATATATGGCAAATTATAGGTATGGCAAAATCTTGTGAAGATATAAAGGAGTTAAAGCTTTTGGCCAGTGAAAAATTTAATAAAGAAATTGATATATAGGTTAAACTCAGGACTTTCTTATTCAGAAGGTCTTTTTATTTTATAGTGATTCTGATGTTTATAGTGGAATTTAGGGTATAGGTTATTAGTTTATACTGGCAGTCAATGGGTAATTCTAGAGGTGGATGGGAATACTGTATAAAATATAAGGTGATAGATTCATTACTTAAAAAATGGAAACAGGAGGGAATTAATATGAAAATAATTATAACTATAGATACCGAAAAAAATTATTCCAAAATTGATACACTTATTGAATCTCTTAAATTTGATTATAAATTGGAAGAAAATGGGGACATTGTTGGGAATAATTTTATAGAGAGAAATTTTAGTGAAAAAAGGGAAAAATGTAACTGATATAGAATACTTCTTTTGAAGGGGTGATTGCAATGTCAATAATTTCAACAGTTTATATACCTGAGGGGATAATTATGGCTACAGATAGTAGATTAACTGGAACATCTACATTCCCAAATGGAAATGTAGATAGACTCATACTAAGTGATAATTCTCAGAAGCTATTTCTCTTGGAGAAGGTTAATTTTGGAATATCTTGCTGTGGAGATGCAATAATTTCGGGGAAATCTGTCGGTGATTTTTTAAGAATATTTGAAATTGATGAAGTAAAAGATGCTGACACAGTTGAAGAAGTGTCGATAAAGTTAAAAGATTACACTATCAAACAGCATGGAGAGGGTGTTACATACCATGTATGTGGATATTGTGAAGATGAGCAGTTCATTTTTAGAATTGTAAATGATTCAGTCAATCGTCAAAATAAGAAAGGCTTAGATGCTCCATATGCTATTATGTGGAATGGAGAAACGGAAGCATTAGCTAAATTATTGCTTGGCAATAAACCGATGAATTTCAATTTTAACTTAATGCAGTTAAAGGATGGTATAGATTGCGCAGAGTTTTTAATTGATGTAACAATTAAATATCAAAGGTTTGATATAAGGTTAGCTACATGTGGAGGTGCTATAGATATTTTAGTAATTACAAAAGATTACGCTAAATTTATAAAACATAAAATATTAAACCCATAATTTAAAATTTAATTATTAAAACACTCGAAAGGGTGTCTTTTTTAATGCAAAAAATAAATAGATTACATGTAATCTATTTATTAACAAAGCTACGACAAGGAGCTTTCATACCTTGTACGCTAGATATAAAAAGGAGCGAATTTTAATGGAAAAAAAGAAAAAGTTGCTCAAAGATGAACAACTTAGAAGCCATAATATTTTTATTAAACCTGTTTGTACTAATGACGTTAAAAACTATTTGTATCTGTTAATGAATAAGAAATAATTTGATTTATAAATAAAATTAATTGTGGGAAATGAATAACACTCGACGGATTGTTAATAGGTCTAATTTCAACATCCTCAAGATTTAAGGCAATATCTTTCGAATCTCTAACAGTATATGAAACTTCTACTTGTTTAGAATTTGATTTTATAGGGACATCTGATATTGCTTTTATATTACCACTAATAATACCAATTGATGTTATAAATATTGGTTTAATATTTGTAATGCCTTGTTGCTTTAAACCGATAGTTAGATTATTTAATTCTTCAAATATGTTAATGTTCATAGTCGTATACTCCTTTCAATATTATTTACTAAATTATACCACTAATAATAAATATATGAAATATGCATGCAACTTTAATAGAGCCAATTTTTTAAAAAATTATTCCATCTAAATTTATTGAAATAAGAATGTGGCAGATTAAATATAGATTCGAATTGTTTGTATTTTATGGAATAACAGAAAAGTAATATCCTCTAATTGTGAATTAATTATAATCATAAACAATATATACATAGATTATATGTAGTCTATGTATAAAACAAGTAAAATCAATCGGTGTAGCGAGTTGTACACTAGATACTAAAAATAGGCGAAGAAACGGGGAATTTAGATGAAATGTTTTTAACAGCTGCAGATATCTTCTATGAAGATGCTCAGGAAAATGTAGAGAAAGCCACAGTACTATTAGAGCCAATTCTAATAATATTTTTAGGAATTATGATTGGCACGATTATATTAGCTGTTATGCTACCCATGTTAAATGTTATGGACGCTGCGGGTAAATTCTAATGAAGAAAAGCAAATTTATGAGTAGAGGATTTACATTAATTGAGATGATAATAGTTATGTCTATTATGAGCATAATTGTGGGATGTAGCGTTATTTCTGTACAATATTATAAAACAATAAAAAACAAAATAGATGCAGATTATTATTGTAATGCTGTAGTAAGTTTTATTAATAATTCAAAAATATATTGCAAAAAAAATTATTGTAGTGCAGTTATAACTTTTGATATACCAGGAAATCAAATGATGTTACATGCTGATGGGGTGCCGATAAACAATCTAGCATTATCAAATAAGATAATGTTAGATAATGTAAATGTGGACCAAAGTAAAATGGGTATTGATAATAAGGGCTATATTAAGGAGGCGTACACAATAACCTTAAAGGAAAATAATTTAGTGAAACATAAAATTACGGTGAGAGTAGGTACGGAATATATTAAAATTATTGAGTAAAAGGGGATTTACATTAGTGGAGGTATTGTGCAGCCTCGCAGTATTCTCCATTATTTTCATTTGCATGATGTCTTATGAAATAGCTTCTTTAAATATGAAAAAGGATATTAAAACTATGAATAATAATGTGATTGTAATGGAAACTTTAAAAAACAATATTATATACTCTATGACATATGAAGAATTAGAGCAGTTAAAAACAGATAATAAATTTTATATAAACAAAGAAAACATGGGCGTTGATAAGATTAAAACTGATGTAAGGAATGTGTTTTCAGATCAGCAGCCTGTTTCTGGTCCGTATATGAGCTTAACATTTTCAGGTCCAGATAAGAAGGTTTATAAGCTAAATCTTTCATTATATTCTGGCAAGCTAAACAATATTTCAGAATTACAGTGTAGTTTCTATAAAGGTGACTATAAATGAAGAAAAAGGGATTTACACTTATAGAAATAGTAGTTGCTATGGCCTTGGCATTTTTAATGGTAGGGGTGGTAGGTAGTTTGCTTATATCTTATGTGAAAAGTTATAAAAATAGTATATTACAAAACAGGGGATTTAATTATTTGAATGATGCCATATGTATAATAGAAAAAGGAGTGAATCAGAATGCCAGAGAAGTAGAAACTGCTGGAAATATTATTACAATAAATTATTACAAAGGAAGTAGTCCCAAATATATAAAACGGCTTAATGAGAAACTTATTATTTCTTCTAACAAAACGAGTAATTTGGGCAATAATACAATTATTGATGATGTGAAAGATTTTGTGGCTATAAAATCTGGGAAAATTCTTTATATTAAAGTGGTTTGGTACAACGGGCAAAGTATTGAGAGGTGTTTGGCGATAGAAAATGCAAACTAAAAAGGGATTTATATTGATTTATACGATTTTGTTAGGGATTATCTGCTTAACTATCATGATGTATATATTTGATATTCAAATGTCAGAGGTGGAGTATTCTGCAAGTAATAAAAAACATATATTAAAAGAGGATAATTATCAAAGAGACAAAGAATATTTAATGACTTTATTTTTTACTTATATTAATGAAAATAAGGAGAAAATAAAAGCAGATGGAACAACTAAGGTTTTTTGTGATTCTACAGGCGACATATCAGAGTATAAAACAATAGAGCATGATACAGCTAAGGTGATTTACTCTAAAAAAACAAATGAATTAATTTTTAAAACATTTGACCAATATAGGACAACTAGAAATGATTATTTTAAATTAGAAATTATTGATGAAAAGTTTCAGATTATATTTATAAAAACTGAATATATTTACAAAATTTGATTATATTTTTGTAAATGAGGGAGGTAAAAAATGAAATTTAGAAAAAATATGATTTTAGAAGTTTCAAAGCAAAGAATATCAGGTACAGAATTTTCTAAAAGCACTATATTAAATAAAGCTGTAAAGATTGCTTGTGAAAATACGTATTACAAGGACACTCTGAATATAAAAGATTTTAAAATTGATATAAAAGATAGAAATTTATATGTTCTTGTTGAAGGCGAGACAGTATACATTAAGCTAGTAAAATTGCCTTTAGTTAAAAAATATCTAATTAATGGTATGATTAAAAATGAATTAAGATATTATTATAAGGACATAGATCATATTGCATTTACCTATAAGTTGATTAAAGAAGACAAATTCAATATGGAAGTATTAGTTTTTTGTCTAAATGGAAATAGATTAGATATTTTAGAAGACAGCATTAATAATAATATTAATCTGAAAAAAGTAAACTTAATTCAGTTTTGCTTTAAAAACTATTATTCTAACCAAATGAATATGAGAAACTATGTACTAGTTTTTTATTATAATTGCAATTTGTATTTTTTAATATGTCATAATGATGAAATCGTGGTTAATAATATTATAAGTGTTAAGGACTTACTATTATTTAAATTCTCAAATGTAATGAACAAATTTTTAGAGCAGTACAATGATTATGCAAAACTATGTGAGAAGATATATTATGCAAATATTGAAGAATTGAATATTGATGAATTTAAATATTTAGGATTAAATCATCAAATATTAGGTGAGTTAAAGCGGGAAGAATTGCTAAAATATATAATAGTAAGAGGGTAGAAAGGTATGATAAAAAGAACATTCATTCCAAATTGGTACATAGATAAGAAAGATATTATAAGAAATAAAAAAATAAAAGTATGCATTATAGTAACTTTAATAGCAAACATTTTTTTAATATTCTTTATACTAAATATTTCTAATAAAATAAAGATTATAGAGCAAGAGCAAGTTAACGAAAATAAAAATAATATTAATGTGGTAAAAACTGATGAGCCCGGTATAATTACTATAGAAAAATACAAAGAACTCAGTGGTTTTTTTGAGGAAAAAAAGTTTAGTTACGAAAATATTATTATAACTAAAGCTGGTTTGGAAATAGACATTGAAGTTAAGAGTTATGAGGAATATGTTAATGTGATAAGATATATAGAAAATCAGTATTCAATAAAAAATTTAACTCCAAATAATAAAGATGAAGGGAATTTTAACTTCAAAGTTATATTAGAGGTATAAAAATGTGTAAAAATCGAAAATTCAAGGGAACATTAGCTATATTATTAATGTTAATGGCAATGTTATCTTTTAAACTTATTTTTGTGAAGAATAAATTTATTGAATATAAAAAACAGGTGGTATTTAATGTTTCAAAAAACGAAAATGTTACAAAGGACAAAAATGATAATAATGTGGAGAAATATGGATACAGTGATATTTTGGAATGTCTAATAGAAAACAAAGATTTTGAAATGAAATCTATTAATATGATGGAAAATGAGAAATGTAATGTTGAAGTGAATTACAAAGGAGATATAAAATTATTGGGAAGTTCATTATCTGCTTTAGATGAAAGTGAAAATTTTTTAGGGGTTAAGAGTATTAGTATTAATAAAGATACTAATACTACAAATGTAAGTATTGATTTTAAAAAGAATAAGTAATTTATAATATATCTGATTTTCTTATAAAAAATTGGATATATTTGTTTTTTGAAGCTGTATGGACTTAGAATAGTATTTTTATAAAAAAGATGCAATATTTTTAAATAATATACAATTATATTTGCAAATGTCATTAAGTTTTGATAAAATAATATTGTTCCACTGTAATGTTTTTATCTAGAGTGGTTATAAAAATTGGTATTAATTTATCGAGTAAGGTTATAATATAAATGGTTAATTGAATTACTAATGAATTTTGGAGGGATACACAATGATATCAGCGGGAGACATAAGAAAAGGAACTACATTTGATGAAGGTGGACAAGTTTACACCGTAATAGATTTTTTGCATGTAAAACCAGGTAAGGGAGCTGCATTTGTTAGAACTAAATTAAGAAATGTTATTAACCAAGGGGTTACAGAAAAAACATTTAACCCAACTACAAAATTGCAAGAAGCAGTTATAGAAAGAAAAGAAATGCAATATTTATATGCATCAGAAGGATTATACTACTTTATGGATCAAGAAACATTTGAACAAATACCACTTAACTATGAAAAAGTAGAAGATGCCATAAAATACTTAAAAGAAAATATGTTTGCTATAATAAAATTTTATAAGGATGATGCTTTTTCAGTAGAAGCTCCAAACTTTGTAGAATTAGTTATAACTAGCACTGAACCTGGAGTTAGAGGTAACACATCTTCAAGTGTAACAAAACCCGCTACTGTGGAAACAGGTGCAATAATTCAAGTTCCAATGTTCGTTAATGAAGGTGAAACTATAAGAATAGATACTAGAAATGGCGACTACATGCTAAGAGTATAAATCATATATTTTAAAAGAACCAATTTGGTTCTTTTTTTTTGTTCTTTTTTTGAGGGTTAAGACATATATTTTTTTCAGATGACTAAATTAATTTGAATCACATTAAAAAAATAGATTATATGGAATATTTTACAAGGTGGTAAAATAGAAATTATATATGAGAGGGTGAGAAAAATGTTGGCTACAAAAGATTTATTTGAAATATTACCTAAGACTATTAGAAGTAAATTGGAACAGATTGATAATTTGCAGCAACTTGAAGAAATTAGGATAAAAGTAAACAAGCCTCTGTTTATTCATATTGGAAGTAAAGAAGAAATCTGGGATTATATCGCAACTCCAGAAGATATAAAATACATAATGCAGAGGATAAGCAATTACTCAATATATGCTTTTGAAGATGAAATTAGACAAGGATATATAACTATAAAAGGTGGACATAGGGTTGGACTATGTGGGATTTGTGTTATTGAAAACAATAGCATTAAAACTATTAAAGACATTTCATCTATAAACATAAGAGCATGTAAAGAAATTATCGGCTGTGCTGATAAAGTGATGCCTTATATTACTTATAATAATTTAGTACACAATACAATTATTATATCTCCTCCTAAATGTGGTAAAACGACTCTACTTAGAGATATTTCGAGGCAAATATCACAGGGGGATAAAAATAAAAATTTTAACGGTGAAAATGTTTCTATAATTGACGAACGATCAGAAATAGCTGGATCTTTTAAAGGAATACCGCAAATGGATGTGGGAGTGCGTTCGGATGTGTTAGATAATTGTCCAAAGAGCCAAGGAATTATGATGGCAATTAGAAGTATGTCACCTGATGTTATAGTTTGTGATGAAATTGGAACCCAAAAGGATATGGAGAGTATTTTAATGGCATTAAATTCTGGAATTAGTTTAATTACAACTATTCATGGCTTCGGAATTGAGGATTTGTATAAAAGATTAGTTTTTAAAGATATTGTGGAAAATTACGTATTTTCAAGAGGTATAGTTCTTAGTAACAAAAAAGGAATTGGAACAATAGAGTGTATTTATGATTTTACTAAGGGTAAAGATATATGGAGGTCATAATATGATTAAAATAATTGGATGTGCTGTAATATTAGGTGCTTCAACTATGGCTGGATTTATATACAGTGAAAGATTAAAGTATAGGGTTTTTCAGTTAAATGAAGTTCAAAGGGCAGTTTATCAACTACAAAATGAAATAACTTATGTACATGCTCTTTTGCCGGATGCTTTTAAAAATATAGCACATAAAAGTAAAGAGCCTATAAAGGAACTTTTTAATAAAACCAGTGAATTACTATCTGACAATGAATATGAGAATGTATATGAGGCCACGAATAGTGCAGTAAACTTAATGAAAAATAGATTATATTTAAACTCTGATGACATAAATGTTATTTTAGATTTAACTAAAACCTTAGGAGAATCTGATATTGAAGGGCAAAATAATATTTTTTCTTTGACTATAGCAAATTTAAAAAAACAAATTAAAATATCAGAAGAATTTATGAACAAAAATATAAAAATGTACAGATATTTAGGATTTTCTTTTGGAGCAATGCTGGTAATAGTACTAATATAGGGAGGAGGTTTTTAAGTGTTAGATGTTGGTTTGCTGTTTAAAATAGGGGCAACAGGTATTCTAATCATTATTATTGATAAGGTTTTAAAAAGTGGCGGCAAGGAGGATATTGCTGTAGTTGCAAATTTAGCAGGAGTAATTCTACTCCTTATAATGGTGATAAATTTAGTAAACAAGCTATTTGCTTCTGTAAAAACTTTGTTTCAGTTTTAGGAGGATATAATGGAAATAATTAAAATTGTTGCATTTGCTTTCACAGCATTATTTATTGTACTTATATTTAAAGGTAGAAGGGATGATTTAGCTATTCAAGTTAGCATTGCAGCCGGAATATTAATTTTTTTATTTATGATAAACAAACTTACAATAATAATGGGTTTTTTGCAAACATTAGCAAATAAGGCCAATATTGATGTTGTGTATTTAAACACAGTTTTTAAAATACTTGGCATTGCCTATTTAGCTTCCTTTTGTAGTGAAATTTGCAGGGATGCTGGTGAGAATAGCATTGCAGCTAAGGTGGAATTTTCTGGGAAAATATTAATTTTAGTTTTGGCAATTCCTATTTTGATGGCAGTAATGCAATCTATTTTGAAAATAATGTAGAGGTATAGTATGAAAAAAATATTACTAATTTTAATGCAGAGGTATAATATGAAAAAAATAATAATAATTTTACTATTTTTAATATGTTTGCCTATTAGTGTACAAGCCACACAACCAGGTAAACTAGGAGAAAAAGAAGAAAAAGAAATAAGCAATTTATATGAGTATATTACTAACATAAAAACAAAATATGAAATATTTAATGATATGGACCCACGAACTTTTGTAGAACAATTTATAAAAACTGGTGAAAATGGTTTTAGTTTTAAAGAAACATCTAATTACGTTATTAGATTCACATTTAAAGAAGTGGTTGCATCAATGGAGTTAATAGGTAGTCTTATGATTATTGCGATTATATGCGCGTTACTTAATAATCTTCAAAGTGCCTTTAATAAAGAGGGTTTATCTAATATCGCTTATTTTGCGTGTTATGGTGTAATGATCGTGATGATAACTAAAAGCTTTTATATAGTAGTAGAACTGGCTAAAAATACTATTCTTAATATGACAGATTTTATGGCGGCACTTATGCCAGTATTAATGATGCTCCTAGCTAGTGTGGGAGGATTTGCAGAAGCAACCTTACTAGATCCTATAATAATGGGTTTTGCTACCCTAAGTTCTAGAATTTATGTAGATATGATCATTCCTATAATATTTATGAGCTTTGTTCTTCAATTTGTTAAGAACATATCCAGTGATTATAAGATAAATAATTTAACAAAGCTTTTTAAGCAAATTGCTATTTGGTCACAAGGAATAGTGATGACAGTATTTATTGGGGTAATTAGTTTAAGAAGCATAGCGGCAAAAACCATAGATCAAGTTACTATAAAAACAGCAAAATTTGCAGTAGATAATTTTATACCTGTAGTTGGAAAATGTTTATCTGATGCGATTTCAACGGTAGCCGGATACTCACTTCTTTTAAAAAATGCTATAAGTGGGTTAGGGTTAGTTATTATTATAGTAATTGTTTTATTCCCTATTATAAAACTGTTAATTATGGCTTTTTTATATAAATTTGCAGCTGCATTAATTGAACCAATAAGTGACAGCCGCACAGTAGATTGTATGAATTCAGTAGGTGATTCTATTCTTCTTTTAATGTCCTGTGTAATATCAGTAAGTGTAATGTTTTTCATAATGGTTGCAATAGTAGCTTCAACTGGGAAAGGCATAATAAGCTAATAATCAAGAAAAATATTTAGCGTGATATGTCAATTTGCTCATAAAGGAGGTGGTGATAATTTGATAGAATTATTAAAAGTCTGGGTAACAAACATTACCATTGCTATATTTTTCATTACTGCAGTGGAGATGATTTTACCAGACAATAGCATGAAAAAATATGCTAAATTTGTATTAGGACTGATGTTAATTGTGGTAATTATAAATCCTATAATGAAGATTTTTGATAAGGACTTTGATTTTAACGCTTATTCAAATAAAGCAACAACTTACATGGAGGGTAGTAATCCCGAAAAAGATATTAAAAAGTATAAAGATATTAATATACTTAATACAACAGAAAATTTTAAAAAGAATTTAGAGAATGAATGTATTATAAACTTAGAAGAGGAATATCCAGAAAATAAGTATAATGCTGATATAGAGATTGTTTACGATAATAAAGATCAAATATTTAATATTAGTACGGTTGAAATTGGAATTGCAGAAAAAGGGGTTAAAAATATAGAAAACATAGAGATTAATACAAAAAGTGTAAATGCATCTAAAAAAAATATTATTCAGGGTGAACAAGGAAACAAAATAAAGAGGCTCCTAAGTAGTAAATTCAAGATACCTGGTGATGATATTACTGTTTATAAATTAAATTCATAAAACCTATAATTGTTAATCAGTATATAAAAGTAAGAAAGGAGGGGGGGATTCTATGAACAATGATAATTTGCTTAGTAAATTTACTGAGTATATTAAAACAAAATTAAATAGTGGTCAAGGCAACAATAAAAACGATAAAATCAAAAAATCTGACAAGCTATTGGGAAACTTGGTATTAGTGATTTTAGTGGCAGTTGTAATAATTTTAGCAAGTAGTTTTTTTAAATCTCCAAAGCAAACTTCAGCTGTCGCAGGAGATGCACAAAATGATAAAATTGTTAAGGAAAATAAAGCACTACAGTTAAATGATTATGAAGCACAATTAGAAAGCAAACTTAAATCAACACTTGAAGGAATTGAAGGAGTTGGAAAGGTACAGCTTATGATCTATTTTGAGAGCGGAGAGGAGAGTGTTCCAGCAGTAAATGTTAATGATTCTAAAAGTCTTACACAAGAAAATGATACAACAGGCGGAAAAAGAAACATCACTCAAGAAAACAACGGAAGTACTGTTGTTATGTCCAATAATGGAAATGAAAATGCACCATTAATTGTAAAGAAATTTAAGCCTGTCATTACTGGTGTATGTGTAGTGGCAGAAGGATCAAATGAAAAAGTCACTGAACTTAGAATTAGTCAGGCGGTAATTAATTTATTTAATTTACCTAAAAGCAAAGTTAATGTATATCCTATGAATAAGTAGCATATAATTTCAAAGAAAGGTAGATGGGGGGGAATATTATGAATAAAAAACAGTCTGGTATAATTGTAGCTTTGGTAGTGCTTATTGTGTTTGCAGGGTATCTTGCGACAAAGGTGAATGGACCATTATATGTAAATGATGGTGATTTTAGTAGTGAGAAGAGTGCGATATCTTTAAAAGAAACTAAAGGTACTTCATCCTATTTTGAAGAAGCAAAATTATCAAGAAATCAAGACAATGTAAGTACTCTTCAAACGATTAAAGCTTTAATTGATGATACTAATACTCCAAAAGCACAAAAGGCAATTGCGGCTGAGAAATACCTAAACATATCAATGGCTTCACAGAATGAATCAGACATAGAACTTGCACTAAAAGCTCTAGGGTTTGAAGAAGCAATGTGCAGTATAGTAGATGATAAGGTACAAATATTAGTTAAAAGTGATAAAAAACAACTTTCAGAGGAAGAACTTCGTAGCATTAATGATGTTGTAATGAACAAAACAAAATTAGAAAAAATTGACGTTAAAATCAAACAATAATAATTGTAAATGCTATATTTATCTGATATAATAAATATAGCATTGTCATGTATTACCTAAGCTAAATAAGGGGGTACTAATATGGAAGATAAAATTTTAAATGAAACAGAAATGGGCACTGTTAAGATATCCGAGGATGTGGTTAGTGTAATAGCAGGACTCGCTGTTGCTGAAATACAGGGAATCGTTGGTATGAGTGCTAGTCTCGTTGGTGGAATAACTCAAATATTAAGCGGAAAGAAAAATTTATCTAAGGGCGTTAAAGTCAATGTAGGAGAAAATAGTGCAGTAATTGATTTACACGTTGTAGTTGAATATGGTATTAAAATTCCGGAAGTAACTGAAAAAGCACAAATAAATGTAAAAAAATCTGTAGAGCTTATGACAGGCCTTACAGTAGCAGCCGTAAATGTGTATGTACAAAATGTTGTATTATCTAAAACAGAAAAGCTAGAGGAAATAGAAGCATAGTAATAAACACCCTCTGTAATCAGAGGGTGTTTATTACTATGCTTGTTATTTTTATTTAAAAGTATAATTTAAGATGAGAAAATTAGGAGGATTACTAATGAATAGAAGAAAGTCAAGAGAAATAGCAATGAAATTACTTTTTGAAATGTCAATAAATAAAGAAAATTATGAGGAGATAATTGAAAATTTTAAAGAGAACACAGATGTTGATTTAAATGATATTGATATGTCGTATATTACCGAGACACTAGCCGGGATTCATGAAAATGGTAAGGAAATTGATGAAAATATTGAAAAGCACTTAATTAAGTGGAAGTTGCCTAGACTATCAAAAATGAATCTAGCTATTTTAAGAATAGGTGCATATGAAATATTATTCGAGGAAGAAATACCAGGTAAGGTTTCTGTAAATGAGGCAATAGAACTTGCTAAGAAATATGGGGAAGATAGCTCCCCAGCTTTTATAAATGGTATCTTAGCGAAGATGATTTAAAAAAAGGCAAGATTAATTAAATAACAATAAAATAACTAGGGCATCTTTGACTAGTTATTTTTTTTGTAAAAAGAGGAATTTTGAAAGTATGTTAGAACTTTCTTATAATAATTAGTATTTTAAAAATGCATAACAAGGAGAGGATAATATGGGAATTAAAGTTAATGGAAAGATGATAGTTGAAAAGTACAGAGATGAAATTAAGTCAGTTATAAACGACGGGATTAGTAAGGGACTTAGAGTGCCATCAATTAAAACCGTATTAGTAGGTGACGATGGAGGTAGCACGTCATATGTAAAAAGTCAGAATAACCTCTGCAATAAATTAGGTATATCTTATACTTGTATTCACTTGGATAAAGATGTTGATCAAAAAGATATTGTAGATATCATAGAAAAATTGAATGAAGATAATACTGTGGATGGTATAATCATTCAATTGCCTTTACCGAAAAAGTTTAATGAGAAGGAAATCACTTCTAAAATTTCATATAAAAAGGATATTGATGGATTAAGTGATGTAAATATGGGCAGATTTTATAAGGGAGAGAAAAGTTTTATTCCTTGCACTGCTTTAGGTGTCATTGAAATGATTAAAAATACTGGATGCATTATTAAAGGGAAACATGCTGTTGTTATTGGTAGAAGCAATATTGTTGGAAAACCAGGAGCACAATTGCTGCTTAATGAAGATGCAACAGTAACCATATGTCATTCTAAAACAACAAACTTAAAGGGAATTTGTAAGACAGCAGATATAATAGTTGCCGCAATAGGTAAACCAGGTTTTGTAACAAGTGATTTTATTAAAGAAGGAGCAGTTGTTGTAGATGTTGGGACTACAATGGTGAATAATAAAGTAACTGGGGATGTATGTTTTGATGATGTTATTAATCATGCAAGTTATGTTACCCCAGTACCAGGTGGAACGGGACTAATGACTACGACAATGCTTATAAAAAATGCTTGCATGGCATGGAGGGATAATGTTTATTAAAGTATTAACAGTAACTGACCTTAATGGATATATTAAGAAAGTAATAGATAGTGACTTTATATTAAAAAATTCTAATGTTAAAGGAGAACTATCTAATGTAAAATTGCATTCTAGTGGGCACATATATTTTTCATTAAAAGATGCATTTGGAAAGATAAATTGTGTAATGTTTAAATCGCAGGCTTTTAAACTTAATATTATACCTAGAGATGGCATGAATGTTATCATCAGCGGTAGGGTTTCGGTTTATGAGAAAGAGGGGTCATATCAGCTTTATTGTGACTCTATGGAGCCATATGGAGAAGGGCAGTTATATTTAGCTTTTCAAAATCTAAAAGAGAAATTAGAGAAAAAAGGATTATTTGATAAAGTACACAAGAAAAGTATACCTTCATTTCCTAATAGAATAGGAATAATTACATCCCCAACAGGGGCTGCAGTTAAAGATATTATTAATGTAGCCACAAGACGTAACTTAAAGGTTAATATGCTTATATACCCAGCAATTGTTCAAGGTGTAAATGCTAGTGAAAATGTTGCACAAGGTATAAAATATTTTAATTCATTAAGCAATGTTGATTTAATCATTATTGCAAGAGGGGGAGGATCCATAGAGGAATTATGGGCATTCAATGAAGAAAATTTAGCTTATGAAATCTATAAATCTAAAATACCTATAATTACTGGAATTGGTCACGAAACGGACTTTACTATAGCAGATTTCGTAAGCGACCTTAGAGCGCCGACTCCATCGTCCGCAGCAGAAATTGCTGTGAGAAATTTAAAAGAGTTAAATAATGAAATTAAATCACTTAGAGAACTGTTACTAAAATCTGTGGGATTTAAGGTTAATAAAGAATATAATAAAGTTGATTTATTAAATAAAACTTTGAAAATAAATAATCCTTTAAATTTTATAGTTAATCAATATACTCATATAGATAATTTAAAAGAAAATCTAAGTTATAAGTTTAATGCGAAAATTTCACTAGAAAAGCAGAAACTTTCCAAGTTCAATGCTCTTTTGCATGCTCATAACCCTTTAAATGTATTGAATAAGGGATATGCGGTACTTCAAAATAATGAAAATGAAGTTATTAGTGAAATTAGTGATTTGAAAAATATAAAAGAGGTGAAAATTACATTAAAGGACGGTAGTGGTATATTTAATGTAAGCAATTTGGAGGAGTTCTAATGGCAAAGAAAAAAGAATCTTATGAAAACATGATGATAAGACTTGAAGAAATTGTAGACCTGATGGATGGTAATGAAGTTACGTTAGAACAAACTATGATTAATTATGAAGAAGGTATAAAAATCTGCAACAGTTTATACAAAATTTTAAATGATACAGAAGGTAAAATAAAGATATTAACAGCTGAAGGTGAAAGAGATTTTATGACTCTCGAGGATGTCGTTAAAGATTAGATTACACTTTATTATTTTTATAACCTATAATGAAAAGAAGGGATACAATGAATATAAAATTGCTAAAAGGTGAAGTAGAACACTGGATAAATGATTATTTTGACGATAAACCAGAAATTGACAATAGAAATTTCGAATCGATGATTTATAGTATAAAAGTCGGAGGGAAAAGAGTCAGACCAATTTTAATGATTCTTACATATAATATGTACAAGGAAGATTATAGAGATATTTTACCTTTTGCAGCGGCCCTGGAAATGATTCATACATATTCCCTTATTCATGATGATCTTCCTAGCATGGATAACGATGATTTGCGCAGAGGAAAGCCTACAAATCACAAAATTTACGGAGAGGCAATTGCGATACTCGCAGGAGATGGATTATTAAATGAGGCAATGATAATAATGCTAAATCAATGTTTAGATGGAAGTTTAAATAAAATTAAAGCAAGTACCTTCATAGCAAAAGCTTCTGGAGCTCAGGGGATGATAGCTGGACAAATTTGTGATATTTTAAGTGAAGGTATCGCAATATCAGAGGAAGAACTTCTGTATATGCATAGAAATAAAACTGGAGAACTAATTAAAGTAGCAATAATATGTGGTGCTATCTTAGGCAATGCTAGTGAAGAAGATTTAAGCGATTTAAAAGAGTATGGTGACAAATTAGGTTTGGCATTTCAAATTAAGGATGATATATTAGATGTAATTGGAGATGTTGGTGTTCTAGGTAAAAATGTAAAAAGCGACGAATGTAATAATAAAACTACTTTTATAACCATGTATGGTTTGGAAAAATGTAAGGAAAAGTGTAGTGATTTAAGTGAAGAGTGTTTTGAAATATTAAAAAAACTTAAGGTGAATACAAGGTATCTAGAAGAAATGACGGAATTTTTATTAAAAAGGGAATATTGAAAATTAACTAATGTTCTTTGATTAATGAACTACACCTTAAATGTCATTAAATTGCATTTTAAGTCGAAACAGCTTTTGAATTAAATATTATTATATGATATAATATCCCCATAAATGTGGGGATGATAATATAATTAATAAAAGAGGATAGATATATATGAGTAAAATTTTAGATGATTTTAATGACATAAATGCAGTGAAAAAAATGTCTATACAAGAGTTAAATGTTTTTGCAGGAGAAATTAGAAGTTTTCTAATTGAAAAAGTATCTAAAACTGGAGGGCATTTAGCTTCTAATTTGGGTGTAGTAGAAATAACATTAAGTTTATACAATGTTTTTGATTTGGATAAAGACAAATTAATATGGGATGTAGGTCACCAATCTTATGTACATAAAATTCTTACAGGAAGAAAAGATAAATTTGATACACTTAGAAATTTTGGTGGATTAAGTGGTTTTCCTAAAAAAGAAGAAAGCAAATATGATATATTTGAATCAGGGCACAGTAGTACCTCTATTTCTGCAGGACTCGGCATTGCAAGGGCTAGAGATTTACAAAAGGAAGATTATAACGTTATCTCGGTAATAGGGGATGGTGCACTTACAGGAGGTATGTCTTTTGAGGCTTTAAATGACATAGGATTTAGGAAAACTAAAATGATTATTGTTCTCAATGATAATCAAATGTCTATTTCTAAAAACGTTGGAGGCATGTCTAAGTATTTAAGCCAATTTAGAATTGATCCAACTTATAATAGAATAAAAAAAGAAATAAATTCTACTCTTAGAAAAATTCCTAGCGTAGGAGACGGTATGGTTAGTTCAATTCAAAAGCTTAAAAATGGAATTAAACAGGTTGTGGTGCCAGGTATGCTCTTTGAGCATATGGGTATTAAATATTTAGGACCTATAGATGGACATGATATTAAAGAAGTAAGTAAGGTATTGAAGCTAGCTAAAGAAATAGATGGACCAGTTATTATTCATGTTATAACTAAAAAGGGCAAGGGTTATAAATTTGCAGAAAAAGAACCGAATAAATTTCATGGAATAGGACCATTTAATGCTTTAACTGGAGAGCTATGCAGTAGCCACAAGGAAAGTTACTCGGATGCATTTGGACAACAAATTATGCATCTTGCCAAGGAAAATAAGAACATAGTAGCAATAACAGCTGCAATGCCTGAAGGTACAGGGCTAGAAATGTTTTCAAAAGAGTTTAGTAATAGAATTTTTGATGTAGGAATTGCAGAGCAACATGCAGTTACTATGGCGGCAGGGATGGCAACACAAGGTTTAAAACCTATTTTTGCAGTTTACTCTACTTTTCTTCAGAGGGCTTATGATCAGATTGTACATGATGTATGCCTTCAAAGATTGCCTGTTATTTTTGCTATAGATAGAGCGGGCATTGTTGGCGCCGATGGAGAAACACATCAAGGAGTATTTGATTTATCATATTTATCTCATATTCCAAATATGACAATTATGGCTCCTAAATGTATAAGTGAATTGAAGTCAATGCTCACTTTTGCAGTTAAACAAGATTATCCAATTGCTATAAGATACCCAAGGGGTGGGGATAATTGCAATGTTAAAATGTCTCCTATTGAAAACTTTAAGAGAGGGAAATGGGAAACTCTTTTAGGTGGAGGCAAAATAGCATTTATAGCTACAGGTAAAATGGTTCAAAATGCTATTTTAGTTAGAGAAAAATTAAGCAACATAGGAGTAGAAGCTACTGTAATTAATGCGTGTTTTATTAAACCTATTGATAAAGCACTAATTTTAGAGCTAGTGAATAAAAATTATTCTTTAGTAACTATAGAAGATAATCTTGTGCATGGAGGATTAGGTTCTTTAGTACTAGAATATGTGAATTCACTTACGAAAAAAACAAGGGTCATTAATTTAGGATTTAAAGATGAATTTATTCCTCACGGAACAGTTGACATACTGTATAAAGTACATAAACTAGATGTAGATGGAATTTTTGAAAGTATTTTAAAGTTAGTTTAAATAATGCACTTTAGTGGATTCTTAAGGAGTTTTTTATGTTAGAAGATAAACAAAGATTAGATGTTCTTGTAGTTAAAAGGGGAATTTTATTTTCAAGAGAAAGAGCAAAGGAAAATATAATTTCCGGAAATATATTTGTGGATGGTATTATGACTACTAAATGTGGGAAAAAAGTAGATATATCATCTACTATTGAATTCATAGGAGAAGATATTCCTTATGTAAGTAGGGGTGGATTAAAGCTTCAAAAGGCTATAAATTCTTTCGATATTGACCTTAAAGCTAAAGTTTGCCTAGATATAGGTGCATCTACAGGCGGATTTACAGATTGCATGCTTCAACATGGAGCATGCAGGGTATACTCTATAGATGTTGGAACAAATCAGTTAGATGATAAATTGAGAGGCGACGTGCGGGTAGTATCCATGGAAAATACAAACATAAGATATTTAAATGTAGATAGTATAGGAGAACTTGCCGACTTTGCAAGCATTGATGTATCATTTATATCCCTGGAAAAAGTTATTCCAAATTTACTTAACCTATTAAATAATGATGGTAGCGCTGTAGCACTATTAAAGCCACAATTTGAAGTAGGTGTAGGCATCGTAAATAAAAAAGGTGTGGTTAAAAAACCTAGTGAACATGTAAAGGTAATAGTTAGAGTTTTAAACCTTTTGAGATGTCTAGATGTAAAGGTTATTAATGTTAATTACTCATCCATAAAAGGACCTAATGGTAATATTGAATATTTAATTTATTTTACAAAATCTAAAGAGAAATATGTTAATTATATTGAAGACGATATAACTCACATAGTTAGTGAAGCTCATAAAGACTTAAATAGGCTAAGCGAAGATAAAAATTAATAGTTGATATATGCTATAGAAAGTGGCAAGGAGGAAATATGAAAAAAATTGGCATTAATATAAATACAACTAAGGATAAAGATGGGAAAATAAGTGAATATGTAAAAAGTATTATTAGTAAATATATAGATGATACTAACATACTTATATTTAAAGATTCAATTGGCCTTGAAAATATAAAATATAACGATTTAGATATTATTATTGCTTTAGGTGGAGATGGAACTATTTTAAGAACATCACGAAATTTAAACAACTCTAATATTCCAATTTTAGGTGTGAATATAGGCAATTTGGGATTTCTTTCCAGTGTGGAGCTACTAGAGTTTGAAAATGCTATGAAAAGATTTAGTGAAGATGATTATTATGTAGAAGACAGAATGATGCTTAATTGCACTTTGCCATATCGAGATAAAACTGAAGAATATACTGCTTTAAATGATATAATTGTATCAAAGGGAACACTAGCGAGAGTTGTTAAATATGAACTACACATAGATAATAAGTTTTACATTGAGTTTACGGGGGATGGACTTATAATATCTACGCCAACAGGTTCAACAGCATATTCATTATCAGCAGGAGGTCCTATAATTTATCCTAACTTAGATGTTATAGCTGTAACTCCTATTTGTCCATTAACTTTATCTATGAGAACTATAGTGCTGGACTGTAATAGTAAAATATCTATAAGTATAAAAAGTGAACATGAAAGCATATTTTTGACGTTAGATGGACAACGGGCAATAAAGCTAAATAATTATGAGGAAATATTAGTAAGTGTTTCAAATAAAAAGTGTAGATTGGTTAAATTTAATGATTATAATTATTTTAAAATTTTGAGAAAAAAAATAATTTCTAGAACAATGGATTGTGAGGGAGAAAAAAATGAAGATTTCACGTCATGCAAAAGTAATTGAGATTATTCAAGGTAAAGAGATTGAAACTCAAGAACAGTTAGCAGAAGAACTTAAAAACAATGGATTTGATATTACTCAAGCAACTGTATCGAGGGACATAAAGGAATTGAAATTAATTAAGGTTATGAATGCACATGGAACTCACAAGTATGCGACTAGTTCGCCGGCTGATAGTTTCTTATCAAATAAATTAGTTAATATTTTTTCTCAAACAGTTCTTTATGTTGACCACGTAGATAAATTTATAGTGTTAAAAACGATATCAGGAGCTGGAGCTGCTGCAGCTGAAGCTTTAGATTCTTTAAAATTCAATGGTATTGTAGGTACTATAGCTGGAGATAACACTGTTTTTATATTAGTTAGAAAAGAAGAAGAGACAAAAGAGATACTCCAAAAAATTAAAAAAATGATTAGTGAATAGGAGGAGGTAGTATGCTCCTACAATTAAATATTATGAATTTTGCTCTAATTGAAAATTTAAGTATTAATTTTGAACAAGGATTTAATGTCCTTTCTGGTGAAACAGGAGCGGGGAAATCAATTTTAATTGATGCTATAAATTATGTATTAGGGGGTAAATTCAATAAGAACCTAATTAGGACAGGTGAAAACAAAACTTATGTTGAGGCAATATTTAGCATGGATACTAAAAATAACAAAAATGCTTTAGATGATATGGATATTGATTATGAAGACATGGTATTTATAAGTCGCGAAACTTTTCAATCTGGAAAAAGTATTGCTAAAGTTAATGGTAAATCAATGCTACTTTCAAAGGTTAAATATATTAGTAAAAATTTATTGGATATTCATGGTCAACATGATAATCATAATTTATTAGATAAAGTTAATCATATATTTTATGTGGATTCCTTTGGAACTGATAAAATTCATAAGTTTATTGCGGGATATAATGGGAAATATGTAAGAATGACTACAATCAAAAATAGAATTAATAAACTTGAAGGAAATGAAGGACAGCGAGAAAAAAAAATTGATTTCTTGAATTACCAGTTAGAAGAAATTAAAAGTGCTAATCTCAAAATTGGTGAAGACCAGGAGCTTTTAGAAAAATATGCAATCATTAGCAATGCAGAAAATTTGGAAAAACATTTATCAAAAAGTTATGTATTATTAGATGCTAGCGATGAGGAAAATACTTCCGTTTTTTATAATTTAGCTATGGCTATTAGGGAATTAAGAAGTATTGAAAAGCACATGGAAGAAATAAAATTAATTGCAGACTCTATAGAAGAAAGCTACTTTAATATAGAGGAAAATATTACAGATTTAAGAAACTTAAAAGAGACAATTTATTATGATGAAAAAGAATTAGAATATATGAATAGTAGAATAAACCTGATTAATACTTGTAAGAAGAAGTATGCACCTACCATTGAGGAGATTCATGAATATAAAGAAAAAATTCAAATTGAATATGAAGAATTAATTAATAGCAGTGAAATAATCACTGCTCTTAAAAAAGAAAAAATAGCTCTTGAACATGAAATGAAAATTATAGCAGATCAAATTCATGAAATTAGATGCGATACAGCAAAAAAACTCCAAGGTAAAATAAAAGATGAATTAAATTATATTGGACTTGAAAAAAGTGAGTTCTACATAGAAGTAAAACTCGTGAATGAATTTTATGAAAATGGCTGTGATAAAGTTCAATTTTGTATATCTACCAATCCTGGAGAACCACTAAATCCATTAGAAGATATTGTGTCTGGTGGAGAATTATCACGTATAATGCTTGCACTCAAAACTGTATTCGTTGATAAAGATGAAATACCTACTGTTATATTTGATGAAATAGACACTGGTATTAGTGGTAGAATCGCCCAATGTGTTGCAGAAAAGATGTATTCAATATCATTAAACCATCAAATACTTTGTGTAACTCATTTGCCCCAAATAGCTAGCATGGCAGATACAAATTATTTAATATCTAAAAATGTTTTGAAAAATAAAACTTATACCAATGTTATAAAAATGAATGATGAGGAAAAACAACAAGAAATAGCTAGAATGATTGGTGGTACAGAGGTTACTAAATTAACCTTGGAAAATTCTAAGGAAATGATAAATATGGCAAAGAAACAAAAGAAACATTAATTTTTTTTTTAGGTTAGCATAGTTATAAAAATAGGTTTTATAGGGAAAATTAAAGTCATAATTTTATGGCTTTATTTTTTTTCGTTTTTTAAAATTAGTTAACTCACATTTTACTTATTACATAAAATTTAAGAAATTAATATCGTAAATATAAAAATCATTGTACTTAACGACATTTTAGAAGGAAAGTCTCCCATTTCTATAAATGGGAATACAATATTATAACAAAGAGAAAGCTTCAGTGGAAGTATAAATCTCCTTCTGAAGTCGTTAATATTTCAGCTCCGCAGGAGATGATTTAATATAAAGTATAAATACTCTAAGTTTGTATAATTAATAAAAAAGGTAAAAATAATTGCAATATAGGGGAATTTTTTTAATTTAGTATAAATTAGTTTTGAATCTATGTCTTTGACTATTTTTGAATTAATGTTATAGCATAATATGGAGAATTCGAGGGTAACTTAAAGTTATAATTATAACAGAAAAGGAGGTAAAGCTTATGAAGAAAAGGTTAAATGTAATATGTTTGATTATAACACCTTTAGTAATAATTGCTTTAAGTGCGTATCTTAAAGTCCAAAATAAAATTATTACAACATACGATAGACCAATGGAAACATTATATTCTAACCAACTTGTAAAAGTAAAAGATGATAAAGACATTATTCTTAATAAACCAAATATAAATAATAAAAAGAAAAATGAGAAAGTTAATTTAGAAGCTGAATCAACATATATAAAAGACAAATCAGATATAATGGTTTATCCAGGAGGACAACCGATTGGTGTTAAACTGAATACTAAAGGTGTCTTAGTAGTAGCTTTATCTGATATTAAAGGTATCAATGGTAAAATAGCAAGTCCTGCCGCAAATGCAGGTGTACAAATAGGTGATAGTATAATAAGTATAAATGATGTTGAAATAAATCATGCAGAAGATTTAATCAGATTTATAAATAAAGAAAAAAATTCCGAATTCACTCTTAAAATACAACGTAAAGATGATTTGAAATTTTTTAAAGTTAAGGTTAAGCCAACTATTGATTCTGAAGATGGCAAACAAAAAATTGGTTTATGGGTACGCGATTCAACTGCTGGTGTGGGAACATTAACTTTATATGATGATAAAACTAAAAAATTTGCTGCACTAGGTCATCCTATTACAGATGCTGATGCCGGAACAATATTGAGTGTTAATAATGGTGTAATTATATCATCTAATATTGTATCAGTAAAAAAGGGAACAAGAGGAAGTCCGGGAGAATTAAGAGGCCTTTTCATTGATGAAAGTAAAATAAAAGGTCAAATAACTAAAAATACGGAATGTGGTATATTTGGAGAAGGAACTAAAAGTCTTATAAATAATAAATTTGATAAACCTATGAGAATAGGTCTAAGAAATGAAATTAAAGAAGGAAAGGCTCAAATTTTAACTACGATAAATGGCAATGAACCACAATTGTTTCAAATAGAAATTCAGAAACTATTACCTCAAAATAAATCCGGATCCAAAAGTATGGTGATTAAAATTATAGATCCTAGGCTCCTAGAAAAAACTGGTGGCATCGTTCAAGGCATGAGTGGTAGTCCGATAATTCAGAATAATAAAATTATTGGAGCGGTAACCCATGTTTTAATTAATAAACCTGATGTAGGGTATGGAATATATATAGAATGGATGCTGAAAGATGCAGGTATTTTATCAAATTAACTAGCATTATTTAAAAAAAGGGGTTAAAATAGATATTAAGCAATAAAGGATAGCGAATGCTATCCTTTATTTTATAAAAAATGATGAGTAATGATAAATAATTATTTATTTGTAAATTTTCTTAATATAAGAAGGAATTGTAATTCTTTTGTCGAATTAATATTTGTTAAGATATGGGAATTTATTTATAAAGGGGAGTTATAATATGGAAGAAGCTAGAATTAGTGTGCTTATTGCAGATGATAATAAAGAATTTTGCAATATTTTAAATGATTATTTATTAAGCCAAAGAGATATTATGGTTACAGGTATTGCAAAAGATGGAATAGAGGCTCTTAAGTTAATAAAAGAGAGAAAACCTGATTTGGTAGTATTAGACATAATAATGCCACATTTAGATGGTCTTGGGGTACTGGAAAGATTGAGTAGCGTGGATCTTGATCCAATACCAAAAATAATAGTATTATCTGCGGTTGGGCAAGATAAAATTACACAAAGAGCTATTGCATTGGGAGCAGACTATTATGTAGTAAAACCATTTGACATGGAAGTTTTTACAAAAAGAATTAGACAAATGTTTAATAATACAATTTCTAGTGACAACAGCAAAAAATCAATATCTTTTATTGATACATCTGAAACTAGAAAAAGTAATCATAACGAACCAATGGATTTAGAAGCTGAAATTACAAATATAATTCATGAAATTGGTGTTCCAGCTCATATTAAGGGATATATGTATTTAAGAGAAGCAATCACTATGGTAGTTAACGATATTGAACTTCTATCCGCAGTAACAAAGGAATTATATCCATCTATTGCTAAAAAATTCAATACAACTGCTAGTAGGGTAGAGAGAGCAATAAGGCATGCTATAGAAGTAGCATGGGGACGTGGTCAAGTTGAAACAATAAATAAAATATTTGGTTATACTATACATAATGCTAAAGGAAAACCCACAAACAGTGAGTTTATAGCTATGGTAGCTGATAAGTTAAGATTACAAAACAGGGTGTCTTAGCCTTATATATATCAACTGTTCAAATAGTTCGCTTTTTATCAAAACTGATTATTTAGTTAATATTGAGTATGATTTTATAAAATAAAACTAATGGACTTCTTCATTTATTAAGTAAATGAAAAAGTCTATTAGTTTTTTTTGGAAATAATTGAGATTCAAAAAATTTATTAAATTAGCCAATACTTTTATAGGGGATTTTCATATAGAAATATAAGTATTAATATAACTCACTAAAACACATTTTAAACGCTAAGAAATACAGTGCCTATATTTATACTCAAAGACAACTACAATCGCTAGTGGGTCAAAATAATCCACTCAATAATGTGTTGTGTTCTATTTGTACAGTAAATACTTTACATAATCCGGAAAAAATTAAGTGAAAATTGAAAAACATCTCTATTGGTAGGGATGGGAGTACCGCTCTTTATTTTTTAAAGACCATACTTCTTATTATATAAATTCTATTTGGAGAAGTGTATCCCATAGCTAAGTATGACCTTCCATATTCTAAAGCAAAAGTTAAACCCTCACTTTCACCTGGGTTATTAAAATGATAAGTAGCAATTATTATGCCTTCATAATTTAATACTGTAATTTTATTGTTTGTATATAAATAAATGTATTTGCCATCTGTTTCTAAGCCTTGTGGAACACCTTGCGTAGCAATATTAAAAGTATTTATTACATTCATGTTGGCTAAATTAATAATAGTAAATGTTGGATTGCCATTATCAGCTCCACTTGAAATGGTATGCAATATTAAATAATCATGGACATTATCTATCGCAAGTAAAGCTGATGTTCCCAAACTTTCATAGCTTAAATTACTTAATATTGCACTTTTAGTATAATCAACAACATAAATATGAGTTAAATTAGTTCCACCACCATTAGCAACATAGATTTTGTTTGTTTTGGTTCTATATCCAAGTTCAGCACAATGGCCTACAGACATAGATGCTGTTTCACAAATTTTCTTTCCTGACATATCATATTTAATTATTTTCCCTTTTCCAGCTCCTAAATCAAAGCCACAGTAAAAATATCCATCAGAAAATGTTAATCCTTGAAAATTTTTAGTAGATGGAATATAAAATAGTAACTCATATTGAAGTTTTTCACGCGTACTAGGTGTATAGGAAGGTATTAACTTTGATGAAACTAATTTTTCTGCTTTACTATTCGAAGATATCCTGTCATTTTTAATTGCAAATGCTAAATTATTTTCGAAAGTATTAATAGATAAAGCCAAGGCAAATACGCATAAGCGTATTCTATAAGTTTTCAGTTTAATATCACCTGCCTTTTACTTTATAGTATGTTTATAATCATACATTTTAATGCTAGTGATTTCTAGGGCATGGCATAAAAATATTCACTTATGGAGCAAAGTAAATTAAATGGTAAATATGGTTAAGAAAAAAACTAGATTTTTATTAATGTTAAATTAAATATGAATATAACCCTCTTTGATTTCATAAATATGAATTAAGTTATAATATTTATATTAAATTTTAACGACATTTCAGCTTTAAAGATGATGATTTAATTCATATAAGGAGAATTTTAGCATACATATAACGTAAGTAAATTTTAACAATCCATTATGAGTAGCTAAAAAATAAGCTAAATGATTAACAAAGGGGGATAATTTATGTCATCTAATACTTTAATAGGAAATATAAATAAACATATACAAGAGAATTTTTGGCTATATATTATAAGTATTCTTTGCGTATTTACAGGCATAATTTTAGGAATCTACAGTGTGAAATACATGGGGGATTTTGAACGAAATGATTTAGTAAATTACTTGAGGAATTTTATTGAGCCTTCAAATACAAGTGGGATTAGTTATAAATTAATATTTTTACAATCGATTAAAAATAATCTGCCTGTTATTATTTTTCTTTGGTTCTTAGGTTTAACTATTGTCGGAATACCAATAATTATAATTATTGATTTATTGAAAGGATTTACAGTTGGATTTACCTTTAGCTTTATGATTAGTGGCCTAGGAAAGAATGGCATTGGTATAGCAATACTAGGCGTACTACCTCAGAATTTAATTTATATTCCATGCATTATTTTTGCATCTGTAGTATCAATGGAATTTTCTATAATGCTACTCAAGAATAAGTTTAATAAACAATGGACAAGTAGTTTATCTAGCAGAATACTATATTATAGCGTAATATTTATTGTATTAATAATTTTCTTGTTTATAGGGATAATTATAGAATCTTATATTGCACCGCATTTTGTTAAAAATCTTATTAATAATTTGGGATCAGTAAGCAAATGAAGCATAAGGATATATTGCACTTTGTAATGTTAACAATAAAATGTTTTATAATTTTACTAGTAATTGGAATTTGCTTGCCTAAAGCTGTGGATTGCTTGCTTCAAAATTTAATTAATAATACAAAAATCTACAAAAATAGTGTTGTAGTTTATAAATTAGTTGATAATAATTATAAATTAATTTATAATTATATTCTTACATTTTATTTATTCTTTAGAGTATAATGTATGTATATATTAATATTCTCTATAATATGGGAGATACATTATGAATAATTTATTAAAAATCTATAGCGATAATCTAAAAAATAATAAGCTAACGAGAAATACTATTGAAGCTTACATTCGAGATGTTAAACGATTCATTGAATTTACGGAATATAGAAATGAAAGTGTAAAAACAGTTGATAGCATAACAATAATGGCATATTCGGAGCATCTTAGAAAAGAAGGCTGTGCAAATAGTTCCATAGCAAGAAGTATAGTTTCCATTAGAAATTACTATAAATATCTTATTAAAAACGATTTTGCAGAGCATGACCCAACAGCCTATTTTTCAATTGCAAAAATTAAACGAAATATACCTCAAATTCTATCTATCGAGGAGATAGATGAATTATTAAATCAACCAGAAGAATCAACGACCAAAGGATGTAGAGATAAAGCAATGCTAGAATTAATGTATGCTACAGGCATAAAGGTTTCAGAACTTTTAAGTTTAACAATATATGATATTAATTTAGAATTGCTATACATAAGGTGCAATAATGGTAAGAAAAATGAAAGAATAATTCCTATAGGTACCCAGGCGGTTAGATGTCTATCACAGTATTTAAAGACCAGATCTATTATGAACTTAAATAATTTAAGTTTACTCTTTCTAAATACAAAAGGTGATAAAATGACAAGGCAAGGATTTTGGAAAATTATTAAAGAGTATGCTAAAGAGACTAACATTAAAAAAACAATAAATTCTTATACAATAAGACATTCATTTGCTGTACATTTATTGCAAAATGGTGCTGGTATAGCATCAGTTCAAGAACTATTAGGTCACAATAGTATGTCTACAACTCAAATTTATTCAACTATAGTTAAAAAAAGTAAAATAGCTGAAATTTATAAGAACACTCATCCTAGAGCATAAGTCATTAATATGACAACTGATTTAACTACAATGTAGAATTATAAATAGAAAATAGAAGTATAAAATCCACTTTCACTAATTATGAAAGTGGGTTTTTATTTTTGGTTATGATTATAATAAATTTTTTATTTTATTATAGATAAACAGTTATAATATTAATGCAAATTGGTAAAAATAATGTTATGAATTTTCAATAACGCAGATATTTAGTCTAGCGAAATTAATATGAGGAGGATACATATGAAACGAAAATTTAGAAATGTATTATGTTTAATTTTATCGTTGATTTTTACAACACAGTTTTTTTCTCTGTCAGCTAAGGCAGAAGAAGAAAATAAGGATGATAAAGGAATTGTAGTAGAAGCAAAGTCAGCACTACTAATGGAACCATCAACTGGCAAAATAATATACGAAAAAAATGCTCATGAGAGATTTGCACCAGCATCAGTAACTAAAATAATGACTATGTTATTAGCTATGGAGGCTATAGATTCAGGTAAGATTAAATTACAAGATAAAATAACAGTAAGTGAAAACTCGAAAAAAATGGGTGGAAGTAGCATGATACTTGATACCGGTGAAATTAGAACCGTGGAAGAAATTTTAAAAGGAATTGCCATTGCATCAGGAAATGATGCAGCAGTGGCAATGGCAGAATATCTAGGTGGAAGTGAAAGTGCTTTTGTAAATATGATGAATGAAAAAGCAAAAAGTCTTAATATGAAAGATACTGCTTTCAAAAACTGCACTGGACTAAGTGCAGTAGGGCATTTTACAACTGCCTATGATATTTCAATTATGTCTAGAGAACTATTAAAACATCCTAAAATATTAAAATATTCAGGAACCTATATGGAAACTATTTCTGAGGGAAGAAAGGCACCTATAGGTCTTGTAAATCATAATAAGCTTGTCAGATTTTTTGCTGGATGTGATGGACTTAAGACTGGATTTACAAATGAGGCAATGTATTGTATGTCTGCTACTGCAACGCGAAGCAATGTAAGGATGCTTGCAATAATTATGGGTGCGCCAACTTACACAAAAAGAAATAGAGATGCTAGCATGTTAATGAATTACGGATTTACAAAATTTGAGACGAAAAAAGTAATAGAAAAAGATCAAGAATTAAAAAAAGTAATTTTAAATAAAAAAGGTGATAAGTTCCTAATAGCTAAAGCACAAAAAGATTTTCTTATAACTCTTGAAAAAGGTAATAAAAATAAAGTTACTAAAAAATTTGTTATAGAGGAAGGGTTGAAAGAGTATAAAAAGGATGCTGCAATTGGATTTTGTGAAATATATGTTGATAATAAGTTATTTGGTAAGATCGTTGTTTACAGCGATAGGGATATAAAAAAATCTAGAGTGTGGGATAATATTAAAAATAATTTTACAGACTTATTTGATAAAGCAATTTAACAAAACGTTATAGCAGTGTTTACACATTTATGTAGATATAAAAATATAGCTTCTAGGCAATAAATTATTTGCTTAGAAGCTAAGTTTTTATAAAATATTATATCTTAGGAATAAAATGTAAGACTTAATTGGGAATATTACTAATATAAAGGGACTTGAAAAGCGTAGTATGACGCAAAACAAGCTAGTAAATTTACTAGTTATTTTTCCGAAGATGCATTATACTTAGAATAGACCTGATATAAAGAAATCAAAGTAAATTTGATATTTCTTTATAATTAATTATTTATTTAGGAGAGAGTATACATGCCATTAAGTATAAAAGTAACTAATTTTGAAGGCCCATTCGACTTGTTATTACATCTTATCAAGAAAAATGAGATGAACATATATGATATCAATATTGTTGAAATTACAAATCAGTATTTGGAGTATCTTAAAGGTATGAAGGAAATGGATTTAGAGGTGACATCAGAATTCATAGTTATAGCTGCAACTTTAATTGAAATTAAATCCAAATATTTGTTGCCTAAGAATAAAGAGGAGCATAGCGAAGAAGAAATTGATGTAGAAAAGGAATTGCTAAATAAATTGATAGAATATAGAAAATATAAAGCCATCGCTGAAAATTTAAAGATGTTGGAACAGGGTACAGGTATAATGATTAGTAAAAAACCTGAAATAATTGAAGAAGATAATAAAAATACTAAGGAAATGGATTTTTTAAAAAATATTACAATGGCTGATTTGTACAATTCATACAATAAGTTAATGCAAGAATATATGAATAAAATGAATACTGATAATATTATAAATAAAAAAATATTATTAGATGAATATAAAATAGAAGATAAAATGAAAGAATTAAAACGAGAGCTTGAATCTTTTGGAAAAATTCATTTTACAAAGTTGGTATATGGATATTCATCAAAATTAGAAATTATTGTTACGTTTCTAGCATTACTTGAGCTGATAAAGATCAGAAGTGTGATAGTAATTCAAGAAAGTAATTTTAAAGATATATATTTAGAAAGGGTAAATTAATATGAATGAATTTAACACTAAACAATTAGAGATTGAAGAGGTTTCCACTAAAAACATATATTTTTCTATTATCGAATCCTTGTTGTTTGTTGCTGGCGAATCATTAAAGCTAACCGAAATAGCAAATATATTAGAATGTAGCATTGATTTCACAAGAGAATTAACAAATGAATTAAGATTAAAATATGAAGAAGAGCAAAGAGGAATTAAAATTATAGTAACTAATGATGAATACCAATTTGTTACAAAATCTTGTAATAGTGAATATGTACAAAAACTATTAAAGACAAATATTAGACAATCTTTATCTCAAGCGTCGATTGAAACTTTAGCAATAATTGCGTACAAGCAACCCATAACCAGAGTAGAAATCGAGGAGATAAGAGGAGTTAAGAGCGATAGAGCAATTTACACTTTGTCAGATAAAAATTTAATTAAAGAAACTGGACGAAAAAATGTTCCGGGAAGACCAATTATTTATGCAACAACGGATGAATTTCTTAAACATTTTGATTTTCACAGTCTAAATGAAATGCCTTCTTTAGAGGATCTTAATAAAGAAAAAGTACAACAAAATGTTGTTAGCAATCAAACTGAGTAGATATCTTTTGAAGATGATTTATCTATACACTTATTAACCCCACTATAATAAAAATTTCCATAGGAAAATTCTTATTATAGTGGGATTAATATTTTTAATTTAATTATATATGATTTGTATAATTAAGGGCAATTATTCATCATACTTTTCTGTATCTTCGCATTCTGTATGCTTATCACAGTTATCTTTAAACATACCCTTAATAATATCGATAACCTGTGGTACAGTATCAACAATTTTATCATATGTATTTTGTTGATCTACAGGTAATAGTCTTACTGAATCGTTTTTAACAACTAAAAATGCAACGGGCTTAACAGTGACGCCAGCTCCAGAACCACCACCAAAAGGATATTTATTACTTGAGTCAGAAGACTTAACACTATCGAATTCACTACCTCCAGATGCAAAACCAAAACATACTCTTGAAATAGGGATAATTGTAGTGCCATCTAATGATTGGATAGGCTCTCCTACAATGGTATTCACATCTATCATATCTTTTATGCTTTCCATTGTGCTCCTCATCAAATTTTCAATTGGATGATTATCCATGTACACTTCCTCCTTTAAATTTTTTTATATTCATTTTGTTATGTTTTATGGTTATAAGGCAAATTAACATAATAAATGCTATATAAGTAATTTTTGCTAAATTGATGTAAATTATACTCGAAATTTCCATAACACAATCATTTTTTTTAAAATGAGGGATAACTTTAAGATCAATGTTTTTAACTTTTACAAAATCTATTAATATTAAATACAAAAAACTATAAGTGGAATGAATTAAACCAAATAAAATAGCGACCAATGCAGCATCATCAAATCCATATTCTAGTTTAGTATTAAAAGTTAATGTTGGTTTAAATTTTAATTTCTTAATTTTATAAACAATTAATTTTACATCACTTAAAATTAAGGATTTAAAGAAATTTTCTTTTGGTTTACTTTTTAAATCTTTTTTATTAGCACTTTTTGAAGCTTTTTTAACCTTTAATTTCTTATTATATATGTAGATTTCCAAAATTTTGTTTGAGTATTTAAGGGTTATTTTTAAATGGATTGGAAATAATAAAATTATTAGAGTTAAAAGAAATACTATTATACATTTAAACATATTAACCTCCCAAGCTATCTAATAACTGGTATTATGCCCAATGATTTATAAAAATATCAACTTGTGAATATAATACTCAAATTTAAGAGAGGTGAAATAATGAGAAAAAATTTTAAAGTATATTTATCATTATGTTTAAGTTTGTTTTTTCTATTTTCATCATTAGTTGAAAATGTTTTTGCGCAAGATTTATACGTTAATGCTATAAGTGCTATAGCAATAGATGCTGATTCGAAAATTGTTTTATATGAAAAAAATGCATATACACCAATTGAAATTGCAAGCACTACAAAAATAATAACGGCACTTGTAGCAATAAAATGTGGAGATTTAAACAAGAAAATAATTGTATCAGAGAAAGCGGCATCTATACGCGGTTCAGAAATAGGATTAAAAAAAGGAGAAGAAGTAACCTTAAAAGAGTTATTGTATGGACTTTTGTTGAGATCTGGAAATGACGCCGCAATTGCAATTGCTGAAGGAATTAGTGGAAGTGTTGAGGAGTTTTCAAAGCTTATGAATGAGTATGCCTTAGAAATTGGATTATTGAATAGCAACTTTGAGTCTCCTCACGGGTTAGACAGTGCTAATCACTATTCTACAGCATATGATTTAGCTTTAGTTACTGCAAAGGCAAAAGAAATTAAATTTTTTAATGATATAGTAGGATCTAAAGATGTTGATGGTAAACAGAACAACTTTACTAGAAGTTATCATAATATAAACAAGATTTTATATCTTTTACCAAATTCAACAGGAGTAAAAACAGGATCTACTGGAAAGGCAGGCAAATGTTTAGTAACTTCTGTTAAAATTCAAAATAGAGATGTTATTATAATTACACTAAATTGTACACCTAGATGGAAGGAAACCGAAAAAATAAGTAAGTATATTGAAAAAAATTATGAATATAAAAAATTAATTAGTAAAAATAACATTTTAGAACACCTTAGCATAAAAAACGGAATGGGTAATGTTGAAATAGTAAGTAAAAGAGATATTATAATTCCAGTAAAAAATAATCAAAAGATAGAAGCCAAAATTAGAAAGCCACTATATGAGATTTATGCCCCAATACATGAAGGAGAAGACGTTGGTAGGATAGATATATATGCAAATAATAAACTCCTGTTTACAGAAGCCTTAGTGGCTAAAAATTCTATAGAAAAGAAAAATAAGGTTAGACAAGGATTCGATAAAATTAAAGATTTAATTATACCTAACAAATAAGAGAGAATATAAGTCTCTCTTATTTGTTAGAAAACTTTAAAAGTACACATATACAATTTCTAGTTATTTTTCAAGGTGATTCATTGATAATAATGAGCTATATAATTTGCTGTTTCTAATATATGAAAATTGATTAAGTATGAATATTAAATTTAAATTGTAACAAATTTCACAATTTCAAATATTTTAATAGTATAGTACTTTAGGAGGTTATAATGATGAGTTATGAACCCTACGATTGCATTGATGTAGGAAGTGAATTTTGTCCTAGCCACACTAAACTGCGATAATTAGTTTAGTGTTTTAATTTAAAGACATTATATTAATTTTTACAATGCCTTTAGCGCCATCCCAATATATTGAGTTTACAACATTATTAATTAATAAGCGTTTGTTATTAAAATCTAAGATATCCATTATTGATGAAAAGTTATTTAAAGAATTTAAAAATTTATCTACAATCGAATTATTGTTTTTATATTTATAGGCAGTAGCGTTTAAGTTTTTATATTTAACAATTAATTCTTCTAATTCAACTCCTAATTTGGAAATTTGAGGCCTTATATATTTAGAGATTTCATTGTCCAAAGATAATTGATTTACTAGAATATCTATTTGATCTTGTTTTATATTTATTTGTGATGATAAACTCTCTATTTCAGATTGCACCAAATTGGTTTTTGATATTTCAGATTTGATTTTATTTAACTCTTCTAATAAAATGTTTCTGGAAATTGTGATGTTTTTTAAATTATCTATAACTATTTTTTCGAGTTCATCTACGCGTATATTAGGATTATTACACCGCGTGCCTTTTGAATAATCTTTAGTACTACAAACATAATACTGAATTTTTTTATTAGTTGCTGCACTAATATGACCATGCTTAACAATCATACTTTTACCACATTTAGAACATTTTAAAGTTCCAGTAAGTAATGCTGCGGCAGAGGTTCCGAGCCGAGGTGCTTTATTTTTATTTTCATCTAATATTTGTTGAACCTTAAGCCAATGGGAAGCATCAATAATTCCTTCATGTTTAGAAATAGCGGCTATCCATTCTGTTATGTCCCGCTTAATCCTAGCACCTTTACTCTTATTATAAGTTATAATACCTTGTTTATTATTAGCGTTTCCCATTACATTCATGCCAATAAGTTGAAGGTGATTCATAACAGCTTCATTTGCTCTAACGTATAGGGGGTTTCTTAATATAAGTTGAATCCTCTTCTTATTAAAGTCAGCGCCATTTTTTGTTTTAATATTCTTTTTAAAAATGTAAGTAAAGACCTGGTTAATAGATTTATACTGTAGATATTTATCAAAAATAATTTTTACTACATCTAATTCCTTTTTTATCGGTGATAATGTATACATAGCTTTTTCTCTGAATTCACCATCCAAATAGGATAGTTTTTTACTTTCATACCCCAAAGGGGTTTGGCCTCCTAGCCATCTTCCACTTTTAGCGAGTTCTAACATATTGTCGCGAACCCTTTCACCAATAGTTTCACGTTCTAGCTGCGCAAAAACAGAGGCAATATACATCATGGCACGTCCCATAGGGGTTGATGTATCAAATTGTTCATTAACACTTATAAAACTAATGTGTAAACTATCTAATTCATTTATAAGAGTAGTAAAATCAGAGATATTCCTACTAATTCTATCTAGTCTATAACAGATTAGTACATGAAATTTTTTTTCTTTTGCATCAATGAGCATTTTTTGAAACTGAGGCCTTTTGATATTTTTTCCTGAAAAACCTTCGTCCTCATATATTATAAATTTTTCGATTTCTAAATGATTACATTCATGTTTACATAATTCAATTTGGTTAATTATCGATTCACCTTTTCCAGTAATTTTTGATTTTCTGGAGTATATAGCGGCAATTTTCAATTTATTACTCCTTAATAATTGATTTATAAAAGCTTATATAAGCATAAGAAATAATAATGATATACTTTATAAACTATAATTTCCTTACAAAATAAAGATATGTATTTTAGAAAAATAATATTACGTAATCATGTACATAATTAAATATATATAGGTATATACATGATTACGTAACACTGTGGTTAAAGATACATACTATAATATAATAGTTTATTTGGAGGATTATAAATGAAAGTTAATTCTACAATTGTTTTGGAATTAAATAAAAAGGAAGTAGAACTCTTGAATGAACAGTATACAAGGACTGTTGCAAAAATAATAGCTTCAGAGCTTTCATTACAAGAAATGAACGAATTAATAGAAAAGTTAATGATTATCTAAGGTATTTAAAATTGTAGGAAAAATAGCACTACAATAAAGAGGAATATATGTATAAGAGTAGAATAAAATAGAAAAGTAAAAGAGTTAAAATAATTATGAGCGGTTATTCTATTAATGAAAAATAAACAATCAGAATATATCGAACAAATTCTATTGAAAGATGATATACTGTTATAATATTGTATACAACATAAAATATGGAGATGATTTATATGAAGTTATGTGAAATATGTAAAAAAAATATAGCAATGATATTGACATCAAAAATTGAAAATGGAAAAACTGAAACTATAGGATTATGCATAGAGTGTGCTAAAAAGAGGGGTATTCCAGTTATGGATCAATTAGTGCAACAAGCTGGATTATCCACAGAGGATATTGAAAACTTAAATGAGCAAATGGGCAATATGTTCAAAGATATGAATTTAGAAGATATAAACCTTGAGGATTTAAATGATTCCAATATGGATATTGAGAATAGTGATAAAAAAAATACCATTGGTAATATTTTTAATGGATTATTTTCACCTGCTGATGAAAATAGTGATTTTATGGAGGATGAAGGTGAAACCTCTTCAAAGATTAAAGAAACATCTGAAGATAAATCAAAAAAGAATTGGTTTAAAAAGAAGCGAAAGAATTTAGATACATATGGTATAAACCTAACTAACAAAGCAAATCTAAATGGTGTTGACAAAGTTGTTGGACGGAATAAAGAAATCGATAGAGTGGTACAGATTTTAAATAGAAGAAGTAAAAATAATCCAATATTAATTGGAGAAGCAGGTGTTGGTAAAACAGCTATTGCAGAGGGGTTAGCTGTAAGAATTGTAGAAAAACAAGTTCCAGAAAAATTATTTAATGCGGAAGTTTACTTACTTGACCTAACTGCGGTGGTTGCAGGAACACAATTTAGAGGCCAATTTGAAAGCCGCATGAAGTCAATTATTGAAGAAGCTAAGCAAAATGGAAACATAATATTAGTTATTGACGAGGTGCACAATATTATGGGCGCTGGTGAGGTTCAGGGGGGGGCAATGAATGCAGCAAATATTTTGAAGCCAGCTTTGGCCAAGGGGGAAATACAAGTTATTGGAGTTACCACCTTGGAAGAATATAGAAAATATATAGAAAAAGACGCAGCACTTGCGAGAAGATTTCAGCCAGTCCTAGTTGAAGAACCTAGTATAGCTGAGACAATAGAAATTTTAAAAGGAATAAGAGGCTACTATGAAGAATACCATAAAGTTAAAATATCTGATGAAGTAATTGAAGAAGTTGTAAATTTATCTGAAAGATACATAACAGAAAGGTTTCTGCCAGATAAAGCTATTGATGTTATTGATGAAGCCGGATCTCGTGCTAATTTAAAAAATAAAGGTCTTGTTGAACTTGCAGAATTAAAAGAGGAATCAGAAAAAATTCAAAATGGAAAGAAGGAAGCTGAGGTTAGCGGAGATTTTGAAAAGGCTGCAGAATATAGGATGAAGCTATGCAAAGTAAAAGAAGATATTAATGAAACCCAGAAAAAATACAGTGATGTTCAAATTACTCTAGAGGATATTGCTTTTGTGATTGAATCATGGACTAGAATTCCAATTCAAAAGATTACAGAAAAAGAGGCGAAAAAGCTATTAAATTTGGAAGGTAGGCTACATAAACGAGTTATAGGTCAAAATGAAGCTATTATAAGTTTATCTAGAGCAATTAGGCGGAATCGTTCCGGATTTAGAAAAAAGAAAAAGCCATCTTCTTTTATTTTTGTAGGACCAACAGGGGTCGGGAAAACAGAGCTAGTTAAAGCACTATCTTGTGAGCTTTTTGGAAGTGAGGAATCATTAATTCGTATAGATATGTCTGAATACATGGAAAAACATACAGTTTCGAAGCTAATTGGTGCACCACCAGGATATATAGGATATGATCAGGGTGGACAATTAACTGAAAAAGTCAGAAGAAAGCCATATTCAGTAATTCTTTTAGATGAAATTGAAAAGGCTCATCCGGATGTTTTTAACATGCTGCTTCAAATTCTTGAAGATGGAATATTAACGGATAGTCAAGGAAGAACTGTTTCCTTTGAAAACACTGTAATAATAATGACGTCTAATGCAGGTACTAAGTTTAATTCAGGTAATATTGGTTTTGTTCAAGGTGATTATGATATCTTAGAATCACGTGTAAAGGACGCTTTAAAAGAAACATTTAGACCCGAATTTTTAAATAGAGTAGATGAGATTATTGTGTTTACCATTCTTAAAAAGGAAGAACTACGTAAAATAGTAGATTTAATGATGATGGAAGTAATAGGAGAGGTAAAGGAAAAGAAAATTGCATTGCATGTTTCAGAAGATGTAAAGGACTTTATATTAGAAAAAGGATACGATGATAAATACGGTGCAAGGCCACTTCGAAGAACTATTCAAAAATACATTGAAGATGAAATTGCAGAGCATTATCTTGAAAATAAATTTAGTGAAGGGTCAAATATATCCATAGAATTAAAAGATGACAAAATTGTTATAATATAAAGTTAAAAAGCTGCTGAAAATTATTCAGCAGCTTTTTGATTTAGCAGTATTATTGTTCAATATCTTGTTTTGGGAAGTTATAAACTTTTTTGGAATTATAAAGTTTGTAATGTTCTTCTACATAAATGATTGAAGTGAATATCACATTACATAAGAATATTGCGAAAAAAATATCCATTATTACGTGTTGTTTAACAAATTCAGTGGATATAATAATGAGAAATCCTAAGATATTAACTGGAATTTTAATACGTTTTCTAGCATTAGTAGCGTTAATCCCTTTAACAGCCAGGTACGCAGTAATTACATGGATGCTTGGAAAACAATTATATGGTCCATCAGAATTATAGGTAAATAAAATCAGCTTCGAGAATATATCATCCCCTGTAACAATAGGTCTTGGAACAGTTGTTTGAAAAAAGTAATAAGTGACAAAAGCAACAACATAACATAGGACTAAAGTAAGCATAATCCTATAATAAACTTTTCTGTTCTTAAAGCATAAAAAAACAAAACAAAATGCTAAGAAAAACCACAAAGTCATATAAGGTATTATAAAAATTTTTATAAGTGGTAAAGATCTATCTAAATCAGTAGTTAGATCATAAACTCCTCTTTGAGTATTATTTAATGTCCAATAAAATAAATTGGAAAAAGGAACAGAACCAATAAGTAATAATGGCAATAATTTTTTTAAAAAAGCTTTCAAATAATCAGTCCTTTCTTCAATGACCATTTTAACGGAAAATAACAATAATTTCAATGATTTTTGTGAAAAGTTTTTATGAATATTATGTAATTAATATGAAAATTAAGTGATTGTGTGTATATAAGTATAGACTTGATTAAAAGAATATCGCAGTTTGGCGTCTCAACCATGTCCTTGCCATCTGGCAGAAACAGGGGACTGCATATTATGTTCACAGCTAGCAGGTAAAGATTTCTGCGACTGCTGCAACTTTAATGGGGTATGTATATATCAAGAATATGTTTCAAACAATTATAAAGCTAAAGAGGGTAGGAAATATTATCATTGTAAAATATTAGAAAAAAATAAATTAGAGGACAATGTTATTATACTTACAGTAGGTGCAAGTGATAAATTGGTAAGTGAATTAGTTTATGCGGGAAGTTATATTTTTGCACGAAGACCAGATACAGAAACGAGGTTTGATACGCCAATATCAATATTGGATACTGATACCAGAAATAATACTATAACTATTGCTATAGAACTTAAGGGGACTAAAACTAAAGCATTAGATTTGTTAAAGCTAGGGGAAGAGTTGCTTGTGAAAGGACCATTTTGGAATGGTACTTTAGGACTAAAAAACATATATAAAGTTAAAAATAGTATATGCTTAATTGTAGCACGAGGTATAGGGCAGGCACCTATGATACCAGTACTTAAATATTTGCATGCAAATAATAATGAAAATATAGTTGTGCTTGATAATTCGCCTTATAAAAATAGTTTTGTGAGTGAGTATTTAGAAAAGTATGCTTCAAAAGTTATACAGTGCAATACTATAGAGAATGGAAGAGTAACAGATGAATTTAATAATATATTAAATGATTTGATTAGTAATAATAATATTAGTTTAGTTCACTGCGATGCTGCAGATGTTTTAAATTATGAATTGATGAAGGTCGTAGAAGATATGGACAAAAACATTAAATATTCTTGTTGTAATAATGCCAAAATGTGCTGTGGAGAAGGTGTGTGCGGCTGTTGCACAAGAATAAATAACGACCTTAAATTAAGGCGGCTCTGCAAAATGCAGACAGAACCTAAATATGTATTAGAAGGGAGGAGAATATTTTGAAGGTTATCGTAATTGGTGGTGGGTGGTCTGGTTGCAGCGCGGCAATAATAGCAAAAAAAGCAGGAGCTACGGTTGCGTTATATGAAAAAACAGATATGCTCTTAGGACTTGGAAATGTAGGTGGTATAATGAGAAATAATGGAAGGTATACTGCGGCAGAAGAAATGATAGCGCTTGGGGCAGGAGATTTAATACATTTGACTGATGAAAACACTAGACATAAAAATATTGATTTTCCGGGGCATAAACATGCCTGGCTTTACGATGTAAACAAGATCGAACCAGCAGTGGTAAAATATTTAAAAGCTATGGATATAGAATTAAACATGATAACAAGAGTGGTAGATGTTGAAAAAGAAGGCGATAGAATAAAAGGAATATATCTATCAGACGGGGAATATGTTGAGGCAGATGTATTTATAGAAACTACAGGTTCAACAGGGCCAATGGGTAACTGCTTAAAATATGGAAATGGATGTTCAATGTGTATTTTAAGATGTCCAGCTTTTGGGCCAAGGGTAAGCATAAGCTACAGAGCAGGAGTTGAAGACTTAAAAGGAGAAAGACAAGAAGACGTATATGGAGCTTTTAGCGGCTCGTGTAAACTAGCTAAGGATTCTTTAGCCGATGACGTTGTAAAACAACTAGATGAAGCAGGAGTGGTTGTTTTGAAGATTCCAGAAGAAGATATAAATTTAGAAAAACTTAAATTAAAGGTATGTCAGCAGTATGCCCTTAAAGAATTTGCAGAAAATGTAATTTTATTAGATACAGGTCATGTAAAGCTTATGACTTCATATTATCCATTAGATAAGTTAAGAAAAATTAAAGGACTTGAAAATGCAAAATATATAGATCCATATGCAGGGGGAAAGGGAAACTCTATAAGGTATCTATCAGTAGCTCCAAGGACAAATAGTATGAAGGTTATAGGACTGGATAATTTGTTCTGTGCAGGCGAGAAGTCTGGATTATTTGTAGGTCACACAGAAGCAATGATAACAGGGGCTTTAGCCGGACACAATGCCATAAGAAATTATATAGGAATGCCTCTTTTGATGTTGCCAAGGTCCCTTGCCGTTGGAGACATAATGGCCTATGCGAATGAAAAAATGAAATCTAAAGAAGGAAGAAGAAACAGATATACTTTTGCGGGAGCAGGGTATTTTAAGAGAATGCAGGAACTTGGACTTTATACTTTAGATATAGATGAAATTAAAGGGAAAGTAGAGAAATTAAATTTAACTAATATATTTAATGAAAAACTTATATAAAAGAGAGTTAGCAGTATATTTTACGAGGTAATACACACAATATTCTCATGTGGAAAAGATTTATTATATATGGATTTTTAGGACTTTTAGCAGAGATTTTGTGGAATGGGTTTGGAGCAATGATTAAGGGGGATGTATTACTTAGGGGTACTACCTGTATCTGGATGTTTCCTATATATGGGCTTGCTGTATTTCTTGAACCTGTGCATTATAGGATAAAACATCTTCCGCTTATTGTGAGGGGAGGCATATATATGGTTCTTATATTTGCAGTAGAATTAATTAGCGGACTACTGCTTAGGGCGATTTTAGGTGAGTGCCCATGGAACTATGTAAACAAAAGAAATTCAATATGTGGAATAATTACATTAGGTTATGCACCAGTATGGATGGCCTATGGAATTATATTTGAAAAAATACATGATGGTATAGTACGAATTGAAAACAGTCTCAGTAGTAATGCTAATTAGGTTTAGATTAGGTCTTAAAAATTATAAAAACTTGATGATGTAGGTTTAATGTAACAAATACATTAAACTTACCTCAACAAGTTTTTATTTATTATGATTTTAATGTTAATATAATTTGAAATTGTAATTTAAAAATAAATGGATAGCATTTTATAAGTATAGTAAAGCAATAACATAGCTAGAATACCTACTATAATCCAAAAAACAGCTAGTTTATAATCATTTTTTTTAACCTTTGGAGTGGAAATATCAACAATGTTATTAAGTGGTTCATTAATTTCTTCATGTATTATTTTTTTTAAGTCATCGTCCATTTAATACACCTCATTAATTAATTACTTATTTATATATATTATCTACATATAAATTAATATTCCATTTGTGGATAATTTTATAATTAATATAAATTTTACCATCGAATTGTGGAAATAAACTAAAATGGAGTTATTATAAAACTAAAACTTTAACATATATGAAAATAAATTCTAAGTTAAGATGCTGGGTATAATAAATATTATATTGAGGGAAAATAATAAAATAAATATATAAAGAATTTTAAAATAAATGAATTTATTAAGGTAAAAGTTTCAGATTCTATTGAAAAATGGAACATAATTAAATTTGAAGGGAGTTTTAATGATGCCTGATCATCAACATATTGGAGGTAGCAAAAATAGTAATATTAATGTTAAACGGGACAATATTAGTAAACCTAAGAAGAGTGAAGGAGATAAGAAAAAACCACCTTTGTATGAAAATTTCAATGGAGAAACCCTTGATTAGATAAAAAAACTAGTAATAGTGTTGCAGTTTTTTAAACTAAATAAATTTTAAGAAAACACTATTTGAAGGAGGGTCAATAATATGCAAAAGGGCAAGAAAAGTGAAGTTAATAGTCAAGAAATTAATATTGGGACTAAAAGAACAGATGCTAGCGATAAGCAGAAAGGTGTGAAGAAAGAAAAAAGAAATTAAAATAAATTTTCAGACTAAAAGATACAGTTTTTTTAATTTTAAAGTATTAACTGTAGAAAGAAACGGAGTGTGATTTAATGATAAATAAAGTAGAGGATTTTATACATGAAGGTTATAAAATAATGAAGTTTGAACGTGATATTGATAAAGTTACTGGTCAAGAGATAGGGAAGATTGAAGTTAAGGCATTAGATGGCTATAGGCAATATATAACCTTAGATGATAATTGTGCCGATGAAATAGAAAAAAAATTATTTGAATATTTAAAAAGTAAATAGTATGGTTAGCTATGCTATTGTTGTAATAAATAGAGTATAATGAAAATAATGTTAATAAGATATGCTTATAATTATAATTATAAGCATATCTTATTTTTTTGGTGCGCCATCATGTGAGTATGCAAATACATGAAAAACTCATTTGCTAATATTTGTGTGATAAGCTATTTAAGGTTATAATTATTTTACAGTTTAAAAATAAACAAAAAAATATCTAATTTTAAGACTGAGGGTAGGAGGAATTTTAATTGAAAAAAGTTGCGGTTATTTTTAATGGAGGAACAATCTCTATGACGGTTGACCCAAGAATAAAGGCTGCGGTTCCAACGCTAAGTGGAGAAGAAATAATGTCTATGGTTACGGGAATTGAAAATTATGCAGAAATAGAATCATATACTTTTTCAAATTTACCGGGACCTCACGTGACACCTGAACTAATGATGGATTTATCTAAATATATACAAAGTTTCTTATGTAGAGAGGATATATGTGGAGTTGTAGTTACTCATGGTACGGATTCACTTGAGGAAACAGCGTATCTATTACACCTAACTATTGATAATCCAAAGCCTGTAATTGTTACAGGTTCAATGAGAAATAGTTCGGAACTTGGATATGATGGCCCAGCAAACTTATCAGCTTCCATTTGTACCGCTATTTCGGAAGATGCACGTAATAGGGGAGTATTAGTATGTTTAAATGACGAACTTAATTGTGCTGGAGAGGTTACTAAATCGCATTCAATGCACTTAAATACTTTTCAGAGTCCAGAGTTTGGCCCAATAGGGATTATAGATAATAATGAAGCAATATTCTATAGAGAAAGTTTAAAAAGAGAACATATTATAACAGAAAAGATAGAAACTAGAGTAGATTTAATAAAAGCTTGTGCTGGGATGGATTCGAAATTAATTGACTTTTGTGTGCAGCAAGGGGCAAGAGGAATTGTTATTGAAGCTATGGGACGCGGAAATATTCCACCTAAAATGGCAGATGGAGTAAAAGCAGCTATAGAAAATGGAGTGACAGTAGTTATGGTATCTAGATGTTTCAAAGGAAGAGTATTAGATTCTTATGGATATCCAGGCGGTGGAAAAGGACTTAGAAATGCTGGCGTGATTTTTGGAGATAGCCTGCCAGGCCAAAAAGCTAGAATTAAACTTATGCTTGCACTTGCAAGTACAACAAGTATAGAAGAAATTAAATGTATATTTGAAAGTGGTCGGTACAAAAGCCGAATTTAAAAATTAAATTAAACTTAAATATTCGTAATGGTATTGACGTACATACCTATTTTTGTTATTATGTTTGTGTAAAAGTAAAATAACCACTATGGTTTCTTATGAACCATAGTGGTTTTATTTTGCATTGCAAACATATGGAGGGGAACTGAATGGAATATTTTAAGTTGAAAGAAAATGGAAGTGACGTAAAAAGGGAACTTATTGGAGGGATAACTACATTTTTAACCATGGCATACATTATTGCAGTTAATGCAAATATATTAGGCGATCCTGCTGTAGGAATGCCTGCACCTGCTGTTGTAACGGCAACTTGTCTAACAGCGGCCTTCGCTACAATATTTATGGGATTATATGCTAACTTGCCCTTTGCTTTAGCATCCGGGATGGGATTAAATGCATTTTTTGCTTATACTGTAGTAATAGCAAATAAAGTTCCATGGCAAGTAGCATTAGCTGCTGTTTTTGTAGAAGGAATTATTTTTATTATACTATCATTAACTAGTGTGAGAGAAGCTGTAGTTAATGCTATACCAACAACTTTAAAATTGGCAGTTACCGCAGGTATTGGACTTTTCATTGCATTTATTGGTTTTGTAGATGCGGGTATTGTAGTTACTAGTAAAGCAACAAAGGTAGCTATGGGTAACTTTACAAGTCCTACAGTATTAATAACTGTAATAGGAGTAATTATAATTGTAGTGTTGTCAAAAAAAAATATTAAAGGAGCTATACTATGGGGAATAGTTGCAAGCACCATATTAGCTTGGTTATTTGCAACTATATCACCAGAAGTAGCAGCAACTTATAAAATAGTCACACCACAAGGTATATTTAAATTTGAATCATTAAAACCAATTGCAGGTAAACTAGATTTTTCATACTTAACTGATACAACTAGGATATTGGAATTTATGACAATAGTTTTAACGTTTTTATTTGTTGACTTTTTTGATACTGTAGGAACTTTAGTAGGAGTTGCTTCAAAAGTTGGAATGGTTGATAAAGATGGTAAGGTAAAAAATGCTGGACGTGCGTTACTTGTAGATGCCGTTGGTACTACTGTGGGTGCTTTCCTTGGTACATCAACAGTAACTACTTATGTAGAAAGCTCAGCGGGAGTTGCAGTAGGCGCTAGGACTGGACTCGCGTCCGTTGTAACAGGAATGTTATTCTTAATAGCGATGTTCTTTTCACCTTTGTTCATTGCAATACCATCATGTGCAACTGCACCTGCTTTGATAATTGTAGGATTCTTTATGATGGAGAATATAGTTAAAATAGATTTCAGTGATTTTACAGAGGGAGTCCCTGCTTTCTTAACAATCGCACTAATGCCTTTAACTTATAGTATTGGAGATGGGTTAACCATAGGTATTCTTTCTTATGCAGTGTTAAACCTAGTAAACAATATATTTACCAAGGATGCTAGCAAAAAGAAGAAGGTTTCAGCTGTAACTTATATTTTGGCAGTATTGTTTATTATTAAATTAATTGTCACTGGTTAAATTATCTCCTGTGGAGCTGAAATAATAAGGACATTAAGAAACTACTATAGCATGAGAGTACAAAACTTATCATGTATAGTAGTTTTTTACGCGTATAAAAAAACTACTGTAACATAGTTAGTGCCACCTGAATAACATAATAAAAAAAATGTATAAAGGGTGATATTATGAAAATAAATAATAGACTATCTAATGTTGATGAATATCATTTTAAAAAAATAAACGATAAAAAAAATGAAGCTTTTCTGAACGGGAAAAAAATTGTTGACCTTAGTATAGGGGATCCAGATTTAACAGTTCATTCAAAAATTACCGATGCCTTAATAGAGGGATTAAAAGATGATAGATATAATAATTACCCTCCATACGATGGGTTAATGGAACTTAAAAAAGCGGTTATAAGATACTATAACCAAGTTTACAGCGTAAGTCTAAATTTGGATGAAGTAATAATTCTTATAGGATCAAAAGAAGGTATAAGCAATATAATACCAGCCGTATGTGATATAGGGGATTGTGTAATAGTGCCTGAACCTGCATATCCTGTTTACAGTACTTGTTCAAAACTCTGGGGTTGCGTGCCATATACTGTACCTCTAACACAAAACAATGGATATATGTTGAATCTTGAGGTCATCCCTGAAGAAATTGTTAACAAATGCAAGCTTATTTTTATAAATTATCCCAATAATCCAACAGGTGCAGTAGCGAGTGCTGAGTTTTATAAAAGGATTATAAAGTTTTCTTATGATAATAATATTGTTTTATGCAATGATTCAGCATATAATGAAATAATTCAGGTAAATAAAAAAAATATAAGTCTTATGCAATATGATGTAAAAAGGAAATGCGTGGAGTTTGGAACTTTATCTAAAACTTACAATATGACAGGGTATAGAATAGGGTATGCTGTAGGTAATGCTAAAGTAATAAATTCTCTTTTAAAGATAAAAAGCAATTGTGACTCTGGTCAATTTATTCCAATTCAAAAGGCTGCTATTGCTGCTCTTAATTTAGAACGTGATTATGTTCATAATACAAGAAAAATATATGATGAAAGACGTGAAGTTGCTAAAAGTGTTCTGTTACAAAAGAATATTGTTTTTTTTGATGCAGAAGGCACTTTTTATTTGTGGTGTAAAACACCTAAAAATTATACAACTAATGAGTATTGTGAAGAACTGTTGGATAATTATGGCATTGTGGTTACGCCTGGAAATGTATTTGGAAAACTTGGATACGATTATTTTCGTATAGCATTGACCAAAGATAAGCTTATTATTGAAAAAGCTTTAAAATCTCTAAAAAAATGTGGTGATTAATATTATTATTGGTATAATATTAATTATATAGGAAATATTTTAGTATAAGGATGAGCTGTTTTTAAAATAAGTCGATTTATAGTTTGACGACATTTCAGAAGGAAAATATCCTGCTTATATAAGTGGGGGGGTACATACTATAACAAAGAGAAAACTTCAGTAGAAGTATAATTTCCCTTCTGAATTCGTTAATATTGCATCACTTAGGTGAGAATTTAAAAGTATTTTTTTTATGTGAAAATCGTAATAAAAGTGAGAACTTATAATTTTAGCTTGAAACTTAGGTGATAGTTTATGTATAATTATAAAGGTTCACAATGAACATTGGAAGGATGCGTTGTTATGATTAGGAGTATGACTGGGTTTGGAAGAGGAAACTGTGAAAAAGATGGTAAAAGCTTTACCATAGAGATTAAAAGTGTTAATCATAGATATTTTGAAACTAATATAAGAATGCCTAGAGTATTAATAGCGTTTGAGGATAAAATTCGGAAGATAATTGGTGAAAAAGTAAAAAGAGGAAAGCTTGATGTTTTTATAACTCAAGGAAATTACGATAAGGAAGATGTTGGGGCTTATTTGAATGAAAAATTAGCTGAAAGCTATATAAACTGCTATCGAACATTAAAAGATAAATATAATCTGGATGGCGATATATTAGTTGACACAATAGCTAGATTACCTGAGGTAATAACGCTTAAACAAAAGGAAGAAGAGGGTTCAGAAACTTTTGATCAGATTGAACAATCACTAACAAAGGCTCTTGAAGCTCTTCTTTTTATGAGAGAAAGAGAAGGCCAAAAATTATTAGAGGATGTTATAAGTAAATGTGATTTAATCAATGGGTTAGTTGATGAAGTTAAAGGAAGAGCACCGTTTATTGTTTGTGAGTATAAAGAAAAACTAGTTCAAAAACTAAATGCTTTGCATAAAGAAGTAGTATTTGATGAGAATAGAGTTGCCATGGAAGTTGCAATTTTTGCTGACAAAGCTGGAATTGATGAAGAAATTGTAAGATTAAGTAGCCATATAGAGCAAATGAAGGAAACTTTAATTTTAAACGAACCAATTGGTAGAAAGCTTGATTTCATTATTCAAGAAATGAATAGAGAAACTAACACTATAGCATCAAAAGCAAATGATTTAGAAATTTTAAATACAGTAATTAATATGAAAAGCGAAATAGAAAAGATTAGAGAACAAATACAAAACATAGAATAAACAGGAGGCACACGATGAATATAAAATTGATAAACATAGGTTTTGGGAACATTGTTTCAGCAAACAGATTAGTAGCCATAGTTAGTCCTGAATCGGCTCCAATTAAAAGAATAATTCAGGAAGCGAGAGATAGAGGTATGCTAATTGATGCTACTTATGGAAGAAGAACCAGAGCGGTTATTATAACTGATAGTGATCATGTTATTTTATCAGCTGTTCAACCTGAAACTGTTGCACATAGGTTGTCTGTTAAAGATGATGAACATATAGACGAGGTTGAGGAATAATGAGGAGTAAAGGACAGCTAATTGTTATTTCGGGCCCTTCTGGTGCCGGTAAAGGGACTGTATGCAAGGCGCTTCTTGAAAAAAACAATTTTTGGATTTCGGTCTCCGCGACTACAAGAAGTCCAAGAAACGATGAAATAGAAGGAATAAACTATTATTTCATAACTAAAGAGAAATTCCTAGAAAAAATCGCAGCAGAAGATTTTCTTGAATACGCAGAGGTTTATGGAAACTATTATGGTACGCCTAAATCTGAAGTTTTAAAAATATTAGATGGTGGTAGGGATGTAATACTGGAAATAGATATTCAAGGTGCACTTAAGGTGAAAAGGGCTTATCCAAGTGGTTTATTTATATTCATTCTTCCACCGTCTATGGAGGAATTGAAAAATAGAATTACAAATAGGGGCAGTGAAACACCAGAGTCCTTAATTACTAGATTTACATCAGCTCATGAAGAAATTAGTTTTGTATCAAAATATGATTATGCAGTTGTAAATGACACTGTAGATAATGCTTGTGAAAAAATTCAAAGCATTGTAATTGCAGAAAGATGTAGAGTCGATAGAATGAATGGAGATTTTCTAAAGGAGGAAATTAGTAATGAATAATTCAATGATTAACCCATCAATAGTAAATTTATTAGAAAAAGTAGATAACAGGTATTCGTTAGTTGTAGCAACATCAAAAAGGGCAAGACAAATAATAGAAGGTCAAAGCCCACTTGTACAGGTGGATTCCACAAAGCCAGTTACTATAGCTATACATGAAATTTATGAAGGAGCTATTGCGGCTATTACAACAAAAGAAGGAATAAAATAGTATGGAAAATAAAAAGACGGTAGTTATTGGTGTAACAGGTGGAATAGCAGTATATAAGGCTTTAGATGTTATTAGTAGATTAAGAAAAGAAAATGTTTGCGTACATGTTATCATGACTAAATCTGCTATGGAGTTTGTAACCCCTCTAAGTTTTCAATCTATGAGTCAGAACATTGTCATTCATGATATGTTTGATGAGCCTAAAGCATGGGAACTACAACATATATCTCTTGCTAAAAAAGCAGATATATTTGCTGTAATTCCAGCAACGTCCAATATAATTGGTAAAGTTGCAAATGGGATTGCAGATGATATGTTAACTACTACTATTATGGCAACAAAGGCACCAGTGATTTTTGCTCCAGCAATGAATGTCAATATGTACAATAATCCAATACTGCAAGGTAATATTCAAAAGCTTAAGGCTTTTGGGTATGATTTTATTTCTCCAACATCAGGAAGACTCGCCTGTGGGGACATAGGGGAAGGAAAGTTAGCTCAAACTGATGATATTTTTGAAGAAATCATGAGCAATTTGTATCCTATAAAAGATATGAAAGGCACTAAAGTTTTAGTTACAGCTGGTCCTACAATTGCGCCTATTGATCCTGTAAGATTTATAACAAATAGGTCAACAGGCAAAATGGGATATGCAATTGCGAGAGAAGCTAGAGATAGAGGGGCAGTTGTAACTTTAATATCTGGACCATCTGGTGAAAAAATACCTTTTGGTATAAGTGCTATAAAGGTTAATACTAATGAAGAGATGAGAACTGCTGTAATAGATAATTTTTACGATAGTGATATAGTTATAAAAGCAGCAGCTGTATCTGACTTTAAGCCTAAAACATACTGTAGTAGCAAAATTAAGAAAAGTGGAAATGGATTAAACTTAGAATTTGTACGTGATAATGATATTTTAAAAGAATTAGGATTGCTTAAGAGGAACCAAATATTAGTGGGTTTTGCAGCTGAGAGTAATGATTTGCTACAAAATGCACAATCAAAACTTCTTAAGAAAAATTTAGATTACATAATTGCCAATGATATAACGGGAACAGATATTGGGTTTGGAACTGAAGATAATAAAGTGGTTATTTTAAGCAAAGACAATAATCCAATAACAATAGAAAAAATGCCAAAAAAAGAAGTTGCTAGGGAATTGTTTGATTTAATAAATAAAAAGCGCTAATGCGCTTTTTTATGTTATATAAAATCATAAAATTAAAAGGGTGATTAAGTGTATCAGTATGCTGGAGTTGTGGTGAATAATGATTCGGTTCAAGTGGATAAGGTTTTTACATATAAAATACCTATTAGTTTAATAGGCAATGTCCATTTAGGATTTAGGGTTAAAGTGCCATTTGGTAGAGGAAACAGGAGAGTGGACGCTTTTGTATTGGAACTTTATAAGCAATGTGAGAATGTGAATAATATTAAGGAGATAACAACTATATGTGATGAAATGCCACTCCTTAAAATAACTGATATTGAACTTGTAAAGATTATGAAAAAAAAATACCTTTGTACATATTTGGAATGCATAAAAGTTATTATTCCAAGAGGTATAACGAAAGGTATAAAGAAAAAGACGATGCAAGTATTAACTGCGAGTAAGGAACTAGAAGGCAAATTTTTAAATGAACCTTACAAAAATATTTATGAGCTAATACAATTAAATAATATGAAATATAATAAGACTGAGTTCAGTAAAAATTTTAATAAATCACTGTCATCAATAAATACAATGATTAAGCATGGATTCTTAACCACGCAAGAGGTTATAATTAATAGATATAATGAAAAAAACTATTCTAGGTATGAAGAAAAAACACTAAATGAAAGACAACAGCAGTCAGTTGATTTTATAATAAATTCTAAGGCGAAAAAATTCTTGATACATGGAGTTACAGGTAGTGGAAAGACTGAGATATACATGAATTTGGTTAGTTATATGTTAAAAGAGAATAAGCAGTCTATAATACTTATACCAGAAATATCGTTAACCCCTCAAATGGTTGAAAGGTTCAAAGGTAGATTTGGACGTGATATAGCAGTTTTTCATAGTAGGCTATCAGATGGTGAGAGATATGACGAATGGATGAGAGTAAAGCTCGGAAATGTTAAAATTGCTATTGGGGCAAGGTCAGCTATATTTTTACCTTTTGAAAACTTAGGATTAATTGTTATAGATGAGGAACATGAAGCGAGTTATAAATCTGACAGTAATCCAAAATTTGATGCTCGTGAAATAGCTTATATGAAATGTGAACTAGAAAATTGCAAATTAATATTGGGGTCAGCTACTCCATCTATTGAAAGTTATTATAGGTCTACCATAAAGGAATTAGAATTAATTACTATTAATGAGAGGGCAGATGGTGCTGCCATGCCAAAAGTAGAAATCGTTGACATGCGCGAAGAGTTAATGAATAACAATCGTTCAATATTTAGTAAGTCACTTCATGAGGGTATTATTGAGTCTCTAAGCAGAAACGAGCAGGTGATTTTGTTTTTAAATAGAAGAGGGTTTTCAACCTTTGTATCCTGTAGGAAATGTGGTTATGTTTTCAAATGCAAAAAATGTAATATATCATTAACCTACCATAATTCAAGTGAATACCTAACTTGCCATTATTGTGGAGAAAAAGAAAAAATCAGTAAAACATGTCCTAATTGTGGAAGTAGTTATGTTAAGTATTTTGGAGTTGGAACAGAAAAAATTGAGCAAGAAATTAATAGAATTTTTCCAAGTGCAAAAACTCTAAGAATGGATTTTGACACAACTCGGAAAAAAAATTCTTATGAATATATATATAATACCTTTAAAAATAAGCAGGCAGATATTTTAATTGGGACTCAGATGGTTGCTAAAGGATTAGATTTTAAAAATGTTACTTTAGTAGGAGTAATAGCTGCGGATTTATCATTGAATTTACCTGATTTCAGGGCTTTTGAGCGGACGTTTCAACTACTTACTCAAGTCTCAGGAAGAGCAGGTAGAGGCAGTAAAGAAGGCAAGGTGGTTATCCAAACATATAATGCTGATAATTTAACGTTGCAGTATGCAGCGGATAATGACTATGATAGTTTCTACAAAAATGAAATCATGATGAGAGAGGTTATGGACTATCCACCTTTTACAAATATCCTAGTCATAACTATGAGTTCTGAGGATGAAAATTTGTTAATAAAAAATACACAAAATGTTGGTGAAAATTTAAAATATAAGATTAAAAACAATGATAAAATTACATTACTAGGCCCATGCCCTTGCGGAGTTTCAAAAATTAAAAATTTCTATAGATGGCAAATTATAATTAAAGGAAATATTGAACAAACAATTGCAGAGGAAATAAAAAAATCAGTTTATGAGTCGGTTAAGAATGCTTATACTAGTATACGAGTTAGTATAGATATTAATCCAAGTAACATGATCTAATAGCACCAAAGGTGATAATTTAATAGCACCAAAGGTGATAATTAATGACAAGGAGGGTTTCGTATGGCTATAAGAACGATTAGAACATATGGCGACGACATATTAAGGAAAAAAAGTAGAGTGGTAGATGAAATTAACCCTAGGATTCTATTATTAGTTAAAGATATGAAAGAAACTATGTATAAGTCTAAGGGAGTAGGTCTTGCTGCACCGCAGGTTGGCATTTTAAAGAGGATAGTAGTTATTGATGTTGGGAATGGACCTATGGCAATTATTAACCCACAGATTGTAGAAATGCAAGGTTCACAAATAGATAATGAAGGTTGTTTAAGCATACCAGGAGTACAAAAAAATGTAGATAGGCCAGAAACAGTAAAAGTGAAGGCATTAAGCGAAAATGGAGAAGTGATAATAATAGATGGAGAAGGTCTTCTTGCAAGAGCACTCTGCCATGAAATTGATCATTTAGATGGGGTATTATTTATAGACAAAGCAATAGAGGGTGAGGAAAAATAATATGAAGATAATTTTTATGGGTACGCCAGAATTTTCAGTTCCATCACTTTCACAACTTATAAATGAATTTGAAGTTTCTGCTGTTTTTACTCAGCCTGATAGACCAAAAGGAAGAGGTAAAAATTTAGCAATGTCCGCTGTTAAACAGTTAGCGGTAACCTATAATATACCGGTATATCAGCCTTTAAGACTTAGAAATAATGAAGAAATGATAGAAATAATTAAAAATTTAAAACCGGATTTTATTGTAGTAGTAGCATTTGGACAAATCATTCCAAAGGAAGTGCTTAGTATTCCTAAATATGGATGTATAAATCTACATGCATCTTTATTACCCAAATATAGAGGTGCGGCTCCTATAAATTGGTGTGTTATTAATGGTGAGAGTAAAAGTGGAAATACAACAATGCTTATGGATGCTGGTATTGATACAGGGGATATACTTTTAACAGAGGAAATGGAACTGCCAGATACTATGTCTGCGGGGGAATTACACGATGTGCTTATGAATAGCGGAGCACGACTTTTAGTTAAAACAATAAATGGTATAGTAAGTAACGAGATAGAGCCAGCTAAACAAGAAAATGAATTTAGTTCATATGCTTCTAAGTTAGGCAAAGAAATGGCCAAGATAAATTGGGAATGTAGTAATGTTAATATTCATAATTTTATAAGAGGATTAAATCCATGGCCAATTGCATATACTTATTATGAGAATACAGTAATGAAAATATATAAGTCAAAAGTAATAAACGAACAATCAAATAAAAAGATTGGAAGTATTATAGAGGTTTCAAAAGAAGGATTAAAGGTAGCAACTGGCAGTGGTGTTTTACTTATTGAAGAGATACAATTTCCGGGTAAGAAGCCTTTAAAAGTAAGGGATTATATAATAGGAAATAAGATAAATGAAGGTGCGGTTTTGAAATAAGGGAAATAAAAGCTGCTAAGGTGTCAGTTTATTCTTTTATTAATAAATTTAATGAAATTAGAGAGAGGTGAATGAATATGTATTTTTATGATAGTACTATGATTATATTATTGCCCGCTATAATTATATCGGCATGGGCACAATTTAAAATTAAGTCTTCCTTTGGTAAATATTCCAAGGTGAATAGTGCAAATGGATATACAGGGGCACAGGTAGCTAGAATGCTTTTGGATGATGGTGGTCTTTTTGATATACCAGTGGAGATAGTACCGGGAAAGCTTACTGATCATTACGATCCTTCTAAAAGAATTATGAGATTGTCTGGTGAGGTGTATCATGGAACTTCAGTAGCGTCTATTGGGGTTGCTGCTCATGAAACTGGCCATGCGCTCCAAGATAAAGAACATTATGTACCTTTAAAACTCAGGAATTCTATAGTTCCTGCAGTGAATTTTAGTTCTAATGCATCCTGGGTACTATTTTTTATAGGAATAATTTTCACTATCCCTTCTCTAATAAATATTGGAATCATATTATTTTCAGCAGTGGTAGTATTTCAGTTAATTACTCTACCGGTTGAATTTAATGCATCTAGTAGAGCACTAAAAATCTTAGAATCTAGAAGTATACTCTATGGTGATGAAATAAAAGGAGCTAAATCAGTATTAAGTGCAGCAGCTATGACATACTTATCTGCAGCATTAATGGCAATTTCTCAGCTTATAAGGCTTGTTCTTATAAGTCGCGATAGATAAAAATTAAATAGAAAATTGAGGTAACAGGATGAATAATAGTAGACTCGTAGCAATTACAGTTATAGAAAAAGTGTTAAATGAAAATGCTTATTCGAATATTGTTTTAGGAATCGAACTTAACAAATCGGAACTAAACGATAAAGATAAAGCGTTAGTTACAGAAATAGTTTACGGTACTTTAAAATATAAATACACAATAGATAAAATATTGAGCAGTTTTATAAAAAAAGGCTTTGAAAAGGTAGATAGTTTTGTTTTAAACATATTAAGAATATCAATATATCAAATTAGGTTTTTGGATAAAATACCGAGTTTTGCTGTGGTTAATGAGGCTGTAAACTTAACAAAAAAGATGAGTAATGTAGGAGCAGCACAATTTGTTAATGGAGTACTTAGAAACTATCTAAGGGGCGACACAGCGGTGTATTATAATGAAAAAAATGATATTGAAAGATTATGCTTTGAGTATTCCTTCACTAAGGCTTTAGTTAAACTCTTTATAAAGCAATATGGGATTGAAAGCGCTGAGAAAATTCTAAGTGGCTTAAATCAAAAACCTGATGTTACAGTTAGAGTTAATACTCTGAAATTAACTTATGAGCAAATATGGGAAAAACTTATAGAAAATGGGTATAATATAGAAAAAGGCTATGCGTGTTCTGAAGCAATACGAATTATTAAAGGGAAAAATATAGAGAATAACCTTTTATTTAATGAAGGAAGTATAACAGTCCAGGATGAGTCTGCAATGCTTACAGCTCTTTCTATGGACCTTTTGCCAAATCTAGAAGTATTAGATCTTTGTAGTGCACCAGGTGGAAAGACAACACACATTGCAGAAATTATGAAAAACACAGGACATATTTTTGCATTTGATTTACATGAAAATAAGTTATCATTAATAAAACAAAATTTAAATAGAATAGGAATTGTAAATACAACTTGTGATGTTATGGACGCTACAATTTATGATCCAAGTTTACTTCAATCTGCAGATAGGGTACTTATTGATGTACCTTGCTCTGGTCTTGGAATTATTAGAAAAAAACCTGAGATAAAGTGGAGTAAACATATAAAAGACATAGAAAATATAATTCACACACAAAGAAAAATAATGGAGAATGCTTCAAAATACATAAAAAAAGGTGGAGTACTTGTATATTCAACATGTACCCTTAATAAGGAAGAAAATGAAAGCAATATTGAATGGTTCCTAGAGTCTCATTCAGAATTTAAGATTGAACCAGTATTTTACGGTGAATTTGATAATATAAACTATAGTGATAAAGGGTATGTTACTATATTCCCGAATGAATACATGGACGGATTTTTCATAGCCAAAATTATAAAGTCATAGTAGGTGTATAAAATGATAAATATATTAGATATGAATTTAGTAGAGTTAAAGCAATGGATGAAAAGTAATGGGGAAAGCGAATTTAGAGCTAAGCAAGTATTAGACTGGATTTATAAGGAAATTTGGGAATTTGAAAATATGAATAATATTCCGCTCAATATAAAAGAAAAGTTACAAAACAATTTTTACATAGGAATACCTGAGCTCGTAGAGGAATATACTTCAAAACAAAATGATACAAGAAAATATCTTTTCTCTTTAAATGATGGTAATTTAATTGAATGCGTTGTTATGAAATACAAACATGGGAACTCTATATGCATATCGACTCAAGTTGGATGTAGGATGGGATGTAAATTTTGTGCATCTACCATTGGAGGAATGATTAGAAATCTAACTCCAGGGGAAATGCTATCTCAAATAATGAAATCACAGCATCTAATTAACGAGCGAATTTCTAATGTTGTGTTAATGGGAAGTGGGGAGCCATTTGATAATTTTCATAATGTAATAAAATTTCTTGAAATTGTGAATTCAGAGAATGGGTTAAATATTGGTCAAAGACATATAACTATTTCTACCTGTGGTATTGTACCAAAAATTAAAGAGTTTGCTGATATTAACTTGCAAACGACACTGGCTATTTCACTTCATGCATCTACGGATGAGATTAGAATGAAGAGTATGCCAATTGCAAATAAGTATTCTATTGCAGAAATTATTGATGCATCTAAATACTATATAAATAAAACTAATAGACGTATAACTTTTGAATATGCTCTTGTAAAGGGGCTTAATGATAGTACGCAAGATGCAGAAAAATTAAGTATATTATTAAATGATATGTTATGCCATGTTAATTTAATTCCAGTTAATGAAATAGAAGAGAATGAATTAAAAAGATCTTCGAATGATGATGTTGCTGAGTTTAAGAGGGTACTTGAAACTAATAATATCCAAACAACAATAAGGCGTGAAATGGGACTGGATATTAATGCGGCTTGTGGTCAACTTCGGAGAAGCTATATTAAAAGTGAAAACTTAAATGAGGGGGTGTAAAAATGCTTGGGGTTTTATCTGATGTTGGAAATGTTAGAAAAACAAATGAAGACTCTGTAGGCTATTTTGAAGATAGCGATTTTGGCATTTATGCTATAGCAGATGGTATGGGGGGGCATAATGCAGGAGAGGTTGCAAGTCAGCTAGCTATTAAGGTTATAATAGAATATATAAAGAAGAATCATCATGGATTAGATCTAAAAGAAGTACTTTCTGAAGGAATAAAATTTGCAAATAAGAAAATTTATGACATGGCAAGTGGGAATGATTCTCTTAAAGGGATGGGGACAACTATAACAATCTGCTTTAAAAAACAAAATGAAATGGTTGTTGCAAATGTAGGTGACAGTAGTTGTTATATTATTGATAATAATAAAAAATTATTAAAAATTACAAGAGATCATTCTTTGGTACAACAGCTTTTAGATAATGGTACTATAACTGAAGAAAAAGCTAGAACTCATCCCAATAAAAATATTATTACAAGGGCACTTGGAACAAATGAGTTAGTAGAAGTTGATTTATTTGATGTTAATTTGACGAATATATTCAAATGTATTTTATGCACAGATGGCCTTACGAACGATGTGACTTATTCTGAAATGTATGATATTATTATAAAAAATGAAAATGACAATATTTCTAGCTGTAAAATGTTGGTGGATTTAAGCAAATCTAAGGGTGGACGCGATAACATATCAGTTATCGTATTTGAAGGAGAGTGCAGAGATGATAGGAACCATATTAGGGAGTAGATATGAACTCCTTGAAAAAATTGGAGAGGGTGGAATGGCAATAGTTTATAAGGCTAAATGTCGTTTGCTCAATCGTTATGTTGCTGTAAAAATATTAAAAGAAGAATTTTCAAATAATATAGATTTTATGGATAAATTTAAAAAAGAAGCTTCATCCGTAGCTAGTCTCTCATCAAATAATATAGTTAATATTTATGATGTCGGACAAGAGAGAGATATTAACTATATTGTAATGGAATATATAAAAGGGAAGACTTTAAAGGAAATTATACTTCAAAATGGTAGCATGGATTATGATCAAATAATAGACTATGGGATGCAAATTGCAAAAGCACTTGAGTGTGCTCATAAGAATAACATTATACATAGGGATATTAAACCTCATAATATTTTAGTGACTGAGGATGGAACGGTTAAAGTTACAGATTTCGGTATAGCAAAAGCTGCCAGTTCTGTAACTATAACTAATACCAGTACAGTGATGGGATCAGCCCATTATTTTTCACCAGAACAAGCTAAAGCAAGTTTTGTAGATTGTAGAACAGATATTTATTCTTTTGGAATAGTGCTTTATGAGATGTCTACAGGGCAAGTGCCTTATGATGCAGAAAGTCCTGTATCGGTAGCATTAAAACATATACGGGAACAAGTTGTGCCACCTAAGAAAATAAATGGTAATATTCCTGAAAATTTGAACAAATTAATATTAAAAGCTATAGAAAAAGAACCTATAAAGAGATATCAAACTGCGAAAGATATGTTTTTAGATCTGCAGAGAATACAAAAGAATAGTTCATATACTATCGCAACAAATAGCATGGAAAATGAATACACTAGGGTTATGGCACCTGTAAATGTAGATGACTATGAAAAAGAAGATGACTATGAAGACGAAAAAGAAGAAGTAATCAAAAGCCCAAAGTCTAAAAATAACAAGAAAAATAAAACGATAATAATGGCTTTAGTTGCAATAATTTTATTGATTGTTTTAGGTAGTGTTGCGGGAGTCATATTAAAGAACTATCTTACTGGCAAGCAAGTCAGTGTGGCAGATAAGATATTGGTGCCTAAAATTATTGGTTTGGATAAGGTAGAGGCAGAAAAATTAGTTGTAGAAAAAAACTTGAATTTTGTGGTGGCTGGAGAAGAAAATAGCGAAAAACCCGAAGGCGAGGTGCTGATATGTTTTCCTGATGAGGGAACAGAATTAAAAGCTAAGGGTGAAGTAAGAGTTAGGGTGAGTAAAGGGCCAGCAAGTTTCAAAATCCCTTCTGTCAAAGGAAATGATAAAGCTTCGGCTAGTGCTATTATTGAACAAAATGGATTGGTGCTCGGCAATGTCACATATGAATTCAATGATTCCATTGCTAGTGGTTTAGTAATAAGCCAAAATCCAGATCCGGATAGTTTAGTTAAAAAAGGTGATAAAGTAGATTTAGTAATAAGTAAGGGTGTAGAGGTTAAATTAACAAAGGTTCCAAATCTAAATGACGTATCTTTAAATGATGCAGAGAGAGTATTGCAAAATGCAAATTTAAAATTAGGTGAGCAAAAGCCAGTGGTAACTCATGATAAGTCACTTGATGGTAAAATATTTAATCAAAGTATTGCTCCAAATACGGAAGTTACGGAAGGTAATTCTGTAGGAGTTAATTATTATAAGTATGAAGAACCTAAAAAAGAGGAATTTGATGTTCCAGACTTTAGAGGGAAAACTGTTAAAAAAGCACGTGAGTTAGCTGCGCAATTGGATATAAGCGTAGCAGTTTCTGGTAACGATGAAGATATCATTGAGTCGCAAGATAAGGAGCCAGGTACTAAGGCAAATGTTGGAGATACTATAACTTTAACATCTAAGGCTGCGGAAGCTCCAGTAACACCTGAAACACCTCCAGTAACGCCTGAAACACCACCAGAAACAACTGGAACACCACCAGCAACTGAAAAACCATCAGCGACTCCTCAATAAGAATAAATAATTATAAGGTATATGAAATATATTTAAAAATATTAAATCGAAGGTAAATGGTGAAGGATATATGCAAGGAGTAATCATAAAAGGTGTAGGCGGACTATATTTTGTAAAAGTTCAAGACAAAGTCATAGAATGTAAGGCAAGAGGGAAGTTCAGGTATACTGGGCTTTCCCCTGTTATTGGTGATAAAGTGGAAATAATGCTCGAGACAGATGAGAGCAAAGGTGTAATTGAAAAGATTTTTACAAGAGAGACTGAGATGATACGTCCAGTAGTAGCTAATGTTACTCAAGCTTTTGTAGTTTTTGCATTTAAACAACCTGATTTAAATATGGATTTGCTCAATAAGTTTCTAGTGCTTTGTGAATATTACAGGTTAAAGATAGTTCTTTGTTTAAACAAGTTGGATTTAGTTGAGCAAGTTGATGAGGATATTATAAAAGAATTAAAAAGCGTAGGATGTGACATAGTATTTTTAAAAGCAAAAGAGGGTGATGGACTTTCTGAACTTAAGACTAGAATAAAAGATAACATTACTGTTTTTTGTGGACCGTCTGGAGTTGGAAAGTCAACTATACTCAATAGTATACTTGGAAGAGAAGCTATGAAAACCGGAGATATAAGTAAAAAATCCCAGAAAGGTAAGCACACAACTAGGCACAGTGAACTTATTGAATATGAAGAGGGATTTTTGCTAGATACTCCAGGATTTTCAGCCTTAAGTTTAGATTTCATTGAGGAAGAACAATTACAAGAGTGTTTTCCAGAATTTGAAAAATATAGATGCGAATGTAGGTTTTCTAATTGTATGCATTATAAAGAACCTAACTGTGGAGTTAAGGAAGCGGTAGAAGCTAATGAAATTTACAAGGATAGATATAAATTTTATATAAAAACATTAGAAGAAATTATTGCTAGGGGGAATAAAAAATGATAAAAATATCACCATCTATATTGTCAGCGGATTTTTCAAGGCTAGGGGAACATATTAAGCAGCTAGAGGCGTGCGGTGCTGATATGATTCATATTGATGTAATGGACGGTATATTTGTACCTAATATTTCTTTCGGTATTCCAGTTATTAAGAGTATTAGAAAATCAACAAAATTACCATTTGATGTGCACCTTATGATAGAAGAACCGTCTAAATATGTAGAAGACTTTGTAAATTCAGGAGCTGACATTATAACTGTCCATTATGAAACCGATAGACATATTGATAGAACTATTAATTACATAAAAAGTTTTGGGGTCAAAGCGGGTGTTGCATTAAATCCTGCTACACCTGTAGCATTAATTAAACATTTAATAAGCAATCTTGATATGGTACTTATTATGTCAGTAAACCCTGGATTTGGAGGACAAAAGTATATTGAATACTGCTCGGATAAAATTAAAGAAGTTAGAGCGCTTGCAGATATTTATAATAAAGACATTATGATTCAAGTAGATGGTGGCATTGATGCAGATAATATTCAAAAAGTTGTTAATAGTGGTGCTAATGTTGTTGTGGCTGGGTCGGCAGTATTTAAGAATGATGAAATTGAGAAAAACATAAAAGTCTTAAGATCAGGTATTTAACGTGAAAGTCATAATAATATCAGGAGGAAATCCACCATCACAACAATTACTCATGAATGAAATTACTGAGGATGCATTTTTAATTGGAGCAGATAGTGGTGCTAATTGCCTATATGACTATAATATAAATCCTCATTTACTTGTAGGAGATTTTGACTCTATTGATAAAGAGGCTTTGGATTATTTTAAAAAAAACGATTCTATAATAGATATTTATCCTACAGAAAAAGATTTTACTGATACTGAAATTGCAGTTAAAAAGGCTTTGAGAATGAAACCAAATGAAATAGTATTATTGGGATGCACTGGAAGTAGAGTTGATCATCTGCTCGGAAATATTGGAATGCTAAAAATCTGCTTAGAAAATGGCGTTAATGCATGCATTAAGGATGAAAACAATAATATTAGGTTGATTGATGCCTCAACTTCATTAAGTGGCACTGTAGGCGAGATATTCTCTGTACAATCTTATGGCGATGAAATAATTGGGTTAACCATTGAAGGCGCAAAATATCCTTTAAATAATTACAATTTGAAAATAGGACAGAGCATAACTATTTCAAATGAGTTTGCAGGGCATCAGGTTCATCTTAAATTTAAATCTGGAATGCTGATGATAATATTATCATCAGATTAATAATTATATAAGAACTATTTTTTTATTGGTAACTTCAATAAAAAAATAGTTTTTTATTTTTGGCAATATTATTGAGAGTAATTCATATAATAATATTGGAATACTTTGAGAGGGGAATAACTTATGAAAAAGTTTTATAAGTGTTTAGAAAAGCAGCTTGGAGTAATCATTGCATGTTTAGGCATCGGAATTATAACAGTAGTAATAGTCCCATTTTGGTGGTGGATAATTGTTGTAGGAGGAGGAATTGTTTATTTTGGCTTTACTATAATGGATCGTAACAATCATTGTTAATGAGGTGCAGATAGATAGGTAAAGTTAGAAGAGATTTTATGGATTTCATGTTTGGGAGGTAAGAGAGATGAAAATTATGGCTATTAAATTACCGAGATTTATATCACGAATAATTAGATTTTTTTTGAAAAAGTAACATAGAAAAACTCAGTTATTACAAAAAAATCAGTTTTTAAAGGTGAAGTTGAATAAAAAAACAGCTTTTAAAGCTGAATTTAAACAAAAATGCAGCTTTAAAAGCTGGGTTTAAATAAAAAATGCAGCTTATAAAGCTGCATTTTTATTTCTTAATTATATAGCACGTTGGACTTTACCTGAACGAAGACATCTAGTACATACATGTATAGATTTAGGCGTTCCGCTAACTATAGCTTTAACTTTTTGAATATTTGGAGCCCATTTTCTTTTTGATTCACGGTGTGAGTGACTATATTGGCTACCTGAAATAACACCTTTATTGCATATTTCGCATTTTCTTGACAATGAAAACACCTCCTTAAGACTACGAAGAAAAAAATCTTCTCAATTGAAACACGCATTATTGTAACATAAATATTACTACTCTTGCAAGTTAAATAAGAAATTATTAGTAACTAAAGCAATTATAAAATTAATTTTGTTGAATAAATTAGTATTATACTATAAAATAATCTATATAGCAGTATAAGGAGGAATTAAAATGAAAGGTAGCATTGAAAGAGAGAATGGTAATATATATTATTCAGAGGAAGCGTTAGCCAACATAGTTGGAATTTCTACAACAGAGTGTTATGGAGTTGTTGGAATGGCACTCAAAGATGCCAAGGATGGGTTTTGGCAATTGATTAAGAGCGACGGTTTAAATAAAGGAGTTAAAATTAATTCTAAGGAAAACCAACTATTTATTGAATTATTTATAATAGTTGAATATGGCACGAAAATATCTGTAATAGCAAATAATATAATTCAAAAAATAAGATATAATGTTGAAAATTATACAGGACTGAAAGTTGCAGCAATAACCGTAAACGTCCAAGGTGTAAGGGTCTAGGGAGGTAGCAATGGAATACTTAAAAATTAACGGACAAAATTTTCGTAATATGGTAATAAACGCATCTAATAGGTTAGAAGAAGAAAAAGAATATGTAAATTCACTAAATGTATTTCCTGTTCCAGATGGAGATACAGGTACTAATATGTCAATGACTTTTAAAGCAGCAGTGCAAGAAATTGAAGGTATGTCAACTAAGTCTATTGCTGAGATATCTCAAAAATTAGCTAGGGGCGCGCTGATGGGTGCAAGAGGTAATTCAGGTGTTATATTATCACAAATATTCAGAGGCATTGCAAAAGGGCTAGAAGGCGTAGACGAAGCTACTTCTGAAGAATTCGCTAAAAGTATATTAGAAGGTGCCAACTTTGCGTATAAGGCTGTTATGAGGCCAACTGAAGGTACTATTTTAACTATTATTAAAGCTGCTGGTGAAAGTGCGGTTAATAGCGGAGCAACTGGAGTAGTTGCGCTTATGCAGGAAGTTTGCAAGCATAGTGAAATTATGCTAGATAAAACACCAGATATGCTTCCAGCATTAAAACAAGCAAAAGTAGTCGATGCAGGTGGAATGGGACTTCTAATATTGTTTAAAGGAATGTATGAAGCTCTAAGCAATAATATGGAATCTATAATTAACACATCGGAAAAGAAAAGTACAAAATCACAAACAATATCACCTTCAGCTTCAGATATGCCTGTAGACATAAAGTTTGGATACTGTACTGAATTGTTAGTCATCGCTGAAAATGTTGATGCAAATGAATTAAAAAAATATTTGGAAGAATTTGGAGACTCAATGGTTGTGGTTTCACAAGATGAATTTGTTAAAATTCATATACACACAAATGATCCAGGGATAGTGATTTCAAAAGCAGTAACGCTAGGGGAATTGTCTAAAGTTAAAATTGAAAATATGAGAGAGCAACATAGAAATTTATTAGGCATTTCGGATGAGAAAGTTGAAGAAGCAGTAAAAGAAAGCATTATTGAGAATAAAAAATATGGATTTATATCTGTTGCGCTTGGAGAAGGGATTAAGAACATTTTTGAGGATTTAGGTGTGGACGCTGTAATAGAAGGTGGCCAAACTATGAATCCAAGTACACAAGATATATTAGAGAGTATTAATAAAGTTAATGCGGAAAACGTATTTGTATTACCTAATAATAAGAATATACTTATGGCAGCGCTGCAAGCGGTTGAACTGTCAGATAAAAATGTAATTGTTATTCCGTCGAAAACTATCCCACAAGGAATAACTGCTGTAACAATGTTTAATCCAGAAGTTAGTGTAGAAGAAAATGAAAATATATTAAAAGAAGCAATAAAAAATGTTGCAACAGCTTCTGTAACATATGCAGTTAAAGACACTGAATCTGATGGTAATATAATAAAAGAAGGAAATATTCTAGGTTTAATTGAGCAAAAAATTAAAGAAGTTGGAACAGATATTTATAAAGTTTGCGAAGATATTATAGACAGTATGGTTACAGAGGATAGTGAGCTTATTACGATTTTCTATGGTGAAGATTGTATAATAAGCGAAGTGGAAGAATTTATTTCTGCCCTAGAACACAAATATCCGAATTTAGATATTCAACATTATAATGGAAAACAACCACTATATTATTTTATTGCGTCAGTTGAATAAAAGCCTTAGGGCTTTTTTTCTTAGGTATTTGAATATACCTTAAAGCTTAGTAATGAACAAAACTAATATTAAAATCTTATTTTTGGAGTGGTATATGTGGATATTTATAGTGATATAAAATATATAAAGGGTGTTGGACCTAAAATGGCAGAAAATTTGAATAAGTGTGGAATTTTTAACGTATTAGATCTGATATTATATTTTCCACGAGATTATGAGAATGTATCTGCGAATAAAAGCATTCTAGAATGCGCGGAAAGTGAAAAACTCATTGTAGAGTGTACTGTCCTAAATATATTAAAAGATGTTAGATTAAAAAATAATAAAACTCTTTCTACCATAGTTTTTTGCCAAGGTGATAATAAATTTAAGGGTAAATGGTTTAATCAAACCTATGCAAAAAATAGTTTTAAAATTTTAAACAAATATATTATCACAGGAAAAGTTAATAAATTTAGGGAAGAAATCACAATTATGAATCCTAAAATAGTAAAAAATACGTCAATGGCTACAAATAACATTATTGCTAAGTATCCACTTAAAAATAATGTTACAAATAATTTTTTTAATAAAATTATATCTGACGTATTATGTGATATTAAAATAACAGAGAATTTGCCTAAATGGCTTGTGGAAAAATATGATTTTTGTTCTTTAGATGATGCTGCTCGAAATATACATAGCCCTAAAAGCTTAGAACTCCTTAATAAATCAAAGAGAAGGCTTAAATTTCAAGAGTTATTTACTTATTCATTAAAAATTTTAATGCTAAAAGAGTTTATAAAATATCATAATGATGGTATTCAATTTAAAATAGCACCAGAACTTACAACCTTAAAGGAGCAACTTCCATTTAAGCTTACTAAGGCACAAAGTAAAGTTGTAAGAGAAATTCTAATAGATCAAAAGAAAGATATAGGAATGAATCGAATGGTTCAGGGAGATGTTGGAAGCGGTAAAACTATAGTGGCTATAATTACTATGTTTAATGTTGTGAAAAATGGTTATCAAGCATCTATGATGGCACCAACTGAAATCTTAGCAAAGCAACATTATGAAGAAATTCAAAATGTATTAAAAAAATTTTCATTAAACATACAACTACTAAGCGGAAGTGTTACAGCAAAAAATAAACAATTAATTAAGCAGGAGTTAAAGGATGGAACCATTGATATTATTGTTGGAACTCATGCACTTATTGAAGATGATGTAGAATTTAAAAACTTAGGAATGATTGTTACTGATGAGCAGCATCGTTTTGGAGTATCGCAAAGAAATAGATTTTCTAATAAAGGAAAAAATATAGATATTCTTGTAATGACAGCTACTCCTATTCCGCGAACACTCTCTTTATATTTATATGGTGATTTAGACGTATCTATTATAGATGAATTACCTCCAGGCAGGCAGAAGATTGATACAAGCTATGAAAGTATGTCCTCTAGTAAAAAGGTGTATGAGTTTGCTTTAAACGAAATTAATAAGGGACGACAAGTTTACATAGTTTGTCCATTAGTGGAAGAAAATGAAGAGATGAAGTTAAGTTCAGTTGAGAAGCTTTACGAAAAATTAAAAGAAGAATATTTTGGTTCTATAGAAATAGGGATGATATATGGTAAAATGCCAAGTAAACACAAAAATGAAATCATGGATAAATTTAAAATTGGAGAAATTAAAGCACTGATTGCAACTACAGTAATTGAAGTTGGAGTAAATGTACCAAACGCTACAGTTATGATAATTGAAAACTCAGAAAGATTTGGCCTTGCACAACTCCATCAACTTAGGGGGAGAGTAGGGAGAGGAAAGTATAAGTCATATTGTATACTACTCGCTAAGATTACAAATAATATAGTGAAAAGAAGATTAGAAATACTGGTTAAAAGTAATGACGGCTTTTTTATTGCTGAAGAAGATTTAAAAAATAGAGGCGCAGGAGAATTATTTGGCATCAAGCAGCATGGTGAATCAGGGTTGATTTTATCAGATTTAATTGAAGATATAGATATTTTAAAACTTGCGAATAGTGAAGCAAAAAAGTTAATGCAAAGTAGTAATGTTGAAGACGTTAAAATAAAGGATGAAATAATAGAAAAAATCCAGCAAAGTTCTAACTACATTTGTTTTAATTAGAGAAAAAATATCTTTGTATAAATTATATATATATGTTAAAATATTATCGAAACTGGCTTAGATGGAGGAATAAACATATGAGAATTATTTCAGGAAGTGCAAGAGGAAGAAAATTGTTGTCCCCTGTGGGGATAGGAACGAGGCCCACATTAGATAGAATAAAAGAAGCTATATTTAATATTATCCAGGATAGAACACGAAATGCTATAGTCGTGGACATGTTTTCAGGTACTGGTAGCTTAGGTCTCGAGGCTGCAAGCAGGGGAGCTGAGAAATGTTATCTAATTGATATGGGTGATACTACATTTGATATGTTACAAAAGAATGTAGATAATTTAAAGTTTAACGATAAATGCAAGTGCTTAAAAGGTGATACATATAAATTCATGCAACAATTTGCAGATGAAAAGATTGTGTTTGATTTGATTTTTATAGATCCACCATATGCTAAAGACATGATTCCACCTGCTATTGAGATTATTGCATCAAATAGCCTTTTAAGGAAAGATGGGTTGATTGTTTGTAAAATAGATTCTTCAGAAGAAATATATGAAGGAAATTCTATTATTCAACTTTCTGATTTAAGAAAATATGGTAACACTACTGTATTGTTTTACAAATACAAGGAACTAATAATTAAGAATTATTAGTATCCTTAAGAAAATACATGAGGGTAACAATTTATAATTGTTACCTACCTCAGAGGAAAACGTGGAGGAATAAGATGAAAAAAGCAATTTGCCCTGGAAGTTTTGATCCAATAACAAACGGACATTTGGATATTATTGAGAGGGCGTCTAGAGTTTATGATGAATTAATCGTAGGAGTACTTGTTAACCCTGAGAAAAAATGTCTATTCTCTGTAGATGAGAGAATAGAACAAATAAAAAACGTAGTTAAAAATTTACCTAATGTACGCGTGAAGAAGTTTAGTGGTTTACTTGTTCAACTAATGAATGAAGAGGGTACTAGTGTCATTGTGAAGGGACTCAGAAGTGTTTTAGATTTTGAATATGAGTTTCAAATGGCATCAATGAATAATAAATTGGATCCAAGTAAGGAAACTGTGTTTATGATGACAAAGACAGAATATAGCTATATAAGTTCCTCTTCAGTTAAACAGGTTGCAATGCTTGGAGGGTGTATTGAAGGATTAGTACCTGAGGAAATTATTCCAGATGTTATTAGGAAAATTAATTCTAAATAGGGGGGAAATATGGATGTTATAAAACTTTTAGAATACCTTCAAGGAATTGTTGAAAGTTCTTCTAAAATACCTGTTACAGGTAAGGTGGTTGTAAATAAAAGAGAAATATTAGACATAATTGATCAAATTATAAATCATTTGCCAGATGAGTTTAAAAAGGCTCAGTGGGTTTGTGATGAAAAAGAAAGAATTCTTGTTGATGCAAAAAAACAAGCTAAAATTTTTGAAGAAGAGACCATTGATAAAATAAGAAGAAGAGTTGAAAAGCAAGACTTAGTTAAAGAAGCACAAACTCGAGCTGAAGAAATTATAGCATCAGCTCAGAGGGATGCTAAAATTATGAGACTTGGGGCTAAAGACTATGCGGACGAAATATTATCCCAATTAGATAAAGAGATTGAATTAAAAGGTCAGAAAATGCTTCATAAGATTAAGGGTGATGTTCAAGATTTTTTAATATCTCTACAAGGAGAAGTTACGGATACCACAACTTCAATAAGAGAGAATGTAAAAGAATTAAGAAGTATGAAATAGTTTAATTATATTCATAAGTAATAGCGGAATAAATAAAATGATTAATATTAAAAAATATAAATTACTAGTTTTATATATGCCAATATTATTAAAAGTAAAAACTGATGTAGTATGTAGAAAAATATAATATAGAATCAGTGTTAAAATTGAGGAAATTATGCCCTGAATAAACTTTCGAGCAATGTATTTTTTTATTGAGACATCATATTTATAGGTATAGCTATAAACTTGAGAAATTATAGACAAACCACTAAAAGCAATTAAAAAACTTAAAACTGGAAGTTTTACATAGAGATTTGAATTACTAGAGGATATTAAATAGCATCCGTTAGTCATCTCTAACATTCCTAATAATAAACCTTCTATAAAATTCCCAGAACAGCCAATAATTAAAGAAAACTTATTAAGGGCAATGTGAAATATTACATTGTCTTTAATTAATCCTGTTATTACGGAGAATATTACAATAAAACCACCGATATTTAATGCATTCTTCATGGCATCTTCAATACTGTTTTTCAATATCATACCAATATTTGTGGTGGGTGGATGGTTTCTTGAGAAATTGTCACCTCTATTTTTAATTTTAAAATAAGAATCTTTTGAGGGAATAATAAATCCCATAAACATGCAAGAGAGAATATTAGATAGTATTAATATATAACCAATTTTAGCATTTGACATCATAGAAGCGCCCACTGCGCCTATAATAAAAAGTGGGCTTGCATTAGAAGCTATATTTAGCAATCGTTCACAGGTATTTAAATCAATTATATTTTTTTCGTACAAATCGCAAGTGTATCTCGCACCAAGGGGATAACCACATAGTAAACTAACTAAAAGAGCAAAGTTACATTCTTTTGGTAGTTTTAAGGGTTTACAAATTAGATTGCCTAACAATTTAGAATAAATATGAATGCCATCGTAGCTTACTATAATATTTATTACAACTAAAAATGGAAAAAGAGAAGGAAAAATTGAGTTGAAAAACAATTTTGCGCCAGAGATAGTGTACTGTATACAAATATTAGGAGTTAATATTATTTGTAGAATAATAAGAGAACAAATTAATGTTATTGATAGATTTATCTTCAAAATTTTAAATAATTCAAATAATAAGAACATTATGAAAATTAATAATATAATTAATGGTAATTTCAATGTTAGACCCCTTTTTAAGTATTACTGTATTAAATATATTTGAATTTTCATAAATTTATGTATTGGAAACACTAATTTTAAATATAATAAATGCTACTATCTATTTATGATAGCAGCATTTATTTTTACACTATAATTATAGGAGATATCAAATAATCGCTATTATGACCTATACTACTATTTATAATGCTATAAGCCCTTGTAGACTGAATATCTAGTTGCATGGTCTCATTGCACATTTTGGGGATCTTAGTATAAAGTGGAATACTGCTGTTTGATTTTATAGATTTTAGAATTGACTTTCCATTTGAGTTAAATCCTAAAACTCGAGCATAAGGACAAGGTATTGATCTTAATTTTTTAGTATCAAAGATATCAAATCCTATAAAATATTGACATAATATTCTACTAATTCGAGTATAAGTGTAGCGTTTGCTTTTTACATTGGCCAGTGCACTAGAGTAGCTTAAACTATTTTGTAAGGATTTAATAATCCTATTATCAAGACCCTCAGATACATCTGGTAAATTTACTAATGAATTTTTTGATGTAGCAGATTTATGTTTAATGTACGGAAACATGGAATCTTCAAATGTAAATTCATAATTTTTCGAGTATAAGTTTTGAAGTTCAGCTAATACTGAGATTGGAACATGACCCGCAAGTTTCGTTAAAGAACCATTTTCTTTCACAAATTTTCTTATAGCTGTAGCACTTGAAAATTCATTATGTAAAAGATTACTGTTATAAGACGCTCCTTCTCTTTTTAATGTGTAAGGTGTAATAGAACTTTTTAACTTGATTAAGCTTTTACAATACTCTATACCTAGTATATTATTAGGTGAATTTAAAAAGTTATCTAATAATAAGTTTGATATGTCCAATTTTGAATTCATTAAATAATCATAAAGTGCATTAGATCTTGCTAAAGGGTAAGTGATACCTTTGGATAAATAAGTTTTTAATAGTGATTTAAATTCAATAGGTTCTTGAAGTAATATATTAGAAATATTATATATGTCATTAATATTTCCATGTTCACTACCAAAGCAAATATTATCCACTATTCCTAAGCTGTTTAGAAGACTTACAGCGCCAAAAGAAAAAAAATCTGCTGATGATACGCTGTAGATAGTTGGTAGCTCTATTACTAAATCTACTCCGTTATTTAATGCCATTTTAGTTTTTGTCCATTTGTCTATACTTGATGGAATACCACGTTGAGTAAAATTCCCACTCATAACACAAATTAAGGTATCACAATTTGTGAGCTCCTTGGTTTTATTAATATGATATACGTGACCGTTATGTAATGGATTATATTCAACAATTATACCTGAAATATTCATTAAATCACCTCATGAAAGCTCATATAAATATAAGCTAATAATTTATGCCTAAAGAGAAGTACTAAAACTGAAATGTCGTTAAAACTTATTTATATTATATAATATAAAATGAATTAATAAAAGTAAATATATTTCAAAAAAGACAAAAAGGATGAAGATTAAGAATATTTAAAATATAATATATGTAAATGATTTTGTAGTTTTATGTTGAAATGTATAGGGTAAAGGGTGTATATTATTAATGTATATTAAGTTGATAATAAACGAGAGGAGCAATAAGAATGGCATTTATAGCAAGAATGTGTAAATTGGCACAGGCAGATAAAAAAAGAATAGTACTTCCAGAGGGAGAAGAAGAGAGGACTATAAAAGCTAGTGAAATCATCAAAAATAATTCACTAGCAGAGGTAATATTAATAGGAGATAAAAGTGTAATACAAGCAAAAGCAGCTAAGTTATCAGTTAACATTGAAGGTATAGAAATTGTAGACCCAAAAACTTCTGAAAGAACTGATTTTTATGCAAAGGAATTTTATGAGATAAGAAAAAATAAAGGAATGACTCTAGAAAAAGCGTCTGAGACAATGCAAGATTGTGTGTATTTTGGAACTATGATGCTTAAGATGGGAGAAGCTGATGGAATGGTTTCGGGAGCGGTACATTATACAGGAGATTTACTTAGACCTGGAATGCAAATCATTAAAACTGCACCAGGAATTAAGATCATTTCAAGTTTCTTTATAATGGAATTGCCTCACGATGAATATGGAGAAGACGGGCTACTTTTATTTGCAGATTCCGCTGTTAATATAAACCCTAATGCGGAAGACTTAGCAGCTATAGCTATTAGCACTGCAGATAATGCTAAATTATTATGCGATTTTGAACCTAAGGTTGCAATGTTGTCTTTTTCAACTAGAGGGAGTGCAAAGCATGAATTAGTTGATAAAGTAGTAAAGGCTACTGAAATTGCAAAGAAGGCTAGACCTGATTTACAAATTGAGGGAGAGCTTCAGTTAGATGCAGCTATTGTTGCTAGTGTAGCAAAACAAAAAGCACCAGACAGTACTGTGGCTGGAAAAGCAAATGTTTTAATATTTCCGGATATACAATCTGGAAATATTGGATATAAATTAGTTCAAAGATTTGCTAAAGCAAAAGCTATCGGACCAGTTTGTCAAGGATTTGCAAAGCCTATAAATGATTTATCAAGAGGATGCAGTGTGGATGATATAGTTAATGTTGTTGCAGTTACTGCAGTTCAAGCTCAAATTCAAAATAGTCTTAAATAAAATGTATACTATTAGGAGGAAAATTTAATGAAAGTATTAGTTATAAACTGTGGAAGTTCATCGCTTAAGTATCAATTAATAAACATGGAAAATGAAGAATGTTTAGCACTTGGATTAATAGAAAGAATAGGAATGGAAGGATCGAAATTAACGCAAAAGGTTAATGGGGAAAAATATATTATTGAAGAGACAATGAAAGATCATACAGATGCTATTAGATTAGTAATTAGCGCACTTGTAGATTGTGATCATGGTGTTATTAGAGATTTATCAGAAATAGATGCGGTGGGACATAGAATTGTTCATGGTGGAGAAAAATATGCAGAATCAGTTATAGTTAATGATGAAGTAATGAAGAACTTAGAAGAATGTGCAAAACTTGCACCACTTCATAATCCAGCTAATATAATCGGGATCAATGCTTGTAAGGCATTAATGCCTAGTACTCCTATGGTAGCTGCATTTGATACTGCATTTCATCAAACAATGCCAGAAGTTGCATACATATACCCACTTCCGTATGACCTTTACACTAAACATGGTATTAGAAAATATGGATTCCACGGAACATCTCACAAATATGTTTCAGATAGAGCTGCAAAAATGATGGGTAAAGACATAAAAGATCTAAAATTAATTACTTGTCACTTAGGAAATGGAGCAAGTATTTCTGCGGTGCAAAATGGTAAATCAGTAGAAACAAGTATGGGATTTACTCCACTTGAAGGAATAGCTATGGGAACTAGGTGCGGAAGTATAGATCCGGCTATAATAATATATATAATGCAAGAATTAAAATTAACAATTGATGAAGCAAATGATTTAATGAATAAAAAATCCGGCGTTTTAGGAATATCAGGAGTAAGTAGTGACTTTAGAGATATAGAAGATGCTGCATGGAAAGATGGAAATCATAGAGCTCAGTTAGCGCTTGATATATTTGTCTATAAAGTTAAGAAATTTATAGGATCTTATGCTGCAGTAATGGGTGGAGTAGATGCAATTATATTCACAGCTGGACTTGGCGAAAACTCTCCAGAAACAAGAGAAGATATATGTAAGGGACTAGAATTCTTGGGAGCAGTCTTAGATAAGGCAAAGAATAAGGTTCGCGGAAAAGAGGCAGAAATAAGTACAGGAGATTCTAAAACTAAAATACTTGTTATACCAACAAATGAAGAATTAGTAATAGCAAGAGACACGAAGGCTTTAATAAAATAAAATTATTGCTAATGTCTATAATAAATAATTCTTGACTTTTCACTATATTGTTTATATAATTAACTGTGTTTGATGTAAGTAAAAAACTATTTAGTTAGGAGGGACGCGGAAGCTTTGCTCGAGCTGTATATTTTTTTATACAAGGTATAAAGATATTCTTTATATGAGAAAGAACTAAATAGTATTTAGTTTTTCAGAGTGGATAATATGGTAATAGATGTTTCGGAATTATTTGGTAATAAAAACAAAAGAAAAGAACTTCATTTAGATTTGGAAAAAGATAAGTTTTTCTATGATAATGAATTTATACAATTTTCTAAACCAGTTAAAATGCATTTAATTTTAAAATCTATCGATGATGAAATAGATTTAACTGGAAGTATGGAGACAGAACTATTACTTGCTTGTTCTAGGTGTCTTGAGACTTTTTCTTATTCAATACATATTGAATTAAATGAAAGATTGTCAAAAACTCTAAAGAGTGAAGATGAGGATATTATTTTTATTGAAAATGATAGATTAGATTTAAATGAAATTATGGAAAATAATATCATTTCTATGCTGCCTATAAAAAAACTTTGTAATAAAGATTGCAAAGGGTTATGCCATCATTGTGGAATCAATCTAAATCATAGTACATGTAAATGTACAATTGACGATGTTGATCCAAGGTTGGCAAAACTAAAAGAATTGTTTTTAACTGATTAAGGAGGTGTTACAATGGGAAATCCTGCTAGAAAATTTTCTAAAGGTAGAAGAGATTCTCGAAGAGCGCAAACATTTAAACTTGGTTTACCAGGAATAGTTGAGTGTCCTCAGTGCCACGATATGAAGCTTTCGCACAGAGTATGTAAAAACTGTGGATATTACAAAAATAGAGAAGTTGTTTCAATTGAGCAAAAATAAAAAGGAAAGTCGAAAGACTTTCTTTTTATTTTTTAAATACAATTATATTTGTATTCTGGTATTATTAATACTAGAATTATTTGAGCACTATGGTATATAATATAAACAAATAAATAAATATTTATTTGTTTGTTATAATGCACATTTAAAGTGAGGGTTTAAAATGGTAGTTGTTGTAGATGGAATGGGTGGAGATTTTTCTCCAGATGCTGTGGTTGAAGGTTGCATCGCAGCTATAAAAGAATATGATATAGATATAGTAATAACTGGCCCTGAAGACTTAATTCGAGGTGAGCTAAAGAAATATTCCTATGATTGTAACAAAATAAAAATTGTTGATGCTATAGAAGTTATTAGTACAAATGAACATCCTGTAATGGCGGTTAAACGCAAAAAGAATTCAAGCCTCGTAAAAGCATTGAATCTTGTGAAAAATGGAGAAGCAGATGCTATTATTTCAGCTGGAAGCACAGGTGCTTTTTTAGCTGGATGTACACTTATAGTAGGAAGAATAAAAGGTATAGATAGACCGGCTTTAGCGCCTGTAGTGCCAGGTAAAAAAGGTCCTTTTATGATAATTGACTGTGGAGCAAATGCGGAATGCAAACCTCATTATTTAGTGCAATTTGGACTTATGGGGAAAACATATTTCGAAAATATTTTAAAAATAGCTAATCCATCTGTAGGCCTTGTGAATATAGGAACTGAAGAAGAAAAGGGTAATGAACTTTCAAAATCAGCTCATAAACTACTAAAGGAAGCAAATTTAAATTTTGTAGGCAATGTGGAAGCTAGAGAAATTCCAACTGGAGACATCAATGTTTTAGTTTGTGATGGATTTACAGGAAATGTAATTTTAAAATTATATGAAGGTGTAGTTGCTAGTATATTTGATTTATTAAAAACAAGAATAATGGGATCTTTCAGAACTAAATTTGGAGGAATGCTATTAAAACCAATCTTTAAAAGCTTTAAAAAGGATTTCGACTACAAAGAATATGGCGGAGCCGCATTTCTCGGAGTAAATGGGATTTGCATAAAGGCTCATGGAAGTTCAGATTCTAAAGCTTTTAAAAATGCAATCGGCCAGGCTACAATATTTTATGAAAATAATGTTGTAGATAAATTAAAATTAGAAATTGAAAAATTATCTCAGCAGGAAAAGAACGTAAATGAGAATTTGTAATAATTGTTTGGTATAATATAGAAAGGTAAGGAGGTGATTATATTATGTTTGAAAAAATTAGAGCGTGTATAGCATCACAATTAAGTATAGAAGAAGAAGAAATAAAAATGGAATCATCTTTTATAAATAATTTAGGAGCTGATTCTCTTGATATTGTAGAATTAATTATGGCACTCGAAGAAGAGTACGATATAGAAATTCCAGATGAAGATGTTGAGAAAATTGCGACTGTTGGCGATATAGTTGAATATATTAAAATTCACTCAGAAGAATAACATAAGGTCCCGCAGTAGTGCGGGCCTTTAGCTTTTTCAAACTTATTTTTGAATTTACTATAAAAGTTAGCTTTAAAAAATAACCAGTAAATGTGTTGTTATATTTGGCAGGCTAAGTAAATTGAATAATAAACTTGAAGAATTTTGCGAATGAAGATAAACATTATTTAAATAAACTTCCGAAAAGGAGTAATGATTATGAAGTATGATATAAAATTACAGGACCTTGAGAAGGAACTGAAATTGAATTTTAGTGATAAAGAGCTATTGAAAACGGCAATAACCCACAGTTCCTATGCAAATCAGAAAAAAAAGGTTGGATTTAACGAAAGACTTGAGTTCTTGGGCGATTCTGTATTACAACTTGTAATATCCGAATACTTATATAGTCGCTTTACGGAAAAGCCTGAAGGATACTTAACTAAAATTAGGTCCCTAATTGTTTGTGAAAATTCGCTGTGCGATATTGCAAACGGTTGGGAACTTGGAAAGTACATGAACATGAGCAAAGGTGAAGAAATTACTGGTGGTAGAAATAGAGTTTCAATATTGGCTGATTGTGTTGAAGCAATAATTGCTGCTGTATATTTGGATAAAGGAATAAAATATTCTAATTCATTTATACTTAATAACTTTAAAGAAATCATTGAGAAAGCAATTAGCAATGAGATAGTTTTGGATTATAAGACAAAGCTTCAGGAAATATTTCAGCAAAATGGAGAAGTAAACATTTGCTATGAACTAGTGAAATTTGAAGGGCCACCACACAAGAGAAAATTTTTTGTCAACATATTAATAAATGATTGTGTAAAAGGCTCAGGGCAAGGTTATAGTAAAAAAGAAGCAGAGCAAAATGCAGCCAAACAGGTTATGATGAATCAGGAGGACGTGCATGAGTAATTTGCATTATATTATTCCTATTTTCGTTCCACATGAAGGTTGCCCACATAATTGTGTGTTTTGCAATCAAAATAGCATAACAGGAACATCAACAAAAGTTGATGCAATGTATGTGGAGCAGACAGTAAATGAATATTTGAAAACAGTAAATAACAATGATGCTATTATTGAGGTATCATTTTTTGGAGGAACTTTCACAGCTATAAAAATGGAAAAGCAAATAGAACTTTTAACTGTTGCTAAGAAGTTTAAAGATGATAATAAAATAAAATTCATTAGATTATCTACAAGGCCAGATTATATTGATGATAAAATATTGAGCAATCTAAAAAAATACTCTGTAGATATTATAGAACTCGGAGTACAATCGCTTGATGAAGAAGTGTTATTAAAGTCTGGAAGAGGTCATACTGCAAGTGATGTAGTGAATGCTTCAAAACTTATAAAGCAGTATGGTTTTGTTTTAGGACACCAAATAATGATAGGCCTTCCAGGAGATAATATAAATAAAGATATAGAGACAGCTAAAAGAGCTATTGATCTTAAACCAGATATTTGTCGAATATATCCGGCGCTTGTGATTAAAGGTACACCTATGGAGAACATGTATATAAAGCAAGAATTTAAACCTTATTCATTAAGTGAAGCAGTAAACATAAGTAAGATTATTTACATTATGATGGTAGCAAACCAAATAAATGTGATCAGGATAGGATTACAGCCAACTGTTGAAATTTCAGAAGGCAATGATTTAGTTGCAGGACCATTTCATCCTGCATTTAGAGAATTGGTTGAAGGTAGTATATATAATGATTTATTATATGATGTTATAGTGAATAATTTTAAAAGTGACATGGGCGTTAATAAAGTTTTAGTTAAAATAAATCCAAAAGACATTTCAAAACTTTACGCTAATGGGAAAAGTTTTTTTTATGGCATAAAAAAACAAATAAAAACAGTTTCAATAGAAATATTCCAAGATATTACCATTAAACGTGGAAGTATTAGTATATCTATAGGAGAAAAATGCATTATTATGACCATATTTGAGTATGTGACCTCAAAGTATAAAGAAGGATTTTAATTTGTTGTATAGAATATAGTGTCTATCCTTGCACGTTAAATAAAGTATATATTACGTTAAATTATTTGTAGTAATATATACTTTATTTATATTAAATCATCTCCTGCGGAGCTGTAACATATTCGCAGAAGATACATTAACGACTTCAAAAGGAAATTTATAATCTCACTGAAGTTTTCTATTTGTTAGGAGATGTAACTCCAACTTATAGAAGTGGGAAACTTTCCTTTTGAAATATCGTTAAAGAAAAAAATAAAAGTATGAGGTGAATTATGAAAAAGAAAACAAGAGATAAATATACAAAGGTATTGATTTATAGTATAGTTATAATTTTTATTATAGGATTTATATCGCCAATGCTATTTAGGTAAAATAGGAGAGTGTTTTAATGTTCTTAAAATCTATTGAAATAAGAGGATTTAAATCCTTTGCAGATAAAACAGAGTTAACATTCACCAAGGGAATTACGGCAGTCGTTGGACCAAATGGAAGTGGCAAAAGCAATATATCTGATGCTGTTAGGTGGGTCCTTGGAGAACAAAGTGCACGAAACTTAAGAGGAGACAAAATGGAGGATGTTATATTCGCTGGCACACAGTTTAGGAAACCAGTTGGACTGGCGCAAGTTTCCTTGATTTTGGATAATAGTGATTCTGGACTAGACATTGATTATTCTAGTGTTACAATCTCGAGAAGATTATATCGTTCAGGAGAAAGCGAATATTTAATAAACAATACATCTTGTAGATTAAAAGATGTTCAACAGCTTTTTATGGATACGGGTATAGGAAAAGAAGGATACTCAATTATTGGTCAAGGTAAAATTGATGCTATTTTAAGTGGTAAAACTGAGGAAAGACGAAAATTGTTTGAAGAGGCTGCAGGAATTGTTAAGTTTAAAACAAGAAAAGAAGAAGCAGAAAAGAGATTAGATAGTACAGATCAAAATTTGATTAGAATAGAAGATATTTTAAGTACTTATGAAGAAAGACTAGAACCATTAATGAAAGAAAGCGAAAAGGCAAAGAATTTTCTAAAACTTTTTGAAGAATTAAAAAGTAAAGAGGTTAGCATAATTATTGACTCCATTAATAAGGTTGAAGAAAAAATTAAAAGATTACACGATGAAGGTACTGAATTAAATGGCGAAGTAATACAAAGCACAGAGGGAAAAACCCAATTTAAGAAAGATGTTGAATACTGGAACAGTGAATTTGAAACATTTGAAAATAAAAACCAAGAAGAAAAACAAATATATTATAACAATAAGCTGATTTACCAAAATAATGTTTCTGAAATAAAGATTCTAAATGAAAGAATAGATAATTTAACAAAAGCAATTGATAAAACATCAAATGAGAGCGATATTATTCATAAAAATTTATTAGAATTTAAAAGCAATAAGAATGTATCAGAAAATTCTTTGAATATTATAAAAAATACTCAAATGGAAATAGTAGAAAAAATTCAATATGAAGAAATAAAAATTAAGGATATTGAGGGAAGTATAGCGATTGAAAGTGATGAAGCTAAAACTCTTAAGGAAAAAGAGCAAAGTAGTATCGACGAAACTATTGAATTCACCAATAATTTATTAATTTTAAATAATAATATGGATATCTCTAAAAAAAGAATTGATACTTTGAAAAATAATATTGAAAATTTCGATAATTCAATAAAAATTAATGCTAATACAAAAATAATATTTGAAAGTCAAATGGAAGAATTTAAAGATAAAATAGTTCATTATGAAAATAAGGTTAAGGATAATAAAAAAGAAAGTGATAAATTACAAAACATTCTAACGTTTAATGAAAGAACTATGAAAAACTGTAATTTTAAAATTAATAAAACAGAAGCTAATTTTAATATACTTACAACTTTGGAAAAAAAGCATGAAGGTTATAATAAATCGGTAAAAAATTTAATGCAACACGTGAATGAAGGTAAAGTAGGAAATATTCGTGAATGTTTTGTACTTGGAGAAATTATAAAGGTTGAAAAGAATTTAGAAGTAGCTATAGAAATTGCTTTGGGGGGATCTATATCACACATAATAACTAAAGATGAAACCGTGGCAAAAACATTAATAGATTTTTTGAAGGCAAATAATCTGGGAAGAGCAACATTTTTACCTTTAAACATTATTAAGGGTAAAAAACTTGCAATTGATAATGAAACTAAAAACAATCTTGGATTTGTTGGAATGGCAAATGAATTAATAAGTTATGATGAGAAATTTAGTGAAGTTATTGCATTTATTTTAGGCAGGACAATTATATGTAAAGATATGAATTCGGCCCTCCAAATATCTAAAAAAAATAATTTCAGATATAAAATTGTTACATTATCAGGAGAAATTATAAACGTTGGGGGTTCATTAACTGGTGGAAGTGTATATTCAAAAACTTCAAGCATAATTGGTAGAAAAAGGGAAATAAAAGAATTGGCTAAGGATTTAGATGTACTAAAAGATGAATCACTTATTTACTTAAAAAAAATAAAACAAAGCAAATCTGAAATTTTAAGGTTAAACGAAGAAAACTTAAATTTAAAGGATAAGGTTCACTTTGAAAATATTGAAGTAACGAAGATGGAAGCTAAAGTAAATTCAATAATAGATGAAACAAACAGATTAAAAAATAATATAATGGCTCTAGACACTGAAAAGTCTTTAGAAGAGGGTAAACTTAAAGAGGGAAATAAAGAAATTGATGAAAAAAATACATCTGTTGCTAAATTTATACATGCTAAAGATGAAATACAGAAAAGTATTAACAAGGTTGATTTCAAATTAAAAGATAAATTGCAAGAAATTGAAAATATAAAAGAATCAATTATCGATGCCAAGATAAAGAAAGCTCAAATTGATGAAACAATACATAATAAGCGCTCTGAAATTAAAAGATTAAATGATGAAATATTAGTATATAATGAAAAAATAATTGCATTTTCTAGAGAAATAGAAGAATCTATGAAAAATAAAAACAAAAATTTATTTTCAATTCAAAGTGCCGAAGTAAAAGTAAAAGAAATAATGACTGTATTAGAAAAAATGGAAAAAAAATTTGAGGACAATGAAATTAAAAGAATTAAAATTAAAGAGCATATAAAAATAAGCTTGGAGCATTTAGATAATGTTTTGCTAATGCTAGAAAAAACCGAAAAAGAAATGCACAAATGTGAATTAGCTCTTGCGAGAGTTAAAATGGAAAAGGATACGTACTATCAGAAATTGAATGATGACTTTGAATTAACATATGCAGAAGCACTGCAATTTAAAAATGAAATTGAAGACATTGATAAGCTTAAAAAGGAAATAATAACACTAAAAGCGTCAATATCAATGCTTGGGAAAATTAATGTAAGTGCTATTGAAGAATATAAAGAAGTCAAAGAAAAATTTACTTTTATGGATGGACAAAAGGAAGATTTGGTTTTAGCGAAAAATGAATTATTAACTGTAATATGTGAAATGACTCAAAAGATGAAACAAATATTTGCAGAAAATTTTATTATATTAAGACAAAATTTTAATGAAACCTTCATAGAATTATTTAAGGGTGGAAGTGCAGATTTAATACTTACAGAAGGCGATGAACTTACTGCTAAAATCGATATTAATGTTCAACCACCAGGGAAAAAACTTCAAAACATAAGTCTAATGTCTGGTGGAGAAAAAGTTTTATCTGCAATTGCATTATTATTTGCAATATTAAAGATGAAGCCAACACCTTTTTGCATTTTAGATGAAATTGAAGCAGCACTTGATGATGCAAACGTAGTTAGGTACGCTGAATTTTTAAAGAGATTTTCGGATAATGTTCAGTTTATTATAATAACGCATAGGAAAGGAACTATGGAAGCTGGAGATGTATTATATGGTGTTACTATGGAGGAAAAAGGAGTGTCAAAAATAGTGTCTGTAGATTTGAATAAGTAAAAATTTATAATAATTATTTTGTGTCACAAAAACAAACAAGGAGGAGTAGAAATGTTTGGGAAAATTTTTGATAAATTAAAAGATGGACTAACAAAAACAAGAAATAGCATCACAGAAAAAGTTAGTGAAGTATTAAACTTAGCAATTACAATTGACGATGAACTATATGAGGAACTAGAAGAAATATTAATCACATCAGATATAGGGGTAGAGACTTCTATTCATGTAATTGAAAAGCTTAAAAAAAAGGTGAAAGAAGATAAAGTAAAAGAACCAGAAGAAATCTGGCCATGTTTAAAAGAAGTTTTGATTGACATATTAGGTGAAGATGAAAATCCAATACGGCATGGAAATCTACCTGAAGTACTTTTGATAATTGGGGTTAATGGAGTTGGTAAAACCACTTCTATTGGTAAAATCGCTGCATCGCTAAAAGCTGAAAAATATAAAGTTCTCATGGCTGCAGCGGATACATTCAGAGCGGCAGCAATTGATCAGTTAGAAATTTGGAGCAATAGAGCAGGCGTGGAATTAATAAAACATCAAGAGGGATCTGATCCTGCGGCTGTAGTTTTTGATGCTGTTCAAGCAGCCAAAGCAAGAAAAGTTGATGTGCTAATTTGTGATACGGCAGGTAGACTACATAATAAAAAGAATCTTATGGATGAATTAGCAAAAATAAATAGGGTGATTAAGCGGGAGTATAGTGAGGCCCATATGGAAACTTTACTAGTAATTGATGCTACAACAGGACAAAACGGAGTTGAGCAAGCTAAACAATTTATGCAAATATGTCCTATAGATGGTATAATACTAACTAAATTAGATGGCACGGCTAAAGGTGGCGTTGTAATATCAATAAAAAATCAACTTGATATACCAGTTAAATATATAGGCGTTGGTGAAGGGGTAGATGATTTACAAGAGTTTAATTCAAAAGATTTCGTAGAGGCTTTATTTTAAAATGTAGGTCTAAGACGCTAACTTATATAAATATATTGACCTGTTAAGTAAAACTACTTGACACTGCATTTAAAATCTGATAATATATGATTTGTGAGCAAGGTGATGAAATGGAAAAAAGATTTGAAATTTCCCTATTATTAGATTTTTATGGTGAATTGCTTACTGAAAAGCAAAGAAACATAATGGATATGTATTTTAATAATGATTTGTCTTTATCAGAAATAGCGGAGATAAATAATACTAGCAGGCAAGCTATTCACGATACTATTAAAAGATCTGATAATGTGCTTTTAGTATATGAAGAAAAATTAAAGTTATTAAATAAAAATCATGAACTAAAAGAAAATTTAAAAAACATTATATCAAAATTAGATAACTTACAAATTAACATAAAAGATGAAAAGATAAATAAGATTATATGTGATATAAAAACCCAGATTATTGAAAACATTTAGGAGGTTTATTATGGCTTTTGAAGGATTATCTTCTAAGTTACAGGATACCATAAAAAAATTAAAAGGTAAGGGTAAGCTTTCCGAAAAAGATATTAAAAATGCTATGAGAGAAGTAAAATTAGCATTGCTTGAAGCAGATGTTAACTATAAAGTAGTTAAAGAATTTGTGAAAAATGTTAGCGAAAAGTGTCTAGGTAATGGAGTATTAGAAAGCTTAACACCTGGGCAACAGGTTATCAAAATCGTTAATGATGAGTTAACTGATTTAATGGGTAATTCAGAAAGTAAGTTAGAGTTTTCTATAAATGGGATAACAGTTATAATGCTTGTTGGGCTTCAAGGTGCCGGTAAAACCACAATGGGTGGTAAACTTGCTCTTTCACTGAAACGAAAAAACAAAAAACCACTATTGGTTGCTTGTGATATATATAGGCCTGCTGCAATTAAACAATTGCAGGTAGTTGGAAAACAAATTGAAGTTCCGGTTTTTGCCATGGGAGACAATGCGAGTCCCGTAGATATAGCAAAAGCATCATTAGACTTTGCTAAAGATAATGGTAATAATGTAGTTATAATAGATACAGCAGGAAGACTTCATATAGATGAAACTTTAATGGCGGAACTTCAAAATATAAAATCAAGTGTGAAGCCAAGCGAAATAATGCTAGTTGTAGATTCTATGACTGGTCAGGATGCAGTTAATGTAGCAGAAAGTTTTAATTCACAGCTAGATATAACTGGAATAATTTTGACTAAGTTAGATGGTGATACAAGAGGTGGTGCAGCTTTATCAATCAAAGCAATAACTGGTAAATCTATAAAATTTGTTGGTGTTGGCGAGAAAATGAATGATTTGGAAGTTTTCTATCCAGATAGAATGGCATCAAGAATACTTGGTATGGGTGATGTGCTTTCATTAATAGAAAAAGCACAGCAAGCTATAAATGAAGATGAAGCAAAAGAACTTGGTAGCAGAATTCTTTCCAAAGAATTCAATTTAGAGGATTATTTAGCAATGATGCAACAAATGAAAAAACTTGGACCATTGAATAAATTAATTGAAATGATGCCAGGTGTAAATAAAAAAGAATTACAGGGTGTAGATTTGTCTCAAGGCGAAAAAGAAATGGGAAAAGTTGAAGCTATTATAAGCTCAATGACTATATCAGAAAGAACACATCCTAGTTTAATTAGTTCTTCTTCTTCTAGAAAAAAGAGAGTTGCTAATGGGTCAGGTACTTTGGTACAGCAAGTAAATAAGGTGTTAAAAGATTTTGAGATGGCAAAGAAACTTATGAAGCAAGCGAAAGGATTCCAAAAACCTGGTAAAAAAGGTCTGTTTGGTAAAATGCCTTTTTAATAAAACTATTTGAGTAATGATTGAATTTAGATTTAAGGAGGTGATTATACATGGCAGTTAAAATAAGATTAAAAAGAATGGGTGCTAAACATGCTCCATTTTATAGAGTAGTAGTTGCAGATTCAAGAGCTCCTAGAGATGGAAGATTTATAGAAGAAATAGGATACTATAACCCAACAACAGAGCCAACTACTATTAAAATTGATGTTGAAAAAGCAACTAAGTGGATGAAAAATGGTGCACAACCATCTGATACAGTTAAAAGGTTACTTAGCAAAATAGCAGTCAACTAGAAAAGTTTGTAAGTAATGAATGGAGGAGTTTTCCATGAAACAGTTACTTGAAGTATTGGCAAAGTATTTAGTTGATAAACCAGAAATGGTAGTAGTAAACGAAGTAGCACATGAGCATTCAGTAATTCTTGAATTGTCTGTAGCTCATGAGGATATGGGAAAAGTTATAGGTAAACAAGGTAGAATAGCTAAAGCTATTAGAACGGTTGTTAAGGCAGCTGCTGTTAAAGAAAATAAAAAAGTAGTTGTTGAAATAAAGTAAGAGTTAGGTTCTGCCTAACTCTTATTTTAATTAAATTTTGAGTTTTGGTTATTTATATAAGTGATTTTGAAAGGAGGATTTTAAATGGAAGATTTTATGAGTGTAGGTAAGATAGGTAAAACACATGGCTTAAAGGGTGAAGTTAAAGTCTTTTCGCTCACTGATAGTCTTGAAAGATTTAAAAAATTAAAAAGTGTGTATATTGATGGCGAAATTAGAAAAGTTGAAGGTTGTAAACTTCAAGCGGATAGAGCAATACTTAAAATTGAAGGTATAGATAGCATAGAGCAAGCAGAATTATATAGAAATAAGTACTTGATGGTTAGCCGCGAAGATGCTGTTGAATTGCCAGAGGGTAGCTACTATGTGGCTGATTTATTAAATTGCAGTGTTTTCGAGCAGGGTGGAGAAGAACTTGGAAAAGTATATGATGTTCTTCATACGCCGGGTAATGATGTATATTGGGTTAAGGGAAATAAAGAAGTGCTCATTCCAGTGCTTAAGGATATTATAGTTAGTATAGATATTAATAAACGCGAAATAATAATTAAGCCGATAAAAGAATGGCAAGAATGAAAATAGACATTTTAACTCTATTTCCTGAAATGTTTGATATTTTTAATTATAGTATCATTGGAAGAGCCATAGAGAAAAACATACTGGAGATTTCTCCTCGTAATATTCGCGACTATGCAGTAAACAAACATAAAAAAGTTGATGATACTCCTTATGGTGGTGGAGCGGGTATGGTAATGCAAACTCAACCGATAGTTCACTGTATTAATGATGTTAAATTGCATAATGGTGGAAAGGTAATATTTTTGGGACCACGGGGTATTCCTTTTACCCAAGATATTGCAAAAAAGCTATGTGAGGAAAAAGAATTAATATTTGTATGTGGACATTACGAAGGTATTGATGAGAGAACCTATGACTATATAGATATGGAGATTTCTTTAGGTGATTATGTTTTGACAGGTGGAGAAATGGCATGTATTCCTATAGTGGATAGTATTTGTAGATTAATTCCAGGGGTATTATCTTGCCCGGAGAGTTTCACAGAAGAATCTTTTTATGATGGAGTACTAGAGTATCCTCAGTATACAAGACCAGAATGTTTTGAGGGTAAAAAGGTTCCAGAGGTATTGACCTCAGGACATCATGAAAATATACGAAAATGGAGAAGATTGCAGTCACTCTTAATAACTAAAGAAAAAAGGCCGGATTTATTTCAAAACCTTAATCTTACGAAGGAAGATAAAAAACTATTAAGTAAGGCTTTTGAAAGAAAGCAATAAGTATAAATGTACGATTATACTGACTAGTTATTTTTAAATATGATTAATTAATGTCCGGAGAGTTATTTAAAGTTAAAAATATCTTATATATAAGCATAAAAAGTGTTTTTATATTGATATATATATTTTTTTATGATAAAATGTAGTTTGTGCTAGTACGGACGGTCCTCTGCTATATTATAATGAGCATGAACGTCACAATAAAATTTTAGGAGGGAATGCACATGTTAGAAATTATAAGAGCAATAGAATCAGAACAAATCAGAACTGACTTACCAGAATTTAGTGTAGGTGATACTGTTAAGGTTCACATCAAAATTAGTGAAGGTAACAAGGAGAGAGTCCAAGTATTCGAAGGAACCGTTCTTAAAAGACAACACGGCGGTTTAAGAGAAACTTTCACAGTAAGAAGAGTAGCATCTGGTGTTGGTGTTGAAAAAACATTCCCAGTAAACGCTCCAGTAATTGAGAAAATTGAAATTGTAAGATTAGGTAAAGTTAGAAGAGCTAAACTATTCTACTTAAGAGATAGAGTTGGTAAGGCTGCAAAGGTTAAAGAAAGAATGAGAAAATAAAATTGGGGCTGAAAAGTCCCTTTTTACATTTAAAGATAATTAAACTTGGGTGTAAATATTCTTCTGAAGTTTTCAATTAAGTGATTTTAGTAGTTTATTAAGTAGGTGTGTATATTGACAAAAGAAATTTTCGCAGTAGTAAGATCTATAGCAATTTCACTTTTAATCGCTGTATTTATTATAAATTTCATATTCCAAATAGTAACAGTGAATGGTGGATCTATGGTTCCTACGGTGCAAAATAATGATAAATTAATAATTGAAAAAGTATCATATAGAATAACAGCTGCTAAGAGAAATGATATTGTAGTAATAAAGTACCCTGCTGATATAAGTCAAAGAATAATAAAAAGAGTTATAGCAGTTGCTGGAGATAAAGTTAAAATTAACAATAATGTATTGTACATAAATGGTAAAATTATTAATGAGTACTATAAAAATGAAAATTTCATGAAAGACTATGATGAAGCTCTGGTGCCTCAAGGTTCAATTTTTGTCCTCGGAGATAATAGAAATTTCAGTAAAGATAGTCGAAGTAGTGATGTTGGGTTTGTAAAACTCAATCTTTTGGAAGGAAAAGCGGTTATAAGGCTTTATCCATTCAATAAAATGGGAGGGATTAGATAGTATGGCAATGACAATAAATTGGTTTCCAGGTCATATGGCTAAGACAAGAAGACAAATTGGAGAGAGTTTAAAACTTGTTGATGCTGTAATAGAAATTAGAGATGCGAGAATAGTTAAATCAAGCGCCAATCCACAAATTGATGAGATATGTAAAGATAAGCCTAGAGTCATTTTACTAAATAAAAGTGATCTAGCTGAAGATAAAGTAACTAAAGACTGGATAAAAAAGCTTACAACGGATACTATAAAGCCATTGGCTGTAAATTGTATTACAGGTCAAGGTCTAAAAAGTATAAAGAGTACGCTTGATGAGTTATTAAAAGAAAAACATGATAGACAAAGAAAAAAAGGATTAGTTAACATAGTTACGAGGGTTATGGTAGTTGGTATACCTAATGTTGGTAAATCTTCTTTTATAAATAAATTAGGAAAAAATAATATTGCTAAAACTGGTGATAGACCGGGAGTTACTAAAAGCAAGCAATGGATAAAAACTAGCTTAGGTATAGAATTAATGGATACTCCAGGTGTATTATGGCCTAGATTTGAAGATGAAGTAGTTGGACTTAATTTGGCATTTACAGGAGCTATTAAAGATGAAGTTATAGATATCGAGGAATTAGCTCTTAAATTAGTAGAAAGGCTTCAGACTAATAATGCACAGATATTAATGGAAAGATATAAGCTTTCAGAAATTATGGAGAATCCTTTAGATAATATGGACAATATAGCTAAAAAAAGGGGAGCAGTAATTTCTAGGGGTAACATTGATTATAATAGAGTAGCAGTGATGCTTCTTGACGAATTTAGAGGTGGAAAATTAGGAGCTATATCTCTAGAAAGAGTAGATTAAGGTTGTCATATAAGGCATTTGAAAATAATCATATACAATTCTATTTGAAAAAATGTAGGGCATCTTAAAAAATAATTAGTCAGTGTTTTAGTCATTTTTTAAGATGCCTAATTAAGACAATTTAGAAAGTATTTAAAATCAAACGAGGATAAAGATTTAATCTTAAGAGCTAACGATTCTAAAAAATTATCAATAGCTTGCAGAAAAGAGCTAGCTCATATTATTAAAGAAAAAGCCTTAGCCTATAAAATTATTGCTATTGACAATAAACAGATTGATGAAAAAGGCATTGGTTGGTGCAATAATCAAGTATTTATAGAATGTTGTGCGGGGCTAACTATTAAACCAGAATTAGTATTATCAGATGGTTATAAAATAAAAAACTTTTCAAATTTAAATGAGTTTGTAATAAAGGGAGATACATTAAGTATAAGCATAGCGTGTGCTTCTATAATTGCTAAAGTATATAGAGATGAACTGATGGTACAGTATCATAATGAATACCCCAATTATGGGTTCGATAGAAACGTTGGTTACGGCACAGAAGAACATGTGCTTGCAATAAAAAAATGCGGAACTATTCCAATACACAGAAAAAGTTTTTTGAAAAATATTTTAGATGAAAATAAAAATTAAAATATATTTTTATTTTTATTTTTATTTTCCTAGAAAATTATAATTGAAAAGCGTCTTCGATATGATTAATTAAAAAATTATTATTATCACTATTCAGCATAACTTCTACAACATCAAATCTAAAATTGTAGTTATTAATATTTTTTCTAGAAATATATACTTGAGCTGTTTTATAAATTTTCTTCTGTTTAGAAGAAGTAACTGATTCAGCGGGTGTCCCATAATTTATTCCATATCTAGTTTTCACCTCAACAAAGCAAATATAGCCTTTATTTATTGCTATTAGGTCTATTTCACCACATTTGCATCTGAAATTTTTATCTAATATTCTATATCCTAAATTTTTTAAATAATTTTCTGATATATCTTCACCAAGTGCTCCGATATCTTTATTGAAAGTTTTCATTCGAAACATCCTTCCTTAAATTTCTATAATTTCTATATATACTAATACTAGATTAAAAGAGGCTAAAAATCAATATAATGTTTATAAATTCAAAAAGTTAAGGTGCATCTAAACTGAGACTTTTTAAATAGATAAATCCAAAAGTCTAACAAAATGATGCACTTCTAAAAAATATAAAACTAATGATCAATTTAAAATAACTGCATACATTATTAAGTATATTAACCAAATTATCTTGATGAACAATTTTATAATATATCAAATCAATTCATCTATGTATTAAAGCAAAATTAGTTTAGAAAATATTTATATGTATTATGTTCTAATGTCTAGAAAAATGAGTAACAATTAAAGTAAATAGATTTATTAAAATAAAGGAGATTTTATGAAAAAAAACATTTCTTATCAATTTAGAAATAAATTTTTTTTAAAATTTAAGATTGGAAAAATAATAATTAGCATTATTGTAATTATAGGTGTAATTATATTCTTTCCGCATTTTTTTAGAAATACTTATACAGTAACCATTGCAAATAAACGAGTAATAAGACATGATAATATTGATACGTATTTAATTTATGCACAAATGGAGAATGGTAATATAAAGGTGTTTGAGGATACTAATAGTTTATTAGAATTTAAAATTCATTCTGAAGATGTGTATTGGGGATTGACAATTAATAGAAAATACGAAATTAAAGCATATGGTTTAAGTATACCTTTATTATCATATTATCAAAACATTACAAAAATTAAAGGGATAAAATAGAAAGAAACGTAGAGAAATAAATAGAACTTTATAACACCCTCTGCACCATAAGTACCATCGGCGACAGCAGGACAAATAATGAAAAACATAATAATATAGGTTATAACATTTCTCGCCATTTCTAGGCAGTAGCGTGTTTCTATACAGTAACCTCACCTAACAAGAATATTAAATTGTTATTCTCAATTAGTTTTAATCTTATGTTTTATATTATGTGCAAAGCTAAAGTATGTCAATGATTTTTTAGATTTATTTTTAATTTTCGATATCGATTGATAATTGATATTGATGTTTTGTACAAAGAATTTATACCTTTTCATTATAGAAACTAAATTAGGGGACATACTTGATTTTTTAACGTACTACCACAAATGATGTAACATAAAAAGATATTGGCATATAATAGTCTGTATGATAGATTTAACTGAATCTTTTTGCACTGCACACAAATCTACAGTACAAACTGAGCAGGCGATGAACTTGTAAAAAAGTTCGTGGGGCTGGGCCTAAATGGCAACAGGATGAATTATACACCTGTGGGACAGTTTATTGTTCTACGGTTTTTTTATACCCATTTCTAGAACATATCTGAAGATTGCAATGCCATAGAGTTAATCTAAATATGCTTAAAAAAGCAAAACATGGAGGTAACTACTTATGACAGAACAACGAATCAAAGGACAACAAGGACTTACTACTTTGAAAGCAAAAGAGCTTCAAGAAAAATTTGGAAAGAATGAGCTTGTGGCTAAAAAAAAGGAAAGCTTTTTTCACAAGATTTTAAAAGTTATTAGCGAACCAATGTTTTTACTCTTAATAGTTGCAGCTATAATTTATTTTATTTTAGGAGAACCTAGAGATGGTTCTATTATGCTTGTTTTCGTTATTGGAATTATTAGTATTGAGGTAATTCAAGAATGGAAAACTGACAAAGCACTAAATGCATTAAAAGATTTGTCAGCTCCGCGTATCACAGTACTTCGAGACGGAATTGAAAAAACAATTAATAGTTTCGATTTAGTGCCTGGTGACATAATGTATATCGCTGAGGGTGTTAAAGTTCCTGCTGATGGTATAGTTTTAAAAGAAAGTACTCTTTGTATTGATGAATCATCGCTTACAGGAGAGGCTGAGGGTGTATGGAAAATTACTACAGAAGATAAGGACACCACTAGCACTGATTATTGGCGACCTGATTATTGCTACACAGGAACTCTTGTTACACAAGGTACTGGTACTATATTAGTAGATAAAATAGGAGCAATAACTGAATATGGAAAAATAGGACAAAATATTGTGTCTGCTCCTGAGAATCCAACACCGCTTCAAAAACAAACTGGAGAGCTCGTAAAACTATGTGCAGGAATTGCAGCTGTTTTATTCGTTTTTGTTGGAATTATTACGTATTTAAATCTAACAGATCACATGTTTAAAGCTAGAATTATAGAAAGTATTTTATCAGGAGTAACTCTTGCTATGGCCATGATACCAGAAGAATTTCCAGTTATTCTAACCGTATTTTTATCAATGGGTGCTTGGAGACTTGCTAAAAATAAATCCATTGTTAGGAAGTTACCATCAGTAGAAACATTAGGCGCTGTTTCTGTTCTTTGTGTTGATAAAACAGGTACAATAACAATGAACAAAATGACAGTTACAGACACTTGGAGTTTAACAGGTGATACAAAAAAATTAACTAAGATAATGGGTATGGGTTGTAAATCAGATGCCTATGACCCAATGGAAAAGGCAATGATATCCTATTGCGGCGAACAAGGAATCACAAGAGAAATTCTTTTTGGTGGTCAACTGATTAAAGAATATGCTTTTACTAATGAAACAAAAATGATGGGCCACGTTTGGAAAAATGGTGACAACATTGTAGTTGCGGCAAAAGGTTCACTTGAACATATTTTAACAATATGTAACTTAACAGAGGATGAAAGAAAGATAGCAGAAACTAATATAATGGAAATGTCTAAGCAAGGACTTCGTGTTATTGCTGTTGGACAAATGATTATAAATAACACAAATGATATACCGGGTACCCTTGAGGAATGCAGCCTGCAACTTTTAGGAATGGTTGGGCTTGTTGATGCTCCTCGAGAATCTGTAAAACAAGATATTGAAGCTTGCACCAAAGCGGGTGTACGTGTGGTTATGATAACAGGAGATAACGGAATAACTGCTAGTTCCATTGCAAAGAAAATTAATATGCCAAACGGTGACAAAATAATTACCGGTGATGAGCTTAATAAAATGAGTGATGAAGAGCTTTGCGAAAGGGTTAAAAATATTAGTGTATTCTCGAGAGTTATACCTGAACATAAAATGAGAATAGTTAAGGCTTTTAAGAGAAATGGTGAAATAGTTGCGATGACCGGTGATGGTGTTAATGATGCCCCTGCTCTTAAATATGCAGATATTGGTATTGCTATGGGTAAACGTGGTTCAGAAGTTTCAAGAGAAGCAGCGGATATAATCTTACTTGATGATAATTTTTCTACTATTGTGGACACCATAAAAGATGGTAGAAGAATTTATGATAACATCAGAAAAGCAGTTGGATATGTATTTACTATTCATATTCCTATTGCATTTGCAGCACTACTTGCTCCACTTATGGGAATAAGCCCTGCAAGTCTTTTATTACTTCCACTACACGTTGTTTTACTTGAACTTGTAATTGACCCTACCTGCTCTATTGTATTGGAACGTCAGCCAGCAGAACATGATATTATGCAAAGGTCGCCACGTGATCCATTTGAAAAACTGGTAACAGCAAAAATTCTTTTCAAAAGTGTTATGCAAGGACTCGTGATATTTGGAGCATCCTTCGGAACGTATTTTACATTTTTAAATAAGTCTCCAGATAATGCACCTCTTGCAAGGGCAATGGGACTCACTATTATATTGCTAGCTAATATGTTATTGGTTAAAGTTAATAGTTCAGATTCTGATTTTGCAATTAAATCATTTAGGAGGCTTATAAAGGATAAGGTAATGTGGGGCGTTAGTTTAGGAACAATAGTAGGACTTTTAGTAATACTATATACTCCTCTCTGTGTTTTTTTGAAACTCGCCCCACTATCTTTAAATCAATTTATACTAGCAGCAGCCATAGCAATAGCCTCAGTTATTTGGTATGAACTTATAAAGGTTGTGAAATATATAAAAAAGAATTAACTTTAAGATGCTACAAACCAAATGATGTATAATATCTGGACTTTAAGAGAGCTGACATCGTTTTTCACATGGTGTCAGCTTTGTTTTTAGTTGAATATGTTCATAATTTTATTTTGCTTCTATATCTGTTATACTGCACATTCTCAAGTTTTCATTAAATGCCTCGATTGTATCACTTCTTTCAGATGGATCTTTTTCTGGGCTCTTATGTAGAATTTTGCAACAGCTTTAAATTCCTCACAACCTAATTCTGGGTTATAGTATATATAATCATTTATTTCCCATAGTATGATTTGTATTATCATATTGATATTTTCACTATTTATAATTACAATCTTTACACCGCTACTTTACTTATTTTACTCATAGTAAATAATTTAAACATTAAAACTAGAATTACGTCGTTTAATAATACTTATATAGAATTATCCAAAATGAAATTACTACTTAAATTTTTTTAAAATGATTTATTTGTTTTTCATAATAAAATTCTAACTTCTTGGTAAACATATAAACATACAAAAAATTCAACCAAGGAGGTAATTTAAGTATGGGAAATAAAGAGAAAAAAGGTGCTTTTAGTAGCTTCATAGGTATAATAATAAGATTTATAGTAACTTCAATTATATTAGCTATAACATCATTTTTAATACCAGGGTTTGTACTTGTGGGTCTACGTTCAATTATATTAGCGGCAGTAGTTATATCTTTAATAGATTATTTAGTGGAAAAACTTATGCGAGTTGATGCATCGCCTTTTGGGAAGGGAATAAAAGGATTTGTAATAGCGGCTATAATATTATATATAGCACAATTCCTGGTTCCTGGGATGAGGGTATCTATAATAGGAGCAATAATTGCTTCAATAGTCATTGGAATACTAGATGCTATACTACCAGGAAGAGCAATATAATCGTTGAAGTGAGAGCATTAAAACTTGAAAATTTATGGTTAGTACATTTTTGTAATAAATAGCAAATAATAAATTATACTTGAAGTTTCTAAAATTAAAGGAGGAGCTTATGCTCCTCCTAACCATTTTCATCACATTAAATCAATACAGATACAATATTATTCACCCTTGACATGCACAAAGTACTTCTATATTTTTTTATCAATCTTTTTTAAAAATTTATGATTGAATTCATTTCTGAGTGTAGTCGCCCATATTCCCCAAATAAAAAAGTTATAAGTAGCAAAGCTCATACCTTTAATATCAGATCAACATAATTTTTAATATACATATTTTTAATTATGTAAACACAAAATAAAATTGTTCTTTTATTCTTAAAGGGAGGAAGTAATTTTATGGATGAAAAAAATGATGTATGTATTAATAATCAATTAAAATCAAAATCTTATTGGATTGATTCAACTAATGAAACAAACTATAAAGCTTTAGAAAAAGACATTAAAGTTGATATAGCAATAATAGGGGGAGGCATTACAGGCATAACAACTGCTCTCCTTTTAAAAAATGAAGGGTTCAAAGTTGCGTTAATTGAAGCAGATAAAATAGTCAAGGGTGCTACAGGTCACACTACAGCTTTCATTACTTCACAACATGATATAATATATAGTAATTTAATTAGAAGTGTGGGAATTGAAAAAGCTAAGCAGTATGCAGATGCTAACGAAGGGGCAATAGATTTTATAGAGAGTATGGTAAAAAAACACAATATTGATTGCGATTTTTGTAGGCTACCAGCATACATCTATACAACAGATGAAAACTATATAGATACTATTAAGGAAGAAGTAGAAGCTGCTAAAATGCTAGGTATAAAAGCAAAATATGTTGAAAAGTTGGATTTGCCATTTTCAATAAAGGGTGCATTATGTTTTGAAAATCAAGCTCAATTTCACCCTAGAAAATACCTCCTTGAAATTGCTAAAAACATTTCTAGCAATGATTGTAACATATATGAAAATACCAGAGCTGTAGATATTGAACATGATGATTTATACACTGTAATAACAGACACAGGCTTTAAGGTAATAGCTCCAAAAGTTGTTTTAGCTTCACATTATCCTTTTTATGATGGGTTAGGGCTGTATTTTGCAAGGCTTCGACCACAAAGGTCATATGTAATAACTGCAAAAATAAAGGATGAATTGTCAAAAGGTACATTTGTAGATGCAGGGGAGAAAGGTTGGTATTTTCGTTCACAAAAGTATAAGGATGGTCAGATGATAATTATCGGGGGCCAAGATCATAAAACTGCTCATGGTGGTGATATGATAAAACATTATGCTAATTTAGAAAAGCATGCTGAAAAAAACTTTAGTATTGAAAAAATTTTGTATAGATGGTCGACTCAAGACTATATAACAATAGATGGTGTGCCATATGTAGGTAATCTTACTTCTTCATCAGAAAATATTTATGTTGCTACAGGTTATGGTGAATGGGGAATGACAAATGGAACAGCGGCTGCGAATATACTAAGGGATATTATAGTTAATAAGGTAAGTCCATATCAAGACGTATATAATCCATCACGTAATATTTCAACTGATGGGATTAAGAATTTTGCTAAGGAAAATTTTGATGTTGCAAAGCAGTTAATAAAGGGAAAACTTCAAGTTGGACAATATAATATTGAATTAAAAAATGATGAGGGAAAGATGGTAGAGATTGATGGAGAAAGGTGTGGAGCATATAGGGATAAAAATGGAGAACTGCATATAGTTGATATAACATGTACGCACATAGGTTGTGAACTGAAATGGAATAGTGCGGAAAAATCCTGGGATTGTCCTTGCCATGGATCAAGATTTACTTTTGAAGGCGATATTATAGAAGGCCCAGCCGTTAACAGGTTAAATCACTACAAAGAAAGTGATAATATGGAGTAAAAGATCCAAGTAAAAATTCAATAAGCTTCATCTATAAAGTTAGTATACTCCATACAATAATAGTATGGGGTTATTTTACGGTGAAATCCTTCGGTGATTTATTGTGCATCAGAGCTTTGGATGCCACAGTTTCATCAAATGTATTATGATTGAAAAAAAGCTGTTGTAAAATATTATTTTTATAATCATTTAATACATTTATTCCGAATATATTATTAATGATGAAATAATAATTTAGGAGCATGTTATGATATCAAATCAAAAATTTATAAATCAATCTTTAGAGTTAAATCTATTCTTTTTAAGAATAATGAAGGAGCACTCCATATTTTTGGAGGCAGCATTTGTTATAAAGGATAGGAATTTAATCAATCAAGCAGATGCATTTAAAAATGAATTTACTAGATTGCTTTCACATGCAATATCCTTGTCTGACGGAGTAATTCCCTCTAGAGTATTAGAGTCAAATGAAATCTCGACTAAATATACAATGGATGCTGAGAGGGCAACTCAATTTGCTACTGGAATATTTATAGACTCAAGCATAACCTCTATGGAGAACTCATTAGTACCTGGCATGAATAATAAGAACATATCCATGCTCACTGAACATGTTTATGCGCTGAATTACAATTCTATAGCAGCGACTAATATGATTGCTCAATTCAAAGCTAAACTTAAAAATGATGTTTTATCCTGCAAGGTATTTACTACCGCTTATCCATTGTTAATAGATCATATACTTAGGGAAGCAATATTCTTTGCAACGTTATTAACAAGATTACAAAATGGTATTGAGATTGATGTGCAAAGAGATTTAGTTGAACAGGAAACCTTTTGGAACAGAATAATGTCAGAGCACTCTTACTTTATTAGAGGATTATTAGATCCTACTGAAGTGGAACTATTTGATATATCAAATAATTTTGGGAAAGAATTTGAAACACTAAGAAAAGAAGCATCTGCTATTAATAAATCTTCATTAGAGTTATCCGGTCTTACAGAAAATACCTTAAAACAAACTATTATGATTAGAGACTTTAAGACTCAGGCTACTGAAGGACTCTTAAATTGTAAAATCAAGTCAATAATTGTTCCACTTTTGGCAGATCATGTCCTTAGAGAAGCCAATCATTATATAAACCTTTTAGAGTTATTCAGTGACAAATAGGACATTTAATATGTTAAAGTAAAGAAGAATTACATGGGAAATAAAGTTTTTCTATGAGTATAAAAATAATGGATAAGCAAATTAGGTTATAGTGATTATGATTAAATAAGACCTAAAAATAAAATAGGAGTCATATTATCCTTGTATAATATGACTCTTATTTTATTTTCAAACGGTTTTTAATAAAGCTATAGTTTAAACTATAGCTTTTGATGTATATTTTGGTAACGTAGTTATAATTACTGCTGAAATTGATATCACTAGAGGGCTACCTGTTTTAAACATTGTTGGATTTGCCGATAGATATACAGATACTTATGGCAACTAAATAAATAATTGTTAATGATGAATTTTTCGATATTATACTTTTATAAAGGGTTTTGCATTCTTTTATAGAAATTAAAAGAGTGGGAGGTGAGGGTATGGATGTAAATGATTTGAAGGATCTAAAGAATTTTATGTATTGTATTATGGGCCCTCTAACTCATTTTATATAATAGCAAAATTATGAAAACTTAATAATTTATGAAAGGTTTGATTATTTTATGAAAAAATTATTAATCGCATTTGGCCTCTTAGTATTACTTATAGGCTCATTCTTTACCACTTATAAAATACATGCTCCAATTAAAATCACAGAGACGCAATCTTCTGGAGATAAGACAGCAGATAAAAAAAGCATAATTCAACCTACTGCGAGTGAGCTCACGCTACCTCAAACTTCCTCGGAAACAATTACGAAAAAAGCTCCACTCATTTATGATATTTTAGGTACAAGTATTAGACCTACAATCTATCCAGATGAAGCAATGACAAAATGGAGAGAAAATGTAGTGAACTTAGCCAAAGAACATCCTTCTGACTTATATATTAATGGACAAAATGAAAACAAGGTAGTAGCACTTACATTTGATGATGGTCCAGACCCAGTAAATACTCCTAAAATTATTAAAGTATTACGGGAGAATAATATTCAAGGCACTTTTTTCTGTATTGGTAAACAAATTGAAGCATGTAAATCCATAATTAAACAGGCCTATGCAGATGGAGATGTAATAGCAAATCATAGTTGGTCTCATAAAGACTTCACCACTATTAATGCAGCTGAAATTAATAATGAAGTAACTTTAACTGAAAATGAAATCAATAAGGTAATAGGAAAAAGGTCTGCATTAATAAGAACACCCTATGGTGATACAAATGATGCTGTTCAGAATTCTTTAAAAGCATTAAATTACAAAAATATAATTTGGTCCACCGATACCTTAGATTGGGAGCAACGTGAAGTTGCTAATATTGTTAAAAATGTAGTTGAAAATGTACGTCCTGGAGAAATAATCTTAATGCATTGTAATGAAGATAAAAAAGTCACTACCGAGGCACTGCCACAAATTATTTCAAAGCTTAAAGAGATGGGATACAGCTTTGTTACTGTAGATAAGCTTTTAGATTTATCAGCATATAAATAATTAAGTTGTAGCATATTCTACCACATTGAACGTGGTTCGAATGAATAATCAAGATAGTAAGTGTCGAGTGTAACATAATTAATATAAAATTATTTCCTGCATGGAAACACAAACTTAATTACTTAACTTTGCATGATAAAAGTACTAACCATAAAAGGCTAATTGCAAAATGCAATTAGTCTTTTATGGTTTATGAAAATATAAAACATAGAGGATTTAAACTTTATTTTTTTATTGGGAAATAAAGTTCTGGCGTATCTTTAGATATGGTTTTGAATTCATAACCTTTTTCTTTATAATATTTAATTATATTAGGCAATGCCTTGCAGGTGTTTTTGTGCATATAGTCACAATGTAAAAGCAATATAATGGGGGATAGTTTTTCACTACCTTTTGTAGCATCTCTATATAACTGATTTGGCGATGTATTTGGATTTATTCCATCTAAAGTTACCATATTCCAATCATATATTTTAAAATTATAACTATGCAATTTATTTAAATAAGAATGAGTTAGGCGTTTGCTACTACCTCCAGGAAATCTAATTATATTAGGTGAAATTCCAGTTAATCTATTTATTTCATTGCGACAGTCTAGCATTTCCTTTATAAAAACATCTCTACTTGAATAAATAAGCTTAAATTTATGAGTATAGGTATGCAAGCCAATGCAATGTCCATCATCATGAATTCTTTTTACCGTATTTTCGAAACCATTAATTTGATTTCCAATAATAAAAAAGGTGGCTTTAACATCATTTTCTTTTAAGATGTCCAAGACTTTATCTGTAATTATGCTAGGACCATCATCAAAAGTTAAATAAATCACTTTTTTTTCCTGATTAACATTTTTTACGGATGTATTAAGGTCTTTAATTGGTCGAGTAGAATTTTGTATTTCAATACCCATTACATTTTCTTTATAGGAGAAAATGATTAAAAATGTTGTTATAAAGTATAAAAAGGTTTTTAATTTATTTTTCAATTCAGTACCCTCCTATATCTATTAATTATGGCGCTATACTATATGGCTACTAAAATCTGTTGTTTTTTAACACATCACAATTCATTAATATATCCATTTTAGTATGGATTTTTTATTGAATTATATACGTACATTAAGAAAAAAATTTAGAGTTGATATGGTTTTGTTTAAAGGCATCTAATTAATTTTCGGATTATTTGATAAAACTTTATTTTTTTGTTGTATTATAGAATTTCCACTAATATATTCTTATTTAATAAACCCTTTTAATTTAAGAGTATCGTTGCTATCAGAAATATATTATTTGGTTTACATATTAATAATTATGAATAAAACTAAAAAAGTAAACCGAAATCAAACTTAACAATACAGTTTACGGAAACTTATTTCGTCAATAATTATGGAATAAAAGAGAGGAAGTTGTCAGGGCAAAAAACGATAGTAATAAGAGTTGCGGCAGATAAAAAATGTATGACTTCACAAAATCAGAATTTTAGCACTGGATGTCAATTTGCTTTAGTCAATTAAACGGTATCCATAAGATATCCAGATCATATGCTACTATTTGTTTGATAATTTATTTAAGGACCTCCACGTGAAATAAATTCATAATGATTAACAATAATAAATACATTATAAAAGTATATGAATATTATTCAAAGGAAGTAGTCTATGCATAATTTAAATGTTATAGGTAAAAGTGTGCCTAGGAAAGAGTCAATAGACAAAGTAACAGGTATGGCGATATATACCAATGATTACCAAGCTCCTGGACTTTTATATGCGAGAATGATAACAAGTCCTTATGCTCATGCAAAAATAAAGTCTATTGAATATAAAAATGCACTAAGCGCTTCTGGAATTAGGGCAGTGTTAACAGGGCAGTACTTTCCACAGCTTATAGGATCTACTATTCTTGATAGACCTCCTATAGCAATAGATAAAGTAAGATACAATGGTGAACCCGTGGCGGTGGTGGTGGCTGATAGTGAAGTTGAAGCTGAAAAAGCGGCACAACTTATAAAAATACAATATGAACCTTTGCAAGTAGTAAATTCTCCTCGTGAGGCACTTAAAAAAGATGCCCCATTGGTTCATGAAAAACTTGGTCAATATAAAATTATAGATGAGACTTTACCAGAAGCCAATACAAATGTCGCTAACCGAACTAAGATAAGAAAAGGTGATATTAAAAAGGGATGGTCTAAAAGTGAGGTAACGGTCGAAGCTAGTTTTTCTTTTCCACCTTCTGATCATGCGGCTATGGAAACAAGGTGTGTAAGAGCAGAAATATTACCAGATGGGAAGGTTATCATATATTCTGCTTCTCAGGCACCATTTACCATAAAAAAACTTTTAAGTGATTTCTTTAAAATTGACCCTGGCAATGTTATTGTCAATGTACCTTTAGTAGGTGGGGCTTATGGAGGTAAAACAGCCGTACAGCTAGAATTTATTGCTTATTTGTGTTCAAAGGCGGTTGGAGGAAGACGAGTTAAACTTACAAATACAAGAGAAGAAGATCTGGTTACATCCCCGGTTCATATAGGTCTTGATGCAAAAATCAAGCTAGGATGCACAAAAGACGGGAGACTCACTGTTGCAGAGATAACCTATTTATTTGATGGAGGTGCATACTCGGATAGGGCAGTTATTATAAGCAAGGCAGCTGCTGTAGACTGTACAGGACCATACAATATTGAAAATGTATGGTGTGATTCATTGTGTGTATATACAAATCATCCTTATGCTGCAGCTTTCAGAGGCTTCGGTCATGCTGAGCTTACATTTCCTATAGAAAGAACAATGGATATACTAGCGGATAAGCTTGGGATGGATCCTTTAGAATTACGATTACGAAATGCAATATTACCAGGGGATACTAGCCCTACTCAAACCTTACTTACTAGAAATAATTTGGGTAATTTACCAAAGTGCATACAGAGGTTATCTGAACTAATACATTGGGAAGAAGGAAGAATAGCTGAAACCGAGGATGGTAAAGTGAAGGCTAAAGGTATAAGTTTTTTCTGGAAGAATTCAAATACAGCTTTAAATGCAGGAGGAGGAGCAATTCTTACATTTAATCCGGATGGAAGCATTAATCTTATTTGCGGCGCAGTTGAAATGGGGCAGGGAACTAAAACAGCCTTGGCACAGATATTAGCAGAAAAAATGAAAATGAATGTAGATCAAATCCATGTAGTCATGGACGTTAATACTCAGACAGCTCCGGATCACTGGAAAACAGCCGCAAGCAGGACTATTTTGCTGATTGGTAGAGCAATACTTAGAGCAGCTGAGGATGCCATTAATCAACTATGCAGAACGGCTGCTATTGCTTTAAGGTGTTCCACAGATGAACTAGAGGTTGGTGGAGGAAGAGTATTTTTAAGAGACAATCCCCAAACAGGAATAGAAATAAATAAAATTGCATTTGGATATACCTATCCCAATGGAAATTCAGTTGGAGGACAGGTTATTGGAAGAGGAAGTTTTGTTTTGAAACATCTAACAGGTTTAGATCCTGAGACTGGCAAAGGTAATCCGGGACCAGAGTGGACTGTTGGTGCAGCAGCTGTAGAAGTAGAATTTGATAAAAAGGAATATACCTACAAAATTATTAAGGCAGCTTGTGTTATAGATGCAGGTAAGGTTATTAATCCTGGGGCGGCAAAAGGTCAAATTTCTGGAGGTATGAACCTAGGATTGAGTTTTGCTAGTAGAGAATCATTTTTGTTTACGGATAAAGGTATTATTCAAAATAAACAGTTAAGAACATATAAAATTATGAGATTTGGAGAAAACCCAGAGTATCTTGTAGATTTTATAGAAACTCCACAAATAGACGCCCCATATGGTGCAAGAGGAATTGGAGAATATGGTGTAATTGGAATGCCGGCAGCACTTGCAAACAGTTTATCCTATGCAGCGAAGGTACCCCTTAACCAATTGCCGTTAACTCCTGAGTTCATATGGAAAGCAAAAGAGGGGGGACAATAATGATTGCATTGGATTTTGAGTATTATAAACCGGATTCATTAGATGAGGCAGTAAAACTGTATCACAATCTTCGCGAGAGCGGTAAGGACCCTTTATATTATTCAGGTGGTACAGAAATAATCACTATGGCAAGGAGAAATGATATATCTACAAAGGCAGTAATAGACATTAAAGGAATTCTTGAATGTAATGTATTTGAAATAAGAGGCGATCAACTAGTAATAGGTGCTGCAGTTGCACTTACTCACATTTCTGAGAATAAATTAGTTCCATTCTTAAGTAAGACAGCAAACTTTCCAGCAGATCATACAGCCCGTAATATGATAACTGTAGGCGGGAATATTTGTGGCAAGATTATATATAAGGAAGCGATTTTAGGCCATTTAATTGCAGATAGCAATGCAATTATATACGGAGAAAAAGGTAAAAGGATAGTTCCAATAAATCGGGCTTTTAATCAAAGGCTTCAACTGGAAAAAGGGGAATTGCTTTTTCAATTGACAACAGATATGAGCTATTCTAATTTACCCCATGTATGTATAAAGAAGACTAAACAGGGGAAAATAGATTATCCTTTAATTAGCATGGCTGCACTTAAGAAAAATAATAATATTCAAATGGCATTTAGCGGGGTTTGTGCTTATCCATTTAGGTCTATAGAAATGGAGCAGTATATAAATAACAAAAATATTTCAAAGGAGAAAAGGATAGTACAGGCGATAAGTCATTTGCCTGCTCCTATATTTGGAAATATTCAGGGCTCTTCTGAATATAAGAAGTTCGTATTAAGAAATTTACTAGATTATACTTTGGAAACACTGGATGGTGAAGGAAGATGATATCGTATTTTGAAACATCAAAAATAGAACTCAATATTAATGGGGAAAAGAGAAACTTGATTATTAGGCCTGCGGATACCCTTCTTAGAGTGCTTAGAGAACAATTGGGACTAACTGGAGCAAAGGCTGGGTGCGAAAATGGAGATTGTGGTACATGTACTGTACTCTTAGATGGATTGCCTGTTAAATCATGTATTATGCTAGCTGTTGAAGCTATTGGACATAAAGTGACCACTATTGAGGGTTTAAAAGAAGAGCCAATTCAAAAAGCTTTTATAGAAAAATGGAGTTTTCAATGTGGATATTGTACACCAGGTTTTATAATGAACTGTTATGGACTTATAACCATTCACCCGGATGCAGATGATGAAACTATTGAGGAATGGCTTCAATCCAATATTTGCAGATGCACATCATATGAAGAGATTAGAGAAGCTGTAAAATCAGTATTACTCTTAAATAAGAAATGAGGGTTATGCAAAAATTAACGGAATAAGTAGCATTATATCTAAGTTTGGATGGGTTGTCTGAGGTAAGATTCAACCCGAATTATAGCACAGGTAAGTTAGTCTGCCTGTGTTTTTTGTTTTTTTGCTTAAAATAAAAAGCTTTAATGAACTAAATTCTATGAATAATGAGTTTACAGAAAATTATTTTGTCAATAATTATGAAATAGAAGTAATAAGAAATAATAAGGGTTAAGGTGATAATATGGCAATACAAATTATGTCTGCCGCATTTACAGGAATTAAAGGGGTTATAGTTACTGTTGAAATTGATATCACTCGCGGGTTACCTGCTTTAAACATTGTTGGACTTGCAGATATTGCAGTTAAAGAATCAAAGGAGCGAGTACGTTCTGCAATACTAAACTCAGGGTTTGATTTTCCAGTAAATAGAATAACTATAAATTTAGCACCAGCAGATCTGAAAAAAGAAGGTTCTCTATTTGATTTGCCTATAGCTATAGGGATACTTCTGGCAACTAAACAAATAATTGTTAATGATATTAACGATTATCTTTTTATCGGAGAATTATCTTTGTCTGGAAAGTTAAGGAAAGTAAGAGGCTCATTACCTGTAGTTATGGAAGGAATAGAAAACGGAATTGAAAAATTTATTGTTCCTAGTAACAATGCAAAAGAATGTAGTCTTGTTAAATCTGCAAAGATATTTCCTTTAGATAATTTAAATCAAGTAGTAAGTTTTTTAACTTATAAGGACTTATTGCCCTATAAGCAGAGCAATGATTTAGAAATATTAATAAATGAAGAGTTAGATTATGAAGACGTTATGGGGCAAGAAAGCTCAAAACGTGCTATTGAAGTAGCGGCTGCGGGAAATCATAATTTACTCATGTATGGTCCACCTGGTTCAGGTAAATCGATGATGGCTAAGAGAATTCCTACTATACTACCATCTTTAAGTCAAGAGGAATCACTTGAGGTTACTAAAATTTATAGTGTTTCTGGAAATCTTGGTGATAATGGAGGGATTATTCTGCAAAGACCGTTTAGGAGTCCGCATCATACTATATCACGAATTGCTTTGGTTGGTGGTGGAAATAAGTTAATACCTGGAGAAATCTCTTTAGCACATAAAGGAGTATTGTTTTTAGATGAAATATTAGAATTTAAAAAAAATGTAATAGAAATACTAAGACAGCCTTTAGAGGATAGAAAAATTAATATTTCAAGAATAAATGGAACCGTAGAATATCCATCAAACTTTATGTTTGTAAGTGCTTTAAATCCATGTCCTTGTGGATATTACGGATCTTATGAGAAGCGATGTAGTTGTAGTGATTATGAAAGAAGAAGGTATTTGAGTAAATTATCAGGCCCACTACTCGACCGCATTGATATATTTACAGCGGTAAATGCTCTACCTTATAATAAAATAGCTAGTGGGAAAAGTAGTGAAAAATCTAATGTTATTAAAAAAAGAGTAGAAGTAGCAAGAGATATTCAAGAAAAAAGATTTAGATCGGAAGAAATTCACTGTAATGCAGAGATGAGCCAAAAGCTAATTAAAAGGTACTGCCATTTAGATAATAAAGCCAGTAAAATCATGGAATTAATGTATAACAAATTTAAGCTAAGTACGAGAGCTTATTCTAGAATTCTTAAGGTAGCAAGGACTATTGCAGATTTAGATGAAAGTGAGAATATTTTAGATAAACATATAATTGAAGCTATGCAATATAGAAAATTTATAGATGAAAAGATAGTTTAATTCGTAATATTAAAAAATTAAATTTAAGTTAGTGGAGGTATAGTAAAAAAATGAATGACTATGATATATGGTTTTCTTTAGTTAAATTATCCCCTAAAAATAAACTGAAATTAATAAATGATTTTCATAATACAGAAAAAATATGGTATTATGGTGTACATAATAAAAAAACAGAATATTTTAAAAATAATTTGATTGACGTACTTGCAGATGCTTGGAATGAAAGTGAAATTGATAAGGTAAAAATAAAATTAGAGGTTAATGAAATAAAATCAGTTACTTATTTAGAAGAGGAATATCCTAAAAAATTAAAAAATTATGATGATGCACCATTTGCATTATTTTATAAAGGAAACATATTGCCATTAGAAGATGGATATAATGTTTCTATAGTTGGTTCAAGGAAATATTCAAATTACGGTAAGGACGTTACTAAAATTATATGCTCAGATTTATGTGCTAATAATATTAATATTATTAGCGGAATGGCTAAGGGCATTGATACTTTTGCCCATGAAAGTTGTTTGGAGAACGAAGGCTATACTTGTGCAGTTTTAGGTTCGGGATTAGATATAGTATACCCAAAACAAAATCTTAAAATTTTCAATAAAATAATTGAAAAAGGTGCTGTTATATCAGAGTTTTTACCAGGAACACCACCACATGCTTACAACTTTCCTCAAAGAAATAGAATAATAAGCGCTCTCAGTGATATTATTATTGTAATTGAGGCTGGTGAAAAAAGTGGATCTTTAATTACTGCAAATTTAGCACTCGAACAAGGTAAAGATGTTATGGCTGTGCCAGGCTCTATATTTTCATATGAAAGCAAAGGAACAAATAAATTAATTAAGGATGGAGCATACCCTATGACTTGTTCTGATGATATATTTAATTTAATGGGAATAGAGATGAAAAATCAAAAAAAAATAACTGTGAAGTCTTTTAATAGTCAAATTAACAAAGAAGTATATAGCATTATAAATGATAGTCCACTACATATAAACGATATTATTAGAACAACTAACATTGACATAAAACAATTATATGAGGTATTATTTGAAATGCAGATTAAAAATGAAATATTATGTCTATCAGGAAACTATTATGTAAAAGTAAATGACAAAATATAAGTAAATATATATTAACTATATTAGAATACATTGATGGAGGGGATAAGATGGGACAAAAACTTGTTATAGTTGAGTCGCCGGCTAAAGCTAAAACTATAAAAAAATATTTAGGAAGTAGTTATGTAGTAGAGGCGTCCATGGGGCATGTTAGAGATTTGCCAAAAAGCCAATTGGGGGTTGACATAGAAAATAATTATGAACCTAAATATATAACTATCCGTGGTAAGGGAGAACTCCTTTCGAAACTAAGAAAAGAAGCAAAAAAAAGCGACAAAATTTATTTGGCAACAGATCCTGATAGAGAGGGTGAAGCTATAGCTTGGCATTTAGCAAAAGCCTTAAAAATAGATGAAAAAGATAAGTGTAGGATAGAATTCAATGAGATAACCAAAGCAGCTGTTAAAAACGCTATAAAGTCTCCAAAAGTAATAAATGCAACGCTTGTGGATGCCCAACAAGCAAGGCGTATACTTGATAGATTGGTTGGATATGAAATTAGTCCTATTCTTTGGAGAAAAGTTAAATGGGGACTTAGTGCAGGACGAGTTCAATCAGTTACACTTAAAATAATCTGTGACAGACAAAAGGAAATAGAAAAATTTGTAACCAAAGAGTATTGGACTATAGAATGCGAGCTGTACAAAGAAGGAGATTCTCAGAAATTAAATGTTAAATTAGTCTTTAAGGGTAAAGAAAAAGTTGAAATGAATTCTAAGGAAGAAAGTGATAATGTCATTAATGAACTTAAGGAAAAAGAATTCATTATAAGCAAAATAAAGAAATCATCAAAGACTAGAAAACCACTGCCGCCATTCATAACAAGTACATTGCAGCAAGATGCATATAGAAAACTTAATTTTGCGACTAAAAGAACTATGTCTATTGCGCAACAATTATATGAAGGTATGGAGATAGAAGGACATGGAACAGTGGGATTAATTACATATATGAGAACTGATTCTACTAGAATAGCTGAAGAAGCTCAAATAAATGCGAAAGAATTTATTGAGAGTAAATATGGTGAGCAATACTATCCGAGTACCCCTAGAATATATAAAAGCAAAAAAAGCATACAAGATGCTCATGAAGCTGTTAGACCTTCTTATGTTGAAATAACGCCAGAGATAGCAAAAAAAACTCTTAAAGCTCCACAATACAAACTATATAAATTAATTTGGAATAGATATGTAGCAAGTCAAATGGAATCATGTTTACTAAATACTATATCTATTGATATAGTAAATGGAGACTATGTGTTTAAGGCATCGGGATCTAAAGTATCCTTCGATGGATTCAGAAAAATTTATGATGAAGAACTAGATGAAGAAGAAAATACTTTAAAAATTCCAGAATTGAATGAAGGCGATATTCTACAATGTGAAAAAAACGAGGGAAAACAGCATTTTACTCAGCCTCCTGCTAAATTTTCTGAGGCATCTCTTGTAAAAACATTAGAAGAAAATGGCATAGGAAGACCTAGTACTTATGCACCTATTATTACAACTCTTCTAAATAGAAAGTATGTAGAAAAAGACCAAAAGACTTTAGAAGTTACAGAAATAGGAAATATCGTAAATAACATTGTAAGTGAATACTTTAAACAGATAGTGGATATTGAATTTACAGCACAAATGGAGAATAATTTAGATTATATAGAACAAGGACAGGAAAAATGGCAAAATATAGTTAATGAATTTTTTACACCATTAAAAAAAGATATTGAAATTGCTGAGAAAGAGATAGCTAAAATCACAATAGAAGATGAAGTTACAGACGTAGAATGTGATAAATGTGGTAAGTTAATGGTAATAAAGCATGGGAGATTTGGCGATTTCATGGCATGCCCTGGCTACCCAGAATGCAAAAACACAAAAGCAATTACTAAAGAACTAGAACTTCCATGCCCTAAATGTGGTGGAAAAATTTTAGAAAGAAGAAGTAAGAAAGGAACTAAATTTTTTGGATGCAGTAATTATCCAGAATGTGATTTTGTAAGTTGGTTTGAGCCTACAGAAATAAAATGTTCTGAGTGTGGTACATATATGTTAAAAAGATATAGTAAGACTAAAGGCGATTATATGGAATGTTCTAATAAAGAATGTAAACATAAGGAATATAAAGTTGAAGAAAATAGTGAAGAGAGCGGTGAAGGAAAGTAAAATTTATACAATAATTTAAATGACTTACTAGAAATTAATAAATATAATGTCGAAATTTAAAAAACGCTGTTGATATAGCATGAATGTTGTGATAGTATTAAATGGAGAAGGAACAATTCTAAAAATTTGAAATGTTTTGAACTTTACTTATGCTAGATCAAGATAGCTTTATGAAATGGATTAAATAATATAGATTGTGTTTTATAACATAAATGAGGAGGAATATTGTGTCACTATTAGCTAAAACAAGAATGTTAAATAAAATATTGCAAAAATCAGGAACAGAGCCAGTAGTTTTTGATGATATTTGTAATTTGTTAAGCGATGTATTGCAATGTAATGTATATATTATTAGCAGAAGAGGAAAAATATTGGGTTATAATTTATCAAGCGGATTTGAATGTGAAATCGTAAAGGATGAAATTATAAAAACCATGAGATTCCCGGAAAATTACAATGACAGCTTGCTTAATGTCAATGAAACAAGGGCTAATCTTACGAATAAAAATATTTGTGTATTCCAAGATAATAAGGAGTGCTCAATAGAAAATAAATTATCCACCATAGTACCGATAAATGGTAACAGAGAAAGATTAGGTACTCTTTTACTTGCAAGATTTGATAAAGAGTTTACAGACGATGATTTAGTTTTAGTTGAATATAGTGCTACTATAGTTGGACTTGAGATTTTGAGAGCTAAAAATGATTTGATAGAAGAAGAAGCAAGGAAAAAAGCAGTAGTACAACTTGCTATTGGAACACTATCTTATTCTGAACTAGAAGCTGTGCAACATATTTTCAATGAATTAGATGGAACTGAAGGATTGTTAGTAGCATCTAGAATAGCAGACAAAGTTGGAATAACTAGATCTGTTATTGTTAATGCACTCAGAAAATTTGAAAGTGCAGGAGTAATAGAATCAAGATCACTTGGAATGAAAGGTACTCATATCAAAATATTAAATGAGAAACTAATTGACGAGCTTAAAAAAATAAAATAATTTGAGGCAGAGCAATTTTGTTCTGCCTTAAATTGTTTTTTATTATTAAAATATAAATATATATGAGACAAGTATTTTAAAAATAAGGTGTATTTTCAATTTTATTAAAAAAAATATTGAATACATTATCACCTTGTGATATACTACATAGGTAAGAAAATACACACATTGCTTGATTATGGAAGGGTTCCGATATTTGGACTTCAATAAGATGATGGTGATGGAGGTAAAAACCAAGGAGGTTATTATTAATGGCAGTTATTTCAATGAAACAATTATTAGAAGCAGGTGTTCACTTCGGACATCAAACTAGAAGATGGAATCCTAAAATGGCACCATACATATTTACAGAAAGAAATGGTATATACATTATCGATTTACAAAAAACGGTTAGAAAAATCGATGACGCATATGATTTCATAAAGTCTGTATCTGAAGAAGGTAAGGATGTTCTGTTTGTAGGAACAAAAAAACAAGCTCAAGAAGCTATTAAATTTGAATCAGTAAGAGCAGGAATGCATTTTGTAAACAATAGATGGTTAGGTGGAATGTTAACAAACTTTAAAACAATTAAAACAAGAATACAAAGATTAGAAGAATTATTTAAAATGGAAGAAGACGGAATATTTGAAGTCCTTCCAAAAAAAGAAGTTAGTCACCTTCTAAATGAAAGAGAAAAACTAGAAAAGAATTTAGGCGGAATCAGAAGCATGGATGCAAACAAAATTGGAGCTCTATTTGTTGTAGACCCAAGAAAAGAAAAGAATGCAATTTCTGAAGCTAAAATTCTTGGAATTCCTGTAGTTGCAATAGTTGACACAAACTGTGATCCAGATGAAGTTGATTATGTAATTCCAGGTAATGATGATGCTATAAGAGCAGTTAAATTAATAACTGAAAGATTAGCTGATGCTATTATAGAAGGCAGACAAGGTGAACAATTAGCTGAATAATAGTAACTATATTTATCTAATAATATAATTATTGATATAACAGTTGGGGGGGTAGGTGAAAGTTAATTCTTTCATTTACCTTTTAAATTAGATAGGAATAGGAGGAAATAATAATGATTAGTGCAAGTATGGTTAAAGAGTTAAGAGAAAAAACTGGAGCCGGTATGATGGATTGTAAAAGAGCTCTAAGTGAAACAGACGGTGATGTAGATAAAGCAGTTGAACTTTTAAGAGAAAAAGGTTTAGCAGCAGCAGCAAAAAAATCTGGAAGAATAGCTGCAGAAGGATTAGTAAGCTCATATATTTCAGATGATATGAAAGTTGGATCTGTTGTAGAAGTTAATTGCGAAACAGATTTTGTTGCTGATAATGAAGATTTTGTTACTTTAGCAAAAAACATAACAATGCAAGCAGCACAAACTACTTCAACTACTATTGATGAATTAGTTTCTGAAAAATACATAGCTGATGAAGCAATGACTATTACGGATGCCGTAACAGCTTTAATAGCAAAATTGGGCGAGAACATGTCTGTAAGAAGATTTCAAAAGTTTTCTATTGAAAATGGTATAGTTCAAAGCTATATTCACGGTGGTGGAAGAATAGGTGTTTTAGTAGAACTCGCTTGCGCAAAACAAGATGATGTATTAATTAAGATTGCCAAAGATGTTGCAATGCAAATTGCAGCTGCTAGTCCTTTATTCTTAGATAACACTTGTGTTGATAGTGAAACCTTAGAAAAAGAAAAAGAAATATACAGAGTACAAGCAATAAACGAAGGAAAACCAGAAAAAATCATTGAAAAAATGGTTATGGGTAGAGTAAATAAATATTATAAAGAAGTTTGCTTGCTTGAACAAGTTTGGGTTAAAAATGCTGACTATACTATTAAAAAATATCTTCAAGAAGAATCTAAAAAACTTGGTGCTGACATAAAGATAACAAGATATGTAAGATTTGAAAGAGGAGAAGGTATAGAAAAGAAGGAAGAAAACTTTGCTGAAGAAGTTCAAAGACAAGTACAGGGTAAATAACAATTAAAGGGAACACTACGTGTTCTCTTTTTTAAAATAAGTAATACTATAAATCTGGAGGTATAATGTTTATGGAGGTTGCTAAATATAAAAGAGTTATGTTAAAGATTTCAGGAGAAGCTTTAGCTGGTGAAAAAGGATTTGGAATAGACTTTGAAATTACAAATGAGATAGCGGTTCAAATAAAAGAATTGGTTGAGTTAGGTGTTGAAGTAGGCATAGTTGTTGGAGGCGGAAACATATGGCGTGGTAGAAGTGGCGAAGGCATGGACAGGACTACTGCAGATTATATGGGAATGATGGCAACTTGTATTAATGCATTAGCACTTCAAGACTCTTTGGAAAATATAGGAGTAAATACTAGAGTGCAAACTGCCATTGAGATGAAGGCGGTAGCAGAACCATTTATAAGAAGAAGAGCTATGAGACATTTAGAAAAAGGTAGAGTTGTTATATTTGCAGCTGGTACAGGCAATCCATATTTTTCAACAGATACAACAGCGGCACTTAGGGCAGCAGAGATAGAAGCTGAAGTAATTCTACTTGCTAAAAAAGTAGATGGAGTTTACGATAAGGATCCTCATAAGTATAATGATGCAAAGAAGTTTGATAAACTTACTTATCTTAATGTTCTTGAAAGAGGGCTACAAGTTATGGATTCTACAGCTACATCATTATGTATGGACAATAATATACCTATATTAGTTTTTGGACTAGATAATCCAGAAAACATAAAAAAAGCAATTTTAGGAGAAGAAATTGGTACTTTAGTTTCAGATTGTGCTAAAGAATCAGTATAAAATGGAGGGAATTCTATGATTAAACAAATTATTAGTATTGCTGATGAAAAAATGAATAAAACTATTGTTGTTTTAAAACATGAGATTTCAGGTATGAAAGCAGGGAGAGCAAATGCTACAATGCTAGATAGGATTCATGTTGAATGTTATGGAAGTCTTATGCCATTAAATCAAATAGCTAACATTTCAGCACCGGAACCTAGAGTGTTACTTATTCAGCCATGGGATAAATCTTCTATGAAAGATATAGAAAGAGCTATATTGAAATCTGATTTAGGATTAAACCCATCAAGTGATGGCTCAGCAATTAGATTAATTATTCCTGAACTTACTGAAGAAACAAGAAAAGTTTTAATTAAAACTGTGAAGAAAACAGGAGAAGATGCTAAAGTAGCTATAAGATCTATCAGGCGAGATGCTAATGATAAAATTAAGGCTTTGAAAAAAAACACCGAAATTACTGAGGATGAAGCTAAAAAATCAGAAGATATAATCCAAAAAGAAACAGATAAATTTATTAAAGAAATAGATACATTAATAGAAGTTAAAGAAAAAGAAATAATGGCCGTTTAGTATATAATTTTAAATAGAACCTGCAGTTATGCAGGTTCTATTTAAGATTATAATATAACTAATAAAAAGGAGGGAATTTTATTGAAAAAATTATTCGCTTTTTTTAAAAAAAATAAAAGTATAAGTAATAATATTGAGTTAGATATGTCGAGAATACCTGAGCATATTGCAATTATAATGGATGGAAATGGTAGATGGGCTAAGGAACGTAATTTGCCGAGAGCACTTGGACATAAGGCTGGAGTAGAAGCAATAAGAAATATTGTAAAAGAATGCAACAAATTAGGGGTTAAATATTTAACATTATACGCATTTTCAACTGAAAATTGGAATAGGCCTTTACAAGAAGTGGATGCTCTAATGAAATTATTAGTAGAATATTTAAAAAATGAGTTCGAGGAATTAAACGCCAATGATGTTGTTATCAATTCTATTGGTAACATATCAAAATTACCACAGATATGCATAACAGAATTAAACTCTGCTTATGAAAGGACAAAGAATAATAAGGGATTAATTTTAAATCTAGCTTTAAATTATGGTGGAAGAAACGAAATAGTAGATGCTGTAAAAGAAATTTTTTTAGATTTAACTAATAAAAAAATATATGAAAATGAAATAACTGAGGATTTATTTTCAAAATATTTGTATACAAGAGAAATGCCCGATCCAGACCTTATAATAAGACCTAGTGGGGAGTTAAGATTAAGTAATTTTTTACTATGGCAGAGCGCATACTCAGAATTTTGGTTTTCAGATATTAATTGGCCAGATTTTCATGAGAAGCAATTGAAATGTGCAATATTAGATTATCAAAAAAGAGATAGAAGATTTGGAAAGGTTAAATAGGGGAGAAAATTATGAATAATAGATATATAGGAGCACTTATGCTAGCTCCTTTAATAATATTTTTAGTTTTAGGTGGAGATTACTTAAAATATAGTGTAATGGTACTTTCGCTTTTTGGAATGTATGAGTTCTATAAAGTTTCTAGGAAAAAACACTATAAGCCAATTGGAATTATAGGATACATTTTATGTATAGTATATTACTTAAATATGGGCAAGGATTTTTCAGCGAGTTTTAATGTATATATTTTAATAGTAACAATTTTTTTACTATTATGTATTCCGGTGATTTATACAAATTATAATTTAGTGGATGTGGCTCTCACTGTATTCGGATTTTTATATGTGGCAGTATTTTTTAGTTTTATAGTTTTTATAAACAATAAAACCTACGGCCAATATTTAGTTTGGATTATATTTATTTGCTCGTGGGTCTGTGATACGTCAGCCTATTATTGTGGAAGATTTTTAGGCAAAGGTGGCAAACATAAGCTCTGCCCTAAAGTTAGCCCTAATAAAACAATTGAGGGCTCAATAGGAGGCCTTTTAGGAAGTACTCTAGGGTGTACAATTTATGGCTATGTTATTTCAAAATATGGTGTACCTATTCAATTATATCATTACGCTATAATTGGTGTTCTTTGCGGTGTTTTTGGACAAGTTGGGGATTTAATTGCGTCATCTATAAAAAGATTTGTAGGAGCCAAAGATTACAGTAGCCTTATTCCGGGACATGGTGGAGTTTTAGATCGGTTTGATAGTATTCTATTTGCGTCTGTGGTAGCATTTTATTATATTACATTTATATTAGGAATTTAAATTCATATATACTAAAAGTACAAGAAGTTAATATTACAGCTCCGCAGGAGATGATTTAATATCATTTAGTGCTTAATAAAATCATATATTGATCAGAATGCAAATAAACAATTAGTTGTGAATTGGCATTGCTGGCAATATATGATTTTATTATTACGTAAAATAGTTTAAAATAATAATTGCGTTATATTTTATATTAATATCTGCGTTGATTAATGAATATAATATAAAAGGAGCACTATATAATATATGTGAAATAATTACCCATATATTTGTAAATATTACTAGTTACTTTATTTTAGAAGATAAATATGTTATATTAAATGCTGTAGAAGAATTGGTTACTAAAAAACAGGGAAATTTATAAGTGTGAAATTTAAGGAAAAAACAAGATTTTGAAGTATAAATAATAGAAGTACATGAATGGAGAGAGTTGCATGAAGAAAATTACTATTTTAGGGGTTACTGGGTCGATAGGGACTCAAACTTTAGATGTTATTCGAAATGATATTGATAATTTCACTATTGTGGCAATTTCTGCTAACACTAATTATGAGAAGATTATACCCATCATAGAAGAATTTAAACCTAAATATGTTACCATGATGGACGAGGGAGCTTCATTAAAACTTAAAAAACATTGCATGCTAAAAAAATATTCAACAAAAATATTGCAGGGATTGGAAGGACTAAATTATATAAGTACATTATCTGAAGTTAATCTTGTAGTAACTGCAGTTGTAGGTATGATAGGCTTAGTTCCCACTATGAATGCAATTAATGCTGGTAAAGATATTGCTTTAGCTAATAAAGAGACACTAGTTGCAGCAGGTGGACTAGTAATGGAGGCTGCTAAAAAAAATCATGTCAATATTTTGCCAGTAGATTCAGAACATGGTGCGATTTTTCAATGTTTACAGGGTAATAAGTCAGAATCTGTTAATAAAATAATAATAACCGCATCAGGTGGTCCGTTTAGAGGCAAAAATAAGCAACAATTAATAGAAATAAAACCGGAAGAGGCGCTTAAACATCCTAAATGGAAAATGGGTAGAAAAATATCCATTGACTCCTCAACACTTATGAATAAAGGGCTAGAGGTTATAGAGGCACACTGGTTATTTGGTGTAGATTACGAAAATATACAAGTGGTAGTTCATCCTCAAAGTATAATACATTCTATGGTAGAATACATAGATGCAAGTGTAATAGCACAAATGAGTTCTGCTGACATGAGACTTCCTATTCAATATGCTATAAACTATCCTGAAAGAAATAATGCTGTTATCGATAAATTAGACTTTTATAATATGGGTAATTTAACTTTTGAAAAACCGGATATGGATACGTTCAAATGTCTTAAATTAGCTTATAAAGCGGGTGAAATGGGTGGAAATATGCCTGCTATTATGAATGCTGCTAATGAAGTAGCTGTTGAATTATTTTTGGATTATAAAATTAAGTATCTTAGAATAGAAGATATTATAGAAAAATGTATGAATAAATTTGAGTATAATATTAATCCGGATTTAGAAGAAATTTTAGAAATTGACTTAAAGGTAAGAGAATATGTAAGAAATAATTATAATAAAGAGTAGGGAGGAAAAATATTATGAGTAATATTATAGCAAATATACCATATTTTATTATGGCTATATTAGCATTTAGTCTTTTAATTATAATACATGAATTAGGCCATTTTACTCTATGCAAGCTAAATGGAGTAAAAGTAAGTGAATTTTCTTTAGGGATGGGACCGAAAATTTTTGGAATTAAAGGAAAAGAAACAGAGTATTTGATTAAAGCATTTCCTATTGGAGGGTATGTTAAGATGGAAGGGGAGGACGGAGAAAGTAATGATCCGAGATCTTTCACTAATAAAACCCCAGTTCAAAAACTAAGCATAGTTTCTGCTGGAGCAATTATGAATTTAATCTTGGCAGTAGTTTTATTTGCTATTGTAGGCGCTTCAGAAGGATATATATTACCCATAATAGGGGAAGTAGTCCCTAATGGTCCAGCCATGAAAGCTGGGATACAAGTTGGAGATAAAATCACTAAGGTCAATAAGACTAATATAAATAGATGGGATCAACTTCAAAATGAGATTTATACTTCTAAAGGAGAAAGTATGGCTATTGAAATAGTCAGAAATTCAAAAGTGGAAAAAATCACTCTTAAACCCATTAAGAGCGTGAAAGAAAAATTATTTATAGTAGGAGTCGCTCCTTCTATGGATGAGAAAAAAATGAACCCTGCCGAAGCTGTGGTTTATGGATTTGATCAAATTGGTAATACTGTAAAACAAATTTTTGAATTTTTCGGCAATTTATTTAAGGGGAAAGTTTCAGCTAATGATGTTGGAGGACCAATAAGTATAATAAGATATTCAACAAAGGCAGCACAATCTGGAATTACAACGTTAATGTATTTTACTGCATTAATGAGTGTGCAACTAGGAATATTCAACATAATACCTTTTCCAGCACTAGATGGAGGATGGATTTTTATGTTGTTATTTGAAATAATATCAGGTAAAAAATTAGATGATAATAAAGTTGCAACTATAAATTACATTGGATTTATGTGTTTAATGGCATTTATGGTGTTAGTAGTTATCAAGGATATAATTAGTCCGCTAAAATTCTAGGAGATGAAGACTATGAGAGAGCGCAAAACGAAGAAGATTAGAGTTGGAAATGTATATATAGGTGGAGATTCAAAGATAGCAGTACAGTCAATGACGAATACAGACACAAGAGATGTAGAAGCTACGGTAAATCAAATTCTTCAGCTAGAAAAGGTAGGTTGTGACATTGTAAGATGCGCGGTGCCAGATATGCAAGCAGCTGAGGCTATTAAAGATATAGTGAAAAGAATTCACATACCACTTGTGGCAGATATTCATTTTGACTATAGGCTAGCTTTAAAATCTATTGAGAACGGAATATCCAAATTAAGAATTAATCCGGGTAATATTGGAAGTAGCGATAAAATAAAATTAGTCGCAGAAGCAGCTAAAGAGAAGGGCATTCCCATTAGAATTGGTGTGAATTCAGGATCACTAGAAAAAGATATTCTTGAAAAGCATGGTCATGTATGCGCAGAAGCATTAGTTGAAAGCGCGTTAAGACATATTAAAATACTTGAAAGTTTTAATTTTTATGACATAGTTATTTCTATAAAATCGTCAGATGTGGTCATGATGATTGAAAGTTACAAATTATTAGCAAGTAAAGTAGATTATCCGCTGCACCTCGGTGTTACGGAGGCTGGAACTACATGGAGAGGAACAATAAAATCAAGTATAGGTATTGGAGCACTTTTAGCTGAGGGGATTGGAGATACTATAAGGGTATCACTAACGGGGGATGTAGTAGACGAGGTCAAAGTCGGCATAGAAATTCTGAAATCATTAGGTTATATAGATGATGGAATTAAATTCGTATCATGCCCAACATGTGGTAGAACTCAAATTAATCTTATTAAAATTGCAAATGAAGTAGAAAAAAGATTAGAAGGTTGCAATAAGAACATAAAGATTGCAATAATGGGATGCATCGTAAATGGCCCCGGTGAAGCAAGAGAAGCTGAGATTGGCATAGCTGGAGGTAACGGAGTTGGTCTCATATTTAAAAAAGGTGAAATAATTAAAACCGTTAAAGAAGAAGATTTAGTGGAAGAACTTATTCGCGAGATAGATAAATTATAGGCACATTCAAATTTATTTTAACGACATTTCAGAAGGAAAGTCTCCCACTTCTATAAGTGGGAGTTACATACCCTAACAAATAGAAAGCTTAAGTTGGAGTATAAATTTCCTTCTGAAGTCGTTAATAGTGCAGCTCCGCAGGAGATGATTTCATGTGCCTAAGATGTTTTATCAGGAGGAATACTAATGAATGTAAATTTAGCTGAAATGCTGAAAAATGATTTTAATTTAAATGAAGAAACATTAGCAGATGATATTAAGGTACTCCGAGTTCAATACCTTAAAAAAAGCAATAAATTAAGGGTGCTGATCAAATCTTTAGAGGATATAGATGATAATAAAAAGCTACTAATCAAAAATATTATTTCAAAACGAGTATGCAGTTTTGAGGATATACAGTTAATTTGCTACAAAGATGTATCAAATGCCACTATAGAAGATATAAAAGATAAGTTTTGGGTAGATGTTGTCAATGTAATAGCTACCTCACAGCCGTCAAGTAAGGATAGTTTACTTAAATCTTCTAGAATAATTGAGAACGGTACTCTAAAAATTCAGTGTGGTAATGATTTTATGTGCAAAATTTTAAGGGATAAGAACATAGAAATTCTTATAAAAAATACTATAAACGATATGTTTGGGGTTACTTCATTGGTAAAATTAGAATATAACAGTGAACTTTCTAAAGAAGATTATTTTGGTAAAAAGGAAAAAGAAAATGAAGTTATTATAAAAGAAATTATTAAAAATATTAATACAGAAAAGAAGGATAAACCTCAAAGTAATAATCAAAATAATGATAAAACGAATAAATTTAGCAGACCAGGCTACAGAAAAGATGAAGCAGCTGATGCAAACACTATAATGGGAAGAAATATAAAAAGTGAGAGCATAGCAATAGAGGAGATAGATGAAGCTTCAGGAATAGTCTGTGTCTGTGGAGATATCTTTAAAATAAAAATAATTGAAACAAAAACTGGTAGAATAATTATTACATTCTATATTACAGATTATTCAAGTTCAATTACAGTGAAATGTTTTCCAAAGCCTAAAGATGTAGAAAAGATAATGGACGAAATTAAAGTGGGACTTTTCTGTAAGGTGCGAGGAGAAGCAAGTTATGATACCTACGCAAAAGAAGTTGTTGTAATGGCTAGGGATATAATTAAACTTAAGAAAATAGAAAGAATGGATACGGCGCAGGAGAAAAGAGTTGAACTTCATTTGCATACACAAATGAGTGCAATGGATGGGGTAAGTCCTGCGGCTAAACTTGTAGAAAGAGCTGCTAAATGGGGACACTGCGCAGTAGCGATAACTGACCATGGTGTAGTACAAGCTTTTCCAGAAGCTATGGATGCAGCTAAAAAGAATAAAATAAAGGTTATATATGGTGTAGAGGGCTATTTAGTAGATGATGGAGTACCAATTGTTATTAATAGTAAAAATGAGAATTTAGATGATTGTTTTGTAGTTTTTGATTTAGAAACAACAGGGCTTTCCAGTGAAAATGATAGAATTACTGAAATTGGTGCAGTTAAAATTGAAAATGGGAAAATAGTAGATAGATTTAATGAATTTGTAAATCCGGGAATAGACATACCTTATAAAATTATCGAACTAACTGGAATTACAAATGACATGGTTGCGGGTTCTGCCTCTATTGAAGAAATACTTCCTAAATTTTTAGAGTTTGCATGTGGTAGCGTAGTGGTAGCGCATAATGCTGACTTCGATGCATCTTTTATTAAAAAAAATTCAGAGAGGTTGAATTTGAAGTTTGAAAATGCAATTATGGATACAATTCCTTTAGCTAAATATTTACTTCCAGACCTTAAAACATTTAAGCTAAATGTAGTAGCTAAGCATTTGGGCATCTCCCTGGAAAATCATCATAGAGCCGTAGATGATGCTAAAGCTACTGCACAAATATTATTACATTGTTTTGGTTTACTTAAAGAAAAAAACATTTTTGACTTGGATACTTTAAACAAAGAATTTTTAGGCGACTTTAATATAAAAAAGGCAAATACTTATCATGTGATTATTTTGGCAAGAAATCAAGTAGGTCTTAAAAATCTTTACAAGCTTATTTCAGCTTCAAATTTAGAGCATTTTCATAGAAGACCTAGGCTTCCTAAAACTTTGATTGAGAAGTATAGAGATGGGCTTATAGTAGGATCAGCCTGCGAAGCTGGGCAAGTGTATAAGGAAGTTCTACATGGAAAATCGGAAGAAGAAATTAGTAAGATTGTGAAGTTCTATGATTATTTAGAAATACAACCTCTTCTAAATAATAAATTCATGATTAAAAATGGCACAGTAAAAGATGAAAGTGAATTAATGGATATTAATAGAAAGATATGTGCTATAGGAGAAAAAAATAATTTGCCTGTAGTTGCTACAGGAGATGTGCATTTTTTAGAACCTTCCGATGAAGTTTTCAGAAAAATTTTAATGGCTGGCAAAGGGTTTTCAGATGCAGATGATCAGCCGCCACTATATTTTAAAACTACTAATGAAATGTTAAAAGAATTTTCATATCTAGGTGAAAAAAAATGTAGGGAAGTTGTAATTAGCAATCCTAATAAAATTGCTGAAATGGTAGAAGTTATAAAACCAATACCCGATGGAACTTATACACCTAAAATAGAAGGTGCAGAAGAGGACATCCGCCAGATGACATCAGATAAAGTTCATTCAATATATGGAGATCCCTTGCCAGAGGTAGTTGAAAAAAGATTGGAGAAGGAATTAAACTCTATTATAAATAATGGATATGCTGTACTTTACTTAATAGCTGAAAAATTAGTAGGAAAATCACTTGCCGACGGTTATTTAGTAGGGTCGAGAGGCTCAGTTGGATCTTCTTTTGCAGCTAATATGTCTAATATAACAGAAGTAAATGGGCTTCCACCTCATTATGTATGTCCTGATTGTAAAAAGAGCGAATTCTTTTTAGATGGATCTATTGGCTCGGGTGCTGATTTACCTGATAAAGAGTGCCCGAATTGTGGTGCACTATATAAAAAAGATGGTCATGATATTCCATTTGAAACTTTTTTAGGTTTTGAAGGAGATAAAGAGCCGGATATAGATTTGAATTTCTCAGGTGAAAATCAAGCAGACATACATAGGTATACAGAGGTGTTGTTTGGAAAGGGACATACTTTTAAGGCTGGAACAATTGGAACAATTGCTGACAAAACTGCTTATGGCTATGTGAAAAAATATTTAAGTGAAAAAAACGTTATGGTGACTCAAGCTGAAATAGAACGACTAGTACTCGGATGTACTGGTGTTAAGAGAACCTCAGGGCAACATCCAGGTGGAATAATGGTTGTCCCAAGTGACAATGAGATATATAATTTTTGCCCAGTACAACACCCCGCTGATGACCCAAATTCAGATATTATTACAACACATTTCGATTACCATTCCATAAGTGGCAGGTTATTAAAATTGGATATTCTTGGACATGATGATCCTACAATGCTTAAAATGCTTCAAGATTTAACAGGACTCGACCCCATAACTATTCCACTATCAGATCCGAGTGTTATAAGTTTATTTACATCTCCTACGGCACTAGGACTCACCATTAAAGAATTGGGCTGTGAAGTAGGAAGTTACGGCGTTCCAGAATTTGGTACAAAGTTTGTTAGACAAATGCTTTTAGATACGCAACCTAAATCTTTTTCAGACTTGGTTAGAATTTCTGGACTCTCTCATGGTACGGACGTATGGATTAATAATGCACAATATTATATTAAAGAAGGATTTACTACACTTAAAGATTGTATTTCTACAAGAGATGATATTATGGTTTATCTAATGCAGAAAAATCTTGAACCTAAGACTGCTTTTACTATTATGGAGAAAGTACGAAAAGGTAAGGGACTTACAGAAGATGATGAGAAAGTAATGAGAGAGCATGATGTGCCAGATTGGTATATAGGCTCATGTAAAAAGATAAAGTACATGTTTCCTAAAGGACATGCAGTTGCATATGTAATGATGGCGGTAAGAATAGCATATTATAAAGTTTATTACCCAAAGGAATACTACGCTACTTTCTTTACTATAAGAGCTGATGACTTTGATGCTAATTTGATTGTAAAAGGCGAGAGTGCTATAAGTTCTAAAATGGATGAACTAACGGCTATGGGTAAGGATATAGGGATGAAAGAAAAAGGACTTCTTACAGCGCTGGAGTTATCTTTTGAAATGTATAAAAGAGGGATAAAATTATTAAATGTAGATCTTTATAAGTCTGAGGCAGTTAAATTTACAATTGAAGATGATTCAATAAGACCTCCACTAAGCGGCCTGGAAGGTGTAGGTGAAAATGCTGCTAAAAGTATAGTTTTGGAAAGACCTCAAGGGGAGTTTATATCAAAAGAAGATTTGAGAATTCGCTGCAAAGTTTCCAAAACAGTTATTGAATCGTTAGATAATCATGGGTGTTTAAAAGAACTTCCTGATACAAATCAGTTGTCGTTTTTTTAGCTAAATGCAATTAGCCCTTGAAATAGCAAATTTTATATGATAGAATAATATATATTAGTTACCGTTGGTAATTTTACTGTAAGAGAGTAGGCTCGTCCTACTCTCTATTTATTGAAACGCAACTCATGGTTGCGTTTTAATTATAATATTACGATTAATTATGTTAATAATTGTAGAAAATATTAATAAAAGGAGGGTGTTAAAATGAAAAATGATACCTTGTTGCAAAAACTTAGAAAAATAATTCAACCAATAGCAGAAAAAAATAATTGCGAATTATATCATTTGGAGTATGTAAAAGAATCAGGAGAAAATTTCTTGAGAATTTATATAGATAGTTCTAATGGGATATCTTTAGAAGATTGTGAAAAAACAAGTAGAGCCGTAAGTGAAATATTAGATGTAGAAGATCCAATAACTGATAGTTACTGTTTAGAAGTCTCCTCTCCAGGAATTGAGAGAATTTTATATGATGACAATCATCTAAAAAAATATATAGGCCAGAACGTACTAGTTAATTTAAATAGTCTATATGAGGGAACGAAAAAATTTGAAGGCAATTTATTAGGATTTTCGGATGTACAAATAGAAATTCAGTATGATGGGAATAATATATCTATTCCGAAAGAAAAGATTTCCATTGTGAGTTTGAAACCGGTGCTGTAAGGAGGAAGTTAAAATGAATCAGGAATTTATTGAAGCATTGAGAGAAATTGTAGAACAAAAGGGAATCAGTGAAGATTTACTTTTTGAAACTATTGAGGACGCATTAGTTGCAGCATATAAGAAGAATTTTGCTACTCTATCTAATAGTAACCAAAGTGTAAAAGTGTCAATGGATAGAGAAACAGGTGAAATACATATTTATGGTCAAAAAACAGTTGTAGAAGAAGTATTTGAGGATGCCAATGAAATATCACTAGAAGGAGCTAAAGAATATAGCCCTAAATATCAAATTGATGATACTGTTGATATTGAAGTTACCCCAAGAAAATTTGGAAGAATAGCTGCACAAGCTGCAAAACAAGTGGTTATTCAAAGAATTAAAGAGGCTGAAAGAAATATAATTTACAATGAATTTATAGCCAAAGAATTTGATATTATTACAGGAAGTGTTATAAGAAAAGATAGAGGAAACGTGTTTATAGATTTAGGTAAAATTGAAGCTGTGCTTGGAGCTAATGAGCAAATGCCTGGCGAGGAATATAATTTTAATGAAAAGTTGAAATTATATATTGTTGAGGTTAAAAATACTACTAAAGGTGCTCAAGTAGGAGTATCAAGAACTCATCCAGGGCTTGTAAAACGATTATTTGAATTAGAGGTACCAGAAGTTTTTGGTGGAGTTGTTGAAATAAAAAGTATTTCAAGAGAAGCAGGATCAAGAACTAAGATTGCGGTATATTCAAACGATGAGGATGTTGATGCTATGGGAGCTTGTGTTGGGCCAAAAGGTATCAGAGTTCAAAACATAGTTAATGAATTAAGAAATGAAAAAATTGATATTATTAAGTGGAGCAAGAAATCTGAAGAGTATATATCAAACGCGTTAAGCCCTGCAAAAGTATTGAATGTAGTAGTTGAAGAAGTTTCTAAATCTGCAAAAGTAATAGTGGAAGATAATCAATTATCATTAGCTATTGGAAAAGAAGGTCAAAATGTTAGATTGGCAGCGAGATTAACAGGTTGGAAAATTGACATAAAAAGTAGAACACAAGCCCAATATAACATGGAAGATGTTGAAGATATTGAAAATGAAAATAAAGTAATTGAAACCATTACTGAAGAGTAGGTGATAGCTTTATGAAAGTTAAAAAAATACCTCAGCGCATGTGCACAGGTTGTATGGAAATGAAATGCAAAAAAGAATTATTACGCATAGTTCATAGTAAAGAAGGCGAAATTTCTATAGATTTAACAGGGAAAAAGCCAGGTAGAGGTGCATATATTTGTAAGAATATAGAATGCTTTGAAAAATCTTTTAAGACAAAAAGATTAGAGCGAAACTTAGGTGGAAAAATAAGTGAAGAAATTTATGGTAAACTAAGAGATAAGATAAATTATGAGAATGAGGTAAATCATGGATAATAAATTTTTCCGATTTTTGGGTTTAACTAAAAAGGCAGGCAAACTTATTGAAGGTTACAACCAATGTGAAGATGCACTATCACACGGGAGAGGAACCCTTATAATTTTGTCAGAGGAGAGCGCTACCAATACTAAAGATAAATTTAAAAAATTAGCTATCAAAAGGGTTATACCTCTTATAGAAGGAATATCCAATGAGACTTTAGGCAAGTGCTTAGGCAGATCAGAAATCAATGTTTTGTGCGTAAACGATAAAAAAATGAGTAATAAGCTATTAAGCTTATGGAATGAAAATGATGAATAAATTAAATTTCGGGGGTGAATGATTTGGCAAAAGTCAGAATATATGAATTAGCAAAAGAGTTAGAAGTGTCAAGTAAAGAATTAATTAATGTACTATTAGAAGAGTTTAGTATAAAGGCCAAAAATCATATGAGTGTGATTGAGGAAGAAGATGCTGAGTTAATAAAGGAACTTTATAGTGATGAAAATTCAGGACTTAAGGATAATAAAAATGAAACAGTAGAACACTATGAAAACTTAGCTAATGAAGATGCTAATAAAGTTGTTATTAGAAAAAGAGGTAGAAAAGGTAGAGACGAATTAGGAAGCGGAAACAATACTGTTGAAGCAATAGATGATGAAGTTGTAGTAATCAAAAGTACTATTACAGTTAAAGACTTAGCTGATACGTTAAAGAGACCTTATGTTGAAGTAATAAAACAACTTATTTTTATAGGTGTTATGGCTGGAATGAACCAAGAAATTGATTTTGCTACAGCTGAAAAAGTAATAGAAAAATATGGTGCACTTGCTGTACTAAAAGATGAAGAAGAAGGAAAAATTGCTGATGATGAAGACTTCGAAAATGTTGAGGTTGAAATAGATACAGATAAAAAACCAGCGGTTGTTACAGTTATGGGTCATGTTGACCACGGCAAGACATCACTACTTGACTGCATTAGGAAAGCTAAGGTTACAGAAACAGAAGCGGGTGGAATAACACAACATATAGGTGCATATACTGTAGATGTTAATGGTGAAAAAATTACATTTTTAGATACACCTGGTCACGAAGCTTTTACAGCAATGAGGGCAAGAGGTGCCCAAATAACAGATATAGTTATACTTGTTGTAGCTGCAGATGATGGTATTATGCCACAGACTAAAGAAGCTATAAATCACTGTAAAGCTGCTAAGGTGCCAATGATAGTAGCTATAAACAAGATAGATAGGCCAGGAGCTAATGTTGATAGAGTTAAGCAAGAATTAACAGAACATGGACTTGTAGCAGAAGATTGGGGCGGAGACACAATTTGTGTTCCAGTATCAGCTCATACTAAAGAGGGTATAGATACTTTGCTTGAAATGGTAGTGATTACAGCAGAAATGTCAGAACTAAAAGCAAATCCTAGTAGACTCGCAAAGGGAACTGTAATAGAAGCTAAACTTGACAAAGGTAGAGGTCCACTTGCTACTTTACTCGTGCAAAATGGTACACTAAATGCTGGAGATTCTATAATAGTTGGTTCAACTTATGGAAGAATAAGAGCAATGTTTGATGATAAGGGTAACAAAATAAAGACTGCAGGACCTTCTATACCAGTGGAAATACTTGGATTATCTGAAGTTCCAGCAGCTGGAGATAGATTTAATGTAGTTAAAGATGAGAAAACTGCAAGAAATATGGCCGAAACTAGGAAAACAAATTTAAGAGAAGAACATTTTGAATCTAGTAATAGAGTTTCCATGGAAAACCTATATAGCCAAATACAAGAAGGATCTGTTAAAGAACTTTGTGTAATTGTTAAAGCTGATGTTCAAGGGTCTGTAGAGGCTGTAAGACAATCTCTCGAAAAATTATCTACTGATAATGTTAAAGTAAGGGTTATCCATTCTGGAGTTGGCGCTATTACAGAAACAGATGTTGTACTTGCAGCAGCTTCAAATGCAATAATTATAGGGTTTAATGTAAGACCAGATAATAATGCTTCCTTAATTGGAGAGAAAGAAAATGTAGAAATTAAAACATATAGAATAATTTATGACGCTCTTGATGATATAAAAGATGCAATGGTTGGAATGCTCGATCCTGTATATAAAGAAGTTGTCTTAGGTAGAGTTGAAATAAGACAAATATATAAAGTTTCAAATGTAGGAACAATAGCAGGGTCTTATGTATTGAACGGTAAAATCACGAGAAATAGTAGTGTACGAGTACTTAGAAATGGAATAGTAATTACTGAATCAACTTTAGCTTCCTTAAAAAGATTTAAAGATGATGCAAAAGAGGTAGCTGCTGGATTTGAATGTGGATTAAGTGTAGAAAAATTCAATGATATTAAAGAAGGCGACATTATTGAAGCATTCATAATGGAAGAAGTAAAACCAAAATTAATATAGTATAAGGAGTAGTGAATTGTATGGTTAGTTATAGAAATGGTAGAATAAATGAAGAAATTAAAAAAGACGTAAGCAATACAATTCAAAACAAAATAAAGGATCCAAGATTAAGTGCTATGGTAAGTGTAACGAAAGTAGACACAACAAAAGACCTAAGCTATACAAAAATTTATGTTAGTATATTTGGTGACAAAAATGCTAAGAAAGAAACACTTCAAGCACTTAAAAGTTCAACTAGCCTCATTAGAAAAGAAATAGGGAGTCATGTTAAGTTAAGACATGTTCCACAGGTTATTATAGAGGTAGATGAGACTATAGAACGTGCAATACATTTAGAAGGTATTTTTAATCAAATAAAACAAAAAGGAAATAATCAGGAAGAAATAAATGAGGGAAATGGCAACGAAGAAGATAACAGTGAAGATTAATGACATTGTTGCCAAAGTAAAGTTATTTAAAAAAATTGCTATAACTTTTCATACTTCGCCAGATGGTGATTCAATTGGTAGCGCATTAGCGTTGCTTATTGGTCTTAGAAAATTAAATAAGGAAGTATATATAATTTCAAAAGAAGCTATTTCGCAAACTTTCTTATTTTTGCCTTGCTCTGACGAAATTAATGGTGAAACAAGTCAGCCGTTAAAGGATACGGAGTGTGTAATAGTGTTGGATTGTGGTGATTTTAAAAGAATTAATGCTAATTTATGTATGCAAAACAGAAAGTTTGAATTAATTAATATGGATCACCATTTATCTAATGATTTATATGGAGATTTAAATTTTGTTGATACAAAAGCTTCTGCAGTGGGAGAAATTGTACACGAAGTTCTTAGACTTCTCCATGTAGAATTAGACAAAGAAATAGGTGCATGTTTGTATACTTCCTTACTTACAGATACAGGCAGCTTTAGACATTCGAGTACCACAGCAGTGACTCATGGTATCGCTGGTGAACTTATCAATACAGGTATAGATTTTAGTAATATACATAGAATTATTTTTGAAAATAAGAAATTTGAAAAGATAAAATTTTGTGGAGAAATTATTAGTGATATGACAGTAGAACTCAATGGTAAGGTCTGTATTATGTATATATCTAAAAATGTACTTGAAAAAATCAATTTGGTATCCTCAGATACATCAGATGTTATTACTTTTGGTGATTCAATAGATACCGTTGAAGTTACTATTCTTATAAAAGAAGCTGAGAATGGTGTTAAAGTAAGTTTAAGATCTAAGTCTTTAGTAGATGTTAGTAAAATTGCAGAAGGTTTTAGCGGTGGAGGTCATATTAGAGCTTCAGGGTTTTATGCAGAAGCAAATTTTGATGATATTAAAGTTAAATTAATAGAAATTTTAGAAAAAGAGTTGATGAAATGAACGGTATATTAAATGTATTTAAACCTACGGGAATTACTTCTTTTGATGTAGTACGTAAAATAAAAAAAATCAGCAATGTAAAAAAAGTAGGCCACGCTGGCACTCTAGATCCTGAGGCTAGCGGGGTTTTACCTGTTTGTATCGGAAAAGCAACAAAGGCTATTGACTATATAATGGGCGACTTTAAGATTTATGAAGTTGAATTAAAGTTGGGAGTTATTACAGATACTTATGATAGAGAAGGTAAGATTCTAAGTGAAAGTGAAGTTAATGTAGACTGCGAGGAAATTACTCGCGCTATTAATTCATTTATAGGTGAAATAAAACAAATTCCTCCTATGTACTCAGCTCTAAAGGTTAATGGAAAAAAACTTTATGAATTAGCAAGGGCTGGAATAGAAATAGAGAGAGAAGCAAGGGCTTTAGTAATTTATGGCATAGATATTATTGACATTAAAACACCTTACGTAAAGTTTAGAGTGAAATGCTCTAAGGGTACATATATTAGAAGTCTGTGTTATGATATTGGACAACTATTAAAATGTGGTGGTATGATGTGGAATTTACAAAGAATTGCTACAGGACCATTTCATATTGAAGATGCTATAAATATTGAAGATTTAAATGAAGAAAACATAAATAAACATATTATGCCTATAGAAAAGATTTTCCAAAATAATACTAAAATCACCATAGAAGATAGATTTGTTAAATTCTTATTAAATGGTGTTGTAGTAAAGGATAAAGCACTAACTTGCAAATTTGAAGTTGATATTATATATAATATATATAATAATGATAATGACTTTATTGGAATTGCGCATAGAAGCAATGATTGTGTTAAGCTAATAAAGTCATTTATATAGGAGTATAGTAAAATGTTAGTTATAAAAGATAATTTTAAAACAAAACTTAAATACCCAACGTGCATTGCTTTAGGAAGTTTTGACGGCATCCATTTAGGGCATATGTCTCTTGTAAATAGTACAGTAGTATTAGCAAAAGAAAATAATGCTAAAAGTATGATTTGTACCTTTAAAAATCATCCATTGTCCATTATTAACAAAGAAATTTGTCCAAAGTTAATAATGGATAATAACACCAAAATAAATTTATTAAAAAACACTGGTATTGATATTGTTAACTTAGTTAATTTTAATAAAGATTTTATGAAGATAACTCCAGAAGAGTTCATAAAAAATATGGTGAAGTTTTATAATGCAAAGGGAATAGTTGTTGGTTTTAATTATAGATTTGGATATAAAAATTTAGGTGATGTAGAAATGCTTAAAACATATAGTGCTATATTAGGATATAAACTATATGTCTGTGAAGCCGTTAGTATTAACCATGAAATTGTAAGTAGTTCAAAAATACGTCATCTCATAGCGGAGGGTAATATCACTAAAGCAAATGAGCTTTTAGGACGACCGCACACTATTATTGGAAAAGTAATTAAGGGAAAACAACTTGGGAGAACTATCGGATTTCCAACTGTAAATTTAAATTACAATAAAGAATATATCCTTCCTAAGGGAGGGGTGTACTATACTTTAGCTGAGTACGATAATAACTTTTACAGAGCTATAACCAACATAGGGTACAATCCTACTGTAGAAGGTGGCAAGCTATCAGTAGAAACGCATATTTTGAACTTTGATAAGATAATTTATAATGAAATAGTTAAGATTCATTTTATAAACAGAATAAGAGATGAAGTTAAATTTAATGCTATTGATGAATTAAAAGAGCAACTATTAAAGGATAAGGAATATGCAATAAATCAAAAAATAGAAAAATAGAAAAATAAGTGTTAAGATGTAAAAATTAATTTACAATTTAATCTTAGTTTGTTATAATTGATTTGAACCTTATGCTAAGTTCACCGAATCACCAACGGTGTACTTGGAATATGGGGATTATATTCGGAGGTGTTGTAAAATGCAAAAAGCTAAAAAACAAGAAATAATGTTAAAACATGCAAGACATGAAGGAGATACAGGTTCTCCAGAAGTGCAAATCGCACTACTTACTGAAAGAATTCAAGAGTTAAATGAACATTTGAAAATTCATAAAAAAGATCACCATTCAAGAAGAGGTCTATTAATGATGGTTGGACAAAGAAAAGGTATGATCGGTTACTTAAAGAACCAAGATATTGAAAGATATCGTGCAATTCTTGCAGAACTCGGACTAAGAAAATAATTCAGAGCGGCTTAGCCGCTCTATTATTTTAGATTAGGGGAAATATATACAATTGTTAATATTGTTAGTGCAAATTGAAGGGAGACAAATATATGATTCATATTATAGAAACTACTGTAGCAGGTAGAAATCTTAAAGTTGAATATGGTAAAGTTGGAATGCTATCAAACTGTGCAATAGTCATGAGTTATGGAGAAACAGTAGTTTTAATTAATGCAAATGCATCAGAAAAACCAAGGGATGGTATTGATTTCTTTCCATTAAGTGTAGAATATGAAGAAAGACTTTATGCCGTTGGTAAAATTCCAGGGGGATTTATAAAGAGAGAAGCAAGACCGTCAGAAAGAGCAATTCTAACAGCAAGAGGTATTGATAGGCCATTAAGACCATTATTTCCTAAAGGCTATAAAAATGATGTGCAAATTGTTTGTACAGTACTGTCAGTTGAACAAGATAATTCACCTGAGATACTTGCTATGAATGGAGCATCACTGGCATTATGTCTATCAAGTATACCTTTTACTGATGCTGTTGCAACTGTTTCAGTGGGCTTAATTGATGGTAAATTTATATTAAGTCCTACTGTAGAAGAGCAAAATGATAGTTCTATGAAACTTACGGTTTGTGCAACAAAAGATAATGTAACAATGATAGAAGCAAATGGAGACGAAATACCTGAAGATGTAATGATAGATGCAATTGATTTTGCTTTTGAAGCATGTAAGAAAATTGTAGCTTTCCAAGAAGACGCTGTAGCTAAGTTTGGAAAGAAAAAAGTTATACCTTTATTAAATAAAATAGATGAAACTCTCCAAAGTGAAGTAAGAGAATTTTCATTTGATATGACAAAAACAGCAATGTACATAATGGATAAAGATGAGAGAAACACAAAAGTGGATGAAATTAAAGAAAAAATAAGTGCTGAATTTAATGAAAAATACGCAGATAAAAAATCAGATATCGGTGAAGTTTTTTATAATATTCAAAAAGAAATAGTTAGAAATATGATGTTAAATGAAAATAGAAGACCAGATGGAAGAGCTTTTGATGAAGTTAGACCAATAAGTTGTGAAGTAGGAATACTTCCAAGAACTCATGGAACAGGTCTTTTTACAAGAGGACTTACTCAAGTAATGGGAGTTGCAACACTCGGAGCATTAAAAGAAGCCCAGATACTAGACGGAATAGGTAATGAAGATACTAAAAGATACATGCATCACTATAATTTCCCAGCTTACAGCGTAGGAGAAACTAAACCAATGCGTGGACCTGGAAGACGCGAAATTGGTCATGGTGCACTATCAGAAAAAGCAGTAGAACCACTTTTACCATCTATAGAAGAATTTCCATATGCTATTCGCGTGGTGTCAGAAGTATTAAGTTCTAATGGTTCAACATCTCAAGCTAGTGTAAGTGCAAGTATTTTAGCACTATTAGATGCAGGGGTTCCTATTAAAAGACCAGCTGCGGGTATTGCAATGGGACTAATTACAAACGCTGACTTATCTAAAGAAAAAGTATTAACGGATATTCAAGGTATAGAAGATTTCTTTGGAGATATGGACTTTAAAGTAGCTGGAACTGTTAAAGGTATTACAGCTATACAAGTTGATACAAAGCTTCATGGATTATCTAATTATTGCATTAAAACTGCAATTATAGATGCCAAAAAAGCTAGACTTCATATAATAGAAAAAATGAACGAATGTATACCGCAGCCAAGAAGTGAAATGTCACTTTATGCGCCTAGAATGTATGTGCTAAATGTAGCACCAGACAAGATTAGAGACGTAATAGGTAAAGGCGGAGCAACTATAAAGAAAATTATAGCAGAAACCGGCGTTAAAATAGATACTAATGACGATGGAAAAATTGTAATTATGTCGAGCGACAGTGTTAGTGCCAATAAAGCAGTGAAAATTATTGAAGAACTAACTAAATCTGTTAAAGTGGGAGAAATATACTTAGGAAAAGTAACAAAAATTGCTGCTTTTGGAGCTTTTGTTGAAATACTTCCTAATAAAGAAGGCCTAGTGCATATTTCTAAACTTGATTTTACAAGAGTAAATAAAGTAGAAGATATAGTTTCAGTTGGTGATGAAATATTAGTAAAAGTAATGGAAATAGATAATCAAGGAAGAGTAAATCTTTCGAGAAGAGATGCTATGAAAGATAGCGAAAATGAAGACAAAGACAAAGACAAAGAATAATAATAGAAGGGCTTAGATGCCTTTTTATTTTTTTTAAATAATATTGCCCTAATATGCACATAGTAAATATAAATTCTCATTAAGGAGAGGCGCATATGTATAATTTGTTTAAGTTAGATAATGGGTTAAGAGTTGTAGTGGAAAATATTGAATATGTAAATTCTGTTAGTGTAGGCTTCTGGGTAGAAAATGGTTCAAGAAATGAAAATATAACTAGCAGTGGGATATCACATTTTATTGAGCATATGCTTTTTAAAGGAACCTGTGGGAGAACTGCAAAACAGATTGCTGAAGCGATTGAAGATGTTGGTGGTCAAATAAATGCCTTTACAGGTAGGGAAGCTACATGTTTTTATATAAAAGCATTAGACACTCATTTAGAACTATCTTTAGATATTCTTTCAGATATGATTTTCAATAGTAATTTATCAGAAGATGATATTGAGAAGGAAAAAGGCGTAATTGTTGAAGAAATAAATATGAGCGAAGATTCACCAGAAGATGTTTTATCAGATTTACACACAAAAGCAATTTGGAATACAGATTCTATTTCGCTACCGATTTTAGGAACCATTGATACTGTAAAATCTTTTAGTAGAAAAATGATAGTAGATTATATAGACTCGCATTATATACCGGAAAACTCGGTAATATCTATTTCAGGTAAATTTGACATGAAAAGGATAGAAAGTCTTGTTGAAAAATATTTTGGTAAATGGTGTTGTAAAGACAAAAAGATTACTAAATATAGTAGCCCTGAAATATTAAATCAACATTATTTCAGAAAAAAAGATATTGAGCAATTCCATGTGAGTCTAGGAATACCTGGTGTAGATCTTGGAAATGATGATACATACACGTTAATCTTACTAAGCAATATATTAGGAGGAGGGGCATCCTCAAGATTGTTTCAAAAAATCCGTGAAGAGCTAGGTGTGTGCTATTCAATCTACTGTTATTTATCTATGTTTAAAAACACAGGAGTTGTAAACATTTATGCGGGACTCAGTCCAATGAACGTGGAAGTTGCCATTAATGCAATAAAAGAAGAGGTTAGTAAATTCGCTGAACTCGGAATTGACAATGAAACGTTAAGTAAAGCTAAAGAGCAGTTAAAGGGTAGTTATATCCTAGGGCTCGAAAGCACAAGCAGCAGAATGTTTAGTAATGGGAGATCAGTAATGTTTATGAACAAAATTAATACGCCAGAAGACGTATTGCGAAAAATCGATGAAATAGATATGACAAGGGTAAATTCTGTCATAGAAAAGACTTTTAAAAAAGGTATAATAAATTCTGCATATGTAGGAAAAGAAAAAGAAATGCTTAAAAAGGTTTTTAAAGGTAATATTATTTCTATAGATAAGTAAATTTATCTATAAAGGTATAGAAATTATGCATAAATCCTTAACAGATTTCATAGTATTTTATGAGAGCTGTTAAGGAGATGATTATATGGAAGATGATATAAAACTATATAGTGAAATGGAAAGATATGAAATTATTAACATCAATGATGGTGACAAATATAGCAATTTAGGTAATAATGATGTAGTTATTGATGAGAATGGGCTTTTAAAATTTTTAATTATAAATGAGGGAAGCTCTAAATTTAGTTTTTTTAAAAATAATGATATCATTGAAGTGCCTTGGGAATATGTTAAAAAAATTGGTTCCAGAACTATAATAATTGATGTTGATAATGAATTTTTAAAAAAATCTCATATATAATTTTGGAGGACAGAAATGAAGATATTAGTGCAAAAGTTTGGAGGTACATCGGTTTCAACAGAGGAAAAACGAAAGCTTGTAGTAAACAAAGTTTTAAATGCAAAGGTTCAAGGATATTTTCCTGTGGTAGTAGTATCTGCAATGGGAAGAAAAGGCGAGCCTTACGCTACAGACACACTGTTATCTTTGGTAGATGATAATTTCAAAGTCGCAAATCCATTAGCAATAGATTTGCTAATGAGTTGTGGTGAAACTATAAGCACTGTAATAATGTGTAGCGAATTAAATAATAGTGGAATTAATGCTGTGCCTTTAACTGGTGGACAAGCAGGTATAATCACAGATTCTAATTATAACAATGCAGCAATACTTAATGTGGACACAAAAAAAATATTGGATATTTTACAAAAAGGGAAAACCCCTGTAGTAGCAGGATTTCAAGGTAGGGATGAAAAGGGCTATGTTACGACTATTGGGAGAGGCGGAAGTGACGTTACTGCTGCAATACTAGGTGCAGCGCTTAAAGCCGCCCAGACTCAAATATACACTGATGTAGATGGGATTATGACAGCGGATCCAAGAATAGTTTCCGAAGCAACTTTAATAAAAAAAATAAGTTATGATGAAATATTTCAATTTGCAGATCAAGGAGCAAATGTTATACACCCAAGGGCAGTTGAAATATCTAGAAAGTATAATATACCATTAGTAATAAAAAACACTATGAATGATTGCGATGGAACAGTAATTAGTAATTTGGGAAATGAAGGTTATGAAAATATAATTACAGGTATTACGCATATGAATAATAGAATTCAAATAAAAATATGTGAAAATTCAGGTGCTAGCTATGATGATATATTTGATATTTTAGCTGAAAACCTTATAAGTATAGATCTTATAAATGTTTTTCCTAAGGAAAAAATATTTACTATTGATGAAAATGACTTTACTAAATTTGCTGATTTAATAAAAGACCTTAACATGTCCTATTCTTTTGTGAAGGATTGTAGTAAACTTTCAATTATAGGTTCAAAAATGAGAGGCATTCCTGGTGTAATGGCGAGAATACTTAAGGTATTAACTAGAGAAAATATTGAAGTATTGCAAACAGCAGATTCTAATATGACTATATGGTGTCTTGTAGAAACGGGATATGTTGAAAAAGCAATTAATGCACTACACAGGGAATTTAATTTAGGATAAAAAATGTATATAGTTTCTCTTAATGCACAAAATAAAATGGATTAGGAGGAATGAAAATGTTGAAAACTGAAGGAAACAAACAAGAGAAGGAAAAAGAAGGCATTAAAAAAAATGCAAATGAACAGGTTGAAAATATTAAAGAACTGGGAACGACTAATGTCCCAACCCAAGACGATAAAATTCAAGTTTTGTCTATTATAGGTCAAATAGAAGGGCACATGATGTTGTCTCCTCAAACAAAAGCTACTAAGTATGAACATGTTATTCCAGAGTTAATCGCTATGGAGAGGGATGAAAAAGTAAAAGGTATTCTTATAGTTCTAAATACCGTAGGAGGAGATGTGGAAGCGGGTCTTGCAATAGCAGAGATGATTAGAAGCGTTAGTAAACCAACTGTATCGCTTGTAGTAGGTGGTGGCCATTCAATAGGTATACCACTGGCAACAGCTGCTAAGTACTCATTCATTTCCCCGTCTGCAACTATGATAATTCATCCTATAAGAATGAATGGTCTAATAATAGGGGTACCGCAAACTTTTGAATATTTTAATAAAATGCAAGAAAGAATAACAGAATTTATTATTAGAACCTCTAAGATCGATAAGGAAACGGTAAATAGATTAATGCTTCAAACTGATGAGCTTTTAAATGATATGGGTACTATACTTATAGGAAAACAAGCAGTTGATAATGGGTTAATAGACGAGGTTGGTGGCATTAGTGAGGCATTATCAAAATTAAACGAAATGATAGATTAAAAGTAACTTAGATATAGATAGGTCAAAATTGCCTGTTTATGTCTATTTTTAATGATTTGTTACTATGATAAATATAATCTAATAAATGTTTTTTTATATAACTAGTTTAAGATTCATTTATAAATCTATTGAAAGTTAGAGGAGATTTCTAGATTTTGTAGAAATAATAAGGATGGAGGTGATACTTTGGCTAGGAAAAAAACTAAAGCTAAATCTAAAGTTGCAAGTAATGTAGATGCTAATATTGAAATTTATGGAATTGTTTTAATAACAATAGGCATATTAATTTTATTAAGTATATTCTCAACTATGAGTTCAAATTCTAATTCCATATCAGGTATGATAGGTAATCTGATTAATCATGTGCTTTTTGCAATCTTAGGGGTGGGTGCATATCTTTCGCCGTTCCTTATAATATTTATTGGCATATGCAAAATCGTTAAGAAAGGTAAGATAAATTTTAGTAAGAAGTTTTGTGGAATAATACTTTTTATAATAAATACACTGTTATTTATACAAATGTTATCTTTAAATAAGTATTACACTAAAGGAGATTTTTTTCTCGGAATAAATAAGATATACAATTCAGAAAGTGTCCTACATGGTGGGATTATTAGTTATTCAATTGATGTACCATTACATACACTATTTGGAACTGCGGGTAGCTATATAATTTTTATTGCTATTTACGTTATATGCTTAATTTTAATATTAAACGTATCGCTCAATGATGTCTTTTTTTATTTAAAGGATAAATTTATTAATAAAAAGACTGCAATTAAAAATGATAGTAAGGATTTATATATAGAGAATAATGATAAGCAAGAAGAATTAATAGTTCCAAATGGAGAGAAAAATAAATTTATTAAAGATATTAGCAATAAAATTAAAATAATCGATTTTATAAAATCAAATGAAATTGCTACCGACGCGGAAGGGTTAAATAAAGAAGAAACTGTTAGTAATGTTAGGAATGACAATGCACGTGGTTCAAAAGAAAGTCATATAGACAATGCTATCAACCAAGAGTTGGAGAAAGAAATTCAATTAAATAGTGCAAATTCAAAGCCAAACTATAAATATGAATATCCCACTGTAGATTTATTAAATGAAAATAACACTTCTAAAATGAATAAAAATGATAAAAAAGAATTGCTTAATAGTGCCAATAAGCTACAAGAGACACTAAGTAGCTTTGGAGTTGAAGCAAAAGTTATTCAAGTTACAAAAGGACCTTCAGTGACAAGGTTTGAGCTTCAACCAAATGCTGGTGTTAAGGTGAGTAAAATTGTGAATTTAGCAGATGATATTGCACTGAATTTAGCTTCTTCTGGGGTAAGGATTGAAGCTCCTATACCTGGTAAGGCCGCTGTGGGCATTGAAGTGCCAAACAAAGAGTTAAGCGCAGTATACTTAAGAGAGGTAATAGAATCCAATGAATTTTCGGCTTCAAACAAAAATTTATCCTTTAGTTTAGGAAAAGATATAGGCGGTAACTGTGTTGTTTCGGATTTAACAAAAATGCCACATTTGTTGGTAGCAGGGGCTACAGGATCTGGAAAAAGTGTTTGTATAAATTCATTAATAATAAGTTTACTTTATAAATATTCTCCAGAGGAGGTTAAGCTATTATTAATTGACCCTAAAGTTGTTGAATTAAATATTTATAATGGGATACCTCATCTATTAATACCAGTTGTAACAGATCCAAAAAAATCTGCAGGGGCTTTAAATTGGGCTGTAAACGAAATGTCAAGAAGATACAAGAGTTTTGCTGAAAACAATGTGCGAAGTATAGAAGGATATAATGAATTAGTTAATAAAGGCATTGTTGAAAATAAATTACCGTGGATTGTTATTATAATTGATGAGTTAGCAGATTTAATGACGGTTTGTGCTAATGATGTAGAGGAATATATTGGAAGACTTGCGCAAATGGCAAGAGCGGCAGGAATGCATTTAGTAATTGCGACGCAGAGACCATCAGTTGATGTTATTACAGGTGTAATAAAAGCCAATATACCTTCAAGAATATCTTTTGCAGTTTCGAGTCAAATAGATTCAAGAACAATTTTGGATTCCTCTGGTGCAGAGAAATTACTTGGGAAAGGTGATATGCTTTTTTATCCGGTTGGAGAGGCTAAACCATTTAGAATACAGGGGGCTTTTGTATCAGAAGAAGAAGTTGAACGAGTTGTCGATTTTATAAAAAATCAGACGACAGAAGTAAACTATGAAAAAGAAATAATAGATGAAATAGAGAGTAGTTCAAATAATAAAAGTACCGATAATGATATTGATGAATTATTAAATGAAGCAATAAGAATAGTAGTTGAAAATGGACAAGCCTCCACTTCATTATTGCAACGCAAGCTGAAAATAGGGTATAATAGGGCAGCAAGAATTATTGAACAAATGGAGGAACGAGGGATTATTTCAGGTAGAAATGGAAGCAAACCTAGGGAAATATTATTAAGTGATAGTGAGTTAAAGGAACAATAAAAAAAAATTTGTAAGAATAATTGTAAATACCCTTGTTTAATTTGCAAATCACATTTACAATAATTTATGGGTACAAAAGTAGGAAGATAAAAATTGTTGACTATTATTTACGTGCAAAGTCAAACAAGTAGTATGATATTTGGTAAATAGGAGTTACTCAGGTTGATAAACAAGGAGGATGACTGGTGGAAAAATTAAAAGTTGGAGTTATAAATTTAGGCTGTGATAAAAATAGAATTGATAGTGAGATTGTAATAAGCAGTTTAAGTGAGAAATATGATATGACAAATGATCCTAAACTAGCAGATGTAATTTTAGTGAATACTTGTGGATTCATAGAATCGTCAAAACAAGAATCAATAGACACTATTCTAGAAATGTCAAAATACAAAGAGGAATATAAATGTTCAGTATTAATTGCAACGGGTTGCCTTACTCAGCGTTATGGGGCGGATCTGATTGAATTGATGCCAGAACTTGATATAATGCTCGGTGTTAACGATTATGACAAGTTACTAAGCAGTATAGAAGAGGTTCTTTTAAAAAATATTAAAGTACAACATTGCACTTATAGTGATGATAATATTAATGAAGGACAAAGAGTATTAACTACAGGAACATACTCTGCTTATATTAGAATTTCTGAAGGGTGTGATAATGCTTGTGCATATTGCGCAATACCTAATATTAGAGGGAAGTATAGAAGCAGAAAGATGGAGAACATAATACAAGAGGCTAAGGCTTTAAGTGAACATGGTTGCAAGGAGATTATTTTAGTTGCTCAAGACACCACTAGATACGGTATAGATTTGTATGGTGAAAAAAACCTACATAAGTTAATAAGCAAAATTTCTAAAATAAGTGGGATTGAATGGATTAGAGTACTTTACTGCTATGCAGAAGAAATGACTGATGATATTATTAATGAAATTTCTTTAAATGATAAAGTTTGCAAATATGTAGATATACCAATCCAACATATAAGTGATGATCTTCTTAAATCCATGAAAAGGAAAGGAAGAAAAAATGTCATAACAGAAAACATAAATAAGATGAGGAAGAGTATTAAGGGTCTAACCCTTAGAACTACATTAATAGTTGGATTTCCAGGAGAAACGGAAGGAAATTTTGAAGAATTAAAACAATTTATTAAGGAAATTAAATTTGAAAAATTGGGAGTGTTCAAATACTCAATGGAAGATGGTACTGCAGCTGCAGAGATGAAAAATCAAATTCCAGAAGTAATAAAAGAAAAACGTGAAGAAGAATTAATGATTGTGCAACAAAGTATATCAAAAGATATAAATAGTAAAAAAATAGATAAAATTTACAAAGTTTTAGTGGAAGGATTTAATGGTAAAACTTATTTTGGTAGAAGTTATGAAATGGCGCCAGAAGTTGATGGAACTATTTTCTTTGAATCTGACAAAGTTTATACTAAGGGAGAATTCGTTACAGTAAGGGTTACCAAAGCATTAGAATATGATTTAATAGGAGTTGTGTGCTATGAATCTTGCAAATAAACTTACGATGATTCGAATTTTTTTAGTACCTATATTTTTAATATTTATGGCAGTTAAAGGAATACCTTATGGAAGAGAACTGGCTACAATTGTTTTTATAGTAGCCTCTCTCACAGATAAGTTGGATGGCTATGTAGCTAGAAGCAGAAATCAAATAACTAATTTCGGAAAATTTATGGATCCTCTAGCAGATAAACTTTTAGTAACTGCTGCACTTGTTTCATTAGTTGAGCTTCAGATTGTGCCTAGTTGGATAGCTATGATTATAATTGCTAGAGAATTTGCAGTTTCAGGACTTCGAACAATAGCTGCTTCAGATGGAAAAGTAATTGCGGCTAGTAAATGGGGAAAACTGAAAACCGTTATTCAAATAGTAGCTATAATTACGGCTCTGATAAATTTATCTTACGCAAATACAATATTAAATATGTTAACTAATATTTTCATGGCAGCTGCAGTAATTATCACAATAATATCTGGTGTTGACTATTTTGTAAAAAACAAAGGTACAATTAGAGTTGATAAGTGATTAAATTATTAGAGTTTGTTAATAATACAAATAAAAGGATTTCTATAGTAAATGAAAATGTAAAATTTTGCTTTGCATGTTGACCATATAAAATAAATGGTGTATACTTAACTTAGAACAAATGTTCGTCGATAAAAGGATGGTGAACCCGCAGGGGAAATTTATGAATAATGAAAAATTAAAAGCGCTAGAAGTAGCTATGGGTCAAATAGAAAAACAATTTGGAAAAGGTTCTGTAATGAAACTCGGAGAAAATAGTAAGTTAAATATAGAGGCTATTTCCACTGGTTGTTTAGGACTTGATATAGGCCTAGGCATAGGTGGTGTACCTAGAGGAAGAATAATAGAAGTTTTTGGACCAGAATCTTCAGGTAAAACTACAGTTGCACTTCATATAGTTGCAGAAGCTCAAAAAAATGGTGGTACAGCAGCATTTATAGATGCAGAGAATGCTTTAGACCCTGAATATGCTAAAGCACTAGGAATAGAGATAGAAAATTTAATAGTCTCACAACCAGACACCGGTGAACAGGCGTTAGAGATTACAGAGGCTTTAGTTCGCTCTGGGGCTATAGATGTTATCGTCGTGGATTCAGTAGCAGCTTTAGTGCCTAAAGCTGAAATTGAAGGCGAAATGGGAGACTCTCATGTAGGACTCCAAGCAAGACTTATGTCTCAAGCTTTAAGAAAACTTGCTGGTTCTATAAATAAATCACAATGTGTTCTTGTATTTATAAATCAATTAAGAGAAAAAGTAGGAGTAATGTTTGGTAACCCAGAAGTAACCCCTGGTGGTAGAGCATTGAAATTTTATGCATCTGTTAGACTAGATATTAGAAAAATAGATACAATTAAACAAGGCGATGAATTTATGGGTAATCGAACAAGAATAAAAATAGTTAAAAACAAAGTAGCTCCCCCATTTAAGAAAACTGAATTTGATATTATGTATGGTCACGGCATATCTCGAGAGGGAGATGTTCTAGATATAGGAGTTGTAGAAGAAATTGTACAAAAAAGTGGAGCATGGTTCTCATATGGAGATATACGACTTGGACAGGGAAGAGAAAATTCAAAACAATATTTTAAAGAAAACCCTTTGGTTATGTTAGAGATAGAAAACAAAATTAGAGCAAAACATAATCTACCATTATACAAGAATTCAGAGATTAGTAAAAAAGAAGTTAGTAAAAAAGAAGCAAGTAAAAAAGAAGCATAAAAGCAAGTTTTTACTTGCTTTTTTTCTTTAACTTATAATTAAAGAATATTATTATGGTATCAGGCATATGAATTCTATATTGCAATATGCTAAAGTTTATCATAACTACTATATAATAGTAAAAATAAAGGGCCTATTTAAATGTTAAAATCTTGACATTAACTGAAAAGTAATATAAAATAAATACAAATACTGGTTTAGCATATTTAAATTGCTACCAATTGAATAAATAGAGCACCTTTTCTAGCTTTCATGTTTACTCTTAAATAGATTTGAAATAAGCAAAGGAGGTGTTGATAATCAATGGATACTAAAAGTCAAACAATGCTCATAGTAGTTTGTGCTATTTTGGTTGTTGTTTTAGTAGGTATTTGTGTTGTAATTTATATTAGAAAAAATATATCTCAAGCAAATATTTTCGAGGCTGAAAAAGAAGCTAAAAGAATTCTTGACGAAAGTGCAAAAGATGCTGAATCAAGAAAGAAAGAAGCTATTTTAGAAGCCAAAGAAGAGGTTCACAGACTTAGAACTGATTTAGAAAAAGAATCAAGAGAAAGACGTAATGAAGTTCAAAGGTTAGAAAGAAGAAATATTCAAAGAGAAGAATCATTAGATAAAAAAAGTGATGTGCTGGAGAGAAAAGAAGAAAATCTTAATAAAAAACAACAAGAAATTGAAATGGTAGAGGCAAGTGTACAAGATTTATACACAAAGCAAAGAGGAGAATTAGAAAGATTATCAGGTTTAACATCTGATGAGGCAAAACAAGTTTTATTAGATGAAATTAAAAAAGAAATTAAACACGATGCTGCAATTATGATTAAGGAAATTGAATCTAAGGCAAAAGAAGAAGCTGATAAAAAAGCAAGAGAAATTATTACTTATGCTATTCAAAGATGTGCAGCCGATCATGTAGCAGAAACAACAGTTCATGTGGTTTCTCTTCCTAATGATGAAATGAAAGGAAGAATAATAGGTAGAGAGGGTAGAAATATTCGAACTCTAGAAACACTTACAGGAGTAGATTTAATAATAGATGATACACCTGAAGCAGTAATTCTTTCAGCATTTGATCCGATAAGGCGTGAAGTTGCTAGAATAGCACTTGAGAAGCTAATAGTGGATGGAAGAATTCATCCTGCTAGAATTGAAGAAATGGTAGAAAAAGCTAAAAAAGAAGTTGATAGCGACATAAAAGAAGAAGGAGAACAAGCAACTTTTGAAACAGGAGTGCATGGACTTCATTCGGAAATTATCAGGCTACTTGGGAGGCTTAAATACAGAACTAGTTATGGTCAAAATGTATTGAAGCATTCTATAGAGGTTTCATATTTAGCTGGACTTATGGCATCTGAACTTGGAATTGACCCAACACTCGCTAAGAGATGTGGTTTACTTCATGATATAGGTAAAGCTGTAGACCATGAAGTTGAAGGTCCACATGCGCTTATAGGTTCAGAAATAGCTAAAAAACACCATGAGTCTTCTATTGTAGTAAATGCTATTGCAGCGCATCATGGTGACGTTGAGTTACAATCCCTTGAAGCAATACTAGTTCAAGCGGCAGATGCTATATCAGCGGCAAGACCAGGTGCAAGAAGAGAAACTTTAGAAGCTTATATTAAAAGGTTGGAAAAATTAGAAGAAATTGCAAATTCTTATGAAGGTGTAGAAAAATCATATGCTATTCAAGCTGGAAGAGAAGTTAGAATTATGATCAAACCAGAAATAATTGATGATGCAGGTGCTGTTGAAATGGCAAGAAATCTAGTTAAAAGGATTGAAAATGAACTAGAATATCCTGGTCAAATTAAAGTAAATGTAATTAGAGAAACACGAGCTATTGACTATGCTAAATAAACTAACATAAGATTAAATCCTCTTGAGATTTAGAATAATTCTAAACCCTAAGAGGGTTTTTTTATTTCATATTACATATTATTTAGAAAAGTATGTAATATGAAATAAATTTGCTCCATTTACATCACAAAAAAAAAGTGATATATTAGTAGAATAAGAATTATGTAATTAATTTTCTTAATAAATGAAGTTAATAAATGAATTGTGTCATTTAAATTAATATAAGTATTGGGGGTAAGAAAAATGGTATTATCTAAAAAAGCAAAGCAAATAACAACATCTTTAACACTAGATATAACTGCAAAGGCGAAAAAAATGAAGGCTGAGGGCATAGATGTCATAGGATTTGGTGCTGGTGAACCTGATTTTGATACACCCAAAAACATTCAAGAAGCGGCTATAAAAGCAATTAAAGAAGGAATGACAAGGTATACAGCTGCTTCAGGTATTATTGAACTGAAAGAGGCAGTAATTGGAAAATTAAAGAGAGAAAACAACTTAACTTATACACCGGCTCAGATTATAGTTTCAGCTGGAGCAAAACAATGCTTAGCTAATGTATTTCAAGCTATTTTAAATCCGGGAGATGAAGTTTTAATTGGAATTCCATATTGGGTTAGTTATCCAGAATTGGTTAAATTAGCAGATGGAGAACCTATCTATATAGAAACAGAAGAAATTAATAAATTTAAATTAACAATTGAGAGCCTTAATAGAGCATTAACGTCTAAATCTAAAGCAATAATATTAAATAGTCCCAATAATCCTACAGGAACAGTATATTCAAAGGAAGAACTTATGGAAATTGCTGATTTTGCAAAAATTAATAACTTAATCATAATATCAGATGAAATTTATGAAAAACTTTTGTATGGAGGTAATGACCATGTTAGTATAGCAAGTATGTCAGAGGATGCTTACAGAAGAACTATCGTAATCAATGGTGTTTCTAAAGCTTATGCTATGACAGGATGGAGAATAGGATATGCGGCTGGCAGCACGGAAATAGTGTCGTTAATGTCTAATATTCAAAGTCATACTACATCGAATCCCAATTCAATTGCACAATATGCATCAGTTGAAGCTTTAAATGGAAATCAAGAGGATATAAGTAAAATGATTGGACAATTTAAACTAAGAAGAGATTACATGGTGGAAAAAATAAACAGCATTAACAATTTATCCTGTATAAAACCTGAAGGCGCTTTTTATGTTATGGTGAATATAGGTGATGTTTTAAATAAATCAATCGACGGAAAAGTTATAAAAGATTCGATTGCTTTTTCAGATTTTTTACTTGAAAAAGAAAAAGTTGCTGTTATACCGGGTATAGCATTTGGAGTAGATAATTTTATAAGGTTATCTTATGCTACTTCTATGGAAAATATAAAAAATGGACTTGATAGAATAGCAAGGTTTGTTGAAAATATTTAAAATTGATTTACATGATTTTTAATGATATTATAATAGCATGAGTTAATATATAACATATTTTATATTAGCGCATGCAATATTAAAGAAAGTATTGAGGTGAAGCGAATTGGTAACAAAGGAAGTTCTCGTTAGTAATTCTAAAGGATTGCATGCTAGACCAGCTACATTATTAGTAAGAAAAGCTGCTTCTTTTAAATCAGATATAGGTATAGAGTATATGGGAAAAAAAGCTAATATTAAGAGTTTAATAGGCATTTTATCCCTAGGCGTCGGTCCTAGTACAACTGTAAACGTTATAGCTAATGGTGATGATGAAAAATTAGCTTTAGAAGAAATAGTAAACCTAATTAATACTTTAGAAGAATAATTATAGCCTGTATATTTTAAAAAGCTGCTAACTTACTGTTTGCAGCTTTTTAAAATGTATAGAAATTTAAAAAATATTAAAGGAGAATACATATGATAAACAATCTTACAGAATTCAACTACAATTCAGATTTGACTTTAGAAAATAAAAATTTTATATGGTATTTTCTTGAAATTAAGTCTAGGAAAAGTAAATATACTGCTAAAAGCTATGAACGAGATATAAAAGATTTTTTTTGTGTGAGTTCTATTTATGATATCACTATAGAAGATATTAAAAAGGTATCTATGCTACATTCACAAAATTTTATAATGAAATTAATGGATAAAAATATGTCCTCTGCTACTATAAATAGGAAAATATCATCATTGAGTGCTCTCTATAAGTGGTTATTAAAATATCAAGATAATTCTACAGGTATTCATATAATTAAATATAATCCTTTTGGAAATTTAAAAGAAGAAAAACCAGTGATAAATAATAAGGAAACTGAGTTTTTAACAAAAGAGGAGTGTAAAGTCTTATTAAATAGTATAGATACATCCACTATATTAGGACATAGAAATAAAACTATATTAGTACTTGCTTTAACAACTGCTTTAAGAAAATCTGAGATTATCAATATTAAGATAAAGCATATTACAACGCACACAGGTTATGATGTAGTAAAAGTAATAAGAAAAGGCGGTAAAGAGGATATAGTAAAAATTCAAGGAAACGTTCTTACTATGATAAATGAATATATTAGGTTGACTAAAAGAAATAGGTTATCTAGTGGCGAGGAGTATTTATTTATTGGCCATTCAACTAATGGAAATAATAAAGAAAAATTAGATGCAAGCACTTTAAATTACATGATAAAAAGAGTATGCAAAAATGCAGGTATAGATAAAGATTTACGAGTTCATTCTACTAGACATACAGCAATTACATTAGCAATTTTAGCAGGGGCTACGGTAGAGAAGGTTAGGGATTTTGCGGCACACAAAAATTTAGCAACTACTAATAGGTATATTCATTCAGTAGACAAGTTGAAAAATAATGCTGGAGATTTAATTGATGTATTTTAAATTGAGGTATCGGAAAGGGTTAGCGTATATTGAAAATACGGTTATTGAAAATAATGAAAAATATGGCTATAGGGATAGCTGAAAACATTAGGCTGTAATTATACCTTTCACTTGGGTTCGTACCTTTAAGAAGGCATGACGGTGGTTTAAACATGTAATAAGTAGGGGATTTTAAATAAGCAAGGAAATTTTGTTATAAAACATTAATTAATAGGAGGTAAATATGAAAATCGGATATGCATGCATACCACTTACAACAAATGCAAGAACAAATAGAAGATTAACGCTGAAAAACTTTTCAGAAGAAATGTTTTTAGAAATATTAGGGCAAAATTTAATAGATCTAAGAGAAATATTAGAGAATAATGAAAAGTATAACATAAAGTTATTCAGAATAAGTTCAGATATAGTTCCATTAGGAAGCCACAGTATTAATGAAATTCCATGGCGTAAACATTTTCAAAATGAATTAAATGAAATAGGCGAATATATAAAAAAATGTGGCATGAGAGTTTCTATGCATCCAGGTCAGTACACAGTACTCAATGCAGAAAAAGAAGAGATTGTAGTAAAAGCAATTAAAGATTTGGAATACCACGCTAGATTCCTTGATTCATTAGATGTGGATTCAAGCAATAAGATAATACTACATATTGGTGGCGGTTATGGTGATAAAAGTGCTGCTATGAATAGGTTTATTGAAAATTTCGAAAGATTATCATCTTCAGTAAAGAATAGGCTCGTAATTGAAAATGATGGAAAAATATTTAATATTGATGACGTGCTTCTTGTGAGCAAGTCAATTAATATACCAGTAATATTTGATAATCTTCACCATGAGTGTAATCATGGTGAAGATGTGCCTATAAAAGAGATACTAAATAAGGTAGCTAAAACATGGAAAGAAAAAGATGGCAATCTAAAAATCCATTATAGTCAGCAAAATTTACATAAACAGATAGGAGCTCATTCAAATACTATATTAGTTAAAGACTTTCTAAAATATTACGAGGAAGTTAAAAACTTTAATATTGATATTATGCTAGAGGTAAAAGACAAAGATATTTCGGCTATAAAATGCAATCTTATAATTAATAACAGGGATAAGAAATCAAACGCTGGAATTATAGAAAAGCAGTGGGCTAAATATAAATATGTATTAATGGAAAGAAATTATAAATATTATAAAGAGTGTAGTAAATTGGTAAAAGAGAATTGCAGTATTGAGGGATTCTATCAGTATACGGATGAAATAATAAATTTTGATGTAGAGAATCGAAGTTTTGTAAATACTGCAGAGCATGTTTGGGGATATGTTGAAAATGCTGCTTCGGATAAAGAACTAACTCATTTTAAGAAACTCCTTTTAGATATGGAGCATAAAGAAAAGGTTAAGCTTTATTTGAAAAAATTAAGTGTTAGGTATAACGCCGAATATATACTTAATTCCTATTATTTCCATTATTAATAAAGATTGTTGCAAATAAAAAAACACCATATGGTGTTTTTTTATTTGCAATTTTTTATATCAAGAATTTGTTTGAATAAACTAGGATTATAAAATTTCTGAATTAAAATATAAACTAGAAATTATAATTTATCCTTCAATTTTATAGAGATATAATAATTCATCCATACATTATATGTTGCATCTATCATGTAGCCTATTTTACACCCAATTATGTAAATCGTTGCAATGGATATTTACAGTCCCTCATTTTCAATTGCAATGGTATATTCGGAAAGAGTTATATAATAACAATATTTGCATCTATACTTCTTGTTGGTTTAGGAATGCTGTTGAAAATTCAAGAGAATAAAACTACTGATTTTATTTCAGTTATAGGAATAGGGGCAATAATGTCATTATTTTTATTTATATTAGCAGTAGATTTTTCTTATATTGATGCAAATTTACATCAAAGTACACCGGATCCAACTTTTTTTCCGTTTTTTACGAATGGGGTGTATAATCGAAACTTCAGTTACATATTTACAATTATGTAAACTGATATTAAAATGTAGACCTTAAATTATGATTTCTACCTTTGAAATAAAAGGAAAATACAAATAAAAATAGAATATAAATATAAATATGATAAATAGCAGGGGGAATTTATATATGTCTTACGATATAGAAATAATTAGGAAAGATCAACATAAAACAAGTGAATGGTCTGGTGGTACAACAACTGAACTTTATATTTATCCTAAGGATTCACTATATGCTGATCGTAATTTTAAATGGAGGATGAGTTCTGCAAAGGTTGAAGTAGAACAATCTACATTTACATCTTTACCCGGAATATCTAGAATTATTATGATTGTTGAAGGAGAACTACTTCTTGAACATAAAGGGCATCATAGTACTACGTTAAAATCATTGCAGCAGGATAGCTTTAGTGGAGAGTGGATAACAAATAGTTTTGGTAAAGTTGTAGATTTTAATTTAATGATGGCACAAGGTTACAATGGAAAATTAGAATCCATTTCTTTTAATAAAGGTGAGATTAAAGATATAAGGTTACACAATAATATGGATGATGATGGAAAAATTTCTCGAATAACAGAAGCGTTTTACATAGTGAAAGGTTACATAGAAATAGATACAGGAATAAATGAGAAAATAACTCTTAATGAAGGTGACTTAGCGTTAGTAACTAGAACAGAGAAAGAAAACACTTCGGAATTTAAAATTCAAGGTAGCAGTCAGGAGGAGTCTAAAACTATAAGGGCTTCAATATTTTATTGTAAATAATTTAAAAAGTAATATCTATAGAAATTGGATGTGGTAAATTGGAAAAAAATAATTATCCGTTTTTAGCATTAATTAAATATATAGTGTATTTTCTAGTAGCAATTTCTGTTGTTATGACGGGAGAATATTCTATGGATATTATGACTAAATTCATTATTTGTATGCTGATATATATATTGAATACTCAGATAAGAATGTATTTTTTATATAAGAAGAAATACGCAGTGATAATTTCTCTTTTTATAGATTTAGTATTAATTTCTATAATCTATTATAGTTTTGGTGGGTTTATTTTTATATATTATTTCATTTCAGTTTTAGATGCTGCGTTGATGCTTCCGAAAGCATATGCATATGTAGTTATTTCATTTTTATATGCAGCTGTAGTAGTTCAAAGTAGTAAACCAGTTTATGGCAAGATGCAGAATTATATTTTAATTAATGTGATCTTTAATACGGTAATTGTAGTTATATTTGGAGTCTTGGGAAGATATATTGAAGAAGAAAGAGAGAGAAAAAGTGAAGCACAGCACTTATATGATAAGCTACGAATATCAGAGAAAAATTTAAAAGATACCTATGAAAAATTACAACAGTACTCAAGTACATTAGAAGAACTAACTATTTTAAGAGAAAGAAATAGAATATCAAGAGAAATTCATGATTCCGTTGGACATACCTTATCTACACTACTTATTCAGCTTCAAGCAATTCCTTATGTAATGAAAAATGACCAAAATGAAGGTGAAAAAATGGTGGATAATTTAGTCCAGTTCACTAAAAATGGCATTGAAAATGTTAGAAGGTCGGTAAAAGAGCTTAAACCAACGGATTTTGATAGTTATCAAGGGATTTTTGCACTTCAGGAACTTACTTCTAATTTTGAAAAACTTAGTGGAGTTAAGGTGAAGTTCATTGTTTCTAGTGAAGAATGGACATTGAATGGAGATCAGAGCTTCACTTTATATAGAATCATGCAGGAAGCACTTAATAATTCGATCAAGCATGGGAATGCATCTAGTGTTGTTATATCACTTCAATTTTCAGAAGATAGGTTATATTTACATATAAAAGATGATGGAAAAGGTTGCTTTAAAATTAAAAGTGGTTTTGGATTAAATGGAATAAAGCAGCGAGTGAACAGCCTAGGGGGAGAAGTTAGTGTTCATAGTAAAAAAGGCTTTGAAATTAATATATCTATACCGAAAATAGAGAGTTTGATAAAGTAATAAGGGGGAAGACTTTGGAAAAGATTAATATAGCGATTGCAGATGATGAAGCACTTATAAGAGAAGGGTTAAAGATTATATTAAGTGCTAATTCAGAAATAAATGTGGTTGGGCTATGTGGTAACGGAGAAGAAGCTCTAAAATTATGTAGAAATGAAAAAGTGGATGTAGTACTTATGGATATAAGAATGCCCTTGTGTGATGGAGTTATGGGTACCAAGCTTATAAAAAGTGAATTTAAGGATATAAAAATTCTAATATTAACTACATTTAAAGATGATGAGTATATATATGATGCTATGAAGTATGGTGCAAGTGGCTATCTTCTAAAAGATACATCCTATGATATTATTATGGATGGTATTAGAAGCGTGTATAGAGGCAATGTAGTTATGCATCCTGAGGTAGCGGCCAAAATAATAAATAATACTCAGGCTAGTTCCAAAAATACGCTGAGTAATATTATGGATAAATATAAGCTGACTTCAAGACAAGTAGAATTTATAATTGGCATTGGGACAGGACTTACAAACAAAGAAATTGCTAGTAATCTTTTTGTTACAGAGGGAACAGTAAAAAATCATATTACAGAAATACTATCAAAGCTTAAATTAAGAGATAGAACTCAAATAGCAATTTTTGCACTTAAAAATTCTTTAGTGAATTTTTAATTTTATGACCATTACTTAAGAACATGACTTAAGTAATGGTCAATTTTTTATAGTCATTACTTAACTCAATGGCTATAGTTATTGGAAATTTATATAATATAAATATAAAAAGATTATTTAAAGGGGTGTTGAGCTTGTCAATAATTGAGATAAATAATGTAACAAAAAGATATGAGGACAAATTAGCTGTTGATAGTATAAATCTTAATATAGAAAAAGGAGAGTTGTTTGGGCTGGTTGGGCCTAATGGTGCTGGGAAATCCACACTTATATCAATGATTTGTGGGTTATTAAAAGCTGATAGTGGAGATATAAGAATTTTTGATAATTGCATAAATAAAAAGCCTGTGGAAGCTAAAAGACACATAGGATTTATCCCACAGGAGGTGGCACTATATGAGAATTTAAATGCATATGATAATCTTGTATTTTGGGGTAGCATGTATGGATTAAAGGGAAACACGCTTAAAAATAGAATTAAGGAGGTTCTTGAAGCTACGGGACTTACTGACAGATCGAGGGACAAAGTAAAAAAATATTCGGGAGGTATGAAAAGGCGTCTTAATATTGCAGCGGCAATAATGCACCATCCAGATATTATCATTATGGATGAACCAACAGTGGGAATTGATCCTCAATCAAGAAATCATATACTGGAGTTTACTAAAAACTTAAATAGTGAATATGGGACAACGGTTATATATACAAGTCATTACATGGAAGAAGTAGAGAGTTTGTGTAATAGGATTGCAATATTAGATGAAGGCAGGGTCGTTGCTAGCGGTACTAAAGATGAAATTAAGAGAATGGTAACAAATGAAGAAAAATTAGAAATTATTGTAGATAATTTTAAAGAAGAAATCATATTAAAATTGAAGAGGATAGAGGGGGTTAAGAGAATAAAATATAGTGATCCGTTGCTAACTTTGACTGTTGAAAATTCGCAGAGGAATCTTCAGGATATTATTATGATCCTTATGTCTTCATCCGTAAGAATAAATAATATAAGTGTTGATTCACCAAACTTAGAAAGTGTATTTTTAAGTTTAACTGGAAAGAACTTAAGAGACTAAAAAATGTGGAGGTGGGAGAATTGAAAACATTTAGGATGTTTATAAAAGACATCAAGGTATTTTTAGGAAATATAAAATTTTATGTACTTATATATTTGATTATGCCTCTTTTATTAGGAGTTCTTTACGGTATGATGTATGAAAAACAACTTAATCCAGATAGGCATATTCCTATAGTAAATGTAGCCTTAATAGATATGGACAAAAGCTCATACACGGCTCCTTTAAAGAATATTCTTACAAATGATAATATGAAAAAGTTTATAGAACTCAGTGATGTAGCTGATATAAATGGAGTAAAAACTAAACTTGAAAAAGGAAAGCTTGAAACAGCAATAGTGATACCAAAGGGTTTTTCAGAAAAGGTTCAAAAGGGTGAAAATATTAATATAAAAATTTTAAAGTCACCTTCTTCTGGTATTGAATCACAGATTATTCTTGATATAGTAAATTCTTATGTTCAGGTACTTAATAATAATGCGAATATATTTTCTGTAATAGACGGGAGTGTTAATGATAAAGCGTCTATAGATATGCTCAAGGGAGCAGTTATAACTCAGACGCTTACATTAAATAGTGAAAGTTTTATAAATACAGTTAATATGACTAAAGATAAGAAACTTAATGGAGAGCAAATTTTTACAATTTCAATGTTAGCATTTATTAGCCTTTATCTATCAGTAATAGGGGCACAAAATATGATAAGAGAAAAAGAAGAGGGCACATTTGCAAGATTAAAATCTACCACTTTAAGTATGAGGAATTTGTATGTAGCTAAAATATGTTTTGTGTTTTTTATAACTCTAGTAGATATTACATTATACATGGGCATTTGCAAGGTCATTGGAATAAGCGTTGGAGACAGTTATGTGAAGCTGATTTTAATTAGTATTCTACATGCCTTTGCTATAACAGGTATTAGCGCTTTCATAATGAACTTATATAAAAGCCAGAAAAATTTAAATGCAAGCTTTACAGCAGTAATTATGATATTTGCTATGCTTGGTGGAAGTTTTTATCCACTTGAATATACTGGGGAAATTATGAGGAAAATTGCTAAAGTTACCCCTAATTACTGGATTCAGGATAGCTATAATAAAGTAGTGATTGGAGGAAGTCTAAAAGAGCTAACGGTAAATATTATAGTACTCTTAGGTCTTGGAATTTTAGGAATAGCTTTTGGTGCATTTTTCATGAGAAAAATAGAAGGAAATAATATATTTAAAGCATTAAATAAGGGAGAGAAGGTTCAGATATAGTAAGGGATTTTGAAAAAAATATTGTTAGGAGCAAGGAGGCGGAAAGAATGCAGGTTATTTATATGGCATTTTTACATTTAAAAAGAATGTTAAAACAGAAAACACCTATATTTTCCATGATTTTAATACCGGTTTTAGTAGTAGGCACAATTGCATATTTTACAAGAGATTCTAAAGATTCATTTAATGGGACTGTTGATATTACAATAGTTAATAAAGATAAGGGAAACTTAGGCAATAAACTTATAGAGGAATTAAAGACAGATAAAAATTTTATAATTAAGGAATCAGAACTTGAAGAGGTTAAAACAAAAGTAAAACAGAATAAGACAGGACTAGCTTTGCTTATACCTGAAGGCTTCACCGAAAATTTAGAAAATGGTAGTTTAAAGAAATTAGACATAATGAAATTGTCAGATAGTAATGTGGACATTGTTATTTCTAAAAAGGTAAATAATTTTGTAACTCAAAGACTTCTTTCAAATAAAGTTATGTCCGTTATAAAACAGAATGATATTGTGACAAATACAAGCTATGGTGAAATCTCAAGGAAAATAGATGCTTCTTTAAGTAATAATCCGGCAAAAGTGGAGATAGAAGAGATTAAAAAGGATGGAACGCGTACTTTATCAGGTTCATTATCTACAAGTCTTATAATTAATTTTCTTATGTTCTCAATGATATACATTGTCATAGAAATGGTGGAACTTAGAAATAATAAAACCCTAAGAAGAAGCATTTCAACACCAAATAAAAATGGTAGTATAATAGGCTCTGTCCTTTTATCTATGCTATTCTTATGTTGGGTTCAAATAGGACTTATGGTAATAGTAACAAAATATATTTTTCATATAAATTGGGGAAAATCAATGTTTGCAGTATTTTTAATATTTACTATTTTTATAGTGGTTGTTTTAAGTCTTGGATTATTAATATCAAGGTATGCTAAAAATCAATCTCAGGCTGTTGGTATTGTTAATTTAGTAGTAACACCAACATGTCTTATTAGTGGAACATTTATGCCACTTGGATTTTTTCCAGAAGTATTTAAGAAAATAGCTTATTTTACTCCACAAAATTGGGCATTGTCTGCACTTAATGATGTGGCATTAAAAAACAGTGGTGTCATAGATATCTTTCCAAAGTTAGGGGTCTTAATTCTATTTGCACTTGTCTTTTTCACAGCAGGATCAAGAGCATTAAAGGAAATGGTTGAAGTATAAGCGCATTACTATTTAAAAGAATAATAAACATTTGTTTGATAAAATCGTTTGTATAAGATCTCTTCGTATTGTCAACAATTTTAAAAAGTTAGTAAATAAAAAGGAGAGATTTTATATGAATAATGTATCAATAATTGGAAGAACAACAAGAGATTTGGAACTTAAGAATTTTAATGAGGGGAAAGGGTTTTATACTAGATTTACATTGGCAATTAATAAAGTATCACATAAAGATAAACAACCTGAAGCTGATTTTATAAACATTGTGGCATGGAATGGATTGGCGGAGACACTTTGTAAATATTTAAAAAAAGGAAGTCAAATTGCTATAACAGGTAGACTATCTAGTAATAGCTACACAGATAAAGAGGGAAATAAAAGATATAGCATAGAAGTTGTAGCAGAGGATTTTAAATTTTTAGATAATAAACAGCAAATAGTATAATAGTCATCGAGTTCAGGATGCTGAAGATTATCACCAAAAGTATCTACAAAAAAATTCTGGAGGTTACTGTCATATCAATTTAAATGAGAATAAGTTAAATCGTCTGCAGTTTACCGGCTAAAAGATTTTTTTCTTTCTTATTCAATATTTTCAATAGCCATTTTATATAATTAGACATATAATTATATAAAATGGCTATTGAAATGCTATGAGAGGGAGGAATTATTTGACAAATAAAAAATTGCTTGGTAATTCTAAAGATATTATAAAAAAGTGGCAATTATTTGTTTCAAAGGGTATTTTAAATAAAAATGGACTTCGAGATATTATCTCAAAGTCTTGGGAACGAAGTAAATTGAATGATATAGATCCATTTAAAAAGGAATTTCCAATTGAACTTACGCAAGATGATCTAAAAAAGAAGTATAAGGAATTTATGCCTCTATTACATACAGCTAAACCATTTATGCAAACACTGTACAATATAATACAAAATTCCGATTTTATGATTCGTTTAACAGATAGAGATGGATATGTATTAGATCATATTGGAGAGGATAGCTTAATGGGGCAAAATAAATTTCTGGTATTACAGGATGGATATAATGTAAAAGAAGAAGTAATAGGCACTAATGCTATTGGGCTTTCATTAATAACTGGTGAGCCAATACAAGTACTTGGTGGTGAACATTATTTACATGAGTATCATAATTGGACTTCATCTGCATGTCCTATAAAAAATGAAAAGGGCAGAGTTTTAGGGGTATTAAGCATCACAGGTAACTATGAATTTGTAAATCCACATACTTTAGGTATGGTAGTAGCTGCAGCAATGGCCATAGAAAAAGAAATGAAGTTAGAGTATTACAACAAAAAATTAAAAATAGTTAATGAACAATTTCATCAAATTACAGAATCAATTTCCGAGGGCATTATTAGAATAGATAATCAAGGTGATATAATTAGTATGAATAGATTTGCAAGAAAACTATTGGGGTATAGTGGGAAAGATGTACATAATATGCACATAAGTGATGTTTTATCTACTAATGGTGATAAGGATATTATAAATGTTATGAATAATGGAAAAGAGTATCAGGAGGAAGAAATAGATTTTACTACAAAAATGGGTAGAAATAAAACTTGTATAGTTAACGTTACCCCTATAAAAATTTTTAGCTCTAGTGACTTAGGCGGGGTGTTAATTACTTTTAAAGAAAATAAAGCAGTTCTAAGTATGATTAATAAAATTGTTGGAGCTAATGCAAGATATACTTTTGATGATATATTTGGAAAAAGTCAAAGTATAACCCATTCTATTAAATTAGCAGCAATTGCGGCTAAGACTGATGATACTATACTTTTGCAAGGAGAGAGTGGCACAGGCAAAGAAATGTTTACACAAGCTATACATAATGCTAGTAGAAGGAAAGATAGGCCCTTTGTATTTTTAAATTGTGGAGCTATTCCTCGTGATTTAGTTTCTAGTGAACTTTTTGGGTATGTAGAAGGTGCTTTTACTGGAGCTAAAAGAGGTGGACATCCAGGGAAATTTGAGCTCGCAAATGGAGGAACAATATTTCTTGATGAAATAGGAGATATGCCCTTAGACGCTCAGATAAGTTTACTTAGGGTTTTAGAAGACCACATGGTAGTAAGAGTTGGAGGACATGATGTTATACCAATAAATGTTAGAGTTATAGCGGCTACTAACAAAGATTTAAAAAAAGAAGTTGAACTAGGAAAATTCCGAAGTGATTTGTTTTATAGGATAAATGTTATGCCAATTTATATTGATTCTATTAGAGAGAGAAAAGAGGATATCAAGATATTTATTGATTATTTTTATGAGAAATTCAGTGAATCTAATGAAAAGAATATAAAAAAAATAAGTGAAAGCTTTTATAAAAGTATGATTAATTATAATTGGCCCGGAAACGTTCGCGAATTACAAAATGTTATGCAACTAGTATTAAATGTAGCTGAAAATAATAGTGTAATTACAAATAAGAGCTTGCCAAGTTATATAAATAAAAAAGAGAATGTTGGAGAATTAAGTGGTGCAAAGCAACTACTTACATTAGAACAAATCGAAAAAGATGCTATTATGCAAACATTGATTGATGTAAATGATAATATGGCAGCTGCTTCTAGAATATTAGGTATAGGGAGAACTACATTGTATAGAAAGATGGAAAAATATAAGATTAGTTAAATCATCTCCTGGGTCGCTGCAATAAGTTGAATTTATACATAAATAATGATCAGTGTAGAATACAGTAATCATTACTATTTAATATAATTATAAAAATCGTATCAAAGTGATACAAATGTTTCGAAATGGTACATGTAATCGTTAGCTATAGCAATATAGTGTGCCGTATTGGTACTATTTTAAATAATGAACTTTTAAAAAAAAACAAAAATTTCATTTAAAACAAAAAAATCAAGTTTATAAACCGTTGAAAATCAATGGGTTATAAACTTGATTTTTTTGTAAAAGAAAATTTGGCATGTTTGTTGCTATTTAAATATATAAAGAAACTAAGTGAAAATTCATAGGGGGATTTTTAAAATGTATTATGGAATTGTATATTTATATTTATTATTTTGGATTGTTCTATCAGCAAATGCAAAAGTTGAAACTATTTGTATTGGTATAATAATAAGTTTATTAGTTAGAAATTTAAATAAGGATTTGATGTATAGTAATAGACACGTAAATCCGAAAAAAAATATTGTAAAATGGGTATCCTACACAATTATGTTGATAAAAGAAATAATAGTTTCCAATTTTAATGTGGCAAAAATAGTTTTGAGCCCTCAAATAGTAATATCGCCACAAATAGTAACAATTAACACAAAAATAAAATCTGATTTTCTTAAAACAATATTTGCTAATTCTATAACATTAACCCCAGGAACCTTAACCATCTCAATGGATAGAGATAAAATTACTGTGCATTGTTTGAAAGATGAATTTGCAAATGGGCTAATTAATTCAGATTTTGAAAAAATAATTTTAGAAGTTGAGGAAGACATTTATGAGTAAACTATTGATTTTTTCCATTTTATTTTTATCAGGTACAATTTTTTTATGTATGCTGCGAGCAATTAAGGGACCAAGTGCAGCAGACAGACTTATTGCTATTAATGTTATAGGCACTAAAACTATTGTACTTATTCTTATAGTTTCATTTTTACTTAATGAAACTTATTTTGTGGATGTGGCAATAGTATATGCTTTGATTAGTTTTTTATCTTCTATTGTAATAGCTAAATTTATTGAAAATTCAGAAGGGAGAAATATATGAGGGATTTTATTGTTGCTATTTTTATCTTTGGAGGGTTATTCTTTTTCATGGTTGGAACACTAGGCATTATAAGATTTCCAGATGTGTTTACAAGAGCCCATAGCGCGGCTAAATGTGATACCTTAGGGGCTATATTATGCCTATCTGCATTAGTAGTATTAAATGGATTAAGTATGGTTAGCTTGAAAATTGTGTTAATTCTTGTATTTGTATGGATTGCGAATCCAACAGCCACACACTTAATTGCTAAGGCTGAGTATACTCGGCAAGTGTCTCTTGCGAAAATAAATGGGGTGAAAAAACATGAAGATATTTAGTTTGATAATGCTGATGTTTTTAATAGGCTCTGCTGTAATCGTTTCTACTATAAAAAGTTTACTTGGTGCAATAATAGTATTTATGGTTTATAGCCTTAGCATGACAATTCTATGGCAACAGCTAAATGCTCCCGATTTAGCAATAACTGAAGCCGCAGTTGGAGCAGGTATTACTACAATTTTATTTATACTTACACTAAAAAGAGTTAAAGGAGTAAGGAAATGAGAAAACTTTTATCTATTGGGATTACAACAACTTTAATTATGATTTTACTTTTGGGAGTTAATGAACTTCCGAAATTTGGACAATATGATAATCCTGCTAATAATGAAGTTGCACATTATTATATAGATAGAGCGACAGAAGAAACTGGAGCAATGAATATTGTTACAGGTATTATTTTAGATTACCGTGCCTTTGACACTTTTGTTGAGTCAAGTGTATTGTTCACTGCTTCAATTATAGTTTTGTTACTTCTAAAGAAGGAAAGGTACTCTAAGGATACAGGTACTTACGATATTATTATAAAAAGTACTATTTTAAAAGAAGTAAGCAAAGTACTAATACCTTGTATTCAGATTTTCGGAATTTATATAATTTTTTATGGACATCTAAGCCCAGGTGGGGGATTTGCAGGTGGAACGATTATAGGTACAAGTCTCATCTTATATAGAATAATTTATGGTAAAAAGTTCACAGATAAAAAATTACCTTACTCAAGATTAATAACCTATCTATGTGGAGCAATTATATTTTATGGATTATTAAAAGGGTATAGTTTTATAACCGGTGGAAATCATTTAGGGCTTCTGCAGCCTAGTTTAGGAACCCCAGGTAATATACTCAGTGGTGGATTTTTATTGCCACTTAACATATTAGTAGGAAGTATTGTAGCAATTACTATATACTTTTTTTTCACTTTATTTGACAGAGGAGAAATTTAATTATGGAAGGATTAATAAATAATTATTATGAGACTGGCGCAATCATACTGTTTGGAATTGGGTTTGCAATACTGTTATTGCATAATAATTTAATAAAAAAAATAATTGGTATGAATATAATGGATACAGCAATTTTTTTATTTTTTATTGCAAAAGGATATATTTTAGGAAAAGATGCTCCCATTATTATAGGGGCGCATAAAGGAATTCAAGGTTACATCAATCCTGTTCCATCTGCTCTTATGCTGACTGGGATAGTTGTAGCAGTCAGTACAACCGCATTTGCCCTTGCACTAACAGTGAGATTGTATGAAGGATACGGCACCATTGAATTAGATGAAATTATTAATATGAGGAGTGATTAAAATGAGCCTAATCGAGAGTTTTCCGCTTACAATTATATTGATCTTGTTCATTTCGGCGTTTATAATGCCTTTAATTAAAAAGACAAAGATTGTTAAGGGTATTAGTTTAATATCAATGACAATAGTCATGATTTTAGCATTGATAAATTTAATCTTTGTTATTAATAAGGGAGGATATCTGTATAGAATTGGACATTTTAATGCACCTTATGGAATTGAATTCCGCATTGGAATAATTGAGGCTATAATGGGTTTGGTTTTTACATTTGTTTCACTTATGATAATTTGGTATTCAATTTATAGTATAGAAAAGGAAATCAAAGAATCGAAGGTAGCTTTATATTATTTGCTTATAAACATTTTAATAGGCTCCTTACTCGGCGTAGTATATTCTAATGATTTGTTTAACTGTTTTGTATTTATAGAAGTAGCAACACTTGCGTCTTGTGGCACTATTATTGTTAAAGACAAAAAAGAAAACATAAAAGCCACTATGAAATATTTAATTATGAGTTGCCTCGGATCCGGTCTTGTACTTATGGGAATTGCTTATTTGTATTCAATGACTGGGCATTTGAATATAGACTACATTCATGAAACATTAATTAAAAGCTACTTAAATTATCCAAATGCAGTACTGATTTCTATAGTTTTATTTATTGTTGGTCTTGGAGTAAAAAGCGCTATGTTCCCACTTCATAATTGGCTGCCAGATGCCCATTCAAGTGCACCTACCTCCTCAAGTGCACTTTTATCTTCTTTAGTTTTAAAGGCTTTTGTTTTACTTTTAATTAAGATATTATATAGACTTTATGGAATGGAAATAATTAAGTATTATTCTGTTTTGAATATTATATTGATATTAGGTAGTTTAGGTATGATAATGGGCTCAGTTTTTGCTATCTTTCAAAAAAATATAAAAAGAGTTATAGCATATTCTACTGTGGCACAAATGGGGTATATATTTCTGGGTATAGGTCTTGGAACTGATTTAGGAGTTTCCATTGCTATATTCCATATTATTGGGCATTCGGTAACTAAATCAGCCTTGTTTTTATTAGTTGGGGGAATGATAGAGCAAACAGGACATAAAACATTAGAACATTTAAAGGGAATAGGGAGAGAAATGCCACTAAGCTTAGGATTATTTTCTATGGGTGCATTATCTATGATAGGAATTCCAATATTGCCTGGATTTATAAGCAAGTGGCACTTATCTTTAGCATCTATAGCATCTGGAGATACAATTTTAGTTGCAGTTATATTGCTCAGTAGTTTATTAAATGCAGTATATTATTTTCCAATCATAATAAATGGATTTTTTGGAGAAGAGAATATACAAGATAAAGTATATAAATCTAAAAGCAAACCTGTAAAAGAATTGATACCTGTAATTTTTCTAGTGATTTCAATGGTTTACGTGGGATTAACATCTAGTGGTATTATAGATTTAATTAGCCTAGGATTTAAGTAGAGGAGATGCTTCGCAGTTGAATAATATCACAATAATAATACCAATTTTATTCCCATTTATATTAGCAATAATTATGGCAACATTAAAATTAGATGAAAAGAAAAGAAATATCTTTGTTAGTATGGGTGTTATATTAAATTTTATTTTTCTAGTTACTATATTTTATGTGTTTGGAGAAAGTAGAATTCATCTATTCAAAATAAATGAATTTCTAGATATTTATTTTAAAATAGATAAGTTAAGTATATTGTTTTCTTTATTAGTTGCAATTTTATGGATTTTCACTACCTTCTATGCTATGGAATATATGAAACACGAAGGCAAAGAAAGAAAATTTTATACTTTTTTTCTTGCAACACTGGGGGTAACCATAGGAATTGCCTTTTCAGGAAATCTTATAACGCTTTACGCTTTTTATGAATTTCTTACCTTGTCAACCTTCCCGCTTGTAATTCACACAGATTCAAAAGAAGCGTTAAAAAGCGGGAAAAAATACCTGATATATTCATTTGTAGGAGCCACATTGGTTTTGCTTGGAATGATTTTATTATTCAGCATTACGAAGGATACAACATTTAATGCTCATGGTATTTTACCAGCACTAACAAATGATAATAAAAATCTATATTTGGTAAGTTACGTTTCCATGTTTTTAGGTTTTGGAGTTAAAGCGGCCCTTGTACCGTTTCATTCATGGCTGCCTGCAGCAATGGTTGCTCCAACTCCAGTTAGTGCACTGCTTCATGCAGTCGCCGTTGTAAAATCAGGAATTTTTGCTATTATACGGATGAGTTATTTTATCTTTGGGGCAGAAATAATCAGGCAGCTACATATAAATATATTTTTAAGTATTCTGATAGTAATTTCAATTTTAATGGGTTCATTCTTAGCATTACATCAAGAAAATTTAAAAAAGAGACTAGCTTACTCAACCATTAGTCAATTAGGATATGTATTATTAGGTGTGGTACTTTTAAATGAAGATGCATTTGTTGGAGGTCTCCTTCATTTAATTAATCATGCAGTAATTAAGATTGTTCTTTTTTTCTGTGTTGGAGCGATAATGTACACTACAGGAAAAACAGAGATTAGTCAGATTAGAGGTATTGGCAAACAGATGCCAATAACAATGGGATGTTTTAGTATAGCTGCAATATCACTTATCGGAATTCCACCAACAAATGGCTTTGTTAGTAAGTGGTTTCTGGCTCAGGGCGGACTTAGAGAAGGGAAAATGGTCTTTCCTGCAATATTGCTTATTAGTGCATTATTGACTGCACTATACCTTCTTCCAGTTATAACGGAATCCTTTTTCAAAAAAGGGGAGAACACTATGGTTAAAGAAGCACCAATAAAAATGTTACTACCCATAGTTATGATAACCATTATAGTTGTTTTACTTGGATTATTTCCTAATATGCTTATCTCATTTATTCAGAAAATTGCTAGTGAGGTAATTTAAGAAAGGAGGGTATTATATTGAAATCGACTACATATTTACTGTTTATTTTGCTGTTCCCATTTATTAGTTCTTTAATAGGCTACATTATAGGCAGAAAAAATGAAAAATATAGGGATATATTTAATATTGTAATGACTGCCATTGTACTTGTGGTTACTACTATATTATATAAATATGTTGTAGTACATCCAATAGAAGTGTCTATACCTTATATTATGGGTACAGGTCTTCATTTAAAATTGGATATGTTTAGATATGTTTTTGTCTGGCTTACAGCTATGATATGGTTTTTAACTACAATATATTCAACACAGTATTTAAAAAATCCTAAAAATAGGAATAGATATTATCTGTTTTTTATGCTAACCCTAGCAAGTACCATTGGAATTTTTATATCAGAAAACTTCTTAAATTTGTTTACTTTCTTCGAAATTATGTCTTTTACATCATATGTATTAATAATTAACGATGAAGATGATTATTCGCATGAGGCAGGAAATACTTACATTATAATGGCAGTAACTGGTGGTCTTATTTTGCTTATGGGATTATTTTTGCTATATAATTATACTCAAACATTAGATATCAGTGAACTTAGAGTTAGCGTAAGCAAGTTAGGTGATGTAAAGTATCTTATCGTAACTTTAATTATTATAGGTTTTGGTGTAAAAGCAGGAATGGTACCATTACACATATGGTTACCGAAGGCATATCCTGCAGCGCCAACACCTGCAACTATTGTTTTATCTGCAGTTTTAGCTAAGACCGGTATATTTGGAATTATATTAACTATTGAAGTAATTATGAGTGGAGATTTTATGATTTCTATTATTATTCTAGTGATAGGTCTTCTAAATATGTTCATTGGTGGTTTTCTAGCCATGATGCAGAGAAACATAAAAAGAATTCTTGCATATAGTAGCATGAGTCAAATTGGCTATATTCTTGTTGGAATAGGACTCATAGGAATTTTGAAAGAGCATAGGACTATAGCTATTTATGGTACATTGTATCATGTTATAAATCATGGAATTTTTAAAGCCTTATTATTTATGGGTACAGGAACCATATATTTAGTGCTAAATGAGGTTAGCATAAATAAAATTGGTGGCTTTGGAATTAATAAACATGTATTAAAGATAATATTTTTTATAGGCGTTCTATCAGTAATAGGGATGCCTGGTTTCAATGGCTTTACTAGTAAAACTATGTTACATGAGGCACTTATTTACGCTGAGCATATGTATGGGGGAATGTTTTTTAAAACATGTGAAATTGTGTTTATAATAAGTAGTAGTTTTACTGTAGCCTATTTACTAAAAATATTTGTAGCTGTATTTATAGAAAAAAGCAATCAAAACATTGAAAAAGCAAAAGCAAAGATAACAAGAATGACACTTTTACCAATGGTTATATTTAGTTTAATGAGTATTTATATTGGACTTAATCCGAGTGTAATATTACATGTGTTAGATAAGGCTTTAAAGACATTTGGAAATGCACAACCAATAGCCGTTAATTTCTACACTTTTAATAATATTAAAAGCTCCTTTATAATAATATTAATTGGTATCGTAATTTATACGGGATTCATAAGAAAAGTGTTAAAAAAGGGCGAAGGTACTAATTGGTATTATGTTAACCCAACTTTAAATTGGATAAGTTTAGAAAAACATATATATAAGCCCCTAGGAAAAAGTATCATTTTTATTAGTTGCTTTATTTTTCATATAATTGACCGTTCAGTAGTTAATAGTGTTACTTTTATAGGGGGCAGTATTGATTCAATTAGTAAAAGGGAAATTGATTATGGAAAATCTATTATAAGAAGAATGAGAAGCGGATTTGATAATTTATTTAGTACTCAAGATATTAACAAATGTAAAATTGCTAGGGAGGAGGAAAAGTCAGAAATTATAAATATAAAATCAAAAATAGCAGAAATAGGGTATAACATGAATAGCTTAACGTACTCACTATTTATATTTGGTATTCTACTCGTAGTGTGTTTATTATTTTTAATGTCCTAAAAAAAAAGCAAATATTTATTTGCTTTTTTTTAGAATATTTATAATTTCAAACTATTCTTATAAATATTAAGTATATCTTCTAGCCTTACAGGTGTAGGATGATTTTTTAACTTATTATTATTTAAGGTAATTTTGTCACTATAAGAACATATGTCTTCATAAGTTACACTATTTACATCACCAAGCATAGAGTTTAAAAAATAGCCAAGTTCATCTAAATTTTCTAGGGTTAATAGATATAAAATCTTTTTAACTTTACTTTTATTGGTGCAAAATTCTAAATATGACTTTAAAAGTACTCCATTTGCTTTACCATGTGGTATATTATGAAAATATGTAAGAGCATAACCCATTCCATGTGGAAGAGATGTTCCAGCTTGCGCTATAACCATACCAGCCAAAGTAGAAGCTACCATTAGTTTTTTTCTTATAGTGTAGGTGAAATTTTTTTCTTTTATCATATTTAGACATTCACCAAATAACTTCAATCCCTTTTCTGCTAAAGCATCACTTAATATACTTGCGTTTGTTGACAAATATCCTTCTATTAAATGTGATAAAGCGTCTATTGAAGTATTAATAGTTATTTCCTCTGGCAAAAACATTAGATATTTTACATCCAGTAGAGCATATTCAGGAAATACCTTTTGACATATACCATGCTTTGTTTGTAGTTCATTATCTGTAACTATAGAATAAGGAGTTGTTTCAGTTCCTGTTCCAGCTGTGGTTGGTACGGCAATCACAGGTATAGATTTTAAATGTGGACTATCAAATAAATTATATCTTGTAGCATTTGGGTTGTTTATTAAGACACCTGCTGCTTTTGCGGCATCAATGGGAGATCCCCCTCCAATACCAATAATGAATTTAGATTTTTGTGTTTTTCCAAGTCTTGAAATGTTTTCTACAGTTTCTAAAGAGGGATTTTCTTCTACATCATTAAAGATCTCATAGGCAATTCCTTCTTTTTCCAATGCATTAGTAACATCTTTTAGTGATCCATTAATGACTGAAGAGGTTTTACCAGTAACGATTAAAGCTTTTTTTCCATAAGTATAAAACAAGTTGCTGTTTTTTAGTACTACGTCTTCATCTAGTAATATTTTTGTCGGCATGTAGTAATTAATAAAATTCATAGTATATCCTCCTTTTATAATAGTACATTTTGTATATATTATAGCATTAGTCACATTAAAATAAATAACAAGTCAAATATACTAGTAACTGATTCGTTATTTTAACGTTATTAATTCAATATATTTCCTTGGAAATATATTGAATTAATTGACTATGCTTGTGGTATAAAATAAAAAAAAATTTTTCAACAATTGATTTTTTATTAATATACTTATATACTTACTGTGAAGAACTATTTATATATATTAAGTTGAACTTTAAATCAATTTTATTTTATAATAGATTATAAAATTTGCTTAGAATTACTTGGCGAAAAAAATACATTTATAGTGTTATTCATTTGTTAAGGAAAATTTAGTTTTTAAAAATTTTTTTAATAGGAGATATATATTTATACAGTAACTAAAATAATATTAGGAAGTGATATAGTGGAAGAACGATTACAAAAATTTATGGCAAGATGTGGTGTGGCGTCACGAAGAAAGTGTGAGGCAATAATTACGCAAGGAAGAGTAAAAGTAAATGATTTAATGGTTACAGAACTTGGTAATAAAATTGACCCTGAAAAAGATACGGTACATGTGGATAATAAAACTATCAATATAGAAGAAAATAAAGTTTATATTGCATTAAATAAACCAGAAGGTATAGTATCTACTGTAAAGGATGAAAAAGAAAGAAAAACTATTATAGATTTAGTGAATGTAAAAGAAAGAATATATCCCATAGGACGGTTGGATTATGATACATGTGGGTTAATTATATTAACGAATGACGGAGATATCTATAATAAGGTGATTCACCCAAGACAAGCAATTAATAAAGTTTATTTAGCAATACTAGAAGGATGCCCAAATGAGGAAGAAATATCTAAGTTCTGTAATGGAATAGATATTGACGGATACATTACAGCGAAAGCGGATTTTGAAATGACTAAGAGGGTCGGATTCAACTGCTGGGCTACAATTACTATACATGAAGGAAAAAATCGTCAAATCAGAAAAATGTGTGATGCAATTGGCCATCCAGTTATCGCATTAAAAAGGGTTTCTGTCGGCAATATTTTATTAGGAAATATGGAAAAAGGTTCATGGAGAAACTTGACTGAAGATGAAATAAAATATTTGAAAAATCTATAATTAAATGATGCATTTTATGTGGGATATGAAAGGATTTTTCATTTTATTTAGTTGGAATTAACATAGAAAGGATTGAGTTGGTTATGGAAAACAGCAAAAAAGATTTGATGAGGTCTATTCAAATCAGGTTTCCACGGTTAAGTAAAGGACAAAAATTAATAGCAGAATATATTTTAAAACACTATGATAAGGCAGCATTTATGACAGCTGCTAAATTAGGTGCTAGTGTAGGAGTAAGTGAATCTACTGTTGTAAGATTTGCTAATGAGTTAGATTTCACTGGTTATCCAAAACTACAGAAAGCTCTTCAAGAATTAATTAAAAATAAACTAACTACTGTTCAAAGAATTGAGTTGTCTAACGACTTCATTACGCAAGAAAATGCATTAAAAGGTGTATTAAAAGCTGATATGGAAAATATTAGAGCTACCCTTGAGAAGATTAATTATAAAACTTTTGAGGAGATAGTAAATTCACTATTTAGGGCTGAAAGAATATACATAATCGGACTTAGAAGTTCATCTGCATTAGCAGAATTTTTGGGCTTTTATTTAAATCTTATTTTAGATAATGTTAAAGTTGTAGCATATGGTGTCAGCGATATATTTGAGCAGATGCTTAATGTTAATGAAAAAGACGTAGTGATTGGAATAGGGTTTCCAAGGTACGCAACAAGAACAATTGAAGCTTTGACTTTTGCTAAAAGCAGAAATGCTAAGGTTGTAGCAATTACAGATGGTTTATTATCTCCACTAGCTGCTAAATCTGACTATACATTAATAGCTCAAAGTAATATGGCTTCATTTGTTGATTCTTTAGTAGCACCACTCAGTGTAATAAACGCATTAATTATTGCTGTGGGATTAAGAGAAAAAGAAAAAATTTCAAGTACATTTGCTACTTTGGAGACCATATGGGAAGAATATCAAGTTTATTCTTATAAAGATAAAGATTAAGGATAATTAGTGCATATATTTATTTGAATTGCGGTATTTATTTTTAAATAAGGTCGAATAAATTAATGTATTATAAGGGAGTGATTAGGTGGCAAAAGTAGTTATTATTGGAGGAGGACCAGCAGGCATGATGGCAGCTGTTACAGCTTCATCAAAACATGATGTGGTACTCATTGAAAAAAATGAAAAATTAGGAAGAAAACTTTATATAACTGGGAAAGGTAGATGCAATATTACAAATGCGAGGGATATTGGTGATTTTTTTGAACATATACCATGTAATCCTCATTTTTTATATAGTTCTTTATATTCCTTTACTAATGAAGATACAATGAATTTTTTTAAAGAATTAGGAGTTAACCTTAAGGTAGAAAGAGGAGATAGAGTATTTCCGCAGTCAGATAAGTCTTCGGATATTATAAAAGCGTTTAATACGGAATTAAAAAATAAAAATGTTAAAGTGCAATTAAACTCAAAAGTGAAAAAGCTAGTTAGGGATAATCAGAAGATTGTCGGAGTCCAGCTTTCAGATGGAAGTTATGTTTATGGAGATTATTTTATATTATGCACCGGTGGTTTATCATATCCACAAACAGGATCATCTGGTGAAGGTCTATCTTATACTCGTTCTTTAGGACACAATATAATTAAACCTAAAGCATCACTTGTACCAATAGAATTTGATGAAACATGGGTTGCAGATTTACAGGGTCTCTCTCTAAAAAATGTAGAATTAAAAATTACTGATAGTAAGAATAAGAGTCTATATAAAGAGTTTGGGGAAATGCTTTTTACTCATTATGGTGTTTCAGGACCTATTGTTTTAAGCGCAAGTAGTTTTATAAAAGAAAGAGAAAAATTTAAGGCTGTGATAAATCTTAAACCAGCTTTAAGTGAAGTTGAACTTGACAAGCGAGTTCAAAATGATTTCTTGAAATATGCAAACAAAGCTTTTAAGAATTCATTAGATGATTTACTTCCTAGAAAAATGATTAATACAATAATTCAATTATCTAATATTGATGAAAATAAAAAAGTGAATTCTATTACTAAAGAAGAAAGAAAAATCGTAGTAAATTTACTTCAAAATTTAACGTTTAATATTAAGTGCCTTCGACCAATAGAAGAGGCAATTATAACTAGTGGTGGAGTAGATACTTTAGAGATAGATGCTTCTACCATGAAATCAAAAAAAATTGATAATCTTTATTTTGCAGGTGAAATGATAGATGTAGATGCATATACAGGTGGTTATAATCTACAAATAGCATTATCAACAGGGAATTTAGCTGGAAATAATGTAGGGGTAATTTAATACTACTTCCAGTAGCAAATTAATGCTATTAAAACTAGCATCTTTATAAACGAGGGGTGAAGTAGTATGGGAATTTCCGTTGCCATAGATGGACCTGCAGGTGCAGGTAAAAGTACTATAGCTAAAATGATAGGTGAAAAATTTGGTCTTATGTATATTAACACGGGAGCAATGTATAGAGCAGTTACTTTAAAGGCAATGAATGCAAACATATCAGAAAATAATGTAGATGATTTACTTAAAATGGTGGGATCTTTAGAAATGCATTTTGAGGAAGAACGTCTATTTGTTAATAAGGAAGATTTTACAGATATGATAAATATGCCTATTATAAGCAACAATGTTTCAAAGTATGCAGCTGTTCCTGAAATTAGAGAAATTCTTGTTAAGTTACAACAAAATATAGCTAAAAGATTTAATGTTATTATGGATGGACGCGATATTGGCACAGTTGTACTTAAGGATGCTACTTTTAAATTTTACTTAACTGCTAGCAGCGAAGAGAGAGCCAAAAGAAGATACGAAGAATTAGTTTCTAAGGATATAGAAGTTGATTACAATACTATTCTAAAGGACATTATAAAAAGAGATTATATTGATACACATAGAGAGACTAGTCCACTTATAAAAGCAGAAGATGCTATAGAAATCGATTCTTCTGATCTAAGTATTAATGGGGTAGTTGAAACAATTGTGGAATATATTAATTTGAAAATTAAAAATAGTTAATTCAGTATTTTTACAATGCCTTATATATGGAGGTGGAAGTATGAGAAAAATAACACTAGCAGATTCAGCTGGTTTTTGTTTTGGAGTTAAACGAGCTGTAGATACAGCTTTAAATATGAAAGAAAAATATAATAACGAAATTTATACACTAGGACCACTTATTCATAATACGGATGTTGTGGATTTTTTGAAAGAGAATTTAATATTTCCTATAGAACTTGATAATATTTCAAGATTAAAAGAAAATGATACGATTATTATAAGATCGCATGGAGTATCTGAAAAAACATTAAACATTTTAAAAAAAACTAACCTTAATATAATAGATGCAACATGTCCTTATGTAGCTAATATTCATAAAAAAGTGAAAAAATATTATGATTTGGGATATCATATAATTATAGTTGGAGATAAAAATCATCCCGAAGTTATTGGAATTAATGGATGGTGCAATGATTCTGCAGTAATACTTAAGAGTGGTACGGAGCTCGGTAATATATCAAATAAAGTATGTGTGGTTTCTCAGACAACAGAGAGGCAGGCTACTTGGGAGGATGTATTAACCAAGGTAATAAAACCCTGTAAGGAAATAGTTGCGTTCAACACTATATGCAGTGCAACTGAAGTGCGCCAAAAATCAGCAGAAGAACTTTCAATTAAAGTTGATGCTATGGTTGTTATTGGCGGTTTTAATAGTTCCAATACTACAAAGCTATATGAAATATGTAAGAAAAATTGTGAAAATACAATACATGTAGAAAATTTATTAGGTATTCCTGATGAATTTATAAAAGATAAAGATGTTAAGAGCATAGGGGTTACAGCTGGAGCCTCAACACCGGATTGGATTATTAAAGAGGCAATTTTAAAAATGAAATAACATTTTCTATAAGAAAGTTTCTCATAAAAAACGTGTAGCATAAAATTATGCAAGCACGTTTTTTGTAATTTTTACGAATTATTGAATACTAAATTAAATTAGTTAATATAATTTAATAGTACTATTATAGGAGAGAGAAAATTGAAAGGTAATGCAAGAATAATTGAGCACTTAAATATAATTACTAATAAAAAGATGCAAATATTAATAAATGTAATTAGGAAGTATAAATTAGAGTTAATAACTGCTGAAAAAGTTAGAAGTGCATATAAGATTACAACAGATAATGGTGATTTCTGTTTGAAGAAAATGAGGCATGGAAGAAGTAAGGTTAAAAATGGTTGTATTTTAACAGAAGAACTACTACTGAATAACTTTACAAATACACCTAAATATTTTAGAACAAAAGACGGAGCTTTTTCTGTAAGCTATAAAAAAAATATATATTACTTAACAGAATGGTTAGAAGGCTGTGAATGTGATTTAACTGATATTGATGAAGCTGTGAATTGTACAAAACTCTTAGCGCAGTTTCATAACACTTCAAATAAAATTGACCAAAATAAAATCCATATACCAAACAATTTAAAGAATTGGCCGAAAATTTTCACTAACAATTTAAATGATTTTAAAAGATTCGAAAGAATAATTACTAGCAAAAGGATAAAAAATGAATTTGATATTCATTTTCTAGAAAACATTGATAACTTTTATAATAGAGGTATGTCTTCCATTGATATACTAAATAAGTCACAGTATTATAAGTTATCAAAAGTAGCAAATGATAATAAAATAATATGTCATAATAACTTTTGTTATCAGAACATAATTAAAAAGGATGGAGAGTACTTCATAATTAACCTTGATAGTATTATGATTGATTTACAAATAAGTGATTTGGGAAAGCTAATTCGGAGATTGATGTTCGAAAAAGCTTATGGGTGGGATTTTAATTTTGCTAAAGTTCTGATTGAAGCATATAATTCTACTAATAAATTAAACAAAGAAGATTTAGAGATAATGCTTGCCTTAATAATATTCCCTCATAAGTTTTGGAAGTTAGCGAGGAAAAGATATATGAAACAAAAAAAATGGTCTGAGACTAAATATTTGCATAAACTTAATAAAATAACATGCCACAATGAAGCTCAAGAGAAGTTTTTTAATGAATATTTAAGCTTTTTAGAAGAATATTCATAAATTATAATAAATTTCTTGTAAAACTATTAATAGTAGATTTATAATTATAAATGTATTAAAATTTTATAAATAATCAAATTTATTTAAAAATAAATATTATTGGAGTAAAGTTAAATGTATAAATTAATAAGTCTAACTTTAAAAAATATTGATAGTTTTAGAAAAATCAGTAAAGTTAATACTAACTTTAGCTTATCGAATACAGGTTTCTTTGAACAGTATGATAATAGTAACATTATTCAAAAATTGTTTTTAAGAAAAACTGTAAACTTACTATTAGAAAAAAATAATTATATAGGTTATATATGGTTTGAAAAACATACTAAATATCATAGTTCCATTAATTCAATAAATGTAATAGAGGATGATAATTTAGTCTACTGCTATAAGACTTTAATTAGCTCACTGGCAAGTAATAGTTTAATAACTTATGAATGTGAAGATAATGGAATAAACATAGATATTTTAAATAAGCTAGGGTTTACGAGGTCCAAGGGAGTTATGGAGCTAGAAATAGGGTGCAAAGAATATTTTAATACCTTTGTTCCTAGTAATATTACTTTTTCTATAGTGAAAAAGGATAAAGATGAAAAAGAACGCTGTTTGTTACAAAATGAAATATTTAAAAATGATGATAGAATTCCAATAAATGTAGAAGATATTTATTATGATGAAGCCCAGGAATATTATTTTAATAAGGGTGCAATATTTATTGAAATTGATAATATACCCGTTGGATATGGTCAAATTATAGTTGAAGATAAGGTGGCAATCATAGTAAATTTCGGAATAGTAGAGAAATACAGAAAAGAAGGATATGGGAAAGTGCTTTTAAGGTATTTGCTTAATATAGCTATGGATAATGGTTTTTCTAAAGTCTCACTTAAGGTGGATTCTAATAATGTTTTTGCTTTAAAATTATATATTTCATTAGGTTTTAATGTTAAAAAGGAAGTTTATACTTGGGAAAAAACTAAAGCTTAATAACGTATATAAAAAGAGATAGAGGATTCTATCTCTTTTTACGTTTTGTTATAGTAAGGAATTCTCATTAAACTGGTTTAGTATAATTTCAACAGGAACATAGGATGCTTTCATAATTAGCATATTACTATGGTTACACATACAATAATAACTTCTATCACCTATGCAATTGTATTGTAAACTCATATCTTTAATAGTCTCTTCTTTTTTCGCATCATACATATAAAATCACTCCTTTTAGGTAGGTTATCCTAAAAACAGAAATTTAATCTAGAAATAAAAAACAAATATAAGTGCTGATTAAAAAATAATAATATGTAATTTTTTCTATATTAAAATAGGAAGGCAACTAGTAAAAGTATAATCTAATTCGTACATATATTTAAAATAGATTAATTATATAATCAATTACTAAAAATGACTTTAAAAAAGCTTTCACATTATATATAATGGTATGTATTAATACTTTTTTTATAAAGGAGAATGCACTAATGAATAAAATACTTAATTACTATATAGAAACATGGGGATGCCAAATGAATGAGGAGGACTCTGAAAAATTATCTGGTATGCTAATACCTGTGGGATATAAAAGAACTTTGGATAAGGGAACTGCTGATATAATTATATTCAATACTTGTTGTGTTAGAGAGAACGCAGAGCAAAAGGTTGATGGAAATATAGGTGCTTTAAAAACAATGAAAAAAAATAATCCAAAGCTTATAATTGCGATTATTGGATGTATGATGCAGCAAGACGGTATGGCAGAACATATAATTACTAAATTCCCATTTGTAGATATTATCATTGGAACACATAATGCTCATAAATTCCCAGAGTACTTAAAGAGAATACAAGGTGGAGAATCGTCTATTGTTGAAATTTGGGATAAAGAAGAAAATATTATAGAGGGAATTAAAATAGATAGGGGAAATAATCTAAAAGGTTTTGTTACAATTATGTATGGTTGCAACAATTTTTGCACTTACTGTATAGTACCTTATGTAAGAGGACGTGAGCGAAGTCGAAAGCCAGAAGAAATTATTAATGAAATAACAGATATGGTTGCACAAGGGTACAAAGAGATAACCTTACTTGGTCAAAATGTTAACTCTTACGGTAAGGGATTAGCTCCTGAAATAAATTTTGCACAGTTACTTAGAAGAATTAACAATATTGAAGATTTAGAGAGATTAAGATTTATGACATCTCATCCAAAGGATTTATCTAATGAGGTAATGCAAGTGATTGCTGAAGGTGATAAGATTTGTGAACATGTTCATTTACCAGTACAATCCGGTTCATCTAATCTTCTAAATAAAATGAATAGACATTATGATAGGCAGCAATATTTGGATTTGGTTAAAGATATTAGAACCACAATACCTAATGTAGGAATAAGTACAGATATTATCGTTGGATTTCCTGGAGAAACAGAGGAAGATTTTGCAGAGACTCTAAGCCTTATGGAAGAGGTGAAATTTAATTTAGCATTTACGTACCTTTATTCTAAAAGAAAAGGAACTCCTGCTGATGAAATGCTAGACCAAGTGCCAGACGATGTTAAGCATGAAAGATTTAATAGGTTAATTGAAGTTGTTAATAGAAATTGTGCAGAAAGAAACAAAGAATGTGTAGGTAAAATAGTAGAAGTGTTGGTAGAAGGTTATAGTAAAAATGATAAAAATAAATTAACCGGAAGAACCAGAAATGGGAAATTAGTGAACTTCGAGGGAAACAACAAAGCTATTGGGGATCTCGTATCAGTTCAAATAACCCAGGCACACTCTTTTTCACTTTTAGGTGAAGAAATATAACAATTAACAATTATTATTTACTTACAGAGGAAAGCAAGGTGGTATAACAATGGCATTAACTCCAATGATGATACAATATTTTGAAATAAAAGACACATGCAAGGACTGTATATTGTTTTTTAGATTAGGCGACTTTTATGAAATGTTTTTTGACGATGCGCAGCTTGCATCAAAAGAATTAGAATTGGTACTTACAGGACGTGATTGTGGCCTTGAGAAAAGAGCGCCTATGTGCGGAATACCGTACCATGCTGCCAATACCTATGTAGGAAGGCTAATTGCAAAAGGATATAAGGTTGCCATATGTGAGCAAGTGGAAGATCCAGCACTTACAAAGGGTATAGTTAAAAGAGATATTATTAAAATAATTACGCCGGGGACTTACACTGATTCCGGTTTTTTAGAAGAAACTAAAAATAATTATATTATGAGCATTTACATTGACAGAAAAATTAACTTCTGTGGAGTGTGTTTTTGTGATGTATCAACTGGTGAATTTACTTGCACAGATACTAAATTTAACATTGTTACCCTATTAGATGAAATTTCAAAGTTTAACCCAAAAGAAATTATTGTGTCAGAGGATATATCTGAGGAGATACTGCGTGCTATAAAAGAAAGATTTAATGTTTTGTATTCGTCTTATCCAAATGAGTATTTTACTCTGAAAGACGAAAGTTTAATTACAAATCAGTTTCATAATTTTTGTGATAGAACATTCTCACAAACTTTAATTAGTAGCATTTCAGGACTACTTACTTATATTATGGATACACAAAAAAAATCACTTTCTCACATAGATACTATAGAATATTATGATATTTTAGATTATGTAAGTTTAGATGCAAATTCTAGGAGAAACTTAGAGCTCACGGAAACTTTAAGAGATAAAACTAAGAAGGGCTCTTTGCTTTGGGTATTAGATAGAACTAATACTGCCATGGGAGCTAGAAGACTCCGTAAATGGTTAGATCAACCTTTAATAAATAAGAGCTTAATAGATGAAAGGTTAGAGGCCGTAGAAGAACTAAAAAGTAATACTACCTTCCACGAAGATTTAAAAGATGTGCTCGTGGATATTTATGATATAGAAAGACTTGTAGGGAAAATTTCTTCAAAGAATGTTAATGCAAAAGAACTGATTTCTCTTAAAAATTCTATAGGAAAAATACCAAAGGTTAAATCCATTTTAGCTGGGCTTAATAGCAAATTAACGAAAAAAATATATTTAGACTTAGATGACTTGCAAGATATATATAGTACCTTAGATAATTCTATTATTGAAAACCCATCTATTTCTATTAAAGAAGGAAATATTATTAAGGAAGGCTTTAATAGCGAAATAGACGAGCTAAGGCGAGCTAAGGCCCATGGTAAAGAGTGGATTGCTACATTAGAAAATGATGAAAAAAGAATAACTGGAATAAAGTCATTAAAAGTAGGGTATAACAGAGTGTTTGGTTATTTTATTGAAGTAACTAAATTAAATATTGGGTCAATTCCGGAGGGCAGGTATATAAGAAAACAAACCTTGTCTAATGCGGAGAGATACATTACTCCTGAACTTAAGGAAATGGAAGAGAAAATTTTAGGAGCACAAGAAAAATTAGTCAATATTGAATATGAGGTATTTACAGGTATTAGAGAAGAAATTGAAAAACACATAGAAAGAATGAAAAATACTGCAAAGTTAATATCAGAAATTGATTGTTTAAGTTCTCTTGCTACAATCGCTCTTGAAAATAAATATATCAAACCTAAAATAAATACTAAGGGTATTTTTAATATAAAAGGTGGGAGACATCCTGTAGTAGAAAAAATGATGCCTACAAATACTTTCATTGAAAATGATACATACATGGATGCTGTGGATAATCAATTACTACTAATAACTGGACCTAATATGGCGGGTAAATCCACCTATATGCGTCAAGTGGCATTAATAACTATTATGGCTCAAATAGGAAGTTTTGTTCCATGCATAGATGCAGATATATCTATATGTGATAAGGTATTTACGAGAATAGGAGCTTCAGACGATCTTGCTGCGGGTAAAAGTACCTTTATGGTTGAGATGTGGGAAGTATCCAATATATTAGAAAATACAACAAATAAAAGTTTAGTTTTACTTGATGAGGTAGGCCGCGGTACTAGTACTTATGATGGACTAAGTATTGCTTGGTCAGTAATTGAGTATATTTGTAAGAATTCTAATTTAAGGAGTAAAACCTTATTTGCTACCCATTATCACGAGTTAACAAAACTTGAAGGTATGATTAAGGGTGTTAAAAATTATTCTGTAGCTGTAAAAAAGATTGAAAATGAAATTGTATTCCTTCGAAAAATTGTTCCTGGTGGAGCTGATGAATCTTATGGAATAGAGGTTGCAAAGCTTGCAGGTCTACCAAAGGATGTAATAAATAGGGCAAACGAAATACTAGAGTCACTAGAGAATCTTAACAATACTACGGAAATTGACTTAAGCAACAATAAATTTTTGGAAATTAAGCAACCTAATAATAAAAAAGATAGTGAAAACATTGTGGCGAAAGAAGCGGCTATAACTTATGTACCGAAGATAGAAAATGATGAAATTACTCAAATTAATTTTACAGACATAGAAAAGGATAATATGTTAAAAGAAATTAAAAATATAAATATCCTTAATCTAACACCTATGGATGGGTTTAATAAGCTATACGACCTAGTTAATAGGGCTAAGTTACTATAGCATAGCTAAGGATGTGAGTTGTCATGAGAATTAATATGTTAGAAGTTGAGACTTCTAATAAAATTGCTGCAGGCGAGGTTGTAGAGCGGCCATCTTCTGTAGTCAAGGAGCTAGTGGAAAATAGTATAGATGCTGGTGCTAAAAATATTAGCATAGAAATCGTTGATGGTGGTCAAAAAAACATAAAGATAACTGACGATGGCTCTGGAATACATATAGATGATATAGAAAAGGCTTTTTTGCCTCATGCTACTAGTAAAATAAAATATGTTGAAGATATTTATAAAATACATACATTAGGTTTTAGAGGAGAAGCATTACCGAGTATTGCATCCGTATCTCGGACGTTGCTAAATAGTAGAACTGAAGAATCCTCATTTGGAAAAGAGATATCTCAGTCATCAGGGGATATACTCTACGTTAAAGAAGTAGGATGCAATGTTGGTACAACAATAGAAGTTAAGGATCTGTTTTTTAATGTTCCTGCAAGGCAAAAATTTTTAAAAACGCCTCAAAGAGAAGCAGCTTTAATATCAGATATTATAGGCAGGCTTGCATTAGCTAACAATGAGATTTCTTTTAAACTACTAAATAATAGTAAAAAGGTTTTGTCTACCTATAGCTCTACAAATCTTTGCGATACTATTAGATATATATATGGTAAAGAGGTTGTAGATAATATTACTAGTTTTGAAAGGTATAACGATATAATGTCTGTTCATGGATATATTGGTAATGCAGAAATAAGTCGCGGAAGCCGAAATAGACAAAGTGTTTTTGTTAATAAAAGGTATATTAAAAGTGGTCTAATTACTGCGGCCGTTGAAAATGCATTTAAATCTTTTTTGACTGTTCACAAATTTCCTTTCTTTGTTATATTTTTAGATATTTTCCCTGAGTATATAGATATAAATGTTCATCCACAAAAGACTGAAATTAAATTTCATGAGGATAAAGCTGTGTTTAAAATTGTTTTTGACGCAGTGCATATGGCAATTGCTGATAGTTTAAGAGGCAATTTTGATATACCAGAAAGAGATAAAGAACACAATAGTGAGAAAGAAATTGAGGAAAACACCTTAAGAAAAGAAATTTATGATTTTAACAGGACAGTAATAGATGAAAAGGATAAAGAAGAACTAGAAAAGAGTGTTCAAATCCCAATAGATTTTAATTATAAAACATTAAACAATGAAACCGATAATTTTAAAGAATCAGCTTATACAAATGTGAGTTATCCCAAAGTTACAAGTAGTTTTGGAAGTGAAACGACTAATGAATTACAAAGCGAGCGGGTAATTGAGAATGTTAAAGATGGTAATAGAATTAATTATGAGACGGGTGAAATCACATCATCAAACGAAGTTTCTAAAATTTCAAAGTTTCCAGAGCTTCGGATTATAGGACAATTCAATAAAACATATATATTAGGTGAGGTATATAATGAGCTTTACCTAATTGACCAACATGCAGCTCATGAAAAAGTACTATTTGAAAAATATAAAAAAGAAATTGTAAATTCTGAAGTGCTATCTCAGATTTTACTTACTTCAACAGTAATAGAGCTTAATCATGATGATTACGCTTACTATATTGAAAATGAAGAAGTGTTTAAGAATTCTGGTTTTGACATTATTGAATTTGGTGAAAACACAATAAGCATTAGGGAAGTTCCAATAATACTTGGCAAACCAGATATTAAAAATCTCTTTAATGAAATATTAGATAATTTGAAAAACATGGGCAGCGGTAAAACTGTAGAAGTTAAATATAATCGTATAGCATCTATGGCATGTAAAGCAGCTGTAAAAGCAAATAATCAGCTAACTGATCTTGAAATGAATAAATTAATTGATGATTTAAGATATATTGATGAACCTTTTACTTGTCCCCATGGAAGACCTACAATAATTAAAGTTACACTTAATGAACTAGAAAAAAAATTCAAAAGAATACAATAGAAAAAAGGTGGAAACATGAAAGAATTATTTATTTTAGCCGGGCCTACAGCTATAGGTAAAACAGAAATTTCTATAAAACTCGCGCAAAAGCTAAATGGAGAGATTATATCGGCAGATTCAATGCAAATATACAAATGTATGGATGTTGGTTCTGCGAAGATTTCATTCGAGGAGATGAGGGGAGTTCCCCATCATCTAATAGATATAATAGAGCCTAGTGAAGAGTTTAGTGTGGCTGAATTTAAAGAAAGAGCTGAAAGTGATATTGAAGAGATAAGTAATAAAAATAAACTCCCAATGCTCGTTGGTGGAACTGGATTTTACATAAATTCATTAATATATAACTATAGCTTTGCGCGTACCAATAAAGATGAAGAGTATAGAGAGTATCTTACAAAACTTTCAGATGAAAAAGGAAACGAATATGTACATAACTTACTCAAAGATATTGATGAGGAATCCTATAATAAACTATATCCTAATGATTTAAAGAGAGTTATTAGAGCTTTAGAAGTGTACAAAGTAAGTGGTAAGCCCATGAGTGAATTTAAATCAGAGCAAAATATTTTGGATATTCCTTATAATGTACATTATTTTGTACTAAATATGGATAGACAAAAATTATATAATAGGATTAACCAACGCGTAGATATAATGTTTAAAAATAATTTAGTAGATGAAGTTATAAAATTAAAAGATATGGGCTACAATGCAGATATGCAGTCAATGAAAGGTATAGGATATAAAGAAGTGCTATACTATTTAAATGGTGAAATATCTTTAAATGAGGCTATAGAAATGATTAAACAAGGAAGTAGAAATTACGCTAAAAGGCAGCTTACCTGGTTTAGAAAAGATCCAAGAGTAAATTGGATTAATAAAGATGATTTCAGTAGTGATGATGAGATTGCAGATTATATTGCAGGAATAAGTAAATTATAATAAATATAAAAGAGGTAAATTATGATTAATGAAAAGAATATTAAAACCTTAGGAACACATAACGGAAAATTTCATGCAGACGATGTTATGGCCACAGCTATACTTCGTCTATTATTAGGGGATATAAAGGTAACAAGAACAAGGGATGAGAATATACTTAGAACTTTAGATTTTGTATATGACATAGGCTTTGGAGAATTCGACCATCACCAATTAGACAAAGAAATAAGAGAAAACGATGTTCCATATGCTGCTTGTGGTTTGGTTTGGAGAGAGTTTGGGTCAAGAGTAATACAAAAGTTTAATTCTGAATTTGATGAAGAGGACATAAGATCCATTTTTGATTGTGTTGATAAAAATTTAGTTCAGGGTATTGATGCTACAGATAATGGAATAGATATAAAATCAGAAATTAATGTAACTACAATAAGTGATATAATCCAAAGTTTTAATCCTGCATGGGATTCTGATGATTCAAAAGATGAGGCATTCGAAGAAGCTGTCCGGTATGCTATTGAGGTTATAAAAAGGATAATATGCAGACAAGTTTCTGTTATAAAAGCAAGGGTAATAGTAGATGAAGCCTTTCAAAATAGAAAGACTAACGAAATAATGATTTTAAAAACTGGTTGTCCTTGGCTCAAACAGTTACTTAAAATAGATATAAATAATGAGATATTGTTCGTTATTTCTCCAAATGATAATAATGCAGAGTATAAGATTCAGACTGTAAAGAAAACCGTTGATACTTTTGAAGCAAGAAAAGATTTATTAGAATCAATTAGAGGAAAATCAAGTGAAGAAATAAATTCAATACTTGAAATAGATGATGCTATATTTTGTCACAAAGCAGGGTTTATAGCATCTGCTAAAAGCTTGGAGAGTGCTATGAAAATAGGAGAATTATCTATTTAAAACTGATATAAGGAAAAAAATATAAAAAGGGCCATCTCAAAATAGAAAGTAATTTCTATTGCGAGATGGCTCTTTTTTCTTTTGGTGTATAACTTAAGTATGATTAACGTATACCCTCATATTTTCTTAGAAGCTTAACGAATAACTCAGGAACTTTTGCCATGTTTTCTGGAGTTTCTACGAATGCGATACGCAGCTGAGTGCTTCCTGGATTAGATTCGCCTGGTTTAAGGTCATAGAAACCTTTCATAGGGGCTACCAGAAGAGTTGTTTCTACTCCGTTGAAATCCACTGAGCCTTCTTGGGCACAATACATAACAAATTCGATTGAATCAAATCCTGGTTTTACAACATTTCTAACGTCAATTACTGAGTATATAGCTGCATCAGGGCTAGAAACAATAAGACCTGGGTCCAGTTTCTTCATACAACTATAGAATTTAAACAAGAGTTTTTTGTAATACTCGCGAAGGCCTGTACACCATTCATCAAGCTGTTCTTTACTTTCATGAGCTAGTGCTCCGAAGATATACTGACCTATTACATTGGCACAAAGGTTAGCAGTATATTCAGCTACTGATTGAGTATGGAACTCTTCATTATCAGTGATTAAAGCACCTATTCTTAAACCGCAGGCACTCCATACCTTTGATGCGGTATCAAGACTTATTCTTCTGCCTTCTATGCCAGGTACATCTGCATCAGTGATTCCCCAGATACTTATTAGGTCACTGTTAACATAATATAGTTCACGATAAGCTTCATCGCTAATCATCCACATATTATATTTTACGCATATTTTAGCAAGCTCTTTAAGAGTTGCATAGTCGTAGAGCTGCCCTGTAGGATTGTCGTAAGGGATTACAAGAAGTGCGCAAGGATTATTCTTTTTAATAGCTTCTTCAATTTTGTCTAGCTCTGGAAGGCTGAACTTGCCATCATCGTCTAAATGACGTTTTACTGTAACAGTTTTACGGCCAATTCTTTCTGCAAAAGAAATATAATTTGTATAGGCTGGGTCAATCATCATAAGAGGTTTATCATCAGTGCCTGCAGCTCCGCAAACACCAAGTAATAACATCTCAATACCAGTGGATCCACCATCGGTTACCTGAACAAATAATTTACTAGTATCAAACCCTTGGCAATTGAGAATGTTTTTAAATGCATCCTGAGCCTCGGCTACACCGGCAGTACCTGAATATCTTACAGCACCCTTTGCAAATGGGCTTTCAGGTGAATCCAATGCAAACATTCTTTTCTGCATAGCAGTATTTGTTGGTAGAGAAACGTTTCCAATCGCTACGTTGACCAACTCAGGTTTAACTTTACGCTCATTAAATTTCATTTGTCCAATTCTTACGTCTGATGGCATCCTTTTCTTAAAATGTTCCGATATTACTGGTTTGTTCATAAAAAATACCCCCTAAAATTATAATTCTAATTTATGAAATAGTTAGCTTCTAATAATATTATAACAGTAAAGTCAAATCATGGATGTAATTATGGTGAGATTAAATTTACTATCTGGTATTGGGATCGACTTTGAGGTGAAAGTAAGTATATATCCGCCTACTATCATAAGTTCAATAAAAATAGCGAAAGTTGTTATTTTTTTTGTTATGCAATTTCCCATGATTGTTGCATTCAATTGATATATGTTTTCAATACGCGTTTTTATTATCGCATAGTATTAGTAGTAAATACTCTATTTCTTGTTTATGCAATCCCAGGAAAGTGACTAGATTTTATGTAATATAAATTAGAATTATTAAAAGATGTAATTTTTTTCTCCATTGTTAATGTTATAATACTTATTGAAAAAGTTTAGAATGTAAGGGTGTTTATGTTTAGTATATAAAGAAAAGCTATGTGCATGTACATAACTGACAGTAAATTTTCGCATAATATTTTCTATGGTATTCCATAGGTTAACAGGAGGATAAAATTTTGTATAAGAAAATAGGACCCACCTTTGATTATAAAACAAAAAAAGAGTTTCCAAGTAAGTTGATGGATTGGATTGGCGATGTTTTTTACGATATTCTTCCGAAACACGGATATGAGATACGTGATGAGCAAATATATACTGCTTTTCAGCTCGCTGATGCAGTTTGTAATAAAAAAGTTCATCTGGCTGAGGCTGAGGTCGGTACCGGAAAGACCTTCGCCTACTTACTCACTGCAATTGCCTACGCTGGTTTTAGCGGAAAACCTGTAGTAATTGCATGTGCCTCAACAGCACTTCAGGAACAGCTGGCAGGGCCAAAGGGAGATATTCAAACACTTTCCCGAATACTGGGATTAGAAATAGATGCGCCAATGGCAAAGGATCCTCGTCAGTATGTTTGTGATGAGAGAGTTAGTGGAATAGGGGGAATGTTTGGCGATGCGACAGCCTCTGATGAGATTAATCAATGGTTAGCCAGGACTACAAAAGGTGAACGCTCAGAAATGCCGCATATATCCGATAGTGTATGGAGACAGATTGGATGGGATGAGACTATGCCCTGTGATGCCTGTCCTAGAAGAGGCTTTTGTAAGCTTGTTAAGGTAAGGGAACATTACAGATCTTCCAAGGATTTAATTATCGCTGATCATAGTATCTTTTTTCAGGACCTGTGGACAAGGGATGAAAGAATAGCAGACGGTAAAATGCCTATGCTTCCAGATTACTCGCTGGTGATTTTTGATGAAGGGCATAAAGTCATACTGCCGGCAGCTATGGGTGCTGGAAGACAAATTCATAAAGAGGATATTGATAATATTATCCTTTCGATAGAGGAACTCCAGGGAGCAAGAACTTCACTGGTTGTAAGTGCAATTGACTTGGACCAGGCCACTTCTAACTTTTTCGAAAAACTTAATCAAAACGTAATAGATGATGAGCAATCAGAGCGTCTGGCGGTTCGCACCGATGATATACTTCTGAAAGCAGCTGATACTTTTCATAAGGCACTAGATCGGTTGCTCTTAGAGATACAAATTGAGGAAGAGCTGTACATAGACGCGCTACCGGAAAGCACGTTACATACCTTTGAAATTCAAATAGAACTATCAATTACAGCCTTAGCTAGGTTTGGTAGGAATAAAGGTAGAGAGGTTATTACTTGGGTAGATAGGGCAGACGGCAGCTTTTGGGTAGTTCCTCGGAATTTGAGCAATATGCTAGATAAACATTTATTTTTGAAAAAATTGCCTGTGGTGTTTACTTCAGGAACTTTAAGTGATGAGGGGGATTTTGGTTACCTTATGAGGACTCTTGGTTTAAAAGATCCAGCAATATCAACGGTTGGAAGTCCCTTTGATATTGAGGAACAGGTGGTGGTTTATTTACATCAGCCATCCTTTGAGGACACTGACAGTGCCAAGTTTTCACGCAAAATTAAACAATTACTATGTTTGCTGAAAGAAAATGGAGGAAGAGCGCTGATACTTGTTAACTCTTTGAAGGAAGTCAGGAAAATAAGAAAAGAAATTAGTGGCTATGAGTTACCTTTTGAAGTTTTATGGGAGGATAAAGGTGAGCGAGGATATATTGTCCAAAAGTTTCGTGCGGAAGTTACATCTGTATTAGTAGGTTCTACCTTTTGGGAGGGAATTGATGTGCCCGGGGAGTCTTTATCTCTCGTTGTCGTTTGGCAGCTTCCCTTTCCTTCCCTAGACCCTTTGATTGAAATGAGGCGCAAAGAAGCAGAAGAAGAGGGGATGAATCCACTTATAACCGTTGATTACCCTGAAATGGGATTGAAGTTAAAACAAGGTTGTGGCAGATTAATTAGAACTAAGGATGACCGTGGAGCAATAGCTGTCATGGACCAAGTAATAGGAACCCCATGGGAAAAGGTGGTTATGAGGGCTCTACCTAGAGGAGTGAAAATCAAAACTTTGGAACATAGGGATATTTAAACTTAAGAATATATAAATAAATAAAAATTAGCACTAGCTTGAGAAACTGGTGCTATTTTTTTTATTTCATTTGAAAAGGTAATTTGAAATATAACTCAAACTTCGCACATGTAAAACTGTGATAGATGCTTGTCGTATCAACGTTTTAAAGCATTGATAAGTAGGAAAATCCTCCTAAAAATGATATAATGTAAGTAACCACACATACAATAAATATCAAAATTAGGAGGAATTATTTATATGTCTAATATACCACAAATTAGTGAAAATGAAAATAATATTATAACAGTAAAGTAAAATCGTGGATGTAATTATGGTACGATTAAATCATCTCCTGCGGAGCTGCAATATCAACGACTTCAGAAGGAGATTTATACTCCCACTGAAGTTTTTTATTTGTTAGGGCATGTAACTCTGATCTTCTTATTGCAAGTCAATTCGGTCGAAAGTCATACTGACCTGTTATTTACTTGAATGTTTCTTAGGCAGTTATCCTAATATGTATCTAAGGAAAATGGGCAGTTTTCAATAATATGTTATAATATATCAATAAAGAGGGAGATGAATTATGAAAAAGGATAAAGTTATACTTAAAAAGTATAAGGTTATAATTGGTAGTGATGAATTTGAATGTGTTTATTATGAGATAAATCATACATGTATCGAATTTTTTCAGTGTGGTGATGAAAATTACAATAAAATTATTCCTACAAATGTAGTATTCTTAATATATCCCATAGAAAAATAAATCATAATATAATAAAAAATGATGAAGGTAGCTTTGAGTAATGCTCAGGGCTACTTTAATTTAGGTTGTGATCTATAATTACTGGGTATGATTAGTTTTTTTTATTAAAAATAGTAAGGCATAGGATTTTTTGGTACTTGTTATTACATTATTCTACAAATATAGAAGGATAATAATGGGGCAATGTTGAATTATGTAGGTGAGAAGTTTTTATAGTTAATTAGTGGATTGAAGTGTAACTAATGTCTATAATGGGCAGTTGAAAATATATTGTAATTCAAATATGGAGGTGTAAATCTAATGGAGGTTTCAATACAAAACTGTAATAACATTCATTCTGGGACCGTTCATATTGAGGATGGAAGATTAAACATAAAATATGCTATTAACGGAACTGGAAAGTCTACAATTGCGCGTGCATTAACATCAATGGTTAAAGGGGAAGATTTATCTTATTTACGTCCATTTAAATATGCTAACGATAATATCGAAGAACATAATCCATCTGTGATTTCAGATGTAACTATTAATAAGATTGCAGTATTTGATGAAAATTACATAAACACATATACTTACAAAACAAATGAGCTTCTTGAAAATAGTTTTGAGATATTTGTTAAGACCAACAAATACGATGAACATATGCAAGAAATAAATAACTTGATGGCTAGCATTCAAACGGCATTTATGGATGATCCAGAAATTGAAACACTTATTAAAGATTTGGGGATTTTTGTTGACAGTTTTGGCAAAACTCAAAGTGGCTATTCTAAAACTGGAGATTTAGGCAAAAGTATCGGAAAAGGAAATAAACTAGAAAATGTTCCCATAGAACTAACAGAATACGCTCCATACTTAAAATCTGCTGGAACAAATATTAAGTGGCTAAAGTGGCAATCAGAAGGAAACTCTTATCTTGATATCTCTGATAAATGCCCTTATTGTGTTTCAACAATATCCACACCTAAAGAAACTATTCTAAAAGTTAGCAAAGAATATGATGTTAAATACCTAACTGCTCTTAGCAAAATATTGGAAGTGTTTGAATCTTTAAGTGTGTACTTTTCCGATGAAACAAAAGAATCTGTAAAATCTATAACCGAAAATACAAATGGAATTGTAGATGAACAAATTAACTATCTAAAACGTTTAAAAGATGAAGTTTTTCAATTAAGAGAAAAATTGTATGACCTTAAATATTTAGGATTTAATACACTCAAAGATGTTGATCGTGTACTCGATGCTTTAAATAGAAAGAAAATTGACTTAAATTTTTATCCTCAATTAAATTGTGATTATACAAAATCAAAGATAGACAACATAAATAGTTCACTTGGTGTTGTTATAGAAAGGGCTGGTCAACTTCAAGGGCAAATTGCACAGCAGAAAAATGAAATTAGAAGAACAATCGAAAAATACAGTACTGAAATAAATGGTTTTCTTTCTTCAGCGGGATATCAGTATGAAGTTTCTATTGAACAGTCGGAAGATGATAACTATCACTTAATATTAAAATTCAGCGGTGGTACAAATGGAATTTCGGATGTAAAAAACCATTTGAGTTACGGTGAAAGAAATGCTTTTGCATTAGTACTATTTATGTATCAGACATTAAAAGAAAATCCTGATTTTATAATTTTGGATGATCCAATATCTTCTTTTGATCGTAATAAAAAATATGCAATCATGTCAATGCTTTTCATGGGTGAAACTTCTTTGCGCGGAAAAACAGTTTTTATGTTAACACATGATTTTGAACCAATAATAGATACAATTTACAATTTGCCGCACTTGCTCTACCCTACTGTCAGGGCTTCATTTATGGCAAATATCGCAAATGTTATTGAAGAAAGACCAATTGTAAAAAGCAATATTAAATCTTGTATTGATATTTGTAAATCAAACATTAATAGTTCGACTGATATAATTCACAAATTAATTTATTACAGAAGATTACTTGAAATGCAGGATGATAAGAATATAGCTTGGCAACTTGTTTCTAACGTGTTTCATAAAGAACGCAATATTCCTAAAATTCGACCTCAAGGAGAAGGTGAACTTCGTGAAATGAAACCAGAAGAAATAGCTAACGCCACTGCAATTATTCAAATTGATATTCCGGATTTTGAGTATAACATTTTATATGCTAGAACAAAAGATTCATTCGATATGATTAGTGTATATAGAAGTTCTAACAGCGGCTATGAAAAAGTTCAAATTTACCGTATTTTATATGATGGAAATATGGAAACTGGTAGCACTTTAAAAAAATATATTGATGAAACTTTCCATGTACAAAATGATTATTTGTTTCAACTTAATCCGCGAGAATATAAAGTTGTGCCGCAGTATGTGTTGGATTTCTGTGATAACGGTATTAATGTTCTTGAAGCAATATATAATGAGTGATACAGTTAACTTTATTGAATGTAAATTTTTCGCAGATTGTATAATATTAGAATAATCTAATAAATTAACTGCCAATAATGACATTGGAATTAAGTAAATGTGAAACAGAAATGGACATGGTCTACTTGATTTTTAGCCATTGGGACGATTATGGATATTGTACTACGTTTACTGCACACTATAAACCGTTTGGTTCGCAAAAAGTTGAGGAAATAGGGTGTGTTAAAATTGGATGGCTTTCATTAAGTAGCTAAGCAAAATCAACTTTTTCACAAAATGAGTATCTAACATATACAATTAAGGAGTTAATTCCTACAGGCATTTTCGAACACTAACAAGATGATTTTTTCTCTCTAGGGCAGGTTAAAAATTGATGATTTGTATCGTACCGACTTTGAAGCAGATTTTGTATCCCATTTTGAGGAACTAAAAAGTTTGTATGAACAAAACAAAGATATAGAAGAAATTCGTTCTGCTCAACATAGAAAAGTAAAATCATTATTCAAAACGAAAATTAAACATTAGGCATATGTAGGATTTAAAAGCATATTAGATAGCAATTGGTTTTTGGGAATATATTTACCTAGAAAGTGTATGTAATAATTTGAAAATGAATTTATTAGAGTAGATTCACAACATTCTTCATACATTAATATGCTTTCAAGTGTCCAAGCATCGTATGGTCATAACGAGGAATTAACTTTTGTAGGGGGTAAATCGCTAAGTAGCAACAGAGCTTGTCAGCTAACCTCCAATTTATGTAAGGAGTCAAGCATTTGTAATATAATGTAATTAACCGAAGGTGGTTAATTGCATTCTCATTAGGCTAATTAGTGGAAGTTGTTGATATAGCAATAATGGAAAGTTTGTAATCTTGCTTTCGCGGAAATTATGGTGAATAACGAATCAATTTTATCAGATATTAAACGTTATTTTGTTATGAGGAAATTGCTTGTATTTGTTGAAAAAACAATCAGACCCGGACAGTGTCAATAATCAGATTAAATGGATTATGGCATGGAATATGAATAAAATTATCAGGAAAGGTAAGATTATAAATGGACATATTTGGACATGTTAAAAAGCTAAACGAGGAGCAGTGGCATACAAAGTTTAAGCTGCTGAAGGAAGATTCCTATTGTGAAGGGGAAAGAGAAATATTAAAACAATGGGTTGAGGGGTTGGTAGATAGAGATCATAAGATGGTGCAAGAGTTTCAGAAAACTTTCCATGCTAGCTTTTGGGAGTTCTATTTGTATGCCTCTTTCAAAGAAGCTGGATTTACTATAGATCAAAACCATAACAGACCCGATTTTATGATTAAGGCGCCATATGAGGTGAATGTTGAAGCAGTTGTGGCAAATATAAAAGATCAGGGTAGACCAGAATCAGATAGAGGAATAAATGATTTAATGGATATGTTTATTCCACCCAAAAATCAGGATGATTTTTATAATATTCAACATGAGGCTATTGTTCGACAGTCAAATGCAATAACTTCAAAAATAAAAAAATATGAAAATGAATATGCGGAGTGTGAATGGGTAAAATCAGATATTCCATTTGTAATTGCGATGAGTTCATATGGCCAGGTGAATTATGGAAGAGAATTTATTTACCCAATGTTGACTTTATTATATGGTATGTATTATATACCAGAACAGGAACGGTATAAATTAGTGAATGAAATACCAAAGCCAGGAACAGAGGCAACTATACCAGTAGGCCTGTTTAATTCCGATAAATACAGTGATATTTCAGCAATTCTTTATTCATGTACAACAACATTAGGTAAACTGACATCTCTAGCGAAGTCGTCAGGATATTATTCAATGAACGAGGTATATAATTTAAGGCACGATTACGAGGACAAGAGGATTCCGTATAAATTACAACATGTTAGTGAAGAAACGCCAGAGTGTTTGACAGATGGATTATTTCTTTTTCATAATCCACATGCAAAAAATAAGTTAGATATAACATGCTTTGAAAATACGAATGTTACTCAATTTTTCTGGGATGAGGGGAAATTGAAGCCTAAGAGCAATACTTATCCTATAGTCTGTAGACTTAATTTTCCACGTATGCTAGAACAAGGTTATGCAATGCTGATTCAGGAATATATGCGCCAATATAATGATTTTTCACCGATGGAGTTTTATAGTATAGATCCGTCTGAGAAGATGATTGTAGATTTCGATAAAAATTGTCTGATATGTGTATGGGTATTAATGAAGGAAGAACAACAATTAAGAAATCTTCATTATGAAAGATCGCAATTTCTTACAGATGAATATTTAGAAAAAGAAGCTTTAATGGAAGTTAGAAAAAGAACCCAGGAGATAGAAAAAATTAGTCGTATTGATATCGTTAGAACAAAAGAGATGTTTGATGCAATTAATCATTAGTATAGTTGCTAGAATAAAAATAGTACAAGAGAAATTGAGAAAGTTCCCAGTAAGGATTAAAATAAAAGAAAGGGCTGGGGTAACATAATCATGAAAAAACAACATGACAAACAATTTAAAGAAGATGCTGTAAAATATTATATGGGTCACAAAGAGCTAGGAGTACGTGGTTGTGCCCCAAATCTTGATGTAGGTGCCAGTACCTTATCAATGTGGATCAGGGATTCTAAAAGGGGTATTGAAGTTAGATGTTCTGGTAATTATTCTAGTGATGAGCAGAAAGAGATTGCTAGATTAAAACGTGAACTTCGTGATACGAGGATGCACTTGATTTATTGAGTATTATGAAATAAATTTAGCTGCTAAAATTGAGGACAATAAGGTTATTAAATATTTATTTGCAAATGATGGGGAAACAATAAGTGATTTGCCACCGTATGTAATAATGGAATATGCTGATAGTGGAACTCTTAAGGAGTACATAAAAGGTAATAAAGACGAAAATAAGTTTATAGAAGAAGGTAAGTTGAAAAACTTGTTTATTCAATTGGCTAAGGGTATGAAAGCAGTTAATAATGTATTAGTTCATAGAGACATAAAACCAGATAATATATTAATTAAAGATGATGTTATTAAAATAAGTGATTTTGGCTTATCTAAGGTAGCAAATGATAGGACAAGAACTATAACGTTTAAAGGTTTTGGTCATATTATGTACACTGCGTCAGATTGTTAAATAATGAGATAGAAGAAAAAGAATTTTCTAATATTATAAGTGCTATGGTTAATAATAGATTAGCTAAAGATAATTCTGAATCTCAAAAAGAACTACAAGAGCAAAGAAAGAAAAGAGAAGATGAAGACTTTTGCAAATTAGTTGAGTATCAGTTTAAGAAGGATATTTATAAGCCAATACATGAATTTATAGATACATTTAATAAAGCATATCCTCAAGGTGAAATTACAATAACTCAAAAGAAAAGAATAACAAGTTATGAAGTTATTGATGTAAAAATTAATTTAATTTCAAGAAAGGTAATTGAAATTAAGCTTAAACCAATTCTTAAAAAAGATTTTATTAGAAAAGTAAAAAGAAGAGAATTTGGTGATGAATATACAAGAGTTGAATTATAACTTCCAGAATATAAAAGTAGGAGGATAAGAGCTTGGGGTGGATTATATATAGACCAAAGAGGATTTAATATTCTTTTAGTGCAAGATGGAGAAGAGTTATTTGGTCAATGGTTTATATTAGAAAATACTAATTCAGGTTTGATTCAAAGTAATAAGCCAGACCACTTTGCCTTTGATTTTAATGAAATTGAAAAAGGGGTTCAGCAAATTAATGTTATAAGTAGATATAATAATAATATATAAAAGTTTATGGCTTATTTATCGATGTATAATATGTAAAAAGTAAGTAAGATAGCAGTAGAATGTAATCTCATTTGTTTTAATGACTACACTTCAATGTATGTTTTGATCGTTAATTAATGTCAGTGAACAGTGCAATAAGTAAAGACATAATATGTATTGAATTTCCTATTATTCATATAATCGGCGTGCTGTAGAACTTCTAATTAGGCTAACAATGTTCAGTTATTACATTATGCGATATAACATATTTGCAATTATAAAAATTACCATCACAAAGGAGGCTGATTAGCAATTTGAAAGAATTATTAAATAAATTATTAAAAAATACTTTTATCCCTACAATAGACATGCCCACTAAATTACCAGATGCAGCAGGAGCATATCTAATTTGCGCAAAAAATACTGATGTTTTACCCTCACGAATGAAGGAATTAGAATATTCATACGTTAATGGATTACCAGTTATTTATGTAGGAATAGCTGGTAGACCAACTTCAAGGGTGAAAAGTATAAGAAAACGGGATTATAGAAATCATTTTAATGGAAAAGCTAGAAGTTCTACATTACGGAAAAGCTTGGGAGTATTGTTTGGCTTTGAAAAAGAATATGAGAGTGAAACAAATAACTTAAAGTATAAGTTCATTGATGAACACGAGGAAAATTTATCAGACTGGATGAAAGATAAATTGATAATGCATTTTGTTACAATTGATAACCCTATGGAGTTTGAGGTATATTTGATTAACACTTATGAACCACCTTTAAATTTAAAAGATAATAAGAGCGAAAAGAATAGAGCTTTTAGGAAAGAGCTATCTCAGTTAAGAACTAGATAATAAAGCCTAATTATTAAATAATTAGGCTTTAATTTAATTTCAAATTATCCATATACCCATTAGGCTAATAATGGGCAGTCGAAAAAATGAATACTTAATTGATGAGTGTAGTGAAAATGAATAACTTGGATATGGCGAACTAGTTAAAAAATGCGTCACAGTTGATTTAATAATAAGAAATGTTATAAATTTTTAAAAACAATATTTAATGATATTATATTCCTAAACAATAAAATTTAATTGTTAACCAGATTAGGGGGTGCATTATGCCAAAAAATGATAATATGCTAGCGATTTTATGGATGCTGAATTCAGGTACAAAAATAACTGCAAAGCAAATATCCGAAAGGTTAGAAATAAACATACGATCAGTTTATCGTTATATGGATGCACTGTGTGTTAGTGGAGTGCCAATAATATCGGAGTCTGGTCATAACGGCGGATATAGTTTGCTTAACAATTTTATCCGAGCACCCCTATTTTTTAATCTTGAAGAGAAAAAATCACTTTTGCATGCTGCTGTTTTTGCAATGGAATCAGGATATCCTTTTATGGAATCACTAAATAATGCAACATCAAAGTTAAAGATGTTTTCGAATCAAGAACAAGAAAAGGTTCTCAATCGTCATTTAGTTGGATTTGAAGTAGTGAGCCGTATTTGCGATCCAGCTGTCAAACCTATATTAATGGAACTCGAGCAAGCTGTTGCAAATGAATGCTCTATGGAAATTGAATACTGTACAGGTTATGAAGGGCATCCCAAGCATAGGGTTGTTGACCCCTATGGGATGCTTTACTGGAACAATAAATGGTACGCTATTGCATTTTGCCATCTTAGGAATGAAATTCGTAACTTTAGGGTAGATAGAATAATAAATATTATAAGCACTAAAAATACGTTTAAGCGTCCTGAAGCTTTTTCGGCACGTGAGTTTTTTACAGAAAGCTTATTATCGAATATAGAAAGTAAAGTAGAACTTTGCACTTTAGTAATTGAGGGCAAGTCAGAAGCATTGAATGACCTAAGTGCACATTGGTTTTTAGGATATCATCTGATTAAACGAACTGAATGCAGAATGATTTTTTTAATGGATGAATACTCAATCCATACCTATGTTCCTCATATTCTACTTCCATATGGCAAAGCAATAAAGGTGCTTGAACCAAATAGTTTTAAAGCTGCTATGGCATCAATTCTTAAAGATTTGCTGGACTATTATCTCCACTGACTGAATTTGTCAGTAAAGATAATATATAATTGATTAAGATGGAGCTTGAAACCATCCTGTGATAAATAGTACTAAAAAATGAAAGTGGAGGAATAGAAAATGAAAAACAAAGTATATCTTTATGTATTTGATACAATGGCAGACTGGGAAATAGGTTATTTAAGTACTGAAATCAATTCGGGAAGGTACTACAAAAAGGGATTAATGCCTCTAAAAATAGTAACTGTAGGAATTAACAAGAACCCTATTACTACAATGGGAGGTCTAGAAATATTGCCAGAAATTGAACTTAAGGAGTGTAGTATTGAAGAGACCGTTGCTTTGATTCTACCTGGTGGGAATACATGGACAGAAGCAATTCATGCGCCCATTATAAGAATGGCTGAAGAATGTTTAGAGAAAGGTATTGTTGTAGGGGCAATTTGTGGTGCTACAATAGGACTTGCTATGGAAGGAGTATTAGATAAGCGAGCTCATACAAGCAATGACCTGGAATATCTTAAAATGGTCTGTCCAAGCTATGCAGGAGAAAAATATTATAAGCAAGAATACGCAGTAACTGATAGAAGTTTGATTACTGCCTCTGGAATAGCTCCTCTAGAATTTACTTTGCATATATTGAAAATTCTAGAGGTGTTTTCACCACAAACCTTAGATTCTTGGTACAATCTTTATAAAACTCAAGATGCAGAATATTTCTTTGAGTTGATGAGCTCGATTCAATAGTAGAAAATTGAGTGAATCAAAGTTATTTATATAAATATAAAAGTATAAAGCCAAATGCGGAGTTGGAGATTATTATAGACTTGCAAGTGAGTCTGTTTCAAAGTTTATGTAAACTTCCATGATTGATATAGAATAAATATAAGTCATGGAGTTTTTTTATGGAAAGAAGTTAATACTACTCTGAAAGCTTATGAACCAAATATATCTATGCTTCTTCAAAGGTTAAAAGAACGCTATAAGGGGTAGAGCCACATAGCCATCAAGCTAAGAAAATCCTATAAAAATAAAGCCCCCCATTTGTAAAAATGTTATTATTTGAAAGATAATAAAAACACATCAATGGGGGTAAATTACAAATGATAAAAGAAAACTTAAAATTGGATAAAGATATAAAGCTTTTTGCAGATGAACTTAAAAGATGCTTTTCAAAAGAGGAGCTTGAAGAAATAGCGAGAGAAACGGGGTTTGTGAAAAGAAAAGGTAAAATTGAAGCATGGGAATTCGTTTGCTTATGCTGTTTTATGGATGCAGAGGTTGCAAATAACACACTTGTTACCTTATGTACAAAACTTAGTGCAAAAATAGGAATAGTTATTTCTAATCAAGCATTAGATCAACGTTTAAATGAAAGATGTGTAGAATTTTTAAAGAAGATTTTTGAGAACCTATTGCGCCAAACAATAACAAATAATACTTGTATACCAAGTGTATGGGATGAACATTTCAAACGAATAAGAATACTTGATTCTACTGCTTTTCAAGTGCCAGAAAGCTATAAAGATATTTATCCTGGATCTGGTGGCTGTTCTCAAGCTTCTGGTGTAAAAATACAACTAGAATATGAATTGAAATCTGGAAATCTGCTTAATATACAAGTAGGAGCGGGATCAGGAAGTGACAATACTTTTGGGAGCAAAATAAGAGATACTGTCAAAGCTGGCGATCTTATTTTAAGAGATCTTGGGTATTTCAACTTTGAAGATTTTTTGGATATAGAAGATAGAGAAGCTTTTTTCATATCAAGACTCAAACCTAATATAGCAGTATATATAGAAAATAAGGATATAGAGTACTATAAGAATGGCTCTCCTAAAAAATCAAGCCTTTTTAAAAGAATCTATATTTCTGACATAATGAAACAGATGGGCGAGGGAGACCGTTATGAAATTAAGGATGTTTATGTAGGTAAGGAAAAGAGCCTAAATACAAGGCTTATTTTGTATAAACTAACAAATGAGCAATTGAAAAAAAGAACAGAAAAATCTGTGAAGACTGCTAAAAAGAAGGGTATAGAAAAAAGTGATAATACTATTGAATTATTAGGGATATCTATTTATATAACGAATATTACAGAAGAAGTTTTAAGTGCAAAGCAGGTTCATGAGTTTTACAGTTTAAGGTGGCAGATCGAAATAATATTTAAAACTTGGAAATCCATATTTAGTATACAAGTTGTAAAGTTAGTTAAAATAGAACGGTTTCAATGTCAGCTTTATGGAAAACTTATTTTGCTACTCATAAGCTCTGCTGTAATGTTTAAAATGAGGACTTTATCTTTAGAAAATAACGGGCTTGAAGCTAGTGAAATTAAAACTTGTGAAATAGTTCATGAATATATTGATAGTCTATACTTTGAGCTTATCAAATTCCCTAATAAAATTTTCAACACCTTAAAATTCATATTTGAAAATGTAGTTAGGAATGGTATGAAATCTCATAAAAAAGATAAGAAAACCGTTTTTGATATCCTTGGAATTTGTTATAAACGAACATCAGCGCAGGCTAAAGTTGCAGCATAAACCAACTTAAAAAAATTGCGAATATTCCCACTATATAGTGGTTTTTTTGGCATGCCATGAAATTATTTGAATACTAATATGAACTTAAAATACACCATTCAAATTCACGAAAGAAAAATTAATGGTAAAATATTGTAGCTGGTGATAGTCCGATATTATTTAATGTGGCTTAGCTTGATGGCTATGGGGTAGAGCCAACAATTCTCTTATTCACACCAACAGGAACAAAAAACGACTATAAATCAAGTAATATCAAGAAAATTTCTATTATATTATTAGCAATGCAAATACTCACTACCAATCACGAGAACTTAAATTGTTGATAGAAAAAATATTGAAAGCCATTAAGGAAAAAAATATTTAATTCACTATGGAAGATAAGTATTATTTCTATTAAGCCATGTGTCATATTCTTCTTGATGGACGACACAAACAACTGTTAGAATTACTAAAGTAATGAAGTAATTCTGCGTTTTTTTATATATTCTTGAGCTTCCAATTATTCTTATAATGGGAAGGGGGAAAAATGAATACTTAATTGATGAGCGTAGGGAGTATCAGAGATATTTGAAAAGTCATGTTTTATAAAGATATCCCTCCGTTAAGAATAGCGGTGGATATGTCTAACTTGTATTTTATTACGAAGAATATATATTTAATAATGACAGGGGGAGAATAGTAATGTTTTTAAGTAGAGTTCAATTATTTATTGCAACAAAAATGTTAAATATAGTATTACCTATCCTAATTTTATTTGGTCTTTTTCAGTTTGGAAAAGGTAATCTTATTGATAGTATTATATATACTTTCTTTGTGGGTAATTTCATATTTTTATTATTTAAGACTGCTCCTTGGGAATTTACAAACTATTATATTAGACATGTTTTAGTTTCGATTTATTTAATAATTGCTTTCAGAAATCTTCTTTTTATTAATACAGGCATACAAGGTATATTTGGTATTAAAGTTTTAGTAGATGTTTTAGTTTTAGTTCTATCTTTAATTTTAATGTATTTTAATATTGGTTCTGTTCGTGCTTCAAAGAAGCCAAAGGATTGTATAAATTTATCATTACCATTTAAAGATGGCAAATATATTATAACAGATGGTGGAGATGGTAGGATTAGTTCATTACTCAATTATCATAATAAAGCTCAGATACATAAAAATGGAAAATCAAATACATCTATGAGGTATGCAACTGATATAGCCAAGCTTAATAAAATTGGATTTACAGTAAAAAATGTTCTCACTAAAGAAAATAAAGATTATGAGGTATTTCACGAAAAGGTATATTGTCCATGTGATGCTACTGTAGTTGAAATAGTAAATGGAATAGAAAACAATATCCCATTTAGTGGAATATATCCTTACAATGTTGGAAATCGGGTAATATTAAAAATAGATAATTATTATATAGTTATGGGACATTTGGCGAAGGACAGCATAGCGGTAGAAGTAGGTAATAGTGTGAAATTAGGACAACGATTAGCGAAAATAGGAAATAGTGGATTAACCCCTCGACCTCATTTGCATATGCAAGTATCAAAATGCGAAGATGGACAATATTGGCAGGGTAAGAGTGTACCTATATTTTTTAATGATTTATATTACCCAATCAAGAATAAAATCATTATAGTTTAGGCAATCAGTCTGTAATCTTTTGTATTGGACATTTTTTTGTATGTATAGTATCTATTATTACTAAGAATAATGGGTAAATTAATTCAAAATAAAGTTGAGTTATGTCGCAACCTTCTTATAGTACGTCATAACAGCCACAAAATAGTAGTTCCATTTTTGATTTATAGTTCATCGAAAATGCTGTCTTGTGGCTGTTTTTTGCACGAATCGTTGCCGTACACCGTATACCTTTACGTAGGGTTTTTGCTTTCACAGTTACATCTTACAAAAATATAGCAATACAATTTCTAAAATAACCTTATTTTTTAATTTTTTAAGTCGATATATATCATAGGACGGTTATATTTCTAATAAGTTTTGTTAGTCATTACATTTGAAAAGAGGTTAATATGAGCATTTCAATATCAGGTTCAAGCAAAATACAGTCTATTAGCTTTAATAATTATGATATGATTAAATATATATTTTATGATAAATTTATAAAATATTGCGGTGCTATGAAAATCTATGAATTAATGATAATATTTATTGAGGAAACGTAATAAAAACAAGGGCTTAATAATAATGAAAGAATTATAGAGGGGTGTAATTATGTTCAGAGAAATGAGAAGAAAAAAGCAATTATTGTCCAAAGAAGAAACAATTGAAATTCTACAAGAGTGCACATCTGGAGTTTTAGGTGTAATAGGCGATGATGATTACCCATATACCGTTCCCGTAAGTTATGCTTATAAAGACGGAAAACTCTTTTTTCATGGTGCAAAAGAAGGGCATAAGATTGACAGCATAAAAAGGAATGATAAGGTGACATTTTGTGTCATAGAAAAAGACGAAGTAATACAAAAAACTTTTACTACCCATTTTCGTAGTGTGTCTGTTTTTGGTAGAGCAAGGATTCTTACAGAAGATGACGAGAGGAGATATGCCATTGAAAGTTTAGTTGAAAAGTATTCACCTGACTATATTGAAGAAGGACAGCGAGAAATTGAAAGTGAATGGAATAGAGTATGTTTATTTGAAATCAAAATCGAACATATAACAGGTAAAGCAGCTATAGAAATCGTAAATAATAGGCAGAATTAGGTCACAATATGCTTCTAAGTAGTCACAAGTAAACCCATACCTAATGATATGGGTTTACTTTATTAAGTGTATATGGAGGTGTGTAATGAAACTAACGGCACTTATTGAAAATAAAGCTACTGGTAATTTGAGTGGGGAACATGGACTTGCTGTCCATATCGAATACAATGGAAAACAGTATCTTTTAGATACTGGTGCATCAAATAAGTTCCAGAATAATGCCAATAAACTAGGCATAGATTTAAAAAATATTGATACTGCTGCGTTATCACATTGTCATTATGACCACTCTGGTGGATATGTTGGATTTTTTTCTGAAAACAGTAAAGCAAAAGTATATCTCCAAAGTGCAGCACGGGGAAAGAAAGCACATATGTATCGAAAAACAGAAAAAGGATTTGTTGCCGATGATTTTCAGCATGAACAAAGGTTGGTGTTTGAAGTAGAGAACGGTTTAGTTATTCTAAATAGTTGCTGTCACGGGCGTTGATAACATTATTGAAGAGGTAATGGAAACGTTCAACGGAAAGGAAGTTCTGGCTATAATCGGTGGTTTTCATTTAATGGGGATTATAGGCACCAAGTCTATGGGTGGAAAACCGGAAGAGGTTAGAGCATTAGGAAAACAACTATTTGATTTGAATGTAAAGCATATATATACTGGTCATTGTACTGGTAATTCTGCTTATAAGGTATTGAAAGAGAAACTGGGAGAACGGTTGCAATATTTTAGTACGGGAACCACAGTTGAACTATAAGATTATGAGCAATAATGTGAAGCTGGAAAAATGAACACTTAATTGATGAGTGTAGGGAATATAAGAAATATCTGAAAAGCCATGGTTATACAAAGATATCCCTCCGTTAAAGAATAGCGGGGGATATGTCTAACTTGTAGAATAAGACTAAGTTTAGTGTAGAAAAATTTTTAGGGGGAGTGGTATACAGGTGAAGTTTATAGACATGGAAAATTGGGAAAGAAAAAATCATTACAATTATTTTAAACAACTTGATTATCCTCATTTTAATATTTGTGGAAATGTTGATATTACTGAATTTTATAGATTTATTAAGGAAAAAGATAATCCGTTTTTTATATCAATGTTGTATGTTGTTACAAAAACAGCAAATAGCATAAAGGAATTTCGTTATAGGATAAGAGAAGATAAAATAATTGAACATGAAATGGTCAGTCCTTCTTTTACAGTAATGACTTCAAATGAAATATTTAGTTTTTGTACAGCTGAATTTATAGATGGATTTAAAGAATTTAAGATTAACACATCAAATGAAATAGAAAGAACAAAAAATAATGTAAGTATTGGAAATGAACCAGGTCGTGATGACCTTATATATACTACAAGTATTCCATGGGTTTCATTTACTAGTATAACTCACCGAATTCAAATGAACCCTGTTGCTAGTGTCCCAATAATAGCATGGGGTAAATACTTTGAGGAAAATGGAAAGATAAAGTTACCACTATCTGTTCAAGTACATCACTCACTGGTAGATGGCGTACATGTTGGACATTACTTTAATAAAATTCAAGAAATTTTAGATAATCCTGTAAAGTATTTATAATATCTGCTTTTAGAAAAAATAATTTTATATTTATGCAGTTGTTTTCAATGTTCTTAAAGTTCGTCTTAAACAACTGTAAAATTTACTGAAAAAATTAGATAAACTGTACAGGTTGTGTCTATAATCGGAAGTTGAAAAATAAGAAATTAATGGGGATTTGTCTAATCTGCATATAATTGTGACAAATGAAGTATGAAAAACAATACGATAAATGGTAATTTGGAGGAGGGTATATGGCAAATTTAAAATATATAACAACACAATCATTAGAAGAATTGTTTGACATGGAAAGTGGATATGTAATAGATTTCTCAAATGGTTCATTTCAAAGATTTATAAAAGGAATCATTGGCATTGATATTTATCAAGATAAGGGGTATGAGGACTATTGTTCAAAAGCTAATAAATTACGACAAATCTTTGAATCGGAATCTAATTCTAAGGTTACCAAATTAATAACTGCATTACTAAATTATTATGAGGATTACAAATTAAAAAATAATAAATTATCAGATTACGATAAAAAGAAAATTGATGAAACAAAAGAAGCTATAGAGAATTTAGAAAAAGAAAATGATGAAAAAGTTGTTGTAATTGAAGAAGTGGATGAATTAATTCAAAAAATATCAACAAGAAATGCACAATTTAGCGAAATGGCACTGGATGAAAAATTAAAAGAAATAGGGAATTTAATTGAATATCTATTAAAAAAAGACGGGAAATTCATTACATTGAATTATGATAACATTTTTTTAGGATTTATTAAAGAAAGTGATGTAAAGGAATTAAGAAAGAAAATTCAATGTTTTAGGCATTCGTCACAAGAAAGTCTTATAGAAAGAAAAGATTGTACAGAGAATCAAAAACAATTTATGGTAGAATTAGGGATTGCCATATGTAATGTAATTTTTAAAGAATTAAAAAATAATAAAATTAATCAAATAAATTCCAATTGTAGGGTTGAGATAAGATAATTTTAAAATCAGTTATGTCGAATTTTTCTTAAAGTTCATCATAAGTAATTATAAGAATTATTAGATAAATCAGATAAATTGGACAGGCTATGTCTATAATGCGAGTCTAAAAACTTAATTTATTTTCAGCAGAAGGGGAATAATATGATGAAAAAATTTGAAGGTGTATCTTGGGGTAATATAACTCAAGATGATAGAACACTGTTATTACAAAATGCAGTTTGCAGGGATGATTTACTTGGAATGCAGATGAATAATGGGGAAGGATTAATTGAGTTTAATGAAACCCTGGCCGTTATGGGCGAGATTAATAATGGAAAGGTTAAAATAAGTAACAAAGCTATTCTTTATAATGCATGTATTGGCAAGAATGGCCCAATGAGTAAAGAGGAATTGGACAATATGATGGGTAGTTACAGAGAAAATAATATCGATGATTTAAATAAAAGGGTCTATGAATTTGAAAAGAAATTAAAAAATAGTCCACATGTGGTTTTACTCGGTGCAGGTGCAAGTGTAGCAGCGATACCAAATGGAGATAAGAACGGGAAAAAAATATCTGCAATGAAAGGTTTTATCGCAAAACTCGAAATGCAGGATATAATCGCAACTGTTAACTTGAACACAACCAGTGACAACCTTGAAGATATTTATATGGAAATGTATGAGAGGAAAGATTGCGATCAACAGAGAAAACAGTTAGAAGGGGCAATAGAAAATTATTTTAGTGAATTTGAATTGCCAGATGAACCGAACACATATGATTTTCTATTATTGAGTCTAACAAAAAAAGATTTAGTTGCAACATTTAATTGGGATCCCTTATTAGTTGAGGCATATACGCGGTGTTCAAAAATTACACTCAATCTACCATCGCTTGCTTTTTTGCATGGAAATATAGTTATTGCTACTTGTGAAAAGGATAATGTATTAGGAAGCCCATTTATGTCATGTCCGCATTGTGGGAAAATGCTTAAAAAAGTGCCTCTGTTGTACCCAATAAGGAATAAAAATTATGAAAACAATCCATATATTTCAGCTAGTTGGAAACAATTAGAGCACTATTTACAACATACTTATAGATTGACTATATTTGGATATAGCGCCCCCAAAAGTGATGTAGCTGCAGTTTCTATGTTAAAAAAAGCATGGGGAAAAGTTAACGATAGAAATTTGGAGGAGATTGAAATCATAGATATACGTCCAGATGACGAAGTTGTTGAGTCTTGGAGCGACTTTATTCATACTCATCATTATTCTGTAATAAATAATATATTTGAATCTTCATTAGGAAAATTTCCTAGAAGAACTTGTGAACTGCTTTTTGATAATACTCAAAACAACAGATGGATCAATGGAAATCGAGGGTTTTCCAGAAAAATGAGTTTTGAGGAGATTCGTAATTATTTAAAAAAGTTAATTGACAATGAGAACTCTGGTGCAGAAATACTGGATAATCCATATGTTGAATAAGTACAATAGCAATATAATTATCATCATGATGCTTTTCAATTATCCATATACCCATTAGGTTAATAATAGGAAGTTGATGTATTCACAAAATACATCTAAATAGGGAATAAAATTTAGGATGATGAATGGCTAACCGTAACATAAGTAAATGAGGTCTTTACTAAATTGGATAATACATATTTAAACTAATTATAATAAGTTATTAATTTATATCTTTATTTTACACAGGTTATGTATAATAAAGATATAATCTATGATTAAGATAAATTAGAAATTGTTAGATATAAAGAAATAGAGTAGTTACTAGGTGGAGAAAATATGAGTATGATGGCGAATTAGAAAGTGATTGTAAGCGATGATGGCAGATGTGTGCACTTCGGTTTGGAAGTATTCATTTATCAAAGGAAGAACATAGCTTACAACATTAATAGTGAAAATATTTTACTATGATTATAATATAAAAACAATTATTGTGGCTGGTTAGGAAAAGTTATACGATTAATGCTACAAATAAAGGTCGATTAAAGTGTCAGTATGTAGCTATGATAAGAGCAAAGAGATTACAGTGTCTGGCTATACTAATGAATTTGTGGATGATAAACAAGCACGAGAGTTAGAAAAACTAAAATATCGAGGAAATAATATTAAGATTATTTGGAGATGGAAATGTATAACTAAATATTCGATTTAAAAATTGGGGGGTGATATTATGGGATATTCTGAAAAAGTTCAGGTTGAGTTGGCAAATGCACAACAAACTGCTATAGCAAATAAAATAATTGATATGCTACAAAAACTAAAATTGAGCAATGATGAGACTACTGCTTGTCGATGGATATGGGAGTTAATTCAAAATGCTAAAGATGTGGTAAATGATACTGGCACAGTCGATATTAAAATAAATCTTGACAAACAAGAAAAGTGCTTAGTTTTCCAACATAATGGTAAATGCTTTACTACTAAGAATATTGTTTATCTTATTTCACAGGTATCATCGAAGGAAAGGGACAATTCTGAAGAGAAGAAAACAACAGGCAAATTTGGAACCGGATTTTTAACTACACACCTGTTATCTGAAAAAGTAACAATAGAGGGTTTATTACAAGATCCTGGAGAAAGTGTTAAGAAGATAAATATTTTCCTAGATAGAAGTGGAGAAACAAAAACTGAAATTATTAAGTCTGTTAATAGTAGTTTTACCCAACTTGAAAGTAGCGAAGAGATTGATGATTATAATGAAGTAGATCAATATGGATATAATACGAAATTTAGATATCAATTAGATGATGAAGGATTTAAAACGGCCGAAAGAGGTATTGAGAGTCTGTACATTTCAGCTCCATATATATATTCTTTTTTGAATGAAATAAATTCAATAATTATAAATGATATAATTAAATTTAGAAGGGGACAAGTTCGTAAAAACGATGATATAGCATTGCATTCTATTCAGTGTGATAAGGAGGGGGTTACTAGTGAACTTTTGATTCTTTCGTTGAACAAAGGGGATGTAATGGTAGCAGCCCCAGTTACTTATGAAAATGAGATTATAATCTTTAAGCCATATGTAAAAGGAACACCAAAACTATTTTGTGATTTTCCTCTCATTGGAACAGAAGATTTTTCTTTTCCAGTAGTAGTGAATAGTTCTTGCTTTAATCCGACAGAGCCGAGAAATGGTATTTTTTTGACTGATAAAGAAAAGCAGGTTATAGAAGAAAATAAGAAATTGATGTTGCAGGCATCGGATGCATACAAAGCACTTTTGGATTATGCAGAAAAATGTGAATGGAAACGAACATATAATGTTGTTGCTATTCGTCGGCAACCTTCTAAAGATTGGTTATCAAGCGAATGGTTAGAAGAAAATATTATTGAAAGAAGCAAAAAACATATTAAAGAAGCACTAATTATAGATACATCAAAAGAGGAGAGAAAATCATTATATGATTGGATAGATGACTCCGATATGCTAATAATTGGAGATTTAGATAAACAATTAAGGGAGCATGTGTGGAACTTAGCTCAATATATATATTTAGATAAGATTGTTCTGTTTGAGGAAATACATGAATGGTATGATTCTTTATGGTCAGAGTGCAGAAACTTTAATATTTCAGAGTTAATAAAGTGTGTAGAATCTTTTGGGAATATAGAATCTTTGGACGAAAAACTTATCGGCGATATGGATTCAATAGTCTGGTTAAACATGCTATATGAAACAATAATAGATTTATTAGATGAAGAAGAATATGAAAATTCTAAAATTTTTCCGAACCAATTAGGGGGATTTTGTTCCCTTGAAGAATTATATTACGACAATGGCATAGAAGAGGAATACAAAGATATATTGGAGCTATTAGGTGGAAAATGTAGAAGTTACCTAATGGACAATAGGATTAATATTCAAGGTAAAATAGAAAGACCAGTGTATGATTATAAATCTTTGTTTAAAGAAATTGAATTTGGCTTGGATAATGACTGTGAAGAATATCGTCATGCAATTGGAAAACTGATGTTATTGTATGATGATGCATCTCAAGATGACAATGAACAGATTGCTTTAATTGGTATGATTCATGCAATGTTTGAAGGTGAATTGTCAGATGTGTGTAAAGTGAATAATATTTCTGATTCTATTATGAAAAAGGTTAAAAATTATTGGTGTACTGTACTTGCTGATACTGTAAGTGAATGTAGATGTATAGGTCAATTAAAAAATACAATCATTTTGCCTGAAAAATATACCATTAATCAATGGATGTCAAAATTTATTGAGTATTTAGTTAAGTATAAGCATATTAATCTGTTGGATAAAAAGACCAAACCAATATTGCCAAATCAAAATGGAGTATTTCAAACGGAAGAGAGTCTTTTTCTAGATTCAGGAGAAATTGATGAGTTGTTTAAAGATATTCTTGTTGATGCAGGGGAAGATATTAGAGAAAGTCTTCTGCTTGTAGATATCTATCTTGATTTACATAAAAACAGAACGAAATTCTTAAAAGATATTTCACAGAATATTATTAATTATGTAAAAAATAATCAGGGGAAAATAAAAAATCAAGACCTTAAAATTATAGAAAACTTTAAAAAGCTTTATCTTTGGATTGTTGATCATGAGGATAAATCAAAGAGTTATTTTGGAGAACTTCTTGAAAATAAACATTGGTTATATAATGATCATGAAATTGCTGATAATATGAGAAAAGCAGAAGTATACGATGATATATTGGAAAAATACAATATTCATGATTCTAGAGGGCTAGAGGCGATACTTAAGCTGCATGAAAAAGAAATGGAAACTGATACTATTGACGAGGAAGAAATTACAGAGGAAACCCTTGTGCAATGTGGTATATCTAGTGAAGAAGATTACTTAAAAGCAATTGATATGAATGTCTTTGGTAATCATTTTGTTCATACATCGGAAAGTGATCCGGATAAATTTTCTTTTGTAGAAAAAATATTGGAACGTTCGAAAAATAATATATTCCATTTCTTAATAGGGTTAGAGGAATATGATTTAAGCGATCCAATTCCAGTTAACAATACTATATTTATAATTAAAAAACATGGAAAGGAAACTTTTTTGATTACAAGACCATCTGATTATGGACAAGTTGTTTTATATTATGATTTGGAAAAGGATGTTCTTGATTATGAGAAAGAGTGGGAACTTTGGGTGGAGAATGGAAGATCAACACCTGAAAGAATTACTTTTGGAAAAATGATGAAATTAACAGGGATAAATAAAATACCATTGAGAAAGGTTAGATGACAATGATAGATATAAAAGAGATACAAGAATTATTGGATACAAATTCTAATAATGTCATCTGTAAAAAATTTTGCCTGCTTCCATCTAAAATTGCTTCATATATAGACACAGTTGCCAAGTGTAATGAAGAATATGGATACGTTCTTATTGGTGTAGAGAGTAAAGTTAATGGATATTCTGTATGTGGTATAAATACATCAGTTAATTTTCCAGGGATTTTTCAAAATGCTGTTAAACAATCTATAATGAAAACAGAAATAGAGCAGCAGTTATGCAATATTAATAATAAGAAAATATGGGCAATAAAAGTTAAAGCGTGTAAATTACAGCACACAAAAAGTGAAAAAAAGAATATGTTAATGAAAAATATAATGAAAGACCTATATATTACCTGTATAAAACTACAAGGAAATTCATTATATTATTTAGCATCCGAGGACCAAAGGAATGATTATGTTAGAGATATAATGGAGACATTTGGATATAATGTTAAGGATCAGACAAGGAGAGGATTATCTCCTACTGGAAAGGCTGCAGGGGAACTAGATATTTTCATTCACGATGCAGGGCTTCCTGTTGCAATTATCGAAGCTCTAAATTTGAAGAGTTTAGATAAAACATATTTAGATAAACATATCGACAAAATATATGATTATGATACTGCTGGAAATTCTTTTAATGTGATTTTGTGTTATGTTACAGTAAGCAACTTTGAAGATTTATGTGATAAGTATATTAATCACATAAAAGGTCATATTTATCCATATCTGCTAACTGGAATTGAGGAAAACTATTATGTTGACGATAATACATATTCTGATATTAAAGTTATGTTGACAAAGCATAATAGAAACGGAAAAGAAACTTTACTAGTTCATATATGTGTTAGGATTGGCAAATGAAATTGATATGATAATTTATCATATATGGTATAAGTAATTGTAATTATGAAGTTAACTAGATAAATACATGAGATATAAAGTAACATTATATAAGCAATATTATAATTAAAAACAATTACTCAAGGACTAATGAAGGGGAGATTATATGGCGGTTACTTTTCCAAATTATATAATATATTACGTATAACTATAAAAAGATAAGGATGTAAATTAATTTAGGAGGTCAATTTTAATGACATATCCAATAAAAAAAAATATTATAGTACCATCAATATTTGAGCAACAGGCAATTGAATTAAATTTTTATTCTGGATTAACTATTTTTGTCGGTCCAAACGGTTCAGGAAAAACACAAACAATGAAAATATTAAGGAACAGCTTTAATGACATTGTTGGAACTAATCAAGTCAGATATTTATCTTCTAATAGAATTGGAATGATGGAACAGTATAGATCCAAAACTAATCAATATTCATATGATAATTCTGGGTTAATATTGGGCGATATGGCTATGAAAAATAACAGGCTTCAAATTGAAGTCGCTTCTGGTGATTTTTTTACAATGGATGAAAAAAAAGATGTTTATATTAAGGTATCAGAAAGACTTTCTAAACTGTTTAATAGGGAAATGTTTTTAAGATGGGATAGTGGAAATCTTAAAGCGTTCTTCACAAAAGATGGGATAACCGAAGAGTATTCAATAGCATCAGAAGCTAGCGGACTTATAAATATTATATCTATTTTAGCAGCACTTTACGATGATGATGTAAAGATACTCTTAATTGATGAGCCAGAAGTATCTTTACATCCCCAATTACAGGCGTTTCTTCTCAGTGAAATAAAAAGTGTTTCAGGAGATTATAATTTAGTTGGAAAAAAGATGATTATAATGACAACACATTCAACTGAAATGATAGAAATTGATGATATAATGTCCTTGACTAATTATATCTTTTTTTTAGACAACGGAATGAAACCACAACAGATTTTACCAATAGCGGAAGAACTGAAAAATAGAAAGCTTAAAGATTTAATTCCAAGACTTGGACAAACACATAAAACCACATTTTTCTCAAAACAACCTCTTTTAGTTGAAGGAGTAAGTGATTCTCTATTATGCAAATATTTAGATGATAGGTTCAAAATGAATTTAGGAGTGGCAGGAACACAAATTATTCCAGTAGATGGAAAAGGGCAGTTTCCTGCAACAATTAAATTGATGAGGTTAATTGGAAAAGAATCAATTGTTCTTACTGATTTAGATACTTTTGTGGATGATAATGAAATTGTTAATATCTTTTCACAAAAACAAGAATCTAAAGATGTTGCCCAATCTCATGGATACGTCGACATATCTACTTTTGCTAGAGATATAAAAACTGATATTTCAAAAATGTGTGATGAAGATAAGGACGCTTTATTTGAAAAATATGAGAATCACCCATATTGGAAACACAAAGATGTTAGTAATGAAAGTAAATCAATAAAACGAGCAATAATTTCTACATTGTTTGGTGTATCAGATGAAGAAATTAGAACTTGGATACATGCAAGGGATTGGACAGGTCTTAAAAGACGAATAGAAGTTTTGCTTAATTGCCTTGAGCAATTAGGTTGTTTTATATTAAGAAAAGGTGCTATTGAAAGTTATTATACATATTCGCCCAAAGACACTTTTGATGGTAAACCAAGTGCAGCAATTGAAGAAATTAATAGTTTAAAGGAACAAAGTGATGATTTTATCATGAATGCTTATGACGATATAATTAGGGCAATGAAGTATTCGTCAAAGATAAGGGTTATAGATGAATCTACTGCTATTAAACGAGAATTATTGAGTGAATTAGCACCAATTCTAGGAAGTTTAGATGAAAATACAACTAAAGAACAGATTATTACTGTAATAAGGCAATCAAGGGGAACAGATAAAAGTATATTTCAGTACGAACCTAGCGTTATAGAAAATTGTCCTTCTATTAAGGTAAGTTTGGTATCTGAAATCATGCTTATTACTGGATTCCCATTTATTATAAAAAAAGGGGAAAATGTTAATGAGGTTGTAGATCAAAAAATTAAATCAATATTTTAATGTTTTATAAGGAATTTTCGCTATAACAAGTTGTTTTTAAGTACAAAAAATTAGTTTACCATATAACGATATAAGCGCTTATTAACAAATCATTTGGGTTGATGTAGTTGTAGGTGGTCGTAAATTTATTAGAACTTACCAAATTGTTATTGGGAGAGTTAATGTTGAAAAACATTGGTAACATGAAAAAACAAATAGATTATTAGAATTACAACTTCTCATTATTCTTATAATGATAAGCTGGAATATAGGAAATAAAAATAGTGAAGGCTATGAAAGGGCAATGTAAAATGAAATAAATATTTAGATGTAATAAATGGCATTCAACCGTATGGTTGGGTGCCATTTATTATATCTAAAAATGCTCGCATAAAAAATGGTAATAAATTGAAGAGTTTCTTTTTAAAAATTAGAAAAATGTCTTAAACAACTACTTTAGATATATATTATTTATCTGAATTGCCAGCATAAAACACTACAAGTAAAAATATATATTGTAAATAGAGGTGAAAAATGCAGCAATCAAAGATATTAGACAATAAGAGAGTTGGAAAAATTGGAGATTAGATTAAGGAACATGTAAAAACAGGTTCTAAGATATCGGTTGTTTCTGCATATTTCACTATATATGCATATAAAGAATTAGTTAAGGCTATAGCAGACGAAATTGAGAAGTTGGATGTTAAACTACTAAAAATCAGAAGTAGGCTGAAACATGAAGTTCATTTTAATAAGAAAATTGAGATAAATATAGAAATAAAGAAGAGTGAAATCAGGAAGAAAAATTTAATTCAAAACCTTAACAATTAATATGGGGGTAAAATCATGGAGAAGTTAGGCGACAAAAGTATGAACATTGTTGCTGAAAATATTATTAAAATGAAAGGATTGTTTCCAGAAGTATTTTGCGAGGATAAAATAGATTTTGAAAGATTAAAGGAAGTATTAGGTGAATACACAGAGGATAAAGAAGAACGATATAGTTTTAATTGGAAGGGTAAGTCTAAATCAATAAGACTTGCACAGACATCGTCAACAGGTACATTACGACCATGCAAAGAAGAAAGTAAGGATTGGGATGCCACAGAGAATCTTTATATTGAAGGAGATAACCTAGAAGTATTGAAGTTACTTCAAAAAACTTATCATAGTAAGGTGAAAATGATTTATATAGATCCGCCTTACAATACTGGAAATGATTTTGTATATCCTGATGATTTTCGAGATAATATTAAAAATTATTTAGAAATTACTGGACAAGTTGATGCAGAAGGAAGAAAATTAGGAACTAATTCTGAAGCTAGTGGAAGATATCATACGGATTGGTTGAATATGATGTATCCAAGGCTTAAGTTGGCTAGAAATTTGTTGAGTGATGATGGGGTTATCTTTATGAGCATTGATGATAAGGAAAGTAGCAATCTAAGGAAAGTATGTGATGAAATTTTTGGCGAAGCTAATATAATAGCCAATATAAGTCATAAGGCGAGAGCATCTATATCAAATGACAAAATCATTTCTTCAAATCATAATCATATTTTATTGTATGCTAAGAACTATGATGAAATTTTCAAGGTAAGACATCAAATCGGTTTAGAACCCAGTTTAGATGGTTTTAAAAATCCAGATAACGATGTTAGAGGTCCTTATAAACTTGTACCTGTTGATGGGCCGGGAGGTGCAAAAAAAGGAAATCCATATTATGAATTTCTTAGAGTTGAGGGTTACTATAGATATTCAAAAGAAACTATGGAGAAGAAATACAACCAGGGTTTGATAATTAGAACCAAAAGTGGGTTACAGCAAAAGTATTTTCTTGAAGATGCTAAAAAAAGTAGAAAAACAGATACAACATGGTGGGATGATGCAGGGCTAACATCTACAGCTACGAGAGCCTTACAAGTTTTGATGAACGATAAAACATTTGATACCCCCAAACCAGTTTCGTTAATAGAACGTATGCTTAAGTTATTTACGAACTTTGATAAGAATGCTATAGTACTTGACTTTTTTAGTGGTTCATCAACAACCGCTCATGCAGCTATGCAACTAAATTCGGAAGAGGCAGGAAATCGAAAATTCATAATGGTTCAATTACCAGAGCTAACAGATGAAAAATCTGAAGCCTATAAAGCCGGATATAAAACCATCTGTGAAATAGGCAAAGAACGTATCCGTAGAGCAGGAGAAAAAATCCTTAAAGAAAACAAAGATAATGAAGGAATCGAAAATCTAGATATAGGTTTTAAAGTATTCAAGCTTGATTCATCTAATATTAAGAAATGGAATGTTGATGGTGAAAATCTAGAAGTATCTATTGATAATATGATAGATAATTTTGTTCCTAATAGAACAGAAGAAGACATAGTGTATGAAATCATGCTTAAGTATGGAATTGATTTAACTTATCCGGTGAAAATGAGGAACATTGCCGATAAAAAAGTATTTAGTATTGGATTTGGTGCTTTGATTATATGTATCGACGATGAAATTACTCTTGAGGTGGTTGAAGGAATTGTTAAATTTAAAGAAGAGTTAAACCCTGAGATTACAAGAGTAGTATTTAAGGATAACGGATTCAAAAATGATTCGGTTAAAACAAATGCTATTCATATTCTTAGAAGAAATAATATACAAGAAATAATGAGTATATAGGGGGTGGCTTCATGAAACTTAAATTTGATTCAGAATTGGATTACCAAAAAGAAGCCATGTCATCTATTGTAGATATATTTGAAGGTCAAAGTGTTTGTAATTCTAATTTTACAGTATCTAATTCAATAGATGAAGCTGGTACAGTAGGTCTTTTTTCAACTAACTTGGGTGTGGGAAATAAGCTAGAAATTGATGAAGAAGATGTTTTGAAGAATGTAAAAAAAATACAACTAAGGAATGGGTTAGCTCAGTCGAATAAAATAAAAAAAGGTGATTATCATTTTACTATCGAAATGGAAACGGGTACGGGTAAAACCTATGTGTATTTAAGGACTATATTAGAGCTTAATAAAAAATATGGCTTTATAAAATTTATAATCGTTGTGCCCACCGTTGCAGTTAAAGAGGGTGTTGTTAAATCAATAGATATAATGACAGATCATTTTAAACTTAAATATGATAATGTTATATTTAAGTCATATGAATATAAATCTAAAAAACTAGATATATTAAGGGACTTTGCAATCAGTGATAATATTAGAATTATTGTTATGACAATACAATCCTTTAACAAAGATACCAATGTAATCAATAAAGATCATGAAAAAACTAATGGGTTAAAGCCTTTAGAATTTATCCAGGAGACCCATCCTATTGTAATTATTGATGAACCACAAAGTGCAGCAAGTACAAAGAAGGCAAATGATGCAATTGATTCTTTAAATCCTTTATGCACCATAGGATACTCGGCTACCCATAAAGAAAAATATAATCTAATGTATCGATTGGATGCAGTTGATGCTTATGAGAGACAGTTAGTTAAACAAATTGAAGTTGCTAGTATAATGACTAAGGATCATCATAATGATGCATATTTAAAGTTAGTAAGTGTTAGTAATAAAGGTTCTACTATAATTGCAAAAATTGAAATAGATAAAAGAAAAAATGGAGCTATTAAGAGAGAATCTGTAAATGTTAAAAAGGGACAGGACTTATTTGAAATTAGTGGTTGTAGAGAGCAATATAGTGGATATATAGTTAGTGAAATTTATACAGGAAAAGATTCTGAGTATGTAGATTTCACAAGTAAGGATTATATTAGATTAGGTGAAGTACGTGGAGAATTAAGTGATGATATTATTAAACGTGCTCAAATTAAAAAGACCATCGAAGAACATTTAGAAAAAGAGATGAAGCTTAATCAGAAAGGAATTAAGGTTTTAAGCTTATTTTTCATAGATAGGGTTTCTAACTATAGATATTATGATAAAAAAGGCAATTCTCAAAAGGGTAAGTATGCACTATGGTTTGAGGAAGAATATAAAAAAAGTATTCAAAAACCTAAATATAAAACTTTATTTGAGGATGTAGATACAGAAACTGAAGCAGAAATAGTTCATAATGGGTACTTTGCACAAGATAAAAAAGGAGTCTTAAAGGATACTAATGGAGGTACTCTTGCAGATGAGGATGTATATGGTCTTATAATGAGAGATAAAGAAAGACTTTTAAGTTTTGATTCAAAATTAAAGTTTATATTTTCTCATTCAGCACTTAAAGAAGGCTGGGATAATCCAAATGTATTTCAAATATGTACTCTAAATGAAACTAAATCGGAAATGAAAAAGAGACAAGAAATTGGTAGAGGTCTAAGACTTGCAGTAAATCAAGATGGTGAAAGAATTCATGGATTTAATGTAAATACACTTACCGTAATGGCAAATGAATCTTATGAAGATTTTGCTGGAAAACTTCAAGGAGAATTTGAAGAAGAAGAAAACATTAAATTTGGGATAATTGAAAAACATACCTTTGCAAATATTGAAATTGAAAAAGATGGTGTTAATAAATACTTGGGGAAGGAACCCTCCGAAGATATTTGGAATTATTTTAATGCAAAAGATTATATTGATGTAAATGGTAAAGTAACAGATAATTTAAAACGAGCCCTTAAAGATAACAAGTTAGATTTTCCGGAGGAGTACATGGATATTAAAGCTCAAGTAGCTGTAATCCTGAAAAAAATCTCAGGAAGTCTTAATATTAAAAATGCAAATGATAAAAAGAAAATAAGCATTAATAAAAGAAGATTTTTAAGCCCTGAGTTCAAAGAACTATGGGATAAAGTAAAATATAAAACTACCTATTCTGTAAAGTTTAATAGTTCGGAGCTTATAAAAACATGTTCAGAGGAAATTATGAAGAACTTGAAAGTAGATAAAGCTAAGCTAATATACACTAAGGCGGATATAGAAATTAATGCAGGGGGAACTAAGACAGAAGAAAGAATTCGATATGCAATGGTTGTTGAGGATGCATGTTTTTATCTGCCAGATATTATAACTTATTTACAAAATGAAACTAATCTTACAAGGAGAACTATTGTGGATATACTTAAACAGTCAAAAAGGTTAGCGGATTTTAAAAATAACCCCCAAATATTTATGGATGAGGTTAGCTCTATAATTCGAAGAAAGATGAAATATCTGCTTGTGGGTGGAGTTAAATATGAAAAGCTAGGGGAAGACGAGTTTTATGCACAAGAATTATTTCAAGATGAGGAGCTTTATGGATATCTGTCAAAAAACATGATAGAAAGTGAAAAATCTGTTTATGAATATGTAGTATATGATTCTGGTGTAGAGGAGGAATTTGCTAAGAAATTCGAAAAAAATAATAGCGTTAAAATTTATGCCAAATTACCAGATTGGTTCAAAATTGATACTCCGCTTGGAAGTTACAATCCTGATTGGGCAGTTTTGGTTGGAAACAATAATGAAGAAAAATTGTACTTTGTACTAGAAACAAAAGGCAATATTATAGCAGAAGAATTACGTCTACGCGAAGTAAGTAAAATTGCTTGCGGACATAAGCATTTTGAAGCTATTGGAACTAAGGTTGAGTTTTTGGAAACTGATAATTTTAATAGTTTTATAGAAAATTTATAGATAGTAGCAAGATTAGTAATTTCATTCCATCGCGAGGTTGCCTGTTAGCTGCTGGGGTATATCGAAAAACATGGTAAAAGAGATTGTTAGGTTGTGCCAACGTAATATGTTCGCTAAATTTAAAAGTGTAAATATAAGAACCCTAGACTTAAAATGAACTGAACCATGATTTGATCTATACCCGAAAAAGTAGACAAATAAGCGAAATGTATCGAAAGAGTATAATTTAGGTATTACTCTTTCTCTTTTTTAATCCTAATAAGTTCATGTTTTTTGAATTCAGCAGGTGCTAGGTATCCTAATATTTTCTGAATTCTTACATTATTCTAATAATGATAATCAAGATGTTTTTGAAATATTCTCGAATAAGTTTTCTAGTTTGATGGTTTTAACCGCAAACCCTTATAACATTCCAGTGTGGAGGTCCTTCACTGATGATATATATATCTTTTTCCCATCAACTTTATATTCAGTAACGTCAGTTACCATTTTGTCAAATGGACAACTTGTACTAAAATTTCTAACCAATACATTTTTCTTAGGATGTGGATCTCCAGGTTTCCTATATCGTTTTTTCACCTTGATTACGGTCAAATAACCATTCTGTGACATCAAACGGTAAACCTTCTTATGGTTGAATTTAAGACCATAAGAAGGCGAAAGCGCGGCTGTCATCCTCTCCACACAATATTTCCCATAGTGTTTGATATAGAGTTTTTCAATGTATTTAATAACTTGTGCATCCTCTTTTGATTTTCCTGATACGACCATTTTCTTATTTAACCATTGATAATATCCAGACCTATTTATTTCAAGGAGTCTTTTAAGATATTCATTTTCAGCTTTTAATTTTAATATTTCTTATTCAGGACAGTCATAATATTGTTTTTGGTGACCTATCATTGGTGATGAAGTCTTACCTCTTTTATTCTCAAGTCCGGCTATTCCAAATTCATTATACTCTTTAACCATTGAGTTAACATGTTATGAGATCTAAAAGCAAGTTTTTTGGAAAGGGCGTTTACTCATCCCTCATCACCACTAGTGTATCTCTCAATTACATTAATCTTAAATTCAATAGTAATTCTTATATGCTATAACTTAATTACTTCACCGATGCACCGTCTTGAATATATTTAAATCTGATAGTTCTGCTTTTGTAAGTGCCATACCTATATAACAGGCATGACTTAATTCAGATACCTAATTATTCTGTAAAATTGTCCAATAAATACTTTTTGAGTCAATACCCTCAATCGTTTTAAAAAGTTTATTATCATATGAGTAATATTTTACAATAATGACTTTTCTGTTAGTATCAGGTATAACTACAAAATAACCTGCCTTATCTAATTTAACATCTTTAGGAGGTGTCACTGCAGTTATTATATCTTTCTTATTACTTTTAAAGGGTTCTGAATTTTAATATTACATTTTTTACAATTACAATGAATTAAATTATGAATTAAATTATGAATTTGATAAAAATAATGAAAAACATATAAAATAAGCGCCGCTTTAGAATGGCTATTTTACTAGATTCTAGTTCTTACTTTGCACTTCACAGCAGCTATGCTGGTATTAGGCCAATATCGCCCAATAACTACGAATAGCTCAACAACTTTGCTGTAGTCGTGTGATATAATAACCATTAGTGGGATAAACAGTAATTTGGCACACAAATTACGCAAATAGGAGGTAGGTTATCTATGGAAACAGAAATGTTAAATGTTAAAGATTTAAATAATAATTATAAAAACATTGTAAAAGGTGCAGAGTATCTAAGAAATGGTGAAGTTATTGCAATTCCAACAGAAACTGTTTATGGATTAGCTGCAGATGCTTTTAATGAAAATGCAATAAAAAAAATATTTGAAGTTAAAGGAAGGCCACAGGATAATCCATTATTGGTACATATATATAAATTGGAACAAGTTTATGATATATGTGAAGATATTTGAGAAGAAGCAGAGAAGGTATTTGGTACTTTTTGGCCGGGATCAGTAACTTTGATTTTTAATAAGAAAGATTGTATTTCAGATACAATTACTGCAGGAATGAAAACTGTAGGAGTTAGATTTCCAAAAAGTGAAATAGCAAGGGCTATAATTAAAGAAAGCGGAACTTTATTAGTAGCTCCATCTGCAAATTTATCAGGAAAGCCATCAACTACTAGTGCCGAGCATTGCTACAATGATTTAAATGGAAAAATCCCTTGTATTTTAGATGGAGGGCCGTGTTCAATTGGGTTAGAGTCAACAATTATAGATATGTCTACTCCAGTCCCAATACTTATAAGGCCAGGAGCAGTAAGTTTGGATGACATATGTAACGTAATTCCAAATCTTATATATAAAAAGGATTTATTAAGCGTGAAAGAAATTGAAATTCCAAAGGCTCCAGGAATGAAATATAGACACTATGCACCAGAGGCGCCACTAACATTGGTTGAAGGAGATTATATAAAAACTTCTAAATGGATTAAAGAAAATGTAAATGAGAAGGATGTTGTAATTTGTTTTCAAGAATTTTTAAACGATTTTAAGGGCTATCAACACATATATAGTTTAGGAAGCTTTAAAATGTTAAATATAGCTGCACAAAAGATATTTGATTTGATTAGAGAATGCGATAAATTGAATGTAAGTCATATTTATATACAAGCTCGCAATAACAGTGGGTTAGGGAATTCTATAATCAATCGATTAGAGAAAGCAAGTGCAGGAGACATTATTCATATATAAATTATATCGGCGATGGCTGAAATATTGCAGAACTTGTCAATCTCGTTACGGCAGAATATCAACACATTAACTATGGATTCCCGTTTTTTTTTCGTCGCGCTTCATGGTCTGATGTATGACGAATCGGTCTTTTAAACTGAAATGCTCAGCGATTTACTGCTGCGTTTGTCCCTCTGCTATCATTTTTTTCTTATTTAGGGCATACTCTTTAAGCCCTCTAGTATTTCTAATGAGATTGCCTGGCATTGAGCCTTTCATCCCCGATATATTCTCTACCTTTTTACCAGCCAAATGATGTGTTTTACCATCATTTAAGACAGTTGCGACGCAGTTGTAATAAAAAGAGAACTAACTAAAATGCAGAATATAATGGGAAATTGGCACAATAAATATAAACATATGAAGGAGTGTAAGGATGAAACATAAAAAAATTAACATAATAGAAGTAAATAGAATTATTCATGAAAATGATAGTGTATTTTTATGCGGTAATGGATTTAGCATAAATTTTGATGAAGACTTTCGTAACATATTTGATAGACTTTATGAAGCTCATAAAGAATTGATTAAAAATTCAAAATATGAAATTAAGTCAAACATATATTTCACTAAAAAATGTAAAGATAATTTTAATAATGTTAAACAATATTTAAGAAATTCTTCTAAAGATTATTTAAATAAAGTTTTTGATGATGGAATAATATTTTCTAAATTTATTATTGAAAGTAAATCATTGACTGACGCACTTATAAAAAATGGTTTTTTAACTGAATTGGTTTTTGGCAGAAGTGAAATAGATTTAGTAAAAGAAATATATACAATAGGTGTTACAAAAGGAGCTAATAATGTAAATATAGAATATTGGTCAATTTTAATTTATTTTTATTTTGCTATAAAGTTTATGAATGGAGATAATTATATATTTCCAAATAATAAATTTATCACACTTATTGAGGTTGGTGATATTAATAAAACTTCATTTATAAAAAATGATGAAATAAAAAATAAAGTTATAGAAGCTACCCATTTTAATGGCTTTAATACTTATTATAGAATATTATTTTCTATAGCAATATTTTCTAATGGCAAGTATCTTGAAATGGACAAATTAAGTAATGTATCAAATTTATCAAAAGATAAAATCAAAAATTTTTTAAATAAGTTTAGTTCTATTGCAACATTAAACTATGACTGTCTTTTAGAAAACATATTACCTAAAACTAAAATACATCATTTACATGGAAGTTTTGTTTTAAATCAGAAAGAGTATGTCCATAATCAAAGCTTAGGATTAATATACAATAATGAATATGTAAGTTTTTCGGATATTTTAATTGGTGATTATTTTTATAATAAAACATATAGGTCTGGGATTAATAATTTATCAAAAAAAGAAATTATTAACAAAAATACTGAAAATTACAATGAAATTTTAGAATCAATAATTGGAACAAATAAAATTAATACAGTTTTAATTTTAGGTATGAGTATACAAAATGATCAACATATATTAAGGAATATTATGCTATCATTTTATTTTTCCAAAATTATTAAACCTAAAATTATTTATTGTTATTTTTCAGAAAAAGAAAAAATAGATTTTGATGAAAGTTTTTATAAAGTTATAACTTTCGATGAAGAATTGTCTGCTTATTCTAGGGAGATAGAGGTAAGCTATATTGATACACAAGAGGTTTTATCAATGCATTTTTATAAGTAATAAAATATTAGAGGAATAGACAATGAGCGAAAAATATTTAAGCGGAAATGTATATTGTGGTACCTTTATAGGTTGTTTTACTACTATGCAGTGGGTAAGGGTGTCTTGTAAATAACGGTATAATTATTGATGCTGGAAATGGAAAACATTTTGTTGATATGAAAAAAATATAATCTCGCAAAGTGCATAATATGTATTTACAGTTGTATCGCAATTTTCATTAAGTTCGTCATAAGCAACTGTAGAGATACTAAGACATTAGATAAACTGGACAGGTTATTTCTATAATGGGAAGCTAAAAAATGATTAATGAGTGTAGGTGATATCGTAGTAAGTTGAAAATTCATGTTTTGTAAAGAGCTCTCTTCATTAAAGAATAACTGCGATATGTCGAACTTGCTAAATATTATGAATTGTAAAAAGCAAAAGGTAACTTCTTTTTATTGAAGCTACCTTCCAACTTATTATTCAAGCCAGGACGAAATAATCGCTCCTAACATAATGAAAGCTATCCATACAGCAATAGTTCCTACATTCTTTGACAGGAGATTAAAATTAATCTCAACTACCTTATAATGCATGGAAAGTATTATGATGGATATTACAAAAATTCCTACTTTAAGATGCTTCATGACAATTCCTCCTATAAATAATCTTCAAATTATTCATCGGATGTAGAATTACTTTTGCATCTTTTGCCAATCAATTTATAAGCTTTTGTAAATGATTTTTTAACCTTAAGTAGGATATCTAAATTATTGACAGTCTTACAATAATTATTCAATGAAGGTGATGGATTTTGAAATATAAAATCAATGTTCCACATTTTAAATTCCTGTAAATAGGGTGAAACTAGAAATAATATAGTGTGTGGTAAAGTAAAAATCAACTAATTGACGTTGTAATGGCACCATACAAGTTAAGCCAAAGTAGTTAGTTACTACAGAATACAATAAAACTTTATCAGAAACTACTTTAAGAAGTCTTAAAGAAGTCTTAAAGAAATTAGATAAACTGTACAGGTTGTGTCTATAATTGGAAGCTGGAAGAGTGAATGCTTAATATGAGCGTAGGGAATATAAGAAATATCTGAGAAGTCATGTTTTACAAAGATATTTCTACGTTAAAGAATAGGGCGATACGTCGAACTTGAACAATTATGCGAAAATTTTTTATATTAGGTGGTGTAGAATAAATATTAAAATTCAAAACAAAAAGACATATATAGCGGTGCTTATTTTAGTAACAATAGATCAGGTTATTAAAATAGTAACTAACAACAATTTTCTTGACAAAAGTTCTCCTATATTGCCTCCTTTACTATACTTTGAGCCTATGTTCAATAGGGACTATTCATGGTTTAATTCTATGTTACAATTAGGCGTAGGTAAATATATACATATTTCATTAATAGCAATTATGAGTATATTAATATATCTGTTTTATCAATATCTAAATAAGCAATTTGGAACTAACAAATTTATTAATAGCATGTATGCTTTTATATTTTCTGGCGCTATGTGTTCATTAATTGATAAGATTTTTTGGAACGGTAGTTTAGATTACATATTAATAAATGGTTTTTTTACGTTTGACTTAAAAGATGTATATATTAATATTTTTGTTGGATTGCTAATATTATCATTGCTCTTTAAAAACAAAGTTTTAAACCAAATTGATGATAATATAGTAAAAGATTTTACTAAATATATTCTACGGAAATTATAAACATAAATTACATCATTGAAAGGATAAGAATTATTAACGATTGTAGTTAAGTCACAGTGTTTGTAAATACTGCATCAATCATAAAACTACGATTAATGAACAATCGTAGCTAATCACGTCATAAGAATTTAACAAGGGGGTGTACGTTAATGAATGAGATAAATTATACTAAAGTAATTAAAGACCAGACAAAACGTGCTCTTTGGAGTATAAATAATGTTATGGATTGTGTACCCGATAAGTATTGGGATAAAAAATATTGTGAAATGCCATTGTGGAAACATATTTATCATACACTACATTCATTGGATATGTGGTATATTAACCCACGAAGGTATTCGGACCCTCCATTTCATATCAAAAATTTAAACAATTTAGATGTTGAGACAGATAAGCTATTATCAAAAATTGAATTAAAGCAATATTATCAATTAATTGAAAATAAAATAAATCAGTATCTAGAGTGGATAACAGATGATTTACTCCTTACCAAGCCTGAAAATTGTGAGTGGACAAGGTTTGCATTAATTATTGCACAACACAGGCATTTACATAGCCATATGGGAATACTTATGGGATTTATTATTGCTGAAACAGGATTATGGTCTAGAGTTATAGGATTAGAAGGTGATATTCCAACAGCCGATTACAGTTTATATTTCTAATAATTTTTGTATGGAGTAAAATGGATGCTAAAAATAACAATATGAAATTTTTCCATAGATGATTTTTGACTGTGATAATAGTAAACACAAATAAATATTTTATGTCGAAATTGTAATTTTATGCGAAGTAAGGTTAATTTATATTTTATGAGGAGGAGTCCACTATGGCTGATTTAAAAAAGAATAATGATAGAAAAAACATCAATGAAAACAAAACGAACTCTAAAAATGGGTCTTACTTTGCTATTGGGATTACTTTCGGTGTTGTATTTGGATTATTAATTAATAATCTGGCTATTGGTATTGCTATAGGGGTTGCTAGTGGAGCAGCAATAGATGCGAAAATAGCGAACAAAAATAAGAAACAACAATAAAGTTAATAAGTATAATCTGCAATTATAGTTAATTAATACCTTTCTTATATTGTTAACAAACTAGAGTAAAAAACACTCTAGTTTTATTCTATTTGAGAGTGCCTAAAACTGTCGTTTATGGTGCTGAAAGAGTTAGATACTGGTTTAGTTCTTATTTTTGGAATATGTAGTACCAAAACTATTACCAAAAACAAAGTATCAAAATAAACTATCAAAATAAACTATCATTTAACGTTTTGGGTCTCTTTATCCATATAATTCCTTAACGTGGGTTTTGTCGGATTATCTATACTACACCACATAGAAATGGTTTAGACAATTTAGTTTTTTTGCTAACAATATATTGTGTTAAATAGAATATTTTAAGAGAAGTTGCTCTAAGGCTCTGCTGCTTTTCCAATACTAAATGTTGAGGAAGATAAGATATTAGGCAACATAACTATTGAATTTTAAAATTGAATAATACGGTATTAAAAAATGAAAATATTTACCATTATAGGAATGTAGAAATATGTATAATATGCTATAATTTCTATAGAGTTAGGTCGAAGGTGTATAAATTAGTTACTACTATAGAAGCTATACTATCAATAAAAAGGGGACACAATATGTCAAGGGAAAATAAAGTGGACAAAGGTTTTGCACCTACCTACTGGAATTTAAGTTATAGAAGAAAATTTATTAGAACTTTATGGATGATACCTTTTAGTGTAATGGTATTGTTGCTTTATTGGTTTGTATTTTATAATTTTATTGTAAATATAATATTGACAATAACTATTGTTATTGGCTTAATACTTCAATTGATTTACACTTATTTAAAATGGAAGAAAAATGAACAGTAATCTTAGATTGAGTCACACTGGTATAAAACTGCGAAATAAAGATTATTTATATAATCTGCAGACAAATAGTAATTTGAGGTGTGAAGCATTTCGATAATGGGAGGAGTAAGATTATGGCATATAAATTAAATAAAATAACAATAAGAGCGAATAATTCCAAAGATGGAATAGAAAATATTGGTGATATTTGGAAGGATATCACAAGTGGGAAATTACCTATTATTTTTGATAGTGAACATGTGTTTCAACAGGGTATTTCTCCAGTTTCAAAATACAGTAATTATTCTAGTGATGAAAATGGAGATTATGATCTAACGGTAATGGCTGTAACAGCGGACTTTTTTCAAAAGATGGGTGCAGAAGTAAGTAAAGGCTTTTATAAAAAATATGATGAAAAAGATGAAAACGGAGAAATAAGTGTTTGTACGAGAAAGGCGTGGGAAAAGGTATGGTCTGAGCAAAAATCGGGCGATATACATAGAACCTTTACAGCAGACTTTGAGAGCACTGTTCCAAGTGAATATACGAAAGATGGCAAAGCACATTGCTATTTGTATGTTGCAATTCGGTAGATTTAGAAAACATAAGTGGGATTATGAGCAATGTGTAGCGTGTGTACATGGTGACATGAAAATGTATTTTATATAGTTAATAGGATTATAAGAATTTCTTGAATCATAACATATAAATAAGAGGGGGTGAGTTTATGGGATTAATTACTTTAGATAAGGTTGAAAGGCTTGAAAAAAAATTAGATAATATTGAAAAACATTTAGTTAGATTAGAGATAAAGATTGACAATGTCAGTAAAGAAAATAACTCAATTAAAAGCATTGGAGCAAATATAGCCGAAATCAAAAATCAAATATTGGAATTAAAGAAATAAATACATTAGTCAAAAAAGTTGCATACGCAACATTCATAAATGGTAATTCTACGATACATGAATAGGTGTAAATAAATCTGAAAAAAGTAGGTATGTATTATGATATGCAAAGAGTGTTATAGCGATAATGCAAGGGTAACACCGCTTTTAAAACCAGAGCATTGTTTAGAAAACCATACTCAATACATATGTTCAACGTGTGAAAGATGTATATGCATAGATAGAGATGATAAACGAGATGTTTATAGATGGAGTTTCCCATTTAAAACATTAGAAATTGCTAAATTATATTTGAGAACAGCAGAAGTAAGTTGCAAAGATATTTGTGGAATATATGAGATTAAAGGAAAGAATAATAGAATTTCTTATAAAATCTTTCATACAGAAGAAGATTTGGAAAAATATTTATCTAAGAATAAAGAAAAGTCATGTAAGGATAAGAATCCCGTTTATATATCTAAGCAATATATTGAAAGTCCTAATGCTCAAATTCGTAAATTAAACAATGATGAAATAGAAATTTACATTGAAGAGCAAAAGCAGTTCGCAGAATAATAAATACACAATTTTTTTAAACTGCATCACAATGTTTATTTATAACGAAGCTAATATATTTATTAATAGAATATTTTATTAATATAGAAAGAAAAGGAGAAAAATTAAATGGAGTTAAGTACAGAACGTTTAAAAATTATACCGTTGACACTTCATCAGTTTAAATTATTGCTTGATGGAATTGATAAGATGGAGAAGGAGTTAAAGTTAAGTGCTTCAAATGAATATTTAGATGGACATACTCAAGAAGCAATGGAGGGCTTATATCAAGAAGCTGTAAGAAATAGAGATAGATATTTTTGGTACACAAATTGGCAGATTATTTTAAAATCAGAAAATAAGGCTATTGGTAGTGCTTGTTTTATGAAATGTCCAGATGAAAATGGTGAGATTGAAATAGGATATGGTATCAATAGTACCTATCAAAATAATGGGTATATGACCGAGGCAGCACAGGCTATTTGTGAGTGGGCTATTAGTCAACATGATGTTTATATTATCATTGCAGAAACAGAAAAAGACAATATTGCTTCACACAGAGTTTTGCAAAAATGTGGAATGGAAAAATATAAGGAAATAGATGAGGAAATTTGGTGGCGTATGAAAGTTGCTGAATAATATAATTTTTAATAAAAGGTAAAATTGAAGTTACAGTTTTGTGAGGAGTGTTTATTATAAAAATTAAGGAATTAACTATAGCAGCCTTAGTCATGGCGATGTATATAGTAATAATGTATTTAACACAAGGGTTTTCATTCGGACCTTATCAAATAAGGATGGCAACAAGTTTATATGCTCTAGGGTATATATATCCATTCTTAATAGTTCCTATGGGGTTTGCAAATTTATTAAGCAATACATTAATGGGTGGCTTAGGAGTATTCGATATGATAGGCGGAACAATGGTGGGAATCATAACAACAACATTAATATATCTTATCAAAAGATTTAATTTAAATAAATGGCTGATTGTTATTCCAATAGTATTTATTCCAGGCTTATTAGTACCTATATGGCTTTCATATCTACTACATATACCATATTTCGCATTAGCCATTAGTCTTTGTATAGGTCAAATAATACCCGGTATAGTAGGTGTTTTTTTAATAAAAAGGTTAGGACGTAATACAAAAATGGCTCGTCATAACTAAATGTAATAATTATTAAAGAGATAGATTATTTGGGTCTTTTTGTGTAATAAATACACCAAATGACTTTTTATTTTCCATAGAAATTCCTCCTAGTATTTTTTCACTTCCAATACTATACTTACCATTTCCCTATGTCAACTAAACAGCCCGATTTAGCAACTCGACTATCAAGCCAGTCGGCTAAAACACTGCATTTACAGGCATCCTTTCTATAAGAATACAATTGAAGATGTGTATTTATCTTCAACGTACAACACACTGTGTGTAAAAGGAACATAACTAATAAAGTTAAAATATGTTCTTTTTAATGTATCAAGCATGGGTAGTGCTGTTAGGTACTCGTAAGACAATAGAGGTAGGATAATTAGAAAAAGATAGTAAAAACTTTGTTATAAGGTTTTGCTATCTTTTTTGGTTAGGCTAGTGATTTAGATGGAGCGGTTTTAGTTTAAATCGTAGATAAAAGAAAAAGAAATATTAAAGGTAAAATAAAGATATTATGATAAAATTTGTAGTATAATTAAGGTATATGAACTTAGAATGAGGATTACAATTCTTTTCTTTGAAAAGAAAATATGAAACTAATGTTTTATCTTGTTATGAGTATGCTGATAATGTCTATAATGTGAAGATGGAAAAATGAACACTTAATTGATGAGTGTGGGGAAAAAGAATAACGGCGATATGTCGAATTTGTAAAAAATAACGTACAAACCAACATATTCGAAAATAATATTAACTATAAGGGAGAAAACTGAAATGATAGAGCAAAGAAAAGAAGATTGTTCGGGTAACGTAGAATGTGAACAGATATATATAGAGAAAGATTACAAACTAATTTTAAGAAAAGAAACTCAACATTTTATAATTTATTACACTGAAATAGATAAGACATGTATAGATAAAGTTTCAAATGTTCTCGAAAATAGTTACAATAGAATTACAATTATTTTTAATGAACAACTTAAAGAGAAACTGACTATTGAGATTCATTCAGACATTAATCAGCTTCATATTGCTTTAGGATTTCCCAATGCACCTGATTGGATAAGAGGAGGGATTGGGGTAGACAAAATTGTAATAGCATCCCCTTTAAATCCACCACCTGGTTCACAATTTGATAACGTAGTAAATACAGCTGTTCATGAGTTTGTGCATATAATAGTAAATAAAATAAATAATCATACGCCCAGATGGTTGAATGAAGGAATTGCATGTTACGAAGCAAAAGATAATAATGAAAACTGGATAAGGAAAACAATTAATGAAGGTTTAGTAAACAGTACGATTCCTACACTCAATGATTTAGATACTGGCGATGATTTTGAAACATTTTTCAAACGCAATGGGTATCAATATTCATACACAATAGTAGAATCAATAGTTGAAGAGTTTGGTTATGGTAAGTTATATAATTTAATAAAATCACCGGATAACGTTATAGGCATTTTTGGCATAACAGAGGAGCAATTGCAAAATAAATGGATTGAGTATATTAAAAAGAATTATCTACTAACCTAAATATGGAAGATTTTCTATTTTTCATTACTTAATAATGTTTGATTTACTCTCAGCTACAATATCAATTTTTTATATGCAAGTTAAATATTCAATAAAAAAATAAGCTAGGAGTTACTTCATAATGTTCATAAAGTTGGTTATAAACAATTGTAAATATTGCCTAAGAAATCAGACGAATTAGACAGATTATGTCTATAATGGGAAGCTAGCAATTGAATACTTAATTGATGAGTGTAGGGAATATTGGAGTCAGCTGAAAAGCCATATTTTATAAGCATTTCTCTCCGTTAAAAAACGGCGATATGTCGAACTTGTAGAGTATTGCGGTGCTAATATATAAAATTGGAGGTAGATTATGAGTGAGAATAATGATAAGAGTTTGCATACAGTAACTTTTCTAATTATTGTTTTGGGAATTCTAACGTCAGCAATAGGTCTTTTGTATACAACGGGAGGGAAAGCATTTTATTTTGTGAATCAATATGGTGACAAAGTGAAAATATATGGAGATGGACTGTATGCACGTGATTCGTATTTTATGGCACCTATACTTCGTGGAACAGATTTTACAATCATATGCTTTGCCATTCCAATTTTAATAGTAGCATTGGTACTAGATGTGAAAAAGAAAAAACTGAAAAATCGATTGTTCTTAATGTCAGTCATTTCGTTATTTACTTATTATTCTGCAAGTATAGCATTTGGCGTAACCTATAATATATTGCATTTAGTATATATTGCACTTTTTTCAGCTAGCTTTTTTGGATTAATTATTGCAATTGTAAGTATAGATAAAAAGCAGGTAGTAGAGAACATGGGAGATGTATTACCATACAAAGGAATATATATATTCTTAGCTTTAACCGGAAGTGCACTAATTGTCGCTTGGCTTCCAGACATCATTAATTCAATAGTTCTAGGTCGTTCTTTAGGATTAATTGAAGTGTATACAACACAAATTACATATGTTTTAGATATGGGGGTAATTGCTCCAGCTGCTTGGATTTGTTTGTTTCAATTAAAGAAACGAAGTGGAATGGGATATATTTTATTAGGGATATTGTTGACAGTATGTAGCATTATTGGAATAATGCTTCCAATTCAAACGGCATTTCAGTTAATAGCAGGAATTTCGCTTCCAATTGCAGTTATTGTAACAAAGGTAGGAATCTTTGTTCTTCTAGCATTCTTTGCATTATATTTTAATATAAAATTTTTTAGAAACATGAAGTGATAAAGTTAAATATATTACAAGCTCGTATCTTTCGTAAAGTTCGTCATAAACAACTGTAAGAATTACTAAAGAAATCAGATAAACTGGACATGTTATGTCTATAATGGGAAGCTAGCAAAATGAATACTTAATTGATGCGTGTAGGGAATATCGTAGTCGGCTGAAAAGCCATGTTTTACAAACGTTTCTCTTCGTTAAAGACCGGCGATATGTCGAACTCGTAGTTTATTACGAAGTAAAGATTATTAATAAAATGGGAGTATGGAAGTGATAAAAATGATAAGGCAGATAGAAAGAGATGAGATTAAAGTATGTGTAAAAGTAATCAGAAAAAGTTTTGGAACGGTAGCACAAGAATTTAGTCTTACAAAAGAGAATTGTCCAGGGAATGCAAGTTTTATGAAAGTTGAAAAATTATATAAGCAGTATGATGAAGGTCGACCAATGTTTGCTTACCTGGATAATGGTATCATTGTAGGTTATTTTTCGCTTAGCAAGAATGATGGTGGGAGTTTTGAACTGAATAATCTTGCTGTATTGGTAGAATATCGCCATAAAGGTTATGGCAGAGAAATGATTATTTTTGCAATGGATAAAGTCAGAGAAATGGGAAGTAATAAAATGACTATTGGAGTAATTGAAGAAAGTACGAAATTAAGGAATTGGTACAGTGGTTTAGGATTTATACATACAGGTACAAGAAAGTATAAACATTTACCTTTCACAGTGGGCTTTATGAAAATTGGACTTTAGGCTTCTATAGTAAGCAATACTACAAATATATATGATATTCAAGATTGATTCTAGTTACTTGTTTTGATGTTTTTCTAATAATATTTGATTAGTTCGGAATGTTCATAAAGTTCATCATAAACAATTGTAAAAATTACTTAAGAAATCAGACGAATTAGACCGATTGTGTCTATAATGAGAAGCATTCAGAAACCAAAGAAAAGAAGAGTTTGATAGATTACTTAGGTATATTTGAAATTGCTTTAAATAATACATAGGGACTATCTGCTCCAAATAAATTGAATAACTTGCAATATATAAATTGATACTATCTTAGGAGGGATATTATTACAAGGAAATATAAGTTATATCAAATTGACTCATTCACTAAGGAGAAGTTTGCTGGAAATCCAGCTGGAGTAATAACAAATGCTGATGGATTTGTTATTACAGTTGATTCTCAAGATGCTGATATTTTAGTGCATGGCAGAATGTTTGCTCCTGCGATAGGCATTAATGAAGATCCTGTAACTGGTAATGCAAATGGTCCTTTGGGTGCATATCTGGTTCATCACAAATTGGTTAATCATAATAATTCTTTATTTAGATTCAAAGCTAAACAAGGTGAAGCTATAAAACGAACAGGTATTATCGACGTTGAGGTAAAGATAGAAAATAAAGAACCTGTAGAAATTAAAATTTCAGGAAATGCCATAATAGCATTTAAATCTGAATTATCATTGGAATGACTATCTTAAATAACAACCAATTTAGATAAGATAGAATAAAGCATTAGTTTTGATATGTACTAATCAATAATCAGTTTCCTATTATCCATATATCCATTAGGCTAATAATAGGAAGCGAAGATGACTGGAGAAAAGTAGCTAAGTGATTAATGAATTTAGAATGTGATATGCTGAACCGTCCCATAAGTAAATGTCGGTTTTACAAATTTAGGAAAGCTGATAGCTCGTGGATTTACATAGAAATTGAAGTGAAAGTACCATATAATATGACAGATAGAAAACTTTTATAGTCTCTTTGATTAGAGGTATTAAGGAATATTTATATTAAACGTATGTGCATATAATCCCCAATAGTCACAGTTATAAATAAAGAGACAGCGTATTGTAGGAAAACAGTACGCTGTCTTTTTTCGCAATTCATTAATTATTTTAACATGTAATTATCAACTTTTATGATCTATCTTGACGGTGTTAAGATTGTGCATTATAATGTTAACACTGTTAAGTTATAGGAGGACATATAAATGTCAAATAAACCATATCATCATGGAGATTTAAGAAATTCACTAATTGAGGCTGGTATTGAACTAATTAATCAAGATGGTGCAAAACAACTCTCATTACGAAAAGTGTCTGCATTATGTGGAGTAAGTCAAGCAGCGCCTTATAGCCATTTTAAAAGCAAGGAAGACTTATTGGAAGCGATGCAGGATTTTGTAACAGAGCAGTTCATGGAAGTACTGGAGAATACGATTAAATCTTGCCCAAATCAAAAGGATCCAAGCGTGCTTATTCAAATGGGTAAGAGCTATGTTATGTTTTTTGTTAATAATCCTCAGTATTTTTCTTTTTTATTTTCTCAGCCATGTATTGAGGTTAATCTTTCCTTGGGGGGTGATGGGACGAAGAACTTCCCGCCTTTTGAATTTTTAAAAACCACTGTTTTTCGTATTTATGGAGAGACCAAAATGCCGAAAGAAAAAATGGAAGATACAATAATATCATTGTGGGCAACTGTACATGGTCTTGCTTCTATTGCAACAATGAAAAATGTTCATTATGACAAGGAGTGGGAAACAAAGATTGAAGATATTATTTGGAACAAATAGAGGTATTAGCTGTTTGGCTATATATATGAGAAGTAAAAAATGACAAATAAAAAAATTAAGGGACTTTCAACTAAATCATTTGTGCGAAGGATGGTACGTATTATGTTGATTATACTTTCTGTTTTATTTGTTTGTGTATTTATTTCTGTAGGCGTGTTAATGGCATGGAGTCATGGAAAACCTAAACATTTCTTAGATGAAAATGGAAGGCCGCTGGCAGGTAGCATTTCAGAAAAAATCCATGTCAATATCAATGGGGTGGAGCAGGGGATGTTTATCAAGAGTAAGGATAAAACGAAGCCAGTGCTGCTTTTTGTGCACGGGGGGCCTGGTATGCCCGAATATGGCATTAGCCAGAGATATCAAACCGTTCTTGAGAACTATTTTACCGTCTGCTGGTGGGATCAGCGAGGCTCAGGGCTATCCTACAACACGGACATCTCTCCAGATGCCATGACAGTGGAGCAATTGATATCCGACACGCTGGAGGTAACAAATTACCTTCGCAAACGCTTTGGACAGGAAAAGATTTACCTTATGGGACACTCGTGGGGAAGCTTTCTTGGCATCCAGGCAGCAGCACGGGCACCAGAGCTGTACTACGCCTATATTGGCATGGGTCAGGAATCAAGACAGCTCCAATCGGAAAAGCTGGCATATGAATATATGGTGGAACAATTTACGCTGGCGGGAGACAAAAGAATGTTGCGAAAGCTTGAGAAGTATCCTATCAATAAGATGGACATCTTGCCACCTTCATACTGGTCCTTGCGTGACGAACCGATGCACAGTCTTGGCATTGGCACAACGCATAATATGAAATCTGTAGTTAGTGGTATATTTTTGCCGGTGATGGAAAACCGAGAGTACACCTTCAGCGAAAAGATAGATATATGGCGTGGCAAATCCTTTTGTAACAACTCTACCAACCTGCGGGACAAGATGATTGCAACGGATTTGACTAAGAAGGTGCAGAAATTGGACATTCCTGTCTATTTTTGTGAAGGCATATACGATTACACAGCTTCCTACAGATTGGCAAAGGCTTATTTCGATAAATTACAGGCACCTATGAAAGGGTTTTATACATTTCGCCAGTCAGCCCACAGCCCACTGTTTGAAGAACCGGAAAAATTTGCGCGTATTTTGCAGGAAGATGTGCTGGCGGGAACGAATAATCTTGCTGACGGAAAATGAGAATTGCAGCTACTTTCTATAAAGTAGCTTTTTCTTTGTATTAAAATTTCATTCAATATATAATTGCATATATTTACATATGGGTGGATAGTGTTAAGATTGAAATAGTAAGGCTTTTTAAAGTTGGTTACATACAAAAAAAATAAACGACGCTAGTGATTTTTAAAACTATATTCTTATAATTGGAAGTATAAATTTGTAGTTGGGAATAGCACTTAAAGAAGCAAGTAACAGAAAATTGCATCATATTCCCCCTAACAAATACTTATAAAAACCTGGCGAATCTAAAAAAATATGCTGTCTAACTTTAGCTTTTTTTATAATTAACAAAAATAAAAAGAAGTTGATACTTTTATTTTAAAAGGGAGAGGAATATGGAGTGGATTGAGTTGATAAGGGGATATAACCCTTATAATGAACAAGAAAAAAAAGATAAAGAGTTAATTTTACACTGTATAAGTATATTTGATGACATTTTAACCAGAGAAAACAAGATTGCACATATAACAAGTTCAGCACTTATAGTAAATAAAACAAAAGATAAAGTGTTAATGGTACATCATAATATATATAATTCATGGTCATGGGTAGGCGGTCATGCAGATGGGGAAAAAGATTTATTGGCTGTTGCAATTAAAGAAGCAAAGGAAGAGACGGGGGTGAAAAATGTTTTCCCTATTACTTCGGAAATATTTTCATTAGAGATATTGACAGTACTTGGACATATAAAAAGAGGGGAATATGTATCTTCACATTTGCATTTATCAGTTGCATATTTAGTTGAGGGCGATGAAAATGAATTACTTATTGTTAAAGCTGATGAAAATAGCAATGTTAAATGGGTTCCAATTGATGAAGTTAGTACATATGTAAGTGAAGCCCATATGCAGAAGGTTTATAAGAAATTAATATCAAAAATTAGGGCGGTAACAATTTAAGTAACCTTGTCACAAGATCCTTCGAAAAGTTAACTTCCAATCTGCTTGATTCCTATACTACCCCAAAAAGACTGACGCTGATAAAAAGGCGTTAGTTTTTTTAATGTTATATTAATGTTTCTCATACTTTACAGAAAGGTTTTTCCTTCATACTAAATACAACAAAGCCAAGGTAAGTAAAAAAATAACCAACAATATAATGGAGGATTATAAATGAGTGAATGTATATTAAAGGTAAATAATTTAACTAAATTCTATAATAATGTGAAGGTACTGGATGGAGTTTCTTTTACAATTGAACAAGGAAAAATATATGGGTTTATTGGAGAAAATGGTGCAGGAAAGACAACTACCATAAGAATATTAGCAGGTCTTTCAGAAGCTACTCAAGGAGAAATTGAGATTTTAGGGCAGACAGAGAAAAAACAGTTAGAAGCCGTACGAAGAAAAATGGGAACATTAGTTGAAAAGCCTATTCTATATGATTCTCTTTCGGCAGCTGACAATATGAATATGCAATGTATACTTTATGGACAGAAAAATGCTGATATTGGACCACAATTATTAGAAAAAGTAGGCCTTACAAATGTGAAGAAAAAGAAAGTGAAGGATTTTTCACTTGGTATGAAGCAAAGGCTAGGAATTGCAATGGCTCTGGTTCAAGAACCTAAGCTTCTCATTTTGGATGAGCCAGTAAATGGTTTGGATCCATTGGGCATGGTTGATATAAGAGAGCTGTTAAAATCACTAAATAAAGAATACGGTATTACAATTATTATTTCTAGTCACATATTAACTGAATTATACCAACTTGCAACTGATTATATTATTATTCATAAAGGTAAAATTGTGGAGTTACTGACATTAGAAGAGTTGAACGATAAATGTAAAAAAACATATTATTATTGAAACAGATGAGGCTCTGAAAGCTACTGAAACAATTAGGAGAAAATTAGAAACAGAAAACTATAAAGTATCAGAGAATACAATTAAACTTTATGATTGTATAGATGATATTAAAAATGTTTCAAAAACATTATTTGATGGTGGAATTTTAGTTACTAAATTTACAGTAGTAGGAGAAAATCTTGAAGAATATTATATTGATTTGTTGGGAGGGAAATAAGAATGAGCAGAATCTTGAAATGGGAATTTAGAGGATTGTTTAAATCGGGGAAATTTGTAGGTACATTTATCCTTATGTTATTAGTAAGAGCCAGTTATATTGGCATTGGTATGGCCGATGGTGTGAAATCTGGATTTGATGGATTTATGGGTGCTAGTTATTTTGTTACTTCAACTTTATATCTTGCAGGTTCTGTCTATGCCGGGATTTATTTTACCTCAGCGTTTCAAGAAAGAATGATTCAAAGTGCAGTTATGGCTGGTAATAGTAGATTTAGGATAGTAATAAGTAAATGTATAGGTTATTATACCGCGCTGATAATTTTTATTTTATGTCCTATATTGATTGCGACTTTAACAATGACTGGAATTTTAGGAGTTGGCACGATAACAACAGGTAATATTATTTTGGTTATGCTCCGATCTGTCTTATTGGTAATATTAGTGAATATTGCAACTATGAGTGTTTGTATACCAATCTCGTTTTTTGCTAAAAGTATTGGGTTATCAATAGGAATAAATGTAGGAGTAATTCTTGTTTGGTACGGTTTGACACAATCTTTTATTGCTAATCCACAAGTTATGAAAGTATTGTAGTATACCTCAATGGGGCAGTCATTCTTAATTTTTGGTGAATTAAGAGGAAGTGATATTTTGAGAGTCGTAGTTGTATCTGCAGTTACAATTTTTGCAAGTGTTTTTGTAGCATATATTAAATTTAAAAAAGAAGAATTGAAGTAGAATTGAAGATAAGGGGGATAAAAGTGAGTAAAGTTGTATTTAAGACAAAAGATGTATGTAAAGACTACGGTGGGAAATTAGCACTTGATCATTTGGATATGCAGATAAACAGTAGAGAGATTTATGGTTTTATTGGAGAAAACGGAGCAGGAAAAACAACTACTATTCGTATGTTAACTGGAATAGCCAACCGACAAGTGGAGAAATTGAGCTTTTTGGAACAAAGACTTCAAAAGGACTTCAATAACAAAGGAATAAAATAGGATGTATCATTGAGTCACCTGCATTATATTTGGATATGACAGCTAAACAAAGTTTAGAAGTGCAGCGTATCCAACGAGGAATAAAAAATAAGAAGTGCGTAAATGAGGTCTTAGAAATGGCTTTTTATCTTCCATAGAAATTCCTCCTAGTATTTTTTCACTTCCAATACTATACTTACCATTTCCCTATGTCAACGAAACAGCCCGATTTAGCAACTCGACTATCAAGCCAGTTGGCTAAAACACTGCATTTACAGGCATCCTTTCTATAAGAATACAATTGAAGATTTGTATTTATATTCAACGTACCACACACTGTGTGTAAAAGTAACATAACTAATAAAGCTAAAATATGGTTTTTTTAAAGCAACAGTAACCTACAAAAATCATTTTAAACAATACTATTGAAAAAATAGAAATAATAGTATATTATTTATCTATAAACAATCTATACGGATTATATTTAGATGGTATATTAATGAGGCTATATGGATACAGAAAAGATTACTTCGGAAACTAGTATAATTACAACCGCCGGAATTGTAAAACTAGGGCGTATGTTATAAAATATTATTAAGATGTGGAGAAATGGAGAAACTTACGCAACAAAATCTAGAAAAAATATTATGGGATGCAGCGGATATTTTAAGAGGAGTAAATTCTTATTGATTAGAAAAGAGCGATATTTTGAGTGAAAACTATATAACAAAAGTTTGTATTGAGAAAGTTAGGAACTTAAGCGATATAAGTATAGAGTTGTCTAATAGCACAAGAAAACATTTAATATTAACGGGAAAGAACGGTAGTGGTAAAACTTCAGTTTTAAATGCAATTAAATTATATTTAGAAGCTATAGAGGATAATAACTACACAAATTTGTTAAATGTTGAAAAAGACATAGAAGCGTATTTAAGAAATTTAAATAATATTGAAAATGATGACAGTATAAGTAAAGTTGAAAAAATCCGATCTATTGAACAGTGGAATAATGCTATAATTTCTTGTAAATAAATGAAATAGAAATATGAAGAAGGATTGAAATTATACTTTAATGATGATGATATAATAATAAAACACCAAAGTGGTGAGTTTATTTTAGCTTATTTTGATGCGCATAGGATGACTAGTGTAGAGATTCCTAGAGGTGTTGAAAAAGGATTAACAACACTTATGGATGATTTAACCATGAAGTTGAAATTCGACTATAAAAATTATAATATTGAAATTATTCAAAAGGGGAAGGAGGCTTATGGATTTGATAAGCTATCAGATGGGTATTCTTCTGTTTTAAATATTATTATGGATTTAATATTAAGAATGGAGAAGAAACGAAGGTCGGCTTATGATGTAGAAGGCATAGTTTTAATTGATGAGGTAGAAATACACCTTCATATTAGAGGAAGAATTAAAATGATAAGAATAAGTAGAACTACAGAGTCACCTGAATCTTTAATAATAGAGAAAAATGAAAATAATGGAAATAAAAATACATTAGAGGTTGTAAAGGCTTTAAATAGAGATTTTCATAATAAATGCTATATATGTGAAAGTAAAGATTTAAAATCTATAAATATAGAGCATTTAAGACCTCATGGTAAAAAAGATAAGGAATTAATGTTTAGTTGGGAAAATTTATTTTTATCATGTTCTCATTGTAACAATATAAAACTTGGAAAATATGATAATATTTTAGATTGTAGTAAAATAGATGTATTTGTTTTATTAAAGAAGGTAAGTTGTAAAAACAGTAAAACTTTATTGTAAGTAATATTGTAGCAGATTAATTTTCACATAGGAGTTGTACAAATGATTGAAATTATTGGAACAACAATAGAAGATGTAAAAAGAATTCAAGAAAGTGGTGCTGATAGAATAGAGCTTGTTAGTGGATTATCAGAAGGAGGCTTGACACCAAGCTATTCGCTTATCAAAAGAGCAGTCCAAAGTGTTAAGATACCTGTAAATGTGATGATACGACCACATGGCAAATCGTTTATATATACAGAAGAAGAAATTCAACTTATGGTAGAAGATATTATAATTGCAAAAGAACTTAATGCAAATGGTGTAGTATTTGGAGCTTTAAATAAACACAATGAAATATGTATACCTTCTTTAGAGAAATTGTTGAAGGCTTGTGATGGTATAGATGTAACATTTCATAGAGCTATTGACGAACTCGCGGATCAGGTTAAAGGTATAGAAGTTTTAGCTGCTTATGGTCAAATTAAAAATGTTCTTACATCGGGAGGGAAAGGGAATATACTTAAAAACATTCCAGTTATTAAAAAGATGGTAGAAAAAGCAAAACATATTAATGTGATAGCTGGAGGCGGCTTAGATCTTGAAAATATTATAGAGGTTATGAAAAATACAAAAGCACCTCAATACCATTTTGGAACTGCAGTAAGAAATGATAAGTCGACATTTGGAGAAATAAATACAGATAGGTTGAGGTTATTAATTAATACTATTAATAAACAGACATAAATCTAAAAATAAATAATAGGCAAAAATATTTTATTTTTTAATGAAAAACTAACTAACATTAGTAAGGGAGTGATCATGTGAAAAAATTAAGCAAATACAAGGTACTATCAATTTTAATCTTTATCTGTGGAGTAGGAAGTGCATTCGCCTATGTTCTACATGTCATTATAGGTGGTATTCTTAATCCCAATTACAGTCAGATTAGTAATTCTATAAGTAATTTAACGGCAGTTGGGGCACCTAACCAAGACATCTTATCATCTATTTTAGGCTGGTATGGTCCGTTATATATATTATTTTGCATTTTACTTGTTGCTCTGTTTTGGGAAAAAACCAACAAACAAATGACAATAGGTGCAATCCTTTTGGCAATTTCTTCGTTCGTTTCAAAATTTGGATATGGTTCATCTTCATTTGATGGTGAAAATGCAGGAATGACCTCCAACAATGTTATCCATATTGTAGTGACGATGATTGTGGTAGTTTTTACAATCGCTGCACTATTTTCGATTGCTATTGGCTGTTTGAAAATGCAAAAGCACCATAAGTTTGGTGTTTATTTACTGATACTTGCTGTTGTCTTCACCCTTTCAGGTGGATTGGCTGGTGCCTTCACAGCAAATGGCAGTTCAATAATGGGACTTGTTGAAAAAATTAATATTGGCACCTTACAGCTTTTTGTTTGTTCGGTGGCAATGTACTTTTTAAAATACCAGTTGACGATGAACACTTTAGCCTTTTAAACACAATATTATTGATTCTACTGATATTCGAGACTTATTATCTACCTTTATGTTAAAATCAAATGGTAGAAGAGGATGAAATGAGAAATAACTGTCTTGAAAAATTAATGAACCATTTGTCGGGTTACCGCCTACTTACCTAAAAATGAGCCACATCATGGATAATACTTCTATGATGTGGTTTTTAAGGTGTTTTATTTGAAAATTAACGATATATTTCACGAAGTATACTTTGTGAAATGGTGATAGTATTATACTTTTTATATGTCAAAACTTCAACATTTTTATATATTAAACATTTAAACATTTCAAATAGCTTGTATACTTATTGAAGTATTATTATGATTTTTATATAAAGTTTAAGAAGGAGTTACATAGGATGAGAAGTTTTTTTTATGCAAGAGTAAGTAGTAAAGACCAATCTTTAGAAAAACAAGTTTCTATGGCTAAATAGTTTGGAATACAGGATGAATATATAAAGCCAGTGGTGAAAATTTTAAAAGACCTGAATATCAGTTAATGAAGCATATTCTTCGAAGTGGTGATATTTTATACATTAAATCGCTTGATAGATTAGGAAGAAATAAACAAATTCTATTAGATGGGTGGCAGGAGCTTATAAAAAATAAGGAAATTGATATAATTGTTTTAGATATGCCTTTGCTTAATACAACAAAATATAAGGATATGAAAGGTATAGAAAGTTTAATTGTTGATTTGATACTACAGCTACTAAGCTATATGTCAGAGGATGAACGTACAAGAATAAAAGAAAGACAAAAGGAAGGCATTAGAGTCGCTCTGAAAAAAGGAATCAAATTTGGAATAAAAAGAATACCAATTGATGAAAACTTTAAAGCTGTTTATAGGAAGTGGAAGCAAGGTAATATATCTGCCATAAAAGCTATGGAGCTTGTTGCCATGAAAAACAATACTTTTTATAGAAGAGTTAAACTATGAATGAATTTTTAGGGAATTAACCATAGAATCATTCTTTACAGATTATATGATAAAAATATCTCACCTCAGCGTGGTTTGGTAACGTTTAAAATACCTATTATTACATTTACTATCCGAAATCATTTCTCAGTTTTTAATGGCGGCATTTTTATTCCTAATGATTCTAAAGTTTTATATCCTTTCGTTTTAAATATGTCTATATTATATTTTAATTCCTTTTCATAGTGTATCTAAGTTTCAAATAAATCAGCATTAAAGTATTCATCACAGTAAAATGTACCCTATAGAGTAGACGATTTAAAAAAAACTACCCTATGGGGTTTTTCTATGTATAATGGAATAAAGGATTAGGGGTGAATAAATGAGCATTAAGAATTTTACAGAAAAAGAAGTGAAAGTGTTATCCAAAAATAAATATGTAACAAATGTTAGTATTAAAGGTATAACTTACACTGATGAATATAAACGCATTTTTGTAACAGAGAATGAAAAGGGCAAATCTATAAAAGAAATATTTAAAGAATATGGTTTTGATATAGACGTTCTTGGAAATGATCGAATTAGATCAGCAGCTTACAGATGGCGGACTGCATATAGAAAAAAAGGTGTAATAGGACTGAATGATACAAGGAAATCAATGTGCGGAAGATCAAGAGGGAAAGATCTTCCCATAGAAGAAAGATATAAACGTCTTAAGGTCCAAGTTAATTTACTTAAAGCTGAGAATGAATTACTAAAAAAAATCGACATCCTAGAAAGAAGGCTGGTAAAGAAAAAATAATATTAGTAGCAGAAGAAAAATATATTCTTATCAATTCACAAATTAAAAAATATAAACTCAGAAATATGCTTAGCCATTTATGCAGTGTGTCGGGGGTATCCCGTTCAGGCTACTACAACTATTTCTCAGTTAGTTCACAAGGAGTTAGGAATCAACGTGACGATCATGATCAAATAGTGCGAGATACTATCTTAAAAGCATATAACTTTAAAGGCCGCAAAAAAGGAGCTAGACAAATTAAAATGACGTTAGAAGGCGAATTTGGTATCGTTTACAATTTGAAACGTATCCGTAGGATAATGAAGAAATACCAAATTGTATGTCCTATTAGAAAAGCAAATCCTTATAAAAGGATGATGAAAGCCACCCTCGAACATGCTGTTTTACCAAATCTATTAAATAGAAACTTCAAGCAAAATATACCTGGCAAGGTATTGCTTACAGATATAACTTATTTGTTTTATGGAAAGGGTCATAGGGCGTATTTATCAACGATTAAGGATTCCTCTACAAATGAAATACTGGCATATAATGTGTCAGCTAATATTAAGATGGATATAGTCACTGATACTATACTAAAGCTAAAAAAGAATAGAAATATTAAAATATCTAAAGATGCATTTATTCACTCAGATCAAGGTTGTCATTATACAAGTCCAATCCTTCAAAATCTCGTTAAAAGTTGTGGACTAGGACAATCTATGTCAAGACGTGGAAACTGTTGGGATAACGCTCCACAGGAATCATTCTTCGGTCATTTCAAAGATGAGGCAAACATAAAAGAGTGTCAAACATTAGTAGAGTTAAAGAAAGAAATTAAAAAATATATGATCTATTATAATAGATATAGATATCAATGGGATTTGAAAAAGATGACTCCTGTTCAATACAGAAATCATCTTTATAATTCAATATAGTTTTTTCTAATTGTCCTTGACAAAGGGTACAGATTACAGTATGCAAATATTGCGTTTTTAATCTTGCCGAGGATTACCGTATTTTTTACAAGTAAAGTAATCTAGTGCGATAGATAAATTAAAAATACAGGCCATAAGCTATAAAGAGATCCCACTGAAGTGATATCTAAAAAATCACCACCATATCCAAGATATTGAGAATGTTTATATGCCATATAATTTATTATAATGCCTAATATAAAGATTAATCTAGTATAGTGTTTTCTACTTTTATTAATTTTATTAAGACAATATAATGTATATATAAGAAGTAGGAAATGAATAAGTTTTTCAATCTCATCTTTGCTTACTTTACTTTGTATTTTATACAAATCCTTCATTTTTTATAGTGCGCGTTCTCTTCTTTATCTTCAATCTTGTTTAAATACATAGAATGATAGCCCATCTAAAAGTCACGTTAATGAAAATCAACTAACATATTTTCAAATTACTATAAAACTAAATGATGAATAAGGCTTTTTAATATGCTCCAAGATATATTTTAATTAGAATTTTTAGGGAGCACACTATTATTTACTATATATTCACTTAAATGTCAGGCAACTTTTCTTAACGGTAATTTTGAACAAATTGCGAGCCCTACACCTATATAAGTTATGAAAATTCAAACTATAAAGCAACCAATTTACATTAGAAACATTTTCTGTTAATATATATAAATAAGAAAAATTTAAAAAATATTATTTATACAAAGGGTCAATTTATTATTGCAGAAGAAAAGAATACAGTAACTAATTTTAAATATCCTTACCCAAGCCAAAGAATATTTGGTTTATTTCTTATAGGTGTAAGTATTACAATGGCATTAGCAACAGTATTAGGAACTAATCATTATCCTGATACTCTAGTATTTATTATAGGATTTATGTTGTTTAAATTTAGTCCTTTTATTATAATAAAGAAAATATAAAGGTGGTATAGAAATGAATGAAATGGTAAGTTTAGAACAAACGGTAAAAGTGATAGAAGGAACAGCAAGGCAGGATTATAAGGCTAGTAAATCAGCTAAAGTAGTACCAAAAGTTGATTTACTAAGTAGGAGATAGAATATGAAGCCTTATTTAATAAAATTAATTAGGAACATTTGTAACATTTCATCAACTGTATCTATAAAAAAAAAGATTTTGACGAGAATTTTATTTATATCCATGATAAGTATATTTTTATTAAGTCAAATAACAGCTATGAATTTAGTGAATGCAGAGACCGAATATCCTAAAGCTACAGAATTAAAATATGTTAATGATTACGCTAAAGTGATAGATAGTAAATCTGCAGAATATATTTTGTCCGTAGGTAAAGAATTAGAAGCTAAAACAGGTGCACAGGCTACTGTTGTAGTTATAGATTCACTGCAGGGAGAAACTATAGAATCATATGCTACTGGCATTTTTAGAAGCTTTGGTATTGGACAAAAAGATACAAATAATGGACTATTAATTCTATTATCAATGGAAGAAAAAAAGTGGAGAGTAGAGGTAGGTACAGGTCTAGAAGGGGCGGTTACGGATATATATTCCTCAAGTGTTATGAATGATTTTGCAGTTCCAAAATTCAAGGAAAATCAATATGGAGAGGGTCTTCGCGCAGCATATTCAGCTTTAGCAGATAATATAGCTAAAGAATACAACGTAACCCTAGCTAAGAACGTTAATGTTCTACAATATGTTGAAAGTTCAAACGTATTTAAAGATGGAGGTGACCTTGGATTAATAGGATTTATTGTATTTGTTTTTCTTAGCATTGTTCTTAATGGGGAAAATGGTGGTGGCTTCGGAGATGATTCTGGAGGTTTTGGAGGTTCTGGAGGTGATTCTGAAGGTTCTGGAGGTGATTCTGGAGGCTTTGGAGGCGGTTCATCAAGTGGTGGAGGATCTTCTGGAGGATGGTAATATAATGATTATGAAATTGATTTTAAAAATATACCAAATACGATAGATATGGCTGTTTCAATACCTATGAAACAAGATATAGCCACATGATGGATATCACTTCCATCATGTGGCCTATTTTTATTCACGTCTTCTATTTGAAAATTTTTCTTATACAATTATTAATTCCTCTTCCATATCAACATATTCATAAGCTATAGGGGGTAGTGCTCGCAAAACGCGGAAAACATACGTTAGGACAGTTATTACCAAAAGAGCCTTTTGTCATAACATTCTGACTTAGAATTAATACTAAAAAGTTCTAACTCATAAAACTTCAAAAAATCAGTGTAATGTGTTGATACATCTAGGGTTTTATATCTAAATGATAAAGTTCTTATTTTTTTCCTAAAAATAAGTTAGTTAAAGTACAATTATAGTGTTGATAACACTAACTAAAGTAAAATATGAAAATCACCGATATATTTTAAAACTATTCTGAATATCTCAGTATTTTGATAATATATGTCTTAACGTATAAAATCCACGTATTGCGGTTACTACCCTATCTACAGTAAGAGTCATATTTTTTTCCTTATTATGGTTTTTATAATCTCTCCACCGAAAAGTTACATATCCATTTTCTAAATTCATAATTCACCTGAGAACTTCAAGTTTGCCTTGGTCCATTTCACATACTGTGTCACAAAGTGTATCAATATCCTCTGTGCTATGACTAGCTAAAATTATAGTTTTTCCTTCGTCACGCAACTTTAGCAAAAGATCACGCATATCTTGAATGCCATGTTTATCAATGCCATTCATAGGTTCATCAAGTAATAAAATAGATGGATCTTCCATTATAGCCTGTGCTACGCCAAGCCTTTGCCTCATGCCTAATGAATACTTGCCTACCCATTTTTTACTTTCAGGATCTAGACCAACTCGCTTCATAGTATCTTTAATTTTCTCTTTTGAAATGCTATTATTAATAGATGCCAAAAATTTTAAATTTTTATAACCGCTGTAGTTTGGTAAAAAACCTGGAGTCTCTATAATGATACCAACATTCTTTGGAATATCAGTATCTTTACCAATCTTCTTACCATCTACAATTATTTCTCCTGAGGTTACTGGAATAAATCCACAAATACATTTTAAAAGCATTGTTTTGCCAGAACCATTTCGTCCAACTAAACCATGTATCTTGTTTTTTTCAAAATCAATGGACACTTGATCTAATACTGTGGTTTCTTTAAAGTCCTTAGAAACATTATTTATACTAATTATTGAATCTTTCATAGATTAATTTTCTCCTTTTTATAATTAGATAGTGGGTAATACTTGTATTTCACGTTTATGTACTGACAACACTGCAATAATACTCAATAGAACAATTGCTGCTGCAAAGAAAACATAGGCATATAGGATGGTTGGACGTTGTGACAGACCACTTGGATCAAGAATAGTCAAACGTGCCATTGATACCGGTGAAAAATGATACGCATACGGTTTAAATTCATAGTTAATAGCAAAATCAAACAAAACAATGACCGATGCTACGATAGCCCCCATCGATCGTTTGCCATAACTATTAATTACAAACATAATAAGCCCTAATATAGTCCCGGCACACCATTGCAATATAAAACTTAATCCAAAGGCTTGAATAGGTGTATAAAAAGTCTGTATTGTGTAGCTAATAGCAAGTTGTATGTTAAATGTTTGCCCAGGATTTGATTGGGCTAGAGTACCTAATATTTTCCCCCACTCATTACTTAAAAACATGTTTGGAGACATCATTAACGTACTCACAAAAACTATAAACAAAAAATAAATGGCAGTACCTATCATAATATATAATATCTGCCCTATTGCCCATTGAGTACGCCCACAACGTATCAAAAGATAAGGTTGTCCTTCGTTCATAAAGGGTGCGTCACAAAATAAAAATACTATACCAAACATCATCATCATATGTGTATAAGTAAAATCAGATATAAAAGGAAATATCCATGGAGCAACCCTATATCCCATACTTTTTGAAAAAGTCAAAATTGGACTTATATAATTCCACAAAAAAATACTAAGTAAAATAGCCAAAATATAGATACGGGGGTTCGTAACCCATCTTCGTATATTATTACCAGAAATAGAAATATGCTTAGATATATTATTCATTGGATATCCTCCTTTTTATAGTTTTGTAAAATAATAATCCAATGCAAGCTATAAGTACAGTAACAAATAGCGTAGCATAAATTAAGCTTACAAAGGTTCCGTTAATTATACATTCTCCAGTGGTTATTTTATTTATTTGTAGCCATATTGGGAAATTACTCGTAATATACCCAATTACATATAATCCAATAAATGGTGTAAATAACGCTACGAATTTATTAGGGATATAAGCAGAAACACAAAGTCCCAGAACAGACCAGAACGCCGCTGCTAAGAAAGCTAAGTAAATATAAACTATGAAGTACATAATAAAATGTCCATTAAGCAGAAACCCACCACCTAGTGTAGTGACAAACTGTTCATAATTTGCTAAGCGTGCGTTAGTAGCTACCAGTGGAATTCTTAGTGTTAATGGGAGAATAAATAATATTATTCCCAAAACCATAGCAGTTCCAGAAGACAATGCACAAGATATAATCTTACACACGGCATACCTACGTAGACCCATTCGAGCAACAACTGATCTTATATATCTACTATTCCAATCATTGCAAAAACTGGTTGTATAGGGCAATGCACAAAATAATAATAGTACATGATTAAAACTACTACCACCAGTAGCATATTTAAACATAAATAATATATCTGCATAGCTAAAAAAAGTCCTAGCACCTGCATAATAAACCATACAGACACCCACTACAGCTAATAAAAAGCCAATCGAACCGAAGGCTCGCCTTATATCCATTGAAAGGACCTGAAATGTTGCTTTCATTAACTCATCTCCTCCGGAGCTGTATATTAACGACTTCAAAAGGATATTTATTTTTGCTAGGCTAGTTAACCCCCATTTATAGAAGTGGAGGACTTTCCTTCTGAAATGTCGTTAAAATCACCTCTTAATTATAAAATTTCTTTACCAGTAATGGCATTTATACGCACTTCTATGGGCATCGTATAAACTTTACCATCCAAATTATTATACTTTACATTAATATTAAAATACCAGCATGGCACCATTTCAATTTGTTTATTTGACGATACTCCTTCATCTGAAGTCGTACCTGCACTAGTTATTACAGGTAAATATACCATAGAAATTCCTGTTACCATCATTTCATCTGTTAGTATTACATTGGAATACTTTTTTTTCAGACTCTCCACTGCTTGCTGCATAGAAATCAATGGAGAAGTATTAACCTTATACTTCTTCTGATTATATATTAATCCATTGATATTAAATGATTCAATCCCATTTTTTGAAATAATAACGCTTACTTCGCTACCTTGAACCATAGAATCTAAACTTTGCATTTCATAATGGGAATCATAACAGGGGATAGCATTCATATCAATTCGAATAACCATGTAATAACATTCATCATCTTTAGTCCATTTTTCTTTAATTTTAGTCTTACCTAAATCAACAAACTCTTTGTAAGTTTTATCCTTCATTAACACATCCTGTTCCTTTTGAAGAGTATTATAATCTAACGCATATATCTTTGGTGACATATTTGGTGTAATGTCTATCGTCTTTAACATTTCTGTTACTTGCTTTGTAGCTTTTGATTTTGTCATAAAATCTAGTTCTTTCAATTTGAATTTCTTAATTTCATCTTCTTCGTTTACTATAGATGTTACGCAATCACCAAGGGGCGTAATAAAGTTAAAACTACCTGGTTCTTCAAGAATTATGAGATTTTTATTGTTAACAGTAAAAGAGCTTGAACCATCTTGCTTTTTTTCTTTTATATCCTCTGACCCGAAAAACATATTAAGTAATTTATTTTTATCAAATACCTTTCCTGTAACCTGTAGTGTAGGAATATCTTTTACATCTGATGCATCCACTGTGGCATCTACCTTCAGATTAGTTGCTAGAGTTGCTTTGTAATTTTTCCCATTGCGGGTGGATTTGCCTGATGGGACAGACGTATTTACCGTATTATGATCCTTCGATGTGATTTCTTCATTAGTACATCCCGAGCAGATAACCACAACTGAAAGTATTACTAAACACATTCCTGCCTTAAATCTTTTTAACATTACGATAATAACCTCCTTCTATTAAATTCATAAAAAACAAAACAAGCCAGTGTACTCGTCACTAGCTTGTTTTGTATTTATTATGGAGTCCATCTTCCAATTACCTTAACAGCCTTAGGATCAGATGAATCCTGTTGTCCTTTAAGGTGATAACTTTCACCTGCGTTTACCTGTTTTAAATACCCCAAAGTAATTGGGGTACATTCAGTTATAGATTTAACTTCAGATGCAAAATCGTCATTAGCATATCTTACTCTATACCATACTCTACCATGAACCCCATCAGAACCACGATAAATACCACTACTTGGAATTAAATTCCCAGCGGTAGTCGTAACATATGCTCTTTGTTCACCATCACTTTTTGATACATTATCAGAACTTATACGACTACCCGGTGAAAAGTAGAAATAATAGTTGCCAGTATTAGCAAAAGCAACAGTTCCTAACATCATAGATGCCATCAATATTCCAGAAAATAACTTGGTTCCTTTTTTCATGAATAATCCCCCTCTAATATGTTTAGTTTAAATTTAATATCTATCTCCATTACGCCAATTACTAGTATGAGCCGTACATATGATAGATATATAGTAGTATAATTGGGCGTCCAACAACGTTTACCTCTCAACAAACCAAAAAATTATTATATAGCCTAAAATCAAAGTTATTTAACCTAAACAATTCATTTATAGACTGTAAAAGTGGTTTTTGCCTACAATGTTGGCATTTCCCTTATTGTTAGAATTCTTACTCTTTTAAATTTGACATTAATTTTTTCAAAAAACAACATATTTTTTAACAATATATATAATGATTTACTAATAATGAATAATACGGTTTATAACGCAATTAATATAATAAACAGCATAAAGCGTTGATATGTAAAGGATTATAGTGAATTTAGCCAAAGCCTTTTTTCTTAGCGTACGAAATATCATTTTTGCGTATGCTACCACGTCACGAGCTTGTTTCGTTTTGTTTATTATGGAGTCCATTTTCCTTTTACTGTAGCACCAAATGGGGTAGTGCTCGCAATTTGTGCAAAAGTCCCATTAAGGAAAAACAGTTACCATAAATTCAAGTTAATTGAAATAGGTAACTGTTTTTTATTAGATTGATTTTAATGGTCTCATATTATTTACTAAATCATAATCACAATTATCATCAAAATTATACTGTCCAATAAAATTTATATGTTCCCATCCTAAAGGAGAAATATGCTTCATATACAATTCATTAACTTCTTCTGTTTCTTTTAGTTTCTCAATAGCTTTAGGTAAATATAATGTATTCCAAAGAGTTATTGAATTTATAATCATGCTGAGGGCAGTGGCTCTTTGTACTTGTCCTTGAATATCTTTCTCATAAAGCATCCCATGCTTTCCAAAAAATAAAGCTCTAGCCAAAGCATTTATTGCTTCACCTTTATTTAATCCAGTATTGATTTTTCTTCTGAAATCCTCATCCGAAAGATAATCTAATATAAAAATTGTTTTTTCTATCTTTCCAATTTCACTTAATGCTTTTGCTAAACTATTTTGTCTTGAATAAGATCCTAATTTACTCATTATCAATGATGCTGAGACTTTACCTTGTTTTATTGAATGGGCAAGTCTCAATATATCATCAAAGTTCTCTTTTATAATGTTAATATTTATCTTACCTTTTATAACTGATTGGATATTTTTAAACTATTCTCTTTTTTCAATATAATATAATTTGCAATCTGATATATCTCTAAGTCTTGGTGCAAATCTAAACCCAAGCAATTGAGTTAATCCAAATACTTGGTCTGTATATCCCGCGGTATCAGTATAGTGTTCTTCAATTTCAAGCTCTGTATTATGATTGAGAAGTATATCAACTACATGAATTGCATCCCTTGAATTTGTATTTATAACGCCAACTCCAAATCTAGAATAGTGGTCACTTACAGCTGAATACATAGTTACGCCTTTTTCAAATCCATAATGTGGATTATAAGATGCATTTAAAGTTTCAACACCTGTTATAACTCTTACACCATCAGATGATGAAGTAGTACCATCACCCCAATATCTAGCGTAAGGTTGCTTATGCTGACAGCTAATAATCTCTGCCATAGCTTTATCTAAATTATCATCGCTCATTCTCCAATTAGCAACATTGCTCATCTGTTTATATGTTATTCCTTTTACTGCTTGTTCCATTTTCTTGAGACCTATATTAGCACCAAGCCCCATAAGAGTCGCTATTATACAACTTCTTTCAGTATCTTTAGGTTCTTTATTAGTTGAAGTATGTATTAACTTTTTATCAAACATTGTATGTTTGCAAGTATCTATTAATATATCTGATAAATTTACCCTAGGCATTAAATTGTAAATTTTAGCAGATAATTTTTTTGCCTCATCTGGAACTGCTTTCTCTAATTTTGATAATACAAATTTATTATTTTCTATTGATACACCTTTAAGTTTTTTTATATTATCAGATACGTATTTTAATTTGTTATTTAATATGGTCAATCTATCAGTTAAGTATTCGTCAACATCTAAAGGTACTTTAAAATCAATACTTTCTTCTTTGTATTTTAGCCATTCTGATTCATTCATAAGATACTCTTCAAATGGGATATGCTGCTTACTTCCGATAATAGATATATCTCCAGAACGAATGGCATTTTTAAGTTCAGTAAATGCTGCTAATTCATAATATTTTTTATCTATATTTCCCTCTTGGTCATAAACATATTCTTCCCATTGACTAGTTACAAAATCTAAAGGAGCATCATTTGGCATCTTTCTTTTACTTTTATTATTAACTTCTTTTATAGTTTCTAATGTTTTTAATATCGGTGTTCCTGACTTAGATGCTTTAAATTCAAGCACCTTTAATAATCTAGGAGTATACCTTCTAAGATTACTATACTTTTTAGCTATTAAATCTAAAGTGTTATATTCTTTAGGTCTAGTAATTTCAGATATTTCGGCTATTGAGTACAAATGCTTCCCAGGGCATGATATTTTCGATATTCTTAAAATCAACTGAAGTTTGCCCTTCTTCTTTAGTTTTAATTATCAAATTTCCAAGCTTCACATAATTGTGAAGACCTAAATTTGCTTTTTTTCCATTTTTTTTAATAAGATTTTCTTGCTCTTTTTTACCAAATGATTGAATGTTTTGTACTTGAATATCATGTATTTGAATCGCTTGATCTATAAGCTTTTCACAAAATAGAATTAAATATATTGAAAGAATAGAATATCTTTTTTTAGGATCAAACCTTTTAAAATCATAAGCTTCATATTTTGAACCCAATTTACATAATTCTTCAATTTTATTATTATGGATATTCCTTAAATCAATATTTTCTAACTCTAGACTACGAATGTATTCAATTCTATCAGCAATTGCATTAAAAGTTTTTGACGATGACTTGCCTGGTACTTCACGTAACCATGATAATTTAGTTTTTATATCTCCCTCTTGAACTGTTACTAAATTATCTAATTGCTGTTTGTTTGCCATAGTTACTGAATTATTTATTAAATTAAAAATAGAATCTTGAATATTCTCTTTAGCTTGCCAAACTATTTGTTCAATACTTCTTATTGAAGGAATTACTACTCTGTTTTTTCTTAATATATCAAGGGCATAGTTTACAAGCTTAAAAGAATTAGTTTCACTTTGAGTTATTTGTAAGAGTTCCTCAAATAAAAATATTTCTGTGTTTTTATCATATTTTTTATAATTAAATAATCTACAAATAGATTCTAAATGCTCATATTTAGTGTTTTTTCTATTAAAATATTTATAAAAATCCTTTGAATCCAAATCTAATTGATTAGCAACATAATGTACTATTTTCATAGGTATATTTGTGAATTCAACCAATGGCCATCCCGATTGTCTTAAAATAGTTAATTGTAATGCAAACCCAAGTTTATTATAATCAAGCCTATAAGTACTTATTATATCAATATCCTCAAAACTTAAAGTATAGTAATAAACTAGTTCCTTTTCTGTTATATTATCTGAAATCTTCATTAATTCAGCTCTTTGGTTAGTTGTTAATAATTCTCTTCTGTTTAAGTACATAATAAAATCCTTTCTAGAATTGAACTATAGAATATAGTTCATCCTTTTGCTCTTGATTTATTCCTATATACTTTAAAGTAATAGTTTGGTTACTGTGGTTAAATGTATCCATTATGAGACCAATATTGTAACTGCTCGCCTTATATGTCCAATACCCCCAACTTTTCCTTAAAGAATGTGTTCCAAAATTCTCTATCCCTAATGAATTAGCAGCATTTTTTAATATCCTATATGCTTGTACAGTACTTATATGACCACCTTTTTTACTAATAAATATATACTCATTAAGTGTAAGTTTAGATTCTATAATGTAATTTTTTAACGCACATTTTATTTCTTTATTCAATTTTATTTTCTTTTCTTTACCAGTCTTCTGCTCATTTAATGTGAAATATTCTTTAAATTTTATATTCTCATTGAATATGTCAGAAACTTTAACTTTAACTACATCACCAATTCTTAATCCAGTATTCAATTGAAATTTACATAACAGCCAGTCTCTATCGATTTTACCTTTTAAAAATATAAGTAAATCATTTATTTTCTTTTTATCTCGTATAGGTTCTACTATCAAATTTTCCCACTCACTTTCTCTTTTGTTCTATGTAATATTTACTACTTATATAATATTAAACATTACATGAAAATGCAAAAGAAAAAAAGCTTCGTTATAAAAATTAACTGAAGCTTAGATGTATCAATAGGTAACGATATATTTAACAATGTAATGTTTAGTGTATTTTATTACATTAGAATTTTTAGGGAACCTGCTATATTTACTAAATATTTACTTAAATGTTAATCAAGTTTTCTTAACGGTACTTTTGCACAAATTGCGAGCCCTACCCATTTAAAAATAGGTAAGCTGCTTCAATTATATGTAGATGAAAATGTTAGTGATGATCTAACTTTTGGTGAAATTAGAAAAATGTATGCTTATTCTTTAATGCCAGAAGAAACAATTAAAAATACAGCTCACCAAATGATTCAAAAGCCCATTACAGAACCTACTTTAAAATGGAAAGCAGTGGATAGTATAAACCATAAATTCAAGAAACATTTAAGACCAATATTTATGGCACTAGATTTTACAAGTAATGATCCTAATAACCCTTGGTTAAATATAATTAATCAATTAAAAGAAAGCTTCGGACGTCAAATAAATCTTAATAAAAATAACGATATTGAAGTTTATATTACTACCATAATGGGATGAACATTTCAAACGAATAAGAATACTTGATTCTACTGCTTTTCAAGTGCCAGAAAGCTATAAAGACATATATCCTGGATCTGGTGGATGCTCTCAGCCTTCAGGTGTAAAAATACAACTAGAATATGAATTGAAATCTGAAAATCTTCTTAATGTACAAATAGGAGCTGGCTCTGGAAGTGACAATACTTTTGGGAGCAAAATAAGAGATACTATTAAAGTTGGTATTTTAGAGATCTTGGATACTTCAATTTTGAAGATTTTGGATATAGAAGATAAACATTTTACATATCAAGACTCAAACCTAATATAGCAGTATATATAGACAATGAGGATATAGAATACTATAAGAATGGTGCTCCTAAAAAATCAAGTCTTTTTAAAAGAATCTACATTTCTGACATAATGAAACAGATGGGCGAGGGGGACCGTTATGAAATTAAGGATGTCTATGTAGGTAAGGCAAAGACGCTAAAAACAAGGCTTATTCTATATAAACTAACAAATGATCAATTGAAAAAAAGAACAGAAAAATCTGTGAAGAATGCTAAAAAAAAGGGTATAGAAAAAAGTGATAATACTATTGAATTGTTAGGGATATCTATTTATATAACGAATATTAAGGAAGAAGTTTTAAATGCAAAGCAGGTTCATGAGTTTTACAGCTTAAGATGGCAGATAGAAATAATTTTTAAAACATGGAAATCCATATTTAGTATACAGGTTGTAAGGTTAGTTAAAATAGAACGGTTTCAATGTCAACTTTATGGGAAACTTATTTTGCTGCTCATAAGCTCCGCTGTAATGTTTAAAATGAGGTCGTTAGCATTAGAAAATAAAGGTCTTGAAGCTAGTGAAATTAAGACTTGTGAAGTAGTTCATGAATATATTGATAGTCTATATTTTGAGCTTATCAAATTCCCTAATAAAGTTTTCAATACCTTAAAATCAATATTTGAAAATGTAGTTAGGAATGGTCTGAAATCTCATAAAAAAGATAAGAAAACTGTTTTTGATATTCTTGGAGTTTGTTATAAATTAACATCATAGCACGCTAACGTTGCAGCATAAACCAACATAATAAAATTGTAAAATTTCCACTGTATACGTGTTTTTTTTGGTGTGCCCTAAAAATGTTTGAATACTAATGTACATTTAAAACTTACCATTTAAATTTATTAGAAATAAATTATTGGTAAAATATAGAATCTAATGGTGACTTGCTAATATTCAATATGCTTAGCTTGATGGCTAGGGGGTAGAACCAACATTTCCACTCTAAGACATAAATGAATAAATATCGTATGATTTAATTTATCTACTTTGAAAAGTAGTAATGTATGGTACATAATGGTATAATCGATTTAAGATCGTTACGCAATTCTAACAAATTGGGAGGTGAAGAGTTGAACAAAATAAATGCTATTAATAGAGTAGTTTCAGTAATAACTGTTATAGGGCTTATATTGTCGGTTTTAGGGTTATTAAGTTTATTTGGCATAATTAATATGAATTCAATGCTACTTATATTACTCTCATCAGCTATTTTTAGTATAGTAAACGGGTATTACTTATATATTAAGAACAAGAAAAGAAAATCAACTTTTTTTATTGTGGTTGGATTATGCTTAATTTTTGTTGCTATATTTTAGAATTTTTTTTAACATGAATCTTTCATATATTGTTCATCAACAATAGTGTAAATAAAGGCTCTTGTTGATGAACAATATATGAAAGATGCGAATTAACATCAAACCTAAATGGGGTAGTGACCGCTAAGCGTAAATTTACCACGTTAAGACACATATTACCAAAATAACGATAAATTCAGTGAGAGGATTAAATACACTCGTGTTATTTTAATATTTTTCTCAAAGATTTTACATTAGGTAATATATATTTTTTATTATCATTTTAGTTAGTGTTATCAATAATATAACTGCATTTTAACTAACTTATTTTGAGTAAAAAAAATAAGAACTTTATCATTTAGTGATTAAACCCTAGATATATCAATACTTTACAATGATGTTATATGTTTTTTTGAGTTAGAACTATTGTATATTAATTCTAACTCAGAATATTAAAATACTAATGGTTAATTGTAAATAACTGGCTTAGCGTTGTAAATTTGCGCTTCGCGAGCACTACCCCTTCTACAGCCATTGTAGCCTTTACGTTATCTAGTATTTGTTTATCTCTTTTAGACAACACATTATTTTTTGGTGGATTCTTATTTAAATAATCACTCCTTCTAAAAATAATTTTTATTTTTTTACTACTGCTGCACTCTCTTTCTTAGCTCTTGGAGTTGGTTTCTTCTTCTCCAGTTCTTCTAATAGTGATTTATATTTACTTTGATATTCTTGTATCTCTGTACTATGTTTTAATTGTTCTTGGCTTAGTTGCTCTTGTTGTGCCTTTTGCAGTTCTATCAATGCCTTATCCATTTTTATATCTGCTTTATCTTTTAACTGTTCAATGTCTGAAATATATTTAGGGTATTTTTGCCCATCCCCCCGAAAAGGTGGAATAGGCAAATTATCCAAGGAATTTTTAAAATATTCTCAAAGTAATTCATATTCTTTAACTCTTCTATAAAAAGTATTATTTTTCATGTCAACAAGCTCCATAGCTTTTACAGCAGTTATATTACCTTGCTTCCACTTCCTATAAACAACTTTAAAGTTTTCATCAATTGGTATTTTCTTTCTTCCAAATTTGATCCCTTTTTTCATAGCAATGCTAATGCCTTCTTTTTGTCTTTCTTTTATTCTTGTACGTTCATTCTCTGCCATATAACTTAGTAGCTGCAGTATCAAATCAACAATTAAACTTTCTATACCTTTCATATCTTTATATTTTGTTGTATTAAGCAAAGGCATATCTAAAACAATTATATCAATTTCTTTATTTTTTATAAGCTCCTTCCACTCATCCAAGAGCATTTGCTTATTTCTTCCTAATCTATCAAGCGATTTGATGTATAAAATATCGCCGCTTCGAATAATACGTTTCATTAACTGATATTCAGGTCTTTTAAAATCTTTACCACTGGCTTTTTCTATAAATATATATTCATCCTGTATTACAAGTTCTTTAGCCGTAGCAATTTGTCTTTCTAAAGATTGGTCTTTACTACTTACTCTTGCGTAAAAAAAACTTCTCATCCTATGTAGCTCCTTCTTAAACTTTATATGAAAATCATAATAATACTTCAATAAGTATACAATCTATTTGAAATGTTTCATATATGAAAATGTTGAAGTTTTGACATATAAAAAGTATAATAATATCACCATTTCAAAAAGTATACTTTTTGAAATACACTATTGGACAAGAAAGGTGAATATATGGATACTGAGCAAAATAACACTGAACAAAAACGCCTTAGAATTCTTGGCGAAAATGAATTAGAAAGTATTTATGGTAGACCGTGCTTTACATATGAAGACCGATGCGATTATTTTTCGCTTTCCCAACCGGAGAAAGATTTATTAGAAGTATTGCGCTCAACCAAATCCCGAGCTTATTTTATATTGCAACTCGGTTATTTTAAGGCCAAACGCCTGTTTTTTATCTTTGACTTGAATGAAGTTCAGGAAGACCTTAACCATATGTTAAAGCAATATTTTTACAATACTAAAACTGTTGATATGAGTTCAATTGATAAGTCTACCAGGCTAAAACAACAACAAATGATTCTTCAGCTATTCACCTACCATATTTGTGATTCTGAAATACGAGAACAATTGGATAAAAAAGCTTGCACGGCGGTAGCTGTATGCGGTAAACCAATATTTATTTTTCGTGAAATTATCAATTATTTATCTGAGCAACACATTGTTGTTCCAGGGTATACCTTTATGCAAGAAACAGTAGGCAAAGCAATAAACTACGAACAAAATCGGTTAATTACTATTATGAAAAATCAATTGAATCAATCTGATCTTGAAAACTTGAAGAAGCTCTTAATGGATTCAGAAGGATTATATGAAATAACACAACTTAAGCATGAGCCAAAAGATTTTAGTGTTGGTGAAATAAAGCGTGAAATCAACCGTGGCCAGCAAATACAGCTTTTGTATCAGATTGTTAAGAACTTGCTCCCGACATTAGGTGTTTCTAACGAAAGTGTAAAATATTATTCCTCATTGGTAGATTATTACTCTGTATACAAACTCAAGAGATTTAATGAATGGATAGTATACATTTACTTATTATGTTTTATTTATCACAGATATCAACGGGTGAATGACAATCTTATAAACACTCTCATTTATAACGTAAGGCATTATATTGATGAATCTAAATTCACAGCTAAAGAGAAAGTATATGAGCTCGCTACAGAGAGCAATCAAAATATGAAAAAGGTTGGTCAGGTGCTTAAAATATTTACAGATGATAGAATGGAAATTAACACACCATTTAGACTAGGTAGGATGGGTGAAATTTCAGATATTAGTTTTCCTTTGCTCTCTGCTACATCTGATAGCTTTATTAGATTGGAAACTCTTAAAGAGGCAAATGATCGTGTAAGTAACGCTACTGCTAAGCTACCAATATTTCGACACTATGATATTGATGAAGTCATCCACTCAAGTAGTGATGGACAAAAATTTGAAACTAATATTAACACCATTAATTCTCGCCACTCGCCTAAATACTTTGGGCTTAAAAAAGGAATTGTATCTTATACATTGGTAGCTAATCATGTCCCAGTTAATGCTAAAATCATTGGTGCTAACGAGCATGAAAGCCATTATGTCTTTGATATTTTATATAACAACACAAGCGATATCCAGACTGATATTCATTCTACTGATACACATGGAGCCAATGAAGTTAATTTTGCTATTCTACACTTTTTTGATTATCGTTTTGCACCTCGTTATAAAGACATCTACAATAAAGTAAGTAAATCTTTTTATGGATTTAATCAGCCAAGTCACTACGGCGATATATTGATAAAGCCTGTAAGAAAAATCAATACTGATTTAATTGTTGAAGAGTGGGAGAATATTCAACGTATAATATTGTCACTTGCTCTTAAATCAACAACGCAGAGTATTATAATTGGAAAGCTCAGTGCTTATGCACGTAAAAACAAAACCAAAAGTGCTTTATGGGAGTACGATAATATCCTTAAAAGTTTATATTTTCTTGATTATATTGATTCTTTGCCACTACGTAAAAATGTACAACGTGCACTAAATAGGGGCGAGAGTTATCACAAATTGCGCAGAGCTGTATCTCATGCAAATTTCGGGAAATTGCGCTTCAAAACAGAACAGGAACAACAAATATGGGGTGAATGCAGTCGTCTATTAGCAAATTGCATCATTTATTATAATGCCAGCATATTATCTAATATGTTAGACTACAGAGAAAGTAATGGTCAAGATTTAGATGTGTTAAAACATATTTCTCCAGTTGCATGGCAGCATATTAATCTCTATGGTCGATATGAGTTTAATAAAAACCCTGAGCCTATCAACATGGATGTAATCATTCAGAAACTGGCTCAGTTCCAGGTATTACCTGATTAGTAATTTGCCTATTCCACCTTTTCGGGGGGATGGGCAAAAACACCCTAGTTCCTTTGGTGTATCCATGAAGTTACGTCCTAATCTATCAAGTTCTTTAATTATAATTGTATCTCCTGTTTTAACTATTTCTTTTAATGCTCTATACTGCAATCTTTCAAAATCTTTACCACTTGCTCTATCCTCAAATATGATTTTGTATTTAAGATTATTAGAAGCAGCATACTCTTTCAAAGCTTCATGCTGACGGTCTGTAGTATTTATATGAATATCTATTTTTAATAAATTTTTATAATTTAGGAAACATATTGTGACAATACTTATAGATAAAATAATTATGATTTTTTTGCTGAGGTTGAATGCACCTACGTAAATAATTTCGGCAAACTGGAAAAGAGGTTTTTAAAAGAGAATAAGATCAGTTCCTGTCCTTATACTTTTGGGACAGTAGAAAGATGGCTTTCTTGTTAGTTAATTTATTAAAGAATTTTTTTAAATATTATTGACACCGAACTTATAACATCCGATAATGGTATAAACAAACAAATAGGGGGCTTATTGTATGAAGAAAAAGTTTTTTATTTATAATTTATTAGTAAAAACATTAATTATGGTTATAGTGGTATTTGTTTTATCCAAAATTTCATCTCAATATAATTCTATGCTGTTAATATCGATGGGAACTTTACTTATTGCCACGGAAATTATATTTCAAATTCTTGATCGTAAAAAAAACAACTAATAATTTATTCAATCATGATTGATCGTAAAATGTGGGTTATGTTCTAATTCTATTATTGCCGATTTAGTTGTAATTGGCACGCCTGCTTTCATTTTATTTTTAAAATGAAAAAGAGACTACGTCTCAGAATGACTTTACAAATCATTCTGAGACGTAGCCCCCTACATATTAATATCTATAATTTCCTGTTGGAACCCATCCCTGTTTATTCTTGCCTTGTGAAATATATCTATACTCAACTTGTATTGTTATACTAGCTGAGTTTTTAGCTTTAGCTAGTATGGCATTAAATATGTGCTTATATTTAATGCCATAAGCTGCTTGGCTCATCCCTAATAGTGTCGTAGCTATTCCTACTGGTCCTAGAAATCCTACCAATCCATATAATAAAGTTGCTGTTGGTGTGGTATCGAATGCACCGATTATTCTTTGAAGTTGTGCTTTAGTATAAGTTGATGATACCCATTTTTTTTCTCCGTCCCTTGCCATAATAATATTCCTCCTAAAATTTAATTTATTTATTTTACTTTAATCGATTAAGTAATTACATTTATAAAAGAGTTGTTTGATTCTGATTTGTAAACCTAATTTGAAAATTTTTTATTTATTTTTTACTACATATTGTTTTATATATTCTAAATCCTTTTTAACTTTGTCTAATATTCCTAATTTATCAGTAAGTTTTGATATTATCTCTTGATAATTTTGCTCTCTCTCTTCTTGCTTTAGATCTCTTTTTTCTTGGGCTCTTAATATGTAAAATAATAAGAATATACTCATCGCAGCCCAAACACCTTGTGATACTGCTGCTGTTAGAAGTTCCTTTTCCACCTTTTAATTCCTCCCTTATCATTTAATTTAGATATTTCTTTAAGTTAGCAATGGCCTTTCTGTGACTTTTACTTACAGCTTGTCTACTTATACAAAGTTCTTTTGATATTTCTTCATCAGAACAGTCATAGTAATACTTCTTCATTAACACATATTTTTGTTTTTTATTTATAACTTTTTTTAATATAAGTTCATCTAAAAATATTTTATCCTCAGTTTTGTTATAATCGCTTATAAATATATATAAATCGTTTTCTTGGTGAATTTCATTTTTGATTTTAGCTTTACTAAGCCTGTAATATTCTCTATAAAATGATGTCTTTATATAATTTACCAATGCACCTTCTGATAAATTTGTAATACTTTCTAATTTAATTGAATAAATTATTTTTATAAAAAATATAGTTAAATCAGTTTTAGCACAATCATATTCCAATTTATAAGACAAACTATTTAATATAGGCTCAAACTTAATTATTAATAATTCCATGCTATCTTTATTACCTTTTTTAGCTTTTTCTATAGAATTTACTATTGAACTCATTGCATAAATCCTCCTTAAAGTTCTTGATATAAAACAAAGAGGAATTATATTGAATTAAATGCAACTTATGGAATGTAATTGTCACAAATTATGACTATATGGGGTAGTGCTCACAAAACGCGGAAAATATACGTTAAGACAGTTATTACCAAAAGAGTCTTTTATCAAAATATTCTGACTTAGAATTAATACTAAATAGTTCTAACTCAAAAAAGTATATAACGTCAGTGTAAAGCACTGATATATATAGGGTTTAATCACTAAATGATAAAGCTTCCAGATAAGCTAACAACAGAAGTGAAATATAAGGATACTATAGAAAATATTAATGAGAATAAGGTGAATAAAGCTTTGATATACAATTCTACTGTTGCATTTTCTCTAATTGATAACCTTCAAGTAATAAATTACAACTTTACTGGCTCAGCATATAAAGTTTCGCATTCTGTTGTTGAAAAGTGGTATGGTCAAGATTTATCAGAATTATTAAAAAAAGAGGAATGGAAAAGTAAAGTACAGGATAAGCTTGAAGATAATAAATACGTTAATGATTGTGCAAAAACGGTATTGATAAAACAATAATATTTATACGGTTTTCTAAGTCAATGAACCATCTTTTAATGATGTTTCGCAAATTTCTTGATAAATACTAAATAAAATTGGTATTTTGATGTTACTAACTAGTATATTAATATTCTAGTATTGTTGCATAAAAGGGGTGTATTTTCTCAATTAGACACCTTTTATGCAGTGAAAATAGTGTATATTGGCATAGATAAATGAATCAATGAGGGTATAGGCTAGTTATAGAGTTTAGCAAAATGTCGTGAAATTATATATTTTCACGACATTTGTTTATTTATCTCACATTTACAATAGGTGTAGATCACCCATTTATTTTTATATTGCGATATTAACAAAACATATTTTTACTTTATATAAAATTTACGGTAAAATTAGTATAATCAGTAGAGATTATTTATATTGATTGAAGATATTACTAAATAAAAGGGGGGAAAAATGAAACAATATATAAAGGGATTATCAGTACCAATTTTATGGAAGCTTTATTTATTATATCGTGTGTCTTTTTACCAAAGGATTATTATATATATACCAATCTTTTATTCTATTTTGGGATTGTTTTGTTTTTTATACAAAAGGGATCTTTCAGCTTAAATGAATTAAAAACAAACATAGTTGCAGGAAAAAAGTTTTGGTTTAACATTAGTTTTGTTTTCAATATCCACTATAATCTTTCCACCTTTGGCGGAAGAATTGTTTTACCGAAAGGCGATCATAAATTTTCAAAGTAAGAAGATATTATTTATAACTACTATCATAAGCTTGATCTTATACGCATTGGAGTACTCACTTAGTTGGTATGGAATTTTGATGACAATGATATGGGCAATTCCTTTTAGTATTTCCTACATAAAAACAAAAAATATTTATATTCCAATGACGGCACATTTCATTGTGAATTTGATTAGAAATGGTAGTTCTATAATTATTACAGCCATTCATTTTTTACGTTAATACATAATCTTCATATGCCGTCTCAAGTAACCCTCTATCATTAGTCGTAATATTTTTAAATTAATATATTGTTCAAGTTTTAATCTACAATCTTAGTTATTTTATAAAAGAAAGAAGATGAATTTATATGTTTGGTTTTATTTTATTAATTTATGTAGCGCTTCATATGTTTACAAAACGTATAAAAATTTTTAATAAAGCTGCAAAGTATTTAAAGAAAGGAGAATTTAGTAAAGCAATTAGTATTTATACAGATTTTATTGATAATTCTAAAGAAATCAAAAAATCTATTTCATATATATTTAGGGGAGGAGCTTACTTAAAAAGAAAAAAGTACGAGTATGCCTTTCAAGATTTCATATCATCAGTTAAAATAGGAATACTTCCTACTTTAAATTTAGCATCTATTGCGTCAGCTTACAGTCACCTTAAACAATACGATAAAGCTTTCAAATATTTTTCTAAAATAGTTGAACTTAAACCTAAATCCAGTTTATCATATATTTATTTAGGTTCTTTTTATAGTAATATTAAAGAATATGATAAAGCTATCTTAAATTTTAATAAAGCATTAAAATTTAAGGGGTTACGTCTCATTTCAGATATACAAACTAGATTAGGAGATACATATATTAAAATAAAAGAATATGATAAAGCGGAGCAATGTTTATCTATAGCTCTTAAATCACATATTAAGAATGCTGCTGTTTACAGAACTTATGCATCACTTCAAAGAATATTAGGAAATGAAGAGCTATCAAAAGAATATGCTTTAAAGGCTATTGAATTAGATTGCTCTGAGGGACCTTCATATAAAGTATTATCAGAAATAAATCTCATGGAAGATAATTTCACCGATTTTTATGAAAATTTTGAGATATTTTTAAATAAAAAGGTCTCAGGTGTTGATTATGATGAGCTTGAAGATTCTATCTATGATAAAGTGAAAAATGATGAAAAGTTTAAATTATTAATAAAAAATTGTAATGAGCATATATTAACTTTTGAAGATTTAAATATCTATATAAATGATGATGAACTACTTTCTACTAAAACATATAAAAAGCAAAAAAAGATTTTTTTTACAAAAACGATATTATGCATTACGTTGCTTATTTTACTTTTGTGTATAGTATATAAAATTAGTGTTAGTTATGGGACATTAGTTATAAATCTCATTTATTTGTTTTTACTTCTGATATTGTGGCTATCTACGTATATAAGAATAATTATGTATGTTGGTATTGTATGTTTTGTAATAATTGGAGGAGCCTGTTTTTCTACAGTTCCTAGAGTTAAAATTCTAAACCCCCATAAAACAGCTACAGTTCCTAAAACAACTATAGTACATAAATTATCACCTATTGATGAGATATATAAACGTTATGGTATAGATAAAAACAAAGTTATATTTAATAATTCAAAATATAAAACTTCTCTGAGCTCAACTAATGTTAAAGTCAATGAATATATAAAAGTTCAAGTAAAAGGAATTAAACAAACAGCTAAGGTGAACGATGGACAAATATTAATGGTTCAAAAATATGCTAATAGTTTTAAAGCTGATTATTCTACAGGAGCATACTTTCTAACAATTCAAAATCTTAAAACAACGAATAATCAAATTAAAATTTATATATTTGTAGAACCAGAAGGCGATAGTAATGTATATGAATATGATTTTACACTAACATTAATACCTTAATAAGGATATAGTAATATTTATACGATGGTTGATAGTTTGAATGTAGGATGCATTTGTATAGATCTAACTTATAAATTCAAGAAGAATAAAACTATGGTGGTGATCAATTGGTAAATTCAAGAGAAATAAGAGAAATGAATGGACAATTTTTATTATTAACAATTTTAAAGAAAATAATATTACTGAAATGAAATCTTTCCGAAAAGCTGCAGTGATCTGTAGCATTGGTATGTCATTAGCTATGGCACTAGATATGATTACAAACAAGGAAGATAGAAAGCATGTTGTCGCTTATCTATTTATTATATTGACATGTTTTATTGTGTGGTTTATGACATCAATTGTTAGAAATATTATGATTATGATTGACCATCTATTATTTACAAACGGTAACATTATCTTGATGGGTGGTACCATTATCGTAAACGGAGAGGTTTTCAGATTGGATGTTCCTCTTAAAAAGGAACTAATGAAAAAGCGAATAAAAAGTGGTAATATTGAAATTGAGTATGCGGTTCCGGCTAGATATTCAGTACACAAATAAGAATAAGTAAGCAATGATGATACCAAAATGCTATATTTTAAACGTAATTCATACCTAAATGGTGGAGATGTAACAATCTCTTTAGCCTAAGGTGCGATTTGCAATCCTTTGCAGGATATTAGTGGAACAGCAATTACTACTTTTTATCTAGTTAAAGAAATCATGGCTAGTGTCCACTTTGATAAAATGCAAGCACTAAAAAGTCATGAAAAGTTGCTTATTTTAAAACGCAACAGATTGAATGGTTTAATAGAGCTTGTAAATAAAATATTAGAAGGAGAAAACGCAATGAGTTTTAAAGAATTTGATATGAGTGAATATTATAATGTACTAGAAGAGTTTAAAACTGAACACAAAGATATTATAATTAAATCTTATGGTAGTATGGGATAAATATGATGAATGTATTGAAAATCTAAGGAAGCTGAAATTGCTAAAATGGCTATAAAGCAATATGGAAGTATTGAAAAATATGTTAAAGCTATGAAGAAAAATTTTAATAGTAATACATTCACTATAGCAGAACAATATGATGAATTTAAAAAAGATTGCATGGAAGATAAGCATCCTAAATTAAAAGAACTATATAAAAAACTTGTATCTGACTTAAATAAAGAGCCTTCTTCAAAAGAAATTCAACAAATTGCTAAAGAAATAACGGATACTGCTAAAAAAGATTATGAACTTTTTAAAATGGATTATGGTGACGATTGCTGGTACTCTATGGTGCAAATTTATTTATTAATTCCTGATTGGATAAAAGCAGTTGATGATAAATATGGTAATGGGGCATCTAAATTTATTGGAGAAGCCCTAAAAAATTATTTATGAGATAATCAGCCTAAATTAAATATACTATATGAAAAGCTTACCTTTGATTTAAGTAAAGATCCTTATTCAAAGGAGATTCAAGAAATTGTTGAAGAAATAGCAAATGAGACCCAAAAACAGCATGAAGCTTTTAAATTAGATGAGGGAGAAAATTATTGGGGTTATACAGCAGGGCTTTATTTGTCAGATTCTATTTGGATAAAAGTAGCTGATAAGAAATATGGAAATAGTGCTTCTAAATTTATTGGAGAAGCCTTAAAATTTTATTCTGAAAATAATAAGTAATGAATTAAAAGCTATCAAAAGGGTATGATAATAGGCTAAATACACAATATGACATACTATTAAAAAGCACTTATAAAATAAAGTGCTTTTTTAGTCGTCGGGTAGCTAGGGACCCTCTCGGCTCCTTTTCCCCCTAAGGACCGTACTTTAATGGCCGAGATGATGATTGTAAATATTTGTGGTAACCATCGTACTTTATTAATTCTAAAAATAATAAAGGCAAATGCTATCATAATTGTAAAAATACTTTCACCCCTTATGATTAAGACCACACAAAATTATTTACACAGCAAACTCATGGAATATAAATACAATTAGAATTATTAATAACATTATTAATGCAAATAGACTTATTAATAACACACGGAATACTTTTCTTATATGATAAATCCGCCTTTGCTTTTTATATATTTTATAAGAAAGAAGTTTATCATCATCTATAAAATCATTTAAATCATTAAAAGTAATTATCTTTTCCATTCTTTTTTGTATTAATGATTTAAATTTGTCCTCATTTCTAACTTTATCATAAATAGAATCTTCAATTTCTTTGCAATCAAAATTTAAAGGCTTTTTATCTAAAAATATTTTGAAATTTTCATAAAACTCTATGTAGTTAAGTTATCCTCTATAAGATTTATTTCTGCTAATATTTTATACAAACGATATTCATGAGCGTTTTTATTTATACCTTTTAAGATATATTCTTTTGCTTGTGAAAAATCTCCCTCTATCCTAAGTAAATTAGCGTAACTTATACAAGCAGTGCAATTTCCAGGCTTTATTTCCAATGATTCCAACAGATTGCTACCTGCTTTATCATAATCTTTTAGTTTAATATATGTTGATCCTAAGTGAGCATATATAATGCTCTTGTTATGTCTATATTCAAGTGCTGTATCAAAACTTTCAATAGCTTTATCATACTGTTTCGTCCGATAATAAAACAACCCCAAAGATAAATGCGTCATACTAGACTTAGGCTTAAATTTAACTGCTTTTGAAAAGTATTTAAAGGCTATACTATATTTTTTAACTGCACAAAAAAAATCACCCATTAATACCATATTTATATCCGGTATTTGAACAACTCTAATAGAATCTGATAAATCGTGTAAAGCATCAATATATCTACCTATTTTCAAATAACAATTTCCTCTATAAACATATCCTTTAGCCCTTTTTACTTTACTATGACTGTCAATAATATTTGAATAAATGTCGATTGCTTTAATATTTTCACCTTTATCTAAAAAATTTGCTGCCTTCTTTAATTTATTTCCAAAGGTAACACGCATGTATATTTTTATAAAAATTTCAACTATTACTGCTATACAAATAAATAAAACAAACTTCATTTTTTATCACCTTTTATCACTTTCAATTAATTTTATGTTATAAATTTTCTATATTAAGTCCTTGGACTATAATAATAGTCTATTACATATGTAACAATTATTATAAATTAAAAAGATTATCTCAAAAGGTGATTAATATATCATCTTTTAAAACAACCTCATTCTTAGCTTTTACCCATTTTATATAGTTTTGTTATTGATAATATTGCTAGTATTATTAATAACATAACTGATACTATCTCTATATAATAAATACTTTTTTGCTTTTTATATCTTTTATAAGAAAGAAGTTTATCATCATCTATAAAACAATTTAGGTCATTAAAGAGAATTATATTTTCCATTTTTTTTTCTATTAATGATTTAAATTCGTCCTCAACTCTAACTTTATCATAAATAGAATCTTTAATATATTCGTAATCAAAATTAAAAAAATTTCTGTCTAAAAATGTTTTGAAATTTTTATAAAAATCTATGTAGTTATTCTCCATAAGATTTATTTCTGCCAATGTTTTATATAAACCATATTCATGAGTGTTTTGATTTATGGCTTTTAAAGCATAATCTTTTGCTAGTAAAGAATCTCGCTTCATCACGTATAGATTAGCATAACCTACACAAGCTGAATAATTTTCTGGCTCTATATCCCATGATTTAGATAGAGTTTCACTAGCTTTATCATACTCTTTTAGTTTAATATAGGTTAGTCCTAAACTAGCATATATTATTGTCTTGCTTCGCTTGTTGTTTTTACATTTTAGTGATGTATTAAAACTTTCAATAGCTTTATTATACTCTTTCGTGCGAAAATAAAATATCCCTAAAGCTAAATGCGGTCTACTAGACTTAGGCTTAAAGTTAACCGCTTTTGAATAGTATTTAAATGCTCTGTTATATTCGTTAACTTTACAAAACAACTCACCCATTAAACCCATATTTATCACAGGGAGTTGGACAATTCTAATTGATTCTAATAAATCGTGTAAAGCATCACTATATTTACCTAATTTTAAATAATGATTTCCTCTAGAAGCATATCCAATAGATCTGAATATTTTAATACGACCAACAATAATATTTGAAAAAGTATCAATTTCTATCTTGTCCTCATCTTTATCTAAAGAATATTTTGTCTTCTTAAATTTTTTTATAAAGTTAACACCTATGAGTACTATTATAAAAACTCCAACTACACAACTACATAATACAAAATTCATTTTTTATCACCCTTTATTAAATTTAAATACCATAATACATTGTATTATACACAATATATATAATTCTGTAAATTTTTCATATTAAGTATATAGAAAACAGTAATAATATGTTATATCTGCAAGAATACCTATAAATATAATTAACATTAACTATATTAAATGCTAAATATTCACTACTGGAGGAGCAAATAAAACGAAAAATAGTTCTAATTGAATATTTCCTATTTCCGAAAAATCAATTGCATTTAAAGATATATATAAGCGGCAAATGGGGATTTATTGATAAGACTGACAAGGATGTTATTAAACCTCAATTTCAAAGCATAAATTGATTTTATGAAAACTTGTTACTGAACTCAAGCTATAGAAGGGGTATTGCCAAAATTTCTCTGAATCACACCAACAGGAATAAAAAACAGCCTAAAGCTAACCAACCCAAAATGCATTGCGGCCTTTTGGGTTGGTGTACAATAAATGAAGGTTATGATTTTTTCAATTTTGATATCCAACATCCAAGCCAATATCCTATAACACTAAATAGTATACCTAGCGGTGACGTTATTAATAATAAACTTGCTCTATCTACCATTTTAAATATATATCTAAATCCGTATAATGGACCTCCGTACCATATATAAAATGGAGATGCTAATAACTTAGTTAATCGAATATTAACTAAAATCCAAATAACTATACAAGCAATGATACTGATACCCCAATATACAATGATAAACTTTTTAGATTTTTCTTCCTGAACTATTCCCCAAGTAGAAAATGAATGATTTTGAAAGCAATATAAATATAGTTATCTGTATTATATCCACCAGTTACAATGATTACAAGTAATCCTGTTGCCGTGAAAAATAATATGGTACATGAACAAAATATAAAATGTAATAGCTCTTAAAATTTGATAAGTATTTTCAAGTTAATGCCTCCAATGAAAATATTTTAGGATCCTGTAAATATTTTCATCCTTATCACAACACTTATTAATAATTTTTAACTTTCTATTTATCTTCATAAATTTAATGTAATTCAAAATGCCGTTACCATAAATATTCAAAATTAAAAATACTTTTTGGTCCAGCTGACATATAACCAAAATATCTGACCTTCGTATCATCTAATAATGTTAATTCAAGTTCAAACGCCATTGTAGCAAGTTTATGAGGTGTAAAGTTATCATTGGGTAGATAATCGTAGATAGTTTTTTTTGTACTGTCCAATAACCTACTAGTTTTTATATCATAAAAACCACTTGTTGTGATAGGGTTACCTGCTAACCCCCAATTAATAGAAATCTTTGTTTTTGAGATTTGCTCAATTAAGGTAGAATTTTCTCCCTTATAATGCAAATAAAACTTTCCCTGATAAGGGATTTTAATGTCACTAATTTAGGTAAAGACATTAAGAATTTAAAAGAAGATCATGAGAAGGTTATTAATGAATTGACTAAGGGGCAATAGCAGTTGAAAGATAAACATAATGCAGAGATACGAGAATATCAAAGTAAATATAAATCACGATTAGAAGAGCTGGAAAAGAAAAAGGCGACTCCAAGAGTTAAAAAAGATAATGCAGCGGAAAAAGTAGTTAAATAATATTAATAAGAAATGTAAGAATAGTTACTTTTAACAAATAACAAGAAAGATAGGTGAAGTATTATGAAATTAACTGGAACATTTTTACTTGAGTTAAAAGAAGTACCCAATTCTGTTTACTACGCTTTGAGGATTGAATTTTAATTTCATTCTAATAAATTAGAGGGTAGTACTTTTAATAGAGATGCATTAAATCAGTTGGCAGATAAAAATATAGTTTCTGGTATCCATACTTTAGATGATGTTATTGAAACTAGAAATTCTTTATATGTATTTGATTTTATAATTGAAACATTAGGTGAACCATTGTCTTTACAACTAATTAGAGAATATCATCAATCATTAAAAAAATGGTACTTGTGATGATAAAAAAGGGTTTTTACGTATCTTTAAAAAAATTCCTAATATGCTTAGTGGATTAGATGAAATAAAAGTTGCAGAACCACATGAAGTTGAACCTTTATTATTAGGACTTATTGATCTTTATAATACTAAAAAGGCCATAAGTATTAATTTACATGAAATATCTTACTTTCATAGTAATTTTGAAAAGATACATCCATTCCAAGATGGTAATGTCAGAATAGGTAGGTTTCTTTTACTTAAGCAATGTTTAGAAAATAATATCGATTTAATAGCTATTGATGAAAAATACAATAAAGAATATAGGGATGATCTATATGAATCTCAATTAAATGGAAATTATGATAAACTTATTGAAATTTTTAAAAAATGTCAAAATTATATAAAGTCTAAAGAAGATATTATTTTTTCAAGCAATGAATTATTAAAAAATTTAAAAAATAATATTAAAATACCCACCTGACTAAGGTGGTATTTCTTTTGGGTCAATATAATTATATATTATATTGAACATACTTATTATCATAAACTAAATGAATATATGTATTGTCTTATTATAAAATTTTTTTAAAAATTTATAAGTTTCAATTAAATCAGCATTAAAGTATTCATCACAGTATGCAAATATTGCGTTTTTAATCTCGCTGAGGATTACCGTATTTTTTACAAGTAAAGTAATCTAGTGCGATAGATAAATAAATTAAAAATACAGGCCATAAGCTATAAAGAGATTCCCCTGAAGTGATATCTAAAAAATCACCACCATATCCAAGATATTGAGAATGTTTATATGCCATATAATTTATTATAATACCTAATATAAATATTAATTTAGTATAGTGTTTTCTACTTTTATTAATTTTATTAAGACAATATAATGTATATATAAGAAGTAGGAAATGAATGATGGAGAAAGTAATATAAATATGCCTATTTATAGTAGACATATTAGGTTCAATGATTACAAGTAATCCTATCGCCGTGAAAAATAATATGTTACATGAACAAACTATAAATGTAATAGCTTTTAAAATCTGATTAAGTATTTTCAAGTTAACGCCTCCAATGATAATATTTTAGCAGTCTGTAAATGTTTTATCCTTATATCATATCACCTATTAATAATTTTTACATTAGGTTGTGATAGCAATAATAAAACTCCTTTCTAAGATTTCCTTAACACTATTATATACAACAAACAACAGTAGCAACTTACTGGTGTTTGTTGTAATGTTTATTAAAAATACTATAAAGTTGTTAATATATATCTAGAAAAAGCTAATATAGTTGCATCTATTACTGGGTCAGTTGGATTGTTTGCTTTACCTTTAAGTTTACCACCAGCAAAACCACCTATGTAGCCAAATCCTAGACTACCTGTCATTATATCAAAAATCTTATTATATAATTGATTTTCAGCAGTGATAAAAATATATTACCTCAGCGTAGTTTGGTAACGTTTAAAATACTCGCTATTACATTTATTGTATTTATATCTTGTTTTTGGTTTAATTAGTGGTAATATCCTATTTGTACAAAAATAAAATATCTTATTCACTATAACATGTACCAGTTATCTTTATCATTTTGTAGTTAGTTGAAATACTGGAAATTCATTAAAAACTAAATATAAAATCAATTATTCGAGGAGGAAAACTATGATGAAAGATGTATTAGTATCACCACAAACAAAAGATTTAAATGTAATAACAAATGTTGAAGGTATCAAATTTAAGCAAGCTAACAATGAGGGTTTATATTTAGGAGTGTTCGAAGACGTTAAAATTGCTATTTGCAAAGCAATATATGCACAAAAGGCGTTAACTATTTCTTATAATAAAGAAGATAGAGAACGGCTTATAAGAAGTAATCCAACGGAAACTGTTATATGCAATAGTATAGGTATGATAGCTGCCGGAAATTCTGTCGTGTTTAATGGACATCCAGGGGCAAAAAAATGTGTTGCGTTTGCTGTAGATATGATAAATAGAGCCATCAGCTTATGATGCCAATACTTCCAATTGTAAGAGTTAAAGATATTGATGAAGCTATAGAGTGTGCAAAAATAGCGGAACAAAACAAAAGACATAGTGCATATATATATTCAAAAAATATCGATAATTTAAATAGATTTGAAAAAGAAATAGATACAACTATTTTCGTAAAGAATGCTAAATCCTTTGCTGGAGTAGGTTTTGGTGCAGAAGGATTTACAACTTTCACTATTGCTGGACCTATTGGTGAAGGAATAACCTCTGCAAGAAATTTTACAAAACAAAGGAGATGTGTGCTTGCAAACTAACTTTTTAATGGAGCCAGTGTACTTTAACTGGAAGATTTAAAATCTATTTTTAAAGATAGACAGATTGTAAATCACGGAATAAGACTTCCAACTTTGGTTGCAAGTTATGTGCCAAAGGAAATATAGATTATGGATGTATAAAAATTTACATTTCAAAATATAGTACTTGTAAAAAAATGTGTTGATAATAATAAATAAGAAAAGAGAGTGACCATTTATGTTAGAAAGTGAAATATCTAACCAAATTACAACACCACTTACTGCTCCATCATTTCCTAGAGGTCCCTATAGATTTCATAACCGTGAATATCTTAATATAGTATACCGTACAAGTGCTGATGCCTTACTAAAAGTTGTACCGGAACCTTTATCTTTAGATTTAGATGAACCTTTAGTTAGATTTGAAATGATGTATATGCCGGATGTAAGTGGATTAGGTGCTTATACAGAATGTGGCCAGGTTATTCCTGTAAGTTTTAATGGTATAAAAGGTGACTATTTGCATATGATGTATTTAGATAATTATCCAGCTATTGCCGTTGGTAGAGAACTTAGTGCCTACCCTAAAAAACTTGGTTATCCAAAACTATTTGTTGATTCAGATACATTAGTTGGTACATTAGATTATGGAAAATTAAGAGTATTAACTGCTACGATGGGATATAAACACCAATCTTTAGATATAAATGAAGCACGCAATGAAATTTGCCGTCCTAATTTTATGCTAAAAATTGTACCTAATTATGATGGAACTCAAAGAATTTGCGAGCTCATATCTACACAAATTACGGAGATTACTATACATGAGGCATGGACTGGTACTGCAAGATTACAATTATTCGATCATGCTATGGCGCCATTTAATGACCTACCTGTAAAAGAAATAGTATCCTGTTCTCATCTTCTTACGAGCTTAACCCTTCCTACTCCTAAAGTTATATATGATTATCTAAAAAAATAGTTATGATAAATTACTGCATAAAAAAATATCACCAGCTGACAGGCGGTATTTTGTTCTTATGCTTTATGCTGTTTTTACGAATGTAAGGTTTTAATTAAAAGATTTTGAAATTAAATATTAATAATTCTGTGAAGAGAAGAGTAAATGTTATCTGAGTATCTAAAGCGAGTGGAGAAGAGTGGAAGCTCCATGAGAAAAGTAATATTGAAAGACATCTCTGAGAAGTTTATCTGAAATTTAAAGTAAGATAAATCGGATTCCTCCGTTACAGGGAGTTGAGATGGCGTAGTTTAATAAACTTTGTCAAAGTAGGATGGTACCGTGAAAAAAGCCTTCACTTCTATATATAAGAAGTTAAGGCTTTTATTTTTTGTTCAGAATAGGGGCCATTCTGAAAGGTTTATTACTATTTTAAGAAGTTTATTATGTTAATTAGGGTGGCACCACGAATTTCGTCCCTTGAGTTTTTTACTTAAGCGACTTTTTAATATAAATTTTAAAGGAGAGATTGTATATGAAAAGAGTTATGATAAATGAAATAGTAATTGAACAATTTGAAATGATTAATAATGTAAATGAAGAATTGCCGATAGAAATAAATAAAGGGACCTTAGATATTAACTTAGATATCATGTTAAATAATAGAGTTCTGAGTCTACGTCATGAAAAAATCAATTCAATATTTAAAATACAAAACCTAATTGTACAAGGTTTTAGAGAATTTCTGTCTAAGGAAGGTTTTACAGAAATTTTCTCACCTAAGATTGTAGCTGAAGGTGCCGAGGGAGGAACTCAGGTATTTGAATTAAAATATTTTGAAAAAAAGCATATTTAGCTCAAAGTCCTCAGTTTTATAAACAGATGATGGTAGGTGCTGGATTTGAAAGGTTTTTTGAGGTAGCTCATGTGTATAGGACAGAACAGCATAATGCTAGCAGACATCTTAATGAATATGTTAGCATGGACTGCGAGATGGGATTTATTGAAGATGAAAAAGATATTATGGATTTGGAAGAAAATTTAATAATATTTATAATAAACAAAGTATTTCAGGATGAGAAAAAATATTTAGAAATGTTGAATGTAGATTTACCTAAATTGAATATAAAAATTCATCGAATAGCCAATAACCCTTAATATTTATGTAATAGATTATATTAAGGGTTATTGGCTATTATTGTTTGTGCTATACATTTTAAAATTGACAGTTTCAACTCGAAAGGTATTCCATATAATATTTTTTATCTTGAATGCCTTTATTTTAGATTGTCATTCATTGATGAATAATGATATCAATGGATGACAATCTATATGTATTTTTTTATTTAAAAATATTATTCAAATAATATTTTTGGCCAATTGCATGTGCTAGTTTCTTTATTTTCTATCTTTGTTCCTTCACATTCCATCTTTAGTAATGTCATTTCTTTTATAAATTCCCTTATTGAAATTGCTATTAATACAACGCCTATAACTCCTACTATAATACCTGACTCCATATAATTATTTCATCTCCTAAAACAGCTCATAATTTTAACCTAAGTATAATTATACTATGATATATAGGGGCTTAGCAACTTCTCAAATGGGTGGTTAATACGTTTACTTAGCTAAAATCATTTAAAATAATATTGATTACTATTATAAACTGATGTCGTGAAATTCATTTCTGAATAATATGGTATCTTAAAGAATTATTTACTTTTTAATAATTTTCATGAAACTTCAACTATCAAAGTTTATTTACATATGTAAAGAATAATGTAAGTATATCAAAGTTATGATAAAATGGAGGTGTAGAGCATACACTACATAAAAATAAGTGATTTTCAAATTAAAGATAATAAGTTGGAATATTTAAAACCTAAAAATATATTTCTATAAAGAAGGTATGTACTAATGAATGAAAATAATGTTGTAATCGGTAAAAAATATAGACATTTTAAAGGCAATGAGTATTTGGTGCTTTATGTAGCAAAACACTCAGAAACGCGTGAAGATATGGTGGTTTATCAGGCCCTTTATGGAGAAAGAGGAATATGGGTTAGACCATTAAGTATGTTTTTAGAGAAAAAAGAAGTTGATGGTAAAATGATAAATAGATTTGAAAAGATTGATAACGAACTAGAATTAGTCGAAGAAATTCATCACAGTAGTTGAGGTTATTAAGGTTGAAATCCAAATTAGTGGCATAGATGTAAAAGGTAAACCACTTCAGAAATGAAGTGGTTTTTGTAAGGCTATTTTTGTCCATTCAAACATCTTCCTCATTTTATAGTGATTTAAAATTTTGTTCTTATTTAAAATTTAATTATTCCTATAGAATTGAAGAAAACAATTATAAGAAGAATTGGTGATATAAATTTAATAAATACATATATAATGTTTAACACAGAATCGTTATTTAAAGTTCCTTGATTTGATAGTTCTAGTTTAAAATCTTCCTTTTTAGTAAAGTATCCAACGTAAATCGCTATCAAAAGTCCACCTATTGGAAGTAATATATTTGAAGATAAGTAGTCAAAGGAATCGAAAAATCCTCTCTGTCCTATTATATGAATATTAGCGAGGGCGCTAGTGGGATGAGTCGATAATGTTGCGAGAATTCCAACCGCCATCATTATGCTTGTTGTAAATAACACAGATTTCGTTCTACTCATACCCTTTTCTTCTGTAAAATACGCAACTGGTACTTGAACCATAGATATCAGTGCGGTTGTAGCGGCTATTGCAGTTAAAAAGAAAAATGCGACTAATAATACACTGCCAAAAGGTATTTTTGAAAATACAAGTGGTAGCGTCATAAATAAAAGACCAGGACCTTCACTAGGTTTCAGACCAAAGGAGAATACGGCTGGGAATATTGCAATTCCTGCCAATATTGAAATTAATGAGTCAGATAAAGCAACCTTAACTGAAGTTGCTATCATATTATTATCAGGCGTAAAATAACTTCCATAGGTAATCATTGCTCCCATTCCGAGGGACAGTTTGAAAAAGGCTAGACCAAGGGCTGCTAATATAACAGGTCCAGTTAATTGCGAAAAATCCACATGAAATAAAAATTTTAATCCTTGTGATGCACCTGGAAGTGTTAATGCTCTTACAGCACATATAATAATTAGTATGAATAATACAGGCATAAGTGTTTTTGTTATTCTTTCAATTCCATTTTTAACTCCTGCAATTAAGATTATTGAAACTACGCTGAGAACTATAAACTGCCATACTATTGGAGACAGTGGTCCAATTAAGGTTGACATGAATTTTGCCGAGGCAGTACTAGAAGTAACCTTCCTAAAATCGCCCTTTATTGCTTTGAATACATAGGAATAAACCCATCCTGCAACGCAGCTATAAAAAAATGCAATTAGAAAGGCTGTAGCTGACCCCATAAATCCAATAGTTTTCCAGCCTTTAGCAGCATTTAATTTTTTAAAAGCTCCAACTGCATTTTTTCTTGATTTTCTTCCAATGTAAAATTCACATGCCATAATGGGAATACCAACTAATACAACACATAAAAGATATACTAAGAGAAAAGCTCCTCCACCGTTAGTCCCTATTAAATAAGGAAATTTCCATATGTTACCTAAACCTACGGCTGAACCTAATGTTGCAAAAAAGATTGCAAAGCCTGTAGAAAACATCTCTCTTTTATTTTTCTCTGCCACTGCATATCACTCCTCTTAATATCTAGTGTAGCATATGCTACACTAATTGATTTTATTTTTATTTAAACAATTATTTGTATTACAAATTAGAGCACTATTAAAATGATATCAAATTTACATAAGTGGTAAACTTAATTTGTATTATTGAAGTTATACTTACTTTAACACTTTAGCACGTACATTTTAATATATCAATAAAAAAGTATTATGACAGAACATTATTTTTATTATTTCTCTTGTTTTCGTATATATTCACATTCTTATGAAGTTGTACAAATAAAGTAAATAAAGATAGAACCAAAATATAAAAAGTAAAACAATATGATTTTACTTGTTTATATAGTTAGTATATGTTTAAGAGTAGTGAAAATATGATAATTTTTAAGGGAATACAAATGCCTTACCTTAATTCACATATAGTAATGCTTTTAAAAAAACACTAAATTTTTTTAGAATAAAAACAAATAATTATAAAATTTAATAGAGAATATAAATCATAACTGTTTTTTACAAAACACATAATTTTCACATAAATAATTTAAAATGTTTTGAGAATTCTATGATAGAATATAATCTAATGAATATATATGGGATGCAATTAATTGAATTATTTTTATAAACTATAGAATTTAGTATACAATAAGTCGGGGGTGATACGTTTGTCAAAGAAAGTATATCTTGTTGAAGATGAAATAAGTTTAAATCTTTTGCTGGAAAAATATCTACAACGTGAGGGTTATGCCGTAACTACTTTTTCAAATGGTAATTCTGCAATAGAAAAAATTGAAGATTCACCAGATCTTTGGATACTAGACATAATGCTTCCAGATATTGATGGTTATCAAATTATTAAAGCTATCAAATCTTACAATAAAAATACACCTGTCATTTTTATGTCTGCAAGAAATGAAGAGCTTGATCGCGTGGTGGGACTAGAGCTAGGCAGCGATGATTATTTATCAAAACCATTTTTACCTAGAGAGCTTATTATTAGAACTAATAAACTTTTAGAAAGAATTTATGGAATATCTAAAGAGGATGCCACTCAAATAAGTGATGACTTAAATATGGGAGGATATTGCATTAGCAAGAAACAAAGAACGGTTTTTATAGGAACTGTAGAGGTTATTTTAACTAAAAAAGAATTTGAACTGCTCTATTATTTTATTGAAAACAAAAACAATTTAGTGTCTAGAGAACAAATACTAGATACTGTATGGGGAGATGATTACTTCGGTTCAGATAGAGTAGTTGACGACGTTATAAGAAGACTAAGAAAAAAGATAGATAAATTCACCATAGAAACTGTATATGGGTATGGCTATAAACTAGTGTACAAATCATGAGGAAACTTAAAGTTAAGTTCAAATCACTAACCATGAGAATATGGACAACATTTACAATCATAATACTTATAATAATTTCTAGCATTTCGTTTTTTTATCTCGTTGCTTTTAAAACCATAAATGAGAATGCTAGAATTCATGACCTAAAAGTATCTCATGATTATTTAATAAATACTAAAAATTTTACTCAGCCTAATAGATTTGAAGAGATGAAAAATCTATTAGGTAGCGATTATTATATTGTTAATGTGCATGAAAATAATAACGCTGAAATTATAAATATAAATAAAGGGCGAGGTTTGCCACCAGGTGATCCTAAAGATCTTAGCGTACCTTTTAGTGTAAATGATAAAAATATTAAACTGTGGATGTCAAGCTTTATTACACCAGGCACTCTTAATCAAAAAGAATTTAAAAAATCATACAATAACACAAAATTTATTTTCATAATAAGTTCAATCCAATATGGAAGGTCTGGAAAGTCATATTTAATAACCTACATGCCTGAAATCGAAGATAATAGGTTGCTTTATATGGTGATTTGGGTAGGAATAATATTTATAGCTATTGGTTTTTTAACTTCTAAATTAGTTGCATATTATATTTCAAAACCACTTAAAGAACTTGAAAATTGTACGGTTAGAATAGCACATAAAGATTGGAGTAATCCTATCAATGTTAAAACTGAAGATGAGATTGGAAGACTCGCAAACTCAATGAATATGATGCAAAAAGAATTAAAACGTACTGATGAAGAGGAAAAAATGTTCTTGCAGAGTATATCTCACGATTTAAAAACACCAGTTATGGTAATTATGAGTCATGCTGAGGCTATTATTGACGGTGTTTATGTGGAATCAGTTGAGAAAAATGCTGAAATCATAAGAGATGAAGCTTTGAGCCTAGAAAAAAAAGTTAAACAAATATTATATTTAAATACCCTTAATTATGTTTTAGAGAATAACATTGAGAGTATAGATATTAATTTACATCGCTTACTTATCCATATTATAAAGAGATTCGAATTAATTAATAATAATATTAAGTGGGATTTAAACATTGAGGAAGCTATTATATATGGAAACGTGGATAAAATACAGGTTTCTATTGAAAACATATTAGATAATTCCATTAGATACACTAAGAGTAAAATATGCGTAAGCTTAAAAAAAGAAGGTGCTTTTGCAGTAATCAGCATATATAACGATGGGCCTAATATTCCTGGTGAACATTTGTCTCATATTTTTGATAATTTCTATAAAGATAAGACTGGGAAATTTGGTCTGGGCCTTGCTATTTGCAAGAAAATTATAAATTATTACAATGGTGAAATAGAGGTTACAAATAGGGATATTGGTGTTAGTTTTTCAATTAAATTTCGTCTATAAATAAAAGCAATCAACAGAAATGTTGATTGCTTTTTGTGATTTGCACCCAATCACATAAAGCTCACACAATTATTTGATACTGCTACTACAATTAATGAGTATAATCTTATATATCGAGATATTCGTACTATACGTTTCAAATAATAGTAAATTTATATTCAAATAAAATGGGGGTGAAAAAATATCAAAACATTAAATAACTTTATAAATTATATTTTAAATGGAAAGCTCAAGCATATATCTAGGTTTTCACTAGTAGGGATAGCAAATACTTTAATAGATTTTTTAATATTTACACTGTTTCATGGATTAATTGGCCTAAATTACATTGCAAGCCAGATAATTGGGTATAGCTTTGGAGTTGCTAACAGTTTTGTGCTTAATAAAAAATGGACTTTTTCTACAACTAATTCCAATAAAAAAACTAGTCATGAACTTTTTCAATTTATTGTAGTTAACTTAATTTCGCTTATTATAACCCTTTTAACAATGAATTTTTTAGTAAAGAGCTTAAGTATTAACATATATATATCTAAAATAATTGTCACCTTTGTGGCTCAAATAACAAATTTTCTGTTTTATAAGCTATGGGTATTTAATAAAGTAGCCAGCAGAAATATATAATCTCAAATCAATTATGAGCATGCCTGTTATTATGGCTAATACTTATTCTAAAAAAGGAGCAAATTAAAATGAATAAATTAAAACTTTCAAAAGAAAAACTGTTATTATCATTAATATTATTATTGTCTGGAATATTAAATTTTACTAACTTAAGCATAGAGGGATATTCAAATCTGTATTATGCTGCTGGTGTAAAAAGTATGACTATGAACTGGAAAAATTTCTTCTTCGTATCTTTTGACCCAACTAGTTTTGTAAGTATTGACAAACCGCCTCTAGGTTTTTGGATTCAAGCAATCTCTGCTAAAATTTTTGGATTTAGTGGATGGAGCATTCTTCTTCCACAGGCTCTTGCAGGAGTAATCTCCATTTTAATAATATATATTATTGTTAAAAGATCCTTTGGAACTACAGCTGGTCTTCTTTCAGCATTATTTCTTGCAGTAACCCCAGTGTTCGTTGCATTGAGCAGAAATAATACTTGCGATAACTTGCTTGTTTTAACTCTACTACTCGCATGTTGGGCTATTTCTAAAGCAGCTGAGAAAGGCAAACTTAAATATCTACTTTTAAGTTTAGCTATTGTGGGTATTGGTTTTAATATAAAAATGCTTCAAGCTTATATGGTGATTCCAGCTATATATATAACATATCTTTTATCAAGTGCAGTTTCATTTAAAAAGAGGATAATTCATCTTATTTCAGGAACGATGGTTCTACTTGTTTTTTCATTCTCTTGGGCTATTATAGTAGATTTAATACCTACTGCAAACAGACCTTATGTGGGAAGTAGCACAAATAATTCAGAATTAGAACTGATAATTGGACATAATGGACTCGAAAGGCTTGGAATTGGAAGTAGTACCACCGATGGTATGGGTGGTGGTAAAACCCAAGGTGGAACTCCTCCAACTGGTAATGATGCAGTCACAGATGCTTCAAAAAACACTACCAATGATAAAAACGCTGAAAAAGGAATGCAAGGAGGTACTCCTCCTACAGATAATGGACTAGGTGGCACTCCCCCTACGGATAATGGACAAGGTGGCACCCCTCCTACAGAAGGTAGTCAACGTGGCACGATGCCAACGGGTGATGTCGGTCAAAGCGGTCAGTCTCAAAGAGGAAATGCTGGCGGCGGTAGCATGGGTGGCAGTGAACAATCTAGCATTACACGATTGTTTTCTAACAATAGTATGTCTGATCAAATAATTTGGCTATTCCCTATTGCTGTTTTCGGCTTTATAGCAGCTGCAATAAAAGAAAAACTTAAACCTGCTTTTGATAACAAGAAAAAATTAGCTTTAATTTTATGGTCAATGTGGTTACTACCCGAATTTATATATTTCAGCTTCACAACAGGTTTATTTCATCCTTATTATTTAACAATGCTTGCTCCACCAATCGCAGCACTCGCCGGAATCGGAATTGTGTCTATGTGGGAACTTCATAAAGAGGCTGGATTGAAATCTTGGATTTTACCATTAGCACTTGTTGTAGATGGATTAGTTCAGTTACTAATTTTATCTTATTTTTACAATAACTCAAGTATCACTAAGATTTTAATGATTTCGATGTCTGTTTTATGTTTTGTTTCGTCGATTATACTTGTTATTCTTAAACTGATAAAAAACGAAAATATAAAGTTAAAAAAGCTATTAGTAGCTACTGCTATAACAGGGCTTTTAATAACACCTACAATTTGGTCTGGAACTACTATATTTAACACTATGTCTGGAACATTCCCATCTGCAGGACTTAGTTTAATCTCTAGTTCTCAAAAGGGAGATTCAAAAATGAATGTTTCTAATAATACTAGTAGTTCAAAATTAATAGAATTCCTTATAAGTCATAAAACAACTGAAAAATATATCCTAGTTACATCATCTACCAATGGTAATGCAACAGATATAATACTTAAAACTGGTGAATCTGTAATGACAGGGGGCTTTTTCGGAACTGATAAAGCAATAACACTCGCTCAGTTTAAATCCCTAGTGAGTAAAGGAGAAGTTAGGTACGTAATGATAGGAGGCCAAGGTGGCGGCTCAAGTAACGAAATCATGACCTGGGCTAAAAAGGCCGGTAAAATCGTTAAAGAGAGTGAATGGAAAGATCCTACAAATTTAAAAAATCAGCAACCTGGTGGTGGAAGTTCCGAAGAGTTATATGATTTAAAAGCTGCTGATACTACAAAATAATAAACTTATGTTTAGGATAACGCCATAAACCAAAAAAATATTTTCTAGTTTTAATCCACCATTTACTATGCAGTAAAACTGTATAGTAAATGGTGGTTTTTATTCTTATACACTCCAACAGTAACTGGCTGCTTTTCTTAGGTAGCCTTTTTATATAACTTATCACATAAAGTTCACATATTAATTTGATACTGCTGATACAATTTGCCCTTATAATTTTAATTATGGAGAAACATTAAATAATTAAAGTGAAGGGAATGATAATAATGAGTAATGGAATTATTTATTCTGTAATAGTGCCTTTGTATAATGAAGAACTTGTTATAAATGAGAGTTACAAAAGATTAAAATCCGTTATGGATCGTACACTTGAAAATCATGAGATTTTATTTGTTAATGATGGAAGTAGTGACTCAACTGGGGATAAAGCAGAAAATATATGTAGAAAAGATAAGAGTATAAAACTTATAAATTTCTCGAGAAATTTTGGACACCAAGCTGCAATAACTGCAGGAATGAATAAGGCCTTAGGTGATGCTATTATTGTAATAGATGCGGATCTTCAAGATCCGCCTGAAGCTATTTTAGATATGATTAAAAAATGGAAAGAAGGCTATGCGGTTGTATATGGCAAAAGGGTTAAGAGAGTGGGTGAAACCTTTTTCAAGAAATTTACTGCTAAATCTTTCTATAGATTACTAAAAAGTATGACGAGTATTGATATTCCAGTTGATGCTGGAGATTTCAGACTTATAGATAGAAAAGTATGTGATGCCCTAAATTCATTACCAGAAAAAAATAGGTATATAAGAGGTTTAGTTAGTTGGGTTGGATATAAACAAACCTTTGTAGAATTTGTACGTAAAGAAAGATTTGCTGGTGAAACAAAATATTCTCTAAATAAAATGATGAAATTAGCTTTTGATGGGATAACCTCTTTCTCTTATAAACCATTAATGATTACTGGCTACTTTGGAGCATTTGCAGGTTTAATAGGTACTATTTTATTAATTAGTAGTATTACAACCTCACTGTTTAACCAAAGCAATATATTAAATTTAGGTCTAATACTTTCCATTAACTTAATTATGTTTGGCATTATGTTTTGCTTTCTCGCTATTATAGGGCAATATATTGGAAGAATATCTGATGAGAGTAAAGACAGACCTTTATATATAATTGCAAGTACAATAAGTTACAATGAACTTAAAAATAGTGTGATTTTTAAAGGTAATTGAGGATAGTATTGTAGAATATATAGAAGAAGGTATAAAAAGAGGAGCTAAAATAATCTCCTATGGAGAGCCTGTTGGCTCAATCAATATGGTTGGACCTAAGGTATATAAAGACATGAGCGGGGAAATAACTTGCAATATTTTAAAAAGAACATAAAAATCCCCCAAATCATAGTTTTCTTATCCTACAATTGGGGGGATTTTGTAATGTTCTTTTTTAGTGGTTCAGTTCATAGGCAAGGTAGGTTGTCCAACTAATATTGATTTTTTCTATGAAAGTTTATCAGTATAAAGAAAAGTTTTAGACACTTGACTACCGTTCTTATACATTATTCTAAAGACAGTTACCTTCTTGCCTGCAACTTCATTAACAATTTTATATTTTTCATCATTAAGAATTGAATTTGAGTAGATACTAAATGTTACATTTTTGTTATGTACTGCAGATTCTATATATATAGGATAAGAATTAGTATTTTTAAACCTATAATCTAGAAGGCCGTAGGCAACCGTAGCATCTAATCCTGCACCAATATAGCTAGAACGCATTGTATGTGGGTGTCTTTCTAGAGATGTTAAATTAGTTCTAAGTACTGCATTATAAAGTGTAGTTGAAACTTGGCATACTCCACCACCTATGCCATCTACATATTTATCGCCTATAATTTCTTTTGATGTTTTATATCCTCGTTCAATAGTTCTATCACCTACTACATCATTAAAACTAAAAATATCTCCTGGCATAACTATTTTCCCATTTATAGCACTAGAAGATAACCTAATATTTTCTGAACGATTTTCATTTGAATTTCTAAAGTTAGTTGTAACACTAGATATTTGAGCATTTATACCTTTTAAATCATTTTCTTTAATTTTAGGTTCAACTTTCTTTAATTTAGATTGGATTACTAAATCTTGATCTTTTTCAATATTATTAACTTTATTTATTATAGCTTTTTTTAAACTGTCAGAATCAACACTAAGACCATATTTATCTTCTGTTACAATTAATTGACCTGAATTGTTTCTGAAAATAGTTGCATCTGTTGCGTTTTTATTGTTGTCTTTAGCAATATCTTTAAGTAGTGTATCTACAATGGCATAATTGTAGGTATATTTAACATCAAAAGTTTGCTTTCCAGGGGACGTTATAGCAAAATAGTTTTTAAATAAATTGTCGTTTCTGCCGATATTGTAAGCTTTATCAATGACAGCATTATAATCATGTTTTATATCAAGTTTTGATGTATGAACGGTATATTGTTTGTCATTAAGGTTTATTGTTATATCTTTTTTAGCAATAATATTATTGCGATTTTTAATAACAGCATTTTTCGCTTCATCCTTAGTCATGCCACCTAAATTTATATCTTCTACCCACACCTCAGGATAGATTTTTAAGTCGTATTTTGATATAGTAGAACACATAATAAGCAATTGTATTCCTAGTAGAGACACAATTATTCCTACTATAATTAAGTTTCTCCTTAATCTTTTTTTTCTTTTTTTACTTGCTTTTGATACAATATTTAAACTCATGTTCTTTGCACCTCTCCTTACAATTATTGTGTTTCGACTATACTTGGTATATTAGTGCATATTTTGTTGTAACTAAGTATATTATAACTGATTTTTGAAAGAGAGTTATTACAAAGAAGTTACTTTTTTAAATAGTTTAGATTCAGATGTTAGGGATCTGAATATTATATCAAACTAATTTGAGTTATTAGAAAAGCTCAAAAGTTTCTATAAATAGATAATGAAAGGATGTATTTACATATAGTTATAAGATTCCTGTTGTAGAATAATTATAGATTGTTACAAAAAAAATAAGCCCACACAAGGGCTTGTATTTTTGATTATATTGTACCATTATTTTATATTAAAATTTCCTAAAGTTTGTTTTTTTACATTTAGGACAGGGAGGTAAAGTATCGGTATTATCATCTAATACTACCTTTTGACCGCAAATTTTACAAACATATTTACCATTTCCAGGTTTTTCACCAGTTGAGTATGCCATAAACAATTCACCTCTTTTTTTTATTAAATTATTGTTAATATAATTTTAGCATAGTAGAATTATTTTAACAATACTAGAAGAGGAAGTCGTCAATGCAGCTTCTGCGAAGCTGTTGCAGCTCCGCATGAGATGATTTAATTTATACGGATGTAACTTTACCATTTTCTCTAAGTTTAGCCCAGGTAACAAGTAACAATATCAATATTATTGCAGAAATACCTGATAATATGAAACAAGTGTCAGCACCGTATTTTTCAGCCACAAACCCTGAAAGAAGACTTCCAAGAGGGGTGAATCCAGCAAATACAAGTGAATAAACACTCATAACTCGTCCTCTGTATTCATCCTTAGAATTTAGTTGTAACATGGAATTTGCGGTGGTGGAAAAAAACATATTAAATATTCCTGTTACAGCTAAACTTAAGGCAGTAAAATAATATAAATTACTTATGCCTGTAAAAATTAACATTATGCCAATTCCAATAGAGCTACCAATCATAAGAATTTTATTTGGACCATTTTTACTTTTGAAAGACATGAGAAGTGCTCCAATGAGAGAACCTGCTCCAAGTGAAGAAAGTAAAATTCCATAGGTTTTTTCCTGCATATGTAGTACGGTTTTTGTAAATACAGGGATTAGAACGTTGTAGTTAAAAACAAATATTCCCATAATACTAATTAATATCAAGGTTTCGAGTAATATAGATTTGCTTTTTATATATTTAAGGCCATCCAATATTTCTTTAAGCATGCCTTTTTCAGAAGTTTTCTTTCTAACATAATTGATTGCTTCAATATGAACCAGCCCATAGATAACTGCCATAAAGCTAAAACCATTTAATAAAAAACACCATCCTGCTCCGAGATATCCCATAAGTAGAGCTCCAATAGCCGGTCCAATAATTCTTGCTAAATTAAAAGTGGCTGAGTTTAAAGCAATGGCATTCATTAAATCGTCTTTTCCTACTATTTCAACATTAAAGGCTTGCCTAGTTGGCATATCTAAAGTATTACAAAATCCAAGACATAAAGCTAAGGCGATTAAATGTTCATACTTTAACGTATTTGTAAATACTAATGCTGACAATATAAAAGCTAATATCATCGATACGCTCTGAGTGAAAATCAGTATTTTTTTCTTTGGAAACTTATCAGTTAGTACCCCAGCAAACAATGAGAAAAAGGTTATGGGTAAAAACTGCATTGCTCCGACAAGTCCAAGTAAAAATGGAGATCCTGTTAGAGAAAGTACTAGCCAGGATTGCCCTATATTTTGTGTCCAGGTACCTATTAAAGAAAGACACTGACCCATCCAAAAATATCTATAATTTTTATGTGTAAGAGCATGAAAGTTACTGTTGATAATCCTTTTAGTAGTAAACGCTATGTTTATTTTTATCATCTCCTAATGAACTGCATCATTGTTAAAATAATCATGTGTGTAAGTTGTGGCATTTTCTCCCATTCTTTCGAGTAGTGCTAAGGAGGTTTTCTTTTCATCTTCACTAAATCCTGAGAATAAAATATCCATCCAATCCATCATGGCTTTTCTAACCATAGGTTTTAGTTTCAATGATTTCTCAGTAAGATAAACATTATATGCTCTTTTATCTTTTGCATCTATTTTTCTAATGATATACTCATCATCTTCTAGCTTTTTTATAGCCTTTGCTGTGGTACCCTTATCAATTTTAAGGTAATCTGATAATTGTTCCTGACGTACTCCATCTTTTTTATATAATGCATTTAAAAATGTATACTGACCTTTACTTATATTATATTGCTTAAGTTGCCTTCCCACGTATACATGACCATGTCTATGCAAAAGAGAAATCCATCTTCCTAATGAGTTCTTATTTTCATCCATTGTCGCATTCCTCCTAAATTAGTTGCAATTCCTACTAATTATATAATAGAACAATATAGTTGCGAATGCAACTATATTTTATAATAGTACTGTAGTATGATTTAATTAAAGCGTTTTAAAATTTAAGGGCAACCTCTAGTTGACAAAAATGTTATGTTTAATTGGTAGCAATATGGTCGTTTTATTAGTAGACTTATGTAGGGGTGATTAAAAATGAGTTTTCAGGAACAATTGCAAATTCTTAGAAAAGAAAAAGGATTATCACAAGAAAAATTAGCTGAAATGCTAGGTATATCAAGACAGGCAGTTGCAAAGTGGGAAGTTGGACATTCATATCCTGACATTGCAAGACTAATTGCATTAAGTGATTTCTTTAAAGTAAGTATTGATAAACTAGTTAATGATTATGAAGAAAATTGCCGTTTATGTATAGAAGAGAATAAAGTTGCTTCTATAAATGAAAAAATAATAGAATTTTTATGTACTGCAAAGAGATCTACATATGCAGGAAAGGGTGCCGAGATCCAATCTTCAAGACCTAATTCACATGATTTAGAGTATGTAGAAGGAAATCTAAAATATATTGATACCTATTTAGGGGGAGGGCAATTCGCAGGAGAAGAGGCTTTATGGAAGGATGATATTCCATTTTGGTCAATGAATTATACAGGCAGAATTATAGGTGAAGGATTTTCAGGAAACTTTTTAAAAGAAGCCTTGAGCTTAGTACCAAAGGAAAATCCATATCGTGGACCTATGGTATATCAAAATGGACAATATAAATATCATTGCATTGTTAATGGAGAATTTAAATGGTTTCAAGGATATGAGGAAATTTATTTTGATGATACAAAGGTATATGAGTGCTTTTTTCATGGTGGAACTATTAAATAATAGATTAATACTAATATAGGAGCTACTAAACTGCTTAAAAAATCTAAATAATTTCAAACAAAAGTGAACATATTTAGTTGTTCATGCAGTGAACGTTGCTTTCAAGCTTAAGTGAGTGTAGCATCTGAAAAGATTGTAGCACGATGAACTACGTGAAATGACAGGTTAAAGACGTACCTTTAGATGTACTTCAGTCTGATGCTCTACGATAATGAGGAGGAAAATAATCTAAGGTTTTGCTACGGCTTAATTATGATTAGACACACCGAAATTCAGTGCACCATCATTTTACATTGGCAAGAAGAAAAATTTCCCGTAAGGAGGTTGACTAGAAATGGTCGAATATTCATTTGTACTGGACTTAGCTGGCAACAGACTAAGCCCATGCAACAAAAATAAAGCTTATTACCTTATTAGAAATAAAAAAGCAAAAATGCTTAATAAATTTCCGATGGTAATACAATTGTTTAAAATAGTTAAGGAGAATAACAATAATAAAACTAAAACCTATCTTGGAATTGACGATGGGAGTAAACATGTTGGACTAGGAATAATCCAAGATTGTAATAACAAAGTAAAACCAATTTTTAAGGGGACTATAGAACTTAGACATGACGTTTCTAAAAAAATGGCTATAAGAAAAGGGTATAGGACATATCATAGATATCATAAAAGGTATAGAGAAAAGAGATTTGATAATAGGAAATCATCTAAAAGAAAAAGTAGACTTGCTCCAACGATAATGCAAAAGAAACAATCCATTTTACGAGTTGTAAACAAAATAACCAAATGGATTAAGATAGATTCGATATATTTAGAAAATGTGTTAATAGACATACGAGTTCTAACTGAAGGTAGAAGGCTATACAAATGGCAATATCAAAAATCTAATAGACTGGATAATAACATTAGGATAGCGGCACTCGTGAGAGATAACTTTACTTGTGTTGATTGTGGTTCTAAAGAAAATCTACAAGAACACCACATTAAACCAAGACGTGCTAAAGGAGCCGACAGCATACATAATGTTGTAACATTATGCAAGTCATGTCACACAAAAACCTTTGGCAGAGAAATCGAGTTAATAGATCAATATTTAGCTATAATAAAAGGTAGAAAATTAAATCTTAGTGATGCCTTGCATGTTATGCAAGGTAAAAAAAATTTACAAACTGAACTTAAGAAAATAGCCCCATTATATTTAACTACGGGTGGCGATACTGCAAACCATAGAAATGATTGGGATATAGAAAAAACACACTCAAATGATGCTTTAGTTATATGTAACGTAGATATCAAAAAAAATAATATTGATATCAAAGACTGGCAAATATCACCTTTACGTAAAAAATCTAAGGGTGACGCGGAGCTAATTGTAAAAGGATTTAAGCATAGAGATTATGTAAAGTATACCAAGAAAAATGGAACCGAGTATATTGGATATATTACAGCATTATACCCAAATAAAAATCAATTTAACATGACACAAACAAATGGTGAGATATTAAAAAGATATGGTCTAAAAAGCTTGAAACTATTATCAAGACCAAAATGTATACGGTGGATATAATATTAAAAATAAGGAGGTGAACTGGTTAATTAAATCAAATGTACAATTATGTTCAGATTTAATTAACCAGGATGTATATGATTTTAAATAGAAATGATAAATGCTGGTGTGGAAGTGGACTAAAATATAAGAATTGCCATTTGGACTTTGATAAAAAACTAGAAACCTTGAAGAAACAAGGCTGCATAGTTCCAACAAGAAATCTTATTAAGAGCAAAGAGCAAATTGAAGGAATAAGAAAAAGTGCTAAAATTAATAATGCTCTTTTAGATTTAGTTAGTGAGAATATTAAAGAAGGAATGACCACAGAAGAAATTAATAAACTAGCTCATGAATATACAATATCCAAGGGTGGAATTCCAGCTACTCTTAATTATGATGGGTTTCCAAAAAGTATTTGTACATCTATCAATGATGAAGTGTGTCATGGAATACCAAGTAAAGATGTAGTACTTAAAAATGGTGATATTATAAATGTCGATGCAACTACTATACTTAATGGATATTATTCAGATGCATCAAGAATGTTTATGATAGGAGAAGTAAGTAATGAAGCTAAGAAGATAGTAGAAATAACTAAGGAATGTTTAAATAAGGGAATAGAATCAGTAAAACCTTGGGGCTTTCTAGGTGACATAGGAGCAGCTATTCAAAAATATGCAGAAAGTAATGGGTACTCAGTAGTTAGAGATTTTGGCGGACACGGAGTTGGGCTAAATATGCATGAGGATCCATTTGTTTTTCATTTTGGAAATAAAGGAACAGGTATGGTTTTAGCACCAGGAATGGTATTTACGATTGAACCAATGATAAATGGCGGAAGTCATAAAATATATATAGATGAAGATAATGGATGGACAGCGCTTACAGCTGATGGATCTCTTTCAGCACAATGGGAGCATACAATGCTTGTAACTGAGGATGGTATAGAGATAATATCAAAATAAATAATAATCAAATCATCTCCTGCTAAGCTGCAATATTAACGTTAGCAGACCATGGTGGTTATTAAAAAAGCTCTGATTTTCTTAAGAAAATCAGAGCTTTTTAGGAGAATCTAGGTAGCGTACGAGATACTAGTTAAATATTTCGTTTCTCAAAGACTAAATAACCTGCAAAACAGAATATTATAGAATATATAGCGGATACACCAATAGCAAATGCAAGTGTTGTGCCAACGATGAATGATTCGATATTATCATCGTAAAAGGCATCATAGTTCTCTGGGAGGGTTAACTCCCTTTGAGAAACGATATTCTAAATAATTAATTACACACAAGTGTTACAATTTTGCTTGACCATGTCAAGGGGAGCAATGGTAGTTCGATTTTGGAAAATAGTCAGTTGCAACTAAGGACACTCGGAAGGGTGTCTTTTCTTTTACATTAAAATATGGGTGTTACATAATGGCAGACAAACCTCTACCAATTTTCGCTATAATTGGTAGAGAAAGGAGGGGAATTATGACACAATTGGATGAAATATTACAACAAATTGAAAAACACAGAACTTTATTGCATCAGTTAATGGATGAAAAAGAAACCTTAACTGATCCCAGATTAGTAGTACTTAGCCAAGAGTTAGATGAACTACTAAATGAATACGATAAGCTATTAGATTAAATTTAATAGCTTATCGTATCAAACCAATTAAGGAGCCTAAGGGCTCCTTTTCATATTAAAGCCAGTGACAAGTATATGAATAGATCATAATATATGGTAATATTTTAACGATGGCCTAGTTAAGCTTCCTTCAAGAAATGTATCCATGAAAATGTGATACATGGTAACAAAATATCAAGCAAAAATGAAAGCGTAAAAGCGGAACTTTCAGATATTCATTTATAATTTTGAGGTAGTCGGGTGAAATATTTGTTGAATAATTATATTTGTAAGATTTCATTAATAATTTGAATGTTTTTCTTTAATTTTTCTTATGTATTATAGAATTAAGGAAAGGATGTAATTATATGTGGCTTAAAAAGTTGAAAAAGAAGAAACTTCAATGTTTTTTAATAGGAGTGTTATTATTTTTATCCTCTTTAATATTTACAAGTAGTTTGTCCATGTTAACTTCTATTCAAGGGTATGTTAATAAATTTTATTCTAATGATAAATTTTACGATATAATTTGTTATAACGCTAATGAAAGTTCTACAAATGATGTACTTAAGTGGGGTATGCGTAATTCAGAGGCTAAGGATGTTAAAGCTATCGAGGCATTCACCTCTGGTAATGACCTTTATCACAATGGTGAAAATTTAAAGATTTCAATGTACGATGTTGTTCCAATAGAAGATAGCAAAAATCTTCCCTTTGGCTTAAATAAGGGTAACACATCAAATAATGACAGTTGTCCTAAAGAAGGTGAAGTGTGGATTACTAAGATGCTCGCAGAAATTCATAATATTCACCTTGGAGATAGCTTAACCATCAAAACAAAGACAAAGGACGTTACTTTAAAGGTTTCTTCCTTAATTAATGACTCTCTTCAGCCCTCTTCTACTATGGGTATAATTAATCTATATACCAATAAGAATAGTGAACAGGAATTTTCTTCATTAAGGAAAACATCATTAATTTTTATAGATGTTAAAAGTGGGACTAATGTAGCTAATGTAGAAAAGGATTTGACAACTTCTATAAAAGTTGGTGGATTTGTATTTGATAAAGATTTGTTAATATTAAGTTCCACTATGGCTTCGTCTATGATGGGGGGCATTGCAACCTTAGCTTCAATTCTAGTGTTTATTGTTTCAGTATTTCTTATGCGATTTATTATATGGAATAATATTTTAAAAGAATATAAATCTATTGGAATATACAAAGCTCTTGGTTTTTCTAAAAGAGAAATCCTCAAATTCTATATTATAGGTTACTCAACAATTGCATTTATTGGAAGCATCCTTGGGGCGCTATGTAGTATCCCTATATTAAATTACACAGCCTCTAAAGTTTTAAAGTATATTGGTGATTTTCGAGGTGTAAGTATTAATGTAAGTGTTATTTTATCTACAATAATTTCATTTACATTAGTAGTAATTATTAATTTGTATTTTGTAATTAGAAAAACTAATAAGATCACCCCTGTGGAGGCTCTTAGAACTGGTATTACTTCTTCAAGGAAAAAGTTAACAAAATCATTGATCAAAAATAACACATCTCCATTAGCCTTAGCAATAAACGATGTGTTTAAATATAAAAAGGTTACCGCATTTATAACTTTAACCTTAACATTATCCCTAACTCTTGTACTGCTCTTTGGTAATGCAAATGCGTCTATGTCAAAGATGAAGGAAAATGCTCCTATTTGGTTTGGAATACCTAAAAGTAATGTAACCATCAGTGCTCCGCTCATGGTTAGCCCATCAGGAGTTTTGAAGAAGGTTTTGAATGATGTAAAGAAGGACAAAAGAATTAAAAATTATGTTTATGGATCTATGATGCTAACGGATGTAGTAGAACTGGACACTAAAAAACACCCTATAATGAGTACATTGTACGATGTGTTTGCAATGAATTCCTATAATAGCTCTTTAGGATTTACTATCATAGATGGGCATAATCCCAAAAATTCTAAAGAAGTAGCTGTTTCTTTAAAAATATTAAAAGATGCAGGGTTATCCTTAGGGGACTATATAGAACTATCTATAAACAATAAAAAAACAAACTATTTAATAGCAGGCTCATATAACTCAATGCTGAATAATGGATATGGTATAAGAATATTAAATTCTGCAATAGAAAAGAAAATTCCTGAATTTATAGGTAGTGAAATTTTTGTAAACCTTAAAACAGGTACTGATATAGAAGATTTTAAGAAAGAGATTAATAATAAATATCCGAACTTAGATGTCAGTGATATTCACCCTATGCTTAAAGATACTACAAGCTCTATACCTGGAACAATACTCCCAATTACAAATTTGTTAATTGTGGTATTTATAGTCTTTTGTTCAATAACAATACTAAATATTATAATAATGAATATTAGGGATAATAGAAGACACTTTGGAATAATGAAGGCACTAGGATTTACCTCTAAAGAAATAAGAAACAGATATCTATATAGGATATTAATATTAACATTATTTAGCACTATTATAGCTATCATATTTAATTTAACGATAGCAAGACCCATGATTGCTGCAGCAGTTAGTAAATTAGATGTGTTAATAATATCTCCAGTAACAATGTTGTTACTAATAATCATTATGGTTATTTTAATATTAGTAACAACACTTATATGCTGCAACTCTATAAAAAATACTAAGCCTACTGAATTAATGGAGGAGTGATTTGATGAAAAAAACAGTTATAGAAGCTAATAACCTTTGCAAATCCTTTGTCACAGGTAAAACTGCTCTTAATGTGATAAAAAATTTAAGTTTAGACATCTATGAAGGGGACTTTACTGTAATTATGGGAAGCTCAGGCTCTGGTAAATCTACATTATTATATACTTTAAGTGGTATGGACTCACTTACAAGTGGCAGTGTCAATCTCTTAGGCAATGATATTAGTTCAATGAAAGAGGAGGAACTTTCATCAATTAGAAAGAAAGATATATCCTTTGTATTTCAAAGTATAAATTTACTGCCGGACATAACGGTTTTTGAAAATATAGCTTATTGTGGTTATGGAGTAAATAAAAATAAAAAAGAAGTCAATGAGAAAACCTTAAAGCTTCTTGAAACCCTCAGTATAAAAGATGCTAAGAAAAAATACCCCTCAGAAATTTCTGGTGGTATGCAACAAAGGGCAGCAGTGGCAAGAGCTATAATTACATCCCCTAAAATACTATTTGGAGACGAGCCCACAGGAGCACTTAACTCCACTGCGGGAGAAGAGGTTCTAGACATATTATCGGACTTAAATAATAATGGTCAAACAGTAGTTGTGGTTACTCATGATTTAAAGGCTGCTGCTCGTGCTTCCAGATTAATATATTTAAAGGATGGTAGAATAGATGGAGAACTTGATTTAGATAAATTCTCTAAATCAGACGATGGAAATAGAGAGGGTTTAATATTTGAATTTTTGAAAGAAAGAGGGTGGTAAACTCTCTTTTTTATGATTTTATGGTAAAATGTAATTACAAAGTATTTGGAGGTATATTATGGCAAATGAAAAAATCCTTATCATTGAAGATGATATAGACATCAGGAATATATTAAAAGATTATTTAAAGAGTGAAGGGTTTATAGTTGATTATTGTGATAATGGAGGAAATGCACTTGCTGTTTTTAACTGTTTTAATCCGGATATTATTGTTTTAGATATAATGCTTCCTGAGGTGGATGGCATCGAAATCTGCAGAATTATTAGGAATTCCTCTCTAATACCTATAATAATGCTTTCTGCTAAAAGTGGAGATATTGATAAGATTTTATCCTTAGGGGTTGGTGCTGATGATTATATAACTAAACCTTTTTCCCCCATGGAGATAATAGCTAGAATAAAAGCTCATCTTAGGAGATATAAAACCTTTTCAATTCCATTAAAAGATGTTTATCCTTCAAAGAAGTATGCTTCTGAAATAAAAGAGTTTGGTAAGTTAGCTGTAGATAGTAAAAGCTATAAAGCAACCTTTAAGGGAAAAGAGATTCACTTAACCTCCAGAGAATTTGAAATAGTAGATTTTTTATCTGATTATCCATGTCAAGTATTCTCTAAGCAGCAGCTTTATGATAATGTTTGGGGAGTAAGCGACTTTGGAGATTTAAATACAGTTGCTGTTTATGTAAACCGAATTCGCGAGAAATTTTCTTTGAACAATATTAATTTTATTAAAACTGTTTGGGGAGTTGGCTACAAATGGGAGGAAGCAATAGATGGATAGGCAAAGCATAGCTTTGAAAGTAAAAGTTTTCGCTTTATCTGTAATTGTATTAGTAGCATTTGTAATTATTTATTCAACAAATCTTATATATAATAAAAACAGCTTTTATCCTACAGTTAATAAGGGAAGACTTTTAACAAGTTCCATAAAAATAAGTGTAGAAGAAACATTAGTAAGTAATAATTCTAAATTTCCTTTGAAAACTGATTTCCCTTATACTGTTATAGATTTAAATGGAAAGGTCTTGTACTCTTCTATAAGTATTTATAAAAAAGATGCTGTAGCTAATTTAAATGAATTTATGGAGTACGATAATAAAGCTTCTTTAGCCCAGCCGGGATTAATTAAATATTCTACTCCACTAATTGTAAATAGTACTCAAATTGGTACGGCAATTTTTTTAATTCCTAAGGAGGACTTTGTATCTACTTCACCTAAGTTAGTTACATTTATAGATGTACTGCCTATTATAATATCTTTATCTACAATAATTATACTGATAATCTTCACTTATATTTTACTGAAAAAGGATATTTTATTGCCCTTAGATTCTCTTCATGAAAGTGCCCGGAGAATTTTAAACGGTGATTTCACATATGAAATTCATTATGACTATGATACAGAAATGGGTCTTTTTTGCCATGATTTTGAAGCCATGAGAGACGAGCTTAAATTTTCAAAGGAAAAGGAAATGTCAATAAAGGTAAGTGAAAAGGAGCTTCTAGCTTGCTTATCTCATGATATTAAAACCCCTCTAACTGCCATTCACGGATATGTGTCTGGTATTAAGGATGGTATTGTTAAAGATAAGGCAGGTATTGAAAAATATTGTACAATAATATTAAATAGAGTGAAAATGTTATCTAAGCTTCTAGAGGATATACTAGAACATTCAAAGGCAGAGCTTAATAAAATGGACATATCATTAGTTGAGTTCTATTGTGGTGATTTTTTTAAGGATATATTAGAAGATTTATCTGTAGAGATAACTAGCAAGGAAATTAATTTTATTTTCCCTGATAAAATACCTAACCTTTTGTTAAATGGTGATAAGAAAAGACTTTCTCAAGTAATGTACAATTTAGTTTCAAATAGTATTAAGTATTCAAGAGAAGATGGAGCCATATCAATATATTTTGAAAACACTGGTAGGTATCTTAATGTATACATAAAAGACACCGGAATAGGGATATCCTCAGCTGATATTCCTTATATATTTAGTAAATTCTACAGAGGCGAGAAATGCAGAAATCAAAATATTCCCGGCTCCGGTCTTGGTCTCTCCATTTCTAAATATATTGTTGAGGCTCATGGTGGCTTTATAAATTGCGTTGAATCTTCATTAAATGGTACGATTATTTGCTTTGGAATACCAATATAAGACCAGTAGGGATCGCTACCCAGGGGGTTATATTTTCTTGACAATATAAAAATAAAAACAGTATAATATATATAGACCAATTGTTATAATTTAAGATAGAGGATGTGAGTAGATGAATAATAAAACTGATTCAAGAGAAAAAATACTTACTACTGCTTCTAGGCTTTTTCAGCTTAAAGGTTATAATGCCACAGGCTTAAATCAAATTTTAAAGGAAAGTGGTTCACCTAAAGGGTCTCTATATTACTATTTCCCAAATGGTAAGGAAGAGCTAGCTGTAGAGGCTATAAAACTAGCAAGTGAAGCTATAGAAAAAAGTATACGAACTGCACTCGGAAAGTATTCAAATCCAGTTAAGGCTATGCAATACAATATAAAAAACATAATAGAAGAATTGAATAGTGAAGGTAAGCTTCAGGATATTTCTATTAGCTTGTTATCTTTAGAAACATATCTTTTAAGTGAGAAGCTAAGGGAGGCTTGCAACGAGGCCATTATAGTTATGGAAAATGTATATGCAGAAAAGTTAATCCAAAGTGGGTTTAATAAAGAAAAAGCTAAGGAGCTAGGTATGGTCATTAATTTAATGATTGAAGGTGCAATTACTGTGTCTGTAACTAAGAGGGAAGTTTCCTCGCTTTTAGCAGTAAGTAAAGAAGTAGAAATATTATTAAATAATTAAATTCTTATAGTATATATTTTATGTGGGAGTTATTTTGAACTAAATATATAGACTGGTCTAATTAAGAAAAAGGAGAATACAATTTATGGAATTAGAAAGAGGTAATTTTGAAAAAGATAAGAAGTATAATGTAAAAGCCATTATGGCTGTATTGCTATTTGGAGGTTTTTTATCGCTATTTAATGAAACCATACTAAATGTAGCATTACCTAAGCTTATGGAGGAAATGCATGTAACTGCTACCACAGTGCAATGGCTTGCTACTGGTTACGTACTAGTAGTTGGTATTCTTATACCAATTACAGCTTTTCTTATTCATAGCTTCAATACAAAGCCGCTATTTTTAAGTGCAATGATATTATTCTTAGCAGGAACACTATCTGCTGTATTCTCTACTTCTTTCCCGGCCCTGCTTATTTCAAGAATGATACAAGCAACAGGAACAGGAATGCTAATACCTATAATGATGAATACAGCTTTGGTAATAAATCCGCCGGAGAAACGTGGCTCAGCCATGGGCTTATGTGTCTGTGCAATTTTAGTTGGCCCAGCATTAGGTCCAATAGTCTCCGGTACATTATTACATTTTTTTAATTGGCAATCCTTATTTATAATGTTGATTCCATTATCTCTTATATCAATAATTACTGGTGCACTATTTTTAGAAAATGTTTCTGTAATAACAAAGCCTAAAATTGATTACTTGTCTATTGTACTATCAACTATAGGCTTTGCTGGAACCATATATGGTATAAGTTCTATAAATGATTTAGATGCAAGTAAATTAACTATTATTATATCCTTTGCTGCTGGAATAATAGCATTAATTTTCTTTAGTAGGCGTCAATTATCCTTAAAACAACCAATGCTCGAAATACGTGTTTTTAAGAATCCTTTATTCACGTTATGTATAATGCTTCTTGTAATTACACAGATGATACAGTTCTCCATGAATATGATACTGCCACTTATATTGCAGAATGGGTTAAACACTTCATCTTTAACCGCAGCCCTTGTTTTACTTCCAGCTGCTATAATTGACTGCTTGATTACACCAATAGCGGGCAGATTTTTTGATAGGTTTGGAGGCAAGATACTAATACCTGTTGGTTTATTTATAATATGCATTTCCATGTGGTCATTATCTCATATTGGAGTATCTACATCTGTAGAGACAATTACCATATTATATTGTTTTGTATGCTTAGGAGTAGCTTTATCACTGTCACCTAGTCAAACAAATGCACTTAATCAATTATCAAGCGCGCAACAAGCGGATGGTGTTGCTATTACAAATACAGCAATTCAGATAGCCGCAGCAATTGGCTCAACACTATTTATAGGTCTTATGACGGCAGGTCAAAACAGTTTTTTTAATAATACACGCAATGGAGATACTCTTGAAATCAAGGTACAAGCGCTATATAGCGGTTTTCGTTATTCAATGAAAGTTGCAGTTATAATTGTTGTAATTGGTTTTATACTGTCCTTATTTTTAAGATATAAAAAAAACAAGGCTAAATATATGCAACGCCAAATATAAATTAATCACTATAGTAGCCTAAAATATAAGTTACTATAGTGATTATCTTCCCAATGATAGGTTTACGCATTATAAGCTTGCTATAGATTGGAAAAACGCATTACAGTGAATACTCATGACTTAAGTCACGAGTGTTCACTTCTGTACTATAAAATCAATTATATCTGAAATAAGTTGAATGTAATATTTTAGGCAAAGCGCAATTTGGGAAAAAACTTTACATTAATAGAAGATACATACCAACCAGAACAAGATAAACGTTGGGTGGTAGTGTCTCCACCAAGTTCGTCAGGAACTACAATATTGCTTGCAAGAGCTTCCAAACCTGAACAATTATCATTTATTGGGAATCAGGCAGGAGGACGAGTTTTCCTATTCCTTGGAACAGATGATTTTTGGAGAGACTATAACGAAATGATAGTAGAAGATATAGAATTCGTAAGAGAACCTAAAGAACAATCATAGGGTACAGTTGCAGTATTCAAAGATTTATACGGCAACTTATGGGATTTGGAGCAGTTTAAAGAGAACCATCCAATTGCTCAACGAGTAAAATAATTATAATCATAAAAATTATGAATTTGAGAATTCTTAGTCCATAATTATCTATCAAAAATAAATGAATTTATTACGGCTAAATACTCCCGAACAAAACAAGTAGGCACCAGAATTGGATGAAGTGGTGCAGGATACCCATATACTTTTAATCCCTGCCTTTCTGCTAAGAACTTAGCTCTAAACATATGGAAATTATTTGTAACAATAGTTACTTCTATATTTTCTTTTTTATCTAATCCTTTTAAAAGCGCTGCCGTAAATTTAAAGTTTTCTAAAGTATCGGTTGACTTTTCCTCCTGTATTATCTGCTCTTTTGCCACTCCATGCTTTATTAAAAATCTTTTCATAGCCGCTGCTTCCGTAATACTTTCACCAGGACCTATTCCACCTGAAACCACTACCTTAACATTAGGATTTAATTTAATATATTCTAAACTGGCATAAAGCCTTTGATAAAGTGCCGTTGAAGGAACTTCTCCTCTAATACCAGCCCCTAAAATAACTAGATAATCCGTTTTTTCTCTATGCTTTGATATAGCTGATTGAATTATGCAACCTTCAATAAATACAAAAGAAGCTAGTCCTATAAAAAAGCATATTTTTATCGCTGTTCTAATCTTTCCTGGTTTTATTAAAATATATTCACTTTTGCTTTTCCGTTTAATTAATCCTAGGGATATTAATAATACTCCGAGGCCTAGATAAAATTCTGCAAAAGTTACTCTCCCGCCAAATATTATAGTTCCTATAAAATAGACTTCACATAATACACCTAAAACTACATAAACATTGCCCTTATTTTTCATATTTTTGTAGCAAGGATACTCCCACTTCTAAAGCGGGGGAGGAATTGCTACTTGCTGATAAGCAACTCTCAACCTTGCTTTACCTCCTTTCTATTTTCTATTAATAAACTTTTTGAACTTTGTAACAATTTAAGTTCTGAAAATTTCGCACTCTTGTGGATTGAAGTACCATCTAATAACCTTATATCAAAATATCCAGTTGAACGTCTTCCAAATACAAAGCATTCAATATCTTTAAATAACACCTTATCAAATAGTCTGAAACCTTTTACCTCATAAGGTGATTGATTGTTTTTTCTTATTCCACCTTTTAGAATTTTAGCTTTGTGTATTTGTCTATTATGTTTTCTTACTTGTTTGATGTAATACCAATAGTCTAAAGATTTAGCCAATGGATTTCCAGTTATACATTTTGCATCTATTCTATGAGTTTTATGCAAATTGTTTATTATTCTAACATTCTTAGTTATATATCCATAAGAATTTTTCAAATTGGAATATATTCCTTTAAGTCTATTATAAAAAGTCCACCTCATTATCCCCATAAAAGTAGCATCTCTAAAACTTTGACATTTTGCAAATTTAACTTTTAATTTCCCTAAGTGATAATTGTTGTGACATTCTTTACATAATGTTATAAGATTACTAGGACTATCTCCACCAGTTTTTCTACTTTCTATATGATGAACATTAAGTATTTTGTTAGTACAACCTTTTTTACCATGACATTTATGGTTATCTCTAAATAATACATATTCTCTTATATTCCAAAAATCCATCATTTCACCTTGTTGATATTCTTCCCCTTGTATATTAGGATTTTTAATTTTTTGGATATCAAAACTAGCTGTTTCAACTATTATTTTGGTTATAGGCAAAATATTATGCAATTTATTGACTATTCTAATATGAGTATCTATTCTATTTTCTATTGAAGGAGCTAACCAACCTTTATGTTTAGAACTAACTCTATTTAGAAATCTAGCTTTCCTATATCTAGTTTTTCTATTTCTCCTAGTCCTCCTGTATTGTCTTCTATCTGCTAATAATTTTACTATATCAGTTCTTAACTGTAGTTCTGCTGAATATAATTCTTTTTCTTTTGTAGTAGCTGATAACCCAATATATTTACTTCCTGCATCTACTCCTAAAGTTATTTCTTGTTTATAATTACTAGAACCGTATAAAAGTTGAATTGTAAAAGGTTCTCTTTTGATTACTTTTGCTTTATTTGTTTTCAATAATTTTCTTGATTTTTGTGGTTTGCAAGGCATTAAAGCCTTTCCATCTTTGTTAATAACGTAAACTAACATTTAAGTTTACCTCCTTTCAGAGTTGTTAACCTTAGACAATGTTATCTAAACTTTTTACACTTAATACACTATTCCTACCCTCAGAATTGTTTAATATTAAGCAATAGAGCTACAAACTAGGTTAAATATTCGTAGGTATTATGATTTAGATAGCGTAGTAATTTAACACTTAGTCTAGTCAATCAAGGCTTAGAGTTTTATCTCCAAGCTCCACTTCTATAAGTGGGGGTTATTGACGATATCTCCTAGCCTGCTGTGTGCAGATAACACTTTTATTTATATAATATCATAAGTTGTCATATAAACGGTGTAATATTTATAACAATGTTACTCTGAAACTTAAAATGCTTTCATGTTTTTAACTTTGACCTTATTAATAGCAAACATTATGTCATCAGCATATGATGGAAGGAGTCATTATTGATTATACAAGGCTAAGTTGTAAAATGAAATGACCATAGAACAAAAAATAAAGACTCAAGAGAAAAAATCTTGTACAATGTTAAGTGACTAAACCAACACAAGTACAGGAGGATTTCAAATGAGTCAATTAAATTTTATCACAGAAAACAAAAAAGGTAAACACCTAACATATGAGGATCGTATAAAGATAGAGACATTATACAAAATGGGGCTAAATTCAAGCTGTATTGCGGAGCAAATAGGTGGACGTTCAGAGCGTACAATAAGGCGTGAAATTGCTAAAGGAATAGTAGAATTATTGAATAGTGATTTAACCACTCGAATGGAATATAGCGCAGAAATTGGGCAGTCAGAACATGACAGACAAGGCACAGCAAAAGGGCCTGCATTGAAAATAGGGAAAGATCACAAATTGGTGAAGTACTTAGAAAAAGCCATTGGTAAATATGGCGAATCTCCGTATGCAGCTATTCAAAATATAATAAATAAAGATCTACAATTCGAAACAACTATTTGCTTCAAAACTGTGTATAACTATTTGGATAATAATTTATTCTTAAACATAAGTAACAAAGATCTGCCTGTTAAAAAGAATGCCAAAAAGAGAAACTATAAAAAAATAAGGCCGGCGTATAACAATACCAAAGGGACAAGCATATCAGAAAGACCTACAGCGGTAGCTGCACGTGATGAGATAGGGCACTGGGAAATGGACACCGTAGTAGGAAAGCAGGGTACAAAGACTGTATTAATGGTGTTAAGCGAAAGAGTAACTCGCAAGGAGTTAATCTTTAAAATACCTTCTAAATCACAGGTCGCTGTTGTGAAGGAATTGGACAAATTGGAGCGTAAAATGGGAATGGCATTCTCAAAAACATTTAAAACAATCACCTGTGATAACGGCTGTGAGAACCTTGATTTCGAGGGTATTGAGACCTCAGTAAGGAATAAACGAAAGAGAACTAAAGTATATTATGCCCATCCATATAGTTCATGGGAACGAGGCACAAACGAGAATATCAATAAAATGATACGACGATTTATCCCAAAAGGTGTGGATATTTCAGCATTCTCTAAAAAACAAATTATGCAAATACAGCACTGGATCAACAATTATCCAAGAAGGATTTTTAACGGTCTATCTGCTAATATGATGGAACAGAAAACCATTATAACTTAACATTATATTTTTCTTGAAAATTTCGGACATTTTATATTGCAATCTACATTTCTTGTAATTTAGGAGAAAAACTATTGACAAAATAGGGTAAACGTTTTAAGATAAAACTATACCAAATGAATATACTTTAGGGAGAAATACAATATGAAAATAACACAAGAAGCAGATTACGCTCTTAGAGTAGTAATTTACTTATGCAAATTAGGCTATGGTGAAAAGATAGAGGCAAAAGTAATTTCAGAAAAAGAGGGTATACCGCTAAGATTTCTTTTAAAACTTTTGAGAAAACTTATTCAAGCAGATATTCTAAGATCTTATAGGGGAGTCAAGGGTGGATATGCTATAAATAAATTGCCAGAACAAATAACGTTAAAAGGTGTTATAGAAGCAATAGACGGTCCAATATGTGTCAATAGATGTGTAATTGAACCAAGCTTTTGTAATTTGAATAAAAGTGGTGTATGCATTGTGCATAGAGCTATGGCAAAAGTACAAAAGAATTTAAACGCGGAATTAGAAAGTATAAATTTTAAGCAACTAGTAGAGGGAGAAGTTTAGGTATGCATGACTAAGCGTACCAATGAAACTATACCGGAAAGGTGTAATATAAATTTAATATTAATATGTACATCAAAAGGGACCTGCTCATGAATTTTACCCATGAGCAGGTCCCAAATTTATATTTTTCTAAAATTACTTCATTGACTCGATAATGCTATCAGCAACGGCATCCATTGAATCCGCATCATCTTCTTTCATGCTGGAGTTCAATGACATCTCATTGTCTAAAATAGTCATTTCTTTCATCTCATCCAAAAGTTGACGCATCAATTTGCCGGATTGAGGAGCCCATGAGCCATTTTCTATAAGAGTGAAAGTTCTTTTTTGAAGATTTAATGATTTCATATCCATTATATAATTAAGCATCGGTGGATAAATCTTCAAATTGTAGGTTACAGAAGCAAGAACCACATGACTATATTTGAATGTCTCAGAAATCAAATAGGAGACATGAGTTTTTGAAACATCATACATAACCACATTCGTCATTCCCTTTTCCACAAGCCTTGTTGCCAAATCGCTTGCAGCAGCCTCCGTATTGCCGTACATTGTTCCATAAACGATCATTACGCCATTTTCCTCAGGCTCATACCTGCTCCACTTGTCGTACTTATCTAAGAAGTACCCCAAATCATTACGCCATACCGGTCCATGTAGCGGGCAGATGATCTTGATGTCGAGAGTGCCCGCCTTCTTCAAAAGATTCTGAACATGAGGACCATACTTTCCTACAATGTTTGTATAATATCTTCTGGCATCGTCAATCCAATCGCGGTCAAAGTTCATTTCGTCATTAAACAGCTGACCATCTAAGGAGCCGAAAGAGCCGAAGGCGTCAGCGGAAAATAGTACTCCATTTGTAGTATCAAATGTCACCATAGCTTCTGGCCAATGTACCATTGGAGCAGCCACAAATGTAACGTTATGTTTACCAAAGGACATTGTATCGCCTTCACTAACTTCTATTACTTTGCCATCAGTGCAGAAACCGAACTGATGCATGAACAAGGAAGCTTTTTGGGTGCATACAATTTTCACATCCGGATAACGAAGAATAATCTCTTCAATGCATGCTGCATGATCAGGTTCCATATGGTTAATTACCATATAATCTAAAGACTTGCCTTTTAGGATCGATTGAATATTCAGAATGAACTGACGGCAAATTGACCAGTCTACTGTATCAAAGAGTACTGTCTTCTCGTCCATTAGCAAATATGAGTTATAAGAAACTCCTCGTGGAATTGGATGAATGTTTTCGAAAAGGGAAAGGCGACGATCGCTTCCACCAACCCAATAAAGATCCTCAGTTATATTTCTAACACAATACATATATATAATCCTCCTTTATACTAAAAACACATTGTTATATTTAATTATTTAAAAATTAGACTTCTATAAACATATTTTTTTCTTCATAACAAGAAGGGCAAGTCCATTCTTCAGGTATGTTTTCAAAGAGAGTGCCTTCAGCTATTTCGCCTTCGGGATCACCCATACCAGGATCGTATTCATAACCGCATCCGTTACATACATAATGTTTCCAAGTTGGAGTAACTTTCTTAGGAGCGGTCGACTTCATCTTCACCATTGGTGGAGCCTCTTTCTTTGCTTCTCCATTATCTAAAGCGGCAGTTAGTAATGGTAATATCTCCATTAAATCGCCAACGATACCGTAGTCTGAGTTTTTAAAAATTTTCGCTTTGGAATCAATATTTATAGCAACTATTGTAGCAGCATCCTTTATGCCCTTCAAATGCTGACCTGCACCTGAAATACCACAAGCAATATAAAGATTTCCTTTAAATTTTTGACCAGACATACCAACATAACGATTGAGTGGCAAATATTTAAGCGTTTCAGCTACTGGACGCGAAGATCCTATAGCTGCACCAGCTTGAACTGCCAAGTCTTCTATAAGCTTCATATTTTCTTTTGCCCCTATACCTAGTCCTACGCTGACTACTCTTTCAGCCTTAGTTATAGGAGTGTCCATTGGAATTCCAACTGTAAAATCATATTTATCTGCCTTAAGAGCTTCCACAAGAGCATGTACCCTTTCACTCGCAGTTCCTTCATTGAAAATCACTTTCTTGCGGTAACCTGTAGCGGGTCCACGCTTAGCAGCTTTACCTGCACGCTCATTTTTTGGCATCTTGCCTATGATATGAGCAGCGATAACGACACGTTGAATCTCATTAGTTCCTTCATATATTGTACAAATTTTAGCATCTCTGTAAGCACGCTCAACTTCCATACCTTTCAAATAGCCGTTTCCACCAAATATTTGAAGAGCGTCGTTCACAATCTCAAGGCAAACGTCTGAAGCGTATTGTTTCGCCATAGCAGCTTCCATACTATAATTCTCATGATTTTCTTTAAGCTCTGCTGCACTGTAAATAAGTAATCTAGCTGCTCTAAGTTTTGTCGCCATATCAGCCAACTTAAAAGAGATAATCTGTTGCTGACAGATAGGTTTACCAAATTGAACCCTTTCTTTTGAGTACTCTAAAGCATTTTCATAAGCGCCTTGAGCTATTCCTAGAGCCTGAGCTGCAATACCAATACGACCACCATCCAAAGTTGCCATAGCAATCTTGAATCCGTCACTTTCATTACCTAGTAGATTTTCCTTAGGGACTTTCACATCATTGAATATTAGCTCTGCAGTTGCAGATGATCTAATACCCATCTTGTCGTAATGCTTACCGAAGGTAAATCCTTCTGTGTCTTTTTCCACAATAAATGCACTTATACCATGAATACCTATATCCGGTGTAGTAATTGCAAAAACAACGTAAATATCAGCCTTACCAGCATTTGTGATGAAGATTTTTTCACCATTCAAAATGTAATTATCTCCATCGAGTACTGCAGTGGTTTCCGTACCACCAGCATCACTACCAGCATTTTCTTCGGTGAGACCGAATGCGCCAATTTTCTCTCCCTTTGCCAATGGAACCAAGTATTTTTGTTTCTGCTCATCTGTTCCGTAGGCAGCAATTGGGTATGTACCCAAAGATGTATGAGCGGAAAGAATTACGCCTGTACCACCATCCACTCTTGATAATTCCTCGACGGCAATTGCATAGCTCATTACGTCCAGACCTGCTCCGCCGTATTCTTTTGGATATGGGATCCCCATCATCCCCATTTCACCTAACTTATTAATTGCTTCCGTAGGGAATTTATTTTCCTGATCCAACATAAATGCAATAGGTTTAACTTCCTCTTCTGCAAATTCCCTGATCTTTGTCCTCAAATTTTCATGTTGCTGCCTAGTCTTAAAAAACATAAATATACCTCCTTTTAATTAATGCGGTTTCATGAATGTCATTCTGTGAAATCTGTAAACCATACTAGTGAATATCTTTTTAAAAGTACACCTAAACCGTATACTTTTAGTATATACATAAAAGATATACATTACAAGCTTAATTCTAACCTTTTTTTCGTCATGATTCCCCATAAAAACGTGTTGTTTGTTATAAGGGTATAAGCCTTTAATTTTCTTAAGGCTACTCTGGAATGGCTGTTAGGAGTCATTCTAGTTTGCAGTAATTATCAGGTTTTAGACATTATATCTATTTATAAAGGGTTAGGAAAATTTTATGTGACACCATAATATTATTAGTGGTAAACTAAAAGTATGCACGGATTTCATTAACAAATGTTTTTAAAATATTAAACTAGGGAGAAATAAATATGAAATACAAAATATATATTGTAGAAGATGATTTATCAATAAGTACTTTATTACAAGAATACATAGCTAAGTATGGGTTTGAGGTAACAGTAGTAAAAAACTTTGAAGAAATAATGACAGGCTTTAATGAGTGTAATCCAGACTTAGTATTATTAGATGTTAATTTACCTAAATTTGATGGATTTTGTTGGTGCAGAAAGATAAGACAACAATCAAAGATTCCTATAATATTTATATCTGCAAGGGATAGCGGAATGGACCAGGTTATGGCCTTAGAGAGTGGAGCAGATGATTATATAACCAAACCATTTTATTTTGATGTTGTTATTGCAAAGATCAAAAGTCATATAAGAAGAGCCTTTGGAGATTATGCACCTAAGGTAGAGGAAAGAATAGTTGAGGCCTATAGTCTTAAGTTCTACCCAGAAAGGTCAGAAGTAGAATTTAATGGTGAAAAATTAATTATCACTAAAAGGGAAGGCGTACTACTAGAATGTCTTATGGAAAAGTATCCCAAGGTAGTTAGTAGAGATTTCCTTTTAGAAAAAATATGGGATGATATTGAGTTTGTAGAGGAAAACACATTAAGTGTAAATATTAGTAGAATAAGAAAAAGGTTGCAGGGTCTAGGAATAGATATGGGTATAGAGACTATAAGAGGAGCAGGTTATAGATTAAATAAAACCTGGTAGTGGAATGATGTGAAATTATTTTTAAAGGATAATAGAGGTTATATTTTTATATGTTTATTAAGTGTAGCTCTTACCGTTATGTATTGTAATACTATGGGTTTTATAGAATTCGGTGAAATCATTTATATATTGGTATTTAATACATTTATTCTGGTATGCTTTTTAGCTTTTAGATATTATCAAAATAGACAGTTATACAAATTGTTAAAAAATGGATTAGCTTGTCTGAATGATGCTTTCTTGGAACTTGATAGTTCGGATTTGAGTCAAAATATTTCTGAAATATTAAAGAAACAACATAATTTATATCAAGCTGAAATACAAAAGTGTAACAAGAATCATAATGAGCATTTAATTTTTATAAATCAGTGGGTACATCAAATGAAGACACCTCTTTCTGTAATACAACTTCTCCTTCAAGAATACGCGGGAGAAGAAAAGGCTCAAGATATAGAAGAAGAGGTTAATAAATTAAATAAAGGTTTAAATATGGCAATGCATTTTGCAAGGATAGATTCTTTCCAAAACGATTTCGTAGTAGAGCGAATTTCTTTGAGGCAGTTAGTTCTTGATACAGTGAATGAAGAAAAGAAGATTTTTATAAAAAATAGAATAATCCCTAGAGTTGAAATAGATGAAGATATTGAAGTATATAGTGATGTAAAGTGGATAAAGTTTGTATTAGATCAACTTATTATTAATGGTGTAAAGTATTCAAAAGGCACGGGAAAAGAATTGATTATAAAGGCATGGAAAGATGGAAAAGAAATTAAATTAAGTGTTATTGATGAGGGGATAGGAATCCCAAGGAAAGATATTAAAAGGGTATTTGACCTATTTTTTACTGGAGAGAATGGGCGTAGATATGGAGAGTCAACGGGTATGGGATTATATATAGCCAAAGAGGTATGTGTAAATTTAGGCCATAAAATAGAGATAGAATCTACTGTGCATGAAAGAACAGTGGTTACAATAAGATTTACAAAATGAAAAATAGCTTTATATATAGATTATAATGGGGTGGAATATGGATAAAAGAGCTAAGATTTTAGTAGTTGAAGATGAAAATGATGTTAATAAATTACTTTGTAGTATTCTTGAAAATAAGGGTTATAGAGCTCGCGCAGCTTTTTCAGGGACAGAAGCTTTAATGTGTGTAGAAAATGAACGTTGGGATATGATTTTATTAGATTTGATGATCCCAGGGATTAGTGGAGAAGAAGCTATATTAAAAATTAGAGAAATCACAAAAGCTCCAATAATTGTAGTAAGTGCAAAAACATTTAAAAAGACTAAGATAGAATTATTAGAAAGTGGAGCTGATGATTTTATTTGTAAGCCATTTGATCCAGATGAAGTGGTTGCAAGAGTAAATTCTAATTTGAGAAGATATTTAGAATTTTTCACCGATGAGGGAAAGAAAAATAGAGATAATATTTTGTGTTATAAAGATATTAGTTTAAATATAGAAAGTAAGGAAGTAAAAGTGGGACAAACTATTCTTACGTTAACTGCAAAAGAATTTGCATTACTAGAACTATTATTAACAAATCCCAATAAGGTATACAGTAAATCTAATATTTTCGAAAGTATATGGGGAGAAGAATTTTTGGGTGATGATAATACTGTAAATGTACATGTTAGTAGATTAAGGAATAAGCTATCTAGTGCAAATAATAGTGAAGATTACATAGAAACAATTTGGGCTATGGGGTATAAATTAAGAAAAATTAAGACTTTTGAAAGACTTTAGCAAAGTTTTCTTATGAAACATTAGTTATGATAAAATAATGATTCATAAGGAGGTAATAAAAATGAGTGAGTATGTAATTAGAGCTAGTAATATTACAAAAACATATGGTAAGCATAAAGTTTTAGATGATTTGTCCATAAAGATAAAAAAAGGTGATATATATGGAGTTATAGGAAAAAATGGTGCTGGAAAAACAACTATGATTAGAGTGCTTACAGGACTTGTTATACCTAATGCTGGACAAGTTGAACTATTTGGACATAGTGATGAGAAAGAGATTATAAAGGAAAGAAGTAGAATTGGTACATTAATAGAATCACCAGCTCTTTATCTTAACATGACTGCTAAGGAAAATCTTGAACTTGTTAGAATTCAAAGAGGAATTCCAGGAAACAAATGTATTAATGAGACTTTAAATTTAGTAGGACTTAAGGATGTAGAGAAAAAGAAAGCTAAAAATTTCTCGCTAGGAATGAAACAAAGACTGGGAATTGCTATGGCATTATTAAGTGAGCCAGAATTTTTGGTTTTAGATGAACCTATGAATGGATTAGATCCAATTGGAATAAAAGAAATAAGAGAGCTTTTAATTAAATTAAACAAAGAAAGAGGAACAACTATTCTAATATCAAGTCATATGTTATCTGAACTTACTCATATTTCCAATAGATATGGTTTTATAAATGATGGGAAATTAATTGAAGAAATGACGTCTAATGAACTTTCAAACAAATGTAGAACTTATCTTCATTTGAAAGTAAATGATTCTTCAGATGTCTCGGTTATTTTAGAAAATGAGATTGGAATAAAAGATTTTGAAGTTTTTCCGAATAATGTCATAAGAATATATGATGAATTTGATGGGGAAAAGATTACTATGGCTCTATCTAAACATAACATAGGAGTTAAAGAAATAATGCAAATGGGTGAATCTCTGGAGGATTATTTTACTAAGTTAGTTGGAGGAGAAGATAATGAGTAATTTAATTAGAGGAGAATTTTATAAATTAAGAAAAAGCAGATATTTTATTGGAATGATATTTATGGCGATAGTGCTTTCATTTTTTTTGATTACTGTATGGGATAAGGATATACAACGACTGCAGAAAGTACATCTTAATTTTCTTATGAATGGAGCATCTTCAATACAATACGGATTCGAATATATTATATATACTAGTTTTATATTTGCATTGTTAGGCGGAGAATTTATTGCTAAGGATTTTAAGAATAATAATATAAGTAAAAGTTTCAGTTATGGATATACGAGAAGTAAGGTTATATTAAGTAAATTAATAGTATTTATAATTGCTTGTTTATTTTTAGAAATAATTTATACAACAATTTTAGTTATACATGCTTCAATAATTTATGGATTTTGTGAAGTCTTAAATTTAAGTACTATTTTATATTTAACAAGGGTAATCATCGTTGGAATAATGTATAATGCAGCCACAATATGCATAATTGCTATGATTGCTATGATAACAAAGAGTGCTCTTTGTACATTCGTTTCACCAGTTATATTCTTTTTGAGTCTTCAATTGTCTTTTTCAAATATAGGTGCATATATTCTTCCTTATGTTGCTGGGCGAGGGGCAATATCGAGATTTGCACCTAAAGAAGATATTATACTTGGAATAATTTCATCGCTTTTAACTTTTATAATAACAATTGGAGTGAGTATGTTATATGTAGGGCGAGAAGATATTAAGTAAAAGATAAGTAAAAACTTTATTATATGAGTAGGAGAAATGAGATGTATTTAGCCATTATTTTAATAATTATTTTTCTAATATTAATTTCAACAGTAGCAATTATTAAGTTACATTTATATAAAAGAGAAATAAGAGATATAACTAAGCAAATTAGAAATTTTAGAGTACGAGAAACCAATAAAAAAGTTAATACTGAAATAAATGATAAATATATGGAAGACTTAGCTTTTGAAATTAATGAATATTTAGAACTTTACAGAAGGGATGAACAAGAAAAAGTAATGTTTGAAAATACATTAAAACAAGGTATAGCTAATATGTCTCATGATTTAAGGACCCCATTAACATCAATAATAGGATATTTAAAACTTCTTAAGCAGAATACGATAGGTAAAGAAGAGGCATTAGAGATAATTGAAAACAAAACTAATAAATTAAATGTTCTTATAAATGATTTTTTTGAGTTAGCTTCAATAGAGACTGAAGATTATGAATTAGAGATGACAAAAGTAAATTTAACTAATATAGTACGTGACGAAATTTTATCACTTTATGAATCTTTTGAGAGCAAAGGGATAGAACCAAAAATAAGCATTTCGGATAAGCCAATTTTCATAATGGGGGATAAGGATAGTCTAGAGAGAATAATAGATAATTTGCTATCTAATACATTAAAATATGCTGAGAAAGTTATTGAAATAAAATTAGAAGAATGTGATGCTAAAGTTATTTTTGAAATTTTAAATATATGTACAGGCATTGATGAAAAAGATGTAGTACGTATGTTTGATAGATTCTATATGGCAGACAAGGTGAGAACGGGAAATGGTGTAGGACTTGGGCTGTCTATTGTAAAAAGTTTAATGGAAAAGATGAATGGAGTTATAATATCAAAACTCGAAGAAAATAGGATTTCTATAATATGTGAATGGAAGTATATAAAATAGTATTATTTTATATACTTTTTTTTAGGTTGTTAAATCATCTCCAGCAGAGCTGCAACAACTAATAATTGCAAAGCTTACAACCATGTCACATTCCTGTAAGCTTTGCAGATAGTACCTTATACATTTTTATTATAAACTATATAAAAGTAATAATTAGTTTGTAAGGAGTGATAAGACATAGATATAATATTTTTATTAAAAGCAATCATAATAGCGATAGTAGAGGGCCTAACTGAATTTATCCCAGTATCCTCTACAGGTCATATGATATTAATTGGATGGGCAATTGGGTTTGAAGGGAAATTCGTAGAGATGTTTGAAGTTGTAATTCAACTTGGAGCAATAATGGCAGTTGTTGTTTTGTATTGGAAGAAGATTAAAGAAAGTATAATAGAATTTTTTAAGTTTATATTTACTAAAGGAAAAGAGGGAAAGAAAGGATTCAGATTTGGAATAAATGTTATTACAGCATCTATTCCAATGGGCATTGCAGGAGTATTATTATACGATAAAATAAAATTATTGTTTAAACCAGAAGCTGTTATAGTAGGATTTATAGTTGGTGGATTATTGCTACTGATAATTGAAAAGAAATTTGGAGATAGGAAGCATAAAGTAGCTAGTATAGATGGCATAACCCCTGTACAATCATTAAAAATTGGCATATTACAACTCTTTTGTGTGTGGCCAGGAATGTCAAGAAGTGCATCTACAATTATGGGTGGATGGATTGCAGGATTATCAACACCGATAGCTGCAGAATTTTCATTTTTCATAGCGATTCCAGCTATGATAGGGGCATCAGGAAAGGATTTATTTGAATTTGATTATTCTATAATGAGCCTAACATTATGGATTTCATTAATAGTAGGATTTGTTGTATCTTTCGTAGTGTCAATAATAGTTATGAGGAAATTTATTGATTTTTTAAAAAAGAAACCAATGAAAGTCTTCGCAGTATATAGAATAGTAGTAGGGATTTTACTTGGGGTACTAGTATTAACTAAAATTATCACGTTAACGACAATTTAGAAGGAAAGTCACCTACGTCTATAATTGTATGTTACATACTATAACAAAACAAAACTTCAGTGGGAGTATAAATCTCCTTCTGAAGTCGTTAATGCATCTTCGTAGAAGATGAGCAGCACCGCAGGTGATGATTTAATATAATAGGAGGAATAAGTATATGAAGATTTTAGATATAAAGAATTTAAGCAAGGTATATGGTAATAAAATAACATTCAGTGCTTTGGATAATATAAGTTTCACAATTGACGAAGGTGAATTTGTAGGGATAATGGGGCCATCAGGAAGTGGTAAAACAACATTATTAAATATGATTTCAACAGTAGATAAGCCAACATCAGGAGAAATAAGAATAAAAGATAAAAATCCACTAAAACTTAAGGGGGATGATCTGGCCTTATTTAGAAGAAGAGAATTAGGATTTGTATTTCAAGATTTCAATTTGCTAGATACTTTAACTATTGGTGAAAATATAGTGCTTCCACTTACATTAGATGGTGTACCAGTGAAAAATCAGGATGAGGAACTTAATAGAATATCAAAGATACTTGTAATAGAAAAACTAATTAACAAGAGAACTTTTGAAATATCAGGTGGAGAAGCTCAAAGGACATCTATTGCAAGGGCATTAATACATAATCCTACGCTGATACTCGCTGATGAGCCAACTGGTAATTTGGATTCAAAAGCAGCTAAGACAGTAATGGAATTATTTAAAAAAATAAATAAAGAGGAAAAAGTAACTACTATGATGGTAACTCACGATGCATTTTCAGCAAGTTATTGTAATAGAATTCTATTTATAAAAGATGGAACTATATATAATGAAATTTATAAGGGAGTTAGCAGGAAACAGTTTTATCAGGAAATTATTGACGTGCTTGCACTAATGGGAGGTGATAACTAATGAACTTTAGAGAATTTGCTACTAAAAATGTGTATAGAAATATAAAGGGTTATTTCGCTTACTTTTTAAGCAGCAGCATATCAGCGACATTATTATTCTCTTTTACTATGATTATAGTCCATCCTGACTTTGTGGTGCTTAAATTACCTAATCACCTAAGAAATACACTTTATGTTACAACTGTAATTGCATACTTGTTTTTATGCTTCTTTGTATTTTACTCAGTAAGTGTCTTTTTAAAAAGTAGATATAAAGAATTTGGAATACTTTATATCATAGGCTCATCAAAAAAACAAATACAGAGGATGATAAGTATTGAAAACATAATAATTAGTTCGGTATCAGCAGTGGTAGGGGTAATAGTAGGGATGGTATTTTCAAAAATACTTTTAGCGGTTAGTGGAAGAATATTAGGAGTTAATGCACTAGGATTTTATATTCCAATTAAAGCTATGATTATTACATTAATTGCATTTGTAATGATAGGAATAGTAGTTCCAATATTTTGTTCATTTATTATAAAAGAAGATATGGTTTTAAGATTACTTAAAGGAACTAAAAAACCCAAAACAGAACCAAAATCATCCGTTATTCTTTCAATTATATGTATAGTATTATTGTCAGAAGGATATTATCTATCAATTACATCAAGTGAAAAGACACTAGCCTATAGAATAATACCTGTCACAATAATGGTTATTGTTGCAACATACTTATTATTTTCTCAATTAAGTGTATTTATACTTAAGTTGCTTAAGAAAAATAGAAACTTCTATATGAATAAAACTACAGTACTATGGGTATCAAATTTACTATATAGAATAAAAGATAACACAAGAATGTTTTTCTTAATTACAATAACTTCAACAGTTGCCATTTCATCAATAGGGTCAGTATATGCTTATTGGAGAGATAAAGAGAACGAGGTAAATAAAAATTTCCCACAAGCATTTTTCTGTGTTGATACTTATAATAATAAAACCAAAGTTGATTATAAAGTCGATTTTATAGAAGATTCATTAAAAAATGAAAAGATAGATTATACTAAGGTTAATGGCGAAATGAAGTTTGTTATGCCTGAGGGTAGTAAAGATGAAGTAACTATAATTAAAGAAGACATTTATAATAAATTAGCAGTAGCATTATCTCTAAACACTATTGGTTTAAATGAAAATGAGACCATGTTAGTATCATATTTAGATAAAAATGAAAGAGAAAATGTTATTTTTGGCGATACAGAATTTCGAATTGTTAGGAGGAGTTATAAAGGAGTAATTCCAATATTGTATGGAAATGTATATGTGGTTAAAGATGATGTATATGAAAAAATGAAGGGTCCTAAGCTCCACTTTGGGGCACTTAATGTAAATAATTATAAGGATACATTAAGTGTAGGTAATAATTGTTATAATAAGTTTGGAGATGATAAAGGTGATAAATATTATAATAATTTTCTAAAAGCTTATATATTGGAAAGCACTAAAATAGCCTATGGGGTAATTTTGTTTATTGCAATATTTATAGGGCTTATATTCTTCGTAACAACAGGAAGTTTCTTATATAACAAGTGTTACATGGACCTTATAGAGGATAAAAAGAAATATAAACAGTTAAATAAAATAGGATTAACTTATAAAGAAATAAAAAAGGTATTAAATATTGAGATAGGGGTATTATTTTTACTCCCATATATAATTGCTGTGGTACATTTTATATTTGCTATTAGTTCATTAAAATCTGCTTTTAGAATTGAGATAACTGTACCAGCATTACAGGTGATGGGAATTATGTTGGTTGTTCAAACTATATATTTCCTTGTTATAAGAAAAAATTATTTATTAGAGATTAAAAAAAGTTTAGTGTAATTTATTTTAATTAAATTATCTTGTAATATACCACACATGTGTTGTTTGATGATAATTTAAATTATGTGGAAGGGAGAGCAACGAAGGGTGAAGGAGAAATCGCACTTTCCTATGCAAATGCGTCAAAAGACGGATTAAACAAGAAAGTGGGAGATGAAGTAGTAGTAAAGGTTGTCGGGACAGAAAAGACTATGAAAGTATGTGGTATTTATCATAATATTACAAATGATGGTAAAACAGCAAAGGCGGATACTAGTCTTGGTTTAAATGAAAATGCCGTTCTTTGGTATATTGTGAGCATGGAGGTGGCTCCAGGCGTTGATATTAGAAAGAAAATGGACTACTAGCAGAATACCTATGATTCTGCAAAAGGTAAATGATATCAAAGAATATACAGGGCAGACCCTTGGAAATATCATTGATCAGATGAGCACAATTGTTATAGACGGAATCGCAATTGCATTATTCCTTAAGATGTTATTGGCAAAGGATATGTTAAACCATCAAATTCTTCAATATGAGTAAACAAGACCTTCTTCGGCTTTAAATCATTAATAATTCTGAGATTATCTCTTTGAAAATTTGTTGAATCATCCTCAATGGTATTCATGTAACCTAACCCCATAATTATTAAATCTACATTATATAATTCATCCATAGTAGGTAAATACATAGAATGGCAAGGACAGTACAATACTTTTTTATTGGCTTCTTCAATTAAAAAAGCATAAGCAAAATTGTTAAGTAGCTTGATTCTTTTAACAGAAATCTTATCAAACATTATAGTAGTATCTATATTTATAATATTGCAATAACCTAGTTGTTCATAGAATAAAAATATAGAATTACTTTTGTTAAATGCAATGGCTATCTTTTCAGGTGGCATATAAATATTAATTGGGACTTTATCATTTTGTGTATGCTAGGTGTATCTCCATATAGAATAGGAATTTATGCACCAAGAAATGCATCAAGCTTTCAGATATTGATCTAACTGGTAAATATTCTCTATTTTAAAAATTTATATCTTGATTTTCAAGCATTTATATAAAGTTTACGGTATTATTGGGGTAGTGCTCGCAAAGCGTAAATCCACGCTTTGCGGTTACCACCCCATCTTTATAGGATATATTTAGAGATATTTCAATTCGAGTTGATTTTTCCGGTTATGTTTTATTTTTTGTCATTTCCTTTAAAGTGCTTATAAGTCAAATACACGATAGGAAACAGAACACATAATATTACTACTGGGGTTGGTAAAGCTTGCATAGTTATCGCTCCTTTCTCAAAATGAATAAGTTATACAGTTATAGCAATTCTTTCTTTGAGTAAATTTTTATAGATACATTTATAGAAATAAAGAGAATAGCAATTATAGCCACAATCAGTATCGGGTACTGGACAACCATAGGCAGTGCATACAATCCCGTAAAAGCGAGTTTGATATTGACTTTTATTAATAAAGGTATTAAAAATGGCGTTCCCATGACTACTATCATAAAGAAATACTTTGTTTTTTCAAAGCCCAATTTATATTGTATAGGTGTATATACGCCAAATAGGATTACTGAAATCAGCAGAGTAATAAGATAGCTAGATGGAGTAATATATTTAATTTTGGCAAATTGCAGTGCTAATACATTGTATGCCACACAGCAATAAGCAAAGATCAATAGGAGAAAAGCATATCTTGCTTTTACAAGAGTACAGCGGGAGTATGGAGTAGAACATAGCAGAGCTTCCGCTTTAGGGTATTTCATTTCTGCCATCAAAACATACTGATACAACATAAACACCGTAAAAATTACCGATACCACAAAAGCACTAAGCCCCAAAAGTTGGGATACTTGTATCATTATTATAACGGGTACAGCAAATGGCACAACCATCATAAGTGGCAAATATTTTTTTATAAGTAAGATATCTTTTTTAACAAGATGTAACATCATTATTTCCCCCCTCCTTCGACATAACCGAGCATAATATCTTCTATGGTAGGTTTTTCGACCAAAATGTCTTTCATGCTTTTTTGTATTTGAGATAATTTATTGGTGATGCCCGTAAATCCGAATCCTGTTTCTTGAATATTTAAGAATAGTTTTCTGGTTTCAACAGTCAAATCCTTGCTATCACCTTTTACTAGTCGATTGGTATCAAGCAATGTATCCTTTTCTTCATCGAACAAAATCTTGCCATTGTTGATAAGAATTATCATATCTGCAACTTTATCAAGATCTGAAGTGATGTGCGTTGAAAAGAAAACGCTTTTGCCACCTTGTTTCATGTAATCTGTCAGAATAGCCATAAGCTGGCTTCGGATTAAAGGATCAAGTCCACTTGTAGGTTCGTCCATAATAAGTAAGTCCGCCTGATGGGAAAGTGCCAAAGTCAATGCAAACTTCATACTCATACCTTTTGAAAGCGTTGAAATCTTCTGGCGTGGATTGAGTGAAAAACGTTCCATATAGGTTTTGTAATCATGTTCATTCCAACTGGAATATGCTGGTGCAATAATGCTTTTCATTTCTTTCATTGTCAATTCATCATAAAAGCAACCACCATCCATCACAACTCCAATACGATTTTTTAACTCATTCTCATGCTTATCCATATCCTTTTCAAAGAATTTGACAGTGCCGCAATTTCTCATAACAAGACCAAGAATGGTCCGTATAGTGGTTGTTTTACCTGCCCCGTTGATACCGATAAACCCTGTAATACAATCTTCCTGTAAAGAAAAACTAACATCAGAAAGGGCAAATTCACCATAAGATTTATTTAATCCTGATACTTCTAAGACATTGCTCATTATTCATCCTCCTCGTATAAAATATTCATCATTGCGTTTAATTCCTCTTTAGAAATTTTTAACGTCTTTGCTGTTTTAATTAACTCCTGCATTTTTTGTTCAACAATACGCCGTTTAGAATCACGAAGTAGCTCTAAATTACCCGCAGAAATAAAAGTGCCGATGCCCACCTGACTTGTAATAAAGCCCTCTTGCTCTAATTCATTGTAGACACGACGAATAGTAAGAACGCTTACTTTCAAATCAGTGGCAAAATTTCTGATAGATGGAAGTGGATTACCCTCAGACATCTCACCTTTAAAAATAATATCTTTTAGCTGGTCTTTTATTTGTTGGTATAGGGGTATATTAGATATATTTGAAATTAAAATCTTCATATCACATTATCGCCTTCCTAAGTACATAGTGTGTATCTGTATAATACACACTATGTACTTAGATTACTATTTTTGTCAACATGTAAGGAAGATATAACAATCTCATAGTGGATTCAAACTAAAGACTTTTCTATATAGGACATTTAGTTTTTATTTCGGATTCATATATAAAAGTTGAAACCTCAATTTTCATTATATTAATAGCAGCACTTATTAGCTTAATTACAATTATAATTTCTCTAAGAAAACCTAGTAAAATAGCTTCTAAAATATCTCCTATGAAGCAACTTTTGATAGAATTACTAATGATAAGCGAATAGCAAGAATATCAATAAATGTTAAAGAGGCTAAATACGAAAGTGTGGAAAAATCTATAAAAAAACCTTCCTCTAAAAATCAGCGAATATCTTTTTTATCTAAAAAAGAATTTAAAGAAAAAGATGAAAAGGATATGCTAGGAATGAAAACTGTTGGTATGAGCTTAGTTGGTATTATTGGCTTAATTGGGGTTATTAATTTAGTTAATACAATGATTACAAGTATAATGTCTAGGAAAACAAGCGGTAGGACTTACAAATTCTCAGTTGCGAGCTATGCTTCAAATTGAAGGTATGTATTATTCTATAATAAGCTTAATAATATCTATTGCTGGAGGAGTATCACTAGGGTATTTATCGTATTTGGCTAATAAAAATGGTAATGAACACATTATATATAGATTACCAATTGGATCAATACTTGCAGTATCAATAGGTTTTATATTGATTCAGTATATTATAACTTATATTGTAGAGAGAAAACTCCACGTGGAAACCATAATTGAAAGAATAAGGTGTAATGAATAATTAATATATTTCCTAATTATAAGTAAAAACTATTTATTAGGGATTAAAAAAGTTTAGTGTAATCTATTTTAATTGAATTATCTTACCATATACCTCATATGTGGAGTGATGTTTGATGCTAATAAAAAAAATATATATGCCATAATAAGAAAAGATAGCAAAGTGATTTATACTCCCACTTATAGAAGTGGGATACTATCCTTTTGAAATGTCGTTAAATATGGATAAAAGCAAAAAAAGATATTATAGGTAAAACAAAGATATTAAAGGTAAAATAAAGATAAAATGATAAAATTTGTAGTATAATGAAGATAGAATAAGGTTCAGGACTGCAAGGATTATTTTTGAAGAGAAAATATGAACAAAAAAATGAATTATGAATAAAATAAGGGGCTTAGAAAGCATGAAGAGAGAAAAAATACTAGAAAATTTAAAATCACAAATAAAAATGGGTAATCATATTATTGGGGTAGCTGCAGGTGCAGGAATAACGGCAAAGTATGCCAAACAGGGTGGAGCTGATTTTCTTTTGATGTTAAATTCAGGTAGGTTTCGCCAAATGGGGAGGGGCTCACTAGCAGGTTTTTTACCATTTTGTAATAGCAATGATATGGTAATGGACTTTGCTTCTAAAGAAATAATGCCTTTGGTAACTGACATACCTATTATTTTTGGCCTTAATGCAAACGACCCTACAAAAAACATAGATAGTTACATAGATGAAATAAAATGTATGGGTTTTTCTGGTATTAATAATTACCCGACAGTCGGACTAATTGACGGTCAATTTAGCGAAGCTCTTAAAGACAATGGACAGCATTATCTAATTGAAGTACAAGCAATAAGAATAGCCCATGAAAAAGATATGTTTACAGTTGCATTTGTATTTGACGAGATACAAACAGCTCAGATGATTGATGCTGGAGCTGATATAATTTGTGCACATTTAGGATTAACGGGAGGAGGGTTATTAGGGGCAAAAAAAATTTTCTCGCTGGAAGCTGCAAAGATTAAAGTGAACAAGATATTTAATAAATGTAATGAATTAAAGCCAGAAGTAATTAAGTTGGTTTATGGTGGCCCTGTAAAGACACCAATTGATATTCAGTATATGTATAGTAGTAATAAAAACTTAATGGGATATATAGGTGGGTCGGCGTTTGAGAGAATTCCATCAGAAAAGGCTATTATAAATATAACAAAAGCCTTTAAAATATCGGGTCGGCTTAATGAAGATGATTTAATGATTAAGATGCTGGACGGAGTTACAAAACACTATGATTATGTTGGATTTGTGCAAGAATACGTTTCTAAAAATTATATGAATGATATTTCGTTTGTGGATTTAGCTATAGTAGCGCATGTATCTAGGAGTTACTTAAGCAGTCTATTCAAAAAGAAAGTTGGTTGCAGTTTTCCAGAGTATATAGTTAAATTCCGTATAAATAAAGCAGTAGAAATTTTAGAAAGAGAAAATATCCAGTTATCAGAGTTAGCATCATTAGTCGGTTATCATGATTATGCACAATTTAGCAAAATGTTTAAAAAGTATAAGGGATTGTCTCCAAAACAATATAAATCTAAAAAAAATACATAAGCACAAAAACATAAGACATAAAAGCATTTACGGTAAGAAGCTATGGCAGTATGATTAATTTGTAATAAATCATACTGTTTTTTAATGAGAACATTCTTAAAATCATTTATCTAGTATTGTGAAGGATAGATAAAACGAAAGTTGTACAGGGGGCTAAAAAATTGAAAACAATTGCAATTGCAGGAACATTTGATACGAAAGGTGATGAGTATTTATATTTAAAAGAATTGATTGAAAGTTTGGGGTTAAGTACTTTTACGATTCACACAGGTGTGTTTAAGTCAACATTTAAACCCGATGTATCAAACAATGAAGTAGCAGAGGCAGCAGGCATAGACATTAAAACTCTCGTTGCTAAAAAGGACAGATCATTAGCAACTGAAATATTATCAAAAGGTATGGAAAAATTAGTACCTAAATTATATAAAGAAGGTAAATTTAATGGAATTATATCCCTTGGAGGTAGTGGAGGAACTTCGCTAGTCACACCAGCTATGAGGGCACTTCCTATTGGGGTACCAAAAGTTATGGTATCGACAGTAGCATCGGGAAATACTGCTCCATATGTAGGAACAAGTGATATTGTTATGATGCCATCTGTAGTAGATGTTTCAGGGCTTAATTCAATTTCAACTAAGATTTTTGCAAATGCAGCATTTGCAATCGCAGGTATGGTTAAATTTGAAAACATAAAAGTGGTAGAGAAAAAAAAATTAATTGCTGCAACTATGTTTGGGGTAACAACTCCATGTGTAACGGCAGCCAGAAAATATCTTGAGGCTAGAGGATATGAAGTGCTTGTGTTTCATGCAACAGGTATAGGCGGACAATCAATGGAAGCACTTATTGAGGCCGGATTTATTGAAGGGGTATTAGATCTTACAACAACAGAGTGGGCAGATGAAGTTATTGGTGGAGTTTTGAATGCAGGGGAACATCGTTTAGAGGCAGCAAGTAAAAATCATGTTCCACAGGTTGTATCAGTAGGGGCACTTGATATGTGCAACTTTGGGCCATACGATACAATACCAAAAAAGTTTGCGGGACGTAATTTTTACAAGCACAACCCGACAGTGACACTTATGAGAACAACTGTAGGAGAAAATGAAGCAATTGGGAAGAAACTTGTTGAGAAATTAAATATGGCGAAAGAGAAAACAGCTTTATTTTTACCGCTTAGAGGCATATCAGGCATTGATGTAGAAGGTCAAGCGTTCTATGGTGTAGAAGAAGATAAGATGCTATTTGACACCTTAAGAAATGGTGTGAGCAGAAACATTGTAGAAGTAATTGAAATGGATTGCGAGATTAATGATGTAGTATTTGCAGAAGCAGCAGCACAAAAATTAATAGAGTTAATGAATAAATAGGAGGAATTATAAATGAATAAAATGACGAGAAAAGAAATCATTACAAAGTTTAAGGATGAAGTTAAAAATGGAAAGATACTATTAGGAGTAGGAGCAGGTACAGGTATTACTGCTAAAAGCAGCGAAGCTGGCGGAGCTGATATGCTAATTATATATAATTCTGGAAGATATAGAATGGCAGGTCGTGGATCACTTGCAGGATTATTATCTTATGGTGATGCAAATCAAATTGTGGTTGAGATGGGTTCGGAAGTATTACCTGTTGTAAAACATACACCAGTTTTAGCAGGGGTATGTGGTACTGATCCTTTTAGAATTATGGAGGTATATTTAAAACAACTAAAGGAGCAAGGGTTTAGTGGAGTTCAAAATTTTCCAACAGTAGGCTTAATTGATGGCGTATTCAGACAAAATTTAGAGGAAACGGGTATGGGATATGGATTAGAAGTAGAAATGATTAGAACAGCACATGAATTAGACATGCTTACGACTCCTTATGTATTTAATCCAGATCAAGCAAAAGCGATGGCAGCAGCAGGAGCAGATATCTTAGTCGCACATATGGGTTTGACTACCAAAGGTACAATTGGAGCAAAAACAGCTCTTACATTAGATGATTGTGTTAAGAAGATTGAAGCTATTATTAAAGCCGGTAGAGAAGTTAATCCAGATATTATGGTAATTTGTCACGGTGGACCGATTGCAGAACCAGAAGATGCTACATATGTAATTGAAAGAACAGAAGGAATTGATGGTTTCTTTGGTGCATCAAGTATTGAAAGATTTGCAGCTGAGAAAGGTATTAAAGAACAGACAGTATTATTTAAATCAATAGCAAAATAAATTATTAAGATTATAATTTAACGGAAAACAAAATATATAATACTAAAGAAATATAATGACAAACGAATGAGTTATGAGATGCTTATAAATAAGAGTGTGTTGCACCTCGTTCTGAAAAAAAAATTAAATGAGGTGATTGTTTAATGTTATTGGAATTTGTAACAGATGAAATTATGAAATATAAAGAATTATTAGACGAAGGAATTATAACAGAAGAAGAATTTTTTATTAAGGAAAAAGAATTATCAAGAAAAAAGAATTATAAAGAAAAATAATAAAATAAATATGAAATAATAAGGAGCCTAAAAATTTGGCTTCTTTTTTACTATGTAATATAGTAGTTTAATTTAATGTCATATAAATTGGGTTTAGGTTCTTTAACGAAATAAATTCAAAAGAAAATAATGGTTGAATCGAGATGTGGAATTAATTGTTCAAAATGCAAATATAGGGAATATGCTGGGTGTAAAGGTTGTGTAAATAAAGAATAAAATTTGGATGTGGTAATATTTATATTTTACAAAAAGTTAGAAAAGCATAAGTATAGTTTAAGACTCATGCTTTTCTAATTTTAACTACTACATACTAATTAATTTTTCCTGCATTTATTTCTTATCCATATTATCCATCTTATTCATTTTATCCATCATTTTCATAGTATTCATTTGCATGGTTATACACATTTGCATCATGAAATGCATGTGCATCATTTGCATATGCTCAGGCATAGTCATAGGCATAGCACTGTTAGATATAGGCATAATGGGCATAGGAATATTGGGCATGTTTGGCATGTTTGGCATATTAGGCATAGGTGCAGGTGCCATCCTCCACGGCATCATGGGTTCTTCCATATTGTACATTTGATTCATATTGTTCCTCCAAAAATTATTATGTTACCCTATTATATATATTCAAATGAAGTCAAAATGTGTTTGTATGATAGAAAAATATAAGTAGTAATTTATAGAAGAAGCTCGGATGCATTTAATTTAAGCTCTGAGTTTTGCTTTTCACTTTGCACTGCACCTGTAAGTTGGGTATTTTTGCCCATCCCCCCGGAAATGGGGAATAAGCAAATTACTTGTCAGGTAATACCTGAAACTGAGCTAGCTCCTAAATGATTACATCCATGTTGATAAGCTCAGGTTTTTTATTAAACTGATATCGACCATAGAGATTAATATGCTGGCATTATAATAAATGATGCAATTTGCTAACAAGCGACTGCATTCACCCCATATTTGTTGCTCTTGTTCTGTTTTGAAGCGCAATTTTCCGAAATTTGTATGGGATACAGCTCTGCGCAATTTGTGATAACCCTCTCCCCTATTTAGTGCACGTTGCGCATTTCTGCGTAGTGGCAAAGAATCAATGTAATTAAACTAAATCCACTATGTTTTTGTGAACGCGCCACGTATGTCGGAAGTACACGTTATTGTTTATATGATATTATTAAATATATTTTGTTAAGTAGTTATGAAAAAATAACTTAACAGATCGATTAAATAACAAAGGAGAATTTATATGAAAAAATTAGTAAATTCAAAATTCAAGGTAAATAAGTTTAAAATTGCTATACTTATGCCGATTATGATCTTTTCTCTTACTAGCTGTGGAAAGGTAGCAACTCAGCCACCTGTAAACACGAAGTCTGACACACAATATAATTCGTCATTTTCACAACTTGAAAGTGATTATGGTGTTAAACTTGGTGTATATGCTTTTGATACAGAGACGCATAAAGAAGTCGTATATCGTGCTGATGATAGGTTTGCTTACTGTTCTACATTCAAAGCTTTAGCCGCTGGTGCTGTTTTAAAACAAGATTCATTAGAGCAGCTTAAACAAGTAGTTAAATATAACAAAGAAGATGTTCTCTCTTATGCTCCAATTACAAAAGATAACGTTGATAAAGGCATGACCATTGAAGAACTTTGCAATGCAGCAGTACGTTTTAGTGATAATACAGCTGCAAATCTTTTATTTGATCATATAGGTGGACCTAATGGTTTTAAATCATCACTTAATCAATTAGGGGATAACGTTACGCAACCTACACGTATAGAACCAGATCTAAACGAAGCCATACCTGAAGATATTAGGGACACTAGCACACCACGACAATTGGCAACTGATTTGCAAGCATACACAACTGGAGATATATTAACAGATGATAAGAAAAAAATTCTTATTGATTGGATGACAGGAAATGCAATAGGTAATACACTAATTCGTGCAGGATCACCAGAGGGCTGGGTAGTTGCTGACAAAAGTGGAGCTGGTTCTTACGGAACAAGAAATGATATTGCCATAGTAATGCCACCAAACAAAAAACCTATAATTATTGCAATATTGTCAACTCACGATACAAAAGAGGCTAAACATGATGACAAACTAATTGCTCAAGCTTCTAAAATTGTATTCGATTCTTTTACCACAACTGAAAATAACAAAAAGTAAGTTTGTTTATATTAGGGGTAGGGCTCACAATTTGTGCAAAAGTCCCATTAAGAAAAAACAGTTACCATAAATTCAATTTAATTGAAATAAGTAACTGTTTTTTTTCTTGAATTGCTTTTAATGGTTTCATATTACTTTATAATTTTCATAAAGTTCGTCATAAACAACTGCAAGAATTCTTAAAGAATAACGGGGGTATGTCAAACTTATATTCTTATAAGAAGCAAGGCTAATTTATATTTTAAGAGGTGATGCAGTGAAGTCAATAGCAAATTATATATCAATTGCGAGAATATTTTTTTCCATTACATTGCTTGTGGCAAAACCATTAAGTATAGTGTTCTTCGCAATCTATCTCGTTTGTGGAATTAGTGATGTTTTTGATGGATATATAGCAAGAAAAACAGATACCGCAAGTAAATTGGGTGAAAAACTTGACTCTGTTGCAGATTTGATAATGGTCGTGATACTGACAATCGTGCTATATCCAATTATTAATTCAACAGTTCAAATCATTGTTTGGGTAGTTATCATCGGAATAGTTAGAGTAGTGTCAATGATAGTGATGTTTGTAAAGTATAAAACATTTGGGATACTTCATACTTATGGGAATAAAATTACAGGGCTTGTGCTATTTACATTCCCACTATCACTTGCTTTTTCCCAATCAGATGTGCTGATGTATATAATTTGTATGGTTGCAAGTACCGCTGCTATTGAAGAATTATTCATTCATCTATTATCAAATGAACTGCAAGTAAATAAGAAAGGCATATTCTTAAAATGAGCATTATCCATATCAATTAACAGTTAAGACAAATCATTCTTAAGGTTCGTCATAAACAACTGTAAGAGAAAATGATGGTGCAAATATATAGTATTAACCATTACTAATAAATAATAAAAAGGGGTTAGATATAGATTATGGGAGAAATAAAAAGTCCCTATATAAGATTAAGAGAAAGATTAAATAAAAATGACTATGAAGATATATATGCTCTTCAAGGGATTTGTTTAGAAATGGATAGAGTAAAACTAAAATTAGAGATTGATTATAAGCTAAGCAGGGCAGAAGGAAAGATTGATACTTTAAGCAAAATTAGTGAATTCATGTACTATGATGGAGATAAGCTTATAGGTTATGCTGGTATATGTAACTTTGGGGGAGCTGTACTAGAAGTAAATGGTATGGTGCACCCCGGGTATAGAAGAATGGGTGTATTTAAAAGGTTATTTTCTTTAGTTAAAGATGAATGGAGAAGAGGCGATGCAACAAAAATGCTTTTGCTAAGTGATAATAATTCTAGTTCTGGACTGGAATTTATTAAATCCACAGGTGCCAGCTTTGATAACTCTGAATATGAGATGTTTTTAAGAAATAAATTAAAACAAAATACAATAGCGCATGATGTAGTTTTAAGAAAAACTACAAATAAGGATGCAAAATAAATTGCAGTGCAGGATTATATATATTCAAATGTGGAATTCAAAGAAGAGGATATTTGTATGTTTGAGGAAGAGGAAAAATGTGGCGCAATTACTTATATAGCAGAAATTAATAATAAAATCATAGGAAAAGTTCGTTTAGAAATATGTGATGGTGTAGGAGGTATTTATGGATTTGGTGTGCTTCCAGAATACCGTGGTAATGGTTATGGGAGAGACATTTTACTCTCATCAATAGAAAAATTGAAAGAGAAAAACTCAAAGGATATTATGCTTCAAGTGTCTGTAAAAAACAAAAATGCTTTAAATCTTTATGAATCATGTGGCTTTGAAGAGACTTATACTATGGATTACTATGAAATAAGAAAGTAAATATTGCATTTGTGAAAAAACACATTTTTAGACGTAGTACTATCGGAATGCTATGAACGTAAAACACTAATCATAAACATTGAATTGTTTGGTTTTATAGTTATGACGTTTCATACGCAGTATTATCAACAATTTCATGCCCTATTTGTTGTGTTTATTATGGGAATTCTATTGGGGTATTTGTATATAATAACAGAATCTTTATATTTGCCTATAGGGTTACATTTCGTAGTAGATTTTTATAGTTTCATAACAGGTGAATCTAACAATTTTTTACTTTTCGATATAAGAATTAGTAACTTGGTTTTCAGTTTATATTTTGATTATGTAGCAATTATTGTAATTATAATACTGATTTTAATTTTAGCAGTATATAGATTTAAACATAAAAAATTAAGTGCCAATACTTAAAAACAAGCTTAGGATTTATTATAAACGCTTATTTTTTTTATAGGTCGTGAGTAGAAATTACTGGACCAATAGTTATTATATTATCGCTTTTAGGTTTATTTAATATGATTAATATAAAAATTATAATGCCAATTGAATTACTATTATTTGGTATCTTGAGCATATCAAATGGGTATGACTCATATATTAATAACAAAAAAGGAGAATCAATTTTGTTAATTCTAAGTGGAATATTCGTAATCTTTGTTTCTGTAATTATAACAATTTTTTAGTGAATTTAAGACTAGTAAGATAAGTTATACGATAAAGAGCGTGGTTCTCACTTTTTGTTTAAATAAAAGATAAGATTATCAAAGGTGATCCGCACCATAAATGACGTAGATTTTTTTAAGTTCTTCAATATTTATTAAATTTTTCATTCATAGTTAATTACTCCTCTTGACTATACGGTAACTGTATACTTTATTATAATATTATTGCAACAAGATTTCAAGTGTACTTAAAAAAGGAGTGAATACAAGGAATGAAACTTATATTAAAATATATAAAAAAATATAAACTGCTTCTAGTGCTGAATATAATATCCGTTTTTGGATTTGCATTAGTGGAATTAGGAATTCCAACAATAATGGCTAGAGTGATTGACACAGGAATAGCGAATAAGGATATAGAATTTACAAAACATATGGGTATTATAATTGTAGGAATATCTATAGTTGGAGCCATGGGTACAATATTATTAGGGTACTGTTCTTCAAAAATCTCTACTAGTATGATTAGAGATTTAAGAAACGATATTTTTAAAAAATCTCAGGAATTTTCACATAGTGAATATGATAAGTTTGGGATATCATCAATGATAACCAGAACAACCAATGATGTTTTTCAATTACAACAATTCACAAATACATTATTAAGAACAGCATTACTTGCACCAGTTATGTTTATTGTAAGTTTGGTAATGATTATAAGAACGAGCTTACATTTGTCTGTAGTATTAGCAATAACGGTGCCATTCATAGTGCTTGGGGTAATTATTATATCTAAGATATCTTATCCAATATCAGAAAAACAACAGAAAAAATTAGATAAATTAAATAGAATATCAAGAGAGAATTTAACTGGAACGAGAGTAATTAGGGCATTTGGTAACGATGATCATGAAAATCAAAGATTTGAAGAAGTTAACAATGACTATACAAATCTATCTAAGAAGTTATATAAGCTTATGGCAATTTCTCAGCCAACTTTCTTTTTCTTGTTGAATTTAGCAGTGCTCGCTATTTTTTTGGTTTCTAGCAAAATGATAAATGTAGGAACGCTACAAGTTGGACAACTGGTAGCATTTATAGAATATTTGTTTCATGCAATGTTTTCAATTATGCTTTTTTCAATGATGTTTATCATGTATCCAAAAGCACAAATTTCAGCTGATAGAATTAATGAGATGATAGATGAAGAGCCTATTATTAAAAATCCGAAATATGGTGTTAAAAATACAGCTATTAGGGGGATTGTGGAGTTTGATAATGTTACCTTTATCTATCCAGATGGAGAGATTCCAGTTTTAAGTGATATATCCTTTACAGCAGTAAAAGGAGAAAAAGTTGCATTTATAGGAAGTACAGGCAGTGGGAAAAGTACGTTAATTAATTTAATTCCAAGATTTTATGATGTTACAAAAGGTAGCATAAAGATAGATGGCGTAGATGTGAGAGAATATGATTTAAAAGCACTACGTGAAAAAATGGGGTTTATACCTCAGAAAACATTGTTGTTTACTGGCAGTATAGGTACTAATATTAAATTTGGTAAAGATGCTGCAGATAAACATGAACTTGAACATTCTGCTAAGGTAGCTCAGGCTTATGATTTTATTAATAGTAAACATAAAAAATTTGAAGAATTAATAAGTGAAGGTGGATCTAATATGTCAGGAGGCCAAAAGCAAAGATTATCTATTGCAAGAGCATTAGTTAGAAAGCCTGAAATTTATATTTTTGATGATAGCTTTTCCGCTCTAGATTTTAAAACAGATGCAATGCTTAGAGAAAAGTTAAAGGACGAAACTAGAGATTCCGTAGTTTTAATGGTTGCACAGCGGATAGGATCCATAATTGATGCTAATAAGATTATAGTATTGAATGAAGGAGAGATAGTAGGAATAGGAACTCATAAAGAATTACTAAAAACCTGCGAAATCTATTATGAAATTGCATCATCTCAACTTACAAAGGAGGAACTGGAACAATGAAAAAGTTAACGGATAATATAAGAAAAATTTCTCCCTTCGTAAAACCATATAGGAGAGCACTTATTGGTGCAATTTTATTTATAGTAGTAGCGTCTATTTTTACTGCTATTGCTCCAAAAATAGAGGGTTTAATTACAACTAGTCTTGCCAAAGATGTTGTGAATATAGCAAAAGGCGTAAAAGGAGCTTCAGTTAACTTTAATTATATTTTAAGGGTATTGGTAATATTGGCTTTTATTTATATATTTGGAACATTATCAACATATGCAGCAAGTTTGTTGTTAACTAATTCTATTCAAAACACTATGGAAGATTTAAGAAATGCTGTACAATGTAAAATTAGAAAATTACCTATAAGTTATTTTGATAAAAATAGCTATGGGGATATGCTGAGTCGCATAACAAATGATATAGATACTATCTCTAATGCACTTCAACAAAGTTTTAGCCAAGTTATAAATTCAATATTGGCAATAACTCTAGCTATTGCGATGATGTTTACAATTAATATAAAACTTGCATTGTTAGCTATACTTATAATACCGATAAGTTATTTAGTTTCAAAATTTATAGTCAGTAAATCACAAAATTTATTTTATAAACAGCAAAATGTTTTGGGGGAATTGAATGGTAAAGTGCAAGAAATATATACTGGTTTTAATGAAATAAAACTGTATGGAAAGCAAGAAGATGCTATAAAAGATTTTGAAAATATTAATGAAGAACTTTTTAATACTGGATTTAAGGCGCAATTTATATCAAGTATAATGTCTCCATTAGTTTCATTAGTAAGTTATTTAGGGATTGCAGCCATTGGAATTCTTGGCGCAATATATGCCATAAATGGAATAATGACAGTGGGTAATCTCCAAGCATCTATTCGTTATATCTGGCAAATAAATCAACCAATTTCTCAAGTAACTCAATTATCTGCTGCAATACAATCAGCCTTTGCAGCAATTGAACGTGTATTTGAAATATTAGATGAAAAGGAGGAGATTCCAGATAAAGTTGATTCTATAAAGCTCGCGAATGTACGTGGAAATGTTACTTTTGAGCGTGTCAAATTTGGATATAGTGAAGATAAGATTTTAATTGAGGACCTAAACGCAGAGATAAAAAGTGGTCAGATGGTCGCTGTAGTAGGTCCAACAGGAGCAGGTAAAACAACATTAATAAATTTATTAATGAGATTTTATGATATTCAAGGGGGAGCTATAAAGATAGATGGAGTGGATACTAGAGATATGAAACGTGAAGATTTACGTTCTATATTCGGTTTGGTTCTTCAGGATACTTGGCTATATAATGGAACAATTTATGAAAATATTGAGTATGGTAGATTTGGAGCTAGCAAGGAAGAAATTATTGAAGCGGCTAAAATAGCTAACGTACATCACTTTATTAAAACACTTCCAGATGGGTATAACATGTTTTTAAATGAAGAGGCTTCTAACATATCTCAAGGGGAGAAACAACTTTTGACTATAGCAAGAGCTATAATATCAAATCCAGCAATATTAATATTAGATGAAGCAACTAGTTCAGTTGACACTAGATTAGAAATATTACTTCAAAAAGCTATGAGGAATATAATGAAAGGAAGAACTAGCTTTGTTATTGCACATAGACTTTCAACTATTCGTAACGCAGATTTAATATTGGTTATAGATGAAGGAAATATTATAGAACAAGGAACCCATAATGAGTTAATGAAAAAGGGTGGGTTTTATGAAAAACTCTATAATAGTCAGTTTGGCAGTCAGGTAGCAAATTAAATTAATTATTAATGAATATTTAAACCTTTATATAAGCACTGACATAATTGTTGGTGTTGTTCTTTTATGCTTTTTTAATGGTTATTAAGTAATATATAAATGTATACAGCACGATGTAAAATAATGTTATAATCTTCATAAGACTTGTTTCGCAAGTGTACAAAAAAATTATATGGAGAAAGGAAGGTTAGTATGTTTGAAGAACTTAACAGGGAAATTATAAATGTCAAAGAGAAATTGTTGAGAAAAAAGAAATTTCAAAGTTGGCTTAACCAGACTAGGGAAGTATTGCAAAAAGAATTAGATAGAAAGATAGAGCTCGAAAATATTCTTAAAGATGAGGATAAGGATGTTAAAAAACTTGAATCATTAAGTATTACTAATATATTTTATTCGATACTTGGGAGTAAACATCAACAGCTTGAAAAAGAGAGGCAAGAGTTGCTTTCTGTTAGGCTAAAGTATGATGAGTGTTGTAAATCAGTTATAGCATTAGAGAGGGAAATTGTATCTTATAAAGATTCATTAAACAGTCTACTTGGCGTAGAGTGTGAATATGAAACTGTATTGAAGCACAAAGAAGAGTTTATACTGCGATTAAATGATGGTAAATCTCAAAAGTTACTTCAACTTATGGACAACTTAGTTGACCTTGAAGCACAGAAAAAAGAATTGAAGGAAGCAATTGAGTCAGGTGAGGCTGTACAAATTGAACTTGGACGTGTAAAAAATTCTCTTGGAAGTGCTGAAGGCTGGGGAACATGGGATATATTAGGGGGAGGCTTACTTGCCACTGCAGCTAAGCACTCACATATTGATGAAGCTAAGGAATATGTACATCATACAAAAATTGCATTGATACGATTCCAAAATGAATTATCTGATGTAAATTTAATAATGAATATAGATATAAATATTGGTTCTTTCGAAACATTTGCAGATTATTTTTTTGATGGTCTTATATCTGATTGGGTTGTACAATCAAGAATTTGTGAATCATTAGATAGTGTACATCTTGTCGCAAACGATTTAGAAAATGTAATAGGTTCATTGAAAGAAAAGTTCAATAGTATAGAAAACGACTTGTTTTCAACGGAAGAAAATATTAAATTGCTTGTTGAACAAGCATAAATGTAGTTTGAAGAAACCTATTAGAATAAGGTTGAGGAGTACAAGTATTATGTTTGAAGGGGAAATAAGGAGAGTAAAATATGGGGGAAATTAATGTTTTAAAAGAATTTGGCGGATCATTGCTAAGTTTCTGTGTACTAGGTGTAGTAATATATTTTAATGTTTGCGCTGTCAGGTTTTGAATCAGTTTATAGATTAAAACACACAATAAGGAGTGGTTTTTTGAATGTATTAATCGCAGAAGATGAAAAGGACATCAGAATCCTTTTAAAGTTAGAGCTTGAGCAGGAGGGATACTCTGTATTTGCTGTAAAGGATGGCATAGAGGCTTTAGAGGTCTTACAAAACAAAGCAATCGATATCGCCATCCTTGATGTTATGATGCCACGACTGGATGGATTCAATCTGCTACGAAAAATCCGTCAAACAAGCAATCTTCCTGTCATATTTCTAACCGCTAGAGGTGATGATATGGACAAGATTTTAGGACTTGGGATTGGTGCTGATGATTATCTAGTAAAGCCGTTTAGTATGCCAGAACTGCTTGCAAGAGTTAGTGCACAGCTTAGGCGAAACCTTGAATATTCGTCCCAAAAGCCACACGCCTTCTCCAAAATAAAGTATGGCAGCTTGTGCTTGGATAAAGACGCCTGCTGCGTATATAAAGAGGATGTGCAGGTGGTACTGAATGCAAAAGAATACATGTTGCTTAAGTACCTTATGGAGAATCCGGAAAGGGTTTTTACCAGGAAGCAGTTATACAAGGCAGTATGGGGTGAGGATATTTATTGCGACAATAACACCATAATGGTTCATATAAGTCATATCAGAAATAAGATTGAGACTGATCCAAGAAATCCGGAATATGTAAAAACCATTAGGGGTATTGGTTATAAGTTTCATAAACAGAGCACGGTTAGCCTATGAACAGAAAAATAGAAAGCAGATTCTTAGCAAATTATGTCCTTATGTTTATTATTTCCATAATGATAGCTCTATTTTCACTTATGCTTTTGGGTTTTGCAAACGATGTTATATCCAAGACCCTTATTAAGAATAATTATACTGCAGAAAGCCTAATGAAGGATGATTATAAAAGGATTGACGCAACACAGGTTATTGATAACGGTGGCGGTGTACAGGTAATTGACACCGATTATGAAGTTACATATTCTGCAGGTATTAACACTATTTCAAAAAACAAACTCACCACAGCGGAGTTCACTGATTTTTTGATGAAGAGTAGAAGTGTTGAAAGACGTTATAGCTATAGTATTAAATATAATTCTAAGAAGCAGTTTTGGCTGGTAGTGACGTTTCCAACTTCTATTAGAATTGATTTGCATTTAGTATATAACAAAGAATTCAATTCCGTTGATAAACAGGGAGTAGTTGGTGTTATTGTTGCTGTTGTTTTGTTTTACTTCATACTGCTTGCAATATGCACTGTGATATATTCAAAGCTATCATCTATAAGCATTATAAACCCTTTAAAAAAACTTTGTAACAGTGCTGGCCGATTGAAAGATGGAGATTATTCTTCAAGAGTTGAGCTTAATTTGAAAAATGAGTTTGGAGAATTAGAATTTATATTTAACGAAATGGCAGAACAAATTGAACATGAAATATATCTTAGAAAACAGTCTGAAGAAAACCGTAAAAGGCTTATACTTAATATTTCTCATGATCTTAAAAACCCTCTTGCAAGTATTATGGGTTATGCAGAGTTTAGCTATAACAAACCTGATTTATCAAAAGAAGAACACCGTACATACATGAAAGTAATATGTGAAAATAGCTTAAGAGCAAACAATTTAGTTACTGACCTATTTGAGCTGTCTAAAATGGAAAGTTCGGAATATTCATTGAATAAAACCAGAGTTGATATATGTGAATATATGAGGGAAGAAATAGGCTTTTTTATAACTGCCTTTGATAAGGCCCAATTTAAATATGATTTTGAGATACCAGAAAAAGAAATCTTTATTGACATTGATTTAAAGCAGATGAATAGAGTAATCCAAAATCTTGTTTCTAATACAGTAAAATATAATCCAAAAGGAACACTCTTAATGATCAGCTTATTTGAGGAGGGTGATGGAGTCGTTATTATCTTTAAGGATAATGGGATTGGAATACCTTCAGAAATTGCAAAAGATATATTTAATCCATTTGCACGCGCGGATAGTGTAAGAAACTCACAAACAGGTGGCACAGGCCTCGGACTGGCCATAGTTAAAAAAATTATTGTAAGACATGGAGGTAGTATTTGCCTAAACACAGAGGCCAACTGTGGGTGTGAGTTTATTATCAATATCCCCCAAATTTAAGATGGATTTAAGATTAGAAACAGCTCCAGTTAAGTATACCTTGTTATAGTAATAGCAAGTGGTACTTAATGGGGCTGTTTTCCATTATTTTGTACCAAATAAAGAATTGGAGGTATCTGAAAAAACAGACTGAATATTTATAGAAGGGAGAATAATATGAAATCATTATTAAAAAAAGATACAACTTTTCGTGGGTTAAAAACCAATTTGTTGCTTCAGCTACGTTTTCTTTTACCGCTGCTAGCAGCAGTTATAATAGCTTTGTATGTTATTGTTATACGCCCATATCTTATGATTACAATGAAAACTGTCCCTATAGAGTTAGGGTTTGCGTTAATATTGATACTTTCTTTGTTTGTAGCAATCTCAACCCTTTTCATCTCAATTTTGATTACAGTAATTCTTGCTGTTTGTACACGTACAAAAGCAAGAATAACGCCCTGGATTTTGAAACTGCGGAGTCAGTTGATTGTAACAGTAGTATTATTATTTGTGAATGTTGTTTCTATACTATGTAGCCAGTGGATGGCATACACGCCGCCTATACTTGGAGATAATGGCAAACCATTAGTGGGTAGTATTGCAGTGTTAGAAAAAGTAACTCTAGGTGGAAGTGAGCAATGGATAACTATTCGTGGAAAAAATAAAAATAATCCAGTGTTGCTTTTTCTAGCTGGTGGGCCCGGTGGAACTCAGCTAGCCGCAACCAGAGAGCAACTAAAAAAGATTGAAGATAACTTTGTGATTGTTAACTGGGAGCAACCAGGGTCGGGTAAGTCAATTAATGCTGTACCTCTTAAATCAATTACCCCTGAGCGATATATTTCTGATGGAGATGAGTTAACACAGTATCTGTGCCAGAGATTTAAACAGGAAAAGATATATGTACTCGGTGAGTCATGGGGGAGTGCACTAGGGATATTGCTTGCACAACGTTCTCCAGAACTATATCATGCATTTATTGGTACTGGTCAGATGGTTGCATTCGCTGAAACCGAAATTCGTGACTATGAACTAGCGTTAAAGATAGCAAAAGATCGCGGAGATACAAAATTGGTTGAAAAACTTAGGAAGCAAGGGCTGCCACCATACTATGGTAAGAATGTAGTTCAGAAAGTAATGCCATACAATCAGTACTTAGGTGATTATATGACAAAAAATCCTGAAATTGAACGAGCAGGATATAATACATTTACTGACCTAGCAGGTACTGAATATGGGTTATACGATAAAACAAATTTTCTAATTGGTTTAGTTACTACTTTTAATCAAGTATATCCACAGTTATACAATATTGATCTACGAAAACAAGCTATAAAATTAGATGTCCCAGTTTACTTTATGGAAGGCCGCCACGATGTCAACGCACCACCAACATTGACTAAGGAATATTTCAATATATTAAAGGCGCCTCATAAAGAGTTTATCTGGTTTGAACACTCAGGACACAGTCCGTGGATTAACGAACGAGACAAGTTTGTTGACTTGATGATAAATTTGGTATTGAAGAAAACAAAGATGAAGTAACAGAATTATTGAAATGAATTAATTCAAATTATGAATAAGGAATGGAGGTATTTACTAATGGAATCATTAGGGGGTCATTTTCACAATTGGTTTGGGGTATTGTTCTTTGTTGTGATTTACAGCATGGTTCTTCTATTTATCCCTTTTTATAAAAAGATGGATAAAAAACCTAGAGGAATATATATCGCATTTTTAATAGCTTTTGCAATTGAAATGCATGGTATACCATTTAGCATGTACGTTATTTCATGGATTGCCGGAAAAAATCTACCTGAAGGCATTCTATGGGGACATACATTAGTTCAATCAATTGGTTTTGGGGGTATGTATATCAATTACGCATGTGCTACAGTTGCACTTTTGCTTATAATAAATGGTTGGTACAACATCTACAATAAATACTGGTCAAAGGAAACAGGAACAGGTTCTCTCGTAAAGAAAGGTGTATATAGATACATCCGTCATCCACAGTATACGGGTCTGCTACTCTTATCTTTTGGAATGATGGTAGAGTGGGCAACATTACCGATGCTTATACTGTATCCAATAATGATAGTAACGTATGTCCGCCTTGCAAAACGGGAGGAAAAAGATATGCTCATTGAATTTGGAGTTGAGTATAGTGAGTATATGAAGGCTACAAAAATGTTCATTCCATTTATAGTATGACACGTAAATATATTAGAAAAAGGAATATTAGCGTGCTAAATGCAACTCTTTGAGTTATGTATATATTATAGCATTTAATGAAGTTAAGCTTATTTTAAGGGTGTGTATAAGTATGAGAATAAAAAGTTTATGTGTTTATTTAATTTTGGTAGCAATGCTTTTAATAGTTAGTACAGGGTGTGAGGTTAATGACACAATAAAAGAACTTAAAATGGAGCCTGAAGTAATGGATGTATCTATAAATATTGAGAAAAACGTTGTTAATGTGGATGTTATTCTTAATAGTAGTGTAGATGTTACAACTACAGTAAAGCTTGCAGAGAAGTACGCACTAATAGTTAAAAAGAATTATAAAAAGGAAGATGTTTATCTGATGATAATTAAAAACAAAGAGGAAATAAGTAGCTATAGTATAAAGACTTGATCTTCTTTGGGGATAACATTTAGGTATCACTACTCAGGCATTCCCTATAGGGAATGCCTATGATAATATAAAAACATGGTGGTAGACCTCTCATGTCTAAAAATAGGTATTACAATTAAATATGGTTATACATTTTCAGGTATGAATGGTTCACCTTTTAGTGCGCTCTTCAGTGATTCCATTACATCTTGCTCGTTCTTATTGCAGATAAAAATATAACTCCTTATTCTACACAACAAGAAGTCTCCATAATCACTCCTGAAGCATCTTGACATTTTTTGTCTCAGTTTTATCATTCGAATATCACACTCAACGCGTTATTAAAACATCAGAATATGGTGTTAGTATAATATTGTAGACACGGAAAGCCGAACACATTAAAATATAAATAAGATAAGGATGTGTTTATAATGGCAAGAGGTCAAAAACAATATACAGATGAATTTAAAAACACAATAGTAGAGCTATATAACTCTGGAAAAAGCTTAGCAGAGTTAAGCAGTGAATATGCCCTTTCAAAATCAACGGTAACAGGTTGGATAAATAAAAATAAGCCAATAGCTGTGGATAAAAATATAACTTTAACAGCAGAAGGATACAAAAACTTATTAAAGAAAAATGCTAAGCTTGAAGAAGAAGTTGAAATATTAAAAAAAGCAATGGGTATATTCGCAAGGAAATAACTACTGTATTTGAATTCATTACTAACAACAAAAAATATCATGATATCAAACTAATGTGTGAGGTTTTAGGTGTTGTACGAAGCTCTTATTACAATCATTTACACAAGAAACCAAGCAAGCGAGAAATTGAAAACAAGAATATAGAAAAAGAAATTATAAATATCCACAGCACAAGCAAAAATCGATATGGGGCTCCTAAAATAAATAAATCACTAAATGCACTGGGGATAACTATTAGTTTAAAAAGAACACAAAGATTGATGAAAAAATTGGGGATAAGATCTTTAATAGTAAAAAAATATAGACCAACTTCATCTAAAAATAAAATAATAGAGCAGGAAAACATTTTAAAGAGAGATTTTACAGCTACTACAGTTAATGAAAAGTGGGTAACAGATATCACTTACATCCATACTATTAAAGATGGTTGGTGCTATTTAGCATCAGTCATGGATCTTTATAGCAGAAAAATAATAGGTCACGCTATGTCTAAATTCATTGATACTACATTAGTTCTACAGGCTGTTAAAAATGGTATACAGCTACAAAAACCAACTAAGCCTCTAATACTTCATAGCGATTTGGGATGCCAATATACAAGCTCCGCTTTTAAAGAATATATAGAGAACACTAAAATTATTAAACACTCATTTAGTGCCAAAGGTTGCCCATATGATAATGCTTGCATTGAATCATTTCATGCCTCATTGAAAAAAGAAGAAGTTTACCATGTTAAATATTTTGATTATGACGCTGCAAGATTAGGAATATTTGAATATATAGAAGCTTGGTACAATATAAAAAGGATACATAGTAGTATTGGATATATTACTCCTCAACAGTGTGAAGATTTGGTTAAAAAGGCTTCATAAAAAGTTCGACTTTTTATGTCTAAGATATTGACATAGATCCAATAACGAGCTCAAAGAGGCATTAAATCTTTTGTAATCGGTCGAAAAAACTGGTTATTTTCAAACACTTCAAAAGGTGCAACATCGAGTGCTATTATCTATAGTATTATTGAAACAGCCAAAGGAAATGGGGTGAGTCCATGCCCGTATCTAACATCTATATTTGGGCAGTTACCTAATATAGATGTGAAGAATGTAGAAAAACTAGATGATTTACTTTCATGGTCCAAGGATTTACCGGACAGCTGCAGAAAGCCACTAAAGAAATAATATCATAGTCTTCATCTTAATTTAAGGTGGGGGCTATTTGACGCTTACTTTGCAATGAGGGTAGCGAGCATGTTTTTTTGTTATCTTGAAAACGTGAAAATTAATTACATAAGCAATCTTACAGCTAAAAATGTATCAGACTTTTGGGGACGTAATGAGTTCTCGAGTAGAAAACCAATGGATGTGCAGGCATAAGCATATAAATTAAAAAAACTTCTAATCTTCCTCGAGGATAATAAACACCTACATCTCGCAATTCCGAAAGTTTTTGCAAAACAGGTCTCAATAGTTACAACGATATATCATAAGGCTGAGCAAAAGATTATTTCCAACGAGAAGCTTTCAGACCCATTAGGAAAAAGAAATCAGGCAATGATTCTTTTGGGATTGCGCCTTGGAATGCGGCGTTCTGATATAGTTGGTTTAAAAGTTAGTAACATAAACTGGCATAATTGTATATGTTACTATAAATGAGCGATAATGGGTCCATTAATTTCCATATATCAAAAAAGAAAAACATCTATGCATTCTCCTGTTATAATTAAGTCACTACACAAAAACATAACTAAGGAGAAAACATAAATGTTTAACAACTCAATTGTAACAAAATCATCGGCAATATACAAATTTTTAATTGAATTAAAGATAACTTTTATCTTACAACGCCCCAAATTCATCATCTGATATTATTTATAAATTCGATGGTAACAAAAGGCTACTGCGGGAAAGTAACTGACGTTTCAGACTTTATGCCGGTTAGGCATCGGACTAATATTGGAAAGTTCTTATCTGAGAGTCCATGGGATGAAAATTTTGTTGAAAAAGCTCTTAAAAAACGTGTAATTATGAAAATATGAGAAACATCTAAAATAACTGGTAAGCCTATTTATATTGTAATAGATGACACTATTTCAGAGAAGACTGTGCCCTCGTCAAAAGCTAAGAAACCTACTGAAAAATGTGGATTTCACCATTCTCATTTAAAAGGTAAAACAGTTTATGGTCATCAATTAGTTACAGTTATGTTATTGTGCGATACTCTTGTGCTACCATATACTATGGCAATCTACGATAAAGAAAACATGAGTAAAATCCAAATGGCAATTGAGTTTATAAAATCCTTACCACAACCAGCGAATAAAGGTTATGTTTTATGTGATAGTTGGTATAGTAATAAAAAATTGTTCGCTGTTTCTAAAGCATCAGGCTACGCCTATATTGGTGGTTTAAGAACAAATAGAGTGATATATCCAACTGGTCGTGAAACGCTTGGAATTAAACTCAACCACATGTGTGAGCTATTAACTAAAGATGATGTCGACCTAGTCAAAGTTGGCAATCATGAATATTATGTCTACACATACAGGGGCAAACTTAATGATGCAAAGGATTCGTTGATAGCTCTTTGTTGGCCTAAAGAAGCTCTATTTAAAACTGGTTGCTTAAGAGCATTTATAAGTCTAGATACCACTATCACAACTGAAGAACTCCTAAATCACTATAAATTCAGATGGCCAATTGAGACCTTTTTCAGAGAAACTAAAAACATCTTGGTTTAAATCATTACCAAGTAAGAAGTAACCGTAGTATAAATAGATATTTCTTGTTACTAATGATTACCTACGTATACTGTGAATTAGAAGTAAGTAATGGTACGTTGAATTTCAACGTTGGAATTAAGAGTGCAAGAAATCAATCTAAAAAAGAACGAGTATCCTGGATCTTTAACCAAGCTGACCTAGGAAGTTCCCTTGAAGCTATTTTTAAAACACTAAAAATAGCTTAGGATAATTGACATTAATTTTTAATGGAATAATTTGTTAGATAATTCGCTCATTTATAGTATGTTAATCTAAAATTGGTTCTTTCCAATGTTAGTTGATTCTGCGTCTTTTTTCAAGCCATAATATCTATATTTAGAAACAACTTGGATATTAGGATATGATTTTAAACACTGTACTACAGCTTCACGATCTCGTGAATAATTAAATCTATAACTCGATACCTTTTAATATCTATCATTATGGTTCCATATGATCTCTTTTTTAATAACAAAATCATCGATACATATTTTTGTGATTTTTTCCTTATTAATGATTGGTGTATCTTCTTTTTAAAAGATTGCAAATCATACTTTTACCTACGTCTGCAACAATATTTCTTAAAAGATCTGTAGTTGATGGCTATAAGTTATATTCGTACCTTACAGAAACTAAAAAGCAAAATTGGTAGTTATAGGACGAAGTCTAATAAATAACTAACCAAGAAAAGATGCGAAAAAATCAAATTATTGACATAACATTATTTTGATGAAGGGGGGTAAGTTGTAAAATGAAATGACCATAGAACAAAAAATAAAGACTCAAGAGAAAAAATCTTGTACAATGTTAAGTGACTAAACCAACACAAGTACAGGAGGATTTCAAATGAGTCAATTAAATTTTATCACAGAAAACAAAAAAGGTAAACACCTAACATATGAGGATCGTATAAAGATAGAGACATTATACAAAATGGGGCTAAATTCAAGCTGTATTGCGGAGCAAATAGGTGGACGTTCAGAGCGTACAATAAGGCGTGAAATTGCTAAAGGAATAGTAGAATTATTGAATAGTGATTTAACCACTCGAATGGAATATAGCGCAGAAATTGGGCAGTCAGAACATGACAGACAAGGCACAGCAAAAGGGCCTGCATTGAAAATAGGGAAAGATCACAAATTGGTGAAGTACTTAGAAAAAGCCATTGGTAAATATGGCGAATCTCCGTATGCAGCTATTCAAAATATAATAAATAAAGATCTACAATTCGAAACAACTATTTGCTTCAAAACTGTGTATAACTATTTGGATAATAATTTATTCTTAAACATAAGTAACAAAGATCTGCCTGTTAAAAAGAATGCCAAAAAGAGAAACTATAAAAAAATAAGGCCGGCGTATAACAATACCAAAGGGACAAGCATATCAGAAAGACCTACAGCGGTAGCTGCACGTGATGAGATAGGGCACTGGGAAATGGACACCGTAGTAGGAAAGCAGGGTACAAAGACTGTATTAATGGTGTTAAGCGAAAGAGTAACTCGCAAGGAGTTAATCTTTAAAATACCTTCTAAATCACAGGTCGCTGTTGTGAAGGAATTGGACAAATTGGAGCGTAAAATGGGAATGGCATTCTCAAAAACATTTAAAACAATCACCTGTGATAACGGCTGTGAGAACCTTGATTTCGAGGGTATTGAGACCTCAGTAAGGAATAAACGAAAGAGAACTAAAGTATATTATGCCCATCCATATAGTTCATGGGAACGAGGCACAAACGAGAATATCAATAAAATGATACACATTTTATATTGCAATCTACATTTTGATGAAGGGGTCATGAATATTATGTACAAATATGAAATAATGTGATAATATAACTGTATATGTAAAATAAAGCATTAGAAAAAAGATGAAAATAGGCTAATTAGGTGATATACATAATATTAGATTATTGAATAATAACATAAGATAGATTAAAAATATGATTTAATTGGTGGTGAATCATAGGCATTCGCTATTGGGTAGAAAAAGGAATTATAAAAATCCACAGAACAAGCAAAAATAGATATGGATCTCCTAAAATAAACAAATCACTAAATGCACAGGGATAGCTATTAGGTTATAAGAACATAACTAGTGATAAAAAAATTGGGATGAGATCTTTAATACTAAAGAAATACAGACCGATTTCATGTAAAAACAAAATAATATGGCAAGTGCATTAAAATTATTAAACATTCATTTAATGCTAAAGGTTGTCCATATGATAATGCCTGCATTGAATCATTTCACGCCCAATTAAAAAATAAAGAAGTTTACCATGTTAAATATTTTGATTATTATGCCGCGAGATTAGGAATGTTTGAATATATAAAAGCCTGGTACAATATAAAAAGGATACATAGTAGTATTGGATATATTACCAATAAACGGTGTGAAGAATTGGTTAAAAAGGCTTCATAAAAAGTTCAACTTTTGTGTCTAAGATATTGACATAGATCCAGTTTCACGTGTTTAAAAGAAACTGAACTGAGGGAATTAAGATGCGCAGGCTATATCACCAGAAGTAGGAGTAGGGAATCAACCGTTTATAGAGGTTGGTATCCTGAAATTTTTAAAATAGGAAACTAAGAAAATATATATTTTATATAAAGAGTATTTTAGAAAATAAATATGGATAGTTGATAAATAAATCAAATAATCGATTAAATATTTTATAGAATAGTAATTTAAAAATATTTAATTGATTAATAGAACTACATATTTATTTAGTTTAAATATATTTAAACTAAACTACTTATTTAAAACATAAAAATAGAATGTTTTAAAAGCATAGCTTATTAACGAGGTGTAAAATGGATATTGCATTAATCAAGGAATTGATCTCCGTGGTGGAGAGGTCTAGTCTTTATCTCTTTCAGATAGAAACAAATGGATATAAAATTTCAATGAGCAAAAAAAACGATAAAAACAATATTATTAAAGAAAATGATGGGAATGTTAATTCTGAAATAACTTCCAAACTACCAAAAGAAAGTATAGAAGAAACTTGTTGCACATCCTATGAGAATGGTTCAATAGACACTTTTAATAGAGACAATGAAGAAGGTGGAGTAAGACAAATTAAATCTTTATTAGTAGGTGTTTTTTATAACTATATACCAACGAATACTAATTTCAAACTAAAAATCGGATCAAAAGTAAAAAAAAATGAGATAATTTGCACCATTATGTATCTAAACATACCAATTTATATAAAATCAGATATAGATGGAGAAATTATAGATATATGCGTTAGAGATGGTCAAGTCATTGAATATGGGCAAATACTTTTTAGGGTTAGATTCTAAATTATAACAGCGTTTTAACAATTATTTGAAGAAATTGATATTAACTGATTTAGATAGTACACTTGAGCTATACTCAAGAAAGCAGACAAATAAATGAAATGTACAGAAAGAGTGATAAAATTAATTATCAATCTTTCTGTTTATGCGCCCAGTGTTTATACTAATTGAAAAATCCTCAACCTAATTTGTAATTAAGAATTTTAAAGTGGTTTGGCGAAGAGTATCATTTACATTGAGGGTGCATATGGTAGCATAATACATTGCTAAGCCATTATTTATAATGGCCATTAAATGGCATATAACCATATGCACAGAGGCTCAATACTTCATCAGATAATCTTTACAATAGGATGCTGTAAAATTCATACAGAGGCTAAATTAATAGGTTACTTAGTTAGGATTACGACTATGTAATAAATTCAAAATTTAATTAAATAATGAGTTTACAGAAAATTATTTTATTAATAATTATGAAATAGAAGTAATAAAGGTTAAGGTGATAATATGGCAATACAAATTATGACTGCTGCTTTTACAGGAATAAAAGGGGTTATAGTTACTGTTGAAATTGATATCACTCGCGGGTTGCCTGCTTTAAACATTGTTGGACTTGCAGATATTGCAGTTAAAGAATCAAAAGAGCGAGTACGTTCTGCAATACTAAACTCAGGGTTTGATTTTCCAGTAAATAGAATAACTATAAATTTAGCATCAGCAGATCTGAAAAAAGAAGGTTCTCTATCTGATTTGCATATAGCTATAGGGATACTTCTGGAAACTAAACAAATAATTGTTAATCATATTAACGATTATCTTTTTATAGAAGAATTATCTCTGTCTGGAAAATAAATGAAAGAAAGAGGCTCATTACCTGTAGTTATGGAAGTAATAGAAAACGGAATTGAAAAATTTATTGTTCCTAGTAAAAATGCAAAAGAATGTAGTATTGTTAAATCCGCAAAGATATTTTCTTAGATAATTTAAATCAAGTAGTAAGTTTTTTAAATTATAAGGACCTATTGCCCTATAAGCAGTGCAATGATTTAGAGATATTAATAGATGAAGAGTTAGATTATGTATGGTCCATCTGGTTCAGGTAAATCGATGATGGCTAAGAGAAATCCTACTATACGACTGTCTTTAAGTCAAGAGAAATCACTTGAGGTTACTATAATTTATAGTGCTTTTAAAAATTTTGGTTTTAATGAATATATTATCCTGAAAAAACCATTTAGGAGTCCAAATAATTGATAGCTACAAATCTTTTAAGAAAAAGTGTTGTAGACGTACGTAAAAGTACCATTTGGATCTAAGTTAACAATGAAGGCACATTTATTCATACTCTTTAAGAAATCTTTCTAGTTAGATATTCACATTTTTGTGGACAAGTATAGCCAATATTTCAGTGAAGCATGAAAAGACTTAATATAAACGATATCATAAGGACATCCTTCACCATTAAAAGAGGGGGTTATTAGTTTTAACATATAATCTTTAAATTCTAAGCTTGTGTATTGAGTGCCGAGGTCACTATGAAGAATTAGGTTGCTAGTTGGTCGTTGTAGCTCTAATGCGTTCTTAACTGACTGTAGGACAAGGCTATATCCATATATTTAGACATAGAATGTCCTATTATTTCTCTTATGTGCAGGTCTATAACTGAGGCTAGGTAACACCAACCATATTTAATTGTATATATGTAAGTTACATCAGATACCAATTTTTAACTTATTGTATTTATAAAAAAAGTTTATAACATTTACTTTTTATACAGCTTCGTCTTTTGATTAAGTTATTTTATATTCTTTAACAATTATATATCTTATCTCAAGTTTTCTCAGAATTCGTTGAGTCTTTTTAAAACTAATATTCGTCCCAGATATTTAGGACTATATCGATTTTAGGAGATCTATAGTGTTTTTTACTGGAAGTGTTTATTTCTAAGATTTGATTCTAAACAGTTTTATTTTCAATTTTACGTTTGATTTCCTTCTTAATGAGAGTCTTGTAGTAGGGGATCCTGCCGACATTTAGAACCTTGCACATAATTTTAATATGGTACTGTTTCTTATTATTACTAATAAAATTAAATATGTAGTTATTTCCTCGCGAAGTCGAGTAGACTGGGTAATTTTATCCCTAACCTCTCATGAAGCCGTACGTCACAATATCATGTCATATGGCTCCTATTATCCAGTCGATGGTAAGATTCATAATTCCCAGTGAGTAAATAAAAAATTTAATCTCATTGATATAGGCTTAGACATTTCCTAGTTTGATAATGTTTATACTTATATTTTTGTGCTTTTTTCTTAACCAAAAGTAAAAATGTAAGTTTATATTACATTAGTTGAAAATTAAACCATCTTTAGTGCGATTTCGATTAAGCGGTGTGGAAATAAATTAAAATGGAGAGAGAATTATGCGGTGAGTTAATGACGAAGCTTTCTAGAGGGGAGATTGCAGAGATAAAATATATACTTCGATAATGTCTTTGGAAACGTTGATTTCGAGGATATAAAGAGCCCAGTAAGGAGAACTAAAGTGTATTATTCCAATGTGTATAGTTCATGTGAGAAAGGAATAAATGAGAAAATTAATAAAATAGTACGCCTACTTATCCCATAAGGTTCTATTATTTAAGCATTTTCTTAAAGAAAATCATGTAAACGCAGCATTGGATTAACAAATATTATTAAAGGATTTTTAATAGTTTGTCTTTACTATGTTGAAAAGAAAACCATTAAATCTTAATATTAATATTTTTTAAAATTTTTATAAATTATATTGCATTATACAGATATGGTATGAAAGTGTATATATTTGTATACAAATATATGAAAACTATGTTATAATTTTCATATATTGTGGGGTGCTAAAAAGTGAGATTTCCTCTTGAAATTTAATGAATAAATTTTATTAGTATGTTATTAACATAAAGTAAAAAACTCCTATCAGGAAAGAGCCAACTAACCACCTTTACTCAGGTAACATTAGGTTTAGAAGTAGGGAGGTGGCAAACGAGCCGAGACGAAAGTGAAGTTATTATTAAATGAAGAGTCGATACTGTTATTGGTGTTAGTATAATATTGTATACACGGAAAGCCGAACACATTAAAATATAAATAAGATAAGGATGTGTTTATAATGGCAAGAGGTCAAAAGCAAAAAATATCATGATATAAAACTAATGTGTGAGGTTTTAGGTGTTGCACGAAGCTCTTATTACAAGTATTTACACAAGAAACCAAGCAAGCGAGAAATTGAAAATAGGAATATAGAAAAAGAAATTATAAATATCAACAGCGCAAGCAAAAATCGATAGGGGCTCCTAAAATAAATAAATCACTAAACGCGCTGGGGATAACTATTAGTTTAAAAAGAACACAAGGATTGATGAAAAAATTGGGGATAAGATCTTTAATAGTAAAAAAATACAGACCAACTTCATCTAAAAACAAAATAATAGAGCAGGAAAATGTGTTAAAGAGGGATTTTACGGCTACTAGAATTAATGAAAAGTGGGTAACGGATATCACTTACATCCGCACTGTTAAAGATGGTTGGAGCTACTTAGCATCGGTCATGGATCCTTATAGTAGGAAAATAATAGGCCATGCTATGTCTAAATTCATTGACACTACATTAGCTCTACAGGCTGTCAAAAATAGTATACAACTACAAAAACCAACTAAGTATCTAATACTTCATAGCGATTTGGGATGCCAATATACAAGCTCCGCTTTTAAAGAATATATTGAGAGCACTAAAATTATTAAACACTCATTTAGTGCCAAAGGTTGCCCATATGATAATGCTTGCATTGAATCATTTCATGCTTCATTGAAAAAAGAAGAAGTTACCATGTTAAATATTTTGATTATGACGCTGCAAGATTAGGAATATTTGAATATATAGAAGATTGGTACAATATAAAAAGGATACATAGTAGTATTGGATATATTAATCCTTAACACTGTGAAGATTTGGCTCAAAAGGCTTCATAAAAAGTTCGACTTTTTATGTCTAAGATATTGGCATAGATCCAATAACCGGCTTACTGGTCGAAGAGTGTCATAAGGCTATTGCAGATTGAAGATGCAAATCGAAATCCGAAACTTAAAATGGCATTTATATAAGACATTTCAATGGGCACTAAGCGGTGAAGAGGATTGTCAGTCAGATTATCAGATTTTATGTGGTTCTGCACTTGGAGCGTTTAATCAATGGGTTAAGGGTTCTGAATTTGAAGATTGGAGAAATTAGTATAATGCTAATGCAAGAAACTGCAAAATACCTAAGTGAATATTGTAAAAAGATGTTAGGAAAACACTAAGATATTGTGATTTTACAGGATATGCTGATGTAGATTTTGTAAAGGTAATATTAGAACTAATAATATTGAAAATAATTTTGATGAATAATTATTAGGGTGGTATTAAAGTGGTGCATACTAGTTTATGAAAGGATAAATTAATGACAGAAGTATTTGCAATAGATGTTAATGAAGTAATTGACAGTAAAATGTTCAATGATTTATATAATGTACTTTCAGAAGAACGAAAAGAGAAAACAAAAAAAATTAAATTTGAAATTGATGTGAAACGAAGTATATATGCGGAAATATTAATAAAATATATGGCATGTTGTAAATTGAATATAGCATATACAGATATTGAATTTACATACAACTCATATGGAAAGCCATATCTTAAAGGTATTTCTGACTATTATTTTAATATTTCACATTCTGGTAAATGGGTAGTTTGTGCGTGGAGTGAAAATGAAATTGGTGTTGATGTTGAAATAATTAAAGATATAGATATAGATATAGCAAGAAGGTTTTTTAATAAGTCAGAGTATATGGAAATAATAAGCAAAGAGCCTAAAAACAGAAAAAAAGGATTAATTGATTTTTGGACATTAAAGGAAAGTTATGTAAAATATAAAGGCAAAGGATTAAGCATTCATTTGGATAGCATTATGTTTTATTTTGAAAATGGCGAAGTACAATATAATTGTGAGAATGAAAATGAGAATGAGATATTTTTTTACAGATTGGATATTGATAATGAACATAAATTGGCTGTGTGTTCAAAGGATTTAGATTATAAAGATTTATGCTTTGTTTCGTTAAAAAAAATATGGAGAAAATTGTGTAAATGATTCAAATTTAAATTATAATGGTTTGTTTTAATTCAATATAGAAAAAAATATAAATAGATAGAAGCTAAACCACATTTGCGGTTTAAAAATGGGAGATGAATTATGAACGAACGTATAGTTGGAATTGAAGCTATTAATTTTTACGGAGAATCGGCTTATATAGATGTCTAAAAGTTAGCAAAATATAGAAATCTTGATAATGAGCGTTTTGAAAATTTGTTAATGAAAGAGAAAATGGTACCTCTTCCATACGAAGATCCTATATCATTTGCAGTTAATATTGCAAAGCCTCTTATAGATGCTCTTTCTAAACCAGAAAAAGAACATATAGAAATGGTTATAACTTGCACAGAATCAGGTTTTGATTTTGTCCGTGTAAATTATTTTGTGTATACTCTCTCTCTAGACAAAAAATTGATTTATTAATTTTTTTTGTAAAATAATGTTATTTAAAGTCGATTAAAGTTTTTTATCTATAATCACTATACAGTATATTATTGCCATTTTAAGTCAATAATATACATGCATAAAGTCTGAAACGTCAGTTATTTTCCCGTAGTAGCTTTTTGTCACCATAGAATTTATAAATAATATTAGATGATGAATTTGGGGCGTTGTAAGATAAAGAGCTATCTTTAATTCAATTAAAAATTTGTATATTGCCGATGATTTTGTTACAATTGAGTTGTTAAACATTTATGTTTTCTCCATAGTTATGTTTTGTGTCGTGACCTAATTATAACAGGAGAATGCATAGATGTTTTTCTTTTTTTAATATATGGAAATTGATGGAATCATTTTCGCTCATTTATAGGGGATGTTATTTTTTTACAGTTTTTAGTGGAGGAGTTTTGGATTAGAATATGGGGGAGTTTTCACTTGACAAATACACAAAATTCTATTTGTTATATTTGATATCATTTCAGCAGATATTTCAACATCATATAAGTTTTTGACCTGCTCTGATATGTCTCTTGTAGTCATTCCAGCTGCATATAAAGCCATTATTTTATCTTCGATACCAGTTATATTTCTTTGATACTTAGGTAAAATATTAGGCTCAAATTCGCCATTTCTATCACGTGGTATATTAAGTTCTACTGTTCCAAGTTCAGATTTCACAGTTTTTTAGAGTAACCATTTCTACTATTTAGAGTTTGCTTTTCAGATATATCATATTTGTCATATCCAAGTTGTAAATCCATTTCTGCTTCCAATGCTTCCTGAAGAACATCTTTGAACATCCCTTTCATAGCAGTTAGAACCTCATTTGGACTTGAAAAATTTTGATCGTTGATATAATTCCTTGAAATTTCCTTTGTAATATTTTATTATTTACAGGCTCTTGATTTGGAAAATCATTAAGTATATATGTTCATCAGTACTTGTGTATTTGTAAAGTGAAAAAAGGCTTGTTCTATTAGCGAAGCTTCATACGAAGGTACTATATTTAGTATTACTCCAAATTGATCCTTACAGTATCTTGATTTTTCTCGTCTTATGCTATCTAAGAGTATCTTTGCATTATCAGCTTTATCAGCTTTAGCTGTAAAATATATCTCTAATTGTATCAGAGCAGTTGGAGATCGAAATCCCATGAGCAGATTTATCAAGTGGACATTAACACATTCACATCCTTTTGGTAAGGATATCCTTCCCAAAAGAATAAGTGAATTGTTTGGTTCCATTGAAGAAGATGGTATTTATAAATTAAGTTGACTTAATTTATAAATAGGTGTTTAATTGTATTAAAGTAAAAAATCTGTAATTATGTGTCTTAATATATATATATATATATATTACCTTTTAAATGAGAATGGTGGAATTCACATTTTTCAGTAGGTTTCTTAGCCAATATCATGATGAAAATAAAAAATGATAAGGAGTGACAGATGTGAAACTTGCAATATTATTTCCAGGTCAAGGTTCCCAATATATTGGAATGGGAAAAGTATTATATGATCAATATGAAATCGCTAAAAGGACTTTTGAGGAAGCAAACGATGCTTTAAATTATGATATTCAGAAGCTATGTTTTCAAGGTAGTTTAGATGAATTAAGCAAAACCGAAAATTGCCAGCCAGCTATTTTAGCAACAAGTGTTGCGGCTTTTAGGGTTTATATGAAGGAAATAGGCATTAAACCATCCATTTTAACAGGGCATAGTTTAGGTGAATATTCAGCTTTAGTATGTGCAGGAAGTATGAACTTCATAGATGCATTAAAGATAGTTAGACAGAGAGGGGTATTAATGCAAAAGGCAGTCCCAGTTGGTATTGGAGCAATGGCGGCTGTAGGCAATGTTAAGATGAGTATTATTGAAGAAGAATGTAAAAATTATATGAAGTCCTATAATAAAATCGTAAGCGTTTCTAATTATAATTCATCAGGTCAAATTATTATTTCAGGACATAAAATGGCAGTTGAGGAATTGTGCATGAAATTCTCTGGTATAGGTGGAAGAATTCATCATCTTAAGGTAAGTGCTCCGTTCCACTGTTCATTAATGCAACCAGCAGCAAATAATTTAAATCAAGAATTACAAAAGTATTTGTATAAGGATTTTAAATATCCGGTTTTATCTAATGTAAATGCACTACCGTATAAAACAAAAGACGTGATAGTTGATAATTTAACATCACAAGTTGTTAGCCCAGTTAGATGGATTGACTCAATGTTATATTTGAAAAACCAGGGAATAGACATTGCCATAGAAATGGGATCCAAAGGTATTTTAAAAAATTTAATGAAAGTAAATGTAAAGGATATTACTGTTTATACATCTGAAAGTATGAAAGATTTTACACATGTAAAAGATGAAGTTTTTAGTATGCAAAAGCAACAAAATAATAATAATGGCCTTTCAACATTAATAACAAGATGCGTGGCAATAGCGGTGTGTACTAAAAATAGTAACTTGAATAATGATGAGTACCAGAAAGGTGTTGTAGTACCTTATAGAAAAATTAGAGACATGCTGATGAAGCTGGAAGAGAGTTCTCTAGAGCCTACATTGGGACAAGCAGAAGAAGCGCTTAATATGCTTATATCAGTATTTAAAACAAAGGGAACGCCAATTGATGAGCAGAATGAAAGGTTTAATAAATTATTTAGTGAGACAAGCACAAGACAATTGTTTCCGAACTTAATAACGCAATAATAACGATTTATAAAATAGCTATAAAGTTAAAAAAATATTGTTAATGGAGGTTATTATGGGAAAATTAAAACTATTTTGTATACCTTATGCAGGTGGATCTGCAACAATATACAATCAATGGAAAAAACGGGTTAATGGCAATATTGAAATATGCCCAATAGAATTACCAGGTAGAGGTAACAGATTTAATGAATCTTTATGCTTTAAAATGGAACATTTGGTGAATGATACATTTAATCAAATAAAAAACCACATAAATAACCAGCCATATGCATTCTTTGGATATAGTATGGGTAGTGTGATTTCTTATGAACTAATACGTAAACTTGAAAAGGAGGGATATGCACCACCCCTTCATGCATTTTTTGCAGCAAGGCAGGCTCCACATGTAAATAGTTGTGAAAAAAAACTACATCTTCTTGAACAAGATGAATTTTCAAGTGAAATTTATAAATTAGGAGGTACTCCAAAAGAATTATTTGAAAATATAGAGCTTAGAAACATATTTATTGAAATATTAAAAGCTGATTATCAAGTAGTTGAGACATACGATCATGACGCACAAGACAATAAGATTAATTGCAATATTTCAGTTCTTTATGGTAATGAAGATTGTTTCACAAATGAAGAGATAAAAGAATGGTCTAAGCTTACTAATAAGAATTCTTCTTTTTTTAGTTTTAATGGAGGTCACTTTTTTATAAATGATAAATTGGATGATGTAATAGAAATAGTAAACGCTACCATTACAAAATAATGGGTTACGATGATTTAAAGGTGGATAAATAAGACTAATGAATTTATGCTGAAGTTGCTACCATAATAATCTGAGGTTAAGGTGAAAAAAATGCTGAAATATAATAATTTAGTTGAAGTGATACAAAGTGTAAGTAAAATGAAGGATAGAGGGATATCCTTTATTAATAATAATGATAGTGATACATTTGTTTCATATGAAGAGTTTTATAAAAAGGCTCTGGGTGTTCTAGATTATCTACAGTCAAAAGGAATACATCGTGGACATGAATTAGTATTACAAATACAAAAGAATGAACAGTTCTTGTACATATTTTGGGCCTGTATCTTAGGTGGTATAACCCCGGTGCCACTTACAGTTGGTAATAATGACGAACATAAACTTAAGCTCTTTAAGATATGGAATATTTTGAAAAGACCAAACCTAGTAATTGATTCAAAACGGATTTCTATTTTGGATAAATTTTGTGATGATAATTTGCAAAATGAATTTGATAACATAAAACATAAGATAATATATACAGAGGACATTTTTGATAAGGAAGAAACTATTATATCAATTAACGCTATTGTTAATACACCAAAACAAAATGATACTGCTTTTATACAATTCTCTTCAGGATCTACAGGAGAACCAAAAGGTGTGGTACTAACCCATGAAAATCTATTGTCTAATATTACTGCTATCTCAAAAGCTATGAAACTTAAAGAAAATGATTCATTTCTATCTTGGATGCCAATAACACATGATATGGGTATTATAGGTTTTCATCTAGTACCTATTGTAAATCAATTAAATCATAGTTTAATAACTATTGGCTTGTTTATTAGAAACCCTACTTTATGGATGAAAAAGGCAGATGAATACAAGGCTACAATACTTTGCTCACCAAATTTTGGGTATTCATTTTTTTTATCACATTTTTCACATGAGATTGCAAAAGAATGGAATTTGTCTCATGTACGTTTGATTTTTAATGGGGCAGAGCCTATTTCATATGATTTATGCAATAAATTTCTAAATGTTATGATAGAATATGGGCTTAACAGAAAGAGCATGTTTACAGTATATGGAATGGCAGAAGCTAGTTTAGCTGTGGCATTTCCTAAGCCAGAAGAAGAATTTAAAATAGTATTTGTTGATCGTCGTCATTTGGGCATAGGAGAACAGGCCATGGAAATCGATAAAAACGATGAAAATGCAGTAGGGTTTGTAGAAGAGGGAAGTGCTGTTGATTATTGTGAATTAAGGATATGTGATGAAAAAGATCAAGAATTAGGAGACAATGTAGTTGGGCAGATTCATATTAAGGGCAAGAATGTTACATCTGGTTATTATAATGATGCTGAAGAAAATGAAAGGGTAATAACAAAAGATAAATGGTTAAAAACAGGAGATCTCGGATTTTTAATAAATGGATGCTTAGTTGTAACAGGAAGATTAAAAGATATTATATTTGTCAATGGTCAAAACTATTATTCACATGACATAGAGCGTGTTTTAGAGGAACTTGAAGAAATTGAATTAGGAAAAGTAGTAGCTACTAATGTATTAAATATAAAAACACAATTAGAAGAAATCATAATATTCGTTTTGTTTAAAAAAAAGCAGGATGAATTTGTATCATTAGCTTCAAAAATAAAACTATTTATAAGAGAAAGAATTGGGATTTTTGTTAAGGATGTTATACCTATTAAAAGAATACATAAAACTACAAGTGGGAAGGTGCAAAGGTTTAAACTTGCTAGTATGTATGAAGAAGGAATGTTTCCAACAATTAATAATTTATTTGAAACAAATAAAGAGAAAATTGCTTCTACAAAGGAACTAGAAGTTATAGACAATGAGATTGAATTAATTGTTTGCGACATTTGTAAAAATATCTTACAGATTAATGCAATTGGTGTTTCTGATAATTTTTATGAGTTTGGTATGAACTCCCTAAAAATCACTTTATTGGTAGACACTTTACATGAGATTTTCAATGTGGAAATACCGTTGGTAGAAATGTTTAAGTTATCTACAATAAAGAATTTATCAAAATATATAGCTAATTGTCAGGGTAAAGATATATATTCTTCTATAGAAATTATTACTGATAAAACATGTTATTCTAAAGGATGTTACGAGGCTTCAGCAGCTCAGAAAAGAATTTATGTAGTTGATGAGATAGCTGATGATACAGTGGGGGAAAACATTGGGTATAATATGCCTGAGGCGATTCTTATTGAAGGAGATTTAGATATTGATAAGATTGATAAAGCATTTAACATATTAATAAATAGACATGAATCGTTAAGGACATCCTTTGAAATACATAATGGAGAACACGTACAGAAGATTCATGATGTGGTTCCATTTAAAGTAAGTTATTTTGATGCTTCCGAAGACAAAATAAACGAGCTTATGGATAGGTTTATAAAACCTTTCATGCTTGATATACCTCCACTTATTAGAGCATCACTTGCTAAAATTGGAGAGAATAAGCATGTAATAATGATTGATATGCATCATATTATATCCGATGGTTGGTCCTTATTGGTACTTCTTGAAGAGCTAGTTATGCTACTTCAAGAGATTGAGCTCCCGGAATTAAGAGTCCAATATAAAGATTTTACTGCATGGCAGAATAAGCTGTTTAAGTCAGATAACATGCAAGTCAAAGAAAGATATTGGATGAGTAAATTTCCGGAAAAGGAAAGCAATATGATACCAATATTGAATTTTCCCACTGATTTTCCAAGACATTTAAAAAAGACTTTAAAAGGTGATAGAGTAGTAGTAACCAGTAGCAGAGATATAATTGATCACCTCAATAAAGTTGTATTAAATACATCAAGCACTTTACATATAGTCATGCTAGCGGCATATTATGTACTGCTTTCAAAATACTCTGGTCAAGAAGACATTATAGTAGGTTCTCCTACAGTAGGAAGACCCCACAGAGATTTACAAAATATTATAGGAATGTTTGTTAATATGCTTGTTAATAGAAACACACCTAAACATGATATAACTGTTAGGCGGTTTATTGCTGAGGTCAAAGAGAACTGTCTGAACGCTTATCAAAACCAGGACTATCAGTTTGATGAATTAGTAAACAAGTTAAAACTAAAGAGAGATATGAGCAGAAACCCATTGTTTGACTATGTTTTTGCAGTTCAAAATTTTGATACACAAGTACTAGATAATAACAAAATTAAGTTAACTCCATACGATTTTAATTATAAAATCTCAAGGTTTGATATGTTTCTTTCAATAATGAAAATAGGTGATTCGGTAAGGTTTATGCTTGAGTATTCAACCGAGCTATTTAAAAGAGCCACAGCTGAAAAAATGATGGATCATTATATGGAAATTTTAAATCAAATAAATGAAAGCATTGATATCAGGTTAGAAGATATTGTTTTAAGTAACAGTCTGTCGGTAGCTAATAATATACTAAAATCCGATGAAGAGGATTTCTGCTTCTAGGCTTTTAACTTCATTTAATTAAACAATTGGAGGTATTTATGAATACAAGTTGTGAATTTGAAAATGAAAACAATTCTAAGAGAATAATTTTGGGAATGTTACCTTATTGGACACCACTCGTACCACCCCAAGGAATAGGTATGCTTAAAACCTATCTTCAGAAGTTCGGTCACTATGTCAAAAATTTTGACCCAAACGTTGAGGAAATTTTCAAGAAGGTTTATGAAGACTATTTTAATAAACTAGAAGAGTATGTTCCTTTAGAAAAAAGAGGTAATTTTAACAACATGGGTCATGATGTATTACACAATCATATGATGGCAGCATTTAAGTATAAAGATGAAAAACAGTATATTGAACTTACAAAACAACTTGTTTATCACACTTACTATGTAAATATTGATGAAAAACAGGCTGAGAAAATAAATGAGATAATGGCATACTTTTATAAAAACCTCAAAGAATACTTTGTTGATATTCTAGAAAAAGAAACTCCTGATGTTCTTGGACTTAGCGTATTAAAGGGGAACATTCCAGCATCTATTTTTGTTGCAAGGCTAGCAAAGAAAAGGTGCCCAAATATAAAAGTGGTAATGGGGGGGGGGGCTTTTGCTGACTCTCATGCTGTAGGTTCACCAAATTTCGAAGCTCTTTTGAGTGAAACAGAAGATTGTGTTGATTTAATAATGGTGGCTGGTCAGGGAGAACAGTTGTTTAAAATGTTTTTGGAGGGGGAATTAAATGACAGGAGAGTAGTATCTCTAAAGGATGTTGGTTTAGATGCTATACCTTTTGATCAGATGGATATCGCAGATTTATCTGACTTTAATATATCGTATTATCCGTACATAACTGCGACAGGTTCTGGTAGTTGTCCCTTTGAGTGTAGCTTCTGCAATGCATCAACCTTTTTTGGAAAATTCCGTAAGAAAAATGTAAAGCAGTTAGTGAAAGAAATGTTAAAAACATATAAAACATATGCTAATCAGCTATTCTTTTTGTCGGATTCATTGGTAAACCCATTTGTCGCTGAGCTTTCAGTAGAATTAATTAAAGCTAATGAAACTATGTATTATGACTGTTATTTTAGAGTAGATGATGCATCTGCTAATTTAGATAACACCATTTTATGGCGACGAGGTGGATTGTATAGAACAAGGATAGGAGTTGAAAGTGGTTCTCAAAAGATATTAGATTTAATGCATAAAGGTATTACTATTGAGCAAACCAAAGCGTCATTGTATGGCCTTGCCAGTGCGGGGGTGAAAACTACAGCATATATAGTTATAGGTCATCCAGATGAAACAGAAGAAGATTTCCAAATGACACTTGATCTTTTGGAAGAGATGAAGGATTCTATCTACCAGGCCGAGCCGAATCCGTTCTACTATCATTTTTCTGGACAGGCTGATTCAGACCAGTGGGCAGATAAAAGAATGCTTCTGTATCCAAAAAATATGAGCGATATGCTTGTGTTTGAAACATGGACATTAAATTGTGAGCCTTTGAGGGAAGAAAGATTTGAAAGGGTGCAACGATTTAGTGCACACTGCAAGAAACTGGGTATTCCAAATCCATATAATGCTGAAGGGCTTTATGAAGCTGATGAACGTTGGCAGAAACTCCATAAGAATGCTGTTCCTTCAATATGGGATTTTGAAATAGGTGGAAAACAAGTTGCTGAAGCAAAAAATGTTGTTAAGATAACTGAAGCTGAAAATGTATTAGATTTAGAAGACGATTTTAATTTTTAATTTTAAGTATTTGAAGAATATATAGGTATTAAAAGTACTTTTGGAGGAGGAAAATTATGAGTAAATCTGGAATAACAGCAGTAGCCGCGAGCCAGCATATAAAAGAAGGAGCATATTGGCTTAAGAAGTTATCAGGAGAACTTGTTAAAAGCTATATTCCCCATGATTATAAAGAGGCTACAACAGGTAGTGATGAAGCAAGTACATTTGAGTTCTTCTTTTCGGGGGATATTTATACAAAGCTTATAAAAATAAGCAATGGATCTGATCCATTGCTATTTATGATTCTTGTAGCTGGAACTAACATTCTTCTTTATAAATATACAGGAAATGAAGATATTGTAGTAGGAGCACCCATATTTAAGCAGGAAGAAGAGGCTGAATTCATAAATACGGTAGTTGCATTAAGAAATAAAATTGACAGAGAAGCTACATTTAAAGAGATTCTATTAGAGGTTAAGGATACTGTATTTGAAGCTTCTGAAAATCAAAATTATCCAATAGCAACACTTCTCTATCAGCTTGGAATGGACGTTAGTAAAAATCGATTTCCAATTTTTGATGTGGCTTTACTTCTTGAAAACATTCATGATATTGAGTATTTGAGTGAGATTAAAACGAATATAGTAGTACAATTTAACAATAATGGGGACTGTATTAAAGGAGTAGTTAAGTATAATTCATCACTTTATGAAAAAAATACTATTGAAAGAATGATTAATCATTTGAAGAATATTTTAGTTAGTGGAATATCCAATATTAATTTGAAACTTAAAGAAATTGATATAATACAAGAAAATGAAAAAAATACGTTGTTATATGATTTTAACAATGTTTTGGAACCTAAATCTTTTTCCAAAGAGGCTACAATTAATAGACTTTTTGAGGAACAAGTTAAACTGACACCAAACAATATTGCAGTTAAAGGAAAGAATAGAGAGTTTACTTATAGCCAACTAAATGATAAAGCAAACCAACTTGCAAGAGTTTTAAAGGAAAAAGGAGTAGGAGTTTCAACTCAAGATAGCATAGTTGGGATTATGATTGGCAGATCAATAGAGATGGTTGTAAGTATGATAGCAGTATTAAAGGCAGGGGGAGCATATTTACCTATTGACCCAGAATATCCTACAGAAAGAAAACAATTTATGATAGATGATAGTAGTACAAAAATCTTACTAGTAAAGAGCGCTCTTGATAAAGACATTAAATTTAAGGGAAATGTAATATCATTAAGTAAGGAAGATTCATTTAGTAATAATGGTGTAAACCTTGAAGAAAGCTGCAAAGTGAATTCCTTAGCATACATTATATACACTTCAGGATCTATGGGACAACCTAAGGGTGTAATGATAGAACATAGTTCTATTGTAAATACTCTGTCATGGAGAAGAGATTATTATAAATTTAATGAAAAAGATGTTGTGCTACAAATTCCTTCTTTTTCTTTTGATAGTTCAGTTGAAGATATATTTACCCCTCTTATCAGTGGATCAAAGCTTGTACTTATAGAACAACAAAGCAGATTTGATATAGTATATCTAAAGAATATGATTAATAAACACGAAGTAACAAATTTCTTAATTACTCCTGGTCTTTACAAAACGCTACTAGATGAGGCTCCTGATTGCTTAAAGAAAATGAGAATTGTTACAATTGCAGGAGATAATTTTAATGAGGAATTCGTGAAAGAACACTTTGAAAAATTGAATAATGTTAGATTAATAAATGAGTATGGACCAACTGAAAATAGCGTGTGTACTACTGTATATGAATTTACATCTCAAAATACGAAGGTTATAATTGGAAAACCAATTAACAATGTTAAGTGCTATATATTAGATAGGCACAATACCCTTTGCCCTATAGGAATTCCTGGAGAATTATGTACATCTGGAGTAGGACTAGCAAGAGGATATTTAAATATGCCTGAACTTACAGAAGAAAAATTCATTAAAAACCCTTATTCAGCAGATGACAGAATGTATAAAACCGGTGATCTTGCAAAATGGCTACCAGATGGTAATATAGAATTTTTAGGCAGAACAGATCATCAAGTGAAAATAAGAGGCTTTAGAATAGAACTTGGTGAAATAGAAAGTCAGCTATTAACTCATGAACAGGTAACGGACACAATAGTTATTGCAATGGATAATACAGATGGTAGCAAATACCTTATACAGTATTTTGTTGCAGCTGAAAGGATTCCTACACCTGAGCTAAAATGGTGTTTAAATGATGCATTACCTGACTATATGATTCCTTCTTACTTTGTCCAGTTGGATAAAATGCCCTTAACTTCAAATGGTAAAATTGACAGAAAAGCTCTCCCAAAGACATTTGAAGGTATTTCTTCAAGCACCGGATTTGAAGAGCCATCAAGTGATACAGAAATTCAGTTGGTTGAAATTTGGAAGAAAATTTTAGACCTCAGTAAGATTAGCGTAAATGATAATTTCTTTGAAATTGGTGGTCACTCTCTAAGGGCTACTACACTTGTATTTAGGATTCGTAAGAAGTTGCATGTTGAATTACCATTGAAAGAAATATTTAGAAATCCAACTATAAGGGAACTTGCAAGTAACATAGATCACAGTGAGAAAAAATTATATGTTTCAATTGAATCTATTGATGAAAAAGAATACTATGCTGCATCTTCTGCTCAAAAGAGGATGTATCTTGTAAATAAGGTAGAAGGCATCGGAGACACATATAATGTTCCTATGGCAATGTTTATTGATGGAATGCTTGATATGGAACGTACACAAAAGGCTTTAAATACTATTGTGGAAAGACATGAGTCCTTCCGTACATCATTTGATTTTGTAGATGATGAACTTGTTCAAAGGGTTCATAAAGATGTTGTATTTAATATGAATTATATAGAAAGCGATAAAGATCAACTTAGTAAAATTGGAAAAACGTTTGTAAACACATTTGACTTTAAAGCTGCTCCTCTCCTTAGGGCTTTGCTTGTTAACTTAAAGGATGGTAAAAGTGTACTGATGTTTGATATGCATCACATTATATCAGATGGAGTTTCTATGGATATTCTCATAAAAGAGTTTGTGGCATTATATGAGGGAAAAGAGCTTCCTAAACTAAACATTCAGTATAAGGATTTTATGGCATGGCAGGAGAGCTTTTTAACAAGTGATGAAATGAAAAAGCAAAAGGAATACTGGTTAGATGAACTATCAGGTGAGCTCCCAGTACTAAATATGCCTACTGATTATCCAAGACCTTCAGTACAGAACTTTGAAGGGGACAAGGTAAGAACTACAATAGATGCACATGCTACTAAATCTTTAAAAGAGTTAGCAAATAAAACAGGCACAACTTTATTTTCAGTATTACTTGGAGCATATAATGTACTGTTGTCAAAATATACAGGACAAGAAGACATAATAGTAGGATCACCTATAGCTGGAAGAACTAATCCTGACCTTGAAAACATAATAGGTATGTTTATAAACATGCTTGCATTGCGTAATTACCCAGAAAGTGGTAAGTCATTTAGAGATTTTTTGAAAGAAATTAGTGAAAGATCTATAAAGGCTTTTGACAATCAAGATTATCAGTTCAATGACCTTGTGGATGAACTTAACATAGACAGGAATATGAGCAGAAGTCCACTGTTCAATACTATGTTTGCTTTACTTAACATGGAATTTAGACAGACTGAAATAGCTGGTTTGAAATTTAAACTTGAGGATGTAGAAACCCAAACATCTAAATTCGACATTACGGCTATTGCAATAGAGCGAAATGACGAAATAGAATTGATTTTTGAATTTTCTACAAAAATTTATAAAAAGGAAACAGTTGAAAGATTTTCAGCTCATTTTCTTAATATTGTGAATAGGATTACGGAAAATCCTGATCAGAAGCTCCATGAAATACTATTATTAAACGAAAAAGAACAGATGATTTTATTAAAAGATTTCAATAATACAACTGTTGAATACCAGAAGGACAAAACAATACTTGATCTTTTCGCAGAACAGGTAAAAAATACACCTGACAATGCCGCAGTAGTATTTAAGGGGAAAACTCTTACTTACATTGAATTAGATAATAAATCAAATCTTATAGCTAACACATTAAGAAATAGTTTGTCTGTTAAACAAGAAGATATAGTTGGGATAATGGTAGAAGGTTCCTTTGAAATGTTTGTAGGCATATTAGGTATATTAAAAGCGGGTGGAGCATATTTGCCAATAGACGCTAGCACTCCATATGAAAGAATTAAATACATGATTGAGGATAGTAAAACAAGTATTTTGCTTACTAATAGCTCAATTGCCAATTCACAATTGGTTGAGAATTTAACAAGTGATAATAAGAAAACTGTTACAGTAATAAATCTAGATGATGAAGAAATATATACTGGAAATGGTTTTAAGCTTGAAAGTGTAAATACCTCAAAGGATTTAGCCTATATAATTTATACATCTGGTACAACAGGAAAGCCAAAAGGGGTTATGGTAGAGCACAGGTCACTAGTTAACTTATGCAATTGGCATATAAAGAATTATGGAATAACAGCAGATGATAGTAGTACAAAGTACGCAGGGTTCGGGTTTGACGCTTCTGTTTGGGAAATATTCCCATATATTATTACCGGTGCTTCAATTCATATAATAGAAGATAATATTAAGCTAGACACTATAAAACTTAATGATTACTTTGAGTCAAATAATATAACCATCAGCTTTTTGCCAACACAGATTTGTGAGCAGTTTATGGATTTAAATAACACATCTCTAAGAAAGCTATTAACTGGAGGGGATAAACTCAATCAGTTTGTTAAAAAAAATTATGAACTTGTTAATAATTACGGACCAACTGAGAGTACCGTTGTTGCAACAAGTTTTACTGTGGAGAGTAATCAAAACAATATACCTATCGGTAAGCCTATATATAATACTCAAATTTATATTCTTGATAAAAATAACAAACCTCAACCGACTGGGGTAGTGGGTGAATTGTTCATAGCAGGTGATAGTTTAGCTAGGGGTTACTTAAACATGCAAAAACTTACAGATGAGAAATTTGTATGTGATCCCTTTAAGGAAAATGGCAGGATGTATCGCACAGGAGACAATGCTAGATGGATTGATGACGGTAACATTGAATTTATGGGTAGAACAGACTATCAAGTTAAGATCAGAGGCAACAGGATAGAACTTGGAGAAATTGAAGATATGCTTTTGAATCATATCCAAATAAAGGAAGCGGTAGTGACAGCTAAATTAGATAATGGAGGGAATAAATGCCTCGTTGCATACATTGTATGTGAAAAAGAAATATCTGTAATTGATATAAAGAAACATCTTTCGAGTGAGCTACCAGAGTACATGATACCATCATTCTATGTACAACTTGATAAGGTTCCACTTTCTCCTAATGGAAAAGTAGACATAAATGAATTACCACAACTTGATGCAACAATTAATACAGGAGTTGAGTATACTGCCCCAGATGATGAAACAGAAAAAAAACTTGTAAGTATATGGAACGAAGTGCTTGGAGTAGAGAAAATCGGAACAAATGACAATTTCTTCGACATAGGTGGAAACTCTCTACTTATAATGAAGGTTGTAAGCAAGATATGGTCACAATTCAATATAGGTGAAGATAAGATAACAGTGATGACCATGTTCAAGTATCCAACTATATCATTAATGGCTAAACAACTAGGTGAGGATAATGAAGTAGAATCATCCTCCTTTGAAGAAGTCTCGAGTAGGGCACGGAGAAGAAACCAAGCAGCAAAAGGAATGGGAGATAGGAGGACCTTAAATGAGTAATTCGGCAGAAGAGGTTATTGGTGAAGATATAGCAATCATTGGAATTTCAGGAAGATTCCCTGGAGCCAGTGACATGAATGAATTATGGGAAAATATAAAGAATGGTGTTGAGTCCATAGAATTTTTCTCGGATGAAGATATGAAAAAAGCTAATGTGGATCCTACTCTATATAATGACTCAAATTATGTAAAGGCTGGAGCGATTATAGAAGACATTGAGATGTTTGATTCACAGTTTTTTGGGCTTAATCCAAAGGAAGCTGAGATTTTTAATCCTCAGCACCGCATTTTCCTGGAATGTACGTGGGAAGCTTTAGAAAATGCAGGATATAATTCTGAAGCTTACGATGGAAGAATTGGAGTTTATGGTGGGGAAGGCTTTAATACATACTTAATGAATATTGCTTCAACCACTGATTCGGCAAAAAAAATAAATGAGATTCAATTGTTGATAGGGAATGAAAGAGATTTCCTATCAACAATGGTATCTTATAAGCTTAATCTCAAAGGTCCGAGCATGACTGTTCAATCAGGATGTTCTACATCCCTTCTTGCCATTTCACTAGCATGCCAAGGGTTAAGAAACTATCAGTGTGATATGGCATTAGCAGGAGGGATAAGCCTTGGTATTCCTCAAAAAAGCGGATATTTGTACATGGAAGGTAGCATACTTTCTCCCGATGGGCATTGCAGACCATTTGATGAAAAGGCAAATGGTACTGTAGGTGGAAATGGCGCAGCAGTTGTATTACTTAAAAGACTTGAAGATGCAGTAGAGGACGGAGATTATATATACGCTATTATAAAAGGAACGGCAGTAAACAATGATGGATCATTAAAAATTGGTTATACTGCCCCTAGTGTAGATGGGCAAGCGAATGTTATATATGAAGCACTAGAAGTAGGCGGAGTAAAGCCTGACACTATTGGATATATAGAAACACATGGTACAGGGACCACATTAGGTGATCCTATTGAATTTGAAGCTCTAAATAAGGTATTCCGTAGTAATACTAAAAGAAAAGGGTTTTGTGCTCTTGGCTCCGTGAAAGCTAATATGGGACATCTAGATATTGCAGCAGGTGCAGCAGGAGTCATAAAAACGGCCCTAGCACTTAAAAATAAGACAATTCCTCCATGCGTTAATTTTGAAAAGCCTAATCCAAAAATGAAATTAGATGAAAGTGCCTTTTATATACCAAAAGTGGCAGCTGAGTGGAAAGTTGATGGAATACCACGCAGGGCTGGGGTTAGTTCGTTCGGTATTGGAGGAACAAATGTTCACGCTGTTTTAGAAGAAGCGCCAGAAATAGAAAAATCACACTCAAGCAAGTCTTGCCATACTGTACTGCTATCAGCAAGGTCTGAAAAAGCATTAGGGGATATGACTACTAATTTGGCAAATCACCTCAAAAAAAATCCTCATATTGATATAGCTGATGCAGCTTATACATTGCAGATGGGGAGAAAAATGTTTGACTTTAGAAAAGCAGTAGTTTGCAGTAGTGGAGATGATGCGGCAGATATAATGAGTAAATCCAATCATGAACGTATAATAGCGGGAAGTGGGGAAATAGGTACTAAAAATATAGTATTTATGTTCCCAGGTCAAGGAGCCCAATATGTTAATATGGGCCTGGAACTTTATGAAACTGAAGATACATTCAAAGAACAAGTGGACATATGTTCTCAAATATTTGAACCTCATATAGGCGTTGACCTTAGAAAAATCATATATCCAAGCCAAAATGACTTGGTAAATGAACAGATAAATCAAACATATTTAGCGCAGCCAGCTTTATTTACTATTGAGTATGCATTATCTAAAACATTGATGAAATATGGAATAATACCAAATGCTATGATTGGACATAGCTTAGGAGAGTATGTTGCCGCTTGTATTTCAGGAGTGTTTTCCCTTGATGAAATCGTGCCATTGATAGCGGCAAGAGGAAGGATGATGCAAGGACAACCTCATGGGGCTATGACCTCAGTATCTGCAAATGAAGAAGATGTAAAGTCGCTTCTTTGCGAGGGAGTTTCAATTGCCGTAGTAAATAGCCCTACTTCATGTGTAATATCGGGACCAGAGGAGAAGGTGAAGGGTATTGAGTTAGAACTTAAAAAAAATAGCATATGCTTTGTTCGCTTACATACATCACACGCATTTCATTCAGAAATGATGAATTCTTTATTTGAACCATTTATTGCAAAACTTAAAAAGGTTAAGTTGAATGCACCTAAAATACCAATAATATCTAATTTAACTGGTGAATTCTTAAAAAATGAGGAAGCGACAGATCCAGAATATTGGGCAACACATTTAGTTGGGATAGTGAAGTTTTCTCAAGGAATAAAAGAACTACTTAGAGATACTAGTTCATTATTGGTCGAGGTTGGACCAGGGAATAACTTAGTCACATTAGCAAGGCATCAAATGGAAAAAATTAAAAGTTCCCGTGTTATATCCACTATGAGGCATCCACGGTATAAAGGTTCAGATTCTGCATTATTATGTTGTGCTTTCGGGAAATTATGGACAGAGGGTGTTTCGGTGAATTGGGCTGAAATATATAAAGACGAAAAGCGTCTACGAATACCATTACCCACTTATCCTTTTGAGAGACAGAAGTATTGGATTGAAGCTGATAAAAGTATAAAAACAAGTACAGGTATTATTAAAAAAATATCAAAAAACCCTGAAATCTCGGAATGGCTTTATACTCCTTACTGGAAACCTTCTATCCCTATTGGAGTTAAGGATGCTAGTGAATCTAAGTGGTTGATTTTTGCTGATTCATATGGATTAGGTAACAAAATTGCTACAAAACTAGGAAATAAAAATAATGAAGTAACATTGGTATTCTTAGGGGATAGGTATGAAATTAAAGGTGATGGGAACTATTTACTAAATCCTAATAAAAGTGAAGAGTATGTAGAATTGTTTAAATCTCTTTTAGAGACAGATAAATTGCCTGAAAAAATCATACACATGTGGAGTGTTTATGACACAGAAAAAGGAAACAAAGGTTTTGACGAATCTCAAGACAAGGGTTTCTACAGTTTAATTAATATAACAAAAGCAATTAGTAAACTAAATATTATTGATTTTGTGAAAATATCTGTAGTAACCAGTAATATGCAAGAAGTCTGCATTGGGGAGGCATTATGCCCAGAGAAGGCTACGGTAATGGGACCTTGTAGGGTAATACCGCAGGAATATATAAATTTATCATGTTTAAACATTGACATTAATATTACTGAGTCTGAAAAAATACAAAGTGAAGAGTATGTTTTAGACAGCATTATAAATGAGACGGCTGTAATTAGTAGTGAATATGCTGTTGCCTACAGGGGAAATACAAGATGGAAACAGGATTTCGAAAAGGTTAACCCAGCAGAGAATAATGTAATGGGCTATCTTAAAAATGAAGGCGTTTATCTTATTACTGGAGGAATTGGAAATATAGGTCTTGTATTTGCAAGGTACCTTGCAAAGGAATATAAGGCTAAATTGATATTAGTTGGAAGATCTAAGTTCCCCGCAAAAAGTGAATGGGAACAGTGGATTGATTCAAAAGGACCAGAAGATGCAACGAGTATTAAAATAATTAATATGAAGCAGATGGAAGATATGGGTGCCGAAGTATTGGTGTATTCAGCAGATGTTACAAATGAAGAACAGATTAAGGAAGTTATAAAAAATACAATTATGAAATTCGGTAAAATAAATGGTGTAATACATGCAGCAGGTGTTGTTGGTGAGGATACGTATAATTCTATTCAAGAGATTGAAAGGATTAAAGTGGAAGAACAATTTAAATCTAAAATACATGGAACGTATGTTTTGGAAGAAGCCTTAAGAGATACAGATATTGATTTTTGCCTCTTGGTATCATCTTTATCAGCAGTATTAGGAGGACTTGGACTCACTGCTTATTCAGCTGCAAACTTTTTTATGGATGCATTTGTAAGAGATAATAATGCTAAAAAAATTATTTCATGGGTAAGTGTAAACTGGGACGGATGGGCATTTTCAGACAAGTTTGAAAGTCCAGATGGACTTTATATAGCTCCTGAGGAGGGGACTGAAGTTCTTGAACATATACTAAAATGCTGTATGATGAAAAACATTGTGGTTTCTGTAGGAGAATTGAAACAGAGAATTGAGCAATGGGTAATCGGTAATAATACTAATAATGAAAAGAAACTTCGTTTAAATAAAGGAAGTATTAACAAATATGAAATAGTAGGAAATGATTTAGAGCAAAGGATCGCATATATATGGAGTGATTTACTGGGAATAGATAATATTAGCATAAACGACAGCTTCTTTGAACTAGGTGGGGATTCTCTCTTAGCATCACAGGTTATTTATCGTATGAGGGTTGAACTACAAATGGATATACCGATAAAAGAATTCTTTGAAACTCCAACAGTTAGAGAGATAGCAGAAAAATTAGAAAATAGTAAAGATAAAGATAAAGATAAAGAAAGAAAGATTGCTGAAGCATTGAATAGGGTAATGGCACTCTCTAAAACAGAAGTGCAAAAGCTTTTAGAAGAAGTAAAGAATGATAGGAGCAAAGAATAATGGATACATTGAATAGTCTTAATGAGTTGACGCTTGAACAGAGAGAGTTACTTGAAGAGTTATTAAAAAAACAAGGTATTGATGTGTCTCAATATTTAGACAGTAAGGAAAAGTATTGTCCAATAGAGGCTACAATAAAAAAGGAATATTATTCCATGTCATCGGCACAAAAAAGATTATATGTATTAAATCAAATAGAAGGTTCTAATATAAATTATAATATGCCTGTATATTTAGAAGTTACAGGCTTTCTAGATAATGAAAAATTTCAGGAAGTGTTCAACAAACTAGTACAAAGGCACGAAGCATTAAGGACTTCCTTTGATATGGTAGATGGCGAATTGATACAGAGGGTTAACGAAGAGTTTATAATCAAGGTAGAGCACGTACAAGCCAATGAGGATGAACTATCAAAGATATTAGAAGAGTTTATACAACCATTTGAACTTGATAAAGCACCGCTTATGAGAGTGAAAATAATTAATATAAGTGCTGAGAAACATATATTCGCGTTTGATATGCATCATATAATATCAGATGGGATAACCATGAGTATAATAATTGATGAAATAAGCAGACTTTATAGCGGAGAAGAATTAAAGCCATTGAAACTACAGTACAAGGACTTTGCAGAATGGCAGAATAACCAAATAGAAACAGGCAAAATTAGAAATCAAGAAGCATATTGGTTAGATGTATACAAAGGTGAGATACCTGTACTAAATATGCCAATAGATTATCCAAGGCCAACAATACAGAGTTTTGAAGGGGAGAGTGTAAGTCTTTCTTTAGAAGGGGAATTAATCGAAAAATTAAACGCTCTTGCAAAACAGACCGGTTCCACGCTTTATATAATTATGATTGCAGCTTACAATATACTATTATATAAATACACTGGTCAGGAAGATATTGTAGTTGGAAGCCCTATTGCAGGGAGATCTCATGCATACCTAGAAAAAATTGTTGGCATGTTCATAAACACGCTTACCATGAGAAATTATCCTGACGGGGAAAAAACTTTCAACAAGTTTGTAGAGGAAGTTAAAGAAAATTCATTAAGAGCATATGAAAACCAAGATTATCAGTTCGAGATGTTGGTTGAAAAATTAGGTATAAAGAGAGATTTAAGTAGAAACCCTTTATTCGATACAGTGTTTGTAATGCAGAATACAGGTAATAGGGAAATAAATATTGAAGGACTTAAATTTACTACATTTGAAGTTAATAACAAGGTGTCCAAATTTGATCTAACCATGAATATTGAAGAGATAAAGAACGGGATAATTTTTGATGTTGAGTACAGTACAAAATTATTCAAGAAAGAGACTATCAATAGGTTAATTGGCCATTATATAAACATATTGTATAGGGTAATTGAAAACTCAGAAATTAAAATATCAGAAATAGAAATGCTTCCTGAGAATGAAAGAAGGCAGATCTTATTCGATTTTAACGATACCAAAGCTGATTATCCGAAGGATAAGACAATAAATCAGCTATTTGAGGAACAGGTTGAGAGAACTCCAGACAATATAGCAGTTACATTTGAGGATAATCACCTAACATACAGAGAATTAAATGAAAAATCAAATAGACTGGCAAGAGTGCTGAGAGGTAAGGGAGTACAATCAGAAACAATAGTGGGCATAATGGTAGATAAATCTATTGCTATGATAGTGGGGATAATGGGTATATTAAAGGCTGGAGGAGCATATTTGCCTATAGATCCAAGTTATCCTGAAGAACGAATAAACTATATGCTTGAAGATAGCAAAGCAACAGTGCTATTGGTTGATACAAAACAGTGCGTTATAGAAAATGAGCAGTTTATTCAAGTAATAGATTTAAGTAATGAAGATATATTTTTTGGTAGCGAGTTGAATATTGAGAGTATAAATTTTAGTAATAACTTAGCTTATATAATTTATACATCAGGTACAACTGGTAAACCAAAGGGGTCAATGATGGAACACCGCAATGTAGTGAGGTTAATGTTTAATGAAAGAATGCAATTTGACTTCAATAGCAATGATATATGGACAATGTTCCATTCAATGAGTTTTGATTTTTCAGTATGGGAAATGTACGGGGCACTTTTGTATGGAGGAAAACTCGTAATAGTGCCAAAGCATATTGCTCAAGATCCAGCAGAGTTTCTTAATTTACTTAAAATCGAAAAAGTGACAGTATTGAATCAGACACCTACTGCTTTCTCAAACTTGATAATAGAAGAAATGAGAAATGAGGAAAAGGAACTAAATATTAGATATATTGTATTCGGCGCTGAAGCATTAAAACCAGCAGTATTAAAACCCTGGAGAAAGAAATATGCTAAAACCAAATTGATTAATATGTACGGAATAACAGAAACAACGGTACATGTTACATACAAAGAGATAACAGACCAGGAGATAGATTGTAATATTAGCAACATAGGAAGGCCTATACCTACACTAACTACATACATAATGGATAAAGACCTTAACCTTTTACCAATAGGGGTTCCTGGAGAAATATGTGTTGGTGGAGATGGAGTTTGTCGAGGATATATCGGAAGACCAGGGCTTACTAAGGAGAAATTTATAGAAAATCCTTATGTACCTGGAGAAAGATTATACAGATCGGGAGATTTGGCTAAATTTTTGTCTAATGGTGAAATGCAATATCTTGGTAGAATAGATCATCAGGTGAAAATAAGAGGACATAGGGTAGAGCTTGGAGAGATTGAAAATCAACTTCTTAAACATGCTTCAATAAAGGAAGCTGTAGTTTTAGCTGGTGAGCGTATAGATGGAGAAAAATATCTTTGCGCATACATAGTAGGTGGAAAAGATATAACTGTCTTAGATATAAGAAAGCACTTATTAATAGAATTACCTGAGTACATGATACCGTCCTATTTTGTGCAACTTGATACCATACCTTTAACATCGAATGGTAAGGTTGATAGAAAGGCATTACCAGAACCTGATAACAGCATAAATATAGGGGTAGAATATTCAACAGCTGAAAATGAAATTGAAGAGACGTTTGTGGATATTTGGCAGACAACTTTAAAATTAGAAAAAATAGGAATAAATGATAATTTCTTCGCAATTGGTGGAGATTCTATAAAGGCTATTAGTATTATATATAGTATGAATAAAGCACTAAAAAGTAATTTTCAAATAAAAGATATTTATATTAACCAGACAATAAGGGAGATTGCAGCTACTGTTGATAATACATTAAGTATGAATAGAAATAACGAAATGGAAAGTGGATTAAAGCTTATAGAAGAAATAAAGCAAGGAATATTAAGTGACGAGAGGCAGATATCTATGTTGCCTAAGGAGTGGGAGGATTTCTATCCTTTAAGTCAGATTCAAAACGGAATGGTTTTCTATTCAAAACTTAGACCAGATGAGCCAATATATCATGATCAATTTATATTCAAAATAAAATTTGAAATGTTTGATATGGATATCTACATAAAGGCTTTAAAGTTGCTAGTTGATAGGCATCCAATATTAAGAACTGTATTTATTACAGAGGATTTCAGTATGCCAATTCAGGTTGTACTTAAAAATGTAGTTCCAGACGTAATTATGAAGAATATTGTAGGACTATCTAAGAGTAATCAGGAAGAAAATATCAGGGATTACTTAAGAGAAGATATAAATAATAAGTTTAAATTCCATAATGATCTATTATGGAGAATGAGATTATTTAAAGTAGATGCAAATGATTTTTTCATAATTTTAAGTTTTCAGCATGCAATACTAGATGGGTGGAGCGTGTCTATATTTAATAAAGAATTTATTGAAATATTTAGTAAGCTAATAAAAGGCGAAACATGTCAAATGAAAAAATTGAATAGCGGCTATAAGGATTATGTAGCTATAAATTTGATTAGAAGAACATCAGAAAAGAGTCAGGGATTTTGGAAGGAATTTCTTCAAGATTATTCACGTAATAAAGTGCCATTTAACCTCTCAGGTAAAAGGATAAGCGGTATAAGCGGAGGTAGAATATATAAAGGAGATCTTGGAGAAATCTTACTTAAAAAATTAGAAGAGCAAGCAAAGAAGTACAGTTGTTCAGTGAAGGATATTTGTTTCGGCGCCTATATATATTTACTTGGAATAACATCAACTGAAAGAGATGTTATAACTGGACTAGTAACACATGACAGGCCTGTAATAGAAGATGCAGAAGGAATTCTAGGATGTTTCTTAAACACAATACCTGTAAGGATTACGCTTGACGATTCTGGTGATAAATCTAAAATGATTGAGGATGTAAAGAAATGCCTTAGAGACCTAAAGGAACATGAATTATTCCTATCGGACATTGCGAATATCACAGGTGACGGCGGCAGTGTCGGAAACCCAATTTTTGATACATTATTCAACTTTACAGACTTCCATGTGTTAGAGGATGTAGAAGGCGAAGCTTCTTTAGGAGAATCAGATTATGATCTTCATATAGAATCAAATGAGATGACAAACACATTATTTGACCTAGAAGTATCAAAAACAATGGATATATTCAGTATGCAAATAAAATATGATCCTGGTTATTTCTATGAAGAGGATATAGATATGGCATTGAAGCTGTATACTAGAATACTTGAGAAATTTGCAGATGATAACGTAAATACAATAGATGTTGAAGAACTTATGACCTTAAAAGAAAAAAATGAAATAATATATGAATTCAATAATACAATTGTTGAATATGCTAAAGAAAAAACAATGCATCAGATATTTGAAGAACAGACAGTTAAGACGCCAGATAATACTGCGTTAGTATTTGAAGACAAAACAATGACCTATAAGGAATTGAATGAGAAATCCAACATGCTTGCTAGGATGCTAGTAGACAGAGGAGTAAGGCCCGGGGAAAATGTAGGACTAATAGTACAAAGGGGCTGCGAGATGATAATAGGGATGTTTGCAATCCTAAAAGCTGGCGCTGCTTATGTACCAATAGATCCAGAATATCCAATTGAAAGGAAGTCCATTATCGCAAGTAATGCAAAAATAACTGCAATGGTTATAGAGAAGGGCTACGATCTAAAGGATGATAAAATCCTTAGCAAAATAGAGATTGACTATGAACAAATGAGCAGTTATTCTACGAAAAATTTGAACATGTACAAAGATTCAAAAGAGCTTGCATACATCATATACACATCTGGATCCACAGGTGTTCCTAAAGGAGTAATGATTGAACATCATTCAGCTGTAAACTTAATAGCTTGGGTAAACAAGGAGTTTCAGATAAACGAGCAAGACACTCTGCTATTCATAACATCAATGTGTTTCGATCTGTCCGTATATGACATATTTGGTATTCTTGCATCCGGGGGAAAAATAGTTATCGCTAAGAAGGAACAGATTCAAAATCCTAATGAATTAACAAATATTATTTTGAAAGAAAAAATAACTTTCTGGGACTCAGTTCCGACAACAATGAATTATCTTATTAACGCACTTGAGGAAAATGGAGAAGAGTATACTCAGTGTAGTTTAAGGCTTGTGTTTATGAGCGGTGACTGGATTCCTGTAAAACTACCTAAGAGACTTAAAAAATTTTTTCCAAATGCTAGAGTAATAAGTCTTGGTGGAGCTACGGAAGGTACTGTCTGGTCTAATTATTATCCAATAGATAAAGTAATAGAATATCAAACTAGTATTCCTTATGGTATACCTATAGATAATAATTATTTCTATATATTGGATGATAATCAAAAGGTGTTACCTCGAGGAGTTGCAGGAGAATTATATATTGGTGGCGTAGGAGTTGCACGTGGCTACATGAATAATGAAGAAAAGACAATGTCGTCGTTTGTAATTGACAGGTTTCAAAATACTGAAGGAAGTATGATGTATAGGACTGGAGATTTAGGCAGAATGTTGCCTGATGGGAATATTGAATTTTTAGGAAGAAAAGATCACCAGGTAAAGATAAGAGGATATAGGGTAGAACTTGGTGAAATTGAGAGCCAATTACAAAGGCATGATCTTATAAAAGATGCAGTAGTAATCGATAAAACAGATACTGAAGGTAGTAAATATCTTTGTGCATATATAGTTTCCGAACAGGAAATCACAGTATCTGAATTAAAGGATTACCTTTCCAATAAGCTTCCAGATTATATGATACCTTTATATTTCATAAATTTGGACAAGTTACCATTAACAACAAATGGGAAAGTAGACAGGAAATCACTTCCTGACCCTGATGGTAACATTGTAACTGGTGTAGAATATGAAATGCCTACAAATGAGAATGAGGAAAAGATAGTGGAAATCTGGCAGAAGATATTGGGTAAGGAAAAAATTAGTATAAACGATAGTTTCTTTGACCTTGGAGGACATTCTCTAAAAGCCACAACATTAGTATTAAAAATATATAAGGAATTGCATATTGAAATTCCTCTTAGACAGATATTCAGTACACCTACAGTAAAAGGAATTGCGAAGTATATAGAAAATGAACAAAGTAGTATGTATATTTCTATAGAACCTGTGGAAAAAAAGGATTTTTATTTTCTTTCACCGGCACAGACAAGAATGTATTTACTAAGTCAAAAGGACGGAGCAACGGTAAGTTACAATACTCCTGATGCTGTTGAAATATTAGGAAGTATTGATAAAGAAAAAATCGAAAAAACCTTCAATAAACTTATAAAAAGACATGAAGCTTTTAGAACAACATTTGAAATAATAGAGGGTGCACCTGTACAAATAATACACGATAAGGTTGAGTTCAGTGTTAAATACGTTAAGGTAGAGGACATAGAAGTACCAACTATATTAAAGGAGTTTGTTGGTCCCTTTGACTTAACAATGGCTCCGCTTTTAAGGGTCATGGTAGTAAGTATAAATGACAACAAGCACATACTCTCATATGATATGCATCACATAATATCTGATGGTATATCTATGAAAATAATGATAGAAGAGTTTGTAGCGTTATACAACGATGAATATCTTAAAATACCAAGAATACAGTATAAGGATTTCTCAGAATGGCAGAATGCTCTTATAACTGATGGGAAAATGGGTAAGCAGGAAGAATACTGGTTAGATTTGTTTAAGGATGGAGTGCCTTCATTAAATATGCCTACAGATTACCAAAGACCAGAGGTGCAAAGTTTTGAAGGAGATAGCGTAATTTTAACTTTAGATAGTAAGCTAGTTCTAAAGCTAAATAATATCGCAGTAGAAACAGGTTCAACTATGTTTATGGTCTTGTTGTCTGCATACAATATACTTCTTTCGAAGTACACAGGTAAGGAGGATATAATTGTCGGAAGCCCAATATCGGGAAGACCACATGCTGACCTTGAAAATGTAATTGGAATGTTTGTAAACACTCTTGTAATGAGGAATCATCCCGTAGGAAAAAGAGGTTTTAATGAATTCCTTAAGGAAGTAAAGGAAAGCTCTCTAATGGCATTTGAAAATCAAAACTATCAGTTTGAAGAATTGGTAGAGAAATTGAATATAAAAAGGGATACGAGTCATAATCCGCTATTCGATGTAATGTTTGTAATGCAGAATGTTAGTGATGGCAATAGTGATGGGGTGCAGATAGAAGGTTTAAGTATAAAGCCATATAGTATGGATAAAAAAATATCTAAATTTGACCTTACACTTGAAGCGGGAGAAATGAATAAAGAGATGGTTATGAGATTTGAATATTGTACAAGGATCTTCAATAAAAAATCTATTGAAAGAATGGCTGATGATTATTTTAAAATTATTAACTATATAGTCCAAAATCAATACATGGAAATAAACGATATGGTTTTGGAAATCAAATACAAACAACAAGATAGTGTTATATCAGAGGATATAGATTTCAATTTTTAAGCGCCAGATTTTGCAGAAAAGTAACTAGGGGGTAAAAACTATGTTAGACAAATACTCAGAAAATATAATGTTAGCAACTGAAAAAGGTAAAGCTGAAAGAGATTATTGGATAAATAAATTGAATGGTGAAGTGACAGTAAGTCGTTTTCCAAAAGATAATAAGTGCTTACAACTACAGCCATATAATTTTTCTAAGGTAAATTATAAATTTCCAGATGACTTGTATAAGCGAATATCTTATTTGTGTAATAATTCAAAGTATGCAACTTATATTTATCTGTTGTCGGGGGTAAAGTATTTGTTGTATAAATATACTGATAATCAAGATGTAATAATAGGAATGCCAGTATTTAAGCAGAACGCTAATGGTGAGTTCGCTGAAAATATTTTAGCATTAAGGACGCATATTGAAGATAATGATACTTTCAAAATGTTCTTAGGAAAAGTTAAAATTACTGTACTTGAAGCTGATAAAAATCAGAATTTCCCCCTTGGTAAAACTGCTGAACTTTTGGGTTTATTAGTTGAAGGTGACAAATACAGGTTTAATACAATTGTAAAGTTGGATGATATTCACACAGAAGAATGCCTAAATTCTATTAATTCTGACATAGTGTTTTCATTTGAAATATTCAATGATAGTTTGCAGGTTAATATTGAGTATGATAGTTCACTTTTTAGTGAACTATCAATTAAACAAATAAATGATCATTTAATTAATTTCTTTAACATTACAACCAATGATACTAATAAAAAACTATCAGAAATAGATATATTTTCCGAAAACGAAAAACAACATATTCTTCATGATTTTAATGACACTTTATTAGATTATCCGAAAGACATGACTATACATGAACTATTTGAGGAACAGGTAAAGATGACACCAGGCAACATTGCCGTAGTATTTGAAGATAAAGAAGTAAGTTATAAGCAACTTAATGACAAGGCAAACCAAGTTGCACACATATTAAGGCAAAAGGGAGTTAAGCCAGATAGTATAGTTGGAATACTGGTAGAACGCTCAATAGAAATGGTAGTAGGTATATTAGGAGTATTAAAATCAGGAGGAGCATATCTTCCCATTGAACCCAAATATCCGCAGGAAAGAATTAAATTTATGCTTGAGGACAGTGGGGCAAAAATATTGCTTACATTGAAAGATATAGAATCAAAATATTCTGTTGACAATGAAAATCCTATTATTGTTATAGATTTACTAGGTAAGGATTTGGATGCTGGGAATAAAGAGAACCCGATGCATGTAAATAAATCTAATGACCTTGCTTATCTAATTTATACCTCAGGATCAACAGGAAAGCCTAAGGGCGTTATGCTTGAACATAAAGGAATAGCTAACTTAAAGGAATTCTTTAATAAGGAATTTTGTATAAATGATAAAGACAAGATAGTTCAGTTTGCAAATTTTTCGTTTGACGCTTCGGTGTGGGAAATGGTTATGGCTTTACTGTCAGGGGCTTCATTACATATAGTTTCAGAAGAGACTATAACCGATACTGAAAAATTTCAAGAGTTTTTAAACAAACATGAGATTTCGGTTATAACTCTTCCTCCTATATATCTCGCAAATTTAAGTCCTGACAGTATAAGTACTGTTAAGAAAATTATAACTGCAGGCTCTGCTACTACTATTAAACTTGTAAAACAATGGAATAGAAAATTTGTATATATTAATGCTTATGGACCTACGGAAACTACCATATGTGCTACGTCTTATGTAGCTGATGCAAGAGTAGAGAATTACAATGCAGTCCCTATTGGAAAGCCAATAAATAATAGCAGTCTATTGATTTTGGATAAAAACAACAAACTTGTGCCTGTAGGAGTCGCTGGTGAATTATGCATATCTGGAGACTTACTTGCAAGGGGATACATAAACAAACCAGAACTTACAAAGGAGAGATTCATACCAAATCCCTTTACTTTAGGTGAGAGAATGTATCGCACTGGTGATCTTGCAAGGTGGCTTCCCGATGGTAATATTGAATTTTTAGATAGGATTGACCACCAGGTAAAGATAAGAGGTTATAGAATAGAGATAGGAGAAATAGAGTCTAGATTACAAATGAACGAAAATATTGCAGAAGCATTTGTTTTAGCTAGGAGTGAAAAGGAGGGTGATAAATACCTCTGTGCATATATAGTTGCTAATCAAAAGATTGATAAACTGGAGATAAAAAGATACTTGTCCGAGGTATTGCCTGAATACATGATACCCTCATTCTTTGTACAAATTAAAAGTATGCCATTAACAGCAAATGGGAAAATAGACTTAAAAGCTCTTCCAAATCCTACATTAGGGTTGTACTCTGAACATGAGTATATCGCCCCTAGAAATGAAGTCGAAAAAAGCGTTATTGCGGTGTGGGAGGAAGTTTTAGGGCTTGAACGTGTTGGTATAAAGGATAATTTTTTTGAACTAGGTGGAGATTCCATTAAGGCAATACAGGTTTTAGCACGTCTTAATAAGTTTAAGTTGAAACTTGAACTAAAAGATTTATTTCATTATAAGTCTTTAGAAGAACTAGCAAAATTGGTTGTTAAAAACGATATTCTAATAATTGAACAGGGACCAATAAAAGGAAAGGTTAATTTAACACCTATACAAAATTGGTTTTTTGAAAAAGAATATATAAACATGAACCATTGGAACCAAGCTGTTATGCTGTGGGGTAAAAATGGGTTTGATTCCATTGCAGTGGAAAAAGTATTTAAAAAAATAATTGAGCACCATGACGCATTGAGAATGTTCTTTAAAATAGAGGGTGAGGATATTGTTCAATATAATGGTGGGGTTGAAGAAGATGTAGTAATACCATTAAAGGTATATAACCTAACTAATGATGAAAACTATGCTCTAACAATAGACAGAGAAACAAATGATATACAAAGTAGTATAGACCTTGAAAATGGGCCGCTTGTAAAACTTGCATTATTTAGAACCATAGAAGGGGATCACCTACTTATTGTAATACATCACTTGATAATTGATGGAATATCCTGGAGGATTTTATTCGAGGACTTTGCTACTGGATATGCTCAAGTTGGAAATAATGAGGAAGTATCTTTTCAGGATAAGACTCATTCATTCAAGGAATGGTCTTTGCAACTTAAGAAATATGCAAATGGCAAAGAAATAAAAAAAGAAAAAGAGTATTGGAGCAGGCTGGACCAAGTTAATATACCAAAGCTTCCAGTAGATAATGAAAAAATTGAAAACTTCAGGGTAATGGATAGTCAAACGCATAAATTTGAGCTAACAGAAGAAGATACCCAAAAACTTTTATTAAATGTTAACAAAGCGTATAATACAGAAATTAATGATATATTACTCGCAACCCTAGGTATGACAATAAAAGGGTGGACTAAAGAGGAAAAAATACTTGTAAATCTTGAAGGACATGGAAGAGAAGATATTATAAAAGATATTGATATTTCAAGAACAATAGGGTGGTTTACTTCACAATATCCAGTACTATTTGACATAAGTGAGACGCAGGATATTTCTTATATCATAAAGTCCGTTAAAGAGGATCTTAGAAGGATACCAAAAAGAGGTATTGGGTATGGTATATTGAAGTATTTGCTGCAAGAAGATAGGGATTTGATGTTTAAAAACAACCCTGAGATAAGCTTTAATTACTTAGGTCAGTTTGGACAGGATATAAATACAGAGACCTTTGGTTTATCACATTTTAGTACAGGACAATCAATGAGTCCTGAGTCTGAAATTATGTTTAAGTTGAATATTAACGGAATTATTGTTAATGGAAGATTGGGAATTGCAGTTACTTATAACAAGAATCAGTATGAAGAGAACAATATATTAAAACTAATGGAAAATTATAAAAATAACCTTAATTCTATTATTGAACATTGTGTATCAAAGAAAAAGACAGAGCTTACACCATCCGATGTTGGTATTAAAGAACTATCTATTCATGAATTTCAGAAAATATATGATGTATGGGGAGATAATATAAAGAACATTTATAGATTATCACCAACGCAGAAAGGGATGCTATTCCATACTGTTCTAGATGAAGGTTCCCATACTTATTTTCAACAGATAATTTTTACAATCAATGGAATTATTGACTTGAAATTATTAGAGATTGGCTTTAATTCGCTGCTAGAAAGACATGATATTTTAAGGACAAACTTTATTTATAAGAATATGGAAAGTCCATTGCAGGTTGTATTAAAAGGTGGGCAAATAAAAATGCATTTTGAAGATATATCGTACCTTGATGAAAACAGTATTAATTCTTTTATAGAGGATTTCAAGATAAAAGATAGGAACAAAGGCTTTGATTTATCAAGAGGTAATCTAATAAGACTGGCGGTGATAAAGACCGATGAAGATTCTTACAAATTAGTTTGGAGTTTTCATCATATACTTATGGACGGTTGGTGTTTGGGTATTATAAATAAAGAACTTTTTGACATTTACACTTCATTAAAAAACAATATTATCCTAGAAATTGGTGAAGGGCCTAGATATAGAGATTATATTGAATGGCTTGAAAAGCAGGATGAAGAGGATGCAAAGGATTATTGGGCGCACTATCTTGTGGATTACGATAATAAGGCTGGTATTCCTCAAAAGGGGCCTAATAGAAGTGGCGATGAATTTATTAGAGAAGAAACAAATTTTGTCCTTGACAAAGGAATTACTGAAAATTTAAATGCTATTGCTAAGAAAAACAATACAACTCTTAATATAATATTACAGTCTATATGGGGAGTAATGTTACAAAAGTATAACAATACCGGAGATGTAGTATTTGGGGCTGTTATGTCTGGCAGACGAGCTGAAATAGAAGGCATTGAAAAAATGGTTGGGCTTTTTATAAACACTATACCAATAAGAGTTAAGTGTGAGCTTAATATGAAATTTAATGATTTGCTTAGGATAATGCAAGAGAATGCTATTATGTCTGAAAAGTATTCATATTATCCGCTCTTTGAAATACAGGGTTTAAGTGGATTTAAAAATGAATTACTTGATAATATAATGGTTTTTGAAAACTATCCTTTAGAAACATCAGCATTTAGCACAGATGATGAAAATAATATAGGGTTTACAATGAGCTTTAGTGAAGCCTTTCAACAGACAAATTATGATTTTAGTATTACTATTTTTCCTAAAGAGGAAATTGGAATTAGATTAACATTTAATTCTAATATTTATAATAGAAGCTTTATAGAAAATATAGAGTCACATTTAAAGGAAGCTGTAGGGAAAGTTATCGCTAATGAGAATTTACTTGTAGGAGATATAGATATATTATGCAATGAAGATAAGAAAAAAATCTTGCGTAACTTTAATGATACTAAGGTAGATTATATAGTAGATAAAACTATAGGTGAGCTATTTGAACAGCAAGTAACAAAAACTCCAAATAATATAGCAGTAGTATTTGAGGAAGATCATTTAACATACAATGAGCTGAATCGTAAAGCAAATCAATTAGCAAGAAAATTAGTAACAAAGGGTGTAAGTTCAGATAGCATAGTTGGAATAATGTTAAATCCTTCAGTAGAAATGATTATAGGTATATTAGGTATATTAAAAGCTGGAGGCGCGTACCTTCCAATAGATCCACTAGTCCCTATTGATAGAATAAAACAAATAATTGATGATAGTGATAGTAAAATACTGTTAACACAAAAGAATATGGTCGCCGAGGAAATTGAGATTAATATAGAGCTAGTTAACTTAGATGATAAAAGTATTTATATTGGAGAATCTACTAACTTAAGCATAGAATGTAACCCAAATAGTCTTGTTTATGTAATTTACACTTCAGGAACCACTGGAGTACCTAAGGGAGTATTAATTGAAAATAGAAATCTTGTTAATTATGTACACTGGTTTTCAAACTTAGTGAACTTAACAAGTAGTGATAAAACAGTGTTACTTTCATCATTTTCATTCGATTTAGGTTATACAGCAGTGCATACATCATTATTGAATGGTTGTGAATTACATTTATTAAAGAAAGAGAAATATTCCGATCCAAATATATTAATAAACTATCTTGAAAAAAATAAAATTACTTATATAAAAGCAACTCCTTCATTATTTAATATTATTGTTAATAATAAAAACTTTGGTGTGGTTGATTTTTCAACAGCACTACGATTAGTAGTATTAGGTGGAGAAAAAATAAATACAGAAGATGTAGAGAAATTCCATAATCAATTTGAAGCAGTGAAAATACTCAATCATTATGGACCTACTGAGACTACGATTGGTGCAATAGCACATTTGATTGATTTTAGCCAAGTTAATTCATTTAAACAATCACCAGTTATAGGTAAACCTATATCTAATACAGAAGTTTATATATTAGATGAACGATTAGAACTTGTTCCAGTAGGTATATCAGGTGAGATATTTATATCAGGGGCAGGTGTAGCAAGGGGCTATCTAAATAGACCGGATATGTGCAATGAGAAATTCATACTAAATCCTTATGATACAAAAATGAAAAAGATGTATAAGACAGGTGATATAGGAAGATATACCAAAGATGGTAGGATAGAATTTTTAGGAAGAAAGGATCAACAAGTTAAAATTAGGGGTCACAGAGTTGAGCCTGGAGAGATTGAAATCCAATTATTAAAACAAGAAAATGTTAAGGATGCAATAGTTATAGGCAGGGAAGATAAAGATGGTAGTAACTATCTTTGTGCATATATTCTGCAAGGAAATTTAAATGTATCTGACATTAGGGCAAGCCTTATCAAAGAATTACCTGAGTATATGGTTCCATCATATTTTATTTTATTAGATAAGTTTCCACTAACACCAAATGGCAAGGTTGATAGAAAAGAGTTACCTAAACCTAATGGAATTATAAATACTACGGTGGAATATGTAGCTCCAAGAAATGAAATTGAAGAAATATTGGCTGGTATATGGGAGGAAGTTTTGGATATAGAAAAAATAGGAATTGACCATGACTTTTTCGAAACTGGTGGACACTCTCTAAAGCTAATAAATCTTATATCTAAAATTTATGAAGCCTTTGAAGTGGAACTTTCTCTTAGACAAGTATTTGAATCACCTACAATAAGGCAAATATCCCAACACCTAATTAATAAAGATTATAGGGAGCAAGATGCCTTAATGCTACTAAATCGAAAAATGGAAAACAAAATATTCTTCTTTCCACCTGTAGGAGGATATGGACTTGTTTATAAAAATTTATCAGATTTATTAAGTGAATATTCATGTTATAGCTTTAATTACATTGATGGTGGCAGCGATAAGTTATCAATGTATGTAGAGTATATTTTAAAGGAGCAAAATGAAGGCCCATTTGTTCTGATGGGCTGGTCAGCAGGCGGAAATCTTGCTTTTGAAGTGGCTAAAGAGCTAGAAAGTCGTGGACATGAAGTATCTAATATAATTTTTGCGGATACTCATAGAATGATAAATAATATGAATATAGCAAAAGAAGAAATCCAAAGCATGGTAAGCGAAAATTTAAAATTAGCTGAGCAAGATGAAGTTTATAAAGAGTATTTAAGTAAAAATGATTTTATAAGAAAACGTGTAGCTGATAAGATGGAGGATTATTTCACATATCTCCGAAATGGTATGATAAATTCAGGGAAAGTAAATTCCAATATTCATTTGATTTTGTCAACTGACGAGATACCTGGAGAACAGGACCTAAGAGGAGACTGGTACAAGGTTACATCTAAGAAGTTTAATAAATACCAAGGAATAGGTAGCCATCCATATATGCTTTATAAAGGGTTCGTTGAAGAAAATGCAGAAATAATCAAAAAAATTCTCATATCTGTGTTTGAATAAAAAGTAAATTAGCAAATGGCATACTAAGTTTATTTAAAATCTAATTTATGGGGAGAGGTCTATTATGCAAATTCATAATAAAAAGTTATCAGGTTATGATCGCAATAAGACATATTTTTGGTCGCCTGCGGTAGAATGGGTAAAAAACGGTGAGAAGTTATTAATAGATACATTTAGCTACACAGGCGTGGGTGTTGCAGCTTTTCCTGAACTTTATTTTAAGACGCAAAACGGTGCGACACCAGAAGAACTTCTGCAAGGGTTTTCATCACTAAATCCTGCAGAATTTGAAGAGTTTATACAGGACTTAGTAAAAAACAGACTACTTGTATCTTCAATTTTAACACCACAGGAGATTTTTAAGGTACAAAACAAAATGTACTTAAGCAAATATAGTGAGGATACTTTTCTTGATGCAAGCGAACTGCACAAATTTAAAATGAAGCAACTAGGTAGGGTAATTCATACAAACCAGAGCAAAGATATTTCACTAACACAAAGAGGTGAATATCCTGCAATAATAAGTGAGCGTAGGTCTTATCGGGAATTCGATTCTTCTACCATAATTAAAAAAGATGACTTCTCGCAGTTGATGTCAATATTCAAGCAGAGTTGCAGGGATGATGAAGTTAAGTATCTTTATGCTAGCGCTGGAGGACTTTATCCAATTGATATATATGTATATGCCAAGGATAATAGGATTGAAAATATTCAAGGTGGATTATACTACTATTCTCCTATTAACAATGCACTTGCACTAATTAGCAGTGCTTGTGTAATTACTGATGAAGCACATGTATATACAAACAAAGGGATTTATAAAAGCTCGGCATTTTCTCTCTTTTTCATATACAATGCTGATGTTACTATGCCTAAATATGGTGGTATGGCGTACCTCTACGCATGTATTGACGCGGGAATAATGGTTGGATTATTAACATCCGTTTCTGAAATGGTTAATATGGGATTATGCTCTATTGGAAATATGAACTTTGAAAAAATAAAAAAGTATTTTAAATTAAATGAAAATCAGACATTAGTTCATTCTATAGAAGTTGGATTAAAGGCAAACGTTCCAAATAGAAATCAATAGATTATAAACTTTGAGACTTTATAATCTATTTAACGAGGAGGAATGACTATTATGGAAGAAATTTCATTAAATATTCAAAAGAAAAAAGTAAATTTTAAAATAAATTACACTATTTTTTGCTTATCTCGGTTGGTTTCCGATTTGGGAACTTCAATATTTAATTTTTCACTAAGTTTGTATATTTTAGATATGACCGGCTCTGTAAAATTATTTGCTACTATACTAACTTTGACTATGGTTCCAGGAATACTAGTAAATGCATTTGGAGGAGTTATTATAGATAGAAGTAACAAGAAAAAGATTGTAATATTGTTTGATTTACTTTGCGGGTTAGTAATGTTATCATTTGCTGTAATATTTAAATTTAGCAACCAAAATATTCAAATATTTACTGTGTTTTCAGTAATTCTTGGTACTTGTCAATCTATTTTCATGCTTGCTCTCACCGCGTCTATACCCAATATCGCGGCTAAAGAAGATGTAACAAGGGTTAATTCTGCTTTCCAAGGCATAGGAGCAGTAGTGAGAATTATTGGACCAATCATTGGTGCTTTTATGTACAAGATGATTGGATTGCATATGGTTATTATCATTGATGGAATCAGTTTTGTAATTTCTGGATTACTTGAGTTTTATCTACGGTATGACATAGACTTTAAAAAGAATAAGAATAGAAAACCATATTTTGAAAGTCTTAAAGAGGTATACGGATATTTTAACAGTAAAACTGGTCTTAAAATATTGTTAGCAACTACGCTTTTAAGTACATTGGTATTCAGTGCACTAAATGCAGTTGTACTTCCTTATATAACATATAAAAAGCTTAATCTAACTGGGTATCAGATTTCACAAGTAATGGCCGCTGGATTTGTGGGTATGATAACGGCAACTGTCTTTCTTACTATAAAAAATAAATCTGGTGAAATGTTTAAAAAAATACTCCTTTTCTTTAAGCTTCAGTTGGGAGTGTGCATTTTATGGGCATTTCCATTACTTCCATTCTTTAATGGTGTTTCAAGATGGATTATTACAAACATATTCTGCTTATTAATGTTTTTGATTGGTATTTTAGTAGGATTTATTAATATACCCGTTTTAAGTTATATACAAACTTCAACACCAGAGGGATCAAGGGCGAGTATCTTAGGAGTTATTAATACCATGGGACAAATAGCAATGCCTTTAGGAATATGGATTTATGGATTGATGTTAGACAACTTCGATTGGGGATATGTGGTAACAGTTCCTACAGTAATATTTATAATAGCTATAATTTTTATGGGAAAAATTAAATCTTTAAAAGAATTTTTACAGAATGCATAAAATCTAAATTAAGAAATTAATACTAACAATTTAATTACAGAGAGAGGAGCAGATAATTTTGTACGAAAATTTATGTGAAAAATTAAAACATATTGCTAAAAGTAGTTCAAATGGTATTATTTTCATAAATAGTCTTCATGAAGAAAATAAGATTACGTATGAGGATTTATATAATAAATCACTTTTAGCACTACATTTATTACAGTCAAGGGGAATTGGAAAGAATGACGAGGTGGTTTTTCAAGTAGAAGATAGCGAAGCATTTTTAATATCATTTTGGGCATGTCTTCTGGGCGGGTTTATTCCAGTTCCAATAACTGTAGGCAATAGTGAAGATCATTTGCTTAAAGTATTAAAGATATGGGGAATTCTGGATAATCCATATTTAATTGCAAATAAAAAAACATTATCAAGAATTGAGACCTTTGCAATGAATACACAGTTTGCAGAGCAGGGTGAAGAGGTTACACGAAAATCAGTATTTATTGAGGATTTTGAGACTGCTAGCCAAAAGGGTATAGAGATAGACAGAGATATTAAGGATATTGCTTTTATCCAATTTTCATCTGGTTCTACAGGTGACCCAAAGGGAGTTGTTCTAACACACGAGAACCTGCTTTGTAATGCTAATTCAATAATAGATCGTACAAAAATGAATTCTGAAGATACTTTTTTAAGCTGGATGCCTTTAACTCATGATATGGGCTTAATTGCATGTCATTTAACACCATTAGTTACAGGAATGGATCATATAATAATTCCTACAACACTATTTATTAGGCACCCTATTTTATGGTTTGAAAAAGCAAATGAACATAGAGCAACGTTTATGGCATCTCCTAACTTTGGATTTAAGTATTTCTTGAATTTTTATAAACCAGAGATTGCTGCTTTATGGGATTTATCTAGTGTGAAAATGATTTTTAATGGCGCTGAACCCATTTCTTCGGAATTATGTCATGATTTCCTTGATACAATGAGCAAACATGGACTTAAAAGCAGTTCTATGGTTACAACGTATGGTATGGCCGAAGCATGTATTGCAGTAACTATTCCTTCATTAGGAGAAGATTTTAAAACCTTATTTATTGATAGAGGGTTTTTAGGTGTTGGTGATGAAGTAAAGGAAATAAGCCAAGAGGAAAATAACTGCGTAAGCTTTGTGGATGTAGGATACGCTGTCGATAATTGTGCGGTAAGAATTTGTGATAATAAAAACAAAGAAATATGTGACAATGTAGTCGGAAATATACAAATAAAGGGCGAAAATGTAACAAAAGGGTACTATAACAACTCAGAGGCTACAAAGAAGACTATATCAAAAAATGGTTGGTTAAAAACAGGTGATCTTGGATTTATGAGAAATAAACGCCTCGTAATAACTGGAAGAGCAAAGGATATTATTTTTGTAAATGGACAAAATTATTATCCTCATGACATTGAGAGAGTTGTAGAAAACTCGATAGGTATTAAGATGGGTCAAATAGTCGCAAGCGGTGTACGAGACGACTTGAATCAGAGCGAGACATTTATTATTTTTGTATTGTTCAAAAAAAATGTGAAATACTTTACTGAAATTGCTTTGGAAATAAAAAAATGTATAAATATTACTATAGGTTTGGATGTTGATGCTATAATCCCTGTGAAAAAAATACCTAAAACAACTAGCGGTAAAGTGCAGAGATATATACTATCAAACATGTACCAGAATGGCGAGTTCATTGAAACATGGGCAAAAATTAAAGATTTGATGAATCTAAATAATAGTATTACAGATAATCAAGGGGATCTAACTGCGATTCAGGGAAAACTGCTTGATATATGTAGACAGGTACTTGATAACGGGAAAGTATCCATTAATGATAATTTTTTTGAGTGGGGTATAAACTCTATTAAATTTGCGTCTTTTTCTCAAAAATTGGATGAGGCGTTTCCAAATAAGGTGACAACAACGGATTTATTTGCATATCCAACCATATTAAAGCTTTCAGAATATATGGAAGATGGGGGTAAGAGTAGTCCTCATTTTGGCGAAAAAGTGACAAAGACTTATGAAAATGAGGATATCGCAATTATTGGAATGGCACTTAGATTCCCACATGCGGATGGTATTGATGAATATTGGGATAATATCAGAAATGGGATAGATTGCGTTACTGATTTTCCTAAATCAAGACAAAAGGACACAGACTCCTATTTAAACTTTTTAGGGCGAGATATTGACAACATAGAATATTCAAAAGGTGCATATCTAGATGAGATAGATAAATTTGACTCTAAGCTTTTCAAAATAATTCCAAAGGAAGCCAGTTTAATGAATCCGAATCAGAGAGTTCTGATGGAGACAACTTGGCAAGCAATAGAGAATGCGGGTTATGGAGGGAATAAACTCATTGGAAGTAAGGTAGGAACTTATATCGGATATATTGGAGATATTGAAGGTTACAAATACAAACAGATGATATGTGATGTAGATAGTACTTTAAGTTCAATTTCAATGACAGGGAACCTTCCATCTATAATACCGAGCAGAATAGCTTACCTATTGGATTTAAAAGGGCCAACAATGCTTATTGATACAGCTTGCTCTTCATCACTTGTAGCTGTTCACCTTGCATGTCAAGGAATTTTAACTGGTGATTGTGATATGGCCATCGCTGGAGGGGTTAAGATAAGCGTGCTACCCATTGAGGAACACGAAAAGATTGGAATGGAATCGTCAGATGGGAAAGCAAGGACATTTGATAATAGTTCAGATGGAACTGGTATGGGTGAGGGCGTTGCTGTTGTTATTTTAAAACCACTAAGCAAAGCTATTAGTGATAGAGATAATATTTGTGCAATAATAAAAGGAAGCGCTATTAATCAAGATGGCGGTTCTATTGGTATAACAGCCCCAAACGTGCTAGCACAAGCTGATGTAATTCATTCTGCTTTAGAAAAGGCAGGAGTAAATCCAGAAACAATTACATATATTGAGGCTCATGGTACTGGTACTAAACTTGGAGATGCTGTTGAAATAGATGGAATTAAAAGGGCTTTCAAAGGATATACCGATAAAAAACAATTTTGTGCAATTGGGTCTGTAAAAACCAATATAGGACATTTACTTCAGTCTTCTGGTATAGCGGGTATTATCAAATCAGCTCTTGCATTAAAGCATGCAGAATTACCACCAAGCATTCACTTTAACTGTCCAAATCATGAGATTAATTTCGAAGATTCTCCTGTTTATGTGAATGATGTTTTAAGCAAATGGAAAACTATTGGGTTTCCAAGGAGATGTGGAATAAGTTCTTTTGGATTTAGTGGTACTAACTGTCATATTATTATGGAACAAGCTCCTGACGTATCAATAGTTCAAAGAGGTAATAGTAATGCACCATATGTGTTAACTATGTCGGCAAGAAGTGAGAAAGGTTTACACAAACTAATCAGTGATTATAAACATTTCGCTCAGGCAGAATTTGATATAGGTGATGTTTGCTTTACTGCAAATACTGGACGTGGGCACTATAATTTCAGATCTGCTTTAATTGTAAATAACACAGAAGAGTTTAGATCAGCAGTTTATGAATTGGCTGAGGGAGATTTAAAAGATAAACAAAAATCAAACTTTTTTTATGCAGAGCACAAAATTATTTCTGACTTAAAAGGATCAGAGGATAATGGAGAGATTAGTGAGGTAGATAAGGAAAATTTAAGTAAAAAGGCAAATATCAAACTCAAGCAATATATGGATACAGGAGAACCAAACAGTATACTTTTACAAGAAATCTGTATGTTATATGTACAGGGAGCAGACATTAAGTGGGATTTATTATTTGTTGGTGAAACTTTTAGTAGAGTGAACATACCTTTAGGTCCGCTTGAGAGGGAAAGATGTTGGATCGATATTCCTGGTGCAGGTAATGAAGAGTATGACGATATATACTACAACCTAGGTTTCAAGCAGGTAGATTTGCAAACTCAAGTAGAATCATCTATTAATGAAAATGTGATTATATTTAAGGATTCGCAGGGGGAAGCAGACCAGCTAAGTAATAGGTTAAGGGCGGAAGGTCACAGGGTTATAGAAGTTAGTTTTGGTACAAGTTTTGAAAAAACAGACACGGATTGTTATATAGTTAGTGATCGAGAAGAAGACTATGCAAACCTTTTTAATGAGATACAAATAAATTCAGGGATAGACATAATTCATTTGGCTACATTGAGAAATTATGAAATTCAAAGTGTTGAGCAGCTTAAATACACACAGAGAAATGGATTGTATAGTCTGTATTACTTAACTCAAAGATTACTAAAAGACAATGCGAAGGTAAATATAAAACTTATATTGGTATCTGATTATGTTAATAGTATAACTGGTGAAGAATTAAGGATAAAACCTGAAAATGCACCTATGTTTACGCTAGGTAAGGTATTGGATCGAGAATATCCTACAATTAATGTAAGATGTGTTGATATTGACATTCATGCAACAGTAGACGAACTTCTTCTTGCAGTAAAGTACCAACAGGAATACAGATCCTCATATAGGAATGGGAAGAGATACATAGAAGAGTTTGAAAGTCTTGATATAAAAAGCATTAGAGACCAAAGCGTTGAGATAAAGAATGGTGGAGTTTATTTAATCACTGGTGGCATGGGTGGAATAGGGTTTGAAATAGCTAAATATCTTGCTAGCAAAAATAATGTGATGATAGGTCTTATAAACCGCACGATAATGCCAAATCGAGACGAATGGGATATGATATTAGAGAATGGTAAGGACATAAAAAATTGTGAAAAGATTAAAAAAGTAAGGATGATAGAAGCGAAGGGATCAATAGTGGAATGTCTAACAGCTGATGTCTCAAACCTTCAGGAGATGAGCGCTTCAATTAATATATTGAGGGGTAAATACGGGACAATAGATGGTGTAATCCACGGCGCTGGAGTTGCAGGAAATGGATACATTTTAGGTAAGGATGAAAGAAAATTTAGTAGCGTTATTGAGCCAAAGATTTATGGTACTTGGATACTGGATACAATCACTAAGGATGATAAACTTGATTTCTTCATAATGTTCTCCTCGATTGCAACAGTGCTTACGGTACAGGGCCAGGGTGATTATGCAGCTGCTAATTCTTTCATGGATTCATTTGCAGAATATAGAACTAAGCAAGGGAAGAGGACTATAGCAATTAATTGGGTGCCATGGAGAGAAATCGGGATGGCAGTTGATAATGGTGCCAATACCGATACGGTATTTAAAGCTATACATACTGACAGGGCTATAGAAGCTATGGATGAGATAATAGCTAAAGATATAAATCGGGTAGTGGTAGGACAGTTGAACTTTGACAGCAAGATGGTATGCATACTTGAGAAGTTCCACTTTAAATTGTCCCAAGGTTTAAAACAGGATATTGAAATGGTAAAGAAAAGGTTCCAAGCAGAAGAGAAAACAACAGAAACTGAGAAGAAAATTGTAGAGGTGTGTAAGGAAGTACTTGGAATTAAAGAAATTGATATAGAGGCAAGTTTCTTTGACTTAGGAGCCGACTCAATAATTCTTAGCAAACTTAATGAAAAACTTTTAGTGTTGTTTCCTGGAAAGATAACATTATCAAAGATATTTGGTCATCCTACCATATCAAAGCTTGCTGAGTATATAGATCAGCAGAATACGAAGAATACTCAAAGTGTGGTTCTATCAAATGAGAACCCTATGACGGGAGACATAGCGGTTATAGGTATGTCAGCTCAAATGCCTGGTTCTGATAATATAGCTTCATTTTGGGATAGCTTAAGAAATGGAGTAGATTGTATAAAAGAATTCCCCGCATCTAGGAAAAGGGATATTGATAAATACCTTACTTATACTGGTGTTGATGTAAGTGAGATAAAGTACTTAGATGGTGGATACCTTAGTGATATAGACAAATTTGATTATAAATTCTTTAACCTTACTCCAAAAGAGGCAAGCCTAATGGATCCAAACCAGAGAAGGTTTTTAGAAAACGTATGGGCAGCAATAGAGGATGCAGGTTATGGGGGAAGCAAAATAGTTGGAAGCAATACAGGAATATATCTTGGATTTGGTAATAATCCAAGGGATAATTATGTGAAAATAGTTGAAGCCTTAGAGCCAGAATCGTTATCCTTATCTATACCAGGTAATTTAGCAGCTATAATACCAAGTAGAATTTCATATGTTCTGGATCTTAAAGGTCCGAGCTTACTTGTGGATACAGCATGTTCTTCGTCATTGGTAGCAGTACATTTAGCATGTAATGCAATAAGGAAAGGTGAATGTGACATGGCAATAGCTGGAGGTATAACAATAAACCTCATACCTATAGATGAAAATGTAGAACTTGGGATAGAATCTTCAGATAGACGTGCAAGAGCCTTCGATGACAGTGCTGATGGAACAGGAAATGGAGAAGGTGTTGCTGCAGTTATGCTAAAGCAACTAGATAAAGCTATATTAGATGGAGATAACATATATGCTGTTATAAAAGGAAGTGCAGTAAATCAGGACGGAAGATCTGCAAGCGTAACTGCACCAAATGCATCAGCTCAAACTGAAGTAATACTCAGAGCTTGGAAAGATGCAGCAGTGAACCCGGAAACAATATCATTTATAGAGGCTCATGGAACGGGGACAAAACTTGGTGATCCAATAGAAATAGAAGGACTTACGGAAGCATTTAGAAAATACACAGACAAAAATCAGTTTTGTGCTATAAGTTCAGTGAAAACAAATATAGGACATTTATTTGCAGCAGCAGGCATTGCAGGGTTTATAAAAGCTGTTCTGTCATTAAAAAATAGAGAACTTGCTCCAACTGTTCATTTCAAAAAAGCTAACCATAGGATAGCTTTTGAAGAATCACCTATGTATGTAAATGTCGGTTTGAAAAAATGGGAAACAGAAAGTACGCCTAGAAGATGTGGTGTAAGTGCTTTTGGTTTAAGTGGTACAAACTGTCACATGGTGCTTGAAGAATGTCCACAGGATATAATGCCGCTAATACAAGAAGAGGGGAAAACAAAAGTTTTTTCAATCTCAGCCAAAAGTGATCAAGCCCTTCAAGAGCTTGTTATAAGATATAGTAAACTTTGCAAGGATGAAATAAACCTTGAAAATATGTGCTATACCGTAAATACAGGTAGAGGTCATTATAACTTTAGGGTTGCTTTAATTATCAGCAGCATGCAGGAACTCGAATTAAAGCTTGATAAAATAGCTAATATATTAACTTATGAAAATAATATGTCAGATGTATTTTATGGCAAGCAGAAGATTATAAATGATGGAAGAGAAGCAAAGGATGGCGAACTTACCCGTGAGGATATTCAGGAGTTAACAAAGAAAGCAGGCAATAAGGTTAATGAATATGTTGCAACTGGGAAAACTAATATACAACTTCTAAGGGAAATATGTAAACTATATGTTAACGGTGCAGAAATATTATGGTATGAACTTTATAAAGGAGAAAAACTTAAGAGAGTAAGCTTACCTACTTATCCATTTAATAAACAAAGATGTTGGCTTGAAGTAGCTGGCGGAGATTATATAGAAGAGGATGAAGCAGGTATATATTACGGTGTTGATTTCATACAAGAAGACTTAAAGATGCTAAAGAAAAGTGTTGGAAATGGGTGTATACTCGTTTTGAGCAATAAAAACACTAAATCATCGGAAATTATTACTAAGCTAAAGGAAGAATACAGTGTTATTGAAGCATATTATGGAAATGAATTTTATAAAGTAAGCGAGGATAGTTATGAAATAGGAGACACGGAAGATGACTATGTTGAACTTCTAACCCAAATAAAGGATAGAGGAATAACCGATATAATACATCTTAAAACCCTTGGAAATAATTTAGTGGATACTGTAGATCAGCTTCAAAGTTCACAAAAGTTTGGAGTATACAGTTTATTTTATCTTATTCATGCTATAAATAAAAATGATATGTATAAGAACATAGGGCTAACATTAATATCTAAATACGTAAATAATGTAAGTGGCAATGAAGCAATGATAATGCCTGAAAATGCTTTATTATTTGGACTAGGAAAGGGTATTGAAAGAGAAAGCCCTGATATTAATGTAAGATGTGTTGATATAGATGATAATACAACAACTGATGAAATACTTGAAGCGGTTATATGGCAACAGGAATTCAGAGCGTCTTATAGAGAAGGCATTCGATATATTGAGGAGTTTGGCAGACTTAATCTGCAAAACGTAAATGACAGCAAAGTTAATATAAAAGATGGTGGAGTATATATGCTAACAGGTGGAATGGGAGGCATAGGCTTAAAAGTTGCCAAATATTTAGCTTCATGCAACCGTGTAAAGCTTGCGCTTATAAACCGTTCCAAAATGCCTGATCGGTGCCAATGGGATGAGATACTTGATGCACGGCAAGACATTAAGAAATGTGAATGTATAAAAGCAGTAAAAGATATAGAATCAAATGGGTCTGAGGTGATTTGCATTAGAGCAGATGTTTCTAATTATGACGATATGCAAAAAGTTGCTGATGATTTAAGGCACAACTATGGCAGGATAGATGGTGTAATTCATGCTGCTGGATTGGGTGGAGATGGAAATCTATCAGAAAAGGATAGTAAAAGGTTTACCAATATAATAAGACCTAAAGTTGATGGAACGTGGGTGTTAGATCAGATAACAAAAAAAGATAGTTTGGATTTCTTTGTATTGTTCTCTTCAATAGCTACAGTGTTTTGTGCTCAAGGTCAAGCAGACTATGTGGCAGCCAACAGCTATATGGATTCTTTTGCAGAACTTAGAAGTATGAAGGGAAAGAAGACATTGGCTATAAATTGGGCTATATGGAAAGAAGTTGGCATGGCTGTTGATATTGGAATGAATATAGATACCATATTTAAAGCCATAGAGACGGATACAGCAATTGGGGGACTTAAACAGGCACTTGGTAAGGATATATCGAGGGTTATTATTGGAGAGATAAACTTTGAAAGTAATATAGCACTCATGATTGAAAATAGTCCTATAAGACTTTCAAATGAAATTATGCAGAGACTAAGAACACTTAAGAAAAAACAACATCAATTACAAAAGGGTAAAGGCGAGAGTGTTTTATCCGATGTAACTCTTAGGGGAAGAGTTAGTGAAGTTTATAGTGAGATAGAACATAAACTTGCAGAGATTTGTATGGGTGTAATGGGTGTAAAGGATATAGATGTGGAAGAAAGTTTCTTTGATATAGGAGCTGATTCTATTCTACTCACAGTGCTTGGTAAAAGAATTGAAGAAATATACCCTGGCAAAATTTCAGTGGCTAAGATATTTGCATATCCCAATATTGCGAAGCTAGCTAGATACTTAAGTGAATTTGGAGAAACAAAATCACTAGTAGCATGTACTGATTCAAACACAGATTTTGGAAGTAAGGATATTGCAATAGTAGGTATGTCTTTTAAGTTACCTATGGCAGATAGTATCAATGAGTTTTGGAGCTATTTAAGGAATGGTACTGATTGTATCAAAGAATTCCCTAAATCTAGAAAAAAAGATGTTGATAACTATCTTGCATTTTCAGGTGTAGACAAAAAAGAAGTCAAGTACTTAGAGGGTGGATTTCTTGATGAGATAGACAAATTCGATTATAAATTTTTCCGTATTACCCCAAAAGAGGCAAGCGTAATGGATCCAAACCAGAGGTTGTTCCTTGAAACTGTATGGGGAGCTATAGAGGATGCTGGCTATGGTGGAAAGCAAATAATAGGAAGTAATACCGGAATGTATGTTGGTTTTTCAAGTAACTTTAAGGATAACTATGGGAGAATTATTTCTGAAGTAGAACCGGAATCAATGGCTGTTGCACTATCTGGTAACCTACCGTCCATAATACCTAGCAGGATATCATACGTTTTGGACCTTAAAGGTCCAAGTTTACTTGTGGATACGGCATGTTCTTCATCACTTGTAGCAGTACATCTTGCATGTAATGCTTTAAGGGACGGCGAATGTGACATGGCAATAGCTGGTGGTGTAAAAATAAACCTTCTACCTTTGGATGGGCAGATGAAACTTGGAATAGAGTCTACAGACAGTCGCACAAGGGCTTTCGATGATAGTTCTAACGGTACTGGAATAGGTGAGGGTGTTGCAGCAATAATGTTAAAGCCCCTAGATAAGGCGAAAGCAGACGGCGATAATATTTATGCAGTAATAAAAGGTAGTGCTATAAATCAAGACGGAAGTTCTGCTGGTATAACAGCGCCGAATGCATCGGCACAAACTGAAGTAATTATCAAAGCATGGAAGGATGCAAGAGTAAATCCTGAAACGATATCATATATTGAAGCTCATGGAACAGGAACAAAACTTGGAGATCCAATAGAAATTGAGGGACTCACTGAAGCATTTAGAAGATACACAGACAAGAAACAGTTTTGTGCGATAGGCTCATTAAAAACAAATATAGGACACTTATTTGAAGCAACGGGCATTGCAGGGCTTATTAAGTCGGTTTTATCACTAAAGAATAAAGAGCTTCCTCCAACGGTGCATTTTACAAAGCCAAACCACAGGATAGATTTTGAGAATTCACCTGTATATGTAAATGAAAGTTTGAAAAGTTGGGAAGTAGAAAATGGACCTAGAAGATGCGGTATAAGTGCTTTTGGTTTTAGTGGTACTAATTGTCATATGATATTAGAGCAAGCACCTTTAGAAGAAAATCAAGCTATTAAGGTTATGCAAGATGTAAAACAATCAATGCATCATGTTATTACGCTATCTGCTAAAAGTGAGAAAGCTTTAAGAATACTAGTGAAAAAATATAGCAAGTTCTTAAAAAAAGATGTGAATATTGCAGATGTATGCTATACAGCAAACACTGGGAGAGGGCATTATGAATACAGACTTTCAATGATTGCATGTGATAAAAAAGATTTCGAAGTAAAATTTGAAAGGATTGTTAAGGGAGAATCGCTTGGAAGTTGCCTTGAGAATGAATTTTATGGTGAGAACAGAATAGCTTATGATAGCAGAAATGATAAAGATGGAGAATTGACAAAATTAGATGTAAAAGAACTAAACAGAAAAGCTGATGAAAAGGTCAAAGAATACATTGGAACAGGTAAAAAAGATAAACATATACTAAGTGAAATATGTAAATTATATGTAATGGGTGCAGATATTCAGTGGTATGAGATGTATGAAGGAGGAAATGTAAAAAGAATGAGTATGCCTACTTATCCATTTGATAAGATAAGGTGCTGGCTTGATATACCTGGCGCAGAAGAGATAGAAGAAGCTACTGAAGATGTCTACTACAGCTTGGGTTTCAAGCAAGAAGATTTACAGAATAAGGATGAAGTTGCTGGTGGTGGAACTGTAGTTATTTTAAAAGACGAGCTAGGAAAAGCTGATGTATTAAGTAGGGTTTTAAGAGAAAACAATTATGATGTAATAGAAGTTTCTAAAGGTATAAGTTATGAGAAAGTAGGAGATAGAAGCTATTTAATAAGTGATAGTGAAGAAGATTACTTAAAACTCATAGAAGAGTTAAGCAAAATGAAAGTTACAGATATAATTCATATGTCTACACTAAAAGATTCAGAAGTACAAAGTGTAGAGCAGCTTACTAATACTCAAAGAAATGGAATATACAGCTTGTTTTACTTAACTAAGGCTATATCAAAAATAGATATAAAACAAAATATTGGGTTGGTATTGATATCTGATTATGTTAATAGTGTAACAGGAGAAGAAGAGAAAATAAAACCAGAAAATGTACCTATGTTCACATTGGGGAAGGCAGTGGAGAGGGAATGTACTAATATTCATTTGCGATGTATTGATACTGACATATATACAACGGTTGAAGAACTTTACGAAGCTTTTAAATACCAGTTAGAGTATAGATCATCCTACAGGATTGGCAAGAGATATATTGAGGAGTTTAAAGAAGCTAACGTAAAAGAAGCAAAACAACTTAGTGTCAAGATAAAAGAAGGTGGAGTATATATCATCACAGGTGGTACAGGAGGTATCGGCTTTGAGATAGCTAAATACTTGACTGATAAAAATAAGGTAACATTAGGACTTATTAGCCGTACAGAGATTCCTGACCGTAGCCAGTGGGATGAAATACAAGGTAAGAGGCAGGACAAAAAAACTTGTGAAAAAATAAAATTAATCAAAGAGATAGAAGCAAAGGGGTCAAAGGTGGAATGCCTTGGTGCTGATGCATCAAACTTACAAGAGATGTGCGATGCTATAAACGTGCTAAGGGAGAAGTATGAAAGAATAGACGGTGTAATTCACGCAGCGGGTGTCGCTGGAGATGGCTACATTATGAGGAAGGACGAAAAAACATTCAGTAGTGTAATTGAGCCTAAGATATATGGTACATGGATTTTAGATCAAATCACAAAGAATGATAAGTTGGACTTCTTCATTATGTGCTCATCGGTAGCTACTGTACTTACAGTACAGGGACAGGGAGATTATGCAGCAGCTAACTCCTATATGGATACTTTTGCCGAGTATAGAAGCAAGCAGGGTAAGAAGACATTAGCAATAAACTGGGTTTCATGGAAAGAAACCGGTATGGCTGTTAACTATGGAGTAAATTCAGACTTGATATTTAAGGCTATATATACCGAAAGGGCAATAAAAGCACTAGATGAAGTGTTAAGTAAAGATATATCAAGGGTTCTTATTGGGCAGTTAAACTTCGATAGTAACATGGTATTTTTGTTGAAAGAGTTCCCATTCAAACTGTCCAATGGACTGAAACAGGAGCTTGAAAGGTGCAAAAAGAGGCTAGAGGTAGAAGAAAAGGCAACTGAAACTCAGAAGAAGATAGTTACAGTATGTATGGAAGTGCTCGGATTAAAGGAACTAAATGTCGAGCAGAGCTTCTTTGATTTGGGTGCTGATTCAATAATATTAACTCAATTAAGCGAAAGGCTAAATGAGGTTTTCCCAGGGAAAGTGACTGTATCTAAGATATTTGGATATCCCTCTATAGAAAAGTTAGCTCAGCACATAGATGAAATTGCTAAGAAGGATATAAAGGGTAATATCGATTTAAAGAGAGGCAATCTGAAAACAGATGACATAGCAATTATAGGTATGGCAGCTAGAATGCCCGATGCTGACAATTTGGAAGCTTTATGGGAGAATATAAGGAATGGGAAAGATTGCATAAAACCTTTATCAGAATCAAGGAAGAAAGATGCTGATAGATACCTTTCATATATAGGCAACGATCTAAGCGATATAAAATATGGCGATGGGGGTTACTTAGATGAGATAGACAAGTTTGATTATAAATTTTTCCGTCTTTCTCCGAAAGAAGCAAGTCTTATGGATCCCAATCAAAGGCTGTTCCTTGAAACTGCATTTGCTGCAATTGATGATGCTGGCTATGGTGGAAAGAAGATCATAGGTAGTAATACGGGACTGTACGTAGGGTTTGCAAGCAGCATGAAGGATAACTATGGGAATATGGTGTCGGAGGTAGAACCGCAATCATTATCATTGGCTATACCTGGAAATATACCAGCTATCATACCAAGCAGAGTAGCTTACGTGCTTGACTTAAAAGGGCCGAGCTTAATAGTGGATACCGCATGTTCATCTTCATTAGTGTCAGTACACTTAGCTTGTAGTGCATTGAGACGAGGAGAATGTGACATGGTAATTGCAGGAGGTATTAAATTAAGTCTTTTGCCAGTCGATAAAGACATTAAGCTTGGAATAGAGTCCTCAGATAGCCGTGCAAGAGCATTTGATGACAACTCAGACGGTACTGGAACAGGAGAAGGTATCGGAGTTGTATTATTAAAGCCTCTTGACAAAGCAAAGGAAGATGGAGACAACATTTATGCTTTAATAAAAGGTAGCGCTGTAAACCAGGATGGAAGTTCGGCAGGTATAACCGCACCAAATGCTTCAGCTCAAGCAGAAGTGATAGTAAGTGCATGGAAAGATGCAGGAATAGATCCAGAGACGATTACTTATATAGAGGCTCATGGAACTGGTACAAAGCTTGGAGATCCAGTAGAGATAGATGGAATAACAGAAGCATTCAGAAGATATACAAACAAAAATCAGTTTTGTGCAATAAGTTCTATAAAAACAAATATTGGACATTTATATGAAGCAGCAGGTATAGCAGGGCTAATAAAGGCGGTAATGTCTCTTAAAAACAAAGAAATTGCGCCGACAGCACATTTTGCGAAGCCAAACCGCTGGATAGATTTTGAGGAATCTCCAGTATATGTAACTAATAAACTTGAACCTTGGAAATCCGAGAATCTACCGCGCAGATGTGGCATAAGTGCTTTCGGTTTCGGTGGAACCAACTGCCACATGATAGTGGAGCAGGCTCCATTTGAGGAAATTTCAATAGAAGAGGTTAAAGGTGTTAATTTGTTTACATTATCTGCAAAGAGTGAACAAGCACTAAAAGAACTTATTATAAGATTTAAGGAATTTCTCAAAGATAATATAAACCTTACAGATATGTGTTATACCACAAGTACAGGTAGAGGGCATTATGAGTACAGGCTTGCTATTATCGTACAAAGTAGAGAGGATTTGATAATGAAGCTAGGAAGAATAAACGGATTGAAATTGAGTGACATAAAAGAAAACGGTATTTACGTCGGAAGTTATAAAATTATTAAAGAAGAACAATTCAATAAAAGTACTGGTGAGATAACATCGGGAGAGATTACCAATATAAGTAGAACAGCAAATAGAAAAATTATTGAATTTATATCAGCAAATAAAGAGGATGGAATGGGACTAAGAGATATATGCGAGCTATATGTCAAAGGAGCGAACATTAGCTGGAATGAATTATATAAAGGTCAAAAACGAAAAATAGTAAGCTTACCTGTTTATCCTTTTGACAAAGAACGTTGTTGGCTTGAGATACCAAAAGCTAAAAAAGGGCAGGAACTTATGATAGGGAAAATAAATCAAATGTTAGAGAGTACAGATTTAACAGAAGAATTATCAGAAGAATTACAGACGGTTTCCAATGAATTCAAAATTATTTTGGAAAAATGTAAAAAGTATATTGAACAAAATAAGAAGGAATCAGAGGAAAGTATTCTTAATAATGTAATATTAAAAGGAAGGGAAAGTAATCAGTACACCGGAAATGAGGTGCAAATAGCTCAAATATGGAGAGATGTCTTAGGAGTAAAGGAAATTGACATTAATGAAAATTACTTTGAGATTGGTGGAGATTCAATTAAATCAATTCAAATAGGAGCAAGACTTCAAGATTCGGGATTAAAGATCAAACCAAATGATTTATTACAGTATCAAACGATAATTTCACTTGCATCACATATAGACAGCATTAATAAAAAAGAAGTAGGGATATTGGTAAATGGAGAAATACCACTCAGCCCACTTCAAAGGTGCTTCTTTGAGCAGCAAAACAAGGGCTATAGTAGCTACAATACGTCTGGAATGATGTTTAGAAATGATAAGTTTGATGAAAGACTTGTAAGGCTTGTATTAGAAAAACTAATAGAACATCACGATGCACTGAGAATTGCATTTAAGCTAGGAGATAAGGAGGAAATTCAATATAGCAGGGAAACAGAAGGAGAATTGTTTGGTCTAGAAGTAATTGACATGACAAAATATGAAACTTATGAGGAAAGTATATTGGAAAAATCAAAGTTAATACAATTAAGCGTGAAGCCAATGGCAGGACCTCTTCTTAAAATCGGAATATTCAATACTTCTGAAGGTGACTATATGCTTGTGGCAGTTTCTAAGTTAATTGCGGATGATGTTTCTTTAGAAATTCTATTGGAAGACTTTATCCTAGGTTACGAAAAAGTGATAAAGGATGAAAATATAGTTTTAAATAAGAAAGCAAGCTCTTTTAAAGCATGGTGTGAAGGCATTAAGGAAATCTCTGGAAGCAAAAATATGGATAAAGAAATCGAATATTGGATGGAACTTAATGAAGCATTTACAGAGAAATTACCTGAGGATAAGAAGTCACAAGAGGATGCTACACCTCTAATTGATAAAGTTTGTGTAGAGCTTTCGCAAGAGGATACCAAATCGCTTTCGGAAAATATAAATGAGGTATATAACACTGAAACTGAAGATATTATGATTGTAGCTTTAGGAATGGGAATAGAGTCATGTTTTAAAATGGATAAGGCGTTTGTATATCTTTGGGGAAGTGGAAGAAAAGATGCTATAAATGAATTGAATGTCGCTAGGACCATAGGACAATTTGATTATATGTATCCAATGTTAATTGATATGTCTGAATTAAATGACATGGCCTATAGGATAAAGGGCATTAAGGAAAATCTTAGACGTGTTCCTAGTAAAGGACTAGGTTTTGGATTAATTAAATATGCTGAAGGTAACGACAAAGGGCAGTTAATTAATTTTAAAGTTAATCCGCAAATAACTTTTAGATATTTAGAAAAAAAGGAAAAAAGCAATATAGGATCGTTAGAAGTATTCAGAAAGCAAATTCTGCAAACTGAAATAGATTATACTGAACCATTTTACTTTAATATAATTTCATTTGTACAAAATTGTAAATTGACTATAGAAATTAACTATAATAAAAACAAATATAATGAAAGTACTGTAATTAAGTTTGCGGAGTGTTACAAAACAAGCTTGAAACAGATAATAGAATACTGTGTAGGTAGAAATAAGGCAGAATTGACCGCTTCAGATTTAGGGAGTGATGATCTCTCTATAGAAGAGGTTGAAGATATACTTAGTCTTTTTGAAGAAGAGTAATTATGTCTATGAATTTAATGCAAAGTGATAATATGTATTTAAAAAATTGACAGGAGATGATTAATAGATGACAAATCAACAAAATTCTCAAAATAGTGAACAAAATAGAGATATTAAAGTGAAAGTACAAAAGGTTTACGATCTTTCTCCAATGCAGGAGGGAATGTTGTTTTACTCAATACTTGAAGAGGATAGTAGTACTTTTCACCAACAGATGTCTTTTTTATTAGAAGGCGAGATTGATGTTAAACTATTTGAAAAAAGTTTCAACATTATAATTCATAGGCATGATATATTGAGAACAAATTTTGTTTATCAAAAATTGAAAAAACCTAAACAAGTGGTTCTAAAGGAAAGAGCAGCAAATATTTATTTTGAAAACTTATCAAGCTTATGTGATGATAAGAAAAAGAATACAATTTGTAATTTTCTCGAAGAAGAGAAAAAACAGGGATTTGATTTATTAAAAGGAGAACTTATAAAGCTATCGATTTTCAAGATGAGTGAAGATAGTTACACTATGATAATTAGTAACCACCATATAATATTAGATGGATGGAGCATGGGTATAGTTATAAAAGAACTACTACAAGTATACGATATGCTTCAGAGAAAACAGCCTATAGAACTTGAAGAAACACAGCCTTTTATTAAATATATTAACTGGCTTAAACAATATGATATTAAAGAATCATTGCATTATTGGGAAGAGCAACTTGCTAGTTATGAAAAATGTTCAGGAGTACCTAAGCAGTATGAAATAAAAAGTAATGGAATTTACGAGCCAGAAGAGACTTACTTTACATTTGACAAAAAACTTACAAAAGAACTTGATAGTATTGCAAAGGTGAATCAAGTTACCATGAATACAGTAATTCAAACAATTTGGGGAATATTACTTCAAAAATACAACGATGTAGAGGATGTTGTTTTTGGTTCTATTGTATCAGGTAGAGATCCTGAAATTCCAGGTGTGGAAAAGGCGGTTGGATTGTTTATAAATATTATTGCAGTCAGAATTAAGTGTGAAAATAATTCGACATTTACAACACTTATTAGGCAGGTACAAGATCAGGCTTTCAAATCAAGAAAGCATGAATACTGTTCATTGGCTGAAATACAATCAGCAACTTCATTAAAACAAGGATTATTGGACAATATAATGGGATTTGAGAATTATCCACTTGAAGAGTTATTAAAGAATTCTGAAGGGAATCAGTTATTTGAAATAATGGATGTTCAATTGCTCATAAAGTCAAACTACGATTTCAATATATCGGTTATACCTGGTGAAGAAATGGGTGTAAGATTTCGTTATAATGCAAGTATATATGATAGAGAGTTTGTATCGAGTATAGAAGGGCATCTCCTTCGCATTGCATCTCAGATATTGGAAACTCCTACTATAGCTATTAAAGATATTGATATAATATCAGAAACGGAAAAATTAAGAGTTTTACTCGATTTAAATAAAACAAAGACCGAATTTCCTCGCGGGAAAACTTTACATGAATTGTTTGAAAAACAGGTTGAAATGACTCCTGATAATACAGCAGTTGTATATGAAGAGCAGGCATTAACATATAAGGAATTGAATGATAAAGCTAATCGCCTTGCTAGAGTTTTAAGGGAAAAAGGAGTAAAAAGGAATAGTTTGGTTGCACTTATACTAAATCGTTCACCTGAGATGTTAGTTAGCATTCTTGCAGTGTTAAAGTCAGGTGGGGCATACCTACCTATAGATCCAGAATACCCAAAAGAAAGAATTATAGGTATACTGAATGATTCTGGTGTGCTCCTCGTTTTAACCCAGAACGATGTGATAAATGATCTACCTTATACGACTATGATTAACATTGATGAGATTGACAGAGAACAGCTAAAAATGGTTGTTACAAATACGAGAGCTCCAATTACTGATTTGGACAACCATCCTTATCCAGACAGAAGCCTTGTTGACTATAATAAATATATTGATTACATAGGAATGGCTCATGTTAAAAATTCAATTGCAGTTCAGGGATCAAGGGGGTGCCCATATAATTGTGCTTACTGTCATAAAATATGGCCTAAAACTCACACTAAGAGATCAGCAGAGAATATATTTGAGGAAGTCAAATACCTATATGATGCTGGAATAAGAAGGTTTACTATTGTAGATGATATATTCAATTTGGATATGGATAATAGTTCAAGATTCTTTAATTTGATTATTGATAATAATATGAAGGTTAATTTCTTTTTCCCAAATGGAGTTAGAGGGGATATACTTACAGAAGAGTATATGGATCTTATGGTTAAAGCGGGAACAAAGGGGCTTTCTATGGCACTAGAAACCTCATCACCGAGGCTTCAGAAGCTAATAGGAAAGAATCTTAACATCAATAAGCTTAAAAAGAACTTGAATTATATGGCTGAAAAGCATCCGGAGGTAATCCTAGATTTGTTTTGGATGATTGGATTTCCGACAGAGACTGAAGAAGAGGTAATGGATACCATGAACTTTATCAAAGGTATAAAGTGGCTTCATTTCCCAGTACTCAGTGTACTGAAAATATATCCAAACACAGACATGGAGAAATTGGCTCTTGCAAACGGAGTATCACCTGAATCAATAAGAAAGTCATGTAATATTGCATATCATGAGCTACCCGATACGCTTCCGTTTTCAAAAGAATTTGCAAGAGAAGTACAAGCAACCTTTATGAATGAGTATTTCCTTTCCGAGAAAAGATTAAACAGTGTGTTAGATATTCAAAAAAGATTCTTTACTAATGATGAACTTATGCAGAAATATAATAGCTATTTGCCAGAAAATGTTCACTCAGTGCAGGATATTATGAGGGCGGCAGGTGTTAATAACTATATACCTACTGAAATAGAAGAGCCTAAACCTTGCCAGCCTATTAATCTAGAAATGTTGGCAAAAAATCCGCAAAAGTTAAATATAATTAGGTCCAAGGTAAAACGCCAAGAAAAACAAGTTGCTACGAGAATACTGATGCTTGATCTTTCTCAATATTTTACAGAGGGGAATACCATGTTGTATGATGTGGCAGAACCACCACTCGGTCAGATATACGTGATGACATATTTAAACAAATATTTGGGTGATAATATAGAAGGGAAAGTACTTAAAGCCAGATTTGATTTTGACAGCTACGATGAGCTTAAGAAGATTATAGAGGAATTTAAGCCAGATATTATCGGCGCTAGGAGTTTGACCTTTTATAAGGATTTCTTCCACAAGACTATAGGGTTAATAAGACAATGGGGAATTGATGTACCTATAATTGCTGGCGGTCCCTATGCGACTAGTGATTATTTGACAATACTAAATGATAAAAATGTTAATATTGTAGTAAGAGGTGAAGGTGAGGTAACCTTTAATGAATTGTTGGTCGAATTTATTAATAACAATAAGAAGTTACCAGAAGATGACGTACTTGAAAGAATAGATGGAATAGCTTTTGTAAAAAATAGGGAAAGTGCTTTTGAAGAAACAGATAATAATATTTATCGTGAAATTTTAATGATTGATAGTATTTCAGATATGATGGCACAAAAAAGTACTGAAGATTTGGAGTGCATAAATAGTGCTGATGATTTGGCCTATGTTATTTATACATCTGGTTCCACAGGAAAGCCTAAAGGTAATTTGATAACTCATTCTAATGTAAGTAGAGTAGTAAAGAACACTAATTATATTGAAATAACTGATAAAGATACTCTTCTACAGTTATCCAATTATGCTTTTGATGGATCTACTTTTGATATATATGGTGCTGTTTTAAATGGAGCAAAACTTGTTATGATAAACAAGGACATCTTACTTGATGTAGCAAAGCTTTCAGAACTTATTGAAAGTGAGAGAATAAACCTGTTTTTTGTAACTACAGCATTGTTTAATGCCTTAGTAGATATAAACATAGATTGTTTTAAGAACATACGAAAGGTACTTTTTGGAGGAGAAAGGGTTTCGGTGAAGCATGTATCAAAAGCCCTCGAACTCATGGGACCAGGTAAAATAATACATGTATACGGACCAACAGAAAGCACTGTCTTTGCAACATACTATAATGTAGATAGTATAGGGGAAAATTGTGAGACCATTCCAATAGGAGGGCCTTTAGCAAATACTGAAATTTACGTACTTGATAGAAACAATAAACCCCAGCCAATAGGAGTACCAGGGGAATTATGTATTTCAGGAGAGGGACTTGTCAAGGGATATTTAAACAGACCTGAGCTTACGACGGATAAGTTTATAAAGCATCCGTTTGTTGAAGGTAAACGACTATATAAAACTGGTGATCTTGTTCGAATGCTTCCTGCTGGCAGTATTGAATTTATTGGTAGGAAAGATACCCAAATTAAGCTAAGAGGTTTTAGGATAGAATTGGGTGAAATAGAAGTTCAGCTATTAAAACATGATGATATAAATGCAGCTGTTGTATTATGCAGAGAAGATGAAGACGGCAGCAGATTTCTTTATTCATATGTTGTGGCAGACAATGAACTCTCGGTGGCAGAGCTTAGAGAGTATTTGGCAAAAGGACTACCTGATTATATGATACCATCATACTATTCGCAGCTGGAGAGTATGCCTCTTACATTAAATGGAAAGATCGATAAAAAAGCATTAGAGAATTATGAAAGAATGAACACAGGGATTGAATATGTTGCTCCTAGAAATGATATAGAAAAAATTCTGATTGACGTATGGGAGAAAACACTGGGTGCAAAGGGAATAGGAATAGAGGATAACTATTTCTCACAAGGTGGAGATTCTATAAAAGCTATTCAAATTGCATCAAGACTTCAAAAAGAACAGCTTAAAATGGAGATTAGAGATTTATTTAAGTATCCTACTATAGGGGAATTAAGTAGCTATATAAAAGCGGTGGAGAAAAAAGCTGAGCAGATAGTAATTAAAGGTGAAGTGAAACTTACTCCAATACAGAAATGGTTCTTCAAAGAGCAGTTTACGGATATGCATCAATTCAATCATTCAGTTATGTTATATAGTGGTAAAGGCTTCGACGACAAAATCATATACAAAGTATTTACAAAAATTGTAGAGCACCATGATGCGTTGAGAATGATTTATAAAGGTGAAAAAAATAACATTGTTCAATACAACAGAGGAATTGATACTCCACTATTTGAAATAGAAGTGTTGGATTTATCAAAGGAAGCTAATTTGGATGCAAAAATAGAGGAAGAAGCAAACAAGGTTCAGGCAAGTATAAATTTGGAAAAAGGACCATTAATCAAATTAAGGATTTTTAAAACTTCAGAGGGTGATCATTTGCTTATAGTAATTCATCATCTCGTTGTTGATGGAGTATCATGGAGAATTATCCTTGAAGATTTTGCTGTAGGATATATGCAATCATTAAAGGGACAATCTGTGATATTACAAGACAAGTCGAGCTCCTTCAAGGAGTGGGCTGAAAAACAAAGCGCTTTCGCAATAAGTGGAAAAATAGAAGAGGAAGCGGATTATTGGAAGGGAGTAATGAAGAATGAAATAAGACTCCTTCCAAAGGATGGAACGGCTGACACCAACAGAGTAAAAGACAGTGTAGATATAATGATGGCGCTTTCAGAAGAAGATACGGCAAAGCTTTTAAAAGACGTGAACAAAGCATATAACACCGAAATAAATGATATATTGATTGCAGCCCTTTGCATTTCATTTAAAGAATGGTGTGGTCAAGATAAGCTGTTTATAAATCTTGAAGGGCACGGAAGAGAAGATATTATAGAAGGAGTTGATATAAACAGGACGGTTGGATGGTTTTCATCTGTATATCCTATGGTGGCTGATATGAGCAAGAGTGATGACATTTCTTACTGCATAAAAAGCATTAAGGATGAGTTAAACCGCATACCTAATAAGGGTATAGGATATGGAATACTTAAATACCTATCTACTGATACAGTAAAAACAGTAGTTAATTTTAATCAAGAGCCGGAAATAAGTTTCAATTATTTGGGGCAGTTTGATCAGGATATAAAAACAGAGGCATTTGATATGTCTGAGTACTCTGCAGGAAGCAATGTGAGTCCTGAGCTAGAAAGAAGATATGCCTTTGATATAAATGGGTTTGTCAAAGACAATAAATTATCATTGACAATAAATTACAATAAAAATCAATACAAGGAAGAAACAGCGCTAGGGATCGCTCAAAGCTATAAAAACAATATTTTGAGTATAATAAATCATTGCATAAATAAAGAAGTCCCAGAGACTACCCCAACTGACTTCCAATATAATAGGCTTTCAATAGAAGATTTTGATGGCATAACTGATGAATTAGGTACTAAGGGGATAAAAGAAATTTATTCATTAACTCCGATGCAGGAAGGTATGCTATACAATCATCTAACAAATAAGGATTCACATGCATATTTTGAGCAGATATCATTTGATATACAAAATGTTATGGATGTACATCTTTTAGAGAAGAGCCTTAACAGTGTTATAGAAAGACATGAAATATTAAGGACTGTATTTAACTATAAAAAGGCTGAAAGACCAATCCAAATAATATTAAAGGAACGCTTTTCCAATGTCTATTTTGAGGATTTAACTAACATGGGTGAAACTGAAAAACAGGAGTTCATTAAAGATCTTAAAGACAGGGAGAAGGATAAAGGTTTTGAATTATCTAAGGACGTTCTTATAAAACTTGCTGTATTTAAAGTTGATATAAATACTTATAGACTTGTATTCAGTTTTCACCATATCCTTATGGATGGTTGGTGTGTAGGAATAATTGTTAAAGAACTATTCCAGATTTACAAAGGTATGGTAGAATCAAAGCCAATAGAGTATGACAAGGTATATTCATATGGTAGCTATATAAAATGGTTAGAGAAACAGGATAAGAAAGAAGCACGCGAATATTGGAAAAAATATCTAGAAAACTATGAACAGCAAACTTCACTTCCTAAAAAAGGAAGAATGGCGGAAGATGGTAAATACAAATATAATGATTTCAATTTCCAAATAGATAAAGATATGACAAAAAATATTACAAATCTTGCTCAAAATAACAATGTAACTATTAATAGTGTTTTCCAAGCAATATGGAGTATATTGCTGAAACAATACAACAATACTAATGATGTTGTTTTTGGGGCAGTTGTGTCTGGAAGACCCTACGAGGTTGTAGGTGTTGACAAAATAGTTGGATTATTCATTAATACAATTCCGGTAAGGGTTAGGTTAGAAAAAGCTGAAACATTTAAAGAGGTAATAAAAGAATTACAGCTTGCGTCACTTGAATCAGAAAAATACGATTATTTTCCTCTAGCTAAAATACAGGCCGATACAGTTTTAAAACAAGGGCTTGTGGATCATATTATGGTGTTTGAAAATTATCCAATTGAGGAGAACATAGCTGGCGCAGGGAATGGTCTTTATGGATATAAAGTCGATAATGTTAATGTATTTGAGCAAACAAATTATGACTTTAATATAATTGTTATGCCAGGAAATGAGATAACTGTAAAGTTAAGCTATAATGAATTGGTTTATGACGGTGAATTTATAAAGAGAATAGAAGGCCATATGAAGCAAATAATAAAGACCGTGGCTGAAAACTGTGAAACTTGCATAAATGATATTTATATGTTAACAGATTCGGAAGAGAAACATATATTAATTGACTTTAATGATACAAAAGCTAATTATCCTAAGGAGAAAACTATACATCAAATTTTTGAGCAGCAGGTAGAAAAGACTCCAGGCAATATTGCAGCGGTATATCAAGGTGAGCAGCTCACATATAGGGAGTTAAATGAAAAAACAAATCAGCTTGCAAAAGTACTTAGACAAAAAGGAGTAAAGGCAGATACTTTAGTTGCCCTTATGTTAGAGCGTTCCCTTGAAATGACAATTGGTATATTAGCCATATTAAAGGCAGGAGGAGCATATGTACCAATTAGTATTGATTATCCGGAAGATAGAAAAAGGAATATAATAAGTGACTGTGGGGCACAGATTTTAATAACAAAAAAATATTTGGTAAATAATACCAACTTCGAAGTCGATGCAATATGTGTAGATGATTCTAGTATATTTATTGGGGATGTTTCTAATCTTATAAGTATAAACACAGCTAGAGATCTTGCGTATGTAATATATACATCTGGTTCTACTGGAATCCCTAAAGGTGTTATGATAGAGCATTATTCACTGGTAAATAGGTTGAATTGGATGCAAAAAAGATATCCTATTGGAGATCAAGATACAATTTTGCAGAAAACTCCTTATACATTCGACGTGTCGGTATGGGAGCTATTATGGTGGTCTTGTCAGGGAGCAAAAATGTGCTTACTTAAACAAGGAGATGAAAAAGATCCAGAGGCTATTATAGAAGCTATAGAAAAAAACGCTGTAACTACAATGCATTTTGTGCCTTCAATGCTAAATGTGTTTTTGGAATATATAGAAAGTAATAACGTAAGGATAGATAAACTAAAAAGCCTAAAACAGGTATTTGCAAGTGGAGAAGCATTGTTACCTAAGCATGTGAAAATGTTTAATGACATAATTGGAGATAGGTGTGGTATTAAATTGTATAATTTGTATGGACCTACAGAAGCCGCTATTGATGTTTCATATTTTGAATGTCCATCATGTGGCGAAGTAGAGGTCGTTCCAATAGGAAAACCTATTGATAATACTAAGATTTATATAGTTGATAATAACAAGTTAAAAATGATAGGTGTACCAGGAGAACTTTGCATAGCAGGAGATGGGCTTGCAAGGGGTTATTTAAACAGACCGGAACTTACATCAGAAAAATTCGTTCCTAATCCGTTTGATTCTAATGAAAAAATGTATCGAACAGGAGATATTGCAAGATGGTTATCAGATGGAAATATTGAGTTTTTAGGAAGGATTGATGACCAAGTAAAAGTGAGAGGCGTTAGAATAGAGCTTGGAGAGATTGAGTTCCAATTATTAAAGCATAAAAGTATAAAAGAAGCGCTAGTTATAGCAAGAGATGAACAAAATGGAAATAAATACTTGTGTGCTTACATTATATGTGCAGAGGAACTTGAGGTACAACAACTAAGGATATACTTATCAAAGGAATTGCCTGATTATATGATACCTTCATATTTTGTGAAGCTAGAGAGTATGCCTTTATCAGCTAATGGTAAAGCAGACAGAAAGTTATTACCGGAACCAGATAAAAACATAAGCACAGGCCAGGAGTATGTTGCTCCACGTAATGAAATAGAACAAAAGATTGTTGAAATATGGAGAGATGTACTGGGCATGGATCGTATTGGAATTAAGGATAGTTTCTTTTTACTTGGAGGAGATTCAATTAAGGCAATTCAAATATCAGGACGTCTTAGCAAGTACAACTTGAAGCTTGAAATAAAGGATATATTCCATTATAAGACGATCGAGGAACTTGCTAAAGTAATTGTGAAAACTGATACAGTTGAAAGCTCTCAAGACGCTGTACAAGGAGAAGTAAAGTGTACCCCAATACAATGCTGGTTCTTTGAAAATAAGTTCACAAAAATGAATCATTGGAATCAAAGTGTTATGCTTTTTGGTAAAAATGGATTCGATGCCTTAGCGGTAGAGAAGGTATTTGAAAAATTAATTGAGCATCATGATGCACTAAGAATGGTTTACAAATCTGTTGGCAAAGATATAGTACAATTCAACAGGGATGTTAGAGAAGGCGAAGACTTTTCACTAAAGGTATTTGATCTAACAGGTGAAGATACCTATGATAAAACAATAGAAGAAGAGGTTAATAATATCCAGAGCAGCATTGATCTTGAGAAAGGACCACTTGTAAAGGTAGGGTTATTTAAAACTAAAGAGGGAGATCACCTTATTATAGTGATACACCATTTGGTAATTGATGGTGTATCTTGGAGAATATTATTTGAGGACTTTGAAGCTGGTTATACCCAGATAGTAAATAATGAGGAAATAAGCTTCCAAAATAAGACTCACTCTTATCAGGAATGGGCTTCAAGGCTTAAGGATTATGCACAAGGGAAAGAAATACAGGCGGAAAGAGAATATTGGAATGAGGTTGAAACAACTGATATCCGTAAGCTTCCGGTAGATATGTGCAATGATGAAATAAAAAGTTATAAATGCGAGAACAGTGAAACACTTGAAATAATGCTTACCGAGGAAGAAACTGAAAAGCTATTGATGAAGGCAAATAAAGCGTATAACACTGAAATAAATGATATTCTTCTAACAGCCTTGGGGGTTGCAATAAAAGATTGGACAAATCAAGACAAAATACTGGTAAATCTTGAGGGACATGGCAGAGAAGATATTATAAAAGGTATAAATATTACGAGAAGTGTAGGATGGTTCACATCCCAATATCCGGTGCTTTTGGATATGGGTAAGGATGTATCTAATGACATTTCATACTTGCTTAGGTCTATAAAAGAGGATATTAGGAAAATACCTAACAAAGGTATTGGTTATGGCATCCTCAGGTACTTAGGTTCAGAAGAAAGCAAAGGTGTAACATTTAATAGAGATTCAGAAATAAGCTTTAATTATATGGGTCAATTTGGACAGGATGTAAATACGAAATTGTTCAGTTTATCCCCATTTAGTACAGGACTAGCAGTAAGCGCTGAATCTGAAAACAAGTATAAATTCAATATTTACGGAATGATTATGGGTAAAACCTTAGTTATTCGGTTCAGTTACAATAAGGGTCAATACAAAAAGGACACAGTCTTAAAGCTAATAGAGAGCTATAGAAAGAACCTTATCAGAATTGTTGAACATTGTATTTTACAATATAATGTACAGGAAAAAGCCCAAATAACACCTTCCGATGTTGGAGATAGTAAGCTTTCAATTGATGATTTAGAATATATGTCTGATTTTATTAAAAGTTTATAAAAATGGGGGTTAAATAAAATGGACCAAAATCTTCAAATACAAAAAGTGTATACTTTATCTCCTATGCAAGAGGGAATGCTTTTTCATGCAGAGCTTGACAAGAGTTCAAGTGTATATGTTGAACAAACAATTTTCACAATAAAAGGACATTTGGATATAGGACTGTTTGAAAAGAGTTTTAATATGATTATAAGTAGGCATGATATCCTAAGGACAATATTTTTCTATAAGAATGTACAGAGAATATCACAGGTAGTGTTAAAAGAGAGATCCACTAAAATACATTTTGAAGATATAACCGATTTAGATGAAAAAAGTGCGAATATATACGTAGAGGATTTTAAGAAAAACGATAGGGACAAGGGTTTTGATTTATCAAAGGACATTCTAATAAGAATGTCCTTACTGAAAATAACCGAGGGGCATTATAAATTAGTTTGGAATTTTCATCATATACTCATGGATGGTTGGTGTATAGGTATTATTAGTAAAGAAATAATGGGAATTTATAGTTCATTAATAAACAATACGCCACTAAAATTAGAAGAGGCACCTATATACAAGAATTATATTGAATGGCTTGGAAAGCAGGACAAAGAAGCAGCAGGAAGTTACTGGTCTGCTTACTTAGAAAATTATGAAAATAGATCTACTATGCCCCAGACTGGGGTAAACAGTGAAGATGGTAAATACAAAAAGGAAGATACCTGTTTTACAATAAGGAAAAAAACTACAGATAATCTTATCCGTATTGCAAGGGAAAATGATACTACCTTGAATACAGTATTCCAGGCAATATGGGGAGTGTTATTACAAAGGTATAACCATACTAATGATGCGGTTTTTGGAGCAGTGGTGTCGGGCAGACGGTCAGAAATAGAGGGAATTGAGGAAATGGTAGGGCTCTTTATAAATACTCTGCCAGTAAGAGTAAAGTGTGAAAACACTTTGCCCTTTACGGGCCTCCTTAAGAAAATGCAGGCAGATGCTCTTTTAGCGGAAATGTATTCTTATTATCCACTAGCAAAAATACAGGGAGTAAGTGAATTAAAAAATGATTTATTTGATCATATAATAATTTTCGAAAACTATCCTATGCAGGAGATTTTAAAAAACTCTGGTATCTATAATGAAGTAGGCTTCATTGTAGAAGATATAGAATCCTTTGAGCAGTCAAATTATAATTTCAATATTGCATTAGTACCAGGAAGTGAGTTAAATGTTATGTTTAAATTTAACTCTGCTATTTATGAAAAATATTTTGTAGAATCAATAGGTGAACATATAAGGGATGTAGCAGCAAAAGTTGCTTTAAATCCAGACATTGCCGTTGGGGACATTGAGATTGTGTGTACTAGGGAAAAAGAAAAAATACTTTTTGACTTTAATAATACAAAAAGTGAATACCCAAAGGAAAAGACTCTTAACCAACTTTTCCAAGAACAAGTTAAGAAGAACCCTGACAATGTTGCAATAGTATATGAGAAACAGGTACTAACATATAAGGAATTGAATAATAGAGCTAACCGCCTAGCTAGAGTTTTAAGAGAAAAAGGAGTAAAGAGAAATAGTTTGGTCGCGCTTATACTCAATCGATCACCTGAAATGATAATCAGTATTCTTGCAGCATTAAAGGCAGGCGGGGCATACCTACCTATAGATCCAGAATACCCAAAAGAAAGAATTATAGGTATACTGAATGATTCTGGTGTGTTCCTCATTTTAACCAAGAGCGATGTGATAAATGGGGTGCCTTATCCAGGAGATGACTTATTTAAAGAAACAGATAATAATATTTATCGTGAAATTATAATGATTGATAGTATTTCAAATATGATGGCACAAAAAAGTACTGAAGATTTGGAGTGCATAAATAGTGCTGATGATTTGGCCTATGTTATTTATACATCTGGTTCCACTGGCAAGCCTAAAGGTAACCTGATAACTCATTCCAACGTAAGCAGAGTAGTAAAGAACACCAATTACATTGAAATAACTGATAAAGATACTCTTCTGCAGTTATCCAATTATGCTTTTGATGGATCTACCTTTGATATATATGGTGCCGTTTTAAATGGAGCAAAGCTTGTTATGATAAACAAGGACATCTTACTTGATGTAGCAAAGATTTCAGAACTTATTGAAAGTGAGAGAATAAACCTGTTCTTTGTAACTACAGCATTGTTTAATGCTCTTGTAGATATCAACATAGGTTGCTTTCAAAACATACGAAAGGTACTCTTCGGAGGCGAAAGGGTATCAGTGAAGCATGTGTCAAAAGCTCTCGAATTCATGGGTAAAGGTAAAATAATACATGTATACGGGCCGACAGAAAGTACTGTGTTTACGACTTATTATAATGTAGACAGCATAGAAGAAAATTGTGAGACCATTCCAATAGGAGGGCCTTTAGCAAATACTGAAATTTATGTACTTGATAGCAACAATAAGCTTCAGCCAATAGGAGTGCCAGGGGAACTATGTATTTCAGGAGAGGGACTTGCCAAGGGATATTTGAACAGACCTGAGCTTACTGAGGAGAAGTTTATCAAGCATCCATTTGTTGAAGGTAAACGACTATATAAAACGGGAGACCTTGTTCGGATGCTTCCTAATGGTGATATTGAGTTTATTGGTAGGATAGATTCCCAAATTAAGTTGAGAGGTTTTAGAATAGAACTTGGTGAAATAGAAGTTCAATTATTAAATCATGATGATATAAAGGAAGCTATTGTAATATGTAAAGAGGATGAAGAAGCAAGCAGGTTTCTTTATGCATATGTTGTGGCAGATAAGGAACTATCAGTGGCAGAACTTAGAGAGTATTTGTCAAATAAATTGCCTGATTATATGATACCATCATATTATTCACAGGTAGAATGTATGCCACTTACATCTAATGGTAAGGTTGATAAAAAAGCACTAGAGCACTTTGAAAGGATGAACACTGGAATTAAATATGTTGCTCCTAGAAATAATATAGAAAAAAATTTGATTGAAGTTTGGGAGAAAACACTGGTTGTAAAGGGCATTGGTATTGATGATAACTATTTCTCGCAGGGGGGAGACTCTATCAAAGCTATACAAATTGCCTCGAGACTTCAGAAAGAACATCTTAAAATGGAGATAAGAGATTTATTTAAATATCCTACTATAGGGGAACTAAGCAGCTATATAAAAGTGGTGGACAAAAAAGCTGAGCAGACAGTGATTAAAGGTGAAGTGAAACTGACTCCAATACAGAAATGGTTCTTCCAAAAGCAATTTACTGATATGCATCACTTCAACCATTCAGTTATGTTATATAGTAGTAAAGGCTTCGATGACAAAACCATAGAGAAAGTATTTACAAAAATTGTAGAGCATCATGATGCGTTAAGAATGATTTATAGAGTAGAAGAAAATAATGTTGTTCAATATAACAGAGGAATTGATACTCCGTTATTTGAAATAAAGGTGTTGGATTTATCAAGGGAAGCTAATTTTGCTGCAAAAATAGAGGAAGAAGCAAATAAGGTACAGGCAAGCATTAATTTGGAAAAAGGACCATTAATCAAATTGAGGATTTTTAAAACATCAGAGGGTGATCATTTGCTTATAGTAATTCATCATCTCGTTATTGATGGAGTGTCATGGAGAATTATACTTGAAGATTTTGCTGGAGGTTACATGCAATCATTAAAGGGACAGACTGTGACATTACAAGACAAGTCGAACTCATTCAAGGACTGGGCTGAAAAGCTCAACGCTTTCGCAATAAGTGAAAAAGTACAAGAGGAAGCAGAGTACTGGAAGGGAGTAATGAAGAATGAGATAAATCTCTTTCCAAAGGATGGAACGACTGATGCAAACAGAGTAAAAGACAGTTCTGAAATAACGATGCAACTTTCAGAAGAAGACACGGCAAAGCTTTTAAAAGACGTAAACAAAGCGTATAATACAGAAATAAATGACATATTGATTGCGGCTCTTTGCCTCTCACTAAAAGAATGGTGTGGCCAAGATAAACTGTTTATTAATCTTGAAGGACACGGAAGAGAAGATATCATTGAAGGAATTGATACAAACAGGACTGTGGGATGGTTTTCATCTGTATATCCTATAGTGGTTGACATGAGTAGGAGTGATGACATTTCTTACTGCATAAAGAGCATTAAGGATAAGTTAAACCGAATACCTAATAATGGTATAGGATATGGAATACTTAAATACTTATCTACTGATACAGTAAAAACATTGATTGATTTTAATCAAGAGCCTGAAATAAGTTTTAATTACTTGGGGCAGTTTGATGAGGATATAAAAACAGAGGTGTTTGAAATGTCTGAATATTCTACAGGGAATTCTGTGAGTCCTGAGGTAGAAAGAACATGTACCTTTGATATAAATGGCCTTGTAAAGGACAATAAGTTATCTTTAACATTAGATTACAATAAAAACCAATACATTGAAGAAACAGTGTTAGGGCTAATTCAAAACTATAAAAATAATATTTTGAGTATAATAAATCATCGCATAAATAAAGAAAGCACAGAGATTACACCTACTGACTTCTAATATAATAGTCTTTCTATAGAATATCTGAATGACATTACTGATGGACTGGAAGATATTTTCTAATAATAATTTGGAATGGAGATGAACGGATATGAGCACACGAAAAAAGCCAGATATACAAAATATTTACTCGTGATCACCCATGCAGTAAGGTATGCCGTATTGTTATACGGCCAAATCTCATGCTTACGATGAAAACTGTACCTATAGAGTTAGGGGTTGCGTTCATATTAATTCTTAGTGTGGTTTGAGCAACAATAATCCTTGTGATAACAATTCTAATTACAGCGATTATTGCCGCCTATACACGCACAAGAGAAAAAATAACCCCGTGGCTTGCTAAACTGCGAAGTCAATTTATTGTAACAATAGTATTAATACTTGTTAATTTTGCTTTTATAATGTACACCCAGTGGATGGCATATACATCATCTATACTTGGGGGAAATGGGAAACCATTAAAAGGTAGTATCGCTGAGCTTGAAAAAGTAAATCTGGGCGGCAGTGAGCAATGGATAACTATTCGAGGAAAAAATAGAAATAATCCAGAGTTGCTTTTTTTAGCTGGTGGACCCGGTGGAAGTCAATTAATGCTGTACCGCTTAAATCACTTATAGCTTGTTATGATAAACAAGGACATTTTACTTGATATAGCTAAGCTTTCAGAACTTATTGAAAAAGAAGGAATAAACCTGTTCTTTGTAACTACAGCTTTGTTTAATGCTCTAGCAGATGTAAATATAGGTTGTTTTCAAAATGTACGAAAGGTACTTTTCGGAGGCGAGCGGGTATCCGTGAAACATGTAACAAAAGCTTTTGAGTTTATGGGAGCAGGTATTAATAATATAAAGGTGGTGTAATAATATGTTTCAAGAACCTTCTACTCTAGAAGTATATATTAATAAGTTTGTTATAAAAACTTTTGCCAAGTCATACTATAAAAAATTTGTAGCTGTTATGGATTTAAAGGGCGATGAGAAAGTCCTAGACTATGGTTCTGGTGCAGGTGGAGTGTCTATGTATATAGCAGAAGAACTAAGTAAAGTAGGTGGATCGTTAACTTGCGTTGACATTTCTAAAAGATGGATTGAGTGTGTAAAGAAAAATCTTGCTGGATATAAGAATATTGACTATAAATTAGGATACATTGGAAATCTTGACATTTTGGATGATTCTTACGATTTAATAGCTATTCATTTTGTTCTACATGAAATACCCACTGTAGAACTAAGTGAGGTTGTAGTTAAGCTAGTCAGTAAGTTAAAAGTTGGTGGAAGAGTTTTAATGAGAGAACCAAACAATAATTCATTTAATGAGATAGTGAGTCTGCTTGAAAAAGTTGGATTAACAAAAAATTATACTAAAAGAATAAATGTTCCGACACAAGGGGACGTTTTTGAAGTAAGTCTTAAGAAGTAGCACTAGCATCACTTTTTATAACAATGGAACCTACACACAAGGAAAGCTAAAAAAGTATTCATATATAGAATTTATAAAAGAAAATAGAAAATATCAAGGATCAGATACATATATAAAAGATAAAATATTTTGGATGGAAAAATTAAAATATACTTCAGAAACTCTTTTTACTAAAGGCATAAAAAGTGATGGAGGAATAGTTAGTAATAGAGAAACGCTAGTTATAGAAAGAAAAGTATATGATGAAATAATTAAATTTTCTAAAAATAATAAATGTTCTGTATTTCGCTTTTTTCTTGGTGTATTAGCGGTTTATTTTGGAGAAGGTTGTAATAAAGAAGAGGTTATAATTGGAGTTCCCATATTAAATAGAACAAAATTTACTTCCTTACCGTTTAGAGTTCTTCTAATAAAAAATAATCTAAGGGAGTGGCACTTACTGTTACCATTTTCACATTTAGCGTTTGATGCTTTAAGTGAGGAAATAATAAAAAGTAAAATAATGGAATGTTATGAGAGTTTTATTAAAAATGTTAGAGTGGAAAATGAAGAGGTAAATAGATATGAGGATTATGTGAAACATGTAACTAGCGGGCCTTATAATATAACGGATCAACATTTATTTCAAGCACTAGAACTGGATAAAATGGATAAACCTATGGAGAAAATTTTAAGGAAGATTAGTGATTCTAATAGGAAGGTAGCTACTTTTATTGAATTTATAATTAAAAAGGACAAGCAAGGAAATATATCTATTATAAAAAATCCATGGCAGACATCTCTAATATTTCTATGTGACTTCTGCAATGAGTATTTTTGGGTAGACGAATCTCCTGTTTGGATTATAAACTATGGGAGACATTACGTAAGTGGTGATAATTTTGCAACTGTAGGTGAGTTTATTGACTTAGTGCCTGTAATGATTAAGACTAATGATTATAATATAGATTTGCTTGAGGAACATGTAAGACAAAAGATGTCTCTATTATCTTCAAAAAACATAAATATTTTTAATTTGGCATTTGACAATGATGCTCAAGAACAATATCCATGTTCGAGTAGCTTTTTAAAGAACAAAATTGAAAATATGACAATTGTATTTAATTTTCAAGGGGAATGTCAGAGAAATTAAGGAGGAACTTTTAAGTAAGTGGATTAATGTAAATGTAAAAAATGTTACGTTTACAGCTTGGCATACTCAAAATTCCATTGTAGTAAAGTTAATGCTTTCTTTTGAGGAAAACGTTGAAAAATTAAAGTCTATATTTGAATCAACCTATAAAAGAATTGTTGATACTTAGGATAAAACAGGATGAAGATGATATTTGTTTTTGATAGTTTTGGCAGATAATAATATAAAGGTGGTGTAATAATATGTTTCATGAGCCTAATAATTTAGAAGTATGTATTAATAAGTTTCTTATAAAAACCTTTGCGAGATCATATTATAAAAAATATGTAAATGAATTGAATTTAAAAGGGAATGAAAAAATCCTTGATTTTGGTTCTGGGGCAGGTGGACTAGCTATCTTTATGGCAAAAGCTCTTAATAGAGGTGGCGGTTGGCTAACTTGTGTTGATATTTCTAAAAAATGGATTGCGTGTGTAAAGAAAAATCTTGCTAGGTATAACAATATTGACTGTAAATTAGGCTACATTGGCGATCTTGATATTTTGGATAATTCATATGATATAATAAATTTCCATTTTGTTCTTCATGAAATACCCAATGAAGAACTAGGTGAGGTTGTAGTTAAACTAGTCAATAAGTTAAAAGTTGGTGGAATAGTTTTAGTGAGAGAACCGAACAATAATTCAAAGGAAGATATACTAAGAGCGCTCGATAAAGCTGGGTTAACAAAAATGTATGTTAAAGAAATAAATATTCCGACACAAGGTTACATCCTTGAAGCAAGATTGAAGAAGTAGTGTTTTAAATCCTCTTTTATATTTAGCTCCTTTACTTGCATGGTCATTTACATTGGCAAGCAATTCAACATTTTTGCTTCTAAATCTACCGTAAAATGAATCATCAACTATAATTGCATTAATGCGTTCTTTGTAAGCTAAATTTATTAAGCTTTTATTTATAATGGTTTTTGATAGGGTTAGCAAAAATGTTTGCCAGTTTATGTACATTGAATTAAAAAATCTATAGACTACATACTTACCAAATTTTTGTTAAGTATTTTCAGTTTGATAATTCATATATATGCTTTTCTCAGTATATACAAGTTGCAATAAATAACAAAAAATATCATGAACACATATGCCTTTTTTTTTATAGCAATTTGCTTTTTTCAAAGCACTAATAGCCTTAAATTGTTTAACAAAATTCATTATAGATTTCATAAAATCATTTTCATTTTAAGTATTTTGTGGTATATTGCAGTAGGAATAAGTTCTGTGAGGGAATATGTTTTATTCTGTAAATAAGTATAAAATATGTAATGAGGTGCTTTTGAAAATTTATGCTGTGAAAATTTTAGATATTAGCCAAGAAAAGTTAAATAAACTATATTTATTCATTCATTTAGAAAAAAGATGTAAAATTCAAAAGTTTATTAATAAAAAAGATAGGGTCCGAACATTAATTGGAGAAATATTAATAAGAACAATTATTGCTGAGAAATTGGATATTAGAAATAAATGTATATCATTTGACAAAGATCAATATGGGAAACCACACCTGAAAGAGTATCCCAAATTCAATTTTAACATATCTCATTCTGGAGATTTTGTGGTATGTGCTATTGATGATAAACCTATCGGAATTGATAACGAAGAGATAAAGTATATTGAATATAAAGGGATGGCTGAAAGTTTTTTTCAGTAGGTGAATTTGATTATATTGTTAAAAAGGATTTAAACATCGAATTAAATAAATTTTATGAAATATGGACGTTGAAAGAAAGCTATATTAAATGTTGTGGACAAGGTCTATCAATACCTTTAAAATCATTTTCTATTGATATAGATAAATATGAGAATATTAAAGTGATTATTGATAATGAACATAAGGAACATGTATTTAAGAGATTTGATATAGGTGCAGGTTATAAAATGGCTGTGTGTTCAGTAAATAAAGAGATTACAAATAACATAATAATGATAGATCAAAATAGTTTAATTAATAACTATTCCAGATTTGAACTAGAGTAAGGGGCGTTATACTAATGATATTATTTTGGTTACCATATGCAGGTGGTCATAAACCATATATTGTAAATGGAAAAATTACTTACATCCTTCAATTCAAGTAGTTCCAATAGAGTTAAAAGGAAGAGGTAAAAGATCTAATGAACTTTTCTATGAAAGTTTAGAAGAAGTAGTTGATGTTATATTTGAAAATATTAAAGAAAAAATAGTAAATGATGATTTTGCTATATATGGGCATAGCATGGGGAGTCTAGAAGATAAAATTCGGTGTGATGTTTCAATTTTAAATGGAAAACAAGATTCTATTAATTTGGAAGAGATATTAACTTGGAAAAATCACGTGTGTAGAGATTTCAAAGTTTATAATTTTGAGGGAAATCATTTTTTTATAAATAGTAATGTTAAAAGTATAACTAGCATTATAAATACTGCGTTGGTTGAAAATAATAATATAAAAAATGAGGTTTATTATGAAGTGTAATAAGAGATATTAACATAATTTAACTCACCCACAAAAAAGAATATGGGACATAGATAAGGTGAATTTAAGATCTCCGCTTCATAATATTGGTGGGTGTTTAATAATGAATAAGAGTATTGATGTGGATAGGCTGAAGGAAACCCTCAATATTATAGTGAAAGAAAATGAGGGACTAAGATTAAGGTTTGCAGAAAAAGATGGACAACCAGTTCAATATATTTATGACTTTGAAAAAGAAAACACAGATTTCTTAGATTTTAGTAGTTACCAAATGCCTAGAGTAGAGCAGCAAAAATGGTCAGAGAGCTTATTTAAAAGAAATTTTCAATTAGAAGATAACCAATTGTATTACTTTGCAATATATAAAATAAGTGAAAAGGAATATGGAGTACTGAATTTACTTGTGATTTTGACATACCTGAAAAAGAAATCTTTACTGAAATTGATATAAAGCGAATGGATAGAATGTTTCAAAATCTTGTCTCAAATACTGTGAAATACAATCTTAAAGGAACAAAAGTAATGATTAGCATATTTGAGAAAGATGCTGAAATGGTTATTATCTTCAAGGATAATGGGATAGGAATACCATCAGAACTTGCAAATGATATATTTAATCCATTTGTAAGAGTAGATAGTGCAAGAAATTCACAGACAGGTGGCACTGGACTAGGGCTTGCAATCGCTCTTAAAATCATTGTGGCACATGGCGGTAATATGAGGCTTAAAACAGAGGTCAATTGTGGGTGTGAGTTTATTATAAATATTCTGAAGATTACAGGACCAAAGGTGATAATCTAGAAGTGTAATCGAACAAAACAAAACACAAAAACACAGGAATCAATCCTTAAATTCTGCACCCTTTATAGTTAATTATACAGCTTCTAAGAAAATTATTTAAGGTGGATTTAAGATTAGAAGCATACTCAGTTAAGGATCTCTTGCTATAGTAATAGTAGGGCATACCAAATAGGTGAATATTCTAAAATAATAAAGGGAGGGTTAGAACCATGAGAATAAAAAATATATTTATTTATTTAATATTAACAGTAATGCTTTTAACTGTACTTACAGGGTGTAATTCCATTGACACAGTCCAAGTACTTAAAAGAGATCCGGGAATTATGGATGCATCCATAATTTATGACAAAACCTCAGTTAACGTGGATGTTATTCTTGAAAATGATTTTGACATTACAGATAAAATAGACCTTGGAGAGAAGTATGCTAAAATAGTTAAGGAAAGATATGGAAACAAAGATATTGATGTTAAAATCATTAAAAATAGAGAAAAAATAAGTAGCTATAGCATTAAACAAAGTAAATGAAGGTATTAAATTGGGCTTACTGTCATTATTATAATTGGTTTGGAGTTTTGTTTTTTGTAGTTCTGTATGGCATGGTGCTTTTATTTCTGCCTTTTTATAAAAAAGTTGATAAAAAACCTGCTGGTACATATTTAGCATTTGTTATAGCTTTTGCCATTGAAATGCATGGTATTCCCTTTAGTATGTATGTTGTCTCGTGGATAGTAGGAAAAAGTCTGCCGGAGGGTATTTTATGGGGGCATACATGGGTATCCTCAATTGGTTATTGGGGGATGTATATCAATATGGGCTGTGCTGTAATTGCTATGGTTCTTATTAAAAGCGGATGGCAAAATATATATAAAAAGTACTGGTCAAAGGAAACAGGAAATGGATCACTTGTAAAGAGCGGAGTATATAGGTACATTCGTCATCCTCAGTATGCCGGTCTGTTACTCTTATCCTTTGGAATGATGATTGAATGGGTAACCTTACCACTTCTTATACTGTATCCGATTATGATACGTGTGTATGTACGTCTTGCAAAAAAAGAGGAACAAGAGATGCTTGTGGAATTTGGAAATGAGTATAGAGAATATATGAAAGAAACAAAAATGTTCGTTCCGTTTATTGTTTAAAAGTTGAAATAATAGTTTTGATGAAGGAGAAGGGAGATTGGCATGAAATCTATATTAAAAAAAGAAACGACTATCAGCGGGGAGAAAACCTATTGGTTACTTAAACTACGTTTTCTATTACCGCTAATTACAGCAGTTATATTGCTTTTGTATGTTATTGTTATACGTCCATATCTTATGCCTACTATGAAAACTGTCCCAATAGAATTAGGATTTGGCATCATATTGATTCTATCTCTTGTGGTTGCAATAGCAACTTTTATTATCACCATTTTAATTACAGCAGTAATTGCTGTTTATACCCGTACAAAAGCAAAAATAATGACCTGGCTTTTGAAACTGCGCAAACAGCTTATTGTAATAGTAGCATTACTATTTGTAAATATTATTTCTATACTATGTAGCCAGTGGATGGCATACACTCCACCTATACTTTCAGATAAGGGGCAACCAGTAGTGGATAGTATTGCTGTCTTAGAAAAAGTAACGCTAGGTGACAGTGAGCAGTGGATAACTATCCGTGGGAAAAATAAGAATAATCCGGTACTACTTTTCCTAGCTGGTGGCCCAGGTGGAACGCAGCTAGCTGCAACTAGAGAACAATTAAAAAAGCTTGAAGATAACTATGTAGTTGTTAACTGGGATCAACCAGGGGCGGGTAAATCAATGAAGGCTATACCACTTAAATCAATTACCCCTGAACGATACATTTCCGATGGTCAAGAACTAACAAAGTATCTATGCCAAAGATTTAAACAGGAAAAAATATATGTACTTGGTGAATCGTGGGGAAGTGCATTAGGTATATTGCTTGTACAACGTTCCCCAGAACTATTTTCTGCTTTTATTGGTACCGGTCAGATGGTTGAATTCGTTAAAACCGATGTTGGTATGTATGAACTAGTGCTCAAGATAGCAAAAGAAAGGGGAGATACAAAACAAATTGAGAAAATAAAAAATCAAGGTCTTCCCCCATACTATGGTAAAGGAATGGTTTGGAAATTTGCTGCCCTCTCACAGTATTTGAGTAAATATATGACAAAAAACCCTGAGATTGAACGACCAGGATTTAATACACTAGGCGAAATTGGAGGTACTGAATATGGTTTGTACGATAAAGTAAATTGGATTCTTGGTACGATTACTACCTTTAATCATGTCTATCCACAGTTATATAATGTAGATCTACATAAGCAAGCTATAAAATTAGATGTTCCAGTTTACTTTATGGAAGGTCGCTACGATGTCAACGCATCACCAGCACTGGCTGAGGAGTATTTTAATGCAATAAAAGCGCCTCATAAAGAGTTTATATGGTTTGAACACTCAGGACACACTCCATGGAAGAACGAACCAGACAAGTTTGTTGACCTTATGGTAAATGTGGTACTTAAGGGCGGGAAGATAAAGTAGCATGAAAGCAGAAGGTTTTAAATATGACCTTCTGCTTTTTATGGTATATTAATATATTTAAGAATGTTATTGATATTTCTATACTAGGGATATGGACACATAGCCATCAAGCTAAGCCAGATTGAATGCTAGTAAGTCATCATTAAATACTACATTTTATCAATTATTTTTCTTTTAGGGGTATGGCACTGATTCTTGTAAAAAACCACAGTACGAGTAAAATATTTACATTTGAGCTGCATATATATCTTAAACTTGATATATGTATTTTCAAATTTACAATTAATCTATATTTTCTTTCTACCTTTGTACTTACCCTGAGATTTTGCTATTGCTATCCCTTCAGCTTGTCTTTGTTTTATCTTTTTAAGCTCCTGCTCCGCAATATAAGAAAGAAGGCTTAGAAATTGATCTTCCATTAGTTTAACTATATCACCCATAGACTTGAATTTTCTGCTATCAAACAAAATTTCATTATCTAAACATATTATATTGGTATTAACTATTCTAGTTATATACTTCCATTCAGTTATAATATCATCATAATTTCTTCCAAGCCTATCTAAAGAGTTAACATAATTGCAAACTTAAACCTGGAGAGCCTTGTGATTGTTATCGAAAGTTTACTGATCCCAGTGCTAGCTGGGGTTGGGATAGCTTTTACGAACACTATTACTATGGTCATACTTATCACGGACTTTCTTGTACTATAATTGCTAACCCATCAATAGATTAACGAAAATCCGTAGCACCACAAGCAAGATAAACATTATTGACAAGGCCTAATATCTTTTGATTTACACCACATTTGCGCTGTTTGTCCCACTGGATTTAAAGTCAGTCACTCGTTGTCCCCCAATATAGCTAACTTTAGTTCTTGACATAACAATAACCTCATTGCTTTGAGGTTATTGTTATAAGAAAAATATGATAATTTAGTTAGTGTTTGGCATTTACATAACATTAATATGACGTTAACTTGACATTAACTAACAACAGATGCTAAAATAGGAAACAAGAACTGCTATTACTACATATTTAATACATTATTTTTGCTTTATATCTAAGTTAATTAAATAATGCATTAAAAGTAATATTAAGTAGGTTATCTAAAATAGTTGCTGTAAAGTTCATATTTCTGTTAATGCTTTTACAATTTTAAAATTTGTTGTTTAAAATAACTTTTTTAACTTTGTATTCATAATTTTTACTTCTTTATATTTAATGTATATATTTCATTATTGGATACAGAGAGAATTATAAAATTACTTTTGAACGATTAAAAAATTTTATGTATTTAAAAAATAATTAAATGTTAATTTATTGAAGTTATAGAAAAAGAAGACGATGAATCATTATTTCATAATGAAAATACAAAATGATAAGGGGTGGAATACATGAAACTTGCATTATTATTTCCAGGTCAAGGGTCCCAATATATTGGAATGGGAAAAACATTATATGATCAATATGAAATCGTTAAAAAGACTTTTCAAGAAGCAAACGATGCTTTAAATTACGATATTCAGAAGTTGTGTTTTGAAGGTAGTTTAGAAGAATTAAGCAAAACTGAGAATTGTCAGCCAGCTATTTTAGCAACAAGTGTCGCAGCATTCAGGGTCTATATGCAGGAAATAGGTATTGAACCATCTATTTTAGTAGGGCATAGTTTAGGTGAATACTCTGCTTTAGTATGTTCAGGAAGTATGGATTTCGCAGATGCTTTAAAGATAGTCCGACAGAGAGGGCTATTTATGCAAGAAACAGTCCCAGTTGGTATTGGATCAATGACTGCTGTGAGTAATGTTGGATTGAGTATTATTGAACAAGAGTGTGAAAATTATATGAAATCTCATAATAAAATTGTAAGTGTTTCTAATTATAATGCACCAGACCAAATTATTATTTCAGGACATAAAATATCAGTTGAAGAACTATCCCTGAAACTTATTGGACTAGGTGCAAAAATTATGTCTATTAAAGTGAGTGCTCCGTTCCATTGCTCATTAATGCAACCAACAGCAAACAATCTAAATCACGAATTACAAAAATATATATATAAGGATTTTAAATATCCGATTTTATCAAATGTAGACGCACTGCCATATAAATCAAAAGATGTAATAGTTGAAAATCTAGTAACGCAAGTAGTTAAGCCAGTTAGATGGATTGACTCAATGTTATATTTAAAAAATGATGGGATAGAAATTGCTATAGAAATGGGATCCACAGGTGTTCTGAAAAAATTAATGATGAAAAATGTAAAAGAGATTACCGTTTATAGCCCTAAAATTAAAGAAGATTTTACATATGTAAAAAATGAACTTTTAAGTATGCAAAAGCTGCAAAACAGCAACATTGGCCTTTTAACATTAATAACTAGATGCTTAGCGATAGTTGTGTGTACTAAAAATAGTAACTGGGATAACGATGAGTATCAGAAAGGTGTTATAGAACCTTATAGAAAAATAAAGCACTTGCTGGTGGAGCTGGGAGAATTCTCTAGAACCTACATTGGGACAAGCTGAAGAAGCATTAAATATGCTTATATCAGTATTTAGAACTAAACGAACCCCGATTGATGAACAAAATGATAGGTTTAATAAAATATTTAATGAGACGAGCACAAGAAACTGGTTTCCTAACTTAATAATTTCATAATAATGATTTATGAAGTAGTTATAAAGTTTAAAAATATTGGTGTTGGAGGTTATTTTGGAAAAAATAAAATTATTTTGTATACCATATGCAGGTGGAACTGCAACAATGTATAATCAATGGAAAAAGCATGTTAAAGGTAATATTGAAATATGTCCAATTGAATTACCAGGCAGAGGAAACAGATTTATCGAACCATTATGTACTAATATGGAACAAATGGTAAATGATATATTTTATAAAATAAAAGACCTCATAAATAACCAGCCATATGCATTTTTTGGATATAGTATGGGTTGTATGATTGCTTATGAGGTAATACGTAAAATTGAAAAGGAGGGATATGCACCGCCCGTGCATGCATTCTTTGCAGCAAGGCAGGCCCCACATGTAATTAGTACTGAAAAGATTTTACACAATCTTGAACAAGATGAATTTACAAGCGAGATCTTTAAATTAGGGGGTACTCCAAAAGAAATTTTTGAAAATGAAGAACTGAGGAGCATATTTGTTGAAATATTAAAAGCTGATTATCAAGTAGTAGAAACATATAAACATGATGTAAAAGACAATATGATTAATTGCGATATTTCAGCCCTTTATGGTATTGAAGACTGTTATACATATGAAGAAATGAAAGAATGGTCGAAGCTTACTGATATGAATTCTAGTTTTTTCAAATTTGATGGAGGACACTTTTTTATAAATGATAAATTAAATGATGTAATAGATATAGTTAACTCTACACTATAGAATAATAATCTTAACTCAACTATCGCACGACAAAAACACTAGCCTTTCCTTTAGAAACTTATGCAATGACCCTATAAAGTAGGTTAAAAATGAGCTTATTTGTTCCTTTGCCAACGAAAGGTTTTCGTGTAATGCATTCTTAAGTAATTCTAAAATAACTTGAATGGCTTCAAAACATTGTATATCTTGAAGTTCATCGCAGCAATTAATAAGCCACCTATAGTACGTAAATTTTCATTGTTACGACTTTGTGTAGATAACATAATATACCGAGTAGATACAATAGTAGTATGTACAACCATTGAATCATAAGAACGTCCTTGAAACTCCTTTGAAAGATTCAAAAATGATTTGTTCATTTTAAAAAAGACTTCTATATCCTAGCGTTTTCCATAAATTCTTATGATTTCTTCATCGCTTAGTGTAATATCTGTTGAAATTAGTGTTAGCCAGTTTTTGATATATTTCTATTTTTAACAAATAATATTTTTGCGTTTATAGGCGCTTCTTTTGAAAAATTTGATTACTTTGAAAGCTCATTAATTTTATTTTTCTTAAAAAAACTAACAATTGTAGATTTAAACTGTTTTTCAGCATCATTTTTTGTTATTGTATTCATGAAAATCATCCCATTTGTTTTTTGTTTGTGGTGATTCAATTATATAAAATAAGGGAATGTTCTTCTGTTTTTTTATCTATAAATACTGAAATCACAAGTTGCCGACTAATTAATTCATGTGCGAAAGTTGAGATCTTAATAAATTTTAGATAGATAAATAATTCATATGAAATTATGCTTAAGGTACTAATATAATAATTTGGAGGTATGGTGAATGAAAATGATGATATACAATAATTTGGTTGAAGCAATAAAAGATGCAAGTAAAGTGAAGGATCGAGGGGTATATTTCATAAATCATGAAGACGGGGATACATTTGTTTCATATGATGAGTTATATAAAAAAGCTTTGAGTGTTTTATATTATCTAAAGTCAATAGGAATACAACGTGGAGAGGAATTAATATTACAAATAGAAGACAATGAGCAATATTTATACATATTTTGGGCTTGCATCTTAGGTGGAATAATAGTGGTGCCCACTGTAGTTGCTAGTAATGACGAACATAAACTTATGCTTTTTAGGATATGGGGTATTTTGAAAAGGCCAAACCTAGTAATTGATTCAAACCTGATTTTTGGTTTGGACAAATTTTACAATGACAACCTGAAAAATGAACTCGATTACAAACACATGAAACAGAAGACGACATATACAGAAGACATTTTCAATAAAGTTACAGATATATTAACAACTAATGGTATTGTTAATATACCAAAACAAAATGATATTGCTTATGTACAATTTTCTTCGGGATCTACAGGAGAACCCAAAGGAGTCACACTAACCCATGAAAATTTAATGACCACTCTTACTGCTATGATAAAATGTGCTGGAATCAATAAAAATGATTCGTTTTTATCTTGGATGCCGTTAACGCATGATATGGGTATTATCGGTTATCACCTAATACCTGTTGTACATCATTTAAATCATTATTTTATGCCAACTAGTTTGTTTCTTAAAAATCCTACTTTATGGATGGAAAAGGTAAATGAATACAAGGCTACATTTCTTTGCTCCCCCAATTTTGGGTATACATTAGTTTTATCTCATTTTTCACCTGAGATTGCACAGGAATGGGATTTGTCCCATGTACGTTTAATTGTTAACGGTGCCGAGGCTATTTCATATGAGTTATGCAACAAGTTTTTAAATGTTATGGGAGAGTATGGACTTAAAAGGAATAGTATGTTTGCAGTATATGGATTGGCGGAAGCTAGCTTAGGGGTAGCATTTCAAAAATTAGGTGAGGAGTTCAAAACAGTATTTGTTGATCGCGACTACTTAGGCATAGGAGAACATGTTAGGGAAATTGATAAAAATTATGACAATGCAGTAGGGTTCGTAGAGGAGGGATATGCTATTGATTTTTGTGAATTAAGGATTTGTGATATTGAAGGTCAAGTATTAGGAGAACAGGTAATTGGTGAGATTCATATTAAGGGGATGAATGTTACATCAGGTTATTATAATAATCCTAAAGCAACTGAAAAATGTATAACAAAAGATAAATGGCTAAAAACAGGTGATCTCGGATTTGTAATAAATGGTAGTTTGGTTGTAACAGGAAGATTAAAAGATATTATAATCATTAATGGTCAGAATTTTCATTCAATTGATATAGAACATATTTTGGAAGATTTTAAAGAAATTGGAGAGGGGAAGGTAGTAGCTACTAATATTTTCAATATAGATACACAAGTAGAGGAACTCATAATATTCGTTATGTTTAATAAGACGCAACAAGAGTTCTTATCATTAGCTTCAAAAATAAAACTATATTTAAGACAAAGAATTGGAATTTTTGTTAATCACGTTGTACCTGTTAAAAGAATACCTAAAACTACAAGTGGAAAGATACAAAGGTTTAAGCTTGCTAGTATGTTTGAGGGAGGAATGTTTCCAACAACTAATAGTTTACTGGAAATAAATAGAGAGGAAATTGCCGCTACAAGGGAACTAAACTTTATAGGCAGTGAGACTGAATTAATTGTTACTGATATTTGCCATAAAATTTTACGAATTAATACAATTGAGGTTTCTGATAACTTTTATGAATTTGGAATGAACTCGCTAAATATAACTTCACTAGTATCCACCATACATGAAATTTTCAATGTGCAAATACCGCTTGTAGAAATGTTTAAGTTATCTACAATAAAGGATTTAGCGGAGTATATAACTAAATGTCAGGGTGAAGATATATATTCTTCTATAGAAATCATTACTGATAAAACCTGCTATCCTAAAGGATTATACGAGACTTCAGCAGCTCAGAGAAGAATATATGTAGTTGATCAGATATCCAATGACAGACTAGGGAACAACGTTGGTTATAATATGCCTGAGGCGATTCTTATTGAAGGTAAGTTAGATATTGAGAGGTATAATAGTGCATTTAACATATTAATAAATAGACATGAATCGTTAAGGACATCCTTTGAAATCCATAACGGTGAACATGTACAAAAAATTCATGAAGCGATTCCTTTCAAAGTAGGTTATTTTGATACTTCTGAAGACAAAATAAGCGAGCTTATGGATAGCTTTATAAAACCTTTTATGCTTGATACGCCTCCACTTATTAGAGCATCGCTTGCCAAGATTGGAATAAATAAGCACGTACTAATGGTTGATATGCATCATATTATATCTGACGGTTGGTCTTTAATGGTACTACTTGGAGAACTTATTATGCTACTTCAAGATATTGATCTACCGGAATTAAGAATTCAATATAAAGATTTTGCTGCGTGGCAGAATAAACTCTTTGAGTCAGATATCATGCAAGAAAAAGAAAAATTTTGGATTAGTAAATTTCCAGAAGAGGAAAGTAAACTGATACCAATATTGAACATTCCAACTGACTTCAAAAGACCTACAAAAAACAACTTTAAGGGGGATAGAGTAGTGGTTACGACCACTAGTGAAAAAATTGATCAACTTAATAAAGTTGTATTGGATACCAAAAGTACACTACATATAGTTATGCTAACAGCATATTATGTACTCCTTTCAAAATATTCTGGTCAAGAAGACATTATAGTAGGTTCTCCTTCAGCAGGAAGACCCCACAGGGATTTACAAAATATCATAGGGATGTTTGTAAATATGCTTGTTAATAGAAATAAACCTAAACATGATATGACGTTTAGGCAGTTGCTTTATGAGGTTAAAGAGAATTGTTTTAACGCTTATCAAAATCAAGAATACCAGTTTGATGAATTGGTAAATAAGCTAAAGCTTAAGAGAGATATGAGTAGAAACCCTTTATTTGATTATGTATTTGCAGTACAAAATTTTGATACACAAGTTCTAGATAATAGTAAATTCAGATTAGCTCCTTATGATTTCGATTATAAAATTTCAAGGTTTGATATGTTTCTTTCAATAATGAAGATAGGTGATTCGGTAAGATTTATGCTTGAGTATTCAACTGAGCTATTTAAAAGATCTACAGCTGAAAAAATGATGGACCATTATATGGAGATTTTAAATCAAATAAATGAAAGTATTGATATCAAGTTAGAAGATATTGTTTTAAGTAACAGTCTGTCGGTAGCTAAAAATAGTATATTACAATCCCATGGAGATGATTTCTGCTTCTAAACTTTTAAGATTTGATTGAAGTTTTGGAGAAAACACTGGTACAGTAAAAACATTGATTGATTTTAATCAAGAGCCTGAAATAAGTTTTAATTACTTGGGGCAGTTTGATGAGGATATAAAAACAGAGATGTTTAAAATGTCTGAATATTCTACAGGGAATTCTGTGAGTCCTGAGGTAGAAAGAACATGTACCTTTGATATAAATGGCCTTGTAAAGGACAATAAGTTATCTTTAACATTAGATTACAATAAAAACCAATACATTGAAGAAACAGTGTTAGGGCTAATTCAAAACTATAAAAATAATATTTTGAGTATAATAAATCATCGCATAAATAAAGAAAGCACAGAGATTACACCTACTGACTTCTAATATAATAGTCTTTCTATAGAATATCTGAATGACATTACTGATGGACTGGAAGATATTTTCTAATAATAATTTGGAATGGAGATGAACGGATATGAGCACACGAAAAAAGCCAGAAATACAAAATATTTACTCGTTAACACCCATGCAGGAAGGTATGCTATACAATCATCTAGCAAATAAGGATTCACATGCATATTTTGAGCAGATATCCTTTGATATACATAATGATATGGATATACTTCTTTTAGAAAAGAGCCTTAACAATGTTATAGAAAGGCATGAAATATTAAGGACTGTATTTAACTATAAAAAGGCTGAAAGACCAATTCAAATAATATTAAAGGAACGTTCTGCTAATGTTTATTTTGAGGACATAACTCACTTGGATGAAACGGGGAAACAGGAGTTTATCAAAAACTTTAAAGAAAAAGAAAAGGACAAAGGTTTTGATTTATCCAAAGACATTCTTATAAAGCTTTCTGTGTTTAAAATTCATAAAAATACTTATAGACTTGTATTCAGCTTCCACCATATCCTTATGGATGGTTGGTGTGTTGGGATAATTGTAAAAGAGTTATTCCAAATTTGCAGAGGTCTGGAAGAATCGAAGCCAATTGACTATGACAGGGTTTATTCATATGGTAGTTTTATAAGTTGGTTAGAAAAACAGGATAAAAAAGAGGCCCGTGAGTATTGGAATAAATATCTGGAAAACTATGAACAGCAGGCTTCACTTCCTAAAAGGGGAAATTTATCGGTAAATGGTGAATATAAATATAATGATTTCATTTTCAAACTAGATAAAAACATAACAAAAGATGTTACAAACCTTGCTCAAAATAACAATGTAACTATTAATATCGTTTTCCAAGCAGTATGGAGTATACTACTGAAACAATACAACAATACTAATGACGTTGTTTTTGGTGCAGTTGTGTCCGGAAGACCTTATGAGGTTGTAGGTGTTGGCAAGATAGTTGGATTATTCATCAATACTATTCCGGTAAGGGTGAGGTTAGAAAAGGCTGAAACATTTAAAGAGATAATAAAAGAATTGCAGCTTGCTTCACTTGAATCAGAAAAATACGATTATTTTCCTCTGGCTCAAATACAATCTGATACAGTTTTGAAACAAGGGCTTATGGATCATATCATGGTGTTTGAAAATTATCCAATTGAGGAGAACATAGCTGGATCTGCGGATGGAAACGGCCTTTATGGATATAAAATCGATAATGTTGAGGTGTTTGAACAGACAAATTATGACTTTAACATAATGGTTATGCCAGGAAGTGATATAACTGTAAAGCTAAGCTATAATGAATCAGTTTATGATAGTGAGTTCATAAAGAGAATAGAAGGTCATATGAATCAAATAATAAAAGCAGTGGTTGAAGACTGTGAGACTTGCATAAATGATCTTTATCTGTTAACAGATGAGGAAGAAAAACAGATATTAGTTGACTTTAATGATACAAAAACTAATTATCCTAAGGAGAAGACTATTCATAAGCTTTTTGAGGAGCAGGTAGAGAGGGGGCCTGACAATATTGCAGTAGTATATCAAGGCGAGAAGCTCACCTATAGGGAGCTAAATGAGAAGGCGAATCAGCTTGCAAGAGTACTTATACAAAATGGTGTAAAATCAGATGATATTGTAGGAATAATGGTAGGGTGCTCTATTGAAATGATTGTAGGAATAGTAGGAGTTTTGAAAGCAGGAGGAGCATACTTGCCTATGGACCCAGGATATCCTGTAGATAGGATAGAATTTATGCTAAAGGATTGTGGAGCAAAAGTTTTATTGACTCACAGTTTAATTGATAATTTAGAATTAATAAGATGTAATGAAAAATCAATAAATGTATTAAATCTGGATGATGAAGGCTTGTATATCGGGGAGAAATCGAATCTGGAAAATACGAATACAGCTAAGGATTTAGCATATGTAATATATACATCAGGGTCGACAGGTAAACCGAAAGGTGTAATGATTGAGCATAGAAACGTTAATAATTTTATCAAAGGAATAACGGATAAAATAGAGTTTACAAGTAATAAAGCTATATTGTGTTTAACCACAATAACCTTTGATATATTTGTGCTTGAAACACTATTGCCTTTGACAAAGGGATTAAAGATTGTAATAGCAAGTGAAAATGAGCAGAAAAACCCTAAAGCACTGAATGATCTTATTGTTAAAAATAATGTTGATATTATTCAAACAACACCATCAAGAATTAAGATGATGATAGACGGTAATAGTCTGCCAAGTTTTAAGACTTTAGAGCTAATACTCGTAGGTGGAGAAGCATTCCCAGAGATGCTAAAAGAAGAATTAAACAGTGTATCAAATGCTAGGATATTTAATATGTATGGACCAACTGAGACAACTGTGTGGTCTACACTAAAGGAAATAACACAAGGCCACGGTGTAAATATAGGGAAGCCTATTGCAAATACTCAAATTTATATACTGGATAGTGCAAATAGATTAATGCCTATGGGAGTGCCAGGTGAACTATGCATTGCAGGTGATGGACTTGCACGTAGTTATCTAAATAGAACAGATGTAACAGAAGAGAAATTCGTCTCAAATCCTTATGCTGCAGGCGAGAGAATGTACTATACAGGTGATTTAGCGAGATGGCTGCCAGATGGTAATATTGAATGTTTAGGCAGAATTGATAACCAGGTTAAATTAAGAGGTTATAGAATAGAACTAGGTGAAATAGAGTCTATTTTACTTAAATATGAGGGTATAAAAAAAGCAATTGCAATGGTGGCAAATGAGAAGAATGATGTGAAATATCTATGTGCATATCTAGTGTGCACTCAGGAAATAAAAGTACATGAACTTAGGGAGTGTTTATCACAAAAATTGCCTGACTATATGATACCATCACACTTTATTCAAATAGAGAGTCTACCTTTAAACTTAAGTGGAAAGGTAGACAGAAAATCGCTTCCCAAACCTACTGGAGATATAAACACAGAAGTGAAATATGTAGAGCCTAGTACAGAGGTGGAGAAAAAACTGTCAAAAATATGGTCGGAAACTTTAGGAATTGCTAGAGTAGGTGTAAATGATAATTTCTTTTATCTCGGTGGTCATTCAATTAATATGATACAGATAATAGCCAAAATATCTAATCAATTTGATATGGATATAAGCATTAAAGAATTTATCAGCAACAGCATTCTATCTAAGTTAGCAGATTTTATAGAAAGAAAAGATGGAGATCAGTCTAAAAAGATTATATATCCATACAAACAACCCCAGCCAGATAGTTGCTATGAAGCATTCCCACTAACAGAAGTGCAAATGGCGTACCAAATGGGGCGTGATGATAAATTTGAAATGGGTGGAATATCAACACACATGTATATGGAAGTAGAAACAGAATTAGTTATTAGCAGGTTTAATGAGGTAGTTAATAAACTTATTGAACGTCATAGTATGTTACGTGCCATTATACTACCCACAGGTGAACAGCAGATTCTAACAGATATCCCAAAATATAAAATAGAAGTAAAAGATATGTCGGGAATGGATTCTGAGACCCAGGACAGGTATATAGAAGAAGAAAGAAAAAGAATGTCTCATCATATATTTAAGTCTGATAAGTGGCCTCTATTTGAGATGAAAGCAGTTACACTTAGTAAAAATAGAAACTATCTTTTTGTAGGAATTGATATGCTTATTGCAGATGCTGGAAGTATGCTTATTCTTAATGAAGAAATACAACAATATTATGGGAATTTAGATATTGTGCTGCCTGAGTTAAAGTTTACTTTTAAAGATTACATTACAGCACTTAAGGAGTTTAAAACATCCAAAAAATATATAGAGGATAAGAATTATTGGTTATCTAAACTTGAAAATTTCCCTAATGCACCTGCACTACCATTAAAAATTGATCCATTATTAGTTGCTAAGCCTCATTTTAAGCGTTTTAAGAAAATAATAGATAGGGAAAATTGGGATAGACTAAAAAAGGTAGCTTATGCAAGTAAAATTACTCCATCTGTTCTCTTGTGTACCGCTTATGCACAGGTACTTGGTTTTTGGAGCAATCAAAAGGAACTAGCGATAAACCTTACTGTATTTAATAGATATCCATTTCACGAGGATGTAGAAAGGATAGTTGGTGATTTTACTTCTGTTATCTTACTTGATATGGACCTAGGATTAAAGAATACATTTTGGCAAAAAGCTAGTAAAGTTTATAAAACTCTTATTGACGCACTCGACCATAGGCATTATGACGGAATCGAGTTCATAAGAGATATATCAAGGCATAACAACCTTGGAAATAAAGCAGCGATGCCTTTTGTATTTACAAGTATGTTGATGGGAAATATGGAAAAACATGAAGAGGATGCTTATCAAGGGGATAAGGCGAAGTCAGCTATAACGCAGACATCTCAGGTTTTTATAGATCATCAGGTTACAGAGGATAATGGTGATTTAGTTCTTATTTGGGACTTTGTTAAGGAGTTATTTGATGAAAAGATTATTAACTGTATGTTTGACCAGTATTTGATGTCAATCGACGCATTAATGAATGATACAGAGTATGAGTTAAAATTGGGAGTATCTGATTTGGAACTAATTGAGAAATATAATGATACCATGGAGGATATTCCTCAAACAACACTTCATGATATGTTTATACAACAGACTAGTAGGATGCCTGACAGAGTGGCAGTGACGTTCAAAGATCAGAGCATCACATATAAGCAATTGGACGAGGATTCAAATAGGATTGCAAACTACCTAAAAAAGAAGGGGGTAAGAAAAAACGATTTTGTGGCTGTACTAACACATCGGCGTATAGATACAATAGTAAACATAATGGGAATTTTAAAGGCTAGGGCTAGTTATGTACCTATTAACCCAGAGTATCCTGACGGAAGACGGGATTATATAATCGAGAACAGTGGCTGCAAATTGGTATTAAATCATGATACATATATAAAGGAGAATATTAACCTGTGTTCAAGTGAGTATATTGAAGAACATAGTCATCCAGAAGATATTGCCTATACAATATATACTTCTGGTAGTACAGGCAAAGCTAAGGGCGTTTCAATAACTCATGGGGCTGCATCTAATACAATTATTGATATAAATAGAAAATTTAGTGTTAATGAAAATGATAAAATAATAGGGTTGTCATCCATGTGTTTTGACTTGTCTGTATATGATATATTTGGAACACTTGCATCAGGTGCTGCTCTGGTTATTATTGAAGATCAAAGGGATGTATTTGATCTAATAAAAATTATGGAAGAAAAGAAAATAACAATATGGAACTCCGTACCTGCAATAATGGATAGTATGGTAGATAATATGGAAAGAAGCATTGTTAATACAAACTTAAGACTTGTAATGTTAAGTGGAGATTGGATACCATTAAGACTGCCTGATAAAGTAAAACAGCAGTTCGAAAATGCAGAAGTAATAAGTCTTGGAGGTGCTACGGAGGCATCAATTTGGTCAATTTATTATCCTATAAAGGAAATAAAAGAGGGCTGGAAGAGTATACCCTATGGTATACCAATGGCAAATCAGGAGTTTTATGTACTTAATTATGAGATGGAGTTATGTCCTGTAGGTGTCTTAGGAGAGCTTTATATAGGAGGAAGTGGCGTTGCAGTTGAATATATGAATGATAAAGAAAAGACTGATGTTGCGTTTATAAATCATCATAAATTCGGTAGATTATACAAAACAGGAGACTACGGAGTACTTTGCATAGATGAAGATTTAAAAGAATTATATATTGAATTTAAAGGAAGAAAAGATCAACAGGTAAAAATAAGGGGCTACAGGGTGGAACTTGGAGAAATAGAAGCATGCTTGTTAAGTCATGATTTTGTAGAAAATGCTGCAGTTATAGATAAAGAGGATAAGAATGGGAAGAAAATCCTATGTGCTTATTATGTTTCAGATGATGATGAGTTAACTATAGAAGAATTAAAAATATTTATGGGAAGGCATCTTCCACAGTATATGGTACCTGCTTATTTTATAGAACTTAATGAGATTCCGCTTACATCAAACGGTAAGATAGATAAAAAGAACTTGCCTATGCCTGATACTAACATAAAAGATAGCTATATTGCTCCGACTAATGAAACAGAGAAAAAACTATGTTCAATATGGGAAGAAGTTCTGGGCCTTGAAAGAGTAGGCATCGATGACAATTATTTTGATATCGGTGGAAACTCATTAAATGCCACAGTGATTATATCAAAAATAAATAAGCAAATCGGAATTAGCATTCCATTAAGGGAAATATTTAATTTACCTAATGTAAAAGGAATCGCAAAATATGTTGATGAAAACAATCAATCTGTTTTCATCCCAGACGATGCCGATTTAATGCTGATGAAGAAGGGAATTAACGAGGATAAAAATTTATTTTTGATACATGCAGGAAGTGGAGAGGTAGAGGGCTATTTGGGATTATGTAACAATTTACGTGATGATTTCAATTATTGGGCTATCAGGGCAGACAGATTGGAGAATTATGTTCCTAAAAACCTAACCATTCAAGGAGTTGCTGAAGGATATGTTAAAAAAATAAAAAAAATACAGCAGCAAGGACCTTATCACATCGCTGGTTGGTGTGTTGGTGGAACCTTAGCTTTCGAAGTAGTAAGACAAATAGAAATGGTAGGTGAAGAAGTAGAATTTTTTGCACTTATGAATTCTTATGCTCCTGAGTTGGAATTTTATGGGGATGTAATGGAATTTTCATTAGAAACAGAGAAGGAGTTAGTGAAACAGTGCATTATAGACAAAAATATAGACATTAATATGGATATAAACAAGATAACAGATATTAACAGTTTATGGCCAACTGTTATTAAGCATGTAAATGAAGGCAATATGCAAGAAATTGTATTAGATACATTAAAAAAAATAATTCCTGAAATAACTACGAAAATTATTCCGAAATATGACGAAATAGATCTAGAAGGTTTAATATATTACTTTAATGTTATTAAAATCTATTCCAATGCTAGGGCAATATATATTCCTTCTAACAAACTTAAAACACAAGTATACTTTTTGGGAGCTCGAGAAGCAATGATATCAAATAATCAAATTTGGAATGAGTATTGTGCTAAAAATGTAATATTTGATAGTATAGATGGTAACCATTTTTCAATGTTTAAAGAACCTAATGTAGTTGGACTTGCAGAGACTTTTAGTAAATATTTCAACAAAATTTAAATTGGTGAGACTGAGGTTTAATAGTGAAATTTAGATTATTTAAGGTAAGAAAGGTTTATTTAGAATTAAGATAATGTTAGAAACAGGTAGGCAGTGGGGATACCTATCTGTTTCTATTAATAACTTGAAATACCTGTTTACTAGTCTTATGAATTATAAGCAAAAATTATAGAAATTTTACAAAGGAGAGGGAAATATGGAACGCAAATCCGAAATAAATATCCAATATCCACTTTCTTCACATGATCAATCTGATAGTCTACAATTTTGGACAAAGTATTTGAACGGATACAACGTGAGAACTGTAGTGCCAGGTGGGGATCAGTACGTTAAAGAATTTGTCTATGAAAAAGTTATTTTAGAAATTGATGAGAAGCTCACAAATGATTTGAATGAGATTGCACAAAAATATCAAGTAAAGGTCAATGAAATATTGGAAGTCATATGGGGAATGTTATTGCAAATATATAATAATTCTGATGATGTGATATTTGGCAAGGTAGTACCTGGAAGAAATATTAATATTGAAGGAATCAGCGAAATTTCCGATTGTTTGGAAAATATAGTTCCGGTTCGTCTAGAGTTATGTGAAAATGAAACCTTTGTAGATTTAATTAAAAAATTCCACAATGAAACTCTTGAATTATCCCGATACGAAATTATCTCATTACCTGAGATTGAAGAATGTTCAGAATTAAAACAAGATCTCTTTGATAATGTAATAAGTTTCCCAGACCAACAGTTATTAAATAGGATCAAGGAAACAGCATCTCCTTTAATGCATGATTTTAACATATCTATATTAATTTCAAATATGCTTAATATTAAGATTGGTTTCAATAAGCGTATATACGATAAAGACTTTGTAAAATCCATTTTGCAACATTTCAAGAGAATTATCATGAAAGTTATTCAAAACCCTTTTATTAAAGTAAATAAAATTGATATATTGTCTGCAGAAGAAAAGAACAAATTGTTAATTAGTTTTAATGACACTAAAACAAGTTATGATATTGAAAAAACTATTCAAGAAATTTTTGAGGCACAGGTTAAAAAAGCGCCTAATAAAATAGCATTAAAACTGAATGAATCGCAAATATCCTATAAGGAATTGAATGAAAAAGCTAATCGAATTGCTCGAAATTTAAGAAAGAAGGGAGTAGCTAGAAATGAAGTAGTAGGTATTATGGCTGAACGTTCCATCGAAATGATGGCGGGACTGCTAGGAATATTGAAGTCCGGAGGAGCATATCTTCCTATAGACCCTGAACATCCCCAAAATCGAATACAATACATGATGGAAAATAGTGGTACTAAAATTTTACTAACTCAGAAGAAATTATATAAAGATTTTAAATACAACGGACAAACCATTTTTTTTGATGATAATGAAACTTATGATGATATAGACGATAATTTAGGTTGTATCAATTTGTCAACAGACTTGGCTTATGTGATTTATACATCAGGATCAACTGGAAAACCAAAAGGCGTAATGATTGAGCACAAGGCCGTTCAAAATCTTATAAAAGGATTAACTGACAGGATGGATTTTTTTCATACAAAATCAATTTTAGCACTTACCACGATAGCTTTTGATATATTTGTTGTGGAAGTACTAGTGCCACTAGCTAAAGGATTAACGGTGGTTATTGCGGGTGAAATTCATCAAACTGATTCAGCCCTATTAGGAGAGCTGATTAGGGAAAATAATATTAATATTTTGCAAACTACTCCATCAAGGTTACGATTAATACTAGAAGATCCTAGAAATGTGGGATGTCTGAATTCTATTACTGACATATTAGCAGGTGGTGAAGCAGTTCCATTATCATTAGTTGAATTGGCGAGCAATGTATGTAGTGCTAATTTTTATAATGGATATGGTCCTACGGAAGCTACCGTTTATTCGACCATTGCGAAACTAAACTTGGATGAAAATGTTCATATTGGTAAGCCCATTGCCAATACTCATACGTATATACTAGATAAGAAAAAAAGACTTTTGCCTATAGGAGTTGCTGGAGAACTATTTATTGCTGGCGATGGGTTAGCAAGAGGATATTATAACAGGCAGGAGTTGACTAATGAAAGGTTTGTATATAACACTTTCACTTGCGATGAAAAATATAGTCTTGATTTGCCTGAACGCATGTATCATACTGGTGATATTGCTAGATGGCTACCCAATGGGAATATTGAGTACTTAGGTAGAATAGACCTGCAAGTGAAAATAAGAGGATATAGGATAGAAATTGGAGAAATTGAATCTTGGATATTAAACTATGAAAACATTAAAGAAACTGTTATTTTAGACTTTGATGATTCACAAAATAATAAATTCTTATGTGCATACATTGTTACAGATGTAGAAATCGATTCTTCTGGATTAAGAGAATTTTTATTACAGAATCTCCCTGATTATATGGTGCCTTCTTTTTTCATCAAGATTGATAGCATCCCGTTAACACCAAATAAAAAATTAGACAAGGAAATGTTGCCAGAACCGGCGAAAAATGCACAACGTAACAATAAGTATCAGCCTCCAACAAATGAAATTGAGAAAAAACTAGTAAGTCTTTGGCAGGATATTTTGGGGGTAGAGGAAATTAGTATTAATGATACCTTTTTCGAACTGGGAGGACAGTCCCTTAAAGCAATGCAAATTGTTTCAAAAGCTAATGAAGTAGGAGTAATTTTAAAGTTAAATGATATTTTTCTATATTCGACTATTAAAAAAATATCTGAATACATAAAAATGTCCACTTTTAAAAGTGGGAATTTGATTAGCAACCCTGACAAGGCATTAATTTCATTAAACGAGAATCTGCACTTGACAAGTAAGTTGGTAATTTGCCAAGTATTGGACAAGACCTATCATGTTTTGTGTATTAGTGGTACGAAAAAAGAACAATTGGGAGAGATAACTGACTTTGTCACAGCGAATTTTAGTGAAGTAATTCAACCTCATTATATAAAATTTGTAGAAGAATTAATGTTTCCAAATTTACCAACTACATTTGATGAAAATAGTTTTTCATTGTTTGTAGGTATGAACTCTCTTGTTAGTCATGATATGAATGAAATAGATAATAGTATGGAAAAAATGCAAAAGGATTTTTCTAATTCCATTTTAAGAGGTTGCCCAATAGCAGAATTTCAGGCTGCTCCAGTTCAAAAATATGCTCTAGAACTTGCGGAATTTGATAATGATGGAATGGTAATAACGTTTGAAAAAAATATTAACATTGACATGCTAAATAAGGCAATGTGTTTTTTTATAAAAAATCAGAGTTTATTAAGAAGTCATATGAAAAAATTAGATGGAAACTTTCATTGGGTGGAGTATGAAGTTCCTGAAAACATTGATATTCCATTTATTGACGTATCTAGATATAATTCTACTGCCAGGGGAACTATTTTTAATATATTTGTACGAAAGTTTTTCACCAAGGAATTTGATTTGTTTACTTCTTTAGCGTTTAGAGTTCTCCTAATAAAAAATAATCTAAGGGAGTGGCACTTACTGTTACCATTTTCACATTTAGCGTTTGATGCTTTAAGTGAGGAAATAATAAAAAGTAAAATAATGGAATATTATGAGAGTTTTATTAAAAATGTTAGAGTGGAAAATGAAGAGGTAACTAGATATGAGGATTATGTGAAACAGGTAACTAGAGGGCCTTATAATATAACTGATCAACATTTATTTCAAGCACTAGAACTGGATAAAATGGATAAACCTATGGAGAAAATTTTAAGGAAGGTTAGTGATTCTAATAGGAAGGTAGCTACTTTTTTTGAATTTGTAATTAAAAAGGACAAGCAAGAAAATACATCTATTATTAAAAATCCATGGCAGACATCTTTAATATTTCTATGTGACTTCTGCAATGAGTATTTTGGGGTAGACGAAGCTCCTGTTTGGATTATAAACTATGGGAGACATTACATAAGTGGTGATAATTTTGCAACTGTAGGTGAGTTTATTGACTCAGTGCCTGTAATGATTAATACTAATGACTATAATATAGACCGGCTAGAGGAGCATGTAAGACAAAAAATGTCTTTATTATCTTCAAAAAATATAAATATTTTTAATTTGGCATTTGACAAGGTCGCTCAAGAACAATATCCATGTTCAAGTAGCTTTTTGAAGGACAAAATTGAAAATATGACAATTGTATTTAATTTTCAAGGGGGATTTCAGGAGAATGAGAGAGAGATTAAGGATGAGCTTTTAAGTAAGTGGATTGATGTAAATGTAAAAAATATTATGTTTACGGCTTGGCATACTCAAAATTCCATTGTCGTAAAATTAATGCTTCCTTTTGAGGAAGACGTTGAAAAGTTAAAGTCTATATTTGAATCAACCTATAAAAGGATTGTTGAGCCTGAGGATAACAAAGAGGATGAAATAGAAATTTGTTTTTGATAGTTTTAGCAGATAATAATATAAAGGTGGTGTAATAATATGTTTCAAGAACCTACTAATTTAGAAGTGTATATTAACAAATTTCTTATAAAAACTTTTGCGAGATCATATTATAAAAAATTTGTAAATGCCTTGGATTTAAAGGGAAATGAAAAAATTCTCGACTTTGGTTCTGGTGCAGGTGGACTAGCTATTTTTATTGCAAAAGAACTTAATAGAGGTGGTGGGTGGTTAACTTGTGTTGATGTCTCCAAAAAATGGATTGAATGTGTAAAGAAGAATCTTGATAGATACAACAATGTTGACTATAAATTAGGTTACATTGGGGAACTCGATATTTTAGATAATTCATATGATATAATAAATTTCCATTTTGTTTTGCATGAAATACCCATTGAAGAACTAAGTGAGGTTATATTTAACCTTGTCAATAAGTTAAAAGTCGATGGTACAGTTTTAATGAGAGAACCAAGTAATAATTCAAATGAGGAGATAGTGAGATTGTTCGAGAAAGTTGGATTAACAAAAATTTATGCTAAAAAAATGAATATTCCGACACAAGGTAACATCTTTGAAGCAAGATTGAAGAAGGACTAAATATAACTATATAGAGTGCAAATGTTAAATACTATAAATGAGCAAATTTCATAATATATTTTGGAATTACAGAAAATAATATACCATATGATAAATTAATTAACAGATTTATTAAAGTAATATAGAATATTACTTTATTTAACACTGCCACAATTTAAACTATTTGCACCTTCGTATTTGGGATCGTAGGTCGTGGTTGTAATGGTAAAGTTATTCATATAACTGAAAACTGTTATAGTTCAAGGCATAGAACTTCCGTAGTAAGTTTTTTATCAAACAATCTATGGAATGAAGATTATGTTTTACGAACATTACAAAAATTTGCAATTAATAAAATATGAAAGTTATCAAAAGATACCGACAAGCCTATTTATGTGATTATTGATGATACTATCTGTAATCACATAAAGCCTTCGCCACAGGCTAAAAATCCTATAGAGAAATGCCAATTTCATTTTTCTCGCTTAGAATGTAAACAAGTTTATGGACAGCAAGTTATGAAGATAGGTAAAACTCTGATATTACTATCTCGGTCTTTTCCACCTTCCCACACTGTACGGGCGACTTTCATCGTATACAACGCTCCAACGTAGACAGATTGGAAATTTAAACATAGTTATAAAAACTTTTTAAATCAAGTTTTTATACTACACTTTACTACACTTATCAATTCTTCAACCCTTTTATAATGCTTTTTTGCAGCCCTAGCATAATTTATGTTTTTATCACACCTAACAAAAAATATTTTGTTAAAATACTTGACAAAATATTTTTTGTTAGATATAATTGTCAATATAAGGAATGGCGGAGGTGTTAATTATGAAAATCACAACAGGGCAAGCTGCACGAGGTGAAAATTTTTTTAAAAGGCCTATTTTAATAAACAAATTATGGAGAAAAATTGATTCAAATAGTAGTATTATAATTTCAGCTCCAAGAAGGGTTGGAAAAACATCTTTAATGAGGTATATAGAAGATAATCCAAAGGATAAATACTATATAATCTATGTAATTACAGAGTCCGTGTATAACGAAAATAAGTATTATAAGGAGATCGTAAAGGCCATTTTAAATTGTGATTCAATAAAGAAAAGAGATAAAGTAATAAATTCAATTAAAGATTTAGCTAAAAACATTTTCAAAAGTATAGACGAAGTAGGAATAGACTCTGTTAAGTTTACTAAAACTATTGAATTGAATTATTATGAAAAGTTTATAGAAATTATGAGATCTATTGATTTAGAAGGGCACAAATTAATTATAATGATAGATGAATTTGCTCAAACAATAGAAAATATTCAACAAAATGAAGGCACTACATATGCAGTTCATCTCCTTCAAAGTAATAGAGCATTAAGACAAAATAGTAATATAAATAATAAATTTCAATTCATATATACAGGTTCCATAAGCCTCGAGGGTATTGCAAGACGAATGGATTCTTCAAAGTTTATAAATGATCTAGATATATTAAAAGTCACTCCACTAAGTGAAGCAGAAGGAAAAAGTCTTATAAATGAACTACTTAAAGGGCTTGATTTTACAATGGATACTGATACTATAAATCATATGCTACATGAAATTAAGTGGTTGATTCCTTTTTATATTCAACTTGCTATGGATAAAATTCAGGACATTTATGATGAAGATCAAATATGCGCTATATATAATAAATCAGTTGATATAGCAATTAGACGTATGATAGAAGAAAATAATAAATTTAGCAGTTGGCATGAGAGACTTAAGGTGTACAAAAATAATGACTACAAGTTCATTATAGAAGTATTAAACATAATATCTATAACAGAAGCTAAGAAGATAACTTACAACGAAATATATGATTTAGCTGTAAAATACAATCTTTGCGAAACATATAAAGATCTCTTAAATACTATTATTGATGATGGATATATAAATAATGATGAGGAGGAAAAAATATATACATTTACTTCTCCTATATTAAGAATGTGGTGGTGTAAAAAAAATGCAAACTACTAGTTTAAGTTTTTATAATCCCAATAATTTATCGCATCAAGAATTAGTTGATAGATTTGTAATAAGAAAAAAGGAATTTCAAAAAATTTTTAAAGATATAAAAAATTCTGACATGAAATATCCAGAGCAGCATTATATTATAGAAGGTCAAAGAGGCTATGGCAAAACAACTTTATTAAAAAGAATATACTTTGAAATAAAAGGAGATAAGGAATTAAAAGCAAAGTTTATTCCTGTTATATTTCCTGAGGAGCAATATTGTATAAGGAGGCTATTTAAACTTTGGGAGGTAACGGCTGCGAATCTTGAAATGGAAAATGATGAATTTGTAGGGCTTTATGATGAAATGGATAAATATGCAGAGGAAGAAGACTACGAAGATATATGCTTTAAAATACTTGAGCAAAAACTTAAAGAAAAAAATAAAAAATTAATACTTTTAATAGATAATATTGAATGTATTCTAAAGAAGTTCAAAATCTATGAGCAGCAAAAACTTAGAGAGATTCTCTTAACTTCTGCCGAAATTCGAATTATAGGAGCATCTTCAGAAGTTTTAGAATTTACTTTTGATTATAATAAACCCTTCTATAACTTCTTTAAGCTGATAAAATTAGAAGGATTAAATTCAGAAGAAACTGTGGAATTTTTTAAAAAGTTAGGTGAAATTTTTAATAAGAATGGTATAAATGAGATACTTAAAAGTAACAGTGGAAAAATAGAAGCTTTAAGGCGGTTAACAGGTGGGGTGCCAAGAATAATGGCATTACTTTTCGATATTTTAAATATTGACAACGAACCCGATTTCAAAGAACTAGATATATTAATAGATAGAGTAACACCACTTTATAAACACACAATGGATAGGTTATCTCCAGTGCAGCAGGAAATTGTTGATGTTATAGCTTTACGCTTTGATGCCATAACCACAAAAGAAATAGCAGACGAAATAAGAATGCAAAGCAAAGAAGTATCCGCTCATTTAAATCAATTAGAAAAAAACGGAGTAATAAATAAAATACCTGTAAATAAGAAAAATTATATGTACCAAATAAAAGAACGATTTTTTAACATATGGTACATGAGGAGGGTTGGGGGAGAAAAAGAAAAACAGCAGGTGAAATGGCTTGTGGATTTTTTTGAAATCTGGTGCAGTAAAGAGGACCTAATTAACAAAAGTGAAAAAAAAGAAAATGATTTTAACACCATTTATGTCTCATCGGAAACCTTACTTTGTAATGATCTAATAGAAGAATCCTTACAAAAATCTCATTTATTTTTAAAAGTAGCTAATAGCACAGATAAATATAATAAGTCTATTAATGAATATTTAATATTTTTAATGGCTAAAAAACAATACAACTCCTTATTTAAACTATTTAATGAAACTGAATTTAAGTTAAGGGATAAATTTAAGCCTACTTATTATGCGTTAATGTACTATATGAAAAATCAAAATGAAAAATTTGAAATTGAGTATAAAAAAATGGGCGAAGAATTAGAGGAAACTGTTGAAGAAATTATTGAAGAAGTTAAATCATCATCTGCAGTGCTACAATAGTATAGAAAGAGACAATTAAAGACCTCCGAATATAAGAGATATATAAATAAAACTATTCTACATCGGTATTATTTATGTTACTATTATTAAGGTAGTTAAATCATCACCTGCGGTGCTGCAATATTAACGACTTCAGAAGGAGGTTTATACCCCCACTGAAGTTTTCTATTTGTTAGGGTATGTAACTCCCACTTATAGAAGTGGGAGACTTTCCTTCTGAAATGTCGTTAAAATAAATACATAATACAAAGGGGACCTGGAATCATGATAGATATAACAAAAGAATACCTTCAAAAGAAGTATAGAATAAGTTCAAAAACGCTAGAACTTTATGATATAGCAATACAAGATGTACAAGAGGAGTTTAAAATTCTTGATGAAATAAGAGAGTTTAATCAACTTAAGGTTTTGACAGCACTACAAGATGAACGGATTAGCGAATGTCATTTTACAAATTCATCTGGATACGGTTATGGCGATATAGGACGCGATTCATTAGATAAAGTATATGCAAGAATTTTCAATTGTGAGAGTGCACTTGTTCGGCCGCATTTCGTAAATGGAACACATGCAATTGGAGCAGCCTTATTTGGTAATTTAAGACCTAATGATACCATGATGTCTATATGCGGAACGCCTTACGATACACTTCTTAATATAATAGGTATTAATACTAAGGAAGATATAGGCTCATTAAAAGATTATGGTGTAAAATATAAACAATTAGAATTAAATAATAACTCTAAAGTTGATATCGCTCTAATGAAAAAGACACTGATTGAAGATAAGTCAATAAAGTTAATTCATATTCAAAGATCTACTGGATATGGCTGGAGAAAAGCACTATTAATTTCTGAAATAGAAGATATTATAAAAGCTGCAAAAGCTATAAATCCAAAGGTGATTTGTTTTGTTGATAATTGTTATGGTGAATTTATTGATGTTACGGAGCCTACAGATGTAGGAGCAGATTTAGTTGCTGGATCACTCATAAAAAATATTGGTGGTGGAATTGCACCTACAGGTGGATATATTGCAGGTAAAGAAGAATATGTACTGCAAGCTTCTTACAGACTAACAACTCCTGGAATAGGAGGAGAATGTGGTTCTACGTTTGGAGTTATGCGTTCTTTATATCAAGGACTATTCATAGCACCGCATATTGCTATGGAGGCATTGAAGGGCGCTATTTTCTGCGCAAGAATTATGGAACTTGCAGGGTTTGAAGTTCTTCCTAAATATACTGATAAAAGAAGTGATATAATTCAAGCAATTAAATTTAATGATAAGGAAAAGTTAATTAATTTCTGTAGGGGTATACAAGAGGGGTCACCCATTGATTCTTTTGTTCAATGCGAACCGTGGGACATGCCAGGATATGAAGATAAGGTTATAATGGCAGCAGGTGCATTTATTCAGGGAGCATCTATAGAATTATCTGCAGACGCTCCAATTAGAGAGCCTTATATAGCATATTTACAGGGTGGATTAACTTTCGATCATGCTAAGATTGGAATACTAATAGCGCTTTCAAGAGTTATTTAATATTGATGATTTAGTAATAGAATAAAAAAATCCTGCAATTGATATATTCATTGCAGGATTTTTTTGTTCCATAAATTCTTTAAAAGTGGGTATTTAATACTTTCTGTAAATACCAATAAGTACACCTAAAATTGCACAGTCATCAACTATGATAGGGGACATAGTTGAATTTTCAGGCTGAAGCCTTATATGATCTTTTTCCTTGAAAAATCTTTTAATAGTTGCTTCATTATCAATAAGAGCTACAACTATATCGCCATTTTTAGCGGTATTGATTTTCTCAATTATAGCAAGGTCTTTATCCAATATTCCTGCTTCAATCATGCTGCTACCAGAAACTTTAAGCATAAATAGTTCATTATTGGTTTTAGTGAAATTTAAAGGAAGAGTAAATGTATCTTCAACATTTTCAACTGCGAGTATTGGTTTTCCAGCAGTGATTTTCCCTATAATAGGTATATCTATAAGTTCTTTTCTTACGACAGAACCCTTTATTAATTCAATTGCACGAGGCTTGGTAGGGTCTCTACGAATATATCCTTTTTTTTCTAATCTTGCTAAATGCCCATGAACAGTCGAGGTAGATCTTAAGCCTACGCCATCGCATATTTCTCTGACTGAAGGTGGATATCCTTTTAATTGAACCTGTTTCTTTATAAAGTTATATATTTCACTTTGCTTGTCTTTTTTTTCAGTTAACACGTCAACGCCTCCCATTCATAGTATAATTATACCATATAAATGTAAAAACATCAAACCTATGTTCTATTTTGCGGTAAAAAATTGTATATTACTATGTGTGACTACATAAGTCATCATTAAATCATCTCCTGCGGAGCTGCATTGACGACTTCAGAAGGATATTTATACTCCCACTGAAGTTTTCTATTTGTTAGGTCATGTAACTCCAACTTATAGAAGTGGGAGACTTTCCTTCTGAAATGTCGTTAAAGAGTGTTAGTGTTTGATTATTGAAAATATATTTGCTATAATGGTCTATTATGAAAGTAATTGAAATAAATAGAGCGGGGTGTTGTATGTCTAAAAATTGTATATTTAATAATAAGAAAATTTGTAATAGTTGTGGAGAATGTGAAGTCTGCGAATTAAATTCAAATAAGAAATGTAATAATTGCGGTAAATGTTTAGAAATGGAAGGGTACGATGTAAAAGCTATAAAAATTGATGAAGTTTTTGAGGATAATGAGATTGAAGGGGTAGAAGAAAATTTTTATGATAAGGATGAAATTAATTTATCGGAAGAAGTAGATAATAATGAAAATGAAATTGAGGAACTACCAAAACTCGAAGATTATGATTCAGTGGTAGCCAACGATGAATTTTCAAAACTACATAAAGATGATTTTATACCTGAAAATAATGAAGTTTGGGAATTTATAGATGACATAGACGGAGCAAAAGAGCTACTTGAAAATGAAGATGATAACTCAGGATTACTTCAAGAAGAATTTCCTGGACTTATAAGACTAAAAAAAATATAAGTATTAGAAGTATATATAGAAATAGTTAAAATCTATTGCATATTTTTATGCTCAAAAAAAGTATATATTACGTATAATGCATTAAAGCGAGCTTTAGAACTTCTTATTTTATTTTTAATTAAGATTCGTAAAGAAAAATATATGTTTGAGTGACAGTAAAATGTACCCTATAGAGTAGACGATTTAAAAAAAACTACCCTATGGGGTTTTTCTATGTATAATGGAATAAAGGATTAGGGGTGAATAAATGAGCATTAAGAATTTTACAGAAAAAGAAGTGAAAGTGTTATCCAAAAATAAATATGTAACAAATGTTAGTATTAAAGGTATAACTTACACTGATGAATATAAACGCATTTTTGTAACAGAGAATGAAAAGGGCAAATCTATAAAAGAAATATTTAAAGAATATGGTTTTGATATAGACGTTCTTGGAAATGATCGAATTAGATCAGCAGCTTACAGATGGCGGACTGCATATAGAAAAAAAGGTGTAATAGGACTGAATGATACAAGGAAATCAATGTGCGGAAGATCAAGAGGGAAAGATCTTCCCATAGAAGAAAGATATAAACGTCTTAAGGTCCAAGTTAATTTACTTAAAGCTGAGAATGAATTACTAAAAAAAATCGACATCCTAGAAAGAAGGCTGGTAAAGAAAAAATAATATTAGTAGCAGAAGAAAAATATATTCTTATCAATTCACAAATTAAAAAATATAAACTCAGAAATATGCTTAGCCATTTATGCAGTGTGTCGGGGGTATCCCGTTCAGGCTACTACAACTATTTCTCAGTTAGTTCACAAGGAGTTAGGAATCAACGTGACGATCATGATCAAATAGTGCGAGATACTATCTTAAAAGCATATAACTTTAAAGGCCGCAAAAAAGGAGCTAGACAAATTAAAATGACGTTAGAAGGCGAATTTGGTATCGTTTACAATTTGAAACGTATCCGTAGGATAATGAAGAAATACCAAATTGTATGTCCTATTAGAAAAGCAAATCCTTATAAAAGGATGATGAAAGCCACCCTCGAACATGCTGTTTTACCAAATCTATTAAATAGAAACTTCAAGCAAAATATACCTGGCAAGGTATTGCTTACAGATATAACTTATTTGTTTTATGGAAAGGGTCATAGGGCGTATTTATCAACGATTAAGGATTCCTCTACAAATGAAATACTGGCATATAATGTGTCAGCTAATATTAAGATGGATATAGTCACTGATACTATACTAAAGCTAAAAAAGAATAGAAATATTAAAATATCTAAAGATGCATTTATTCACTCAGATCAAGGTTGTCATTATACAAGTCCAATCCTTCAAAATCTCGTTAAAAGTTGTGGACTAGGACAATCTATGTCAAGACGTGGAAACTGTTGGGATAACGCTCCACAGGAATCATTCTTCGGTCATTTCAAAGATGAGGCAAACATAAAAGAGTGTCAAACATTAGTAGAGTTAAAGAAAGAAATTAAAAAATATATGATCTATTATAATAGATATAGATATCAATGGGATTTGAAAAAGATGACTCCTGTTCAATACAGAAATCATCTTTATAATTCAATATAGTTTTTTCTAATTGTCCTTGACAAAGGGTACAGATTACAGCGAGTTTATATTTTTTAGCAGATTAATTTAAAAAAAATTAGTAGTTCTTAGCGAAGTGAATGCATTAGTAGTAATATATACTTTTTTCTTTTTTATTCATCAGAAAGTGGGTTTGACTTAACCGCATTTCTTAATTTATCATTATCTACATGAGTATATATTTGTGTGGTAGATATATTTTCATGACCTAATATTTCTTGTAGACTTCTAATATCTACATTCCCATATTTATACATAAGAGTAGCGGAGGTATGTCTTAATTTATGAGGAGTATATTTATCTTTATTAAGACCAGCATTGCCTATATACTTTTTTACAATTCTCTCCACAGTTCGTTTATTAATTCTTCCGTATTTGCCACTGATAAAGAGGGCATCCTTATCTTCAACATGAATTTTAGCTATGTTTATATTTCTAATAGGTAAATATTTATAAATTGCTCTTAGTGATGCTTTATTCAAATAAATAGTACGTTCTTTATTTCCTTTTCCAATAATAGATAATGTATCATCTTTCAAATCGGATATATTTATACTGCAGAGTTCTGACAGCCTGATACCACAGTTTAAGAATAATGTAATAATACTATGATCGCGAATAGAATGCATATCTCTAGAGAGTGTAGCATCTAGTAGTGCCTTACTTTCATTTAATGTTAAAAAAACGGGGCTTCTTTTGCCAAGTTTTGGTGACTCTAGATCTATTGTCGGGTCTATAGTTAACACTTTAGCCTTAGTGGTTAAATACTTAAATAGAGACTTTATAGATGCAATTTTTCTTGCTTTAGCGTAATTACCATTAGCCCTATATTTCCCAAGATAGGAGATATAGGCATATAAATCCTGCAATGTAAGAGTTTTTAATGTAGCTAAAGTTAGGTCACTAATTATAATGTTCTCAAGAGGGAGAGCATTCTCGGAAGAGACTAGACCTTTATACATTTTTAAGAACTTTAGTAGTAACGATAAATCAGCGGTATAAGCAAGAATAGTAGAGCTAGAACAGCCTTTAATAGTAGATAAATAATTAAGATAATCATTTAAAAACTGTGGGAGTTCATTGTTATAAATAGTATTTATATTCGATTTCATAAGTACCTCCAAAAATCATAATAATGTCGTGAAACTTACATTTCACGACATTATTATACTATAAGAGGGGGAGCAAAATCCTGATTTTTTTAAAAATAATAAAAATATTTATTTATTTTTATTATTTTTCATGTTTCCAATTGAAATTGGGAGACTTTCCTTCTGAAATGTCGTTAAAATTAAAAAGCTATCAGTTTGCATTACTGATAGCTTTTTATAGTATAATTTCTATCCAATGTTAAGGATTATACGTTTATAGAAGTTTCTACTCCTAATGCATCTTTGTTGGCCTCAATTATTGGTTTTACATATTCATCTATAAATTCTACTACTTGACTTGGAGCTCTACCTACAAATTTAATCGGGTCAATTACAGCTAGAATCTCTTCTTTTGACATCTTAAAACTATCATCATTTATAATTCTTTCTATAAGATCATTATTTAAGCCTTCTTCTTTAACCCGCTTTGCTGCAGCCATAGAATGAACTCTAATGTTCTCATGAAGCTCTTGTCTGTCCCCGCCCCTTTTAACAGATTCCATAAGGATGTTTTCTGTAGCCATAAATGGAAGCTCATGGTTTACATGAGCAGTAATTACTTTTTCATATACTACCATATTTCCAGCTATATTCATATACAAATTTAATACTCCATCAAGTGCTAAGAAAGCTTCAGCTACGGATATTCTCTTATTAGCTGAATCATCTAATGTTCTTTCGAACCATTGTGTTGCAGCTGTTATAGCGGGATTTAATGAATTTACTATAATATATCTTGATAAAGAGCTAATTCGCTCAGAACGCATAGGATTTCTTTTATATGCCATTGCAGAGGATCCAATTTGATTTTTTTCAAAAGGTTCTTCCAATTCTTTCATGCTTTGAAGTATCCTTAAATCATTACTGAATTTATATGCACTTTGAGCTATTTCTGATAATGTATTTAATACTATAGAGTCTACTTTTCTAGAATAAGTTTGACCAGTAACGGGATATGTATCTTCAAAGTCCATTTTATTCGCTACATATTTATCTAAGTCTTTTACTTTTTTCTCATCATTTTCGAATAGATTCATAAAGCTCGCTTGAGTTCCTGTTGTTCCTTTAACTCCTAGTAGCTTTATTTTATTTATTACGAAATCTAAATTTTCTAGATCCATTATTAATTCTTGAATCCATAGAGTTGCCCTTTTACCTACAGTAGTTAATTGAGCTGGCTGTAAATGGGTAAATCCTAGTGTAGGAACATCCTTATACTTTAATGCAAATTCAGAAGATTTACTAATTACATTAACTAATTTTTTCTTGATTAATAATAAAGCCTTTTTCATGACTATTAAGTCTGTATTATCGCCTACATAGCAGCTAGTAGCTCCTAAATGAATAATGCCCTTTGCAGTAGGACATTGAACCCCATATGCATATACATGGCTCATTACATCATGTCGTATTTCTTTTTCTTTTTCTTCAGCCACTTCGTAATTCACGTTATCTACATATGATTTAAGCTCTTCAATTTGAGCTTCTGTGATATTGATTCCTAATATTCTTTCACCTTCAGCTAGTGCAACCCAAAGCTTTCTCCATGTTCTAAACTTCATATCATCTGAAAATAAATAACTCATTTCTTTTGATGCATATCTACTATTTAATGGTGTATTATAAGAATTTCTCATATTCTGCCTCCATACGTACAATTTTAAATGTAAAACAAATTTCATTCATATTATAACATGTAATAGTGCTAAAAGTAATGAAAATGTTCGCATATTTAACTTGTACTTTCCAAATTATTTTTTAGTGTATAAATTTATCTACTATAACATTATATACGCTTTAAAGAAATTATTAAACAGTTCTAAAATATTATATTTATAATATAATTTATACAAATAGAACAATTATAATAGTTTGGGGGTAATTATGTATAAGCTTAGTATTATAGACAAACTTTCATTCGTGTTTGTATTGGTTGGTGCTTTAAATTGGGGACTTTTAGGGTTGTTAAATATTAACTTAGTTAGTCTTATCTTTGGATTTGTTCCCTTCCTTGCTAGAGCAATATACATTTTAGTAGGATTATCTGCTGTGAATATTATTGTTTCCATATTGAGAAATAAAAAAAATTAGCTTCTATTTCCTATTAATATTATCTTAAATAGCGTAATATTAATAGAAAAAATACTCCGTAAATTATTAGAGCCACACTGAAAAACTATATGAAAAATCGTCATCAATTAAAGATGGCGATTTTTTTAATATAGACTAAACAAAATTTTTAAAGATATATCAATTAGTATAGTAGACTACAAAATAAAGAGGCTATACTATTATGCTAAGACAATTGGAAATAAAAATAAATACATACCATAGCTTATATTCGTTAATTATTCCGGAAGATAACATTTTAAAGCAAATTAATGACCTTGTTGACTTTTCATTTGTTTATGATGAATTGGTAGTTAACTATAGTTCATCTATGGGTAGAGGTGCTATTAACCCCATAATGCTATTTAAATGTTACTTTTGAAAGTAATATATGAATTGTCTGATGAAGATGTTGTTGAAGAATAACATGATATGTCCTTTAAATATTTTCTAAATTTAGCCCCAGAAGAAACAAATTTAATAAACTCCAAGTACATTAACTAAATTTAGAAAGCTTCGCCTTAAAAGACATGAATTTATTGGATTTAATGTTAATAAACAAGACTGTAGAACTTGCTACTCCAAGGGAGTTTTAAAATAAAGCAATAATAGTTGATGCTACACCTGCAAGTCACGTTATAACCAAAAGTCAGCGAGCGAATTATTGAAACGTGCAAGAACTTAAGAAAAACATTGTATGGTACATATCCTGGTATTAAAGAAGAGTTACCTAATAAAGTTACAACTGGAGTACTTGAAGATATTCTTGAGTACTGCAATTATTAATTGATAGCATAAACGAGAAGCCAGAAACTGCAGCAAATCCAATGTGAAAACTAAATTAAACTACTTAATGAGCTATTAATGATGACTTGAAAAATCTGAAACTATCAAAAGATGAGGATGCAAAAGTGGGGCATAAAACTGAAGATAGTTCTTTTTTGAGATATAAATCACACCTTGCTATGGTGAAGAACGTTTAATTACAGCAGCTGTTATTACAACTGGCGAAAAAAGTGATGGAAAGGAGCTCATAGCCTTAATAGAAAAAGCCGTGAGGCTGGTATAGATGTTAATGAAGTAATTGGAGATACAGCTTATTCTGAAATGAAAAACTTAAAATATACAAAGAAAATAAAATTGTATTTAATTTCAAGACTAAATCCTGTAATTTCACAAGGAATGCGAAAAAGAGGATGAATTTGAGTTTAATAAAGATGCTGGTTTATTTGTATGTCCAGCAGTACATGGCTATTAAAAAAGCAAAACAGGGAAAGAAGAATGTTGGTAAAAATCAAGTGCTAACTTACTATTTTAATGTAGAAAAGTGTAAAAATTGTATTCACTTAAAGATGGGTGCTATAAAGAAGGTGCTAAATCTAAAACTTATTCGGTTTCAATAAAGTCAAATACTCCACAAAGATCAAATAGAGTTCGAAAAATTGAGTATTTTTAAAAAACGTGCTAGAGAACGTTATATAGTAGAAGAACAGTGAACTTAAGCACCAGCATGGCTATGATGTAGCAACATCGTCAGGTTTAATTAGCATGCAAATGCACAAGGTGCGTTATCAATCTTCACTGTGAATCTAAAGAGAATAATCAAGTTGAAAGGCATGAAATAAGGCTTTTAACTTAAATATAAAAATATAAAAGAAAAAGCATGAAACATCCAAAAATATGGGTATTTCATGTTTTTTCTGTTCAAGCCTAAAAACTTACTGAAAAAGAGAGTGCTTTTTTCAATTGGCCTCAAGATATTATGAGTATTTTTGATTATATTAAATCATCTATTGGTTTTCTAGGCCCTCTTAATTGGGCTCAGTTCACAATTGCTAAATTATACTGGTCTAAGTTCCAATACTTTTATTTTAGTTTCTGATATATCGATTTTTTCCATTATCACATCATCGCTAACTAGTTGCACCTGGAGTTACAGTTGGACTGCTTTTTCATCTGGAGTTCCAGTTGATTCTTTTTTATCTGGAGTTCCAGTTGATTCTTTTTTATCTGGGTTTGGCCAGTTGATTCTTTTTCGTCTGGAGTTACAGTTGGTTCTTTTTCATCTGGAGTTCCAGGTGATTCTTTTTCATCTGGAGTTCCAGTTGATTCTTTTTCAGCTGGAGTTCCAGGTGATTCTTTTTATCTGGAGTTCCAGTTGATTCTTTTTCATCTGGAGTTCCAGTTGATTCTTTCATCTGGGGTTCCAGTTGATTCTTTTCATCTGGAGTTCCAGTTGATTCTTTTTCATCTGGAGTTCCAGTTTAAGATTCTTTTTATCTGGAGCTCCAGTTGATTCTTTTTCATCTGTGGGCAGTTTGGGAACGGGAGTTTTTACATTAGGAGATGTCCCTTTGAAATAAAATTTTCCTGAAACCCCAACAATTATAACTAAAATAATTGATGCAATAATTATCATTGCCTTTTTATTATTACTAGTTTTCTTATTTCTAGAGAGCACTTCCCTATTTTCTTTATTTATTGTTTGTTCAGCGCCTGTTACCTTATTCATAACCGCTGTAAAATCTTCTTTTTCATTAGGAACTATTGCTTCGTTCTTTCTCACTGCCTTAAAGATTACCTGTTTTACATTTTTAGGTATATTAAACAAAAATGATAGTATTCCCTTTTGTTCTACAGAGTCTATCTCCTTAAAATTTTCAGGTGATCTAATTACAATAATAGGCTTATTATTGTAATTAGATTGCTTTTCTACATATACTGTAACTGAAAACTCATCACCCTTACTTATAAAAGGGATATAAACCTCTAAAATGTTATCCTTTATTGAAGAATCAAATTTTAAACCTTTTGTTATTGTGGCACCCGTACTCTTTAAGTTAGTTTGTGAACCCTGTATATTTATAGTTAACTCATGAATTGTTTTGTTTGATGGGTTCTTAACAGTAATAATGTATGTGCAATGCTCTTTGCCATCCATTTTTATAGGTTTACCATTTCGTACATTACATAATATTCTAGGTCCTAAATTTCTATAATAATCTAACAATAATCCAGATATAAATGATATTATTATAGTTATAATTGCAGTTTTAATAATATTCATAAAATTAATTTTCGCTCCTTTATTTTTTACTGTTTTTCCAGCTACATAATTATATTATTCACTTTCAGTAAATTATAAAGTAGATGGATACTTGTGACAAACTTAAAAATTAAATTGAGAAGATTTATCCAAGAGTCTAAGTAATAGTAGCTACACATCTTAATGTAGATATGGTCTTGCGACGCCTCCATTTTGATTGCTCACTACACTGAAATTTTCTCTTTGTAGACCCCCTAGAAATATAATGAAGTATCGTTAAAATACTTGTTTCATTATATTCCATATATCGAATGATAGCAAATCAAATACCCCAAATGTGGTATCATTAATAAAAATTTAACATCATAAAATACTTCACTATGATGTTGACGCTACCCCGTATAGTAACCTTAATTGCTTTTTTCTACTTGTTGATTTAAATAACATACAAGTATGTCTCAACAAAGGATATTTTAAGTTGTAGTTGGAAAATAATTTTGTTAATAATTATTTTTGATACCTTATTTATTTGTTTGATTAAATTTGTTCCATTGTTAGTATTCTCTTGTTCCCCTTTTCAGTTTCTTCAATAAAGAGAATATTATATTTTGCGAGATATATGTGATTAAACTAATCAAGTTTTACTTGCAATTTTTTTATTAACACAAAAAAAGCATCTATAAATTAATATAGATGCTTTGTCTAAATGAATTTTTGATTAGTTAGGCACTAGAATTACTACTCCAATTATTACAATAAATTGCTCTCATATCATTGCAGCCATTGGAAAATCCAAGTTGGTAATGCTAAAGGGTATGGGAGTTGAAATTAAGTTCCCTTCCTTGTTAGAGCAATATACATTTTAGTAGAATTATCTGCTGTGAATATTATTTATTACATTAATGAAATTGTGACTATTCAATTTTACACCTTTGCTCTCGAGAAACAAACTGTAATATAATAGATTGCAAATCATAATATATTAAGGTTAGACTATTCTCTTCTGTGCCTACACACCTAATCCAGCCATTCTATTTCCTACTCTCTATGTATTTTACTATTATTTTAAAACTTACACACTAACCATCTATTGGGCTTTCAGGGCCTTTAAGCTCTAATTGATAAAAAACAAGATTGAGCCACTTCCCAAATTTAAATCCAGCTTTATTTATCTTACCTGAATATTCGAACCCTAATTTTTCGTGCAATTTGATACTTTTTTCATTTGATTCATCAATTGCCGCCACCATGGTTGCAAATCCTCTTTCATTGGAAATTCTTATTAGCTCTTTAGCTAGTAGTGTTCCTATGCCTTTGTTTCTACAGTTTCCATTAACATAAATAGAGTGTTCAATAGTGTATTTATACGCAGGCCATGCTCGGAATGGTCCAAATGTAGCAAATCCAATAACCTTATTATTGTCTTCAAACACTAATATTGGATACCCCTCTTGCTTCTTTTTTTCATACCATTGTTTTCTGTCATCAATCGTGTGAGCTTTATAATCATAGACAGCTGTTGTATTTAATATGGCGTCATTGCAAATTTCTAAAATATCAATTAAATCATTTTCGACTGCTTCTCTTATCATTTTTATACTCCTTTCACAATAAAAAGTTGTCACTAAAAATTTCTTAACGATCCTTCTATACGACATTATACAATAGTTTTGTTTTTTAAAACATAACCTTTTGTAATTAATTTTTTCTTTTTAATAATTATTTTGTTAATTTATATTCATCCACTAATTTGTAAAAAGTATTCCTTTTTAGATTTAATAATTCCATTGCATTGGTTCCTGTTAATTCTCTATTCTTATATTTATCATAAACTTCTTTCCAATTTAAAGGGTAATTTATTTTTTTACGGCCTTTATACTTCCCTTTTGCTTTTGCAGTTGCAATGCCCTTTTTTTGTCGTTCTAATAAATTGGCTCGCTGAAATTCGTTAATTGATCTAATCATTGTGAACATAAGTTTACCTGTGGTGGTACTTGTATCCAAATTTTCCTTAAGACATCTTAAATTGACACCTTTACTTTCTAACTGTTCACCTATATTTATAAGTTCATTTGTTGACATTGCAAACCTACTGAAATCCAAAACATAAATTGTATCTCCTCTTCTCATAAAGTCCATCATTGCATTTAATTGAGGGCAAACGTCTACTGCGCTTATTTTTTCATTAAACCACTTTTCTATATTGTAATTTTTAAGATCTGCAAATTGCCTATCATCATTTTGTTGATTTGAACTCACTCGAGAGTAAGCAATATTCATATAAACAACCCCTTTTGAATCATTTACTATATATTAACATAATTTCCGTTTAAAGTATACTGAAACCAACAACTGTTTATTACATTTATAACCAATTTCAAACAAACAGTTTTCATTAATTATATATGTGTTGTTCTGTCATATAATCTAAACAAACAATTATTCAAACAAAGCAAAAGGTGATTATGTCGAATGTATTTCGTCATAATCACCTTTAGTTAAGGAAGCTTGAGACTTTTAGTTGTTGCGTGCTCATTCTATTCATTATGTTAAATATAATTGGTTAAGATATTCGAATTTAAAAATACTGTAATATAAGGTGGTAACTTTTTTGTTATCTAATAGTTTTAATCTTTCAGTTTTTTGAAATCTATATTTAAATCTACATTTTTCAATTACTCTTTTAGAATTATGATTAAAGTTATAGTGTCCACACCAAATTAAATCTAAAGTTAATTCATTAAATCTATACTTAATTAAGCAATTTACAGCCTCTGGAGTAAATCCATTGCCCCAATATTTAGGGTTAAGAACATAGCCTATTTCCTTTTGTTTTAAGTCGGAAAGGCTATCATCAGGTTTTCTATTATGAAGTCCTATACTACCAATAACTTTGTTTTCTGATTCCAGAACAACAGCATATGTGTCACTATTTTTGATAAACATTTTTATAATTCCTTTGCTTTCTTCCTCATTGTTATGTGGTTGCCAACCAGCATTAGGTCCAACTAAATCACTTTTGGCATATTCATATAAATTTTCGCTGTCATTTTCTGTCCACCCTCTTAATATCAATCTATTAGTGGTTAATGTATCCATATTGATTCCCGCCCTTAATTTATATTTCAAGAAAAACACAGACTGCTATTCACCAAGTCTATCAATTAAATATCCTAATAAACTACCGAAAATTAATGTCATTACTATAATCCAAATTGCACCTGTTAAATTAGATTCTATTACAAATACGGTTGATGGAATAAATATAAGTATAGAAATAATAATTCCTTTTAAAATTCCTTGGATTTTTAAGTTTGATGTCGAAATAAAAAATCCAACTATAACCCAAGTCAAAAAAGTTGATATATTAGCAGCCCAACTTATTTTCTGCAAAATCATCGGTAAAACATTGATGATTCCTACTATAACACCTAAGATAATACCTAAATATACTTTGTTAATTTTTTTCATAAACAACTATCTCCCCTTCCACTTAAATTAGCATTGAGTAATTATTAAATTATACAGGATATTAATATAGATTTCAAATATTTAGTATAATTACATATAAATTTCTTTATGAAGTCATCAATTCATCTTCTTCGAAGCTGTGCACCGACCCAGGAGATGATTTAACTTTATATCGGAATGAGATATATGTGATTAAATTAATCAAGGTTTACTTGCAATTTTTTTATAAGCACAAAAAAAGCAGCAATAAATTAATATATATGCTTTGTATAAATGTGGTCTTATTATTACATTAGCACCTTTTAGCATTTTTACCCTCCTACTAATTTTCAAAAATTAAAAAAGTAAGATTTTAAATTTAACACACAAATGTTAGTTCTCTTTTTTTATGGAAAATATCATTTACATTACCTTCAGTGTTTTCTTCTATTTCAATACCAGCTAATCTCATTAAGTAGATCGCATTTCGTGTAGGTGAAACTCCAATTTTTAATTTATAATCAAAATGAATTTCATTTTCTTTATAATATTCAGAAAAATAATAGTTTTTAACTTTTGAATTTTTATTATTTTCCATTTCACCTAACTCTAAATCATGAGTGGATACAAATCCTACATTTCCAGTTTCACTTAGTTGTTTTACCAAAATCATAGCTCCAGTGTGCCTATCTTTTGAATTAGTTCCTTTAAAAATTTCGTCTAGTAAAAATAGTACTTGTTTTCCTTCGTTTGAAGCCTTAACGATATTTTTAATTTTTAATATTTCTGCATAAAAAGAAGATATACTTTGCCCTAGATTATCACTTACCCTCATGCAACTATAGAAATCCATAATAGTACAACAAAATTGATCTGCACATACAGGAGCACCAGCATATGCTAATACAATGTTAACTCCCACAGTTCTCATAAATGTGCTCTTTCCAGACATATTGGAACCTGTTATAAGCATAACAGGATGTGGCGATTCCACCTTTAGGTTATTACATACCCGTTTTTCTCCTAAAAGGGGATATCCCATGTTTTTGGCTATAATTTTTGATGGTCCAGTTACAATCGTAGGCATACTACAATAGGGATTGTCATATTTTATAACTGCAATACTGCACAAAGCTTCTAATTCTCCTATTGTATTAATCCATCCTTAAAATTGTTCCCTGATTTTATCTTCCACCTTACAATAGAAATAGTCCAGTGATATTTTATCATGAGAATTGGATTTAAAATAGGATATAGCATATTGCGCCTATCGGCTATAGCTTCACAAATTTTAGAAAAATCACCTATCTGTTTTGAAGCACTTCGTCCATCATCGTAAAGATTTTTACATAAATTCACAATATACTCTGACCTAAATGTATGTTTTTCTATATGCTTAAGCATATTTCTATATATTTTTATGTCATCGTTATATTTTTCAGCAATACTTAAATTTTCCATTCTATCCTTTTTTTTTATTCTTAGAATAATGCATTGAATCATAATTAAAAAAACAGGGATATAGTATGGAATTAAATAAAATATTTTTGGCGCACGTTTAGTACTACCTAATAAAGCAGATATTATATAATAAAGTATTCTAACTACCACTGTTAAAGTAGTTATTGTGGTTACCATAGAAAGAAATCTTAGAAACCAAATTACTTGTTTTTTTAATATATAGTTACTTCTTTCTTTTATCCATAAAAAAAGGTCTTTGGGATTCTGTTTGTTATTAAAAATTATTTTCCCCTCTGCTCCAAGTCTTTGTCTAAAATATATTTTCTTATCAAGTTCTTTAACTGCAGCTTATCTATCATAGACCTTATTTGACCACATTCATCACACTCATCTACATGACCCCCAAGCTACGCTGTTCTACAAGCTTCAATAGAAATCATAGTTTTTTGAATATGTAGAGGAAGCTTATGATTTCTCCTATATTCATCACCATATTGATTGAATATATCTTGAATTTCAATCATCTTGTTCATCTTTTTTGTCTAAGAGCATATCCAATGGACTCTTTATATTAAGTAAATCCATCCTTCTAAGATGTAAATAAATGGTGGTAGTAGTTATCCGAGTATGTCCTAAGAGCCTTTGAATATAACAGATATCTGTGCCAGCATCCAACAAATGGGTTGCAAAGCTGTGACGAAGTGTATGGACCGTTGCATTTTTAGTGATTTCAGTTTTTTTTATAGATTTTTCTAACATTTTTTGAATACTACGTGGAGTTATCGCATCTGTGCGACCTTTTCCCGAGAACAAATATTCTTTTGGGTGATATCTTTTCCAATACTCTCTGAGGATTTTAAGATTACAAACTTCACTAACTCTTAATCCTGCGGAGTAGACCGTCATGAGAATTGCCTTATGCTTAAGATTTTCAGTAACCTCAAAAATAGATTTAACTTCCTCAGGAGATAAAACAGCAGGTAATCTTTTTGGTTCTTTAATCCTAGCAATTTTGTCCATATTCCAATATCTATTTAACGTTTTAGTATAAAAAAATTTAAGACTTGAGCTAATATTATTTACTGTACCTTCACTTAATTTTTTTTTCGTGATACAATAATGTAAATAATCACGTATTTCCTTTTCTCTTAAAAGCTCTGGTGATTTGTTGTAGAATTTAGCAAAGTTACTAATGTGATTAATATGGTTTTTTATGGTCACTGGGCTGTAGCCCCTTAGTTCCATATCCATTTTCATTCTTTCTCTTAATTCTGACATAAATAATAACACTCCCTTATTTTTTATTTCAACAATAAAAGTTTATAGGAAGTGTGCATTATAATAAAGAAGTATCTTAGTAACTAGGATACTTCTTTCTATTTTATTTAAGTAAAAATTAAATTAATGTGATTAGCACTCTTCTGCCACCGTTTTTAGCGGTTTAGTTCTTTATGAACAATACGTAATACCTTATAAAAATATAATTCGTAATTCACATTAAAAAAATTTCTTTGCATTGTCAAAGAGAACGGTGATTATTTCAGGATATGTCAATGAATCAGGCAAATTACAAAAAGTTCGGACTTCTTTCATCTCGCTATTTGGAATATCAGATAATCCAGTTATCTCTGCCATGAACACCATACCATTAGCCCACGATTTATTATCTCCTGCCCAATAATCAAACACTGGCAAAATTGAAAATTTTACAGCACCTGACTCTTCAAACAATTCACGCTTTGCTGCCTCAAGGGGTGTTTCTCCTTTTTCAATATGTCCTCCTTGTGTTTCCCAAGTAGAACGCTTTTTATGACGGCTAAGTAATATTTTTCCTTGATACTTAGAAATAATTACAACATATTTATACTCTTTTAGCTCATTCAATTTACAAACCTTACATTCCATAATATCTCCTTTCAAATTATACTTAGTGTTTACTTCGCTATTTGCTACAACTGTGAAATAACTTATAAGTAAATCATACCATCATATACAATAGTTAGCTATTTTTAAAAGTGGATGAGTTACAAAATATTTATACGTTTTATGTCTTAGGGTGGGTTAGTATAGATAATCCTGAAATGTAGGCACTACCCCTACTATTCTTAACCCAATAAACTAATAATGATAAAATTATTAGCACTACTGCGGCTACAAGTAGATAATACTTTTCTTTAAAGCTATTATTCATTAAAGAAAATATACACAAATTCTTTGTGTATTTACCCTTTGTCATGATATCAAAGACAAAATAAACCATTGATATCATATACCCTATGTTTACATTTTCAGTAAGAGAAGCAACAAATAATCCTAATCCACCTAGAAATAATGCTGATGCAACTGTTCCCATTATTAACCTTCCTGAAGTAAAGGTTCCATCAAGATAAATCAATGTATTAACAAATAATGCTATTATTGATACTATTAAGATTACTGATATTAGTATTCTTATTATATAAACAAATATAGGAGAAATAGCCTTTGCGTTTATTGTTTCTTTTATATTTTCATCTTCCTCCGGTGTAAATATTGGCACTAGAATCACTACTCCAATTATTACAATAAACTGCTCACATATCCTTGCAGCCATGGAAAAATCCAAGTTAGTAATGCTAAAGAGTATGGGAGTTGAGATTAATAACATAACTGATAACAATATATTATTTCGAAAAGCTATTCTTAAATTTACCTTTGAAATTTGTAAAACATTTCGAATACCTATCATAAAAATCAATCCTTCCTATTCTCTTTAGGTTTAATATATAAATAGATGCAACCACGAAAATTGCCGATACTGAAATAAAGAATATCCTATTTAAAAACATATTGGTTATATTAGAAACAAATACATCTCTATCCTCTATTGTATTGAATCTTATCATTAATTGACTTAAATCATAACTTCCAATTAATACGCCTTTAGATATAGAGAAGCCCCACCAAGTTATCTGAACTGGAATAGCTATTGCTGTTTCTGTAAGAAGAGTTAAAAACATCCCGACTGCAGTTACTGCCATAAGCGTTGGCATAAGCCATCCTATTGAATATTTAAAAAACGCGAAATAATCTACCGTTAAATTAAGTTTTTTGGCCATACTGGCGGCCTGAAATGTTGAAACGCCTGAAAGTAATAAAATTGGAATCATCATCATTATAACTAAGGCACTATATCTTGATAGGATTAACTTAGAAGAGCTTACGCTTCTACTATAAATGAGTTCTTTCATATTGCTTTTTCTATCCTTCCTAATAAAAGATATTACAACAAATACGGGGAATAAACCCAGTACGATTCCTATATAATCGCAAAATATCCTTGCAAAGCCATTGGTAATCTTATCCTTCTCTACTAAATCTTTATAAGTTTTCATTGCCTCCTCATATGTTGTGGGTCTAACTCCAAGCCTTCTTAAATTTTCTTTTGAATAATTAGATTGATCTCCTATTATATTATCAACTTCCAACATAACCATTTTAAAACTAGCATAGTCTTTTGAACTGCTACTGAAATGTATTTCACTCCATTTGTTGTTACTATACAATTTGTCTAAATCATTTAGAGATTTTCCTGTTGTTTGACTTAAAATTTCTTCTATCCTTTTCGTGTGTTCCTTATTTAATTTAACATTTTTAAAGAAACCATATGGATAGGATGAATATGTTCCTTGCATATACTCTCCATATAGTGTTGATGTTGCTTTAGGAATAACTTGTTCTGGTATCTCTTCGCTGGTAGATCCATAGGGATACATATCATTCTCTTTTTTGTACTTTTCAACATCTTGTACATAAGAAGGCTTTATCAAAGCACTTCCTGAGTTACGTAGATCATTCCCTTTTATATCTGAAAAGTATTGGGTAGTATAAAATACTATGGTGATACAAATAAAAACTATATAAATCAAGCTCTTACCTAATTGCTTACACTCCTTTAGAAATAGGTTAAACATTATCTATTCCTCCAATCATAAACATGTACGAATCTTCAATAGTGGGTTCACAGATTTGTGCATTATCACTTGGAGGAACATCTGAGATAACCCTAATGGAGATACTGTCCCCTAACATAATCATACCTGTTATAATATATTGTTGTTTTATTCTTTCTAAGTCATCGGGTTTAATGTTCATAGAAAAAACTTTTCCTTCTGCTTTGCTTTTTAATTCTTGAACAGTTCCTTTAAATATAAGGCTCCCATTATCTAATATTCCAATATTTTCGCAGGTGGCATCAATATCTCCGATTATATGTGTTGAAAGAATAACTATTTTATCCTTTGCTAGTTCACAAAGAAGGTTTCTAAATCGAATTCTCTCCTTTGGATCGAGTCCTACTGTTGGCTCATCAACTATTAAAACTTTTGGATTATGCAAAATTGCTTGAGCTATTCCAAGTCTTCTTTTCATTCCGCCAGATAGGGCCCTAACCTTTACCCTTTTACAATCTAACAAGTTAACCTTTTCTAAAAGTTCTGGAATTATTTTTTTTCGCTCACTTGAGGGAACCTCTGATAAAACGCCTAAATAATCCATAGCTTCATAAACGGATAGATTTGGATAAACTGAGAAGTCCTGAGGAAGATATCCAATAAGTTTTCTTAATTCTTTAGTTTTTAAAATATCTATTCCGCAAATGCTGATTTCGCCACAACTCTTGCTAAGCAGAGTTGCTAGTATCCTCATCAAAGTAGTTTTGCCTGCTCCATTTCTTCCAAGTAGTCCAAACATCCCCTGATCTATTGTTAAATTAACATCCTTTAATGCACTCTTACCACTAAAATTCTTTGATAAGTTATTTATATTAATTTGCATGCTTTCTACCTCCTAATTAATTACTGGTGTAAATTTCATTAATTTAGATTCATAATTCATTGACGATAAAAGAGTTATGAATGATAAAATGGCAATTATAGATATATCAATATGAACGAATAAAGACAACGCTGAAATTCCTATAAACATTAGAATTAAAGTCAAATAGATAAAACATTGTCTTTTCTTAAATTCCTTATCTCTTATTAAAATTCTTTCTATTTCCAATTGTTCATTTTCAAATATTTCAACCTTCTGCCACATTATGCTTAGAAATTCTTCATCTTTTAACATCTATATTCCTCCTTAGCAAGTTTTTGTAGTTTTTTTCTTGCTCTAAAAATAATGATTTTCACTTGACCTACAGACTTAATCATTATCTTTGAAATATCCTTATAGGACATATTCTCATATTCATAAAGGTACAATGCAGTCTTATACTCCTTATTTAATTTACCTAATAATTCCGTCACAAATAATCTGTCTTCTTTTTTCATAACAATATCTTCTGCGGAAGATGTCCATAGTTTTATGTCATCAATATTTACAGGCGTTTTTTTTCTTAGATAATCGATGCACTTATTCCTTATTACTGTATATAAGAATGTTTTAAAACTGTATTTATTGTTATAATCCATTCTTTTTACATAGATTAAAGCAAAACTATCCTGTATAATATCCTCTGATATAAATTCATCTTTTACATATTTCTGTGCAAACCTTAAAGCTTTTAATCTGTGTCTAATAACAATCTCCTCAAAAGCTGTCTTATTGCCACTTTTAACTAGATCCATTATTGTATTATCATCAATCAAACAATCACCTCTTTGCAAAAAAAACATAGCCTAACTATTTTATTATACTTCTTACACGTATAAGTTCATAAAAAGTTACACTATAAGAAAAATTTTCTTGTGAATTAAATCATCACCTGCGGTGCTGCAATATTAAAAAGCCAGCCAGGAGATGCTAACCTCCAAACTAGCTTTTTAGAAAAACATTAATGTTACCTTATATATTTTCCATTTTTAGTGCATCAATAATATTCTCTTTTTTAATCTTTTAAGTTGCATATATCATCGTTGAACGGACAATTGCAAATACAGCAATTATAGTCACAATAACACTACCCCATGGAACCGCAAATTGAATCTTGAATGACTCCCTCAAAACCCTGTAAATCAAATACATCATTCCAAAACTAATAGGAAGCCCATAGAGTAAGCTCTTAATTCCATAAAACCAGCTTTCGTAATTAATCATTTTATTGAAACTCTTTGGTGTCATTCCAACGGATTTAAGCATTGCAAATTCCCGTCTACGCAGAGATATGCTAGTTGATATGGTATTTAAAATATTGGCTATGCAAATAGCAGTAATAATTGCTATAAAGCCATAGAAAAATACATAGATAAAGGTCATTTGTTGCCTGCCTTGTTTATTTTGCATTGTAAAATCAATAATATTTACACTTGCAATTGAGGTCTTATTTTGATATTCCTACTGCTCGCGTTCCATTCGTATACCTTTTGAGGCCAGATAATTGTAGTATCCAGATCTAGACACTCCTGATAATTCGCATAAGTATCGGGTTATATTTTTAAAGCTATATTTTTCAATAACTTCTTTAATAGTTTTGAAAGCATCACTAGATTTAATTTTGTTATTTTTTTGTACCACATTCCTTTCTTTCGCGTCTAATTTTTTTAACAATTCTACCTGTGCCTCAAGCAATTTTATTTTAGCTTCTTGTCTTTCTATTAGTTCATCTTTAGTAAGCGCCTTAGCACGGGGTCTGGTGCCATACTCCTTATTGCCTTTAACATGCTGCAGCCATCCGGTATCTAAAATGGCTTGGGCTATGGTTACTAAGGGAAGTGTGGTGTATTTTTTATAGATGACACCACACTGTAGGAGATAGCTAAGAGTCAGTCCATTACCAAATAAATATACAAAATACTACATATTTTTAAAAATTTATGTGTTATCATATAAATGATATCGATATCATATATATTAAATACGAGGGGGTGAATATAATGAAAATTATTGAAGTTGTGGGAGTTCTAGAACTGGAAGAAATAGAAGAAAATTTAGAAGCTCTAAGTTGCTTATGTGGAATAAGTGCAGGTGGTGGTAGTAGTAATGTTTCTTAATAAGACATATGAAGTTGCAGTAACCATAATTTGTTGATCATAAAAATTTATAGTAATTAATCATTGACAACGAGTCTATGGTTATTGCTAAAATATGAAAAAGTTTTGATATATTTTTCATATATATTATATAGAGCTTAATTTATTTATTGGAGGGGAAATTAATTTGTATATTGATAATAAAGATAGACAAACTTTCAAGTGAAGAAATTATACAGATTATTTCTAAGGTATATAAAGTACCACTAATTGAAGAGGTTTTAAACGATATAAATGGAGTCCCGTTCAAGTATATAAATAAGCTTAATTGTAATAATTGCGATTCAAAGTCGGTATGTAGTTATGTTAATGAATTAGAGTTATATAGAAAGGTACTAGTTTTAAAAAATAATATTAAATTAAGTAAGGAAGGATATAAATATGAACTATAAAAAATTATTAAAAAAAAATATAAGTTTTTTTTGATTGAAAATACTTTGTTAATAGGAATTTCAGTAGCTTTAACTTTAGCGGCACCAATAATCTTAAAAGAAGCTTTAGACAAATCCGCTACCTCAAAAACATTAAATTCATCAATAATATTGTTTTTTATAATTTTTACCTTAGCATATACAATTAAGTTGTTTTTAATACAAATACAAGCAAACTTTGGTTTTAACTTTAGAGTTAAAGAAGGTGAATTCCTATATAAACAAATGTTTAAAATGAAATATGAAAAATTGAATTTATTAGAACCCACGTATTTAGTAGAACGAATTAATAATGCTTTGCATACGTTAACAGATCTATTAGTATCATCTTTATCTAATATTATTGTAAATATATTAACAATAATAGTATCATTAGTTTTAGCGTTTATGGTTAGCAAAATAATCTTTATAATTTATCTGGCGTTAGTATTGATAAGTATTTTAGGTTATAAAAAGTTAAACTCAACATTGTCAGAAAAATCTCAAAATTTGCAAAAAGTTTGTGCTAAAAATTTTAAGGATATACTATCTATTACTTCAAATATCGATTATATAAAACAAACAGGAAATTTAAATGGAATGCTATCATTTATACGGAAAAAATTAAATGCTATTGAAAAAGAAAATACTTATGTAGATAAGTATGCCAATCAGATTTCACTTATACTAGAATATATTGTAAGTTTTTTACAGAACGCTACATTTGTTTATGCAGTATATATATATATGAATAAACATATTGGTTTACCAGAATTTGTTTTTATAAATTTAATTAATTCTATATTTTTTGCACAAGTAAATCAAGTTACTCGAATAAATGTTAATTTAAGAGATGTAAAAGGTGCTTTAGAGTTTATAGAAGAGGAACTTGTTAAAAATATAGAGGTTGATGGGAATGAAAGATTACAAACAATAAAAAGTATAAGCGGAGATTTAAATAATATAGGATTTGATAATATATTAATAGAAAAAGGTTTATTCCACAATAAGGTTGGAGATGTAACTTATATAAGTGGTAAATCTGGATGTGGAAAATCAACCTTTATAAAACACTTAAATAAAATGATATATAATGAATGTATATATATAAATGAAATGAATGTAAATATTATAAACAATGAAAATCTTAGGGATAAAATTGCAGTTATATCTCAAAATATATTAATACTACCAGGTGATATAAAAGAAAATATCCTTTTAGGTGAAATAATAGAAGATAAAACTTGGAAAACATTAATAGATAAACCGTTTATGGAAAAATTTAAACAGTTAAAAGATGGATTAGATACTGTTATTCATGAAAATGGTGCTAATTTATCCGGTGGAGATAAGCAAAAAATAGCCATTGCTAGACTATTTATACAAAATCCAGATGTTATTATAATAGATGAAACCTTAAATTCCATTGATAAAACAACATCAGAAGAAATGTTAAATGAACTATTAAATGAATTTAAAGATAAGATAGTATATATAATATCACATGATGAGTATGTGTCAAAATATTGTAATAATTTAATTAGAATAGATAATAAAATATTAACTCAAGAAAAGATAAATTAATATAGTGTCTTCCATTATAGGTATGAAGAATAGAGCTGTCACCAACCGGATACACGTTGATGTTGACATCCTGAAGGCTGGTTAGGCAGATATTTTAATCTATCTACAAGCCCCAGTGTACTAAGTAGCTCATCTAGTTGCCCTTCTTTTATATTTTGACCATCAAGTAATAGCGGTAGGGTGATATTTTCTTCTACATTCAAAACTGGGATTAAATTATAAAATTGATATATAAGACCGATTTGCCTGCGTCTAAATATAGCAAGCTTTGTTTCATCCATTTCTGTTTTTGCAAAATGATTTTTGACATGGCAAGTCCAATACCTATACTGTCATCGTGAGCATTTTTACCCTTATAGAACCGATTAAATATATGTGGTAAATCCTCCTTATGGATACCCTCACCATTATCGAATATTTTTATCATTGTATATATTGGAGTTTCACAAAAATTAACACCTATATTTCCACCTAAAGGTGTATGTTCAACACAATTTTTTATTATATTTGAAGCAGCCTCTGAGGACCAATTAAAATCACCAATAAAATTAATATGCTCATCACCGCTAATTTCAAGGGTTTGATCTTTGATTTCCATAGGGATTAGCAGGTGCTGGATAGCCCTACTGATAAGCTCTCGTACATTTACATTCTCTTTTTTAAACTCAATTGTACCTGCATCAATCTTAGATAACTTTAGAAGTGACGCAACAAGCCATTGAAGTCTTTCAAGTTGTGACCGAATATTTTGCGTGAATTCTTGGCGTTTATCCTGGGGAAGGGTTTTATCACATATCAGCTCAGTCATAACAAACATTGAGGTTATTGGAGTCTTAAGCTGATGAGAAATATCAGAAATTAAATCCGCAAGGAAAAGCTTGTCTTTCTTTAACAGCTCAGCTTGTTCACATAGGGTCACAGTTACTTTATATATTTCACTTTTAAGTATGCTAAGCTCGCCCTCGTCATTATCACTAATATCAAGGGCATATTCCCCGCCTGCAATTCTCTTTAGATACTCAGATAATTTCTCTAATTGCTTATATCTCCATTTAGTAAATATGAAAGATATAACAATCATTAAAAGCAAAGCTGAAAGTGCTATAATTCCTGCAATTATATTAACAAAAAAACAGGCAACAGGTCCTATTATTAAAACTGAAGCTAAAAGAGTTATATATATCTTTATTTCTTTGCTACGTAGCATATTAATCGCCTCCCTTGTATCCAATTCCACGAACTGTTTTTATAATTTTTGGTTTTTGGCAGTCATCCTCAATCTTTTCCCGCAAACGTTTAATATACACGGTTAAGGTATTGTCATTTACGAAATCCCCGGCAAAATCCCATAGACCTTCTAAAAGCTGGTTACGGCTAAGAACTTGCCTTTGGTTATTTGCAAAGATTAGAAGCAATCTGTACTCAAGAGAGGCTAATATAATCTCCTTCATATACTTAGTAAGTATTATCTTTCTTCTATTTTATCACATTACATATCTCATAATAAGGATTTTACCCAACACTGGTGACCTTTCTTTTCGGAATATTCAATTGCTATTTTTGTAAATCTATAATTATAGCAGATATACATTTCATAATCTAAATAGAAACGATAGTTTGTTGTTAAAACGAATAACCCTACGTAAAGGTATACCCTTTACGTAGGGTTAAAAAATTTATAAAATGTATTCATAAAGTATTACAAAACATTTTAACGAATTAGGTATTAATATCCATGATGAAACATTCTTCCCCGTCTTCTTCTTCTCCTTCGTCCAAGTAAATCTCTGATAAACAGTATTCTGGTTAAATCTTGAATCGGACCTCTTCTGCCTTGACGGCGTGTGTCCCTCATATCCTCATCATCATTATCATCGTCATCCCTATAATGTTTTTCGCACTTGTCAGATACTTCTTTACACATATGCTCCATTTCATCCTTACTAGGGCAATACATTGGGCCATACTTGGATTCCATCATATCACAATGTTTTTTTACCATGGGATATATCATTCTATAGATCTTAGGATACATGCTTTTTAAATTTTCATCATCTTCATCATCTTCATCATCTTCATCTTCATCATACATAGGCATATTCATCATAGGCATATTCATCATGGCCATATTCATCATGGACATATTCATCATGGCCATATTCATCATAGGCATGTTCATCATAGGCATGTTCATCATAGGCATGTTCATCATAGGCATGCTCATCATAGGCATGTTCATCATAGGCATGTTCGCCATAGGCATGTTCGCCATAGGTATTTTCGTCATAGGCATATTTGCCATTGGCATTTTCGTCATAGGCATATTTGCCATAGGCATATTTTGTCCAATATTTTCACAGTCTTTACAACGATAGTCGTACATAAGTACCTCCAAAATAATAGTCACCATTTATATTATTCTTCTTTCATTGTTTTGTTACAAAATAGAATAATCCACAGCTATTATATATTATTAAACGCTTCAAAATCTTGTAAAATTCTTTTTTGTATCTCTTGCTGTAGAGTTTGAAATATGCTAGCTGTTTCTATTTGAAATGCTTGCAACGGATCTTTAAGCCTTAGTATACTTAACTTTACTCCCTCTTTAAGATATTCTACATGAGCAAGATAATCAGCACAAACTTCATCAATATTATATAGTACTACTTGTTTTTCAAGTTCCTTTACGGTGTCTTCACTAAAGAAGTTAATTAATTTTGTAAATAGCTGTGGATTTTCCAGGCTTAATATATTAAAAGGTAAAATATCATATACTATTTCCATTCTCCTTTGGTGAACAACAAGTCGCCGATTTTCTATGATAAAGGAATACTGCCATAATGAGCTACGTAAATCAGAATCCTGGCCCTGAATAATCCTCTGAACGTGTTCTATTTTACTTGCTATCTTAGGATTAAGCAAAGGTTCTTCTTGCATATAAGGTCTAATTGCCTCGGGTATTATTTCATCGATACCATATCTTTTAATGAGGTCATCTTCAAGGCTTATAAAGAATTTTGAAATGCCAATATCACCCTGACGTCCAGTTCTTCCTTTAAGCTGCTTATCAATGCGAATACTTTCGTGCCTATTAGTACCTATAACATATAATCCTCCAAGGGAAACTATCTTATCTTTATTAGCTCCATCTGGGCCCCCAAGTTTTATATCAGCACCCCTGCCAGCCATATTAGTTGAAACAGTAACTGCATAAAGAGTACCTGCTTGTTCAATAATACGTGATTCAAGTTCATCATTTTTTGCGTTTAAAATTTTATATTTAACGTCTACTTTGTTTAATTCTTCAGCCAAATATTCTGACTCTGATACACTACAAGTGCCGATTAAAATAGGCTGTCCTGTGCCATGTACTCTTTTGATTTCTGAGCTCAAAGCTTTGTATTTGGCTTTTTTTGTGCGTGAATATTACATCAGGATAATCAATTCGATTGCAAGGAATATGTGGTGGAATTACTATCACCTCCATGTCATACATCTCGCTGATTTCATTCAATGAGTCCATTGCCGTACCAGTCATCCCTGCAATTTTTTTATAAAGCAAAATGAAACTTTGCAAAGTTATCTGATTCATTATACGTCCTTTCGACTTACGGCTAAGGCATTCCTTAGCCTCAAGGGCTGCTTGAATTCCATCGGGCCAACGCCTGTTCTCGGCGATGCGTCCAGTAAACTCATCTACCATTTCAATTTTGCCGTCTCTTACAATGTAGTCAATATCCTTCTTCAATAAGGCAAGGCAAATATATATTTGCACTATACTCTTGACCTGTGGTTTACAAAAGTAGTAACTAATCACTGTACAGGTGAATGTTACATAACTAGGTATGCAGACGATAGTCTAGCCTGTTTTCAATATGAAAATGATGCAAAAAGATATTATGAAGCACTAAAAGGTAGACTATCAAAATTTGGATTAAATATAGCAGAAGAGAAGACTAAAACTATAGAATTTGGACGCTACGCTAAAGAACGATTAAACCGAAAAGGAATAAAGAAACCGGAAACCTTTGATTTCCTTGGATTTACACACTATTGCAGCAAAAGTAGAAATGGAAACTTTAAATTAAAATGGAAAACAGCATCAAAGAAATTTCATGCTAAAGTAAATGATTTTAATAAGTGGATAAAAGAAAATCGTAATCTACCACTAGGTTTAATATGGAAAAAGGTGAATCTAATAAAATATAAAAGGAAAGTTGTAAAAAGTATGTTCTATTGGCTTCAAAAGAGAAGTCAGCGAACTAGCTTAAACTGGGATAAAATGAGTAAACTTTTAAAACGTTATCCTTTAGAAAATCCTAAACCAAAATCTTTAGTTAATCTAAATCCTGCTTATGTGTAAAGAGGTTCATATGGGGAGCCGGATACCTAAATTGGGCACGTCCGTTTCTGAAAGGGGCGGTATCTGTGAAGATTACCGTCTACTTACCTAAAAATGGGCAACTTACCATTTTATGACAATTCAAGTCTTTTTATTGAAATACCCCCTACCATAAACGACCATTTTAGGTACTCTCAAATAAAATAAAACTAGAGTGTTTTTTACTCTAGTTAGTTAACAACATAAGAATAATATTCAGTATGTCCGAAATCTCTTAATATAACATATATTATATTTTAGGCTCAACAGTTTTAAATATAAGTCTTAATGTCATTATTACTGATGCAAGCTTATATTTTATCTCAATTGGCACTGTGCCACTATCAATCATGAAATCTAAAACATACTGTGTTGGGATTTTTGCAAATTTGGCAATGGTATCAGCACTAATCTTATGTACTTCAATTAGAACTCTTAAAAATGCTTTAAACTTAAAATCTGGTTCCTCCTTTGTAATAATGTCTAACATTAGTATTAAATTAGTAAAAGAAGAACGCTCTGCAAACCCTGTTGGTACTTCAACCTTGTGTCCATCGCTTTTTACTCCCAACAAATGTGATAGACATTCTGTGCTCATTCCATAATCCTTCGTCAATGTATCTAATATTTCTCCTAGCTCTTTATGTGTATCTGTAATCATCTGAATTTCGTCGTCTTTCGTTATTATCACCTCTTAAATTTAATTCGTATTTTTATACAATTTCGCAACAACATATAAGTAAATTATAGCATAGTTATTTCTTAAATTATAACAAAAAAGACTCTATAAAATAGGGTCAGTTAAATTTGGGTCTTTGTCTCATCTTTATTACTAAAATATTTAAAACCATTCATACTCTTAATGAGTCCACTGTGCAACTGCTTTATATATTGCCATTGGAACACCAAGGATATAAGCATAACCGCCTATAGTAAATCTATAATGATGTCCTTTTAACCCACTGGATAGAACATATCCAGTACTAAGCGTTACTGGATGGTTACCACCTGACAAGACACTAGTGAGATCCATTATTAACACATGTCCACCTATGATAGTATATGCTCCTATTACTAAGGTTATCGTTCCTACTGTTGCTAGTAGTTGCATTGAATATTGTTTCGCTCTTCCCTTCCATGATGGGTTTGGAATACGCTTGGCTTAAGGTGTGCTAAAATCATATTTTATATCCACTTCTATGTGGTGTAGTATAGATAAGTCGAAAATGTTAGCACTACCCCTGTATACAGTTTAACTGTATAATTCTATACTAAAAAAGTATTATAACAAATTTTGTCATAATGCTTTTTTAAGTTAGTTTTTAGAGTGGCAAGTTTCAAAATATTTGTTAATTTTAAAGCTTGTCCTTTCCCTCTGTATTTCAACATCTTGCCTAGCTTAATTTGGAGTTCATCAATTTTATTTTTGTTCATTTAATTCATCTATCTGTTTTATTAATTTGTCCTGTTCAGTCCTTTTACTTAACAATTCAGTCTTAAGTTGCATATTTTCATTGGTTTGGGGACAGGGTTTGTAACGATTTATTCTGAATTGTAATATATTCTTCCAACTCTTCAACAGATTTTGTTATAAATTCGTATATAACATATTCTGGTTCAATGAAATTAATAAGTTTTTTCACAGCATTATCACTAAATGGCTTATGCATATCTACTTTCATTATATGAAAAAGCACATTTTTTTTCATATAATCAAATGTTAATTTATGCTTATGATTTGATACTATTTGCTTAGTAACATATTCACCAGATAAGGAGCAATTAAGATGTATACCTTTTATGAATTTCTTTAATTCACCAAGACTATTTACTGTATCTAAAATATATTGTATTCCATCTTTTTCATTCTTAAGACTCAAATTTGTATTCATTAAATGACCAGTATCTAGCATAAAGCCTTTATTAAAGTAATCAACCTTTTCTAATAATCTCAATGCCATATCTTTATGAAGCATGGTTAAACCAGGCCACCATAAATTTTCAAATAATAGTTTTATGTTTGTATTTAAACCTTTGAAAACTTATTTACTAATTCTGCGGTTGCATCTGTGATTTCCTCATCATTATATGTAAAATCATAGGTATATGCATGCTCCACTTCTATATAAGCCACATGAAAAACCACATATTCAGCGGTTATAGTCTTAATCCATTGGTGACATTATAAAAAGTAATTTAAACATTTTAAAATCCACCGCACACATATGCCATTAATGTTATTAAGTTATCTATCATAAGCTGAATTAAATCCGCATCAAATTCTATATTAAAATGACATTCATCAATAGTTATTTCTTTTGTGCGAAGCTTTTCTTTTATCCTATCAAAGATTACCTTAGCCTCTTCTATTACTTGTTTTTTTGATAAAAGATTCCAATCTAATTGATCTATTAGATGAACATATAAAGAAGTTAAAGTTACTAATTCTGCTTTTGCATCTATTGTATTTAAATTATGTATAAATTCTGGCCTTGTAAAAGCTTTGTGATTTTCATATTTTGGGTGTGCATGAATCACATATTGATATCGGCCCCAAATCGTCTCTTCATTTACACCAAATCTTTTAGTTCTTCTAAGCATGCTATGTTGACTATGTGCATCTAATCCAGTTTGAAGATAAAGTGCTTCCTTTACTGCTGACTTTACCGAAAGCCCTATAAGCTCGCCAAGTTTTGAATGCTTACCAGATTGTAATAACTTCATTGGTGATTTACTATTTGAAACAACGATAGTTCCATCTGTTCCAGATCCCGTTGCAAGACCTCTTGAATAATTACTTCCTGCCATTAATTCTTGGATTGCTGCAGTTTTAGCTTCCGTGCAAGTTACCAGAGCTCTGGTCAGTGTTTCCGCTGGTAAGTTTGCATCTATATATAAAATAATATTTATAGTTCCAGGCTTTATGGTTTCGTATTCTCCTTGCTTCTCATAAAAGGAAGCTGGATCTCCTACTCTTCCGCCATTTACCTCAATTCCACCAGTTACTATTGCTGTTACAGTTACATCCCGATAACTTTCCATTTTTATAGATACATTCTCCATGGAAGCTGCTGTAGAAATCCCAGCTGCTTTTTCTGGCTCCAAACCCAACTCTCTTGCTAATATACTCATGTGTTCAACATAAGTATCAGCCTTTAATTTACAAGGCATACCTGCTTCTGGTTTACAATCATTATTAAAAACATACTTTAAATTCTCGTTATATCCTCCATTAATCGCAGAAGTACTTAAAACATTTCTATCATCCTTAAACACAACGACAATACTTTTTTGGTATCTATGAACTTCATCTCCAGTAGACAATTTATATAACATCAAATATACTCCCCCTTTTTTCTTTATTCCTAAGAATTAGCTTCCACTTATATCAGTCATTGTTGGTGTGTTGTATAGTATTATCAATAAAAACAGCTTTAGTTTCTTTTTCTTTTTTATCCATTTCTAAAATCATATTTTTGAATTTCTCCCCTGCTTCCTCTTTTTCTTTTAATAAATTAGTAATTCTCTCATTAAAGCTTTCTTGTAATTCCTGTATTTTGAGTTGTTGCCTCTCTTTCAACTTTAAAAGTTCTTTGTCCATTTCAAAGATTGTTCTTTCCCTCTGCATTTCAACATCTTGTTTAGCTTTAATTTGCAGCTCATCTATTTTATTTTTGTTTATTTGGTTTAATTCATCTATGTGGTTTGTTAATTTATCTTGTTCAGCCTTTTTACTTAACAATTCATTCTTAAGTTGCATATTTTCATTTGCTGATTTGTCAAAGGAGGTTTTAAGCTCTATAATCTCATCTTTGAATTTAATGTATTTCTCATTGGCATTAGCTAGGCTTAATATTTTTTCTTCTTGCATATTATTAAGAGTTTTCAAGTTCTTAATATTTTCTTGTAATTCTTTAGCTATATTTTTTGAATCAGATAGGTCTTTTCCCAGTGAACTTATTTTTTTGTTATCTTCTTTTAATAATGTAATTTCTCCTTTTAGTTTTTCATTTTCCTTATTATTGTCTATTAACTCATTTCTATGGATATTTTTTACCTCTAAAGCTTTAATGTTATTTCTTTCTACTATGTTTATGTATATATCCGCCATTCTGCTGGTTATTGTTTGTAATTCTTTTATATCTTCGGACATGGTGCTGTCTTCTTCTCTTGCTCTATTTAATTCGTAATACTTAACTACTTGCTCCATTAGTTCCTTATTGTTTATTCCTTCACTCTGAGCTAATTCATTAAATTTTTGTTTTAATTCATCGCTGATTCTTACGCTTAATATTGCATCCATTTCGTACTTCCTCTCTTAGACCTGTATTTTCTTTAATAAATAGAATAAATTTAATTATTTTCATAACTTAACGACATTTCAGAAGGAAAGTCTCCCACTTCTATAAGTTGGAGTTAACTACCCCAGCAAAAATAAAATTTCAGTGGGAGTTTAAATTTCCTTCTGAAGTCGTTAATGCATCTTCTATGAAGATGTTGCAGCTCAGCAGGAGATGATTTAATGGCATTTATGCTCTAAATTTATCTACAGCTTGTTAAAACATCACCTTCGGTGCTATTTATCTTCTTCGAAGCTGCTATATAAACAGTATAATTCCTAGGATACTTGGGTTCAATGATTTTTTAGGGATTTATTTATATTTATAATCGAAAACTTTTTATATAATATAAATTATTTAAAATTGTAAACATTAGTATACCGTTGTTTACAATGTAATTTAATATGTATACTTAATGTTTACATTGTAAGTATACCATGAAATCCTTAAAAAATACATATAAAATTAGTAAAAAGGCGTGAAAACAAGTAAAAACAAAACCATTCAATATAACTTTTATTATATTGAATGGTTTCTGAGTGCGATATAATGATAATTTATAAGTAATATTAACTAAATAACATAATGAATAAATTAAGACGTGAGAAGAACAGGGATAGTGTTCATAAAACCTTATCGTTCAAAAAGAGAAAGCAAGTTATAATACCGTTTATCAGCTTTTAAGATGATTTAACATTCTGCTTTATTAAGTCCATAAATGTTTTAGGGGTCACTATTGCAACTTTAGGATTTTCCTTTAGCTTATCCACAACCCTTTCAATATTACTAAGGCTTTTGCTCCAAGCATGAACATAAACAAAGGTGTAACTATTAGAATTAGAAATATCTACTTGCCCAGAGTCAATTCGATGATTAATATTTTTCACGAGTTCATCTTCACTTTCAAGAGTATCCCACAGTAAATCTCTGCATGATACTACAGGTTTATTATTAGACCAAATAATTTCTCCGTGATAGTTATCGTGTTTATGATAATCAAGATAAAACAAACCCTGTATATCAGACTTAATAGTAAATCTATCCCAAAGCTCTTTATCATAAAAAGACGAGTCATCTATAATTGATATATATTTCTGATCTACTTTTTTCATATAATTATTTAATCTATTAATATATATCCTGAGAGCGCTCTTATCAAATTTACTTGGATACATATATCCATTTCCAGATGGTGGTACTATAAAATAATCATTAGTAGATCCATGAGCTGCACTTTCATAATATAAGTTAAATACAGTAGGTGCAAGGTAATATAAAGATGGGCTTAATGACCATCCCAAATTGAATTTACCTTTATAAGGAGAACCATGCCATTTGTGAGAACCATAATTAGTTCCAAGGTTCCACTGTTGATTATCTCCATCAGACACAATAAATGTTACATTATGAACATTTTCTTTATTAGGAATGGTCATTAACGTTTTTTGAGTCATTGGTAATGAAGGGAATGAACTTAATACAGTTAAATTATAAGACCAATCTGCAGCAACCATGCTAATACCATATTTTGAAACTGTACTTATATTAATAAATTCATCTGGTCCCCACCCTAAGCAAATGGAGTCCTTTTCCATGGATGAAAATATTTTATCGCGAAGAGTTGTATCATTAATTTTATCCTCATAAAATATTAGGGATTTGGTCATTATACCATAATCTCTTAAGGCGGAATCTCTGCTCGGGGATAACTCAATTATTATGGAATGATTGAGGCCAGAATCCCATAAATTATCGTACGCCCATTTTTCATCTGTGTTTCTGCAATCGCCTTTAATATTTGTAATTCCATAGGCGCGTACTTTATCTTGGATAGATTCATCAACTGCAATGCAATTATTTAATGAGGCAAGTGTACAAGCATTATTTATTGAAGGATCTTTTAGCAATTTATTATTGTAAAGTACATATCCCTCAATATAATCTTTAAATACATCTAATAAGCGCCACGGATCTGAGATGTTTTCGTATAAAACTCCATAACTATTTTTTAAATCATCTAGCCATATTTGATAATCTGGTTGTGAGGAATTAAGTGTATATATCTGAATAGATGATTGGCTACTAATAAGCCCTTGAAGGGTGACTATCATTGTTCGCTCACAAGGCGTCATTGTATCTTGAAAAATAACATATAAATAAGTTGGAGTTGTAGGATTTTTCGTAAAATTACTACTATTGAGAGCTTTTTTAAAGTCGCTCCATTTAATATTAAACATCGCTATTTTCGTGACAGTATTTATAGAAATGTTGCAAGAAATTAATTCTTTCACTATTTTTATAAAAAGATTTAATATCACTCTCATCAAAATTTGCTAATAGTAGTTGTCTTTTTATAACATCATCGGCCATAACATCTAAGGAGTTTTTCATCATATCATACATAATCATGAAAGTTGTAGTTCTTCCTCTACCTTGTTTACAGTGAAAATGAACCCAGGTATTTTTAGGTTGTGATTTTACGAACTCTACGAAGTATTCAACCATATCATCTGTAGGAATCTTACCATCAGTAACAGTGATGCGTTTATATAATAGTGATTTAGAATTAACAAGATGCTCTTCATCCTCAACTATTTTGGGAATTATAGTTATATTTTTATGATTATAAAAAGTAATAGGCACATTTAATTTAATACTATTTAGTTTATTATATTCATCAAGCATTACTTGATCCCTTGTCAAACCTATGTTAGCATCATTTTTTGCATTAGCCCAGCTAACAGGAACTCCATTAACAAACCCGTGTGATTCTTGTCTTAAATCAACAACTGCTATAGGCAATGAAGTTCCTATACTATTTATTACAGAAGGTAGATTGTACCCGGAAAATTGTTGACTACCAGAAATGTTTAATGTGTTTAATCCTCTAAGATTTAATTTTTTACTACTTTGCGTATTTAATATATTAGTCGACTTACGAAAATGTTTTGGAATTTCATAGAGATGATTTTTCGACTCTAAAACAAATTTTATATTGTTGTCATCTAATGATACATCAGAATCTCGTGCAATAGATCGCATCATACTTTCAAATATCATTTCATTGTTCATCTGAAGATAATTATTTAAATTCATCATATTATAAAAATAAGGACAACTGTACATATATATCCTCCATAAAAATAGATTTCCCCATATATTATGTATGAAAAATTATTTTGTTACGGAGTTTTGATCTTGATTTTGAGTTGGACCAAGATTACAACCCTAGCGAACATTATTATATAACGTTTGCTAGGGTTGCAAATAGAATCTAAAATTTTAATTTTTATGAACATTCTCACTGTTTTTATCATAAAATTTAATAATAGTAATTTTATGGAGCGTAACATGGATTTTTTTAGAGCAAATCAATATTCTAGAATAAATGCTGTTAATTATGCAATGACCTATGCATTGAATCCAAACCCCAGCTTTAGGTACTTCCCTCTTACTAATAATGAGACTAGTGGCGACTGCGCAAACCTTGTATCTCAGTGCCTATTAGCTGGTGGAGCACCTATGAGTTTTAATGGCTCACATCCTTGGTGGTACAGAAAGGCTAATAGCATCAGTACAAAGGATGACACATGGTCTGTCCCCTGGGCTGTAGCAAATTCCCTTTATTGGTCTTTAAAGACTAACCAACAATCTAAAGCTTCAGGAATTAAAGGTCTTGAAATAGATGATACTCACATGCTTGAATTAGGTGATTTGGTTTTTTTTGAAGATGATGATGGACAAATTTTTCACTCTGCTATTATCACCTCTTTTAGATATTCACAGCCTTTAGTTTCTCAGCATTCATTTGAGGCTTTAAACGTATTTTATGGAAATTCTTGGGGAGCCAATCGTGTACATTTTTTGAAAATAAGTTTATAAAAATTATAATTTATATGATTTTAATAACTGAAAAAATAATAATTAAAATATGTAATGGTATGTAAAATGATCGTTGATACTCAGGCATTCTCTATAGGAATACTTGAGTAGTAACAATAAAGCAAATCATTTTACATACCATTTTCACTATATAGTAGCTATAATTACAGGTTCACTATTGTTTTTTTAAAATAAAATAAAATTTAACTCCAATTTCTGTGTTTTCTACTCCACAGCTACCACCATGAAGTAATATTATGTTTTTAACTATGGAAAGACCTAGACCAGTGCCTCCAAGTTTTCTAGTCCTTGATTTATCGATTTTATAGAAGTTATCCCATATCTTATTTGTTTCAGTAGCAGCGATTTTACTTCCGCTATTTTCTACTTCGACGCAAATGGTATTCTCTCTATTTATCATTTTTACTGTTATGAATCCACCATCATAAGTATGTCTTATTGCATTAGTCATATAGTTTGTTAGTACCTGTTCTATTCTGTTCCAATCTGCATTTACTTTTACATTTTGGATTAAATTTAATTCCAGCTTAATGTTTTTTTCATTAAGTAGGGATGAAAATTTCTTAGTAACTGGATTTATTAGTTCATAAAGAAAAAATACTTCCTCAATCAATTTAAAATTCCCTGATTCTAGCTGAGATAAATTCAACATATCAGATACTAAATTGTTCATTTTCCTTGATTCATCCATTATGACATCAATAAAATATTGTTTTTCTACGCCTTCTAAAACATCATCATTTAACGCTAGTGTATACCCCTCTATAAGGGTTATAGGGGTTTTAAGCTCATGAGAAACTGCTGCCACAAAGTCTTTCCTCATCTCTGTTAATTTCTTTTCTTTCTCAATATCCTTTTCTAATTTTGTATTAGATTCTTTAAGTGAGGATAATGCTTCATTTAAATTTTCTGATAGAAGGTTGAGTGAAGTTGCTAGAGCACCTATTTCATCTTCACTTTTAACATCACATTTTTCTGTAAAGTCAAGCTTTGCCATTTTAGCTGCCGTTTTAGTTATTTTTATCAATGGCTTTGCAATCATGTTTGAGTAAATTAGAGAAAGAAATAGGGTTATAACTAGGGCGCCTATGTAGAAATACAAGTAAAATACCTTTATAACTTGAACGGCTTCATTTACTGGCTGTAGTGAAGCAAAAGCATACACAATTTCATCGCTATTTTCAGCATATAGTATACCTGATACACTTGCTACCATATCGGGGGTTTCTTCAGTAATAAAAATCAGGGATTTTCCTTCTTCCTTAAATTTAGTAATGCCGCCACTATTTTCTATTTCAGATGACATTATTTGGTTCAAGATTCTGACTTTTATAGAGTCTTTTCTTTCATCAATTGTTTTTGTAAGATATTTTAAATTTCCTAATCTATCTCGTATAATTATTTTATAATTATTATCTTCTTCAAAAGAACTAACTAAATTAATTTTATCTTCATTTTTTTCGAGTAAAGAATATTCGCTTTTGAATTTAACAAGATTATGTTCAAGATCATTCTTCTTCCATTCTATATAAAACTGCTCGAAGAATGCAGATTGTACTATCAAATTAGTAGTTATAAAAACTATGAAAACTATAGAGGTTATAGCGAAAAGCTTTCTAGTAATGCTCTTTTTACTTTTCATTTTTAACCTCGAATTTATATCCAGCGCCTCTTATGGTTGCTATAAGATAAGATTTTTCACCTAGTTTCTCTCTTAATCTTTTTATAACAGTATCTACAGTTCTTAAATCTCCAAAGTAGTCAATACCCCATAAAGCATCCAATATCTTTTCTCTACTTAGTACGATTCTTTTATTAAGTATAAAATAATTTAGTAGTTCAAATTCCTTTGGGGATAGATATATTTCACTATTGTCAACAGTAACCTCATGGCTTAAATTATCAACTACGAGGCCGTCAAAGTTATTTTCTTCCTTTAGAACAGTTTCAGTGCTATAGGTGCGCCTTATAATTGCTTTTACTTTAGCAACTAGTAGCTTCGGAACAAACGGCTTCGTAATATAATGATCCGTGCCTAATTCAAACCCCAATAATTCATCATCTTCTTCGGATTTAGCTGTGAGCATTATAACAGGGATATTGGAGGTTTTTCTTATTTCCTTGCATACATCCCAGCCATCCATGATAGGCATCATTACATCTAAAATAATCAAATCCACTTTATTTTTATTAAATATATTTACAGCTTCATTGCCGTTTTCTGCTTGCAAAATATTATATTGTTCTTTCCTTAAATAAATGGACACAAGATTTCTAATTCTTTCTTCATCATCTACAATTAAAATGGTTTCATTCATATATTTTCTCCTTATTAAAAGTTTGTTAAAATTCAATACTAATTTTCAACTTTCTTTTATATTATATAATAAGACTAGCAATAATCATAATTTATTATATTCCAACTAACATAAAATTAATATGAAAATTTACCCAGCAAAAGGGAGGGAACGAACATTTAAGCATTAATAATTAATCCTTGGGTATTATTGCCATGAAAAACAATACTTTTTATAGAAGAATTAAAGAATATGAATCAATTTAATAATAACAAACCCATTTACTATATTAATAAGTTGCATCAAGTTATCGATTTTACGCATTTGTAGGTAGGAATGTTTAACTTAGTTGTAAAGGATATTCTTATGCAGAAAAAAGGTACTAAAGATTTAATGATAGCAATCTTATTAAATTTTACTATCATTTGTATTCTACAATTTCTAGGAGTTGCATCTATTTATATTTTAACACCATCTATATTTGCAAATTCATTAATTACAAGCAGTTGCGGATTTGGTAAAAAAAACGATGTTGATAGAATGATTAACAGTTTGCCAGTAAGCCGAAAGGAAATAGTTATTAGCAGATATTTATCTAGCTTTGTTTTTCTTATTATTGGAATTGCTATTACCATATTATTTGCTTCTATAATCAAATTTTCTGGACTTAGTCATATTAATAGATTTATGAATTTAACTGATATAATAATAATTTCAATTTTTACTGTTGTTTACATTTCCGTATATTTACCCATTTATATATGGTTTTGATACTTGAAATCACAATTGATTAATAAGATTTTAAATTATTTTATATTTATTTGTATAACTAGTACAGTTGTAATAGTTACTCTCATTGACAATGGTACTGCGAAAGACTCTTTAATGAATTCGACATTGGTTATTTTAATCGGTTTAGTTTATATCGTTTTGAACTTCATTATATTAATGTGAAAAAGAATGATAATAAGTATCATCTACTCTTCCAAGTATAGATACAGTGGATTTTAATGTAATTTAAATTGAATTGTTTATAAAAATACTATTTATATTAGGAGATTAAGTCAGACTCACTGCAATTATTTATCCTTTAACAAATTAAGGTTTATTTATTTTATAATTGCACATACTAGCATAATAAAATAATAAATTCGGAGGTATTAATATGAGAAAACTATCAGAAGGTGAATTATTATCTTTGACAGGCTTATTAAGTATGGAAAAAGACGGATTAGCGGTAGCAAGAGTTATGAAAAATTTAATTAGTGATGAAGAATTAAAAAGTCAAGCAGAGAATGGGGTTTTAGCAACAGAGGGAAGAATAAAAGGCGTTCAACAATTTATTAATGAGAATCAGGTTACAGGAGGAGCAAAATAATATGGGAATGATAACAAATAACATTGTAAAAAATAACACAGACATTAATGATGAAGTAATAGCTGGAAATATGATTGGGTCCGCAAAAAGTGCAGCTGATGCATATCTAGCAGCAACTTTAACAAGCGCTACACCTGAATTAAGAGCAATATACTCAGCAAGCTTAACTCAAATTATAGGTGGACATTCAGCATTAACTGATCTAGCTGTAAACCGTAAGTGGGTATCCCCTTATGATGCACCTTCACAACAACTAGTTAATAGTTTTAACAAATCTAAATCTACAGTCGAGAAGTAGAAGTAAAAGTAAGGTTAACATAAACTAAATAAGTTTTTACCTTACCCGCGAAAACTACCCATATTAAAAACGTTAGAATTAATATAATTAGACACAAAAGAAAGTAAGCCACTAATATTTATTCGAATATTAGTGGCTTTTTAAACATATATTTAGTTTTTTCATCACCTATAAATATAATTATAATTCTGATTTTTTAAAATAACTCCACTCTTTTAGTAATACAAAGAGATGAGGTTCTTATAATCTTCTTGGATTTTCAAAACTTGGTGCTGAAAACCCTCCATGTTTTCGCTATATAAGATTGGACATAACTTATATATACTCGCTAAATATAATTAATATCCAATTTAATTTATTAATATAATTTGTATGGTCATAATTTTGTATTTGAGATTAATATTATAGTGGAGGTATTATATGAAAAAGAAAAGAATTTTGTGGGTTTTTTCTGCTGTTGTCCTTATCATTGTAATATACGGTTTTTTAATTAAAAGTATAGCTACAACAGGTTATGGCAAGCTTGATACAATATTTGGTATGATGTCTAAAATAGAAGCATATATTAATCCAATTTCACTTAAAGGAAAGTCAATATATGAAATACGTTCAGCTTTACATAAGTCAACAACAATATGGAGTTCCAATCCTATACGCTTTTCCAATATAAAAAATATGGATATAAAGACAACTTCAAATCAGGTGCCAGTACGAATATACACGCCGGATAGGGGAAATGAATTTCCTATTATAATTTATTCACATGGTGGTAGTTGGATAAGTGGTAATATTGATGACTATGACAATGTTTGCAGAAGGCTTTCAAAAAATTCGAATGCAATAGTGGTATCTGTAAATTATCGTCTTGCACCAGAAGATCCTTATCCGGCAGGGCTTAATGATATATATAATGTGCTACAATGGGCTTACAAAAATGCTGAAAGTATTAATGGGGACTACAGCCGAATATGTGTTGCAGGTGACAGCGCTGGTGCCAATCTTTCTGCTGTAGTATCACAAAGGGCACGTGATAAAGATGGCCCCCACATAACCTCTCAGGTACTAATATATCCATCAACAAACATTTATCAACTAAATACAAAATCCTGGTCATATTTTGGTATGGATTATAATCTTACTAGGGAAAACTCTGAAAAATTTATATCGCTATATACTCCAAGATTACAAGATAGAAAAAGTGAATATGCTTCCCCTTTATTATCTAAGAACGTTAAAGGTTTACCTAACACACTCATAATCACAGCTGAATTTGATCCATTAAGGGATGAGGGTGAAGCTTATGGAAATAAATTAAGAGAAGCAGGTGTGAATGTGATTTCTACCAGATATGAAGGTGTTACACATGGTTTCGTCTCAATGAATAAGATTACGAGTAAATCAGATGAGGCTTTAATTGAAATTTCAACATATCTAAAAAAGCAATTTAATAAAAAGTAGATTTAAAATTTATTTCAGAAAATGACCACATACTTTTGTCGTAAGTCAACTTTATATCCTTTTAGAAGTAAAGACCCTAAGAATTGTACTATAGGATCGCCGTACAATGAAGTAAGCTTTTCAAATATATTTTATAAATATGGGTAAACTAAATAATGCGCTGAATACAATACATACAGTGTAATTTATGTAGTTGAAGGGAGAAAATTATGAATAAAAATAATTTAGAGGAAACAAAAAAGTTAAATAAGCAATCAGACACTGATAAGGGTTCAATCACTAATTCAACTGCTACTGTGAACAGCAGCAGTACTGGTGCTAATTTAAAATCAAGTGATGAATCCACCGGTTTTACTGTCGGTTCAATAAAAGAGCTAAGTAATGAACAAGCTACTGCTGCCAAGGGTGCTAATATGTCTAAGATAACAAGTAACATTAATTATGGTTCATTAGAAGAAACTAAAAAATTTAATGAACGTACAGCATACATTAAAGATACTGATTAATAATAAAAAGAGATATACCAACTAGAACTATGATAGTCGAACGTCCATTATTCTATTTATAATATATGTTTTAAATATATACCTATTAGGGGTCTGGAAACATAGCCATCAAGCTAAGTCATATTGAATATTAGTAAGTCATCATCAAATACTATATTTTACCATTGAAATTTATTTTGATAAATCTCAATGGTAAATTTTAAGTGTACATTAGTATTTAAACAATTTTAGGGTACACGAAAAAAAGCCACTTATATAGTGGGATTTTTACAATTTTATCAAGATGTTTTATGCTGCAACTTTAGCCTGCGATGATGTTAATTTATAACATACTCCAAGAATATCAAAAACAGTTTTCTTATCCTTTTTATGAGATTTCAGACCATTCCTAACTACATTTTCAAATATTAATTTTAAGGTATTGAAAACTTTATTAGGGAATTTGATAAGCTCAAAATATAGACTATCAGTATATTCATGAACTATTTCACAAGTTTTAATTTCACTGGCTTCAAGGCCTTTATTTTCTAATGCTGTTCTCTACTTTGTAATAGCCTGTCTTATTGTCATTCTACTCACACCAAAGAGTTCAGTAAGCTCTCTTTCAGTTGGAAGCTCTTCACCAGGAAGATATTCTTTTTTCTTATTTTTTCTTTTATAGCCTCTTCCAATTGGGTATAAATCGGTATAGACGAATTTTTATTCATTAATTTACAACCCTTCAAATTTGATTTTAAAAAAACATACAATGCATTGTACTTTTTATGTTTACTAATGATTTAAACTCTGCAATATATTATACCTAAAAAAAAATGATTGTCTATACACTCAATATTGTCTTATTACATTAAATTATCTTCTTCGAAGAAGATAAACAGCTTCGAAGAAGATAAATTACAATTTATGACATACTTCAAATGATTATTCCATATTTTGAAATACAAACATGGGAAATCATTCAAGAATTAACTCAAGTTAATGATATTTTCTACACAAGACTAAAATCCTTACAAAATTTCCTTATCTGGCTTGTCTGCTTGAATAAAGGTTAACTGACCACCTGGATATACTCCATTATTGGTAGCCTTATAATCATCATGATTATGCATTGGATAAAATTGTAGGAAAAACTGATCATTTGGATCACCACAAGGCTGATTACAAATTTCTATATCGTTAATTAGCTGTGGATCAGCACAATCTACTGGCTCTTCTGGAATACCAAAAATAGCATTAGGATCAATTTTTTGTATTTTTCTAAGCTGGCTGCAAAGAGAAGGAAAGCCATCTTGGCCATTCACAATATATCTTCTGTATAGAGCCCTCTTATCATCGGCCATAAGAATTAAATCATAGGTTTCACCAGACCCAATGGTATTCGTAAAGCCCATTTCTTCTGATCCAGGGTCAAGGTGCTCGTAATCTTTACTAAGATTTAGGAAAGGACTTAGATGACTATCTTTTCCCACTACCATAAAATGCCAACCATGAATGTGCCATGGAACCACTTGATAGCTCATATTGGTCATTCTAAGCAGGAATTTCTCGTTAGTTTTCACATGAACATAGGATTCATAGTTAATTTGCGTGAGATTAGGATTGTCTCCAACAATTGGGGTCAAAGGATGCTTAAGAAGTGTATCTGGGAAAGCTCTTCCATTCACCAACCAAAAGTCTGGTTTAAAATTTACTGCATTAAAAGGTATACCTGCACGAACGCTTTCGTGCCACAATGAATCAATATCAGATAGAAGCATCACATATTCTTTATCGAAATAGCTGTGAATATTATTATAAGCAAAATTTCTATTCGTAGCAGTTTGAGGGATATCAGGTTGTATTTTACAGTGAAATCTCCAATATCCTGATGATTTAGATTTAGTAATTCCGCTTCTAGCCAAGCTTTCCATAGAAGGATAAATAACTAATGATCCATACATTCCCATTTGAACATGTTCAGAAGCTTCTACATGACAGTGGTACATTAAGGTTCCTGGATTTTCCGGATGAAAGAAATAAGTCGCCTGAGGTGGTGGTGTAAGAGGATTAGTCGCCTCCCACATAGGAACCCCAAAGGAAGTTTCAGGAAAACCATCTAGCTGAGTAGCAACATGAGCACCATGCATATGCACAGTGTGTAAATCCTTAAAATTAGGAAGATATTTCATACCAATATTAATTAGAGTTATATATATATGATCATCTACCTCTCCCCAAACCATAGGAGAAGGAATAGTAGCTGTACCTTTCTTACTTAATAGTATCCCCCAGTTATCTGGGTTTGTATAATCTAGATATTCATTTCCTTTTATTTTTACTCCATCTACCTCTAAAAGTCCACCTGCAAACCCAAAAATATAGACTTCTTTTCTATTTTTAGTACATAATTCTCCATCTAATGGTAAGTCAATTAATCCATCTGTAGCTAACAAAACATAATGTCTAATACTCATTTTTTTATCCCCTTATTATACTTTTCTATTTTCATTTGGTCACATCATTGTATGCGGTTAAGGATAAAAAAGTTATACTGTACCAACTATGATATTGAGGAAGTCATCCATTCAAGTAGTGATGGACAAAAATTTGAAACTAATATTAACACCATTAATTCTCGCCACTCACCTAAATATTTTGGGCTTAAAGCCTATCAACGTGGATGTAATCATTCAGGAACTGGCTCAGTTTCAGGTATTACCTGATTAGTAATTTGCTTATTCCCCCTTTTCGGGGGGATGGGCAAAAATATCCTTCTTGTTTTTAACAAAAAGACTTATTGTATTTAATAAAAATAGTAATTTATGCAGTTCCTCTAATAATAAGCTCTGTTTCAAAGTAAACTTGTTTTTCAATAGGTAACCCACCATTTATTACATCTATTAAAATACTGCAGGCTTTTTTGCCCATTTTATATATAGGTTGTGATATTGTTGTAAGTTCTGGTTCTATAATTTCTGATATACGGATATTATCAAAGCCAACAACTGATATATCTCTTGGAATTTTATACCCATTTCGCAGTAAAATTTTCATTCCACCAAGGGCCATCATATCGTTACTATAAAAAATGGCATCCAAATTGGGGAAAGTACTTATTATTTTTTGTGTAGCTATTACACCACCTTCAACATTAAAATCTCCTTCAAATATATACTTTTCATCATATATTCCATAATTCTTCATTCCCTCAATATAGCCTTCTAATCTTTGATTTGATACTTCTAAATTTTCCCTTCCTTTTACGAAAACTATCTTACGTTTTCCCTTTTCATATAAGTATTTAATGCCAGTTTTTACACCCTGCTTGTTTAAACAAAATACCCCATAATCACCTTTATATCCTTCAATATATCTATCCACCAATACAAAAGGAATGTTATTGTTTTTTAGTATGGTTATACTTTCATTACTTTTACCTCCAGACATAAAAATAATGCCATCTATAAGTTTACTTATAAGAAGTTCAATATATTTTTGCTCTTTATCAATATCATTATCAGTGTTACATATTATTAAATTATATTCTAACCCTTCTGCCTCATCCTCAATAGCTCTTGCCATTTCTGAGAAAAATGGGTTTGTGATATCGGGCAGTATAATTCCTATAGTACCGGATTTCTTGGTGCTAAGACTTCTAGCTATTGAGTTAGGAATATAACTCATTTTCTTAGCAATTTCTAATACTCTTTTTCTGGTTGCGTCGCTTATGCTAGAATCTTTTTTATTCATAATCATTGAAACTGTGGCCTTTGAAACACCGGCCATTTCCGCTATATCCTTCATTGTTACATTATTCATAATCATCCTCCGATTTGTAGTAAATAATGATATTGATTAAATAATCACCTGATGTTAGTAACCTATTCACAAAGTGTAATTTTAATAATTATAATCTTATAAAATTATATCAAAATTTGAACTATATTAAAATACCTCGTAAAGTTATAACCCAGAGGATAATCCCCTGGGTTATAATTTTATATTCTATGATTATTGGTGCAATAACATTTTTATTACTATTTTTTTATAAGCTCAAGTTCTACTGGAACTTCTTTTTGCACTGTATCACCTTTTGCTATTTTAACAGCATTTTCTACCGCAACTGAACCCATCAAAGCAGGCTTTTGTGCTATGGTAGCTGCTAGGTCTCCACTTTTAACTGCTGCTTTGGCATCATCATTACCATCAAAACCTACAATAATAACATCTTTATTTGCTGCTTTAACTGCTTTTATAGCTCCTAGTGCCATTTCATCGTTATGTGTAAATATTGCATCGAACTTAGGAGTGGATTGAATAATATTTTCAGTAACGGTTAATCCCTTTTGTCTATCAAAATCTGCTGCTTGGCTAGCAACAAGTTTAACACCGGTTTTTTTATCTACTATGTTGTGGAAGCCTTGACCTCTTTCTCTTGTAGCAGAAGCTCCTGGAATACCTTGTAATTCTACTAGATTTCCTTTGCCGTTTAATTTTTCAAGTATGAACTCCGCTGCCATTTCTCCACCTTTTATGTTATCAGATGCAACGTGACAAACAACTTCTCCACCATTTGCTTTTCTATCTACTGTTATAACTTTTATTTTGTTATCGTTTGCAACTGTTATTGAGTTTGCAACTGCATCGCTGTCTGTTGGATTGATAATTAAAGTACTTATTCCTTGTTGAACTAAATCATCTACATTAGATCTTTCCTTTGCAGCATCATTTTGTGAGTCAAGGACTACAATTTCATATCCTAATTCCTTCGCTTTTTTCTCCGCACCTTCTTTCATTGATACAAAGAACGGGTTATTAAGAGTCGAAACTACCATCCCAATTTTCTTTCCACCCTCTGCGGATTTAGGCGCGCTGCAGCCAACCAAAGTTCCCATAATTAGTACAGTTGATAATGATATTGATAGCAATTTTGATACTTTTTTCAATTAAATCATCCTCCATTTTTTTATTTATTCTTTTTTTCAACCATTACGGCGAGTAGAATAACTAAGCCCTTAACTATTGCTTGATAAAAAGGTGACACATTCATAAGATTTAATCCATTATTAAGTACACCTATTATTAAAGCTCCTATTATTGTACCTATTACACTTCCTTCTCCTCCAGTTAAACTAGTACCACCGAGTACTACAGCTGAGATAGCATCTAACTCAAAACCTACTCCAGCATTTGGAGAAGCAGATCCTATTCTACTTGCAACAATTATGCCACTTAAGGCTGCTGTTGCGCCACAGATAACATATACAAGTGTTTTAATCTTACCTGTATTAATACCTGATAATCTTGCTGAGTCTTCATTTCCACCTAGTGCGTAAAGATATCTACCATATCTAGTTTGACTTAAAACATAAAATGCTATTCCAAATACTAAAATTGTAAATATAACTGGAATTGGTAATCTCAAAAACATCTTATTTCCTATCCCTGAAAAATTTTGTCCAAGTCCTGAAATAGGAGTACCATTTGTATATACATAAGTTACACCTCTAAAGATAGTCATTGTAGCTAGTGTAACTATGAAAGCTTGTATTCTACCTTTTGAAACAAGAATACCATTTATAAGACCTATAACGCAGCCGATTGCTAAAGCTACAATTATTGCTAAATACAAGTTGCCTGTGGTCTTTATTATACTCGCAGCAGCAGCGCCGCTTACTGCAAGTATGGATCCTACAGATAAATCAATCCCTCCAGTGAGAATTACAAAAGTCATTCCTATAGCTATAACCGCATTTACCGAAACTTGAGTGAATATATTTTTAATATTTTGTATGGTTAAAAATCTAGGTGTAATAAATGATATAACGATACATAATATCAAAAGACCAATTAAAGATTTATATTTTAAAACTACATTTTTAAAATTACTTTTCACAATACAGACTCCTTCCTTGGTGAGGGTTATTTTTTTAAAAGTTAACTTTTTATACCTACTGCATATTTCATTATAGCTTCTTGTGAAGCTTCTTCCCTACAAAGTTCACCAGATATTTCGCCTTCGTGCATGATTATAATTCTATCGCATATCCCGAGTATTTCAGGCATATCAGAGGATATCATAATAATTGATTTACCCATAGCCTTTAGTTCATTTAAAACGTCATAGATTTCCTTTTTAGCCCCTACGTCAATGCCTCTAGTTGGCTCATCTATTATTAATATTTCAGGTGCAAGCATGAGCCATTTAGCTAATATAACCTTTTGTTGATTACCTCCACTTAGATTTTTAATTAACTGCTGCTGACTGGGCGTCTTTATAGAAAGTTTCTTTATATATTCTTGAATTTCCTTACTTTCTTCTATTTTATTTATGCGCTTAGCTCCATTTTCATATTTTTTAAGGTTAGCTAAGGTCATATTGCTTCCTACTGACATGCCTAGAATAAGACCTTCTTTTTTTCTATCTTCAGAAAGATAACAAATTCCTTTTTCAATAGCATCTTTAGTAGAACAAATATTAACTTCGACGCCATCAACAAATATTTTACCTGAAGATTTTTTATATTCTCCAAATATAGTTTTTGCCATTTCTGTCCGACCTGAGCCCATGAGGCCCGATATTCCTAAAATTTCTCCGCTCTTCGCTTCAAAGCTAATATCGCAAACCTTTTCATCAAAGCTTAAGTTTTCAACTTTAAGGATAGTGTGTCCTTTGGATGATTTTCTGTATGGAAACTGTTCTTCTAATTTTCTACCAACCATCATTGATATTAGATCGTCTTTAGTAATGTCCTTTGTCTTAACCTCGCCGATATGTTTACCATCTCTTAAAACTGTTATCCTGTCACAAATTCTAAATATTTCATCCATTCTATGAGAGATGTACACAATGCACATATTTTCACTTTTAAGCTTGGTAATTACTTTAAAAAGATTATCCGTTTCAACATCAGTTAATGCAGTTGTAGGCTCATCCATTATTATTACTGTTGAGTTCTTGGAAAGAGCTTTTGCTATTTCTATTAGTTGCCTTTCACCTACATTCAAATCTTTAACTAAAGTATCCACATCAATATTGAAACCAATATCTTTAAGTAATATTTTTGATTTTTCTTTTAGCTCTTTTTTATTTATTCTCCTTGTTATTCCATTAAATCCTTCATTACCTAAAAAAATATTTTCCCATATACTTAAATTAGGAAGAAGACTTAGTTCTTGATGAATAATTGCTATTCCATGTTTTTCAGCATCTTTTATACCTCTTATATCTACTTCAGAACCTTGGATAATAATGCTTCCTGTATCCTTATGATAGACTCCGCTTAAAATCTTCATTAAAGTAGATTTTCCTGCCCCATTCTCTCCGAGTAGAGCTAGAACTTCTCCACTATAAGCTTCTAAGCTAACATCTTCAAGAGCTTTTACTCCTGGAAAAGCTTTTGAAACATTTTTCATCTGAAGTAGAGGTTTTATGTTAGTCATTGAATCTCCTCCTTAAACTTACTTAAATCATCTATAGTTAGAATACAACTCCTGATTTTAGTATTATATTTGCATAGGCTGTTTGTTCACCAGTTCTTACTACTGCTTTGCACTCTTTTAATTGAGATTTCAATTCCTCATGAGTTATAAATGTGATTTTTACATCTCCAACTGCTTTTTTTATTTCATTAAATAAATGCGGACTAACTTCAAAGGTCTCTTTAGCCACTATTACTTCTTCTATTTGAAGTTCTGTTAATACACATTTTAAAGTTTGAATAAAGCCTGGAATATTTTTAATTAATGCAATATCTATTCTTTTAGTGTCGCCTGGTATTGGTAGACCACAGTCCCCTATCGCTAATGTATCTTTGTGTCCCATTTTAGATATTACTTCAGATATTTGTGAATTTAGTAATGCAGTTTTTTTCATGACTAATCCTCCTTGTATGCCTCTATGGGAAAATGACAATTATTAATTGTTACCTTCGCCGTAAATATCTATTACCTCTTGCATCGTTGGTATTGATGGTTGTGCTCCTGATCTTTGAACTACTATTGAAGAAACTTTATTACCAAAAGTTATAGCTTTTTTTAGATTTTCATAGTTCAATTCTCGCGTCCCTAAATTACTTGATACTGCTCCAATAAAACTATCTCCTGCAGCAGTCGTGTCAATAGCCACAACCTTAATTGCTGGAATTAATTCTGCTTTTTCTTTAGTTACTAATGCGGCACCCTTTGAACCTAGTGTTATTATTACGTAATTCACTCCCATTTCTATAAAACTCGTCGCTGCTTTTTTAGCACTTTCTAAATCTTCAACTAAGATTCCTGTAATATCATAAGCTTCTGTTTCATTAGGAATTATTATATCTGTACATTTCAACAAATTCTTATCTATTTTTTTTGCTGGTGCTGGATTTAGTATTGTTATAATTCCTTGGGATTTTGCATAATTAAAAGCCTCAATTGTCATTTCGCTAGGCGTTTCAAATTGTGCAACTATTACATCACAATCTCTTATAATTGAATAGCTTTGTTTTATCTCATCTATATTAATACTCATATTAGCACCAGCGACTACAACTATAGAATTATTTCCTTCACAGTTAACATTAATTATAGCTGTGCCTGTAGTTTCTTTATTATCTTTAAAAACATAATCTGTATTTATACCATCTCGCGAAAGCTTACTAACCAAGAAATCACCATTACTGTCTAATCCAACCTTACCTATCATGTAGACATCTGAACCCATTCGTTTAGAAGCAACTGCTTGATTTGCCCCTTTTCCTCCAGGAACAGTAGTTAAACTTTTTGCAAAAATGGTTTCACCAATCTTAGCCATGTTTTCTACCTTTAATACTATATCCATATTTAAACTTCCAAGTACGCAAATTCCACTCATATAATAGATCACCTCTTCTTAGCTTAACCGATTAACTGAACCGATTAAGCTAATTGTATACGTTTAAATGTTTCTTGTCAACAAACATTTTTTTGAATTTTATTGAATGTATTTGATAATATTTATAGTTTTATTAACCCCATTAAATAAGCTTATCCAGCATGGATAGTTCTTATTTAATGGGGCTACTTTTGTACCTAACTATTCAATATTAATAAATGCTCAATCTGTTTGCCTACAATCCCATTCTGTAAAGAATTGTTCTAGGTATTTCTGCATAAATTAACTTCTTATCCACTAAATCTCATCCTATGTGAGAAATTATAATTTAAATTTAAAATTAAATTTGCAAAATGTCAAAGTTCCTACCAATTAAATTTAAGCGCTATTAATACTAACATAATGTGAGTTATGTTCATTAACGCAAAATTTTTCACGGATAAAATGAAGGTTTCACTTTTAATAGGTTTTTGGTGAAATAATTTTATATTTTTATTCAAAGGTATTATAGTTAAAATTACCAGCAAAGATGAAACTGGTGAAATTTTCAATATAACTAAAATTATAATATCTAAGTATGCAATATAATATAGGGCCTTAAATAGGGTAAGTGCATTCCCCTTACCTAAATAGTAAGGCAACGTATATCTCTTATTTGTTATATCCTCTTCAATATCGCAAATGTTATTAGCAAGCATTATATTTGCTATGCCATTGATTGTTGGAATGGAGATTAAGAAGATATAAAATAATTCTACTAAATTTATGCTGATGTTTAACATATTACTAACATACATGATAGAAATTATATTTCTATCAGATATATGAATGTAACAAGATAAAAATAGAATTACAAATCCCATAAATACTCCGGAAAATACTTCCCCTAGTGGCATACGCGAAATTGGAATAGGCCCATATGTATAGAATATACCTGTTATAAATGAAATAATTCCGATTAAGAGTACAACTACATTAGTGTTCAAAGTTAATAGAATCCCAAAGAAAATTGCTATTGCAAGCAAGGTAAAAATTATAGCTACAGCTGTGGATTCTTTGATGTTATATCTGATGATTCCATTTTTATTTTCATGATTATGTCCGTTACCCTTTAAATCTTTTTTGTAATCAATATAATTGTTAATTGCGGTTGTAGCCATATCGAATGTTAATAGTGAGATACCCATAATAACAAAATTTTTCAAATTAAAGCTTTTATATCGGTATAAAGAATAAAGTGTTCCCAATATAAATGGTATCATACTGGCCAATTTTGTTTTAATTTCAATAAATTCAAGAAAACTGATTAAAGACAATTTTAAACCCTCCTGTTGAATAATAAATTCTTAGTTATAGTTTGTTTGACTTTCAAAATAATCCATGATAATATAATTGTAAACTACAAATTTTAATTTGGTTTACAATACTTTAGACATCATATTTATATTTTTTAGGGAGGAATTTATTTTGAAATTATCTACACGAGATTTAATAATTACTGGATTATTTACTTCACTAACGGCAGTTGGAGGCTTTATTTCTATACCTCTAGGTCCAGTTCCTATAACACTACAATCTTTTTTTGTTGTTTTATCTGGACTTATCTTAGGGGCCAAGTTAGGTGCACTATCTCAAATTACATACGTCATTTTAGGTTTAATTGGATTACCTGTTTTTGCTGGCGGAACTGGAGGATTAACTTCTGTAGTAAGTCCTACCTTTGGATTTGCAATGTCTTTTATTGTTGTAGCATATGTAATTGGTAAGATTACATATAAAAATAAATATCTTCCTAAAATAATATATTCTGTTATTTTAGGAAGTTTCGTAATGTATCTTATGGGGATACCCTACTTTTATTTTATTTTTACGAATTATTTAGGGAAAAATATAAATTTTTATGCAGCCCTTAAATACGCTTGCATACCGTTTATACCTGGCGATATTATAAAGGCAATTTTAGCTATAATCTTAGCTAAACAATTAATCCCTAGATTATCAAAACATTCGAATTCAAATTAATATTCATAAGTTATTGTAGCATTTTAGGAGATAGTCTAATGATATCTTCTAAAATACATATTTAATATTATTATTCCCAGGTTGTCCATATCTCTGGTACATAGCCCACAGTGGCCTCTTTTCCATTACGGACTATAGGGGTATTAAGAAGTTGCGGATTTTTTAATAAGATTTCTTCTTTGGTCTCCTCACCTCTAATTTGCTGCAAATTTAATTTTTTATAATCCTTTGCTTTTGTGTTAATTAAATTGTTTAATCCTACAGAATGCTTCACACTTTGTAATTCACCATTACTTAGTCCTTTAATATTTAAATCTATAAATTGATATTTTATATTTCTTTCCTTAAAGTATCGCTCAGTCTTTTGTGTGTTAAAACACTTTTTTCTTCCAAAACATTGAATATTCATTTTTAAAAATCTCCTTAAAATATATTATTCTATTTATTATTTAGATGATTAAATCATCACCTGCGGTGCTGCACAGCTTCGAAGAAGATGCATTAACGACTTCAGAAGGTAATTTGTACTCCCGCTGAAGTTTACTCTTTGTTATAGCATAACCCATTTGTAGGCCGCTGAAGCAGATAACAATTATCAATTGTTATCCCCCCACTTATAGAAGAGGGAGACTTTCCTTCTGAAATGTCGTTAAGCTATAATATTATCATAGCTAGTAGCACAGTAGCAACTATTCCACAAATAACAGGAATAACATTTTTTCTAGCTACGTCAAAGGGTTCAACCTTACATATTCCGGCTGCAGCAACTACACTCCAAGGAATTATAGTTCCTCCACCTATCCATATGGTAATTATTTGACCAAATGCCGCAACCTTTTCCTTGTCTATATTAATAGTATTTGAAAAGGTGTTAGCTAAAGTGCCTACGAGCGGTAGACCTGCGAAACCTGAACCGCTAAGTCCAAGAAGAGTGCTTACCGCTGTTTGTATACCTATAACAGAGTATTTAGATAATGGTATCCTGCTTGCAGCATATATTCCTATGTCACTTAGAAGGCCGCTAGCTCCATTACCAAGTATATCAACTGCGGTACTTTCACTTCCTAGAAAAAAGAAAGCACCAATAATTATAATTGGTGCAAATATGTTTATACCAAAAGTAAAACCGCTTTTAATATATTTAGTAACCTCCCCTAATGATGTTTTAAAATCAGTATTAATTATAGATGAAATTATCATTATTACTGCTGCTGTACCGCCTATTAGAGCTGTAGAGTCTGAACCTATGAAGTTGAATTTTTTTATGAATATAATATCTACTATAAATGCTAAAGGGGTAACTATTGCCATTATTTTTATTCCTATTGAATGATTTTGTATTGATTTTTTAGTTTCAATTATTGTTGCATCAACCATAATTGCAGAGGTTTTATCTTTTTTCATAAGTATAAATGCTAAAGTTATAGTAACTATACTCATTATACCCCAAAAGGGAAGGCATTCTTTTATAATTCCTAATGCATTAGGCAAGTTTGCAGTCTTAGCGGTTATTGATGGTGCTGCTTGAAGAACAAAATCGCTTGATAAAGCAACCCCATTTCCGAATAAACATAAAACTACTGCGGACCATACAGGTGGCAATCCAGATTCTATTGCCGCAGGCACCATTAAAGCACCTATAAAAACTATAGCAGGTGTTGGCCAAATAAACCATGAGGTCACAGTAACAGTAACTCCTAGAACAAAAAATGACATAGTTTTATTTATCATTAATTTCCTTATAGGTTTTATAATTAGTTCATCTGCACCCAGGTCATGTAATGAACTAGACATTGAATTAACTAATGCAATAACTACAACTATTTCAATAAATTCTTTACCCGATACTACTACTGCCTTATATATAATCTGAACAGCACTTAGAACATCACCTGTAAAAATATAACCTATTACGCCAATGCCTAAAATACATGGAAGTATTACATCTTTTTTAAGTGTAATTATAACTGTTATTATTAGAATAATGATTATATATGCATAATGAATTACACTTAAATTTATCATATGTTTTTATCCCTCCTATGTATTATTCACAATACATACAAATATTTGTATATTGATTTGATTAAGTATTTTAATAATCGAAACGCGCTGACTAATTATTTTTTTAAAATACATTAAATTGAGTATATGCAATATTTAAAGAAAATAATCAATTTTTACTGTTTTCAATTAAAATAAAAAATATGCAGCATATTATTGAGGCACATAAATATAAATTGGCTAGCATACTGTATTGCTATTTATTTTTATGGACATAACATATTACATGACTTTAACTTTCATTTATGATAAACTTGTGATTAGCAAAAAAATATTCGACTCTAAGGGACATTCAATCATATTATATTTTCTAAACCAAGAGGATAATAGATAACAGCTGTTATCTATATGCAAAGTTAATCAAGGAGGAAAAGATGTTAAAAATCTGGGGTAAATTAATCAAAGATAATAGAATTATTGAGGATGAAGTGTCAATGTCGAAGTTAGAAGATAATTACCAAGAAAATCTAAAAGCGTGCATATCAGAGTTATGTTACAAATTTGATATTTCAACACCGTACTGGCTAAAATCTAATATTAATGAATACAATAAAAGACATAAAACTGCCTTTGATGAAAATAATTTTATAGAGGAAATTTACTTTGATAAATTTATGATAGAAGAATTAAAACCAACTGAAAAATAGTGCCAATAAGCACTATTTTTTAATCTTCATCTTCATCTTTATCATAAAAGTCTAAATACGAATAATTCTCACCGTTTTTTTGCCAACCTAAGATAGAATCCATATTAACATTTTGTGCGGCTCTAAAAATAGATTTATCAGCACCGCTAAAATTCTTCTTTAGCCCTTTAACTAAATCTTTAATTTCATGACGTTTATTGCCTATCTTTTTAGCTGCCACCATGCATGCACAATTTAGTGGCCAAATACCACTGTTTTGAGTAAAATCCTCAATATATTGTTCTTCAATATAATAAAGAGGACGAATTAATTCCATACCCTCGAAATTTTGTGCTTTTAATTTTGGAAGCATAGTCTTAAAATTTCCTGAATAAAGAACATTTAACATAGTGGTTTCGACTACGTCATTAAAATGGTGGCCAAGGGCGAGTTTATTACAACCTAACTCTTTTGCCTTTGCATATAATGCACCTCTTCGCATTTTTGCACACATATAACAAGGATAATCTTTAGCTATGCTATCAATTATATCAAAAACTTTTGACTCAAAAATTTTCACAGGAATATTTAGATGTTTACAATTATCAATTAATAGTTCTTTTATATTTTTATGGTAACCAGGGTCCATAGCAATATACTCTAATTCAAACTTAAATTTACCGTGAAGTTGTAACTCTTGAAATAATTTAGACATTATTAGGCTATCCTTACCTCCAGAGATAGCTACAGCAATTTTATCACCCTCGCAAACTAAATTATAATCTATTATAGCCTTAATGAATTTTCTCCAAATAGGCTTTCTAAAGGTTGTAATAAGACTACGTTCTATTTCTGCTAGTGGTTTTCTTTCATTAAATGGAACTAATATTTCACAACCTTCTCCTGCAATACTACTCATAAAATCACCCCTTCTGTACATTAGAATATTATAACATAGTAAAGAGTGGTTTGTCTTTGCAAAGTAATACACGCCAATACACATTAATATAAAATTCTATCTAGAAAGGAAAAATTTTATCATCAGGGAAAATGGAACCATTAAAACCATCGAATGCTTCGAAGTGCTCTCCAACATTATCTGTGTTTTCTTTCGAATTAATAAGATATATTTCATCATCACCTATTATATTTAACTCCATCAAAGTAGTGACACCAAAGCTAATAACATTATTAAGAATTTTTGGAGTATCTGTAAGTTCAGTAGTTGTTTTAATATTGAGTTGAAATTCATTTAATTCACGTTCTTTGGGAATATCTAAAAAAACATCTATAGGTTTTTCAAAAAATCCATTTATACTGTTATTTTTGTTGTCTTCAAGATAATCAATTATATAATTAATTCTTTCAATAAATTTAATACTTGAAAAGCCAGATGTTGTAGATAAGCGGCTCCTGAATTCGGAATGCTCTACAATAATACCAGGTTCAAATTTTATTTTTTCGAAAATATAAGAACCGGTTATACCTTTAGGTAAATTTATATTTATTATAGGAAAATTAAGATTTTCATTGTATGACGCAAATATTTTTTTTACTATAATGGTTATTATCTGATTTCCTGGTTGTAAATTAGTTATTGCAGCTGGTGGGACATATGTATAAGGAAGTCTCAGTGAAATAACATCATACGGTTGGCTATTAAGTGTGTTCATCAGAATTGAACCAATTACAGAATTTGATTTTAAATCTATTATATCAATCCCGCCATGATTTTCACGGTTTCTGTTAGCTACCAAGAGCTTAGTATTGTCATCAGTTATAAAAAGTCTAGTAGGTTCAGGTTTCGAGGTAATAATAAAATCATATGCTTCATTAGTATGAATATTTATTAACTCTATTCTGTTTAGTCCAAAATTTGATGCATATAAGGTAGCGTCTTTTAATATCATTCCAGCAATTAAGGATCCTTCAGGTAAAATTAAATTAGTAACTTTTTCTGAGTTAATATCTATTTTTAATATATAATTTCGCATTGAAATGTAAGCAGTTTTATCATCGTCGGATATTAAAAGATAGGTTGGATTTATACCTAGGTTTTTAAATGAATGTATAAGGCTATAACTTTCTGTACTATAAATTTTTAATTCCTTTAGTAATGTATCTAATACATATAGCTTAGACCCTTCTTCGTTAAGTCTTAAATCAATAATTGCTGATAATCCTTTAATGCGACCTAGTAGATTTTCTAAATTTATATCATATATAGTGACTTCAGAAGTATTTGAAACATATATTTTTTTGTTTATGGTATCAATTTGAAGATTACCATTATTAGGGATTATGCTTTCTTTTATTTCACCAGTAATACAGTTAACAAATGAGATAGTATTACTCATATCACAAGCAACGCCAATGGTTTTATTATCTTTCAAGGCTAATTTAAATGGACTTTTTCCTACAGCTATTTCTTTTAATATCGTGTTGCAAAGACCATCAATTATAGTTAAGGTTCCAGTTTTAACATTTGAAACAAAATAAAAACTTTTTCTAATACTTTCAGCTATTTCAATCACATCCTTTATACTTATTAATAGAAAATATGCTTTAACAATAGAGAATATGTCAATAAAGGATTTGGAAATCCCAAATCCTAATAATTTCTGCGGATATGAACTAGACCCTTTCGTAGCTAGCAAATTTTCCTTTTTTAACAATTTTGTACACACCTTTTGCTTTTATACTAATCTTTCGAATTTCGTCACTAACAATATTCATATAGACTTCTTTAAATTTAATGGATTGACTGCAACCATAGGATATTATTGTTGGGGTTGATACTAATTCAACCTTGCAAGATTTCTTTAGAAGTCTTTGGTACAAAAGTGTTGCAACATTATGACCTGGGTAAACAACTAAATATTCACTTTCTTCTACTTTCATAGCTTTGAACATCTCCCTTATAGCTAATCAAGTTTATAAATCAATTTGTATAATAGATAAACTAGTAGACTACTCCATAATATGAAAATATGTTATTGATGTGATATCTATCTGACCGGTCTCTTTTTTAAAATTCTATCTACAATTCCTATGTTTTTTTCATAATTTAGTTCTTGTTTCAGACCTTCTTTTTCACTAGTTATTCGCTCTAGTTTATTGTTCAATTCATTTACAACAATATCTTTGAACATTTTCTGTTTTTTCAATCCTTCGTATTCATTAGTAAGTTGTTCTGATTTATTCTTTAATTCATTTATAACTACATCCGTAGATGTTTTTTCGATTTTCATTACTTCTAATTTTTTTATAGAAGTTTGGTGTATTTCAGCTATTATTTTCAATTTCTCTTCAGCTTTTTTCTTTGCATTTGAAATCTTAAAGAAATTATTATCTGATTCCGCTAGAATTCTTAGTTTTTGCTGATATTTTATTTGTAAATCTATTAGTTTTTTTTCTAAATCTTTGTTAATATTTTTTAGAACTAAAATCTCTTCTTGAATATCTAGTTTGTTTTTTTGCATATCAGAATCTAATTTAGTTTCAGGAGCTACTTTATTTAGTTCTGGAAAGTCATCTCTATAGTCATTATCTTTGTATTGAGGTAATAATAAATTTATTTCTGGAGAATTAGTTCCTAGCATATATTTACACTTTATATTACTATGCTTTTTACTTAAAGATAAAAATTTATATAGTAAAATTTCATTGTTTAATTTGGTATACTCTTTATTTGGTTCGCTCCATTGATTTTTATATGAAGAAGTTAGAATGTTTTTGCCTTCAGTCCATATTGCCCAAAGGACTCCACTAATTTCAACTAGTAATAGATTGGTTGGCTTATCGAAACTTTCATGAATTTTATAGCTTTTCATTTTTCCATCAGGTTCAATTAATACATGTTCTATAAAATGCAAAGAGCCCTCTTTAGACAGATTCATTATATTTATTTTATTTAAATATAATAATGTGCAAAAATTAATGCTATTACCGATAATACCATATAATCTTCTTGGAATACTCCAGTTACTGTTTTTGTATTCTGTGAAATTAATTACTATTTCATTTTTTTCATGCTTGATAAATATTATGGATAAACCTCCATTTTCTGAATACTGTACCTGATAATGGCATAAAACTTCTTTTAGAAATGGTATGTTATCTATTGTATTAAATAAACTTTTATTTTTATTTAAGCACAAATGCATTAAAGAACATTGGATTTTCTTTATGCTATTTTTGCCAATGAAAAATATATGAGTTTGTTCACCAATTGTAATAACATTTAATTCAGTCATCTCATAGCCTTCATTTTCAAAACTATAAATGGTTTTTCCAAACCATTTATTTTGTTCCCAAACACAATACTTAAGATCGCTAGCTCCAACACTATATATAATGTAAATTTTGTTATCTATATCAAAATTAACGGTGAAATCAAAAACTTCATTGTCAATTTTGGTTTCTTTAGTCCATTTATCTTCATCATACATAATACTGTACATTAAATCCCTATCATCATTTACATAGAATCTCCATATATGATCTTCACTATCATAAAATAAACATGGACTACATATTCTCATATTACTCATCTCCTTATAGAAATTATATTTTATTCCAAAGTAATATATGACCTAAAAATTAATATTAGAGGCCATATATAAAGTATTTGCATAATATAGTATTAGATAATTTTAAATTAACACTTAGGCACTATTTGTATTACTAAACAAGTATACCAATCACACCTTGTAGATACCTGCATACAATATTATCGAGAACACGCATTAGAGGTGTATCCATTGACATAAAAGGAGGATAATTTATGGCTATTACTCGTGATGAGTTTATTCCAAGACCTGGTGTTGTTAACAGACAAGGACACCTTCCCGATCCAGCTGAGCTGGTTTGCGTTGAAATTCCAAAAGTTTTTGACCAGTGCCTGATTAAAAGATGCTTAGGTTATGATTGCGGACCAGATACGCTAGATACAGATGCTGACTTAAGAAGTGGCATTCTTGATAATCCCAAAACATTCACGGGGTGTAGGGATTTTGAGTTAAAGCTTATTTCAGTAGAGAAAATTCCACTTAATAAAAATCATAGTTATAAAAAAGTAATAATTTGTTTTGTTATTTCATTTTATGCAGATTTTATAAATTGTAATGGAGAGACAAAATGTGAGTTTTATGAAATTAATCGTACAGAAGTTATATCGAAACTATATTGTCCAGATTCAATAGCACAAATATCTGCTAGCTTTGTGTCTGGCTTATCAGAGGATTTTGATTCTGAAATTGTAAAACTTGAATTGGTAGCAGAATGTTTAGATGGAGTTTTCTGTGAAAATGATTGTTGCGAAAGTGTTTTAGATATCACTTTAGGGTTTCATCTTATTGTAAAATGTGAACTAATGGTTCAACTATTAATTCCTGTTTATGGTTATTGCCCAGTCCCTGAGGAATGTGAAGAAGACTTTGAAGAAAACCCTTGCGAAAAATTTGATCGTGCACCAGTTCCAAAATTCTTCCCAGATCAAAATCTTGGACCTTTGTTTGATAATGACTGTGAATGTAATGAAAGTGAATCTGATAAATAAGGTGAATTTACAAATCAAACTTCAGTACAAATGGTAGATGGTACTGAGGCTTGATATTGATTATACAGTTGGTGCTCAACTAAAAATGCAATACTTTCAGCTATAGTAGTACAAACCCAACGTCGTTGCTACTAGTACTGTAATAGATAAAAAGGCTCTATAAAAGGATGCTTTTTTTAATTCATTTAGTACTAAATCTCCATATATAAATTTAAAGTAACATTTAAAAACTATTTATTTTAATTGAAAAATATATTAATCACAACTTATAGGCAACTGCATAATATAATATAGAGAACACGAATTAAACGTGTATCGCTTAACATAAAAGGAGGATAATTTATGGCTATTACTCGTGAAGAGTTTATTGCAAGACCTGGTATTATTAACAAACAAGGGCACCTTCCTGATCCATCAGAACTAGTTTGTGTTGAAGTTCCAAAAGTTTTTGACCAGTGCCTAATTAAAAGATGTTTAGTTTATGCTTGCGGACAAGATACGGTAGATACAGATGAAGAATTAAGAAGTGACGCCCTTGATAACCCAAAAGTATTTACAGGATGCAGGGATTTTCAACTTAAGCTTATATCAGTAGAGAAAATCCCACTAAAGAAAAATCCTAGTTACAAAAAGGTGATTATTTGTTTTAGAATTTCATTTTATGCAGATTTTATAAATTGTAACGGAGAGACTAAATGCGAGTTTTTTGAAATTAATCGTACAGAGGTTATATCAAAACTATATTGCCCAGATTCAATAGCACAAATCTCTGCTAGCTTTATGCCTGGTAAATCCGAGGATCTTGATTCTGAAATTATAAAACTAGAATTGGTGGCAGAATGCTTAGATGGAGTTTTCTGTAAAGCTGACGATTGTCATAGTTTTTTAGATATAACTTTAGGATTCCATCTTATTGTAAAATGTGAACTAATTGTTCAATTATTAATTCCTGCATATGGTTATTGTCCTGTACCTTGTCAATGTGAAGAGGAATGTGAAGAAGATGCTTGTGAAAAATTTGATCGCGCACCAGTTCCAAAATTCTTCCCAGATCAAAAGCTTAGACCTTTATTTGATGATGAATGTGAAGATGATGAGTAAGTAAATTCTAGAAAAATTACGAATAATTAGAACATTTATAGGCCTATCTCATATATTATAGTATGAGAATTCTAAGATATCCGACTTTGTAAACAGTACATTTAGAATTCTTTTACTATATATAACGAATTAAAATTTAGGAGGAATTAATATATGAATTCAATGTCAAAATGTCATTGTCAAGATGAGAAAGAGGATTGCTTTAAAAGAGACAGAGAAAATGAGGGTTGTTGTAAAAGAGACAGAGATAGAGAAAAAGAGGAATGTTGTAAAAGAGACGTAGACAGAGATAGAGAAAGAGAAAATGAAGCTGAAATTTTATTAAAGTGTAAGCCTGGGACCGCAGCATCAGTGGCAGCAGCAACAGATGATGAAGTTACTAAACGACTTGCTACTCTTAGCTTAAATACTGAAAAATTTTGTAATCCATGCTTTAAGTTTGAATTTTCAACCAATATATTTTCTACACTACCAAAAGCAGATGATGAAGGTAATGATAAAAAAATGGCAAGTGTAACTGTTAGATTCCAACTATTTAAGCTTTGTAGACGTGATAGAGTTGCAACCGAAGTTGGACCTGAATGGATATTTGATTTATCAAATCCTTCAGACGATTTCCAATTAATGAAGCATGATATTGTTACTTTTATCGTTTGTGATTGTGATTGTGATTGTGATTGTGATTCTGAATGCTGCACCTATTTTGTACAGTCAACTACTACGGGCACACCTGGTGATGATCATAAGCCAGCAAGCGTCACTTTTAACAATCCAACACTTTCAGTTTTAGTAGCAGAAAACAAACGTCATTGCTGCTAGTACTATAACAGATAAAAAAGGCTCTATAAAAAGGGCCTTTTTTCATGTATATCTTTTAAAGCTTTAATGAGTTTTTCAATATCTTCTAAATTATTAAAATATCCTGGACTTATTCTAACTGTGCCTTTACGATTTGTGCCAAGTATATCATGTATTAGTGGTGCACAGTGAAACCCGGTTCTCACAGCTATTCCTTTTTTATTTAAGAAATATCCCACTTCAGAAACATCAATATTGTCTATAGCCAAAGAAACTACAGCTCCTCTGTTTTTATAATCGCATCCTCCATAAATTTTAACATAAGATAATTTACTTAATTCTTCTACTAAATATTCTACGAGCATTATTTCATGTTTTCTTATATTTTCTATTCCAACTTTTCTAACAAACTTTATACCCTCACATAATCCTGCTATTCCTGGCGTATTTAAGGTTCCACTTTCAAATCTATCAGGTAAAAAGTAAGGCTGTTTCATAGAAAAGGACTCACTTCCAGTTCCTCCTTGAATAAACGAATCAAGCTCTATCTCTTCTCTTATATATAAGCACCCTGTTCCCTGGGGACCATATAATCCCTTATGACCCGGAAAAGCTAATAAATCAATATTGTCGCATGCTACATCTATTGGTATAATACCAGCGCTTTGAGACGCATCAACCATGAATATTATACCTAATCCTTTAGCAAGCTCCCCTATTGATCTTATATCTTGAACTGTTCCTAATACATTGGAAGTATGGTTTATTATTATTGCTCTGGTATTTCTACGTATCTTCTTTTTTAGATTATTAATATTCAAATATCCATTTTCATCTACACCAATAAGAGTAAATGTTATTCCTTTTCCACTTAGATAATTTAATGGTCTAAGAACTGAGTTATGTTCAATTATCGAGCTAATAACATGATCTCCTGGCTTTAAGATTCCTTTTATCCCTATATTCAGCGCCTGGGTAGCATTACATGTAAAAATAATATTTAATAAATTAGGGATGTTGAAAAATTCACTTAGCTCTTGTCTGGTATCCATAATTTTAGATGAAGCCTCGATTGCCATATCATGAGAACCTCTACCGGGATTTGCAGCATAATTTTCCATGCATCTTAAAACTTCGGAATAGACTCCCACTGGCTTTGGAAAACTAGTGGCAGCATTATCAAGATATATCATAAATCCTCCTATTTTGAATATAGCGTTTTATTCTTTATATAGTATAAATATTTTGATATACTTAATAGTATGCTTAATAAATTGTTAATTTTTTTACCTATTTCCTGCGGAGCTGAAGTATTAACGACTTCAGAAGGAGATTTATACTCCCACTTATAGAAGTGGGAGACTTCCTTCTGAAATATCGTTAAAATAATAACACAAAAAATGAGCCTCTAAAAATAAGAGCTCATTTATTTTAACCATTATTAATTTAATTTTAGTATTATCGTATAAATATATTATTGAAACAAGGTCCCATTAATAATATAATCCTATTTATCAAATAAACCACCAGTTTTTTTTGTGCTCCTTGCTGCTTTTTTTGATTTCCCGATTACTTTATCAGCTCTTGAAAGACCACTTTGTTCAGAACTTCTCTTTTTCTTTTCCTCGATAATTTTCTTCATCATTTCAATATTATTATTTGACATAAATTTTTCCTCCTTTGGCATCAAATCAAAGAATGTTAGATACTATAGAATTTATGTTTCAATTTATAATCTCTATATTTTTATTTTCTACACTCAAACTCAACTTGTTGTTTTCCCTACTAATCAGTTTATCTCAATTGTTGTAAAAATTCAATATAATATTGAAAGATAACAGTACTTTTTTATTAAAATGCCATTTAGTCTGTAAAATATTTTTAGATTTTCATATACATAGCAATTAATAAGTAATTCTGTTTAACTTAATTAGTACATTTTTATATCCTGGTTTTATAATTTCATTATCATACAAATTTTCATAGGTTGCTTTATCGATATCAAAGGCTAATGCTTTTGAGAAATTGTTTCCGTAAAGTTTTTTAATAAACATCTCAAAATCTCCTTTTATTAAAATATGATGTATTTCATCACAATGATACCCTTTTGTATCATTATTTAATTTTTCTATAATTCCATATAATTGATAAAGATAACTCATTTCTTTTAAACTGAAAATTTTATCTAAAGCTACAATAGCTTCAGCATATTTAAAGTTCATAGGTATAGGATAAATACTAATTTTATTCCTACCATCAATTTCTTTTAACATTCTTAAACTTTGGAATAAAGTGGTGCATATATCTAATTGTATAATAGCGGCATATTCACTGAGCCTTAAACATTTAGTTTGTTTCTGATGATCTTCATTAGCTTTTTCAATTTTGCTTTCCCTCTCAATTTCAATATTAGTAGAATGTTTATTTATGAACCAACTGAAAACTCCACCTAAAATAGCACCAATTATAATGGAAACAGAGGATATAATTGGATTTATAAGATTAGCAGGTATGAATAGCAAAGATTTTAGCATTCCAATTTCTCCTTTTTAAAAAAGTATTTTCTATAATATAGTTTCCTTACAAATTTATTTTATTCGTCTACAATTCTATACTTTTAGTTTGTATTTTCTAATCATAGAGGAATTAACGAGTTGAAATATATTTTGACAAGACAACGGTAATTAGAGTATTATTTGTATATAAAGTTTACAAAAATAAGATCTTTACTAAAAATTCAAAATATGATTTAAAGTAATTTTAATGAAGGAGACTACAAATTCATGAATATACAAAGTGATAACAGAGGACAAAAAAGAAATAATATACCAATAGGTATTACAGTAGATGTTGTATTAAAAAAAGACCAAAGAACAACTAAACTAACAAGAGGTGTAGTAAAAAGGTTGTTAACCAACTCTGCAGTACACCCAAGAGGTATAAAGGTTATGCTAGAAGATGGACAGGTAGGAAGAGTTCAAGCCATTATATCAAAATAAAAATTAATAGTTTAAAGTCAATTTACTATTGTAGATTGACTTTTGAATTTTTATTTAAAATTCTTCTTGCACTCCTAATCGAAATGATATATAATAATAAAGTTACGTAGTGGAAATAAAACATCTGTAAATACATTGCAAAGTCGGATCATTAAACACTTAGCAAAAGAGAAGACATGAATTTTAAAACTCCAATTCTTAAATTCTTACCCTTTTCACTCTGAAATTTCTTAATGAATCCCTTATTAAAATTTTGTTGAATAACGTACTGATAACGCTTATAACATATCCTAATTTGTTATAGTAGGATTTCAAATCACACTAAAGAAGCAAAGCAATTAATATTTATTTTATGATCTCATAGAATAGCAAGGAGGTGTTTATATGAGAAAAGATGAACTAGTTGAAATTACAGAAGATGTAATTAATGAATGTTTAGAATGTTTAGACTAACAACAAAAAAGCAAATCTGTCACTATTGACGTTCTAGTGTAGGTTTCTTTTTTTTATATAAATATGGTTTATAACTATTAACTTTAAAGTAATATTAAGGAGTATTTTCAAATTCTTAATCTCTAATGAATGTTTTAAAATAAATAATGCTATAAATAGAGGGAATTTCTTTTAAGTAGAGAATATGTGTTAGTAGAGAGAATGTAATTAAAAAGGAGTGTTTATAATGTTAACGATTTCTTTTATTAGTGGTGATACGGAACTATTTGATTTAAAACAATCTGAATGTGATCTGTTTAAAAGTTGGTTTTATAATTTTGAAAACTCCAGGCCTCATGAAGTTAATTCTATGGGTAAAAAATATTTGTTTAATAAAAAAGCAATAGCTTATATTGAGATAGAGCCTTAGGGTTTACTGATATATCAAAGTAGTGAATAATTCTTGATATGAATTGGAATAAAATAGAAAAAACTGCATTTCTATAAGGATGCAGTTTTTTCTATATTAATTATATTTTTTCCAACCTTAGATACTTTTCGCATTATCTAATAAGACGACCTTTAGGTGGCCTTTTTAATGGTTATTTACATAATATATAGGTAGAAAGAGAAGGTACACGTACCTCATTAATACAAGTTTTAATGCCTCTACTTACCCCTGTTTTATTAACTTCATATTCGTTTGCTATAATAGTCCATTCTTTAGTATCTGGTAAAATTATTTTTATTTCTTCTTTATTAGCATTATGAATTATAATTAATTTACTATAATCATCTTTGAATGGGGAAGTTAATTCATAAGCCACGCAGTTACAAGGTGACTCAAGGAATACCAAGGATTTTCTTACATCGCTTGCATTGTCTAGGGTCATAACCTTTTGACTTTTTCTTAAAGCGATTAACCCCTTAATATATTCATAGGTTTCTGAGAAATCAGCTTTTCTACTCCATCGTATTTCATTCACAGCGTCAGCAGAATTATAGCTATTATGATTTCCTTGTTTGGTCCTTAGTATTTCTGTTCCACCTTGAATAAAAGGCACTCCTTGAGATGTAAGGACTATAGATAAAGCCAATCTATTCATTTTTTCTCTTTCCAAAGGAGTATTATTAGAATTGCTTTTTTCAAATTTATCATATAAGCATAAATTATCGTGAGCACTTACATAGTTTATTGTTTCTCCAGGATCTTGCGAGAAATCATATATTTCATTGCTATATTTAATGCCACCAACAATCCCCTTTTTAACTTCTAGCTCGAGGCCTACTCCACCATTTACAAATCCTGATTGGATACCATCATTATCTCCCTTAATTGCATTTCTTAGAGCATCATTATATACAGATACTTGCATACCCTTTTGGCTACCTTTTCTTAGCTGCATAGAAGATGGTAATGATGATGTTCCCCCTGTCCATGGTTCACCATAAATAATAATATTTGGATTAATAATTTTTGCTTGCAATGCTACTTCTTTCATTGTATCAATGTCATGAAGCGCCATTAAATCAAATCTAAACCCATCTATCTTGTATTCTCGGGCCCAGAATTTAACACTATCTACTATAAATTTTCTCATCATTGGTTTTTCTGACGCTGTTTCATTTCCACAGCCTGAACCATTAGTATAGTTTCCTTCGCTATCTGTTCTATAATAATAGCCAGGCACCAAGATGTCCATTGGTGAGTTACCTGTTGTAAAGGTGTGATTATATACAACGTCCATAATTACGCTGATGCCATTTTCATGCAAAGTTTGAACCATGCTCTTAAACTCTCTAATTCGCACAGTACCATCATAGGGATTCGTAGCATAAGAACCCTCTGGAACATTATATAAATAAGGGTCATATCCCCAATTATAGCCACCCTTAGTTTCATCCACACTTTTGAAATCAAAAACAGGCATCAAATGAACATGAGTTATTCCTAAATCTTTAAGGTGATCTAGGCCTGTAACAACACCCGTAGAAGTTTTGGTGCTTTTTTCAGAAAATGCTAAATATTTTCCTTTATTTTTAATTCCGGAATCTTCTGATACTGAAAAATCTCTAACATGAATTTCGTATATTACTGCCTCAGTTCTATTAATTGGTACAGGTTTTTTATGATTTTCCCAATTAGGGGGATTTAAAGAAGGGAAATCAATAATCATACCCCTTTCACCATTGGCACTTGATCCTTTAGTATATATATCTGGTGTTTCCTTTTCCTCGCCACCATTTGATACTAAATAATTATAGTATTTATTTTTAAAATCACCCTTAAGTTTAAACTCCCAAACTCCTTTTTCTTCTTTGGTCATTTCATATTTTTGTCCTAAGTCATCATCGGGAGTTTCATACACTATTACTATAAGTTTTTCAGCAGTAGGTGCCCAAACTTTAAATGTTGTGTAGTCAATAGTATAAACTGCGCCTAAATCATTCCCATAGTATGTGAATTCTTGATTTTCTAATACTTTTATCATCATCAACCTCTCTCCTTAAAAATCCATTAAATCATCACCTGCAGAGCTGTTCATCTTCTTTAAGATGAATTGACGACTCCAGAAGGAGATTTATACTCCCACTGAAGTTTCTTTTTTCTAGGGTAACAAACACCCACATATAAAAGTGAAGGACTTCATTGTAAAATGCTGTTAGACTTTTTATGAAATGGACACGCGTTTGCACAGATATAAAAAAGAGTAAGTGATTCTTACTTTATAATATGTAGTATGAATGAAAAATAATCCTAAAAATCTAGAGTTATTTAGTTGATTCCCTTTCAACTAATTTTGTGTCAATAATATAATTGTCTATAGATCCTTTTTCATTTTCTAATTTGTTTATTAACAGCTTAACTGCAAAATAGCCTAATTCTTCAGAATTAATATCAACTGAAGATAGTGCTGGAGTTCTATAAGCTGAGAGTGGCGTGTTATTAAATCCAACAATTGAAATATGACGCTCTGACATTTCGCTTATAGCTTTGGATGCACCAAAGGCAATTAAATCATCAGTAGTGACAACAGCTGTAGGGGTAGAGCTATTTAAAATTTTTTTCATAGCATTATAACCACTAATTTCTGTAAACTCTCCTAATTGTACCATATTTTCGTCTATTTCCACTCCAATATTTTCTAGCGCTCTCTTGTAACCTTCTAATCTATTTATGGTTACATTAAGCGTAGTCGGACCTCCTATAAATGCAATTTTTCTCTCACCCTTTTGTATAAGAGAATTAACAACACTGTACATGGCGTTAAAGTTATCATTATCAACCCATAAAACCCCTTCGGTACTTTCGGGTTTACCTATTACTACGAAAGGATAATCTGCTTCTTTTAAATAAGCAACACATTTGTCATCCTTCCTTACTGTTGGTAAAATAATCCCATCAACCCTTCTACTATTAATTAAACTTGATATGTATTCAACTTCTTGATCCTCATTGCTGCTGTAAGCATACATAATATAATATCCTTTTTTTTGAGCATAATGACTTATACCTCTCATAACTTGAATGAAAAAAGGATTAACAAATAAATCTTCATCAGTATTAGGTAAAATAAGTCCTATAGTCTTTGTTGTTTTGCTAACCAGGCTTCTAGCTATTGCATTAGGATGATAATTTATTTCCTTCATTGCTTTATAAACCCTATCTTTTGTGGCGTCACTAATTTTAGGATTATCCGCAATTACTCTTGAAACTGTGGATGGCGATACATTTGCTAGCTTAGCTACTTCTTTTATAGTTACAGACATGAAAAATTCACTTCCTAATTTCTAAAAATATTCTATGCTCATTATATTATTAAACATAATATTAATCAAGTTTAGCTTGTATAACTAGCATAATAAACTAACATAACTAAGCTATATGTTAGTTTATTTTTATTAATGTAATACATATAATTTTTTATCCATATGTAGGAAATATTTACAAGACTTAATCATATAATATAGTAATATCTCTTATAAAGAAGATGATAATATGAATGAGGACGGAAATTATTATATCCAATTAAATAGTAGAGTTGAAAAAATGATTAGAAAATCAGAATTTTTAGGTTCGGGTCATAATGGAATAGTTTATTTACTTCCTGACAAAAAAGTAATTAAAATTTTTAAAGATAAGAAAGTTTGTGAGGATGAATATAATATTCTTATAAAAACTAAAAGAAGTAAATACTTCCCTAAAGTTTATGAACATGGAGCCTACTACATTGTACGAGATTATGCAAGTGGAGAGCGGCTAGATAAGTATATCAAGAAGCATGGTCTAAACAAAAAAATATCACTCAACATAATCAAACTTATTCTAGAATTTAAGAAGCTTAAATTTAAAAGACTAGATATTAGGTGTAAAGATTTATACTTAATGGATGATTTTTCGATTAATGTAATCGATCCTAAAAACAATTATTCTAAAAATGTAATTTATCCCAGACATCTAATGAAGGGCCTAAACAACTTAGGTGTAGTTGATGAATTTTTATCAGTGGTTCGTGATGAAAATCCTGAAATCTATGAGTTGTGGAATTTTAAATTCAAACAGTATTTAGAAGAAAATATTAAATAAGTGAACATCAAAATAGTATAGGAGGCTGTAATCCACTAAAGGAGCAGCCTCTTATACTATTGTATTATTATAATACATTTAATTCTCTTAACTCATCTAAAAATTCTTGAAAGTTTATTGCCCTTGAAGGATCTAATATAATTTTTGCGCTTCGAATTAGTTTTTTATCATCCGTCACAAGGATGTAGTCTTTATTCTGCTTGCAAATATCAATTAAACTATAGTCATTTATAGAAATTTTATCTCCATTAACTAAATATATATTTTTATTCTGCTCATATTTAATAAAATCACGACCTACACACTCTTCAGTAAAAGTATGATCATTATTAGTAATAATATGTCCTAATAATTTTAAAAATTTATTAGAGAGTACAAAGTCTTCATTGAATTTTACATACTCTTTCACTGATAATTCTCCAGCTATATCTTCAGATATTTTAAAATTAATATATTTCATATTTTCAATAGTATCAAGCAAGGTAGGATATTTATTCCACATTTTTATAACTATATTAGTATCCAACAAATACTCTTTACAAATCATTGTATTATCTCCTTTTCTAAGTAAGTCTAAATTGAATTTTTAATAAAAAGATATCTGAATCATTAGTTCTATTTATATTATATTCATTAATAATTAAATGGTTAACGACATTTAAGAAGGAAAGTCGTTAACCATTAAATTTCTTGCTTCTTTCAACTTGATAAATATAAATAATGGCATTATAATTTAGATAGTAATATATAATTTTAAAGAATTCTTAAACAAAAATCTTAGTAAATCAAAAATAAATAGGAAGGAGTAGCTGCTTTGCAGCTAATAAATAAAACTATGGAAGTACACGTATTTTTAAAAGGTAATAAAAAAGCTGTTATTTATAAAGGTGACAGAATTGATGTTTTAGATTTTGAAATGAACGGAGTTAAATATAAGCAAATCAGATATTTTAAAAAGGGTTTCAGTAAAAGTGAACTGGTAGAAGAAGAAAGTATAAGTAAAATAGTTAAAACAGAGTTGTAATAAATACCTACATCCACGACGTGGATGTAGGTATTTATTATAACACACTATTTTCTTTTTTTGTTCTTTGCCTTGTTCTTGTTATCTTGTCTGGTTCCATAATTTGGATTGTCGTGATTGCTTAGGGGCTTACTTTTCTTTTTAAAATTTTTATCTAAAGGTTTATCATTACTTTTGATTTTTATATTTTCACCATTGTTCTTGCCCTTTTGTTGTTTTGACTTTATGTTTGAATTACTTAAATGTTCCTTATTTTTTTTACCCCTTGGTTTTACTAAACACTTAGGTTCATAACCAATGAGGTCTTCTCTATTAGCCTCTGTTAAAGCTGATAATACTAAATCGTATTTCATAGGATCTTTATATTGAAGCAATGCCCTTTGCATAGCTTTTTCATTTTTGGTTTTAGGTATATGGACTTCTTCAAGAGTATTTGGATCAAGTCCTGAATAAAACATAGTTGTTGACGGTGTTCCTGGGGTTGGATAAAAATCTTGAACCTGTTCAGGTTGATAATTAATATCTCTAAGGTATTCTGCAAGTTCTATTGCAGAATCAAGTGTAGCCCCTGGGTGACTAGACATTAAATAAGGAATTATGTATTGCTTTTTTCCTATTTTCTCAGTAGCTTTATAAAACTTTTCCATAAATTTATCATAAGTTTTTCCCGCTGGTTTACCCATATATTTTAAAACTTTATGAGAAACATGCTCTGGGGCAACTTTTAGCTGTCCACTGACATGATACTTAATAAGTTCATTGAAAAAGGTATCATTTTTATCTGCCATAATATAATCATAACGCAACCCTGAACGCACAAAAACTTTTTTAACATCTGGCAATGCTCGAAGCGATCGTAGTAAATTTAAATACTCCATATGATCAACATTTAAATTCTTACATGGGCTAGGATGTAAGCATTGCTTATCTATACAAGCTCCTACTTTCAATTGCTTAGCACATGCAGGCTGTCTAAAATTGGCGGTAGGCCCACCTACATCATGAATATATCCTTTAAAATCCTTAAATTTTGTAATTTGTATTGCTTCTTCTATTATTGAATTTTCACTTCTACTTTGTACAATTCTACCTTGATGAAAGGTTATTGCACAGAAAGCACAGCTACCAAAACATCCCCTTGAACTAACTAAACTGAATTTAACCTCCTCTATAGCAGGTATGCCACCTAAATCTTCATAAATAGGATGATAATTTCTTTTATATGGAAGGCCATAAACAGTATCTAATTCCTCTCTAGTAAGAGGCATTTCCGGTTTGTTTTGTACAAGAAACTTATTACTATGCTTTTGAAGTATAGCCCTTCCCCTAATAGGGTCCTGTTCATCATATTGTATTTTAAATGATTTTGCATATTTCTTTTTATCTCTGCATACTTCTTTATAGGAGTCTATTTCAATGTAGTCACATACATTCTCAATATCCTCAATATTATCTACAACATAACATGTGCCAGGTACTTGTGTAATGAATTTTATATCTACACCTTCATTTAATTCTTTTGCAATTTTAACAACTTGTTTTTCTCCCATACCATATATTAATAGATCTGCCCCACTATCGATTAACATAGATTTTCTTACTTTGTCACTCCAATAATCGTAATGTGCAAAACGTCTTAAACTTGCTTCTATTCCTCCAATAACAATAGGAACATTTTTATATGCTTCCCTTACTCTATTGCAATAGACTATTGTTGCTCTGTCAGGCCTTAGACCCATCTTTGCGCCTGGAGAATACATATCTTTTTCTCTTATTTTCTTACTTACTGTATAATGATTAACCATAGAATCCATATTCCCAGAATTAACTAGGAATCCAAGTCTTGGTTTGCCTAATTTTTTAAAGTCTTCTGTATCCTTCCAATCAGGTTGAGCTATTATTCCTACTTTATAGCCTTCACTTTCTAGAACTCTTGAAATAATTGCAGTTCCAAAACTATGATGATCTACATATGCATCACCAGTAACTATAATAAAATCTAACTCAGTCCAACCTCTATCTATAATATCTTTCTTGCTAATGGGTAAATATTTATTATCACTCATTACTTCCACCTTCTTTTGCTTTAATCGTGAATCTCAATATATAATTTAAAATATAATTATATCATTCTTTACGATTTAATTCTTTGAAAATAATAAATAACATTACTAATAACATTTTTTATATAACTACGTATAATAAAATATGATGAATTTATTTTAGAAAATTGACATTCGATGAGAATAATAAAAAGGAGAAAATATATGAAAAAGTTCATTAATAATATAAAAAATGAAAATATTGAATTAACAGAAGTAGCAGCAACAGGTAGCAGTGGCAATATTCAGCAAGCCTTTAAAATAAATATTCATGATGGAAAAGGCTTTTATGAAACTGGGGTAAGTAATGCTTTTTGGTCAACTTTAACTATTACCGCAAAAATTTCTCAGCCTAAAAATGGAGAATGGACAATTATTATTAAAGATAAAGCAAGAAAAAATTTAGTTGTTTATGAAAATTATCATGTGGCACATGATAAAGAGATTTCATTTAATTATAAAACAGGCTTAAAAGTAAATCTTTTAATTGAAGCTACTTGGAATCAAGCTAAAGATACAATTTTGAGTGGAGAATTATCAATTAAGTACTAAAGTGCTGTTTTGAAAATAAAAATCTATCCATATTAAATCATCTCCTGGGTAACTGCAATATTAACGACTTCAGAAGGAGATTTATACCACCACTTGTAGAAGTGGAGACTTTCCTTCTGAAATGTCGTTAAAACAAAAAATCCATTAAAATCTTGAGATTTTAATGGATTTTTTGTTTTATAGAAAATTTAAAAGTGATTATAATATTAGACTTGTTCATTAACTTTTTCTAACAAAATAAAAAAGTCCTCTTCATTTTTACGTTCTAAATATGCGTCTATAAGTGACTGAGTAGACAATTTACTAAAGCCCTTATATCCATTATCTAATATATCAGTTAAAGCATTTATGAAATAATCTTTACTTTTATCTATATCCTTAAGCATATTATACGATATATCCTTTATTAATTCTTCTTTTATATTTTCTCGTAGCTTTTCAGTGTATTCTTTCATAAAAATTTGTGTTTCTTCAGGATATGCAGAAAAATCTCCTGAAATTATATCTTGAATTTCCATCATAGCCACTCCTTAGTAATTTCTGTTTTAAAGCGTATGTTCATTAAAGAATATGAGGGGATCTCATAAAATAAATTACAATAAACTTCTTTTATGGTAATATATTTTTATTTTATTGTTTATTCTATAGTCCCATGTTTTGCAATCATTGCTGCACCAATTATACCTGCTTTATTACCTAGTTCTGCTAAAACAATTTTAGCAATAGGTAATTCAGAATAAGATTTATTCGCCGCTACTTCATTTATAACCTTATCCAAAAGATATTGGCCTGCCCCTGCAACACCACCACCTAATGCTATTATTTCTGGATCAATGAAATTGACTATATTAAGTATGCCTATACCTAGATATTTTACTAAGCGATTCACTGCTATATTTGCTATTTTATCGCCTTCTCTAGCACAATCAAATATTATTTTTGCATCAATATTGTTAATATTTCCTCCTGCCCTTTCTATTATTATAGTGCTTTCATTCATTTCCTCAATTAATTTTTTTGTATGTTTTATTATAGCAGTAGAGGAAGCGAAGGTTTCTAAGCAACCATTTCTTCCACAATTGCAATTATAAAAATTTTCACCAACAACCATATGTCCAATTTCTGAGCCTATACCATTAAATCCACTATATACTTCACCATTTATAATAATTCCACCACCAATACCTGTTCCTAATGTAAGCATTAAGCTACTTTTACAATTCTTCATTGAGCCATTCTCATATTCCGCAAGTGCAGCCACAGTAGCATCATTATCTATATAAATTGGTTTATTAAGTGCATTTCCTAACATCTCTCTTAAATGTACATTTTTCCATCCAAGATTCACACAGAATATCACATTTCCATTTTTATCAGCTAAGCCTGGAATACCTATACCTATCGCTTTTATTCTTTTTAGTGGCATATTGTAATCCTCTAAAGTATTTAAAACTAGAGCTACCATATCCTCTATTATCTCATGGGGGTCCCTCCCAACTCTTGTAGCACATGACTTTTCATACTTTATGTTTCCCTGATCATCAACGATACCAACTGCAATATTAGTGCCTCCTAAATCAATACCTATATACATATACTTCTTCCTTTCATAGCCTCTGCTACTGTTCTTTTATTTAATAAATATATATTCAATTTAAAACCATAAATTTTATTTAAAGGTATTCACCAGCAAGCTAAAAAATGATTGAGTTTTTCATAAATTGTATTCCAATACGCTTTAACATTATATTCATAGAGGATTATAAAGAAATCAGTTCAAACAATTTCAGACGGATTAGTAGTGAATATTTTTAAAATTGGTTTGTTTTTGTATATGAATAAATTATACCATATATACGTATTTTTACTTTATAAATTTACAAAAGAGCCCAAGTAATTTAAAATTACTTGAGCTCTTTTTTAACAGATTTATATTTCGAATTATTTTTTTCATCCGGATTTATATATTCATAATCACCTACTTCATTTTTCCTGATTCCTAAAGATGCCATTTGTTTATTAGTAGTTTTAAGTTTATTAGTCATGTATCCACCTCTTTCTATAATATGGTTGCCATAAAAAAAATATTTATACATTATTTTTATACAAAAACTGGAGTTAAAATCACTTCGCATATTTTAGCTGAATTTAGGTAATTATAATATTAAAATGTATTTAGCAAATAAATATATATGTGAAAGGTGATGTTTTATATGGGAGTTTTACGTTGGATAGGCGGAATAGTAGTATTATTTTGGGCATTAGGTCTTATATTTAGAATTGGTGGCGGTATGATCCATATATTACTTGTAATAGCTGCAATAGTATTCATCGTGGATATGATTTCAGGAAAAAGAAGAACCTAGGGACAATTCTATTGGCATACATGAGAAAAAATAATGTTACACAGGATATCTATTGTTAAACATCCTGTGTAACATTATTTTTTCGCCTTTTTTGCTATGCCAGCATATAAATATTCTAGGTGCTTCGTATTAACGTCTCCCATTTTTAATATATCGATTCTACTTTTAGCCTTATTTAGAACTTCCTTTGCTTCATCAAAGTCCAGTTGCTTTATGCAAGAACTTGCATATTCTAGTAAATAATCGACTTTTATAACTACTTTTGCTAAGTCTTCTTTATCCTCATTTATTAAATTAATCAATAGAGAATATATTTGGGGAGAAGCCGTTGCCTTATAATTATATAAAAGATCATTGTTTTTACTACTTTTTTTTGTCATATTTAATACCTCTTTATTTTTTGACGTTTTGTATGTAACATTACTATTAAAATATTAACTACATATGAATATATGCCTTTTAAAGGCCCCTTTAGACACAGTACACCGATCATCTATGTGAAAGCCAACGGAAGTAATTTGCTCTTCCATATCCTCAAAAGTAATTATTACCATTCTATCTGCTATTCTACGAGTACTACCCATAATAGCTAACTGTTCCCCGGTCGTAATTTGAGTAAATATACCATAAGGAAGATCAACGATGGCCACATTAAATTTATTCACAATATCATTCATATCACAAATAGTTATTACATCATCATATCCGAAATACTGGAGGTTTGCCTTTGCATTTTCACCTATATATGGATTTATCTCATAACCTTTAATATTAATATCCATTGAAATAGCTTCAATTAGCACCGTTCCAATGCCACAACATGGATCTACAACGCTGCAATTTAAATTATTAGCTACAGCTATATTAACAAGGGCCCTACAAACATTCACCTTTAGTGCATTAGAATAAGAAAAAGGTTTTTTATTGTGTAATAGCCAGTCCGAAGTATTGCTCTCACATTCACCAAATATCCATTTGTTAGCTATTTTTGTTATGCCAAAAATAATTCCGGGATTTTTCATTTCAGCTTCTCCTAGTATATTAAAGCCTATTTCGAATTCAATCCTACGCCTCTCATGAAAACCAATATTTTCATCAGTAGCATTGATATAAGCAACTTTATAATTTATGCCGGTAAGTTTGTCCATAACAATTTGATCGATAATTTGTTTCAGTGTTTCTCCTGTATACATTATAGAAATGCATTTTTTTATAAAAGGACTTCTAGAAGGATCCACATAAATATTAGAAAATAAGTGCTTTTCATCAAGGGTTTTATCAAAGAGGCACTTTATTTCCATTTTGCATAAGCTTTCTTCATCACTGGAATAATTAGTTGTGTATAAATACTCCTTTTCATTTTGTGGTAGCTGAAACATTAAAGCACATCCTTTTAAATTATATTGATAGCTTTTAAAAATCCATCAACTTTTTTTTCGTATTCATCTTTGTTCTTCCAATACGCCTCTGCATGTCCGGCACCCGGGGCAATATATATATCTTTGTAGCCCTTCTTTACTGAGTACATTTGTTTACACATAAAAGTAGGTACATAGTCATCTTCGTCACCATGAATAAACAATATTGGGGTTTTCACATTAGGTAAAGTAGTTATAGGTGATACATCTTTGAAGTCCCAGCCAACTCGGATTTTGTTGATTTTACTTGATAATTTTATAAGTGGTAATCTTTTTATACCGTAATCTTTTTCTAATCTGTGTTTAAATAAATCTTGTGCATCAGAGTATCCACAGTCATCTATACAAAACTTAATTCTATCATCTATTGCAATATTCTGAAGAACTATGCCAGCACCCATGGACTCGCCATGCAATCCGACGATGATACTATTTCCTAATTTATTAAAAAGCCAATCAGTACATTTTTTCAAATCAAACTTTTCGTAATAACCAAAAGATGTATCTTTTCCACCACTTAGGCCGTGATTTCTATGATCATAAATAAAGATAGCGAAGCCTCTTTTTAAAAACATATCCATATATTTAACAGAGCCATACAAACTCCAAGTTATTCCATGACACAATATTATAGTTTTTTTTGAATTGTTATTTGGAAAGAAGAAACCATGAATTTTATAACCATATTGAGAATCTAGGTATACTTCTTGTTTTTCCAAATTATTAAATTTTTCTGTTTCTATTTTTCCTTGTTCTACTTCGTAATCGTAGGTATAATTATATTTTGAAACCTTAGGATATATAATTATGCTAGAAAAATACCACCCTATAATAAAAACAGTAATAATAATTAAAATTGATATAAAAAATGTTATATTTAACATTATAATACCCTCCCTAAAAAAAGAGCCCTTGTATTTTACCATAAGGGCCCTTTGGAATACACAATAAGTTGTAATACTAAGATTTCTTTCTAACCTTTAAAACATATATTATGCAAGCAATCCCAGCTAAAATTAATAAGGCATAAATCCAAAAGGTTAATGTCATAAAGATATATTCTGATTCGAAATAAATTACAGTAGAGCTGAGAGCAGGGATTACTAATGAATCACCTTTAAATTGTTTTATAGTTTTAACACCTGCTTTTTCTCCATCTACTACAACATTCCATTTGCCTTTCTTAGATAATTTAATGGTTGTGTCTTCTCTATTTGCATTAAAAGCTACTACAATATTCGCCCAAGTATCCATATTTGCACTGTAGTTCATTTCGTATGCTACCACATTCTCCGGGACTGTTAAAAAATTCAAGTTTTTCTTAATCATATCCGCAGAAGACATTCTGAAGGCAGGATGTGCTTTTCTTAACTCTATTAAACCCTTGAAATAATTAACTGTGCTAATGTTTTCTGATTTTCGAGTCCAATCAAGCTTATTTACACTATCAGGAGACTTATAAGAGTTCTTATCTCCGCCTTTAGTTCTCAAAAATTCCTGTCCTGATTGAAAGAATGGAATACCTTGGGAAGTAAGAATTATAGCATCTGCCATTTTGTGCATTTTTAATTTTACTTCATTATTATCCTTTTGGTTTGTTAAAAGAAGTTTATCCCATAATGTAGTATTGTCGTGAGATTCAGCATAAGTAATAGATTGTACAGGGTCTATCTTTTCCCAAGTTTTTATACCACTTGAGTAATCTATACCTCCGACTATTCCTTTTTTAATCTCTGTCTCCCCATTAGTTTTACCATTAACGAAGCCCTTTGATTTTGATTCGAATACGCTACCTTTTATTCCATCTCTTATTTTATCATTGAAATGTGATATTCCAGGCATTTTACTCGCATTTTTCTGTATTGCCGCTTTATCTTCTGAAAGAGTAGTACCAATATTAGAGCTCTCACCGATAATGAGAATGGAAGGATCTATATTATTTAATTTTTTTCTAACTTCATTCATTGTATTTATATCAAGGAGACCCATATTATCGAATTTAAATCCATCTATATTATATTCTTTTGCCCAATACATTACGGAATCTACAATAAACTTTCTTGCCATTGCATTTTCTGAAGCAATGGTATTCCCATTACCACTTTCATCTGTATTGCTACCATCTTTATCGTATCTATAATAATATCCAGGTACTAATTTATTGAAATTAGAATCATAGCTACTGTACATATGATTATAAACTACGTCCATGTTTACCCTTAATCCATTATCGTGAAGAGATTGCACTGCTTGTTTCAATTCCTTAACTCTAGTGATAGGATTGTATGGATCCGTTGAATAACTTCCTTCAGGTGCATTATAGTTTTTAGGATTGTAACCCCAGTTAAATTGTGGCTTTTTTGAAGTCTCATCCACACTAGCATAATCAAATATTGGCATAAGCTGCACATGAGTTACCCCTAGGGATTTTATATAATCAACACCCGTCTTGGTACCATCTGTTCCCTTTGTACCTGTTTCAGTAAACGCTAAGAATTTACCTTTCTTTTCCATGCCGCTGTTTTGGTCTATAGAAAAGTCTCTAACATGTAGTTCGTATATAATTGCATCATTTAGATTTTTAAAATTAGGCTTTTCACTTGGATTCCATTTTTCAGGAGTTGTTTCCTTTAAGTTGATTACAGCACCCTTGTCTCCGTTTACAGACACAGAACGAGCATAAGGATCTACAGCCTCATTCCAAACCCCTGCAATATTGACCTTATAAGTATAAAATATGTCCTTTTGATCTCCATTTAAGTCAAAGGTCCAGGTACCTTTGACACTTTTTTTCATGCTAGATTCATTACCAATTTTATCATCCCATTTTTTATAGGTTACAAGCTTTACCTCTGTTGCAGTTGGTGCCCATACCCTAAAGCTTGTTTTATTGGTAGAATAAGTATTACCTAAATCATTTCCTTCATAATAAAACATTTTTTCAAAACCAGCACTTCCCATTACATCCCCAATCACTACGTCTTTTTCCGGAAAACCTTTTTTTGAAATCGTAAGTTTTTGATTTAGTTTCACGTTTTCACTAAGCTCTATCTTCGCAACTTTTGTAGTACCATCCTTTACTTCATTACTTGTTACTTTTTTTATTTTTACAGACTTTCCATCGGCATTAACTGTAATGCCTTCAGTACCTTGCGGGATAAATGAAAATGCTAAGTTTGTTTCTATACTTATGCTATTCAAGTCATCTAATTTTGCAACTACAAATTTACCTGACTTATCTAAATCATTTTCAGCAGGTGATACCACCTTGGTAGCACCTGCTTTAGCTTCAGCTACTGAATAGTATACTTTAGAGTCACCTCCATTAATCCAAACTTCTCTAGCACCATCATTGAATTTTTCAATAAACCTATTCTCCTCAGTGTCCTTTTCCCCTTTGTCTGTGCGTACTATAAAACCTACTTTATTAAATTTATCATCGAATTTAACTTCACATATCTGACCAAATGCATCCTTGCCAGTGAAATCAAACTTACTTCCCTCTTCGTTATCAGTCAACAACCATATGTTCCATTTTAAATCACTGGTTGGATTTTTAGCATAATGAACAATTATATTCATCTTACCGCTTTTAGCAAAAGTGTGCATGCTTGGGAACAGAAAAAACAATTCTGTTATAACTAAAATAGCTGCAAGAAAAATGCTAACTGCCTTACTTTTGTTACTCTGTATATCAAAGTTCATAAATTTCTCCTCTAAAAAAATTATGGTAATCTAATGTACTACCCCTTACTATATAAACATTTTTCAACTTAATCCATTATATAATTTTAGAGAGATATATACAAGTAATTTATTAATCTATTAAATCATCTTTGGGGTCACTGCAATATTAACGACTTCAGAAGGAGAATTATATATTACTCCACAAGGGAAAAACCGTACACTTTATCTCTAGTGCACGGTTTTCATTAATTTTATTTGTAACATTAATTAATCTTGTCTTTCTGAGAACACCTTGTTAATAATGTCTACTCTAGAACTACCTATTATATTAGATATTTTTAAAGATATATTACCATCCTTATAAATTCTATCCTCATTTGCATTAACTAATACCATTATTTTTTCTTTTAACTTTTCATATGCTATAACATCGTCTAAATATAAATCTACTAAATCCTTCAAACATGATGCTAATTCTTTTGGGTCCTTATAAACTTTTCTCATACTGTACTCCTTATTATTCATTTTAATGTGTATCTTCTCATTATAGCCTAATATCTTTAAAATTTAAAGATATGTTGAAGGAATTCTAGCTATTTTCTATATAATTACCTTGGAAAATGTATTGTTTACAATTTTAACTAAAGAAATTATACTAATATTAGGCAAGCATGATGTAATTGCTAATTGGAGGTATTTTATGATATTTTATTTTTCAGGAACTGGTAATTCACTTTATATTGCTAAAAACATAGCAATGCAAAATAACGAAAATCTAATTTCCATAGCAGCTACTATGAAGAAAGATAACGAATCCTATGAATACACATTAAAAGATAACGAGTTAATAGGATTTGTTTATCCTGTTTATGCATGGGGACCACCAAAACAGGTTCTTGAATTTATTAATAAATTCAAATTTATGAACTACAATAATAACTATATATTTACTGTAGCAACTTGTGGAGCGAATATAGGCAATACTGTTCAGGTTTTTGATAAAGCCTTGAAAAAAAAGAGTTTGCATCTAAATAGTGGATTTTCAGTAGTAATGCCCAATAATTATATTATTTTCGGGGATGTTGACACTAAGGAAGTTGAAAATAAAAAACTTTTAGAATCTAAGCAGGTAGTAGCTATCATAAACAATACATTAAAGAGTAGGCTAAATAATGTTTATCATCTTGAAAAAGGATTGATACCTAGGGCGATGACCTATATAGCAAATCCACTATTTAATAAGCACGCTCTTAACACAAAGAATTTTCATGTCAATGAAAAATGTAATGGCTGTGGGTTATGCGAAAAGGCATGTAACAGCGGAACAATTAAAGTTCAGGAAAAGCCTATATGGGGCAAAAGTTGTACCCAATGTTTATCTTGCATTCATTTATGTCCTACTAATGCAATTCAATATGGTAAAAGTACAGAAAAGAAAGGCAGGTATAAGCATCCTAAAATTACAGTTAATGATATGATAATAAATTAAGTATAAAAACCCCTCAATAATTTTATATTGAGGGGTTTTTATTTTTCCGATGAATGGAACTATATTTGCTACTTGACTATTATTCAGCCATCTCTAAAGCTATTTTCATCATATTAGTAAAGGCTTCTTGTCTTTCTTCAGACGTAGTCACCTCATGAGTTACTAAATTATCAGAGACTGTTAATAAACAAGATGCTTTCTTCCCCAATATATTTGCATTATGGAATAGAGCAAATGATTCCATTTCTACGCAAGTACAACCTTGCTTTTCATAAATATCTTTATATTCATCAAAATTTTCACGATAAAATACATCCGATGAGTGAACTCTATTTTTATGAACTTTTATGCCTAAATCGTCTGCCATTTTCTCTAACTTACTATTTAAAACAGATGATGCAGCGATTGTATCAGATTCATATCCACTTTGAATCTTTGCATAAGTGGATTCACTCCAAGCTTCAGTGCAAAGTATTACATCATATAAATTTAAATCATTAGTGTAAGCACCACATGAACCAATTCGTATAATATTTTCTACACCATAAAAATCAAATAATTCATATGAGTAGATACCAATACTAGGCATACCCATTCCACTTGCCATTACAGAAATTTTACGTCCTTTATATGTACCCGTGTATCCAAATATATTTCGTACGTTATTAAATTTTGATACATTTTGTAAAAATGTTTCTGCAATAAATTGTGCCCGTAATGGATCCCCTGGCATTAATACTGTTTTTGCAATAATTCCTTCTTCTTTTACTTCAATATGCGCTGTTGGTATCATATTGAAACCTCCTTATACTTATATTTATTTTTTGAAATATAGTGAATTGTACTCCTAACTAATAATTAATGATACATTAATTATTATACCAAATTAAAAGCATAAGAAAATGCTAGATGATACTTATTTGAGAATTTTTTTTATTTTAACGACAATCAGTGACCCAGTAGATGATTTAATTCACAAAATCAAGCATATATATCGTTATTTCAGGTTTTTACAATATTAATTATTAATTAGGTTTACATTTTTATAGGTTTACATAATTGAAATTATGTAAACCTATTTTGTAATATTTCCAAATCTCTTTATTTATTTTTATAATATTAATAAATTTTTGTATATGATATAATCATATGATAAATAATATGATAAATAATATGATAAATAATGAATTCTAATTGTTTAGGCAATTTAAAATTATAGATTGGAGATATGATACAAATGCATAACTATGAAACTATACCAAATTTTATACCAGCAGTAGCTTCAATTTTACCTGAAACAAATAATGATATTTATTTTTTATTTTACAATAATGAGTTATTAGTTAAATCTGAAGTTAATAAAACAATAATACCCACAATTAAAGATCTAGCAGATTTAAAATTATATAATATTCAATATCTTGGTTCCATAAATGGTGAAAATTGCTTTTGTGGAGAAATGAACAAAGATGCTATTATCCCAAACAGTATGTGTTTTCTCAACCTTAAATCTTTAACTCATCAGTTATCTAACAACATGTTTTGGATAGCTGGGAGAGCTAAACAAATAGTAAACTTTAATAATGATCATAAATATTGTGGCAGATGTGGTACATTAGTTCAGAGAATTGATGGAGAAATAGCTAAAAAATGCTCCAAATGTGGACTTGTAAATTACCCTAGGATTTGCCCAGCCATAATTGTAGCTGTTGTAAAGGATGGGAAATTACTTCTTGCTCATAATAATCAATTTCCTAAAGATTTATATAGTGTAGTTTCTGGCTTTGTAGATGTTGGAGAGACTTTTGAGGAGTGTGTTGTTCGCGAAGTTCGTGAAGAAACAGGAATCACTGTAAAAAGTATAAAATATTTTGGGAATCAGCCTTGGCCTTTCCCTAATTCACTAATGATAGGATTTACTTGCGAATACGAAAGCGGAGAAATACAAGTAGATGGAAAAGAAATTGGGCATGCTAAATGGTATAGTTCTAATGAAATGCCTTTAACACCTGATACCATAAGCATAGCTAAAAAATTGATTGACTGGTTTACTGAAAATAATTAAATAAAGAAGTATATATTAATTTAACAAAATAGAAGTTAGAATTCTTAATTCTTAGCGAATTAGATTCTAACTTCTATTTTTTCTTAATATATTTAACAATATTTTTTCTCCTTAAACTATATTTTCTTTTTTAATTTTAATCATTAAATCAGTATAGTGTTACAATCTAATACTTAATTTATTACGGTTAAACTTAACTTTTGTATTCCTAAGTAATTAATAAAATGGCTTCTTAGCCGATTGCAATGGCAATCATCTTTGAATTCTTAGTTTACGTATAGTTTCTATATATTTTTTATGACCTCTCCCCACTCTCTTATATTTTATTGGGGGTATCAAGTTTGTTTAAAGATTTTACTAAATATATGATAAGTTGCGCTTCTTATATTTATAATATAACATGACAATGATAATTTGTCAATAGTTATTATTAATCAATAAAGGAAATTTTATAATTCCAATCCATAATTTTGTGTTATAATTTTATATATATAAAAGAAAATAACAAGTCACTGATTTCGAGAATATTTTGTTGAATTGCTTAATATAAAATAACAATGAAAAGAGGTTTAATGATGAATAAGAAAGAGTTGGCAAACATAAGAAAAGAGTTTAAATTAGATAGTGGCATGATGAAAATCCAGGAAATTTATAGTGTTTATCTAAAAAAAGATAATGTACAAATTGATTATGAGCCAGTTATTCATTCGGAATTTGATTATTTTGATAGAATGGATATGGATAAAAAAGAGTTATTTCTAGGTAATTTTAAAAAAGTTCTTACTGGTGCTATTGATACTAAAATTTTCGAGTTGGATGTTCAAAATATAGAAGAAGAAAATAACACTCAAAAAATTTTAGGTGGCGCTTTAAAATCAAGTGATAAAAATGAAATTCAAAGCTATATTAATAAGCTTATTGAAAAAATTGCGGCTAACTATAAATATGAAACTGATGTGGTTGTTACTTTCATTAAAGCTGAATACTGGCTAGGCTCTAACCACAAAAATATGGATGCAAATGAAAGTATCGATGATTCTGTCCAAGCCTTTAATTTTATTCTAGCAAGTGTAAACAAAATAGATATTCCGAAGAGAACTCTAAAATTCGACTACACTGATAAGGAATTTAAAGCAAATTCAGCCCTAGATTCTGTTATCAATCTTAATGCCCCCTTGGAGGGCTTTATGTTCCCAAGTCTTACTAATGGGTATTCAGATATTAATAAAATTTTATATTATGCTTCAAAACCTAAGGAATTAAACACAGCCTTTATTGAAAATGTTCTTAACTGTGCTTTTAAATTTACTGCTGAAGATGAAAAAAATTGCTTTAGTGATATATTAAAATCTATAATTGGAGATAAAATAAAACCTGAACTTATGCAAGATATTTATGTGAATATCCACGAATTTTCGGAGCAAGCTGAAGAAGGTGAAACTCCTACTCTTGGATCTAGCGATATTAAAAATATCCTTAATAATTGTGGCGCAGAGATTATATGCGATATAGAAACCGCTTTTGAAGAAACTTGCGGTAGCAAATATGATTTTAAGATAAACAATATTGTACCTGAATTTAATTCAAAATCCATTAAAATTACTAGTGAAATTGCAAATATTACTTTAACCCCTAAGGAACTAACTTCAATTAAACAAGTAAAAAATAAGGACGGTAGAAGATGTCTGCTTATTGAAATTGATGAGGATATTGTTATAGAAGGATTTAAATTAGAAACTGAGGAGTTTTAAATTCTAACCTCCATATTAAATCATCTCCTGGGGAGATGCAATATTAACGACTTCAGTAGGAAAGTCGATAAAAGGAGAATATTAGTGCATCTTAGATGACACTAATATTCTCCTTTTATTCTATATTTATTCTTAGGCCTACCGACTTTACCGTATTCCATTTCAACTACAAGTTTTTGTTCTTTCTCTAAATAATCTAAATATCTTCTAGCAGTTATTCTAGAAACTCCGATATTTTTTGCCATCTGATCTGATGTAAAAGGAGTATCTTTCATGTTAGATATACCCACTAAAACTTTTTTATAGGTGTATTGATTAAATCCCTTAATGTCACCAATATTCTCATCATATTCTATCACGTGTTTATTCGTTTTTATGGTATATTTATCAATAGCTCCTTGCTCCATACTATCAAAGTTTTTAAAACTATTCTTTCTATTTTTAAATTGAAGAAGTGCTTCTTTAAATCTATTGAATATAAAGGGTTTTACTAAATAATCTACTGCACCATATCGAAAGGCTTCTTCAACCGTTTCTGTGTTCCTATCTGCAGTGATTAATATAACATCACATTTTAAATTTTCGAGTCGTATCCACTTTAATAAATCTATACCCTTCCCTTGCGGAAAAAAAACATCTAATAATATTAAGTCAGGTTTCCCACTTAATACAACTTCTTTTGCTTTTTCAATTGAGTTAACACAATCATATAGTGTAAATCCCTCAACCTTTTTTAAAAATTTTTCGTTGATCTTTGCCACCATCGGGTCATCTTCAACAATAAGAACCTTAATCATATCATCTACCCCTTTTCATTGGTATAAATATATCCCATATAGTCCCATTTTCTTGTAAAATATTTATATCTCCACCAGCATAATCTATTATTTGTTTTACAATACTAAGCCCAAATCCTCTATTTCCAACTTTAGTTGTAAATCCGCGAACAAAAACACTATCTATTATATTTTCACTAATTCCAGGTCCATTATCCTGTATCCTTATTATAAGTGCTTCATTAGTAGAATTTAATCTTATAAATATCCTACCATTTTCAAATTTCACTAATTCTTCAATAGAATTTTCTATTAAGTTTCCAATAACAGAACAAATTTCATCTACTGTTATGTTTTCAGGAATTTTATCTATATAAGAATTTGTATCAATTTCTAAAGAAATCTTTGCTTCTGTTGCCTTATTATATTTGGCAAGTAAGATCCCCGCTATGTGTATATTCTTAATTTTTTTATTGAGAATATCAGAAACTTCGCCTCGTAGCTTCGATATATGACAAATATATTCAATTACCTCATCATATTCTTCTAATTGTATAAGTCCTGAAATAGTGTGAAGTTTATTCATAAACTCGTGATTTTGTGCTCTTAATGCACAGGTCATTTTTTTAATTCCCGTTAATTCTTCGGCCATATTCTTAACCTCTGTTAAGTCCTGAAAACTGGATACAACACCTATAATTTCTTCTCTATGATTTTTTAATAATGTATGACTGCACATAAGGGTTCTATTCTGTCGTATTTTAATTTCTTGGTTATATACCCCTTCATGAGTCCTCAATACTTCCATCATTTCATCTGTATAATTAAAGTTAAAATTAGCAACCTTTTTACCTATATCCTCATCTTCTAATTTTAGGATTTCCTTAGCTATTTTGTTAAAGAGTATTACTTTACCATCTTTATCAATAGCTAGAATTCCATTTTTCAGATTCTGCAAAATTAAGTCTCTCTGGCCTAATAGAAGTGCAATTTCCTTTGGCTCTAGCCCAAATATGCTTTTCTTTATTAAATTTGATAGAATGGCCGCACCAATTATTCCCATTAAAAGGCCACCTACTAAAGCTATCTTTAAATAAAATAAATGAAAGCTAAGTTCACCATATACGGTATCTGTTAAAAGGCCCACTAAAACTGCTCCTACTTGTTCTCCTTTATAATATATTGGTACAAAGGCTCTTATTGCAGAAATCAGCACATTTCTATCCTTAGATACATAAGATTCGCCCTTTGTAATCACCCGTTCTTCTCCACCGTCGGCATATTTTTTGCCTAGCGAATTTCCATAGGGATAGGAATATTTTATTCCCTTCATATCCATAACAATAATATATTTAAATCTAGTTTTTTCTCTGAAACTTTCTATAGTCTTTTGAACAGTTTCATAATCTTTTGAGGTTGCTAAAGTTTCTTCAATTATATCAATAGACGCAATAGTTACAGCTAAATCCATAGCATTATTTCCCATTTGAGTTTCCACAGAATTTTGAGCTTGGTAATAAGTAACAACTCCTATACTACCAATCACGATAAATATTATAATGCTCATAAATATTGTTAATCTATACTGTAATTTCAATAACACTCCACCTCATATTGTCATTTATTTACTTTTGCTTTATCTAACCCATCCTTTATAGCTTTTATAAGCCCATTACTTGTATATGTAGCTCCTGCCACAACCGCAACATCTGAGCTATTGGATTTAATTACTCTCGCTGGTATTTTTTTATAAACTATATCAGCTATTATTGGAATTTCTTGTTGTTCTAATATATTAATTTCTTTTATTTCATATTTATCCGTTACTATTTCTACCTTTATAGGCCCAATATGCCCCTCTGCATTTCCCTCATAGATTCCTTCTTTATAAATTATATTTTTAGAACCACAAGCCACTAGGCTAGTTGCTAAAACTATTGTTAAAGTTAGTCCTAATAATTTTTTCAAATAAGTCTCCCCTCTTGTTATTACCCTTGACCTTCTCTGTTGTAAATATCGATTATTATAATAATATCGGTTTTGAGCTTCTTTCTCCTTTCAATTATACCATTAACTATGCCATTGTAAAACTTTTGAGATGATTTAATAATCCTTATATCCAAGGACAAAATACCCCCTCTAAAATATCAATTATAATAAAGAAAAACAATCCAATTATACTTAGAATTAAAATTCCTGAGTACATTTGTATATAATTTATTCTCATCCAGGAGTCCATAATAAAATATCCCATGCCATATTCAGTTCCGAAATTTTCAGTAAAAAATAAAACCGATATCGCTGTACCTATGCCTATCCTAAGAGATGTTAATATAGCTTTAAGAATTCCTGGAAAAACAATTTCTTTTATTATTTGAAAATTTGTTGCTCCCAATGAATACATAGGATAAAAAACGTCTTCAGGAATATTTTTCACTTCATCTCGTATATTAACTACTACCGGAAAAAAGGTAATTAAAAAGATCATAACTATTTTTGTCAAATCTCCTAACCCAAAAATAAGCATTACTATCGGAAGTAATGCAATCTTAGGTATTGGATAATTAAAATATATAATTGGTGAAAATATTAAATCAATTTTTTTAAAGTATCCCATTAAAATCCCCACTGGCACACCTATTGCCAAAGTAAATAATATCCCTACCATAATTCTATTAAAACTGTAAATAACATGGATTGATATATCGCTATGAAAAGTTCTAAATATATTTATAATTATTGCATATGGTGGTGGAAATAAAGGCTTATTAATAATCATAGCTATTATTTGCCATAAACTAAAAATAATAATAAAAGCAATAACAAAATTAATTATTTTATATTCTTTAAGTCTCATTACTACGTGTCCCCTTTAAGAATTTTTCTAAGTTTACTATTTATATGTATGTACTCTAAATCTACTTCTGTAGTTACACGTCCAAACAATGGATTGCTTATAACTTCAACTATTTTTCCTGGAGACGATGAGATTACAGCTATGTCCTTTGCTAAATATATTGCTTCCTTAATATCATGGGTTACAAGGATGGTGGTAACCTTATGTTCTTCCCATACTTCTAAAAACAATTTTTGAACATCCTCCCTAGTCATAGCATCTAATGCAGAAAAAGATTCATCCATTAAAAGTAAATCTGGTTTTAATAATAGAGCTCTAGCCAGGGAAACTCTCTGCATTTGTCCCCCACTTAGCTGACTAGGGTACCTTTTAACAAAGTCTTCAATCTTTAACTCCTTTAGAATTTTTTTGTAAAATTCTATATCTATATTACCCTTGCCATCTTTAATTTTCGTTGAGAGAAATATGTTATCTTCTACGGTTTTCCATTTAACTAGTCCATAATTCTGAGGTATTAATCCAATTCTATGTATTTTAGGATCTGCTTTTTTTCCATCTATTAAAACTTTACCTTCATAGTCTACAATAATTCCTGCTAGAACTTTTAATAAGGTTGATTTGCCTCCACCTGAGGGTCCAATTACAGCACATATTTCCCCTTTTTTCACTGTTAAATTTAGATTTTCTATAACCTTGACCTGTTTGTCTACATTTTTATAACAAACATTTAAGTTGTTTATTTTTATCATTTATTTCCACTCCACTCATGACATAAATCACTATCTATATCTAAGTTTTCAAGAATTCTCCCCACAGTGATATTTATAATATCGTCAATGGTTTTAGGCTTTTGATAAAAAGCTGGCATAGGCGGCATTATCCTAACATTTAAATTACTTAAAAAAAGCATGTTCTGAAGATGAATAGAACTAAGGGGCGTTTCTCTTGGAATCAAAATCAACTTTCTTTTTTCTTTAATAATTACATCCGCAGCTCTTATTAGTAAACTATCGGAAGTACCACTTCTTATTTTTGAAAGAGTTCCCATTGAGCATGGCACAATTACCATTCCATTAGTCTTAAAGGAACCACTTGCTATAGAAGAAAACATATCGTCTATTGCACATAATTTAAGTCTGCCTTTGGTTTTATTAATATTTTGGAGCCATTCCTCAAAATTAATTTCAACCTCATATTCTAAAACTTTTCTACCATTATCCGTAATAACTAAATAAACTTCATTATCTTTTTTTATTAGTTCTTCTATAAGTCGTACACCATAAATGCTTCCACTGGCTCCAGTAATTCCTACTATATATCTTCCCAAATAAATCACCTCTTAATTATAATATAAACATATCTAATACAGTAAAAACAAATATCAAAACACTTACAACTTGGTTTATGTGATAAGAAGCAATTTTCATCTTCTTTTCGTTTGTTGGCGATACAATATAATGTTCCAATGCTAATAAAATAGCACTTATAAAAATACCAAATAAATATATAAAGCCTGTATGCATTATAAAATATAAGCTAATTAACAGTAAAATCATAATAAAGTGAAACAATGTGGATATGTATAAAGCACCCTTTAGACCAAATTTAGCAGGTATAGAAAATAAACCTGTTTTTCTATCAAAGTTAATATCTTGAGTTGCATAAATTATATCAAAACCTGATACCCATAAAGTTACTACAGCGCCTAAAATAATTGGTGTGAGCGCAAATTTTCCTGTTACTGCAAGCCATGCTCCCACAGGAGCTCCCCCACAGGTAATACCTAGAATAATATGGCATATCCATGTAAATCTTTTAGTATAGGAATAAATTATAAAAAGAAAAAGTGCCACTGGTGATAATACAAAACATAAAGTATTTAATTCATATGCTGCTAAAACAAAGATTGAAAAACACAGTATTACAATTCCCCAGACTTCATAATCCTTTACTACTCCTTTTGGCAAATGTCTATTTGCCGTTCTAGGATTCTTTTTATCAATATCTTTATCTACAATTCTATTGAGAGCATTAGCTCCATTCCGTGCTCCAATCAAAGCAATTAATATCCAAAATATTGTGAGACCTGAAGGTAACCCATCAGCTGCCCAAATCATTGCTATTAAAGCGAAAGGAAGAGAGAATAGTGTATGCGAAAACATAACTAACTCTCCATACTTTTTAAGTTTCTTTAATACCATATTCCTTCCACCTCTTATCTACCATTTCTTTAATTTCATCCGACATTTCTATATCATCTGGCCAAGGCCTTAAATGTCCTTCTGTGGGCCATTTTTTTGTAGCATCTATACCTATTCTAGAACCATAATGAGGAGTATTTGATGCATGATCTAGTGCATCTAAAGGTCCTTCTGAAATTACTAAATCCCTTTTAGGGTCTATATTGTTAAATACTTTCCATGCAACGGTTGAAATATCATGTGGATCTATATTTTCATCTACAACTATAATCATTTTCGTATACATCATTTGTCCAAGCCCCCATAGCGCATTCATAATTTTATGAGCATGCTTTGGATAAGATTTTTTAATAGAAACAATTACACAATTATGAAACACCCCTTCTAAAGGGAAATTCATGTCTATTATTTCAGGGCATTGAACCTTTATTAGGGGTAAAAAAATCCGTTCTGTAGCTTTTCCTAGGTAGCAATCTTCCATAGGAGGCTTACCTACAATTGTTGTAACATACACTGGATTTTTTTTTCTTGTAATCTTTTCAATATGAAACACGGGATACATATCTTCAAGAGAATAATATCCTGTATGGTCACCGAAGGGGCCTTCTAGTCTTTTTTCATCTAAATCTACATATCCTTCTAGTACAAATTCAGCATTAGCAGGTACATAAATGTCATTGGTAATACATTTAACAATTTCTAAAGGTGATTTTCTAAGAAATCCTGCAAAAATCATTTCATCTATCATTTTTGGAAGTGGTGCAGTTGCTGCATATATAGTTGCTGGGTCACATCCTATAGCTACAGATACAGGCATTTTCATTCCAAGCTTCCTATATTTTTCATATATCTCTTTGCCGTCTTTATGTAGATGCCAATGCATACCAGTGGTATTTTTATCATACACTTGAAGCCTATACATTCCAACGTTCTGCTGGTTAGTCTCTGGATCCTTTGTTATTACGAGTGGAAGCGTTATGTATCGTCCTCCATCTTTTGGCCAGCACTTTAATATTGGAAGTGTACTTAAATCTGCTTCCTCTATTATCTCTTGACAAGGTGCATTTTTCACTTTTTTAGGAAACACTCTTGCAAGCCTAGCAAGTTTGGGAATAGATTTCACCTTATTCATTAAGGTTATGTAATTAGTAACATCCATAAAATCCATTATAGTTTCAGCAATTTCATCAAGATCTTCCACTTCTAGTCCATAGTTAATTCTTTCGTAGCTTCCTAAAGAATTAATTAATACTGGATAGTCAGAATTTTTTACATTCTTAAAAAGCAATGCGTTGCCATTTTTTTTTGAAACCCTATCAGCTATCTCCGTAATTTCAAGATCGCTATCTACTTCTATTTCAATTTCATCTAAAAGTTCTTTTTCTTTCAATTTCTTTATAAAATCCTGTAAATCTTTATAAGCCATAAAACGACTCCTTTCTAGAATTGATTAGGAATTACGATTTAATAATTTTTGTGTTATATCTTTAACTATTTCTTTACTTTCACAATCAGGTAATTTTTCTATATAATCAAAAGCTTTTTTTGTATATTTATTCGCTAAGTTTTGAGCTTTATCTATTCCTTTGTATTTATTAACTAATATAGTTATTTCGCGTACATCCTCATCATTTAATGAAGAGTTATCTAAAATAGTAGAAATTCTATTTTCTTTATCCTCTGCCATAGCATATATTAGTGGCAGTGTGTAATAACCTTTTATTAAATCGCTTTGAGGATTTTTCCCCAGTTTAGTAGTATCTCCACTATAATCTAGCAGATCATCTATAATTTGAAAAGCCATTCCAATATAGTAACCAACTCTTCCGAGTAATTTTGAAGTTTTCTCACTACAGTTAGATTCCTTTGCACCAGTGTAAAAGCTGATAGCAAATAAAGCTGCTGTTTTTCCAGATATAATCTTTATGTATTTTTTAAGGCTTGTGTTTCTTGCGTATCTGATATTATATTGTCTTATTTCCCCCATACATATTTTAGATATAGCCTTTGAAATATCTCTTAAGTTTTCCGTAGAATAATCAAATCCAGATAGCATTATAAAACATTGACAAAATAAAAAATCACCTATATACACTGCATATTCTTTACTGTATTTATGTTGTATGGTTTCTGTGCCACGTCTCAGTTTAGATTCATCTACAACGTCGTCATGAACTAATGTTGCCATATGCATCATTTCGATGGCAGCCGCTAAATTATGCATTTTATCATAGTTATATTCTCCGAATTTTGCTGCTAATAGTAGAAATGCAGGCCTTAACATCTTTCCTCCTGCGTCAACTAATGGAGAAATAGCTTCATCAAACTCCTTCTCACTAGATTTTACATTGGTCTTAATTATTTTCTTTATGTTTTTCAATTCTTCTGCAACGTCAGGGTAATTGTCCCAAAACTTACTCATTTTATCACCTATGTCCAATTATTATTTTAAAAATCTTTGCTTTTTTTTTATAACTATTAATTACTTATTATAAATATTCCACTATAAAATCAAATGTCCTTTTAATTATTTTTAAAAGGACATTTGATTTAAAAAATTCAATTTTTAATTACAGTACTGTTGTTTAAATGTATAATTCTTAATCAATGTATAAATAAGATTTTTTAACAAATCCTATACGCTTCCAATATTTTTTAAGTACTGGTAATACATAGTAATCTAACCCGAAAGTACTTCCAGATCCACCTATAAGCGCAATTCCTGCACTTAAGTACCATAACATCTCGGTAGGAGCCATTCCCGAAGTCCAAATCATCATACCCATAGCAATTGACATAAGTGAAGCTAATGCTGTAAATAATCCAACTATCAATAATAATCCTACGCATATTTCTGCAATTACCATACCTGTTTGGAAAATTGAAGCTAAAGTCGTAAATCCACCGTCCCCTGTATAAAAGAAAGCATCCATAGACCATTTAACCATTTTTCCTATAAAACCTGGCACTGGCAATGCTGCCACTGCAGTCGTTGCCGCTTCTACTGCAGTCTTTGCTCCTTCTGCTGCAGCTGTTGCTGCAGTTGCTCCATCAACTACTGGAGCAGGTATTAAGAATATTTTTGAAGGATCAGCTATTATTTTAGGTAATTTTGCAAGTCCTTCTGATAACCACTTGTAACCAACGAACATTCTTAGTACTACTAGCCAGAAATTTGGAGATGATTTTGAAAAATATCCACCCACAAGGCTTCTATTATCTTTAATATGGAAAAATTCATGCAATAAATATGAAAAGCATTTGTTAAATCCAGCAACCTGGATAAAGTATACAATATTTATAAAGTGTTTAACAAATAATGCAAAGAAACCAGATAAACTATAGAATTTTTTGCCGGATCCAATGCTCGCTAATCCATATTTACCGCCTATACATACCATTGCACCATGGAATGTAGGTTTATAGGATTTTTTTTCTGTGCCTTTTATATCACTATAAACATTATGTGCAATTAAATCAGCAGATGCTTCTGCATTTTCTACCATCTGAGGAACAGGTCTTTCCTCACCTTCAGGAATAAAGAAGATATTATCACCAACAATATAAACATTTTTATAATCTAAAGATTGTAACTTGTCGTCAGTTACTATTCTTTTCCTACCCTTTTGCGCTATATCCATTTTACCGACAATATCTGAACCCTCAACACCAGCTGTCCAAATTACTGTATAGGTATTAACGGTACCATTATTTCTTATTGTAGCACAATCTTTTGTAACTTCCGTAACACCGGCATTAGTGAGTACTTTAACTCCTAATTTGTTAAGTCTTTTTTTAGCTTTTGCAATTAACTTGTCTGGAAAAGTAGGTAATATTTTAGGTAAGTCATCCGCTAAATATAAGGTTACTTCTTCTTCTCCTATGTAAAATTCCTTGCATAATCTTTCTTTCCACTCACCTAATTCACCCATCATTTCAACACCTGTGAACCCACCACCAACAACAATAAATGTTAGCAATTTTTGTCTTTCTGCTTTGTTTGGTTCTTTCACAGCTTTTCTGAACATTTGAAGGATATGCTCTTTTAAATTTACAGCATCTTCGTATGACCATAATTTATGGCAGTATTCCTGCGCGCCTTTTATGCCAAAGTAAGTTGGCTTGGAGCCAGCACCAATAACTAGATAATCGTATTCGTAGCTATTATTTTTAGATTTTAATACATTATTTTTAAAATCTAAATCTGTAATTTCATCAAGTACAACCTCTACTTTTCTTTTTGCAAATATTTTTTTCAGATCAATTCTGATTGATTCTTCTGTTACCCTTCCTGCTGCCACTTCATGAAGTTCAGTAAGTAATGTATGGTATGGATTTTGATCTATAAGAGTAATTTCAACATTCTCATCTTTTTTAAACTTTTTAGCTAGTTTCTTCGCGGTTAATATTCCTCCATATCCGCCTCCAAGTATAGCTATTCTTTTCTTTTCACTCATACTATATCCCCTTCTGTTTAAAAATTATTGTTTATAGGACTGTTTTTATAAAAAATCATAGTTTATAAATATCAAACCATAGAATTATTAATACATTAAAATATATTACTTTATAAAAAATTAAATACATTATTAACACTTCACCAAGTCTTTATTTATTTTCAACTTCCTTAGTTAAAATTTTATCATAATAATTTTAGCTATGCAAATAAGAAAGCGATTTGTTCATTAATATGTATTTTGTTAATTTAGTTCATGTATATGTTCCACAGATTGGGTTTATAGCTGTTTACACTAGGTTAAATAAGTGTTATGATGACTGCGTTATTTACATTACATTACTGTGCTTTATATTATTTTATCCATACTTCACTTTATTTAAACTTTCTAAAATTATATTATTGGAGGCACATTATGAAAAAAAATTTTTTAGCACTTATATTAGTGTTGATAATGGGCGTAAGCATCGTTGGTTGTTCTAACAATCAAAAAAAAGATTCAAGTTCGCAATCGATAAAAACTCTAACTATTGGTGTTATGCCTGATTTAGACTCCCTTCCATTTATTATAGCAGATCACAATGGATATTTTAAACAAGAAGGTATTCAGGTAAAACTAGAGCATTTTAAAAGTGCATCAGATAGGGATACAGCCCTTCAAGCTGGGAAAATTCATGGAGCAATATCTGATATGCTTTCGGTAGTATTTTTTAACGATAATAAATTTGATGTTAAAATCACATCAAAAACAGAAGGTAGCTTTAAATTGATTTCCGGAAAAAACTCTAATATTTCTAAAATTGAACAATCTGCTGGAAAATCCATAGGAATTTCTAAAAATACTATAATTGAATACTTAACAGATAGGATTATAGAGAGTTCAAACATAGATGTTAACTCACCAAAAAAAGTTGCAATACCAAAGATACCTACTCGCCTTGAGATGCTAACTAATGGGAAACTAGATATTGCTACATTACCAGAACCCCTTGCAAGTACTGCGATTTCTGCCGGTGGCAAAGTTTTGAGTAGTTCTGATAAACTAGGTATAAACCCTGGTGTAATGTTATTCACAAAAGATACAGTATCCTCGAAATCTGAAGAGATAAAATCATTTTATAAAGCGTATAATAAAGCTGTTGAATATTTAAAAAAAGAAAAGCCGGAAAGCTATATTGATTTTGTAATTAAAGAAGCTGGCTTCCCTGCTACTGTAAAAACCACACTAACTGTTCCGAATTATTCAAAGGCTTCTATGCCATCTGAAAAAGAGTTACAGGAAGTTATAACTTGGCTTAAAGCAAAAAAACTAACTACTAATAATTACAAATTACAAGATTTATCAAATAGTTCATTTATTAAATAATATGCCATGGTAATAATATATAACCTCTTTTTCACTAAGTGTAGAAAGAGGTTATATCACTAGTAAAGGAAGGTGTTTTCATATGAGTAGATTTTTTAATAACAAGGAAATAGAATTATTAGCTCCCGCAGGAACTTTCGAAATTTTTGAAAAGGTTATTCACAGCGGTGCTGATGCTGTATATTTGGGTGGTAAAAAATTAAATATGCGTATGCATAGAAAAGACTACAACCTGTCAAATGATGAACTAGAAAAAGCAATCACTATTGCTCATTCTTTAAATAAAAAAGTTTATGTAACAGTAAACAATCTTTTTAGTCAGCAGGATTTAAAAGATGCAGAGGAATATCTAAAATTCTTAGAAAAAGCTGGACCAGATGCTTTAATTATTCAAGATTTTAGCATATTAGAATTTATCAATAGTTTAAATTTAAACCTAACTATCCATTCATCTGTAATGATGAATGTTCACAACTTAGAAACTATTAAAGCACTTCGAGATTGTGGAATTACTAGGATTGTTGCGTCCAGGGACATGGATTTACAAACCATAAAGAACTTGCATTGCCAAACCGATATGGAATTCGAATATTTTGCTCATGGAGATATGTGCATTGCCCATGGTGCTCAATGTTTGTACAGTGGCATGCTTTTCGGAAAAAGTAGTAATCGAGGACTTTGCATGAAGCCCTGCCGTTGGGATTTTACAATGAAACAAGATGGCCTAGCTTATCCTACAGAATATCCAATGGCTGTTAAAGATATGTATATGTATGAACATCTACCTGAAATGATTGAGGCAGGTATCCTCTCCTTTAAAATAGAAGGAAGAATGAAAGATGCAGATTATCTAGTTACCATGATTAATTACTACAGCGACGCTATAAATAGATATATTGATGACCCTATTTGCTATGATAGAAAAAAAGATGCCCAAAGTATTTATGGAACTCGCATTAGAGACTTATCTACCTGCAGTGCCTTTGGAACACCAGGGCTCTCAAATATCAATAGACGTTATGAAGGTACGGGGAAATTTTATAGCCATGGTAAAGTTTTTAGTAAGCCTGTAGAAGAAATCGAAATTAGTAAAGAAACGGTAGAACAAATCAAAACCCTTTTGAAGGAAAAAACTTCTCTAGCACAGAAACCTAATCTAAGTGTAAAAGTCAATTCCTATTCACAAGCTAAAGTAGCAATAGAGGTCGGTGTAGACGCAATTTATTTATCAGGAGAAGTTTTTGCACCAAACCTTCCTTTTAGTAAGAGTGAAATACTTAAGTTAACTAAAGACAAAAGAAATACAAAGATATATCTAGGTTTCCCAAAAATGATGTTTGAAGCGGATTTTTCAAAATACAATCATTTACTTAATGAAAATAATCTAGGACTTGATGGCTTATTAGTAACCAATTTAGGAGCTATTCATAAATACAAATCATTAGGACTTGAGCTTATTGGTGATTATTCTTTAAATATTTATAATCAATATGCGGCTAGTTTCTACGAAAATCAAGGGTTATCTATTGCTACTCTTTCTGTAGAGACACCACTGCTAGACGCTAAGGAGGCTATTGCTAAATCACCAATTCCTATTGAAATCATAGTTCACGGTTCTCCAACAGTTATGTATATGGATCATGATTTATACGAGAATACCAAAGTTTTAGAGCCTGCTTTATGTGAGAATAATTCTCACGTTGATAACAATGTGTTAGTTTTAGTTGATGAAAAAAAACATGAACACCCAATATACCGAGATAACTATGGCAGGAATCATATGACGCTTTATAAAGAGCTTTGTTATCTTCCCTTTTTAAAAGAACTTAATGATATTGGCGTAAATCATTTTAGAATTGAAGCTTGTCATTATGATACTAATAATCTACGAAAAGTTTTAAGTATTTACAGAGAAGCCCTTAATGACTTAAGCAAATGCGAGGACTTATTCCATTCCCTAAGTCCTAGTGATGCTGGATTTACTCTTGGAGCTTTTCAATTTAATTAATGAAGGAGGTATAATATTGTCTAATTATATAGGTCCAGAAAAAATTATTCAAAAGAAAAAAGAGTTTCTTTTTCCCTGTTCACAGCATTTTTATAAAAGCCCTCCCCAGATTGTACGTGGGGAAATGCAGTATTTATTTGATTCAGAAGGTAAAAAATATCTTGATTTTTTTGCAGGGGTTTCTGTTGTCAATTGTGGTCATTGTAACCCGGAGATTTTAAGTGCAACAATAGAACAAATGAAAATTCTTGAGCATACAAGTACAATATATTTAACTCAGCCAATAGTTAATCTTGCTGAAAAGCTTTCATATGTATTACCTGGGGATATTAAGCATTCCTTTTTCTGCTGTACGGGTTCTGAGGCTAATGAGGGTGCTCTTTTACTTGCTAGACTTTATACAGGAAGAAATGAATTTATTTCATTGAATAACAGCTTACATGGTCGAACTTATTTAACTATGAGTGCTACAGCAATCCCTATGTGGAGAGCAGACCCTATGCTTTCTGATTGTGTTACTTTTGTCCCCAATGCTTATGACAAAGAGAAAAGCATTGACGCAGCAGCTACAGAGTCCTTAGAATCTATAGAAAAGGTAATTGAGGCTAAAGGGCCAGATAAAATCGCTGCTTTAATTGCAGAACCGGTACAAGGTAATGGAGGCATTATAACTCCACCTCAGTGGTACTTCAAAAAACTAAAAACTCTACTTGAAAAACACGGAATATTATTAATTATAGATGAAGTTCAAACAGGATTTGCAAGAACGGGTAAGATGTTTGCCATAGATCATTATGATATAGTTCCAGATATAATTACAGTGGCAAAAGCTCTTGGAAACGGAATACCTATATCGGCTTTCTGTACAAATGATAAAATTGCAGCAGCATTTACTAAAGCTTCCGCCTCTACTTTAGGTGGAAATCCAGTAGCTGCAAGTACTGCTATAGCGGTACTTGATTACATTGAAAAGAACAATTTATGCATAAACTCAGAAAATTTAGGAATGAAATTAAAAGACGGCCTTCTTAAACTTAAGGAAAAGTACCCAATAATTTATGATGTTAGAGGTATCGGACTTATGTTAGGCGTTGAACTGTTAAAAGAAAATGGTGAACCAGCGTTTAAAGAAACTGACTTTGTATTAGAGATGTTAAAGGATGAAGGTATTCTTTTGGGCAAAAATGGAATAGGCAGAAATGTGCTAGCTTTCCAGCCACCTCTTGTTATAACAGAAAATGATGTAGATTTTATGATAGATAAATTAAATTTAGCTTTGAGCCATTTATGTTAGCTTCCACGTGCTAATGTAATACAAATATATTCATTAATGACATATTTGCATAAAAAACTAAGTCTTAACTTTTAAGACTTAGTTTTTTTTTGTGGTTATGTGTTTGTATTGATGAAAAACAAATGATATATATTACATATCTCTAGGGTCTATATCATTAATCATTTTTGCAGTCCCCATTATGTACCATTTAACTTCCCTTTTTTCTACACTTGATACTTTACCAAGTATTCGAGATTTAGACATAAGTCCTGCAAGTGAACCTACAAATGAAGGTGTGTTCAATTGTACTTTCTTGATTTTTTTTACACTATCTTTGTCTTTAACTGTAGGCTCCTTAGGAATAGAGTTGTTTATTTCTTTGCTCGTTTTACCCTTTTCTTTACTGGTAGCCCCCAATTCTTCTAGTGTTTTATAGATTTTTTCCATCATATGTTTTTTTCTTTCAATACTTATGCTAGGACTTTCAACTTCTGTGTATTCTAGTGATCTTTTCATAATCATCGTTCCTTCCTTTAATTACAATAACCTAATAATGTGTTTATATCTATTATAACATGATTGTTAACACTTTTTTTAAAAATACTGAAATATAAAATAGTGCAACTAGTTACACTATTTCATTTCAATTAAATTATCCCAGTATTTCCTATGCCGTCCTTTGTATTCTTTCTATTAGAACTACTCGAAGAACAAGACGCATTATACTTTGCTGAATTAGATAATATTTCAAGTTTTTTCATTATATCCATTTCTATCGACTCACAAACGTTCGTTCTCACTTTATCACATTTTGTCCAATTTTAAAAGAGTTATTTACTAACAGTACTTGTTTTTGTACTCATTTAAATTATTTTCCGGTGTGATTATGGCTTTAAACTGGACATGAAGGGAATCTTATGCTACCTTTTATTTATGGTTCCTATAATACAATTGAGGAGGTGTTTTATGAAAATCGGTTATGATATTTATGATTCGCCTATTGGGCTGATCCATGTAGTTGTGAATGAGATTGGTGTTATAAAAGTAGAAATTTTCGAAGAAGATTGGGTAGAATACAAGAAGAAACATGAACCCATTCCCAAAGATAATGAGTTATGCAAGGAAGTTATAGTTCAGCTAGACGAATATTTCAAAGGAAAAAGGAAAAATTTCGATATACCTTTATCTATAGAAGGTACGCAGTTCAGAAAAAAAGTATGGAAAGCCCTTAGAGATATACCTTATGGCGAAACGCGGAATTATTTGCAAATTGCAGAATCCATCGGAAACTCTAAAGCTGTAAGGGCAGTAGGTCAAGCTAATAAATATAATCAATTGCCTATAATTATACCCTGTCACAGGGTTATTGGTAAAAGTGGAAATTTGGTAGGCTTTGCAGGTAATAGAACGCCTACGCAAAAATTACTATTGGAAATTGAAGGAATCAATTTCCAATAGTAATTTTTACACATTAATAACAAACATAGACATAGCCCTAATAATGGTTATGTCTATAATCTAATTTAAAATTTTTATCAAATACAATCCATCATCTAAAATGCTTAGTTCACAACTAAACTTAACACCCACATCAATCAGTTCAAAGCATACATCCCTTGTACTATCTATATCAAATAGGCACTTTCCCTTTTCATCTAACGCAATTACAGCATCCTCATGAATGCCTTCTCTCAATAGATTCTCTTTAACTTCTTTATTTAACATTTTAACGCCTCCAACTTAACCATAGAATTTGTAGTGTCGAAATTATTTTTTCTCAAATAATCTATTATCTAATCTGATACTAAATTTAAAAATTGTTTTATTCTTGGGTTAGTTGTGTTAATTAATAATTGCTTCGGAGTTCCCCTGTCAACAATGACTCCGTTATCCATAAATATTATATTGTCTGCTACTTCTCTTGCAAAACTCATATTATGAGTAACAACTACCATTGTCATACCTTCAAGCGATAGCTCTTTCATAACTTTAAGCACCTCTGCTTCAAGCTCAGGATCCAGTGCAGATGTTGGTTCGTCAAATAAAAGTACTGATGGTTCTATAGCCATAGCACGTGCTATAGCAACTCTTTGTTGTTGTCCTCCTGAAATCTCATGAGGATAACTGTTGCACTTGTCTAAAAGCCCAACCTTATCTAAAAGCTTAAGTGCTTTATCATGAGCTGTCTTCTTAGATTGCTTAAGTACAGTAACAAGACCTTCCATAATATTTTCCACCACATTCATGTGAGGAAATAAGTGGAATCCTTGAAATACCATTCCAGTATTTTTACGCATTGATATTATCTCTTTATCAGTTGGATTTTTGTTTTCACCAAACACCAATTCATTATTTCCAATTTTTATTGTTCCTTTGTTAGGCAGTTCTAACAAATTCATACATCTAAGAAGTGTGGTTTTACCCGAACCTGAAGGTCCTATAATAATAGTCGCTTCGCCTCTTACAATTCGCAAATCTATCCCTTTTAATATTTCATTATCTCCAAAGCTCTTGTGTAAATTTTGTATATTAATCATGAATTTCCTCCAATTACCTAGCAACATATTTTTCAAGATTTTTCTCTATCTTCTGTTGAATTGTAGATAGTATAGTACAAAATAATAGATATATAAAGGCTGCTTCACAGTACAATACAAGTGGTTCATATGTTGATGCAGTTATTCTTTGAGCAATCTGGAACATTTCCGTTAAAGTAATCGACGCAGCGAGGGATGTATCTTTAACAAGACTTATAAATGAATTTGACAGCGGTGGTACAGATACTCTAGCTGCTTGTGGCAAAATTATACGGATCAACGACTGAGTATGAGTCATACCAATCGAAGATGCTGCTTCCCACTGCCCCTTAGGTATAGATAGAATTGCAGCTCTAATTACTTCTGAATTATAAGCTCCAACATTTAATGTAAAACCTATAATTGCTGCTGGTAAAGCTCCCATCGTTATACCAGCAGCTGGTAATCCGTAGAATATTATAAATAACTGCACGAGAAGTGGCGTCCCTCTTATTATCCAAACATAAAAACTTGATATTAAAACTAATGATTTATGTTTGGATATACGTGCAAGCGCAGTTGCCATAGCCACGATTGAACCGAGTATGAAAGAAACCACTGCCACTGGAATGGTAAATTTCACACCAGCTATTAATAAAGGAAAAAAAGAATCTTTAATTATATTTAATATTCTTAGTGTTTGCACATCAAAATTCATCTTATCACCCTCTTATTTTGATACATCGCTGCCAAACCACTTATTTGAGATTTTTGAATAAGTACCATCTGCTTTCATATCAGTAAACGCTTTATTAACTGCATCTACTAATTCTTTATTTCCCTTTTTAAACATAATTGCACTTGGTTGTGCATTTCCTTCCTCATCAACAACTTTTATAGCAAGGTCTGGTTTTTGCTTTTTAAGATCAAGATAAGATAAACTGTCATTAACTGTGGCATCTACCCTTTTAGAACCCAAAAGGTCAATTGCTTGATTAAAGCTGTCAATTGGTTGAATTATCGCACCATTATCTTTTGCAATTTTAGATAAGTTACTCTTTAATGATTGAGCAGATTTCTTACCCTTCAAATCTTCAAATTTTTTGATAGTATTATCATCACTGTTTACTATAAGTACTGCTTTTGAAACTATATATGGTTCTGAAAAATCATATTTTTCTTGTCTATCTGGTTGAATTCCAACTAGATTTACTACCATATCAAATCTCTTTGCGTCTAGCCCAGCAAACATCCCATCCCACTTTGTTTCCACAAATTCTGGTTTTACGGAAAGACGTTTAGATACTTCCTCTGCAATTTCAACATCAAATCCAGTTAACTTTCCTGATTTATCATGGAAGCTATATGGTGCATATGTTCCTTCAGTACCAATTTGTATTTTTCCTTCACTCTTTATTTTTGATAATAGATCTTTAGATTCAGTATTTTTACTGCTACTTGTGGTGCATCCTACAAGTCCCATTGATGCTATTAGTAAAGTACTAATTAATATAGATATTTTTTTCATTTATTGCCCCCTAGTATTCCTATCGTTTTAGTAATGTATTGTATTTATAATACCATAGCTTTTCTTTTGTTGTCAATATATATTTTTAAGTTACTAAATTGAAGACTATTTACATATTATCACTATATTCATTTGTTTTGAAAACAAAAAAAAGCCCTGGTGAGCTCTTTTTTCATTTTCCCTATAATGAACAGCCATATTCAAAGCAATTCTTCGACTCTTTCATCCCTCTACAATCTATTTCAATAGATTGTTTAATTTTTCTAGATTCTAGTGAATTTAAATTGATTATTTCCACATACTCATCTTCTGCAAGTTGCCTTATGAATTCATATTCTTTTACATACATTAACCGGATTTTTTTGCCCTCTTTGCTTGAAGTTTGAGACTCTTTCTTATTAACTTTCATTTCAATTATATCCGCTTCAATTAACCTATCATCATCAATACCGATTCTAAGTTTATATGTATTAGCAACATTTTCATTCCAAGATTCTAGGTAAACCGCTTGCATTATCGTATTTTCACATTTTGAGCACTTGATATATAGTTCCTGTCCAGCTTTTTCTATGACTACTCTATTGTTATCACATGTTTTACACACGATAGTTCTATTCATATTTAACCACCTCCACTATTTGTATGTAATAATGCGGAGCTTTATTCTAAAAAATACTATAAGTTATTAATAGAAAAAAAGATAGCAAAACCTTATTATAAAGTTTTTACTATCTTTTTTAAATTAGAAAAACAAATCATTTATAATTTATTCATGATTCTCAAGGGTCACGAAGAGGTAATCATGGCAGAGCTTGGTTATATTCTTGCTACACCTGTTTCTTTTGCAGCTTTCGCAATTGCTTCTGCTACTTTTGTTGCTACACCTCTGTCTAACGCACTTGGAATTACATTGTTTTCGTTTAAATCTTCATCTTTTATATAATTTGCAATAGCATATGCTGCTGCAAGCTTCATTTCTTCGTTTATTTCTTTTGCTCTCACATCTAATGTGCCTCTAAATAACCCCGGAAATACAAGAACATTATTTACTTGATTTGGAAAATCAGAACGTCCTGAACCACATACTCTTGCGCCTGCTTTTTTAGCGACCTCTGGCATGATTTCTGGAGTTGGATTTGCCATTCCAAATACTATAGAATCTTTGTTCATGGATTTAACCATCTCAGTTGTTACTATTCCTGGTGCAGAAACTCCTATAAATACATCTGCATCTACTAATGCATCACTTAAGCTTCCTTTTATATTTTCTGGATTAGTTATTTCTGTAAGGGCTGTTTTTGCATCATCAATTTTTACCATTCCTCTATAAAGTACTCCTACTTTGTCACAGACAATTAGATTTTTCACTCCTGAGGAGAGTAAAAGCTTTGATATTGCTGTTCCAGCAGAACCAGCACCGTTTACAACAACCTTTAAATTCTCAAGCTTCTTTCCGACTACTTTACAAGCATTGATAAGACCTGCAAGAACTACAATTGCTGTCCCATGTTGGTCATCGTGAAATACCGGTATATCTAATATTTTTTTAAGCTTATCTTCTATCTCAAAACATCTTGGAGCACTAATATCTTCTAAGTTTATACCCCCAAAACCTGGAGAGATAAGCTGTATTGTGCGAACAATTTCATCTACGTCCTTTGTGTCTAAACAGATTGGAAAAGCATCTACATTACCAAACTCTTTAAACAATATAGCCTTACCTTCCATAACCGGAAGTCCTGCTTTGGGTCCTATATCTCCAAGACCTAGAATAGCAGTGCCATCAGTAACCACTGCAACCATATTTCCTTTAGCAGTATATTTATATACATTTTCATTATTTTCATGAATTTTCTTACATGGTTCTGCAACACCAGGAGTATATGCAAGTGCCAAATCATCTTTTGTTTCTATTTTTATTTTTGATATTACTTCAATTTTACCGATATGTTTTTCATGCAGTTTTAAGCTTTCTTCAAAATAATTCATTCAATATTTCTCCTTTTGCTAAATTATTTATGCAGTTTTAGTTAATTCTTTATTTTCATTATTAAATACATCAACGTCTAATTCCCCTTCTTGCTTAGCTATTATAACAGTACAAATAGCATCTCCAGTAATATTGACAACCGTTCTGCCCATATCTACCAATCTATCTACACCCATTATAAGGCCGATCCCTTCTAATGGAAGACCTACAGCTTGAAATACCATAGATAGCATTATGATGGAAGCACCAGGGACGCCGGCTGTACCTACAGACGCAATAGTTGAAGTTAGAACTACTGTTAACATCATATTTAGTGTAACAGGAATACCATATGCTTGAGCTACGAAGAATGTTGCTACCCCTTGCATGATAGCAGTCCCATTCATATTAACTGTTGCACCTAATGGAATAGTGAAAGCAGCAATTCCCTTTGAGACCCCTAATTCTTTTTCACATGTATCCATATTTACTGGTACTGTAGCATTACTACTAGCTGTTGAGAAAGCTACAGACATAACTGGGAAGAATTTTTTGTAAAACTTTTTTATAGATAACCCAGTAAAACTTTTTAAAAGACTTGCATATCCTAATATTGAGATAAGTAATAGACCCAAATATATTGTAAGAATATATTTCATTAAAGGCATCATAGCTACATACCCTACAGTAGCAAAGGTTTTAGCTATAAGCCCAAATACACCTATAGGTGCAAATGTCATAACGATTTCTACTAATTTCATTATTAAATCATTTAGGCTTTCAAGTAAATTAATTAAGGGCTGACCTTTTTTACCTAATAAAGATAAGCCTATACCAGTTAATACAGCAACCACAATAATTTGAAGCATATTTCCTTCAGACATAGCTAAAATTGGATTGCTTGGCACCATTTCATATAACGTTTGTACCAATGGAGTTTTAACAGCAATTGTAGTTTTCACTGCTTTTGCAGCTGTTAAATCCAACCCTGATCCCGGTTTTATAAAATAACCTAAGACTAGCGCAATAACAATAGCTATTGCTGTAGTTGATAGATAAAAAGCTACAGTTTTACCCCCGACCCTACCTAATTTCTTTATATCTCCCATACTGGCCGCACCATTTGCTAAAGAAATAAATACTAGTGGAACTACAAGCATCATTATTCCTCTTAAAAAAAGTTGACCTACTAATTGGAAAACACCATTTATTAAAATAGTATCTTTAAAAAGTCCATTAGGCAATTGAAAAACAATAATTCCAGTTATTGCTCCTAATGCTAGAGCAATAAGGATCTTAGTTGTCAAACTTATCTTTTTTTTACTCATACAAAACCCCTCCTTCATATATTTTTATTAGCTGGTCGTGAAATGTCACAACCAGCATAAAGACTACCTTTTTATATATTTAAATGGATGTAATCCACACATTTTGGATGTATATACATTGACAAGATATGTATACACTAAAAATGGATTTAGAAAGAAGGAGCATATCAGTAATCGTTTTCTCAGTGTTCACTCAATACGATTAGCCATTTTCGGAGTATATGCGGTACTAAGATTATTTCTAATCTCAATCTTCGAAACTAACTAAGCCTTTACTTTATTACTATAATGTATCCAATTTCACTATATAATAATAACACAAGTAATACTTAAATACATATTATTGTTTACATTTAACTAAAAAAATAATTTATATAGCCATTAAATGCTTTGCTGCTATTCCAGGTTCAGTCATTGCTATTGTATCTAGTATTTCATTAAGTTGTGCTTTCGTTAAAATACTCTCTTTAAGTACCAATTCACTTACAGGCTCGCCTGTTGAAATCGCTCTATCTGCAATTTTTGCAGCTGCCTTATAGCCTACATGAGGTACTATTGCTGTAATTATACCTACACTATTATCTACTAAGTATTTGCACCTTTTCCTATTAGCCGTAATACCTGCAATACAATTTTCTCTAAGGGTATTAACTCCGTTCCCTAGTGTTTCTATAGATTCATACAAGTTATAGAATATAACTGGTTCAAATGCATTTAATTCTAATTGTCCGGCTTCTGCTGCCATAGTTATAGTAATATCATTGCCTATTATATTGAAAGATATTTGACTCATAACTTCAGGAATTACAGGATTTATCTTTCCTGGCATTATTGAGGATCCATTTTGTTTTGCTGGAAGATTGATTTCTCCAAAGCCTGTTCTAGGACCTGAAGACATTAATCTTAAGTCATTTGACATCTTGGATAGACTTACTGCACAACTTTTAAGAGCTGATGAAACGTCCACAAAAACATCTATATTTTGTGTTCCATCTACTAAGTCTTCTGCTTGATGTAAATCTAGATTAACAACATCATTAATTGCTGGTACGATTTTTTTAAAATATCCTGTATCCACATTTATTCCTGTTCCTATAGCTGAAGCGCCCATATTTACACTCTTTAGACCTTCACTGGCTTTTTCTATCCTATCAATATTTCTTTTTATTGCTGAGCTATATGCATGGAATTCCTGGCCTAATCTAATAGGTACAGCATCTTGCATTTGAGTTCTTCCCATTTTAATAACATCATCAAATTCTTTAGACTTTTCAATAAGCACATCATCAAGTTTTCTTAACTCCTCTAATGTTTTTGGAATAAGTTTTAGGGCTGTCATCTTGCCTGCTGTTGGGAATACATCATTTGTAGATTGTCCCATATTTACATGATCATTTGGATGAACTTTATCATACGCTCCCAATTTACCGCCCAATATTTCATTTGCTCTATTAGCAATTACTTCATTTGCATTCATATTACCCGATGTACCTGCTCCACCTTGAATAGGATCAATTATAAATTCATCATGTAATTTACCAACTATTATTTCATCACATGTTTCTACTATAGCGTCTCTGATCTTTTTACTCATTAATCCAGCTTCATTATTTGCAATAGCTGTCGCTTTTTTTACTTGTGCAAGGCTAACTATTAAATCTTTGTGCATCCTTCTACCTGTAATATTAAAGTTTTCTGCCGCTCTTAATGATTGAACGCCGTAATATGCTTCGACAGGTACATTCTTAGGGCCCACAGAATCGCTTTCCACCCTGGATTTTTGCATGTTTTCATTCATAATATTTCCTCCTTGTTTACTATAATATACTAATAATACCCTTCAAAAGAAATTTTGTCAAATTAATATCTATGTTTTTAAGTATCGCAAGTAATTGTTTAAACTAAATTAAGCTTGGTTTTTTTCTTTATATTTATTGATTTATGGTGCTTTAAAGCATTTAAAACTGAAAATTAATTCTTAATATACCTAGGATTATTTCGAATACATCCTTTTGTTTGAATATTTTGAATATTGTTTATTTTGCATGATTGCCGTTAAGTTTAATTTTACATTTGCTCTCCAACCGATACTACACATAAAAAAATAAGTACCTCAAGGGTACTATGATAAGACCGGAAGTTAACTCCTTGCTACTAGGAGTTTTTTGATATTTACAGGCAGATAACATCACAATGAATTAATTAACCTGTTAATAACTCATATTGTAATTGTTTACTTGATACATTTACAATTATTTAATACTTACTAAATGCATCTCCATTACCCAAATATAATGCGGAAGCCTAGTATGTACTTTTAGCAGATGATAAAGCTGTATTGGCATCTGCATAAGCAACTACAGCCTGACTTGGATACATTGATACAAATGTTAGTTCAAGTCTATTTAAATTTTTGCCCCATATAGTATATGACCTAATGGTAACTGAAATTGCTGTTTTTACATTGATTTTTTCTACAATTAATTTTTTAACAATCGTTATCAGTAAATTTTTTACCGCTTTTTTGTATTTCATCTTGAATCATTGAGAAATCCTCATATGATAATATATTACCATTTTTCGTTATAATATCATCATAAGTATTTATTTCTTGTTGTGTCACTTTAGAACTATTTAAGTTATTTGCAACTGTACTAGTTTGGGCAAACACAACTGAATTTGATAACGCGGCTATTAATAGTGTCGCTAATATATAATGTATTATATAGGTATAAATCATGCATAAATGGAGTGTATATTCTCAATTAGACACTCATTTATGCAGTTAAATAGTATATACTGACATACATTAAAGCAACTATGAGTATATAAGCTCTATATAGATAATCGAGTAGGAGGTAGATAATTAATTTATCTACCGACCTCTCACACCACCGTGCATACCGTTCGGTACACGGCGGTTCAATAAGAATTTCCTAATTATAAATATTTTTCAGTTAATGTTATAAACCCTTGTTCTTTAAGGTATTTATTAGTTAGAGTTCTTGTTAAAACTGGGCTATGGGATATTCTCCAATAGCCTTTTCTTGTATTCGCATACTCCCAAGCCTTGTATTCATTGATACCAAGCCTTTTGAGATTATCATGTTTTGTTTTAATTCTCTTCCATTGTTTCCAATAGCATAAGCGAATCCTTCGTCTTAGCCACTCATCTAAGGTTTTAAGTGTGCTTTTCATATCTGCTAATTTAAAATAATTTACCCATCCAACTATAACTTGTCTTAGTTTAATAGCACGAAGCTCCATACTCATAGCATTACTTCTTCCTGTTATTTCTTTAAGCTTACATTTCAGTTTCTTAACAGAATTTTGATGTACCCTTATTCCCATTTCACCTTTTTTCGGATAAAATGTAAATCCTAAATACTTCAACTTCCACGGTCTATCGACCTTGCTCTTGTCTTTATTGACTTTGAGTTTCAAACCCTCTTCTATAAACCTTGTTATACTTGCCATTACTCTACATGCTGATTTCTTTGATTTTAAATAAATATTACAGTAAGTAAACCAAGGGAACTTCACCCTTAGTTTCTCTCAGAACCGTACGTGAACCTCTCAGCTCATACGGCTCCCATCATTCAGTCGTTGGTAATATTCCCATTTTCCAGTGTGCAAACAAATTTCTATCTCTTTTCGCAATACTTCCCAACCAATATTCTGCTCTTCGTTTATGTTTTCGTTTCTTATACTTTCTTCGAACCCATTTTACTAAAGCATTATTGATATATCTTAATACTGAATACATTTCCGTTTTATAGAAATGTGTATAATAGTTAATCCACCCCTGTATCTTTTTATTAAACATACTTGATATATCCCACAAGTCTTTATCTACCTTCAACTGTACTCTCCAACTTCTTACTTCTTTCCTAATTCTTTTCTTTGCATTATCTGCTATCGCTGGTAAGAAACTTGTAAAATACTTTCCATATTTACTTTTTGCGCCTCTAGGCTTAAATGTATACCCTAGGAAGTCAAATGATATATTTGGATAATCTCCCTTTCTATCATCATCTTTACAGTATACAATCTTTGTTTTATCAAGGTTCAGTTGCAATCCGTATTCTTCGAACCTTTCTTGCAACCGTCTTTGTAGATATTTAGCCTGTTTTAGGGATACACAGTGTGCTATTCCATCATCTGCGTATCTTGCCCACGGAATTGTTTTGAATTCTTTTGTTATAAAATCATCAAACACATAATGTAAAAACAGATTCGCAAGTACTGGACTTATGACACCCCCTTGCGGAGTTCCAGAGATTCTTGGCACTAGTTTTCCCGTTTCCATTTGAAATGGTGCAGTTAACCACCTTTGAATATATAGAATAATCCATTCTTCATTTGTATGTTTTTTTACCATTTTAATTAAAATGTCATGTTTGATATTATCAAATAGTCCCTTTATATCAAATTCAAGGACCCAATCTTTCCTCCAACACCTTTTTCTTGTAACATCAAGTGCCTGTATTGCAGATTTATTAGGTCTATATCCGTAGGAATCCTCATAAAACATAGTCTCTACTTCTGGTTCAAAGTATAGTTTAACTAGCATTTGTGCAATTCTATCCTCAACAGTCGGTATCCCTAGTAATCTAGTTCCTCCACTTTTCTTTGGAATTGCAACTGCTTTTACAGGTTGGGGAAAGTAACTTCCTGATGACATCCTATTCCAGATTTTATATAGATTATTTTTCAAGTTCTTTTCAAAATCTTCAATTGACTGTCCATCAACTCCATATGTTCCCTTGTTTGCTTTCACCTTTTCGTAAGCTGTAACTACAGCTCTTTTAGAAATATTAAACGGCTTTGTTTCCATCATAAGCTCCTCCTCCTTTTCAAAGTTGACTTATTTCTGAAACTGAATAACTTGAAGTCCTTTGCTCCACTTCCATTACAGAAGTTTCTTCACTACTACGACCCAATCTGCCCCTATGCTTGCATCGATACTCTTTTCTCACAGTTCTTCTGCTTGAAATACTCTCTTAACATCAAGCCGTAGGTTCCCACGTTCCATACAAATGCCCATACTAAAGTCATGCCACCTTTATGCCGCCCACCGCCTAGCCAGTAAACAGGTTTCCTCTAGGCTTATCCCAAGTTAACGACTACCCCCTGGTTTTGATGGAGTCTCTACGCTTTCGACATTTTCGTAAGTGATTCACATGCTCGTTCATCTCTTTAGTACATACTTGACAGATTTACCTCTGCCTTTTCCTTAACGCTAAGCACCATAACTTTTGATTACAGCACCTTAAGGTAGTTTGAAATCTCCACCTGCATGGCGATTTCGGAGGACCTTCCTCCATCATCTGTATAGCACAGCTATATTAATCAACTCTTGCGAGTTGATTACCACGCTTTCGTGGCGCACAATCATCAGCATAACGACAGAAGTGTAATCCGCGCTTTTCTAATTCTTTATCCAGCTCATTTAACATGACGTTACTGAGTAATGGTGAAAGATTGCCACCTTGCGGTACGCCTTTTTGTGAGGTATTAAAAATGCCTCTTTCCATTACTCCTGCTTGAAGATATTTTCTTATAAGGGCTATTACCCTAACATCTTTTACTTCTTTATAAAGCAAGCCTATTAATTTATCATGATTTACAGTATCGAAGTATTTCTCCAAATCAATATCTACTGCCCACTTGTAACCTTTATCCATGTATTCTTTGCATTTTTGAATTGCTTGGTGTGCACTTCTGTTCGGTCTAAATCCATAACTATTATCTGAAAATTTCTCTTCAAATATTGGATTTAAAACTTGAGCGATAGCTTGTTGTATTACTCGGTCTACAGCTGTTGGTATTCCTAGTGGTCGTTTCTTTCCATCAGGCTTAGGTATTTCTACTCGCCTTACTGGATTAGGTTTATAACTACCTTCCAATAATGATTGCCGAAGGCTGGCGCCATTTTCTTTCAAGTATTGTAGAAGTTCATCTACCTTCATACCATCAACTCCATGACTACCTTTATTGGCTCTAACTTTCTTAAATGCTTGATTTAAGTTTTTTCTGTCAATAATCCTTTCAAACAGTCCATTGGTATATTTATTTTCGGCGTTCTGTCGCTTTTCTATCGTCAATGAAATGCTCGGCGCTCCTACATACTCTTCGAGTTCCACTCTATCCTTTTGTAGGTAACCTTCATTATGAAGTTGTCTGCTGTTATCACATTTCTCTGTGTTTTTCAAAGTTTCAAAACCTCCTATCGTTCAGTCCTTCACCTAAGGTTCATGAACCTTCTGCTACTATGACCTCTGCTGACTTCTTAGATTTCAGCTTTACATCACTGCAAAGGTTGTTACTTCAGAATTCATTTCCATAACATTTATCTAAGACCTCCCCAGGTAAGAACGCAATCTTTCACTCCATCTATCTGCTACATTTACACCACTTGTTTCGAATAGTTTTGGGCTTCGTTTTGTATGGCAAACTAACCCACAAGCAACTGCCTTATATGTAGTTTCTGTTCGTCAGACCAGAGTTTTGCCGCCGACTTCCTTCAGATTCCACGTCACCATGGACACCCTTGACTTAAGCTATGCACTTGGCACTATCAACCCGTGCTAGGGACTTTCACCCTTTAGATTGCGCCCATGCTGGGCGCACCATAACGAATGACGTGAAAATTCAATTTCACGTCATTCAACTTTAATTACTTTTACAACGATGTTCATGATAAAGATAATAATTTTTTTTAAAAGCCATCTGAGCTCAGATGGCTTTTTTCTTTTGGTTCACTATAACCATTATTATGTAGAATGATTATAATGTACAATATTGAAATTTAATATTGCACATTATAATCATTTACAAAGCCATCATTTTTATTAAAAATCTTAGAAGTTTTTTTTGTAGTTAAATCATAATAATATATGGCCCTAGTTTTTTCCACATGTTGTCCATCATCTAAAAGCACTTTGGAATCAGAAGTAATTGCTAAAAAGTAAAATCCTTTCGCATTTAATGAAAAAATTGGATGAGACGCTATATAATCCATAGTAGATTTTATAACAAGTTTTTTACTTGAATTATTTAAGTCCACAAGGTAAATTTCATTTATGGGTGTAGCCCCACTAACTGAAACTAAGGCAGTACTACCATTTTTAGATACAGAGATATTATTAATAAATCCTTTAATTTGGAACAATTCTTTGATTTTATTCCCATTTTCATCATATTCGATGATTTTATTAAGAGGTATATCGGGGAGATGGGAATTATTAAAATCTTCTATTGAAGATTCAATAGAATAGAGTTTATGAGTAAATTGATTATACTCTAGACTAAATACATCTGAATCAGTTTCTTCTTTATAACAAACGGTTAACTTATTATTTGATAAATTTAATATAGCTATACTATTGTTGCTATGATTTGGTTGTCTGGCTCTACAAAATATTTTATTATCACCTAAACAAAACATATCTATTTTTATATTTTCAGTTAATTGAATACTATCAGAAGAATTACCATTTGTTTTTACTTTGTATAGATTATAGTTACCATTTACCTTGTTGGTATAATATAAGCCGCTTCCATCTTTTGCCGCCAAACCATCCGAATAGCCGTTGTTTTCTTTAGAATAAATTGTTTTATATGTATTATGCTTAAAATCATATTTATAATAATAAGTCTTGGTATTAGTATTGTACATTATTATCATAAAAGGATTCTTAGTATTGTAGTATTTAAAATATATACTAACAATAAGTATTAAACATATACCTGTTGTTATCACTATTTTTTTCATATAAATCTCCTTATTTAGTTAATATGATATTTAAATATGGCGGACTCTTTATGAATTCGCCTATATTTAAATTTATATATGAAAATAATATCCAGTGAAAGAACCATAATCATGATCCTTAGAGTCATATCCAGCTGCTACTCCGAAATATTCCATTTCAGGTAATCTTATATCTAAAACCACACTTGGTAAAGCACCCCAGTCTTGTTTGCTAAGAAGATCCATTTTATCGTTGCCAGGATTAGATGATCCGTGTGTACCTTTATATGCATATATCTTTGTACCATCCACTGGATTATCCAAAACTCCTTTTGTTGCATAATCTTTTGGCTTCAAGACTTGTCCATTATCTCCAAAATAATCATTAAACCAAGTGATTTTACCGACTGGCGACCTATAACTTCCATAGGTTGGGAGTAAGTTAGGAACGACTGCATTAGTGTGTAGCGTTTCTGCATGGTGCATTTGTTTTAAGGGCTCCAAGAAATTTCTTTTCATTTTCTTCAAAACTCTTTTTATACTAATTTTTGTCACGAGAATCTGCATATCAGAAAATATTGGAATATCTTCATATAACATATCTAAGATTTCAGCCTCTATATTTATCTTGTCGATATATGGGTATTCCCATGAGTTCTCAAATAGCTTTTCTCTTTCTTTAAAATCTTGAGTACAATTTGGATGATATGAATAAGTTAACATTTCACCATATGTACTAGTATTCTTTATTACCTAACGTGTTAAGCAACCCTAATCCAGTATCATCAACTATTGTTATACTCTTAAAGTGATTATTCAACAAGGACTCATTACTTATTAAAGCTTCATTTTATAAATTTTAGATTTTAAAAAATACTTTCTTAATAAAAAATAAAAGTGAATCTTACCCCATAGCCATCAAGCTAAGCCACATTAAATAATATTGGATTATCACCAACTACAATATTTTACCATTAATTTTTCATTTGTGAATTTAAATGGTGTATTTTAAGTGCATACTAGTATTCAAATAATTTCATGGCACGCCAAAAAAACCACTATATAGTGGGAATATTCGCAATTTTGTTAAATTGGTTTATGCTGCAACTTTAGCCTGCGATGATGTTAATTTATAACAAACTCCAAGAATATCAAAAACAGTTTTCTTATCCTTTTTATGAGATTTCAGACCATTCCTAACTACATTTTCAAATATTAATTTTAAGGTATTAAAAACTTTATTAGGGAATTTGATAAACTCAAAATATAGACTATCAATATATTCATGAACTATTTCACAAGTCTTAATTTCACTGGCTTCAAGGCCTTTATTTTCTAATGCTAAAGTCCTCATTTTAAACATTACAGCAGAACTTATGAGTAGCAAAATAAGTTTTCCATAAAGCTGACATTGAAACCGTTCTATTTTAACTAACTTTACAACATGTATACTAAATATGGATTTCCACGTTTTAAAAATTATTTCCACCTGCCATCTTAAGCTGTAAAACTCATGAACCTGTTTTGCGCTTAAAACTTCTTCTGTAATATTGGTTATATAAATAGATATTCCTAATAATTCAATAGTATTATCACTTTTTTCTATGCCCTTCTTTTTAGCATTCTTCACAGACTTTTCTGTTCTTTTTTTTAATTGATCATTTGTTAGTTTATATAAAATAAGCCTTGTTTTTAGCGTCTTTTCCTTACCTACATAGACATCCTTAATTTCATAACGGTCACCCTCGCCCATCTGTTTCATTATGTCAGAAATGTAGATTCTTTTAAAAAAGCTTGATTTTTTAGGGGAACCATTCTTATAGTACTCTATATCCTTATTTTCTATATATACTGCTATATTAGGTTTGAGTCTTGATATGTAAAATGCTTCTCTATCTTCTATATCCAAAAAATCTTCAAAATTGAAGTATCCAAGATCTCTTAAAATAAGATCACCAGATTTGATAGTATCTCTTATTTTGCTCCCAAAAGTATTGTCACTTCCCGAACCAGCTCCTACTTGTACATTAAGAAGATTTCCAGATTTCAATTCATATTCTAGTTGTATTTTTACACCTGAAGCTTGAGAGCAGCCGCCAGACCCAGGATAAATATCTTTATAGCTTTCCGGTACTTGAAAAGCAGTAGAATCAAGTATTCTTATTCGTTTGTAATGTTCATCCCATACACTTGGTATACAAGTATTATTCGTTATTGTTTGGAGCAACAGATTCTCAAAAATCTTCTTTAAAAATTCAACACATTTTTCATTTAAACGTTGATCTAATGCTTGATTAGAAATAATTATTCCTATTTTTGCACTAAGTTTTGTACATAAGGTAACAAGTGTATTATTCGCAACCTCTGCATCCATAAAACAGCATAAGCAAATGAATTCCCATGCGCAAATCTTACCTTTTCTTTTCACAAAACCTGTTTCTCTCGCAATTTCTTCAATCTCCTCTTTTGAAAAACATCTTTTAATTTCAGCTGCAAAATGTTTCATATCTTTATCCAATTTTAAGTTTTCTTCTATCATTTGTAAATTACCCCCATTGATGTGTTTTTATTATCTTTTAAATGATAACATTTTTACAAATGGGGGGTTTTATTTTTATAGAATTCTCTTAGCTTGATGGCTATGGAATCTTACCCCTACATATGGGATAAAACTCACTCTTAATTACTAATTTACCTTTAAATTTAAAAGGATATCATTACTCCATTTTTCCTATGCCAATAATTGATTTACAAGGGGATTCACCTTCCTGCCATCATACTTTCCTTTTAACTTAGGCATAACAGCCTTCATAACCTTCCCCATGTCACCCTTTCCACTAAAGTGATTTTCGGCAATAACTTCACTGATAATTATTTTTGCTTCATCGTCACTTAATTGCTTGGGCATATAAAATGTGAACATTTCGATAGCGATTTCTGTTTCAGCTATAATATCTTCTTTACTCGCTTGTTTCGCATAACTAAGAGTTTCATTTAATTGTTTAATTGTTTTCTCAATAATACCAATTAACTCGTCGTCAGAAAGTTCTTTTTTCAAATCCATTTCTTTATATTTAACGTCAGCCATTAAAGTCCTTAAAGCAGTCAGTCTTACCTTATCCCTACTCTTCATATATTTAATAATATCGTCTTTAAATGTTTGTTTTAACATATATGTTGCCTCCTAAATAATTCAGTATTTTTTAACAAGTTATCTTGTTTCTTTATTAAAACTATACTTATATATACATTATACTCTTATAATCTCACTTTAACGACATTTCAGAAGGAAAGTTTCCCAATTTTTTAATCTAATATTAATTATATGCCCTATTCCAAAATTCTAATTCATACATGCATGATTTCATAAAAATAGCTAATAGTTTTTTCTTTTCTACCTCATCTATGTCCTTGCATAAATCATTTATATAACCCAGCCAGTCATTAGTGAATTTTTCAAAATCTTCAGAAGCGTATTCTTCAATCCAAGGATTGAAAAAATTCCCCTCTAGCTTATGTCCATAAGTCTTTTTAATATATTTGCCTATGTAGCTATAACTCCACGTACACGGCATAGTAACAAGGGCAATCTCCTTTAAATCTCCAGTAAGCGCGACACCTTGCATATAGCTTGTATAACTTGTAGTTATTAACTCATATTCACATTTTTCCGTTTCTTTATCAGTTAATCCAAAGCCTTCTAAATATTTTATATGAACAGCTGTTTCATCCTCCATAATTCCTCTTATTGAATTATAATAAAATTTCATCTCGTCCATATTTTTTGCCTTAATTAACCCTACAGAAAATACCTTTGAATATTCTTTTAAATATAGATAATCCTGTATAAGATAGTTTTTAAACTTTTCCTTATCTAAGGTACCTTCTCCTATCTCCTTTATAAATGGATGCTCTAAATATGAATTCCAAAATTCCTTTACCTCTTCAAATATATAATCTGTAAATTTCATACTATTCCACCCTTCTATCGTCATTTAATTTCTCAAACAGTTCTAAGCCCAAAAATGTCTATATTCCATAATGGAATATAGACGTACAGTTTACTCTTAAAAACATTATATAGCTTTACTACTATATAATGTTTTTAATAAGCTTCCCTACGCTGGTATTATCCAAATCAGGTTTAAGGGTCAATAGTAAAACTATCTCTCAGCATAAGGCACCCCTAGCAAATATTCTATTTTCTTTTATTATAACCCTATGTAACCGCTTGTCAACAAAACTTTGTAGTTTTTTTACTAAACAACTTAAAAATAACATGTATAACCTTACATTATTCTATGCTATTTTCTAAGGAAGATCATTCAATGTTTTAAATTCATATCCCTGACTTTTCCACTCTTTAATCAGACTGTCGAGTATTTTTGCATTGGTTTCTGAAACTGCATGCAGTAAACATATCATTCCAGGTTTCGTTTCTTTTAAAAGATTTTTTTTTGCTGTTTCAGGGTTTGGCTGGTTCTTAGGGTCATAATCTTTATAAGCAAGTGTGAAAAAAACTGATTTATAACCAAGCTTTTGAGTGTAATAAAGAGAAAGTTCACTGAAGTCACCCATAGGCGGTCTAAAAAACTTCGACATTTTTAAACCAGAGATATTATTCACAGTAGTTTCGTTTTCTGTAATCTCTGAATTAAAATCCGTTTCATTGGTTATAGAAGGCATAGATTTATGATGCACCGAATGATTTCCTATAATATGGCCTTCATCCATCATTCTTTTTACAAGATCAATATCTTTTGTACCATTAAAAGAACCCGTTACATAGGGTTTTGTTACAAAGAAAGCAGCTTTAACATTGTTAGCTTTTAAAGTATCTAGAATACTTGTTGTATAGCCATTCTCATATCCTTCATCAAAAGTTAGGTAAATTACTTTTGATGAAGTTTCGCCAAAAGCATAAGCATGGTATTTCGATAATAATGTTGAGTTATCTCTTGGTGAATAAGCCCATGACCAGTTAATAGTTTTTGTCTGTAGACTTGAACTATTATCTAATATAATTGGGGAAAATAGTTTTGAACTAATATTAGACTCACTATTATCTTTTAAAGTTGATTTAGAGTTTGTATTTCCATTACTATCCGTTTTAAGACTACTATTTGTTTGCTTTGCATTACTTAAATTTATCTGATTTTGATTTTGTCTGTCATTTGCACAACCACAAAGCGCAAGTGTTAATACTATTAATAACGATATTTTTTTAAATTGCAATTAGATCACCTCTATGTATATTTTAATATACGCTAAACTTCCACATAGCTATTATACCTCTTTTAATAAATTTTATAATATTTTTTGTATGTGCTATTAAACAGAGGTTGTACACTATGTCGACAATTACTCACATAAAAAAAATAAGCTTTGAGCCATAAGGAATACTCCTTATAACTCAAAGCTACTATATACTTAAAAATATTATTATAATATAATGCATATTAAGCTCCCATTACCCTCATTTATAATTCTTTGTAGAGTCTTTTGAATTTTTATTTGAACGTCATCAGGCATCTTAAATAATTTATTTTGAAGGCCTTCTTTAACTAACACTTCTAAAGATTTACCAAACATATTACTCTGCCAAATTTGAGATTTATCATTCTCAAACTGTTCTACAATGGATTTATAGAAATCTTCGCTTTGCTTTTCTGTACCCATAATAGGTGATATTTCTGTTTGTATATCTGCCTTAATAAAGTGAAGAGAAGGTGCAGATGCTTTTAATTTAACTCCATACCTACCACCATGTTGTACAATTTCAGGTTCTTCTAAGGTCATTTCTGAAAGCTGTGGTGCAACTAATCCATAGCCTTTTTCTTTAACATCTTTTAAAGCCTCTGCAATTTTATCATATTCTACTTTAGCTCTAGAGAATTCTCCCATTAATGTTAATAAATCATTTTCTCCTTTTATTTCACACTCACAAGTTTCGCCAAGTATTTTGTAAAATAATTCGTGTTTAGGAATTATATTGACTCTAGCAGTACCTTCTCCCATATTCATTTCATCAAGTATTGCAGAGTCTAAAAAATCAACTTCTTTAAAGCTTAGTAGTGATTTATTTATATCCCTAACTTTAAAAATATCTTTGCACGTATCTTTTAAGAACTTCATAAAGTTAATTTTTACCCAATGCTTAGAACTTAAGTTTTCAATCCATTCTGGCATATCTATGTTAATTTCTTTAACTGGAAATTCTCTAAGAATTCTTTGAAATATATTAGCTATATCCTCCTCTTTCATATTTATAACATCCATGACTTGAACTGGAACATCATATTTTTCTTCTAATCCCCTTGCTAAAACTTGTGTTTCAGGAGCATCTGCATTTTTAGAATTTAATACCATTATGAAAGGTTTATTAATGGATTTAAGTTCATCAACTACCCTTCCTTCTGCTTCTAAATATTCTTCCCTTTCTATACCTGTGATAGAACCATCTGTAGTAATTAAAAGACCAATAGTTGAATGCTCATTTATTACCTTTTTTGTTCCAATCTCTGCTGCTTCCTCAAATGGGATTTCGTAGTCATACCAAGGGGTTGTCACCATTTTAGGCGTCTCTCCTTCAGCGTATCCTACCGCTCCTTTAACAATATACCCAACACAATCAACCATCCTAACTTTGAATTTAGTACCTCCTTCAAACTCAATTTCAACTGCCTCGTTGGGTACAAATTTAGGTTCAGTAGTATGAATCGATTTCCCTGAACCGCTTTGAGGAAGTTCATCTTTTGCTCTTTCTTTCTTATGAGGATTCTCTATGTTAGGAATTACCATAAGCTCCATAAATCTTTTTATAAATGTTGATTTTCCAGTCCTTACAGGCCCCACGACACCTACATAAATATCCCCTTGTGTTCTCTCTGCTATATCTTTATATATATCAAAATTATCCAAGATATACCTCCCAATACTTATTATTATCACTATAAATATATTTTAGAGATCAATGAATTATTACTATAGATTAAAAATATATAAAAAAAACCAATTTTTTATTAACTTCTTAATAAAAAATTGGTCTTTTTATACTAATTTTTTTCTTAAAACTCATCTTTTTTGTTTCTTGACATCAATTCGTATACTCCATATTTAGGGTCTTTACCTTCAAATAATACTTTGTATAACACATCCGTAATAGGCATAGAGATCTGCTCTTTTTCTTTAAGTTCATAGAAGGCTCTTACAGCTTTTATACCCTCTACTACCATTCCTATATCTTCGCATGCTTTTTCCATTGGAACACCCTTTCCAATCAAAATACCAGCTCTTCTATTTCTACTGTGCATACTAGTGCAAGTTACTATAAGATCACCCATACCCGTTAAGCCATAGAATGTTTCAATTCTACCTCCAAGCTTTGTGCCTATTCGTATAATTTCACTCATTCCTCTTGTCATAAGCGCAGCCTTAGCATTGTCACCGTAGCCTATGCCATCAGATACCCCTGCGGCTAGTGCAATAATGTTTTTAACTGCTCCACCTATCTCTACACCAACAATATCTTCATTAGTGTAAATTCTAAATTTACTAGTCATAAATGCATCTTGCACTATGCTGGCATACTCCATTTTTTTAGATGTAACTACTACCGTTGTAGGTATATCTAATGCAACCTCTTCTGCGTGACTAGGACCAGATAGTATTACTATAGGGTTACTTACGATTTCTTCCTCTATAACTTCTGAAATCCTTTTTGCTGAACCCTCTTCGATTCCTTTTGCAATGCTAACCACAATTTGATTTTGTTTTAAATGTGGTGCTATCATCTTACTTAAGCCTCTTATTGCATGTGAAGGCACCGCTAATACAATTAGCTCACTATCACTTATAACCTTTTCTATGTCCGTAAATGCTGTTACTCCTGCTGGCACGATAATGCCTGGTAAATATTTAATGTTTTCTCTCTTAATGTTAATATCATCAATAACACTAAGCTTTCTATCCCAGATATTAACGTTCGTACCTTTTTTGGCAAGCATTATTGATAATGCAGTACCAAAACTCCCACCACCTAAAAAAGCAACTTTTGACATTTTATTCCTTCCTTTCCCTAAATATAAGTCTTATGCCTGTTCCGATAAATTCAAAGCTATTTCTCAATTGATTTTCTAAATATCTTTGATAAGAAAAATGTAGTAAATTTTCATTATTTACAAAGAATACAAATGTTGGTGGTTTAGAGTCTACTTGAGTAACGTAGAATATTTTTAATCTTTTATTTGCCACTGTTGGAGGTTCTTTCATAAGTACAGCCTTATTTACAACTTCATTAAGTATCCCTGTAGAAATTCTTTTTGAATAATTCTCATAACTTTCTTTTACTGTTTTTAATACCTTATGAACTCTTTGGCCTGTTTTAGCGGATATAAATAAATAAGGTGCATATGTCATGAAATTTAATCCTGCTTGCAATTTTTGTTTATATTCAAGCATAGTTTTTGTATCTTTTTCAATAAGATCCCATTTATTCACTATAACAAAAATTGCTTTTTTCATCTCATGAGCATAACCTATAATTTTCTCATCTTGATCACTTAATTCATCCGTGGCATCAAGAATAAGTATAACTACATCAGCTCTCTCAACAGCAGCTAATGATCTAATAACACTATACCTTTCAATTCCTTCTTCTACTTTACTTTTTCTTCTTATTCCTGCAGTATCTATAAGAATAAATTTACCTTCTTCAGTTTCTATTTTACTATCAATAGCATCTCTTGTAGTACCTGCAATATCAGTTACTATATTTCTTTCTTCTCCAATTATTTTATTTATAAGCGATGATTTACCAACATTCGGCTTACCTACCACTGCAACTTGAATATATTCTTCATCTTCTGTGTTTGAATAAACACTTTCAAAATGGGCTACTACTTCATCTAGCATATCTCCAATTCCAAGGGCTTGAGTTGCAGAAATAGCTATAGGAGTCCCTATACCTAAATTATAGAATTCAAAGGCATTAGCTTCTAGTTCAAGATGGTCTATTTTATTTACTACGAGTACTATCGCTTTTTTGCTTTGTCTAAGCATCTGTGCTACTTCAGTATCCGCACCTGTAAGTCCTTGTTTACCATCTACAATAAATATTATAACATCTGCTGTTTCTATAGCTATTTGTGCCTGTCTTCTCATTTGAGCTAAAATAATATCTTGACTTTCAATTTCGATACCGCCTGTATCAATTAATGTGAAATTGTGTCTAAGCCAATCTGCATCTGCATATACTCTGTCTCTTGTTACACCTGGTTTATCATCAACTATTGAAATTCTTTTACCTGCTAACTTATTAAATAATGTAGATTTTCCTACATTGGGTCTCCCTACTATTGCTACGATTGGTTTTGCCATTATTCTTCCTCCCGACTATTTTGGTTTATTATATGGATTAAATCTTCTCCTGAATAATCGCATATTAAAATTTTTGTATTTAAGCTTTTTTCTAAATCACTTATCGTAATATTATCTAAGAATATTTGCTGCTCATAGCTTCCTAGTTCATATCCTTTTTTTAGCATATTGCTAGGAATTATTAAATAATCCCCTAGCTTTTCATCCCTTAGCTGCTTAATTATGTCGCTTCCTGTTAAAAGACCCGCTACTGTAATAGTTTCTCCAAAAAAAATGTTATCTATTTTTTTAACATCAGTTTTTATTTTGTTATTACATGCAGTAATTTTCTCAGCTACCTTTAATATTTCTGTATAAGCTGAATGCCCTGTTACGAATGTAAAGCTTCCCTTATTATTTGGCTTTAGATCTGCTACATCTTTATCAATAACACTTCTAAGTAGTCTAATCATACCAATGCCATCTTCTAATTGATCATACCCATCATAAAACTCCTCTTGTGGTACATCAATATGTGCTACAACATAGAATTCATCAGACAATCTTATAAAAGGTGAGCCTATTTCACTAATATATTTTTCTTGTAATCGCTTTACACTTTCTATTTCCTCTGCTGCAGTATTTTTATCATACAATGTTAAATTAAATAAGCCTTTTCGATACTTTGTTATTCCAACTGGAACAACTGCTAAATTTTCTATGCTAGGATAAAGTTTATATAAATCCTCAATGGTTTTTATAAGCTCTTCTCCATTATTAATACCTGGACAAGAAACCACTTGACAATTAATTTTAATACCCGCTTCAGCCAGCCTTTTTAACCTATCATACACATTTCCAGCAAATTTATTGTTCAACATTATCTTTCTAAGCTCTGGATCAGTAGTGTGAACCGATACATTAATAGGGCTTATCTTGTATCGAATAATTCTATCTATGTCCTCTTCCTTCATATTAGTTAAAGTTACAAAATTACCTTGAAAAAACGATAATCTTGAATCATCATCTTTAAAATACAAAGTTTCTCTCATTCCTTCTGGCAATTGGTCAATAAAACAAAATATACATTTATTATGACAGCTCATTGGTTTATCCAAAATAGCATCAACAAATTGGATTCCTAAATCTTCATCATATTCCTTTTCAAATTCAATCTCCCAAATTTCACCGTCTACCTTTTCAATTTCAATTTCAAGAAGTTCATCTGTAATTAAAAATTTGTAGTCTATAATGTCTACTACGTAATTGCCATTTATACTAATTAATCTATCTCCTACTTCTAATTCAATTTCTTCTGCGATACTTCCTGGAAGTATCTTAGCTATTTGGTTTTTCATTTTTACCTCCTGCTCAACCATAACCTTTCATCTAAAAGGTTTTATGAGGAATTAGAAATATTATATTAAGATTAAATCACACATTTAAATATATAATATTAAATTTATAATAAGAAATTAGTTAAGTAATAAATTATAGTATTCCATTAAGTTATATTACATTAATTAAATACCTAAGTCAACGCTATTAGTCGTTAAAAGAAGAAAAAAAGCATATTTCGCTCATTTTGCGGTTTTTTAGCTACCTTATACTAATGGATTTAAAACTGATATGTAATTTACTACAGAATAAAAATACCTCCTAAGAAGGAGGTATTAAAATGCTTCTATGCAATATTTTCTTATAATTTTCCTACCATCTTCACTTTTAAAATACTGAAAAAGATCCTTTAAACTATCTTCTTTTTCTTTAGAATAATACATTTTTATTGGGATTCTTAGAAAATAAAGTTCATTTTGCAAATTTGATTTAGTAATCTCAATACCACTTAATTTTAAAAATTTACTTTCTTTATTATACCACTGTCCAGGTATAAAACCTATAGAATTTTTATTCTGAGCAACAAAATTTTTCATTTCTTCAACACTTGATACATATTGAGTGCTATTACTCATTTGTTCTTTTACAGGAGTATCCATTATTTTTATGTTAAATTCCTGCTGGGCTGAATTTAACATATTTTTATATGCTACAGGTACTATTGTTTTTGATTCACCATTTAATTTTTCCCAGTTTACTATATTTCCAGTATATATTTTTTTTAATTCCTGAGTTCCCACACCATTTACTTTATTGCTAGTATTAACAATAATACCTATCCCATCACAAGCCAGCATGTCAGTCTCAATTTTCTTCTTATCTGGCTGGACATATCCAATTAATACATCCCCTTCAGAATTATCTAATTTATTAAAAGCGCTTTCTTTCTCAGCAGATTCCACAATAACTGCATGATCATTATTTAAATTATAATCACGTGCTAAATCATTTACCATAGGCAAAACTGTGTCTTCACAAATTATTTTAATACTTTTGGGCTGTTTTTCTTTGGATTCTGCACCTTTTTTACATCCTGTACTTAGCATTATCATACTAATGGAAAAAAATATTAAAAAAGTTTTTAGTTTTTTTTTCTTCATAATCACAACTCCACTACAATATTTTAAATTTATGTTTATTGTAGTTTTTGTATTTTCTCTAAAAACTATTCGTTTAAATTAATTTTTTCACCAGTAACTAAATAAATTGTCCATTCACATATGTTTGTTGTATGATCCGCAATTCTTTCTAGCCACTTACAAATAAATATAAATTGATTAGCTTGATTTACTTTATTTTGATCTTCAATCATTAATTGTAGAAGCTCTCTAAATACTTCTTTATATATAGCATCTACCTCATCATCTCGTTTGCAAACAGCATAAGCCTTTTCAACATCTCCCGCCACATAGGCATCCAAGGAATCTCTTATCATAAGCACTACTATTTCAGCCATTTTAGGTATACTTATTAGTTGCTTTACATATTTTTCATCTTTTAATCTTAATGTAATTTTAGCAACATCAACAGCATAATCAGCCATTCTCTCAAGGTCCGTTACTATTTTTGTCATGGTGAAAATATTTCTTAAATCTATTGCTAAAGGCTGCTGCATGGCGATTAATTTTATTGCTTTATCTTCTATGTCTCGCTCCATTTCATCAACTATGTCATCATTCTTCATTATTTTTTCAGCTTTTTCGGTGTTTTGAGTAACTAAGGCATCGATGCAGTCATAAATTTGTTTTTCTACTAGGCTTCCCATTCTAATTAAATCGTTATGAAGCTCTTGAAGATTTGCTTCAAATACTTTTCTTGCCATAAAATCACCTTCCTTATTATATTTTAGCCAAATCTTCCTGTAATATAATCCTCTGTTCTTTTATCTTGAGGTTTGTAAAATATCCCCTCCGTTTTCCCATTCTCAACGATTTCTCCATTTAAGAAAAATGCTGTATAATCAGATATTCTACCTGCTTGTTGCATATTATGCGTAACAATTATAACTGTATACTTTTTTTTGAGAACATCCATTAATTCTTCAACCTTTAAAGTTGAAATAGGGTCTAATGCAGAAGTTGGTTCATCCATCAGTAAAACTTCAGGTTCTACAGCCAAAGTTCTAGCTATGCATAAACGTTGCTGTTGTCCACCAGATAATCCTAGTGCACTCTTTTTAAGCCTATCTTTTACTTCATTCCAAAGTGCAGCTCCCTTTAAACTATTCTCTACAACTTTATCAAGCTGTTTCTTATTAGTTAGACCATGAATTCTGGGTCCATAAGCCACATTATCGTATATTGACATAGGGAAAGGATTAGGCTTTTGGAATACCATTCCTATTTTTTTTCTTAAATCTATAACATCATAATCTGATTTGTATATATTTTTATTTTCGTAAAATACTTCTCCATCTATTTTAACAGCATCTATTAAATCATTCATTCTGTTTATAGTACGTAAAAATGTCGATTTACCACAACCTGATGGTCCTATAAGTGCAGTAACCGAATTTTTCTCTATATTTATGTTTACATTTTTTAGTGCTTGAACGTTCCCATAATATAGATTTAAATTCTTTGCTATAACAATTCCCATATTGTACCCTCCTTATTTACTTCCTGTATGAAATTCATATAATTTTTTCCCAATTATTCTTGCAGATACGTTAAATATAAGCACTGCAATTATTAAAACTGCTGAAGCTCCATTTGCTATCTTAGTAGCATCAGGTACCATTCCTTCAGAATTTAACTTCCATATATATACAGACAAGGTTTCAGCAGGCCTTAATAAACTATAAGCTGAAGCTTTACTGGTTAAACTTAAATTAGTAAAATTTAAAGTTGGTGCACTCATACCTGCAGTATACAGTAATGCCGCTGCTTCTCCAAATATTCTTCCCGATGCTAGTATAACACCTGTTAGAATTTGAGGCATTGCAGATGGCAATATAACATTTTTAATAGTCTGCCATCTAGTTGCACCTAATCCTAAGCTTGCTTCTTTAACACCAAAAGAAGCGGCTTTAATAGCGTTTTCACTAACTCTAGTAAGTCCTGGTAGATTTATTATAGTTATAGCTAATGCTCCAGAAATAAGAGAATATCCCCATCCTGACATATTAACAAACACTAAAAGTCCAAATAGGCCAACTACTATAGATGGTAGCGATGCCATAGTTTCAATACTCAATCTAATAACATTTAATAGCTTGCCTTCTTTTGCGTATTCAGCTAAATATATTCCAGCCCCTACACCTAGTGGTATTGTAATTATAAGTGTTACTACAAGCAGATGCAACGAGTTATATAATTGACGTCCAATCCCTCCACCGGCTTCACCAATTTTTGGTTCACCAAATATAAAGTTTAAATTCAATGACTGTCTTCCATTATATAGTATATAACCTATGAGGCTTACGAGTAAAAGAATTACTAAAGCAGAAATTATATATAAAACTATGGTTGCTAATTTATCTTTAACTTTAGAACTCATTATACCTCACCTCTTTTCCCAAGTTTTCTAATTATAAGTATAAATACAAAGGATATTATTAGTAATAATAGTGCCATTGACCATAACGCATCATTCCAAGCTGTACCATATATTGTATTTGCCATATCCATAGTAAGTATGCTTGTTAATGTAGATGTAGTTCCGAGTAACCCCTTAGGGAATGTAACTGAGTTTCCTATAACCATTTGCACTGCTAGTGCTTCTCCAAATGCTCTTGAAACTCCGAGTACTATTCCTGTTAATATTCCACTTTTAGCTGCTGGAATAATTACTTTAATTATAGTTTGCCATCTAGTTGCTCCAAGGCCATAAGATGCCTCTATATAATCTTTGGGTATGGTTTTTATAGCATCGGACGCAATACTTGTGATTGTTGGTAAAATCATTACGCTTATAACTAATACTCCTGCAAGCAAACTAAAACCAATTCCTCCGAACCAAAGCTTAATAATAGGTACTAAAACACTTACACCTATCCAACCATAAACAACTGAAGGTATTCCCACAAATAACTCTATGGCAGGTTGAAGAACCTTTGTGCCAATTTTTGGTGAAATTACATTCATAAACACTGCTAAAGCTACCCCTATTGGTGCACTTACTAGCACTGCAAGAAAAGACACTGCTGAAGACCCAAGAATAAATATCAAAGTTCCAAATTGAGGAGATAAAAATTCTCCACCCCCCTCCGGATTCCAATTTCCAGAGAATATAAAGTGAAATATTGAGTATCCGTGCTTTATAAAGGTATTTAAACCTTTAGTCGTTAGGAAAAATATGATTGAAAAAGTAAGAATAACTATAACAGCACCACAAACTGTTGCAAATCCACGTCCTAAATATTCATTTTTAAGTTTTAAATATATTTTTTTCATATCATTTTTTTTCATATCAATCTACCTCAAAAAAATTATTTTAACGACATTTATGAAGTCGTTAATGTTACAACTGAGAATGTTATGTTTTAATGTAAAATAAAGACTGGTTTTACCCAGCCCTTAAAAGACTTTACTCTCTCGTAGCCTTCATATCTGCCATTGGAATATATCCTAATTTTGTTATTCCTGCTTTCATTTCATCACTTACCATATAATCCAAGTATGCTTTTGTTATTTCTTTAGGTTCACCTTTGGTGTACATATGTTCATATGCCCAAATTTTATATTTATCTGTGATTATATTTTGTGCATTTGGTTCAACACCATCAATTTTTAATATGGTTAATCCTTCTTTGTTAACTGTATCAGCGAAATAGGATAATGCTAAGTAACTTATTGCTCCGTCCGTTTGTTTAACTGATTGTTTAACTTGCCCACTTGAATCCTGAGTTAAACCAGTTGCTTCTTCCTTCTTATCCAAACCAAATTCTTTAAATGTTACTCTAGTCCCTGAAGATTTTGGTCTATTTATAACAGTGATTTTCATGTCAGCTCCGCCAACTTCTTTCCAGTTTTTTATCTTACCTGTAAATATGTCTATTAATTGCGCCTTTGTTAAAGATTCAACCTTAGATTTTGGATTTGTTACTGCTGCAATTCCTATAACACATACCTTATTATCTTTTAATGCAGCTGCGTCAATTCCTTCTTTATCTTTTGCATATATATCTGAATTCCCTATTTCTGCACTACCCTCCAATACTAATTTAAGTCCGGTACCACTTCCACCACCTTGAACATTTACAGTTGCTTCCGGGTTTTTATCTAGGAAACCTTTAGCAGCTAATTCAGCCAAAGGCTGAAGTGCAGTTGATCCTGCCGCTGTTATTGACCCTGATAATTCAGATTTTTTAAATTCAGTTTTAGGCGAAGTTTTACTTGAACAACCCGTGAAAATGCCTGCTGTCATTGCAACTGCTAGTGCAGCCACCATCAATTTCAAGTTATTTCTTTTCATTGATAATTCCCCCGTTCATTTATTTAGATTGTTTTATTAACTATTCATTACACTTATAATATTATACCCTGAAAGTTAACTTTGTATTAAGCCAAAGTTAACTAAAGTTTAGCTAATGTTAATTAAACTTTACAATGAATAAAAATAAAGCTATCACGATAATTAAAATGGATCCTATATGATAGACACTAAAAAAGTCTATTCATATGGGATTTTTTTTTGTACAATTAAATTAGAAAGGTTGTGAGCATTATGAGTAAAAAAGTATTTACTAATGAACAAATTTTAGCGCTCTCAAAAAACAGATATATTAAACGAGTTAGTGAAAAAGGAATTACATATACAGATGAGTTCAAATCCTTATTTGTAGCTGAGCATATAATGGGGAAATTATCGTCTCAGATTTTTCAAGATGCAGGGTTCGATATAGAAACACTTGGTAATACTAGAATCAAGTCTTCTAGTAAGAGGTGGCGCAAGGCTTATAAGGAATCTGGCGAATTAGGCCTTAGAGATACTAGAAAATTCAGCAGTGGACGCCCACTTAAACGTGAATTAACCCTAGAAGAAATAATCACAAGAAAAGATGCTGAGATTGAATACTGGAAGGCAGAAGCAGAACTATTAAAAAAAATCGAGCTGCAAGAAAGGCAGGTGAAAAACGGTAGTTTAAGGATCTCTTCAATTTTTGCACTTATTCAGAACATTCTCTCTAAATCTAAATATAAAAATATGATTAGACATCTATGTGGTGTAATTGGAGTATCAAGATCAGGTTATTATAATTACCTAAAATCAGAATCTACACGTAATATTCGAGAACAAAGAGATTTACAATTAAGGAAAATAGTTCTTAAGGCATTTGAACATAGGGGTTACAAGAAGGGTTCACGTTCTATTAAGATGGTACTCGAGCAAGAGTTCAATTTAATTATTAATAGAAAATGTATTCAAAGAATTATGCGTAAATATAATATCAAATGTCCAATTAGGAAAGCAAATCCTTATCGTAGGATGATGAAAGCAACTCGAGAACATACTGTTGTACCAAATCTTTTAAATAGAAAATTCAAACAGGACATAGCTGGAAAGGTTTTGTTAACGGATATCACTTATATGCCATATGGAGCTTCTTGTATGGCTTATTTATCAACAATTAAAGATGCTTCTACAAACGAAATACTTTCATACCACCTGTCTAAGCGCATTACATTAGATATTGCAACGGAAACGATTGAAAGATTAATTAGACGTCATAAGAAATTATTGACTTCAGAATCGTTTATACATTCTGATCAAGGGGCTCATTATACCAGTCCCAAATTTCAAAAACTACTTAAAAAATATAAACTTGGACAGTCAATGTCTAGAAGAGGAAACTGTTGGGACAATGCCCCACAAGAATCATTTTTTGGTCATATGAAGGATGAGATTGACTATAAAAGTTGTGATACATTTACTGATTTACAGAATCTAATTGATAATTATATGGATTATTATAACAACTATAGATATCAATGGGGATTAAAAAAGTTGACTCCTGTACAATACAGAAATCAACTTTTAGTTGCATAGTCTTTTTTAAATGTCCTTGACATAGGATCCATTTTAAATAACGCGATAGCTTTATTTTTATTTAACGTACGGAATTTCAACTATAAATTTACTACCTAATCCTAGCTGACTTTCCACATATATTTTTCCATTTAATTTAAGTACTATATGCTTAACAATAGCAAGTCCTAATCCTGTGCCACCTTTTGATCTAGAACGAGCCTTATCCACTCTGTAAAACCTCTCAAATATGCGTGGAATTTGTTCTTTAGCTATTCCAAACCCAGTGTCCTTAACCCATAGAATGCATCTATCATCTTTGCTCTCCATTCCAATACTAACACTATCTCCTGTTTCTGAGTAGTTTATTGCATTATCTACTAAGTTAATTAACATTTGTTTAAACCTATCAGCATCACCTATTATTGCTTTTACGTCCTGCTGCTCAACTGATAACTGGATTCCTTTTAATTCTGCTATGTTTTTCATTAAGTTGTAGACATCTTCTACAATTTTATTAATGTCAATTTTTTCATTTTTAATTTCCTTTTGTTGTTCTATATGTGAAAGTGTTAAAATATCTGTACTTAATCTAGTTAATCTTTCAGCTTCTTCATTGATTATATTTAAAAATTTTTCCTTTGTGTCAGCATCATCAACATATTTTAGAGTTTCTGCAAACCCTTTAATAGATGTTAAAGGTGTTTTAAGTTCATGAGAAACATTAGCAACGAATTGTGTTCTCATATTTTCCAATTGTTTCACTTCTGTAATATCTTGAACAACTGCCACAGTGCCTATATGTTCGCTTCTGTTAATTATATCTGTAGTTTTTATTCTAAGCTCTCTTTCTTGTGGCCAAACTATCTTTATTTCTTTATAATCATTATCACTTTGGTGGAAGATATTTTCTAATTCAAAATCCCTTATATTATCCAGGAGATTTTGTCCTATAATATCTTTAGTAATTCCAAATGTTTTTTTAGCATATGGATTAATCATTATAACTTTATTTTTTCTATCTACAGCAATGACTCCACTATCCATACTTTGCAAAATAGCCTCTAGCCTGTTTTGCTTGTCTGTAACTTCATTCAATGTAGACTCTAGTTTATCCGCCATCTCATTAAAATTCTTAGCTAGTTGTCCTATTTCACCATCTGATAATATCCTAGCTCTTCTATGAAATTCGCCCTTACTAATTCTTGAAGTAATAAAAATCAAGTCGGTAATTGGTTTTACTATAATATGGGATAGTTTTAGAGAAAACCAAATTGACATTATTGCTGAAAAAATTATGGCTAAGATGTAAAGCTTAAAATATTTACTACCTAATCCATTTACAATTTCAAGAGGCATAGAACTTCTAATAATAAATCCATCACCAAAAGTAGTTGCAAAATACATCATATTATGATCAGTAGATTTACTATATCTCACTGTAAATCCACTGCCACTTTTTCTTGCGTCTATTATTTCTTGCCTATCATTATGGTTATCCATAGTTTCCCCGCTTACATTTGAATCATAAATAACTTTACCATTCTTATCAACGTAGGTAACTCTTAGCTGCGAACTTTCTAAGTTCTCCATAAAAAATTTCTTAGGGTCTCTTAAATTATTACTTTGCAATAATCTAATAATCATATTGTTATTCATTTGAAGCTTCCCTTTTAAATTCTGCTGGTATTCATAATTAAAAATAGACGTGAATAATGCAGTTACTACCACAAATATAAAAATCACAGTGCTTAACAAATATATAAGTAATTTTTTTTTCATAATTACTCTCCAAAATTAAATCTATATCCTATGCCCCTAATAGTCTGGATATACATTGGATTTTTATCATCTTCTTCGATTTTTTGCCTTAAATGTCTTATATGAACGTCAACAGTTCTTGTTTCTCCTAAGTATTCATAACCCCATATTTTATCTAATAAAAAGTCTCTAGTCATAACTCTTCCTTTATTCTTTATCAAGATTTCCAGTAGTTCGAATTCCTTTAATGTTAAATCAATTTTGATTTCACCTTTAATAACCTCGTGCTTACCAAAATCAATATTCAAATTTCCAACACTAAAAGACTTTTCAACTGCTTGCATATTGATTCTTCTAAGTATAGCTTTGATTCTTGCTACTAACTCCCTTACTGAGAATGGCTTTGTAATATAATCGTCTGCCCCTAGCTCAAGTCCTACTATTTTATCTATTTCTTCTGCTTTTGCTGTTATCATTATTATTGGCATATTTGACATAGTTGAATCTTTTCTAATTTCCTTACACACATCTAAGCCATCCATTCCAGGTAACATTAAATCTAGTAACATCAATTGCGGCAATTGTTCTTTAGCAAGTTTTATAGCATCTATACCATTGTCAGCACACATAACTTTATAACCATTCTTCTCCAAATTAAATTTGATTAACTCTTGTATATGTTCCTCATCATCCACCACTAATATTTTTTCTTCAGCCATGTTAATCCCTCCATATTCCAGCGTTAGTTTATTGTTTTTAATAAACAATAATACATTTTCTTTTGTTTATTATTATTAGTCTTAATATTACTATAAATATCTTCACTAGTAAACTGTTCTATTACTTACCTGCTAGTTTCATAGCATCAGTCTCCAATATGTGCCCCCATGTACCCCTAATATATTTAGCTCTTCAGCCATAATTTTCTCGTAGTTTTAAAAAAATTATAATTTCTAAAAAAAAATGCCTAAAGGCATTTTCATTCCTTAGACATTAATTTTCTTATCTCTTCCATGAATGTATTAATATCTTTGAATTGCCTATAAACTGAAGCAAACCTCACATAAGATACCTCATCTACATTTTTTAATATGCTCATAATGATTTCTCCTATATAATCAGATTTCACTTCTGTAAGCATTTCATTATTTAACTGTTTTTCTACTTCATCACAAATAGCTTCAATTTGTTTTCTTGATACCGGTCTCTTTTGGCATGCCTTCATAAGACCATTTAATATTTTCGTTCTATCAAAATATTCTCTATTAAAATCTTTCTTTATTACTAAGATAGGTACATCTTCCACTTTTTCATATGTAGTATATCGCTTAAAACAACTTAGACACTCTCTTCTTCTTCTAGTTGCAATATTATCATCTGTTGATCTAGAGTCAACTACTTTACTTTCTTCACAGCTGCAATATGGACATTTCAATGGCCTTCACGTCCTTTTCATAGTATAGTTAGCAAATATACTAACATTATACACTTTTTCCTATTCGTTTTCCATATTTACATCACTACCATCTACAAGGATAACATCCACCCCAATTTTCTTTACTTTTTCCCAAGGTATCTCAACACTATTATTTTTATTGAACCAAGATGACTTTTGGGTTGGCATTAGGATTGAAATAATTCTATATTCTTCACAATCAACTTTTAAATCTTTGATATATCCCATTTTTGAGCCTGAATTTATATCTATAATTTCCATCTGTCTTAAATTATTTATTGCAAACATTAAACTTTCCATTTTATTCACCCCCACTAAGTTTTCGTAAAACCGGTTTTTAAAACAGCTAGTCACTATTCAATTCTATTTTTAGAGTCCTAGCACTTTATATTATTCATATTCATAAGTTATTAAAAATATTATTTATAATTAGAACATTTCTTTATTTATTTCATTTTGACTAATATTTAATTTTGAAATAAGAGCTTTTATAGTTGGTTTCTAAAATATAATTATAAAAAGGGTCCTACTGGAGGCCCCTACACCATTTTATTAATTTCTTTTTGTAATCTTTTTATTATTCTTTTTTCAAGCCTTGAGATATAAGATTGTGATATTCCGAGTATATCAGCCACTTCCTTTTGTGTTTTTTCTATGGTTCCGTTTAAGCCAAATCTTAATTGAACAATTTCTTTTTCTCTTGAATTTAAACGTTGCATAGCAAGCCAAAGCAATTGTTTATCTACATCCTCTTCAATAATATTGTAAACCACATCGTTGTCCGTTCCAATAATGTCTGAGAGTAACAATTCATTACCGTCCCAATCAACATTTAGGGGCTCGTAAAGAGAAATTTCTGTTTTAATTTTACTATTTCGCCTAAGATACATTAAAATTTCATTCTCAATACATCTTGAAGCATATGTAGCTAGCTTAATGTTCTTTTCAGGATCAAAAGTATTAACTGCTTTTATAAGCCCTATGGTTCCTACAGAAATTAAATCTTCAACATTTAAACCTGTATTCTCAAACTTCCTTGCTATATATACTACCAGTCTTAAATTTCTTTCAATTAAGGTAGCTCTCACCTGCTTATCTCCTGTATCTAATTTAACTACTAACTCATACTCTTCATCTTTAGTTAAAGGAGGTGGTAATGCATCATTCCCTCCTATATAAAACAAATTGTTTGAAAATATTTTGAATTTAGCAAATAACTTGTTTAACATCACTTTAAAATTGAACATAATTTCCTCCCCATCTCTATTATTAGCACATAGTAATCATTTCTATTAACCCTACTAACTAAGTATACCTCTAGACATAAGAGCGTTATAGTCATTATCTTTGCTTAATTTATACTCACAAAAGGCTATAATTACATCTCTTGTTTCAATATTTTTTTTATCAATATGAATATTAATATACTGTGGTTTAAACCCTATGAGTCTTCCGTTAGTTCCATTCACTACATTATAAGGAATAAAATAGGTATTATTTTTTTCTAGCAAAATTTCGCTTAAAATATCCCGTTCAACAATTAATACAGGTAAATTGGTAGCAGGTTCACGAAGCTCATTTCCAGTATCTAAAAATGCCTTAATAGTTTTTTTATAGCTTTTATTTATTATATCAACAGTGTATATAAGTGTTGATATTTTTTTTCTATCCTTAATAAAAATCATGATCCTGTATATCAATATATAAATTATCATTACTGAAAGCATTAATTTTTCGTAAGGAAAATTTATTATGATTATATCAAATGACATATCTTTACTATTATTCATTTGTATAAATAAACACATTCCGGCTAAAAGTATTGAATATAATATAAATATTAAAGAAGCCTTAATATTAAATAAAATATTTTTTTCTCTAAAAACAATTAAAATCATTACAACGGGTACTAATATTTTAAAAGGTAAATATGTTAGATATTTGAGCTTTGGATACACTACTGTTAAAACATATAAGCTACCTACAAAGCTTGATACACACATCCACATAAACTTTACTCTTTTTCTTAATATTTGAACTGTAACATGCAATATGAATAGATTAACTATAAAATTCACTAATATAAGGACATCTATATATACTATCACTTGCTCTTCCTCCTTTAAAAATATTATATAACTTATTCAATCAAAATTTTGTCATTTTTTACAACATTTTTTTATTTTTATTCTTCTATAAAACATCATTTTTTCCCATATTATGTTAAAAGTTACAAAATAAAAAAGGACCATTACCTATAAATTCGCTACGTTAACTATCACCTCTAAAACGGCATTAAGTTAACGCAGTGAATTTGCATAGACATTATGTCCTATTAGCAATTAAAATTGCCCTAAACGCAAATAAAGTGCCAAAAGGCACTTTACTATTTATTACTTGCTTTGTCTTCTTAAAAAAGCTGGAATTTCTAAATCAGAATCTCCATACTCTTTAGTATATGCAACTTCTTCAATAGGATTAACTGGTTCTTTTACTTTAGGCTTTGGCACAGTTTTATTTTGCACAACTTTATCACTTTCAAAACCGGTTGCAATAACTGTTATTCTTATTTCATCTTTTAGGTCTTCATCTATAACTGCACCAAATATAATATTAGCATCTGGATCAGCTGCTCCTTGTACAATTTCCGCAGCTTCATTTATTTCAAGTAAACCTAAGTCCATTCCACCAGTAATATTTAAAAGTACCCCTGTAGCACCGACTATAGAAGTTTCTAGTAACGGGCTTGAAATAGCTTGTTTTGCTGCCTCTTGAGATCTATTATCACCAGCGGCTCTACCAACACCCATATGTGCAAGACCTTTAGCAAGCATAATTGTTCTCACATCTGCAAAATCCAAATTTACAAGACCGGGTATAGTAATCAAATCAGATATACCTTGTATACCTTGTCTTAAAACATCATCTGCCATTTTGAAAGAATCCATCAATGTAGTTTTCTTATCTACCATTGTTAATAATCTTTCATTTGGTATTGTTACTAAAGTATCTACTACTTCTTTAAGAGTTTTTATTCCGATTTCAGCATTAATCATCCTTTTTCTGCCTTCAAAAGGGAATGGTTTTGTTACAACTCCTACAGTAAGTATTCCCATGGATTTAGCGATTTCTGCAACTACAGGTGCAGCTCCAGTACCTGTACCGCCTCCCATACCTGCAGTAATAAATACCATATCCGCTCCTTTTATTGCTTGAGAAATTTCTTCTTTACTTTCTTCTGCTGCTTTCATACCTATTTCTGGATTAGCACCTGCTCCTAGCCCCTTAGTTAGCTTATCACCAATTTGAATTTTTTGAACTGCATGAGAAAGAATTAAAGCTTGTTTATCCGTATTTATAGCTATAAACTCCACGTTTTTGAGTCCTTCTATAATCATTCTGTTTATAGCATTGTTTCCTCCGCCTCCACACCCAATTACTTTAATTTGAGCAAATTCCTGAACATCAACATCAAAATCTAGCACAACACTACCTCCTCTTTAGAAAAAATCTGCAAAAAAACCTTTTATTTTTGATGCAAATCCTTTTTCCACTTTTATATTTTTGTTTTTTGACCATTTGTTATCATATGAATGTTCATCTGACTCTTCCAATGAACTATTACTAGTTTTAATATTATTAACAGCTTGAAGCACTATACCTACTGCTGTAACATATATAGGACTAGCTGCTCCTACATACTCTGGTGAACCTATTCTCACTGACTTATCGAGTATATCTTTACTTAGTTCATTAGTGCCCCTAAATAAAGCGATACCTCCACCAACTATTACTACTCCAGAAGTTTCTTTATAAAATCCGCTATTCACTAAGTTTCTTTTAATTAAATGTAATAACTCATCTACTCTAGCATAAATTATATCAACTAATAAATTATTATCAATTTCCATTAAATTATCATAAGAATCTTTGACTCTAATTTTCTCAACGCTTTCTCCTTTTTCTTTAATTAAGCTTCCATATTTAAGCTTTAATCTTTCACCTTCGCTAAAAGGAACTTTAAGACAAACTGAGATATCATTGGTTATGTTATCTCCACCTAATTGAATAATAGAAGTATGTTTTAATTTTCCACTCTTGTAAATAGAAATATCAATAGTTTGTGCTCCAACATCAACTAGTGCTATGCCCATGTCTTTTTCTTCTTTTCGTAATACAGACTCTGATATAGCTGATGGTTGAAGTACTATACCATTAACTTTAATTCCAGCTCGCTTCAAACTTTTCAATAAATTACTAACTACTGTAGATTGTGCCATGACTACTTGTCCTTCAACTTCGAGCCTTACACCACTCATTCCTATAGGGTCTTTGATATTATCATATCCATCAACAATATATTGTTCGGGCTCAACGCCTACTATTTCTTTATCGGGCGGAACTGAGATGAGTTTAGCTGCTTCAATTACCCTGTCCACGTCACTCTGTTTGATTTCTCTGTCTTCAGAAGATATCGCAATCATACCTGTATTTCTTACTAATTCACAAATCCCTCCAGGTAAAGATATATACCCTTCATTGATTTGTGTATCTGTCATACGCTCTAATTGTGTAATACATTTTTTTATAGCTTCAGCTGTACTATCAATATCTATTACAACTGATTTATTTAAACCACTACATACAACTGATGTAATGCCTATAATCTGAAGTTTTCCATTACTACTGATTTTACCAACTGATCCACATATTTTTGATGATCCTAAATCAATTCCTACTATTTGTTCATTCATTAAGTTTATCCCCCCTCATAAGAGAAACCTTAAGTGTATATATTCAACAAAAAAATAAATTTTCCTTTTAATTTAAATATTTTTTTTAAATATTTATTATAAATTTAAATATAATCAAAATTAATTTCATTTTATTGTATATTTGCGGATATATATAAACTTAATTTCAAATTAGTAAACTACATTATATTAATGATGTTAAAAAGCTAACTTGTTCTTCAAGACTAATTATAATAGCAAAATATAGAAAAAGCAATATCATATTGTTAAGTAAATTAACCAAATAGTATATAATTTGGTTAATTTTACATTGAATTAAAAATAAAGCTGAAAGCTATACTTTATCTATGCTTTTAGCTTATTTTAAAATTATTTACTAAAGTGATAGCATTCTTACAATCATCTCATTGTCGACTGAGTAAGTAATTGCTTCTTCTTTAGATATAATACCTTTTTTATATAACTCTGCGATTGACATGTCCATAGTTTTCATACCATATTTCCCTCCAGTTTGAACACAAGACTGTAATTGATGTGTCTTGCCTTCGCGAATAAGGTTTTGAATTGCTGGAGTTGATATCATTACCTCAAGCGCCGCTACTCTCCCTCTTCCACTTATCTTAGGTATTAATTGTTGAGAGACTATCCCCTGCATTACCGCAGATAATTGAACTTTAATTTGTTGCTGCTGATATGGAGGAAATACATCAACTATTCTATCTACTGTTTTTGCTGCACCTATAGTATGTAGCGTAGAGAAAACCAAATGTCCAGTTTCAGCTGCAGTAATAGCAATAGAAATCGTTTCAAGATCTCGCATTTCACCTACTAATATAACATCTGGATCTTCTCTAAGAATAGCCCTTAAGGCATTTTTATAATTTTTACTGTCTTTTCCGATTTCTCTTTGATTAATAATGGATTTGTTATGTTTGTGTAAATATTCAATAGGGTCCTCGAGTGTTATAATATTACATGCTCTAGTAGAATTAATTTCATTAACCATAGCAGCGAGAGTTGTACTTTTACCACTACCTGTAGGACCGGTCACTAAAACTAGCCCTCTTTGCTTTGTGGTAAGAACCCTAACAACATCTGGAAGCTCAAGCTGTTCAATAGTAGGTATTTTTAATGCAACTACTCTAATAGCTATAGTATCGCTTCCCCTTTGTTTATAAACATTAACTCTAAATCTTCCAAGGCCGTAAATAGAGTAAGAAGTATCAATTTCTCCATTTTGACAATATTCTTCATAAGAATTTTCTAAAATTTCTCTTGAGTATTTTTCAGTGTCTGCTGGAGTTAATTTATCTTTCCCTGTTTGCATTAAATCACCATTGACTCTAATGATTGGCACTGATCCCACTGTAAGGTGTAAATCTGATGCATTTTGTTCTGTTGTCTTTTTTAGTAATTCACTAAGAGGTATCATTATTAGTCCTCCTGTTCTTTTAATGGAGCTTCCAAATATATATGCCAAATTGAGTTCTAAATTTTAGAATCTTCTTGTCACTTAAAATTTTTGCTCCATTTTCATCACCTAGCTGCCGATATTTTATTTTCTCAGATAAATAATTTAAATCCATTCTTTCCCGAAATGTTTTGTATCTTTAACTAAAATTGTTTAAGATGCTTTATTTTCCTAACGGTGTACATTTTATAATTATACCATAGTTGTTACAATTTATTAGAACTATTCAACCTATTTTTATTAGCACCATTTAATTCCTTATTAAGTTTCTTTAATGCTCTCTTTTCAATTCTAGAAACATATGATCTTGAAATCCCTAAAATCAATGCAATTTCTCTTTGAGTTCTAGGGTTACCATCAAGTAATCCATATCTCATTTGAATTATCGTTTTTTCTCTATCCATTAAAGCTACGTTTATCTTATTATAAAGCTTTTTAATTTGTATTTTGCTCTCTACTATATCAATAATAGAATCTTCATCGCTACTTAACACATCCATCAGTGATATCTCATTGCCCTCTTTATCGATACCAATAGGGTCTTGTAGGTAAACTTCCCCTTTTGTTTTCTTATTATTGCGAATAAGCATAAGTATCTCGTTTTCTATACACCTTGCAGCATAGGTAGCAAGCCTTGTTCCCTTACTTATATCAAAGGAATCAATGGCTTTAATAAGTCCTACAGTTCCAATAGATATGAGGTCATCTACATCCTTTCCTGGATAGGAATATTTTTTTACTATATGTGCAACTAGTCTTAGATTTCGTTCAACTAATATACCTTTAGCTAGTAACTCGCCGTCCTTTAACTTTGTTAAATAGGATTTCTCTTCTTCTTCACTTAATGGTTGAGGGAATGAACTACTACCAGTTATATAAGCCGTCAAAAGTGTAACATTTCCAATCATATCTAATAAACAATTTATGAAAAACACAGATGTTCCTCCTAATAGAGCTTATTAATATACTATGATTTATTTTATTAAAAGTGCCTGTACATGGAAATTTATTTTATTATTTTATAAATTTCTTATCATCTCCTGCGGATCTATTGCAGCAACCCAGGATATGATTTAATGGCATTAACTACTTTTTTAAATATTGGAGCTGCTGTCCCTCCACCTTCTTCATCTGCTTTACCTTTTACATTACTCATCTCAATATTATTCACATATACAACCATAGAATAATTTTTTCCGTTTGAATTGAAAAAACCAACAAACCATCCATCGGAACACTTCTGACTTTCTTTTTTCCCATTTACTAATTTGTTTACATAGTATGTAGTAGTGCCTGTTTTCCCACCTATATCCATGCCTTTAATTGAAGCCTGGGTTCCTGTGCCTTTGTTTACTACATCCATCATATGAAGTTTCACAGCTTCTGCTGTTTCTCTTTTTAATATGGTCGTATTTTTAGGGGTAATTTCCCCTAGAATTTTATTATCATCATTTACGTATGCATCTATTATGCTTGGCTGAACATATACTCCATTATTTATAATAGTATTAGGCATACTCATGGCTTCTAGCGGCGTTATTCTAACATTCTGTCCAATAGCTGTTTGACTTGTATCACCATACGTAGGATTTAATAAATCCGCTACGTCAAACTTACCACTGGCCTCTTGATGAATATTTAATACTTTACGTAACATCCCTTGTTTTTCTGCATAATCATATATATTTTTAAAACCTATCTTCCAACCTAATTGAGCGAATATGTTATTAGAAGATTTGGCTAACGCCTCCGCAACTGTAAATGTTTCTCCCTTAAAAGGCTCTTCTGGAAATATTTTAGGATTTACTGTATATTTTCTATAGTTATCTATTTTATTCGTATCTAACCCAGCTTCATCTACAATAACTTTAAAAATTGATCCCGGCAAAGCACCATTAGTACTTGGATATCCTAAGTTTGCATTATAAGCGTTATCATCCTTTTGTACCATCGCTCTTATCTTTCCATTGCTGCTCTCCATTACTACAACACCAATTTGGCTATACTTTTTGTATGTTTCCTCATGAAGAATAGCGCAAGCTTTATCTTGGATTTCTTTATCTAAGGTAAGTCTTACATTAACATTGTTTTTAGGATTAATAATTTTACCTGCAGCTATTTCACCATTAACACCTTTAGCAAATCTAATTTTTGTATAATCATTATTTTTAGTTTTATTGTATATTTCCATTTCCAAAGAATCAGCGCCTTTGAATACATAATCACTAACGACTTTTTTAGATACAGGATCAACATGTTCTTTATTGTATTTCGGGTCTATCAATATATTTTCAATTTCCCAATTCCTATCCTTGATCACATCATTAGCTACATAAGTATAAAACCCTTTTACTTTTTTAATATCCTTAAGTTTATTATAAGTCACTTCATCAATTTTATATCTTATTTTCTCTCCATTACCGTTACCTTTTATTTTTTCTAAATCATAGCTTTTATCATAGTTTCTTAAAGTAATAGTTAACGCTTGCATATCATATTTGCTAGTATATTCATTAAATCTCAAATAATCAACTGGATCAATAATCGCATAATAATTTACAACATACTTCAAAAGATCGCGCCCATTACAGTCAGTTAAACTATATAGTGACCCGTATTGTTCATCTATTGTATATTGTGAATTAAACATAGTTTTCAAGGGCTCGGATTTAAAATACATGTAATTCATGATTCTCCAAATTAAAAAACAAAATAATAACGTAAACACACCCATTACTGTCCAAGTTCTTTTTCTAATTTCACTTCTTTGATTTGAGTAACCAAAGATATTATTTCTGCTATACATAAAAACACCTCACCTAGACTAATTCTCGCCTAAAATGAGATGTTTTATACTTCACATATGCTATTTTTGCTTTTGCTGTTTCTGCAGTATTTGGCTTATATTAGCTGTAATTATATCTATAGCTACCTTATTATGTCCACCTTCTGGTATAATAATGTCAGCGTGTCTTTTGGTAGGTTCAATAAATTGTTCGTGCATTGGTTTAACAACATTTAAATATTGATTTATAACAGAATCTGTTGTTCTACCCCTCTCGTTAATATCTCTTGTAAGTCTTCGTATAAACCTAACATCTGCATCTGTATCTACATATATTTTAATGTCAAGCATTTCACGAAGAACCTTTTCCTGGAGTACAAGAATTCCTTCAAATATAATAATTTCCCTTGGATGCACGGAAACTGTTTCTTCTATTCTATTATGTATTTCAAAATTATATATAGGCTTTTCAATAACTTTTCCTTGTAAAAGAAGATTTAGATGTCCCACTAATAGTGAAGTATCAAAAGCATCCGGATGATCATAATTTGTTTTTATTCTTTCTTCAAAAGAAAGATTACTTTGATCCTTATAATAAGAATCTTGTTCAATCATTGTAATACATGACTCATCAAAATGCTTATAAATTTCTCTAGCTATAGTGCTTTTCCCTGAACCCGTTCCTCCGGTTATCCCTATTAAAATCGGACGGCACATTATTTTTTCTCCTTGGATTTGATAAGTATATCATTCTCATGTAGTTTTTCTTTAACATTTACAGTGAATAACATCTGAGCACTGGGGGCATCAGCTATGCTCTCGCCCTTAGAATTTCTCATATCATTAAGCACAATTAAAACATTATCTCCCACAGGCCTTAATACTTCAACAGTATCACCCTGGAATACTTTATTCCTTTGCTCTATTAATGCAATATTATTTTCCGTGTGGTATTCACGTACAATTCCAACTATATCGTAATCTCTAATATATGACGAGGATTCATATATCTGTTTGTTTGGGTCTCCAAAGTAAAATCCAGTATAATATTGTCTGTGGCTAGGTTTCAAGAGATTATCCATCCATTTTTTCTGAAATTTATAATTTACTGAATCCGCCATATATGTATCCAAAGCCTCTCTATAGGATTTACATACAGAAGCAACATAATATGAGCTTTTCATTCTTCCTTCTATTTTAAATGATGCTATCCCTGATTCTACAAGTTCCGGTATATGTTCTATCATGCATAAGTCCTTTGAATTCATTATGTAAGTACCTTTATCATCTTCAATTATAGGAAAGTATTCACCATCCCTTTTTTCTTCCATTAAGAAATATTTATATCTACATGGCTGAGCGCATTGTCCACGATTTGCATCTCTTCCCGTCATATAATTTGACATAAGACATCTTCCCGAATAGGACATACACATAGATCCATGAACAAAAGCTTCAAGTTCACAAGTATCCGGTATTTTTTCTCTAATTTCTTTAATTTCACCTAGAGATAATTCTCTTGCAAGGACAATTCTTTTAACCCCTTGCTTATGCCAAAAAATAGCTGATTTGTAGTTTACATTGTTAGCTTGAGTGCTTAAATGAATTTCCAGATTTGGTACAACTTCTCTAGATGTCATAACAATTCCTGGGTCAGAAACAATAATAGCATCCGCACCTATTTCATATATTTCTTTTAGATAATCTTCTAAGCCGTCTAAATCCTCATTGTGAGGAAATACATTTAATGTAACATATACTCTTTTACCTTTTGAATGTGCAAAGTCTATACCTTCTTTTAATTGTTCATTGCTAAAATTATCTGCAAAAGCTCTTAAATTCAATTTACTTCCGCCTAAATAAACTGCGTCTGCTCCAAAATTTATAGCTGCTTTTAATTTCTCCAAATTACCTGCCGGTGCTAATATTTCTGGTTTCATTAGTTTCATTCCTCCTTACTGACCCCTGTACACTTTCTTACTGTAACTGAGATGCCATCACCCATTGGTATTACAGAAGTTACAAGGTCATCATTATTAGATACTAGTTCTAAATAGCTTTTCATACGTTTTATTATAGTAATTTTTCTACGTGTTGCGAGTTCTTTCGATGCAACCATTCCTCGAAAAAGTACATTGTCAGCAATAAGAACTCCTTCTTTTTTTAAGAGTCTCAAGCAGTGAGGAAGAAAATGATTATAGTGACCTTTACCTGCATCCATAAAAATCATATCATATTCATCTTGGACACTTTCTAAAATTTCTAAACAATCTCCTTTTAGAACAGTAATTTTATTCTGCATTCCGTGCTTTATTATATTCGCATTTGCAATTTCTATCATTTTTTCATCTCTTTCAATAGTTGTAATTTCACTTAAACCACCGGAAGTTAAATTCATTAAAATAGAAGAATATCCTATAGCCGTGCCCAGCTCTAAAATTTTTTTAGGTCTATTCATGGTTATCATTAATTCCAAAAATTTAGCAGTTTCTTTTTGAACTATAGGGACTCTATTCTCAAGAGCAAATTTTTCTAACTCTTCTAAAATACCAACATTACTTGGAATGAGTTCTCTTAAATATTGTTCCATATAATCATATGTTATCCCACTCATTTAATTTCCTCCAAAATTCATTAATGCACATAAAAACAAATAACAAGTCAAAGATGTAATTATACTGACTTGTTATTTATTCTCATGTGACTTACACTAACTAAAATCCTTGTGTTACATCTTTGACCTTTAAAAATTCATCATAGTCATCTGTAAAAAAATGCTTTCCATCATTACTTAAAACAAAGTATAAATAATTTGTTTTAACAGGAGATAACGCTGCTTTAATAGATTCTTTTCCTGGGTTACATATTGGGCCTACAGGAAGTCCTGTTACCTTATAGGTATTATAAGGTGACATAACTTCTAAATCTTTATTATATAATTTTTCCTTATGTTTACCTAAAGAATATAAAACAGTTGCACAAGATTGTAACTTCATGTCTTTATTTAGTCTATTATAAAAAACTGATGCTACTTTAGCTTTTTCATTTTTATCACTAGTTTCTCTTTCAACAATTGATGCCATTATTATTATATTATCTAATTTCTTCATCTCTATAGGCTTTTCTTTATTTATTTCATTTATAGTACTATAAAACTTATCCACCATTAATTTTATTATTTCATTTCCACTCATACCGGATTTAAGATCATATGTAGATGGAAAAAGAAAACCTTCCAAATTAAATTTTCGGTTTTCTTTTTCTATGATATAAGTAGGTAGCTTGTAAGTTTTACAGCTATCCATAAATTTTTCTTTGTTTATTATTCCTTTTTCTTGTAGCATCTTTGCAATATTATTTATATCAAATCCCTCAGGTATTGTTACTTTTATAATGTCTTTTTCATTTCCTTCAGTCGATAAAATCTTTATAAGCTCCACAACTGTAACATCGTTCGGTATCAGGAACTTTCCTGTATGCACATTGGATTTTATTTTATTTGATTTGATATAAAACTTTATGATACTTGCATTTTTTATAGCCCCCATTTGGTTTAAATCATCTAGTACACTATACAAAGCGTCTCCATTTTTCACATTAACATAGATATCTTTATTAGTTTTAATAGGATGCTGTATTATCTTTTTATACTGAAAATTACCAGCTACTACGCAAACTATTAAACCCACAATTAATAGCACTATCTTTTTCATTAAACCACCCCATAATTTATGCTATTTGCTTTTTTTGCTAGTTGCTCTTTTTCTTTCTCCTGAATCTAATATTCTTTTTCTCATTCTGATATTTAGAGGAGTAATTTCAACTAACTCATCAATAGCTATAAATTCTAAGCATTGTTCTAGTGTCATTTGTTTTACTGGAACTAGTTTTGGTGATTCATCTGCTCCTGAAGATCTAGTATTTGTTAATTGTTTCTTTCTACAAATATTTATCTCCATATCTCCAGCTCTTGCACATTCTCCTGCAATCATTCCCGCATATACAGGTACTCCTGGTTCTAGGAAAAGAGTACCACGATCTTGAGCATTAAATAATCCGTAAGTAATTGATTCTCCTGTTTCAAATACAATTAAAGAACCTCTACTTCTATCTGGAATATCTCCTCTAAATTTATCGTAACCGTCTAGAACGTGATTCATTATACCATTACCCTTGGTATCAGTCATAAGTTCACTTCTAAATCCAATTAATCCTCTTGATGGTATTTTAAATTCTAATCTAGTGTATCCATTTATAGCTGAAGTCATATTTACCATTTCTGCTTTTCTAGGTCCCATTTTTTCCATTACTACGCCCATAAATTCTTCTGGTACGTCAATTGTAAGGTACTCAATTGGCTCTGTTTTATGGCCATTTTCTTCTTTATATATAACATTTGCTTTTGACACTTGGAATTCATATCCTTCACGTCTCATAGTTTCAATTAGAACTGAAAGATGAAGTTCTCCTCTTCCACTTACTTCAAAACCATCATCAATTTCGTTTACTCTCAAACTAACATTGGTTTCAAGTTCTTTCATAAGTCTATCTCTTATGTGTCTTGATGTAACATAAGTTCCTTCTTTTCCTGCAAAAGGAGAATTATTAACCATGAAATTCATAGTTAGTGTAGGCTCATCAATTTCAACGAATGGAAGAGCTTCTGGTGTATTAATATCAGCTATTGTCTCTCCGATGTTAATGTCTGGAATACCAGCAACTGCTACGATATCACCAATCATTGCTTCTTCCGTTTCTTCTCTTTTAAGGCCATTGTAAACGAAAAGAGCTGAAACTTTAACATTGTTTATTGTGCCATCTTTTCTTATAAGTGCGATGGGTTGATTTCTTTTGATTGATCCTCTTTCGATTTTTCCTATTCCAATCTTACCAACATACTCATTATAATCAATAGTTGAAATAAGCAATTGAAGTGGCATATCTAAATATCCTTCTGGTGCCTTTACATTCTTTACTATAGAATCAAATAATGGTTCCATGTTGTCATTTACATCATCAACATTAAATTTAGCAAATCCTTCTCTAGCAGAAGCATATACCACTGCAAAGTCTAATTGTTCATCATCCGCTCCAAGTTCAACAAATAGGTCAAAGACTTCATCAAGAACATGTGTAGGACGACCATCTTTTCTATCAATTTTGTTTATAACAACGATTGGCTTAAGGTTTAATTCTAATGCCTTTTTTAAAACGAATTTAGTTTGTGGCATTGGACCTTCATATGCATCAACTACAAGAAGTACGCTATCAACCATCTTAAGTACTCGTTCAACCTCTCCACCAAAGTCAGCGTGGCCAGGAGTATCAACTATATTTATTTTAATTCCATTATGCATTACTGCAGTATTTTTAGAAAGAATTGTTATTCCTCTTTCTTTTTCTAAATCGTTAGAGTCCATTACTCTTTCTTGCACTTTTTCATTTTCTCTAAAAACATGGCTTTGTTTAAGTAAACAATCCACTAGTGTTGTCTTACCGTGATCTACGTGCGCAATTATTGCTATATTTCTAACATCATTTCTTGTAAATAAATTCATATTAATCCTCCAATTTTTTTTCGTAAGTTAAACATGTTACACAAACAAAAATTGGATACGTCTTGAAGTATCCAACTTTCGCATTTACTATACTTATTTTAATGTTATCTTGCAAAAAAGTCAACTATGTATAGCATTCATTATTAAAAAACTGATAAATTTACTCAAATTACATCATTTAGTTGGTTTTTTCATCACAACATCCCACGTAACTCCAAATGATTCCTCTGTAGAATATCCAAGACTACATTATTTACCTATACACTTATCGCAAACACCATAGAATTTCAAACTATGATCTTCAATCTTAAAGTTATATTTTTTTTCAACAATAGTCTCTAATTCCTCTAGCAAATCCCCCTGCACCTCTAATACTTTACCACAGCGGTTACATATTAGGTGGTGATGTTGATGTCTCTCATTTTCATGGTTAAGTTCATATCTACTACAGCCATCATCTAAATCAAACTTTCGAATTACACCCATTTCTTCTAAAAGTTGAACTGTTCTATAAATTGTAGCAAGACCTATCTCTGGGCAGTCAGATTTAACCAAATCATATAGTTCTTCCGCAGTCAGATGGCTACCTTCACTCTTAATTATTCCATTTAAAATAGCTCTCCTCTGCGGAGTAAGCTTATATCCCTCTTGTTTTAGGGTTTCTTTTAAACTCTCTATGCTCTCTGGAGATACCTTTGACATATATATACCCCTTTTCTACAACTATCATTTGACTCATCAACAAAATTATATTTAGTATAGTTTTATTCTAATCCTTTATTATAGTATTGTCAATTGATAGTCATTTAGTTTTAAGAAAATAGGTTAATTAGTTTAAAAATATACTAAATTGTCTTAATTAGAATCTTTTTGTTTAAATGCGTTTATAGTTCACCTGAAGAAATTGCGTCATACGCCTCTGAAATCATTTCAAACTCTTCATCGTCATCTATTGTAACTAAAATATCATTATCATCTGCATCCTTATCTATTCTTAGCGCAATTGCATCAATATCTTCTTCTCCAGTTGGTACAACTATCACATATTCCTTATCTTTAATGTCCAATTTTGTTAATACATCAAATTCTATTTCTTTACCCTCTTCATCATATAATAGTACGGTTTCAACATTGTTATCCATTTTATTTTCTCCTTTCAAATTATGCAATCAATAATATCTTAATATCCGTTGCATATTTTGTAAATTTCTTATTATAGTCGTGTACCTAAACTATCTAAATATCCTTGTAAAATGAATGTAGCCGCAATTTTATCTACAATCTTTTTTCTTTTTGCTCTAGATAAATCGCCCTCGAGCATTACTCTATTAGCAGATACTGTTGTTAATCTTTCATCCCACATTGTCACTTCTAAATTCAATGTTTCTTTAAGCTTTTCACAAAAGCGCTGAACCTTTTCCCCTTGTGGTCCTACAGTGCCATTCATATTTTTAGGGAGCCCTGATACAAAGCTTTCTACATTGTATTGCTTACATATTTTAGAAAGTTCCTCTATATCTAGAACTATGCTTTTCCTTTTAATTGTTGTAATCCCCTGTGCTGTTAATCCTAATGGGTCGCATACAGCTACCCCTATTGTTCTGTCTCCAATATCTAACCCTAATATTCTCATCCACATGCTCCTTTAATAATAGCCTAGTTAATGTACACCATTAACTTTAAAAAATAAAATGCCCCCTATGGGCATTTTACTTTTTTATATCTAGATAAGATTTCAAAACTTCTTCCAATATTTCATCTCTCTCTAGCTTTCTTACCATCGCTCTTGCTCCATTGTAGTTTGTTATATATGTCGGATCTCCTGAAATTAAATATCCTACCATTTGGTTTACTGGATTATAGCCCTTTTTTATAAGTGAATTATATACGTCAGTCAAAATAGTTTTTGTTAAATCTTTTTTATCTTTTACAAAATCAAATTGGACTGTATTTTGATTATTATCCATTATATACACCCCTTTCCTCATCATACGCTAAACACTAAAATTTATCCCATTTGAATACGCTAGGAAATTATTTGGTAATATAGTAAATTTTTTTCAGTTATAATAAGTTACAAAATTACATACTAACTATAATTAAATTACTTATTATTAATTATATTATAAAACAACTATTGCAAAAAGTATACTATTTTACCAATCTTTCAATTATAGAGCATACATTAGCTATTGCTTCATCTATTTTTTCGGGAAGTTTTCCACCTGCCTCTGCCATGTCAGGCCTTCCACCACCACCACCACCAGCGATTTTAGCAACTTCTTTAATTATTTTCCCACAGTGTATTCCTTTATCTATTGCAGACTTAGACGCCATTGCAACAAATTGTACTTTATCACCTGTACAGCTTCCTATTACAACTACACCATCAACAATCTTATTACGAATTTTGTCAGCTAAATCTCTTAAAGCATCTCCGTTTATATTTTTTACAGTTCCAGAAATCACTTTAACACCTTTCACCTCTTTAATATTCTCTAAAATTTCATCTACTGAAGAACTAGCTAATTTCCCTTTTAATAATACTATTTCCTTTTCTTTGTCTTTTAATTCTACCACTTGAGTTTGTAATTTATTTATTATGTCTTTTTCTGAACATTTTAATGTACTGGCAATATCTTTTAATAAATTGCTTTTATCTTCTACATATTTTATAGATTCACTACCTGTTATAGCTTCAACTCTTCTAACCCCTGCTGCTACTCCTGCTTCCGATAAAATTTTAAATAATCCGATTTCGCCTGAGTTTCTAACATGAGTACCGCCACATAATTCCTTACTATACTCTCCTACAGATACTACTCTAACATCACCTTGATACTTTTCATCAAATAATGCTATGGCTCCAGTTTCCTTAGCTTTCTCTATGGTCATAACATTAGTCTCTACCTTATACGCCTTCATAATATTGTCATTTACAATTTGCTGAACTTTAGTAATCTCTTTCTCAGTTAGTGCAGAAAAATGAGTGAAGTCAAACCTTAACCTATCTTCATTTACATAAGAACCTGATTGATGAACGTGATCACCTAAAACTCTTTTTAATGCTTCTTGTAGCATGTGAGTTACAGTATGATTTTTACAAATTTGAGCTCTCCTATCTTCGTCAACCTTAAGAGTTACTATTTCATCTGCCATCAATGTTCCTTCTAACATTTCAACAAAATGTATTATTTTACCAGAAACATTTTTTTGGCAATCGTACACTTTTGCTTTAAAATTGTCATTAAAAATTATTCCCTTATCTCCAATTTGTCCTCCCATTTCAGCATAAAAAGGAGTAACTTCAGTTACAATAATCCCTTTTGAACCCTCCGAAAGGTCTGTAACATGCTCTTCGCCGCTAATTAAAAATTTAGCCTTAGATTTCAATTGTATTTTATCATATCCATCAAATTTTGTTTCCATATTTTTAGGAATCAAGTTCATTGAACTTTCTCCGCTGCCCATATAATTTGACTGTCCTCTAGCAGCTCTTGCTCTTTGCTTTTGACTTTGCATTTCAGTATTAAATCTTTCTAAATCAATTTTTATACCCGCGTCATCAAGTATTTCTTCTGTAAGCTCATATGGAAAACCATAGGTATCGTATAATTTAAAAGCTTTATCTCCACCTAAAATTTTATTATTATTTTTTTGAAGCTCTTCTATGTAAACTTTTAAAATATCCATACCAGAATCTATAGTTTCTAAAAATCTTTCCTCTTCAATTTTTATAACTTTCTTAATATAGGATTCTTTTTCTTTTAATTCTGGGTATGCTTTAGAGGAATTTTCAATAACAGTATCGCAAAGTTCACTTAAAAAAGTATTTTTAATTCCAAGTAGCCTACCATGTCTTGCCGCACGCCTTAGTAGCCTCCTAAGAACATAACCTCTTCCCTCATTAGACGGAAGTACACCATCACTTATCATGAAGGTTGTGCTTCTAACATGGTCTGTTATAACTTTTAAAGATATCGACTCATTACGGCTATCTCCACATTTTACACCTGAAATTCTAGAAACTTCTTCTAAAATATTTTTTATAGTATCTATTTCAAATATACTATCTGTGTCTTGCATTATGCCAGCTATTCTCTCGAGACCCATACCTGTATCTATATTAGGATTCTTTAATTTGTTGTAGTTACCATGCTCATCCTTATTAAATTGAGTGAATACTAAATTCCAAAATTCTATTACTCTATCTTCATTTCCTGCTTTAATAAACTCTTCTTCTGTTTTTATTTGGCCCACTTCTATATTTCTATCGAAGTGTATTTCTGAACTTGGTCCACAAGGTCCTTGACCTATTTCCCAAAAGTTTTCTTCTTTTCCTAATCTAAAAATACGTGAAGGATCAACATCAGTATTTTTACTCCATACATCAAAAGCCTCATCATCCTCTAAATATATAGTTATATATAAATTTTCTTTTGGTATTTTTAAAACCTCTGTTACATATTCCCAAGCCCATGGTATAACCTCTTTTTTGAAATAATCACCAAAAGAAAAATTTCCAAGCATTTCAAAGAAAGTACCATGTCTTGATGTCTTTCCTACATTCTCAATATCACCTGTCCTAATACATTTTTGACAATTAGTTATCCTAGTATTAGGTGGTGTTTTAATTCCTGTAAAATATGGTTTAAGTGGTTGCATACCTGCATTTACAAGTAATAAACTGCTATCATTCTTAGGTACTAGAGGAAAACTTTCTAGTCTAAGATGCTCTTTACCTTCAAAAAAATTTAGAAACGATTCCCTAATTTCATTTAATCCTAATTTTTCCATAATATCTCCTCCGATTATTTATAGATAGTGTTAACACGATCTATTTATACTAATTTTATACATAAAATTTTAAAATTCATAATTTTCTAAAATATAAAAAAACCTTCACTTCCCTAATGCAAGGGACGAAAGTTTTCCGCGTTACCACCCTAATTATATCACTATATAATTAATAAAAATTAATTACGCTGCAATATCTCTCAATAAAATAAGGTTCAAAGACAGCTTCAATATATCTATCAAGAAGTTTTCACCCTCCACTTCCTCTCTAAATGATTAACTATATTTACTAATTCTTATCATTACCTGGTATTAACTTGTATTTATATACTATAGTACATTTTACCTTAATACTTCAACATATGCAAATTATAAGTAAAAATATATTGGTTACGCCTAGAATAGGTAATAGTTTAAGTCCTCATATATAACTTTAATCACTACTCCTAGTGGCACTGCTAGTATCATGCCTAAAATTCCTCCAACCTTCCCTCCTATCACCAACAATAATATTACTGTTAATGGATGCATACTTATACTATCTCCAATTATTTTTGGTGACAATATGCTTCCTTCGATTTGTTGAAGTGCAAATAACCACAATGCTGTATATAAAGCTATTTTTGGAGAGGCAAGCAGAGCTATTAAAATGATAGGTATTACCCCAAATATAGGTCCAAAGTAAGGTATTATATTAAAAATTCCATTTATCAATGAAAGTATCAAAGGAAAATCAACTTTCATAAACATTAATATCAAAAATGTAGCAATGGTTATAATTCCACATAAGATAAATTGACTTATAATATACCTTCCTAACACCTTATCAATATCCTCTATGATTTTCTTTATTATATTTCTGCTCTCTGGCGGAAAAACTATCAATGCCTTATTTATCATATTTTCACTATCGCATAAAAAGTAATATATTATTAAAGGCGAAACCATGTAAGTTAATATATTCTCACCGAGGCCCATGATAGAATCTAATATTTTATCAAATATTAGAAGTATTTGAGCATTTGATTTATGGTATATAGTAGTCATAATACTACTCATGACTTTGCTTCTACTTAATACTTTTATCTTCATATTTGCATTAATTAAATATTTTTGCAAATCATTTATTGCCTTATTTATGTCTAAACTTTCTCTAAATATAGATGGAATTACCACTATAAAGGTTAATAATATTAAACTTAATAAACCGACTATTATTAAAGAAGAAGCTGCTTTTTTATTTACTCCTTTTCTAATTAAAAGCATATATAATGGTTTTAGTATATATGCCACAATGAAGGAAATAAAGACTAAATTTATTAATTGTTTAACAATAGGAATTTTTGTTGCCATAAAGATTACAACTGCAAAAATAATAATGCTGATGATAGTCATAGCTAACTTCTTTTTACTAATTTTTTTCATCGGCTTTTCCCTCCACAAAGAAGTTATGTGGCATACTTTTAAAACAAGATTCATCACAATTGGGAATATAGAGAATATTCTCTTCTCCAAGTATTAGTTCATTTATTAGCATTATTCTTTTTCCTCTAAGTAAATTTGTAACGAATCCGGAAGACACTATAATTCCTTTTATTTCAAATGTATCACATGAAAAAGTGATATCCTCCACCATACCAAATACATTGCTGCATTTATCTATTACATCCATATTGACGAAGTTATGTAAACATAGATATTTATTTTCCTCTACTTTTTTAACTACCATATGCTTGTTAAAATATATGATGTCCTCTTTTAATACACTTAAATTTTTATGAAAAAATTTATAAGGAGATATTAAAAAACCAATTACCTTTCCTCTATTAAAATCTATTAACAAGTCTTTGATAAAGCCAATTTTTTTACCCTCCACACTCACAACATTCATAAATATAAAATCTTTACTTTTAAACATATTATCTCCTAATTGAAAAGAATTTAATTATTATTTATTTATGATTATGTTTTCCAATTAGTCTAAAAATTATTACATAAACTAAATATAAATGTTGATAAAAATCAGATGATTGTTTTTAAGTTATCATCACTATATATTATATTAACTCGGCTAATAACAAAATCCAAATTTGCGTATACGCTACTCCGCTTCTTACTTACCTTTTCGGTATCCAAATACATTTTCATCTAATAATTTCACAAATTCATCCATAAAATAGTCTCATTTCCAAAGTAAATTCTAGTGTTATTGTCATGCGAAAGTTGAGTTAATATTAATTACATTTTACGCTCAAAAAAGCCCATTTTAGGAAATAATATAGAATTAAGCAATAATACTATGTTAAAATAATGTCATGGTAATTCAAGTAAAGCAATAGAAAAATTGAGAAATAAGGGGGATTAAAACATGAAAATGCAAAGTTTACTTAAAAAGTTAATTTGTACTTCTCTAGTCTTAACATCATTATCTACAATGTCTATTTCTGTTACTGCAATAACTAATGGTAATGATATAAAATCTGAACGGCAATGTGTGTATAGCCAAGCATATACCGACGCGGAATGGTCAAAAGCAAAAAAGCAACCGGTAATGACAGATAAAGTTACCGCAAATTCTTCAACCAAAGGGTTTGCTAGTGGGGCCTCAGTAGGAACATATCCAACAAGATTTGGAGTTATTTTAGTAACATCTGATGCTTACAAAGGCTTAATACCAACTGGACATGCCGCTATTATCTGGGATACGGATAAGGTAATAGAATCAGTTTCAAATGGCGTAATTATAGGACCTAGCAATTGGAATACCACCAAAAATGCCTGTTATGGTGTTACAGTAGATGGGACAACAGTAGCTCAAGATAATGCTGCTTCAAACTGGTGCCGAACTAAAGTAGGTCTACCATATAATTATAATTACTTAAATCCATATACAAGAAGTTCATTTTATTGTTCACAACTTGTTTATGCATCTTTTCTAGATTTGTATGATATTAACTTAGATGGTATTGCTTACCTGCAAGCAGTTCATCCAATGGAGCTTGTTAATACATCAAAAACATATACTATATACCAAAAGTAACCTTTCTATAAGTTCATAAAAAGGAGTTGTGATTATGAATAAACTCAAATTAGTAGTTATCTCAATAATAGCATTGATATTAACGTTTTGTTTAGTATTTTTTTTTAATACTAAGCAACCTAAAGATAAAGAAATCTTTGATAAGGATTTTAAAATAGCAGTAATCGAAACTACTGAACAAGATAATATAAGCAACTTTACTTTTTATAACAAAGATTTTAAAAAAACTGGAACACAAGAAATTAAATTAGGTTCCATGGGCTCGTCATTTGACCTTCCAAGAATATACAACAATAATATGTATGTTATTCCGAAGGGAATAGGTAATCAGAAAGAATTAACTGTAATTTTTGAATATAATATAGAAACAGGTAAATATAGAACATTTGATATGAAGCAGCCTGGCATTAACAGTTTTTCTGTTAATGATAAATCAATCTACACCGCAAACACATTAAATTATACCTCTATAATAAGTTGGTATGATAAAATTTCTAGCAATGTAAAAACAATATCGATAGGAGATATTTATATTGACCGTATTGACTTGTATGATGATACTTTATATGCTTTTGCAATGACAAAAAATAATGTTGGAACAAAATCCTATTTATATTTGATTGATACAAAAAGTTTTAAAATAACAGATATAATAGATATAAGTAAATGTGGTAAAGGTCAACTTTACTCAACTAAAATAGGCAATGATATTTATTTTACTAACCAAAACGAAATATCTGATATTGATCAAGGCTCCTATAACCTAACTAAATTTAATATTAAGGATAAAACTATTTCGAACATAAAGCTTAAAGAAAAATATCCATTTCAAATAATAAATTATAATGATAAATTAATAATATCCCATTATAATCTGGTTCAGATTCAAGGAAATAAAATTACTATATATGACCCGAAGACCAACGAACAGCAGCTTGTAACTCTTGAAAACAATTTGTCACAAATACTTATTAAAGATGATAAGCTTTATTCAAATGATAGAGAATATTTATATGTTTACAGTATTAAGGATACATATTTCAAATTAACCAACAAGATTGATATTTATACAAAGAGAAAAGACAGAATGTTTTTTTATTTATCGGGATTTTTTACTAAATAGCGGACTTATATCATCAATTCATTTTTAATCATTCTTCCAAAGATCAAGCTTTTGTGACTCTCTATAATTATTTATCGCATTATGTATAGTTTGTTCTGCAAGGACTGAGCAATGCTCTTTTAAAACCGGTAATCCTTCAAGGGCTTCAATAACGGACTTGTTGGTTAATTTCCATGCCTGTTCTAAGGTTTTACCCTTTATAAGCTCTGTCGCAATGCTAGAAGAAGCAATAGCTGAACCACAACCAAAAGCCTTAAACTTAACATTAGTTATTATATTATTCTCAACCTTTATATAAATCTTCATTATATCCCCACAATTAGGGTCTCCTGCCTCTCCAATACCGTTAGCATCACCTAATACTCCCATATTTCTTGGGCTATAAAAATGTTCCATAACCTTATCACTATACATCATAGATATCTCCCTTATTAATTATTATCTCCTATAAAAACAGAGGGATACCTAGTTTTTAACTAGATATCCCTTTTTCTAAATTATCTATCTAAATAATTTTATATATATTATACTTATAAAATTTCTTCGATTATCCCTCCACCAACTACTAAGTTTTCTAAGTAGAAAACTATTGATTGGCCTTTGGTTATAGCTCTTTGCTTTTCGTCAAAAACAACCTTTATCCTATTATTTTCTAAAGGGATTAAAGTAGCTAATTGAGGAATAGCCGAATATCTAATCTTAGCTGAAACTCTTAAATTTGACGTAAGTCTATCAAATGGAATGAAATTTAAATCTTTTGCTATAAGCTCAGTTTTAAAAATATCCTCTTCATCACCTAAAACTACTTGATTAGTTAGAGGATTAATATCATTAACGAAAATAGGCTTACCTACTGCTATACCCAGTCCTTTTCGCTGTCCTATAGTATAATACACTATTCCTTTGTGTCTTCCCATAATTTCCCCTTGCTTATTAACAAAGTTACCTGGCTTTATTTCTCTACCACTGTACTTCTTAATATAAGCTCCATGGTCATTATCAGGTATAAAGCAAATTTCTTGGCTGTCCCTTTTTTTAAAGACCTCTAGTCCAATTCGCTCTGCAATATTTCGTATTTCTGGTTTAGAATAATTTCCACAGGGCATTAAAGTGTGACTTAATTGCTCTTGAGTTAATGTATACAATGCATAAGTTTGATCTTTTCTATCATCTTCTGATTTTTTAAGAATATATCGTTCTTCTTGTTTTTCAATTTTAGCATAGTGACCTGTAGCTATATAATCCGCTCCAAGTGCCTTAGCTTTTCTTAAAAATTCATCGAATTTAATTATCTTATTACATACAATACATGGATTAGGCGTTCTACCTTCCATATATTCATCAATAAAGTTATCAATAACATTTTTCTTAAAAACATCCTTAAAATTCATAACATAAAAGGGTATATCTAGTACATCTGCAACGCGCCTTGCATCATTTGCCGCAGAAATAGAACAACATCCGCCTTCATTTTCTTCATAACCCTGATTATCTGGTGATAGCTTCATCATAATTCCTATAACTTCATATCCTTGTTCTTTCAAAAGATATGCAGCTACGGAACTATCTACTCCACCACTCATTCCAATAACTACTTTTTTCTTCATTTAATATCACCTATTCTCCGTGTACTTCACCATGTATATCGTCATGTTCTACGAAATCCCATACTTCAAGTCCAGCCTTACTTCTATAATCATTAATTGCTTTGTGAATAGCTTCTTCAGCGAGTACTGAGCAATGCATTTTTATTGCTGGAAGTCCATCTAACGCTTCAGCCACAGCTAAATTTGTAAGTGTCCATGCATCATCTACAGATTTGCCTTTAATAAGCTCTGTTGCCATACTTGAAGATGCTATAGCGGATCCACAACCAAAAGTTTTAAACTTTGCATCTACTACTATGTTGTCTTCTACTTTTAAATAAACTTTCATAATATCCCCACATTTAGCGTTACCAACTTCACCAATTCCACTTGCATTTTCAATTTCTCCTACATTTCTTGGGTTAGTAAAATGGTCCATAACTTTTTCACTGTACATCATATTAATTTTCCCCTTTCTTTAAGTAGTCATCCCATAGCGGAGACATCTCTCTTAATCTTTGGATTATTTTTGGTATTGTTTCTAATGCAAAATCTACTTCTTCCTCTGTGGTAGCATCACCTAAAGTTAATCTTAAGGATCCATGTGCTATCTCATGCTTAAGACCTATGGCAAGTAACACGTGTGATGGGTCTAAAGAACCCGATGTGCATGCGCTTCCGCTTGACGCTGCAATGCCCTTTGCATCTAACATCAATAATATAGATTCACCTTCTATAAATCTAAAACAGATATTCGAATTACCTGGAAGCCTTTTTGCTCCTATTGGTCCATTTAATCTTGTGTGAGGTACTTCTAATAATCCGTTCATAAGCTTATCTCTTAAATACACTAGTTTTTTATTATTTTCTTCCATGTTTTCTACAGCTAGTTCAAGAGCTTTACCAATTCCCACTATGCTAGCAACATTTTCAGTTCCCGCTCTTCTATTTCTTTCTTGTCCACCACCATGTATTAAATTATCTATTTTAATTCCTTTTCTTACATATAGAGCTCCTATGCCCTTAGGTCCATAAAACTTATGACCAGCAAGTGATAATAAATCTATATTCATTTCTTTTACATCTACTGGAATATGACCTACAGCCTGAACTGCATCTGTATGGAAAAGTACTTTTTTACTTCTACATAATGCTCCTATTTCTTTTATTGGCTCTATTGTTCCAATTTCATTGTTAGCAAACATTACTGATACTAGAATAGTTTTATCTGTAATAGCATTTTCTAAATCTTTAATACTGATAAGCCCGTATTCGTCAACTGGTAAATATGTAATATCAAATCCATTCTTAGCTAAATATTCACAAGTATGAAGTACTGCATGATGTTCAATAGTTGTTGTTATTATATGATTTCCCTTTTGCTTATAAGCAGAAGCTATACCCTTTATTGCCCAATTATCTGCTTCTGAACCTCCGCCAGTAAAATAAATTTCATTTTCATTAGCATTTACTGCTTTTGCTATCTTGTCTCTAGCAACATCGATTGCTTTTTTAGTTTCTCTTGATAGAGAGTAAATTGAAGAAGGATTTCCAAAGTATTTTGTAAAATAAGGAATCATCACATCCAAAACTTCTGGTTTAGTATAAGTGGTTGCAGCGTGGTCCATGTAAATTGATTTATTCATTATCTTTCACTCCTTTAATTAATGTAATTTCATTGTAATCATCTACAATATCTTTTAAAGTTATTGATGAAGTTACACTATCTATGCTATTTTTTAATTTCTTCCATAATAATCTCGTAGCACAACAATCAATATTATTGCATTCTCCGTCCTCTAAACAATTTGACACCTCAATTGGACCTTCAAGAACGTCAAGAACGTCTTGTATAGTTATTTCCTCTGGTTTTCTATTCAGTATGTATCCACCCTGAGCTCCCCTTACACTTTTAATAAGCTTAGCACGCCTTAGTGATGAAAATAATTGTTCTAAATAATATTCAGAAATATTTTGTCTTTCTGATATGCTTTTTATAGATACAGGTTGTTCTCCATAATTTATTGCTAAATCCACCATGGCTTTAACCCCATATCTTCCTTTAGTAGATAATTTCATATAATCACTCCTTCAAAGTAGAGTGTTTTGCTATACTTTCTAAAACAATAATATCAAATCCCAGTAATCTTGTCAACTATAAATAACTCAATTTTTCATTATTATTCCTATATATAATGAAATCATTCAATTATTCATTAATAATCCATGTATATATCCATAATGCTCAAATTTATATATTATGAGCAGTATTTAAGTTTATACTAAAAAAGTTCATATTCATCCTTGAAGTATTTAATTATATATAGTATAATTTAAAAAACGCTTTGGAAGAATATCACCCACGTAGGTACATCACTTGCGTGGGGTTTTTTATATTTTTAGAGGAGGTATTAAAAATGAAAAATGAAATTGTAAAACCATCAATTTTACCTGGCTTCATGGAGTTACTGCCAGCAGATCAAATTCAGTTCAACAAATTAGCAGATACAATAAGGGAAACATATGAGAGCTTTGGGTTTATGCCCATAGACACACCAGTAATAGAGAAATCAGAAATACTCCTGGCAAAAGGAGGCGGAGAAACTGAAAAACAAATTTATAGATTTTTAAAGGGTAGTAATGATTTATCCCTTAGATTTGATTTAACAGTGCCACTCGCAAGATATGTGGCTCAAAATTTTAGTTCTTTAACTTTTCCCTTTAGAAGATATCAAATCGGTAAGGTATATAGAGGAGAGAGAAATCAAAAAGGACGTTTCCGTGAATTTTATCAATGCGATATTGATATTGTTGGAAACAACAGTTTAAGTATTTTGAATGATGCCGAAATACCTAGCATTATTTATTCAATATTCAACAATCTTGGCTTTAAGGATTTCACAATAAAAATAAACAATAGAAAGTTATTAAATGGATTTTTTGAATCTTTAGAGATCCAAGATAAATCTGAGGTTTTAAAGATTATTGATAAAATAGATAAAATTGGAGTAACAACCGCAACCGAGGAACTCTTAAATAGTGGTTTAAGCAAAGAAGTCGTAGAGAAAATTCTTGAATTCATTAATATTAATGGAAGCAACGATGATATTTTATTATTATTAAAGAATTTAAACATTTCTAATTCAAACTTTAAAGACGGTGTATGTGAGCTTTCAACAGTTGCTAAATACATTAAATTATTTGGAGTTCCTGATGATAATTTTAAAATAGATTTAAAAATATCCAGAGGTCTTGATTATTACACCGGCACTGTTTATGAAACATTTTTAAACGAATACCCTTCTATCGGTTCTGTATGTTCAGGTGGACGCTATGATGATTTAGCAGAGTATTATACAAAACAAAAACTACCGGGAGTAGGAATATCAATTGGTCTTACTAGACTATTTTATCAATTAAATGAAGTTGGATTCTTTAAAAAGAGTACTATCTCTTCAATAACAAAAGTACTAGTAATACCACTAGATAATAATATTGATTATGGGATTTCTCTTGCAAATGATTTAAGAGATAACGGAGTAATCACAGAAATATACCTTGATGATGCTAAAATGGCAAAAAAACTTGGATATGCAAATAAATTAAACATTCCTTTTGTACTTTTAATCGGTGAAACGGAAGCTCAAAATAAAACTGTTACTATAAAGAATATGGTCACTGGCGAGCAAATAACTACTGATTTTGATGGTGCTTACGAAATAGTTAATGTATAAATCAATATTCCACAAAAAGTATAAAAATATTTTATTTTTTGTGGGGTAATCATACTTGTAAACTAAAACAAAGGTTAATTCTAGAATATCAATATGAGTTCATATATTGATATTTTAGAATTAACCTTTGAATATATTATTAGCCTTTTTTAGTCACCTTTTCTTCATAAGCCTAATACTATATACTGTAAATAATTTTACGAGGAGGATTATATGTCTAGTAAAGATAATAGTCCAAGCTACAGAGATCTGATACTTGGCATAAACAAAAAGGTACCCCTTATATCAGGAAAAAATGTTACTGCAATTAATTTTGATAACGCAGCAACTACACCTCCCTTTAAATCTGTTATGGAAGATATTATTGATTTTGCTCCGTGGTATTCCTCCATTCACCGTGGTGAAGGGTATAAGTCTCAACTAACTACTAGATTATATGACGATTCTAGAAATATCGTCAGCAAATTTGTTAATGCTGATTTTAATAATACAGTAATTTATGTTAAAAATTCCACAGAAGCCTTTAACAAGCTTTCCAACCTATTAACCGACCCCTATAAAAAAAATGTTATTCTATCAACAGATATGGAGCATCACTCAAACGACCTACCTTGGAGAGATAAATTTATTATCGATTATATATCCGTAGATGCGGATGGTCGCTTGTCCTTAGAGGATTTAGAAGCTAAGTTAAATAAATATAATAATCATATAAAATTAGTTACGATTACAGGTGCTTCAAATATAACTGGCTATAAAAACCCTATTTATGATATCGCTAAATTAGTTCATAAATATGGTTCAAAACTACTTGTGGACGGGGCACAATTAATACCCCACGCTCCTTTTATTATGAGTAATAAGAATTCAGAATATAATATAGATTTTTTAATCTTCTCTGCTCATAAAATGTATGCCCCTTTTGGCACAGGTGTATTAATTGGTCCTAAAAATATCTTAGATAAATGTGAACCCGATTTAGTAGGCGGTGGAACAGTAGATATTGTTACTCATGATTTTATAAAATGGGATGAATCTCCTCAGAGGCATGAGGCTGGCTCACCCAATGTTATAGGCTCTATAGCTCTATCATCTGCTATTAAAACCTTGAATAAAATTGGTATGAACAACGTGGAGTATATCGAAAAAAAATTGACCGCCTACGCCATTTTGAAAATAAAAAATATTCCAAACTTAAAAATCTATTGTGATACTTCTAAAGGAGTTGACCGGGTTAGCATAATCCCCTTTAATATTTGCGGAATTAACCACGCCTTAGTTGCAAAAATCCTTTCCTATGAATGGGGTATTTCAGTGAGAAGCGGATGTTTTTGTGCTCAACCATACCTTGCTAAGCTATTGAATATTTCTAATGAGTTTGCACTTAATCGCATAACAAATCCTGATTTATACCGTCCTGGAATGGTTAGAATCAGTTTTGGGCTGTATAATACTTACTCAGAAATTGATACATTAGCTTATGCTCTAAATAAAATTTCATTAAACAAAAATTTTTATGTTACCAAATATGAAAATATGAAAGAAACTCTTTTTGATGTATAACTCCTAAAATCATTTACCGGTAAATAAAAATAATATACTTTAGTTTTTATTTAAAATTAAGAAGATACAAGTCTCACTATGGGGAGCTTGTCTCTCTTAATTTTGTTTTAGCGTTATTAGAAAAAATTGTTATGAACCTAAATACTTGCTATTTATTTTTAGGTATTATAAAATGTAATTCCTTCCGTCTTCTTATGATTATTTAGTATTTTTATAATCTACAATAAGAGCTTCACACTTTTTCAAAAAACAAAACACCTAGAAAATATAAACTACTTTCTTGGTGCTATAAAGCTTTTTTAGCGTAAAATATTTAATTTATAACTTCTATAATATATTATGAAAGAACTCTATGATTTGTTTTTAGTATATATCCTCCACCAGAGATTGTGGCATCATATGTTCCAGCCATAGTTTCCATACTAACAATCCAATTAAATGTAGTCACCCCTGTTCCATCAGTAGTTCGCCATTGAATGACTGAAACTGTTTTATTTGCTAATTTATAAGAAGTCTTTATATTGTATAAAGTATTCGGCGTTCCCTGTATTGTTATAACACCTGTTTCTCCACGTTTAACAACGGATACTTTATTTATAATTTTTATTTGACTTTGAGCTATTGCAGACTGTTTTTGTGGGATATTTAAATCTTCTATCATAGTTGCGGTGTCAATAGTGCGATTACATCCTATCATACACATACCTAATAATAAAACACATGTTATCTTAATTTTCATAAATTCACCTCTTTTTATATATTAGGATGCCCATATTATAATTATATATTGCAGTAAATTATTTTATATTTTGTAAATATATGTTATAATTTCATTTGCAGGAACAATAAAATTATAATGGGAGGATCATTTCAATGATTGAAATTTTAAATCAATTTAGCTCTACGTCTGGTCAATCTATTAAACTTATTGCTATCATATTATTTGTTTTTGGAATTTTACAATGTTTTTTAGGGTATAAGATATTTAAATTTTGGATTGCTGTTTATGGATTTTTAATATTTGGTATACTAGGTGGATTAGTCAGTGTATTTATTATAGGAAGCTCAGGAGCAGGAATATTTTTCGGGTTGCTATTCGCTATAGGAGGAGCTTTTATATCATTAAAGATATATAAGGTAGGAGTCTTTACTCTTTGTGGTCTTATGGGATTTTTATTAGCTTACATATTGGCACAGAGTATTGCATTATCAATATTTATATCATTAGTGGTAGGTATTTTAAGTCTATTTTTTGTAAAACATGTAATTATTCTCTCCACTAGTGTTTCAGGTGGCTTCGCGGCTGGCATGAGTTTACTTGTAATACTTAAAACAGATAGTGATTTAGCTAGTATACTTATTAGTGTAGCTTTTTCTATAGTTGGAGTATTAGTACAATTAGCTTTACACAAAAAAGCAACTTATTCAAATTCATGCTTCTCAAAAATCAAGTCACAGCAACTTAAAAATCTTCCACTAAGAAATACTTTCTCTTCGAATATAAAAAACAAAATAGAAATGGATAATTCGCTTGTGGCAAAAGAAGCAACTGGGTTAACTTTTGATAAAGTTTGTCAAAATCTTCTTGAAGTGCTTTATTCCTATAAAGGCTCAAAAACTATTATGCCATTTATAGATTATATTTTATATTTTGTAAGCTTTATATCCATTGCAATATCCATTTTTACTGACTTTATATGGATTAACAGTAGCGTAACAGTATTATTGCTTGTAGGTGCTTTGTGCTTTATAAAGAAAAAGTATATTGCTCTTACTCTATCCTTTCTAGTTGTTACTATCTCGAAATTAATAATGCTAGCTAGCTCTTTGTCAAAAATACAGCATTTCAAACATAGTATTCCTTACGAATTAATAGATACAGCAATTATAGGGTATATTGCATTTGAATCACTAAAATGCTTTTTAAAATCAGACGAGGGCATTTTATTAAAGAATAAACTACAAAATTTATTTCAAAAGCGAAATCACACTAACCATAATACTACCACACCACCTCAATCTTCAAATGGACTTAAAATTATGATAAGATGTCCAAATTGCTCTGCACTTAATAGCGAGACTTCTGAATTTTGTAATAGTTGTGAATCAGTGTTAATAGCTAAAAAGACTGCTGCAAACGATGCCGAAACTCAAGATATAAATGTGTAAAAGCTAGACATAAATCAACTTTCTAGTATAAATCACCACTTGCAATAGGCTACAACAAAATTCTAATAAATATAAGTATCGCACCAGTATATTTACTGATTATACTACGAATTTAGAACTTTTAATCCAACAAGTAAATAGCGCTATGTATGAAGCTAAAAAAAGAGCACCTGCCAATAAGCAGGTGCCCTTCCATACACACAAATATTATGTTTCTACTCCACTAGTACAATGGGAATTTACTACATAATTGTATTACTTTTTCTCTAATTGGTTCTAAGTTCCCTTCTCTATTTTCTAGAGTTTCATTTATAAGTTCAGCTATTTTTTTCATTTCTTCTTCTTTAAATCCTCTTGTAGTTACAGCAGGCGTACCAATTCTTATTCCACTTGTAACAAATGGACTTAAAGTTTCATTTGGTACAGTATTTTTGTTTACAGTAATACCTACAGTATCTAATAACTTTTCAGCTACTTTTCCAGTAATATTTTTGTTTGTTAATTCTATAAGTAAAAGATGGTTATCTGTACCTCCGGATACTAATTTAAACCCATATTTTAAAAGTTCTTCTCCCAATACCTTTGCATTTTTAACTACTTGGTCAATGTAAACTTTGAATTCCGGTTTAAGAGCTTCTCCAAAGCAAACAGCTTTGGCTGCAATAGTATGCATTAATGGTCCACCCTGCATTCCTGGAAAAATAGACTTGTCTATTTGTTTTGCATATTTTTCTTTACATAAAATTGCTCCACCTCTAGGTCCTCTTAGTGTTTTATGTGTTGTAGTAGTAACAAAGTCAGCATATGGCACTGGAGACTGATGGGCTCCTGTTGCAACAAGTCCTGCTATATGAGCCATATCAACAAACATATATGCGTTTACCTCATCGCAAATTTCTCTAAATGCTGCAAAGTCTATAGCTCTTGGATAAGCAGACGCCCCAATAACTATCATTTTAGGATTATGCTCTTTAGCTAAAGCTCTCACTTTTTCATAATCTATAGTTTCTGTTTCTAAATTAACGCCATAAGGAACAACGTTATATAAAATTCCGGAAAAATTCACTGGACTACCATGAGTTAAGTGTCCACCATGACTCAAATTCATACCTAGTACTGTATCTCCTGGCTTAAGCACTGAAAAATATACAGCCATGTTAGCTTGTGAACCTGAATGAGGTTGCACGTTAGCATGTTCTGCTCCAAAAAGTTCTTTCATTCTATCACGAGCTAAATTTTCTATTTTATCAACTACTTCACACCCACCATAATATCTTTTAGCAGGATAGCCCTCTGCATATTTATTAGTTAATATAGAACCATTTGCTTCAAGTACGGCTCTGCTAACAACGTTTTCAGAAGCAATTAGTTCAATATGATCCTCTTGCCTCGTATTCTCCTCTTTAATAATATCGTAAACTTTTGAATCATTGTTTTTTAAATACTCTGTCATGTCATACCCATCCTCTCATCTTTTAGATTAAATAATTCACTAAAATGGTTTCATTAATAATTTTTGAAATAAATAAGAATAATACTCTAAAATTATAAAAATATGTATTACACTTATATTATAAAAGTTAATAGCATATTTATCAACAAGAACATGAAAATCTTCTCATTTTTTTATTAAATCATCTCCTGCGGAGCTGCACAGCTTTAAAGAAGATGAATTGACGACTTCAGAAGGAGATTTATACTCCCACTTATAGAAGTAGGAGTATAAATCTCCTTCTGAAATATCGTTAAATATAATTATTATAGGAATTTCACACTTCTTATTCTATAGTCATATTATACGCGTTTATGTATACATGTCAATTTTTCTACTACAAATACTAATAAATAATAATAATTTTTCAACTAATAATTATTTATTTGATTTATGGTATATAATGGTGTAGGAATTTTATTATATACCATACAAAATTAAATATTTAAATCTTGTAATAGTCTACAAAAACTAAATTTAATTTTAAACTGAAAGGAGATACCATGCATATTGATGATATCATTCATATAGCTACAGAAGCTGGTAAAATCATATTAGAAAATGGTGGAGAAACCTATAGGGTTGAGCAAACAATCACTATGATATGTAAATCCTACGGCATACCAATTACTGAAAGTTTTGTTACCCCTACTGGTATTATGGTTTCTATAACTAATAGTAAAAATCGGACCATTTCATTAGTTAAAAGAATAAATATTAGAACAGTTAACCTTAGTAAAGTTTCCATGATTAACAATCTCTCTAGAGAAATAGTTTCTAATCCATTATCCATTGTGGATATAAGAAATAAAATTGATTATATCAACAATTTACAACCTTATTCCCAGAAGACCACTACATTTTTTTCTGCTTGCTCTGCTGGATTTTTCACTTTACTTTTTGGTGGCAATTATAAAGACTTTTTTGTAGCCTTTATAATTGGAGCTCTTATAAATTGTTTAAGTGTATTTTTAGATAAATTAGATGTAAATGACTTTTTAAAAAACATGCTTGGTGGTTCTTTGGCTGCATCCATAGCCCTATTAGCTACATCTATAGGTCTAGTAGGTAATGTAGATACTATAATAATAGGCTCTATAATGCTACTAGTACCCGGTATTGCCATTACAAATGCAATAAGGGATACTATTGCTGGTGATTTAGTTTCTGGCATGTCGAGGTCAATAGAAGCTTTATTCATAGCCATTGCAATATCTGCAGGCACAAGTATAGTTTTCAAAATATGGTTCTTGTTATTTGGAGGTACTCTTATATGATTGTTAATGCTTTTTATGCTTTTTTAAGTTCTCTTGGTTTTGGAATAATATTTAATATTAGAGGTAAAAACCTAATAATTGCTTCATTTGGAGGAGGCCTCGGCTGGTTCACCTATCTTCTTGCCTCAAGACTACAACCTTCCATAGTTTTTTCATTATTCCTTGCCTCTATGGTTGCGAGTATTTACTCAGAAATAGCGGCAAGAATATATAAGAATCCGGTGACCATGTTTATAATCTGTGCAATTATACCTCTTGTGCCCGGTGGTGGAATGTATTATGCTACTCTCGAGGCAGTAAAAGGAAATTTAAACGCTTCTCTATCTAAAGGAACTGAAACCCTGTTTAGTGCAGGTGCCATTGCAATTGGAATAGTTTTTGTGTCCTCAATAAGTAAGATCTTCAAAAAAATAAAGAAGTAAAATTTAGTATCAAATTTTACTTCTTTATTTTTTACTTCAAAAACATAAGAAAAGTTGAAACTAACTCTTCGATTTTTTCTTCCTCTGCTGCATCATCTTCATGTATAAGACAGTTTTTGGTATATCTCTCTAAAACAAGACCACCAACTTTATTCATAGCAGCTCTAGCTGCAGCAACTTGCACCAATATGTTTTTGCAGCAAGCTTCACTGGTAACCATCTTTTCAATCCCTTTAACCTGACCTTCAATTTTCCTTAGTCTCACTTGGATATCTTTCACTAATTCATCGTTCATTGCTTTTTCTTTTTCATTTATCATTTTACCACTCCCCTACACAATATAGTGGACAATTGACAGTTAGACACAAACAAATAAAAAACAAACCAGTCTCCTATTTCTCCTCTGCTTTTTTGATGCCGAGTTCTTTAAGCTGTTTATCATCAACCATGTTTGGAGCTTCACTCATTGGACAGTAAGCATTTTGATTCTTAGGAAATGCTATTACGTCTTTAATGTTTTCAGTTCCTGCTAAGAACATTATCATTCTATCTAATCCAAAAGCAAGGCCGCCGTGTGGTGGTGGTCCATATTTAAATGATTCTAGTAAGAATCCAAATCTTTCCCATGCTTTTTCCTGAGTAAATCCTAAGACTTTAAGCATAGTTTCTTGCAATTTAGAATTATGTATCCTTATACTTCCTCCACCTAATTCTTCTCCGTTTAAGACTATATCATAGGCTTTAGCACGAACTCTTCCTGGCTCTGATTCTAGATACTGTAGATCTTCATCCATTGGCATTGTGAAAGGATGGTGCGCAGCAACATATCTATTTTCTTCTTCGCTATAATCAAATAATGGGAATTCTGTAACCCAAACAAAGTTAAATTCCTTGTTATCTTTTAAAACTTCAAGTTCTTTAGCTACATGTAATCTCAATGCACCTAAAGACTGCAAGGCAACGCTATCTTTATCCGCAACAATAAGTACTAGATCTCCAGTTTTTGCCTCTACCTTATTTAAAACAGCCTGTATTTCTCCGTCACTTAAAAATTTAGCTATAGGTGATTTAATCCCATCTTCTTTCCACGCAATCCATGCAAGTCCTTTTGCTCTATAAGTCTTAACAAATTCACCTAATTTGTCCAATTTCTTCCTGCCCATATCTGCAGCATTACTAATCTTTATTGCTCGTACGCTGCCACCATTATCTATGGCGCCTTTAAATACTACGAATTCACATTCTTTTACCTCTTGGGTAATATCTTTTATTTCCATTCCAAATCTTAAATCTGGTTTATCTGATCCATATTTATCCATAGCTTCTTTATATGTAATTCTTTTTATAGGAAGCACAACATCCTCATTTACAACTTCTTTAAATACCTTTTTAATTAAAGCTTCATTAACAGCTATAACATCTTCTTCTTCAACAAATGACATTTCTATATCTATTTGTGTAAACTCTGGTTGTCTATTCGCTCTTAGATCTTCATCTCTAAAACATCTTGCTATTTGGAAGTACTTATCATATCCAGACACCATTAATAATTGTTTAAACAATTGTGGTGATTGTGGAAGTGCATAGAACATTCCTTGGTAATTCCTACTTGGAACTAAATAGTCGCGAGCACCCTCTGGAGTACTTTTTGTGAGCATAGGTGTTTCTATTTCTAAAAAACCATTCTCATCTAAAAAGTCGCGAACAGCCTTAGTTGTTTTATGGCGTATCATAAATATTTTTTGCATATCCGGTCTTCTTAAATCAAGATATCTATATTTTAGACGTATGTTTTCTGACGCATCTAAACCCTCTTTTATATATATAGGTGGAGTTTCTGATTCAGATAATATCTTTATGTTTTCACCTTTAACCTCTACAAATCCTGTTGGTAAATTTTCATTCGGAGATTGTCTGTTAATAAGTTCACCGGTTACAGCAATGCAGTATTCCGGTTTCACTAAATCTGCCTTTTGAAAAGCTTCTTTATTTATTTCTTCTCCAAATACTAATTGTAATAAACCTGTTCTATCTCTTAAATCGATAAAAACAAGTCCTCCTAGATTTCTTTTTCGTTGAACCCAACCCATTACTGTTACTATGTTTGATATATGTGCTTCTCTAAGATCACCACACATATTGGTTCTCTTTAAACCATCTAATGCTTCTGCCATTTTGCTTCCTTCCTCTCTAAATACTATTTTTATTACTTATTTGTTAACTCTCAATTATCAATTATATAAAGTATTGAGCAATGCGATTTTCTTCTCAATCATCTCATCTACTCTTTTTATATACTCTCTAACATCTTTGATATTGGCAAACCTTTCATGCCTGTTTTCCTCTAAAAAAACAACTTTACAAACCGCATCCGCACCAAGTGCAATAACTGTCTGCTTCTCCTCAATCATTTGAATATTGTATATTCCTTCTTTTCCAGGTGTGGTATATCCAATGTTCTCCATATTACCCACCATGTTTTTCTGCCTATACATATAATAAGGTTTCATATGAAGTTTTTTAGATAATTCAACAGTGTGCTCATACATTTGGTTTAATTCTTCTTGAGCTGGAATTTGAAACCTATAATTATTAAGCATATTTTCATGAAGCTTTGAAGCTCTTTTTATGGACATTCCATGAATTGTAATGCTGTCAGGTTTAATTTGAAATATTTTATCGCAAGTTCTTATTATATGTGAAATCTTCTCTCCCGGCAGTCCTACTATTAAATCCATATTTATATTATCAAAGCCTAGTTCCCTGGCCATAGCAAATTTTTCGTTAACACTATTTACAGAATGATATCTTCCAATTAATTCCAATGTATCATCGTTCATAGTTTGAGGATTTATACTTATTCTATGGACTCCATACTTTTTCATAGTAGTTAACTTTTCAAAAGTTATACTATCAGGTCTTCCGCATTCTACTGTAAATTCGCTCACATTATCATTTTGAATAAAAGCTTCATAAATGCACTTCATAATAAATTCAAATTGCTCATCATTTACGGAAGTTGGAGTCCCACCTCCAAAATATACACATTCAATGTTAAGCTTCTTGTCTTTAATATATTCACTTATTTTTTTAATTTCATGAGACAAGGCCTCAAGGTAAGGTTCTACTATGTTCTTACAACTACTTATAGGATTAGATGCAAATGAACAGTATAAACAACGTGTAGGGCAAAAAGGCATACCAATATAAACACTTATATTGTCTTTCTCATTGTTTACAATACTTTTTTCAAACTTTGCAACATCAATACAAAGTCGCGCCTTATCTTCTCTTGTAATATGTTTTTCTTTAAATTCTTCTATGATATCCTTCTCAGAAATGCCCTTTTGGAGTAGCTCAAGAGCTCTTTTAGAAGGCCTAATTCCTATTAAAGTTCCCCAAGGTAGCTCACGAGTTGTATCCTTTGAAAAATATAAGAAAACAGCTTTTTTAACCTCTTCTTTAAGTTTGTATAATTTATTAATTGTGTACTCAAAACTTTCGAAGCCTTTTTGAATAACTACCATATTTTCTTTTACCTCAATATTAAAATCGTAATTTTCTTCAACAAATTTAATATCTGGAAATAAAAAAAACAAATTTATCATTTGATATACATCATAATTAAATTCTGCGTTATTTAATTTTACCTTAATCATCCTAACTCCTTAATGAAACATAGCTTATAAAATTTCTTGTGCTATTATCCCCTATATTAATTCTGTAAAAATGGATTGTTTAATTTTTCATTATTTATTGTGCTACATGGTCCGTGACCAGGATACACTATAGTGTTCTCTGGCAAGCATAAAAGCTTTGATTTTATACTAGTAATTATAGTATTAAAATCTCCTCCTGCAAAATCTGTTCTTCCGATTGAACCTGCAAAAAGAGTATCTCCGGTGAAAGCACAGCTTTTTATTAAAAAGCTCATACCACCAGGTGTATGACCTGGTGTATCTATACAGGTAATTTTCAAATTAGAAACTCTTATTATATCCCCATTCTTTAGTAATTTATCTGCCCCACCTTCAATAAGCGGCCCAAATAAATTTACGCCTTTAGTTATTAAATCATCGTCTTTCTTGCTCATACATACTACTGCATTTGTGATGGTTTTAAGCTGCGCAACTCCTGATGTATGATCTAGATGTCCATGGGTCAATAGTATATACTTAACTTTCGCACCTATAGTATCTATAGCCTTAACAATATCATCCACATCTCCACCTGGGTCTAACACTATCGCTTCATTGGTATTCTTATCCATTACAATATAACAATTTGATCCATATATTCCTGTAACAACTTTTCTAATTTCCATTTTAATCCTCCTAGAAGTCTTTTTTACTCTCTAAAAGTAAGGTTACTGGTCCATCATTTTGTATATAAACCTGCATATCTTCTCCAAAATCTCCAGTTTTAACTTCACCTAATACTTCTTTACACTGTTTAACAAATTCTAAATATAATATTTCAGCTTGCTCCCCACCAAGCGCTCTCATAAAATTTGGTCTTCTACCTTTTCTGCAATCTCCATATAACGTAAATTGAGAAACTACAAGAAGTTCTCCCCCTACGTCTATTAATGACTTACTCATTTTCCCATCTTCTTCAAAAATTCTCAGGTTTAATATTTTATCCTTTAAAAATTTTATATCATCTTCCGTGTCTTCTTCACAGATTCCAAGTAAAACATTTAATCCAAAACCTATTTCACTAACTAATTTACCACTTACTTCAACCTTTGATGATTTAACTCTTTGCACTACTGCTCTCATAAATATCCCTCTCCCAAATGAAGTAAAACTATTATCTTAGTTTTTTATTCTGTAAACTTCTATTACACCAGATAGCTTTGTGATTTTTTTCTGTAATTCTTTCAAATTCTCTACATCAGTAACCCTTAGCTTTATATTTATTAAAGCAATATTATTTTTTAAAGTTTTTGCATTGATTGAGTATAACTGTGTTTTTGTGAGTGTTATTATCTCCATTAAGTGGGACAATAGTCCATACCTATCATCTGCTTTAATTTGGATTTCAGTAATATAGCCTTTTCCTTCGGAAGCTCCCCAGCTTACCTCAACCACTTTATTTATTTCATTATTTATTAAGGCTTCAGCATTTTTGCAATCACGTCTGTGAACAGAAACTCCGCGACCCTTAGTTATGTAACCTATTATATCGTCACCTGGAACGGGATTACAGCACTTAGCGAAGCGTGCTAGTAAATTGCCCTCACCCTTGACAATTAAACCTTGGTAACCCATTATCTTTTTATCATCTTTACATTCACTCTTGGTTATCTTTTGCTCAATGTCCTCAATGGTCATATTCTCTTGCTTGTTTTTATTTTCAAAAGACTCTCTCAATTTATTAACTACAGTTGGAGGCATAATATCTCCCACTCCAACATAAGCGAATAAATCGTCTACAGTTCTAAAATTATATTTCTTGTATATTTTTTCTATTGATTCGCCCTTAGCAATTTCTCCAAAATTATATCCTTGTCTCTTTGATTCTCTTTCTAATAATTCTTTACCTTTTTCAATACTTTCATCTCTTTTAGCCTTTTTAAACCAAGCTTTAATTTTACTTTTAGCTTGATTGCTCTTTGTAATATTCAGCCAATCAATACTAGGACCCTTAGTCGTAGATGAAGTTACAATTTCAACTATTTCTCCGGTTTTCAAGTGATATTCTAAAGGTACCATTCTTCCATTTACTTTTGCACCCATACACTTATGCCCTATATCTGTATGAATTCTATATGCAAAATCAATTGGTGTTGCGTCAAGTGGTAAATTAATAACCTCACCCTTTGGCGAAAATACAAAAACTTCATCTGAAAACAAATCGATTTTAAACCCTTCCATAAACTCTTCTGCATCAAAGGTTTCTCCTTGCCATTCAAGAATATCCTTAAGCCATGAAAATTTAGAATCGATGTTTTCATCTTCACTATCCTCTGTCCCTTCTTTATATTTCCAATGAGCTGCAATACCATACTCTGCAGTTTTATGCATCTCATAGGTTCTAATTTGGATTTCGAAAGGTTTTCCGTGTGGGCCTATTACTGTTGAATGTAATGATTGATACATGTTGGGTTTTGGCATTGCAATATAATCTTTAAATCTTCCGGGAATTGGTTTATAAACCGTATGCACTATACCTAGAGCTGCATAACAATTTCCAATATCATTCACTAAAATTCTAACTGCAGTCAAATCAAAAACTTGATCTATAGTCTTATTTTTATCAACCATTTTTCTATAAATGCTGTAAAAATGTTTTGGTCTTCCATCTATGTCAGCTTCTATTCCAACCATATCTAAGTTGAACTTTAATTCCAGCATTATGTTATTTATATTTTCTTCTCTCTCAACTCTTTTTTCTGCAATTTTCCTTACTAAATTATAATATTCGTTTGGGTTTAAATACCTAAGTGATAAGTCCTCGAGTTCCCATTTAATCTTAGACATTCCAAGTCTGTGAGCAAGAGGAGCATAAATATCCAAAGTTTCTTTTGCCTTTTGTTTTTGCTTTGCAACTGGCATATATTTAAGCGTTCGCATATTATGAAGTCTATCTGCAAGCTTAATAAGGATAACTCTAATATCCTTTGCCATAGCTAAGAGCATTTTGCGAACATTATCAGCTTGTTCCTCTTCCTTAGTCTTATATTTTATGAGTCCAAGCTTAGTTACACCCTCTACTAAATTTGCTACTTCTATATTAAACTCCCTGCTTACATCTTCAAAAGTATATACTGTGTCTTCAATTACATCATGGAGCAAACCTGCAACAATTGTGCTAGTATCAAGTCCCATCTCTGCTAAAATGCAGGCTACTTCTAATGGGTGCACAATATAAGGCTCACCCGACTCTCTCTTTTGCTCTTTATGTGCAGCGTAAGAAAAATTAAAGGCTTTAATAATAAGATCTTTGTCTACAGCATTACAATTAGTTTCAATCTTATGTAACAATTTTTCTAACATGCTTATACACTCCTAAAATCAAAGGCTGGTTAAATAACCAGCCAATACTTTTTACTAATATTATATAATATCTTGTAGGATTTTGCAATTTTATTTAGTAATTCACTACTCTAAATTTAAATAAGAACTAAATATCGTACTTTACAAGAGACATTATATCATAGCCCTGCAATTTGTCTTTTCCATTAAGCTCTGTTAATTCAATTACAAAGTTTAAGGAAACAATTTCTCCACCCATTTGCTCTATAAGTTTTGTTACGGCTACCACTGTCCCACCCGTCGCAAGTAAATCGTCAACTATCGCTATTTTTTGTCCAGGCTTTATTGCATCCTTATGAATTTCAAGTTTATCCGTGCCATATTCAAGGGCATACTCAATTTCTATTGAGTCATAAGGTAACTTACCAGGTTTTCTAACTGGTACAAATCCTGCGCCAAGAGCATAAGCCACTGGTACACCGAATAAAAATCCTCTTGCTTCTGGTCCCACTATAACATCTACTTGTTTATCTTTTAAATATGCTACCATACAATCTATAGTGTACTTAAGTGCATCACCCTCTTGTAGTAACGTAGTTATGTCTTTAAAACTGATATCTTGTTTTGGAAAATCTTCTATTATTCTTATACTATTTTTTAAATCCACAGTTATTCCCCCTAAAATAAAATCAAGGTATAGAAGCACACGAACACTTTATTCTTTTTCGACTTCCACTTCTTATTATATAATATATTGCCTTATATAAGCAATACGATATTATGTAGTATTTCATCAAATCATCTTCTACGAAGCTGCATAGCTTTGAAGAAGCTGATTTGACGACTTCAGAAGGATATTTATACTTCCACTTATATAAGTGGGAGACTTTACTTCTGAAATGTCATTAAAATATGAGACTGTTTTTTAGTTCATTATCTAAGTACTTTGATATCTGTAGTGCTCTATTTTTATCTGTGGTAATAAATAACTCAACAACAATTTTAGCATTATCCATTCTTCCAACAGGATTAATTGTAGGCATTACCTTTAATGCCAATTTTAATACTGTATCTTCATTAATAATCTTAATATTATGAGTTTTTAGGAGTGCACAAATTCCATAATTATTAGTGCAATTTAATTGCTTTATACCTTCCTCAGCAATTATTTTATTTTCACTCTCAAGCTTTGCTTTACTATAGCTAGTACCTATCATTACCAAATCCATATATTTATTTATAGACTTCATCTTGTAGTAAGAAGAAATTGCTTGAGCTAGTTTAAATGTAAGTCCTGAAGCACATAATCCCTTGAATGGATAATTGCAACCCTTCTGTTTTGGATCCACAACAATAGTGTCAGGGACGTTTTTAATAGGTTCGTGGAAATCTGTGATTATAACATCAATTCCCATGTATTTACATGATTCTATTTCACTGAAAGAATTGATCCCACAGCCTACTGTTATTATAAGTCCTGGTCCTAAATATTTTATATGATTATTAATATCTTTTTCATTTAAATCACGGCTTTCACTTAGTTCATTTGGTATAAAATACTCAACATCAGCATTTACAAACTTCAGTACCAGCATCAATAAAGAAATTGCCGTAATACTATCCACATCATAAAAACCATAAAGGACAATTTTTTCTCTCTCATTTATAGCTTTGACAACCCTATATAATGCAGCCTCCATTCCTTTTAATAAAAATGGATTATACATATTATAATCTATAAAGCTATTTTTATTCATTTGCATGTTTTTAAGATAATCCAGCATAAAAGCTCCTCAAAGTTAATAGAAAACACATTGTTGTAATTCAAATTAGTTTTTTACAATAAATGCAAAAGTAATTATTTTTCAATGATTTTCTACTCAATAATTGATTTTAAATTTTCTGATTTCCTATTATAAAAATAAAAAACAAAGAAGTAATTAATACATCATACTTCTCTGCTTTAATTTTTAACCATTTGAAACAATCCTTAGCTTAGTAATCTGGAACAGCTTAGACTGTTGCTTTCTTACTTCTTTTTTTAAGAAATACCCAAACAGGACTTGCTATAAAAATTGAAGAATAGCATCCAACTAATATACCGATTATTAATGGTAAACTAAGCTCTCTTATAGATGGTACAAATACATATACCGCAATTATAGTAAATAAAGTTGTAGCAACTGTATTTATTGATCTTGCCATGGTTTGTGTAATACTAGTATTAGTAATGTCTTCTATAGATGCTTTTCTCATATTCTTTTGATTTTCTCTTATTCTATCAAATACAACGATAGTATCATTAATAGAGTAACCAACTATAGTCAGAATAGCCGCTATAAACGTTGCGTTTACCGATATTTGGAATATTGCATACACTCCAACCATAATTAAAATATCATGTACTAATGCAACTATGGCCGCAACTCCGAATTTAAATTCAAATCTTAATCCGATATACGCTAGCATACAAATCATAGCAATAATTAAGCCACTCATAGCTTTTGTCTGTAATTCATTACCAACAGACGCCCCTATTGTATCTTCTGAAATTAATTCACTAGATTTAAACTCTGCCTTAATTTCCTTTATCATAGTTGCTGTTTCATCAGCAGAAAGCGCATCACTTTTTACGGTTATTTCCAAGTTTTTACCATCATCTACTGTTTTTGATAAATATTCATTCTTTGCGTGTTTATCAATTATTTTATCTACATCGGCTTTTTTAAATTCCTGATTCATATTTATAGTAAGTGCTGTACCACCTTTAAAATCTATACCTAAGTTTAGCCCTTTTGTTACCATGAATCCCATTCCTACTACAATTATGAATAGAGACATAGCAAACCATAGTTTAGTTTTTTCAACTATTTTCAGCATATGCTTACCCCCTCTTCACGCCAAAATGAGATAGTTTACTTAATAGTCCCATTTCGACAGCTAATTTTAATAAGAATTTAGTACTAGTAAGTGCTGTAAATACACTTATAACTATGCCAATCATCAATGTAAGTGCAAATCCTTTAACTGCGCCTGTTCCAACTGTATATAGAACTAAAGCAGCAATTATAGTTGTAATGTTTGAATCTAATATTGATGACAATGCTCTATGAAACCCAGCATCTACAGATGCTTTTATTGATTTTCCAGTTCTAAGTTCTTCTCTTATTCTTTCAAATATTAACACATTTGCATCTACTGCCATACCAACTGTAAGTAAGAATCCCGCTATACCTGCAAGTGTTAAAGTGGCATTAATGGCTGAGAATGCTCCAAGAACCAATACCACATATAAAATTAAAGATATATCTGAAATCATACCTGGTACTCTATAATATAAAAGCATAAATATTAATATAAATAATATTCCTATAGCTCCAGCCTTCATACTTAATGGCAATGCATTTTTACCTAAAGTAGCTCCAACTGTTTTAACGGAAACAGCTTTTAAAGTTACAGGCAATGCTCCTGATTTTATAATTTGAGATTTTGTTGTAGCTTCTTCTAATGTCTTACTCCCTGAAATCATAGCCTTACCGTCTGTTATAACTGCTTCTACTGTAGGACTAGTTAACTCATCAGCATCCATATAAATAGTAATTGGCTGTCCTAAAAACTTCTTTGTAGCTGTTGCAAATTTTTGCTTTCCTGATTCATTAAGTTCAAGCCCTATAGTAGGTTTATTATCTTGACCTATGTATGCAGTAGCATCTTTTACATCTTTACCAGTAAGAATTGTCACTTTATCAGGACCAACAAATTTAAGCTCTCCTGATTTTGCGACAGTATCAAGAATTTCTTTAGAATCGAACTTTCCTGGTATCTCAATTCTAATTCTATTATCGCCTTCCTTGGCAACTAGTGTCTCACTAACTCCCATTTTGTTGATTCTCATAGAAATAAGCTCAATTGTTGTGTCTAAGGTTTTTGAATCAGCCTTTCCACCTTGAACTTCTTCTAAGACAGAAATTCCACCCTGCAGATCTAACCCTTTATTTATTGTTTCAGTAAATGGTTTAAACCTATAATTTCCTATTTCAAGTCCATAAAAACCTGCAAATGCCAATATCCCCACAACTAAAACACTGGTCAGAAAAAGCATCATACTTTTTTTCTTTTTCATCTTTATCTCCCCTTCGTTGCATATTCATAAGTACAATTATATTATGATTAACTGTTTTAGTCAATATTTGTCAAAATAATTTTACTTATTCATAGTTTTTGATTTTAAAGCTATAGCACATTCTATTCTTTTCTTTTGCATCTTGCAGCCAAGTTCATAAGGAATATGCATATCTCCGTTAAAGTTAAAGTTATTTGCTTGGCATCCACCACTACAATAAAATTTAGCCCAGCACTGCATACATGTAGGTTTGTTGTAAATATGTGCTTCTTTAAACTCTTGTACCATTTTTTTATTAGTAATTCCATTATATATATCGCCCATTATATAATCTTTATTACCAACAAATTGATGGCAAGGGTATATATCTCCCTTAGGGGTAACAGCTATATATTCATGACCCGATCCGCATCCAGAAATTCTCTTATAAACGCAAGGTCCACCTTTCAAATCTATATTAAAGTGGTAAAATTTAAATTCATTTCCATCTTTATATCTCTGAAGCATATCCGTATATAATTTATCATATTGCTCAAAAATAACTGGTAGATCTTCTTCTCTAATTGAAAGTTCATGTTCAGATGGTAACACTACTGGTTCTATAGATATTTCTTTAAACCCTAAATCTGCCATATGTTTTACATCTTCAAAAAAGTCAGTATTTCCTCTTGTAAAGGTTCCCCTAGCATAATAAGCTTTTGACTTATCTCTCATTTCTACCATTTTTTTTATGTTAGGAAGTACCCTATCATAGGAACCGCTTCCATCTACTCTTACTCTAACCTTATCATTAACAGATTTTCTACCATCTATGCTAAGTACTATATTACCCATGTTTTCATCCATATATTTCATGATTTCATCATTAAGTAATGTAGCATTAGTTGTCATAGTAAATCTTATACTTTTTTTATATTTTTTTTCTTGCACTTTAGCATATTCCACTACTTCTTTTATCATATCAAAAGCCATAAGTGGTTCTCCACCAAATAAATCCACCTCAATGTTTTTTCTTGTCCCAGATTTTTCCAGAACGAAGTCTATTGCTTTCTTGCCAACTTCCGCTGACATTACTTCTCTAGCGCCATGGTACTCACCCTCATCAGCAAAACAATATTTACATCTTAAATTACAATCGTGTATTACATTAAGACATAAAGCTTTTATGTACGACTCCGCTTGTCCACTTTCTTTTGCAATTGATTCATATAAATCTTTTGTGTATAGCATTTCTTCCTGTATTAAACTTTGAATTTCACTATACGCTTCCTGAATATCTTCTACCTTATATTTACCTTTTAAACTTTCTATTAACTCTTCTTTTTCCCCAAGGGAAGCCTCATCTAAAAGATCATAAACTATTTCATCAACTACATGTAGTGCCCCAGAATTTACATCTATTACGTAATATTCGCCATTTTGGATATATTTATGAATTAGTGACAATTTTATTCCTCCTAACAAATTTAAAGCAGTAACCTTAAGTTACTGCCACATTAATATTATTCGTTTTCACAAGCTAAGTTTGCTACTGTGCAAGAAGTTTTACATGCTGATTGGCATGAATTAGCACATTCCTTACATCCTGGTTTTTTCAAACTTTCTTTAATGCTTGATTTGTTTATAGTTCTTATATGTTTCATATTTATTCCTCCATATCGTAAAGTTTCTGCATAATTATATCATAATATCCTAGCTAAATAAAGTATTCTTATAGATTTATTCCAAGCATTCCTGAAAAAGCACCGGTGCCTAGAGCTAAAGCTGTTCTTACTACTTCCCTCATACCTATAGCAGTGCTTCCACCGCCAACTACTTTAACTAAGTATAAAACTAACATGTAAGTAGCTGCCACCAAAATACCCATTAGCCATCCTTTTTCTCCTGCTTTTTTTGCAGCAAATACAGATCCATAAAGCACACTAACTAATGTTATTACAATGTAAAAAACGGATGTTACCTTCATGCTAGCTGGTAGAAAGGTTGTTATTATAGAATAAATCACTAATATAATTAAGGTTAAAATTGCAGCCCTAAATACTCCTTCTGCAGCATAAGAATATTTTTTTTTATTTTCCATGTATATTCCCCCTTTACTATAGATTTCAATATTTTTTTCATTGAAATCTATAGTATTAATTATGATTAAAAAGGGGGGTTTATTACTAATTTTCTACTTTTTCTCTACTACTTCATCATTGTCTAAATTTATAACTGCGCCTATTCCACTTTTTGATAATTTAATTCTAGTTCTGTCTGGACCACTTTCAACTATAACGTACTCATCTTGAATATTGATAATTTTTCCCATTATACCGCCTTTAGTCATTACTTCATCATTTACTTTTAAATTATTTAAAAGTGCAGCATATTTTTTCTTTCTTTTGTTTTCTGGTATAAATACTACTAGATAAAATACAGCAAGCATTAATACTATAGATATTAATGAACCGAATTGTCCCATCTATGTTCCCCTCCTTTCAATAAAAATTTAAGACTTATAATAAAATAATTTCCTATAAACTTAATTCCTAAAGGACTACAACATCCCTTATTACATTTATAGGTTAATTATATTATAGTAACTACTTATATTTCCTCATTCCACTGAGCAAGTTTCTCAGCCTTAAACTCTTCAAAACAATCATTATCAATGGCATTCCTAATGTCTTCCATAAGTTTATTATAAAAATATAGATTATGAAGCACACAAAGCCTCATGGCGAGCATCTCTTTTGCCTTAAATAAGTGTCTTATATAGGCTCTTGTATAGTGCATGCAAGCAGGACATTGACATTCTTCATCAATCGGAGCGCTATCCAGCTCATATTTAGCATTCATTATATTTATTTTACCATCACTCGTAAACACATTTCCGTGCCTACCATTTCTTGCTGGCAATACACAATCAAAAAAGTCTACTCCCCTAGATACTGCTTCTAAAATATTACTTGGATAACCCACTCCCATAAGGTATATTGGTTTATCCTCCGGTAAGTGTGGAACAACTGCATCAATGACTCTATACATGTCTTCATGGGTTTCTCCTACTGCAAGTCCTCCTATAGCATATCCATCTAAGTTCATTTTACTAATTGTTTTAGCATGTTCTATTCTAATATCCGCGTATGTTCCACCTTGATTTATGCCAAATAACATTTGTTTGTTATTTATGGTGCCTGCACGCGAATTTAATCTATCCATTTCAGTCTTACACCGTTCTAGCCACCTTGTAGTTCTTGCTACTGAATCTACTACATATTCTCTGGTAGATGGATTGGGTATACATTCATCAAAAGCCATGGCAATGGTAGATCCTAAATTGCTTTGTATTTGAATACTTTCTTCTGGCCCCATGAATATTTTTTTTCCATCAATATGTGAATTAAAGTAAACTCCTTCTTCTTTAATCTTTCTCATTTTAGATAAAGAAAATACTTGAAACCCACCGGAATCTGTAAGAATAGGTCTATCCCAATTCATAAATTTGTGAAGTCCTCCCATCTGCTTTATAACCTTATCGGTTGGCCTTAAGTGCAAATGATAGGTGTTAGATAATTCTACTTGACAGTTAATTTCTTTTAAATCCATAGTAGAGACAGCACCCTTAATAACCGCTTGAGTTCCTACATTCATAAATACAGGTGTTTGAATAGTGCCATGAGGTGTTGTAAACTCACCACGTCTTACTTTACCACTTTTCTTAAGTAATTTATACATGTTTCCCCTACTTTCTATACTATAATAAATAGTTAATTAATATAAAAACATTGCGTCTCCAAAACTGAAGAATCTATATCTTTCTTTTACTGCCATATCATATGCACTCATAATTAAATCTTGGCCTGCAAAAGCGCTAACTAACATTATTAGTGTGGATTCTGGCAAATGAAAATTTGTTATTATTGCATCAACAATTTTGAATTTATATCCTGGATAAATAAATATATCTGTCCAGCCTGATTTTTCCTCTACTCTTCCATTATCATCTGCTATACTTTCGAGTGTTCTATTAGATGTAGTACCTACTGCAATTATTCTGCCGCCCTTCTCTTTTACTTCATTAATTACCGCTGCTGCTTCAGAACTAAGCATATAGTACTCTGAATGCATTTCATGTTCTTCTACTGTATCTGCTTTTACAGGTCTAAAAGTACCCAGTCCTATATGTAATGTTACAAATACAATTTTAACACCCTTAGCTTTAATTTGGCAGAGCAAATCTTCTGTAAAATGGAGTCCTGCAGTAGGCGCCGCTGCAGAGCCTACTTCTCTTGAAAATACAGTCTGATATCTTTCTTTATCTTCTAATTTTTCAGTTATGTATGGTGGTAGTGGCATCTCTCCGAGTTTATCTAAGACTTCTTCAAAAATTCCTTTGAATTCAAATTCCACTATTCTACTTCCACCCTCAGAAACGCTCATGATCGTTGCCTTTAGCTCTCCATTCCCAAAAACAAACCTAGTTCCAGTCTTTGCTTTTTTACCCGGTTTAACTAAGGTTTCCCAATGGTTAACATCTATTCTCTTTAGGAGCAGGAATTCCATTTTACCTCCTGTTTCCTCTTTCATTCCTAGAAGCCTTGCTGGTAATACTCTAGTATCATTTAGTACTAAGCAATCTCCGGGATTTAAATACTCTATTATATTTTTGAACTGTTTGTGCTGTACTTCTTTATCTGTTTTATTGACTACCATAAGCCTTGACTCATCCCTTTTTTCAACTGGATGTTGAGCAATAAGTTCCTTTGGTAAGTCAAAATAAAAATCCTTTACTTTCAAAAAACTACACCCTTTCTTTAGCAAAAATCATTTAAACTTCATCATCAAATACTGTGAATTGTTTTAGATTTTTATGCTTATTTGGCTTTTTAAAAGGCCTATTCAAATGTTGATAAGCCTTTTTAGAAGCCATTCTCCCCCTTGGGGTTCTTATTATGAATCCTTTTTGAATTAAATAAGGTTCATAGACATCTTGTAGCGTTCCTAATTCTTCTCCTATAAAATATGATAAGGTCTCTATGCCTACCGGTCCCCCATTAAAATTATCTATAATCGCTTCAAGCATTTTATTATCTATTCTATCAAAGCCTTCGTCATCTATTTCAAGAAGTTCACAAGCAGACTTCGCTAAATTCAAATCAATAATTCCATTACCCTTAACATCACAATAATCGCGAACCCTCTTAAGCAAACGATTAGCAATTCTCGGAGTACCTCTTGAACGTCTTGCAACTTCAATTGCAGCATCTTCCGTAATATCTACCTTTAAAATAGATGAAGAACGAATTACTATTTCTTTTAACTCACCTTGCGTATAATATTCCATGGCACTTAGCACACCAAATCTATCACGAAGAGGTGCTGTTAATAGTCCAATCCTAGTAGTTGCCCCAATAAGTGTGAACTTAGGCAGATCTAGTCTTATAGATTTTGCTGAAGCTCCTTTTCCAATTACAATATCTAAAACATAATCCTCCATAGCAGGATATAGTATTTCTTCGACAGCTCTATTAAGTCTATGTATTTCATCAATAAAAATAACATCATAATCGCTCAAACTAGTCAAAATAGCTGCCAAATCCCCTGCTCTTTCAATCGCTGGCCCGGAGGTTACTTTTAAGTTACCCTTCATTTCCTTTGCAATAATGTTGGCAAGCGTTGTCTTGCCAAGCCCAGGAGGACCATATAAAAGCACATGATCAAGAGCTTCTTCCCTATTTTGAGCTGCTTTAATAAATATATTTAATTTTTCTTTAATCTTTGGTTGACCAATATACTCTCTAAGTTTTTGTGGTCTTAGCGAATATTCTGCGTCCATATCTTCTTCAATGACCGATGAAGTAATAATTCTTTCCTCAATATCATCCATAGTGTACTCCCACCTTAGTTCATCAAATATTTCAAACAATCTTTAATCATATTTTCAAGTGATTGTTCTTTACTTATAGCTTTTAATGCTTTTTCCGCTTCCTTTTCAGAATATCCAAGGGAAATAAGCGCTCCTAAAACCTCTATAAGTTTTCTATCATCTTCTAAACTACTACCTGAAATTTGTGATAAAGTGTTAGCTGTTGACTGTTCAATATGAATTTTTTCTCTGAGCTCTAGAATTATTCTTTGAGCAATTTTCTTGCCTATTCCAGGTGCCCGTATTAAAGTTTTTTCATCTCCCGATACAATCGCATATTTTAAATTTGTAACACTGCAAATAGAAAGTAATGATAAGCCGGCTTTTGACCCAACCCCATTTATACTAATTACAAGGCTAAACATCTCTATCTCATCTTTTGTTAGAAATCCGTATAGTCCAATAAAATCTTCTCTAACAATCTGTTTTATATATAATAATACATGCTCGTTAGTTTTGGGCATCTTTGCCATAGTACTTCCAGAGGTATATATTTTATAACCCATGCCATTATTATCTACTACAATATAGTCCTTACTAATGCCTACAAAAATCCCCTTTATATATTCGTACATAATATTTCCTCCTTGATGCTTTCGTCGAAGATATAAATTATTAATCTTTATCTTCTCATTTTTATAAAGGCTACATAACACTTTACCACCTAAACAGTATTAATTCAATAATTAAGATGCATGAAAATAAATATTAAGTAAAAAAACCTTAAGAAATACATTTTTCTTAAGGTTTTTTTACATATTTTTTTATTTCACATTAGGATTTTAAGACTTTAATAAACCCCTAGCATAATCAAAAGCCTTTTCGGGAGTTTTAAATTCTCCTTTTTCATATTCTTCGCTTTCTTCCACATCCTTACTACCATCACCGTCTTCACTATTTTTTCTACCGCGAATTAGGTCATCTACCAACCCATCTTTTTCTTTCAAATCACCTATCTTGACATATTGTAATTCCCCTTTGTCTCGAGCCTCAAAGTCATATTTCTGCTGTTTACCATTTGCTATATAAACATTTGAATTAAATAGTTTATGAGCTGTTATGTCTCCATTTTCATCTGTTTTATAAATTGTTACAAGGTCCTCATATACTCCCAAAAAATACCTATTAGCTTTGTAACTGTACCTATTACTATTATTAACAAAAACTATTTCATCATTACTCATACTAAAAACTGTGTAACCTTGGTTTTCAAAAAATTCATTAAGTTCTGCTTTTGTTTTTTTATTTAGAACATCAGACCCATTAAATTGTTTTTCAAGCACCCTATTTCTAACTTCATTATCTTTATATCTAATCTTAAACATAAATTTTGTATCCTGAGATACCCTAACCAATTTAGTATTCACGGACGTTTGCATTAAATTATTTTTGTCATTATCATTAATGCCTTTCGCAGTGAATTTTAAATATGGCAATTTGCCACAAGCTTCAAGCTTTAAATCATTTTTATTCATATAGTGATTAAGAGAATAGTTAGCACCAACGAAAGTTATTAATATTATTGTAAATATTGAATATAAAATTTTTCTGTTTTTCATATTACCACTCCTTATTTGGAATTATGTCCATATAGGGGGGTATTCATTCAATTGATTGAAAAATATAACATAAATATCAATTTCCTATAATTATGAAGAAATATAGAGTTGCCTTTGATACTTGGTTCAGAGATGTTATATCTAATTGTTCCAATACACGAAAAGAAACAGGTACATGGATTACAAATGAAATGATTGAAGCTTACTGCAAGCTTCATGAACTCGACTATGCCCATTGCGTGGAAACCTGGCACAAAGATAAGTTAGTTGGTGGATTATACGGCATAAGTATGGGGAAATGTTTTTTTAGTGTATCAATGTTTTCAACTATGGATAATGCCTCTAAGGTAGTCTTTATTACTCTAGGCAAGTCATTGGGATAAAAAGGATTCACTATGATTTACTGTCAGGTTCATACAACGCATTAACCCTTTGAAATTGCGCTTTTAAGTTACACAAATCCTTAAATTATCCAAGTTCTAAAACTTCTTACAAACAGAAACACTGAAACATGGAAACGCATTGACAAACGCCAAGGATTATAATATTATTAAATAAATATTGCTTAGGTACTTTTGTCACCGGATAAATGTATTGAAATCATAAGCGTTAGGAATTCATGCCGTTAGGTCTTAGGGTATGAATCGCCTAATGCTTTTTTTGTTAGGAGGATTATAGTATGAAAACAAAAACTGATACAAGCATTAATAAATTATTTTTCAAATATGTATTGTTAAATGTAATCAGCATGATAGGGCTGTCTTTCTACATAATGGCAGATACGGTTTTTGTATCAAGAAATATGGGTAATAACGGTTTAACTGCATTGAATTTAGTATTGCCTATTTATAGTCTTGTGAATGGTATCGGTTTAATGCTCGGCATGGGAGGTGCCATAAGGTATTCCATTCTCTGCAGCGATGGAAATTTTAAAAATGCGAGCAAGACCTTTACGCAAACCATCTATTTGGCTCTTGCCTTCGGGTTCCTGTTTACGGCAGTCGGAGCATTCTTCTCTGGTGATATTGCGAGACTGCTAGGTGCTGATGCAGAGGTTATGCCAATGGCAAGTTCATACCTAAGAACAATACTACTATTTTCCTGTGCTTTTATGGTAAACACTGTGATTGTTTGTTTTGTACGGAATGATAACAATCCTAAGCTCTCGATGATTGCCATGCTTGCAGGAAGCCTTGGCAATGTCATTCTTGATTATATTTTTATCTTTCACATGAACCTTGGTATGTTCGGCGCCGCATTTGCGACAAGTCTTGCCCCTATCATAAGTATTGGTATACTGTCTGTCCACCTTATACAGAAGAAAAACCATTTTAAATTAGTAAAAACATCATTACAAAAGAAGTATGTTAAAAAAATATTTTCGCTCGGATTACCGTCTTTGTTCACAGAGGTATCTTCGGGACTCATTATGCTTTTGTTCAATTTTGAAATTTTAAATCTTATCGGAAACATCGGCGTTGCAGCATATGGAATTATCGCTAACCTTGCTTTAATTGTTATCGCTGTTTTTACTGGTATTGCACAGGGTATACAACCCATTTTGAGTATAAATTTCGGTACAGGAAATAAAGACAACATAAAGAAAGTATTCAGATACGCTGTGATACTTTCATTTTGTATTGGCTTCGCTTTCTATATTGCGGGGTTGGTTTACCCAAATGTTATTATCCAATTGTTTAACAAGGAGCATAATGCAGCGCTTGCTGATATGGCGACACCAGGTATAAGGCTGTATTTTATTTCCCTCTTCTTCATGGGTTTTAATATTCTAACGTCTTCATTTTTTGCTTCTATTAATCAACCTGCAAAAGCATTTACCGTTTCTCTTACAAGAGGTTTTGTTACTGTTATCCCTTTGATTTTCATTCTTCCGCATTTTCTGCAAATGACAGGAGTTTGGTTAACTATTCCGTGTGCAGAAGTGATTACCTTATTATTGAGCTTATTCCTTATAAAGAATTATCTCAAAGATGCCATTTCTATGCATCCGCCAATTTGACATATTATCACGCTCCATTCGATAGCTTTTATTACAAAAATAAAAGCTATCAAAAATATATAATGTACACTATAGATTCGGAAGCTAAAAAAAGCGAACGTCACCCTGCGAGCTATACAGGACGCCGTTCATAATATAATAGCGCGGTTTTTTGTTATGAAATAAATCAATACTATTCTTAATAGTATGCTACCATCTTATCTTTGGTAAAAAATACTAAGTAAAATATTCAATTATTGCCCGCTTAAAATTATTATTTATAAGTTCTGAGATATAATTTTTAATATCCTCGCTGTCTGGTTTTTTATAGACATATTTGAATTTTCCATACGGCCCCCATTTCAATTGCCTTTTTTCTTCATTCAGATCAAGTTTAGTATTTTTAAATCGTTGAACTATCAAATCCTTTGCCGCTTTAGTAAATCTATGTTGAATAAGTTCAAAACTTACTTCCTCACTATAATCACCTAGTGCTATTTTTAGTGTTTCAAATAACTCCTTATATTCTTCCCGCCAATTATCATATATCATAATAGGTGCAATTATGAATCCTATTGGATACCCACCAGCAGCAATTTTTTTAACTGCGTCTATTCTTTCATGAAAACTACAAGTATTGTGTTCGAAATTATCTATTACATAACGCGAATTTAAAGTAAATCTGAATTTTGTGTGCTTGTTATATTTTAGCTTTAAAAATGGATCAACATCGTCAAATTTAGTTACAAGCCTCAATCTACCATTGGAACTTTCCCCAAAGAACTCTATGCATCTTTTTAAGTTACCACTTAAGTGTTCAAGCGCAATGGGATCTGTTATACTTGCGCATTCAAAGGTCGTAATATTCGGCATATTATCCTCTATATAAGTTTGTATAATCTCTAAAATTTCTTCAATATTCATAAAAATCTTCATGAAAGGTTTTTCACCTTGAGTAGTCTGAAGATAGCAATATTCACAATTTGCAGGGCATGAACTTGATAGTGAAAATTGATAGTCAGCAGATGGCCTGCAACTTACTAATTTTTTTTTACCATTTATAGTAAAAAGAATAATCTTTTTTGACATTGCATAGTTTTTTTCAGATGATCCACAATCTATTACCACCCTTTTAGAATTAACTATGGGTACCTTTAATTTTTCTAAGTATTCTATAACTTTTTTGGCGGCATCATATTTCAGAACTTTAGGATCTATATATGCAACGTCCGGTATAAACAACTCCATTATCCTCACCTCACAAGTATTATTTTATTAAAAAAAGTTATTTATAAATCTCAGATCCTTTATAGTCTTCCTTATTTCTTACTTATTATCACTTATAAACACACAATAATTATTATACCTACTGATTCCACAATAACACCGTGATTTTATATTTACCAATGAAACTAAAATATAGGGATAATGGTATAGTAAATATATACCATTATCCCCATATTTCAGTGCTTTTACCAACTTAATTTTTTTATCTAGTGTTGTATTTATTGATCACCTTTTTTTTTAATTTTTTTCCCAGGGTTTCTCCTATAAATCTATCAATCATTTCTTCCTTAGTAGCTTTACCTTCTACAAATATGTTAAATTTCTTACACAGCTTGCCTAGGTCCCCTTTACTTATATCACAAGTTTTAATAAAGTTTTTTGCAGTTTTAACACTAGTCATAGCTATTATACGTTTATACATTTCATCATTAGTCATGGATGCACCTCAAATTTCTTATTTATCGAATACATTATAACATCTTAAATAACATCAATAAATCATTTCTAATTAAATTAATAAGTTTTTTTTAAAAAGTTTTCTAAAAATCAAATATTAATGATATTTACCCATTATTTTATTTTTTATTATCATGCAAGACTTGATCAATTACCATTGCTAAGGTAAAAGCATAATTTTCTCCAAATAAAAATTTATTCTTATATATTTTATTATACATTGTAAATGTAGTTCCATTAGTTACTAATCATATTTTAATTTCAATAAAACTAAAGAAGTTCGAATGGAGTCTATTGTTAATTTTTTTCATATATACTTATATTAAAATGGAGCAAAGTTGAAAGCTTTGAGGTATCATTAGCTTTTTCTCTCATAGCATTATCAATAGTCCAATAGTAAGGAGTCATTGCAATAAGACTCTTTATATCTTCACCATTTCCCACGTCGATATTGTACTTAACTTCCATACTCTGATTTAACTTAAATCCCTCAAATGTTGTTACTTTTTCCTCATGTTTTCTAGCATTTACATATAATATTTCTTTTAATCCATATAAATGTTGAACCCCAGGCGTTATAACAATTAGCTTGCCTTTATCCTTTAGAACCCTATTAAGCTCAGTCTCATCTGACGGTGCAAAATTTCTTATAATGATATCTATAGTGTTTGGCATTATGGGTAGGTTAAAATTACTACCTACTATAAATTTTATTTCTTTATCTCTCTTAGTTGCATAAGTAACTGCAGCTTTTGAAATATCTACGCCATAAAAATTAACTTCTTTATTTTGAGTGTAGCTAGCTTCTTTTCTATATATGGCTTCCTTTAACCTGCATAAAAAATATCCTTCTCCACACCCAGCATCAAGTATATTTATATTATTTCCACTTATATTTGATATTATTACATCATTTAATTTATCAGAAAAAGTGTGATAATACCCTTTATTTAAAAAGTCTCTACGTCCTTCCATCATTTCTTTGCTGTCACCAGGATCTTTTGTTTTCTTTTGATTAGCAAGCAAAAGGTTAATATGTCCTTTACTTGCTATATCATAACTATGATTATTTAAACATAGATATTGTTTTTCATACTTTTTTAAACTTAAATTGCATACGGGACATTTTAATATAGATTCATTATTTTCTATTGTCACAAAAACACTGCCTTTCTTTAATTTTCTTTAATTTTCTTTAATTTTGGAATTGTTTTTTCACTAAACTCTACTCCTATTGAATCTAATATAAATATAAATATTGGTATTCCAAGGAGTAGCCCCCAAATTCCCATAAAATGCTCTGATACTATCAATGTTACAAAAGTAAAAAACATTGGAAGATTAGTGGTATCAGACATAAGCTTTGGGTTTAAAATAAATATCATAAATGCAAGAGCGAATAATTGAGGGAATCCCATTATCGCCAGTCCGATCACTGATACTACTATATATAAAAAAATTAAAACTCCACTCTCCAAAATTAGTTACAAAAATCATAATACTTCGAATACCTGATTTAGCATAACTTGCAATGTTAATTTGATCAAATATTGGTATATATTTGACTGCTAGAAGAACTACTCTCATTTATCTTCTTTTATTGGTTGTTTTTGAAAATTCGTTTAAATACTATTTTGATTTTTCGCTATAATAAATTATTTTTGGGCTATTTCATTATATCAAATTGTTTAACTTATTTCTATTAATTACTATGCACTAAAATTTTAAATTTCATAATACACGAAGAATAAGAAAAATGGTGTATAATATATATACTAATAAGAAAGTTTGGTGATGATAATAAATGAAACCCGTAATTATGTTTGTAACTGAATGGTGTCCATATTGTAAAAAAGCACTTGCTTGGATGGACGCTATAAAAAAACAAAATCCAGAATACGCTGGTATTGATATTAAAATAATTGATGAAGAGCTTCAACCGGATATAGCAAAACAATATACTTACTATTATGTACCTACCTACTATGTTGACGGAGTTAAAGTTCATGAAGGCGTTGCCTCTAAAAATATTATTCTTGGTATATTTGAAAAGGCATTAAAATAATTTTAGTAAACTAAAAATGTAAGAAGATAATTTAAAATTATCTCCTTACATTTTTTTAATTTCATGTATATCTTTTTAATTGCGGGATATACTATTATTGTAGTCGACAAACAAACATTAAACTTATAAAAGGGAGATGTTAGTTATGTTAATTTATAAATTACCTGTAATTTTAAGCGTAGGCAGTGTTGCTAGGGCTAAAAATGGGGACTACTAAGTAATTCCGTATGAAAATTAAAATACGGAATAATAAATCCATATTTTAATATGGATTAGTAAAGCCAATGATTATTTTATATAATCATTGGCTTTATGTTTTTTATCTTGTTGATCTAAAATTTTTAGGTTGTTGATTTCCACCATGATTTCTTCCATTTCTCCTAGCATAGCCTGTTTGTTGAGGCTTTCTTGTTGAAGGTTTATTTGCCTTATCATTACTTGCTACTACAGGTTCATTACTTGCAGGATAAGGATGATTTTCTATTACTGGTATTGATTTTGATATAACCTTTTGAATATCCTTAAGAAAAGGTTTTTCTTCTTCATCACAAAATGAAAGTGCAACTCCACCAAGTCCTGCCCTACCAGTTCTTCCTATTCTATGAACATAAGTCTCTGGTACATTTGGCAAATCAAAATTGATTACATGAGATAATTCATCAACATCAATACCTCTCGCTGCTATATCTGTTGCAACTAACACTCTTGTGATGCCCGTCTTAAAATTATTTAAAGCAAGTTGCCTAGCCCCCTGAGATTTATTACCATGAATAGCTTGTGCTTCTATTCCTACATTGTTAAGGTCTTTAGTGATTTTATTTGCACCATGTTTTGTTCTTGAAAATACCAAGGCAGAGACTATGGACTTATCTTTTAGCAAATGAATAAGTAGCGGTTTCTTATCTTTTTTATCCACAAAATATACTGATTGTTCAATAAGCTCAATGGTAGATGAAACAGGTGTCACTGCTACTTTTACTGGATCCACAAGAATAGAATCCACTAGCTTTAAAATTTCTTGCGGCATAGTTGCTGAAAATAACATAGTTTGTCTAATTTTAGGTAGTTGCGCTATGATTTTTTTTACGTCACGCAAAAATCCCATATCAAGCATACGGTCTGCCTCATCAAGTACAAACATTTCCACATTGTGTATGTTAATGTATTTCTGTTGCATTAAATCGAGTAGTCTACCAGTAGTGGCAATTAAAATATCCACTCCATCTTTTAAAGCATCAGTTTGTTTTTTTTGTGATACGCCCCCAAAAATAACTGCACTAGTAAGATTCATGTGTTTACCATAGGCTGTAAAACTTTCTCCAATTTGAATTGCTAGTTCCCTAGTAGGTGCGAGTATTAAGGCCTTTATATTTTTAGGTCCCTTTATAACTTTTTGTCTCCCACAAAGAATTTGAAGTATAGGAATAGCAAAAGCTGCTGTCTTTCCAGTTCCTGTCTGAGCACAGCCTAGAACGTCTTTTCCTTCCAATATAGTAGGAATTGCAGCTTCTTGTATAGGCGTAGGTTCCAGATAACCTTCAGTTTTTAAAGCCTTGTTTATTGGCGTAATAAGATTTAAGTCTTCGAATAACATTTTTTTCTCCTTTGGAAGTGGCTGTCTTTAACTTTAAATGTCACAAATCACTGATATCCTGTTATGAATTTTCCCGAAAATTGGAAACAACAACTTTCTTACATGATTATATTGCATCTAAGAAACCACCCTTTTATTAGTGATATGAGCATATTTAGGCTGATTTTTCTTCATTTAGCTCCGACTTTGTAGGTCTATGATGTATAAATAAATATGTTTCTTTTATATCAACTTCAATCTTATAACTGTTTTAATTCAACTGTTCGTTGCACTCATATTTTTTTATTATAACATATTTCGACTCTTGTTGCTATTCTTCTAATTTTCATAAATAAATGTGAATATAAATGTTGATTTGCCACAAACTATAGCTATAAATTTTTTTTACAAAAGGAGACATTTATATGAATGAAAACTTTAATTACCCTATGAGCGTACCTGAGCAAAAACAAGATAAACAACCAGGATTGGAAACACTTATGAATCCAAGACCTATTTTTGAAACTTCAAATTGCATAGGCTCTGGAAAATTAATGAATAAAGTTGCTTTAATTACAGGTGGTGATAGTGGCATTGGAAAAGCAGTTGCTCTCGCATATGCCAGAGAAGGAGCTGACATAGCCATAGTATATCTTGATGAGCATGAAGATGCAGAAGAGACAAAAAAACTTATTGAAGCAAAGGGTAGAAAGTGTATTTTAATTACCGGCGATATAGGAGACGATATTTTTTGCAATAATGCTGTAAACAAAATAATAAAAGAATTGGGTAAATTAGATATTCTTGTGAACAATGCCGGGGAGCAACATCCCCAAAATAGCATTGAAGATATTACAAAGCAGCAACTAGAGAAAACTTTTAAAACAAATATTTTTGCCATGTTTTATATGGTTAAAGCTGCATTACCCCATTTAATAGAAGGCGCTACTATTATAAATACTTCATCAGTTACAGCCTACAAAGGACATGAAACTTTAATTGATTACTCCTCAACTAAGGGAGCAATAGTTACCTTTACTCGTTCTTTATCCCTCTCCCTAGCAAGTAGAAAAATAAGAGTTAATGCAGTGGCTCCAGGCCCCATATGGACGCCTCTTATACCATCTTCCTTCAGTGCAAGCGAGGTTGGTGAATTTGGGAGCAACACTCCTATGGGAAGGCCAGGTCAACCCGTAGAACTCGCTGAAACTTATGTATTTTTAGCTTCCGAAGGTGCTTCATTTATAAGTGGTGAAACTATTCATGTAAATGGTGGTAATATCATAAATGGTTAATACCTGCATCATCCAGGTTACAAGTGGCATGTTTCTTATCGTAACTAAATAGAAAAATACAAAATAGGCATCAATTTTTTGAGGCCTATTTTGTTCGCTTTGTGGTACCGTTATTTCTACTTCTCTCCTTTTGAAATTTTTTAAAAACTTATAATTATTTTATTTTTATTGGAAATAGCTTCACTTAATTTGTTAATATATCCACACATATAATAATAGTACATCGGCAAATATATATACCAATAGTATTATTAATAAGTAATCTGATCCTTATATATTTCTTAAAAATCTCTTAAAATAATTTATTTTTTTTAAGGAGGAGGATATTATCAAAATCAAAATTTTTACTCTCACGCTTTTTATTAGTTTGCTTCTTAATATTTGCAATATGACAATAGCCTCAGCTAGTAATTTTACTTTTACAGATCAAAACACTGATAAGTATAACATAATAATGAAGCAAGACCTACTCTGCCTAATGATAGCTTATCCTGAATATATTACAAATATTGAAGAAAATAATGGACGCGTATATTTAATAATGAAGTCTGGAAAAAAGATATGCTATGACGACAAGAAAGAGAAAAATTCACAAGAAAAACTATCAAACCCAGATCTTCAAGACACGTTAGATCAAATTTATCCCCTTTCTGCTGTTAAAAGCATTATGGAGTCTAACTTTGATCCTGGTCGCTCTCGGTCCTATGATTTATTATCAGAAGTTTATGGCACTTCAAAAAAGGCTGTAGAATCCAAACTTACAGAAGTCAAAGTAGGTTATAGCAATTTTCAATTCAATAATAGTAGTAGTGCAGCCGATTCACTGCAAGCTGTTATGAGTGAGCTAATTCCTATGTCAGAAAGAAACCAAAATGTAAGAAGATGTCTTCTTCCCTGTAGTGGCACTTTTAATTATCGTGTAATTGCAGGTACAAATCGATTAAGTCCTCATTCTTTTGGTATTGCTATTGATCTTGCTAGTGACAAAAGTGATTATTGGAAATGGGCCTCTAAAGATGCAGGTGAAAACAGATTATCCTCATATCCGAACGAGCTTGTAAAAATTTTTGAAAATAATGGCTTTGTTTGGGGTGGTAAATGGTCACACTTTGATATCTTACATTTCGAGTATAGACCTGAAATCATTTTAAAAGCTCGCTATTTTACAGGCAATGTAGGTTCAAAAAATGCTTGGTATGAAGGTGCACCATGGCAACAAGTGCCTATAAAAAATGCAATTGATAGAATCAATGCATTAATAAAATAATAGGAGTATAATATTATGAATTTTTGTAAAATTAAAAAATTACAATTATCTAAAAGTAGATTATTTATATTTATCATACTTCTTTTATTAATACAGTTATGTAGCAATAGTTACACATATGCTATTACGGATGATTCAAAAAAGAAGTTACTAGTTGTATAGATCAAATTTATCAAAAAAGAAATAAAGCCATACTTATCGGTGATTTAGAATTAATACAGTCACTTTATAATATGGACACAAAATACGGAACTTGGGCATATGAATATGAAAAAAGAAAAATGGAGTATATTAACAATTGGGCAGAGAAACAAGGAGTTAAGTTTACACATATTATACCAACTGTAATTGTAAAAAACATTAAAGGTAGCGATAATAATTTTTCAGTTTATCTATTATGTTCAACAGAATATAAATATGTATATGAAAATCAGCCCGGACTAGAAAATACGTCTAGAATTGGAACCTATCACAATTTACAACTTATGAGTAAAGATGGTTCTTGGGTAATTTCTAAAGAGTGGTATAAAGATCCATTTGCAAATTCTTTAACCTTAGATAATATTAAGGCAGATTCTATAAAAAAATTTATACTATCTCAAAGCGCACGAGATTTATCTACAATAGATAAAAGAAGAGTAAATGCTGTAGAATATGCTGATAAATATTGTGGGGCTGCAAGTACCGCAGAATATGACTACAAGTATAACAAAAAATATAGAAATTATAATCCTGAACGTGGCGATTGTGCAAACTTTGCATCACAAATTCTTTTAGAAGGAAGCAAATTTAAAAAAAATCCTGCTTGGAACTACGACAAAAATGGAGCAACAAGATCTTGGCTAAATGCGGATGGTTTTAAAAGCGATAAAAACATTAAATTTTGGTTAGTTAGAGTTCATTATTAACAAAACATTAAAACAATAAACTATAAGGAGGTAAATAATTATGAAAACTGAAGAACAAATTAAATCAGAAGTTACTAGGCAGGTTATTGACAGTATGAAAACAACTTTAAATGAAGAATTAACTGAGGTAGAGAAGGAGTTTGAGGAAACTTATAAAAGCAAGCTTGAGCAAGAAATTCAATATACATTAGAACTTTCAGAGACAGGTCTTCAACACAATTCGACCAAAAACATAAAAGTAGAAAACAAAAAACTAATACAGCAATTAGATAATATAAGAAGTGAAAAGGCTAAAGTTGAGAGCAAATTAAAGACACTAAATGAATTCGAAAATTTATAATTCCCCAGAAAGAATCGCCGTGGCATGGTTAAGTTGACTTATTCTTTTCAATATAGTATCATTTAGTTTGATAAATAAATATTACATTACGCATAATATGTATATTTTAGTATAGATAAGGAGAATTAACTTACCATGAATATTTCTACTAAAGGAAGATACGGTTTAAGGGCAATGGCTGATATAGCTGTGCATTCATTTGGAGACTATATACCCTTAAAGATTATCGCTGAAAGGCAGTCTATCTCAGAAAATTATCTAGAACAAGTTTTCTCAGTACTTAGAAAGGCTAATCTTGTAAAAAGTGCAAGAGGCTCCCAGGGTGGTTATACCCTATCAAAAGAAGCATCAAAAATCACAGTAGGTGAAGTTTTAAGAACCCTTGAAGGTGATTTAGATATTACTGGAGATGATGGTGGCGCCTTAGGTGTTGATAAAACCATAAAAGTTTGTATAAACACTCTAGTATGGCAAGAGGTTAATGAACAAATCAATAAAGTAATGGATTCAGTAACGCTACAAGATCTTGTAGAAAAATATAAAAGTCTAAATGATGAGTATATCTTAGACTTTATAATATAAATGAAGAATAACAGCACTTGTGTAATCCAGGTGCTGTTATTCTTCATTTATTTTCATTAACATAAAAAAATACCTTGCTTGATTCTATTCCCATAAATCTTCAGTTAATTTTTCAATTTCTCTTATTCTTTTTTCAGTTTCCATTATATCAATAGTGATTATACCATTATCAATATTAAGTACGTCTCCTTCTTTAGCGCTATGAGGTAATTTAATCCTTTTAATATCAATCATAGTTCTATCTTCTTTTTCACATACTGCATAACAGCCAACAAATCTATCTATTATTATTTTGATACAATCAACTCCTTAGCGAGGTGCCCCACAAACGCTACATGGTTCATATCCAGCTTTTGCATTATCCAAACTTATAGGTATTTTACTTTTCTTTAAGTATCTACAACCATCACTGTGATACTTTTCACCTGATTCAGTAATATATACTGTAATGCTCTTATTTTGAGTTGCTATTACTTTTTTCTCAGGGGATGGATTAACCACAGGGGGCTTAACTATGGTTGATGATGCTTTATTGACTACATTAGTTGACGAACTACTTGTCTTATTAGCAGATGCTCCAGTGCCCTTATAAGCGTAACTTCCTGGTTTAACATTAAAAGTTATATCCTTACCATTACTAGTTGCAATAATTGTTCCGGACTCATCAGTTCTATACACAGAAATATTCTTTGCCTTAAGTCTATCCATGGTTCCCTTATGAGGATGACCATAACTATTATCCACTCCAACACTTACAACTGCATATTTGGGACTAACTTTATCTAAAAACTCTTGTGTTGTTGAACTATCACTACCATGGTGGCTTATTTTAAGCACATCTGATTTAAGGTCAAATCCCTTTGATAACATTTCCTTTTCCGATATATCTTCTCCATCTCCAGTAAATAAGAATGAACTACTCCCAAAGTTTACTTTAATAACTATAGACTCATTATTAATATCTTCGTAACCACTTCCATTAGGAGCTAATATAGTACATGTAGCCTCTCCTAACTTAAAACTATCTCCTGGCATTGGCGCTGTAGCTTTTAGTCCTTTATTTTTAATTGCATTAATTACATCTTCAAAGGTTTTGGTTGTTGCAGTTCTTTTAGGCATGTATATTTTACCTACTTGAAAACTGTTTATTACGTAATCTAATCCGCCTATATGATCCTCGTGAGGATGTGTTCCTATTATGAAATTTAATTTAGTAATCCCTTGATCCGTCATGTATTTTTTTATTAGAGCACTATCAGGGTTATTTCCTGCATCTATTAACATAGAGTTTGAGCCTTGTTGCAATAAAATACTATCTGCTTGACCAACATCAATGTAGTGTACTTTTAGCTCCCCTTTAGCTTCAAATTTAATTTTCGATTTAGAATTAGCATTTAATTTCGCTTTTGCAGCTGCATCAAATTTAATTTCAGAATCAGCCTTTTCTTTTGTATCTGATTCTTTTTTAATCTCTACTGCAATTTTTTCATTCTTTTGTGAAACTACTTTGTTAGATATAACTTGTGTTGTTGCACTTGCAGTTTTATTTTTAGATGCTGAATCATCTAATTTTACACCCATGGTAAATATTATTATACCCACTATGAGCATTAATACCGCTGTTTTATTTATATGTTTTCCAAAACTTGCAATAGCAAATATTATAATTGGAATAGAGGTCACTATTAAAAATGAAGAAATGCCATTTATTAATATGCACAAACAAAATAGATAGTATATTATTGCAACTATTTTCTTCCATTTTTTCTCTGTTCTAAAACCTGGTATATATTTCAAAATATCTTTCATTAATTTTATTCCCCTTTTTAGTCTTAATAATACAAATGATATAAATATATTTAACTTTATTCGCATTTCAGCTTCATAGAAATAACAATGAAAATTAAGCATGTCCAATTTATACTACTAATTTTAATGATAATGCATTACAAACCAATTTACAACATATAATGCTAATTTTAGCCAAATCAAAGCAAAAACACCTTAGTGTATTGATAATTAATCAATACACTAAGGTGTTATACTATCATGAAACAATTTTATTCGAATATCTATTGTACTAATTTATTATCCTATAATATATTTGTGATTTTTTTCATATATTTTGTTTCTTCTTCATCTTCAATTAGTTTTTTCGCTTTATCATTTTTCTTGTTATTATCAATTTTATCTTTGATACTTTTTTCTAAATCAAATAAGTATGACCAGTCTTCTTCATTTATATTTTTTGGTCTATCCATCTGTAATTTATTACATTTTAAAATTCCATTAATCAATTGTAGTTTTTCTTTATATTCTTCTCTCTTTTCGTCAATCTCAATTTTACCCTTTAAATCTAATACTATTATTTTAAAATCAATATCTTTAATCCAAACAGGTTTTTCCTTTTTAATTAGTTCTTTCGGATTATTAGTATAACAAAGTATTTTAAAGGCAAGTAATTCTAATCTATATGCTTCATGCTTTAATTCATAAATTTTTTCGTCTTCCAAATATTCTAGTGGATGATTATTTATAAATTCAATCGGAGACTTTACAGAATATAATTTACTTGATAAATTTTGTAAATACAACTCTTTTAAAAAATTATAATAATCCAACCACTTATCTTCTGCCATTCCATTTTGTTTTTTTTCTTTTAGTAAATCCAGTATTTTATCTGTATTAAAATAGTATTGACTAGCATTGTATTTTTTTAATAATATAAATACATCAAAAATTTTATTTTGTATTATATTCCATATATCTTGCTTAATATTTTGAGGTTTATTCAAACCCAAAAGCACCGAAAAATCATTGTAATAATTTATTTCCAAAACTATTTTTTTGATTTGTTCCTCTAATACCTCTGTAGATTTTTTCAATATATAATCCCATTCATTGTTATTAATATAAGATGGCTTATTATTATTCAAAAATTTATAGCAGGTACTAAATTCAAGCTCTCTAATATTTCTAGGATTTTTGTTTTCTCCTACAAATTCATCTATAGCGACTTTACGAATATTTAACCATTTTTGTCTTGATACATAAATAGGTTTCCTTTTTTCTAATATTTTCTTACTTTCATAATATGCCTTACGTTCTAAATCATTAATTAACATATTTTTTAAGAAATTATTAAAATTCTTCATCTTATCCACCTCGTATATAATTATTTTTTATCCGTTTTTATATATCCATATTATATCATAATTTACATAATATTTTATAATTATGAAAAATTTGGTTAACTAATTTATCGACTTTCTTAATAAACCTGATATTTTTGCAAATTAAAAGACAAAAGTAGTATTTATCCTACTCTAATCGTGTTAAATCATCTCCTGCGGAGCTGCAATATTAATGACTTCAGAAGGAGATTTATACTCACATAAAAGTTTTCTATTTGTTAGGGCATGTAACTCCCACTTATTGAAGTGGGAAACTTTCCTTCTGAAATGTCGTTAAAACTATATAATAAATAAAAAAAGAAATCATATATTACCATCCTTTTTGCACGACAAAAAAGAAGCTCATCTCTAAGCTCCCCTATTATTCTACGGGTAATCTTACCCTTAGCTACTTACCCTCAATACTTTTCATACCTTTCTCAATTTCTTGGTTTATTTTATCAGCTTGTATTTGAGTAATTACACGATTTTTTACTAATGTACTTAATCTATTAATACTACCTTTAACTTGTGACACATTCTTTGTTACTTCTTCCATTACTTTATCTGACTGAGTTTGTGTTATTGTCTTAGCCGTAACTAATCCTTTAAGAGTGTCAGAATAAATTGTTTTTGTTGCTGTTGGAAGGATAGCTTTTGTAGTATTATTAGTCGGCGACTTCATGGAATTACAAGCAGTAAATAGCAGAATAGATATACTAATTATAATAAATGTTGAAGCAATTTTTACATTCTTCATTTTTACACACCATCCTAAAATTATTTGTTCTTTATATTATTAGGATAATTGAATGAAAATATACTATTTTTGCAACTATACAAATTTATATTATATTTACCACCATATTTTTCTGTAAAATAAAAAACCACCTCCAATAACAGATACATTGTATATCTATTATGGAAAGTGGTTAAATTCAGTATATCATTGTCTTAAATTTTCTACGGTAGCATGTATGTCATTATACAAACATCTAAATTTCTGATGATTGCCCGCAAACCATCTATCCCTCAAATTCCTCAGGGTACTCTGCATTGTGGTAGACATCCTGCACGTCGTCATCCCCTTCAAGCGCATCTATAAGTCTTTGCACTTTACCGGCGCCTTCTAGGCTAATAGGTATCATGTTATCTGGTATCATTGTAACCTCTGCAGAAGCAAATTCAAAACCCGCTGTTTCTAACACTTCTCTTACTTCTCCGAAAGTTTCTACAGCTGTAATTATTTCAAACATTTCCTCTTCTGCATTAAAATCTTCTGCACCCGCTTCTAATGCTACCATCATGATTTCATCTTCATCCATAGTTTCAGTTCTTTCTATGATGATCTGTCCTTTTTTAGCAAACATCCAGCTTACGCATCCAGATGCTCCCATGTTTCCACCATGTCTATCAAAAGCATGCCTTACAGTTGCCACACTTCTATTTTTCTTATCTGTTAGCGTATTAACTACTATAGCAACGCCTTCTGCTCCATAGCCTTCATAAACTATTTCTTCATAGTTTACGCCTTCAAGCTCTCCGGCACCTTTTTTTATTGCTCTAGTTATTGTATCTAGAGACATATTATTAGATTTAGCTTTCGCAACTACATCTCTAAGATGAGCATTAACGTCTAAATTAGACCCACCATTTTTAGCTGCCATTATTATTTCTTTACCTAATTTTGTGAATACCTTACCTCTTATAACATCAATCTTACCTTTTTTCTGTTGTATGTTATGCCATTTTGAATGTCCTGACATTTGATATCCCCCCCAACTAACTATTTTTTATGTGAAATATTTCTAACCGAACCTAATAAATAGCAATACTTCTATGAATTAGTTATAAGTACATTACATTTCCATTATATCATAGAAATAAAACACTTTTCAAATAAAAAAGAAAAGTATATATACTTTTCTTACATGTCGTTAAATGATAGAGTTTATAATTTCACTATCATATAATCTATGTTCTAATTTGAAGTACATTTTTGGATCTTCTTCATAAAATAAAGCTTTTCCTGAGGTAACCTGGGTTATTTCTGACCTTAATTTTTCTAGATTACTAAACTGACAAAGTATTTTAATCCTCACCTTGTCAGTATACTCTACGTTCTCTATATAAAAATTTTCTTTAGAACATACATGTTGTATCTTACCTAGTAAATCGTATTCAATTAGTATTTCTATTGAAATACCTTCAACCTTTTCCACTACCCCTGCATCTTTAATAGCAAGTGATGCACCTTTCGAATATGCCCTTGCAAGGCCTCCAGTGCCTAGAAGAATTCCTCCAAAATATCTGGTAACTACCACTGCTACATCTGTAATATCACTTTTTTTCAAAACTTCTAGCATAGGAATTCCTCCCGTACCTTGAGGCTCTCCATCGTCACTATACCTTTGTATCCCTCTATTTTCGCCAATTATATAGGCATAAACATTGTGTCTTGCTTGTTTGTGGTTATTTTTAACCGTTTGGATAAACTCCTTAGCCGCGTCTTCGCTTTCAACTCTTTTTCCATGTCCAATAAAAATTGATTTTTTCTCTTTAAATTCAGCGATTGATTCATCTTTTATTGTAAAGTAACTCATTTCAATTCTCCCAACTATTACTAAATATTCTAAATAAAAATTTAAGCTCCCACTATAATTTCTATTTATATTTGCTCCATTAGCAATAAAAACCTCTCAGCAGCATCAATTATGTATTTTTTTTCTGTGTTGTCATATATGTTTTTTATTTTTGTAATAGCTTTTTCACTTTTTATTTTACCTAGAGATTTTATTGCATAGCTTATTACTTGTGGATTCTCATCCTCTAAGGCTCTAAGTAATGCTCCTTCAGCTCTTGCATCTCCCATTTTACCCATAGCTGAAACTGCCATTCTCCGTACATTTAAGAATTTATGCACGGAAGCCTTGATTAAAATGTTTAAACAAGATTTTTCTTTTAATTCACCTAAGATCCAAACTGCGACTTCTTTATCTTTAGGGTGCATCTCCACATAACTCGTTTTTATTAGCTGCGTTAATTTATATTTATTATCCTCTTCCAATGAATTCAAGAAATAAATTTTATCCTCTTTTCCTGCTTTAGCAATACTCTTAAAAAGCTCATCAGTATCATTGCTATTCACTAAAAATCTATATTTTATTTTACCATCTATGATATGTTTTTGCACAATGGCATTATCCAAGTTTCTAATTTTACATATGGCTTCCATAGTTTTCCCTTCCAAAAACAAGAAATAAGATATTTCTTCGTTGGAATATTTACTAATGCACAACCAATCAATGTCCACTAATCCCTTTTTCAAAAGCTCCTCTCCTTACCTTTTAGCCATTTTTCTACTTTCCTCTTAATATCTCTGAAATAATTTTAATTCCTTCTTCTATTTCTGATTTCCTTATTTCTGAAAAACTTAATCTAAAGTAATCATTACCTTCTTTAGCATTTTTATAAAATAAAACCCCTGGCGATATTAGAACTTTTCTATTCTTACACAAATAAAACAATTCCATGGAATTAATCTTCAAACCAGCAGCTATCTTAAAATAAAAATGAATTCCCCCTCCAGGGGTATAGCAACTAGCCTTTGCACACATGTTTTTTTCTATACAAGTTATCATAAAATTATATTTGTCCTTATAAGCCATATTTAGACGACTTATATGTTCTTTCCAAAGATCTTTATTTATATATAAATCTAAAGCACGTTGCATAAGACTTGAAGTTGATATATCTGTGTTAATTTTGGAATTTTGAATATGCTCCTTGCATTTCTCTGGTGATATCATGTATCCGAGCCTTATTCCTGGAAGAAATATCTTTGAAAAGCTCTTTATATAAATAACTCTATCATTTATGTCTAAGCTCATAAAACTCTTATATTTCTTTTGGTCATATATTAGTTCAGATAAATAATCGTCTTCAACGATATAAAAATCATATAACTCTGCGAGTTCTAATATCCTTAGCTTTTTTTCCAAACTATAGGTGGCCCCTGTAGGATTTTGAAAATAACTCATGGCATAAAAACATTTTATCCTATTCTTTTTTAGTATCTCTTCAAATTGGAATAAATCCACGCCATCCTCTAGCATATCAACTTCAAATATATTCGCCCTTCTCCATTTAAAAACCGTTAGAGCTCCACCATAGGTTGGCTTTTCTACAACAACATTATCATGAATATTTATTATAGATTTTGAAACTATATCAATCCCCTGTTGCGCACCTGAAAGGATCAATATATCTTCAGAATTCACCTGATTATTCCAAAAAAAACTACTTATACTATTTCTAAGTCCCTCATACCCCAATGATTCCTTATAGGCAAAAGCCTCCGTGCCATCTCTATCTAATACCTCATTTAATACGTCTTTAAAGACTGCTACAGGGAAATATTCGCTACTGGTAATTTCTCCTGTAAAATCTATATATTTTTTCAGGTCTTGACCAGAGATTTTTTTTAAGGTATTAGAATATTCCTTTTTAAACTTAATGTTTGTATCTCTTCTTTTAGCATAAGTTCCACTCCCCATCTTTTGATACGCATAGCCCTCAGCTTCAAGTTTTTTATAGGCACTAACTACGGTAACATCATTAACTACCAATAGTTTTGATAATTTCCTTATTGAGGGTAATTTTTCACCGTCGTCAATCATATTTTCATCAATCATTTTTTTTATATGCTTTGATATTTCTATATACTTAGGAATTTCGGAGCTAAATTTAATTTCATACTTATGCATATCTCCACCTATTTATCCCCCAAATATTAAACAAAGTAAACATTTTGCTTAAATAAGATTTTGTCCTTGTTTATCTTAAAATCTCTAATTTCCTTTTTAATAATATTTCTTTCCCATAGTTTATTAAGCAATTCTTCCATTTCTATATCAAAATCCTTAAACAAATCCTCCGCCATAATTTCCTCAGCGCTTAAAAACTTATCTTTTTCTCTCAGATAGTTTAAAAGCAAGCTACAATTACTCTTAATACTTGAATTTATGCTTTCTTCTAAAAATGTCATAGTTTCTTGAATTGTCTCGGCTGTATTTGATTTTTCAAAAAACAATTTATCAACGCAAAGTTTAAAGTTTGCATTTAAATTAAGTGCCATAGTCATAACATCCTTACTAATCATATATCCCGATGAGTTAACAAATAATCTTGAATACTTCTCTATACATCTTATAGCAGTACTATAAGATGTATATATACCGTCGCTGGATAAATATTTTTTACATACTCCAATATCTTTTAAGAGTTTTCCTAGAAAACACATTCCCCAACGTTCTCTATCTACATCAGGAAAAAATCTACCACCGTCATACCTTACTGTTATATCCATATCTTTTGAAAATATTAATCTTGAAGATGAGAAAATTCTATGTATATATCCACCCTTTAGATTATCAGAATAAATTTGTATGAATTTCTCCTTACCCATAAGTTTAATATGGACAGAAACACCCTCTTCTTCAGTATATATCTCCCTAATTTTATCAAAATCCTCCTTTACAATTACGAAAAGATCAATATCTGATTCTTCCCATAAATCACCTGTTACCATACTTCCGAAAACCATTACTGATAAAACAGATTCATCAATCTTTATTCTATCTACTACGCTATTAAAAGCTTTTTGATATTTCAAAATAGTTTTTGTCATTCCCTTCCCTCCCCCAAATTTTTATGTGCCTTATTAATTTTAAAATGTGTTTAAGTATCTTAAAAAGCGAAATCCCTAAATGAATATTTTATTAACTTTAATTCGCTCATAAAAATCACAATTACTGCACTGATATATATGAACACAAAACTGATCTTTGTCATCAATCTCCATATTAGCAGTATAATCATCATAAAATTCTTGTATTATCCCTTTATCGTTCATTATAGCACTACATTTTTCACAATTACAAATATTCCTTTCTAAATTATTGCAAACTGGACATATTTTTTTCATGATGTTACCTCCAAATTCATTATCATATCTATTTTTACCCATTTTTATTATAATAATCTTCATATAAAAAAGAAAAGTAAATAATTTTCTAATAAAAAAATAAAGAGAATCAAGTTTAATATTAATAACCCTGTTCTCTTTATCATTATGAAAATCATTTACAATCGTACTTTGATAATTTCAGCATGTTATCAACTTTACATCTCAATACTTTAATTAAATCTTCAGAAGTTTCATTAACTTCTTCAGCTAAACCTAGAGCATTTTTTATTTTTGAACTGCGTCCAAAATTTGTATTTGACATATTACTTGCAGCAGTTGAAAAATCAAGAGATGCAAGGCCTAAATCATATAGAGTGTCTATTAAAGGTCTTACATCATTTTCAAAATAAGCCCTTGCTTTAAAATCTAGTTGTAACCTATCTAATTCGAATCTTAAAACATTTATATTTACAACCTTATCTGCCAATGATTTAACATCAAAATTATTAGATGTGTCGCAGGTATCAGATAATGGTCGTGTAGCATATTCAGCATCATTGAGCTCCTTATTTTGTTCATTAATATCATCTATAATTTTTTTAATTTGAGTATTTACATCATACTGATTTTTTTTGTTTTGTCTCTTTTCATTATCTGGCTTTGATTCTTCTTCTCCCATATCTACTCCTAAATTCTTTGATAAATGCTACAGACCTAATATTAAATTATATAAGATGCACATTGACTTTATTACACTTATGAAGAATTTTTTTATAAAAAAGAAGTTTCAACTACACTAAAATATATTTTTCACACTTATTATAAACTTCGTCGTCCCCTTGTACTGACATAAGTGTTCCTTCTTCCATATACTCTTCTGAATCAACCTTTGATCCTCTATGCAAATATGCCACTATTGCCTGATCAGTATATGGAATAAGCACCTTAAATTTTTTAAGAGTATATGGAAGTTCTTTACAGGTTTCTTTTAGAAGTTCCTCCAAATTTATACCCTCTTTAGCTGATATTTCAATTGACTTCAAATTTTTATATTTTCCTTTTATTTTCAAAATATTTTCTTGTGAGGCTTTATCAATTTTATTTAACACCAATATCGTTGGCTTATCAATTGCATTTAATTCTCTTAGAACCCCATCTACAGCCTCTATTTGTTGCACTGCATTTTCAGATGATGCATCTACCACGTGCAGCAACAAATCTGAATATACCACTTCTTCAAGCGTTGATTTAAAGGCCTCCACTAAGTCATGGGGAAGTTTCCTTATAAAACCTACTGTATCGGTTACTGCTGCCACTCTATTATCAGGCAATAGTAGCGCTCTTGTTGTTACGTCTAGAGTTGCGAAAAGCATATCTGCTTCAAACACTTTTTCTTTTTGCGCAACACTTTTTAGTGCTGCTACATCGCATAATGCGTTTCTAAGTGTTGATTTTCCAGAATTAGTGTACCCAACTAAAGATACTTTTGAAATGCTATCGCGACTTCTCTTTTCTCTTTGCACATTTCTAGTATTTCTTATTTTTTCGAGTTCTTTATTTAATTCATAAATATCTTCTCTTATTCGCCTTTTATCTATCTCTAATTTTTTCTCTCCAGGGCCTCTTGTACCAATTCCCGCACCTGTTCTTGAAAGCATAGTTCCAAGTCCTGTTAAACGTGGTAATCTATATTTTAATTGTGCAAGTTCAACTTGAATTCTTGCTTCCCTAGTTCTTGCTCTTCGTGCAAAAATTTCTAGTATTAGCGTAGTTCTGTCTATAACTTTACATCCCAGTACTTCCTCCAAATTTCTAACTTGAGAGCCTGATAATTCATCATCAAAAATAACTATATTCGCTCTTATTGCTTGTCTAAGACCCGCTACTTCTTCTGCTTTACCTCTACCTATATATAAAGCTGAATCTATTTTATGTCTATTCTGAAGTACTGCATCTATAGTTTCTACATTGCATGCTCTTGCAAGTTCTGCAAGTTCTACTAAATCATCTTCACTTTCTATTCCTACTAAAATAGCTCGTTCTGCATCATCCTCAACAATTTCACTTGTTTTAATTAATTTTTCAATATATTTAATTTTGTCTAAGATATCATATTCCATTACTTCATTTATGTTTATTGGTCCTATTTCTTCTTCTATTAAAATGCGATTTTCTATTCCACAAAAACCTATGTTATACTTTAAATTCTCTTTTTCTCCTATCCCAATAGCTACAATGCAATCTAACTTTAATTTTGTTAAAGCTGACATATCTAGCGCAGATAATCTAGAATTACCATTTGGGTGAGTATGTACTACTTTAACCCCAGATAATCGACCTTCTTTTATATCGATTATAGGCAATTCCACTGTACTACTATCACCAATTGCTATACTAATTATTTTACCTTTTCTATCAATTGCAGCACTAACTTCTCTATCCAAATCTTTTGTTACCTCAACTAGTATGTCTACCAATTCTTCAGATAAAATGCAATCTTTGGAAACTCTTATATCGCAAGCATTTTCTAATTTATTTAAAATTGAATTTTTAACTCCACCAATATTTCCATATATCAACGTAAATCACTCCATTCTAATAATATTTAACAAGTATCCTTATACTTATACTTGACAACTTTCATATAATTTTATACCATTAGAGCATTATTGTAAATATATATAGAGGGTGGGATTAACATTGGATGATAAAAAAAGAAATATTCTTATAACTAAAGACCAAATTGATGAAAGAATAAAGCAACTTGGTACTGAGATTTCGAAAGATTATGCTGGAAAAAAATTATATGTTCTTTCATTATTAAGGGGTAGCTTTATATATACTGCGGACCTTGTGCGTCAAATTACTGTGCCTACAAAAATAGGATTTATGACAACTTCAAGCTACGGTGATGGTGAAGAGTCTTGCGGATCAATTAACGTTATAAATGATATTCCTGACAATATTGAAGGTTTTGATGTATTAATAGTAGATGATATTGTTGATACTGGAATAACTATGGATTTCGTTGTGGCTCACGTTAGGTCTTTAGGTGCCAATAGCGTTAAATCTTGCGTTCTTTTAGATAAACCACTTAGAAGAAAAATTGATATAGCACCTGATTATTGTTGTTTTGAAATTCCAGATCTTTTTGTAGTTGGGTATGGATTGAATTACGGAGATTACTATAGAAATATACCATACGTATTCAATTGGGAAGATTAGTTATCTTCTATATCAGATAAGTCCATATTAACGACATTTCAGAATGAAAGTCGTTAATATTGCAGCTCCGCAGGAGATGATTTAATATCTCACTTTTGGAATATTCCTTAAATACATATTGCTAGTTTATAAAAATAAAGTACGTTATTAATAATAGCGTACTTATTTTTTATATTTTTGTTAATCACTACCACTATTACCTAGTTTAAAACCTGTACCATTTAAATCTAATTGAACTGCAGTATTAGGTGTTTTTCCCACTATAATAGTTTCAGCAATTGGTACTTCATTACCTACTTCGATATCATTACTTTTTAAAGGAGCGATTACTTTAACGGTAGTTTTTACTTTAACATAAATTTTATGTCTTGTTTGATTTACACCTGCACTTTCAAACTCAGAAGAATATTTAGTTTCTACATAGCCTATAGGCTGCATTTTTATGGTTACTTTTGGGCCATAATAAGATAAAATACTATTTCTTGTTATATAACCTATTGGAATTTTCATACCAACCTCCCCCAATTTCATAAGTTCCTTTTGGGATTCTAAAGCAACATCACATGCTATTTTATTCATTTTTAGAGTATCCGCTTTTAGCATTACAATATTCCCCTGCGAATCTTTATCGACTCTTATAACCTGGTCGTAGTTAAATTGCTTGGAATATTCATTAATAATTGATCTATTAACAATATCTGTAGCTTTTGCTCTCATTTCTGCATCCGCCACCGCCATTACAGTTGGCATTATGGATTTATCAAAAATGTATATGAATATTGTAAAATTTATCATTATTATGGCTATAATTATTAATATTCTAACTTTAATTTTATTTTTGATATTTATTACCTCCATCTAAGGTTATATGTTATTATATGTAACTCTTTTACGGTAAAGAATTTAAATACCCAACTCAAACTCAATATTTTATATTAAGCCACCTTCAAATAAATAACCTGATTATATGGTATAATATTAAAAGCTAGTTATAGTTAAACAAGATGAATTTTAGGAGGCGGGAAGCTACTTAATAAGTGTTTTCTGCTCCTGAGAAATGCAAGGAGGATACTTAATGGAAAAAGAAGAAACTAATAAAAAAAAGAAAAAAGGAACTGAGAAACATGTTTTTAGAACCCTTGTTTTTACTTTTCTAATTATAGCCTTAATAAGCAGTGTAGCTATTGGAGGAGCAATTCTAGCTATGATTAAGACAGCTCCTGCCTTAGATATTAATGAATTTTTAAAATTGGATGAGATTACAATATTATTAGACGATTCTGGAAAGGCTATGGATGAATATGTTATTTCGCAAAGAAGAATTAATGTACCTATTAATAAAGTTCCGGTCATCCTTCAGGATTCATTTATAAGTATTGAAGATGTTAGATTTGAAACACACCCAGGTGTTGACTTAAAAAGACTTGGTGGTGCTATTTTTAATGATATAAAGATAAAAATAGCTGGTGGTGGTCAAAGTCTCCAGGGCGCTTCAACTATAACTCAACAATTAGTTAAATATAGAGTATTTTTAGAAGATTCTATGGAAAACAGAACTTCTATAAAGAGAAAAGTTCAAGAAATGTCTTTATCCTTACAAATAGAGAAAGTTTTGACCAAGTCTCAAATTTTAGAGACTTATATGAACACTATTTTTCTAGGAGGAAATGCTCACGGTGTAGAAGCAGCCTCTCAGCAATATTTTAACAAATCTATTCAAGATTTGTCCTTAAAACAATGCGCTTTTATTGCTAGCGCTGCACAAAATCCTAGTGTTTCATATAATTTGGCATCTAAATCAAATAAAAACAAAGAATCTTTTGATTCAAATAGAACAAAAGCCGTTCTTGATAATATGTACAATAGTGGCAAAATCAGCAAAGACCAATTTGATTCAGCTATGGCTGAAGATTTACAATTTAGTTTTTCACAAAAAGATGCAAACAAAATGAACTATGAGTACTTCTCAAGACCTGTAATACTACAGGTTGCTGAGGATTTAATGAAACAAAATAATATTAGTAAAAAAGAAGCATATTCAATGCTTATGTACGATGGTGTAAAAATTTATACAACCATGAATAGAGATATGCAAAATGCATCACAGAAACTAATTGATGATCCTATGAAATCAACGCAAGCAGACCTTCAAGCCGCCTGTGTTATCACAGATTATCATACAGGTGAAGTTAAAACTATTATAGGTGGACGTGGTGACCAAGTTCCTATGTCTTATAACCGAGGTGCGTCAGATGACTACTTAAAAGCTCCTGGATCAAGCATTAAACCTTTAACAGTATATGGTCCAGCTATTGATTCAAAAATAGCTACAGCTTCTACTATTATTGAAGATTCACCTATACCTGAAGACATTGGCAAGAAATATTCTGCTCCAGGTACCCCTCCTTATAATCCTAGAAATTCCCCGATTGGATATAAGGGCTATTTACCTCTTAGAGATTGCTTAAAATATTCTGTTAATGTGGCTGCTGTAAAACTTGTAGATATGATTAGTCTTAAGACTAGTGTTTCTTATGGCGAAAAGTTTGGGTTGCAGTTAGATGACCAAGATAAGAATAGTATATCTGCTATGGCACTTGGACAATTAGATGGTGGTACTTATAAGGGCACTAATCCTCTCACTATGTCAGCGGCATATGGTGTTTTTGGTAACAATGGGCTACGTACAACTCCCAGATTATACACTAAAGTAGTCGATAGATCTGGTAAAGTATTGCTTGAAACAAAACTTGAAACAACACCTGTTTTATCTCCTCAAAGTGCATACATTATGTATGATTTATTAAAAGGACCTGTAGGTCCCGGTGGTACTGGAACAAATGCTGTTTTTGGCGACATGCCGGTCAGAGGTAAAACTGGTACTTCTTCTGATTCAAAGAATTTGTGGTTTGTTGGTTTAACTCCATATTACTCTACAGCTGTTTGGATTGGAACCGATAAGGGAGATGAACTTAAAAATATTGGAAGTAATGATGCTGCTTCACTGTGGGGCAAAATTATGAAAAAAGCCCATACGTCTCTTCCAGTGAAAAACTTAGAAATGCCTTCTGGTATATCCCCCTATTCCGTATCAAAAGATTCAGGCGATATACCTACTGATTTAACTTATGCAGACCCAAGGGGCAATAGAGTTTACTCCGAATTATTTATTGATGGAACTCAACCTACAAGCCTTGATAGCATACATGTTTTGGCTAAGGTTATCAAAAACCCAAGTGGTAAATATGTTCTTGCATCAGAATTTACGCCACCTGGCAAAATTGAAACAAAAGTTTTTATAAAGAGAAATTATGCACCTACTGTGTTTTTAGAGGACTCTGCTTTTGTATTGCCAACAGAAGTTGACACCTTTTCAAATAATAGTATAATTCCCCCTGTCATTACTCCTCCAACTGGTACTCCTAAAACTAAAGGTAAATATTTTACTAAGCCTTAACACATAAATAAAAAACTACTATCAAATATAAAATGGATCCTATATGATAGACACTAAAAAAGTCTATTCATATGGGATTTTTTTTTGTACAATTAAATTAGAAAGGTTGTGAGCATTATGAGTAAAAAAGTATTTACTAATGAACAAATTTTAGCGCTCTCAAAAAACAGATATATTAAACGAGTTAGTGAAAAAGGAATTACATATACAGATGAGTTCAAATCCTTATTTGTAGCTGAGCATATAATGGGGAAATTATCGTCTCAGATTTTTCAAGATGCAGGGTTCGATATAGAAACACTTGGTAATACTAGAATCAAGTCTTCTAGTAAGAGGTGGCGCAAGGCTTATAAGGAATCTGGCGAATTAGGCCTTAGAGATACTAGAAAATTCAGCAGTGGACGCCCACTTAAACGTGAATTAACCCTAGAAGAAATAATCACAAGAAAAGATGCTGAGATTGAATACTGGAAGGCAGAAGCAGAACTATTAAAAAAAATCGAGCTGCAAGAAAGGCAGGTGAAAAACGGTAGTTTAAGGATCTCTTCAATTTTTGCACTTATTCAGAACATTCTCTCTAAATCTAAATATAAAAATATGATTAGACATCTATGTGGTGTAATTGGAGTATCAAGATCAGGTTATTATAATTACCTAAAATCAGAATCTACACGTAATATTCGAGAACAAAGAGATTTACAATTAAGGAAAATAGTTCTTAAGGCATTTGAACATAGGGGTTACAAGAAGGGTTCACGTTCTATTAAGATGGTACTCGAGCAAGAGTTCAATTTAATTATTAATAGAAAATGTATTCAAAGAATTATGCGTAAATATAATATCAAATGTCCAATTAGGAAAGCAAATCCTTATCGTAGGATGATGAAAGCAACTCGAGAACATACTGTTGTACCAAATCTTTTAAATAGAAAATTCAAACAGGACATAGCTGGAAAGGTTTTGTTAACGGATATCACTTATATGCCATATGGAGCTTCTTGTATGGCTTATTTATCAACAATTAAAGATGCTTCTACAAACGAAATACTTTCATACCACCTGTCTAAGCGCATTACATTAGATATTGCAACGGAAACGATTGAAAGATTAATTAGACGTCATAAGAAATTATTGACTTCAGAATCGTTTATACATTCTGATCAAGGGGCTCATTATACCAGTCCCAAATTTCAAAAACTACTTAAAAAATATAAACTTGGACAGTCAATGTCTAGAAGAGGAAACTGTTGGGACAATGCCCCACAAGAATCATTTTTTGGTCATATGAAGGATGAGATTGACTATAAAAGTTGTGATACATTTACTGATTTACAGAATCTAATTGATAATTATATGGATTATTATAACAACTATAGATATCAATGGGGATTAAAAAAGTTGACTCCTGTACAATACAGAAATCAACTTTTAGTTGCATAGTCTTTTTTAAATGTCCTTGACATAGGATCCATTTTAATATTTGATAGTAGTTTTTTATTACCCTTTAGTTTTAGGATTGAATAATAACGCCATAATATATCCAAAAAAAATTGCAGCAGTAATACCGCCCGCAGTCCCCTTTATACCTCCTGTAAATGCTCCTATGATACCAACTTCATCTACTTCCTTCATTACACTTTTAGCTAAACTAGACCCAAACCCAGGCAGAGGTATACTTCCACCTGCTTTTCCATATTCTATCACTACATCATATATATTTAATGCACCTAATATTACACCAGCAGTTACAAATAAAACTAGTATTCTAGCTGGAGTTAATTTAGTAGTGTCCATAAGTATTTGACCTATTACACAAATTATCCCTCCAACTATAAAAGACATAATGTAATTATTCATTTATTCACCCCCAAACTCTATTGAAACGGCATGAGCGATTCCTGGTATTGTTTCTCCTTGAAGCGGTGAAGTTGAACTTAAAAGTGCACCTGTAGAAACTAGCAATATTCTTTTAAATTTTCCCTTTAACATATTTTTGAGTAAGTACCCTGTTGCAACCACTGCAGAACATCCACAACCACTACCACCTGCATTAGTTCCTTGTGTCTGTGCATCGAAAATATCCTCACCACAGTCAATATAATGACCTTTCATATCATACTTATATTCCAGCAGTAATTTTTCTGTAAATTCTCTTCCTATGATGCCCAAGTCTCCAGTAGCTATAATATCATAATCCGAAGGCTTTCGACCTGTATCCATAAAATGTTGTTTAATAGTGTCTACAGCTGCTGGCGCCATTGCAACTCCCATATTGTTTACATCATTTATTCCATAATCTTTGACCTTTCCAGTTGTAACATGAGTAACATATGGAAATTTACCTTTTTTACCCAAAACCATTGCTCCTGCACCTGTAACAGTCCATTGCGCTGTTGGAGCTCTCTGACTTCCCATTTCGAGTGGCAATCTAAATTGCCTTTCAGCTGATGAGAAATGTGATGAAGTAGCTGCTACAACATGATTAGCCAGCCCGCCCTCCATTATCATTGAAGCCACGCTTAAAGACTCTGCCATAGTTGAGCAAGCTCCGTAAAGTCCTAGGAATGGTATATTCAAATCTCTAGCTGCAAAACATGAAGAGGATAACTGATTTAATAAATCACCTGCTAGTAGATAATCTATATCAACTTCTTTTAGTTTTGCTTTTTTTATACTCTCTGATACAGCAGTATATAATAAACTAGTTTCAGCTTTTTCAAAGCTTTCAGTTCCATTAAGATCATCTTCTAAAATTTGGTCAAAATACTCTTTTAATGGTCCCTGTCCTTCCTTAGGCCCAACTATATTATATGTGCTAATAATTCTAGGTTTACTTTCGATTTCTACTGTTTGAAGACCGATTCTTCTACCCATTTTAAATCACCACCTTAAAAAATAATATAAAATTCCTACAATTACAGATGAACCTATTCCATATACTAAAACGGGCCCTGCAATAGTAAACATTTTAGCTGCAACACCAAAAACAAAACCCTCTTTTTTAAATTCCATTGCTGGTGAAACGATTGAATTTGCAAACCCTGTAATTGGTACAACAGAACCTGCTCCTGCAAAATCACCTAGCTTATCATATACTCCTATGCCAGTAAACACAGCTCCAAAAAAAACCATAACTATAGAAACATATGTCCCTAGCTCATCTTTAGGAATACCAATTCCAGAAAAAATGTCACTGATAAATTGTCCTATTACACATATTAATCCTCCAACCCAAAAAGCATTAAAACAATGCAATCCTAAATTAGGCTTAGGGATGTTATTAGAATTAAGTTTATCAAATTTTTTTCTTATAGTTTTTTCTTCCACTTTCATGAAATGTCCTCCTTGTAGCTTTTAATAGTGACTACTAATCATTTATTATATTGTATTATGCAAATATAATATGCTAATTCTTTATGTTAGTATTTGCATTAATATTATTTTTAGTCAAAAAAATAAGACGAATTTATAGATAAGGAACTTCAAAATTAAAAATTGAAGTTCCTTATCTATATTTCATCTTATACACTCACTTTTATTAGATCAACTTTTCCTTCATTATTTTTAAAACTTTTTTTTCTATTCTCGATACCTGTACCTGGCTAATTCCCATCATTTTCGCAACTTGAATTTGTGTATTATCTTTAAAATACCTGAGCATAATTATTTGCCTTGATTTTGCATCAAGTTTTTTAAGTGCTTCTTTAAGGGAAATTTTATCTAAAACCTGATTATCTTCTTCGTATTTTTCACTTAATTTATCTATTAATAGTACTGGGGCACCATCATCTTGGTGTATTGTATCAAATAAATACAGCATATTGCTAGCAGATTCTAATGCATATACTATATCCTCTTTTTCAATTTTGGAAAAAACCGATAGTTCATCAATAGTAGGATCTCTACCCAATTTTTTGGTTAGAGTATCTTTATCATAATGTAATTGTCTTGCAGTAATCTTAACGCTTCTACTTACTTTTATAATTCCATCATCTCTAAGAAATCTTTTGATTTCTCCAATTATCATAGGTACGGCATATGTAGAAAATTTCACATTATACTTAGTATCAAAATTATTAATTGCTTTTACTAAGCCAATACATCCAATTTGAAATATATCATCGTACTCATATCCCCTATTAAGAAATTTTTTACTTATTGATGAAACTAATGGTAAATTCATTTCCACCAGCGTATCTAGTGCACCCGGTTCTTTATTTCTAGCCAATTGAATAAGTTGCATATTATCTTCATAAGTATAGTCTTCTTTTCTTACTATTTTTTGATCCATAATATTCCACCTAACTTAAAGGATTAAATATTTTTTTCATTATTATACTTGTTCCCCTACCTTTATCAGACTTTACTTCTAAGCTGTCCATAAAAGTCTCCATTACAGTAAAACCCATACCTGACCTCTCTAAATCTGGTCGGGAAGTGTATAATGGTTGCCTAGCGAGCTCTAAATTGTCAATACCTTTTCCTACATCTTCTATTATTACTGTTAGTTCAGTTCCATTAATAAAAGCTTCTATAGTAATCATTTCCTCCTCATTATCATATCCATGAATAATTGCATTAGTAACTGCTTCAGATACCGCTGTTTTAACGTCGGTAATTTCATCGATTGTAGGATCTAATTGTGAAGCGAATGCTGCTACTGCTACTCTTGCAAAACTTTCATTCTGCGATTTACTTAAAAATTCAACTTTAATTCTATTGTGACACATACTAATCCCCCCACTAAATGTTGTTTACAGCTTGTTCAACATCATCATATGACATAATAATCTTAAACATTCCTGACAATTCGAATACTCTTTTTACTGAAGATTTAATATTAGTTACACATACTTTCCCATTTTTCATATGTAACTTTTTGTATCTTCCAATGACCACTCCAATACCGGAGCTGTCCATGAACGTCACATCTTTGAAATCCATAATTAATTTGTTGTAGCTATCTCGTTCTAAACGATCATCTATAATGTTCCTTACTTCTTCAGCACTGTGATGGTCTAGTTCTCCAAACATGTAAACTATCAATTTATCCTCGCTATTTTCAAAATTCAAATGCATTTTCTTCCCTCCAAATCATTTTAAATTAAAACATTTTTTCAGTATTGTGTAAATAATATACCTTTATTCTATATTCTATAACTTACATGATTTTCCTTCTTTTTTATGTAATATTCTTTCATTTTTTTATATTATACCCATTTTCACTAGCTACTACACTAAAATATGAAAATAAAAAGAAGCAGGATGTCTAAATATAAAGTCGCCTGCCTCTTTTTATCTTTAGTGATTATTACATGCTTTACTAAAACTTACAGTTAAATCTTTTTTCCCATTCCACAATAAGTGAAGGTCTAAAGTCTGGATGAGCAATATTTATGAGCGCTCTTGCTCTGGCTCTTAATGTTTTGCCTTTTAGCTCCGCAATACCATATTCAGTAATTACGTATTCTATTTCGTTTCTCAAAGTTGTAACCGCTGCTCCTTCATCAAGCAAAGGCGTAATTCTTGAAATCTTTCCTTTGCTTGCTGTAGAAGGCATTGCAATGATAGATTTACCGTCCTTTGCCATACTTGCACCTCTAATAAAGTCAACCTGTCCACCAGTCCCACTAAACTGAGTTAATCCTATAGTCTCTGCATTTACCTGCCCCATAAGATCTACTTGAATAGCAGAATTTATACAGACCATTTTACTATTTTTTGCAATTATAACCGGATCATTTACATAATCTACAGAATACATTTCAACCATTGGATTATTATCAACAAAGTCATAAAGTCTTTTAGTTCCCATAAGGAAAGTTACTACTATTTTCCCTGGATGAAGTGTCTTAGCGTTATTTGTTATAACTCCTGTTTCAACAAGTTCAACTACTCCGTCTGAAATCATTTCCGAATGTATACCTAAGTCCTTTTTATCCTTTAAAAACAAAAGTACTGCATCTGGAATAGCTCCTATTCCAAGTTGAAGTGTGGAACCATCCTGAACTAAAGAAGCACAATACTCTCCAATAGCTTTCTCAATATCTCCAATTTTAGGAGGATTAAGCTCTATTATTTCATGACTTACTTCTACAATATAATCAATATCAGAAATATGTATAAAAGAGTCTCCCATAGTTCTTGGCATTTTATTATTTACTTCTGCAATTACCATTTTTGCACATTCTGTTGCAGTCTTTGTATAATCAACAGATACACCAAAACTACAATAACCATGCTCATCTGGTGCTGAAACTTGAACAATTGCCACATCTACTGGTAGATAACCCTTTTTAAATAGCTCAGGTATTTTAGAAAAAAAACAAGGTGTAAAATCTGCTCTTCCGCAAGCAATAGCTTCCCTAGTGGCACTACCTGCAAATAAAGCATTGTGCTTGAAATGATTTTCCATTCCAGTTTTAGTATACCCAGCTTTTCCCATAGGTACCATGTGTATAATTTCAACATTTTCATAAGCCTTACTGTTAGCTACCATTGCAGCTATAATCTCTGTTGGCTCCGCACAAGCATGTCCTGTAACTACGCTGTTTCCAGACTTTATTTTTCCTGCCGCTTGCTGCGCCGTAATCACCTTTGATTTATAAATTTCTTCTAAGTTCATACCAATCACTCTCCTAAATTATAAAATCTTTGTTTTGACTATATATTAAATAATTTAATATCATAGTTTCAGTCACTAAGAAAACGTTGTCAGTAATAAGTTTATATCAACACATTTGTTAGTATTCCAATGAATTATTGTGATTTTTTTCACAAATGTTAGAAAACAAATTTACAGAAATTTATAGACTCCTGCATAATATATATCTCAATATTTATTTGTTCTTTCTGCAAATTAGAACTTATTCATTTTTATATCGATTCTAATTTGCTTTTCTCGCCAATTCTTTCCACTTATTATTCTTTTAGTATACTCTAATTATCTTAACTTGTATACCTAAAATAATTTCTACAATTATATTTGTAACCATATTTTCTAAGTATTAATTAAAACATGAAAACAAATACAAGCAGGACAATTAAATACAAACTCACCCTGCTTCTATTCACTAATTTATAGTAAAAATCTTTGGTATCATCAATAAGAGTTATTTAGAGTATAACTGTAATAACTTCATCTACAGGCTTTCTACGAGGGCTTTTATTTTCATCTTCTAAAGGTAATCCAATAGGAGTTAATGCCATTAATGAATACCCTTCTTTTTTAAAATTAAGCACATCTCCAATTTCTTTTGCAGCATAATTTGGACCTGTCATCCAGCATGTGCCATAGCCAAGACTAGCTGCAGCAAGTAATAAGTTTTCCATTGCTGCAGATGCTCCCTGTATTCCTGGTGCAGTATTAAAAAGTTCTTGTATAACATCTGCGCTTTCATTAATAGCCTTAAATTCTTCAAATCCTGTTGGTTTATAATTTCCGGCATATACTAGAATTAAGCAAGGAGCATTCCTAAATGCAATATGGTATTTTAAAGATTTAGTGAAAATTGCCTTAATATTTTCATCTATAATTTTAGCTGCTATTTCTGAATTTTTATCTTCCACGACTTTTACAATTTCATTTATCTTTTCTTTATTCCTAATTATTACAAAGTGCCAATTCTGAACATTTTTACCCGATGGAGCGTGAATAGCAGCTTTAATAATCTCCTCTAAATCAATCATAGGAATAACTTCGTCTTTAAATTTTCGTATACTGTATCTTTTATAAATAAAATCTAAATTTGACATACGATACCTCCTAATTTTATATTATATGATATATAAGGAGGGAGGTTTGACCCTCTCTCCTTATATTTTAATACAAAATCTTATAAATATCTCTAATTTCCTCTCTACTTAAAGGTACATAATTATTATTTAAAAGTCTTTCTTGTCCTACAACAACGCTATCTGCAAAACCTTCAATTTCTTCTACCTTCATACCATAGTCTTTCAGCGGTTTTCTAACTAGTAATTTATCAAGTACTCCGGCAAGTGCTTCAAATACATCTTCTCCTACATTTACATTTAAAATATCTGCAAGTATTTTTTTAATATCTTTAACTTTACCATTTGGTTTTTTCTTGTTATAAGTTCTAAATACTTCAACAAACATCTGGTAGTTTGCTTCTCCATGAGGCACATGGTATGTTCCACCAAGCGGATATGAAAGTGCATGAACAGCACCAACTCCTGTGTTTCCAAAAGCAATACCAGCATAATTACTAGCTATAACAAAGTCTTCGATTATTTCTTTTCTATATTCTTCACCTTTTTCAATTATCTGAACGTATCCTTTTAAAATTAATTCCATTGCTTTAACACTAAATAATTCCGTGTACGTGTTAGATTTTGGAGATACATAAGACTCAATTGCATGAATTAAAGCATCTATTGAACTAGCAACAAAAAATCTGTATGGTAGTCCTTTAACTAATTCTGGGATAAGAACTGCATGATCAGCTAATAATTCATCTGTAGCAAGACCCATTTTTGTATGTTCAGATTTAATTTCAGCTATAGATAAATTTGTAACTTCTGAGCCTGTCCCAGCAGTTGTAGGAACTATTATAAGCTCTTTATCCTTTATAAGTGGAACTTTTTTTTCAAATAAATCTAAGGCTGTATTTTCGCCCTTTATTACAAGAAGTTTTGCTATGTCTATAACACTACCGCCACCTATAGCAAAAATTCTTTTAAAAGTCTTTCCCTTAATAGTAGCTAATATCGCATCAATTATCTCATCTGAAGGTTCTCCAATTCCATATTTTTCTAGAAAAACTATTTCAGACTTAAGTTTTAGGCTTCCGAAAAAAGGATTATATATAAATTCATTTGATAATACAAAATCTCCATCACCTATATTAAAGGTTTCTGCAAATTCATTTGCAGTATCAAACTTATGAATTTGTGACTTAATTGAAAATAATTTCATTATTTTACCTCCGATTTTATTAATTATTTTAATTAGGATAATAGGTTTCAACTTAAATCATTGAAACCTATTAATTCTATATTATTCAGCCCAGATTTCCTCTGCAGTTGGAACCTTAGCATCCTTATTGAAATATCCTATTCTTGATATATTTATTAAATGGTAATACGTAAAGTTTTCAGATATCGAATTGTTTCCCCATGATCCACACCCAAGAGTTGTAGTTGGATTGAAGCCATTATTGAAACTTCCGCCTGCTCCTGTAGATGATGGTTGATTAACAACTAATCTACTTATTGGTAATGCTGTCCCCGCGAATTCTATATGAGCATCGTCATTTGAATGAATAGCTGCAGTATGTCCTGCGCCCTCATATAAAAGATTAGTATTAGCTATTTCCACGCCTTCTTCAAACGTATTATAAGTTAATGTTATCATAATTGGGAACATTTTTTCCTTACAAAGTACATCTAATGTTCCTGCTCCTTTAGCCTTTAATATAACTACTTTTGTAGCGGAAGGAACTACAACTCCTGCTAAATCAGCAATAACTTGAACTGATTGGCCAACGAGTTTACCGTTTATTGATCCATTTATAAACATAATACTTCTGAATTTCTCAATTGTTGCTTCATCTTCAATGTAGTATGCGCCATTATTAACAAATGCCTGCATTATTTCAGCATGTTTTTCAATTGGCGCAATAATAGATTGTTCTCCAGAACAAATGATACCATTATCAAATTTTCTTCCAGCGATAATATCCTTAGCTGCTTTATCATAATCATAATCTCTATCAATAATAACCTGAACATTTCCTGCTCCAACTCCAAAAGCTGGTTTTCCGCTTGAATAAGCAGCCCTTACCATTCCCATTCCACCAGTAGCTACCACTACATCAACAGCTGCCATTAATTCTCCTGTTAATTCAACAGATGGTTCTTCTATTATTTGAATCAAGTTTTCTGGTGCTCCGAGTTTCCTTAATTCATCATTCATTAATTTAACAGCATGTGCTGAGCAATTTTTAGATCTTGGATGTGGTGCAACAATAATTGCATTTCTTCCTTTTAATGCAAACATAGCATTACACATAGGTGTAACTATTGGATTTGTTGTTGGAGTAATAGCTCCTATAATTCCCTTTGGCTTAGCCACTAGTAATATTCCGTCTTTTCCTTCTTCTGTTCCAATGATATCTACAGATTTTTTACCTTTTAAGCTGTTCCATATAGTTCTTGATTTACCCATGTTCTTAGCTACCTTATCTTCATAAACTCCCATTCTTGTTTCAGTTACTGCTTCTTTTGCAAGTACCTCTGCATTATCAAATATAACTTTACCAATAACTCTAACTAAAGCATCCACCTGTTCTTGATTGTAGTTTGCAATACCCGCTTGAGCTTTCTTTGCCTTAGCTATCATTTCATTTATACATGTCTTGTTATCCATTTTTATTTTCCTCCTATTGTTTTATATATTTTTTGTATTAATTTACTACTAGGTTATCATTATTATTATCATTAAAGCAAATACATTCTATAAATCTTTTTTCATTGTGCCTGTTTCCGTAAATCTTATATGCCATAATAGTGCATCACATAATAGATGAGGAGTATGTTTTCCACTACACGATTGTGCTTTTTCAAGGTATTCTAAAAGTTGTAGTCTATAGTCAGGATGAGCACAATTATTAATAATTGCAAGCGCTCTTTCCTTTGGACTCTTTCCTCTTAAATCTGCGGTGCCTTGTTCTGTAACAATTACCATCACATTATGCTCTGTATGGTCCACATGAGAAACTATTGGAACTATTGAAGATATATCACCTTTTTTAGCTATAGATTCTGTTGTAAATATAGTTAGTGAAGCATTCCCAGCAAAATCACCAGAGCCTCCTATTCCATTCATCATTTTTGTACCCATAACATGAGTTGAATTAACATTACCATAAACATCAACCTCTAAAGCTGTATTCATAGCGATAACTCCAAGTCTTCGAATCACTTCTGGATTATTACTTATTTCTTGAGGTCTCAATATGATTTTATCTTTCAAACTGTCTAAGTCTCTTCTAAAAGCTTCCATTCCAGCCGGTGAAGGGCTTAATGCAGTAGCAGAAACCATTTTTGCTTTACCACATCTTATAAGATCAAGCATAGAATCCTGTATTACTTCTGTATAGCAAGTAAGATTTTTTAAGTTAGTTTCACAAAGTCCTGCAAGTACTGCATTCGCTACACTACCAACTCCTGATTGAAGTGGTAATAAATTTTCAGGTAGTCTCCCTTCTTTAACTTCATTTTCAAGAAAATCAATTAGATTTTTTGAAATTGCCTTAGAAGTTTCATCTATAGCTCCGAGAGGCCTTGTTTTATCAGACGTATTTGTCATAACAACCGCAGCAATTTTTTCAAGTTCACAAGGTATATAAGTTGTTCCAATCCTATCTCCCGGATGTGTTATTGGAATTGGTTTCCTAAATGGAGGATTTTCCAAAGTATAAATATCGGCAATACCTTCTAATGATAATGGCTGATTCTCATTAACCTCAATTATAACCATATCTGCATTTGCAACAAAAGTAGCTGCATTTCCAACTGCTGTTGTTGGTATTATATTTCCATCTTCCGTAATTGCTAAAGCTTCTATGATTGCAATATTAACCTTAGGCAAGAATCCATAATTTACAAATTGAGGCATACAGCTTAAATTCATATCAATATACTCAGTAAGTCCTTTATTAATGTTGTTTCTTAAATCACTATTAGTCTGATAAGGCATTCTTTTTGATATTATACCCGCCTTAGTCCAAGCTCCATCGATTTCTGCACCAACAGAAGCACCTGTATATAATGTGAGTTTCATTTTTTCACTAGTGCTTTGCACTCTTTGCGCAAGAGCTAAAGGAACATCTTTCGGGTAACCTGATGGAGTAAAGCCACTTACTCCAACCACCATTCCATTTTTTATGAGACTAGCTGCTTCTTCAGCCGAAACTACTTTTTTCATGATTTCATGATTTCTTATTCTTTCACTTAGCAAGACTCCACCTCCAAATTTGAAATAAATGTAGAACATTTATTTCAAATTATTTATTTGGTAACTACCTGAGCCACCTGAGTCATCTCAGAAGCTCTCTTAGATTTAAAGGCAATATATGAACTTACAATAATAAATCCAATTCCTATAACTATATTTGCCTTAAGCTCTTCTCCAAGTATCATTACAGCAAGCATGGTTGCTAAAGCAGGCTTTATTAAAAATACTAAGGACGCTGTAACTGCTGATGTTAATCTTATTGCTCCAAGGTAACATACATATCCAAGTGCCTTTATAAAAAGACCCATGTAAATAAGTACTAAAATTGCACTCCCATCAATTCCTTTAAAAATAGGTCTTCCTGTAGCTAAAAGTATTATTAGTACAAAGAATGCTCCAATATAGAATGCTATACAGTTAAATACATAACCACCGTATTTATGTATTCTAATTTTGCTGATTACTGTAAATAGTGACCAAGATATAGCTGCACCTAATGCAAGTGTTACTCCCAATAAATCTGACGATCCACCATTCATTCCTGCTGCTATCTTGGCCGGATTGAAAATTATAATAACACCTATAATACCTACCAAAAGAGATATTAATGTTGCCTTATTAACCTTTTCTTTTAAAAGTAAATAAGCGAAGGGTACTGTAAAAATTGCATTTGAACTAAATATAACTGCTGAAGTTGAAGCTAGGGTATATTTACCTGCAAATGATAGAAGAGCCATTGATATAGGTATACATAATGCACCATTTAATGCAAAGTATCCAAAATCATTTACACCAAGCTTTAGATTTTTAGCTTTGATATCCTTTACTGCTAGTGGTGTTAATAATATAGCACCGATCATGAATATTAGAAATGTAATTTGAAATGAATCCAGTCCATTTTTAACTAGCATTTTATTTGCAATTTCCTGTGTACTATATAGTAGCGCTGTTAGAATTATATACACATACCCTTTATTCATTTATTTTCTCCCCCTATAATTTTAGAATTTGGCTTGAACTTTTTTTTCTCAAGTATAAGTGTGGATCCATCATCAACTAAAGAGGCACAATTCTCTCCAATAGCTTTCTCAATATCTCCGATTTTAGGAGGTTGAAGTTCTATTATTTGATGACTTACTTCTACAATATAATCGTTTTCAGAAACATCTATTAAAGAGTATCCCATAGTTCTTGGCATTTTATTATTTACTTCAGCAATTAATTTTTCTTTATATAGCTCCTTAAATTCAAAAGTTACCTTCTTATAGTATTTTTTCTTTATTTAATATTTTTTTTGCTAAATCCCACATTTCATCACTAATGGGGTCAGCTATTATTACTTTTTTAATGTCTGGTATCCTTTTCAAAGATGCATCTATAACATTTTCAATAGTATCCTTTGCTGATGGGCAATTTGCACAACTGCCTAGTAGCCTAACCTCTATTGTACCATCTTCAATTTTTATAAGCTCTATATTTCCTTTATGCTCTGCTAAATAAGGTCTTATCTCTTTATCTAATACTTCTTCAACCTTTTCTTTATTTACCAAATTCTCACTCTCCCTTGGAAAACACCTTTCTTTTTAGTTGTTTCCCCTACCAACTATATTAATAGTTACATTTTTTATATGGATTATTCTTTTATCTTTGCTATTTTTTTTGCCATAATCTTTTTGGAAGGTAAGTTCCCCTGTCTCGCTATCATTATTCTCTGAGCTTGTGGCGATCCTGCACCGTGCATTGATTCTGTTCTATAACCTACGGCTGCAGTTCCAAGTGTTATATTTTCAATTAACCTTAATATTCTCATTCTGTTTTCAGTTGATACACTTGCTACACCCTTTAGATATTTATCTATATAATGACCAATCTCAGGGCTCTTAAAATCTTTTTCTGAAGGCATTGTAACCATAACTCCTCCAGCTATATCTTCTGCAAGTCTTGCTATTTCATAAGGAAACCTTGTTATATTTTGTTTACATACATTAGCAAGTAATAGGTCAACCATATAGTTTCCTGATTCTGTCTTCCACCCCTGTGATGAACAGGCTATACCACAGCAGTAAAGTGTCTCATTTAAGTGGGTCATTTCTATTAATTTATCCTTTATATGTGTTGCTTTATTTGCTCCATTGTAGTCAGCTGCAACTGCACATGCTCCAATTAGTACATCACCAACACCAACTTTACATCCACCATAGCTTTGTCTGTGATAGCCTGCAAATCTTTCCACAAGCATTCCAGCAAAATCTGTTTCTCCATTTAAAAATAATCTGTCATTTGGTACGAATACATCTTCAAATATTGTCAAAGTTTCATGTCCACCAAATTGGCTATTACCAGTATCTATATCTGAACCTTCTTCTGATTTTCTTGTATCACAAGATTGTCTTCCATAAATATGAATTAGCCCTTTTGCATCTGTTGGGATTGCAAAAGCGATAGCCCAATCTTTATCTTGTGGTGTCATAGCTATAGTAGGCATAACCACCATTTCTTGAGAATTTAACATTCCTGTTTGATGAGCTTTTGCACCTCTAACTACTACTCCGTCAGGTCTTCTCTCAACTACTCTTAAATATAAGTCAGGATCAGCCTGTTTACTTGGTGAGAGTCCTCTATCTCCTTTTGGATCCGTCATGGCACCATCTACAGTCAAATCGTTTTCTTGAACATAAGTTAAGAACTTCTTGAAATTTTCATGGTAACTTGTCCCATAAGCTTTATCTAGTTCAAAAGTTGTACTGAAAGTTGCATTAAATGCATCCATTCCCACACATCTTTGAAAACAGGATGCAGTTTTTTGCCCAAGTAGCCTCTGCATCTTAACCTTTTTAATTAAATCCTCACTACTTTGGTGCAAATGTGTAAATCTATTTACCTTTTCACCAGTTAAATTTGAAGTTGCAAGCATTAGATCTTCATATTCTGGAAGCTGAGCTAATTCGTAAGTCATTGCAACAGAATTTATTGATGGGCGTATCATTGGATTATCCACCCAATTAGTTACCTTTTCACCAAACATCCATATATTTAGGTTTAAATTTCTAAGACTTTCTAAGTATTGTTCCTTATTCATAAGTGCCATATAAATCATTCCTTTCTTATATATATAATTTTATTTTTATTCTTATTTATTATATAAGCAATTAAGATGCCAACTTCATTATGAAAATAAACATGATAAAAATATTTTTAATGTGCTTTAAAATTGGTCATACCAGTGATTATTTTATCAATAAAAAAATAATGATTAATCTCTGTTGCAAAAACTCAACAAATATTAATCACTACTATTGAAAATGTGTCTGTCGCTGGTTGTCTATCCTCGCTTTGATTGTTAAATAAATAACTATGCATAAATGCAACATGTTGCATTTATGCATCACTGTTTAGATTTACTGATTTTAACCATATACCTTTTTCGTTTTCTTACAAAAGTTGAAGCATCTATGCCCAATTCTTTTGCCGCCCCCCTCACATTAGCATGCTTTTCAAAGGCCTTATTCATCATTTGCAATTCAATTCTCTCTATTACGTCTTTTAACTGCATACTTTCAGTAGCTATATCTATCCGATCCCCTTCCAAATTCCCTATAATACTTCTTGGTAAATCACTCTTTATTATTCTATCACCCGTACTCATAACTACAACTCTTTCAACTATATTCTTAAGTTGGCGTACATTACCCGGCCATGTATATTCATAAAGATAATCCAGGGTTTCTGAACTAAAAGATTTATTTAAATTATATTTCAAGTTTAATTCGTCTAAGAAATGTTTAGTGAGCGGCATAATGTCCTCTTTTCTTTCTCTAAGTGGTGGGATATATATAGGTACTACATTTAGACGATAATATAAATCCTCTCTAAATAACTTGTTTTTTACCATATTTACAATGTCCCTATTAGTTGCGGCTATTACCCTAACATCTATTTTTATAGGTTTTATTCCACCTACTTTTTCTATCTCTCTCTCTTGGAGCACTTGCAAAAGTTTTACTTGCATATCTAAAGGTAGTTCTCCAACTTCATCCAAAAATATTGTTCCTCCAGAAGCTAACTCAAATAGTCCAATTTTGCCTTCCTTGTTAGCTCCTGTAAATGCGCCACGCGCATACCCAAAAAGCTGAGATTCGATAAGATTTGGGGGTATTGCACCACAATTTACTTTAATGAAAGATTTATTATACCTAATACTATTTTTATGTATAAACTTTGCAATTTCTTCTTTACCTACACCTGTTTCCCCAAGTAACAGTGCAGTAGTATCTACCTTTGCAATTCTTTTAGCTATGCTTATAGTCTCCAACATGTTATTATCCTCAGCTATTAAATTTGATACACCAATAAGCTGCATTCTCATTTCTTCTATTTCTGTAAAGTATTTTTTGTTTAATTCTTTATTTTTTTGAAGCTGTTCCTCCAGCTCATACAATTGGGTTATTTCACGTATATTTGTAACCACTAGTATAATTTCTCTATTTTCATTAAAAACTGGTGTGCTAGTAACCATAATCTTCTTTCCTGTACTAAATTCCTGCTGTATGTTATTTGTCGTACCACTTTTCAAAACCATAAGTGTCCCTGATTGTGATATGAATCCTTCTTTTACAATGTCTATCATGTTTCTGCCTATCATTTCCTCTCTATTAAGACCTGTAATTTTTTCGTAAGATTTATTAATTCTCAGTGTATTTCCCTCACCATCAGTTATATAAATGCCGTCATAAGATGATTCAATTACAGCTTCCAGTTCCTGGTTAGTCATGGTATTTTTCTTCAGTTCAATTATTTCTTTATTTATTTTATTAACAAGATTTGAAGTTATATCTGTCCGTGTTAGCATACCAATTAGTTTACCTTTATTATTAATAACAGGAAGCCTACCAACTTTATGTCTCCAAGCACTCACAATATTCTCATCCTCATTAATTGTGAGCACATTTTTCTTAGGTAATTCCATAATACATTTTGCTAACGGGTCATTATTCATATAAGATTTCATAAAATCTGTCTTAGTAATAAGATTGTATATGGATCCATCATCATCTAATATAGGTACACTATCAATTTTGTATTTTATACACAGTTCTAGTGCTTCACCAAGAGTATTCGTTTTCTTCAAAGAAATTATTTGCCGTGTCATAATATCCTTAACCTTCATTTGTATACCTCCAATCAATAAATTTGCTCTTATTACATCACCAAATTAATAACATAGCGTTATAAAAGCTTTTAATATCTGGCATTTTCTTCTCCACTATAAAATAAAATTTAAAATTCATAGAATTACTTACTTATATCATTCCCTTTATATTAAGAGAACACCACCTAACTAATTCACACATTATTAAACTGCCGTCCCAAGGAGAATCATAGAAATTCATGTACCCAATTTTCACAACTCTATCTACTCCCAAAGTCGTTACTCTATCTGCAAAATCTAAAGTCTTCTTACTATTCTTTGAAGCTATCCCAATGGTTTGTATGTTTTTAGTAATTAAAGGGCATACCTCCAGTATATCATCCACCTCTTTTATAAATATAGTTCGTCCTGTAATGGCCTCCTCAAGCTTTAATTCACTATCAATTAATATTGTATATTGAAGTCCCTTAGCTATGTAAGCTAGCTTATTGAGGCTTAATAGATATTCGCCTCTTTTATTAATTATTTTAGCAGCTATAGCCTCCTCTAAATCTAATTTAGTATATCTTTTAGTAATCTTCTCGAATTTTCGACTTAACATTTGGGCTATTTCTTCTACAGGTAGTTTACTTTTCTCTAAAAACAATACCTGAGGTGAAGAACATGATTTTTGATTAAATGCAATTATATCTGTAACCAGATTTTCTAAGTATTCTTCAAAGTCATCACTTTCGATAGCTGATCTATCAAAAACTGCAAAAGAATACTTAGGTCCAAAAATTAAATCCTTACAAGTAGTTTTTTTAGGTAAAAGAGAAATAGTATCTACTGCTATTTTATTACCCCAAACTATTCGTGCATCTGCCTTTAAAGACATCTGAGAATTAAGATACTTATCTTCACTATTAAAATAAATAAGGGCAATATTTTTCAATATAACCTTAGAAGAGTAAGTATTCCCCTCATACTCAACCTCAATCTCGTCCAAAAGTTTTAATAATTCATACACCGTGCTAACACTTTCTTTAGACACTCTTAGAATATTACCATTTTTGCATATTATACTCTGAAGCACTGAATAAATACCTAGGGTAGGCACATTCCCAGCCATCCAATGACACACTAAACCCTTTGGCTGTGCTTTGATGTATTTTTCATCCCCTACTTGCACAAAATTATTTAGGTATTCAATATTTCCTAAGTTAAGCTTTAACTGTTTTCCCATATTTATTTTCTTTAAATAAAAGCATAAGAATGGAACACCTTCCATTCTTAATATTTCTCTGTTTATTGCAATCCTCTTGCTATATTCATTTATAATAAGCATTATAACTTGCACCGGAAATTCATGAAGTTTATTGAAATTCTTATTTAAGCAAGTTTCTATTTCATGAAAGTCTTCAAATTTTAGCTCCTTCTCATAAAATTCTCCATTTAGCTCGTAACAATTTATCATTTCCCTACCTCCCTTTCTGCAAAGGTATCTCCACAGCCTCTAATTTCAGCCTTCTCTACTCGTGACTTAAATCTAAAATACTTACCTCGCCTACCACAAGGGCAATCATCTATGCCTATAAATTCTCCAATATCCTCAGTTAAAATAGCCTGTGATGGATAGCTAGATCCTAGAACACTCATAACCTCTATAATCCCTTCTTCACCAAATTTCACCTCTTCTAAAGTCTGTGTATTCCTTATAATAACCTCTGCAAAATTTGGTACATGTTTATGTCCATACTTACAATCAATAAAAACTACTCCTGACTGTTCCACCATTCCATAAAAATCTATAATGTTATCTGTACTTGTGTTAAATATCCGCGCAGCAGTCTCTGAAAACACTTCCTTTTCTACCTTTTCAGAAATAAGTTTTTTCCACCCCCCGCTATGTAACAGCTTTAACTTTGGCATGTCTAATTTTATTCCTTCCTGCTTTAATACTTTTAAAAATTTCGACCACAATATATAAGTAAATCCATAAACTAAAATTTCCTCATCTTTATATTTTTTTTCAAAGTCGCGAAGTCTATCTATATTTAATTTAAGTTCCTCTTTTTCTTTATCCATAATATAAAACATCTTACTAGCAAAAGTGCTTACCCCTCTAATAGCAGCACCACGTGCAGTCATACTATCTCCTCTTTTATTGCAGTCTTCATTATCTACAATAAGCATTGGTCTTCTCATTCTTCCTAGAAAACTTGTTAACGTACTTATTAACCCTTGCGTTTGTCTTGTTGAAGTCTTTTTATCTAAATATATTTTACTAGGAATTCCTGTGGTGGTAGCACTAGATTGTAACACCCTTATCACTTGCTCCACCTTACATATTCTGAGCTGAAAAGATTTAAACATATTTACAGGTATATATGGAACCTGTTCTAATGTTTTAATTTTATTGATGTCTACATTTAATTTATCATACATAGCTTTTATATTTAAATTTTTCGTGTTGCGGTTTATTTGAGATAATATAATCTTTAAAAGTAACTTTTCCTTCTTCACTTGCTCTATATTAAACTGCTCTCCAAGCACTAGTTCATCTATTAAATCTAAATCCTCCATTTATTTCACCCTCTTACTCTTTCTTTTACTTAAGTTCCTTGAGCTTTTTTATTAAAATCTTACCAGAAGAATTTTTGGGAAGTTCTTTTAAAAATTCTATATACCTTGGAGTTTTATATGATGGCAACTGATTTCTACAAAAATCTAATATGTGTTTAAAGTCAATATAATGGTTGTCTTCTATTAATACTACAAAGGCCTTTACTGCTTCTCCTAAAATATCATCTTCTACTCCAATAACTGCACATTCCACTACCTCTGTAATCTGTAATATTATGTCTTCTATTTCCTTAGGACTTATTCTAATACCACCACTTTTAATAATATTTTTATCTCTTGAAACTATATATATATATCCCTCATCATCAACTTTTGCTAAGTCTCCCGTATATAAGTATCCCTGCATTATAACTTTATCCGTTTCTTCCTTATCATTGAAATATCCTTTCATTATGTTTCCACCCTTAGCAACAACCTCACCCGTTTCTCCAGATTTGACTCGCTTTCCTTCACTATTTAAAACCAAAAGCTCCGTTCCTTTAATTCCACGTCCTATGGAATTCATCTTTTCATTAATTAAATCTGGCGGTAAATATGATAACCTCGCCGTAGCCTCAGTCTGACCATACATTATAAAAATGTCTACTCCTTTTAGAATATCTATAAGCTGTTTTATAAAATTCTCTGATAACATACCTCCAGCTTGAGTTATGTACCTTAATGTTGGAATCTTAGTATTCTTTATATCAGTCATTCTAAGCAGTATTTGGTAAGTGCTAGGGACCCCTGAAAAGCCTGTACAACTATACTTATTTATATCCTCAACAACCGTTTGCGGAAACATAAATTTATTGTTAATTACAAGGCTTCCGCCTACCCTAAAGTGTGTATGCAAAATTGAAGTCCCATAACAATAATAAAAAGGAAGTACCGTTTCCACTCTATCTCTCTCTGTAAGTTTCAGATATTCTATTATAGAATTTGTGTTATACATAAGATTATAATGAGTAAGCATTACTCCCTTAGCATTTCCTGTGGAACCAGAAGTAAAAAGTATTACAGCCACGTCTTCTTCTATATCTATATCATGACTGTAATTGTTTTCATGTTCGTAAGTAAAATCACACTCATTGCTATCTGTATAAATCTCAACATCTTTATAACCCAATTGCTGTATTTTTTCACTGAATTTATTTTGAGTGAAAATTAATTTAATATTAAGAGAATCTATAATATACTTTATCTCATTGCTACTTAAAGCTGGGTTTATAGGAACACAAATAGCTCCACATTTAATTATGCCAAAATAATTTTCAATAAAAAAATAAGAATTCTCTGAAACCAAAAGTACAGCATCCTTTTTAGAAAATTTCTTGTTTTTTATAAAAGAAGCTTTTTTTTTACATTTTCAAAAGTTTCCTTATAACTTATTTCATTTTTAAAAATTACAGAGGTTTTATTCAGTTTTGAGGAAAATTCAAAAATATAATCTGTGAATGTCATATCTGAACACCATATTTCCCAACTATCTTCTTAATATCACCTACGGTATACATTCTAGAGATATCCACTACATTTAAAGCTATGTCAAAAGATTCCTCTAAACTTGTTATAAGTTCTACATGACCTAAAGAATCCCAAAATTCTATTTCATCTGGTCCCAAATCATCATTTATATCATTAACATTTTTCAAATCAAATACATCACATAACACCTTGTTTAGTTTTTCCAAATTTGTCACAATAATTCCTCCTAAGTATTAATAAATTATTTAATATATATTAAATAAGCTTTACTATATTTATAGCAACTTTCATGCCAAAAAAGATTATACGTCGCCAAGTATAATCTTTTTTTCTTCTTCACTAAAGTGAAAATAATCATATAAATAATTTTCATCTTTTCCCTTAAAATCTATAATAATTGGAACACATAATTTCATTAAATTATTTGGATAATATTCATAAGCATCTTCGCCTAGTTTTTTTGCATAGGTCTTAAAATAAAATTCATAGATTTTACTATTTAATATATATAATAAAAAATCATAGGTAAACGGAACGTTTTCTTTTAATATCAATGCATATACATCTGCACTAAAATAACTTCCCTTGTCAAACGCAAATCTATTACTGCTTGCCTTAAAGGGAAAAACTATCTTTTCTCCTTCGAATATGTTTTGATTTCTGCCCCATTGAAGTTCATACCATTTTCTAATACCTCTTTGGCATTCTCTTCTTTTTAGTAGCTTTTCCTTCTGCAATTCAATATAAGATATAGCATTATTATAATCATGTGCGTTATGGATTAAATCTGAATATATTATGTAACTGTCTTGTCTTGAAACTTTATTTTTTTCTATGTAACTGCTCTTAATCCAAGGTTTTATTATATTTTTTTCAATATTTTCTCTTAGAGCAATATCATCGCTGACTACAAATGCTTTGTCACACCCAGTTATTACTCCCTGGTAACTATTACATATATTACTTAGGTGAGTAAAACTTCTTTGCTCAATTTTATTTATTATATTTCTATCTTTTTCATCTATTAGAATCCAACCTTTATCATTTAGTTGCCTTTTATTAAGAAGAAAACTACTAAATTCATTCCCACTTTTTAGAAATACACTGTTGTAAAATTCTTTTTTATGTTTATTTTTTACATTTGAAGGTTTTATAATTTCAATTTCACTATCCTCATTTTGATAATTCGTTATAAACATTATTACAGGGTCTATCCCTACGTTTTTAAATGGTCTTATCCCGTAAAAATCTATGATTTTGTCTATAGTGCATAGCTCTTTTAAAACCTTCCTCAAATCCTCACCACTAGGTGATTCTAAAAAGTATCTTGAAGTAATAAAAGTAAGCTTTCCATTCTCGCTTAGGTCTTCTAGTGCTTTTTTGAAAAAACAATAGGATAGATCCCCTTTATCTCTATATACTTCTTTATATCTAATTTTTAAATAAGATGCGTATTCGTTATCTATAGATTTTTTACCCACATAGGGTGGATTTCCTATGAATACGTCATATTTATGTTCACTTTCATATAATAAAAAATCCTTGTTAAAAACATTACTGGGTATGCTCCCCTGACTTAAATCATATAAATCTATAATCAGAATTTTCACAGCTATATCATCAATATCAAAGCCATACAAATTATGTGTTATTATATGTTCATCAATGCATTGAATATTTAAATTCAACCCATTTTTCTCATTTATTAATTTTAAATTATCCTTATATAAATTTCTAAGAAATTTAAAACAGCAAATTAATATATTGCCAGTTCCACAAGAGGGATCCACAATTTTTATGTACGGATTCTTTATTATCTGTTCTGCTTTTATGGTGTTTTCTACCATATAAGAAGTTATAGGTTCTGGAGTGTATACTGTGCCTTTTTCTTTATTATTTTTAATAAACTCATAATAAATTTCACCAAAACTTTTTTGCTGTATTCCTTCTATTTCCCTTTTATAATTTTTTAAAGCAGTTATTTTGAACATATCATCTATTGGACTTAAAATAATATTATGTAATTCACATATTTTCTGTTTTAACAAGTCAAGCATTTATTATCTCCATTCTATATAATTAAATTATTCTTTTGTTAATATCACGACCGACATAATAATCAATATACTTCCAATTACAATTCTAACTGATATAGATTCTCCTAAAATTAGTATTCCTAGTATTAACCCAACTATAGGCTCAATAGTACTAAAAATTGAAGCATTAGAAGGTCCTACTATTCTAACACCTTCTAAGAATGCCATTAAAGCCACCACTGTGGATATGAATGCTAATAATAAAATTGCCACAAGTGCATAAAAAGAAATATGCATGTTAAAATTACCAGTAGTGATTGCTGCTATAAACATAATAACAGCAGCTGAACACGATATATAAAAAGTTAAAACGTAACTGTTGATAGCTTTAATTTCTTTAAGAGATACTCCTAGCACATATATTGAATATAGCAGCGAAGCCATAGCTGCCAATATTATTCCTTTTAAATTAAAACTAACACTTCCCTTATCAATTAAAATATAAATACCTATTAAGGAAATAATTAAAGAGATGATTTTTCTAGCGTTTATTTTTTCTTTATAAAACATATAGGACAATAAAGTAATAATAGCAGGGTGCGTATATAAAATCATACTCGCCAATCCAACACTTATATAATTGTATGACATAAATAAACTACAAGACGTAAGTGAATATCCAAACATGCCTATGGTTAATACTAAAAATAATTGTTTTTTAGTTAATTTTAAAGATATGCCTTTATATTTTAAATAATATAATAGCATAATTGATGCAAAAAAAAATCTAAGCGCTAATGTGGTATATGTATTAGCCCCTCCTCTATATGACAATTTTGCGAGTATTGGCATAAACCCAAAAGCAATTGCAGATAAAACAATATATAAAATTCCTTTTGTTTTTTCCATGGTAATCCTCCTTGGTATGGTAAATCATCTTCTGCGAAGCTATGGTCTTAACATAAATAACAATTTAATAGCTACTAAAATTGTACCATCTTTATGTTAATTTTTCATCATTTAAATAATTTTTTTATAAATAATCGAAATATAACAAAATAAAAGCCCTATGTCTGCATTTGCAGGCATAGGGTAATTAAAAAAATCATCTAAATCATAATTTATTTAGTGTTTTCAGCATAAGCATTATCCCAAGTATTCAAGAATACAAAATCTTTTGCATCTTTTTTATCGTTATGATCTTTACACTCTGCAATTTCTCCGATAGGAGTCATTGCAACTACTTTGTAATTTTGTGGAATGGATAATGCTTTTTTTATAATATCTTCATCAATTGCAGCAATCCAACAAGTTCCATAACCCTCATTAGTAGCTGACAAAATAAAATGCTCCATAGCTATGGCACTATCCACTAAATAATACTCTCTGTTTTCAACTTCTCCTGAAGCATCTGGATCTGCTACTATAACCGCTGTCATTGGAGCATCTAATATTGATTGTGTTGCTGAATTGTCCTTATTCATTATAGATTTAGAAATTTGTTCTAGCTTGTTTTTTTCATCAACTAAAATAAATTTGTATGAAGTATTATTTTTCCATGAAGGCGACATCATAGCTGAATCAATCATTTTTGTTAACTTTTCTGTATTTACTGGGGTGTTCTTAAATTTTTTAATACTTTTTCTACTTTTAACTACATCATAAAATTCCATATAACACACTCCTTTAATTATAGTATGTGTAATCACTTCATAAATAATGTAGTTGTTTCACCTAAAGTTTTAAGGATAGAACTTGAAAAATATACTTATTATTTTTTTAGTATATTCTTATAAATTTCAAAATAATTTTCCCAAAACATCTCTATAGTAAAATTATTCACAACAAAGTTATATATCTTTTCACCCTTTACATTTAAATTACTCTTATCTAAATATGCTTCTTTCATAGCTTTATAAATATTTTCATTGTTTTGATTTTTTACTTTATACCCGCTATCTTTGCCTAGTATACTTTGTAAGTCTCCAACTTCGGTATAAATCATAGGTTTCTTTACAATTGCTGATTCTAAAACAGTTAATGGTGGTGCTCCGCCCTCGCTTAAAGAAGCTAAAACACTAACATCAGAGGCATTTATATAATCTATTGGATTAGAAACATTTCCGGTCATTATAACTTTATTTTCTAGTTTTAGTTCCACTATTAACTTCTCTAGTTCGGATTGTAGCTCACCATCACCAACTAAAAGCAATTTTACATCATGAAATTCAATAGTAAGTTTTCTAAACCCCACTATAACTTCTCTATGATTTTTTATAGGATGTAATCTCGCAACCATAACATATACAAAATCATTCTTCTTTAATTTCAAATTATTTCGTATATCTTCTGTTGGCGTCACAATACTAATTTTTTTTATATCTATACCATTGTTTACAACTGCTTTACTTCCTTGAATTTTTTTTTCTTCTAATAAAACCTTCAAATTATTTGATACACAAATATAATTATTAAAGCTCTTTAAACCCTTAATGCTCAGGGGAGTAAAAATAAAATATTTCACTTTATTATTAAGAAAATCATATCTAAAATCACTGTGAACTACAGCTACTGTAGGTACGTTTAATTTGCTTTTTAAAATCAAATGCATTAGGAATGGCTTTGCTCCATGGAAATTTACTAAACTTATCGAATTGCATCTTATAAAATTCACTAGCTCAATATTATTAAGCTTCTTACTAAAAAGTTTATAGCTAACATCCGTAACTCTAACCTTTGAGTAAAGTGGACCTTCTCCCAGGCAACCGACTATATTCTCAAATTTGTTATTGTATTTACTGCATATGTTTAATACGTGTTTTCCACCACCACCATTATCATTCCCTGATATGATATGCAAAACTTTAATATGGATCCTCTCCTTTACTTCTCTGATGTTAATAACAATTATTTACGTTTATACTTGTCCTTTATTACCATTAAAATAAATTTAGGTATAGATGATAATCTTTTAATTCTAAATGGTTCTTTCGCAACTCTGTATAACCATTCCATTCCTATATTTATCATCCATTTAGGTGCACGTTTAACATTACCAGCTATAATATCAAAACTTCCTCCAACTCCCATAAATACTTTACAAGGAAGTCTGTCCATATATTTTGCTATAAATACTTCTTGCCTTGGACATCCCATAGCAACAAATAAGACTTGTGGACTAACTTTTTCTATTTCTTTTAATAGTTCTTCACAATTGTCCATTTCGAAATATCCATCATGACTCCCTAAAATATTTAATTTGCAATATTTAGTTCGTAAATTAATATTGCACATATTCACTGTTTCTTGGGTGGATCCTAACAAATATATTCCTTGGTTTTCTTTTTCACATTTTTTTACTATACGATCCATTAGTTCTACACCAGCAATTTTTTCTTTCACTGGTTGCCTTACAATTTTAGAACATATTACTGTACCAATTCCGTCTGGAATAATGATTGAATTTTCACTAGTGAAATTTTCTAACAATAAATCATTTTGTAGCCCACTAAAAAGCACTTGTGGATTTCCTGAAACAATATGTACTTTTTCAAAATTGTTTATGTTTTTAAACAATTCCTCTATGGTATCATTAAAAATTTCGTATTGAAAAATTCTTGTTATCATAAATAAAACCCCTCCAAATTAACGACTTCTTAATAAGCCCCTTCTTTTTTAAACACAGATATCACTGTTAAGAAGATAATTTTTATGTCTAGTGCAACTGAAAAATTTTTAATGTAATCCAAATCATAAGTAACTGTTTTCCCTAGTTCAATTTCTCCTCTTCCACTAATCTGTGCAAGTCCAGTGATTCCTGGCAAAATCAGAAGTCTTTGATAGTAGCTTTCGGGATAATACTTAACTATCTCTGGTATTTCAGGCCTCGGACCTACAATGCTCATTTGTCCAAATAAAACATTAAAAAATTGTGGAATCTCATCTAAGCTGTTGCACCTTAAAAATTTTCCGACCTTTGTTATTCTAATGTCCGCCTTGTCTTGAAATATAAAATTCTCCAAATCATTCGGATCTATATTAAGTTCCACTTTGCTTTCAGCTTGAGCTATCATAGTTCTAAATTTATAAATATTAAAGTTTTTTCCATCTTTACCTACTCTGACTTGCTTAAATACAGTTGCTCCTTTTGACTCTAGTTTAATAGCAATAATGATAATTAAATATATAGGCAATAATATAATTATACCTATAAAAGATAATGTAATATCCATTAATCTCTTAAGTCCAAATTTAAGCTTCTTATTCTCAATATGTGCTTTTTTATCTATAGTTATCATATTGCGTTAACTCCTACTTTCTGATGAATATTTAAGCGTCCCCCTGTATTTCTAAATTTCTTCACCAACTTATATATTCAAATTATTTGTTGATGCATTTAATAAACTTTCAGCTGTAGCTACTATAAACCAAAAATATGTTGTAACTTTAGGTACAAAAAATAGATTGTCTGATAAATTCATAAAATAAAATGCTACCATCGATGCCAATGCACCCATATAAAATGCTTGTAAAAATTTGTCATCCGTTATGGTAATTAATTTTTTCAATCTAATAAGTACTGTTATTAAAATCACTAAAAAAGATGTTATTCCTATTATGCCCAATTCACTTTGAGTTTTTAAATAAGAACTATGTGTAGTATATCTCGTATACGAGTTGTAGCTTAAGCCTTTATACTTATTAATATATTCATTATATCTACTGATATAATTACCATTACCAACTCCTAGAATTGGATGCTCCTTAATCATCATTAGAGCCGTTTTCCACAATTTAATTCTAGCCACATTTTGTCCATTATTTGTTAAATCCTTAACTGTGCCAAGAACCGCCGGACTAAATAAAGCCAAAATACCTACCCCACCAAAAACTAGAATTAATTTTAAGCTATATAGCACACATAAAACCGCTGCACCGATACAAACTCCTAATAAAACATTTCTAGAATAAGTCATAAGTATATTAAGAAATATTAGAATTGATATTATTCCATACATACTCTTCAATTTTTTATTTTTTTCATAAATTGTTAGCATTACTACTGGAAAAATAATCAAAATAAGAAAGCCCGCATATGCATTAGGATTTTGCATTGTCGCAGCAATTTTACCTGCTCTATATCCATAAGAGTATTTCACAATAAATCTTTTATCTAATCCAATTATTGTAAAGTATTGTATTATACCAAAAATACTTAAGATTCCTGATGTGAATACATAGCATCTCAATAAGTTTTTCACTAATTTTTTTGTGTTAAATTCATACTTAATTATAAAAAATATAAATACATATGTTAAAAATCTTGCGCTTTCGCTTAATGCTAATCCCTTTTCTAATGCATAAAAGGTTGATAATAACATTATGCCTAATAATATCGCTATGCTAATACTTAAAGTACTACTAAAGAAGTCTCTAATTCCATAAAGAAACCTTCCCCTCGTATCCTTATTAAAAATCAACTTTATGAGATATAAGCACATAATTATTCCTAATAAAATATCTGAAACAGATATTCCTTTTAAATTTGTTCCCTCTTGAATCAGAGGCATTATCACTATATAAGCACACATTAAATAATATAAAATACTATACTTAGCTTTCATTTTTACACCTCTTTATAGACTAATAATATTATTTTTACACGATATTTCCCTCACTTCAAAAAATTCTTGTATTTGTAAGTAAGTGAAAGATTGTGTATTATAATTTTTATAAATTAATCAATATTTTTTCTAATTTTCTTGTTATATTCTCTCTAGCATAATTCTCCATAACATAAGCCCTTCCATTTTCACCTAACCTATTTCTAAGTTCCATGTTATTATATAACTTTAACACCGCTTCTGCAATTTCTTTTGAATTTTCTGGTTCCACTACAATTCCTGCATTTGCACTTTTTATTAGTTTCGCAGCTTCACCCTGTACTGGTAAAATAATAGGTATTTCTGAAGCTAAGGTCTCAAACATTTTTGAAGGTAGAGCACCTTTAAAAAGTTCTAACTTCTTTAAAGGAATTATTGCAGCATCCATAGACGCTACTATTTTAGGCATATTTACCTTTGGCTGAAGAGGTAAAAAGGTAACATTTTTTAATCCTTTTTCTTTTGCCATATTTACAAGGTCTTGTTTTTCTGGACCATCACCTACAAAAACAAATTGAATATTTTTTTCCTCTTTTACTATCTCTGCTGTATTTATTATAACTTGAAGTCCTTGTGCAAGTCCATGAATACCAGCGTAACATAGTGCAAATTTATTTTCTACTCCAATTTCACATCTAAAGCTTTCATCCCTATTTTCTTTTTTAAATAACTTTGTATCAACTCCATTAGTTAGCAGATGTACTTTGTTTTTATCAAACCCTCTACTGACTATATCATCAACTATTCCTTCCGTTTGACAAGTAACAGCTGATGAGCGTCTATAACAAAATTCTTCTAACCATACAGACATTTTAATGAATAACTTATTATGAAGTACACCTAATTTTATAGCTGATTCTGGCCATAAATCAGATATGTTAAAAACAAATTTAGCTTTTTTAAGCTTAGCTATTACATACCCTGAAAAGCCTAAAAACAGTGGTGGCGATTCCGTTATTACTACATCCTGCTTATCTATATGAATAGCTCCTTGAAATACAGAAGAAAAAGTAAAAGATAAATAATTTCTTAATTTTTCAGTAAAACTCTTAGATTTTGTAGCATAAATACTAGTTCTAATTATCTTTATACCTTCAATTTCTTCTAAAACTACCTTCTTACCTTTATACTCATCAAAAATCTCTCCTCTAGGGTAGTTAGGCATTGCTGTTAATATTGTAACTTCATGGCCAAATTCCTGTAACTTTTTAGCAAACTCAAAAATTCTATTTTGAGGTGCCCCCACCTCTGGGGGACAATATTGAGTTAAAAATAAAATACGCATGTTTTCCCCTCTATTATCTGTTTATAATTTTCAAAATTTTTTCTGCAGCATGACCATCTCCAAAAATATTTTGCTGAGATTTATTTGGAATAAAATTAATTATGCCCTCAAGAATCTTAGTTTTATCAGTTCCAACAATAATATTCCAACCATTTTCTACTGTTTCTACCCATTCTGTTTCTTCTCTCATAGTAATACAAGGCTTATTCATAAAGAAAGCTTCCTTTTGAACTCCACCACTATCTGTAACAATCTTTTTGCAGTGCATTTCTAAACTGATCATATCTAAATACCCAACTGGGTATATTATCTTTATATTATTATTAAAGTTCAAACCATAATCATCCATATATTTTTTTGTTCTTGGATGTAATGGTAATATTATTTTTTTGCCACTCTCATTTAATGCCTCCATAATATTCCTTAATCTATTTATATCATTAGTATTTTCCGCTCTATGTATTGTAGCTAAAATAAATTCTTCCTGGTATAAATTAAGTTTCTTCATAATCTTAGATTTCTCTTTTGAAATTTCAGAAAAATTAAGAGTCGCATCATACATTACATCCCCTACATTATGAACACCCTTAGTTATGCCCTCAACACTTAGGTTTTTAATGGCTGAAGTTGTAGGTGCAAACAGATATTTTGAAATATGATCTGTTAAGATTCTATTTTGTTCCTCCGGCATATTCATGTTAAAGCTTCTAAGTCCCGCTTCTATATGTGATACTGGAATAAGTAATTTACTTGCACAAAGTGCTCCAGCAAATGTTGAGTTCGTGTCCCCATAAACTAAAACCATATCTGGTTTTTCTTTTATATAAATTTCTTCAAGCTCTATTAACATCGTACCAGTTTGCATGCCGTGTCCACCTGAACCTACTTCTAAATTATAATTAGGCTTAGGTATTTTAAGTTCTTCAAAGAAAATTTTCGACATATTTTCATCATAATGTTGACCTGTATTTACTAAAATTTCCTCATGCTCATTTCTAATAATATTCGATACTGCAGCTGCTTTTATAAACTGTGGTCTTGCTCCTACGACTGTTAATATTTTCATATATACTCCTAACTTTTAATAAAGTTTTTTTAATAAAAGTTAGAATTCTCACTTCCTTTTCAAGGCATCATTTATAAACTTTCTATGATATTCATCAGTTCTCTAGTTAAATTTTCTCTGTTGTACTTTTTAACTTTTTCCCAATGAATACCTAACTTTTCCTGCGTACCTTTCCAAATGCCATAGGATTTATATATAACCTCTTTAATTTCATCTATATTTTCAGGATTACAACAAAATCCTGTGTTCGTATCAAGAATTAAATCTTTAGCAACACCATCCGGTACAATACTGATAACAACTCTTCCACTTCTTATGTATTCAAATATCTTTCCTGTATATACGCCTTTGCTACCTTCAAAAGCTCCTATAATTAGAAGCGCTGCTGAAGAGTTTTCTAATTCCTTTAAACTTTCTTTATGGGGCAAATATGATATAAATTCAATAACTTTATCATATTTTGCAATAAAAAGCATAATCTCTTCCTGGGCATCCTTGCCTATTTGTCCAACAAATCTAATGATAAGCTCTTCCTGTTTTATTTTTTTATCCTCAATAAGCCTATCTATAGCTATTAAGAAATTCTTTGGTGATATCTTCCCATATAGAGTTCCATTATAAGTTATAATATATTTGGGCGGTGTCCTATCTATATTATAATCATTAAAATCATCCTCATCATATCCATTAGTAATTATTTTAAATTTATCTGCTCTCTGATTTTTATATCTATCAATAAAATCATCTATTATAGGTTTACTTACAGATATTACAACATTCGCTTTTTCAATAACTGTCTTCTCCATCTTTTCATTTTTTCTCTTAGCATAGGTCGTGTAATCTGCGAATGGGTTAGTTACCCATTGGTCACGAAAGTCAGCAATCCATGCTATGTTAGATTTCTGCTTTAATTCACAAGCAATTAAATGATCAGTATATGGTGCTGAGGTAGAATATATTATATCAATTTTTTCTTCCTTAATTATTTTAAGCCCTAATTCTACCGCATCTTTTTTCCATGAAATTTTATCATCCGGTATGTACATATTTCTATAAATATTTAATAAGATTTTTTTTATTTTTCTCTTAACTTTAGATTTAAGTGTAATTTCAGAGGTTTTTTTTATTATATCCTCTTTATTTTCAACCTTCACAGTTTTGACATGGGTTATATTCCTATTAGCAATAGTATTGACAATAAAATTATCTCTTTGCATAGCCCTAAATACCTTTATTCCGTCCGTTGATTCAGCTTTCAAAGACTCATCCTTTATAGTGCTCTTTTCATTATTTACAGTAAGCACGTTTACGTTGTATCCAAATTTCTTTAGAAACTTAGCAAATTTTAAAGTTCTCTGAACCCCTGCACCTCCTAGTGGTGGGTAAACATAAGCTACAATTAATATGTTTTTCATTATTAACACCTCTCATTGTCCTAACTCTTAACTAACAGATTTCCCTTCTGAATATATCATTAATATCATCACTACAGTAAAAACAAAAGCAGGCACTACACTTATTGGATCTTTTGAGGCCATAAAGGATTGACCTGTAATATTCCCATAAACAAAGAGACATAAAAGCCCAATAATTCCTGGCCATTTAAATTCCTTGAAATCTTTCTTTTTATTTTTAATTATACCCAATACTGACTTTATTAAGCTACTTAGCCAAGCTAACATAAAAGTAAAAGTAAATACAACTCCAAATTCTGTAATTAAATTAAGAATTATATTATGAGCATCTATGTACATTTTTTTAGGATTCCCACCATATTGTAAATAGTAATATTTAAAGTGCCCTGGTCCCACACCAAAATAAAAGTGGTCATTTATCATTTCAAAAGCTAAAGCCCATATTGGTCTTCGACTTTTAGTTTGCTCTATTAATCTTTTAAGCACTCTGGCATTGTTGCTAACAAGGTCTTCTATACTGTTTATCTTTATGCCTGTTGCAATTTCTTCCACCTCCCACCTATGCATAACATTAAATGTCATGCAAGAAATCACAACTATAGAAATTAGTATATATTTTTTCCAATTCTTTATATCAACTATAATTACAATAAAAAAACACATAGCTAATGTTAGGAGAATGCCTCTTGATTTTTGAGTACTAAAATTAATTATTTGAATTAATAATAAGAATATATATATTTTATTATGTCTCCCTGATAGCTCTTTATTTATAGCATACAATAATATAAAAGGCATTACTATTATAGTATATCCAAGCATGAAATTGCTACCTAATACCCCATAGAGATGCTGATTATTGCCACGTACAATTAAATTATATAAAGTTACTATTATATCTGGTATTGATGATAACGTAACTCCCACACATAAATAGCGCAATATATCTTTGTAAAACTCTCTATCGCTTTTCTTATAGCAAAGCATACCTACGCTATAGATCATCATTGAAACTATGTTAAGTAGCACTAGCTTAAATGATTCTAAAACATGAATACTTCGCATAGAAGATATAGTCGCTAATAATAACAATATAATATAGAGTACACTTAGCCTGGTGTATTTAACCGTAAGCCTTGAAAAATCAAATCCTCCATCTTTAAATTCGCGAGCAATATTTGTTAAATATATAGCGAAGTAAGCGAAATATACCCCTTCACCTATCCCAGCTATATTTAACCTATTCATAATATACAATGCCATAGGTATTATGGGTATTGCTACCGCGTAAATTAAACTTGCGGTAACAAAATCTTTAAACATTAAAATCAAACTACAAATTACGAACAAGGTTACAAATATGCTACTTACGAACATGAGCACATTTGATGTACCCATTTTTATAAATAACCCTATTTCTATAACTGCATATAACCCTAGAATTATGTGAATATATTTCTTTAGATAATAGTAATACTCTTTAATCTCTTGCATTAATTGCATTTTTATCCTCCTACATAATTTCTGATATTTTCAAATGACAAGTACATTGCAAGCTAGAATATACCATTACTATCTACTAACCTTTTTAAGTGTTTTATATATATCATTCATAATTTTTGCATTGTCAAACCAATTATACTTCTCCTTGACTAATCTTCTTGCATTTTTTGAAAATTCCTTCATTTGCTCTTCATTTTCAATGATTTTCATAAGTTTTAACGTTATATCATGACTACTTTTTTGCTTGATTACAAAACCGTTATAGTTATTAAAAATTATCTCTTTTAACCCACCTACATTTGTAGCTATTATTGGCCGTCCACAAGCACAGGCCTCGACAGCTGAAACTCCAAAACTTTCACTTAAGGATGGCAGACATACTATATCCATCTTATTTATATATTCAGGTACTTTTTCATTATCTATTTTACCTGTAAATGTAACTTTAGAATTTAAATTTAATTTCTTTACTAAAGTTTCAAGCTCTAATTTTTGGGTACCATCTCCAACAATTAAAAGCCTTAACTCTTTGGTTCCGCTGTATTTACATATAAGCTCTGAAAATCCCTCAATAAGATAATTTAGTCCGTATATTTTTTCTAGGCCCTTAATAGCACCTATGGTAATATAACTACTATTTAATATGGGTGGGCTACATTTAAATTTATCTAAATCTACACCAAATGGGGTTACTACTACCTCTTTGTTGTAGTATTTTTTTGTTTCCTCAGCCATATTATAACTTGTAGAGCAAACTTTGTCCGCTCCTTTCAATATGTACTTAAGTAGCAATTCTTTAGCTTTATTATTTTTAGGGAACTCATACACATCGCTACCCCAAACAGATATTACAAATGGATGGAAATTGCACATTCTCCCATAAAGTCCATAGCTAGTAGCGTAGTGACTGTGTAATATATCTGGATTTATGTCTTTCACTAATTTTTTAATAGCTTTAATTAATAAAAAATAACTTAACTTATTTGTACCTATACTTCTTAACACATGCAAATTTACATTGTTTTCATACACATAATCTGTTTCTCTCATAGAAATTATATGAATCTCGCCTCCAAGTCTCGCAAAATATTGAACCCATTTTCTTGTATGTATACTATGCGCATCTGCTAAAAAACAAATTTTTCTCATAAATTCCCTCCTGTTCTTTTACACTATTTAAGTATAATTAAGAATCTTAGAAAGTTATCTTTAATTACTCATTCTTTATTGTTTCTAAAAATTTACATGAGAGTTTACTATAATATTTATTATTCTCTCTGTTACTTTTCCATCCAACTTATAGAAATTTTCATGGATATAATTTTGCATGTCGTGGTTTAGTGTCATATCCCCTATATTTATTTTAATCATACATTCTAAAAGCTCATTTTCATCCTTAACTCCAAAGGATACCCCCTCTTTAACAAACCCACCAGCATCATTATATTTAGGGAGTAATATACATATAGAAGGTTTATTCATAAGTGCAGCTTCTACAACTACTGTAGAATGTACGCTCACTACCAAACCACTCCATTTAATTAATTCATACAAATCTCCATCCTTCATTATTTTACAGTTTTTAATGTGGAACTTTTCCACCATATCTTCATAAAATTCAAAATTCAAATCTACAGGATGAAGTTTTATAATTAATTCATAATCTTCCTTCATTAAATTTAGTGCCTTAAATAGCATTAAAGTAGCCGGTTCAAGTAAATCCCTAAAATATTGAGTGGCATAAAGTATTTTCAGTGTTCCATTTTTTTTAGACTTTTTCAAATATCCATTTTGAACTAAATTGTCCGTTCTTACTTGCCCAACTACATTAACATTTTCCTTATTATATACATTTGTATGAGATATCAATAATTCTTTATACTTCCCCCCCCAGACAAATGTATTCCGTGGCACCAACAACTCTTTATACTTTGAATTAATTATGTAAGTAGATGAGGTTTCATTTATTATTCCATGTTGCACAGCATAAGCATCTATATTTAACTTATTTCCTGCGACTATAAAGCACCTTCCTCTGTCGCCCTCTCCTGCTACTAAACATTTTTTAATTTTCAACTTTTTAATAGTTTTTCCTGCCATTAATAGTTCATATAAATAAGAAAGATAACTCTTTCTTAAATCCTTCATCACAAACCCTAAAAGTATATTTTTAAGATCAAGTTCATTTAAGTGAAAATCTAACTTATCTAAATAACTTAAATTATCTACCAATAAGTTATTATTTACATTTTTCTTAGCTTTAAGCCTTTTGTATAAAATAAATAATTCAAATGGCACAAAATTTTCATGAAAATTTAGGGTCTTATCTATGATGTATTTATTGTTTAAGAGTTGAAAATTTAAAATATTATAAGTTTCTTTTAATTTATCTATAACTTTCCCTAATTGAGTGTCATAATAACCATTGGTATTGCCTTTAACTAAGTTTAAACTTGAAGCATGCGAAATAATTAAAAATGGCTCTTTATAATTTCTCTTATTCGTTAAAAAGTTTTTAAATATGAATTTGATATAACTCCCTATTCCCCTAATAAAACGTCTAGTTAACTTAGCTTTACTTATAGCTTGAATGTTTTTTTCACGAAGAATCCTCTCACATTTAAGGTTGAATACCTCTGCACAAACTTTTTCCATATAGTCATCATCTGTTTTCACTTCTAATTCTTCATTTGTTTTATACTGAGTATTTCTTATAACCATAATACAGAAAATCAAACCATTTAATTTTCTATAAATAGTGGGTCTACTAAATATATATAATGGTATATCATCATATAAATATAATTCTTCAAGCTTTAACCCGTTAACCTTTTGGTTTTCTAAATAAGTTAAATACTCAAAAGCTTCCTTTTCTACGTTTATATTTCCTATATATTCAAATAAATTCACAACTTTTCTACCTATTACTAGTTCTTTTTTTTGTGCTGTATAGATTAATTTAACCATTAAATCATCTCCTGCGGAGCTGCAATATCAACGACTTCAGAAGGAGATTTATACTCCCACTGAAGTGGGAGACTTTCCTTCTGAAATGTCGTTGAATCATCTCTTTTAACTTATTTTTGCATTAACTTTCCACTAATTTTTTTCATCTGATATCCTAGTACAATTAATGTTGCTATTAATATTCCATATCTCAAAACCCAATTGTTTTTCACTATAAAAAATATTATACTACTAAGTACTATGTATAAAATGCCATATGCAAAAGGTTTAAACGTATAAATCCTTACGTCTAATATGCGTAAAGATATATAATAATGATATAAAAACAATAAGATATACGATATTATTGTTGTCCATGCCCCTGCAACTGCACCGTATCTTGGAATTAAAATATAATTTAATACACCATTTGTTAAAGCTGCAATGAGGGTTCCTAAAGAAAGGAACTTTGTGTTTTTAGTATAGAATTCAATATTAGCTGGTATACTGTATAGAAATTGAAAATAATATCCTATTATGATTAATGGAACGTAATCTAACCCTTTGTAAAATTTTTTTGTACCCATTAGCTTTCCTATTTCAGGAGATATAAATATAAGTATGAAACCCATGACAGAAAATAACATAATATAATATTTAATTTTCAGCTTTATATCATCGTATTTTTTTTCTTTCATATTCTCATAAAACCAAGGTACCCAAGCCTTATTACACGCCAACCATACAATATACATTATCATTCCAATTTTATATGCAAAGGTATATATTCCTGCAGCGCTAGATCCTATCATACTATTTATCATAACCGTATCCACAGACTGCAAAATTACACCTGATAAAAGATGTACAATTGCTGGTATAGATATGGCTAAGCCATACTTCCAGTATTCGAAACTAATTAGTTTTTTCCCTTTTTTCATAGCAACTACATATAGAACTGCACCGTAAACTAAAGCTACAATAATTAAAGAACCAATCCTACCATAATACTTATCACTTTTAATATTACTTATGAGTATTATAGCCAGAATTGTGTTTATAATAGCACTACTTATTGATATAAGTAAATATTTCTTATATTTATATTCAGCATTTAATTTGGCATTAGAAAAATCTACGATAAATCCAAAAAAACCTTGGATAATAAGGAACATGACTAATATAGAATTTAAATTTATAATAGAAGATATTTGCTTTTTAAAAACAAATCCAATTATAAGCCACATAATAGCAAATAGTGTGACTAAAAAAAGTATAGATGAAGCATACTCATCATATCTTTCCTTAAAATCCACTTTAGCATTATTAACTGTAGCCAATAGCCCTAATGTAATTATAGTTGTAAAAACAGAAAGCCATGTGGTATATACCCCCGTTATTCCATAATCACTAGTACTAAGTAAACGCGTAAAAATAGGCATAGTTACAAAAGAAATGCCTTGAACAAAAAAGGTCCCTATAGTAAACCAAATTCCACTTTTCACCAATCTGCTTTTGTACAATTTCTTTATAAAATCTATATTCATATTAATCTCCTATCCACCTTAACAATATATCATAAACCTCCACTAAAGTGGCTTAATTATTGACTTTCACCCTTAAATTTAAATAAATAACAGCGTTTATTTATTTAATTCTTTTATTGTTTCACATACCTTTGCAATGTCTTCTTTTTTAAGTCCCACAGAACTTGGAAGATTTATTCCACGCTGATAAAGCTCATTTGTAACACTTAAATCCCCATGTGTACAAGTTTTATATGGAATCATAGCATGTATAGGCATAAAGAAGGGTCTTGCCTCTATTTTTGCCTCATTCAATTTTTGTATAAGCGCGTCGCGAGTTATACCATACTTTTCTTCAACTAGGATTGAGTATAGCCAGAAACAATTTTCTGCCTTCTCTTTTTCTATAGGTAAGGTAATTCCTTTAATTTCACTTAATAGTTCATTGTAATATGCTGCATTTTCTCTTTTAATTTTTAAATATTCTTTAATATTTTCAAGTTGAGCCACTCCAAATGCAGCCAAAAGATTTGGCATTCTAAAGTTATATCCTATCTCTGAATGATAGAATGCATTATTTTCAGTAACTACTTTTGTTTGAGTAGATAAAAATTTTGCTCGTGCGCCATGTTCTGAATTATTAGTTACAAGCATTCCACCTGCTCCAGTAGTTATAATTTTGTTCCCATTAAAACTAAAACATCCTATATCCCCTATGGTACCTGTCATTTTGCCATTAAAAGTAGAACCTAATGATTCAGTTGCATCTTCTATAACAAATAGATTATGTTTTTTAGCTATTTGCATTACCCTATCCATATCTACAGGATGGCCATAAATATGTACTGGCATTATAGCCTTTGTTTTAGGTGTTATTAATTCCTCTATCTTTTCTGCATCCATGACAAAGGTATCTCTACATACATCTACAAATACAGGCTGTGCTCCTACGTATTTTATAGTGTTAACTGGAGATATAAAAGTTAAAGATGGAACTATAACTTTATCTGCGTATCCTATTCCAAGGGTTACTAACGCTAATTGAAGTGCTGCTGTACCATTATTTGTAACAACTGCACTTTTGCTACCTACATATTCACTAAATTTTTCTTCAAATAAATTAACATAACTGCCTACTGAAGATACCCAATTGGTATCTATACAGTCCTTAACATATTTAAGTTCATTTCCTCTAATTTCTGGTATACATAAAGGTATCATAACAAAACCCTCCCACTTTTTTAAACATTATTCTTTCGCTAAACATTATATATGTCTGTCTTAAAGTATTGCATATTATCTTTTATCCAATCTACTGTCACTTCAAGACCTCTGTCTATAGTGTAATTAGGCTTCCAGAGCGTTAATTCCTTTATTTTAGTATTATCAGCCCATAATCTATTAACTTCACTGTTTTCAGGTCTTAACCTTTCATCATCACAAATAATTTTTACATCCTTACCTATTATACTTATTATTTTTTTAACTGTTTCTCCTATAGTAATCTCGTGATTTGAACCAGCATTTATAACCTCACCAATAGTTTTTTCACTTTCTGCTATTTTTATGAATGCCTCGGCAGTGTCTTTAACAAAGTTAAAGTCTCTAGTTGGAGTTAAGCTTCCAAGCTTAATTTCTGTTTTCCCTGCGAGTATCTGAGATATTATTGTTGGAATTACAGCCCTTGCAGATTGTCTTGGTCCATAAGTATTAAAGGGTCTAATAGTCGCTATAGGCATATTAAAACTTTTATAGTAACTTTCCGCCATTTTGTCTGCTCCTATTTTTGATGCTGAATATGGAGATTGACCCTGCATTGGGTGTTTTTCATCAATTGGTACATAAAGTGCTGTTCCATAGGTTTCACTAGTAGATGTGTGTACAATTTTTTCTACCCCATATTCTCTACAAGCTTCTAAAACATTAGTAGTACCTTCCACATTTGTTCTTACATAGGCCATAGGCGATAAATAAGAATACGGGATTGCAATGAGAGCTGCAAGATGAAATACTACTTCTTGTCCTTTGATAATTCTTTTCATTCCATCATATTCTCTTATGTCTCCAGTAACAACTTTAATACTTTCTTTTACTGACTTATCAAAAGTATCAATCCACCCCCAGTTATTAAATGAATTATATTGAGCAAGGGCCGTAACATCTGCTCCAAGTTCCACTAATCTTTCTGTTAAATGGCTTCCTATAAAACCTTCTGCACCTGTAACTAAAACTTTTTTCCCTTGCCAGTTCATTTCATCTACTCCTTTTATTATAGTTTAAAATATTTGTGAATATCTGTGTTGGCCTTTTTATAGTCTTCCATTCTCCCTATATCTTTCCAATATTCAGTTATCTCATAAATACCTGACGTGCAATTATTGTTAATTGCATCTCCTATTAAATCAGTCATATTATAGACTTCGTCTTCCTGTATGTATTTTATAATTTCAGGATTAACAGCATATACTCCACCATTAATGTGAAATTTATATGTAGGTTTCTCTTGTACAGCCTCTATAAGCATATTATCAGTAACTAAGACTCCATAAGGAACATTAATTTCATAATTTCTAACACCTACAGTTATATTAAAGTTGTTTTTCATATGATGATTTAAGAATTTTTCAAAATCGATTCCTGTTAATATATCTCCATTTATAACTATAAAAGGTTGGGTGAATTTTTCTTTAACTAATGCTATTGAGCCCGCTGTACCTAGTTTTTTAGTTTCTCTAATATATTCTATATTTACATCGAATTCTTTTCCATCTTTAAAGTATTCCTCTATTATTTTCCCTTTATAATTAAGAGAAATAATAAAGTTCATAAATCCATATTCTTTAAATTGCTCTATTATAAGCTCCAAGATAGGTTTGTCACCAACTGTTAGCATAGGTTTAGGCAATGTTTCGGTTAAGGGTTTTAACCGTGTTCCCACCCCTCCTGCTAAAATAAAAACATAATTTTGCTTTTTATCATAAGATAATATATCATCTAAAAAATATAAGTCTATGAGTTTTTTATTTTTATCAATAACAGGTACCTGTCTTATATTTTTCTTAAGCATATATTCTTTTGCTTTCTTTTTACTATACTCTTCTGTAACAAATTTAAAATCCTTAAAATATGTATTCTCTATATCCTCATTTATACTGTGGCCTTTAAGTATAGCACGACGTATATCTCCATCTGTAATAGTTCCCACTAATTCATTATTTCCATTTACAACTAAAGCTCCCCCAGTTAAGTTTTTATCTATAACCTTCATAGCTTCTTTTATAGTAGAATTCACTCCTATACAATAATTATCAATTGGAAATTTCATAATATCACCTGCACTTTATAATTTTCGATGGAATTCCTACAGCAACTACATTATCTACTATATTTTCAATAACCACAGCTCCTGCTCCAATAATTACATTATTCCCTATATGCACTGATTGAATTATAGAACTCCCCATACCTATATGGGTATTGCGCCCTATGCTAACCCCGCCAGCTAAACAAGCCTTAGGTGAAATATGTGTATTCCTTTGTAGCTTGCAATCATGTTCTATTACTGCACCGGTGTTTACTATGCAATTTTCTTCTATGTAAGCTCCCGGATTAATTATGGCTCCAGGCATTATACAAGTTCCTCCTGCAACATTTGCATAAGGTGAAACCATTGCATCCTTATGTATAAGTACCGGTATGTTAAACCCTATATCTTTTAAGTTATTATATATTTTTTCGCGAGCTATAATGTTTTCGAGTGCACCAACACATACAAAGGCATTTTTTACCCCAGTATTATATAATTCCTCTAAAATGCTATCATCACCTATTATAGGTATATCCAATACAAATTTCTCACCAATATAATCTTTATCAGTTACACCTACAATATCATATTTAGAAGCACTTTTTATAATGTCTATAATAACCTTACAATGGCCACCTGCACCTACAAGTACGATTTTCTCCATAACCTCACCCCTAACTATCAACTAATAAGTTATCATTTTTTGTATAAGTTCCCTATCTATCTTTATCTCACTTAAAATTTGTGCTATTTTACCACTTGCATTACCATCACCATAAGGGTTTGTGCAGTTTTCTAATTGCTTCTTAAAGTTCTCATCGTCTATTGATTTTTTAATGCCCGCTTTTACAGCTTCCTTTCCATAAGGTACGTCTATTATATTGAGGGCTCTTAGTCTTCCATCCTGCCTTGACCCTATGTTTACTACAGGCAGTTTAAAGCTAGGTGCTTCAATTATACCTGACGATGAATTTCCTATCATTACCTCCGCTATACTTAAAAAACTTAGGTATTCTACTTGACTTAAATTTCTAAATACTTTTAAAAATGGATATTTCGCTCTATACTCCTCAATAACCCTTATAATTTCGCGTCCTCCATTATCACTGTTAGGATATGAAACTATAGTTTGATATCCAAGTTCTACAACAGCATCTAATGTTTCTCTTACTTGCCATTCCACCATGTCCCTTTCTGTAGTTACTGGGTGCTGAGTCATTAAAAATATCTTATCATCTTTTAATTTAAATTTTTCTAGCATTTCTTCCCTTGATAAATATTGTGCTTTCACAATATAATCAAGTCCCGGCGCTCCTACTACAAAAATATTTTTTTCCTTTTCACCCAATTTAAGGATTCTTTGCATGCTGTCCTCATTTGCTGGAAAATGAATATGAGAAAGTTTAGTTATAGCGTGCCTTACAGATTCATCTACTGTTCCCGTTACTTCACCTCCATGAATGTGAGCCACAGGAATATTCATATGAATAGCTGCAGTTGCTGCCGCCAGCATTTCTCCTCTATCACCTAGTATTAATACTATATCCGGTTTTATTTTATCAAAGCTTTGAGCCATACCTATAATTGAAAGTCCTATAGATTTAGCCATTGCCGACCCTGTATCAGAAGCTAAAACAGTTTCAAATTTATCTGATACTACAAAGCCATCTTTTTCTATTTCATTTATAGTCATGCCAAATTCAGGACATAAATGCATTCCACAAACGATAAGCTTAAGATCCAGTGCTTCATGTTTTTCAATTTCTTTAAGAACATGATAAAATATACCATAATCTGCTCTCGTACCTGTTATAACTGCTATTCTTCTTTTCATATTTAATCCCCTATTCTATAAGTTCATATTCTATGTACGCATATTCTATGTACTCATGTTCCATGTGCTCGAAATGATTTAGCTAATTTTTATTCCACCATATTTAAGGCTATTTGCTCATCAATTTTTATATCTCTATTAGTTTTTCGCCCAATAATATCAATGTAGAATTTAGGCGAAAGTCCAGTTCCTGGTCTTTTGTAATCTAAGTCCGAGAATCCTATACTCTCCCCTGCTTTTATATATCTAACTGCAACTATACTTTTTCTCGCTGCCTTCATGGTATCTACTTCACTAAAATTATACATCTTAATTCCAGTTCCAAGTGCCATTTCTACATCTCTAATCGCTTTAACCATCTCTTTTAGCTCTATAGGGCTCAGAGATGCTTTATGATCAGGACCTTCCATGTTTTTATCTATTGTAAAATGCTTTTCTATTATATTTGCCCCCATAGCCACTGCTGCTATAGGCACTGTTATTCCTTTAGTGTGATCGGAGTATCCTGACACAATTTCAAAAGAATTTTTTATGGTATTCATTGCATTCAAGTTAACACTTTCTAATTTAGCTGGATAATTTGAAGTACAATGAAGCACTGCTATTTCTTTATTTCCCAGGAAATTTATTACATTTATTGCTTCTTCAATTTCTGAAAGTGTTGCCATGCCAGAAGACAAAATTATAGGTTTATTAAATCTTGCTATATGATCTAAAAATGGACTATTAGTTAAATCTCCCGAACTAATCTTAAAAGCCTCCACGCCTATAGATGCTAAAAAATCAGCACTTTCAAAATCAAAAGGTGTAGATAAAAACATAATTTCCTTATCTATACAGTATTCTTGTATTTCTATGAAACTTTCGTGCGATAGTTCTAGTTTCTTTAACATATTAAACTGTGAGTCAATTTTGCCTATGTTGTCCTTTTGATATTCAGCCATTTCTGCATATCCAGTAACTAATTTTTCTGTAATAAATGTTTGAAATTTTATGGCATCAGCCCCTGCAAATACAGCTTTATCCACCATCTCTTTTGCTATATTTACGTCTCCATTATGATTAACTCCAGCCTCTGCTATAATAAAAGTTGAATTTCCATCACCTATAACCTTTTTTCCTATCTTAAACATGTATACTCTCCTCTATTATCAGTTCTACAAGTCTTGCATCGAGCATTGTGTCAATATCTATAGAGCTTTCCTTGTTCATTACATAAGGGATTGTATTTTCATCAACAAACTTTTTTTTGTTAACTAACATATCATTTGAATTTATATATAGTGCACCATTAAATATATAAAAAGTAGGTAAGTCTTGCCTTCTTAGATTCGTCCCTTCAAAACTTATGACTTCTTTTAGCTTTTCATTCTCTATACTTCTCATAAGTACAGGATTTTCGTGGGCTTCACATACACTTACTAAAGAAGTACTATTGCTCTCAATAAGTTTTTCTATAGCTTCATCCATGTGCTTAAATGTTCTTAATGGAGACGTAGGTTGCAATAATATTACATAATCAAAACTTATATTATTTTTTTTGTAAAAATCTATTGAATGTATAACTACGTCTATCGATTTTGAAGTATCATTTGATAGTTCTTCTGGTCTTAGAAAAGGCACCTTAGCTCCATATTGCTGTGCTATCACCCTAATAACCTCACTATCTGTTGATACAATTATTTCATCTATATATTTAGATTTTTTTCCTGCGTCAATTGTATAAGCTATAAGTGGTTTACCACTTATATCCATAATATTTTTATTTGGTATACCTTTCGAACCACCTCTTGCTGGAATAATAGCTAGAAACTTCTTATTCTTATACATAATTATCACCTTTTACTTCCTCTTATTGATTTTTAAGCAATTGATCCTCTGGTACAGATCGAAGCACTTTAGCTGGATTACCAACTACAATTTTACCTGCTTCCACGTCTTTTGTAACCACACTACCTGCTGCCACAAAACCATCTTCATATATAGTAATACCTGGCAGGATAACTGCTCCTGCTCCAATTCTACCACCTTTTTTTATAGTTACCCCTTTGAATTTTCCAAATCTTTCTTTTGATCTGGCTGCATAATTATCATTAGAGGTTGTAACACAAGGCGCAATAAATACATAATCCTCAACTTCTGAATAAGCTGTTAAATATACATTAGTTTGTATTTTGCAACTAGAACCAACCTTGCAGAAATTTTCAATAGTCGCTGCACGGCCAATAATTGTTTTTGAACCTACAGTTACATTTTCTCTTATTACAGCAGTGTCAGCAATAAGTGTTTTCTCTCCAATTGCGCATCCACAATAAATAATCACTCCTGCCCCTATAATGCAACCTTCACTTATTTTAGCTGGAAGCAATTTTTCTTCACTTTTGAATATACTGTTTACTGATCTCATAGGTTGTTTACCTATTACCGTATTATCATCTATTCTAACATTGTCTGCTATAACAGTTCCTATGCAAATAACTACATTGCTTCCTACAACACAATTGTCTCCTAATAATACATTATCCTCTACTACCACAAAATGTCCCATTTTTACATTATTGCCAATTTTGCTTTTTTCTGAAACATAATTCATAAAAATACCCTCTTTTCATATAATATCTTCAAAAATATTTTTTCATTTCGAGTGTTGAGAAATCTCCCATTGGAAATTTAACTGGAAGACCTGTAAGTCTTGATTTATAAGCTGCAAGTATAATAGACATACCTTTTTTTCCTTCTTCGCCATTTATGAGCGGTTCCCTATGCATATTTATAGCATCTATCATATCTTTAAATAAGGGGGTATGTCCGAAGCCATATACTGAATCTGGATCTCCCTTTTGCTGCGTTAATATTTCCTGCTCAGTATCCTTATTATCAGCAAATCTCCAAGTTTCTATTGAATTAACTGCAATTCCTCCGATAGAAACAGTACCAGTTTCACCAAAGATGCTCAGTGTCTCTTCCAAGTTTTTAGGATATACACAAGCCGATCCTTCAACTATACCTATGGTTCCATTAATAAATCTTATAATTATTGCTCCAAAATCCTCACCTTCTATATCTCGAATGAAAGTCCCACACTGAGCATAAACCGTATCTATTTCTCCACCCATCATCCATTGTAATAAATCAATATTGTGAATACATTGATTCATTAAAGTACCACCATCCAGGTTCCATGTTCCTCTCCAAGGTGCTTGCGCGTAATATCCCATATTTCTATTCCAAAGAATTCTTGCTGTTACATTAACTAATTTTCCAAACCTGTTTTCTTCGACTGCAGCTCGTAGTTTTCTTATTGGCTCATTAAACCTATTTTGGTGACTAACACAAAGCTTTACATTATTTTCTCTTGAGCATTTAATCATTCTATCTGCATCTTGAGTAGATAATGCCATTGGTTTTTCAACAATTACATGTTTCCCAGTATTCATGCAATATATAGCTATTTCTGGATGATACCCACTTTCAGTAGCTATAGAAACCATATCAATATCAGCTTTCTCAAGCATTTCTTTATAATCTATATAAACTTTTACATCTGCATTTTCACCTATTGCTTCTATATACTCATCTCTTTTGGAATTAGCATTAACTTCTAACACATCGCAAACTGCTACAAGTTCAATTTCTGCTTTATTTTGTATTATAGCCTGCACGTGTTTATAGGCTATTCTTCCACATCCTATTATTGCAATTTTTAATTTTTTCATTTAAATCCCTCCTTGTAATGCCTCTTAAAGGTGACTTCCTAGAATTTTGGCATGCAATATTATAAAATAATTTACAATGCTTGCATGCCTTATTTAGAGTTTATTTATCTTTTCTCTATTATTTACAACATGCTTTGTAGCATTTCTAGTATCATATAGTAAACTAGCTTCTTCCACAATTTTTTCATAATTATAACAGCTATGATCTGTGGTTATTATTACTATATCCGCATTTTTTATTTCATATTCCCAAGTTACAGATACATATTCTTTACACTTGTGTATGAATTTTGGGATAAATGGATCATTTATAATTATATCAGCACCATTTTTTTCTAATTGATCAATAACCTTTAGTGTTGGTGATTCTCTCATATCATCTATGTCTTTCTTGTAAGCTGCACCCATAAGGAGAACTTTTGCTCCGTTTAGTGCCTTTTTCTTACCATTTAAAAGTTTCATAACATTTTCAAGCACAAATTCAGGCATATAATCGTTAATTATACCCGATGCTTCTATTAATTTTGTATGATAATCATACTCTTTTGCTTTCCACTCTAGATAGAATGGATCAAGTGGTATACAGTGTCCACCAATCCCTGGGCCTGGGTAGAATGCCATAAATCCATAAGGCTTAGTTTTAGCTGCATCTATTACTTCCCAAATATCTATATTCATCCTTTTACACAGAATAGCCATTTCATTAGCTAGAGCTATATTTACATTTCTAAAAGTATTTTCAAGGATTTTTTCCATTTCAGCCACTGCTGGAGAAGACACTTCCAATATTTCTCCCTCTAGCACACTTCTGTATAACATTCCTGCTACTTCAGTACAATTAGGAGTACATCCTCCAACTACCTTTGGGGTGTTTTTTGTATTAAACTGTTTATTCCCTGGATCAATTCTCTCTGGAGAAAATGCTAAGAAAAAATCTACTCCACATTCTAAACCTGATTCTTCAAGTATTGGTTTTAGTACTTCCTGCGTTGTTCCTGGGTATGTAGTACTTTCGAGTACTACTAACATCCCCCTATGTAAATACTTAGCTACATTTCTAGTTGATTCCACTACATATGATAAATCCGGTTGCTTATATAAATCTAGTGGCGTAGGGACTGCAATACACACTGTATCAACATCCTTAACAAAGCTAAAGTCTGTGGTAGCTTTAAGTTTTCCCTCGCATACTAATCTAACTAAATCTGACTCTACAATATCACCAATGTAATTATGTCCCTCATTTACCATTTGTACCTTTTGATCTTGAATATCAAACCCTATTACTTCATATCCTACTTTAGCCTTTTCTACAGCTAATGGCAATCCTACATAACCCAGGCCTACTACACCAAGTTTAGCTGTTCTATTTTTCAATTTTAATAATAACTCCTCTTTAAATTGAAACATTTTTTACCTCCTATAGCCTTAGATCATCTGACTTTGACAAATCTCTTATCAACAGCCTATGGCTACATTTTACCACATTATAAGTCCTACCCGAAATCTCTCAATATATTTTTTATAATAGTATATACTATATTTCATCATATAATATTTTACACCAAATATTTCTATTTGTTCAATTTATGAAAGTTTATTAACTATTTATTTATAATTTTTTTAAAATTAAATATTCTATATCTTAATAAATTTATTTGATGTATCTCCCATGCTGTATGTACAAAATAAAAAAAAGCCAGTTTACACTTGGCTTTTTACTAATATTCTCTATTTTAGATTATTACTACATTCATTGTAAATTTCTTTAAAAGTATCGTTATCCTTAATAGTTAGGAGATACTTCATAAATGCTTCTTTAAGATCATCTCTTTTAAGTGCATATTCTACATTTGCTTCTAAGAATCCTTCTTTATCTCCTACATCATATCTTCTACCCTGAAAATTATAAGCATACATATCTTCCTCTGATATTAATGTCTTTAGAGCATCTGTAAGTTGAATCTCTCCACCCTTACCAGGCTTTGTATTTTCTAAAATATCAAATATTCTAGGTGTTATGATATATCTTCCGAGTATTGCTATGTTTGATGGAGCTTCGGATGCGTTAGGCTTTTCAATAACATCTTTAACCCTATAAACTCTATCTTCTACTGAAGTTCCATTTACAATGCCATATTTGCAAACTTCACTTAATGGAACCTTTTGGACTCCTAAAATTGAAGTTTCATATTTGCCGTAGCAATCTATGAGTTGTTTTAGGCATGGCACTTCGCTATCCACCACATCATCGCCGAGCATTACAGCAAAAGGTTCATTCCCAACAAAAGTTTTTGCACAACCTATAGCATGGCCTAGTCCTTTAGGTTCTTTCTGACGTATGTAATAAATGTTTGCCATATTAGATATATCTCTAACCATTGTTAAGGTATCTTCCTTACCGTTCTTATCTAATTGTTGTTCAAGTTCAATCGACTTATCAAAATGATCTTCGATTGCTCTTTTATTTCTTCCTGTTATAATTAATATTTCCTCAATCCCAGACGCTACTGCTTCCTCTATAATATACTGTATTGTTGGCTTATCAACAATTGGCAACATCTCTTTAGGTTGTGCCTTTGTTGCTGGCAAAAATCTTGTGCCAAGTCCTGCTGCTGGAATTATAGCTTTTTTAACTCTCATAGTTTTTCTCCCCTCTAATAATATATTTCTATATTGCAATCTTATTTTTCAAAATTTATTTGAAAATATTGAAAAATGAAATTCTGCCTTTTCCTTTTTTAAGTTTTAATTCTAAGACCTCCAACGAGGAAACATTATTAATAATATTAGTTTGATTTTCAGTAATCCAGTTATATACAGCTTGATTCTTATGTTTTACAATTGCATAAGCTTCTTTTATCTTAGTTTTTCTACTAGTAATATTATGTCCGTCACTACCCATCACATGTATCATGTTCCTTTTTACAAATTCTTCAGCTGTTTTTTTAACTTCTTTACCATAATCACCTAATAAACTACCAGAATTTATTTGCATCAATACCCCTTGATTAATTAAATTAATAATCAAATCATGATTTTTCATTATCTTAAGATTTCTCTCTGGATGCGCTAAAATGGGCTTCGCCCCAAGTAACATTAATTCATAAAATACATCTTCAGTGTACAGAGGAAATTGCCCCATAGGGAGCTCAATAAGTAGATATTCTGAGTCGTTAATTCCCCAAATTTTCTTTTCTTTATAGAGTTTTGGCAAATTGGGATGCATATAAATTTCTAGTCCTGATAAAATTTTAATATTAAGATTTTCTTCTTTAGAGGCTAAAACTAATCTATCTATTTTTTCAATATATTCCTCGTGACTAAATTGAAATTCTTCAGTTATAAAATGAGGAGTAGCACAAATATATTCTACACCTTCACTATCTGCCGTTTTCAACATTTCAAGAGACATGTTGAGGCTCTTTGATCCATCATCAATAGCATACATTATATGACTATGAAAATCTATCATAAATTTACACCTTCTAAACCTTTAGTTTTCATTTCCATAATAGCCCTTATAATATTTTCCGTAATAACCACTTACAGATTGAGGAACTTTATTAAATACAACTCCCAGTATCTTTCCACCAACCTTATCAATCAATTGTTTTGCATCTACCAATGCATTTTTTTGAGCTTCACCATATGAAGCTACCAAAATCACACCATCTACTATTGTAGATATAATTTGTGCATCAGTTACTGCAAGAACTGGTGGCGCATCAATAAGAACCAAATCAAATTCACTTTTTAGCCCTTCAATAAAATCTCGCATTTTTTTACTTCCTAATAACTCTGCTGGATTTGGGGGAACCGGACCACTAGTTAATATAAAAAGATTATTAACAGTTGACTTAACAACACATTCCTCTTTTTTCACACCTTGAACTAATATATTTGTTAATCCTACAGAATTTGTAATTCCCATTTTCTTGTGAATTGAGGGTTTTCTAAAATCACAATCTACAAGGACAACATTTTTACCACTTTCAGCCATAGTTATAGCTAAATTTGACATTACTGTACTTTTACCTTCTCCAGCGCCAGATGAAGTAACTGCAATAACTTTATATTCTTTATCCAAGGAAGAGAATTGAATATTTGTTCTTAATGTTCTAAAAGCTTCTGATGTTCTGGATTTTGGATTTCTTAATGTTACTAATTTTTTTAACATATTCTCATCCTCCTATTTTTTATCTTGAGTTAAAGGAATAATACCTATAACTGGTAATCCCGTTAATTTTTCTATGTCCTCTTGACTTTTTACAGTGTTATCTAAATATTCAAATAAAAATGCTATTCCCAGTGACCCCATGAGTCCAATGAAAAATGCAATTGCCATATTTAACTTTGGATTAGGATTATCTGGCCTTGTAGGTTCTAATGCTTCATCTAAAAGTTGTACATTATCTGATTTTTTAACATCGTTACTTATAAATTTTAATGATTTAGCTAACTGATTAGCAATATTCATAGCTTCTTTGGGATCCTTAGATTTAACTTTTATAGTTAAAAATTCAGTATCTCCTTTAGGTTCTACTGCTACCATTTTTTGAAGCTCATCAGGTTCTATTTTTAAATTAAGTGATTTAATAACATGTTCTGAAACCTTTCTTGATTTAGCAAACTCACTATATGTTTTAACTAATTTTTGATACATAATTACATCATTATAATTATCCTGTGACGCCACAGATTTACTTTCTATTTTCCCAATTATTACCGATATATCAGCTTTATAAGTAGGCGTAATAACAAAATAGCTTAAAACTCCACTAAGCACCGTTGCTCCTATTGTAACTAGAATTACTAACCGTAACCTTTTTTTTATAATATTAAAATATTCCACTAACTCCATTATTTACCCTCCGCGAATTGATTTTCTAATTGCATTACAATTTCATCTTGTGGATCTATTTTTTTAGCTATATCTAAATGTATTCTTGCCTGCTGAAAGTTTTTAACATTTAAATAACACATAACAAGATTTGTACATATCTCTATAGACTTTGTAACCTCAAATGCTTTCCTAAAGTATTGGATAGCTACTTCGTAATTTTCAAGACAAGCATAGTTAATACCAAATTCATTTACTACCTCTATTAAATCATTATCAATTGCTTGTGCTTCGTTTAAATAATATATAGCCTTTTCATAATTTTGTAAATTCCTGTAAGCTACGGCAGTGTGATAAAATATATCTGCTCTATCGCCTAATTGTTCCATTAAAGGAATAAAAATTTCAAGTGCACCTTTAGGGTTAGTGGGCACTAACTCTTTTGCTTTTTGAAAATTTGTTATGGTCTCTAAATCGTTTTTAAGTTCAATAACCGCTTCCGTTTGTTCTCCACCATTAATAGCATAATTGCTTAGTGCTATTAATGCTAATTCATATTTACTTTCACTATTTAAAACTAGCGCCTCATATAAATATGGATTGCTGTAATTAGCGATTTGTTTAGCTTTTTCTACAAGTTTTAGTTGTTCATCCTTGAATACAATATTGGTAGATCTTAATTTATCAACTAACAAAAAAATCTTATCGTAATTATCGACATTTTCTTCTATAGTTAACAACCCTTTTAAGAAGATAAATGCTTCTTCATAATTTTCATTCTGAATTTCTTTAAATATAATGCCCTTAATAAATCCTATTGAATTTGGAATAGCATTTATAATTTGTTTATACTCTTTATTATATCTAAAAAGCTCATCTGCTCCTAAAACATAGAACATCCCTTCTATAAATAGATTAACTGGTATATCATCAAAATCTTCTTTATTCTTTACTTTTTGAATTATCTCATTAGTTCTCACTGGGAAATATATATCATCCAAAATCACAAAATCATTAATTTTGCTGTCCTTTTTTATTTCTAGAAAAAGAAGAACTGATAATTTTTCAGAAAAATATGTTTTAATATCCATGCTTACACCATCCTACTGATTTAAAAATTTATGCTACAAGTATTACTATTAATAATAATATACTGAGGTTGATTTGTAAACCATATAAAATCATAATAATGAAAATTATGGTTAAATATGAATTTAATTGTCACCTGTGATGATATAATATTAACGACTTTGAAATGTCGTTAAATCATTTTAATTTATGCCTGCTTCATCAACTATTGACATAACATTTTCTTTTAACTCAGTTATTTTTTTAGATGTATTCTCTAAGGAATTTCCTTTAACAGATAAATAAATTTTCATTTTTGGTTCAGTTCCAGAAGGCCTAACTACAAACCAAGAACCATCCTCTAAGACAAACTTTAATACATTTGATTTTGGCAATTCAATTATTTTCTCTTTATTTGTGATTAAATCCACTTCTAAACCAGTTCTATAATCCATTTTTTTTATAATTTTGTTATTACCTATTAAGCCGTTCATTGAATGTCTTAAATGTTCTATTATATTACCTATTTTTTCTGCGCCATCTTTTCCTGCAAGTTCTATTGAAACTAAACCTTCCTCGTAGTATCCATGTTCTTTATAAATATCCATCAAAGCATCATATAAACTCATACCTTTGTTTTTGTAGTAGAGTGTCATTTCACAAATTAGCATTGCAGCTATTACTGCATCTTTATCACGCACAAAATTTCCTGCTAAATAACCAAAGCTTTCTTCAAAACCAAATATAAATTCTTTTTCACCCGCATTTTCAAACTCTTTAATTTTTTCTCCAATATACTTAAATCCTGTGAGTACATCTAACACTTCAACATTATATTTTTTCCCAATACCCTCTACCATATTCGTAGTTACAATAGTTTTTATTACTACACCATTTTTAGGCAAACCATTAGTTTCACTTAATGATTTTAAAATATAATTACTTAATAATACACCTGTCTGATTCCCTGTAAGAACCTTATATTTTCCCTCTTTGTCTTTAACTACTACTCCAATCCTATCACAGTCAGGGTCTGTACCAAAAATAATGTCTGGATTAATGTCTTTTGCCATAATAAGCGCCAATCCAAATACCGTTGGTTCTTCTGGATTAGGATATGGTGCCGTGGGAAAATTTCCATCTGGCATTTCCTGTTCTTTTACAACAAATACATTATCATATCCTAATTCTTTTAAAACTCTTCTCACAGGCACGTTTCCAGAGCCATGAATAGGAGTATAAATTATTTTTAAATCCTTGGCATATTCCTTAACTAGGTCTTTTCTCATAGTTAAATTTTTAACCTTATCAATGTATGATAAATAAAGATTCTCTCCAATTATTGTTAGCATTCCATTGGTTTTTGCTTTATGAAAATCCATAGTTTTAACCTTAGAAAAATCTTTTATGCTGGCCGCACAATTTATAATTTGGCTTGCAGCTTCATCAGTGACTTGTCCACCATCATCCCCATAAACCTTATATCCATTGTACTCTTTAGGATTATGTGATGCTGTAATAACAATACCCGCTTTACTTTTTAGTGCTCGTACAGCATAAGATAAAATTGGAGTTGGTGTTAATGCTTCAAATAAATTAACAAAAATACCATTACCACAAAGAGTTTCTGCGGCAGCTGTTGCAAATTCCTTAGACATATTTCTTGAATCATACGCTATGCTAACTGATATATTTTCCTTATATCTTGAGTTCAAATAATCTGCTAACCCTTGAGTAGCTTTACCTATGGTATGTATATTCATTCTGTTTGTTCCCGCTCCAATTACACCTCTTAGTCCCCCTGTACCAAACTCTAAATCCTTGTAAAATCTATCTTCAATTTCTTTTTCATCTACTAACTGCATTAGCTCTTTCTTTAATTTCAAATCTATCAAATTAGAATTAATCCAACTTTTATATTTTTCTTTGTACGTCATATATTACCCTCCTTATATTCCTCTGAGGAAGAAAACAATTATTATCTTCCTTGCTACTCCTCCTAATCTATCTTTAGTCTATCACATTATACTATCAATACATTACAAATAAAAGGCATTTTTTACAAATAACCCACTGTTACATATTCTCAATAACTTTATTTTCTACTAAAAAGCTTAATTGCCTAGCATTTACGACATGATTATCTTTTATTTGAAGATTATAATTGCAATTATATATCTAATCATTTATAATTATAAATTGGCTGAATGAATATACTATAAAGAACCGTTTTAAAAATTTGGAACATTTAAATAAATAGACTATGCTAACATACTGACTCATTATTTATTTAAATGTTTTCTAATATAAATTCTTTTGAAAGGGGTGTATAGATTGTATAGATTAAATCAAAATGAAACTCCACTATTTGATGCTCTAATGGAATATGTAGACAGAGAAACCTTACCTTTTCACGTGCCTGGGCATAAAAAAGGAATAGGCGCTGATGAACAATTTAGAAATTTTATGGGGGAAAACCCTTTTAAAATTGACGTTACGGTTTTTAAACTTGTTGATAGTTTTCACCACCCAACTGGACCTATTAAAAAGGCGCAAGAATTAGCAGCGGATGCTTATGGTGCTGATGCATCATTTTTCTCAGTACATGGAACTTCTGGTGCTATTCAAGCTATGATTATGTCTGTAGTTGGATCTGGTGATAAAATAATTGTACCTAGAAATGTGCATAAATCCATAACCGGTGGTATCATTTTATCAGGTGCAGTGCCAGTTTATATGCAACCAGAACTAGATAAAAAAATAGGTGTTGCTCATGGGGTTTCTCCAGAGACAGTGAAAGAAACCTTAAAGAATAATCCTGATGCAAAAGCTGTGCTTATAATTAATCCAACATATTATGGAGTTTCCACTGATATTAAGAAAATTGCAGATATTGTTCATGAATACGATATTCCTTTTATAGTTGATGAAGCTCATGGCCCTCATCTTAATTTTAATAGCAAATTACCAATGTCAGCAATGGAAGCTGGTGCAGACATCTGTGCTCAAAGCACTCATAAAATTATAGGTTCATTAACTCAAAGTTCAATGCTACATGTTAATTCAAAGCGTGTTAACCCTGCTAGAGTTAAACAACTAATAAACTTAATGCACACAACGTCACCTTCCTACATACTAATGGCATCACTGGATTGTGCTAGGAGACAAATTGCATTAGAGGGAACTCAGCTTTTAGAAAAAACTATTGATTTATGTAATTATGTAAGAAGTGAAGTAAATAAAATCCCAGGATTTTATTGTTTTGGCGAAGAGGTCTTAGATGGTTTTGGTGCTTACGCTTTCGATCCAACTAAAATCACAATGACTTGTAGAGATTTAGGTATAACTGGTTATGACTTAGATATGATTCTCTCTAACAAATATCATATCCAAATGGAATTATCTGATCTTTATAACATATTAGCCGTTGGTTCCTTTGGAGATACAAAAGATGGAATGGATAAGTTATTACAAGCTCTAGTAGAAATAAGCAATGAATACTATGGCAAAGGCACACCAAAATCCGATTTTATTGATATTCCTAGTATTCCAGAGCAAGTTCAAATTCCACGTGAGGCTTTCAACAGTATAAATACTGCTGTAGAAATTAAAAATAGTGTTGGTATGATAAGCGGAGAATTCTTACTGGCTTATCCACCTGGTATTCCAGTGCTTTGCCCCGGTGAGAGAATAACTCAAGAGATTTTAGATTATGTTGAAAAATTAAAAAACACTGGATTGTATGTTCAAGGAACTGAAGACCCTGAAGTTGAATATATAAAAGTTGTCCGCGAAGAAGATGCTGTTTATATAACTGTTGACTAGAAGCAAAAAGAACTCCTAATTAGGAGTTCTTTTTGCTTCTATTGAATTTTACTCTATAATCAACATTTGCTTTTTCAATAGTGCCTAAGTACTTAAAATATTGAGTGTCTTGCATTTCACTTATTGTTTCACAGGTATTAACCAATTTAATAAAATACTCCATAACATGGCTTATCTTATTTAATTGTTGGGCTAATTTATGATTAAATCTAGTGAACATTTGTTTTCTCTTCTTTTCGGAAGTCCTTTTAATATTTGCATAGCATTCTCTTGCAGAATATACCAATCTTATCTTTTGTAAATTTATACTTAAGGCATCTCTATATGTTGGTAATAATTCTTCCAACATGTGTGCATTAAAATATCCTTTTTCTTTTTTAAATTCCTGAGCTTTACCAATAAGTTGTTTTAAAGCTTCATTATTTTTTTTTCTAATACCAGGCAATTCAATAACAATTTGTTTTACCTTTTCTGAGTCCACAATACCTTCTTTAGTTAACAAATCTAAACCCTCAGCCACTAACTTATAGTCCTTCCTATCCTTTTCAATTGTAGATTCATCTTGAAATGAATTTACTATGCAAGCTCTGTTTTCTACATTATAAAATATTTCTGAAAAATAAGCTAATTTCGCTAGTCTTTCTTGTAAAGATCTTTCAGTAGCAATTTCATTTTTTTCATTAATATAAAGATATCCCAAATTTTCTTTACGAAAACTTTTAAACAATTTCTTTGAAAATGTAATCTCTCTATATAATATATTATTATATTCTAGCGGGGTAGAGATCCTAACTACTTCACCTTTCTTTGTATATTGCTTTATATGCTCTAATATTTCTTTAGATGCTAGTGTGTATATTGGCATTTTTATTCCTCCTTTGTTTTCTCATTTACGATTCTAAGAGCTTTTACACATGTTTTTGCCAATTTAACGACATTTCAGAAGGAAAGTCTCCTACTTCTATAAGTGGGAGTATAAATCTCCTTCTGAAGTCGTCAATTCATCTTCTTCGAAGCTGTGCAGCTCCGCAGGAGATGATTTAATCTACTAATAGAAGTAGGGAATTAAAAAAGTCACAATATTTCAGTGACCTTTTAATAAATTTAATATAAAATTCTATTATTAACATTTTGTATGGATCTACACCCCGTGAGCACCATAGCTGATTTTAATTCACCTTTAAGGTAATCAATATAAGATTTTACACCTTCAGTCTTACCTCCAAATGATGCGCTCACAAATGGCCTACCAATAAGTACAGCATCTGCACCTAGTGCTAACATTTTAAGTATATCTGCTCCACTTCGAACTCCACCATCAGCTAAAATAATTACTTTACCCTTAACTTCCTCCGCAATTTCCGTAAGAACATCTGCTACACCCGGAGTTTGGTCTAATACTCTCCCACCATGGTTTGACACTACAATTGCGGCCACCCCTGCATCCACCGCAAGCTTTGCTTCGTCTGCTGTCATTATTCCCTTTAAAATAAATGGAAGCTTCGTTGATTCAACAATTTCTTTAATCTCTTCTACGGTTTTAGGCATAACTGGCTTGCCATGAAGCGCTAACGTAATAAGACCGCAAGCATCTATATCCATACCTATAGCAAATGCGCCTGCTTTTTCTGCTAATTTAATTTTTTCTATAACGTTTGCATTTTCCCAAGGTTTTATTATTGCAATGCCGTTTCCACCCTGTTTCTCTAATTCACAAAGATTAGTCGTGAAAAAAGAATCTACAGCAGTATCTCCCACCATTGGGATTATACCCCCCTTAAGGCATCCACTAATAACCCAAGATATATATTCTTCTTCACTAAATTTACCACCCATATTTAAAGTAGTTCCAGATACGGGAGCTGCGAATACAGGCATATCCATTTTTCTTCCAAATAGTTCTATAGAAGTATCAGGATTTTTTGCATCATGTATAGTTCTCATATTAAGTTTATAAGCTGCTAGTGACTCTATATTAATTTTAAAAGCATCTCCTGTTCCTTTTCCGCCCATTCCAGGTACTTCTCCAGCACAGGCAACTCCATTACATATAGGACAAACTCTACAGCTTTTGTTTAAATTTCCTCTAGCTTCTTTTAAAACATCTTTATAATTCATTTTATTTCCCCCTTAATTATAATTCTAAATCATCTAAATTTTCTTCTGTAAAAACTTTTATTCCCTTAGATATTAATAACTGTGCAGTAACTCCATTGCCGTTTCTTTTGGTTCCACTGAAAGTTCCATCGTATATTTTGTGAGTCCCACAAGAAGGACTTCGCGCTTTTAAAATAGCAATACTAGCTCCAACTGTTTGTGCAATTTCAAGAGTTTCATAAGCCCCTTTTATAAACTTTGCGGTTACATCATCATCTTCTGGTCCAAGAATTCTAGCTTTGCCTTCCAACACATCTCTACCATCGCCATTTACAATTTCATGAGGAGCCCTAGGGGTTTCTTGTCCCCCTAGTTGCTCTGGACAAACAGGTATTGCTTTTCCTTCTTTTAAGAGTTTAAGCACCCTTACATCTAAATTATTTCCGCCGTCATACTTACAATTAATGCCACATAAACAAGCACTTACAATAATCACGCCATAACCATCCTTTATTTTAGTTCTACTACAGTAACTCCACTACCGCCTTCACCATAATTCCCTAATCTATATGTTTTAACATGTCCATGTCTCTTTAACATATCTGTAATAGCTTTTCTTAAAACTCCCGTTCCCTTACCATGGATAATTGTTGCTTCTTTAAGTCCTCCTAAACAAGCTTCATCTAAATATTTATCAACAGTATAAATAGCCTCCTCCGAATCCATACCTCTTAAATCTACAGAGGTTGATACACTTCTTATATTTAGCTTCATCTCTCTCTTAATTATCTTTGCCTTTTTCTTATCTTCCTCGGTAAGCTTTGATTCTCGCAGATCACCCACTTTAACATTTATCTTCATAATACCAGCTTGAACCTGTACCTCACCTTTTTTATCAGGTTTTGAGATTACAATAACCTTTTGGTTAAGAGATGGTAGGTATACCTCCTGACCTTGCTTTACATTTTTTAATTTTTCTCCTAGTTCGTCATTGCTTTTTTCTACATGTCTCTCTAAGGTTTCAAGCTTATTTTTGATTTTCATTCTTTCCTCTTCAAGCTTTTGCCTTGCTTCAGACGAATATCCAAGTTTCTCCAGTTGTCTCATGTTTTTAAGAATTACATCTGATTCTTCCTTGGCATCTTTTATAAGTCTCTTTGCTTCCCTTTGAGCTTCATACATTGCATTTTCTCTAATGTTTTCAAGTTTATATAATTTTTCCTGATATTTATCTTTTAACTTACTAGCTTCTAGTTTCAGAGCTTCAGATTCCCTAGCATCGCGCTCTGCCTTTATGCTCTTTTCTTGCAAACTTTGAACTAATTCTTCAAACTCCAATGTATCTTTGGAAATATTCTCTTTTGCATTTTTAATAATATAATCTGGAAGACCTAGTCTCTTAGATATTTCAAAAGCATTTGATTTACCTGGCACTCCAATTATCAGTCTATAGGTTGGGCTTAACGTATCTACATTAAATTCTACAGAGGCATTTTCAACCCCTGTGGTTTTTAAAGCATATCCTTTTAATTCACTATAATGGGTAGTCGCAACTACTTTTGTACCTCTTGCTCTTAAATTTTCGAGAATTGAAACAGCAAGTGCTGCTCCCTCTGTAGGATCTGTTCCGGCCCCTAATTCATCAAATAGAGCTAGAGATTTTTTATCTGCTTTTTCAATTATATTTACTATATTTGTCATATGAGAAGAAAATGTAGATAAGCTTTGCTCTATGCTTTGCTCATCACCTATATCTGCGAAAATCTCATGAAAAAAGCTTACTATGGAACCTTCTCTAGCTGGAATTAAAATCCCACTCATAGCCATTAACTGAATTAAGCCTACAGTTTTTAAAGTTACTGTTTTACCCCCTGTATTAGGTCCCGTTATTACAAGTGAAGTAAATTCTCCTCCTAAATAAATATTACTAGGTACTACAACCGACGGATCTATCAAAGGGTGCCTTGCTTCAATTATATCTATTGCTCCCTCTTCATTAACCCTTGGAATAATAGCATTAATTTCTATTGCATACGCTGCCTTTGCAAAAATAAAATCTAATTCCCATACTATATTTGCATTGTTACCAACAATATTTATATTTTCATATATCTTATAGGATAATTCAGCCAAAATCCTCTCAACCTCAGCCTTTTCCTTTAACATAATTTCCTTAATTTCATTATTTAGATTCACTAAACTCATTGGCTCAATAAATAGTGTAGCCCCTGAGGAACTCTGGTCATGCACAATTCCTGGAACACTACCTTTATGTTCTGTTTTAACGGGAATTACGTATCTATCCCCTCTTATAGTATAAATACTTTCTTGAAGATATTTTGCATTTGATCTAACTAATGAAGTTACCTTATCTTTTACTGAAGCATTTTTCTCTTTTAGCGATTTTCTTAAGCTAAAAAGCAAACTACTAGCCCTATCAGAAATTTCTTCATCACTTATTATAGCTATAAAAATTTCATCTTCTAATTTTTTTATTGGAACAATTCCAATACATATATCTTCTAAAACTCTATAGGACCGCTCATCTGCTTCGTTACCAACATAATTTTGAAATAATCTAGCACACCTAAGCATTTGCGCTATACGCAAAAGTTGCGTTGGCATAAGTGACGCTGCTTTTGATGCCCTGATTATTGCAGATCGAACATCATATATGCCTTCAAACGGTGCACTTCCTTTTTTTGATAAAAGCAGGAGTGCCTCATTAGTTTCCTGTAAGTGTTCTTTTACTTCATAAATATTACTGTACGGCTCCAAAGCCTCTATAAGGTCTTTACCTGCCGTAGTGTGCGTGTATGCTTTAATTTTCTCTTTGATTTTATAGTATTCTAAAACCTTTAATGATTTTGTATTCATGCTTCACCGTCTTTCCTTTTTTAAAAAATTTAGAGTTCATTTTTATATTATATATCACTATTTATTCAACGCCTCTTTTATAGTGGCCTCTAGTATAGTTTTTAAATTCTCCTTGCCATTCTCTGTTAATATAATTTCTAAGAACCTCAATAGTTTCCTCATAATTTTCATGGATAAAATCTAATCTAAAAGATGAAATTTTGTTTTTTACAATTTCGTCCATGTTAGAAATCAAATTCACAGGCACATTATTATAAATATAACTTCTACAATATTTGTCAGTATTAATACTAAACTCTTCGCCTTTTCTATCCTTAAGTGTATAAGATCCTTTAATGCATTTCTCTGTGCAAGTTTTATTTTCGCTCTTTTTACCAAAAACACTTCCTATAGCACAGTATTCGCTTACCATAAGTTCATATTTTCCGTAAACCATAATTTGCAGTGGCAGTGAACTTTTAGATGCTATTTCTTTTATTTCTTTTTGGTTCAATTCAACACTAATACACGTTCCGCCCAAGTAATCCTTGTAAAAATCACTTGCATACCTATTAAAAATATTTAATTTATAATCTCCAATTATAGTGATTTTTTTATTAAATCTACTAATTATTCCTAAATTAGCGGTAATAATACCTTTAACTTTATTTGAATTATTTTCAATAAACTCACAAATAGTTTCAAACTCTTCCCTTATGATATTAGGGATTTTCAGATAAATATTTACATCATGCTTATTAAAGTCAATGTTACACCCTCTCATAAAAGGGTTTACAGCAATATTATCAAAACCCATTTCAACTACTGCTCTTAATTGCTCCTCACTGGTTACATATATAAGTGTCTCTGGTATAATGTTATCTTTCTTATTATTAGGATCTATATAATTCTTTTCACCCAGAAGGCTGATTTTTCTATCATAATTAATCTGTGCAGATTTCTTTTCTCTTTTATACTTTCCTATTATATAATTTTGAATACCACTCGTTAACTCTCGCCTCACTAAATTTAATGCAGCCATTGGCACAAAACCATCTTCAAAGCTTTCAAAATTCACTTCATTTATTTTGAAAGGCGTGTCTCCTGTTTTAGAAATATTTTGAATAATACGTTCTCTATCCAGTGGTTTATTTATTGCTTCTTGGACGAGCTCTCCCTTAATATAAAAGTTTTTCTTCATGTAACTAGCACTTATTTTTAGAGGCTTATTTACTCTAAAATCTATTGAAAGATTTAGTTCTAATTTTCGCTTAAATACATCTCTGTAGCTCTTTGAAAGCTCATTCATTAATTCCTCATCAGAAATCTTATATAAAAGGTCCCCAGCTTTAAATTTAGTTGGTTTTAATAAAACCCTATCGCCGATTACTGCATTTTGAATCTCCATTCCATCTTTAATAATTTTTGATATAGCAAACCCATCATCAAGGAACATTACACCATCTTTTAAGGCTACATTTTCTAAAAGAATTATTGACAAATCAGAAGCGACTTTTCCAATTGGAAGTCCAGAGTTTTTAGGAATGTTATATGCCATCATATCTTTTCCTGTATTACCATATAAATAAGCTTTTGAAAACCCTTCTCTATTAAATAATTGTGTTAAAACTTTAGTATCCTTATCTAACTTTTGTATTTTATTATTATAAATATTGTCGAGCACTCGTCTATATATTTCCACTGTGCCTGCAACATATTCTGGTTTTTTCATTCTTCCTTCTATTTTTAGTGAAGATGTTCCGCTTTGAGCTATATCTTTTAAGTTGTCTATTGTACAAGTATCTTTAGGACTTAAAATGTATGCTCTGCCTGACTCTTTAGAACTTTTATCTATCAGTGTATAAGGTAACCTACAAGGTTGAGCACATCTACCTCTATTTCCGCTCCTACCTCCAATAATGCTACTCATAAGACACTGTCCTGAATAACATATACATAAAGCTCCATGAACAAAAACTTCTGTTTCCACCTTTAATGTATTAGATATGTAATCAATTTCTTTTAAACTAAGCTCTCTTGAGAGAACTATCCTTTTGAATCCAATTTCTTTTAAAAATAAGGCACCTTCACCATTGTGAATTGTCATCTGCGTTGAAGCATGGAGCTCAAAATCTGGAAAATTATTTTTTATTAAATATATTAATCCTAAATCTTGAACAATTAAAGCATCTACTCCTACACTATATAAAAACCCTACATACTCCAAAATTTCTTTTAATTCATTATCTTTTACTAATGTATTTAACGTAACATATACTTTAACTCCATAAATATGGCAATAGTCTACTGCAAGAGCCATATTCTCATTATCAAAATTAAAAGCATTTGCTCTTGCTGAGAACTTACTTCCTCCTATATAAACTGCATCTGCCTGCATTTGTACTGCTGCGTATACGCTTTCCATACTTCCAGCAGGGGCTAGTAATTCAATCTTTTCCATTTGCATCTCTCCTAATAAGTGTTCTAAGTCTTATTATACAGTAAATGTTGTCATAAATTAAGAGATTTTAATATTTACATCGTTGCACCAAAACCTCCACTAGATTTTCAGTAGAGGTTTCAATACTTATTTAATTATTTTGAGATTTCAATTTGTGTATTATTATTAACTAATGATTTACTTTTCATTATAAATATAAATCCATATTGGATTAATGATTGCTTTAATAATTTTTATTGTTTAAGAAATTCAAAACCCTCTTAGAAAATAAATTTTAGAATTACTTAGCGATGTGAACGCATTGGAGTAATATATACTTTTCGTTATAGAATATTTAAGAAAAAATTTTAATCAAGAATTTCTAAATAGGTTTTATATAAATCATTTATTGATTTTTCAAAGTTATAATTTTCATGAACATAATTTTTCAGCATACTATCCTTACGTTTTTCAAATCCACTCTTTACTGCTTTTAATATACTGTTATTATCATATGGATCACAATATAGAGCCATATCTTTAAAATATTCTTTTGCACAACCTTCTTGCGACGATACTATATTACAACCACTTGCTGCTGCCTCCAGGGATGATAAGCCCGGCATTTCTGCAAAACCTGAGTTCACATGTACCCTTGCAAATCTATAGGCATTGTATACATTATAGCTATCCATAAAGCCTAAATGTATTACATTTTTAAAGTCAGTACATCGCTTAAGATACTCACCGTCATTTGCACTTCCTATTAAAACTAACTGCTTTCCGAGTTTATCACATATAGTGCATAAAGCTAGTTGATTTTTACTCGCGCATATTCTCCCCACACATAAAACATAATTATTTAAATTATATCTCTCTGTAAAATTATATAAAGGTATATCTTCGTTTTCAACTTCTACACCATTGTAGATAACTCTATATTCCGTATTCACATTAAATTCTTTCTGAATAAGATTCTTTTCTAATTCACTATTGCATAATACAACTTTACACTTTTTTAGAATTTCCTCCTTATAACTACTACACTTTTCGTATAGCTTCATACTTTCAATTTTGTTGTTTATCAAATGATATTTTTTCATATCCCAGTGCATGGGAGATATCACTAAGTTTTTTTTGTAAAAATGTGCAATTTTATAGTATCTGTATGTTTCCCCTGCAGTATCAATATTAAATAAATGTACTATATCATAATCGGAATAGTCATATATGCCACCATCATTTATATCTACGGTTACCCCTAATTTGCGTAGGTATTTCGCTGTTTTAATTACATTCATAGAATCACCTGCAAAATTTCTGTAATAATCTTGTCTAACACACAGTAGAACTTTCATTATGCATTTCCCCCTATAACTTGCTACTTTTCCATATAACTATGCTATATTATGTTTATTTATCACATTTCACTAAACATAATATAAACTTATATTTTCTATTCTTTTATTTATATACTATTAATTTATACAGTAAAAGTTCTATATAATTGTTTAAAATTTATTATTAAATTTATATAAAATAAATTCACTGAAAAGCAAATAGATGTGCTTAATATAATTAAGGCACCTATAATATCTATAGATGCCTCATCTTAAAATTTTATGATTGTAATTTCCAAACATATTCTCCTAATTTATTAATATATCCAATTCTTTTTCCTAATTCAACCCTTGCAATTCCACCAATAAATTCATATGCTTCTTCAAAACTTGGCTCTATAACTATTTCCCCTATGCAATCTATGTAACCCCACTTTTCTCCTATTTGAGCTGCCATTAACCCTTCACTCATAATATCTACATCTTCAAACTTAGTGGGTATTATAATGCTTCCATTTTTATCAATGCAACCATATTTTTCATTCTCACAAATTACAGCTATGCCTTCATAGAAACTATCTGCCCATTGAAACTTGGGTTTTATAATAAGCTCGCCGCCGCAATCTATATAGCCATATTTTTCTCTCATTTCAACTGGCGCTAATCCATCATTGAACTCTCCACAAACATTATATCGAAGAGGTATAATTATTTCTCCCTTATTGTTTATATAGCCATACTTCCCCTTAGTGCAAACAGGTGCCATCCCACCGTTAAATGCATGGGCATACTCATAAATTGCATCTATTATAACTTTGCCATCTTTATCAATATAAGCTATTCTACCGCCTATTTGCACTGCTGCCAATCCTTCACTAAAGTTGCCTGCATCTAAAAAGTTTACCGGCACTATTTCTGTACCTTCAGCATCTATATATCCCCACATATATCCATTCTTTACTGCAGCTCTTCCCTCCATAAAGAAGTTAGCTTCATCATATTTAGGCTCAACTATAATTTCACCGCTTAAATTAATATAGCCTTTCTTTCCTTCTAACTTTATTACTGCAAATCCTTCGCTAAACTGCTGAACTTCATCATACTTAGGTTCTATTACAACCTCTCCAGCCTTATTAATAAAGCCATACTTTTCCTCTATTCCAATTATCGCCAATTCGCCTTCAAACTCCTCAGCATAATTAAATTTACACTCTATAACTACATTGCCTTCCTTATCTATATACCCATATCTTTTTTTTGATTTCACAGGATATAATGTTTTCTCATTCTTCATAACTATAACTTCCTTTCTTATATATATCTACAAAATAATGCTTACAGGACAATGATCCGATCCTACAACATCATTTAAAATATCAGCTTCTTTTAATTCACTTAGTAACTCTTCAGTTACAAAAAAATAGTCAATTCTCCATCCTACATTTTTTTCTCTAGCCTTAAATCTATAACTCCACCAAGAATATTTGATTTCTGCCCCATGGAGATATCTAAAAGTATCAACATAACCATATGATATGAATTTATCCATCCAAGCTCTCTCTATCGGTAAGAACCCTGAATATTTTTCGTTTGCTTTTGGATTTTTAAGATCTATTTCTTTGTGTGCAGTATTGTAATCTCCACAAATAATTAACTTTTTTCCTTTTAGTTTAAGCGTCTCACAGTATGCGAGTAGTGCATCATAAAAGTCCATTTTATAATTTAATCTTTCTTCGTCTCTTTGTCCATTAGGAAAATATATGTTAAATAGAGTAAACTTTTCAAACTCAGTTATTAATATTCTACCTTCACTATCAAATCTTTCTATTCCAATACCGTACGTAACAGATATTGGTTTTTGCTTAGTATATGTAGCTACGCCACTATACCCCTTTTTCTCTGCACACGAAAAATATGAATAATAACCCTCTATATTTTTAAGCTCCTCAACTATTTGGTTTTCTTGGATTTTTGTTTCTTGAACACATAAAATATCTGGCTGTTCTTCATTAATCCATTCAATAAATCCTTTGTTTTTTATAGCTCTTATGCCATTTACATTCCATGAATAAATTTTCATAAAAACACCTTCCTTTCTACAGTTATTTCATACAAGTGCATTATCTATATAATTTTCACATATTCTATATTTAATATATCATATTATTGAATATTATTGAATTATTTATTTAGATATGCCTATCACAAGTATTATATCCTACATGGTAAAGGAGTCCAATTAAATTAATTGCTTCTACAAATTAAATTTCACTATATTTAAAAATTATCTTTTAGTAAAATTACTATCACCCTTATGGTTAAATTTGAATATTATTATATTGAAAGGGGGTTTTATACATGAATTCCAGAGAAAAATATGTTGGAAATAAAGAGGATTTTTACTTTTTCTTAAAGGATGAAGTTATAAGATTATTCAAGGACAAACTCAAAATAGAAGGAAACCGTGTTTTAATACCAGATAATGAAGACTTAGATTATGAATTTAAATTTGTTAGCAACGAAAATTATGGTGATTTCTCAATTAACGTTAAATGGGGACAAAAACCAGAAGAAAATAAAAGTTTTCTAAAAGATTTTCTAGAAGATCTTCAAGAAGATTCTCAAGAAGATTTTCAAGAAGCTCTTCAAGAAGATTCTCAAGGAGATTCAAACATGGTTATAGATAAATTTTTGACCATGAATGACTATTAAATTATGTATTAACTAATATGTTTTTACAAAACTTTCTTTTCCTCACTTTAACGACATTTCAGCTCTGCAGGAGATGATTTAAGCAATTTCATTATTTTTTTGATATATAATAAAGCACTATATTGTAAATTTACAATATAGTGCTTTATTATATATTATTTAAACTTTACATTTAAACAGATAATTTACCTTTATTTTCTGCCTTAATATTTTTCTTTAATCTAACATTGGGTTCAGTTGGCAATTTAAATAATGGTATAAATCTGTCTAGTCCTGTTAAAGTAAGTAGTAATAATGAACCTACTGCTACCATTGCCATAAAGTTATATTTTATTATGTCAAAAGGTACAAATTTGTGAAGTGGATAAACCGCTGAAGCTATACCCACATAAAAAGCTATATATACATGCCATGGGATAAGCTGTGACCCAAATACACCAAGTGCATCCCCGAAAGTAGCATTTCTTAAACGTAATGTATACATATCTTCTTCGCTACCCTCTACGTTATCTTCAAGTAAATTTTTAATTATTGGTCCAACTGTTACTATTTGTGCCATTTCATCTGCTAATGCAGCATTACCTAAAATTGACAACATTCCATTCCAAAACATAAGTTGGCGTACATTTTTTGAAATTTTAGAAACTAATCTTGATAACGGAGCAAATGCATCCATTTTACCCATGATACCTCCAAAGGCACCAACCCACATCATCATGACAATAACCCATGAACCTGCATCTGCGAAACCTATTTTCATTAATCCTAAAAATTGAGGTACAGATTCTACTGTTCCTGCTGTCAATCCAAGGATTAAAGATGTTATTATTCCAAGCCCTAAACATGCAAGTGTTGGAAGTCCTTTAATTGCTACTACAAGTACAACCAATAATGGAATTACCATATAATATGGAACCCCGGTTTTAACTTGATTTAAAAGTTCAACTGCTGAAGGTCTAGCTTTTTCAAGTGATACCCATACATCTTTTGGAATTTTATCTATTGCATCCGCTGCATTACCAATTACTGTTGGAAGTCCAAATCCAACGCTTACAGCATAGAAAATAATTGCAGTTATTCCTAAACATAAAAGTGACCAAACACCTTGATGTCTTATTCTGTCAATAACTTCAACTTTTTGAATACCTGAACTTACGACAGTTGTATCAGAAATAAGCCCTATATTGTCTCCAAAACAAGCTCCACCAGCAATTGCTGCTGTAGTAAGTAATATATTGCCTCCTACTATATGGTTTAGCCATAGAAAAATCGGAGCACAAGCTGCAAAAGTTCCCCATGAACTACCAGTTGCAACTGAAAGCACTGCTGTTACCAAAAATCCTGTTACAGCTACAGTTCTAGCTGTTAATCCAAGTGTTAATGAAAAATTAATTATTGATGCACCCACTCCTGTTGACATAAAAGCCTCTGCCATTGCATAAGCTGCCATCAATATAAAGAAAACCAATTGCATTTCTTTTACGTTATCCACCGCACCATCAACAATGTCATTAAATTTAAATTTACATACTAATGATGCTATTATAGCTGCGTAAATAGTTGCTATTGGTGCTGCAAGTAATGCATCCATTTTAGACATCATGAGTCCTGCCATTAAAAATACTGGTGATAATTTTAATAATGCCTTTAAAAAGTTCCTCATGTATAAGTCCCCCATTCAAATTTTGATTTCGTTTACACACATATGTATTCCTATTGCATGTACACACCTTCTTGTGTACATGCAACATTATATATTAAATATTATAATAATTCAATTATTTTTTACAATTTATTATCTTTCTATAAATCATAACCTATTATGGTATAATTGAGATAGAATTTTCTTAAATTCACTATAAAAAATTAAGAGGTATAAAATGAGCTTTAATAAATCCCCAAAAATCTTTAAATATATGTATGAATTACATCGTAGAAACTTTAAATTGTACTTTAGTCCCATTAGCGCGCCATTATATGAGCCTGTCCTAACAAATTCTATTCATTGGGTAGGTCACGCTACTGTAGTTATTAATTTAAATGGTAAGGTGTTAGTAACTGACCCCGTAACTAGTGTATATCTTGGTCAATTAAAAAGATTAGTTAAACCATCTTTAAACTTAGCCTCCATTAATATTGATTATATACTGCTGTCCCATGGTCATATGGATCATATGAATTACTCTACCCTAATGAGAATAAATAAAAGCGCTATAGTTATAGCTCCTAAAAATTTAAACACTCCTTTAAAAATTATAGGGTTTAAAAATATAATTCTTCTAAACAATAATGAAACATATAATGATAAACACATAAAAATAAGGGCTTTAAAAGCAAATCATGATGGTAGACGTTATCCTTGGGGAGCCGCAGCTGAGAGTAATTCCTATATAATTGAAAGTAGTTCAAAAAAGATTTTTTTTGCTGGTGATACTGCCTATACTGACACATATAAAAATTTAATAGCAGATGTTGCTATCATGCCTGTAGGCTGCTATAAACCTGATGAGTTTCAAGAAATGCATTGTACTCCGCAGCAAAGCTTTAAAATGTTTAAAATGACAAAAGCTAAAGTAATGATTCCAATTCATTATAAAACCTATATTTTAGCTCAGGATGAAGATGAGGTTACCTGTGATACTTTAAAAAGAATAAATGATGGAAGCATAAAAATTATTGATATCGGTCAAACTGTGAAATTATAATGATTTAAATAAAATAAATAACAGGCACTAGAACTTTCAAATAAGTCTAGACCTGTTATTTATATACAAGAAGTTATATTTATGATGATTTAATTAATTAACTATAATTTCTTAATCCGGGAGCAAGATAAATCTTAAAATAAATAACGCTGCAAGCACATAAACTATTGGATGAACTTCTTTCCTTCTTCCTGTACTAACCTTAAGTATAGGATAAAATATTATTCCCGCTGCTATACCATTAGCTATGCTATAGCTAAAAGGCATTATAGCCATAGTAAAAAAGGCTGGAAGTGCTTCTGTAAAATCATCAAAATCTAGTTTTGTAACTGCACCCATCATAAGGACTCCAACCATTATAAGTGCAGGTGCTGTTGCTTCTGGCGGCACTATACCAACTATACCTGCAAAGAATAAAGAGCATAGAAATAAAACCCCTACCACGCAAGATGTTAACCCAGTTCTTCCTCCTTCAGCTATGCCTGCAGTAGATTCAACATAAGTTGCCATAGTAGGTGTACCAATACATGCGCTTATAGTTGTTGCGATAGCATCTGATAACAGCGCTTTTTTCATATTTCTAACCTTTCCATTTTCATCTATCATCTGAGCTTTTTCTGCAGTTCCAACCAAAGTACCAATTGTATCAAATAAATCTACTAAACTAAAAGTTAAAACCACCATAATTATGCTAGTTATTGCCCCTATAACACCTGTTCCTCCAGCTCCTAAAAGACCCTTAAAATCAAAAGCCATAAAAGTTGGAGCAATTGACGGTGGTGTACTTAAAAGCTTTATTCCAGCTAAATTTGTTATACCCATAGGTATTCCAATTATTGTCGTTGCAACTATTCCAATAAGCATAGCTCCTCTTATATTTCTAGCCATTAAAATAGCCGTTATAGTTATACCAATAATTGTAAGAGCGGCATGTGGATTTGTGAATTTACCAAAACTTATAAGGGTTCCTGGGTTCGGAACTACTATGCTTCCAGTTTTAAACCCTATCAATGCAATAAATAATCCTATACCACCGCAAATAGCTATCTTGAGATTTACTGGTAGAGCATCTACTATTTTTTCACGTATAGAAGTAACCGTAATTATTATAAATAAAATTCCAGAAATAAATACAGCGGCTAAAGCCTGATTCCAAGTATAGCCGAGTGTTAAACATACACTATATGTAAAAAAAGCACATAACCCCATGCCCGGTGCAATTGCAAACGGTAAATTTGCATAAGCACCTATTAAAATAGTACCTATTCCAGAGCCTACACATACTGCTGTAAAAATTGCTCCTACCACAGGGTCATTTGTTGCTGTAAATGCTGCAGCACCATCACCCTTTATTCCAGGAAGATTCATACCACTAAACTTTAAAATATTAGGAATTACTAATATAGTATATGCCATAGTAATAAAGGTAGTAACACCCGCTAATATTTCAGTCCTAACGTTTGAATTATTTTCTTTGAGTTTAAAAAATGATTGCAAAAATGATTTCATGCCATTTCCTCCTATGTAAAATATAATATTGGAATTTATAAATCCTTATTAAGCAAAAAAAAATTGCCCATGGATAGGATTAATCCACGGGCATAATTTCAGTAAAATCTTTACTTATAGGATTAATCCATAGTTAGAAGGTTAATGGCCTTCTAGTAGAAACTCTTGAACCTTATTATCAAGATTATACGGATTATTATTATTATTCATTTTTCAAAAGAATAACATTTATTTCTACATAAGTCAACATTTTTTTCGTTTTTTCACTAAAAATCCCAATATTATTTTCCCATAGCAATATACTACTTAATAAATTTATTCAGTTAAAATACATTGCATGAGCTACATTATTAAACAAATAAATCTTCAATTTCATTTTGGCTCATCTGAGAAAGAAATAATTCTGCTCCTGTTTCATCATTAATAACGCTTTCAACAATTTCTTTTTTCTTTTGTTGCAACTCAAATATTTTTTCTTCTATAGTTCCTCTTGCTATTAATTTTATCACCTCTACTGTTTTCTTTTGCCCAATTCTATGAGCTCTATCTGTAGCTTGAGATTCCACAGCTGGGTTCCACCAAGGGTCAAAGTGTATTACCATATCTGCACCTGTAAGGTTTATACCTGTACCCCCTGCTTTTAGAGAAATTAAGAATACCTGTGTGTCTCCTTCATTAAAGGTTTTTACCATTTCTACTCTTTTTTCTGCCTTAGTAGAGCCATCTAAATACATGTACTTTATCTCTTTAGGCTCTAACCGCTTAGAAATGTTTTTAAGCACCCTAGTAAATTGAGAAAATATTAATATTCTATGACCTTCTTCTAAGCTATTTTCTAAAATTTCATCTAGAGCTTCCATTTTGCCGCTACCTCCAGTATAGCCCTCTATAAAAGTAGAAGGGTCGCAACATATCTGTCTTAGCCTTGTTAAAATTGACAATACTTTAAACTTGCTTTTATTAAACCCTTTCGCCTTAATATCTTCTTCTAGTTCTCCCTTTGCATCCTTTAAATAGGCTAAATACACCTTCTTCTGCTGCTCCGTCATTTCTACTGAAATTCTATGTTCTATTTTAGAAGGCAAATCTTTTGCAACCTCTAATTTAGTCCTTCTAAGTATAAATGGTTTTACATGATTATTTAGTTCTTGTAGCGCTTCATGACTTCCATCCTTCACAATTGGCGCTTCATATTTTTTTGAAAAAGCACTGTGATTTAAAAGATACCCTGGCATTATAAAGTCAAAGATTGACCAAAGCTCCGTAAGTGAATTTTCAATAGGCGTCCCTGTAAGTGCGAATTTACTTAGGGCATTTATACCTTTCACAGAATGTGCATTTTGCGAATTAAAATTTTTAATATACTGTGCCTCATCTAAAAAGCAATATCTAAATTTTATTTTTTGGTAGTCTTCAAGGTCACGCCGTATAAGTGCATATGATGTAATAACCACATCTGCATCATAAATGTTTTGCTTTTGCTGCTCCCTCTGACTTTTACTTCCTGTTACTACTATGCAATTTAGTGTTGGTGCAAATTTTTCTATTTCATCCTTCCAGTTGTATACAACCGACGTAGGGCATACTACCAGGGATGGTTGTTTATTTTCATTTTCTTCCACTTCTGATTGAATAAATGCTATGGCCTCAAGTGTTTTGCCGAGTCCCATTTCATCTGCTAGTATTCCTCCAAATCCACAACTTGCTAGCGTTTTTAACCACTTAAACCCTGCCTTTTGATAATCTCTCATTATACTATCTAAGGTTTTAGGAACTATTGCTTTCAATTCTTTAATATCTTTAACATTATTAACTAGTTCCCTAAATTTCTTATTTGTATCTACAAAATCCATTTGTTCTCGTTTTAATTTTTCTTCTATATATATAGCATTATATTTTGAAAGTAAAATCTTATTCTTTGAAATATCACTATCCTTTATATTTAGGTACTCTATCATTTGAGCAACCTTCAGTAAATTATTTGAATCTAACAATACAAAGCTGCCATTTTTAAGCCTATAATACTTTCTTTTTTCTCTTAAAGCTGAGAAAACATTACTAAGTTCAGTATTGTCTACCCCCTCAATGCTAAAGCTGAATTCTAAAAGATTATCCTTATTAAGCTTTATATTTGACTTATATCCAGCGTTTCCATGCACCTTAATCTTCTTAAATTCTTCAGAATAATAAACCTCTGCCACTTGCTGAAGCTTTTCCAGTCCTAAAACTAAAAACTCTAGGAGCTTTGCTTCATCTCGCATCTCAAACCCCTTATTTGTACTAACAAAACCAAATTCAAGAAATTGATTTATGATACCCATTTCCTTCTCTATGTCTCTTATAAGTACTCTTCCCTCTTGTGCTTTGTTTTCTTTACTATCAAAAGGATTTATCTCAACCTCTCCATACTTGAAAGTTATTAACACTTCTACATTTTTAGACTTTTTTTCAAAATGAACAAATGCCTTAAGCTCTTCTATATAAAATTCTTTTTGTAATGATGTGACTATGTCAACTCTATCACTTATCTTGTTTAAAGTTGGAAGTACAAATGACGCTATATCATCTTTTTCTTCCTCATAAAATTCTATACAATTATTATCCTCTTCTTTAAACCTATTATAAAAAGGTAAATATGCGTCCCTTTGAGCAATAGGTGGCTCATATATTTCACCTTTATAGAAAAAGAATTCCCCATCATTGCTTATTGCAATAGGCATATGTTCTTTTTGATGAAGTATAAATTTACTATGTTCTCTATTGATTTCGAATTCTAAGGGCATGGTTTTCTGCTTTATGTGTACATTAATAAACGTTTCTCCTTTTATTACCACAGTTAGATTTCTATTGTATAAGCATTTAAATAACCTTTTAACCATACTATCTGTAAAATAAGCTTTTTTACCAGATAGAAACTTTACCGCATTTCCCCTATATGTATTTGCAGCCCCAGCCACCGCTTCAAGTTCACTTGCCTCTTTGAAAAGTTCTATGATATTTAAATCATCTTCTTTAAATGAATGCAAATAGGGATTGTATGTAAATTTTTTTCCAAACTCCATAGACTCAAAACTTTTATTATAGCAAATAAAAAATTCTTTTATGTTTTTAACTACGTATTGCTTATCCTCTCCAACCTTTAGACTCACAAAAGATTTTCTATTATCACTATTAGAATCATGCTCATATTTTATATCCACATTTAGATATGATTTTGTCCTTTGATCACCATTTATACTTTTAGTTATTTGTTTAATTAAACCATTTGTTTTAGCCATTTTTTTCACTTTAATAATTTCGTCTTTCTCATAAAAATACTTTAATAATGTAGCCACTACATGCTTACACATGCTCGACTCACCATAATAACTATAACAATCATTACATTGACAATGATAACTTATAAAAGAATTAACATTATTAAAACTTATGTCTGCTTTATACTGAGTGAAATTTGTTGACTCCACATTTGAAGTTATCTTAGTTTCCTTGTAATCTTCTCGCTTCTTTATTTCTATATCAATATGCTTAACCTTATTACCTAAATAATACTTTCTTCCACTTTTATAAGAATCTTTATCACTGTATTCTCGTATAATCTCTTCATTAATATCAATCAAAAGTTTCACCCCATCGAGTTTTTTCTATTTTTTATATATTATAAATCCCAGAATGTGTTACCATTATATACTATACTCACGCCCATATTTTTAAAACAAATAAATTCAAAATACATTATTAAAAAAGCACACTCAAAGGATTAAATGAGTGTGCCGAAATATTTTCATTTATATTATTTCAAAATGATAAATTTTCTTAAAATTTTTGAACATTAATAGCTTGAGGGCCTTTAGGTGCATCTACAACATCAAATTGCACTTCTTCACCCTCATGTAAATCCTTTTTTGGCCCTTGTTCTTTTATTGCTAAATGATGAACAAATACATCCGCGCCTTCTTGAGCGGATATAAATCCATATCCTCTTTCAACATCATACCACTTTACTATACCTGTTTTCATATATTTTCCTCCTTGTCCTTCTCTGAAGTACAAAACAATTCAAAGTTTAAATATAGTATTAACTATAAATGTCTAACTAATACTTTTTAATATGACTAACTTCTTTATCTAACAATATAATTATTAATAGTATTTCAAGAAAAAAAATATACAAAAAATAACCCTAGCAAAATAAACTTTATGCTAGAATTATTCATATTCATCATTATAAAATATTTGGCTGAGATGGCAGGATTTGAACCTGCGGATGCCAGAGTCAGAGTCTAGTGCCTTACCGCTTGGCTACATCCCAATAAAAAAAGTGTTAATGGTGACTCCTAGGGGAATTGAACCCCTGATCCCACCGTGAGAGGGTGGTGTCTTAACCGCTTGACCAAGGAGCCTTATTAGTAATTAACACTACGAGATATAGTATACTTCATTATGTAGTATAAGTCAACTATATATATAATAAATTTCTAATTAATTATTTATTTGGATATGACTTAATAAAATATAGGGTATACAGCTTTGCTGCACACCCTATCTAATTTTAAATTATAAGTTTTTTTCGTATTGTTCTACCATTAATTTAACCATTTGTCCACCAACTGAACCACATTGTCTCGAAGTTAAATCTCCATTATAGTCCGTAAAGTTTACTCCTAATTGGTTTGCTGTTTCCATTTTGAATTTGTTTAATCCTGCTTTTGCTTCTGGTACTAAGCTCCTGTATGCCATACTATGTGCCTCCTTTAAGTTGATTTTTTTGTTGTACTAATATAATGTACATATTTAATATATTTTATAACAGCGTTTTGATGGGAACGAAGTAAAAAAGCACCTATAGTCCAAACACTTTTTTTAAAGTGTCCTGTCTATAGGTACCATTATAAATAATTGCTATACTTTTTTTTACTATTTTCTATAAGAATCATTGAGGTTATCATTTGTTTTATATACTTTTCAAAATTTTATTAATATCTTCACTGACTTTTATTCTATTCTCATATACCCATTGTTCATCAAAATTCAACTTAAAAACTTTTGAGAAGGAATAATAAATATTTATTTTTTGGTAGTAAAGCTCTAATTCATAAAGATCTTCTAATAGACGCAGTGGTTTTGAGATAACCTCTCTTTTAGCTATAAACAATTCATCCACATAGTTTAAAAATGCATTCATCATCTTATCATTAGATACATCAAAAGGAATTTTTAGCAGTCTCCACTGAACTTCTTCTTCCAATTTATAACTTTTTAAATTATCTAATACCACCAAATACTCGCTTATATCCATTTTTCTATAAAAAGGTGTTTTTTCTTCTTTTGTACTCCATAACGCTAATTTTTCTCTAAGAGAAAGAGAACTGATTTTTAATATAGCTTCACTTGGACCTATTACTCCTTCTTCTATAATTACATCACGCGCTTCTAAACTTTCTCTTATAAAATCCTGAGTATTGCCATAAGATGCTACATATCCAACCTCATATATCCCTTTTCTACCTGCCCTTCCCGCAATCTGTTTCACTTCTTGAGAAGTTAAATACCTTATCTCATTACCATCGAATTTTTTAATTTCCATAAATATTATTCTTTTTATAGGAAGATTAACTCCCATACCTATTGCATCAGTGGATATTAAAATTGTGCTTTCCTTGTTAATAAACTGATTGTACTGTTTTTTTCTAACTTCTGGCGGTAAATCTCCATAGATTAAACTTACTTTTATACCTAGGTTTGAGTAATGATAAGCTAGTTCTAACACTTTCTTCTTCGAGAATGTAACAAGTGCATCACCTTCCTCAATACTTTTATATACAAAAGATTTATCTTCCATCACAAGAGGAAGATCTCTTTTATACTCTATAATCTCGTACTCCTCATCGCAATCCTCTATTATTTTTACAAGTAGTTCTTTTGCATTCGTTGCGCCACAAATGTGTACCTCTTTACTTTTCAATCCTAAAACAGCTCTTGTCCAAGCATCTCCCCTCTGGTCGTTATCTATCATTTGAATTTCGTCTATAATACCAACTTCATATTCCTCATTTATATTTAATTTTTCTATAGTACAGCATACATGAGCCGCATCTTCAATGATTATCTCTTCTTCTCCAGTTGCAAGATTACATTTTACACCTTCTCTATTTAATCTCTCAAAATTCTCAAGTGCTAATATTCTTAAGGGAGAAAGATAAATTCCTTTTGTTGCCTCTTTGAGCCGCATCATTGCATTATAGGTTTTCCCAGTATTAGTTTCACCTAAATGGAGATAAAATTTTCTCTTAAATTTCCTTGATCCCTCATATTCATTTTTAGGATTAGATGGAAACACGCGATCAAACTCACTAGATATAATCTCAGGAATATGCTCCGTTATTAACACACTTATAATTCCTGATTTTAAATAGCTTTCACCCTTATTCTTTAAGATGTTCTCAAAATTAAAATTTGTATTATTTTTCTTGTTGTAGTCCTCAACAAGCCTTATTGATATATATTTAAGTAATGCTGAATAATTTTCATGAACTCTTTTATAGTCTTTAAAATTTTCTTTTTTAAACTCATTTAATTCCTTTAGTTTCTTTCTTACCGCAGCTTCATGTTCCCATAGTGCATTTGACTTAGTATGCTTTACTATTTCTTGAATCTGAGCAAACTGACTTTTTACTTTTTTAAAATTCCTGTCTAGTGCTCCCTGTTTCATTTTGTATCCTCCAATATTGAGTCGTTATCATAGTATTTTCTCACAACTACGCATTTCTCATACGTTCCTTAGGTACATAAAAATAAAACACCCAACTTAATTACTTTTAAGCTGGGTATTTTACTATAATGTTTGTAAAATGACTTTCTTTATTTCATTGAATTTTACTGATGTGACTATATCTTTTGTCTTATTTTTAGGTAAATCAACAATTATTTCTTTCTTTATAGTTGCTGGTTTATCTGATAATACATATATTCTATCAGATAAGAATATCGCTTCTTCAATATCATGAGTAATAAATATTATGGTAACTTTTAGCTCTTTAATCACGTCTATTAGCCAATAGTGCATCTTTGCCCTAGTAATTGCATCAAGTGCACCAAAAGGTTCATCCAATAGCATAATATCAGATGAAGACATATATGTTCTAAGTAATGCAGCCCTCTGCCTCATTCCTCCTGAAAGCTGAAAAGGATATTTATATTCGAAGCCAGCAAGTCCAAATGTTTTAAAATGACTAAGCGCCTGAGCTCTTGCCTCTTTTTTAGATTTTCCTTTTATAACAAGAGGTAGCGTAGTGTTATCTACAATATTTTTCCAGGTAAGTAGTAAGTCCTTCTGATGCATATAACTTACTTTTTTAAATCTACCACAGCATTCCTCTCCGTCAATTATAATTTTACCCGCATCTTGATGTAAAAGACCTGATATAATATTAAAAATTGTACTTTTACCACTTCCACTTGGGCCCAGTAAACTTATAAATTCATTCTCTCTTGCATAAAAAGAAACATCCTTTATTATATTCATACTTCCAAAAGTTTTTTTAATATTTTCTACTCTTAATTTTTCATTATTAGTTTGGTAAGTACTCATTAGTAAATGCCTCACTCGCCTTCATATCTTTTCCTATAAGCTTTTTATCTAAAAGAAATTTTGTGTAATTATTCCAAACTGATTCTTTCATTATGCCCCATTTTTGAGCTTCAGCTTTATATTGATCCTTTAAATATTTTTGACTTGCGACGGCAAGATCTTCATCTGTCTCCGGTGCATTTTTCAGTAAAACCTTAGCACTTTCCTCAGGTTTTTCCATGCTGTATTCATATCCTTTTGTAACTGCTTTTAAAAATTTCTTTGCCGTTTCGGGATCCGCTTTTAATTTGTTCTCATTAGCTATAATTACTGGAGTATAATAATCTAAATCTTTATTTAATTTTCCAATATCAATATAGTCAATAGGAATATTTTTAAGCTTTGCTTCTATTCCTGTCCATCCATAAAATACCCATTCAATATCAATATTTTTCTTAGTTACAGCAAAGAAATCTTCTGATCCTGCATCCACCATCTTTAGTTTCGAAAAATCTGCATTATCTTTTTCCATAACTGCCTTTAATATTGCATTTTCAGAAGGAGATCCCCATCCGCCATAGGTTTTGCCTTCAAAATCCTTAGGAGATTTAATGTTTTTTTCCTTAGGTGCCGCAAACCCAGAAGTATTATGCTGAATAATAGTGGCTATAGCTTTTATCGGAAGTGGATCTTTAGCAGTTCTAGCATAAGTTACATCTTCTTGATAGCTTACGCCAAAATCTCCTTTGCCCGCTGCAATTAAACTTGCAGTACTCCCCTGCGCTGGCTGAATAATTTGAACGTCAAGTCCTTCTTCTTTAAAATATCCATTATCTTTCGCTACATATAATCCAGTATGATTAGTGTTTGGTATCCAATCTAAAATAACAGTAACCTTTTTTAAAGTTTCTTCCTTCTTTACATCTTCTTTTTTCGCAGCACAACCCACAAATAAAACCGTAGTCATTGAAACTGTTAATAATAATGAAATTACTTTCTTTAGCATAATTTTACCTCCAAATAAAATAATATGTCCTATATAAATTTAGTCATTGTTATCCGCTTTATTTCTAGTCCAAGGAGTAAAAAAATATTGTATTAAGTATAAGAGTCCAAATAGTCCCATGCTTAGCATTACAATAATTATAATTACTGCAAGAACTTTATCAAGTGCATATGAATTTTTAGCTCTAATCATATATACCCCAAGACCCTTATCTCCTCCAAGCCATTCTCCAATAACTGCCCCCATAATACTATAGGTTGCTGCTATTCTAAGGCCCGAAAAAAAATTCACAGTAGAGGCTGGTAGCTTCACCATGGTGAAAATTTGAAACTTACTAGCCCCCATAGTCTTTAAAAGGTTTACCATATCCGCGTCTACTGACTCTAATCCATCAATCAAACTAACAACTATAGGGAAAAAGCACACTAACACTACTACAATAATCTTAGGTAATATTCCAAAACCAAACCATATTATGAAAAGTGGCGCTAGGGCAATAATTGGAACAGTCTGAGATACTACTAAAATTGGATATATGCATTTTTTAATAATTTTTACATTATCCATTAAGATAGCTAAAATTAGTGCAATCAAAATTGATATTGCGAATCCAATCAATGCTTCATATAAAGTCGCATAAATATGCTTAGTAATGCTTGGAACTATATTCACCAAGGTAATAATAATATCTTTTGGTGAAGGCAATATGTATTGTGGAACCTTCCACCTATCTACAGATATCTGCCATATAAAAAGAAATATCAATTGAAAAACTATAGGAATAAGCTTATTTTCTATATTTATATACTTTTTCATTCATAGTCACGCCTTCAGCTTTATAATCGATTTTCACTATAGAAACAACCCTAGATGCTCCATGCTCTACACAAATCTCTTGAGCCTTTTTTACTATATCTAAAAGCTCATCCATTTCGCCTTCCATAGTAGTTTCCATTGGCCCTACCTCATATTTCACTCCGCTAGCCTGAATATACTCTATAACCTTGTCCACTACCGGGTAAATCCTTTCCTCTGCCACCACTGGTATAACTTGAAGACTTACATTTACAACTGACATTTCAATTCCTCCTTAGAATATTATTAAAGTAAAATAAACCCTTTGCTCATATTTAAGCGAAGGGTTCTATAATCGTACAACTTTGCACCATTTATATAGTCATATTTGAAACTAAATTCAAATCATATTTTCCCTCCGCTGGCATTATCCAATTCAGGTTATAAGGGTCGAAACTTAACTGTTTCTTCTCAGACAAAAATATTGACTCCCCTAGTTTTTAATATTAAATTACTTTACACATATATATTACCTAAAATTTCTTATAATGTCAAACCATTAAAAAACGCATCTTTTAATCAGTGCGTTTTTCAATTCGTATTATCCTCAAACTTTTTAATATATTCCTTAAGTTCATCTATCTGTTTTTGCAAATCCTTATTACTATTCTTCGAATTACTATTCTTCGAATTACTATTTCCATTATCTCCAGATTGATTTCCATCCTGCGATTCAAGATTTTGAGTCTGAGCTGCAATTATCAAAATGCTTTGCGCCAAACCGGTTAAAAAATTGCCTAATGCATTTTGTTGGTTAACATTAAACTTAGAAGCAATTATAATCCCTATTATTGTTGCTAATATAGCCAATTCAGAAGGTGTGAATTCTTCTAACTTTTTCATACATTGCCTCTTTTATAAAATCACTATAATATATAGTATTCTTTTCATAGAAAAAAGTGTAACTAAATATTATTTTTTAAATCTATGACGTGAAGATATATTTATTCATATATTACTCATAAAGGAGTGGTATATATGAATATTTACAATAATAGAAAATTTGCAGATATTGTGTTCGAAGGTGGCGGAGTTAAGGGCATCGGTCTTGTAGGCGCCTTAAAAACATTTGAGAATGATGGATATAATTGGAAAAATATTTCAGGAAACTCTGCTGGATCTATTATAGCTGCACTAGTTGCAGTAGGGTACTCTGCTGATGAGATAAAAAAATTAATGCTACAGCTAGACTATACAAAAATTACTGATAAAAGTCATTTTAATATGCCTATATTCTCTGATGCTTACAATCTACTTTTAAAAAAAGGCATTTATAAAGGTGACTATATAAAAAATTGGATTGATGAAGTTTTATCGTATAAACTTAAGCTTGCAAATAGAAAAAAAGTAACCTTTGGAGATTTGATTATTCCAGGGGAAAAAGGTATTCTTCTAAATAATAACAAGTATAAAAGAAAATACAAACTGCATATTATAGCAACGGATATAAGCCGTGGAAAGATGCTAATACTACCAGAAGACATTGCGGAATACGGGATAAATCCTGATGAACTTGAAGTAAGTCTGGCAATAAGAATGAGCATCTCTATTCCCTATTTTTTTCACCCTGTAAACTTATATAATATAAATACTAATAAAAAGTCTCTCATTGTTGATGGCGGTGTTTTAAGCAATTACCCAGTTTGGCTTTTTGATGTGAATGGCGTTCCTCTCTGGCCAACCATCGGTTTTAAACTCGGAGGAAACAAAGAAATACGGGAACATAAAATCACAAATATCTTAAATTTCACTAGCTCAATTATTGAGACCATGCTAGAAGCACAAGATGATATTCATATAAGAGAAATGGATTTCTTGCGTACTGTAAAAATCGATACTCTTGATATTAAAACCACAGATTTTAATATTGGAAATAAAAAAATTATGGAGTTATATAATTCTGGTGAAGTTTGCGCAAAAGAATTTCTTAAAGATTGGGAAGATAATTATAAAAAGCATAGAATCTTTAGAAGTAATTCTTTCAAATAACAATCGTTGATAAAAACACTAATGGAAAACTTGAAATTATGGGAGTACTAATAACTATGTTTAACAGCAGAAAAACCATTGCTAAAAATATCAGAGGAAGTCTTATAGAAGTGTTTGGAGATAAGGTTTTTGATAGTGTTATTAGAGTTGATAGTAAAATAGAGTACAGTCAAGATGCTCAGTCACCAGTAATTTATTTTAATAATAAATGCGATTCTTTCAATGATTACATGAGCTTAAGTAAGGAGATTTTAAATTATGAGCAAAAATAATAACAGTGGAAGCAAAGGGATTTTAAGTGGGCTTAAAAATATTAATTCTAAAGAAGTTAAGAATGAAAATTCTTTAGAACTTAAGAATTTATATTCTTCGGAGGATAATAATGAGGAAGATACTTTATCTGTAAAAAGAAGCTTCGCACAAAAACCATCAACAGTAAGAAAGATTCAAGGATTAAAACCTATGTATGATAATATCAACATAACTTTTAATCAAATAGTAGATGAAGCAATTAACAAATCAATGGAGTTATTTCTTAAAAAACTCCATAAGGGTACAATGTTTATTAAGACGGTTTGTAATACGATAAATCAAATAATGTATTAAGGCACTGGAATGTTTATTTTTATATTCAATCGCAGTCAAAGGATAGTACACATTAGTTTTTCTCTTTAATGATTCACATGAAAACCTGATGTGGCACAAGCTCGTTCGCTGCTCCTAATATAGGTTTAAATAAAATGGAATTAGTAGCCAGTAATCTAGTCTAAATAAACTAACTTACCCAGATTATTAAGTTTTTTTGCTATTTTTCTGTGATATATTTATAATGAAAACGTGGTTTTTTTAATATTAGTATTATTTATAATACATTGAACGTAACAAATCAATATATTATGTTACATTCACTTTGATTTTCATAATTAAGGTTAGTAGGTAATTTAAGAATATTATGAATCTATAGAGAGTGATTTATTATAATTAACAACCATAAAATTTTAGATATTTTTCGATATTTGATTTTATATATTCGACATTGTGATGACCAGGGAATATATTGTTTTGAGATTTTATTCCTTTTTCTTTCAATACTTTATGTAAAATTGAACAGCCTTCATAAAATTCACCTTCATCCTTATCACCAGCATCAAGATAAATATCAATACTAGAAGAAATATTGTTGTTTTTTACAATGTATATTGGATCATATTTCTCCCATGCACCAATGTTTTTATAATATAGTTTAGCATCTTCTTCAAGTTTCAGTTCCAAAGCAGGCATATGTCCGCCTACTTTGGAAAACATATCTTGATGCCGGAATATATTATGAAGAGCTACATAACCACCAGCAGATGCCCCTCCTATGTATCTTCCTTTTCTATTTTTTATAGTGTTGAAAGTTTTATCGGTTAAGGGTATTATCTCTTTTATAAAGTAATCTTCGTACATCCCTAAATTTGTGATTCTATTATTATCTTCAGGATTAGGTACTTCTTTACATATTAAGGATGAATTTACCCCACCCCTCTTAGACGCCAATATATTCATTATTCATTATACTATTAATAATGAATATTCCATATAAAAAGTTGCTCAGCTTTAAACGATCAAAGGGCATTCAATATAATATATAATTATCTTGAATGCCCTTCTGTTACCGGCAAAGTCATATGGAGAAATTTCGGCAAACATCTTTACTAAATTTTTACTTACCGAAATATCTCCATTTGCGATTGTCGGTCACACCTTATCTTTTATTATGTAGTTAAAGAAGATTACGAATTAAGTCAACGATTAATTACTATATACAACCATATATATTTGCAATTAAAGTAACACATAACACACCGATGACATAAGTGAACTTTCTATAGGGGAACCAATTCAATAATAGAATAATAATATTACTGATTGTTAAAATTCTAATCTTTTTAATGCTCATTTTTTTAAACAATATTTTTTCAATGCTCATTTCAATCCCCTTTTAATAAACTCTCAATTTCCAACTATATACATTAGAATGTTTCTTAAGTTCTCTTTTGGTAATTTAGAATTATTAATTTTATTATTTTAAATACACAAAGCAGCAAAATTTCTATTAAACATATTATGATCACTCGTATAAAAAAGCCCAAAATATCGCCATGACTTAAATCAGCGAATATTCCCCAAATAATTGGAAATATAATTATGTTCCAATGTTCCTTCCATAATTTCATGTTTATCCCCCTACCATATATTTATTTAAGTATACCATTATTACCTTAAATTGGATATAAATAAAAATTAAAAATCATTTAATATAATTAGGATAGAAAGAAGTAAATGTCGTGAAATGGAAATCTTCACGACATTTTTCTACGCCTCTATAACTAGCCTATACCCTCATTGTTACATTTATGTATACAAGTATTTACTGTTTTCATGCTATTCGGGGTGTCTAATTGAGAATATACACTGCTTTTATGCATGATTTACAGCTTTATCCACGCTCCAAATTCCTTACGATCACCCTAATTATTTAGTCCCTAGTTTTAGAAAATTATGTACCAATTAAATGTTTTTTTTAGAATTGTTGTCTTTATTTTTATGTGATTTATATCTTGGAATATTAATACAAAACATGCTAATACAACAAAATAATATAATGCCCTGAGTCCAACTAGGCATTCCTTTACTCCTAGCATATACAAAGGATATTGAAGCAATAATAACTGCAACTACAGAAATAATTATTCCTGTTTTTGAACTTTTCGTAGTATTTTTCATTTGAATCCCTCCCTATACATAAAATGTAAATAAGCCTCTTAAATAGTTTAATACAAGTTATAATTTACTTATTTGCTTAATTATAACATATAAAATTTTTCAGGTTTTAAACCATAAAACCCATACAACATAATAAATGTTATATGGTATGGTCGTATATTTACAACCTAGGCTAACACCCTTAATACTTCTTTAGGGTCATTTAGTGATTGGGTATGAAGTTCATATCTCCTTTACTTTATTCTCATCTTAAAACGCTCTATATGGCGTATATTTGCTATTCTATTTTAGAATTTCTTAAGGAGAATTATTTAGTTAAATCATCTCCTGCGGAGCTGTAACATCTTCATAGAAGATGAATTAACGACTTCAGAAGGAGATTTAAACTTCCACTAAAGTTTTATTTTTGCTAGGGTAATTAACTTCAACTTATAGAAGTGGGAGACTTTCCTTCTGAAATGTCGTTAAATTTAACTTGATTGATTAACAATCCATATGAATCAACGGTTTACTTAGTAAACTGAATGTACATAACAATTAGGGTTAGCGCTAATATTTTCGATAAAATTCACGTTAAGGAATTGTTGGATCTAACCCAATATAATTCGTCGCAGTCAAAGGCTAGTCCACATCAGTTTTTCTCCTTCATGCTTCATACGAAAACCTGATGTGGCACAAGCTCTTTCTGGTGTTAGTATAATATTGTAGACACGGAAAGCCGAACACATTAAAATATAAATAAGATAAGGATGTGTTTATAAATAAATCACTAAATGCACTGGGGATAACTATTAGTTTAAAAAGAACACAAAGATTGATGAAAAAATTGGGGATAAGATCTTTAATAGTAAAAAAATATAGACCAACTTCATCTAAAGATAAAATAATAGGTCATGCTATGTCTAAATTCATTGATACTACATTAGCCCTACAGGCTGTTAAAAATGGTATACAGCTACAAAAACCAACTAAGCATCTAATACTTCATAGCGATTTGGGATGCCAATATACAAGCTCCGCTTTTAAAGAATATATAGAGAGCACTAAAATTATTAAACACTCATTTAGTGCCAAAGTTTGCCCATATGATAATGCTTGCATTGAATCATTTCATGCCTCATTGAAAAAAGAAGAAGTTTACCATGTTAAATATTTTGATTATGACGCTGCAAGATTAGGAATATTTGAATATATAGAAGCTTGGTACAATATAAAAAGGATACATAGTAGTATTGGATATATTACTCCTCAACAGTGTGAAGATTGGGCTAAAAAGGCTTCATAAAAAGTTCGACTTTTTATGTCTAAGATATTGACATAGATCCAATAAAATACCTAAAGAAAATGTCGGAACAGATGACTATAGCAACCTAATATTGCTGAACCATCACGTACATAAACTTGTTCATGTAGTTGTAGAAGACACAATTAATAAGTATATGGTAAATCTCACTCTTGATGAAAAGGCTCTTAATAAGATTAATTCACTTAGACATAAAGTCGGAAATTCTAAAATTCTTGATGGAACGCCGTATGAAGTGAAAGTTTCACGTACGGTGTGGACTGGGGAAAAGGTAGCGATAATTTCAAAGCCTTACCTATCAGTATCTTACTCACTGCATATTAATATTGTTTAAACAAAGTATAATTAGCAGTCAGTAAACTAGTCCAAAGCAAAAAAATATAATCCCCTATCCCAAGGGGTAACAAGTCCTGCGGTGATTCCGCAGGACTTGTTTTTTTCTTCAGCATATCATTAGTGTATAGGTTTCATTAACCAGCTAACGGTTTTCTCATAAAATAGCTAATCGTAAGTTTTTGACCAATGCTTAAATTTTTAATTCACTGTTTTAATAAAAACACGAGCTTTGTTATATAGAACACTATCGCATTTATTTTATTGAACAATACTAGGAATCTAAAAGTGCGCTAAGCTTAATAATAATAATTATCGTTTTTAAGCTTAGTTGTTTTTTTCTTTGTTCATAAATTTAGTCACAGTTCAAATTATGTGATATTATAATTATGAAGAAAAAAACGAGGTGAGTTCAATGAAAAAAGTATTATTAACCGGCTCTAATGGTTTCTTAGCATCAAGATATTATACATATTATAAAGATAAATACGATATAATTCCATTAGGACATACAGACTTAGATATAACAGACGAGAGGAAATCCTTAGAAATTATCCAGAAATTCAAACCTGATTACGTGATACATACTGCTGCCATCGCTGATACAGGTTTGTGTGAAAGAAATCCAGAACTTTCTTATGAAATAAATGTAAAAGGTTCAATTAACATTGCTAAAGCCTGTAGTTTAACAAAATCTAAATTAATATATTTAAGTTCCGAACAAATTTTTAATGGTAATTTTGAATCTGGACCATATAATGAAAATCACACTCCAACTCCAAATACCATTTATGGGAAACATAAACTTGAAGCTGAAAATGAATTAAAAGGAATTATTGATGAACTATGGATTTTAAGACTTACTTGGCTATTTGGATTCCCAGAAAAAAATTGCAGGGTAAATTCTAATATACTATGGAATGTTGTATCTGCTATTTTAAAGGATAAAAAAATGAAATTACCCTCAAATGAATTTAGAGGAATGACCTATGTTTATGATATAATAGCAAATTTTGATAAGATTTTTACTCTTCCATACGGAACTTATCACACTGGAAGCGAAAATAACTTAAGCACTTATGATATAGCTTTTCTCATATTAAAAGAAATTGGCTTAAATCATAAAGCAGGTAATTATTTAGAAAAAGATACCGAAAAATACAAAGAACATCCAAGGGACTTGCGAATAAGTAATAGTAAATTGAAGAATTATGATATTGTTATGCCTAAAACTGAAGATGGCATTAAAAAGTGCCTTAAAGATTTCAACTATTAATTATCTACTTTAGTAGCTTTATCTACTTTAGTAGCTTTATCTACTAAAGTAGATGACTCCACTAAAAAACACGTAACAGGTGGGATTCACCTGTTACGTGCCTTATATTTAAAAGGGGTATTTTATCACCTCTAAGGTGGTCCTTACATTTCTTTTTTTATACCTCGGCTTAATGTCTTTTCATAATCTATAAATTCATATACATCATTTTGGAATAAATCACTAAAACTTTTAAGTTCTTCTAAACTTAAATCTTCTATAGCCTTATGTTTTTTTTCACAATTTATAACTATAGCACCTATAACTCCATGGGCATCTCTAAAGGCTGCTCCTTTGCTTACAAGATAATCTGCAGCTTCCGTAGCATTTAGAAAACCTCTTTTAACTGCGTTATACATATTGTCTTTTTTAATTTTTAAAGTACTCAGCATTTCATTCATAACCTTTAGGCATTTTAAAACTGTGTCAACTGCATCAAAGAAAGGTTCTTTATCTTCCTGCATATCTTTATTATAGGCAAGTGGTATCCCTTTCATAGTGGTAAGGAGACTCATTAAATCTCCATATACTCTTCCAGTTTTCCCTCTTATTAGTTCTGCTGCATCTGGATTTCTTTTCTGTGGCATTATACTACTACCTGTGGAGAATTCATCGCTAATTTCAATAAAATTAAATTCTTTAGTACTCCATAAAATCAACTCTTCACTTAATCTACTAAGATGCATCATTATTATAGAAAAATGGGATAAAAGTTCTAATAAATAATCTCTATCACTTACTCCATCCATAAAATTATCTGCAGGTTTTTTAAACCCTAGCTCGCTTGTTGTAAAATTCCTATCTGTATCATAGGTTGTTCCTGCTAGCGCACAGCATCCAAGAGGATTTTCATCCATAATCTCTGTAGCACTTATAATTCTTTTCTTATCTCTACTTAGCATATTAAAGTACGCCATAATGTGCTGTTTAAAGGTTACCACCTGAGCTCTTTGCATATGTGTATAACCTGGCATTATAACCGCATTATCATTTCCAACTTTTTCAATAGTGTTTAAAATAAGGTCTAAATTATCAATAACTTCTAATGCTTTATATTTTGAATATAACCTCATATCCACTGCAACTTGATCATTTCGACTTCTAGCTGTATGGATCTTTTTACCTACATCCCCTACAAGTTTTGTAAGCTGTATTTCCATAAAACTGTGAATATCCTCATAATCACCTTCAATTTTTAGTTTTCCTTCTTGAATATCTGAAAGAATAGAATTCAGACCATTAACTATAGTCACGCTTTCCTCATTTGTTAAAATACTACATTTAGCAAGCATTTTAACATGAGCTATGCTGCCCATAATATCTTCATAATATAATCTTTTATCAAAGCTTAGAGAACTATTAAAGTCCTCCATAAGCTTGCTTTCTTTTTCCTTAAATCTTCCACCCCAAAGTTTCATATATTTCACCCACTCTTCCTTCGTAAATTTTGTAATTTTTCTTAGATACTATTTAAATTTTTATATGCTTTAATTTTGCTTGGTAATGAAAATAAGTTTATAAATCCCTCTGCATCCTTATGATCATATAAATCACTTGCTCCAAAGGAAGATATACCCGCGTCGTAAAGAGCATTAGGTGATTCTTTACCCGCTGACATGATATTTCCCTTATAAAGTTTTAGTTTAACAGTCCCTGTCACCGTTTCTTGAGTCTTATCTACAAATGCATCAAGGGCCTCCCTCATAGTACTAAACCAAAGACCATTATATACTAATTCCCCATATTTTTGTGATACTAAGTATTTAAAGTGGAGTGTATCCTTGTCTAAAGTTATTTCCTCTAGTTCTTTGTGTGCCGCATAAAGTACAGTACCACCAGGAGTTTCATATATGCCTCTTGATTTCATTCCCACAAGTCTATTCTCGACTATATCTATAACTCCTATTCCATTTTCTCCACCAATTTTATTTAATGTTGAAACAACATCTATTGGCTCGAGTTCAATGCCGTTAATTTTGGTCGCAATTCCCTTTTCAAAATATATCTCTACATAAGTAGGTTCATCTTTAGCTTTTTCTGGAGGTGTAACCATAAGATACATATCTCTTTTATGCTCATTATTTAATTCTTCAATATCTCCACCTTCATGACTTGCATGCCATAAGTTCTGATCTACTGAATAGATTTTTTCCTTGGTAACTGATATTTCTATGCCTCTAGCATTAGCATAATCTATAGCATCTTCTCTTGATTTTATATCCCAGATTCTCCAAGGAGCAATAACCTTTATAGAAGGATCAATAGCTGCTATCCCAACTTCAAATCTAACTTGATCATTTCCCTTTCCGGTACATCCGTGACATATATATTTTGCCCCTTCTTTATGAGCGATTTCAACAAGTTTTTTAGCTATTAATGGTCTTGCAAATGCTGTGCCCAACAAATATGTTCCTTCGTATGCAGCATTCGCTTTAACTCCTTTAAACACGTATTCTTTTATGAATTCATCTGTTACGTTCTCAATATATATTTTTTGCGCTCCTGAACTTAAAGCCTTTTTCTCAATTGCCTTCATATCATCTTCTTGCCCAACATTAATGCAAGCTGCTACAACGTCCATATCATAGTTTTCCTTAAGCCAAGCTATTATTATAGAAGTATCTAATCCTCCTGAATACGCTAAAACCACTTTTTCTTTCATTTTAATATCCCCTTTCGATTTTGTTTCTTTTATGTTTTAATATATTTTTTATTAAATAGGTTATGCCTAAAGTATTTTATTTAAAAATTCCTTAGTCCGTTGCTCTTTAGGATTATTAAAAAATTCTTTTGGCGTTCCCTCTTCTACTATTTTTCCTCCATCCATGAAAATTACTCTATCTGCCACTTCCTGGGCAAACCCCATAGCCATCAAGCTAAGAAAATCCTATAAAAATAAAGCCCCCCATTTGTAAAAATGTTATTATTTGAAAGATAATAAAAACACATCAATGGGGGTAAATTACAAATGATAAAAGAAAACTTAAAATTGGATAAAGATATAAAGCTTTTTGCAGATGAACTTAAAAGATGCTTTTCAAAAGAGGAGCTTGAAGAAATAGCGAGAGAAACGGGGTTTGTGAAAAGAAAAGGTAAAATTGAAGCATGGGAATTCGTTTGCTTATGCTGTTTTATGGATGCAGAGGTTGCAAATAACACACTTGTTACCTTATGTACAAAACTTAGTGCAAAAATAGGAATAGTTATTTCTAATCAAGCATTAGATCAACGTTTAAATGAAAGATGTGTAGAATTTTTAAAGAAGATTTTTGAGAACCTATTGCGCCAAACAATAACAAATAATACTTGTATACCAAGTGTATGGGATGAACATTTCAAACGAATAAGAATACTTGATTCTACTGCTTTTCAAGTGCCAGAAAGCTATAAAGATATTTATCCTGGATCTGGTGGCTGTTCTCAAGCTTCTGGTGTAAAAATACAACTAGAATATGAATTGAAATCTGGAAATCTGCTTAATATACAAGTAGGAGCGGGATCAGGAAGTGACAATACTTTTGGGAGCAAAATAAGAGATACTGTCAAAGCTGGCGATCTTATTTTAAGAGATCTTGGGTATTTCAACTTTGAAGATTTTTTGGATATAGAAGATAGAGAAGCTTTTTTCATATCAAGACTCAAACCTAATATAGCAGTATATATAGAAAATAAGGATATAGAGTACTATAAGAATGGCTCTCCTAAAAAATCAAGCCTTTTTAAAAGAATCTATATTTCTGACATAATGAAACAGATGGGCGAGGGAGACCGTTATGAAATTAAGGATGTTTATGTAGGTAAGGAAAAGAGCCTAAATACAAGGCTTATTTTGTATAAACTAACAAATGAGCAATTGAAAAAAAGAACAGAAAAATCTGTGAAGACTGCTAAAAAGAAGGGTATAGAAAAAAGTGATAATACTATTGAATTATTAGGGATATCTATTTATATAACGAATATTACAGAAGAAGTTTTAAGTGCAAAGCAGGTTCATGAGTTTTACAGTTTAAGGTGGCAGATCGAAATAATATTTAAAACTTGGAAATCCATATTTAGTATACAAGTTGTAAAGTTAGTTAAAATAGAACGGTTTCAATGTCAGCTTTATGGAAAACTTATTTTGCTACTCATAAGCTCTGCTGTAATGTTTAAAATGAGGACTTTATCTTTAGAAAATAACGGGCTTGAAGCTAGTGAAATTAAAACTTGTGAAATAGTTCATGAATATATTGATAGTCTATACTTTGAGCTTATCAAATTCCCTAATAAAATTTTCAACACCTTAAAATTCATATTTGAAAATGTAGTTAGGAATGGTATGAAATCTCATAAAAAAGATAAGAAAACCGTTTTTGATATCCTTGGAATTTGTTATAAACGAACATCAGCGCAGGCTAAAGTTGCAGCATAAACCAACTTAAAAAAATTGCGAATATTCCCACTATATAGTGGTTTTTTTGGCATGCCATGAAATTATTTGAATACTAATATGAACTTAAAATACACCATTCAAATTCACGAAAGAAAAATTAATGGTAAAATATTGTAGCTGGTGATAGTCCGATATTATTTAATGTGGCTTAGCTTGATGGCTATGTGGGCAAACCCCATTTCATGAGTTACGACAACCATAGTCATGCCTTCTTTTGCAAGTCCCTTCATTACTCCTAAAACCTCTCCAACGAGCTCTGGGTCTAAAGATGATGTAGGTTCATCAAAGAGCATTATGTCAGGTCTCATAGCTAACGCTCTCGCTATAGCCACTCTCTGTTTTTGTCCTCCTGATAACTTCGATGGGTAATCATCTACTTTTTCTTTAAGACCTACCTTTTCTATAATTCCCGTCGCTCTCTTTAAAACTTCTTCTCTCGCCTCATGCTTAACGGTAATTGGAGCCTCTATAACATTTTGTAATACAGTCATATGATGGAACAAATTAAAGTTTTGGAATACCATTCCTACTTTTTCAATGGTGTTTCTCATATGCCTTTTATTTTTAATATCCAGCTTTTCTCCTTCAATGAAAACTTCTCCCATATTAGGCTGTTCGAGATGATTTAAACACCTTAAAAATGTGCTTTTCCCTGAACCAGAAGGCCCTAGTATAACTAGTACTTCTCCTTTTTTAACTGTTACATTTAAATTTTCAAATACTGTTAACGAGCCAAATTTCTTAGTTAAATTTTTAGTTTCTATCATATACATTCTGTATCACCTCTACTAATATACTGACAGTCTTTTTTCATAATATGAAAATACTGTAGTGAAAATTGTTGTCATTAAAAGATACAAGCATCCTGTTATAAAGAAAGCTTCCATAGGTCTAAAGCTCGAAGCATATAAAAGCTGTGCTGATCTCATAATTTCAACCATTGCTATAGTTGACACTAAGGAGGTATCCTTAAGCATTGTTATAAACTCATTACCTACAGATGGAATAATTATTTTAAAGGTTTGAGGTAACACCACTCTTTTCATAGTATCAAAATAAGTGAACCCGAGTGACCTGCAGGCTTCAAATTGGCCCTTATCAATTGAAAGTATTCCACCCCTTATTATTTCTGCCATGTATGCTCCTGCATTTAAGCTAAGTCCTATTAACGCTGCCTGAAAAGATGTAAATTTGATACCTAAATAGGGCAAACCATAATAGAAAACAAATAATTGAAGCAGCATCGGTGTCCCTCTAAAGATCCAAGTATAAAAACCTGCTACAGTAGCCATTAACTTATTTTTTGAAAGCTTTAGTAGTGCTGTACCCATACCTATTAAACTTCCAAATACTAATGATATAAGAGTTAATTCCATAGTCATTAAACTTCCTTGTAATAATACCGGAAACATATCCTTTAAAACATTTATATCCATTCTTGTTCCTCCTAGCTATTTCTTATATGCGTCAAATCCAAACCATTTTTGCGAAAGCTTAGATAATGTTCCATCTGCTTCAAGTTCATTAAGTGCCTTTTGCACAGCTGTTCTTAATTCTTTATCTTCCTTTTTAAATCCAATTCCAATAGGTTCTTCACTAATTTTGTCAGTTAAAACCTCATACTCACCTGATTTTTTTGACACATAATATCCACCGACTTGAGCATCCATAATTACTGCATCTACTCTTCCTGATGATAATTCTTGGAAGGCTTCTGTAATTTTGTCATACTTTTTAACTTCTTTTAACCCTTTCATTGCAGAAGCTGCAGTATCTCCTGTAGACCCTAATTGACAAGCTGCCACCTTACCCTTTAAATCTTCCAATTTCTTTATTTTTGTATTTCCTTGTTTTATAGCCGCAACTTGTCCACCCATTACATAACTGTCTGAAAAATCTATACTTTCTTTTCTCTTATCCGTGATACTCATAGCTGAGAGTATTACATTAAATTTTGATGATGTAAGTGCCAAAAGTATTCCATTAAAATCTGTAGTAGTATACTCTGTTTCCACCCCTAATTTTTTCCCTATTTCATTTCCTAAATCCACATCAAATCCCACTAAATTATTTTTAGAATCTCTAAACTCCATCGGAGGATAAGAATCATCTAATCCTATAGTTAATTTGCCCGCTTTCTTAACCGCTTCTAAAGAATTAAGTTTTTCCTGTTTTTGACCACATCCCACAAGTAATACACCCGCTATAGTAACCGTTAATATAATTGACACGATCTTTTTCACTTTATCACTCCCCCATTTATAATTGCACTTATGAATATTTATGCATATACATGTATATCATTTATTTTTTCTTATTTTTTATTGTTTAGTTGTTTTTAACTCTTATTATTGGTTTTACTGGTTTGTTTTTATTTATTATATGTTAATTCTCATAATAATGCAATACTTTTTTCTTATTATTTTATTCATTTTATATAATATTTATACAAGATATAGAATAAACCCTTGCCAAACTAATTGATACTACTCATTTTTAGCAATATACACTTTTCGTTATAGCACAAACTAAAAAAACACGTAACAGGTGGTATTACCTGTTACGTGTTTTTTTATAACTATTTTTTTCTAATCTACAATATTAAATACTCCTAAATCTGCACACACAATATCTTTCTTCATAAGTTCTACAACTGCCTTTGCAGTATCCAATGAAGTAATAACCGAGATATTACTTTCAATAGCTGTTCTTCTAATTCTAAAACCATCTGTTTTCGAATCATTACCTTTAGTAGGGGTATTTATTACTAAATCAACCTGTCTGTCCTTTATTACATTAATGATATTAGGGGTTCCCTCTTTAATTTTTTTAACCTCTAAGGCATCAATTCCGTTGTCTTTTAATAACTTAGCTGTACCCTGCGTTGCTATAAATTTATAATTTAATTCACTAAATGCCTTTGCTACATACAAAAACTCTCCGTAATCCTGTGGATTTATTGTTGCCAAGATAACTCCTTTTTCTTTTTTAACCTTCATTCCAGATGCTACAAGCCCTTTATAGAGAGCTTCTTCGAAACTTCTTCCTATTCCAAGTACCTCTCCTGTGGATCTCATTTCTGGTCCAAGGCACACTTCAACCTCCGGAAGTTTTTGAGTTGAGAATACCGGGACCTTAACTGACACTAATTCTGGCTGCGTGTAAACTCCACTACCATACCCTAAATTTTTCAATTTTTCTCCTAGCATTACTCTTGTGGCAAGTTCTACTATTGGCACTTTACTAACCTTACTAATATACGGAACTGTACGGCTAGCTCTTGGATTAACCTCTATTATGTATAATTCATCTTTAAATTCTATAAACTGAATATTAATCATGCCTATTACTCCGAGTCCTATTGCTATCTTCCTCGTGTATTCTACTATTTTTTCTTTTATAGCAAGTGATATATTTTGGCTTGGATATATTGTAATACTATCTCCAGAGTGTACCCCTGCTCTCTCTAGATGCTCCATAATACCTGGTATTAATATTTCCTCACCGTCACAAATAGCATCAACTTCTATTTCTCTGCCCAATAAATATCTATCTATTAAAACAGGATTTTTCTTATCTTTCTCAAATGCATTCTTTAAATAATGCTCCAGTTCTTTTTCTGCATAAGTTATTTCCATTCCCTGTCCACCTAATACATATGATGGCCTAACCAAAGCCGGATAACCTATGTTTTCAGCCTCTTCTAATCCTTGTTTTAAATTCCAAACAGCTTTTCCCTTTGGTCTATTTATATTTAGTTCTTCAAGCAGTGCATCAAATTTTTCTCTATCCTCGGCTACATCCATCTGTTCAGGCTTAGTTCCATATATAGATATGTTTTTTTCCTTTAAGAATTTAGCAAGTTTAATAGCAGTTTGACCTCCAAATTGAAGTATAACCCCATCCGGATTTTCTTTTTCAACAATATTAAACACTTCTTCTTCTGTTAATGGTTCAAAATATAATTTATCCGAAATATTAAAGTCCGTACTAACCGTTTCCGGATTATTATTTACAATTATAGTTTCAATTCCTAGCTTTTTAAGAGCAATTACACTATGAACAGATGCGTAATCAAACTCAATACCCTGCCCTATTCTTATAGGGCCTGAACCTATTACCATAACCTTCTTTCTATTACTTACCTCAACTTCATCATATTCATCATAAGTTGAGTAATAATATGGTGATAAAGCCTCAAATTCTCCTCCACATGTATCTACCATCTTATAGACAGGTTTAACATTCCATATATTCCTCAGTTCGTAAATCACATTCGGATTCACCTCTAATAAATCCGCAATACCTTTATCCGAAAATCCCTTTTTCTTTAATAAAAGCAACCATTCTTTATTCATATCTTGCACTGACGTTTTTTTTATTTTTTCCTCTTCATCCACTATCCACTTAATTTTATTTACAAAGAATTTATCTATTCCTGTAATTTCCGAAACCTTTTCCACCATATAATCACGCCTAAGCATTTCAGCTAAATGAAATATTCTCTCATCATCAGGAGCCATCACTCTTTTCTTTAATTCTTTTAAACTTTTTTGCGCAAGGCCGTCGTATTGTAATGAATACTTTCCTATTTCTAAAGAGCGGATCCCTTTTAATAGAGCCGCTTCAAAATTGCTTCCAATTGACATTATTTCACCTGTAGCCATCATCTTTGTACCTAAAACTCTATCTGCACCCTGAAACTTATCAAAAGGCCACTTAGGAATTTTTACCACCACATAATCTAGTGAAGGTTCAAAACAAGCATATGTTTTTTGTGTTACTGCATTTTTTATCTCATCTAGTGCATATCCCAGCGCTATTTTCGCCGCCACTTTGGCAATGGGATATCCCGTAGCCTTTGAAGCTAGTGCAGAAGATCTACTTACCCTTGGATTAATTTCTATAACTGCATACTCAAAGCTCTTGGGATCAAGGGCAAGTTGCACATTGCAGCCGCCTTCTATACCTACGCTGTTTATAATATTTACGGATGCACTTCTAAGCATTTGGTATTCTTTATCCGAAAGGGTTTGACTTGGTGCTACAACAATACTATCTCCAGTGTGTATTCCCACAGGATCTATATTTTCCATATTACATATGGTAATGCAATTGCCATAGCTATCTCTCATAACTTCATATTCTATCTCTTTCCAACCTTTAATACTCTTTTCTAAAAGAACCTGCCCGATAGTACTTAATTGTAATCCCAATTCTAAAATTTCAATTAGTTCCTCCTCAGACTCAGCAATTCCACCTCCACTTCCTCCTAGAGTATATGCTGGTCTTACAATCACAGGATAATCTATTTCACTCGCAAAACTTACTCCACCTGCTATATCTGTAACAATTGCACTTTCTACAACCGGCTGATCAATTTTCTGCATAAGATTTCTAAAAAGTTCTCTATCTTCGCCTTTTTTTATTGCTCCTATCGAGGTTCCAATTACTCTCACATTATATTTTTCTAAAATTCCATTATCAAATAGTTCAACCGCTAAATTAAGTCCCGTTTGTCCCCCCATACCCGCAAGTAAACTGTCTGGCCTTTCCTTATCAATAACCTTTTCCAAAAATTCTATAGTTAAAGGTTCTATATAAACAATGTCCGCAACCTCTTTATCAGTCATTATAGTTGCCGGATTGCTATTGACAAGTACAACTTCTATGCCTTCCTCTTTTAATGCTTGACAAGCTTGTGTTCCAGAATAATCAAATTCCGCAGCTTGCCCTATTATTATCGGCCCTGACCCAACTACTAGTACTTTTTTAATTCTTTTATCTAATGGCATATAAATCCTCCTATACGTTATCTCGTCTTAGACTCTATTTATGTATCCTAATTTTCATCAATTCTTAACTTTTTCTTCTCAACTTTCACCTTTAAATATCTACCCTATATCAGTGACAGAAATTTATCAAAAATAATATCTATATCTTTAGGCCCCGGACAAGCCTCCGGATGGAACTGCACACTAAGTATTGGCAGCTTTTTATGTCTCATTCCTTCTATTGTTCCATCATTTACACTTACATGTGTAACCTCCATATCTTCTGGCAGTTCACTCACATAATATCCGTGGTTTTGCGATGTAATATAAACCTTATTTTCTTCTATATCTTTAACCGGATGATTGCACCCTCTATGACCAAACTTAAGTTTTTCAGTTTTCCCACCAAGAGCTAACGCCAAAAGTTGATGCCCTAGGCAAATTCCAGCTACAGGTTTTTTACCTATAATCTCTCCCAATGTCTTAATCACCTCTTGCAATTCCTCTGGATCCCCAGGTCCATTTGATAAAAATACTAGATCAGGGTTAACCTTTAATATTTCTTCCAGCTTAACGAAAGCAGGGAATATTGTTAATTTGCAATTTCTCGCAATAAACGAGCGAAGTATATTTTCCTTTATTCCAAAATCTATAATAGCCACATGTCGTCCTGTACCGTAAGTCGTGTAACACTCTTTCGTCGTAACTTTCATCACCGCATCGCTATTATTAAAACTCGCAAGTTTTTGATTTATTTCGCTTTTTGTAAGTTCCTTTGTAGCAATAATACCTTTCATATTTCCGTTATTTCTAAGTATTTTTGTTAATGCCCTTGTATCAATGCCTTCAAGTCCTATTATTTTGTTTTGTTTAAAGTATCCTTCCAAATCCATTTCGCATCTAAAGTTATTAGGATAATCACATTTTTCTCTAACAATGAACCCCTTTACCTTAGGAGACTTTGACTCTACATCTTCCAAATTAATTCCATAATTCCCGATGAGCGGATATGTCATAGTCACTATTTGTCCATAATAAGATGGGTCCGTTAAAATTTCTTCATATCCAGTCATACCCGTATTAAAAACCACTTCCCCAACACTTTCTTCTAAATACCCAAATATATTGCCTTCAAATATTATTCCATTCTCTAAAATCAACTTACCCTTCATTCTAAATCCTCCTACGTCAAATAAAAATATTTTTTCTAACAAAATAAAGGATAATAGAGAGATTATTTAAATAATCTCTCTATTATCCTTTTTAATATGTTAATGACATTTTTTAACGAAATAAAAAACATACTTACAGTTTTATTGTTAAAATCAATAACTGCATTACATCTAACTGAATTACATTTAATGGTATTAAATTCAAAATTGACAGAACAAAAAACACATGCCATAATTATCTATACTCCTTCCTAGCCTCACAGGACTAATTTAAAAGTGTACTTTACTTTTATTTGTAATTTTTATGATTTATAATTTCTTTCTATCTTAATTTAAATTTCATTATTTGTCAATGTATAAATGTAATTTTAAGTTGCAAGTTTATTCATACTTTATAATTTATTCTATATATCTATCACTATTTCTAATTCACTAAATTATATCTACCCTACAGAATAAAATAGGAGGCAACAATGTGCAAAAAATAGGAATGAGAAATATAAAAACTGCGATTTCAGTTTTTTTATGTATAATTATACTAAGAGCTTTTCATAATACATTTCCCTTTTATGCATGTATAGCTGCGGTAATAACAATGCAAAGCGCTGTACATGATTCCTTTACTACTGGCAAAAACAGAATGATTGGTACTATTGTAGGTGCAATTTGGGGATTAATATTCACACTTATAAGTCCTAACGATGTATTTCTTACTAGCATTGGAATAGTATTTGTAATTTATTCTTTGAATCTTCTTAATAGAAAAAAGTCTATTACCATTGCATGCGTGGTTTTTTTAGCTATAATGACGAATCTTAAACAAGGCACTCCTCTATTTTATAGTTTAAATAGAGTTGTAGAAACTTTTATCGGTATTTTTGTATCAGTTTCAGTAAACTATCTTATATTCCATCGTAAATACTTAGATAACTTACATAGGGATGCAGAAAATTTAACCCATAATATTTTTTTAATTTCTAAAGAGATGATTAATTTCAATACAGATATTAATCTTTCTAGTTTAAACATCCAAATATCCAAATTGGAAAAATCACTAGACTCATACTTAAGTGAAATACAAAGTGAGGATGTTAAAAACCACCATATACTTAAAATTAACAAAGTCATAGATACTTCGAAAACTGCTTATAATCACCTAGTTATACTAAAATCTTTAACCTTTACGCATTCTCATTCTAATTGCTATATCAACGAGAGTAACTGTATTAGAATAAATGAATTATTTAATGAAAATATATTTAGTTACCCGTACATTAGTAATGATATAAACATAGTATTTAACTTTCACCTTCAAAATTTAATTGAAACTTTAACTATTTCAAGAAAAATATACTAAAAAGACTACTTAAAAACATAACTTACTGAGTGTATTTCGTGTTTTATTCAAATTATTTTATAAGCAAAGTCGTACTACACATCACAATACGGCTTTACTTAATTTATAAATCTGTCTTTGTATAGTACACAATACCTAATGCACCAGGTCCAACATGAGTTCCTATTACAGGTCCAATTGGAGCTATGTCTATTTTTTTTCCTATACATTCTTCGACTTTTTTTGCAAAAGCCAGTGCTCCTTCAACATCATTTATGTGATGAATCATTACCTCTCCAAGTCCATGTTTTGTTATGTCCTCAGTGAATTTATCAATCATAGTTTGTATTGCACGTTTTTTAGTCCTTACTTTATTAAATAATTCTGTTTTTCCATCTACTACGGTAAGAATAGGTTTGATTTGAAAAATAGTACCTAACAGTGCACTTGCACCACCTATTCTGCCTCCTTTTTTTAGATACTCTAAATTATCAGGAATAAACAGAAACCTGCTTCTTTTTATATTGTTTTTTACTATATCAACTACTTCATTTATTGATTTTCCTTGTTGCGACGCAATCGCTGCTGTTAAGACTGCAAATCCTAATTGCATGCAATTGGATCTAGAATCAATAATCTCAATTAATGCATTTGGATAGTTTTCAAGAATCATACTCTTTGCAAGGCATGCATTTGAATAAGTTCCACTCATATCTGAAGAAAGGAAAACACCAACTACTTCATTATTATCTCTTACCTGATTTTCTATCATATTATACATTTCCACAAGCGATGGTTGTGATGAAGTAGGAATACTTAAGTTCTTATCTAGTTTTTCGTAAAAACTTTCATTTTCAATAAGAATTTCTTTGAATTCCTTATCTTCAAAAATAACACTTAATGAAACTATAGAAATATCATATTTCCTCAATAAATCCTCACTTATATATGAGGTACTATCAGTGACTATTTTTACCGCCATTATACATCCCTCACTTATTAATTGCTAATTGCTACTTGCTAATTGCTAATTGCTAATTGCTACTTGCTAATTGCTAATTGCTAATTGCTACTTGCTAATTGCTAATTGCTAATTGCTAATTGCTAATTGCTAATTATATTATACTACAGTCTTGCGCTAAACAAAATCAATCTTTATATTACATTTATAAACACAAATATTGTAATATATTTCACAAAATATTAAATTATTTTAAATTCCTACAAATAGCACTCAAATACCTCTTAATATGTTATAATTATAATGTAAAAAGTAGGTGGTGTAATTATTTAGTAAATTGTGTTAGTTGAAATAAATAATTTTTAAAATTAAAGCTTGAATTAATCAATATAAAATAAAGGGAGGTGCTGCAAAAATATAGGTTAACTGTGAATTTCCACCTATATTTGCAAGCGGGAAAATATGAATAAAGATGACCTAAAAAATAATGACAATAATAAAATTATAAATAATTTGTATTCAAACAAAAATATTCCAGAAAAACCTGACTCTAAAACCGACAATAGTGATGTGACTAAGTTAAAAGATGATGAGGAAAGTGAAAAATACATAAAAGAAATGCATGAGTTAGCAGACAAAAACGAGTTTAAGAACAATGTGGTTGTTTTAGGACTTGGTATAGTTATAGTATCTATAATTATATTTTCTATTTTTATGAACACTTCATTCATGAAACCCAAAACAGATGTAGCTACCATTAAATCAGTCCAAAAAAATCCCACTGCTACCCCCTCCACTAAAGCACCTGAAACTACTAAAGATGTTGAAACTACTAAAACAGAACCCATTAAACCTATCATAGCTTCAACAAAAATTTATGAATATTTAAATATAGAAGCAAATAGAACATCTGTCCTAAAAAAAGCAATTACTTTAAATAGTGGAAATCAAAAGGGTGTTACTGTATGTCTCTTATCAGAGATTTTGAGAATTAATTCCATCGCTATCCCTGCGAAAACAACAACTGTAAAGTCATTAATGGAGTCTTTAACTTCTATGGACTGGAAAAAGAATACTGACTTCACTAAATTAGAAAAAGGTGATATATGTTTCACTACAGATATGCCAGATAGTCCTGGTACGCCTTCCCATGCCTATGTATTTATGGGTTGGGTAAAAGATGGTAAAACTGATTATGCCTATGTATGTGATGGTCAACTTGAAGTATTTGATAGTATACTTCATAAACGAAATCTATCTGTTACAACTACAACAAAGGATCAATTTAGCTTTTTTCTTAGAAAATAAAAAATAATACCTCAGGGTGCCCTGAGGTATTATTTTTTATAATTTTATTTCTTTTATAACAGTGCCATCTAAATCTTTTATTTGAAATAAATCATCTTTGAGTATTGCATAAGAATTAGGGTTATTTTCCTTAGGTAAAGATACCGAGCCAGGATTTAAAATATATATTTTATTGTATTTTTTAGCTACAGGGACATGCGTGTGTCCAAATACCAAAACATCATTTTCGCTTAATTTGGGTAAATTATCCTCATTATATATGTGCCCATGAGTCAAAAATAATCTTCTATTATTGCATAATATTATAGAATAATCAGACATCATAGGATACTCTATAATCATTTGATCCACCTCACTATCACAGTTCCCTCTAACAGCTATTATTTTATCTTTATACTCATTCAAGAGGCTAGCTACTAATTGTGGATTGTAATCCTTTGGCAATTGATTTCTTGGGCCATGATATAACACATCTCCTAAAAGCACTATATAACTCGCTCCCTCTTCTTTATATCGCTCTATAGCCTTTTTAAGATAGTATAAAGAACCATGGATATCGGAAATAAAAAATATCTTCATCATAACTTAGCTCCTTTCAAATAGATTAATATTCATGCTTTATAATTCCTATAGCTACTCCTAAAATGTATGTATCTTCACTATCTACTACAATAGGCTGATATTTTTCATTCTCTGGCATAAGTAATATTCTATCTTTGTTTATAGAAAGTCTCTTTAAAGTTGCATTTCCTCCTATGTCAACTGCTACGATATCCTTATTATTTGCAGCTTGTTCCTGCCGTATTACTACATAATCTCCATTATTAATGTGAGCCCCAATCATACTGTCACCTTTAACCTTTAAAATGAATGGGTTTTTTACTCCCTTTAACCAATATTTTGGGATATAAAATTTACCTTCCATTTCAGAATTAATAAGCATAGGTTCGCCTGCCGCTATATCACTATACACGGGTAGCTCCAATAATTCTTCATTTATATACTCATAGTTGCCTTTTTCATCATTTACTATAATATCTGATATTCTACTATAATCCCGAATAAACTCATATGCTCTGTTATGTCTTATATCACAATACTTAAAGTTCTCCAACGAATTAATGTCCATGTTTTTGCTTGTTATATCATCACACTTTTTTTGGATCTTTTCTTGTGTTTTATAGTATTTTTTGAATGAATAGGACTTTACTTTTTCTCCTAGCGGTTTAGTATTAACTCTTTTGCCTTTCACCATCCATGAGTTAGTATTGTGCGGTCTATCCACATCAAGAAGAAACACCATGTTCGAATAAGATTTTTCATTAAATAATGCATTAATAAAATCCACTTGTATCTTAGTTAAATTATTACTTTTGTCAATTATTATATGAGAATACCTGCCAACTGTAGTAGTTTGTGCCATTCGCAGAGCATATATATTAATATCTTCATTGTCAACTAAATCCTCTGATTTAAGCTTTTCATTATACGTGATCATTAGTTCAAATATCGCTTTCCTAGCAGTTGAATTTTTAAGAATTCTTTGAGGTCCTTGTCCTTTTTCGCATTTTCTTCCTATTCTATTTACTTGCAAATACAAATCAGCTTTTAAGTAATTGCAACTTTTTATCCACTTTACTTCTTCTATAAAAAATTGAGCATAATCTGTATGTAATATTCTTAGTCTTGGATAAATATTTTTAATTTGTAATATACAATCTTTCATAATGCTATTTTTTTTATCATTATCGACAATTATTTTATTTTTTAATTTATGTTTGTTTTTATATTTAATAAAATATCTATGTAAAATACTTTCTAATGTAACCACATGAAAGTTTCTTTCACTATTAGAAAATAGACTTAAATAATCTAACCTAGTTTCTTCTTCTGCTCTGTTATATATTTTTTCAATATAATTTATGTCTTCATCCTTAGATGCCAACATTAATATTTTATCCTCTTCATATAAACAATAGTTATTTTTTAAATAAAGGCTTCTATAAATGGCTGCAGTCGTTTTACCGGAACCTTGAATTCCTCTAATTAAGCTATATCTTGAGGGTTTGCTATGAATCATTTTTTGTTGCTCTAAACTTAATTCCATTTAATCACCTCCACTGTGGACATACTAATAGTATACAATAATAATAACCTGAAAGTAAAATTTTTATGAAATTGTAAATTTAAAATGTCGTGCAAATATATTTATGGGAATATCAATAAAAATTACTAATTATGTACCTTTAGATTCAGGAATATCTACACACATTTACTGAGCATACTAAGTTATATATTAATTTATTAATTTATCTAAATAAAATAAACTAGAGGTGATTGTTCTGAAAGGAAAGATGTTAAGTATTATTGTTTCTTCAATGCTTTTTGTTAGTAGTTTTTCAAGTGTTGCTTATAGCAAAGATTTAAGCAATATTTCAATTAAAGACTCAAACAATGGATATTATAATAATCAAGATTCAAAAACACCTACCATAGTAAATTTTTTCAAAAGCGTCTTTAGTAATACTAAGCCCTCTACCGGATTAAGCACTAAAGAATATAATTGGTATTTCCAACCGCGTAATGACAATAATCCACCTGAAGGACCTAAAGAAACCAAAGAATTTATATCAAAGTATGGTTCTTATTATTTAGGCGATACATCAAAAAAGATATTATATTTAACTTTTGATGAGGGTTATGAGGCTGGATATACCGCTCCAATTTTAGATGTTTTAAAAAAGCATAATGTAAAAGCAGCATTTTTCGTTGTAAAACCTTATGTTACTTCTAACCCAGAATTAATTAAAAGAATGGTAGATGAAGGTCACTTAGTATGCAACCACAGTAATCACCATCCCTCAATGGCTTCTATAAAGGATGAAAAAAAATTCGATAAAGAATTATCTGATGTAGAAGAAGCATTCGAAAATATTACTCATAAAAAGATGTCTAAGTATTTTAGACCTCCAATGGGGAAATATAGTGAATTATCCTTACAATATACTCAAAACTACGGATATAAAACTGTATTTTGGAGTTTTGCTTATATGGATTGGCTTACTGGCAATCAACCATCACATGAAAGTGCAAAAAAACGTATTATGCAAAGAACCCACAACGGTGGAATTATGTTACTACATGCAGTGTCAAAAACCAATGCTGAAATATTAGATGATGTGATTACCGAATGGGAAAGCAAAGGCTATAAACTAAAAAGCTTAGATGAATTACCTGCTAAACATTAAAAACTTATATATTTTCTATAACTTAAATTAAACCCTATATATATAGATAGGGTTTAATTTATTTTTTATAAAAAGGACTATTAAGATGAGGCTGATGCTGAAATGTCGTTAAAGCTTTTTATATAACATTTCTATATGTGGAATGTTATCTTCCAAATATACCTCAGAAACCCTCACAAACCCTAAACTCGAATAAAAATTTATTAAATACTCTTGTGCTCCAATCCTAATTGCCTTCTCATTTAAATTATTCTCGATAAATCCTATTGCTCTTAGCATCATTTGTTTTGCTAAACCTTTACCACGATATTTTTTATCAGTTAAGACCCTTCCTATAGATATCTCATTATAAGAAACACCTTTTTCTAAAATCCTTAGGTAAACAATGATTTGTCCGTTTTCTTTTGCAAATAAATGATAAGATTTATTATCTTTACCATCACACTCCTCATAAATGCATTGCTGCTCTATAACAAAGACTTCACTTCTAAGTTTTAAAATTTCATATACTTCTTCACCACTTAGTTCATTAAATTTTTTTATTTCCCAGTTCATACTTCTTAACCCTCCTTTTCTTCATGTTATCTTTCTAATAATTTCTTTGTGTATTCATTATTGATATTATAATAATGTTTTACGCAAAGATTTTTATTAATCCTATTACTAATAAATGTACTGGATAAAAAGCATAAAAAAAGTATTTTAAATCTTTACCCTTCTTATCATTATACATAAATATAAAAATTAATGCTAATAGGGATAATGCTTGATTAAACCAAACTAGCTCTATTGTTGTTACTGAAAATTCGTACATATAGAATAATATTTGTGATGCATTAAATAATACATATACACCAATCTGAGATATAATTGTTTTAATCTTACTATCTCTAAAAACGTAAAATGCAAGAATCATAGCAACTCCATAAATTCCGTAATCCGCATGAAAAATTTCAGTTGTTAGTCCCATTGTTACTGCAAATATTATTTTACCAAATTTCGACTCATTTTTATCCCATTTATGGATTACTAGTAATCCATATGCTAATGTAAAGAAAATATTTAAATGTGGATCTGGACTTCCTATAAAAAATCTTACAAAATCAGAGAAACTATTTATACTAAACTGTTCCCCAAAAGCTAATGAAAATGGTATTTGTGATACAACTGCAAATATTAATAATCTTCGTAAATATTCAGAAAATGATTTTGTTTTAGAATATCCTACAACAATTAAATAAGCGAATATAGGAAATGATAATCTCCCTATCATTCTTAGAATTATAACCTCTGGGAAAAGTGCCGCCCCTACGTGGTCAATTAACATTAATAAAATTGCAATAACTTTTAACATGCTGGTTGTCATCAATACCTCCCATAATTAGGTTTTCATTTAATTGTATTTATAATATGATACCATTTATTTTATGTTTTTGCATTACTATGTTTTTAACACCAATAGTATTATTACTGTTAAAAAATCCTGAACTCTTTGAGCTCAGGATTTTTTACTTTTTAGGTCCTTTACTTAATCTTTATAGATTATAATAAATATAGTGAACTTATTAATCAATAATTGCGTTAAAGGATTGCTAGGAGTGATTATTATTGGATGAACTAGAACTTATTAATAAAGCTAAGGATGGAAATAAAAGCGCACTAAATTCTCTTTTAAAAGATAATTACAATATTTTAAAAGGTTATGTTATTAAAATGGTAGGCGATCCACACTTAGCACAGGATATTATTCAGGATGCATTGCTTAAAGCTGTGATTAATATAAACAAATTTGAGCCTAAAGCAAAGTTTTCTACTTGGCTCATAAAAATAGCTACTAATGTTTACAGAGATTATTTAAGAAAGAATAAATCATTTAAACTAGTAAAGGAAAGTTTGGCTGATAGATGCAAACAGGTGGAGGATATTGTAATATCAAATTATGAATATAAAGAGATAATGAAAATAATTTTAAAGTTACCCTATGAGAAAAGGGCTGTATTTATTTTAAAGCATTATTATGGTTACAAATATGAGGAAATATCAGAAATTTTAGGATGTCCCCTTGGAACAGTTAGGTCAAGGCTTCATAATACAGTGAAATATATAATAAGTGAAATTGAAAGGAAGGAGATTATGTAAATGAAGGATTCTGATAAAATTAAAAACTCTTTGATTGATGAATTTTATAATGAAGCTCATGAAAAGGTTGATAAAAATATAAAGTATAGTGACGAATATAAAGAATTTAAAAACGTCCTTAATTCCACAGCTAATAAAATGGATGTTTTAAATGAAGATATATTTGATTTTGATATAGATACCTTAAGCATAATAGAACAAGGAGAGTATATAAAAGAAACTAGAAATGCTAAAAAAGAATTCATACTGTTTATATTATCATCTTTTTTAATTCTTTCTGTATATGCTATAGCCATCATTTTCTTAGGTTATAAGATACTAATTATTTCACAGATCCTTATTATTACCATTGCCCCTTGGATAATAATACCTGCTTTGATAACTAAAAAAAGAGGAAGTGAAGGTTAATAGTGATTTTAAATAATAAACTAACTATAGTGCTTGCAATAGCTATTCCTATATTATTAATTCAAGGAGCTTGGGTATTTTGTGATGCAAGAAGGCGTAAAGAAAAATACTATTGGATTTGGGGGATTTTTGCACTTATTAATACTCCAGGTAATCTTCTTATTTATCTATTAGTAACACGAGTAATATTAAAAAATAAAAAATAAAAAATAAAAAAGTATATATTACTATTAATGCATTCACTTCGCTAAGAACTATTAATTTTATTTTTAATTAATCTGCTAAAAAACATAAACTCGCTGTAAAATGTACCCTATAGAGTAGACGATTTTAAAAAAACTACCCTATGGGGTTTTTCTATGTATAATGGAATAAAGGATTAGGGGTGAATAAATGAGCATTAAGAATTTTACAGAAAAAGAAGTGAAAGTGTTATCCAAAAATAAATATGTAACAAATGTTAGTATTAAAGGTATAACTTACACTGATGAATATAAACGCATTTTTGTAACAGAGAATGAAAAGGGCAAATCTATAAAAGAAATATTTAAAGAATATGGTTTTGATATAGACGTTCTTGGAAATGATCGAATTAGATCAGCAGCTTACAGATGGCGGACTGCATATAGAAAAAAAGGTGTAATAGGACTGAATGATACAAGGAAATCAATGTGCGGAAGATCAAGAGGGAAAGATCTTCCCATAGAAGAAAGATATAAACGTCTTAAGGTCCAAGTTAATTTACTTAAAGCTGAGAATGAATTACTAAAAAAAATCGACATCCTAGAAAGAAGGCTGGTAAAGAAAAAATAATATTAGTAGCAGAAGAAAAATATATTCTTATCAATTCACAAATTAAAAAATATAAACTCAGAAATATGCTTAGCCATTTATGCAGTGTGTCGGGGGTATCCCGTTCAGGCTACTACAACTATTTCTCAGTTAGTTCACAAGGAGTTAGGAATCAACGTGACGATCATGATCAAATAGTGCGAGATACTATCTTAAAAGCATATAACTTTAAAGGCCGCAAAAAAGGAGCTAGACAAATTAAAATGACGTTAGAAGGCGAATTTGGTATCGTTTACAATTTGAAACGTATCCGTAGGATAATGAAGAAATACCAAATTGTATGTCCTATTAGAAAAGCAAATCCTTATAAAAGGATGATGAAAGCCACCCTCGAACATGCTGTTTTACCAAATCTATTAAATAGAAACTTCAAGCAAAATATACCTGGCAAGGTATTGCTTACAGATATAACTTATTTGTTTTATGGAAAGGGTCATAGGGCGTATTTATCAACGATTAAGGATTCCTCTACAAATGAAATACTGGCATATAATGTGTCAGCTAATATTAAGATGGATATAGTCACTGATACTATACTAAAGCTAAAAAAGAATAGAAATATTAAAATATCTAAAGATGCATTTATTCACTCAGATCAAGGTTGTCATTATACAAGTCCAATCCTTCAAAATCTCGTTAAAAGTTGTGGACTAGGACAATCTATGTCAAGACGTGGAAACTGTTGGGATAACGCTCCACAGGAATCATTCTTCGGTCATTTCAAAGATGAGGCAAACATAAAAGAGTGTCAAACATTAGTAGAGTTAAAGAAAGAAATTAAAAAATATATGATCTATTATAATAGATATAGATATCAATGGGATTTGAAAAAGATGACTCCTGTTCAATACAGAAATCATCTTTATAATTCAATATAGTTTTTTCTAATTGTCCTTGACAAAGGGTACAGATTACTGTCGCTCAAACATATGTTTTTCTTAACGCATCTTAATTAAAAATAAAATAAGGAGTTCTAAAGCTTGCTTCAATGCATTATACGTAATATATACTTTTTTTGCGCATAAAAATCGGAATAAAAATAAAATGAACTTTTTGATATTGATTACGTTTCTTTAAAAAAGTTCCATTTGATCAATTTCTTCTGCATCAATTGCTACTTCTTCTAATTTAAACCTTGAAGCAACTATAGTTTCTATGTATTCTTCCCCTTTTATATGCTCTGATTTTAAATACTTTAACCCACTTTTAAGCTTTGATGGTACTAAATCCAGCACATATATATTGTCAAACCTATTTAATACAGATTCTCCTCCTAATCCAGACAAACAAATAAGTTGTGTATTACTCTTTTTAGCTATATCCATAAGAGGTTTTAATAAATGTTCTGCATTAGTTTGTGCAAAAGGGTTATCCATTATGATAACTTTTCCGTCTTCGTTTCTTGAAAATATATCTGTTTCATCTCTTCTCATGTAAGATAGCAGGCTTGATAATATTACAAATGCTGAAAGGAATCCTTCTCCCCCTGAGTTTAGTGCAATTTCATTCCACCCTAATTGAATTTGTCTATCCTCTTCTATTTTATACAGTTTAACTTCTATATTACTTATGGATACAACTTCATTGTAAAGATCACGGGTGTTAATGCTCTTTGATATTAAATCTTCTATATTTTCATTGTTTTGAAGTCTTTCTATTGCTTTTCTAGTAAGACCTTCTAAAAAGTCATTAACTCTTAATCTATAAAGCTCGCAGCTTGCATCCCACTCTGGAAGCTTTATACTGAGCATTTTCACATATTTATCTCTTATTTTTATTGAAGAGTTATTATCAATTTTACCTAAATTAGTATGTACTTCTAGCACATATTCATAAATACTTTGGGCTACATTATCTTTTTCTCTAGTTATTAAATCAATATCTGCTTGGAGTTTTGCCATTAATGCCATATGCGCATCTAGTGTTATATTTAAATTTTCTATTACTATATCTGGCTTATCTATACTTTTTTCAAAAGTTTCTAATGACTTTTTAAAGAAATCATCATTTAAAAATACTGGTTTTCGTGATACCCTGTTTATTTCATTACTGAGGGTAAGACTTTTCTTTGCTTCTTCTTCTAATGAATATCTATAGTCTCTTTGAAGCTCTCCTCTATATTTGTTAAGTCCTTGAATTTCAATATCAACTGCGAGCTCCTCTGTTATAACAAAATCCTTAAACTCTTCTAAAGTAGATAAATTGCTTTCAAGCTTTTCTACAGTTTTTACTGATAATATTTTCTCCTTTTTAACCTCTTCTAATTCATGACCTTTTTCAAAGGTTCTTTTATTAAAATCTCTATCCAATATTTCTTCTCTTGCCTTTGGATTTTCTTTGTTAAATTCATCTTTAATTCTTTTATAAAGATTTTCTATGTTAGTATCAATTTTAACAAAAGCTTTTTCTAATGTCTGGATGTTATAATTAATTTTATCTAAATCACCCTTAAGATTCTTTAATTCTCTTTTTATTTCTTCTTCTTTAAATCTATCATAAGTCACTTCTCTATATTCAATTTCATTTATAGAATATTCTTTACCTTTAGCTATTAGATCTTCTTCTTTTACTTTAAATCTTTCATTTGCATCTCGGAGACTTTCTTCTAAAAGCTGAATATCCGTGGATATTTCCCTGGTTAAGCTATCATATCTAGCTTCTAAGTCTTCTATATCCTTTTGCAAAATTTCACCTTGATTATATTGATTGTACTTATTGAAATTTTCATGAATTTTTTTAAGTTTTCCTAATAAATCTCTAAATCCATCTTGAAGATTTGACAGTGAACCTTCTAAGTCGATTTTATTTTTTTCTTTAATTTGTTTATCATTGTTAAGTCGTGCTATATTTTCAGAAAGCTCATCCAACTTTTTCTTATCAAAAGCATATTTTTCATAGCTTTTTACCAATAAATTAAAATCTTCTATTTCCCTTTTTAGCTTGGGTAATTCACATTCTTCTATATTTATTATTTTGTTTGTTTTTTGTAAAATTTTATTTGTATCAGTTATAGTATCGCGAAGCTTATTAAAAGTGTTTTCCTTTGAAATTAATTCTTCGCTTTTTAAACCTAAGTTCTTTTCTGTATTTTCATAAATTTCTTTATCCAAAACAGAAAACTGAACCGCACTTCTATTTGTTTCATAAAACTCAATATCACTTGTTTTTCGATCTAATATTCCCTCTAATGAAGTTATTTCACCTTGTTTTTCACTTAATAATTTTTTTAGTTCTTGCTCATTTATAAGATTATTATTAAAAGATACATAAAAAGTGATATCATTTAAATTGCATAAGCTATTAACTTTTTCACTAGACTTATTAGTTAAACTCTCCCTTTTTACTATAGGAATAGGATTTGACGTAAACACTCCAATATCTTCCTTATGAAGCTTTATTAAATCCTCCTTTTCCATAATTAAAGAATATGGAAGAAATGGATTATCCTCTATGAATTTTATATTTTCTGCTTCACTATAATTGTTTTTCTTAAGCCAATCCATACCATATATAATGTTTATATCTCTTTGGCGAAGCTTTTCTTCCATGTCCCTTGGAATTTCTAGAGTTCTCCCGGTTTGAAGTTTTTTCTCCTCTTGCTTTCGTTTGTTTAATTTAATAATGAATTTATTTTCTTCTTCTTTTAAAACTCTAATTTTACTATTAAACTCATTTATTATATATTCTTTATCAAAAAGCTTCATCTCATCTACATCTATGTATCTTATAATTTTCTTTCTATTTTCTATTTCTTTAAGCAACTTATTTTTCTCGATTTTCATATTGGATATTTCATTAATAATATTACTTATTTTTTTTGAAATATCATCTTTTTCTCTTTCTTTAATCTTAACCTCAATAGATTTCTCCTCATGTAACCTTTTACTCTTAGCAATATCCTTTTCTTTTTTATTTAAACTTTCACTATATAATAGCGTTTCCTTATTTATAAAATCATCATTACAATATCCCATTAAGTTTCTTTTAAAAGCTCTTTTATATCTGTTGTTGAAATTTTCTTCCTCGATAGAAAATGAATTTATATTACTTTGAAGCCCTCCCTTTACTATGCTCTCTTGTTGAAGCTCCTTATTAATTTCATCTATTCGCTTTTTTGATTCATCTATATTTATTTTTGTATTCTTTATATTTTCCTCGTTTTCTCCTAAAATTTTTGAAGTCGCCTTTTCTTTACCTTCATAATATTTCTTTAAAGTGAATCCTGTATTGTCTCTTTCTGGTTGTAAATCCTTACTCTTTTCCTTTGAAACTTCTATTTGATTTTCATATTTTTGAACATCTCTTGAGGCTTTAACATACTCCCCATATATCTTTGAGCACTCGAGTATCCTCTGCTCCTTTTGAAGAAAATTTGTTTTTTCATTAATATTTGAACCTTCTTCTGTAGCTATTTCTTTATCTACATTTATTTCCTTAGCCTTACCGCAAAGTTCATAAACCTCTGACGATATCTTTTCATATTTGATTTCCACAATATATGATTCTATTTGCGATATTTTAAACTCTAGTCCGTCTTTTTTATGCTCTGCAATGCTTAAACTATCTTCTAAATATTTTATAAGATTAGCTATTTTGTTTTCTAAACTTTTACTATGAGATCTATTGTCCATAAAATCTTCTGCCGCAACTAATATTTCCCTTGCACATAACTTAAACTCTTCTATAGCTTCTTTTTTTTCTATTTTAGACTGATTATATCCATACTGATATATGTACTTTTTAACTATTTCACTAAAATTCTTTATTTTATCCTCATCTTTATTAATCTTATCTTCTACAGCTTTAATAAACCACTTCTCCACAAGCCCTGATACATTTTTTGCTTCTTGAAAAAGTTCTGATAACCCTGATTCTTTCGTATTAATTTTTTTTATTATGCTTTCCCATTCTTTATTATTTATCTTATACTGCCTTAAATTATCAAAATATTTTTTACTCTGCACATGGGCAGTCATATCAAAGTAATTAAAGTTTATATTCTTATCTTTTTTGAGCTCCTCAAGTAACCCTTTAGTCGAAGTAAAACTCTTGATTTTCTTAATATTCTTTTCAATTTCAACTGCTGGAAAATTATAAATATCATATTTACTATTACCCCTATACTCGTGTATAAAAGTTATTATATCTAAATCCTCACCTGAATCGTCATCAGACGAAACCAATCTTTTTCTAATCATCATACCAATAAGCACATACCCCACACCGCCATCGAGCATCCACTCTGTTAAAATATAGCTTGGTGATGTTTTAGTAAAATAGCTTTTAAATGTTCTATCTTTTAAATCCCTATACCTCTTATTCACAAAAGGAGCCATCATTAGTTGAACCATTACAGACTTTCCCCCGCCATTTCTAAGACTCAAAAGGGTACTCTCTCCACCTAGTTCAAATATTTCATCATCTATCTTCATTGAGTTGTTATTATAACTAAAGTTTACAATCCTAAGGGCATTTATTTTACTCATTAATTTCACCCCCAAAAGCTTTAACTACTCTTTCATAGTTATTTTTATTTAATATGTTCCAATCCATAAAGTTATCAAGCTTTGCAGTTGTAATTATCATGTCATCCGCCTGCACATAATTTATAAGTCCTTGATTTTCTAAAAAATTAAGTATGGTGTATATAAACCCTTCCTTAGTAGTTTTAGAAGTAGTTTGCTTATCGGAACTTTTAAGTGCTTCAAAACGTTCTGAAATATTAGTATAGGCAATACCCGTTTTGCTTTGAAACTCTTCTAAATTTTCTTTTTCGGTACTCTCTTTTAATCTATTGCTTATTATATTCAATAACTCTCCACCCTTTAAAAAATCTCTACATTTACTTGTTCTACCCTTAGAACCATAGAACTCAACTAGCATAGTAAGTATTACAAACTGTGATAGGTAGTAGTCCTTGTCATTGCAATTAGACTTACAAAGTTCTTTTTTAAGCACACCCTTAGAGTATCCTAAAAAATCATTTTCCTCACTCGGTATAAGATATATAACTCCACTGTACTTTTCCACCCTGCAGTCACAATTTTCTCCTTGTCTTTTCACTAAATTCATTACCTGCTCACTTTCAGAATACATTCTAAAAAGATCTTTTTCCTTTTCTTCTGAAAGTTCTCCCATTTGAATTAAATAGTAAAATATTTTGTTACTAGTATTTATATCATCTATATTGTACATAACCTTACCTCACTACCTTTCTATCTCAAAACACACATCTGAGCATTTAACAGTTTTAACTATACCTTTATCACTTGGAAGTCCATAAAATTTAATTTTTTCTTTACTATTAATTATTTTGGAAATATAAATATTTTTAATATCTCTAAGCTCAATATTCTCGTACATTAAGTCTAAAATAGTTTCATTTAACTCAAATTCGAACTTTTCTTTTTCTGATATTGTTTCTTCTTTTTCTTGTTTTAGCTCTGCTATATCAATATGCTTATATTTTAAAAGTTCAATTATTATTTCCCTAAATATCTCAACGGTTGGTATTAAAACTTCTTTACTGCTAGGATCCTTTTTAATCTTTTCTGATATTTCTTTAAGGGATACTTCACCTTTTTCAGATGTAAATTCTAAAATAACTTTTAAGGAGCTTTTGTATTTCGCAAGTTTTAGTCTTGCTTTTTCTCTTTTTTCCTTAAGCCAATGACCTTCCTCAAAAGATAGCACTTCATCTTCTTCAATTTCTTTTACCTTTATAGTTTTCTGGTACTGTAAACACTTGTTAATGTTATAAAATTTATTAATCGGTGCTCTATATAGTGGTCTTAAAATAGAATCAATAGCCTCTAGCTTTGAACTGTCGCAAATAATCTTGTCATATATATCCGTTTCTATATTAAATCTCTTTATAAGTGACATAGAGGCCATTTCCTCTAGTTCTTTTGAGTAAACACTTTTAAAATCAAAATGAGTGTTTAATATCTTTTGCTGCTCCTCAATTGCGCGACCAAGATACTGCTCAATTATTCCTAAGAATTTTAGATTTTCAAGTTCCTTAACACTAAGCTTTTTAACGTTTATATCCCATTCTCTAATCTCTTGTATTTTAAGGTTAACCATATTTCTATATTCATTAAATTTCTTTCTTGTTGCATTTAAGGAATCCATATTACCTTCTAATAATTGTCTATATTCTTCCACAGAATAGTTAAGAGCATTTTGTCTAATTCTCCGCGTCGCATCATACATCTTCTGAAGCTGTATTCTAAGAAGATTAAATATATTTTTAATATCATCTACAGCCTTATCATAACTAGCTTTTTCAAGATGAATCTTAAATATCATTTCATGTATGGTGAGCTTCATATAGCTTTCAATTTCTAAAGTAGATAAAAGAAGTGAATACCCATCATCCGTTAAATAATATGAAGTTCTTTTTACTACATCATCAACATAAACTATCTTATTCCCAACAAAACTTATGTATATATCCGTATATTCCCCTTTTTCAAAGTCAAAACCTTTAAAATACATTGCCTTTCCTTCATCACACAACACTATGTTTACTATGAATTCGCCCAAGCCCTTACATTCTTCATAGCTTAGAGCTTTTTTAAAGCACTGCATATTGACATCATCAATAAAACTGCCTATACTATCCATAGTACAGTATTCATCCTTTAAGGACTCCTCCATTATATAAAGCATAACTGCAAAAATTAAATTTATGTACTCATGAGTTTCCTCAAACCCATAATTCTTCCATGCATTTTTAAACATACTGTTTTTACAAATAAGAGCATAAGCTCCAACTTTCTTCATTCTTATATCAAAATCTTTAAGAAAATCTACCCGCATTTTTAAAATTCCTCCTATTCACACTTCTAAAAATCCCCAATATTCAATATTTCCTGAGGAATATATTTATTTGAGCTAAGTATATTCATTATAACATCTCTATACTGCTGCGTAAATTCACTTAAAAATACTTCTCCTATATTTCTATTTTGACCTTCTTTTGTATTTGGTAAATTTATATTTTCTTTAATAAATTTATCTAGTATAAATTCATATCCTTTAACAAAAGGTTTTATATTAAAATCGTCTTTGAAAATTTCATATAATCCCTCATAGATTATTATTCCCTCATAATCCAAATCTCCAAGATATAAAATTTTATTATCCTTATGCAAAAGATAGGGCTCTACACATAATTCAAAGTCTTTAAATGTTTTATATATATTTTTTCCTCCACCATATATTAATGTAAAGATTTCCTCACTAAATATTGTGTTATTCCCTTTTATAAGGTGTTTTCTCATGCTATAAAATGTATCTTTGTTTTCAATTATTAAAATCTTTTGTGGTGAATTTTTGCTATAAGAATAATAGGGAAGAGGCTGCGTAGTGTCGTAAATGTTTAAAAACTCCTCCGCTAAGTTAAGATTTCTGAGTATCCTTTTTCCACCTTCTCTATTAAGGAATTTTTCTCTTCCCCAAATTTGAAAGCTTCTTTCATTAGCTGCTACTTCTGTACTTAATAAATATATTCGCTCATCAAGAAATCTACTCAAAGAAAGAATGAAGTTCCTATCTTCTTTATATTTATCAATGTTTTTCATATAATAAGTTTTATCGAGCTTAATATTAATGCCATATGATAATTCCTGTGTATACCTCGAATTATCTTGTTTCTCTTCTATAATGGTATATCTATTATATAGAGCTGGTTTCTTACCATTTAGTTTACTGCTTTTTATAGGTAGTATTACTGCTTCATTAATTAAGTTTGTTACTACATTTACTAGTTTTATATAATCTTCTATATTAAGATATTGTTGCAACTCATCAATACCTATTCTTTTTTTGTTAATCTCCCTTAAATTCTTCATTGTTTTCTCCCTACCTCATCGCAAATTTGGTTGCATCCACCAAATTCACAATATTTGCACTGCGTGCTATATAGTTCACTATTAAAATCCGAATTAAAATTATAATTATCCAATAAACGTGCTAGCTTCATAATTTTTTCTTCGTGAATTCTATGATTACTCTCTGAATAATTAATAGTAATGATATCATCTTTAAACTGAGGTTGCCAAAAATTCATACTTATATTTTCTAGGGGTATATCTTTATCAAATATTTTCAAAGAACTCTCACCTAATATATACATATAAACAATAGTTTGCATTCTTTTACATACTTCTTTATAGTCAAGTTTTCTATTTTCGGTCTTCCAGTCCCATATTTCTATTTTGTTATTCGGTTTAATAATTATCAAATCATACTTTGCCTGAATCTTTATGTTTTCTTTTCTCATTTTTATTTCATATTCAGTAAAATATGTATTTTCATCTAAAACAGCAAATTTTTCTTTTAAGGAATTGAACCAATTCATTAAATCCGTATTACTATTATCTATACCAACAGGGATATTTGAAAAATATCTTTCACAGATAAGATGAAAATCGAGTCCCATGTTCATATTTTCATAATAATCCTCATTATCTATTGAATCCTTTTTCCACCTAACATTATCTAAATACTTGATTTTGAATTTTAAAGGGCATTTATCAAAAGTGTTTAATAAATTTTGACTATAGTAAACGTGATTTAATTTTCTAATATCTAACATTTACCATCACCCCTTTGGCTGTTTATGTAGTTTTGAAGCACATAAAAGTACTCTGAAGGTTTACTTTCATTCCATTTACCTTCATTACACTTAGCTGCCATTAAAATCAAATATTCTTTAGCTCTTGTTATTCCTACGTATAAGAGCCTTATTTTTTCATTTATTATCTGTATTTTGGCTTCCCCAATTGGATCTTCGCAAATATTATTACCAAGAATTTTTGCAATTTCAGCTTTACAAAGAACTGTGGGATTTTTAAATTGTTGTTTTAAGTAATAGTACTCCCTAAATTTATCTGTTGTCATATATGGGTATTGGTAAGATGTGATGCTTAATATAAATACACAATCCCATTCCAGTCCTTTAGCCTTATGACAAGTAGAAACTGTTATTCTATCTGAGGAAGGTTCATATCCTTCTAGGTCATAAATAATGCCTGAAATATGATTTAATATACCGTTTTTTTCATCTAGCAACTGATCCACTATATACTTTAAGCAAAATTCACTATCATCTTTTGATAGAAGTCTAATATACGCTGCAACTGCATCTGCCATCGCTCTATCCTCAAGACTAAAATTTAAAACATCGCTAATATGCAAAATCAGTCTATCTAAATGTGTTTGTGGATATTGAAATATTATTTTAATCTGCTGCATGCACTTTATAAATTCTTGATACACCTTTGAATCTAATATTTCGCGAGGAATATCTTTCTGATCTATGACTCCACCACCTGGGTACATTAGCTTTTCTACTTTATAATCTTGTATGAAATCAAACAACCTTTCACTTTCTTCGTTGTTATCTTCTATAAAGACATTCTTCACTAAATCTTTGAATTTAAAACTATCATGTGGCTCTGAAATAAACTGCAATATATAACCTAATGTAAATGCAGCCTTACATCTTTTATCTGATTTATTTGACAATTCATCACACTCTATATTTATCTCTCTGAGTTTATCCGCTATTTCTTTAACTTGATTATTATACGGAACTAATATTGCACAGGTTTTATTAGGATATTTTTCTTTGAATTTCATTGTTAGCATAGTAGCTTTATTAATTTCATCCTGATTTGAACTACAAATTATAGTGCTTATTCCGTAATTGTCAACATCATGCTTTTTTATTTTAAAAAACTCTGGTACAGCTTTAATTTCTTGCTTTACTAATGCACACCTACATTTTTCTTCTCCATGATGATTATTGGTATGCTGAACTAATTCGTTTGCTAAATCAATAATATGTTTTGTACTACGGCCCGCCATATACATGTCAAACTTTTTATTTGCATTATCACAAAATTCTCTGAAAAATTTTGGATCCGAAGATGTAAATGTGCCTGTTATACTTTGATTAACATCCCCTACCCTAACTAAGTTTCCGTTTTTTTCAGAAATCAAACCCAATATTTTTCCCTGAATTAAATTAGAGTCTTGGCACTCATCTTCAAATACAAAGGTATATTTCACATTTAATTTTTCACGAAGCACATTATCAGTTTTTAAAAGCTTATATGCAAGAATTAACAAATCGTTATAATCTATATATCCCTCTTTTTTTAGAGTTTTAGTGTATGAATCATAAATTTCAGCTATATGCTTTAAAATACTGTCTTGGTTTAAATTTTTTACTTCATCTTTTAACTTTTCTGGAGAAATATCATTTATCTTTAACTCCCCAATAATTGTATCCACCGTCATGAAAAAATCATTCCACCAATCATTTTGCTTTCCTGCGTATTTATTTAGGGATTTATCTAATATCATAGCCTTAAATATATTTTCTCCACCGTTTCTTCTCCAATGCATAATGCACTTATTTAAATATAAGCTTTTATTTACATCATCTAATATTTTAAATTCTTCATTAACTCCCACTACATCTGGTCTATCTTTTAAAATCTTTAGCGCTAAACTATGAATAGTCATAACTTCATAATCATTACTTGCTGTTATCCCCTTATTTTGTAAAACCATTGAAATTCTATGTTTAAAGTTATTCACTGCACTATTCATAAAAGTAACTATAAGTATTTTCCCAGGTTTATGAATTTTATCTTTTATAAGTTCACATACTAGATTACATATTATGAAAGTTTTCCCTGCTCCTGGAACCGCTGGAACTGCCATGGTTCCTCCTCTATATTCCATTATAGGCAATTGATCATCCCTATAACTTATTTTTACCTCTTCATTACTCATATCCCCTATCATAATTTTCACCTCTTCCGCTTAAGATTTCTACAAGGATATCCGCAAATATACTTTGTTGTTCATATCCATTTAGAGAATACTCACTGCCATATATGTATAATTCACCCCTACATTTTCTTAAAAGGCCATCAACAACGGACATTAAAATTCTATATATATTATTGTTTTCTGTTTCCTGCGTATAGATATCATTAATATCCCAATTACTTCTTAACACATAATAATTTGATAATCCCTTTACATTTCTTGAGCACCACATATTACTGTTAATATCTGCCCATATCTGAACAACGCTACTTAAATTTGAAGTTAAATATGTATATGGTGATGTGAAAACTATACTATTCTCTTGTAATAGCATTTCTTGAATATCATTCAACGAATAAAAATCTTTTCCATCACGCCTTATAAATTCTATAAATCTCTCTTCGGATGACTTCCCTTTAAATTGTAATTTATCTAAAGTATTTACGAAGCTTTCGCAGTTTTCATATATACTTATATAGTCCCCTACATGTTGTTTAACTTTTGGTATAATTATAAACACTTCTAAGAATGCTTTTCTAAAAAATTCTCCTAGTGGTATATTGCGTTCCAACTTACTTTCTTTATAATCACCTATCCATTTTTTTAATTCATTATAATTACTTGCGACCTCACTGCCTACTCTATCTTGGACCGCTTTATTAATATCTTGCATCTCTCCACTCGCATTTACTAAATCAGAAAATAGCGAGCTCCTAATTATATCTAGCTGTAACATAAAAGAAAAAAAGTTTTTATAATCTTCACTTGTTAATCTTATGCTTGTATAAGAATTGCATAATACTGCTAATATAATTAATGGATGTAAATATTCATTGTCAATAAATCTATATTTTTTAGAAGTTTCCATGACTGATATACCTAATTCTTTTGTTTTTTTCTGTAGTTCATGAGAAATAACAAAATCATTAAATGGACATATTACAGCTATATCCTTAGGTTTAACTCCCTGATTTACTAGTTCTTCAATTTTAAATGATATTTTTTCAACCATTTCGCATCGAAGCTGTGAAGTCAAATCTATATAAACTGGTAGGTTGTCACTTATTTTCTCCTCTTCGTAATTATTATGTGCCCTGTTTTTTATTGCCCTCGAAAAATCAATAAATTCATCATTACAGCAAAAATGCTCATCTAAAGTAACTTCATCATATTCAATATTTAATTTTTCCTTTAGATAATCGTAATTAGCCCCATAATAACTACAAAATCCACCATTTGGGTTGTAAAACAAGTATGCCTTGTCTACGTTATTAATAAGCTTAAATATCAGCTGCATCTCTGCTGGTGAAGCCTGATCTATATCGTCTACTATAAGATATTTTATATTATTCATATTAAAGTATCTTGCATCTTTAAGTAAATACTTATTATACAGATAAAAACACAATCCATAATCTACAACACCACTTACCAATAATTTTGAGATATAATATTGAATTACTTCATCCAATTGATTATATGTTTCTTTTGCACAAAAGTCCTTTACCTCTAGTGAATTATATAGCCTAGTTCCTATTTCATTAAAAGGCACTAATGATAGTGCAGCATTATTTATGTTAGAAATCAGATCTGAGGCTATTTTAGAAGAAGTTGATGTAATATCTATAAAGTACCCTTTAGATGTTCTAAAATGCTCCACTAGTGCTTTCATAGCATAATTTGTAGCATCAAAAGATGCGAATTCAGGTTTCAACAAACTAATTTTTAATTCCTTGCAATTTTCTACTACATATGGCCAATAAAGTGATAGCTCTTTTCTAATAAATCCATAATAAGAGTTTTTTCGAGTCTCACTGGTCATATTAAAATCCATCTCTCTTGTCCATGTTATATTTTGATATTTATTCATAAATAAGCATAATATATTTGAACTTTTTATATTTTCATTTTCTATCATATTCTTATATTTAGAAACTGCCATAGTTGTTTTACCACTAGCAGATTTCCCTTTAACTAGGATGCATCGGTGGATAAAATTATTTTCATTTATTTTGTCGTAGGCTTCTGCATATTTCATAGTATCACCTCCATATAATCCATATTTTATATTTTACCATATTTATTATGAATTAAACAAAAGCAAAAATAAAAGAGAACATTTCTGTTCTCAATGTTTAATCTTTTTAATTTTTTGTAATAATAGACCAATCTCCATTATTGTCTTTTGAAATATTTATATTTACTATGTCATCTTTATTAAAATTAGACGTAAATTCTTTGCTACAAGTACTCTTGTTGTTTTTATCTTCAAATTCCACTTTATAAGTACAATTTTCTTGTACACCCATATCGAAATAACAATGCTGGTTAGTCTTAAGATGACTACCTATTATATTAGTTTTATCAACTCTATGAATTACTATATCACTAATAATTTCTGAACTTTTATTTCCTATAATTAGATTGTTTTTTGTGTCTTTTTCACCGCAAGCAGATATTGAGATTGTGATAATTATGCAACCCAGTAAGATTAAATGTGGTATTTTTTTCAATTTAAAACACTCCTTAAATTAAAATTAGAAACATCTCCACCATCTATTAATATATTTTTTCTGACATGTCGTTAAATCATCTCCTGCGGAGCTGCTCATCTTCGAAGAAGATAAATTAACGACTTCAGAAGGAGATTTATCTTCTTCGAAGTTTTCTCTTTGTTATATTATGTAACTTCCACCTATAGAAGTGGGAGACTTTCCTTCTGAAATGTGTTAAAACTGGCTATAAATTTCATTTAGTATATCTATTAACGTATCCTTATCAACACCTATATAATGTGCTTCTATAATTATTTTCTTCATATTTTCTTTTATTTCTCTCATCTTTTCTTCACTCATGATGGGTTTAAAATTTTCTACTACAAAGGTTCCCTTTCCTCTTAAAACTTCAATTGCCTTCATTCTTTCCAGCTCATTATACGCTTTGCTTATAGTATTAGGGTTAATTGTTATAAGCGATGCAAGTTCGCGTACAGAAGGTAGCTTATCTCCTGGTTTTAATATTCCTTTTATTATATTTTCCTTTATTCTCTCAATAATCTGTTCATAAATAGGTTTACCACTTCTGCTATCGATATTTATCAAGGTTTCACCTTCTCTCGGATAATTAACTCTTCACTGTGCGTACTTCGTGTACTATTTATTATAGTGTACTATTTGTTGTAGTGCAATATAAATATAATACTATATACTTATATTGTCAAGTACGAATAAAACTAAAGTAAAAAACAGTAAATAAAAATTTCAATACATATTGACATTTTGTAAATTAATGTTATTATTATACCTAGAGTAACTATGTATAGATTTGCTAGGTATAAATTATGCCATTAGCTCGATATAAAGGAGGCAGAAAAATGTCAATAAACAAGGAACTTTTAAAAGGAAGTACGGTAATTCTTATTCTAAAATTAATTAATAAAAAACCAATGTATGGCTATGAGATGATAAAAGAAATGGAAGAAAAATCAAAGGGTGTATTTACATTAAAGGAGGGGACACTTTATCCAATTCTTCATACCTTAGAGACAAAAGGATTGGTAGAATCATATTGGAGTGAGGGTTCTGGAAACCGCCCTAGAAAATACTACAGGATAATGGATGAAGGTAGATTATCTTTAAAGGAAAAAGAAGAGGAATGGGCAACTTTCCGTTCTACAGTTGATAAAATATTACAGGGGGCTATCTTATGGGCGTAGGAGATAATTCTAAAATTAGCGAATATATAGATTATGTATGTTCTTTTGTAAAATATAAAGAAGCTCATAAAGAAATACAAGAGGAGTTATCATCACACATTGAGGATATCGTAGATGAATATTCTGAAAAGGGAATATCACAAGAAGAATCAGTAAATAAAGCTGTTAATCGAATGGGGGATGGCATAACCGTAGGTAAACAGCTAAATATAGCACATAAGGGAACGCCAGATTGGATTACATTAATTTTAACTATATTACTCGTAAATACAGGCGTTGCATTGATGTATCTTATGCAATATAAAAGTTCATACAGAAGTAGTGATTATCTATTTAATCACAGCTTATTATATGCTGCTATTGGTACCATATGTATAGTAGTATTATATTTCTTTGACTATAGAAAACTTCAAAAGTATTCGAAACATATCTTTGTAGGCATGTGCTTATTATTTATCTTATCATTTTTTATAAGCAACCCTATAAATGGAAGTCTTTTTATTAGTGTAGGAAGATTCACATTTGATATTAAAGCAATTAGTTTATATGTATTTATAATTGCACTAGCAGGTATATTCAATAACTATGACTGGAATAAAAAAATGAATTTAATTAAAGCTGTAGGGTATTTAATTATTCCAATGCTTTTAATGCTGGCTGCTCTAGGATTAGGTTACTGTGGAATTTATTTTATTGCATTTATAGCTTTAGCACTTAAATCTAATATGAAAAAAAGATATGCAATTTACATTTTTGCATTTAATACTATTTGTTTACTATTTTTTTTTGTATCAGAACCATACAGAATAGCTAGATTTATGTGCTTTTTAAAACCCTTCTCTGACCCAGAAGGAGCTGGATACTTAGGTGTACAAATGTATAAGATAACACATACGTCTGGAATTTTTGGGCATGGATTTTCTGCAAATAAAGCACTATTACAACTACCTGTTATGGAATCAGATTTGGTGTTTAGTTATATAGTACACACCTTTGGTTGGCTAGGAGCTGCGGTTATTATTTCTATTATTGTTTCCTTCATATGTAGAATTCTACATATTTCAAAATATGTAAGAGATAATTATGGCAGATTACTTATTAGCGGACTAATTAGTATATTTATAGTTCAATTTGCAGCAAATATATTAATGAATGTAAATTTATTTCCTGTTATAGGAATTGCACTTCCTTTTATAAGCTATGGAGGTTCTTTATGCCTTGTTAATATGATGTCTATAGGTATCATTATGAGTGTGTATAGAAGGAGAAGTTTATCTAATTTATAAGTTCCCATTTTATAAATAGGATAAAAACTAATGAATGTAATTCAACTACTGTAAACTGCTCCCTGTCAAGTAGGCAGGGAGCAGTTCACTATTTGTATTACATTCATTAATTGTTATAACAAACATAATACATTGTTTATATCCATAGTTTTATTGACCCGAAGCATTAATAGTAGCATTACTTGAAGTTGTATTTATTTTTATTGTTTTATTTCCATTACCTATAGTACCTTTTATTTCATGTTTGTCAGCTTCTCCTGTTACCGTTATAGGAAAATCATTTTTAAGATTACCTGATGTACTGTCAAAATCTAATTTAAATTCCGACTTTTTAGGAAGTTTTAATTCTACATCTCCTGAAATAGTATCTATATTAATACCATTATCAAAGTTTTTATAATCAAGCTTGAAACAACCTGAAACTGATTTACCTAATATATCGCCTGTAATATTTTCTATTTTTGTATCCCCTGAAGTTGTCTTAAATTCATTCTTCTTACTTAATAAAGATTTTACATATACTTTACCAGAAGTACCTTGGAAATTTGTTTCATTAGCTGTTAATAAGTTTATCTTAGCATCTCCTGATACTGTATCAAATTTAAATTTATCCAACTGTATATTTCCTATAATAGCATTTCCTGATGTTGTATTTATTTTCAAATCCTTTTTATAGTTTTCTGGAACATATATATCCAAATATGTTTTTGTGTTTATATTTATAGACAAAATATTAACTGGATATTTAATTGAAACATCTAGATCATCCCCATTTAAATTTGCCTCTAAATATAGTGCTGATTTCTTTGAATTTGAATTACCATAAAAATGAACTTTTATTTTATCTTCTTTGGTAGTGATAATGTTAACGTCTGTGCTTACTGTTCCTACATTTATGGTTTTAATATTTCCTTTACTAAATTCCTTTGTAGCATCTATATTAAACTTATCATTAGATTTACTGTTCCCTTGTGTTATATCATTGTTAGATTTTATAACACCTACTTTATACTCAAGTACGTACCCTACTCCTCCTAGTATTATTGAACACATAACTACAATTATCAACCATTTTATAACCTTTTTTTCATTAAACTTTCTCATAGTCTTGCTCCTTTTTACCATTAATTAATTTAATATTTGTTTTCAAATATTTAATAGTCACTTTATATAGCCATTTGGTTAGATGTTTACAGCCTATAAACATTAAAGATCCTAAAGCACTAAGGCCTATACCAATTGCAATACTTATTATCCAATTTACATCCATGGATATATACTGTGGAAATATTGGTTTAAGAAATGTCCCTAAAACTACCCCCATTCCACTCATTGCGAACCCAAAAGCTGTTGCATACAATCCTATGAGCACTCCAACAATACCTATAAATGGCCCTAACAATATTATATTAAAAAAGCCTAATCCAACTGCTGCAATTACAGCTCTGCCAATGTCCCCTGAAGATTTTGTATTTTGCGCTTTCTCAATCATATAGTTTGCTCTTAACTGTTTTGCAATAGTTCTAATCTCTCCAAGAGATAGGGCTATGTCTTCTTCACTTCTTCCTTGTTCTGTGCCTATAGTAAAATATTCATCATAATCAGTTAAAATATCTTGTTTTTCTTCTTCAGGAACTTTAGGTAAATTTCTTGAAAGTTCTTTCATAAATTGATTTTTATTCATATACTCATCTCCTATTTCTGTTCTATTTTTAAAACTTTGCTCACTGTGATTACAAAATCTAACCACTCATCTTTTAGCTCTTCTTTTGTATTCTTACCAAGTGTTGTAATGCTATAATACTTCCTTGGTGGGCCTTCTTGTGATTCCTGAAGATAAGTAGTTACAAATCCATCACTTTTTAATCTCCTAAGCAAAGGATATATGGTTCCTTCAGATATATCTATATCTTGTGAAATTTCATTTACAAGCTCATATCCGTAGCAATCTCTACCATCAAGTACAGATAACACACATAATTCAAGAACGCCTTTTTTAAATTGTACATTCATTAATTCACCTTCTCTTAGATTATTTTCCTTTATTATATACTAGCACACACTATTATACATTGCAAGATACCGATTAAAGTTTGTTACCGTTTTATACTTAGTACATATTAAATTGTCTCATGCCTATATCACTTACCCATAAGTTCCATATACTATAATTAGTATATATAGTTTTTAAGGGGGTTATTATTATATTTAAAACAATAAATTTATGTCACCCCAGAAAAGCCTTAGTAGATAGAATTAATAATGCTATCTTCAAAGCAAAACTAAAAGATATTAAATTTAACACATATCCAGCCATAATAGGTTGTATAGTAGGATGTATATTGCTAAAACCAGATTACGTATATGCTAAAGACACTGTACAGGAAAGTACAGAAGTCATTAATTTTTTATCTAAACTAGGACCACCGACATTATTTACAGCAGTAGAAATTTATAAGGTAAGATCTTACATTAAAAATTTAAAATCACACTTACATGAACCGTCCACATCACCATAATTATTTAAAACAAAAGAACATTCCATAATTAGTCCAACTAATTATGGAATGTTCTCTTTACTCTATTTCAACCAAACTTTATTTATATTTTTGGTTTATGTAATGATTGATACTAAAGTGATAGGAGATTCCTTTACTTTTTATAGAATTTCTTAATAGTTTCACAAACAAATTCTACTTCTTCCTCAGTTATCTCTGGGTATATAGGAAGTGCAATGATATCATTTGCTATTCTTTCAGATACTGGGAAATCACCTTTTTTATATCCTAAGTATTCAAAACATTTTTGAAGATGAAGTGGTATTGGATAATAAATACTATTTCCTATTTCATTAACTTTTAGATATTCGCAAAGTTCATCTCTTCTTTCGGCTAATATGTTAAATACATAATACACCGGCTTTTGATTTCCTTTAATTTTAGGTATTTTAATAAACTCACAATCTTGTAATCTATCTATATATAATTTTGCAATATGATTTCTCTTCTGAATTGCTTCATTTATGTATTTCATTTTCACTTGTAATATAGCTGCTTGAATTGAATCTAGTCTTGAATTATATCCAATGTAATCATAATGATACTTCTTAGAAGCTCCATGAACCCTGTACATTTTAGTAATACGTGCTAAGTTTTCATCATTAGTTACTATCATACCAGCGTCGCCATAAGCTCCTAAAGTTTTGGTAGGAAAGAATGAGAAAACGCCAAAGTCTCCTATTGTACCTGCATGTCTAAATTCTGATCCATTCCCTTTCCATCTCATACCAAAAGATTCCGCGGAGTCTTCTAAAACCTTCAAATTATTTCTACTGGCTATATCCATAATTTTATCCATATTACTCATTTGTGAAAATAAATGAATTGGGATAATTCCTACAGTATCTTTCGTTATTTTTTCTTCTATTTTGCAATCATCTATACTAAAAGTTTCTTCATCAATATCTACAAATACCGGCTTTGCTTTATGCTTTGCAATGCAAGATGCAGAAGCTAAGAAAGTAAAAGGTGATGTTATTACTTCTTTTCCATCTTTAAGACCTAGTATGTCAGCAGCCATTACTAATGCATCTGTACCTGATGCAACACCAATTGCATATTTAGCTCCAGTAAATTCTTGAACTGCTTTCTCAAAGTCAGTTACCTCTGTTCCCAGCATTGATATTCCTCTTTCCATAACTCCTAGAACCGCATTGTCAAATTCCGACTTTTTATTAGTATATTCTCTTGTAGATGTATAAAATTTAACCTTCATAATAGGACCTCCTTTTATATAGTTGGCAATGTCAGTTAAATTTGAGCTTTATCCCATTATCTCTTCTACGCATCTTATTACTTTTTGCACCACATACTCTGCATCTTCTAACTTAAGTGTTGAGTATACTGGAAGTGTTATTTCATTTGCATATTGATTATATGCATTTGGATAATCCTTTATAGAATACCCAAGATTTTTATAAAGTGTAAACATTGGCAAAGGCGTAAAGTGAACATTTGTAGCTATGCTTATATCTGCAAGTTTTTGGATTACCTCATCTCTTTGCATCTCATTAATTCCTTTTACTCTTAAAGGATATAGATGATATGATGTCTCTCTATTTTCATCCTTTATAAAAGGAATAATCGCCCACTGTTTAGTTTCAAGAGCTTTGGTATACACATTAAAAATATCTCTTCTTTGCGCAAGCATTCCTTCATATCTTTGAAGTTGTGAAATCCCTATAGCTGCACTAATATCTGTCATATTACATTTCATCCCATCTGTTATGATATCATATTTCCAAGCTCCTGCTTTCATCTTAGCCAATGCATCCTTTGACTGACCTTGAAAAGACGTTATTTTAAACTCTCGCAATAAATCTTCCTTCCCTTTAAAATTATTATCATTGAAAACAATTGCTCCCCCTTCTGATGTTGTTAAATTCTTCACTGCATGGAACGAAAAAACATTAAAATCAGCTTGTGTGCCAACTTTGTTTCCTTTGTATATCGCTCCAAATGAGTGAGCTGAATCTGATATAAATATAATATCTTCTCTGTTTTTTCCCTTAAGCACTTCTTTTATAGCATCATAATCTACAGGAACCCCTGCAAAATCAACAGTGATTATAGCTTTCGTTTTAGGTGTAATTGTCATACCTAATTTTTGCTCATCTATTAAAAAGCTGCCTTCTTTAACATCTACAAAAGTTGGCTTAATTCCCCTATGGATTATTACACTAGCTGTAGCTGTATATGTATAAGGCGTTGTAATAACTTCGTCACCTTCGCAAATGTTATAAACCTTTAATATAAGTTCTAAGCCTGCACTTGCACTTGAAATTGCTACTGCATTATTAGAACCGCAATACTTAGCAACTTTATCTTCAAATTCCATAGCCTTAGTCCCACTTGTAATCCACCCTGAATCTAGAACCTCCATTACAAGCTTTTTTTCTGTATCAGTTATGTCTGGCGGTGAAAAAGGAATTTTCCTCATTTTCATGCATATCCTACCTTTCAAAATAAATTTTATTTTACTGTGATCACTTCTATATACCGAACTCATATGGTAAAAATTTACTAATTAATCTTTCTATAATTATACTATCATTACGTTACGTTATACACTAATTTTTTAAATATTATAACGACCTTTTAAAAATTATTATACATTACTACCAACAAAAAAACTAAGTGATTATGAATTTATCTTCCATAATCACTTAGTTTTCATTAAATCATCACTTTCGCAGCTACAATATTCAATCAATTCTTTCCTGTCAACATTAGAATTATATATTAATCCTAATAGAATTAATAACCCACCAATAATTTTCCCTTTTGAAATAAAACCCATTCTGAAATAATCAATAAGTATACCTGTAAAAAGCTGACCCACAAATATCAGCAGAGTAGTGTAAATAGTAGGAATTTTAGGAATTACAATGTTAGAACTTGCAACAACTATTACTCCTAGTAACCCACCTAAATAAGCCCATACTGGTATTTTAGTGTAATTACTAAATGATGTATTTACAGAGGTTTTCACTATAACTATAAGTAATATGGTACTTAATAAGCCTACAATATAGTTTATAAGAGTTCCTTGAAAAACCCCTATTTCTTTAGCTAGATGTGAATTTACAATCATGGATATTATAGTAATACAACCACATAAAATTGCTAAAATTATATATAACATATTTACCATCCCCCATTTAATATATTATCATTGTGACTAGCCCTAAAAATATTATAAAAAATCCGATAACTTTTTTCTTTTTAAACTTATAAATATTTAAACCAAATAGGCCATAATGGTCTATAAAGCAGGCTAATACTAATTGTCCAAAGATACCTAATGATAAAGTTAGAGAAGCCCCAAGTAAATTGAAACATAAATTATTTAAAAACACCATAAAAACTCCTATGAATCCACCACTGAACAAATATAATGGAATGTTTTTTGGCATCTTAAACTTTTCTTTTTTAAATATTAAAACAGTAATAACAGCAATAAGTCCAACTATGTGAATTATTAATATTGATACATATTGATCTGTATAATTTGCCAAAACCCCATTAAAAGTCACCATTATAGCAATTAATATACCTATAAATACCGCAGATGCTTTATACATTTAATTTCCTCCAATCTTTAATTTGTTCTTATGTACATTTTATAAGATTACCATAGAAATTCAGAGTTATATATGACAAATGGCATATTTTCATTAAATTTATTTATGCAAAATTAAAATAAACAATTATAATAATACTTATAAAAACTAAATAATAAATAATTATTTTCTCTAATAGAGCATTTTAAAACGATAACAAGTAATAATTGCTATTTCTCTTAGAGAACTTAAGGGAGGTACATTAAATGAAACGTATAAATAATCAAACTAAATTAGATAATTATATAAAAAAATATAATATTGAAAATTTCTTCGGAATAGATATGAAAAAATATATGGAGCTTCATGTTTTTGATAAAGGAAGCCACCTTGTCAAAACTAATGAACCAATAAATTATTTTTATTTTTTTGTAGAAGGAAAAGTAAAGGTATATACCATTCTAAAGAACGGTAAATCTCTACTTTTCAGATTAAATAAACCTTTAAATATAATTGGAGATGTGGAATTTATTGATTGTAATACAGCTAATTCAAATATTGAGGCAATAAATGAATGTTTGTGCATTGGAATATCTATGATTAATATAAGAAAATATGCTATTAATGATCCAATTTTTCTTAAGTGTATGTGTACAAGCCTTGGCAAAAAATTTATTAGCGCCTCTATTTCCAGTTCAATAAACATCCTCTATCCCCTAGAAAACAGATTGTCAAGTTATCTCCTCGCTATTGCGCCAGAAAACAATCAACATTCTAATTTAGATGCTGGGATAATAACTGATAAGTTTACAGAAATGGCAGATTTGCTTGGAACAAGCTATAGACATTTAATTAGAACCATAAATAAATTATGCAATGCAAAAATAATAAAGAAAGAAAAAAACACCATTTCCATTCTAAATATAAGTGCATTAGAAAAACTTGCAGGAGATTTATACGAATAAAGGGTATATATTTCTATAAGCTTGTTTACTTATATAAATATATACCCTTCTTGCATATATTCCTATAAGCTTATTTACTTATACAAATATATACCTTCTATTCCCGAATGGAGCTACACTGCTATAAATTATCAGCATCGAAGATGATGAACAGCTGTGCAGCAGATGATTAACAGCTGTGCAGCAGATGATTAACCTAACTTCAATTAGTTCATTATTATTTATAAAATAGCAATGCTATCTATTCCCATTCATTTTACCTTTTAGTGCTTTAACTCTCCCATTTACATAATTAATAAGCTCACGCATATTGTCTTTTATTTCAGTTGGGGCACTAGTAACCATGGTAATTATATCTAATTTATTACCTTTTATTTCTTTGGCAACTTCATAGGCTAAGCACTTATTTTTCATTTTCCAATAGGTAATGTTAAATTGATCTGCTTGGCGTTTATTATAATATCCTTTTTCAATACCAAACTGAAATAAGTCTGCTGCTGATTCTAATTCCTCTAAATCCTGAACATCTAAAGTCTCATTTACTAAATCTTGAAATGTTTTCATTATAGCTCTCCTTTTTAACAAGTAATATTATTGATTATTTATATAATACTTAATATCACCTAATTGTTTGTTTTTTAAAAGTCACCTTGACCAAATCTTTCCCACAACTTTTATATTTTAACACATATTAAAGAGTATTTAAATTGTATTTAAAAACAATTTTATAACTCTATGTTTAATCTATAACATTAAGATGTATATTATCGCTTCAAAAGATACCATTGTTTTATATATCTTTTTTATTTAAATGTTTTTAATATAAGGCTATGTTTTAAATCAATGTTGAAAATAGATATTTATTAGAAAAATAGGTTATAATATAGATAGAATAATGTTTAGGAGGTTGAATTATGCCAAATGTGAAGTCTATATTAAATGATATTGAAAAGTTGCCATTGCATCAGAAAGAACAAATACTTTCAACTTTAGAAGAAATTCTTGTCTTAGGTTCACAAGCAAGTCAAGTAGAAGAAGAAGTTAAAGAATTTAGATTTTCTAAGGGAAAAGTGTGTCCTCTTTGTGGCTCTGAAACTATATCAAGAAACGGTAGGTATAACTGTAAACAAAGATATATATGCAAATCTTGTAAGAAAACTTTTACTGACTTCACTAATTCTGCAACCTATAAAAGTAAGAAAACATTGGATAAGTGGCTTAAATACGCTAAGTGCATGGTTAATGGATATTCTATTAGAAAGAGTGCTAAAATCGTAGAAATTAACATAGCAACAAGTTTCTTTTGGAGACATAAAATTCTTGATTGTATAAGCACGTTTTTAGGCAAAGGACATGTTGAAGGTGTTGTTGAAGCAGATGAAGTATTCTTTGCTGAAAGTTTTAAGGGTACGAAACCTTCTAATATGCCAAGACACTCTCGTAAAAGAGGTAAACAAGTTAAGAAAAGGGGTATATCAAAGGAACAAGTCTGCATTGCTACTGCTATTGACAGACAAGGTAATTTAATCATGGAATTAGCATGTAAAGGTAGGATTACCTCTAAGGAATTAGAAAAATTATATGATGGATGTATAAGCAATGAGTCTATACTTTGTACTGATAGTCATAAAAGTTATATACAATTTGCAAATGATTTATCATTAGAACACAAACGTATAAAAAGAGGTAAGCATAAAGAAGGATTATACCATATTCAACATATCAATTCTTTACATAGTAATTTAAAGAAATGGATGAATAGGTTTAATGGTGTTGCAACAAAATACATCAGTAACTATATTAAGTGGTTCAAATGGCTTCAATTATTCGATACAGATAAAGAAATAATAAAGGCTAAAAACTTTATAGTTCAAAGTAATGTAACACATTCATATATCAAAGTAAAAGATTTAAAAAATAGAGAACCAATATATGTATAATGGGTGGTGTAAAAAATGGGAATAATTCTGTCACTTCAAGGTTGTATGGCTGTTGGCAAAACTACTGCTGTGAATTATATCAGAGAAAACGTTCCATATGCAAATGTAAACTATGAGTTGAATAGGGGTGTTATTGATGAAATTAAAAGGAGGAATTTAGATAAAAATAAATTCTCAGACTATATTGAAATTCAAAAATTATGGATAGATAAAGAAATAGTTCGTTGGGAAAACTCTCAAAAATATGAATGTTCACTAATGGATTTTGGTGCTGAGGAAATCGAGTTTTATACACTAAATTATCCAAAATCAATGGGGTTTGATTGGGATGTAGCCACTGATTTGAAAAGTGAATTAAATAAATTACATCAATGTTTGCCTAATCGTATATTATTCTTAGACGCAAGTAAAGATGTGCTAAGAACCCATAAAGAAAATGATACTACAAGAAATAGAAATTTTTTTGAACATCATTTAGCACATCTTTTACCATTGAAAAAGCAATGGTTTCAAAATAAAGAAAATGTGGATTTTTTGAATGTTAGTAATTTGAGTTCCGAAGAAGTTGCAATTGCAGTTAAAAAGTGGATTGATGATTATTTAAAACTGTTCAATTTCTAATATTATGAGCATAATCTGTAATTACAAAGAGTTCTAAATATATTTATACAAAAAATTATAGATGGACAATCCTATCTATAATTTTTTATCATATTTCAACACTATATTAAAACATAGCCTAATATAAAAATGAGGTGGATAATTATATTATCTGCCTCACTTTGTATCCTATGGTATTAATTACTATTTATTTGCTTTTTCCACCCTAATAGTTTTTCCCTTTATTGTCCCGTTTTTAAGGGCTTCTAATACTAACTTGCCTTTTCCACCCATGATATCTACATGAGAGAAACTATCTTGAATATCTATAATACCTATATCCTCAACACTAACACCCTCAATATTGCAAATAGTTCCTACAATATCTACATTTCTTATTTTTTTCCTTTTACCTGCACTGATATATATTTTCATTATATCGCTACTAAAATTAGATGCTTTAGTCTTTTTAATAATAGGTTTAGCATCATTTTTTTCATAAAATGCTTCCCTATACGGCTCAGACTCTTCCTTTGATGGAATTGGTTTTTTAGGTATCTCCATACCGATATAGTTTTCTATGTTTTGTAAAAATCTTTTCTCATGACGCGTTGTAAAAGTTATAGCTTTTCCCTTTTTGCCTGCACGTCCTGTTCTTCCTATTCTATGCACGTAATTTTCTTTTTCTAAGGGTAAATCATAATTTATAATATGAGTTATATCTTCCACATCAATACCTCTAGCAGCAACATCTGTAGCCACTAAAAATCTAAATTCACCTTTTTTAAATCTTTCCATAGCATCTAATCTATCATTTTGAAGCAACCCTCCATGTATCTTAATACATGAATAATGCCGATTTTTCATTTGATTAGTTATTGCATCAACATTTTCTTTTGTTCTACAAAATACTATACATGAATCTGGATTTTCAACATAAAGCGTTCTCTTAAGCAAACTGAGCTTCTTATCTTCCTCTACTTCATAGCAAACTTGATCAATTTTTTCAACGGTTAATTTTTCAGGGTTTATTTCTATATTAACAGGATTCACCATGTATTTCATGCAAATTGCTTCAATAGATTCTGGTATTGTAGCTGAAAATAACATAGTAACTCTATTTTTAGGAACAGCCTTAATAACCGCTTCTACTTGTTCTATAAATCCCATGCTAAGCATTTCATCTGCTTCGTCTAATATTAAATATTTTATCTTATCTAAGTTAATAGTTCCTCTTTCAATATGATCTAATGTTCGTCCTGGCGTACCTACTACTACGTGCACTCTTTGCTTTAACTGTTTCTTTTGCATTTCTATAGGTTGTTTACCAAAAACAGCTACCGCTCTAATTTTCTTATATCTACCTATTTGTGTTATATCCTGGCTCAATTGAAGAGCTAGTTCTCTAGTAGGTGTTAATACTAACGCTTGAGGCTCTGTTTCCTCTATATCTGCACTTTCACAAAGTGGAATAGCAAAAGCAGCTGTTTTTCCACTACCTGTTTGTGATTTTACTATGATATCATTACCTTTTAGGGCTATAGGTATTACTGCAGCTTGAACCTCTGAAGGATTTTTATATCCTAAATTATTAATTGCTTTTAATATTTCTTCACTAATATTAAATTCCTCAAATTTTATGTTACTCATTTTAACTTCCTCTCTTTTGTTTATATATAATTTTTAAGTATAACTTAAATACATTTTCAACTCATAAGTTTATATTATACCATGTTTAAGCTTATAATTTCTATTATAAGTTTTAATATTCGACAAATTTATTTATTTGCATACGACTAGTTTTAATGACATTTCAGAAGGAAAGCCTCCCACTTCTATAAGTGTGATTTCCGCGTTATAACAAAAATAAAACTTAGTGGTAGTATAAATCTCCTTCTGAAGTCGTTAATACTGCAGCTTCGCAGAAGATGATTTAATGAAAAAAAGAGATAATGAATTTCTTCATTATCTCTTTTTCTAATTACATAATTATTTTACTCACATGGATATATATAATTGGCTGCAGCACGAACATCTAATTCTTCAATGTCAATATCTTCTGGAAGTACAAACACTAGTTTACGTTTAATAATACCACATGCATTTTTATCACATTCATCGTCTTTACATAGCATTGTAATAAAACCTCTAAAAGCAAGTATTCTGTGACACTTATCATATATTATGCATGCAACAGCTACTTTTTTGCCAAAACATACGCCATTTACTTGTATTCTTACAGTTAATAATTTAGCACCATGTCTTTCCATATCTATTGGTTCTACATTAATAGAATGACATAGATCACATGAACAACTTTGGTCATTATTATTTATTGAACAATTTACTCTTTCATCTCTACTCATTTAATAAAACTCCTTTTTTGTATAAATTTCAAATGAGACGATACTCACTAATACCGATTTATAAGTTATCCATAATTTTTATGAATACATATATCACTAAAATATATTGTGTATATAAGTTTTGTGCGTTGATATATGTACTAATAAATCAGATTCATAGTTGAAATTGTCTTATTATAAATTTATAATTTGTTTTATCAATAAGCTAAATATAATCTATAACTCATATTTTATACTATACTATACTATATTCAATGGTGTAGCTATTTGTTAATCAAAGTCACAAATTTTTAAGGAAATTTTTTAAAAAAAATAACAAAATAGTAATTAATAAGCCCTTAAGGACTTATTAATTACTATTTTGTTATGGCAAAGCTTACTTATTAAGCAAAGCTTACTTATTAAGCAAAGCTTACTTGTTAAGATTAGCTTACTTATTAAGCAAAATAATTCTAGCTATATTTTCACTAGCTCTTTCAATATTTTTCGGACCTTTTTCAAGTGCCTTATCAATTGTTTCAGCTTCTGATAATATGCCTATTATTGAATTTATTCCATGTTCATATAAAGCCTCTGTTCCATCACCTATTCGTCCTGCAAATGCAATAACAGGTATATTATATCCTTTAGCTATTAAAGCCACTCCAAGAGGTGCTTTCCCATAAAGTGTTTGTCCATCTATGCTTCCTTCTCCAGTAAATACATAATCTGCATCTTGCATTTTCCCTTTGAGATTAGTATGCTCCATAACTAAATCTATCCCTCTTTTAAGTTCTGCGTAGAAGAAAGCAAGAAGTCCTGCACCTAGTCCCCCTGCCGCTCCTGCTCCAGGAATACTTTCAATATCTAAGCCTAACTGTTCTTTTATAATTTTTGCATAATGACTTAAATTATCATCTAAAATTTTAACCATTTCGCCTGTTGCACCCTTTTGTGGTCCAAAAATATAAGAAGCCCCATTTTTGCCTGTTAAAGGATTAGTAACATCACAGGCTACTTCGATCTTAGTACCTTTTAGTCTCTTATCTAGTCCATTTAAATCTATCTTATGAAGAAGATTTAAATATCCACCGCCTAAATTAATCTCTTCATTATCCTTTGTTAAGAGCCTTCCACCAAGTGCTTGTATCATTCCCGCACCGCCGTCATTTGTGGCACTACCGCCTATTCCTATAATCAGATGGTTAACTCCTGCATCAAGAGCCGCTTTAATTAATTCTCCCGTACCATAAGTTGTAGTCAAAAGAGGGTTTCTTTTTTTACTAGGCACAAGATGCAACCCACTGGCGCTAGCCATCTCAATTACTGCTGTTTTTTTATCTCCAAGTACTCCAAATGTAGCTAGAACTTCATCACCAAGTGGCCCTTTAACCAGCTTTTTGTATAGTTCACCTTCTGTTGCATCTACAAGAGACTGCACCGTTCCTTCTCCACCGTCAGCCATTGGAACCTTCACACATTCTGCATGTGGAATGATTTTTTTGATTCCTCTCTCCATTGCTTTTGCTGCTTCTTTTGCTGTCATACTTTCCTTAAATGAATCTGGTGCTAACACAAATTTCATATATATCTATCCTTTCCAAAGTGAATTACTAATTTAAGCCTGTGAGATATTCTTTATTATTAATTGTTACGATCAATTACTTAGAGTTCTATTTCATTATTCCAAATATTATAGTTGACACTAAAGTCATAGTTAACCCTACTAATGATTCATATGGTATAAGTTTTAATCTTTCCTTCATATCAATAAATATACTTCCACCTGTTGCATGAAAGAAACTTCCGTGTGGAAGATGATCTAAAACCGTTGCTCCACTATGAATCATTGCTGCCGCTGAAAGAGGTGAAATTCCCAGTTCTAATATAGTTCCACCAAATACTGTGCTTGCTACTGCAGTACCAGATGTAGTTGATGCTGTAGCCGCAGACATTAATATTCCCGCTATTGGCGCTAATGCATATGCAGGAAGGCCCGAAGCATTAAGTCCTTGAACAATTACGTCTTTTAACCCAGAATTAGCTATAATTCCTGCAAGAGTTCCTGTACCAATAAGTAAAATAGCTACTCCACTCATTTTTGTTAACCCAACAATTGAGTATTTATTTAAGTTTTTTATTTTTCCCATAGCAAGAGCACCGACGGCCCCTCCGATTGGTAATGCTATTAGTGGATCTATACTAATTTTGAATAAAGGTCTAAGAGAAAGTAATACTATAGCAACTAGTGGTCCAACAATTGCTGATGAAAAGCTTGGCTTTTGCTCAACTTCACTATCAACTTCACCTTTTCCAACAAAACTTCCTTTTTTAATTAGCTTTTTCGCTATTAAGCATGTAACAATAAGCCCAAATACTGCTGGCACTATACCTGCTGCCATAACTGATGTTAATGGCACTTTAAATGCATCCGCTGCTGCTATAGCATTAGGATTAGGAGACATAATATTTCCTGCTTTTCCCCCACCTATCATAGCAATAAGAATCGATGATTTAGATAAATTAGCACGAATGGCAATAGACATCGCTATTGGTGCTACTGTAATAACTGCTACATCTACAAAAACTCCTACAGATGTCAGTACTAAAGTTGCGAGTGCTAGTGCTACTAGAGAATTATTTTCTCCTATTTTATCTACAATAGTTTCTGCAATCTTTGCAGCAGCGCCAGATTCTATAAGGACTCCTGCTAAAACTCCGGCAGTAAGTATTCTAAGGATTGCTGGCATGATACCTTTTGCACCATCAATCATAAATACTACAGTGTTTGTTAGTCCTGCTCCACCCACTAGACCACCTATTAGTGCACCTAATATAAGGGCATATGCTGGATGAACTTTTTTAATTATTAAAAAAATTGCTAATATAAGTGCAATAATTGCGCCTAATGCGGTTACTTGCATATAAATTCCTCCTCTGTTGTTCTCTATCTATATAGTAAACGAATTCAAAAAAATAAACATTAGGCATTTGTTTAATAATCAAACTATAATTTTTATGCATCTGAACAATTATAGTTTGGATAAGATATATGCAGTATATAATTGGAACAAATCAATAAAATTTTTTGGGTTTTTTCCAGTAACTTCCTCGACCTTCTCTAACCTATAATTCAATGTATTTCTATGAATATGAAGTTCCTCAGAAATTTTATTTACTTGTCCATTCATATTTATATAAGTACTTAATGTTGAGAATAAGTTTAATTGATTCTCAGCTTCTAAATTCTCAATTATTTTTTGCATATCATTATTTCCTTTAAAACTTGATAACAATGAAATAAAGGCTATATCTTTGTATAAATAAATTTTTCTTTTGCTTTCAAGTTTTTTCCCAATTCCAAGTGCCTTCGTTGCTTGCTTAAATGATGTACCGAAAATATTTTCACTATATCCTACTCCTATTTGAAAGCAACACTCCTCTTCTTTGCATAAGAACCTTTCTAATCTCTTAGTAACAAACCTATCGTAATACATAAAAGTTACTATAGTTGATGGATTTAATTTCAAATAAAATTCATCATTTCTTAAAAAATTCATTAGTTTACTTTTTACTTTCCCAATGGAGTCCTCCCTAAAAGTTAAAACCACAGCTACCCGGGGAATAGATACATCAATTCCCAAAGAATCTCCTCTTTCTTTAAAATCCTGAGTATAGTCATCGTTTAGATAAATTAATTCATATAAAAACTCCTCTTTTAGCTGTTCATTAATTTTTCTTTGAAATAAAACATACTCCTGATTTACTAAAAGTTCCGCAGTTATTCTAACCAACTCAACAAAAGGGCGAACCTCCTTTGGCACACCTGAAATCCCTATAACGCCAATGATTTTGTCTTGAAAAATTATTGGCGTATTTACTCCTGGTTTTGTACATAATCCACCTTCTGAAATTTCAATCATCTTTTTATTAGAAATAGCTTCCATAGCTCCCTCATGCAACTCATAAAGTCTATTTTTATCTCCACTTCCAATAATCATTCCCTTATCATTCATTATATTTACGTTATATGGTATTACATTCATCATTCTATCCACTATACTTTGTGCTTGTTGCTCTGTCAGCGTAATCATATGTTTATCACTCCTTTCTTAAAATATACTGATATTAATATTTTACACCAATTTTCAATGTTATTCTAAAATTAAGATCTAAAATTTAAATTTCTAATGTAATTTTAATGTTCTACTAATAAATCTTTAATCCTCCAATCTTATAATGAAAACACAGAAAAGAAATAAAAACGAGGAGGAATTAAAATGTCAATAAATTTAGAACAAATTGATGAATTAAGAAAAAGAGCTAATGTAAGTTATGAGGAAGCTAAAAATGCTTTGGAGCAAAGTGCCGGAGACCTTATTGAAGCTTTAGTATATCTTGAAAATCAAAACAAGATTAGGTCGGAGGATACCCCTTGCAGTGAAAGCATTTTGTTTAAAGAGGTAAAAAAACTTATTAAAAAAGCCAATGAAACGAAATTAATAGTTAAAAAAAATGATGCTGTAGTATTAAATATATGTGTAACACTAGCCATTATATTAACTATAGCAGCTTTCCCCATAGTAATTGGAGCATTAATATTAGCCTTAGCAACTAATCATAAAATAAGAATTCAAAAGAAAAACAATGAAGATTCAGAAGCAAACAAGATTTTTGATAAGATGTCTGTTGCTGTTAATAAGGTAACTACAAAAATTACCGAAGAAATGAAAACTGAATAAGGAACACAAAAATAGCCTACGTTTTATCAATGTAGGTTATTTTTTAAATAGTAAAATTTAAAATATGGAGTTAATTGCCTGTAATTATATATGAAATAATATATAATAAAGCTATTAATATAATATATTTTGGAGGTAAAGTCTATATATGAGCGGGCAAAAGATTTTAATAATTGAGGATGAAATAAAAATAGCTCGGTTTCTTGAGTTAGAATTAAAATATGAGGGTTATATTGTTGAGCAATGTCATGACGGACGTGAGGGTTTAGATAAGGCCACTAATGAATTTTTTGATCTCGTAATCCTTGATGTTATGTTGCCTTCCTTAAATGGCCTTGAGGTATTAAGAAGACTTAGACAAGTGTCAGCAGTTCCTATTATAATGCTTACTGCGAAAGATGAAATAATGGATAAAGTTATGGGCCTTGACACAGGTGCCGATGACTATATGACTAAGCCTTTCGCTATTGAAGAATTACTTGCAAGAATAAGAACTGCATTAAAAAAGACACTTGTGTTCAATGAAAGCACAAATATATTATCTATTGGAGAATTGACCATAGACTTAGATCAACATATGGTTACCTTTAAAGATAACTCTATAGAACTAACTAAGACAGAATTTGATTTACTTAAATACCTAATTGAAAATAAAAATATTGTCCTTACAAGAAATAAGATTATAGATATCGTATGGGGATATGAATATATGGGTGATACTAATGTAGTAGATGTATACATTAGCTATTTAAGAAGTAAAATAGATGATAGATTCAGTAAGAAATTCATTTATACAGTGCGAGGGGTGGGATATCTTTTAAAAGATGAATAATTTGAAATTTATCTTTAAGGTTATATTACAATGTTTCCGATTTTTCTTCAACATAATAACAGTAATACTCAGTTTTATACCAGGGCTATTAAAAAAACTAACTTACAAAATTCATAAACGGTTAAGATTTTCAATTAGTTTTAAAATGACCGCAGTATATACTCTTATTTTTTCTGTTACGATGTTCCTGTTAAGTGTTGGTTTAATTATAGGCTTTAGATTCTATCTATTGAATGAATCTAAGGGTGAGCTTACTAAATATAGTACAATAGCCATTAATTATGCTAAATTAGGCAAAGGTCTTCAGGACATCAATGTTGATATTTTTTCTAATCTAAAATATGTAACGTTCAGTGTTTTTGATGAAAGTGAAACTCTTCTTTATTCTACTGAAAAAGATAAAAAGAATCTTTCTTTTCATGAAGATAGCTCAACTTTTCCTTTTACTAATAATTTAAATCAACAATTTGTTTCTGTTACTACTAAACTAGATCTTAATAATGAAATTATTTTCCTTCAGTTTTCTAAAAATCTAGATAAGGAAAATGAATACGGGGGCATTTTTACTTCAATTATTTTCATCATAAATATATTTTCTTTAATTATTACATTAGGTGTTGGCTCTAAAGAAAGTAAAAAAATGCTTCTCCCCATAAAAAACATGACAAAAACTACAAAAGCAATTTCAATTAATGCCTTGGAAACGAGACTAAATGTTAGCAATTCTCACGATGAGTTAAAGCAGCTAGCCGAAAACTTTAATGAAATGCTGGATCGTATTCAAAATTCCTATGAAATACAAAATCAATTTGTTTCAGATGCCTCCCATGAACTCCGAACTCCCATAGCCGTTATAAAAGGCTATGCAAATATGTTATACCGTTGGGGAAAAGATGACAAAGCGATATTGGAAGAATCTATAACAGCTATTAAGGGTGAATCTGAAAATATGCAACAATTAGTAGAAAAGCTTCTCTTCCTTGCAAGAAGTGATAAGAATACTCAAAAAGTTTCCAAAGAAGAATTTTATATCAATCAATTAGTAGATGAAATTATAAAAGAAACAAAGCTAATTGACGACTATCATGAAATCTCAACTAATATTAATGAGGAGACATATATTTATGCTGATAAAAATTTATTAAAACAAGCATTACGAATTTTCATTGATAATAGCATAAAGTATACCCAAAGTGGTGGTAGTATAAAGTTAAATAGCTACGTTAGAAAAAATAAATTAATAATTGAAATTATTGATACGGGAATAGGTATTTTTAAAGAGGATCTCCCCTACATTTTTAATAGATTTTATAGATGTGATAAATCAAGAGCAAAAGAAAGTGGCGGAACAGGCCTTGGCTTATCTATTGCGAAATGGATTATCGGTGAGCATAACGGCTCCATTGTAGTAGAAAGCAAACCTAAAATGGGAACAACTATAAGAATTGGACTTCCAATAAAAAATAAATTATAACATAAAAAAGAGATGATACTCACATTACTACAATTAATTGTATAATTCAAAAAGCAGCAGTTCACTTTCATGTACTGCTGCTTTTTTTGTATATTAGTTGTAATAAACTTCTCAAGATTGGCTTTTAAAGTTTATCTGATTAATTAATTAAATTTTTAATGAGTTATCGTAGCTATCTCCACAAATTTCATAGCTAAATCTTCGAATCTTACTTATAAATGTTTGAGCTCTTGTTTGTATGTTAATTATATCACAATTTTATGATAGTTGTAAATAGTTTTTATGATTTTTTTTACATATTCTATTATGTAGTGATAACAACCAACCTCTTACAATTCTTTAAGATCCTCTGAAAACGATTATATACTCCGGGTTTATTCTCATTAACATCGAATTTTTTTCATCATTATTAATTTATGCCAAAACGAAAGTATGTTATCTTTTAAACAAAGTATTCTCTTTTTTCATTTAGCTTAATGTGTGTTATATTTCTTTTACAAAAAACCATATTTCTAAAATTTTATAAAATAAAGCCCTTTATATTTGTATTTTTTCTTTTTTTGTAATGAAATCCTCTAAAACATGCAAATATTTATTCAATTGTATGTATATTGTTTTACATACACTATGATTATGTGATATGATTAAATTTGAGTTTATTATAAAATCTATTCAGATATTATATTTATTTAATAAGATGTTTTTAAGGAACGTTTAAATATTGTTTATAACTTTTGAAATATGGGGATTTATCTCATTAGCAAATTTTTATACCTTTACTTAATACGTTTTTACAATAGTAAATATCTTCGCTATTGTACTATTATTGCTATAAAATTATGCTTATTACAATATATTAAAAAATATCAGATAGTAGAGATGTCTTAATTTATATTCAAATTTATAACTATATTATATGAGGAGTGATATTATGCAAATAAGATTAGGCTACGTGGCTACTGCCTTAAAGTCAGCAAAGATAACTTCTGCTAGCACAGTAACTTTTTCTACATATACCAAACAATCGACGGCTAGAGATAAGCTTGAAAAGCTACAAAAGGTAGCTGTATCAAACGTTAATGATTTGCATAAAATTCTAGAATACGTTGTAAAAAACAATGTCCACTTTTATAGAATAACTTCTGCTTTAATCCCTTTAGCAACTCATCCTGAAGTTACAGATTGGGAGTTTAGAAGAATTTTAAAAATGGATTTTGAATGGCTTGGAAATTTTATTAACGACAACAATTTAAGAGTAGATACTCATCCTGATGAATCTAATGTCATAAATAGTTCTAAGGAAGAAGTAATAAAAACTACTGCAAAAAACCTACAGTTCCACGCTAATCTTTTTAAGGATATTAACTATCCATTAGGAAAAATGGTATTACACATTGGTGGTAAAGAAGGCGGAAAGCTCGCTGCTACAGAAAGATTCTTTAAGAATTTTAATAACTTACCAAAGGAAATAACACAGTTATTAGTATTTGAAAATGATGATAAAAGCTTTACTACTAAAGAAGTATTAAACATATGCAAAGAAATAAATGTACCTATGGTACTAGATGTACATCATCATAACTGCAACAACGGTGGTGATGAACTAGAACCTATGTTGAAAGATATATTTTCTACTTGGGAAGGTGAACCTTTACCACCAAAAATACATTTTTCGAGCCCAAAAACTAGTGAAAAAGATAAAAAGCATGCTGATAATATTGATGCAGCATCATTCATCGAGTTTATTGAAAAATGTATTCCTTTAGGAATAGACTTAGATATACTAATAGAGGCAAAACAAGCAGATTTGGCCTTCGATCAACTTTTAGAGGATGTAAGGGTTTTTAAACCTGAGTGGACTTGGCTTGATAATAGTACCTTAGAATTTCAATAAAATAGATTTATAAAAGAGAAGATTTTAACAATAGAAATATTGTTGAAGTCTTCTCTTTATGTAAAATTATTTACATATCTTAGTGGGCTTTTATTTATAAAAACAATTCTTAATGAAAATAATTGTTTACATATAATAATTTTAATGCTATTATTATAATAAATTCGTTGAACAGGAAGAGTAGTTAAAGCCATGCAAATTCAGAGAGCTGAGGATAGTGTAATCTCAGTATTGATAACTTTAGTGAATGGACCTGCTAGAAGTAACCCGAAATCAAATTTTGAGAGTAGTAGTTACCGGATGCCCACTGTTAAAAGGGCTAGAGCATTTCAGTGCTCGAATTATAAGATATGCTTAGTTTTTTTTGTAGCATAATTTAGGTGGTACAGCGAATATCCTTCGCCCTAATACAGGGCGAGGGTTTTTTTTATTTTAAATAATAAAGTAAAGGTGGTGGTTAATTTGATGTGCTGAAAGATATTTGCTTTTAAAATAATAATAATAAAGCCTTTAACTCTAAATTATTTTGACAAGGAGCTGTTTTTTATGAAAACAAATAAACTAATAATAACTTCTCTATTACTTGCAATAGGTCTTATATTGCATCAAATTATACCAGGTATCTTTTTAGGAATGAAACCAGATCTTTTATTAGTATTTATGATTTTGTCCCTAACATTAACTAAAGATTTTAAGATCACCATTATTACAGGAATAGTAGCAGGTATTTTAGGTGCCTTAACTACTACTTTTCCAGGTGGCCAACTTCCTAACATTATAGATAAGGTTATAACTTCAATAGTTGTATACGGATTATATAAGAATCTCAATCCTAATTCTCCACTTAAATTAGGGTGTATTTATTTTCTCGGAACTATAATAAGTGGAAGCATTTTTCTTGGTTCAGCTCTTATCCTATTTGGCTTACCTGCACCCTTTTTAATACTCTTCGTATCTATAGTGCTTCCTACTTCAGCGATTAATTCTTTCATTGGATTTTCCCTACATAAACTTATTATAACTAACCCAGCAATTAAGAGTTTATTTATAAACTTTTAAATCATCTCCTGCGGAGCTACAACATCTCCGTAGGAGATGTATTAAAGAATTCAGAAGGATACTTTCCTTCTGAATTCTTTAATACAAAATATAGATTGTTTTATTTCACCTTAAAAATTTATTTTCTATTTTATTACAACTATAAAGATACTAGGACTTATTTTTGTTTTGGATAGTATTCTTTAAAAGCATCTTCATAATCCTCTGGTTTATGGAATTCTTGAACTTCACTTGTAAAAGTTTTTTTATCTCCATTTTGCTTTTCTTTTCTCACTTCTCTATTCTTATCATTACCCAAAATAACATCTCCTTTTGCTTATTTTGATATCGAAACACTTATTGTATTTTCTAACTATTCTTCATATAGTATTTACAAAAATAAATTAATTATATGTTTTTAAGTGAATTTTTTTTTGAAACGCTCCTAAATGGAGAACGGGAGATTTCCTTATGGGGTGAATCTCTTATCTAGAGTAGGGTGCCTTTAACCCGAATCCGTCAACTAACCTCGTAGGCATACAAAGGAGGACTCGTTATTATTAAATTAAATTTAAAAACTACACTATTAGCGTTAACCTTAGCTTTAGTAAGTAGCAGCTCTGTATATGCTGCTTCATATACAGTTAAATCAGGTGATACATTATATAGTGTCAGCAAGACTTATAACACAACTACGAATATTTTAATGAAAGATAATGGACTTTCAAATAGCACCATATATTCTGGACAAGTACTAGATGTAACTAAAGGAGCCTTATATTTTTTTGATGATTCTGTAACAAATGAGTGGTTAACTTCAAAGACAGTAGCTACTTCCGTAGGCAATTTAACTTTTGCTTACTAATGAATGTATTTTGAGTATTTATTAAATATAGAAAAACAAACTTCCACTATCTTGTGGAAGTTTGTTTTTTATCATGCACATACTCTTTATATATTTTAGTTATATATATGCTCTATAAATATTGTTAAAGTAATCAAAAAATGTAATGAACAACAATAAACACCAAATAGTGCTTTTATAATTGCTCATTACATTTTTTAGACTATTAGTCTCTCAAAATTAAACAGAGAATTAGGTACGATTAATTACAATAGATATTGTGCATCGACCGAAGTCAATACATCTACTCCCTAGAAAGGAGGTGATCCAGCCGCAGGTTCTCCTACGGCTACCTTGTTACGACTTCACCCCAATCATCAATCCCACCTTCGGCCGCTGGCTCCATAAACACCTAAGTGTTAGGTTACCTCACGGACTTCGGGTGTTACCAACTCTCATGGTGTGACGGGCGGTGTGTACAAGGCCCGGGAACGTATTCACCGCGACATGCTGATTCGCGATTACTAGCAACTCCGGCTTCATGTAGGCGAGTTGCAGCCTACAATCCGAACTGGGATGAGTTTTTGAGTTTGGCTCCACCTTGCGGTCTTGCATCTCTTTGTACTCACCATTGTAGCACGTGTGTAGCCCTAGACATAAGGGGCATGATGATTTGACGTCATCCCCACCTTCCTCCCGGTTAACCCGGGCAGTCTCACTAGAGTGCTCAACTTAATGGTAGCAACTAATGATAAGGGTTGCGCTCGTTGCGGGACTTAACCCAACATCTCACGACACGAGCTGACGACAACCATGCACCACCTGTCACCCTGTCCCGAAGGACTTCACCCATCTCTGGGTTATGCAGGGGATGTCAAGTCTAGGTAAGGTTCTTCGCGTTGCTTCGAATTAAACCACATGCTCCGCTGCTTGTGCGGGCCCCCGTCAATTCCTTTGAGTTTTAATCTTGCGATCGTACTCCCCAGGCGGAATACTTAATGTGTTAACGGCGGCACCGAGGTTCGACCCCCGACACCTAGTATTCATCGTTTACGGCGTGGACTACCAGGGTATCTAATCCTGTTTGCTCCCCACGCTTTCATGCCTCAGCGTCAGTTACAGTCCAGTAAGTCGCCTTCGCCACTGGTGTTCTTCCTAATCTCTACGCATTTCACCGCTACACTAGGAATTCCACTTACCTCTCCTGCACTCTAGACACCCAGTTTCAAATGCAGCACCCAAGTTAAGCTCGGGTATTTCACATCTGACTTAAATGTCCGCCTACGCATCCTTTACGCCCAGTAAATCCGGACAACGCTTGCCACCTACGTATTACCGCGGCTGCTGGCACGTAGTTAGCCGTGGCTTCCTCCTCTGGTACCGTCATTATCGTCCCAGAAGACAGAACTTTACAACCCGAAGGCCTTCATCATTCACGCGGCGTTGCTGCGTCAGGGTTTCCCCCATTGCGCAATATTCCCCACTGCTGCCTCCCGTAGGAGTCTGGACCGTGTCTCAGTTCCAATGTGGCCGATCACCCTCTCAGGTCGGCTACGCATCGTCGCCTTGGTGAGCCGTTACCTCACCAACTAGCTAATGCGCCGCGGGTCCATCTCAAAGTGGAATTTTCCGAAGAAAAATCCTTTGATGTTTCGATCATGCGACCAAAACATATTATGCGGTATTAATCTCCCTTTCGGGAGGCTATTCCCCTCTTTGAGGCAGGTTACCCACGTGTTACTCACCCGTCCGCCGCTAATCAACGTCTCCCGAAGGAGACGAATCATCGCTCGACTTGCATGTGTTAGGCACGCCGCCAGCGTTCGTCCTGAGCCAGGATCAAACTCTCAATTTAAAAGTTTACACTTTTTTAGTTGAAATGATTAATCTGCGACAACTGTTAAGTCGTTTCATCAACAATTAAGTTGATTCGCAAGCTCATTACATACTTTTAGTCTTACGACTAAATTTTACTTTATACTAAAGTAATTAACTGGTTTAACGAAATATTATTTCGCTATCTTTACCTATTTCTCTGTTTAATTTTCAAAGACCAATTTACGTTATACATTCGTCAACAAGTGACTACTTTTACTATTCTACCAGTTAAAATTGTACATGTCAACACTTTTATTTGTTTTTAGATATTTAGCAACATTTTATAAACAAATCCCCTACTTTTATAAGTGAAGATGACAATTGTTAATTGTCATCTTCACTAGAGGTGATTGCTACCAAAAAGAAAAAGAAGCTTATAAAAGCTTCTTTTGTAACATATATATTTTATTACTTTTATAGACCTAGTTTAGCAACTACTTTTTCCTTATCAAACCCAATCATTTCTTCTCCATTTATATCTATTATCGGTACTGATCTATAGCCTTTTTTTATAAGTGCTTTTTTTGCTTCTAAATTTTCAGAAATATTATGCTCTATATATACAATATTATTTTCTTCAAAAAACTCCTTAGCCATATGACAAAATCCACAAGCATTACTTGTATAAATCTCAACTTTATTCATAAATAACCTCTCCTTTATTCTTGTTCTTTAACTTAAAATTCATATAATTAAACTTATTTTTATAGTAGCACCTTTGTTTTCTTAAGTCAATAATATTAGATGCTAATATTTACAAGAATTACTAATATATATTAATAATATTATTTAATTTATTAATATGTTTTCTTTATTTTATATTTACATATATTATTTATAATATTATGATAGTCTTAACACTATATGTTAGTGACAAAATAATTTATAATTATTTTATATTTTAGTAACTACAATAATAAATAATAAATAATAGGAGGTAACCGATAATGATGAAATTGTTAGAAATAATAAACATGGCAAAAACAGAACATAAATTGTGCAAAGAAGAAATCATCTCTCTTTTAAGTTGCAATGATGTAGACCAAGAACTATTTGATGCAGCTGATGAAGTTCGGAAAAAATATTTAGGTGATGACGTTCATCTTAGAGGTCTTATTGAATTTACCAATATATGCAAAAGAAATTGCCATTACTGCGGACTCAGACGGGATAATAAAAATTTAGTTAGGTATAGATTAACGCAGGAACAAATTTTAGACTTTGCCACTAAAGCTAAGTCTTTTGGCTATAAAACAATAGTGCTCCAAGGTGGTGAAGACGATTATTACACAAGTGATAGACTTATCAAAATAATAAAGGGCATAAAGGCTTTAGATTTAGCTCTAACTTTAAGTGTAGGTGAAAAAACTTATGATGAATATAAAGCTTTTAGAGACGCTGGTGCTGATAGGTATCTTTTAAGAATTGAGACAACGGATAAAAACCTATATGAAGATATAGATCCAGGCATGAGCCACGAAAACAGACTGAATTGCTTAATGACTTTAAAAGAATTAGGCTATGAAGTTGGTACTGGTGTTATGGTTGGTCTCCCAAACCAAACTATAGAGTCATATGCGGATGATATATTATTTTTCAAAGAAATAAATGCTGACATGCTAGGTATAGGTCCTTTTATTCCAAATGAAGACACACCACTTGCAAATGCCAAGGGTAAGGAGCTAACTATGGCACTTAAAGTTATGGCTATAACCCGTTTACTCCTACCAGACATTAATATACCTGCAACAACTGCTATGGAGTCCTTAAACAAAAACGGAAGACTAATGGCCCTTAAAAGCGGCGCCAACGTAGTTATGCCTAATGTTACAGAAGGAGAATACAGAAAACATTATGCACTGTACCCAGGTAAAATATGTACTGGGGATACTCCCGCTCATTGTCGTGGATGCATAACAGGTAAGATTAATAGTATTGGAAGAACCATTTCAACTAATTATGGATTTAGAGGAGATCAACCTACTAAGTAATTTTACAATATAAAAAGAGCCCTAGGGCTCTTTTTTAACGAAATGTTTTTTTAGCTTCTTTTATTGCTTTGTTATTAACTGGTTCCCCTTCCGCATCCACGATTCCAGGCTTATTATGTTTTTTATTTAAATCATGCTGTATATTCATTTTCGTAGCTTTATTTGGCATTAAATCATCTCCCCTTTCTAAGATTATATTATCCTAGAAAGATAGTTTTTATTCTATACTTTTAATATTTGAAATTTCAATATATTAAAGTATGAACTTCTGTACTATTCCATCTAATTTAGCTACAATCTTCTCAAGATTTTCAGCAGTGTTTGATATTTCTTCCATAGCACTAGTTTGCTCTTCCATAGATGCAGATATCTCCTCCGTTGAAGCGGCAGATTGTTCTGATATTGCTGACATTCCTTCTATAGATTGTAATACTCTATCTTTATTTTTATCAACATTATTGATATTAGAACCCAATGTGTCAATTTGAGCAATCATATTAGTAATAGCTTCTTCTATGCTATTAAAAGATTTTTGAGATAGCGTCATAGCTAAATTTGATTCTTTATTAACACTTGCCCCCTTATTTATGTTCATTGTTACTTTAGTGATTTCTCCTTGAATTTCACCAATCATATTTGTAATTTCATTAGTAGCTTCTGCGGTTTTTTCTGCAAGTTTCCTTACTTCCTCAGCTACTACTGCAAATCCTTTTCCAGCTTCCCCAGCTCTGGCTGCCTCTATAGCCGCATTTAACGCCAAAAGATTTGTTTGTTCTGCTACCGACTGTATAGTGCTTATTATTTTTCCGATAGAATTTGATTTATTCTCAAGCAAAGATATATTTTCAACTACTTCTTCATTGGACTTGTTACTTTCCCTAAATTTTTCAGTAAGTACCTTCATAGATTGTAATCCTTCTGTATTTACTAATTTAGTTTCATTAGAATAATCTTTTAACAGCGCTGAACTATTTACGGCAGTATTAATTTCTTCTGCAAGATTTGACAATTCACTAGCACCACTTTGCGCATCATGTACTTGATTTGTTGCACCCTTTGCTAGCTCCTCAATTGCTACTGATACCGCTTCTATAGATTGCACAGTTTCATCCGTAGCAACAGCCATATCTTTTGAAGACTTAAAAACCTCCTGAGAATTTTCTTGCAAATTAATAGTGATCTCCCTCAATGAACTTCTTAAATCAACAACTGATTGTGCAATAACTCCTGTTTCATCTTTATATTTTAAAATTCTTTCATAATCCTTATCATCAGTTAAATCAAGTTTTGCTGTTTTATCCAATAATTTGCTTATAATTAAAATAGGATTGGAAATCTTTTTGCTAAAATAAAATGCAACAATTACAGATAATGTAATAACCGCAACAGCTAAAATTATAAAATTAATTACACTTTCATAAAAAGCTTTGCTTGAAACAGTTTTTTCATTTGCAACAAATTTGTCTATATCATCAATATAATTTCCTGTGCCAATAACCCAACCAAAATCTTTAAATTCCTTACTATATGATCTCTTTGGTAATGGTTTGTCTTCCCCGTCCTTAGTAAACCAATAATCTGAGTATCCCCCTTCTTCTTTTAATCCATTTGCAATAATTTCTTTTATTAAGTATTTTCCTTTTACATCCTTTAAATCATATCTACTTTTACCTTCAATCTCTCCACCAAGGAGTACCACATTTACTCCTTCAACAGTATCTATCCAAAAATAACCACCTTCACCATATTTCATTTCACGTGTTAAATCAGCTCCAAGTTTCTTAGCCTGCTCTAAAGTCATCTCTCCACCTTGATATTTTTTATTAATTCCCTCGAGCATAGTTATAACATTTTCTACTTGATTTTTGATTTTTTCATCATAACCTGTCCTAACAGTGGTATCAATTGTTATAATAGCATTGTTACTAAGCACTGACATTCTATACATTGCCATGCCTCCAATTAATAGAGCTGTCAATAGTACAACTAAAACATTTAAAGCTATTATTTTTGCACTTATTTTTTTCACCGAATATCACTCCCTTATCTTTAATTTATTTTTTAATTTGTTCATATCTTTTTATAATTGTAGCTGTTACATTAATTATCGTAATTCTTTTGCAACCCTTTAGGCATATTATTTGCAACCTTGCGCTAGCTTAAGTCATCACCTGCGAAGCTGCAATATCTTCGTAGAAAATGCATTACCAACTTCAGAATTAGTAAATGGAGTAATAGATGTAATTCTGTAAACAAAATGGAAAAGAACTGCTCAAGTTAAACTTAAGCAGTTCTTTTCAATCTTATAAAATACCCTATTATCGAATAAAGTTCATGAATATTTTTTCTTCTCTTTCTGGTGCTTTAATATTTTCTTTTCCATTTTCAACTAATTTCATAATCCATGCCATATTCTTCCCAAGCACTCTCATAATTTGCACACCTTCTTCATCTTGTAATGCCTCACCGGTGCTTGTACCATGAATAACATTCCAGTAATTTGAAGTTGGCATTAACATTTCTGAATAATTAATATAATTATTCAGCTGATTAAAAGTTGGAATCCCACCAGAACGCCTAACAGCAACAACAGATACGCCAACCTTATGTCTTAACATCCCCTCATTATTACCCGCAACATAGAAAGCTCTATCTAGAAATGATTTCATAGTTCCTCCCATTGATGCGTAATGCACAGGCGAGCCTAAAATTATTCCATCTGCTCCATTCATTTTTTGAATCCACTCGTTGACATCATCACCTGGAAGCACACATTTTTCATTTTTGTTTTTTGCACATTGATTACAAGCAATACATCCTCTAATTGACTTGTTACCTACATGAACGATTTCCGTTTCTATTCCTTCTTTTTCAAGTTCATTTGCAACCATTTTTATTGCATGATAAGTATTTCCTTCTTTATTGGGACTACCATTAAAAGCTACAACTTTCATTTATGCTACCTCCTAATTTCATTTTCCGAATAAAATATTTTGTTATATCAATTTATATAAATTAACCTCTGACTGACTTTCTTGTAAATCTTCAAATTGGGGAACAATACTAGTGAAATGTTCTGAGTTATTATGACTCTTAATTACATCTTCATTTTCCCACTCTTCTATAAATGTTAATACATTACATTTGTTAGCGTCTTGATATAAATTGTACGATATATTTCCCTTTTCTTTTCTGCTTTCTTTTATAAGTTTTTCTGCTAAACCCTTGAATTCTTCTACTTTGGCTTGTTTAATTGAATTTTTTGCGACTATAGTAATCATTAAAATTTTCACACTCCTTAGCATTAAATTAAATACATTTCTACTTGAAAGTATACGCCATTAAAAAACATAGAACAAGTACGCACTTTTTTGTAAGATAACTTACCAAAAGGTATGAATTGCTGCATTTCAAGTGCTCTTCACCATATTTATTTCCATGTGAATTGATACTAAAACTCAAATAGTATATAATAATATTTATTTATTATGTTTTCATTTGATTGATTTATATAAGGTGGGTGTAAAAATGATTAGCTATAATGGTAAGCAATACGTTTGTAATATAGATCTTGGAATGGAATTAATTAGAGGAAAATGGAAAGCTGTAATCTTATGCCATCTAAATGATGGTCCAAAGAGATTTTTAGAACTTCAAAGAATAACCTGCGGTGTTAGTCAAAAAGTTCTTAATGAAAAATTACAGGAACTTCAGAGGGATGGTTTAATAAAAAAAATTATTTACCCCGAAGTTCCACCTAAGGTAGAATTTCTACTAACAGAAATTGGGAAAGACCTTTTTCCAGCATTAGAAATGATACAAAATTGGTCAATTAAGTATTCTCCTAATACAAATTAATTGTTGTAATTTAGAAACTGTATTAAAATAGTATAGCCTCTTACATTACTAGGAAAGGCTATACTTTCTTTTAAATTCATCAATTAATTGTATAAAAAAGTATTGATTTCTACAGCCACCTAAAAAAAATGTATTCACTTTAGATATAAATGTTATTAAACATATTCTGTGCATGTCTGTTGTTTTATTACTTTAATGAATTTTCAATAGCCTTTAAATATGCTTTTGAAGTTACTGTTGCCCCTGAAATAACATCTACATTAGTATTTTGTTTTTCTAGAACCTTACTTAGCAGGGCTTCCGTAACCTCTGGTTTTGAGAAAAGAACATCCTTCACCACATCTATTTTAATAATTTTATGTTCTTTAATTGTTATATTCATCTCATTAGACCATCTTCCAGCATTATATTTCCCATTGTACACTCCATCACTTAATGATGACAAATTCACATCATTAACGACTAGATTGATGCCCGATTCGAGTCCACGAGTAATAAAAAGCACTCCGACTATAGCAATTAAAAATAGGAGAATGGATATAGATACTGTAACTTTTAAAATTTTCTTCATTTAATTCCACCATCCCTCAACTTAACCATTGTTTATTAACTGTGCAAATTTATTAATATTTTCTTGCGAAAGCGTTGATGTATCCTTATTAGTTTTACTAATCTTCTTAATAATAAATCTTTCAAGGACATTCATTTTTTTAAATATGAACTCTCCTCCGAAGTATTGTGTTGCAATTGCATCTGTTAACAATTCTTCGGGAAAAGATGTGTGTATCTGTTTTTCTGCAATCTCATTTTCACTCATACAACAAATAAAAAATCCAAGTTTCTTCTTTTTTAATGCACTGATATTTTTTAAACAAAACGCATTTACTTCCTTTTGAATTCTTCCCATGTAGATTGACCCGCCGATAATAATGTTATCAAACAAAATTATTTCCGGCATACTTTCCTTTTTTATGTCTACAATTTTCACTTCACCATGTAGCTTATCCTTTAAAAGATTGCTACATTTTTCTGTGCAACCATGTTTAGATGCATAAATAATAACTGTTTTCATACTTGCATCTCCCCCTTATTTTAATAATCCATTAATAAGAATTTCAAAATGATGATTTATAAGTCTCTCTTTTTGTTGCTTAGTAATATTTTTTTCTAATATTAATCTAGAAACAAGACCATGAGTCGATGTCCATATTATTTGTGCAGTAAGTTCAATATCCATTTTTCTGAAAATGTTTTTTTTAATCGCCAATTCTACTAACTTACAAAGCCCTTGTATACTTTTTCTTTCCTTTGAAATACCTTCCTGCAGCATATTTACTTTCTCTTGTATAGTTTCAATATCATTCATTAAAACAACCCTAAATTGCTGTGGATTTTCTAGCATAAGTTCAATATAAGACCTCATCCCATTTACTATTGTCTTATCTGGGTTTTCAGTATCTATAGGAATCTCACTTATAATTTTTAATATGTTTCCATACCCTTCCGCTACAACAAAAGATACTATTTCAGCCTTATCCTTAAAATAGTGATAAATAATCCCTGGAGAATACTCAATTCTACTAGCAATCTTACGAATAGATAAATTTTCATAGCCTTCTTCCACTAATATATCATTTGTGGCATCTATTATTTTTTTTCTTATGATCTCCTTTTCTAATTGTCTTCTTTCTGTTATTCCCATAACCCCTCCAATAATTAATGTTTTATTAATCACTGTAATTATATTAAACAGCGTTTAATATAATTTTACCATTGTCTTGATTACAAGTAAATAGATTGAAACATATAATTTTTGCGTAATGACGATCCAAAGATGTTTGTAGAACTTCAACGAATAACCTACAGAATCAGCCAAAAATAGCCTCTCCCATTATTAGGAAAGGCTATACTTTGTTTTAAATTCATTACCTAATTGTATAAAAAGCATTTATTTCTACAAAGAAGCTATTACATTGTACACCCCATCTTCATTATTGCTTCCTGCAATAAAGTTAGCATGTTTTTTCACATCTTCTGGAGCATTCTTCATTGCATAACTATAATGCGCTGCTTTAAACATGGTCAAATCATTATAATAATCCCCAAAAACCATTGTGTTCTTTTGGTTTATTTTAAATTTTTCTTGAATCATATTTATGGCCTTTCCTTTGCTTATACCTTTATTCATTATATCTATCCATTTGTCCCCGGATACAACAAATTCAAGCTTATCACTCAAATTTCCCTTTATATAATCCACTATAGATGGTTTAACTCCATCAGTCATATAATAAGTAATCTTATAAATAGGATTTTTTATTTCGTTAATAGATTTTAATATTACCACAGGCACTTCAAAAGATGTAAAGTTATTCAACATATCTTCTGATGGATTTACTATATATGCCTCATTTTCTCCAGCTAAAAATAATTCTTCTCCTAGATTTGGATGTAAATTCACCACAGACTCTATTTCTTTTTTATCAATACTGTTGGAATACAACGTCTTACCCTTGTTATTATACTTAACAAGAGCTCCATTATGAGCAATAAATATCATATCAGTATTGACCTTTTCAAAATTTTTGCTCAGTTGAGAATAAAATCTGCCACTCGCTGCTGCAAATTTTATATCCTTATCATTAAACGCATGTATTAAATCAAATATTTTTTCATTTATATTTCCATTGTCATTTAATAAGGTGCCATCCATATCTGTTGCGATGAGTTTTACCATAAGCTCTTCCTCCTTTGTAATATTCAAATTATTCTTTAATAGTAAAAATGAGCTATAAACGAACTAATGTCCATTTATAGCTCATAAATATGCTTAAATTTTCATTAAAAGCGTATTTTCATTATATCATCACTTTGCATATATTGTTTGTGAATTCTACCGGATCATTAATCGGTAATCCTTCAATAAGTAGTGCCTGATTATATAATATATTGGTGTATAAATCTAACTTAACTTTATCTTTATCGAAAGACTCTTTAAGTACTTTAAACATATCATTATTTATATTTATTTCTAAAACCTTATCTGCTTTTATGTTTTCATTGTTAGGCATAGAATTTAATGTTTTTTCCATTTCTATTGTAAGGTCACCATCATTTGATAAACATACTGGGTAGTTCTTAAGTCTTTTTGATGCCCTAACATCCTTAACTCTACCTGCTAAAATACTTTTCATATGTTCAAATAATTCTTTATTGTCTTTTTCATCAGTGCTAGAAGGATTTTCTTTTTCATCTACTTCTATACCTAAGTCACCACTTGATACAGATTTAAACTCCTTTTCTTTGTACTTCATTATCATTTTCACAGCGAATTCGTCTACCTCATCCGTGAAATATAAAATTTCGAATCCTTTATCTGATACCATTTCAATTTGTGGTAATTTTTCGATTCGCGCGTTTGATTCTCCAGAAGCATAATAAATATATTTTTGATCTTCTGGCATTCTAGAAACATATTCATCTAAAGTAACATTCTTTTTCTCCTTTGATGAATAAAACAACAATAAGTCTTGCAAAACATCTTTATTACTTCCAAAATCGCTATAAATGCCATACTTCAATTGTCTTCCAAATGCTTTATAGAATTCTTCATATTTTTCTCTTTCGTTTTTAAGTAAACCATCTAACTCATTTTTAATTTTAGTTTTAATGTTTTTAGCTATAAGTTTAAGTTGTCTATCATGTTGCAGTACTTCTCTAGATATATTAAGTGACAAGTCTTCTGAATCAACTATTCCTTTTACAAAACTAAAATAGTCAGGCAATAAATCTGCACACTTATCCATAATTAAAACGCCACTTGAATATAATTCTAAGCCTTTTTCATATTCTTTTGTATAGAAATCATAAGGCGTTTTTTCTGGAATATACAAAATTGAATTATAACTTACAACACCATCAACACTAATATGAATGTGCCTTGCTGGTTTATCAAATCCATAGTGCTTTTCAGCGTAGAAATTGTTATAATCTTCATCAGTAAGTTCACTTTTGTTTTTTCTCCATATAGGAACCATACTGTTTACAGTCTTTTCCTCAACAAAGTCCTCGTACTCTGTTTCACTACCTTCTTTGAGTCTTGACTGACTTATATCCATTTTAATTGGGTACCTAATAAAATCCGAGTATTTCTTTATAATAGATTTTAGTGAGTTTTCATCAAGATATTCATCAAAATTATTATCTTCTGTATTCTCTTTTATTTTAAGTGTAATTTCTGTTCCAACAGTATCTTTTACGCAAGTTTCTATAGTATAACCCTCTGCACCATTAGATTCCCACTTGTAAGCTTTATCACTACCAAAAACTCTACTTATAACAGTAATATTATCTGCTACCATAAATGCAGAATAAAATCCCACTCCAAATTGTCCAATTATGTCATACCCATCTTTTATTTCATTTTCTTTTTTGAATGCTAAAGAGCCACTTTTAGCTATAACTCCTAGGTTATCACTAAGTTCAGCTTCTGTCATTCCAATTCCTGTATCAGAAATTTTTACTGTTCTGGTTAACTTATCACTGGCTATTGTAATGTAATAGTTATCTTTATCAAAAGTCAATGAATTATCTGCTAGTGTCTTATAATAAATTTTATCAATAGCATCACTAGCATTAGAGATAAGTTCTCTTAAAAAAATATCCCTATGAGTATATATGGAATTTACCATCATATCTAGAATTCTCTTAGACTCCGTTTTAAACTGCTTTTTTTCCAATTAAAATTTCCCCTTTCGTACCAACTATTCTTATTTTTTATTTTGTTAGCACTCTATGTTATCGAGTGCTAATGTTAGTTATAAAATACACCTTTTTTTATAATTTGTCAATGTACATAATGTATTGTTATACATATTATATTATTATCTAACTTGCTGCATCTAGTATTCTGTTCATTTGTACTTATAATGGTTTATTAAAAAGAAATCTTATTTTTGTGGTATAAGTAAGTCTTTCTCTAATATATGATTAATGAGCCAATCATTTAAAAAAGTTAATATTCCCATTATAGCTTCATCTTGGTTTTCATCAATTTTATTTAAATTTACCTCCTCTATTTTTTTAATAAAAAATGCATGGTCGATTTTTTGGGTAAATAATCTTTTATAATTTATACTCATCATATATTCCTCTTCATCGTTAAAATGATAAACTGTATACTCTTTTAATTCTTCAATTACTCCAACTATTTTATCATATTTATCCGTATCATATTTATCTTTCAGTAACTGATAAGCTCTTTCTCCTATTTCAAAAAGTTTTTCATGTTCTACATCGATATGCTCAATACCCGTTTTATATTTTTCTTTCATCTCAAACATTTATTAATTTCCTCCTAATTTGACTCTCCATTTTAAATATAGATAATTTGTTGTTTTGAATTTAATCTTATATATCTATATTACTTTATTTGAATTCATTTCACAATAATAATTTCCATATTATCCAATTCTAAATGATAAAATACTTTTTTTATTTTTTTGTGGCTAATTAACTAATATAGGCTGAATAAATAAACTGTTGAGTAATCAACAGCTTTTATTCTGTGTTAAATTATTTGGTTAGCGACATCTCATTTGTATATATTTCTATAATATTGTTTACTACATCGTCAATTTCTCTAATATTCATGACCTCATGGTCACAATATTTTTTATAAAATTGCCCTCGTTCCTCAAACAATGTGTAAATCTTAGATGGATCCTTTGCAAGTAATGGACGAACCTCAGTCTCTATACCTGTAGCTATTAGCTCAATAGGACGGTTGATGTAAATTATAATTCCATTTTTCTTTAGATTTAAAATATTTTCATGTCTTTTAATCACTCCACCACCAGTTGAAATAATTACGGAATCTTTTTTAGATAACTCCTCAACTGCTATAGCTTCTATGTCTCTAAATCCAGCCTCACCATTTTTAAATATTTCAGTAATAGTAAGCTTTGTACTAGCTTCAATATATGTATCTATGTCTATAAATGCCATTTCTATCTTTTCTGCAATCATTTCTCCAATAACACTTTTACCACAACCGGGCATTCCAATTAAAACTATATTTTTCATCTTCTAATTTTCTACTCCCTTTTCTAGTTCATCATAAATTTCATCAATTATAATCTTTGGAATTTTAATATCATTCCAGATTTCCTGGGCAGCAATTGCCTGACCAACTAGCATATAAAGACCATTAACTGCTTTTAACCCCGTCTCCTTCGCATAATTTAGAAATAGAGTTTTCTTAGGATTGTAGATCATATCCACAGCGGTTCCAAATTTACCGATATGTTTCTTTTCAATTGGGGAATTGTCCAAATTAGGATACATTCCAAGTGGTGTACAGTTTACCACTATATCTGACTCTTTAAGTCCTTGAATTTCATTATAAGAAATCAATTTACAATCGCTAAATTTGCTGTTTTCCTTAAGCCTTGGTATATCCCTTGTAACTACAGTAATTTCAGTTATTCCCTTATTTAATAAATACGTAGCCATAGTAACTGCTACTCCACCATTACCAAGTATTGTTGCTTTTTTGTTTTTCACCTCAATATCATACTTATTGAAAAGCATTCCAATTCCAAAGTAATCCGTATTGTATCCAATAGTTTTGTTTTCCTCAAACTTTAGGGTGTTTACAGCTCCTATCGCTTTTGCTTCTATGCTAACCTCATCAAGAAATTCCATAACTTTAATTTTATAAGGAATAGTTACATTAATACCTCTGGGTTTAATAACATTAAACCCAGCCATTGCTGCTTTAAGATCTTTGCTTTTAAATTCGAAGAGATGATAGTAACCCTTCATATTCAATTTATTAAATACCCTTGAATGTATTTGTGGAGAAACACTATGTGCTAGTTTTTCTCCAAGTAAACCATATAACTCTGACATAACTCTCCCTCATTTCTTAAATAAAAGTTACTAACATAATTTATTCAATATCAAGCATTCCACTTTTATAACTGCCCAATATCTTAAAATAACGACTATTCTTTTTAATTAACTTAATTGAAGATATAATTTTATCTTCATCTATACCCCCCTGGAAATCTATGTAAAAGAAATATTCCCATGGTTTATCCTTTATTGGTCTAGATTCAATTTTTAAAAGATTTATATCGTTTTCTGCAAAATGCTCTAAAACATGATAGAGTGAACCCGCCTTGTGGGTAGTAGATAAAACTAAGCTTGTTTTATTGCTTTCGCTAGTTGACTCCATCTCTTTGCCAATAACAACAAACCTAGTCATATTTGTTGCATCTGAATTTACATTTTTCTGCAAAATCTCAAGATTGTATATTTCTGCTGCCTTAGTGCTAGCTATGGCTGCCAAGGTTTTATCCTGTCTATCTTTAACTAACTGCGCACTTTTTGCAGTACTGTTATAAGGAACTAACCTCCACTGCTTGTAGCCTTTTAAAAATTCCATACTTTGCTCTAATCCCTGAGGGTGAGAATAAACCTCTTTGATATCATCTAATGTTGAGCCTCTAATTCCCATTAAGTTTTGACTTATTTTAAGATATTTTTCCCCTGTTATATAAAAATTATATTTATTTAGAAGGTCATAAACCTCAGATATTGCCCCTGTGGAAGAATTTTCTATAGGGATAACGGCATAACTTATTTTCCCATATTTCAATTGCAAAAATATATCTTCAAACTCGCTTATTGCTTTTGCATGCACATTTTTACCGAAATATACCTTTAAAGCTTGTTCGCTAAAGGAACCTGTTACGCCATAAAACCCAACAGTTTGCTTTTTATCAGTAGCCAAAGCTCCATCACTGTTTAAATTTTTGTTTTGAAACCCTCTACTTATTTCCATAACGGATTTTAAAAATTCTTCTACCTCTAAAAACAAATTTTGATTTTTAACTAAGTCTAAATTCTTCTTTATAACTATTTCTTCTCTAGCCTTATTTAAAACTTCCATATGATTATTTTTTTTATATTCAGCTATCTTTAAAACTACTTCCATACGATTTTCAAATAACGAAACAAGGCTAGAGTCAATTTTATCAATTTCATTTCTTAAATTATCTATATCAAAATTATCTAATTTACTCATTAAAACACATCCTTCTGAAATATACTTAAATAAAATCTAAAATACTCATTGCAGCGCAAGCTTCAATTACTGGTAGTGCTCGCAAGACTATGCAAGGGTCATGCCTGCCTGTAACAGATACTTCTGAATTTTCACAAGTCACCATATCAATGGTATCTTGAGGTTTTGCAATAGAAGGTGTTGGTTTCATTGCTACTCTAAAAACTATAGGCATTCCATTAGAAATACCCCCATTAATTCCACCATTATTGTTAGTTTTCGTCGCAACACTACCATTTTTCATGTAAGGTACATCATTTGCTACGCCTCCCCGAAGTTTTGTTATTTCAAATCCCATTCCAAATTCTACACCCTTAACTGCAGGCACAGAAAATAGTAATTGAGCTAAATTACTCTCTATAGAATCAAAGAATGGTTCCCCCAGTCCACAATGCACATTTAATATAGTAGCTTCAATTATACCTCCAACCGAATCTGTTTCGTCCTTCGCCTTTAATATAATGTTCTTCATTTCTTTTCCCTTTGGATCATCAAGTACAGGGAAATCTTTCTTTAGAATATCTGCTAATATATGTTTCTTTAAATTAACACCATCAAAATAACTATCAAACACATTCCCAATACTTAAAACGTGACTTCCTATTTCGATTCCCTTACCTGCAAGTATTTGTTTCGCAACAGCACCTGCAAAAACAAGTGGTGCTGTAATTCTTCCTGAGAAATGACCTCCACCTCTATAATCGTTAAAGCCTGAATATTTAACCTTTCCTGTGAAATCTGCATGACCCGGTCTCGCTAAATCCTTTAACTTATCATAATCCTTCGAATTTTGATTTTCATTAAAAATAACGCTGCAAAGAGGTGTCCCTGTGGTATATCCATTAAAATATCCACTTAGTATTTCAAATTTATCTCCTTCTTTTCTTTTAGTTGAAAATTCATCGCGTCCTGGAGCGCGTCTTTGCATTTCACTATTAATAAAATCCATATCAAGCTTTATACCTGGCGGTAATCCATCAATAATTATTCCTATCCCTCTTCCATGAGATTCTCCAAAGATAGAATACTTTACTTTTTTACCCCATTGTCCGCTCATTAACTTTTCCTCCTAACCTCTTAAAATCATCATAAAACTCTGGATAGGATTTTTTCACTGCCCCACTATCCTCGATTGTGAGCTTCTGCGTGCATCTAATTGAAGCAATTGCCATAGCCATAGCTATCCTATGATCATTCCAACTGTTTACAATTCCGCCCTTTAGCCATGGTTTACCATGAATTAGAAGTGAATCCTCTCTTTCAATAACCTCTGCTCCAATTTTATTTAGCTCTGTTGCTATAGCTTTTAATCTATCAGATTCTTTTATTCTAACTCTAGCAGCATTAATGATTTCTGTTGTGCCATCGCTTAAAGCGCCAAGCACCGCAGCTATTGGTACAAGGTCAGGGCATTGTGATGCATCAATAACGGTGCCTTTTAAATCTGATTTTGAAGCACTTATAATACCATCTTCAATAGTAATCTTTCCGCCCATTTTTTTAATTATGTCCAATATTACTCTGTCCCCTTGAAGTGATTCCATATTTAAATCAATGCATTCAATTTCTCCACCTAAAACACCAGCGGCAAGGTAAAATGCAGCTTGAGAAAAATCGCCTTCAATTCTATAATCTCTTTTCACGAAGTGTTGATTTCCTTTTATTTTAAATTCTCTATAATTATTATTTTCTACCTTTATCCCAAATTTATCTAATACATCTAAAGTTAAATCTATGTACCCGATAGATTCTATTGACCTAGTAATTTTAATCGTTGAATCTCCATTTAATAGAGGCAGTGCATAAATAAGACCAGTAATAAACTGAGAGCTTACATCTCCTCTAAGTTCAAAAATTCCAGGTTTAAGGGTCCCGTCTATGGTTAAAGGAAGACAACCATTGTTAGTTGTGTACTTTATATTCTGCTTATCAAAAATTTCATAATAAGGTTTAAGTGTTCTTTGTACTAGTTTAGACTTTCCTTTAAAAATTATTTTTTCTCCAGTTAGCATGGCTATAGGAATTAAAAACCGTAGTGTTGATCCACTTTCATTGCATTGTAGCTCACTTCCCAAAGTTCCACCGCATGCAATCTGAATCTTACCTTTTCCACATACCACAAGATTGTTTGGGAATTGCCTAATCTTAACTCCAAGTTTCTCCATTATTTCACAAGTAGCTATTATATCCTCAGACATACTAATATTATCAATCTCACATTCACCGCCACTTAATCCTGCGGCTATAACTGCTCTATGAGATAGGGATTTTGAAGGCGGAATTTTGACTTTTCCATTTAAAGAAAAAGGTTGGATCATAACTGACTTCATCACTAAACACCTCAATTCAATATAGTTTATTCAAGAATTTTTTGCAGATAGCCCTTTATCTTAGCTTCATTAATTTTTTCAATAAAACTATTACCGATGGATTCTATTAATATGAAATTCATAGATTCTCCAATATTTTTCTTATCATGACTAATAGTCTCAATTATATCTTCACTTTTTATTTCAGGCAACATCCAAGGCAAATTATACTTAATTAAAATCTCTTTTATAGCACTTGCTGTTCCAGTTTTAGTCACTCCTAGCTCTTCTCCTAGTTTTGTTATAGAATACATTCCCATCGCCACTGCTTCTCCATGGGAGTACACTTCAAAATTAAAGAATTGCTCAATTGCGTGACCGATGGTATGACCATAGTTTAATAACATTCTACCGCAAGTATCCTTCTCATCATCTTCAACAATAGCGGCCTTAATACTAAGGCAAGTATAAATGATTTTATCTATCTCTTTTAAAAGGGCTTCTTTGTTTTCACAATTCATTAATGTATAAAATAGCTCACTATCTTTTATTGCTCCATATTTTATAACTTCACCCATTCCATCACTTAAAAACCTGTCATTAAGTGTTCCAAGCAGTAATGGATCAATAAAAACTGCTTTAGGGCTATAAAAGCTTCCAACAAGGTTCTTTCCACGAGGAAGGTCTACTGCAACCTTACCACCTACGCTACTATCTACCTGTGAAAGTAGTGTAGTTGGAATTTGTATGAGTGGAATCCCTCTTAAAAAAGTTGCGGCTGCAAAACCAGTCATATCTCCCACAACTCCACCACCTAAGGCAACTATAATATCTCCTCTGTTTATCTTAAAATCTAAAAGTTTGTCATACACCTCTAAAAGAGTTTCAAATGACTTGCTTTCTTCACCAGCTTTTACAACAATTTTAAAAGTTTCAAATCCCGACCCTTTTAATGAGCTAATGACCTGTTGCCCATAGAATTCATTAACATTAGAATCTGTTACTACAGCTATTTTTCTTCCTTTATATATCTTCTTAACTTCTGCTCCAATTTCCCCTAGTAATCCATTCTTAATGTATATTGGATAACTTCCGCTAGAAGCTTTAACTTCTATACTATACACCTTGGCCTATCTCCTTTCTCTTATTCGTTGCATCCTAAAATTATTCTATTTTGTGTTTTTGCAACTGCTCTTAAGGAATTTACAAGAGCCTCAAATTTCTCTGGTAATAATGATTGTTGTCCATCACTCAATGCATTAGTAGGATCGTTATGAACCTCAATTTCAAGGCCATCTGCTCCAACTGCTATAGCTGCTTTTGCAAGTGACTCTACTAACCACCATTTACCAGCGGCATGACTTGGATCCACTATAACTGGCAAGTGACTAAGCCTCTTAAGCACTGGAATTGCACTTAAATCTAAGGTGTTTCTTGTGAACGTTTCAAAGGTTCTAATTCCTCTTTCACATAAAACTACATTTTGATTTCCTTCAGACATTATGTACTCCGCAGACATAAGCAGTTCTTCAATTGTTGCACTCATACCTCTCTTTAAAAGTATTGTCTTATTACATCTCCCTACTTCCTTTAAAAGATCGAAATTTTGCATATTTCTAGCTCCAATTTGAAGCACATCAGCATATTGCGATATTTTCTCAACTAATTCAACACTCATAACTTCAGTTACTATTGGAAGCCCCGTTATTTTTTTTGCTTCTAATAATATCTTTAGACCTTCTTCCTCCATTCCTTGGAAACTGTATGGAGAAGTTCTTGGCTTGTAAGCACCTCCTCTTAGAAAATTAGCTCCTGCTATTTTTACATCTTTTGCAATAGTTATCAATTGCTCTTCACTTTCAACAGCGCAAGGCCCTGCAATTATCGCTAGTTCTTTTCCACCTATTGTTCTGTTTTCTACCTTTATTAATGAATCATCAGGATGAAAAAGTCTATTAGCTCTTTTGTAAGGAGCTTGAACTCTCATAACATTATCAACACATTCCTCTGCTTCAATCTGACCTGCGTTTATTACACTTGTGTCTCCAACAATTCCTAAAATACAACAATTCTCTCCCAGTGTAAGAAAGACGGCACAACCTAACCCCTCAATCTTTTTCTTAATATTCATAATCTGATCTTGTTTTGCATTTGATTTCATTACGATTACCATTTAAAATTCCTCCTAAAATATTATTTTGAACTTAGTCTTAATAAATCATTTAACTTATAAATGATTATAAAAAAAGGAAGACCCCTTATAATGGGTCTTCCCTAAAAAAAAAGAAGGACCCTTATAATGAGTCCTCCTTGCGTACAGACTTAGTTTACTTTCTATAAATCAGTATACGCTGGTATCATAGTTTTATTACTAAACTCATTATTAAAAAAAACCATATATTTTTTTTGGCACAAAAAGTAACTAACGCTAAAATAACGATAGCCCCAGCTAAAATAAAAATATACTTTTTTATTAATTTCCTTAATAATGATATTTTTCATAAAATAACACCTCTCAAAAGTTTAAATTAATACCTGTAAATTCTTTAATGTTTAAATGATATAACATGTTAACATATTTGTCAATGGTCTATTACTCAAAAATTATAGGAACATAAGTTGATAACTAATTACCAACTTATGTTCCTATAAAAAATTTTCTCTTTACTATTACTCAGATAAAATCCATAATTCTTGTTTTGACGTTGAAATAGCCATTGCTCCTGCGCTAATTGATTCCATTATATCCTTCTTGCTTTGAATCAATCCCCCTGCGATAATTGGTACTCTCACTGCATTTCCTATATTTTTAATAATCTTACTTGCAACTCCAGGCATAACCTCTACAGCATCTGGAAATACAGATTGTATGTTTCTTATTCCTGTTTCTAAAGCCAAAGAATCTACTGCAAATATCCTCTGTATAGCGCAGAATCCTAGTTTTTTTCCATTTTTTATATTGGTTGCCCTTGTAGTTATAATTCCATAGGGTTCTGCACATTGTTTTAGAAAAAGCAGCCCTGTATAATCTGCCTTTAATCCTTCAATTAAATCCACATGAACAAATACTACTTTGCCCGCATTTTTAAGATCCTCACATATTTTTTTTAGATTTATTATGCTTCCATATAAGACAAACACAATAAGAACATTGCTAAGAATTACTTTTTCTAAATCCTGCTCATTTCTTATGGCTGCAATAACCGGGTTTTCTATTAATAATTGTTCTAGGTTTTCCAATAATATGGCCTCCAAAAATTTATTTGAGTTTATATGATATAATTATTTTTATTTTATCACAGTCTTATTTTCCATTCAAGCAAATTTATATTATTATATTGTTATTTGAAATTTATGAATTTTCTAATTGGTACTTGTACTTATTTAATTATTATGTTACTATGTATTTAAATAAGTAAAGGCGGAGAAAAGAGAGCCTTGATGTATGGGTATTTTATACCTATTAATCAAGGTTCTCTTTTTATTTGCATTTAGGAGGTAAAATGATGTTTGACGTAACTATTATTGGTGCTGGTATTGTGGGATGCTCAGTATCAAGAGAACTATCCAAGTATAATTTAAAAACATGTGTAATTGAAAAATCTAGTGATATTGCTTCTGGTACAACAAAAGCAAACAGCGCGATTGTACATGCAGGGTATGATGCTAATCCAAGTACTATTAAGGGAAAATTAAACGCAAAAGGTAATGAAATGTATACAAAGCTTGCAAAGGAATTAGATTTCCCATTTAAGAGGAATGGATCATTGGTTTTGTGCTTTGACAAGAAACACATGGATGATCTTAAAAAATTACTAGAACAAGGTGAAAAAAATGGAGTGCCTGATTTAGTTATTCTTGATGGAGATCAAGTTAGAGAAATGGAACCTAATGTAACACTGAGCTGTGTCGGTGCATTATATGCTCCAACAGGAGGAATTGTTTGCCCATATGAAATGACTATCGCTATGGCTGAAAACGCATACACCAATGGTGTGGAATTTCAATTTGAAACTGAGGTCCTTAATATAGAAAAAAAACCAAGTAATTACGTTATAAAAACTAATAAAGGCGACATTGAAACAAAAGTAATAATAAATGCAGCCGGTTTATTTTCAGATGAAATTAATAATATGGTAAGCAATAACAAATTTAAAATACTTCCCAAGCTAGGCGAATATGTCTTATTTGATAAAGCTTGCGGAGATTTAGTTACAAAAACTATTTTTCAACTTCCAACTAAACTTGGAAAAGGAGTTTTAGTTACCCCTACTGTTGATGGTAATCTTCTGATTGGACCTAATGCTGTAGATCAAGATAACAAAACTGATCTTCGTACAACTCGCGAAGGCATCGATGATATCGTTTTAAATGCTCAATTAAGTATTCAAATGCCACTTCCTATGAATATGGTTATAACTTCTTTTGCAGGGAATAGAGCAAAATGCGCGGGAAATGATTTTATAATTGAGGAAGCAGAAGACGCTAAGAACTTTATTAATGTAGCAGCAATTGATTCTCCAGGTTTAACTAGTGCTCCAAGTATTGCTGTAATGGTAGCTGATATAGTAACAGAAAAATTAGCACCAAAGAAAAATGTGAAATTCAACCCTATAAGAAAAGGTATAAGAAAGTTTAGAGAAATGTCAAACGATGAGCGAAAAGAAATAATCAATGAAATACCTGAATATGGAACAATTATTTGTAGGTGTGAAACTGTAACAGAAGGTGAAATTATAGATTCTATAAGAAGACCTCTTGGAGCAAAAACACTTGATGGAGTTAAAAGAAGGACAAGAGCTGGAATGGGGAGATGCCAATCGGGCTTTTGTGCAACAAAAGTTGTAGATATTCTTTCAAGAGAACTTAATATACCACGATGCGCCATTACAAAATCAGGCGAAAATTCTATACTGCTCACCGGAAAAAATAAACAATATTTATAAATTGGAGGAATATATATGCAAGAATATGATTTAATCATAATTGGTGGAGGTCCAGCAGGACTTGCAGCTGCAGTTTCTGCAAAGGATCAAGGAATAAACAGCATTTTAATTATAGAAAGAGATAATCAATTAGGTGGTATTCTCAATCAATGTATTCATAATGGTTTCGGCCTTCACACCTTTAAAGAAGAGCTTACTGGTCCTGAGTATTCACAACGATTTATTGACAAGGTTATTGCACTTGATATCGAGTATAAGCTAAATACCATGGTTCTAGATGTAAATAATAATAAACAAGTTACTGCTGTAAATACAAAAGATGGTATCTTGGAGCTCCAGGCAAAAGCAATTATACTTGCAATGGGATGCAGAGAAAGACCAAGAGGAGCTTTAAACATACCAGGTGCAAGATGCGCAGGTATTTATACAGCTGGAACAGCTCAAAAATATGTTAATGTTGAGGGTCTAATGCCAGGAAAAGAAGTAGTAATACTTGGTTCTGGAGATATCGGACTTATAATGGCAAGACGAATGACCCTCGAAGGTGCAAATGTAAAGGCTTGTGTAGAACTAATGCCTCATTCAAGTGGACTTAAGAGAAATATTGTACAATGCTTAGATGATTTTAATATTCCTTTAAAACTAAGCCACACTATAACAAATATACATGGGAATGATAGACTCGAAGGCGTTACTATAGCTCAAGTTGATGACCACAGAAAGCCGATTAAGGGTACTGATGAGTATATTGCTTGTGATACATTGCTCTTATCTGTTGGCCTTCTACCCGAAAATGAACTTTCTAGAAAAGCAAATGTTAAACTTTCTAGAGTTACTGGGGGCCCTGAGGTAGATGAAAGCATGCAGACGAGCATTTCTGGAATATTTACCTGTGGCAATGTGCTTCACGTTCATGATTTAGTAGATAATGTAACCACTGAAAGCTACACTGCTGGTAGAAATGCTTCTGATTATATAAAAGGAATTTACCATGCCGGAAAGAGTATCGAGGTTTTCGCAACAGATGGAGTTAGGTATACAGTACCAAGTACTATCAATCCTGAAAATATCGGTAACATAATAGATGTTAGATTTAGGGTTGGCGAGGTCCATAAAGCTGCTTATATATCTGTTTATTTTGATGATGTCCGCGAAATGCATTTAAAGAAGAAGATTCTTACACCAGGTGAAATGGAAAGTGTTAAATTAACTAAAGCAGTTTTTGATAAATATAGTGATTGCACTAAGATTACCATAAAAGTAGAAAAGGAGTAGTTAACTATGAGTACAAGGGAATTAACATGCATAGGCTGTCCAGTAGGCTGTGCTCTTATAGTAGAGCTTGAGGGCAAAGAAGTTATTAGTGTTAAAGGAAATACCTGTAAGATTGGTGAAACCTACGGCAAGAAAGAATGCACTAATCCAACAAGAGTTGTTACCTCCTCTGTTTTAGTTTCAGGTGGAGAAAATTCAATACTTCCTGTGAAAACTGAGAAAGATATTCCAAAGGATATGATTTATGACTGCGTAAGAGCGTTAAAAAATATTACAATAAAAGCACCTATTTATATAGGCGATGTGGTACTCAAAAATGTACTTAACACAGGAGTAAATATTATAGCAACTAAGAATGTTAAAGTGATATAATCTTAATAAGTTAAGAATATAATCTTATTAAGTTAGAACAACTAAATAAAAAGAATTCACGATATTATATTATTTAATATCGTGTTTCCATAAATTATCAAGTAAACGATTACTAATAAATCGAAAAAGGAGTGTACAAATTATGTCTAAGTATGTAATGTCACTAGACCAAGGAACAACAAGTTCACGCTGCATTTTATTTAATAAAGAAGGACTTATTGCAAGCGTAGCCCAAAAGGAATTTACTCAAATATTTCCGAGCCCAGGTTGGGTTGAGCATGATCCTATGGAAATTTGGGCTACTCAATTAGGTATGGCACAAGAAGCTATGGCTAAAATTGGTATAACAGCAAAAGATATCTCTGCTATTGGTATTACTAATCAAAGAGAAACTACAGTAGTTTGGAATAAAAATACTGGAGTTCCTGTATACAATGCCATTGTTTGGCAATGTAGAAGAACAGCTGGTATGTGTGATGAATTAAAGACTATAGGCTTTGATAAAGTAGTGCGCGACAAAACGGGCCTTATACTCGATGCTTATTTTTCTGGAACAAAGGTTAAATGGATACTTGATAATGTCGCTGGTGCTAGAGACGAGGCTGAAAAAGGTAATTTAATATTTGGTACTATTGATACATGGTTAATCTGGAAATTAACAAATGGAAAGGTTCATGTAACCGATTATACAAATGCTTCAAGAACACTTCTATACAACATTCATGAATTGAAATGGGACGATGAAATACTTAGTACTTTAGATATACCTAAATCAATGCTTGCAGAAGTAAAACCATCAAGCTGTGTTTATGGATACACCGATAATTCAATATTTGGTTCTCCAATTGCAATAGCTGGTGCAGCCGGTGATCAGCAAGCTGCATTATTTGGACAAACTTGTTATCAAGCTGGAACGGCAAAAAATACTTATGGTACTGGTTGCTTCTTATTAATGAACACTGGTGAAAAAGCAGTTGATTCCCACAATGGTTTGCTTACAACTATAGCTTACGGCATTAATGGCAAAGTTAACTACGCTCTTGAAGGCAGTGTATTCGTTGCAGGAGCAACTATTCAATGGCTAAGAGATGAATTAAGAATGATAAGGACCGCACCTGAATCAGAAGAATATGCCTGCGCTGTTGAAGATACCGATGGTGTATATATGGTACCAGCATTCGTTGGACTTGGTGCACCATATTGGGATCCATATGCAAGAGGTACAATAGTTGGTTTAACTCGAGGAACTAAGAAAGAACACTTTATAAGAGCAGCACTTGAATCCTTAGCTTATCAGACAAATGATGTGTTAAAAGCTATGCAAGAAGATTCAGGTATTACACTTAAAGCATTAAAGGTGGATGGTGGTGCATGTGCTAATAACTTCTTAATGCAGTTTCAGTCAGATATATTAGATGTTCAAGTTGACAGACCAGAAGTAATTGAAACAACAGCTTTAGGTGCTGCCTATTTAGCAGGCCTGGCAGTTGGATATTGGAAAGATCAAGAGGAAATTGCGAAAAATTGGGCACTATCAAGATCCTTTGAACCAAAAATGGGAGAAGAAAAGAGAGTAGAACTTTTAAAAGGATGGCATAAAGCTATTGGAAGATCAAGAGACTGGGCAAAATAAAGAAAATAAAGAAAATAAAGTTATGATATGATATGATATGTATTGAGATATAAAGACATTACATTTCTATTAATAGAAACATCGTAAAATTAGGGGGAAAATAAAATGTCAACAAAACTATTAGCTGAATTTTTTGGTACTATGATACTTATTCTTTTAGGAGACGGTGTAGTTGCAGGCAGTGTATTAAATAAAAGTAAGTCTCAAAATAGCGGATGGATTGTAATTGCATCTGGTTGGGCAATGGCCGTTATGTTGCCAGCGTTCATTTTTGGGGCAATAAGTGGTGCTCACTTTAACCCAGCACTTACTATTGCTTTAGCTGTTGCTGGAAAATTTCCCTGGGCGCAGGTGCCTGGTTATGTTATAGCTCAAATGTTAGGAGCAATGGCTGGAGCTACACTAGTATGGCTCGCATACTTAGATCACTGGAAGGCAACAGATGACAAGGCAGGAAAACTCGCAGTATTTTGTACAGGACCAGCGATTAGAAAGTATTCATCAAATTTTTTAACCGAAGTAATCGGAACATTTGTATTGGTTTTCGTCATATTAGGTATAGGTGGTGTTACAGCAGCTGCAGGATTACCAACATTTGTTGTTGGAGGATTAATTTTGGGTTTAGGACTTTCTTTAGGTGGCCCAACGGGATATGCAATCAATCCAGCAAGAGATTTAGGACCAAGAATTGCTCATGCAATATTACCAATAGCCGGTAAAGGAGATTCTGATTGGGAGTATTCATGGATTCCAGTACTTGCCCCAATAGTTGGCGCAGTACTTGCAGCATTAGTTTGGGTAGCTGTATTTTAGTAAATCAGGTAGTCGTTAAAAGTTTACATGGAAGCCGTAAGTATTTTCATCTTATGACTTCCATGTAAACTTTTTTATTTATAAAATATATTAACTTTATAAGTATAAATTATTTTAGATTAGATTATTTATCAAACTTTGTTAAATAAGCAGATAGCTCTTTTAATCCACTTATTAATATATCTGAATGCGAACAGTATCCTAACCTAGCATGCCCCGGAACATCAAAACGATTGCCTGGAACTAAAAGAACTCCTTTTTCTTTTAAAATATCTATGCAGAATTGTTCAATATCAACCGGTATATCTAATTTTATAAATGATGTAGAAACATATTTCGGAAATACTAATGAAACACGAGGTTCATTTTTAATCCATTCTTTAACAATTTCTAAGTTCGTATGTATAATTTTTTTATTTCTATCGTAAACTAATTCTTTATTTTTTAATACATGAACAGCTAGATAATCATCAAAAACACCTGCGCAAATCATAGTGTAATCACGATACTTTCTAAATGAATCTGCTAATTCACTATTGCTAGCAATCCAACCAACACGTATTCCTGGAACTGAATATGTTTTTGATAGACTGTTTGTAGAAATTCCTTTATCATATAAGTCTACTATTGATGAAACAGAAATAGCAGAATCAAAAGGTTTATATACTTCATCAACTAAAATGTAAGCACCCACAGCATCTGCGATCTTAACTATTTCTTTTAAAAAGTCGTCATCAAAAATAGTTCCCGTAGGATTATTTGCATTGTTCAAGCAAATTAATTTTGTATTTGGACGTATTAATTTTTTTAATTCGTCTAACTTAGGTAGCCAATCATTGTCTTCATAAATTTCCCAAAAATCCACTTCAGCACCAAAAGACTTTGGAATCTCATATAATTGCTGATAGCTAGGGTGCATAGCAATTACATGGTCATTAGGTTCAACTAATGAATATAATGCTAATAAATTTGCGCCAGTTGCTCCATTAGTTTGTAGAATATTTTCAGGTGAAACATTTTTATATAATTTACTAACCTCTTTTTTAAACTCTGGAGAACCTTCTATCCATCCATAGTTCATTTTTGTTTTTAATAGTCCACGGAAAAATTCCTCTGGAGTTGTACCATCTATAGATATTATTTCTTCTAATGAAAATGAAGCTATTGAGCTTCCTGCTATATCATAGATAGCATCATTTTCCCAAACATTTAACCATTCTTCAACGCCAAAATTTGCAATTTTCATATTAAAGACCTCTTTTCAATAATTTAGATAGTAATTTTACCTATTGCTAATAGGTAAATAACATATATTGATCCACTAATAATTAAAGCAGTTAATATAAATTGGTTTTTCGTTAATAATTTTTTTTCACCATTTTCTTTTCTAGCCATTACGAAAAACGCAATTCCAGGAATATAAGCCAAAAGACAAAGCAGAGTATAGTTTAGTCCTGAAGCTAGAATTCCCCAAATTTCAAAAATCACTGTAATTAAACCTATGATTATTTGTTTTATTTCACCTTTTTTATGTCTGTCTATATAAGATATTTTAAATTGATACATTCCAACGAATAAATAACATATTAATATTGCAGCAGTACCCATGGAATAAGCAAACTGATATGCCTTATCTGTAAATAATAAAGTGAAAATAAATAATTGAGTTAAAGCCGCCGTGATAATTAAAGAAAAAGTAGGCGCACCAGCTTTATTTACTTCACCAAATTTTTTTGGCAGTAAGTTTGCACGAGCCATTAAAAGGGTTGTTTCAGCTGGTAACATCGTCCATGATAACCATGAGCCTAAAATTGAGATTATTAAACCTATGTTTATGAAGGTAGCTCCCCATGGGCCAACAATATCTTTTAAAATATAAGCCATTGAAGGCGTTGGTATGTTTACTAGTTGCTCTTTACTCATAAGACCATAAGGAATCATAGAAGCTAAAACATAAATAGTTAATAATCCTACTAGTCCAAGAACAGTTGCCCTTCCCGCTTCTGATTTTTTATTAGCACGAGAAGATAACATAGATGCCCCTTCTATACCAACAAAAACCCACATCATTACCATCATACAACTTTTAACTTGTACGAATATATCTGATAGTTTAAAATTAGTAGATATGTTTCCCCAAAAATGATATGTAAATAAATCTACCTTAAAAGCTATAATACCTATTACTATGAATAAGAAAATTGGTATTAATTTAAATAGTGTAACCAGTGTATTTATAACAGCGGCTTCCTCAACTCCTCTATTAACTATGAAAGTAAGTAACCATATAAAAATACTAGCACCGATAATTGATGGTATATTATTACCATTTCCAAAGACAGGAAAGAAGTAAGAAAGTATACTCATAAGCATTGTAGCAAAAGCTACATTACCAAGCCAAGATGATAACCAGTATCCCCATCCACTAATGAAACCTCCAAATTTTCCAAAACCATCTTCTGCATAGCTGAATATACCATTTAATTCAGGCTTTTTTAATAATAAATTGTTAAAAGATAACGATAACATTAAAACACCAAAACCAACAATTATCCATGCAATAATTGCAGGTCCTGCAGCAGCACCAGATGCTAAATCACTAGATATACTAAATATTCCAGCACCTATTGAGGACGTAATAACTAGTGCTGTTAGTGAAAACAAACCTAGTTTTTTTGATTTATCAGCCATTTTGTAATCTCCTTTTGATTTATGTATTAGCCATATTTAAAATTGGTGAGAGCAATAATATTGCCCTCACCAATTAATTTTTTAATTATTTTAGGCTAGTTCCCAAGTGTAGCAACCATAACTGCTTTGATTGTATGCATTCTGTTTTCTGCTTCATCAAATACAATAGAATGGTTACTTTCAAATACTTCATCTGTAACTTCTAAACCTTCAAGACCATATTTTTCAAATATATCTTTACCAACAAGTGTCTTTAAATCATGGAAAGCTGGCAAACAGTGCATGAATTTAACGTTTTTATTACCGGTCTTATTAAGCATTTCCATATTAACTTGGTATGGTCTTAATAGTTCTATTCTTGATGCCCAAACTTCGTCTGCTTCGCCCATAGAAACCCATACGTCTGTGTAGATTACATCTGCATTTTTAACTCCTGCATCAACGCTGTCTGTAATAGTAATTTTTGCTCCTGTTTCTTTAGCAATTTCATTACATTTTGCAACTAATGATGTTTCTGGGAATAAGCTCTTTGGTGATACAATTCTAAAGTCCATACCCATTTTAGCAGCACCTATCATCAATGCATTTGCCATGTTGTTTCTTCCGTCTCCAGCATATACAAATGAAATGCTGCTTAATGGTTTGTCAAAGTGTTCTTTTATAGTTAGAAAATCTGCAAGAATTTGTGTTGGATGGTCTTCAGTTGTTAATCCGTTCCATACAGGCACTCCTGCATATTTTGCTAGTTCTTCAACTATTTCTTGGCCATATCCTCTATATTCTATCCCATCATACATTCTTCCAAGAACTCTAGCTGTATCTGCTACAGATTCCTTTTTACCAATTTGAGTTCCTGTAGGTCCAAGGTACGTTACATGGGCTCCTTGGTCTAGTGCGCCTACTTCAAACGCACATCTTGTTCTTGTAGAACTCTTTTCAAATATTAGCGCAATGTTTTTACCTTTTAAGTTCTGTTGTTCTGTACCTGCATACTTAGCTTTTTTTAAATCCATAGCTAAATCTAAAAAGTAGTTTATTTCCTTTGGAGTAAAGTCCATCAAAGTTAAAAAGCTTCTGTTTCTTAAGTTAAACATAATAATTTCCTCCTAATATTGTTGTTTTTATAAGTTATCTCTATTTAGTGGCATACTCATACATCTTGGGCCGCCTCTTCCTCTTGAAAGTTCAGAACTTGGCATTGTGATCACTGTTACACCACGTTTTGATAAAATTTCATTAGTAACATAATTTCTCTCATAAGTTATAACTTTTCCTGGTGCAATAGCTAGAGTGTTTGATCCATCATTCCATTGTTCTCTCGCCGCTACAATAGCGTCACCACCGCCGCATCTTATTAAATCAACTGAAGGCACTTTTAATGCAGATTTTAATACATTTTGTAATATATCTTTTTCTTGCTTAATATTTAATTCTCCATTGACACCTTTTGTAATTTCAAAAACATTAAGTGGTCCTTCTATCTCTGGGTGTATTGTAAATTTATCATAATCAACCATAGTAAATACAGTATCAAGATGCATAAATGCTCTACTAGATGGGATTTCTAATACTAATACTTTTTCAAAAGTAGTATGTTTTTCAAACAAATTTCTTGCTACCACTTCTATAGCTTCAGGTGAAGTTCTTTGACTACATCCTATTGCAAGAGTTGTGGCAGATAATATAAGCTCGTCCCCACCTTCGATATTATTAGGAAGGCTTCTATCATACCAAAGTGGCACTTCATTTTGTTTGAAAGAACTATGATATTCATGAATAAATTCTAGGAACAACGTCTCACGTCTTCTAGCTTCAGTTTGCATAGTATTTATAGTAATGCCATTTCCAATTGAAGCACCTGGATCGCGAGTAAAGTAAAGATTAGGCATAGGATCTAAGTAGAATGGATACTGATTTCCTATCAATCCTCTTAGAGACTGCATTTCCTTAACATCAATCTCATTTTTTCTAACTCCAGCCATAAGAGTATCAATCATTTCTCTTGTAGGTTTTGACATTAAATAATCATAAAGAGATTTATATATTTCTTTGCTACTAATGTGGCTTTCTTGTAAAAACTGTTGTAAGAATGTTTTTTTTATTTTGTCTTCATTTAAAGCCTCTGTCGCAAGTTCTTCTAAATAAAGAACTTCCACATCGTTTTCTTTTAATATTTGTGCAAATCTATCATGCTCTTTTCTCGCTACTTCTAAATAGGGAATATCATCGAAAAGTAATCTTTCAAGAAGATTTGGCACTAAATTCTCTATTTCTCTACCAGGTCTATGTAGCATTACTTTATTAAGTTTTCCTATTTCAGAAGTTACATTTATAAATGATTTCATTTAATTTTTTCCTCCTATTCATTTTTGTTTATATCATCATTATAAAGTGTACGATTTCATAATGGGAACCCCATTATTTTACTGTAATTGCATATATACCTTGACTATTAGCTTTGCTATTGAATTATCACTATATGCTTATGATAATCTCTATTTTACTCAAAAAACTACATACGTATCTCCTTGAAAAGTGAAAACATTAGATTATTCGTATATACATTCACAATCTTCTAATTTATTATGTATAATAGCAAAAATAAGGTATAAATATTCACACACCTTATTTTTCGTTATTTATACTTATAAATGTATAATAATATTTGAGTAAGAGCTACATATCTTATATATTGTTAGTTATTATGTTCATAATTATACATATAACCCTATTTTATTGCACCAAAATCATTAATAATATTTTTTTATTAACATTTCGTTCATAAATTAAAAGCTTAGGATTGTTTTCACAATCCTAAGCTTTATTAGCATTTATATGTGTACTTATAATTCATTATTTCATTGTAAACAGACGAGGTTCTTGTAAGTAATCTTGAACAATTCTAAGACTTTCACCAAATCTTTGAAAATGAACAACTTCTCTTTCACGTAGAAACTTTAAGGGCTCTATTATATCAGGATCATCAGCCATATTTATTAGATATTCATAAGTTGCCCTTGCTTTTTGTTCTGCGGCTAAGTTTTCAGTAAGATCTACAATTGGATCACCTTTTGATTGAAGATATGAAGCAGTAAAGGGAACACCTGCAGCACCTAGAGGGTATACTCCTCTACCATGGTCTACATAATAACCACTCATGCCTCCTTTTTCAATTTCTTCAAGACTAGCACCTTTCATTAACTGCCTAACCATAGCACCAACCATTTCTAAATGAGCCAATTCTTCCGTACCAATATCAGTACATGTTGTTATAGCTTGAGGCGTAATCATTGAAAAGCGCTGACTTAGGTATCTTAATGATGCACCTAATTCACCATCCGGTCCGCCATATTGAGTAATAATAATTTTCGCCATTGCAGGATTTGGATTTTTAATTTTCACTGGATACTGTAAAAACTTATCGTATGTCCACATAAATTACATATCCCCCCTTTCAAGTTTGAAATTAGCATCAGTTTCCCAAGGCCATGGATTATTTATCCACTGCCATGGATAAGGGCTCAGCGAGTTGTCAGACAACATTCCGTAATTCATCTCAAAAGTTTCTCTTAATCCTCTTGATTCCATCACATAAAAATTATATTTTGCAAGAGCCTCTTGATCCATTGGATGGGTATTAAGAAACAAACCTAGGTCATCTTTCATAAATTCTGAAGCAACAATTAGTTTTAAAAGTTCCATTTTAGTCTTCATAAGTTCTCCCCTTTTTACTTGATGCAAATGGACTATTTTTTTTGTTTTCCCCCTCAAACGGACTATAAAGTTCTGGGAAAGCAGTTCCTCTTTTAAGTGCTTCTAAAGGCGCAAAAATCGTGCAAAGTTTTTGGTACGGAACGTAAGCTGCGGCTAATCTAACATTTTCTATTATAGTTTCTTGTGGAATACAATTACTCATTGTTGGGCAGTTTGTTTTTTTTCTCATTTCATTCTGTTCCAATTTAATCCTCCATATAATATTGTTGAGTACATAATATTATATTCACGTATTTAAAAATGTGATAATTTTCTTTTAATAAATTATTGACTTTTATTGAAATTGTGTATACTATTTAAAATGAATGTAAAAACTTCTAGCCACCTTTAAAATTGGTTAGAAGTTTTTTTAAAGTATACTAATATTAAGAACGGCAAATAAATGTATTTGCCATGGAGGTAAAAATGGGTAAAAATCAAAGTGTTAAAGGTAATTTCATTTACAATAACATAGAGAAAATAGGTAAGAATTTTATGTATAAAAATCTTGAGAGAAGCAATTGCTATAATAGTGATTTTTCAAACTCAAATTTTAATTTTGTAAATTTTAGAGGTGCGCATTTTAAATCATGTGTGTTTTTTGAGTGTACCTTTAAGTGGGCTGAATTTATTGGAACAAATCTCAAAGGCAGTGATTTCAAAAATACTATATTTGAAAATACTATATTTGATTCTGTGAATCTAGACGGTGTTGATTTTAAAGATGCAGAATTTAAAAATACTATATTTTTGTCGACTGATGTTACAAAAGCTAAGAATCTTAGCATTAAAAACTCAGATATCAAAGTTTTTGATGAAATGCCGCAATTTGAAATTAGTGAGGATCTTAGAATAGCTATTCTTGATGCAATGAAAAATAAACATGTAAAAGCTGCAAGGGTTCTAGATACAAAAGATGGTGGCATTAACATGATAAATTTAACGATATTATTAGAGAACTTTGATGAGGACACCTTAATTAAAGGGTTAAATATCATTAAATCCGATTTAGATTGTGATTTTCACACATTAAGTTATATAATTAAGTTTTTAAAAAATAATATGTAATGTAATGTAATTTATAAAAATTTACAGTGACATCAATGGAAGTAAGGAGTACATAAGATGAATGGTCGATCACACCAAAAAATAGCGATATTATCATATGCTATAGTAGCAACAATCCCTTTAATTAATTCAATGCCAATATTCAACAATAAATATATACATGTTCCAATGGGAATAAGCATTATTGGCCTTGGGACTGCCTCTCTGGCAGGATTACTTGTTGATGCAGATAGTCAAAATAGTAAGATAAACCGCATGAACCCACTTACAGGCACAAGCACTAAAGTAATAAATAATATGGAAAAATCATTAAAGTTATTATTAAAATTATTGTTAGGTGTTGGACTCGGGGTGCTAATTTTATGGTATTCAAAAACTATTGCACAAGAGTTAAAACTGATAAAATATATAGGTAAGTATGCCGATATATTCACATATTTTATGTCTTTTGTTTTTATAGTTTTAGGAGTCACAAATGATAGGTATTATAAAAAGATTCCTATAATTGGTTTAATTTATAAGAAATCATCAGCCACAATAAGTAAGGGAGCAAATAATTTTAAAAAATCAGCCATGTTTATAACTTATATTGGTTCAAGTGCAATTTTAGCAATTTATAACGTTACTAATTTAAACGATGCATCTATTTATCTTATTTGTATTTTATTAATTTGTATAGCAATATTCCCCCACAGAACATTTTTGCACTCAATAGAAGGCGTTACTATTTTTACTATTTCATCTTCATATGTATTTAATAAATTAGGCTATGAATATTTAACGGGATGTTTTTTCGTTGGATATATGAGTCATATTTATTGGGCTGATATATTTACTAAAGAAGGAGTTCCTATACTTTCACTGCCCAGGTTTATTGCGCAGTTATTGAAAAAATTAGGTATTCATAATAAATTTGTTAATATATTAGAAAAAATAGGTAAGTTTAAACTTAAATTCCCACCACATATTACCACAGGCTCTGATACTGGAAATTTATTTGAAGTAATATATATTTTAGTATTATTTGTAGTAGTTGTAATAGGCTTCAATGTTTATGGTGGAGAATTCAGAGTAATTTAAGTAGAATATATACAAAAGGAAAAGTGAAAGGAGATATTTTATGAATTTTATTGCTGATTTACACACCCATACTATAGTTAGTGGCCATGCATATAGTACCTTAATGGAGAATGCAAAATATGCTAGTGAGATAGGTCTTGAGATATTAGGAGTTACAGATCACGGTCCTAATATGCCAGGTGCTCCTGACCCTTGGTATTTTGAAAATTTTAAAGTGCTGCCAAGAGAATTATACGGTGTTAAAATGCTTTACGGATGTGAGGCTAATATAATTGATTATGAAGGTAATCTTGATATACCAGTAAAACTGCAAAATGGTATCGACATAATGATAGCAAGCATGCATGAACCTCTAATGGAAGGTGAAAAAAGTGCAGACTTAAATACAGCTACTATTTTAAAAGCTATGGATAATCCTTTTGTGAATATTTTAGGACATATGGGAAATCCTAAATTTCCTATCCATGAGGAAGAAATCGTAAAAAAAGCAAAAGAAAAAAATATACTAATAGAAATAAATAATAGTTCTTTTGTAACTTCAAGAAAAGGTAGTGACAAAAACTGTCTTAAAATAGTAAAACTTTGCAAAGAATTTGGAGTAAGGATTATTGTAAACAGTGATGCTCATTTTTGTTTTTCTATAGGAAATTTTAATGTTGTTAAAAAGATACTTAAAGAGATAGATATGCCTGAAGAACTTATTATTAATACTAATAAAGAAATGCTATTATCATTTCTTAAAGAAAAAGGTAAAAATATATAATACAGTAGCTAAGAGCATTAAATCATCTCCTGCGGAGCTGCAACATCTTCACAGAAGATGCATTAACGACTTCAGAAGGAGATTTATACTCCCACAGAAGTTTTCTCTTTGTTATAGTATGTAACTCCCACTTATCGAAGTGGGAGACTCTCCTTCTGAAATGTCGTTAAACGGACATAAATAAGACTGTTGAAAGAGTCTTGCCACTTATAGAGATTGGAAGCTAATAGTTAAGCTACCAATCTCTATTGTTTTCAATCCCTTTCTTAACTATTAGCGTATAATCACTTTTCATAATCTCAAAGTTTAATATATACATATTATTTGACAACTTCATCCTCGTTTTGTTTCTCATCTTCCAAGTCTTCAAAGGCCCTCTCCATTGCAATGCCTACGTCACCTATAGACTCGTCAAGTGCCTTATCCAATGTTTGCTTAATTTCATCTCTTTTAATTTTTGTATCTTCATCAATATCTTCTTCAATATCTTTTGCATTGCTAATAATACTTTTTTTTATTTCACCACAACAACTTCGAACGAGTAAACCTGCAATAGCTCCTCCAATTGCAACTCCTATTACTGCAAAACTGTTAATGGCACGAACATTTTGTTTTCTTTTTTTTAATTTGATGTTTTTTGCTAATTTGTCTAAACAATTCATAATAACCCTCCTAAATATAATAAATATTTTTGCAATTTCCATTACATTATTTCCACATTATTATAAAAAAATTCAGCTAATGAATAAGAATAAATATGTAAATATATACACACACTAAAAAAAAACGAGGTGATATAATGGATAAAAAACTAAGCCTTATAATGTTTAGTGGAGAATATGACAAAGCTTTGGCTGGATTAATACTGGCAAATTCAGCTAAAGAATTAGGTATGGAAGTATCTATGTTTTTTGCCTTTTGGGGTCTACTTTTATTGAGAGATCCAGATATAAATACAAGCGAGGATAAGTCTTCACTTGAGAAACTTATGGGTGCAATGACTCCAAAAGGTCCAGATGAATTACCTCTTTCTAACATGAATTTCAGTGGTATCGGAAAAAAAATGCTTGAGGCTATGATGAAGGAAGATGGAACACCGACTCTTTCTAAATTTCTAGAAGGTGCTGTAAAAAAAGGTGTTAAGTTTTATGGATGTAAGCTTTCAATGGAAGTTATGGGCTTTAAAAAAGAAGAACTCATTCCAGAACTTGAGGTAATTGAAGCTAAGGACTATCTAAAGGATGCTCTTCAATCAGATATACAACTATTCATATAAGGGTAAGTGCAGAAATAAACTGGTACTTATAGGGTAATCACATAAAAAGTGCTTACTCTATAGGTACCAGTTTACTTAGGCTTTACTTCTTTATTGCTAGAATAAAACTCCACTAAGGCCATCCCCATGATTGCCTCTATTTATTTAGAACTTTTCGCTTTTGGCCAATCTAAAAATATTGAAAGTATTCCGCAAACTATCATTAAATAAGAATATATTGAAAAAGGAATAATTTGAATAGGTGATATCTTACCGATTGTTGCTGCTAATAGCATTTGCCCTGCATAAGGACTTATGCCTTGAAACCCAGCCGAAAATATATCTAAAATACTTGCTGTTCTTATTGGACTAACCCCATATTTATCTGACAATTCCTTTGCGAGTGGTCCTGCTGTAATAATAGATATTGTATTATTCGTTGTAGTTATATCTATCACGCTTACTAGCGCAGCTATTCCTATTTCTGCTCCTTTTTTTGTTTTAACTTTAGACGCTAATTTTTCTAGTAGATACTCAATCCCACCATAATAATGCATAAGGCCAACCAATCCGCCTACTATAATAGAGATTAATGCTAAATCTTCCATCCAGCCCATCCCTCTTTGCAATATTGCAAACATCTCAACTATATTAAAACTACCCATTGCAAGTCCTATTATTGATCCAGTAGCTATACCTATTCCTAAAACAACCATAACATTTAGGCCAATTACCGCACTAGAAATAATTGATATATATGGAATTATTCTAATTAACGAGTATTCATGTGCTTGCAACTGAACATTTCCACCAGATAGAAAAGTCAATATTATTACAGTAATAGCAAAAGCCGGTAAAATAATTAAACCGTTTGATTTAAATTTATCTCTCATTTTTACTCCTTGCGTTCTTGTAGCTGCAATTGTTGTATCTGAAATAAAAGATAGATTATCCCCAAACATTGCACCGCCAACTACAGTTCCTAACACCAAAGGTAATCCCATACCCGTTTGCGATGCTATACCAACGCCTATTGGCGCTAAAGCTGTTATAGTTCCCATTGAAGTGCCCATAGAAAATGATAAAATAGAACAAACTATAAATAAACCTGGTAACATCATATTGGCTGGTAAAATACTTAATCCCATATTTACTATGGAAGTAACAGCCCCCATTGAATCTGCAATGGAATAAAAAGCGCCTGCCAATATGAATATAACTACCATTAACATAATAGTAGGTTCTCCCGCAGCTTTCGCAAATATATCAATCTTGTCAGACAACGATGTTTTTTCTCCTTTTTTATCCAATAATAAGGCAAAAGCAGTAGCAAAAACAAATGCTACCAATAATGGCATATTAGAGAAATTTCCTGTTAAAATACCAACCCCCATAAACAATATTAAGAAAAACACCAAAGGTAATAACCCTATAAAATTAGTTCTTTTTTCCATTTCATTTTCCTCCTAAGTATAATAATAATAATTATTATTATTTCATATTAAAATATCCATATACATAACCATTTTCTTTATATACCTTATACTCCGCTGAATGAATTAGTTTTCTAATTTATTCAGTGGACTATAATATATACCATTTTATTATTCTATCATTTAATTTCATTTATTTCGATATATTTTGATGTTTTTTTTACATTTTATTTAACTAGAAACAACCCCTAGAACTTTTACTATATTAAATATTCATATATTGCTATTATATAAGTATATCTTTTATATAAGTATATGTATCATATACTTATATAAAACAAACAAAAATCATATTAGGATAATTAAAAAACTACTTATACATACAAATTCAATTTAACATATTCAGTTGTTTACGTTTAAGCTTAAAATATTATAGTAAAGGAGTAGTTGAAAATATGAAATCACAATCATTTAAATTCAGGGTAATAGTCTTAGTTATTTTTTCTGCTATAGGGATAGGGATAATAGTTAATGCTACAATGAAAAATAACAGTGTGATTGCATCGAACAATAAAAATGAAGAAATAAAAAAGCAACAATTAAAAGAAAAAGAAATAAAAAAACAGCAACAGATAAATCAAAAACAAGAAAATTTAGAAAAAATATGGAAGAAAGGGTATGATGAATTTTTCGATAAGAAATATAAGCAAGCTATTGAAACGGAAAGACAAGTCATAAAAGAAGATCCTACTTTTTATAAAGCATATGCTGTAGAAGGAATTGCCTTAGCTTACAGTGGAAATTTTGAGAAAGGTATGCATCAAATCGATCAATCATTAAAACTTAACCATAATTATGGATATGCAAGATTTAATAAAGCGCTAGCTAATGAATTATACGAACATTACGATGAAGCTATCAAATGGTATAAAAAAGATTTAGAAGTGGAAAAGTTTGAATGGAGCTATTATGGTATAGCAAGTATCTATGGAAGAAAAGGTGATGTTAATAATACCGTAAAATATTTAAAACTAGCTATTGATATTAATCCAAGTGTAAAAAATAATGCAAAGAATGAGGAAGATTTTGATAATGTACGTAACCATATGGAATTTAAGGAATTAATAGAATAACTTTTCTTTGCTATAATATTTATGAGACAATCAGAATCTCTATAATTTCTGATTGTCTCATGAAAAGTTTAATGTATAATATACAGTTGATTTTGTAATATCTAAAACATTGAGAACTTCAAAATAAATGCTGCAAATACTATTGATACCATTGAAAGTAATTTAATCAATATGTTTATGGATGGACCTGAGGTATCCTTAAATGGATCTCCTACAGTGTCACCAACAACGGCAGCTTTATGACAATCTGATCCTTTTCCGCCTAGGTTTCCAGCTTCAATATGCTTTTTAGCATTATCCCAAGCTCCACCTGAATTTGCCATCATAATAGCAAGTACAAAACCTGTTGCAGTTGCTCCTGCCAGCAATCCTACCACGCCATTTACACCTAAAAGTAAACCAACTACTATTGGAATAGTAATAGCGAGTAGTGCCGGCATAATCATTTCCTTTTGAGCTGATTTTGTACAGATATCAACACACTGTGCATAGTCAGCTTCTGCTTTACCTTCCATAAGACCCACTATCTCTTTAAATTGTCTTCTAACTTCTACCACTATAAGTTGCGCTGCCGTGCCGACTGCATCCATGGTGAGTGCTGCAAATATGAAAGGTACCATTCCACCTATAAATAACCCTATAAGAACCTGGGGATTTAATACCGACAGATTAAAAACAAAATCCAAATTTCCTTTTTTTATAATAATTTCCACTTGATCTCTATATGCCGCGATAAGCGCAAGAGCAGTTAGTGCTGCAGAACCTATAGCAAAACCTTTGCCTGTAGCTGCCGTAGTATTTCCTAAAGAATCAAGAGCATCTGTTCTTTCTCGTACTATAGGCTCTTGATGAGTCATTTCTGCAATACCACCAGCGTTATCTGCCACAGGACCATAAGCATCCGTAGCAAGTGTTATACCTAGTGTACTAAGCATACCTACTGCAGCTATTCCTACACCATATAACCCCATATTGTAATCTACTGATCCTCCAGCAAAATAAAAACTAGTTGCTATAGCCACAGCTACTATTACAACAGGAAGAAAAGTAGACATCATTCCAAGTGAAAGACCACCTATTATAACTGTTGCTGCACCAGTTTTTGTTGTTTGTGCTAGCTTTTGGGTAGGCTTGTATGTGTCTGAAGTAAAGTACTCTGTACAAAACCCAATTAAGTTACCTGCTATAAGTCCACTTAATATTGCAAAGTAAACTCCAATGTGATCCCATCCAAGTACATTCCAAACTAGGAAGAAGGTAGCTATTGCAATTATTGCAGAACTAACGTAAACACCTCTCCTGAGAGCCGCTAAAAGACTTTTTTGCTCAGCTTTCTCACCTGATTTAACAAAGAAGGTTCCAATAATAGATGCAACTATACCTATAGCTGCTATAATCATAGGAATTGTAACACCTGAAACTCCAAGTCCAGCTGCTACGGCAAGAGCAGCAGTAGCTACTATTGACCCAACATAGGATTCATATAAATCTGCACCCATACCAGCTACATCTCCAACATTGTCTCCAACGTTATCCGCTATAACTGCAGGATTTCTTGGATCATCCTCAGGAATCCCTGCTTCAAGCTTACCAACAAGATCTGCACCTACATCTGCAGCTTTAGTAAATATACCTCCGCCAACACGTGCAAATAATGCCATGGCACTAGCTCCCATTCCACATGTAATCATTGCACTTGTTATATTTTGAATTCTTATACCCGCTTCTAAATCTCTATAGAAAAAATCCAATAAATAATAAAATAGACTAACATGAAGAAGTCCAAGACCTACAACGGTAAGTCCCATTACTGCACCACTTGAAAAAGCGACATTTAAAGCGCTATTAAGACTTTTTCCAGCTGCATGTGTAGTTCTAACATTTGCACGGGTGGCGATTTTCATCCCTATAAAGCCTGATAGACCTGAGAAGAACCCTCCACTTATAAATGCAAAAGGTGCAAATATGGTAATAAACCCAAATGCTGCAAGTATTCCTAGTATTACAAACATAGCTGCAAAGAAAATAATCACTCCTGTATACTGTCTTTTTAAATATGCATCTGCACCATTTCTAATAGCAGTCGCAATTTTTTTCATCTGCTCGGTTCCTTCGTCTTCTTTTAATACTTTAGCTGCAAGATATCCAGCAAAAGCAAGGGCTAATATGGAACAAGCTGGGGCTAAAATCAATAAATTCATAATAATTCCCTCCTAAGTATTTTAGTAATAGGATTTTCACCAATCTTACAATATTGTCTTATTATACCATGTTATAAGCTCAGTTGGAAGCTTTAAGATATCATCAAATTTTTTTCTTCTACTTTCCACCAAAATTAAATGCTCTAGCAGTTTTGCTAGAGCATTTTTACACACTATCTTTTATATAAAAGTAAATTTAGTGGAGAACCCCCTATCCTGATTTATATGCGACTTCTGTAATAGAATCTCTTTCCTCCATAAGATGCCACTCTGCTTTAGTTAATTCTACTTATATAGTTCACTTATTTTAACGACCCAGGATATGATTTAATAGATATACTCTTGCTTCATAAGGTTTAAGGTTAATTTCATCTATAGGCTCAATCTCTACAATATAATTTGAAATTAGAAGATCTTTATGCTCATATTTTATATTATTAGGAAGAGCAAACTTAGCAATATTCTCACAGAAATTACATATTACTAAAAGGGTCTCATTTTTTAATTCTCTTGTATATGCATAAATATCTTTGTTATCCCCCAAAATTAAAGTATATTTTCCATATACTATTATTTCATTATTCTTTCTTAGTCTTATAAGTTTTTTATAATAATTAAAAATAGAGTTTTCATCTTCGAGTTGCGATTGTGCATTAACATATTTGTAATTTGGGTTTACCTTGATCCAAGGAGTTCCATCAGTAAAACCTGCATTTTTTCTGTTGTTCCACTGAAATGGTGTTCTTGCGTTATCTCTACCCCTTTTATAAATAGAATCCATAATTTCATCATGACTTTTTTTACCACTTCCAGTAAAATCTCTATATGCATTTAGGGTTTCAATATCTTTGTAATCATTAATGCTATCAAATTTCACATTTGTCATACCTATTTCCTCACCTTGATAAATGTAGGGAGTGCCTTGCATCATATGAAGAAAGGTTGCTAACATTTTTGCAGATTCAATTCTATATTTATTATCATTTCCAAAACGTGAAACCATTCTTGGTTGATCATGGTTATTTAAATAAAGACTATTCCATCCTTTAGCTTCAAGTTCATTTTGCCATTTTGACATAATAGTTTTAAATTCACTCAGGTCAAATTTTGTTTTGCCCCATTTCCCTTCTGGCCCATCTCCTACACTCATATGTTCAAATTGAAACACCATATTTAATTCATTTCTATTTTCACCTACGTATTCAATCGCTTGTGCAGGTGTTACATCTGGCGTTTCGCCAACAGTTATAATATCATAATTACTTAATACTTCTTTATTCATTTCTTGTAAATAATCATGAACCTTTGGATGATTTTTGCTGGAATTACCTGGATCTGCATAGGTATTAGTTTCATTAAGAATGCCGTTAGGATAGCTTTGATCTTTTCCAATCATATTAATAACATCCATACGGAAACCATCAATTCCTTTTTCTAGCCACCATTTCATCATACCAAATATTTCTTTTCTTAAATTTTCGTTTTCCCAATTTAAATCTGGTTGTTTTTTCGAAAATAAGTGTAAATAATACATTTGTGATTGTGGGTCTAATTCCCAAGCAGAACCACTAAAGCACGATCCCCAATTATTTGGAGGCAAACTATCTTTTCCGTCTCTCCAAATGTAATAATCCCTATATTTATTTGTTTTAGATTTCTTACTCTCAATAAACCATTTATGCTCATCAGAACTATGATTTACAACAAGATCCATCATTATCTTAATTTTTCTATTATGAGCTTGTGATAGCAATAAATCAAAATCCTCTATGGTTCCAAATTCTTTCATTATTCCCTGGTAATTACTTATATCGTAGCCATTATCATCATTAGGAGATTCATAAACAGGAGATAACCATATTACATCAATTCCAAGTTCTTTAAGATAATCAAGTTTTTCTATTATTCCTCTTAAGTCTCCGATTCCGTCTCCATTACTATCTTTAAAACTTCTTGGGTAAATCTGATAAACTACACTTTCTTTCCACCAATATTTATTCATAAAATCTCCTTCTTTCTATTGTTTTATAGCTTCCTTAGCAACTCCACTGTTGATGTCGTTATATACCATTCACTACGATTTAGTTAATCGTTTACGTAAACAGCATAGAAAACTGTCAAAGTTTTATAAGGCTTTCATTAATGGTAATATTGTGTTCTATTAGAGCTCGTCTATATCCTTCTAAACGAGGTATACCTACAATTGGATCCTCTTTTTCTCCACCTAGCATTGCTATTTTAGTATGACCATTTTCTATTAAATGACTAGCAAATTAAGTTTACCATATAAATGTAAATTAGTATATATTTTTTATTTACCATAAAAATATTTCATGAAAATTTAATTTATTTAGGTAAAACAAGTTTTGATACGCCAGTAACTATTAATAAAAAAAATAAAAAAAAGCTCTTGATTTTAATCAAGAACTTTTACTGAATTTTTTTCTGCTACGCTAAGTACTTCGTTCATACTTCCAGTTCTATAGCCTAACAAATCAAGAGTTACATATTTAAAACCAATACTTTTTAATTCATTTCCAACTTTATCCATGATTTCAATATTGAAAAATTTATTTCTTTCTTCAACATTAACCTCTACTCTTGCTATATCTCCATGGTGCCTTACTCTTATCTGTCTGAACCCTAAATCCAATAAAAACTGTTCTGCTCTTTCAACCATACTTAATTTTTCCACCGTTATCTCATTACCATATGGGAATCTTGAGGATAGACACGCAAAGGCTGGCTTATTCCAAGTAGGTACACCCAATCTCTTTGACAGTACTCTTATATCATTTTTCGTAAACCCAGCATCCTTTAATGGACTAATAACTTTTAATTCCTTAGCTGCCTTCATTCCTGGTCTGTAATCGGAAGTGTCATCAGCATTAGACCCATCCAAAACCGCATTAATGTTATTATCATCAGCAACTTTTCTAATCTTTGAGAAAAGTTCTTTTTTACAAAAATAGCATCTATTAACAGGATTTTTAGCAAATCCGTCAATTTCTAATTCTTCCGAAATTATGACTATATGCTTTGCTCCGATACCTTCAATATATTTAACAGCTTCCTTAAATTCTCTTTCCGGGTATGTTGATGACTTTGCCGTAATTGCTATAACTCTATTTCCCAAGACATCAGCTGCTACCTTTAAAAGAAATGTGCTATCAACACCCCCTGAATATGCTACCGCTACACTTTCTAAATCTTGAAGAATATCCTTTAATTTTTGAAACTTCAAATCTAATTCCATATTTCACCCTCCTCATCTTAAAATGCTATTATTATGTTACATTAAATCTTACAACATATTTAATGTAACATAATATTCAATTTTTGAACATAATAATATGTTTGAAAATATCCTTAAATCATAACATCTTTTTCTTTTGGAGTTTCAAGTTCATGTCCTGAAATTTTATTTATTATTATAGCAATTGCTCCATCCCCAGTTATGTTGCAAGCAGTACCGAAGCTATCTTGAGCTACATATAGAGCTATCATAAGCGATGTCAATGTTTCATTGAATCCGAGCATACTTTGAAGAAGTCCAAGTGATGCCATAACAGCTCCACCGGGAACACCAGGAGCAGCTACCATTGTAACTCCTAATGCTAAAATAAATCCAAAGAAAGTTCCAAAACTATAATTCATACCATTTAACATCATTATTGCAAGAGAACAACTTACCAAAGTTATTGTACTACCTGAAAGATGTATAGTTGCACAAAGTGGAACTACAAAGTCAGCTACTCCATCACTTACTCCATTTTTTTTAGTTTGAGCAAGAGTAACAGGAATAGTTGCTGCAGATGATTGAGTTCCTATAGCTGTTAAATATGCAGGAATCATTTTTTTAATTAATCTGAATGGATTAGCACCTGCTATGCTCCCGGCAAGTACATATTGAAGAACAATTACTGTAATGTGAAGTAAAATAACTAAAATGAATACTTTTGAGAATACTTTTAGTATAGATTCTACTTGACCAGCATAAGTCATATTTGCGAAAGTACCCATAATGTATATAGGTAGTAGTGGAATAATTATTCCAGTAATCAGTTTAGTTATAATTTGTTGAAATTCCTTCATAACACTCTTTATGGCAGTAGATTTTATTGCAGCGATTCCTATACCTATTGTAAAGGCAAGAACTAAAGCAGTCATTACATCCATTAAAGGTGTTATTTTAAATTCAATAAAGGCTTTAGCAATGCCACTTTCACTACTACCAAAATTTGCTCCTAGTGCTCCAGGTTTTAAAAACATTGGAAGAATAGTAATATTTGCAAAGTATGCTATCGATCCGGCAATTATAGTAGAGGCATACGCTATTCCTGCAGTTAAAGCTAGAATTTTACCGGCCCCACTACCAAGATCACCTATACCAGGTACTATAAATCCTATAATTATAAGCGGTATAGCAAAACCTAAAAATTGACCGAATAATCCATTGAATGTTGCAAAAATCCTGATCCCTGTTCCTGGAAGTATTTTCCCTAAAATGATACCTAATATGATAGCGATAATAAGTTTAGGAAGCAATCCTATTTTTTTCTTTTTTACCATTTTTTTCATTTATATTCCTCCTTATAAAAAAACGCCTTAATTTAACGTTTATTCTTACATTCATTATATTTGTTCTATGCTTATCGTACAACCACTATTTTACTTTTCTTCCTGTTTTTTAAGTTTATATTCATAAGAAAGATAAAGTTCTTCTAGTTTAGTACTCAAATATTTAGGAGCTATTTTAACTTGTGTTATGTTCCCAAGCTTATTTAAATCCTCAAAGAATTTTTTGATTCTATTTTCTATCAATTCTATATTACTAAATTTCACCTTTTCAATTATAGAATCACACTCATCATTAAAAATCCTAAGGACTAATTTAATCATATCCTCTGTCATATCCCCAACTAGTTTATTGCCTTCTTTTATACTCCCATTAACAATCCACTGCTTAAATTCTATAGCTTCCTTAGATTTGATCATCTCAATTTGCTTTTCTCTTATATCCTGAAGCATTGTAGAACATTTTTCTGAATTCATTAAATTATATTCAGATTTATAAACTCCAAAACTTTGCATTAAAATATCATCATCTAAATTTATTATTTGAGACCTTAAGCTATCCACACATGTTTTTAAATCGTTATATTCTGTATTAAGTTCCTCAATGGATTTTGTTTTAGTTTCAATTAAAACTCCATATTCATTTGATTTCTGTTCAATTTCATTAGCTTTTAGTTTCAAAATATCCTCATATTCTTTACTTTTCATTTCAATAAAGTCATCATATTCTGTTGATTTATCTTCAAGTTCTTTACCTTTTAACTGAATTAAATCATCATACTCTTTACTTTTGTTTTCAATTAAGCCATCGTATTCTGTTGTTTTATCTTCAAGTTCTTTACCTTTTAGCTGGATTAGATCATCATATTCTTTACTTTTGTTTTCAATTATTCCATCGTATTCTGTTGATTTATCTTCAATCTCTTTACATTTCAGCTTAATTAAATCATCATATTCATTCGATTTTTGTTCAAATTCTCTAGACTGATACACCGCTTGATCATTATATTCTGTTTTAAGTTTTTGTATGTCATTTGTTTTTGTTTTAATTATATTATCATATCCTTCGAGCTCTGCTTCAAGTTCTTTAGTTTTAGATAAAATTTGACTCATTCCCATTTGAGTTGGAGTTAATTTTATATATTTTAAATTTTTATTTTCCTCGATTAGTTTTTCAACCTCAGATTTATATTGCTTCGCATTTAAAGCATCTTTAATAGACGTAAGTATTGCCATTGAAAACCCTCCTATTTCTTTATTAATTTACATTATACCACAAAAAATTCACTCATAAATATAGTAATAAGTCAGAAACCAGCTCAATAATTACCAAACTATTAATATTTTTCTAATTTTATCCTTATGTATACTGTATCTCACTATTCTAAATATAAAAAATGCACCTATATCTAGGTGCATTTTTTATATAATCTATAACTTGACTATACCCAACCATAGATAAAATTATCATCCTTTGACAGCACCGTCAGTAAGACCCCCTACCAGATACTTTTGGATAACACCAAACATAATAAATATAGGTATTAAAGCAATAACAGAACCCGCTGTCATCATTCCCCAATCTATATCATATTTCCCGATAAAAGCATTAATCCCCGTTGGCAGAGTTTTAAGACCTTCTCGACTTATAAATAGCGTGTTGAAGAATAATTCATTCCAGGCTCCCATAAAAGCAAAAACAAAAGTCGCAATAATACCTGGTTTCATTACAGGAAGTATTATTTTTATCAATGCTTGTATTCTTGAACATCCATCAATCATTGCAGCTTCTTCCAAAGTATAAGGTATTTTTTCAAAAAAGCCCCTTATCATCATAGTGCAAAAAGGAATGTTCAGAACTATATAAATTATTATTAATCCTAGCAGATTATTTATAAGTCCTAATTTTGAAAAAAGCATAAATATAGGCACTATAATTGCCGCTACAGGAACCATCTGCGTTGCAAGGAATAGAAATAGGGTAAGTTTTTTACCTGCAAATTTAAACCTTGCTAGAGAATACCCTGCAAATAGTGATATAATCAAAGTCCCTATTGAAGCAGTAGTACCTACAATCACACTATTTTTAAAGTATACTGGAAAGTTTGTAGTTTTTAATATATTTTCATAATTTTCTAAAGTAAAATGTTTTGGAAAGTATGTTATAGGTATGGTCACTATCTCCTTAACTGACTTTACCGATGTAATAAATATCCAGATGATAGGAAAAGTCATAAAAATAAAGAATACTACCATTAAAGAGTATCTCAATGCTTTGATTAATTTATCTTCCTTGTTCATTAAAAATCACCTGCTTTTTCAAATTTCGTAATTGATAGATAAAGTATAGTATATATGAGTAGTATTACTAAAAATATGACACTTAGAGCTGATGCCTGCCCAAAATCAAGGGCTTTATATGCTTTAAAAATAATATAAGAAGCCAGATTATTTGATGAATTCAAAGGCCCACCATTTGTCATTATATATATTATATCTGCAAAGCTAAATATCCATATGACTCTAAGCAGCAAAGTTGTAATGATAGTGGGTTTTATGTATGGCAAAGTTATTTTGAAAAATTTTGCTACTTTTCCTGCACCATCTATTTCTGCAGATTCGTATAAAGTCAACGGTATTGACTGAAGTGCAGCCAAAATCATTATGGTAAAAAACGGTATACCATACCAAATATTTGCCACTATTGTGCTTGGAAGTGCAGTATTTAATTGTGCCAAGAATGAAATAGGCTCTTTTATTAAATGTAATTTAATAAATATATCATTTATAACTCCATATTGCCCATTAAGTAACCATTTCCATATAAGTCCTATTAAAAATCCAGGTACTGCCCAAGGAGCAAGGACTAAGGCTTGATATAAGCTCCTAAATTTAAATTTTCTATTTAGTAGCAGCGCCAAAATTAACCCAAATGTAAACTGGAGGCTTACCGAACCTGCAACCCACCAGAATGAATTTTTCAAAATCTTCCAAAAATCTTTTTCTGCCAGTATTGCTTTGTAATTTTCAAGGCCATTAAAATATATGTTGGGATCATTTAGTCTGTAATGATAGAAGGAGGTTGCTATCCCCTTTGCAATTGGATACCCAATAAAAACAAACATTAATACTAATCCCGGCATTATATATAAATAAGGCTCAATATTCTTTTTCTTAACACTGTTTATAACTCGTTTTTTTGGTGTTAATGATTTTCTAATATCCAAACTACTGCCTCCTATAAAGAAGAATGGAGAATTTCTCCATTCCTATTGATTTAATACTATTATTTTTTATTGTATTTTGCATTTGCATTTTCTAAATACGTAGATATATTGTTCATAGTTTTTTCTGCAGTTTGCTTTTTCAAGAGATATGACTGAAGTTCTTGCCCAGCAATCTTTCCTGTAAATTCTCCCCATTCTGGCAAATATTCAGGAGCACTGAACAATACTGTATTCGAATCTTCTAAAGTATTTGTATATGCAGAAATATAACCTTTTTTAAAATCAGCGCTATCAGCAGGTACTTTTGTTGCAGGAATAACTGAGTTTTTAACACCCCATTTAAGGTTAACTTCAGGGCTCATCATATAAGAAATAAATTTCCAAGAAGCTTCTTTCTTATTTGAAGCAGATGTCATTGAGAACCCAATGTATCCTCCTTGTAAATATCTCTTGCCATTAGGACCTACAGGACATAATCCTGTTTCAAATGTTCCTTTGTCCATTTTTGTTTCACATGATTTTATTACTTCAGAGTCCTGTATGATTAGGGCTGTGTTACCTGATGTGAATGCATCAACTGTTTCTGCATATCCCCAGTTAAGAGCATCCTTTGGGGCAGCCTTTAGATACATATCAGTGAATTTCTTAAATGTTTCAACGGATTCAGGTTTTCTAAATACACATTTACCGTTTTCATCAAAGTAATTTGTGAATCCTCCATTAGTCATAATGAAGTTCGACATAAGGGTCCAGCTTCCCGCTCCTCCTCTGAAGGAATATCCATACCTGTTTTTTGATTTATCCGTGATTTTTTCTGCAGTATTAAAGAAATCCTCTGTTGTTTTTGGAACATCAACACCTGCAGCTTTAAACCAATCGTTCCTATAATACATTGACTGGAAATATAAACTATGTGGAATGACATACAATGTGTCTTTGTATGCTTTACCAAGCTTAAGGCTTTTCTCTGTCAAGGTATCTTTTTTGTCCCATTTATTATAATATGGTCCTAAATCCTCAAGCTTTCCGGTTGCACCGATTTCAGAAACCCAATTTGCAGCCATTTCCATCACATCTGGCAGTTGATTTGCAGCTGACATTGTAATGATTTTATCATGGGCTTGTTCCCATGGCTCAGAGATTAGTTCCACTTTTACATCTTTATTCTTTAATTCAAAATCAGATATAAGCTCTTTTACAAATTTAGTCCTCTCAGGACTGGTTAGGGTCTCCATAAACTGAATAGTTGTTACTTTTGGCTCAGTAGATTTACTGCATCCGAAAAAAGACATGGAAGCAATCATAACAAACGCTAAGGTTATTGATAACTTTTTCATTATTCTTCATCCTCTCTTTTCATAGATTTCGATTTCTCCCTCATCATATTAACTCATGTCTTATAATCTATATTCGACCACAATAACCAATATCATCTTTTATGTAAATATTTTCCTAAAGTACATAAATTAGTTTGCTGCGGATTAAACTCTAATCAACAAAAAAATAAGAATAGGAAAAACACTAAGGCTTAATAACTTTAGTGTTTTTCTTACTCTTATTTGAATTTTATTTGCTAATTTTTCTAAGCTATTTTAAATTTATTAAAAGTTCTCCAGCCTTTACCTGTTGTCCTTCTATAACATTAATTGACTCAACCACACCTGTTACACTGGTGCTTACCCTTGTCTCCATCTTCATAGCCTCCACTGTCATTAATGGTTGATTTTCAGTTACTGTATCTCCTTCTGCTACAAGAATGGCTAAAACAGTTCCTGGTATAGGTGCTCCGATTTCTAAAGGATTTGATGAATCTGCCATTTGTGGTCCTTGGAAATCTTGCAACGCTTTATTGTTTCTATCTTTTATTTTTATTTCGCGTCTATTTCCATCCACCTCGAAAACAAGAACTTTGTTACCTTCTAAATCCAATCTACCAATGTGAAGCAACTTTATCATATAAGTTTTCCCATCAGCAATTTCGACTTCGCAGGTTTCACCCTCATTGAGCCCGTGGAAATACACATCACTTCCGATTCTACTTAAATCTCCAAACTCCTTAACATATTTTATGTAGCCATCGAATACCTCAGGGTATAATGAATAGCTTAATATATCTTTTTTATCTGGAGCAATATTAAATTTCTCTATTAAATGTTTCTCTATCTTGCTAAAATCCTCATCAGGAAGTAATTCACCCGGTCTACATGTAATTGGTTTCTCACCCTTTAAAACTAATATCTGAAGTTTTTCTGGAAATCCTCCCATTGGTTGACCCATCATTCCTTTAAAGTATGATACAACTGAATCTGGGAAAGACATATTGGTTGCTTTTTCATATATATTTTCTGGTGTAAGGTCATTTTGAACCATAAATATTGCAAAGTCTCCAACCATCTTAGAGGATGGAGTTACCTTTACAATATCCCCTACCATTTCATTTACTTCTTTGTACATTTCTTTAATTTCATTAAATTTATGTGAAAGTCCAAAACTTTCTACTTGTGGTTTAAGATTAGAGTATTGACCTCCTGGAATTTCATATCGATAAATTTCAGCGGAACCAGAATTCAACTCTGATTTAAATTGGTCATAAACTGGTCTTACTGCATCCCAATAATCTGAAATTTCCTGAATTCCTTTGAGTTCTATCCCAGTATCCCTGTCGGTATTCTTAAGCGCTGCAACAACTGAGTTTAAAGCTGGTTGACTTGTAAGCCCTGACATACTGTTAAAAGCAGTATCTACAATGTCAACGCCTGCTTGAGCCGCCATCAAAACTGTAGCAACTCCATTTCCTGTAGTATCATGGGTATGAAGATGAATAGGCATTCCTACTTCTTGCTTTAGTGCACTTATTAGCTTAAACGCAGCATGAGGTTTAAGCAGTGCTGACATATCTTTTATTCCTAAAATATGAGCTCCTGTTTTCTCAATTTCCTTTGCTAGCTTAATATAATAATCCAAATTATATTTATCTTTTTTATCATTTAAGATGTCTCCTGTGTAACAAATACAAGCTTCTGCAACCTTACCACTTTTAATAACTTCATCTATTGAAACTTCCATTCCTTTTAACCAATTTAGAGAATCGAAAATTCTAAAAACATCAATGCCTGTAGCTGCAGATTCTTTAATAAATTCACGAATTATATTATCCGGATAATTCTTATAGCCTACCGCATTTGCTCCACGTAACAGCATCTGGAAAAGCACATTAGGAATTTTCGATCGTAGTTCTGTTAATCTTTCCCAAGGAGATTCATTTAAAAAGCGATATGCTACATCAAAAGTAGCTCCTCCCCACATCTCAAGAGAAAACAAATCTCCTCCATAAACAGAGGTAGCACTTGCTATCTTTAACATATCCTTTGTTCGCATTCTAGTTGCCATTAAAGATTGATGAGCATCTCTCATTGTGGTGTCTGTTAATAGTAATTTATTTTGATTTTTAATCCATTTTAAAAGACCCTCTGTACCCTGCATATCTAAAATCTGTTTTGTCCCACTAAGTTTATTCGGCATTATGATTTTAGGAACTACCGGCACATCATAAAGCTTTTTAATGCCACTTACTTCATTCACCATTTTATCTCCAATGAATTTTAGCACTCTACCTTCTTCATCTTCCTTAGGTGCAATGGATATTAATTCTGGATTTTCTTCAATAAAATTTGTATTACATTCGCCCCTCAAAAAAGTAGGATGATTTAATACATTAATTAGAAAACCTATATTAGTCCTTACTCCTGTAATTCTAGTTTCCTCCACGGCTCTTATAGATTTCCTTATAGCATCTTGAAAAGTTCTAGACCATGATATGTTTTTTACCAAAAGACTATCATAGTAAGGGCTAATTACCGCCCCAGCAAACCCATTACCACCATCTAGCCTTATTCCAAAGCCAGAACCTGTTCTATATTCTTCTATTTTCCCAGTATCCGGCGAAAAATTATTTGAAGGATCCTCTGTTGTTATCCTGCACTGAATAGAATATCCGCGAAGCACAACATCTTCTTGAGACGAAATTCCTATTTTAGAGGAATTTAAAGCGTAATCTTCTGCTATAAGTATTTGGCTTTGAACTATATCAATACCTGTTACCATTTCTGTAACGGTATGCTCAACTTGAATTCTAGGGTTCATTTCTATAAAATAATGATTTCCATTAGTATCTACTAAGAACTCCAAAGTTCCAGCACTTCTATAACTTACTGATTTAGCTATTTTTAAGGCATCATTGCAGATTTCATTTCTTTTTTCTTCTGATATTGAAAAAGCGGGGGTGTACTCTACAACCTTTTGATGTCTTCTTTGAATAGAACAATCTCTTTCAAATAAATGAACAATATTACCAAACTTGTCTCCAAGAACCTGTACTTCTATATGTTTAGACTTTTCAAAATATTTTTCTATAAATAAATGATCAATACCAAAAGCTTTCTTTGCTTCACTTTTAGCGCTTCTATAAGCAGAAGCTAATTCGCCTTCATTTCTTACAATTCTCATGCCTCGTCCGCCGCCACCAGCAACTGCCTTTAACATAACAGGATATCCACATTTCCCTGCGAGTTTCTTTGCAATGTCTACTGTTTCAATTTCTTTTTCATAACCAGGTATCGTAGGAACTCCTAGTGATTTTGCCACAATTTTGCATTTAATCTTGTCACCCAGCTTATCCATCATTTCCGCTGTAGGTCCAATAAATTCAATACCGGCTTTGGCACACTTTTTCGCAAATTCAGGGTTCTCTGATAAGAATCCATACCCTGGATGAATTGCATCTACACCTTTTTTAAGTGCAATGCTGATTATCTCCTCAATATTTAGATATGCCTCAACAGGACTTCTGCTTTTTCCAATTAAATAAGCCTCATCTGCCTTAGTTTTAAAAAGTGAATATTTATCTTCATTTGAATAAATTGCTACCGTACGAATTCCAAGTTCATTACAAGCTCTAAAAATTCTTATAGCAATTTCGCCTCTGTTTGCTACTAGTACTCGTTTAAATTTTTTCACGTTTGTTACCCCCTGTTTTAGCCTTTAATCCTTAATCTATAATTTAAAATTCCTTTTATTATTCATAAGAATACAGGATTTTCAAAAAAAATGCAATAAAATAAATATTATATTGCAATATTCTCCCCTATCCACTCAATTACTTACAGATGACACCTGTAAGTTATCTCCATCCTAATCTAAATATTAACTAATCTTAATACTTCAATAAATGACTTAACAGCGTCTTCATTTGTAGCCCATGATGTTACTAAACGGATTGCAGAATTATCCGCATCAATTTTTTATATTTTTAAGTTTCTGTATCTATTATATGCTGCCATTATTTCTTGCTTTCGCGCCATGGCTAAGTTTCCACTTCCACCTTTTAATTTATCCATGGATATTAACCCATTTTTCTCTATTTTACAAATTATATCATCAACCATACTTTCAAAACTTAATCCCTTATTCATAATATTTACCTCTGCCCATTTCATAATTGTGCCTATAGCATTTACTTGTTCACTATCAACTATTTGCTCTACAGCTCTTAAATCTATATCATCTCTGTTTATACATAATATATCGAGTCCTATTGTTTTTATTTTAACGCCTTTTTCTCCCTGCGCAATAGTTCCCTCTTTAACTACTCTGTTAAATGCGATATCTATTTTTAAATTTCTTTTCTTAATTCTTTTTGTAATATTACCAATACTTATCTTTTTAGCCTCTCTTGTGACGTCCTTGGCCTCATAATTATCCAATTGCACTACAGAATCTGCTATATCAAAGAAATCTCCGCTACTTCCTACTACCATTATTGTTGAAATACCTTTTTGGTTATATAAAGGTCCTACTATTTCAATAAACGGTGTGATTGGCTCCTTTTCTGTGCAAACTAATTTTTGCATTAAATCATCTCTCATCATGAAATTAGTAGCCGAAGTATCTTCATCTATTAAAAGTACCTTAGCACTGCTTTCTATCCCTTCAATGATACTCGCTGCTTGTGATGTACTACCGCTTGCATTCTCCGTGCAGAATTCTACAGTATCTTTCCCATTAGGTAAGTTACTTATAAATAGTGATATATCCGTTTTAGTGATGCATCTATTATCCTCTGCCCTTACTTTTAAAGCTGATTCATCTGTTATAACAAGCTCGCGACCATCACCTTCAATATGATTATAAACTCCAAGTTCTATTGCTTTTAATAATGTAGATTTACCATGATATCCTCCACCTACTATAAGCGTTATACCCTTTTTAATACCCATACCGCAAATTTTGCCACTACTCTTTGTGTTAAACTCTACTTCTAATTCCTTTGGTGAAACAAATACTTTGCCACCTCTTAATGCTTTTGTAGATATGCCGCTTTCTCTAGGCAGCATTGATCCATTAGCTACAAATGCGACTAGTCCTCTACTTTCCAGCGACCTTCTTATATGTTCTTGATCTTCTACTAGCATTACTCTGCTTATTAATTTTTCACTATTAATATTTTTATATATTAAAGTTTTCTCTACAATATTTGGTATAACATTATATAAAATTTTCTCAAGTTCTCTTGATAAAACACTTCGTCCCCTTGCTGGAAATCCAACATAAAATCTTGCTTCTATTTTATCCTCATCTATAATTATTGAAGTTCTGTTTAGTATCTCTTGTGGACATTTGCTTATAGCTATTAATCCGCTCTTCCCAGATCCAAAAACTTTTTGAGAGCACTTATTTATATTAAAATAAAATTCTCTTGTTAAGTAATCTGCTACTGCAATATTTTTGATTTTATTATCAAAAGTCTCCTTTGGAAATTCAGCAACCTTCTGATTTACTATTACCCTAACTCTTGATGGTGATGCAAAAGGATCGCCTTGAACATGATCTATACAAAGCGCAAAATCCCCAAAATCATACTCTCCCTCTAACTCCTTGTACAACCTATAACTTTTCCCATCAATTCTAGCTAGTTCTTTTTTTAACATTTCTGAACTTTTCATTTAACTCTCCCCTTATTCTTTTGATATAATAGCATACATATTAGCATCACAATTAACACTACCTTTTCTTATTCCATAAGTTTATGGAGTAGGTATTCTTCCTATTTATTTGATGTGTTAATAAAGGAACCCCAATGAGGTCCCTTTATTCCATATTTTATGAATATTATTCACTTATGAAACGTTCAAACCCATAAGCATATTTTGTAATGAATAATATTTTTATGTTAATTTAATTTTAATATGGCTTTCAGCCTTTTTTCCTGTAATTTCAATCTTTACATTTTCACTATCCTCATTTGAAACCGTTATAGTTTTATTCGTAGTTCCATTTTTTTCAAACAATATTTTTTTATCATTATAAATCTTGATTTTTACTTCACCCTTATCAACAGTAGAATCAATTTTCATAGTATAAGTAGATTTGGAAGATTTTATCTCTTTTAAATCCGTACCATCTAATATTTGAAATTTAATATCATACATATTATTTTTAGTGTTATCGGTCCAGTTTTTCGCTTCAGCATCCCAGTCCACGTTAGTTATCTTAAAGTCATTCTTTTGATTAAGTTAATTCTTCACCATAATCTACAATTATGAATTAACTTTACTGATTAATTATAACATAATTTCCTATTTATATAACATTTTATTGTATATTTTAGTATAATTGAATAAGGGCACAGTTATAAAATATTTTGATAAAGGAGGACGTAATTATGATTATTCTTTGGATAACGATACTTCTTTTTTTAATTATGGGTATTGCTCTTATCTACGGAAAAGGTAGTTGGATGGTTGCAGGTTACAATACTATGAGTAAAGAAGAAAAAGCGAATTGTGATATAAAGAAAGTTTGTCGTGCGGTAGGAATATTTCTATTAATTATTGCGTTTCTTATGGGCATTATGTCCTTTATTGCCCAATATGCTATTAAAAATGCTGTTAAAAATATTATTAGTTATGCAGCATGGGCTTTTTTTTCTGTAGTTGTTGTGGGTAGCATTATCTTGGTTATATATTGCCAAAAGTGTAATAAAAAATAAAAAAGTATATATTACTATTAATGCATTCACTTCTCTAAGAACTACTAATTTTATTTTTAATTAATCTGCTAAAAAACATAAATTCGCTGTGTCGCTCAAACATATGTTTTTCTTAACGCATCTTAATTAAAAATGAAATAAGAGGTTCTAAAGCTCGCTTCAATGCATTATACGTAATATATATTTTTTTTTGCGCATAAAAACATTTTAAGAATTCAAGGTTAGCCGCCAGACCATTTCGTTTCACGGTCGCGCAAGAGCTACATACAAATAAATTTTTGGGTCAGTGGCTTGAAATAATAAGCGCAGAAACACTAGAATTTCTTAATCAAATTTCACGTTTCAAACCCTTATTTTAAATCTCGTATTCTACTATTTCTTCTACAATATCTCTAAACTTTATAGTTCTATATTTAGTAAAATCAAGCCATTTATTTGCAAAAATATCGTTAATACCTTTTTCATAATCAGCGATATAATCCAATAAATCTTTATTAGAGCCTATATTAATACCAAAACCATTTTCATTAATAGTGACTACGTCCTCATAAGAATACTTATATATTGAGATAACATCCATTAACTTACCAGCTCTTATTTTAGCAACAATGCTAGCATTTAATGCTATTACATCGAAGCTTTCTTTAAAATCATAACTTTCTCCAAGGAAAGGTACATTATCGCAAATATTATATTGCGCAACCTTTGACAAGTTCTTTTTAACTTCCAATGTTTTAATATCATAATAATATTCATCAAAACAATTTATTGGAAGGCTTATTTCATCTTTAATAAAGCTAGTCACCGTTACTTCATCATGCTCAATAGCGCCTGAAATAATTCCACCACCACTTACATCATAACCATCCACTATTACAAATCTACCAGTGTTTTGGTTATCTGAAAATTTATCAAAACATATATTTTCCTTTGTTTTTATAGTAACTTCAGCTACATCATTAGTTTTTGCCTCAAGTGCATTTTCGTAAGTAGCTAAGGTAGTTGCATCTATAACTTTATTAAATGATACAATTTCACATTCCACTTCTTGAGTTACAAGCTTTATCTTATATTTCCTACCTTTTACAAAATTGTTTTTCCCCATCCAAAATATATTGGTCTTAAAAAGATTGGAAATAATAGGTGTATTTTTTTTATGGGAGATTATTTCTCCTCTTTTATTAAAAAATTCATCTTCAAAAGTAATACCTACAGACATACCTGCACTTACAGTTTTTACATTGTCTTTTTCTACAAAATATTCAATAGTCTTAACTTTTGTAGTTTTATTTTCTGGTGAAATAAGAATCTCATCTCCAATATTAAGTGTACCTGCCTCTACTCTTCCTGCAATTATTCTCCTATTGTCAAACTTGTATACGTCTTGTATAGGTAATCTTAGAGGTTTTGCTTCGAGGCCTGTTTCTTGGGTAAATAAATCTAATGCTTCAAGCACAGTTTCTCCCTTATACCAAGATAATTTATCGGATTTTGAAGTTAAATTTTCACCGTAAAATGCTGATATAGGAATATAACTCATAGGGTGTACATTTAGATTATTTAAAAAAGCATTCATTTCATTTTTTATAACATTAAACTTTTCCTGGCTATAACCAATAAGATCCATTTTATTAACTACAACGCACACCTGCTTAATCCCTAAAAGAGAAAGTATATAACCATGTCTTTTAGATTGTTCTTGAATTCCTTCTTCCGCATCAATTATTAAAAGTGCAGCTTCAGCGCTAGCTGCCCCTGTGATCATGTTTTTAAGAAATTCTACATGTCCTGGAGCATCTATAATTACATAATCCCGCATATCCGTATGAAATTGAAGAGAAGTTGTATCGATTGTTATCCCTTGTTTTTGTTCTTCTTCAAAAGCATCTAATAGATATGCATATTCAAATGGTTTACCTTTTTCTTTAGCAATTTTTTTAACTCTGTCTATTGCACCTTCTGGCAATGATTTTGTATCATAAAGCAATCTTCCAATTACTGTAGACTTGCCGTGATCTACGTGTCCTACCGTAACTATTCTTAATACTTCTCTTGTATTTTCCATTTGTAATAAACCCTCCCTTACATATACCCATCTTTACGAAGTTTTTGCATTGCGTAAGCATCCTCTTGATCTTGAGCTCTACCTGCGCGTTCACCTGTTGTAGTGTTTTTTAATTCTTCAATAATTTCATCAATAGTCGTAGCCGTAGAATCTATCTTACCAGTACACTCAGCGCAACCAAGACTTCTATATCTTTTGCCGTCTTTAGCAAAATACAAATCTATAATTGGTATTTTTTCTCTCTGTATATAAGCCCATATGTCAATTTCACTCCAATGAAGTATTGGATGAACTCTAATATGATTGCCCTTTGGAAAATCAGTTTTAAATTGGTCCCAAAGTTCTGGTGCTTGATTAGTATAATCCCATTCTGAATCCTTATTTCTTTCACTAAATACTCTTTCCTTTGACCGCGAACCTTCCTCATCACTTCTAATTCCTAGAATTAATCCATCAAATTCATACTTTGTAACCACCTGTTGAAGGCCATCTGTTTTTAGTGCCTTGCAGCAATTAAGTCTTCCACAATGTGGCCCCATACCATTCTTTATAGCTTCCTCATTTGTGTGTACTATAAGGTCAAGATTAAACTCTTTAGCAATTTTGTCTCTATATTCAATCATTGCAGGTATTTTATGTTTGGTATCTACATGAATAAAAGGGAAAGGACAATGTCCAAAAAAAGCCTTCTTAGCGAGCCACAACAGTACTGTTGAATCCTTTCCAATTGACCATAACATTCCAAGTCTACCTAATTTTTTATAGGATTCTCTTAATATAAAAATACTTTCTGCTTCTAATGTATCTAAATGATCCATAATTTTACCTCCCTAATATTTGTTAGCCTCTGTTTCATTTGTTGTAATAATGATTTCTTCACTATTTGGTTTAAATATGTGCCAATGGAGAAGATTTTTTTCTTTTTTTGTGTTTAAGTAAGTTCCTTTGCCTCCAATATCTGCTCCAAGATAATAATTTATAGCCGCAGCAGGGCATTCTTTAACGCATCCACAACATCCCCAACACTCCTGCGGATATTTTATAAAGGCTTTTGAGTCATTCTTTTTAAATATAAGATTTCCCGGGCAAACGTCCATACATTTTCCGCAACCCACACATTTTTGTGGATCTATTTTAATGCTCATAAACTTCATCTCGCTTTATTAAATTTCTAAAAACAACTTTGACCTTTCCATTTTTATATATTGTGTTGACATATTTAAGTAAACCATCATCTTTATGGGGATAATCTGCATTCTCTCCATAGCATTTCCAGCGGGTTTCTTTCCTTTTTAGAAGATGAACTATTAAAACTTTGCAAACATATAACCTATCTATGACTTCAAATATTTGCAAAAGCTCTCTCATATCCTTGGCCCTCAAATCCTTTGAAAGCACTAAAAGCTCATCTATTTTGCCACTCGCAATTCGCAATTTTGAAGAATTAAAAACATAGTTTTTAGATATACCACCTGCATATTCATCCATTACCTTTTGCATAGCCTCTTCAACGCCATTTATAGAAAACAAACTATCATTATCTTCAAGAAAAGTTTCTAAGAATTTAGCTTTAGAGAAAATTCTCTCTTCCTCTATTAACTTATTTTTCTTGTTTTTTATAAACTCCGTTGCGGCATCAGCTGCAATTTCACCTTCGACAAAACAACCAGTTACATATTTTTTAGGGCTTCCCCCTGCCACATCCCCAGCTGCATATAATCCTGGGATAGTAGTAGCCCGTTTTGTATCCACCCAATAACCGCTTACAGAGTGACCACCTACTATATAAGGTTCTGTACCTTCTATCTCCAAATTTTCTGTACTAGGCCCCAAGCCATCTTCAATCCATTTTAAAGTCTGTGCTGGAGCCATATTAAGATATGCCTTATAAAGTTCTACTTCTACTCCCTTTGAAATGCCCTTAGTTTTCAAATAACAAGGTCCTAAGCCTTTTTTATTTTCCTCTACAGTTGCAAATAATCGTGTAATAGTTAAAGGTCTACCATAGCTTTGTACATACTCCGTATCGTAGGCATTAATTTGCATAGCACCAATACCTTGAGCCACAGTGCCTGTAGGTGCTATGGTGTCCTTACATCTAAGCGCAATAAACCTCATTTCAAAAGATGTCATCTCAGCCCCTGCTCTTATTCCCATTGCATAACCTGCTCCGGTATTAAAAGGTGAATACCACATCTTATGTTTAGAAAATCCAGGATTATTAGGTTTATAAAGGCCTGAAGCTCCACCGGTGCTGCAAATAACTGCCTTTGCATATATAACATAAAAAATATTTTCTTCTATATGGAAGCCATAAGCACCTATAACAACTTCATCTTTAACAATGTAATCTATTATATTTACCTTGTTTAAAACCTTTATGTTTTTCTTTGAATTAACCTCATTTGCAAGAAGAGGTTTTATATTTTCCCCATTGATTTTAATACTTCTTTTTCCACGAGTAACATATTGACCCTGTGAATCCTTTAATATTGTAAGCCCTAGGCTTTCCATATTTTTTGTAACCTTATTTAAATTTTTCGCAATAGAATATACCAGATCTTCCCTTATTATTCCCTCTGCTTCCTTTTTAACATAATCTACGAAGTCGACCGGGGTATATCCTTTATTAATATAGGCATTGATTGCATTGACTCCTGCCGCTAGACATCCGCTTCTTTTTATATTAGCTTTGTCTACTACTATAATGCTTATGCCTTCTTGCTTAGTTAAAGTAAGTGCTGCATAACATCCAGCTGTGCCTCCACCAACAACTAATATATCTGCTACCAAAGTTTTCGTTTCTAGCTTCATCGTAACCTCCTAAACTATAGCTTTAAATAATCTAATATTTCATCTACACATTGATCTATATTTTGCTCTTTTGTATTTATAACAACTTCTGGATTTTCTGGTTTTTCGTAAGGTGATGATATTCCTGTAAATTCTTTAATTTCACCTAGTCTTGCCTTTTTATATAAATTTTTAGGATCTCTTTTCTCACATTCGCCAAGTGGACAGTCTACAAATATTTCAATGAAATCTTCACCAAGAGCGGCTCTTACCATTTCACGGTTTACTTTAAGTGGGGATATAAAACAAGCAATAGTTATTAGTCCTGCATCTACAAATAGCTTCCCAATTTCACTAACTCGCCGTATATTTTCATTTCTATCTTGCACAGAAAATCCAAGATCTGAATTTATGCCAAGGCGAATATTATCACCATCTAATAGATAAGTTGCCTTACCACCTTCATTTAATTTTATCTCTAAAGCGTTCGCCACTGTAGACTTACCAGAACCTGATAACCCAGTAAACCATAATAACTTAGATTTTTGTGTAAGTGTAGTTTCTCTATGCCTGCGACTTACAAACGTATCATGCCAGGTAAGATTTTCTGTACTCATTTACCTTCACCTCCATCAATTTTAAAAAACTAGGCCCTATCAAGACCCCAAATATGTCTCATATTTTTCTCTAATCTTGAAAAAACAAGTTTATCAACTAATAACCCAAGAATTATTATTACTATCATTACCGCTACAACTTGGCTAATGTCTGCTAAATCTCTTCCTACCATTAGTACTTGACCGAGCCCCTTTGTAGACGAAAGCATTTCCCCCGCCATTAGAGCCCTCCATGCAAAGGACCATCCCTGTTTTAATCCACTAACTATATCCGGCAACGCTGCCGGCAGGATTACCTGAGTATAGATCTTACTACCCTTAGCTCCCATCGTTCTTGCAGCTCTTATATATAAGGGATTAACATTTTTTATTGCATACTTAACTGATATAGCCACCGCAAATGCGGAACCAATTGCAATTACAAAAATAATCGAACTCTCACTAAGTCCAAACCATAAAATTGCAAATGGCAACCAGCAAATACTCGGTAATGTCTGAAGGCCTAAAATTAATGGGCCTAGGTTCTCTCCTAAATATTTAAATTTAGCAATTGTGAGCCCAAGAGTAACTCCTATTACTACTGAAATAAAGTATCCCACTAGTATTCTCTTTAAACTTGCAACAATGGCTATCCCTATTGTGTTATCTTTTATTAGAACTGCCAAAGTCCCAAAAACATCTATAGGTGATGGAAAAGTAAAAGGCCTCCAAATTCTTAGAATATCAACTCCTAGTTTATAAATCCCCTCCCATATTAGTATTAGAAGAATATAGAACAGAATTTTCTTCAATATTCCAATCACCATCGTATTCTGCTTTTGCAACCTTCTCCACCTCCTCTTTTAATGCTTTCATTATTTTAGATGTGTAATAAGCAATATCACAACTTTCCATCTGTCTAGGCCTTGCAAGCTCTATAATAAATTCCTGCTTTATTCTACCTGGATTTGCTGCCATCACTACAACTCTATTGGCCAAATAAACTGCCTCTTCTGCGTTGTGAGTAATAAAAATGATGGTTTTTTTGGTATTTACCCAAATCCGTTGCAATTCTTGTTGTAACATCATTTTAGTCTGACTATCAAGAGCCGCAAAAGGTTCATCCATTAAAAGTATTTCGCAGTCAAGAGATAGTGCGCGAGCGAGTGCTACTCTCTGCTTCATTCCCCCTGATAGCTCATAAACGTAGGAATTCTGGAACTTTGAAAGATGAACCATTTTCAAATAATGTAGTGCCTTCTCGTATCTAACTTCCTTAGTCACACCTGCCATTTTCATTCCAAACTCTACGTTATCAATTACCTTAAGCCATGGAAATAATGCGGCTTCCTGAAACATCACTGTCCTATCTGGTCCCGGCCCAGCTATCTCATTACCATTAAGTATAACCACGCCCTTAGTGGCCTTTTCAAGTCCTGCCAAAATATTTAGTAGTGTAGATTTCCCGCAACCAGACGGTCCTAGTATACATACGAAGTCGCCCTTTTTTATCTCTAAATTAAAATTTTCAAGTGTGCTTGTTTTTTTATGTTTTGAAACAAATTCTTTGCTTACGCCCTTAACAATAAGACTCAAATTTATCACCTCTTTTATTTGATTTGATCTTGCCCTTTTTCTTTTAAAACTTTATTCAAAATACTAAGATTAAACAACTCCTTAGTATCTGGTTCTAATTTTAAGAAGCCTGAATGGAGTGAATATTTAACAAAATCAATTACTGAGTCTTTTTCCGGATTATTTGTAATTGTTAATCTCTTAAAAGCAGCATCTAAAACATCATTTGGTATTCCTTTTTTAGTTAATTCAGTAATTTGTTTATTTACTATTTTCTTAGCCTTATCTGGATTTTTATTAATATAATCAGTTACTTCTACATGATTTCTTATAAAATTTTCAACAATTTGTGGATGCTGCTTTAAAAATTCAGTTCTAACAACTACTACAGCAGTAGTATATTTTCCTTTTCTAAATATATCTTTATAATCTAAAATAATATTTGCTTTCGCCTCTTTAATAAATCTTGAACCCCATGGTTCTGGCACTAAGGCTGCATCTATATCCCCTTTTTGCATCAGAGATAAAATATCCGCATTTGCTGCTTGCCTTACTTCCACGGTTCCACCCTTTGTTGTGTCTTTAAGCCCATTCACAGATAATATATTTCGAAGTATTAAATCTTGTGTATTACCAAACTGTGGAACTGCGATTTTCTTGCCACTTAAATCTTTTAGATTCTTAATAACTGTTCCTTTTTTAGATATAAATATTGCTCCTGCGTCAGTTGCCCCTGCAATAATCTGAATGTCGCCTTTGGATTTTGCATATCCATTAATAGCTGGACCAGGTCCTATATATGCTATATCAATATCTTCTGCAAAAAGTGCTTCTATTTCTGCTGGCCCTGCATTAAATAATTTCCAATCTATCTTGTTTTTTTCACCGACGGCCTTTTGAAAACTTTCCTGTGCGCGCCCTACAAGAGCTTGTGAATGAGTTATGTTTGGAAAATATCCAACTCTAACATTAACATTATCATTTTCTACTTTTTTAGATGAGCATCCTGCTAATCCCCCGAGTATTAAAATACCTACGAATAATACCATTGAAAATTTAAAACTCTTTGAATTTTTCATTTTAACTCTCCTTTTTAAGTCGTCAATTCATCTTCTTCGAAGATGTGTAGCACCGCAGGTGATTATTTAATGATAATATTTTTTTGAATATCACCTAAATCATCCTCCCAACTTACATTTTATATAAGTATATATTCCATTCCTTATAATGTCAATAGGATTACTATGTTTTATTAAAAAGTCTCCCACTTCTTTAAGTGGAGGGAGACAAATTAGATACATATTATAACAAAGAAGATACATACTATAACAAATAGAAAACTTCAGTAGGAATGGAAATCTCCTTCTGAAGTTGTTAATACATCTTCTTCGAAGCTGTGCAGGTGATAATTTAATTGCTATCAAAGTTTTTGTACAATACATAGTTTTAATAACTATATATTGCATCGTTTATACTCATGTGATATATTATTTATATATATAAATCAATTAGCTGAATCAATTTATAATTTAATTTCATGGAGGTATATTATGGAAATAAAAGATAGTTATATTTTTATAGCATTTGGTGATTCTATTACAAAGGGAATCATTTATGATGATGAAAGATCTAAATACGCAACTTTAAAAGAAAACTTTACTAGCATCATTGAAAATAAAATAAAAGGACCAGTATACAATGCTGGTAAATTTGGTAGTACTATTATGAGAGGCGCACGTAAGATGTATAATGATGTCATCAAAAAATCTCCTGATGTAGTTTTAATAGAATTTGGTGGAAATGACTGTGACTATAACTGGAATGATATCGCTAAAAATCCTGATATGGAATACAGCCCAAATACTGATATTTTTACTTTTCGTGAAACACTACTTACAATGATAGACACATTGAAAACTAATCACATATTCCCTATACTTATGACGCTGCCACCACTAGACCCTTTAAAATATTTTAAATGGATAACAAAAGAAGATTCTACCTCTGAAAAAAATATCTTACAGTGGTTAGGCACAAAGGATAGACTTTTTAACTGGCATAATTCATATAGTAAAATGATCACCGAGGTGGCCGATGAAACTAGCACTGTGCTGATAGATGTACGCGCAGAGTTTTTAAAATACAGCAACTACAGTCAATTTTTATGCAAAGATGGGATACATCCAAATATCGAAGGTCAATCATTAATAGCAAATGTTATATTAAAATTTTTAAAAGAAAACTACAATTTTCTATTACAACATTAAAATCGTCGAAACTCTCACAATAGCATACCTTAAAGCATACAATTCCTTAGCAACAAAAATTGGAAATTAACTTTCAATTTTTGTTGCTTTTGTTATTTTTTGAATACAATTTATTAAGTATAATTTGTTAAATATGATTTTTTTTAAAATGGAACTTGCATATTCATAAAATCATGGTACAATTTATATAATTCATTTATAAAATAAAAAGGGGGTAATATTGTGAATAATAGCATTGGTTATCCTGAACAGCAAGGATTGTACGATCCTGCTTTTGAAAAAGATAATTGTGGCGTTGGCTTTGTAGCGAATATCAGAGGTGAGAAAACCAACGGTATTATAAAAAAAGGACTAAAGGTTCTTGTGAATTTAACACATAGAGGTGCAGTGGGCGCAGATCCTAAAACTGGAGATGGTGCAGGTATCCTGTTACAAATTCCTGATGAATTTTTTAGGATTAGCTGTGACAACCTAGGCCTGGAATTACCAATGATAGGAAAATACGCCGTAGGAATGATATTTCTACCAAAGGAACCGGCCTTAAGATTTCAATGCGAAGGAATATTTGAAAGAATTGCAGAAGAAGAAGGACAAAAAATATTAGGTTGGAGATCCGTTCCTATAGATAATAGAAACATTGGAGACACGGCCAAAGGAACAGAACCAATAATTAGACAGATTTTTTTAGGATCAAATTTAAAAGATGAGGCTCTAACAGACGAGCAGCTTCAAGAAGAATTTGAAAGAAGACTTTATATTATAAGAAAAAGAGCAGAAAGAGAAGTAATCAAATTGGTTAATAGAAGCACAGAATATTTCTATATCTGCAGTCTTTCTAGCAGAACAATTGTTTACAAGGGACTTTTACTTGCCGACCAAATAAAAGGATTTTACATTGATTTACAGGATATAAATTTTAAGAGTGCGCTTTGCCTTGTTCATCAAAGATATAGTACAAACACCTTTCCAACTTGGGATTTAGCACAGCCCTTTAGATATTTGGCCCATAATGGCGAAATAAATACAATTAGAGGAAATAGAAACTGGATGAATGCTCGCGAAGGAGTTTTAAAGTCTAATGTATTCGGAAAAAACTTAAAGAAATTATTTCCAATTATTAACCCTAATGGTAGCGATTCAGCTTCCCTGGATAATATGTTAGAACTTTTAAAAATGGATGGAAGATCTCTACCTCATAGCATAATGATGTTGATTCCTGAAGTTTGGATGTCAAATAATGATATGGAAGATTATAAAAAATCTTTTTATGAGTACCATGGTTCGTTAATTGAACCTTGGGACGGTCCTGCTGTTGTTGCATTTACAGATGGTATTCGAATAGGTGCAACACTTGATAGAAATGGACTTCGGCCCGCAAGATATGTAATAACAAAGGATGGCTTTGCTGTTCTTGCATCTGAAGCTGGAGTACTTAAGTTTAAACCAGAAAATATTGAAGAAAAAGGCAAACTTCAACCAGGAAAAATGTTTTTAATTGATACAAATGAAGGTAGAATAATTAAAGATGAAGAAGTAAAAAAAACAGTTTGCACAAACAAGCCTTATGGTGAAATGATTTTAAAAAACAAACTTTACCTAAAAGATTTTGATGCTGTAATTGATGACGTTAAAATAGATAAAGATATTTTAAAGGAAAGGCAACAAGCCTTTGGCTATTCACTAGAAGATTTAAGGATTATACTATCTCCTATGGCAAGAGATGGTAAAGAACCAATTGGTTCTATGGGAAATGATACACCACTTGCTGTATTATCTAATAGGCCTCAGCTCTTATTTGCTTATTTCAAGCAACTTTTTGCTCAGGTTACCAATCCACCAATAGATTCAATTAGAGAAAAAATGGTAATGTCACTTATGAACTATGTAGGATCTCAATATAATGTTTTAAATCAAGATCTTAATGATAATCCATTTATAGAAATAAATAGACCTATCTTAACTAATTTAGAAGTAGCTAAGATTAAAAACTTAAAAGATAATGCTTTTAAAACTACAACAATTCCCATAACTTTTAAAGCGGACACTGGAATTGAAGGTTTTAAAGATGCCCTTGATAAACTTTGCGAAAGAGCATCTGCAAGAATTGAAGAAGGCTATAATATTATCGTTCTTAGTGATAAATCAGTAGATTCTTATGATGCTGCAATCCCAAGCTTACTTGCATTATCTGCTGTTCAGCAGCACTTAACTCGTGAAAAGACCAGAACTTCTGTTTCTATTATAGTCGAAACAGGAGAAGCAAGAGAAACAATGCATTTTGCCTTATTAATTGGCTATGGTGCAACAGGTGTTAATCCATATCTTGCATTTAAGTCCATTGATAATATTATAAATGAGGGCGATATTGAAAATGTTTCTATAGAAAAAGCCCATGAAAACTATATACATGCAATATCACAAGGACTTCTGAAAATATTATCAAAAATGGGAATTTCAACTATACAGAGTTATCACGGAGCACAAATTTTTGATGCAGTTGGCTTAAGTTCTGATTTACTCAAAAAATATTTTGGTGGAACTCCTTCTAGAATTGGCGGAATCGGTGTAGATACCGTAGCAAGGGAAGTATTAATTAGACATAAAAATGCTTTCAACAAGTTAAGAAAACCTATAGCTGAACTTGATGTAGGAGGATCATATTCTTGGAGAAAAGGTGGAGAATACCACTTATTTAACCCGGATACAATCTTTAAACTTCAAGTTGCTACAAAATCAAATGATTATAATTTATATAAAGAATATGCGAAAGTGATAAATGAGCAGGACAAGAACTTATGTACAATTAGAGGTTTATTTGAACTTAATTATGGAAACGGAATTCCAATAGAAAGTGTTGAACCAGTTAGTGAAATTGTAAAAAGATTTTGCTCAGGTGCAATGTCATTTGGGTCCATCAGCAAGGAAGCCCATGAAACTATGGCTATTGCTATGAATAGGCTCGGTGGAAAGAGTAACACTGGTGAAGGCGGAGAGGATGCTGAAAGATTCAAAGTTGATGAAAATGGTGATTTAAGAAGAAGTGCAATTAAACAGATAGCTTCTGGTAGATTTGGTGTAACTGCTGAATATCTTGTAAATGCAGATGAATTGCAAATAAAAATAGCTCAAGGAGCAAAACCTGGTGAAGGCGGCCAACTACCCGGCAAAAAAGTTGATGCAAATATAGCTAGGCTAAGGCATTCAACCCCTGGGATTGATTTAATATCCCCACCACCTCATCACGATATATATTCTATTGAAGATTTAGCTCAGCTTATTTATGATCTAAAGAGTGTAAACCCTGGGGCCCGGATAAGTACAAAATTGGTTTCAGAATTGGGTGTTGGTACCATAGCCGCTGGAGTTGTTAAAGCACATTCAGATGCTATAGTAATAAGTGGTCATGATGGAGGAACAGGTGCTTCCCCACTTTCTTCAATAAAACATGCGGGGTTACCTTGGGAGCTTGGACTTGCTGAAACCCAACAGGTATTGCTTTTAAATAATTTAAGAAGCAGAGTAACAGTTCAAACTGATGGTCAGCTTAAAACAGGCCGTGATGTTGTTATCGCAGCACTTCTTGGAGCAGAAGAATTTGGATTTGCAACTACAGCTCTTGTAGTACTCGGTTGTACTATGCTAAGAAATTGTCATTTGAATACTTGTGATATGGGCATCGCAACGCAAGATCCAGAACTTCGTAAGAATTTCAAGGGAAAACCTGAATACGTGGTAAATTTCTTTACATTTATTGCCAAGGAAATAAGAGAGCATATGGCGAGACTTGGTTTTAGAACTATGAATGAAATGATAGGTAGAGTAGATAAAATTAATCAGAAAAAGGCTATAGACCACTGGAAAGCAAAGGAACTAGATTTATCAAATATTCTATATAAACCTGATATGCCCAAAAGAATTAAGCGTTACTGTGTAATATCTCAAGATCACGGATTAGATAATTCTTTAGATTTCAAGCTTATTGAAATGGCAAAAACATCCCTAGAAAATGGAATGAAAAGCATCTCTAATTTAGAAATTGAAAATGTTAATCGTTCTGTTGGTGCAATGTTAAGTGGAAGAATTGCTATGAAATATGGTGCTGCTGGATTACCAGACGATACAATAACATTAAATTTTGTTGGAGCAGCAGGTCAAAGTTTTGGAGCCTTTGGTGCTAATGGATTAACATTAAGATTAGTAGGAGATGCAAATGACTATGTTGGCAAGGGCTTATCGGGTGCTAAAATAATTGTAAAGACACCAGAAAATTGCAGTTTTATTCAAGATGAAAACTTCATCGCAGGTAATACAATTCTTTATGGAGCAACTTCTGGTAAGTTATTTATAAATGGACTAGTAGGCGAACGCTTCGCAGTAAGAAATTCAGGAGCCCAAGCTGTAGTTGAAGGAATTGGAGACCACGGTTGTGAGTATATGACAGGTGGAATTGTAGTTATTATAGGGAAAACAGGCAGAAACTTTGCAGCTGGAATGAGCGGTGGTATAGCATACGTTATCGACGAAGATGAAACCTTAAAATCAAAATGTAATATGGAAATGATTGAAGTAGAATTAATAACTTCAGAACCAGATTTATTACAACTCCATTCAATAATAAAAGAACATTTTGAAGCGACTAACAGCCATAAAGCAAGTAAAATTCTAAATAGCTGGAATGAATACAAATTAAAGTTCAAAAGAGTAATACCAACCGCTTACAAAGCAATATTAGAAGGTAAATAGAAGCTATAGAACTGTCTCTCTTTTGGGACGGTTCTCAGTTTTCAATTTTTGGAGGTGTTAAATTTGGGGAAATTGCATGGTTTCAAAGAATTCAAAAGAGAAACTGCAAATAAACGTCCTATAAAGGATAGAATTAAGGACTCTAAAGAATTATTTATAAAATTTCCAGTGGAAAAATTACGTCAGCAAGGTGCAAGGTGCATGGAATGTGGTGTTCCTTTTTGTAACTGGAGTTGCCCTCTAGGAAACTTAATTCCAGATTGGAATGACATGGTATATAAAGAAAAATGGGAAAAAGCATATAACAGGTTAACTCTTACAAATAATTTCCCAGAGTTTACTGGCAGGATTTGTCCCGCCCCTTGTGAAGGTTCATGCACGTTAGGAGTTAATGGAGATCCTGTTGCAATAAAGGAAATAGAATTAAATATTATAGAAAAAGCATTTTCACAAGGATGGACAAAAGCTTTAGAGCCTAGAGTACGGACTGGTAAAAAGGTTGCTATAGTTGGCTCAGGTCCATCTGGCCTTGCGGCGGCAGCTGAACTTAATTCAGTAGGCCATAATGTAACTGTTTTTGAAAGGGACGATGAAATAGGTGGACTTTTGAGATATGGCATACCAGATTTCAAATTGGATAAAAGCATAGTTCAAAGAAGAGTGAATTTTATGAAGGAGACAGGTGTTAACTTTGAGACTAATGTAAATGTCGGAGTTGATTATTCTGTAGACACTCTTTTATCTGAATTTGATGCAGTTGCTTTAACTGGTGGAAGTACAATTCCTAGAGATTTATCAGTTGAAGGCAGAGAATTAAAAGGCGTACATTTTGCTATGGATTATCTAAAACAACAAAATAGAAGAGTTTCAGGTAAAACAATAGAATCTAGTGAAATAAATGCTAAAGGCAAAGTCGTACTAGTTTTAGGAGGCGGAGATACTGGCTCGGATTGTATTGGAACTGCAATAAGACAAGGAGCTAAGAGCGTATATCAATATGAAATTATGCCAAAGCCCCCTGTAGATAGAGACGATACAATGCCATGGCCTTCATATCCTAGAACACTAAAGACTACTACTTCTCATGAAGAAGGCTGTAATCGCGATTGGAATATTACTACAAGAAAATTCACTGGTGAAGATGGCAAAGTTACTACACTCCATGCATCGAAAGTTGAGTGGACACGTAATGAAAAAGGCATGCAACAAATGAGTGAAATACCAGGGTCAGAATTTGAGCTCAAAGTTGACTTGGTTATTTTAGCTATGGGTTTCTTGCGTCCGCAACATGAAGGTATGCTTACAGACTTAGCTTTAGACTTTGACAATCGCGGAAATGTCATTGTAGATGATAATTATATGACTAAAATAAAAGGTGTTTTTGCAGCTGGAGATATGAAAAAGGGCCAATCATTAGTTGTTTGGGCAATATATGAAGGTCGCGCAGTTACTAAAAATATTGACAAGTATTTAATGGGGGAAACTTCATTAAGGGGATAATAAAAAAGAAAAAGCAGAAGGTTTAACACAGCCTTCTGCTTATCTTTTACATTTTGCAACCTTTAAGAGAATCCCCAAAATCTTGAGTCTCCCTTAATTCAGATTATATGAAAACTCCGAATTAACTCCCTGATAATAAGCTAAGTTTATTTTCATTACCTAACTTTCTTTAAAACTAGCACAGTTCTACTAGGTGAATACACTATAATCCCAGGTTTATTTTCCTTATTTAATAATGTTTCCGCGCTGTATATATAATCTGTTGCAATTCTGTGCTGACCACCAAATATTGTCTCATCACTGTTAAATATAATCTTATATTCACCCATTTCGCCAGTAGGAAGTTCATATTCTGAGAAAGAAGCCGATGGATTAAAATTAAATAAAAATACCAGCCCACCTTTTCTAAAAGCAATCATATTGTGCTTCTCATCAGTCCAAAGATTTTGTAGGTCTGTTGCACTTAAAACATTATATGTTTTTAATAAATCCAACATTTCTTTATCAAAATTTGACAAGTATTCATACTTAAGATCTTTATTTTCCATTAGACTCCATTGTCTTCTCGCATAATTATAACTCCAATTATTACCTTCTCTTGGAAAGTCAATCCATTCCGGGTGACCAAATTCATTTCCCATAAAATTTAAATAGCCTTCGCCGCCTAAAGTTATAGTAATAAATCTAATAAGTTTATGAAGTTCTACTGCTCTATTTATTATTAAATTGTCATCACTTTTTAGCATGTGAGTATACATTTCCTTTCCGCCTAAACGGAACATTAAGGTCTTGTCACCTACAAGGGCCTGATCATGTGATTCAGAATACCCTATATTCTTTTCCTTAGGCCGCCTACCAGTTAACTCGTGCCACAGCTGATACATACTCCATTTTTCATCTGGTAGCTCTTTTAACAATTTCACCCAAAGATCAGGCACTCCCATAGACAAACGATAATCAAAGCCAATGCCACCAAAATCAACAGGCAGACACATTCCAGGCATTCCGCTCATATCCTCTGCAATAGTTACTGCATTAGGTTTTACTTGTCTTACTAAATCATTAGCAAACTGAAGATAAGTAATTGCTTCTATATCCGTATCCATACTAAAGTATTTGCTGTAATCCGAGAATACTACTCCAAGTCCTTGGTGATGATATAACATCGATGACACACCATCAAATCGATAACCATCAAAATGGTATTCCTCTAGCCAAAACTTAATGTTGGACAAAAGGAAATGAAGAACTTCTGGTTTTCCATAATTAAAAAGTTTTGTACCCCACGCTGGATGATTCCCCTTAACCCCAGCATGGAAGAATTGATAATCAGTTCCGTCAAACTCATTAATCCCCTCAGCTATATTCTTACTTGAATGAGAGTGTACTAAATCAAGTAATACCGCAATACCCATAAGGTGAGCAGCATTAACCAACATTTTAAGCTCTTCAGGGGTTCCAAACCAAGATGAAACGGCGAAAAAATTAGATACTTGATAACCAAAAGAGGCATAATAAGGATGTTGCATTACCGCCATAAGCTGCACAGTATTATAACCGGCAGCCTTTATCCTTGGAAGAATATTTTCTCTAAACTCGTTAAAAGTACCCATTCCTTCTTTTTCCTGGGCCATACCTACATGAGCCTCATATATAAACAATGGCAATGCGCTATCAACATGAAATTCACTATCCTGCCACTTAAATTCAAAATCTGGTTGCCATATTTGTCCTACAAAACCGTGAGTAATAGGATTCTGAATGGTCCTCTTAATATAAAGAGGTATTCTATCTCTTGATTCACCTTTAGCCACTACTCTTACCTTAACATATGACAAATGTTTTAGGGCTTGTACTCCTGGTAAAAAAATTTCCCAATTTCCATTTTCTTTTTTTTGTAATGGGTGTGTATGCGGATTCCAATAATTAAAATCGCCAATTAAATAAAGAGCATCCGCCCCAGGAGCCCATTCTCTATAAAACCATCCATCTGGTGTTAAATGAAATCCGTAAAATAAGTCACCACTCGCAAAAGACTCCAAGCTTTTATTATTACCAAGTAATTCTTTTTTACAAGATGTATAACGTTCCACTCTAAGCCTAATATCACTTTCAAACGGCTTGAGATATGGATCAATCTCTATTATTTTGATGTTTTTATTTTTATAAACCTCCATAAAAAAATTCCTTTCGTATTTGAAATTATTGCAAACCAAAATATTTATTACTAATATATCTAATTCGACTAAATATTATCAATTCCTTTGTTCTTTAAATAAATAAATAAATAATAAACTCAAAAATAATTATAACGGCTTAAATTTAATCCATTAGTAATGAAATTATTATAGCTATTATATTTTTCTCACTTGATATTATGTTGTTTTATAAGGGCATTTATTATAGCTGAACTAGCAATAAATAATAACCCAGTTTGTGGTGCAATCATTGTAAAGTCGACCAGTCCATGCCCAATTATTACAGCTTGAATGCCCGCTAGCATTGGAACCAATCTACAATTTTGTGCATGAAGTATCTTTAAATTTCTGAATAAAATAATTTTCATATAGGTATATATGAAAAGCCCGATAGCTCCAAGTGTTGTCATAATAGTAATCCAGATATTATGACCGTGGTATAATGTTGCATAATAGTACCCTTTCATGAAGTTTGCCCCATGGTCAGTTATCCCCATAATTCCCCAACCCGTAAAAGGCTTAAGTTTTATCATTTTTAAACATCCATTCCATATTCCAAAACGACTACTAAATGAGGTATCAAAATCATGTCCGGTTACATTTTTTAACATTTGTGGTGGTACAAAAGAAATTACAGCAGTAAGTATAAATATTGTGATAAACAACCACCTATCTTTTTTATTACCTTTAAGTAGATAAAATATAAAAATACCAAATAATAGCCCTATAAAAGCACCACGAGATCCCGTTAAACACAATGCAATAACAAAGAGGGCTGTTGCTATCTCATAAAATAATTTTGTAGTTTTAGAATTTATGCTACAAAAATAAATACCTACAAGAATCATTATAGCAAACCAGTTCCCCGCTACATTAGGATTTCCAAAGGTGCTATATATTCTACCATTAACTGCTGGCTGAATTGTGCTTTGAAGAAATTCCCCCCAAATATTAAAATTAAAATACTCATATAACACTTTCTCAATAATTCCAAAAATTGCGGAGAACAGAGAAAAAAACACTAAATACATATATATCTTTTCCACCATATTTTCATTTTCACAATAATTTTGCAAAAAAATACTAACACATAGATATATAAAGAGAGCAAAAGATGCAACAATTGATGTAAAACTATAATTTATAACTCCTACTATCAAAGACCAAATAAATAGTAAACAAAGCCCTATATTCCAATGATTTTTATCTATCCTAATTTTTTTAAATAATACCATATATGTAATATATAATAATGGTATTATGGTCGTATAAGGAGAAATGATTGTTAATAAAACTAAAATGCCCATAATAAAGCCACCTTCATCTCTAGTAAATTTTTTTAAGTAAACATAATGATAAGTGCCTAAGAGAATTACCTTATCATTCTGTAAACTGCAATTCCATTAAGTACTAATATACACCTTGTCCCTCTTTCTATTATATACTAGCCTTTGTATTATTGCTTCATTTATTAAAAGAGTATATTATTATTCTACTACATATATGTCTTAAAGCTACACCGACTAAAACATCGTTAGGGTATCATTTTTATTATCTCCCTTCCTCCATTATATCTATTTTCCCACATTGTTTCAAAAAAAACAAATGTAGCAAAGAATTACCTTTGCTACTAAAATGGCATAATAAAAGTCTTTCCCGTTTTAGGATTTTTAGTTATATATACATCTAATCCATAAACTTCTTTAATTATATCTTCTGTTAATACTTCCTCCGGAGTTCCATCTTTGTAGACTCCGCAATCATGCATTAGTATCATATGATTTCCATACGCAGCTGCTATGTTCAAATCATGCAGCACAGCAATAATTGTTATGTTTTTATTTTCATTTAATTGTTTTAATTGTTTCATTATCTCAATTTGCTGATGAATATCTAGGTGAGAAATAGGCTCATCTAAAAGGATTATTCCTGTTTCTTGGGCAATCGCTCTTGCCACTACCACTCGTTGTCTTTCTCCGCCACTTAATGCATTTATGCTTTTATTTCTAAGAGCCCAAGTATTTGTCATTTTCATAGCTTTTTTAGCTATACCCATATCTTTTTCACTTTCTGAGCAGAATCTAGAAATATGGGGGGTCCTTCCCATAAGAACTATATCTTGTACTGAAAAATCGAATTCAATTTCTGTGCTTTGCGGCACCACGGCCATTTTTTTTGCTAAAACCTTTGATTTTATTTGGGTTAAGTCCTTTTCATCAATAAAAACTTCACCTTTTTCAGTTTGGAGTGATTTTGATAATATCCTTAGAAGAGTAGTTTTACCTGATCCATTTGGTCCTAGGATAGTGTGAAATTTCCCTCTTTCTATATTTATGTTAATATTCTTTAATACTTCCTGTTCAAATGAAAAACTTACATTATTTATCTCTATCAATTACATCGCCTTCTTCTTTGTTCTATATAATAAATATATAAAAAATGGCACTCCAAAAATTGAAGTAATAATTCCAACTGGTATTTCTGACGGAGGCACAATTGTTCTTGCAAGAGTATCGCAAATCATTAAAAATATAGCTCCCCCAAGTGCGGAAAATGGTACAACCACCCTGTTGTCTGATCCAAAGATCATTCTAATAGAATGCGGCACTATAAGGCCTACAAAGCCAATTATTCCACTTACAGATACGACTGCTGCCACCATCAAGGTACTTATTACAAGTATATACTTTTTTAATCCATTTACATCTACACCAAGACTTCTAGCACTCTCTTCCCCAAGTAGCATGATATTCAAATCTCTTGAAAATGTAAATATAAATAAAATTGAGGGGACTATTATTATAAATAGTAAAATTACCTCGTTAAAGCCAGCTGTTGAAAAACTTCCCATAGTCCACATAACTATTTTTTCAATATTATCTCTATTAAATGTCATCATTAATGAAATAATAGATGATAACAGATAATTTATAGCAACACCCGATAGTAAAAGTGTGGTAACTGGAACTTTTGTACCGACTCTCGCAATATTATAAACCAAAAAAGTAGTTATTATAGCCCCTATAAAAGCATTGCATGCTACCATGCTCATTCCTAAAAAATTGATTTCATTAAGAAAAACCATGGTTATAGTGGCACCCAGTGCGGCTCCAGACGAAACTCCGAGAATAAAGGGGTCTGCCATTGGATTCTTAAAAATTCCCTGAAAAGAAGTACCAACCACTGAGAGTGCCGCTCCTACTAAACAAGATAAAAGTATTCTAGGAAGTCTTAAATTTAGCAATATGATTGCAGATGTAGGATTAATTCCGTCTAAGGATACAATGTTATTTAATATTGGAATCTTACTTATTATAATTAGGGCTGTCTGTTTTAAAGAAATATCTGCCACCCCAAAATTTGTTGCTACAATTATTACAATTAGGAGTAAAAATATCCCTACTGCAAAAACTCTTCGATAATAACTCTTATTTTCTATAAACGTCATGGTTGTTTAACCCCTTTTATTTGAAAAGTTCAGGATGAACTAATTTAGCAATTGCTTCAAGCCCTTCTGCAAGTCTCGGTCCCTGCCTAACAATAATATTTTCATCAATCTCCAATAATTTACCGTTCTTAACTGCTTTCAAATCTTTGTAACCATTGGTAGCTTTTATACCTTTCTTTGAATCATAGAACTTAGAACAAATTAGCACATCAGGATTTTTTTCTACAAGCTTTTCTACACTGTAGTTCCAACCAACTACGTCACCCGCAGCGTTTTTCCCGCCAGCCATTTCTATTATATCACCTATAAATGTATCTTTTCCTGCTGTGAAATCACCACTCTTGCCGAATCCTGCTACATAATACACTGTTGGCTTCTTAGCATCCTTAACCTTATCAGTTATTTCTGCAACTTTCTTTTTCATGTCTGATATTACTGTCTTTGCTTCTTCATTGGCATTTACAATCTGCCCAAGCTTTGACATTGTATTATATACACCAGTAAAATTCTCTTCGCCATAAAGCACTATAACTTTTATATTAAGATCTTCTAATTTTTTAATAACATCCTTATCAAAATGAGTTGATGCAATAACTACATCAGGTTTTAGTTCAACAATTTTTTCTATACTTGGTTGTAATAAGTCACCAACAGATGCAACCTTAAGTGCCTGAGCTGGGTAATCATCGTAATCACTTCTACCAACTATACTGGACCCTTTACCAAGTGCATACATTCCCTCTGTTATATTTGGTGCAATCGTAATAATCCTTTTAGGTTCTTTTTCAATGGTAACCGTTCTATTATATGAATCAACTACCTTTAGAGGATATACTACAGCATTTGTTTCCTTTTTAGTAGTATTAAGAGACTCTTTATTCTCACCCTTGCTACCACACGCACTAAATACAACACAAACAAAAACAGCTAAAACTAGACCTATTATACTTTTTCTTTTAAACATAAGTTGCCTCCATAAATTTTTATTTTTTAATTACTTATTTAATTTTAATTGGTATACCACAAACCACCATGTGAACTTCCTGAGCCCTTGATGCAATATACTGATTAACTCTACCTGCAATATCTCTAAAAACCCTTGCCATCTTGTATTCTGGTACAATTCCAGAGCCAATTTCGTTAGTTACAAGAATTATTGTTTTTAAGTTTTTTTCTGCTTCGTCAAGAAATACTTCTACCTCTTGTAAAATCCCTTTTTCCATTGCATTTATATCTTGATTATTAAGATCATCAAAATTATCCCCTGCTTCATCAAACATAAGATTTGTAGTCATTATTGTAATACAATCTAATAAAATCGTATCAAACTGCATTTCTTCGTTATAGAATACCTGTTTTAAATTCTTATAGCCTTCAAATGTATACCAAGAAGCTGGTCTTCTTTCTTTATGTTTCTTTACTCTGTCCTTCATTTCATCATCAAACGGGATTGAAGTTGCAATATAAAGTACGCCACCCTTCTCTTCTTTAGCTAGCTTCTCAGCATATGTACTTTTCCCACTCCTTGCGCCACCTGTTATAATTATAATTTTTTTCATAGTATACTCCTTATTATTTTAATAATATATTATTATGTTAAAAAATCAGCAAATAAAAAAACCACACCTCAAGGATGTGGAATAATGCAATTGAATTTTTCACATATTGGATAACCCAATATTATTGTTAAATCACGCATTTTTCATCCTCCCTCCGAAGACTAAAATTTTAAGCATTAGGCAGGTTTACTGGCTTTAGCATCATCTTACTCTCCAACCTTCTCAGTTTCCCAATGGTCCTTTGGATTTCATCCTCTAATACAGTAGCGGTGGGCTGCAGTGGTTTTTTAATCACTTTCCCTTTTAACCCTTGTTACGGGCACCTAAAACAATATTTAATTTTTATTAATTTTACTATGGTTATTGTAACATCAAAAAAATATTAAAGCAATATTAATCATTCTACCTACTTGCTATCACTATTTTGGTGTTTTATTTAAGTAATATTCCATTACTCCTTTTACAATAGGTACCACATGATGACTGCCACCTTTATCTTTAACATTTTCCATTAACATTGATACTACTATTTTAGGACTCGCAGTATCCATACATATAAACCATCCATTTTCTTCTGCTGTTTTATCATTGTCATCTTTCTTAAGTTCTGCTGTTCCAGTTTTACCCGCAAGAGCTTGCCCATCAACTTTTGCCTCATGACCTGTACCATTCGGGTTTTCTATAACTGCAGAAAGATCATCTTTTAGGGTTCCTATATTATTCACAGAAATTACATTAGCTTTCCAAACCTTAGCCTTTACCTTTTCATTCAAGACCTCTAAAGTTGGAGACATAATATTTCCATCGTTAACAACTGTGCTATACGATAGTGCAAGGTGAAGTGGACTCATAAGAACCTCCCCCTGACCATAACCAGTATCTGCTAACGCTACATCATTTTTAATGTTGTTACCATTGGCTACTTGTGAATTAGCTATTGGATAATCTATTGGAAGCTTTTGCCCTATTCCAAAATTGTCACATCCTTTTATAAATTCTTCTTTGCCTATATTAAGAGCTGCCTTTGCAAAATATATGTTATCAGAATATACAAATGCATCCTGCAAATTCACTGACTCTCTCGGTTCACCAACCCTAGTAACCTTATTGAGTCCCCATGATGTATCTGGTTGCCATTCGTTTCCCGGTATGTTAATAAGTTCACTAGGTTTTATCTTCCCTTGATCTAAGCCAACCGCAGCCGTTATCAGTTTAAATGTAGACCCTGGAGAATATACAGCCGTAAATCTATTTTTAAATGGATCCCCTGTTTTTTCCCACTCTGCCTTTTGGGTATTAGAAACATAGGTGGTAATTGCATTTGAATCATATGACGGGGAGCTTACTAAAGCCAATACTTCTCCAGTTTTGGGATTTATTGCCGAACTGGCTCCTGCCTCTTTATTCATTCCTTCATATATTTTCTTCTGTAGTTCACTATCTACTGATAATGTTATATTTTCACCTGCTTTTGATTCTTTTTTAAGAATTACAACCTTATCGTTATTATTTTGTTTTGATATATATATTGTTGCTCCATTTTCACCCTTAAGCCTGTCTTCATAAACCTGTTCAAGACCTGCCTTTCCTATTAAACTAAATGAGTTATACCCCTTACTAGCATTCTTTTGTAGTTCCTCAGCAGTTATCGGCTTAATGTATCCTATAAGCGACCCCAAAGCTTCACCACCTGGATATACTCTACCTTTAGGCTTGTTCTGGATTACCCCATCAAGCTTCATAACTCCATCTATTTTTACTTTTTCAGTGCGTAGTATGTTAATAATCGGTATAAATTGATCAGAATTTTCATTATCCTTTAGTTTATTTTCTATAACTGAAGCATCAATATCTAGTATCTTAGCCATCTGCGATATATTATCATCCTTATTTTTAATAAATGTAATAGGTTTTATTCCAATCGTAACAATTAAATCATTTATTGTATTTATTGCAAGTGGTTTTTTACTCCTATCATAAATTTCTCCACGTATAGCCACTTCTGGCTCTACCCTAACCTTATCTCCCGCTTCCATACTAGGAAATATCATTTTCTCATTCCAGACTAATGTCCACTGCTTTTTGTTGTTAACCTCTTCCTTCACCATAGTTGCCTGGTAGCCTGGCATTTTTAATTGCCCTGCTGCAGTATCCATAACTATAGAAAATGGTATATTTATAGCTTTTTTATTTCCATCCTTAATTTTATCTTCATTGTCCACTTTAATAGATATATTTTTAGCCTCTATTCCACTATAAATAGCATTGTATTTATCTACGAATTCCTTTTCAGTTATTGTTTCCTTAGTTTTAACTGAAAGCATGCTATACATTGTTTTGAAATCCTGCTTTACCCACTTATTCTTATATGTATCAAATGTTTTTGTTGCACTATCCATCTTTGTAAAAAAATTAAACATAAATACTGCCATTACTATTAATATAATCCCTATCGTTGTAAAAAGAATTACTTTTAAGTTTTTTTTCGACATTTTTTTACCACCCCTTACTTATTATAACACTTGAACCGTATAATTAAATAGTACGATTTCTAAAAGTTTATTTTTTTACATATTAAACAAATATATTATAAAATAAATTATCTCAACTAGAGAATTAATATCCTTAGGATACTATTTCCAACACATGTTTACCCCTGTTGCTTATAATGTATTTAGTATATAATAACTATTAATTGATGCAATAAATATTATTCTTATTTTTAAGGAGGCATTATTATGGATAAAAAAGTTTATACTAAAAAAAGTAAAGAAGAACTAAAGAAGATCTTAACTCCAATTCAGTTTGAAGTAAGCCAGGAAGGTAGCACGGAAAAATCTTTTGATAATGAATTTTGGAATAATAAAGCAGAAGGCATTTATGTAGATATTAATAGTGGAGAGCCCTTATTTACATCTCTTGATAAATTTGATTCAGGTTGTGGGTGGCCTAGTTTTACAAAGCCTGTTGAGGATACTAATGTTAAAGAAAATAAGGATGCAACCCATGGTATGATGAGAACAGAAGTAAGGAGCAAATATGGTGACAGTCATTTAGGACATTTATTCAACGATGGTCCGATTTCCCAGGGTGGATTAAGATATTGCATAAATAGTGCTTCACTAAAGTTTATACCAATTCATAAGCTCTGCGATGAAGGGTATGGAGATTACTTAGAATTATTCAAAAAATAAGGAGAGCGTTTCTCGCTCTCCTTCTGAAATGTCGTTAAAAGTATACCTATACTTGTGATCCATTAATAGCTATCTGCTGATTATCCAAAACAAATATCTTATCTTTCCATTTTAAAGTATTTAAAACATATCCTAAGGAGTCTGCATGGTATCTTCCAGCTATTTTTTGATAACCCAATAGCTCATATACTTTATTTGAATCAAAATCCACAGGATATAAGCCGCTTATAGGATCCACGAATCCGTTAATTGGATCCTTTAGCTTTCCGTTTTCGTCGTATATTTCATTTAAATAATCGGCGTCCTTGTTGGATATATCTATAATGTATTTTTGGTTATTTTTCTTACTGATAACTTCAACCTTGTAATTGGCTTTATAAGTAACATCGTATTTATATTGCTCATTATATACATTAAAGTCAAATTGTAATTTTGCTTCATTGTTAATGAACGAATAAATGTAATAGTACATTATTCCACCACTACCACCTGTTGCAATACTTATTAAAATATCATCTACACCATCTCCTGTAAAATCCCCCAAAAATAGTGTAGGATTATATCCTGAATTTTCACTAAGTGGTATACTAGCAAACCCACCTGTCATTCCATCTTGAATTACAAGGGTGATATTTTGAGTATATGGACTACCTGGTGTCTTTATACCGGTTAAGTACACATTATCAAGTATTCCATCACCATTTACATCTCCACTTGCATAACTAACAATGCTCGGATTTATCCTATTATATCTATTATCCATAACTGCTCCTTTGCATTATAAGATTTATAAAATATCTTATGAGCTAGGCAGTAAATTGTTCCCTCTATTGATTTTTATATGATTTGTAATTGGGCGAATCTTCGCCAACTAATTTATCTAATTTCCAATTATATCCATTGTAAGCATCGTAAACAAGAAAATATAGTGCTACAAAAGAAACGTTTTTGTTTTCATTCTTTTTCTCATCTTTATAAGTAATACTTCCATAAACATATTTTATATTATCTAATCCCTTCTTAGACAATATTTCATTAGATTTAAAGGTCTTCGCTTCTTCTGTTGTTATTTTATGGTTATTAGACCACCAGAAAAATAAATTACTCCCCTCAATTTCAGCATTGGTAATAGAGGGTACTATTACCTCTGTAGGGACATTGTTTATTGTCCCACTATCAACGGTAGTTTTTGACCTGTTTAAAAAAGATATATTGGAGAAAGATATTGAGAAAGTATAATTAGTTGATAATACCAACTTTATTTCTCCTACTATACTTTCCCTCTTAACAGTAACAATTAATGTTCCATTTTGTACATCAAACTTTTTATCAGATATATTAATACTCTTAGTAAATCTATCATTTATAGCAAACCCTTTGCCACCAAAAAAACTTGAATATGATACTGTTTCTCCCACTCCCTGCTCTTTTATAGTTTCAATAACCTTTTCATCGGAAAAAGTTGGTGATAAGACTAATTTAGAGCCCTCAGCGCTGTTTTCTTCAATGGTATCAATTCTCCAAGTTTCATTTTCAAAAATAAGCTTACACTTTATCTTTCCTGTAGAAACCAGAAGTCCACTGTCTATAGAAGCTGTCACCAAAATTTCTTCTTTATTGTTTTCTAAATCCGTTGTTCTTGAAACTATGCCAAGATTTGTGACATCTTGTCCACCTAATGCTTTTGGTGTATCTGCAATATTAATACTTAATTTTTTTAATCCAACCCAAAACTTCTTTTCATTCATACCTACCAACGGTTTCAATGAATTAACGCTCTCAACTACAATTTTAGGGCTAATCTTCCATTGATTTTTCCCTTCATCATTATATACTAGGGCCAAAGAAGTCTTTGCCTCAATATCGCCATTGTTTAAAGTTAAATATACTTTTATGTCATCCTTGCCCTTATATGTATTCCTACTATTTATCTTAAAGCTCTTCATATCATTTTTGCTTATTTTTATTACTGTTCCTTTAGGAAGAGTTACTACTTTTCCTAGCAAGTCTTCTTTTATTCTCACTTCATCCACCGGTTTAACAATAAAAAATGTGTATGCGAACACTGCTACTGAAGTAACAACTAATAATGCTATTATAGGTATAATTACTTTCCTGTGCACAAATGTTTTCTTAAAACAAGCTAAAAACTTATCCCTTTTATCCTTTTTTATATTTTCCTCCGTTATTGCAGGCATCGCTAAAGTATCCTCATGTTTTTTCTCTTTTTTGTCCGCTTCAACTGTCTTTTCTTTATCCCTGCTATTAATTTTATTAGGAATCTGTTCATCTTCTAAAACTATTTTCTCTCCACAATATGGGCAAAATTTTAATCCATTAATATTAGCAAATTCATCCTTACAGCTGTTGCAAACCATTTGTTCCCTCCAAACATTTATATAAAATAAACAATTATGTTGTATTTAATATATTATAGCCTGTTTGCATACTATGTTCAAACATATTCACATCACTGACTGTAGATAATATTAAAAACTAATATAAATAGTAAAATAAAAATATAATTTTCACTTGCTAATTTTGTTCATATGAAACCGGCACGTTATTTATTCCAAGTTCTTGCGCTGCTGCATATTGATCATGGCCCGATACAATTACAAAGCTTCCTTTTTTAATAACAATAGGTTTGTTAAACTTTTTATTATTCTTCATATAATTTATTGCTTTGTTTTTTGAACGTTTTATTGACAAATCTTCATTTTCATTTACTAACTTTGAAATATCCATTATTTCGTCTGTTCCAATTGGCATTTCGTAATTTAAGTCTATTTGACCATTCGCATCTTTTAACAAATTGAATATTTTAATTGATGATGCTTCTACTGAAATAAAAGGGGTGCCTTTGCTATTTACGCATGCTTTTAATTCACCTTTAATTACAAAATAATTTACATCCTTCATACCTATTACTGCATCTCTCCAATAATCTTTTTTAACAATTACTCTATAAATTGAATTCATATCATCATAAGTGCCTATTTTAAATAGTAAATTAACATCTCCATTCTCTAGCCTATTTGTTTTTACAGGTAATCCCTTAATTATAATCTCACTCTTATTCATATTTAAATTCTCCTTTTAATTGTATATATTTTTTTAGTTAATTAACATACTGAATAGTTATTTTTTGAATATATCTTACTTCTTAAATCCCAAAAATAAAACACCTAGAAAGCTCATATCCCTTTCTAGGTGTTTTTAACTATATTATAATTTAACTTCATATTAGTTTTCACGCAAGTAAATTTACCTATGACTATGTTAGACGTTTTTAGATATATTTTAACTGTAGAAATTTTATTATTATAAGCTAACACAGACTTCACCCCATTCGTTAATTTAAAAATATTTATTTATGAATCTTAACTATTATTTATCATTATCTTTACTTATACATCTATTATATCATTTTATGCATAAAGTTACAATTTAAACTCTATAATTGCAGCAAACACCATACTTCTAGGTTAAAAACTATTTTTTGATGATAATTATTTGCCACTTACTTAATTAAAAATTCCAGTACTTAGATATATTTAAGCACTGGAATTTTCGACTTAAAACACAGTTCTAAACTGTTCAATATGAGTAATTGTATACTCCATACATCCCATACCCATTGCAAAGAATGATAACATTATTATCAGGATTATTGCGCCGAAATCGTATTTCATTATTTCTTCTTTGTTTATTAAATAGGCTACAATAATTTCAATTCCCAGTAAAACTAAAACTAGGGGCCACATTGATGCTATTAGTAAATATTTAATACTTGGATTTATTAATCGTAGTAAAAACATTATTCCAAACATAACTAAAACTATTCCGGTAGTGAAGGTTCCTACTCTACGTCCCTTAATCATTCATATCACACTCTTTTTTCTTACCTATAATAAGTTTTGCACCCACAACAATTATTACAACACCTATAATTATCTGAGGGACCATATCTGTTACATCATTAATAAGATTATATAGTTCGCCGGACATATCCATACGTCTAAGTAAGCTGTTTATGATATTATTACATATTAAATAACCGCCAAGAAGTATTAGTAGCATTCCTGTAATCAAGCCGTGTTTCTTAAACATACCTTTATCTATTTTTACTAATTCATCAAGAGAAAATAAATACTTATCCTCTAAAAGTAAAAATTCTTCATCCGTTGAATAGCGTTTATTCATACAATCGAAAAACGAATAAAACCATATTAATGGTAGAACGAAGAGCAGTGGCCCTATTCTAAGCCAGCTCGAAAGAAATATTAAAAAAAAGAACGCTGCCATAAGTGATAGACCCATCTTCATAAAGCCCATATACATGTGTCCTGCGCCAGGTAACATTGAAAAACCAAAGGTTAAAAATTTACTTTTTTCCTTTTTCATTATTAAAAACCTCCAAGTTAATTATTTTTTGCGAGAAATTATTAAGACTTTCATTAATTGCATTTATGGTACTTAAACTCATTGGGTTTATATCCAGTGTTTCACTTTTAGCATTGGCCACAAAATTTATTGGATTTGAAAAAACAAGCATTAATGCTATACTTGCTGCCATTACTACCCTAAGAGAATAAAAGATAAACTGAGTATTGCTTTCTTTTTTCTTTTTTATTTTGTTTAGTATTTCCTGCTCGAATCCTAAAGGAGCATCAGTAAGTTCATTATCATCGAAACTATTAGCTAAAGCATCAGCACAGCCTTCACAATGGCAAATATGTTCTGATAATAAAACTAGTTCATTATCACTTAGAGAACCCTCTTTAAACCCTTTTATTGATATTTTAGTTAAGTGTCCATTTTCTTTAAATAATGTACCACTCACATAAACTCCTCCTTCCATAAAACTTTCAACATCTTTTTGGATCTATAAAGATGTGTTTGCAATGTTTTCAAACTTTGACCTGTGTTTTTTGCCATATCAGAAAGTTTAATATCTTTACAAAAATAGTTTACTGACACCGCCCTATAAGGCTCTTTTAACTTCTTACATAAACTATATATTTTTTCCGTGCTATGTTTTTTTAAAAGCGACTCCTCAGGTGTTTCCCCCTTATCCTTTATACACTCAAAATCTTCATCAGGTATGCTATGAATTTTTCTTGCAGGGCTTTTAAGAAAATCTTTACATTTATTTACTGCAATTGTTGTAAGCCAAGCTTTAAAATTTACCCCATCAAATTTACCAAAGCTTGTATAGGCAGACAAAAAAGTTTGTTGTGCCAAATCTTCTGCATCAAAGTAATTTTTTGTAAAGGATAGACAAATAGTAATGATTAAACGTTCATATTGTTTTATATAGTTTGCAAACTGTTCCTTTTGAATAACCATCACCCCTTTTTTTGTCCTTACACTTAATATAACGATTAAGAAATAAAAAACACTTCAATAATAAAGCTTATTCATGTAATTAGCATGGATAAGCCTTATTTCGTCATATGAATAGGTTTAGGTTCAGATGTTGAACTGATAAAAACTATCTTCCTGCTACACTCATCCGAACTATTCAATTGTAAATTATTGTTTCTATTTTATCAGTTTTACTAACTAATTTCAGCATGTTATATTAAATTATCAAGCAATATTCGATGCAAAGTGTGCACTAATTATAATAACCTTCATATTATATTAGTAGATATTAATACTATAGGAGTTAGTAATAATGAGTAAAAAAGTATCAATTAATCTGCCAGATCATGTGTATAAATTAGCACTGCGAAAGTCTAAATTAACTCATGGAGAAAATAATTTTTCAGGTTATTTACGTGAGTTAGTATGCAAGGAATTTACAGATGATGAACTTGAACATGAACTTTTAAAGCTTAATGAACCCCTATGGTTAGGGATTACAAAGACAGCTGAGTATAACTCTACTTGTCAGGTATGTACTAATTCCATTTCTCCTGGAGAATTAATTTGTTATACTGACTTAGGATTTCAAGAAGACTATAAAAATTGGGTTCACAAGAATTGCTGCAGAAATGATTAATAAGTACAACCAGAGATAATAAATTAACCTCACCCTAACTTGCTACATACACTGAATTTAATAAAGTAAAAAAATAGGCCTTTTAAAGGCCTATTTTTAATAAATAATCTATTTAGCTAAATCTTCTATAGAATTAATGTTCATATATTTAGGAACAACTAACCCTATTTTAGCTCCCTCTAGGTTTGGACCTAGATCTTCAACTTTACCTTTGTAGTCAGCCATATATTTAGCGTGTGTTCCTGGCAACCATGCTGCAACAATAGCATCTACATCTCCTGTAGATACAGCCGCCCACATAGGACCTGATTCTACTTGCGTAAGTCTAACTTTGTATCCCATATCTTCAAGTACTAATGCAATTACATTAGTAGATGCAATTTCTGTATCCCAAGAAACATAAGCAAGCTTGACTTCCTTACCATCCACTTTTTTTGCACCCGCTGTCCACTTACTTACTTTATCTTTATTGTCAGTAATCCATTGTCTTGCAACTTTCTTTACATCTTCACCCTCGTTAACTTTAAGCATAACAGCTTCCATATCATCAGCTGTCCATGAAAATTGGTCTAAAATTTTATAAGCATCTGGCTTATCTTTTTTTAATCCTAAGCGTGCAATTGTATTTATATTTTCAGCACCACCGAAAGATCCTTTAGGGTCCTCTAAGTATTTCAAATCATATTTACTAAACATCCAATGAGGTGACCAACCGGTAATTATAATTGGTTCCTTATTTTTAATTGCATCTGAAAGTGCTTGTGTCATAGCCGCACCTGTACTAGTTTGCACTTTATAATCTAATTTATAGTCTTTAACAGCTTTTTCGGCAGCTTGCACTACGCCTGCACCCGCATCTATACCTGTAATCTTATAATTTAATTGCTTTTCAATACTTGAATCATCAGTCTTTTTTACTTCGCTACTTTTACTACTACATCCTACAAAAGTTAGAGCTATTAGACTAAATGTTACTATTCCAATTTTTTTCCAATTATTTTTAATCATTAATCTGTCTCCTCCTTTTATTTTATTTTGCAATGTCGTTAAATCATCTTCTAGGTCGTTAAAACTTTAGGCAATATTTTTTTTATTTAGCGCCTGAGTAATACGATCCAATATCATCGCTAATATAACAATAGCTAAACCTGAAGCAAATCCTTGTCCGGCTTCATTTCTTGTAACCGCTCTAAAGACTTCAACACCTAACCCGTCAGCACCAATCATAGAAGCTATAACAACCATAGATAATGCTAACATAATTGTTTGGTTAACACCTGCCATAATTGTATTTTTTGCAATCGGAAGTTGAACCTTAAACAATTTTTGTGCAGGAGTTGAACCAAAGGCATCCGCTGCCTCAATAAGTTCTGTTGAAACTTGACGAATACCAAAATTGGTTAACCTTACAACTGGAGGCATTGCAAATATAACAGATGCAATAATTCCAGGTACCATTCCTATCCCAAAGAAAGAAACAGCTGGTATTAAATAAACAAAAGCAGGCATAGTCTGCATAATATCTAATATAGGCGTTACTATATCTTGCACCATTTTGCTTTTTGACATCCAAACTCCAAGAGGAATACCAATTAAAATCGATATTGAACTAGATGTTAAAATCAATGAAAGGGTAAGCATTGTTTGTTCCCAAAATCCAAGATTCAGGATTAATAGTAACCCCAATAATGCAAATATAGATAAACCCCATTTTTTCCTGGTTATAAATATAGTTAATGCTACGATAATCAAAATAAAAACCACTGGAGGGATAGCTATTAATGCGTCACTTAACCCATTTACAACAGCATTTAGAGTATCTTTAATTGGTTCAAAAAACCACTGAGCGTTATCTCTTAACCATGCTACAAGCATATCAGCCCATTTAACTATTGGTATCGTTGGTATTTGTTTCATCGTTATTCACCTCATTCCCTGCAAGAGCCGCGAGTACCGCACCTCGAACTATAATTCCTTTTAATATTTTTTCTTCAACAACAGCTACTGGTACAGGGGAATCGTGTATTATCTCAAACAAATCATTTAATGATAAATCTGGAAGAACCACCGGAACATCTGTAATCATAACATCATAAATATTTTTAGTTCCATTTCTCACTGCTTCAGCTGCTGCATCTGCAGTTACAACTCCTAAGAACTCTTTGTTTTTATTAATAACATAGATACTTGAAATTCCAGCCTGTCTCATCCGTTGCAATGCAACTCGTGGACCATGTTTTTCTACATCTATAGTTTCTGGACGTTTCATAACATGTTGTGCAGAAAAAACCTTGGATCTATCTACATCCTCAACAAACTTTCTAACATATTCATCAGCAGGGTTTGTCATAATTTCTTCTGGGGTACCAACCTGCACAATTAATCCATTTTTCATAATTGCTATTCTGTCTCCAATTTTAAGTGCTTCATCTAGGTCATGCGTAATAAATATAATTGTTTTATGCATAGTTGCTTGTAAATCTATAAGCTCATCTTGCATCTCTTTACGATTTAAAGGATCCAGCGCTGAAAAGGCTTCATCCATTAATAAAATATCTGGATTATTGGCTAGAGCCCTCGCAAGACCTACTCTTTGTTTCATTCCTCCTGATAATTGACAAGGATATTGATCCTCGTATCCTTTAAGTCCTACCATTTGTAATGATTCAAGAGCTTTTTCTTTTATTTCCTTTTTATCCATACCTTGTATTTCTAATCCGAATCCAGCATTCTCCCAAACAGTACGATGTGGAAATAATCCAAATCCTTGAAAAACCATGCTTAGTTTCTTTCTTCTAGTTTCTCTTAATTTATGTTTATCCATTTTCGCCAAATCCTCACCATCTACTAACACGCTACCTGCATTGGGCTCGATTAGGCGATTAATTAATCTAACAAGAGTAGACTTTCCGCTTCCTGATAATCCCATAATGACAAAAATTTCTCCAGAGCGTACATCAAACGATACCCTATTTACACCTACCGTCATCCCTGTTTCTTTTAAGATTTCTGGCTTTGTTTTTCCTTCTTGTAAAAGTTTTATTCCTTGTTTAGGGTTTTTACCAAAAATCTTGGTCAAACCTTTAACTTCAATTTTTAACATTTATTCACCTCTTTGATTATTTAATCTCTGTATTAATTGTAAGGACATCCCTTTAGATTTAAGCGATGTCCTTACAGTATACTAAACTTCGCAATTAAATACAAGTTTCGACAATTCCCGCCCCTATTATATTACATATATGCTGTAAATAAGGTAGTTACATGCTTATATAACCCCCCTGAATTATTAAATAATTAAAATAAAAAGGTGTTCTTTATAAACACCTTTTTTCAATGGAGCTATTTTGTTATTGTGCTACATTTGTTGTTTTTCTATACAATGTTTTTACATTTAAGTCTCTTAATACTTTTCCATAAAAAGAACGCGGTTAGTGCAGTTGCAATCAAATCTGCACAAGGTTGTGAAAGCCATAATCCATCCAATTTAAAAAATAATGGAAGTATAAGAATAAGTGGAATTAGTACTATGACTTGTCTTAATATGCTTAAAATCATTGAGGTTTTTGCCTCATTTATTGCTTGAAAATAACTTGCTCCTAAAATTTGAAACCCTAAAATAGGTAAAAAGATTAAGTCAATTCTAATTCCACGTGCACCTAGATTTATTAGATCAGTATTATTACCCACAAACACGCCAATAAGCTGCTTCGCAAATACTTGTACTCCGATAAATCCAATTATAGCAATGCAAGTACCAAAAGTTATTGCAAGCTTTAAAACCTTTAAAACTCTCGGATACAATTTAGCCCCATAATTATATCCTATTATAGGCTGAATTCCTTGACTTATACCAAATATAGGCATAAAAATAAGCATTGATATACTATTTAATATTCCCATTGCAGCTATTGCAAGATCCCCTCCGTAAGAATAAAGACCTTTATTATATAAAATAATTACAAAACTTGATGCAATTTGCATAGAAAAAGGCGCCATGCCAATAGCAAAAATGTCTTTTATAATATGTTTATGCAGCTTTAAATTGGCTTTCTTTATTTTTAGTACGCTTCCACTGTTTTTAGATGTAAAATATCTCAATACCAATATAGTATTAAAAGCTTGAGAAATTATGGTTGCTATTGCAGCACCTTGAATTCCCATATCAAAAACGAATATGAATATTGGATCCAATATAATATTAATAATTGCACCAAATACCATTGTAAGCATTGCCATTTTGGGATTACCCTCAGCCCTAATTATATTGTTAATACCAAAGCCTATATTTTGAAAAACAGCTCCCATAAGTATAATTTGTATATATGCTTTTGCATAGGGGATACTATTTTCACTCGCCCCAAATAAGATTAGAAGTTTATTTAAAAACAAAATTCCAAGTATGCCAATCACTAATGATATTATCGTTATAAGTATAAAAGCGTTCCCCAGGATATTATCTGCCGTTTCCTTGTTCTTTTCTCCTAGTTTTATTGATATAACTGCGCTAGCACCTATCCCAACAAGCATTCCAAAAGCCATTATAATAACTGATATGGGAAACGTTATAGCAAGTCCTGAAAGTGCATAGGATCCTACCCCTTTAATATGCCCTATATACATTCGATCTACAATGTTATATAGGGCGTTTACAATCATTCCGGTTATAGCCGGCACCGAAAACTTAACAAGTAGTTTACCTATACTTTCTGTTCCTAATTCTTTTGTTTGATTCATAAAAACATTCCTCCATGCGAGAATTATAAATTTAAAATGTCAGCAAAAAACTTTTACAGTTTCCAGTGATTTTATATTATTTCATTTAAGTAATTGTATGTTTATATATGCGACATCAGCCATTGCTATACCTACTTTCTAGTATAACACATGTTTTATATTTTTTCTTATCCTATAAGCCTAAATTATTTAACCTACTTCAGATCTCATTAACAACAAAAATATTACAGTTTTTATAAATATAGTTTTTAATGTTTATTAGAATATATTTAAATAAGCATTAACTTCATAATAACATTTAATATGTTGTCCAAAAATGTGATATAATAATTCTTTATTGTCTTCTCTATATTTAAAAAAATTTGATATGTCTAATTTATTTAAAAATAGAAGACAGAATCATATACGCAAAAATTGTTAGGAGTGACAAAACTATGAAAAATACAATATTAACACCTAGTGGAGTAATAAAATTAGAGGAAGAATTAACCCTTCGCACAGGTGAAAAAAGAAGAGAAATAACAGCATCAATTAAAGAAGCAAAGGGCCATGGCGATTTAAGTGAGAATGCAGAGTATGATGCAGCTAAAGATGAGGAAGCAACCAACAATGATAGAATAATTGCAATTCAAGAATTGCTTCGGAACTCTACAGTCGTTGATGATTACAGTAGTGATGACCAATTAGGTCTTGGAGGTCAGGCTGATATTAAATTTCTTGACACTGGTGATATTGAGAACATACACCTGGTATCCACAGTAGAGACCAACCCAGACTTAATGAATATAAGTATTGAATCCCCTCTGGGAATGGCAATATATAAAAAGGCACTTGGAGAAACGTGCACTGTTATATCTCCTGAAGGTAATTATGAAGTAAGTATAGAAAAAATTTACTAGTAGAAAAAAAAGTTTAAGCAGAGATCACTCTCTGCTTAAACTTTTTTTAGTAATTCTTGTTTTGCGAATGCAAAATTACTTATTATCCACCATATTTTTTTCTGCTGCCTCTACCATTCTCTTTACCATTTCTCCACCGACATTACCTGAATTTTTTATTTTATTTACAATGTTACTTGGCACATCTCCCATATCTACATTTCTGCTTTCAATATTGTCTATTGCCATATCTTCTGCTACTTCCATCTTAAATTTTTGAAGTTTTCCCGCTGCTTCTGGTACTAATGTCCTTTTAGTCATTTTATTACCTCCATATAATTTTATATTGTAAATACCCAAGATATATTGTAATCATTTTGATATCTACCTTGTATATCTACAACTAGTATTTTTTAAAACGAACTTTTTATTCATTAATTCATATTTATAATAGTTATCTATTTTTTTATGTAGCTTAATTAACATTAATGATTTTTATCAGTAGAAGATGTTTTGAAACTTTTTTCAAGCTTATCCACAACTTCAGTATACTTGTCCTTTTGATTGGCTGGAAATTTAAAAATAAAAGTATTAGTCGAAGCTTTTCCTACCACTTTTTTTTGATATACTATTTCATCACCTTCAGTATAAGAAATTACAAACCAATTACCACCTTTAGCTTTATAATACATATTATTATTTTTAATTGCTTTATTGTATATTGAATCAATAGTATCATTTGGTGCATTATTAGTTCCATATACCTGCAAAGAAACCTTTTCATCGTCAGATTTAAGTATATTCCCATTAGCAGTGTTATCAACTACTTTAAGATTACTAGGATACATAATTGAATATGAAAATTTTTCATTACTATAATTTTTATATTCACCTTCTTTAAGTTGATTACTCTGAGACTTTGCCGCTAATATTTTTTTAGTCTCAATTGCTTTTAAATCTGATGTTTTTTTGGCCTCCGCGGCTTTTGCATCTGCTACTATTTTTGCATCTGCTATTAATTTATCTGCTACGATTTTTGCATCTGCTATTTTTTTATCTGCTACTATTTTCGCATCTGAAATTCTTTTATCCGCTATTTGCTCTGGTGTTCCTGTTGTAGCTTCTGATGGTACTTGTGATGGTGGGGTTGAGACTATTCTGTATATACTTACTACTATAACTAATAGTACTATGAGTGATAAGCTTATAAGTGCTTTTAATGACTTTTTCATTTGTTTTTTCTCCTCGCATATGCTTTTATAGTGATAACTTTATGGTATAATTTTTCATTTTTATACATATAATTGACATCCTCATTGCCACTGTTATGTCTAGTACCAAAATTAATACGTCTTTCTGAATCTCAGTATACATTATTCTTTAGTCTTTACCAAGACAATAAGTTACATTTTAACTAAAGCTTCTTTTTTTGTTCATATTCCACTTCCCTGATTGACCTAACAAGTCACCGTTATCCTGACCAACTTGCTACTTACTATCTATTAGAACTTAATTTTATCTCAAAAAAAATATAAGTAGATTTGTGTAAACAAATCTACTTATATTTTCGAATTTTTTTGTCTAAATAAAGTTTTTAACCCTTTCTTAAATACCATATCCGCTGGAATTGTGTATCTGCATACGGCATCATACATGGAATAACTTTAATTGTATTTATATGTTTCTAGCTACTTCAAAAGCATCCCAAATAGCACTCATAATATTTTGTACTTGTTTTGCATCTCCTAATAAATACGTTTCTTTATCATTAAATTTTAACCCATCATATAATTCTTTTTCAGAATTATATCCAACAGCTAAAATTATAGATTCACCAAGTATTGTTAATTCTTTATTATCTTGTTTTAGTACAGCACCTTCATTAGTTACTTTAGATACTAAAGCTTTAGTTTTAATATCTACTTTGTAAAGTTTTAGAAGATCCTTTAGCATTTGGCTATTTGCATGGCATATAGCCGGTCCAGAGGTTAATATGTTATCAAGAGTTTCAACAATAGTAACTTTTTTACCTTGTTTTACAAGCCAAAGCGCTGTTTCACATCCTACTAAGCCACCACCTATAATAATTGATGAATTCCCAGCAGATTTATTTCCGAGTAGTACATCTTGAGCAGTATAGACTTTGTCCATATTCCCATCTAACTTTAACATTTTAGGTGTTGAACCTGTAGCAACAATAATTACATCAAAGTTTGTTTTATTAGTTAAATCTTCTGTAACTTTAGCATTAAAATGAATATCAACGTTATTTTCTTTTAATTCATTGTAATACCACTTTACAAGAGCTCTATCATCTTCTTTAAAATCGGGAACCCCTCCAGAAACAATATTTCCCCCTAATTTATCAGTTTTTTCATATAGCGAAACTTTATGGCCACGGATAGCGCAAACCCTTGCAGCTTCGCATCCAGCAACTCCTCCCCCTATAATCATTACATTTTTAATTTTGTTAGCAGGTTGTAATTCAAAATCTTTTTCTCTACATGCGGATGGATTTACAGCACAAGAAATTCCACCGCCTGTCGCTAATCTTCCCATACATCCATCATGACAAGATAAGCACGGGCGAATATTTTCTAGCTTCCCTAATTTTATTTTTTGTGGAATATATGCATCTGCTAAAAGTGGTCTACCTAAAGCTATCATATCTGTTTTGCCTTCTGAGATAGCATCACTCGACATGTCAGGGTTGTCCATCCTTCCAGCAGTGATTACAGGAACTTTTAGAACCTTCTTTAATTGTTCATTTAATGATAGGTACATACCTTTTTTAAAATACATAGGTGGGTGATTCCAATACCATGAATCATAAGTACCTGCATCTGAATTAAATGCATCATATCCAGCTTCTTCTAGTATTTTAGCAACTTCAAGGCCTTCTTCAAGATCACGTCCTTTTTCTTCAAATTCTTCTCCAGGTAAAGCACCTTCATTTAAGTCTTTTACGAAACTTTTCACACTAAAGCGAAGAGATACAGGGAAATCTTTACCACATTTTTGCTTAACTGCTTCAAGAATTTCTATTGGAAATCTTAACCTATCCCTTAAACTGCCGCCATATTTATCTGTTCTTTTGTTGAATAATGTCATAGTAAATTGATCAAGAAGATATCCTTCATGAACAGCATGAATCTCAACTCCATCAAATCCTGCATCCTTTGCTATAGCCGCTGCCTCACCAAATTTTCTTACATAAGTCTCAATTTCTTTTATTGTAAGTTCTCTACATATTACATTAGGAATCCATTTATGAGGTATAGGAGAGGGCCCTATTGGCGTAACATCTCCAACTATACCAGGGAGACTAACACGTCCAAATCCTGCCGTTAACTGGAGAAATATTTTTGAATTATAAGCATGAACTCTTTCAGTAAGAACCTTTGATGTTTTTACAAAATTACCAGGATTAATTGTTGCACAAGGCATAGAAGGCATAACACATTTTTCAATGTCATTTTCAACATAAGTAATACCCGTTATAATTAAGCCAGTACCGCCTTTTGCTCTTTCAACATAATATTCAATTCCCTTTTCATTAAAACTACCATCTTCAGAGCATAGTCCACCAGGTCCCATAGGAGCCATTACAAATCTGTTTTTTATTTCAATATTTCCAATTTTTATTGGTTCAAATAGGTTTGAGTATTTGCTATTCATAAAAAAACCTCCTTTTGTAGAAAATGTGTATAAGATCCTTGGTTGAATTAATTCATTAATCATCCTCAATATAACACTTCGTCATATATTTGTCAAAATTTTCATAATAAAGAAATTAGTTCAAAAATAAATGACCCACCCGAGAAGGCGAATCATAATTATTTAAAAGTTATTTATTTTTTTTAATAAAAATGCTAAATACGCTTGCTATAATAAACCCAATTAAAAATGACACCCAGATTGGCATAATTTAATACCTCCTTAACCATCACACTTAAAAAGGATACAGACTTAACGTCTATACCCTAATCAATTGTAGTCTCTAAACTTTTAAGCTCAGCTTATTCTATTTTAAATCACTTATGAAATTTGGAAGATCGAAGCAAGATTTTGCAATCTCCTTTGTTAAATAACGAGTTTCAAAAGGCAGTTTATTTACGTCCATGTTACTAGGATCATAAACATCTGAAGCCATTGTAAAACTCCATAATCCGCCTGGATAAGTTGGAACAAACGCTATATAGGTTTTTACAATTTTAAAGTTATTCTTTAATATCTTTCTTGTATTCTCAATTATGTTACGATGAAGCATTGGAGATTCACTTTGACATACCATTACTCCATCAGTTTTTAATGTTCTTTTTACATTCTTATAAAATTCTTCTCCAAACAAATCCTTAGCAGGACCCTCGGGATCTGGTGAATCGACCATTACTATATCATACTTAATATCAGTCTTCTTTACATATTCAACTCCATCTCCGAATTTAAAATTGATTCTTTTATCAAAACCTGCGCCTCCGCTTATTTCCGGAAGAAATTTTATGCTTTCTTTTGTTACTACTTCGTCGAGCTCAACCATGTCAATTGTCTCAAGTTCTTTATACTTTGATAATTCTCGTACCGCTCCACAGTCTCCTCCACCAATTACCAATACGTTTTGTGGGTTTTTATGTGTGATTACTGGAATATGAGTAATCATTTCATTATATATAAAACCATCTGCTGAAGTAGTCTGCATTGACCCATCGAGCACAAGACATGGACCAAATGCCACAGTATCAATCAAAGCTACCTCTTGATAGGGCGATTTACTATAGGAAAAACACTTATTAATTTTGTAAGTAATTTTCAAACTTTTTTTCTCAACTTCAACTTCCTCAAACCACAGTTCATTATCAATTTTTTTAAAATACTTTGGCAATTCATCCATTTTCATAATAATTCCTCCATTATAATAAATATATCTATCTTTTCAATTTATCAACAACTTTTATATATACTACTTTATGGTTTTGGTTCCTTCAATGATAAAACCGATTCCTTTTTATTGTTGATTTGAAAGTTACCACTACAAGTATATCATACATCTTCGAAAACTCAACTTGAATATGCTTCGCAACCACCTTTATAAAGGTGGCTTTTGTACTATAAATGTTAATTATTTATATTGCTGAAACTTCAATTGCTTTGTTTTTCACGCCTCAAAAATTGAAGTATCTCCCTCTTCATTTATAGCATCTTCTTTTGGTTTTATTAAAATATTGGAAATTACAAAAGCTAATAAAGCAGGTACAAGCCATGAGAATCCTGCACTTGCTAGCGGAATAAATTTAATAAATCCGATGTTCACAGTATCTAAAATGCTTATTATTAAAGCCGTGTATACAGTTATAGCAACAATCTTATCATTTTTAACTTTATCACCAAGAAAGGTAATAGCTATTAGAATAATTACAATTGGATATAAAACTTGTAAAATAGGAACTGCCAATATAACTATATTATCAACGCCTTTTGTAGCTATTACTCCACTTACTAAAGCCATAGCAATAGCATTAGTCTTGTAGGATAGTTTACCATTTGAAAGTTTAGCAAAGTATTTTGCTCCACTTGAAAGTAATCCTATAGAAGTTGTTAAGCATGCAAGACTCACAGATAAACTAAGAATAACGCTACCAATACTGCCTAAGTCTAACTTTGCAATTTGTGTAACTAGATTAGTTCTAGCTATATCTGCTGGGAACAAAGTAGTTGTTTGAGATCCAAGATACATAAGTCCAGCATATACAAAGCCTAAGCCCACTGCAGCCACCATAGCTGCCTTTATAGTCATATTCATTATATCTTTTGGATTTTCATAACCTTTTGCTCTAACAGCTGAAAGAATTATTGATGCCACTATAACAGAACCCATACCATCCATCGTTTGATAACCTTCTAATAAAGATTTTGAAAATGCACCTTGGTAATATGTATTTACAATTGGTCCAATAGGAAATATTATCCCTTTAAATATAATTATAGCTAACATTAATAAAAGTGTTGGTGTAAGTATTTTACCTATATTATCAATTATTGAAGAAGGTTTAAGCACAAATGCAAGTGTTATTGCAAAATACAATATAATAGTTATGTTTTGCCCCACAAATGGAAATAAAGGCTGTATTCCAAGTTCGAAAGTTGTTGCAGCTGTTCTTGGAACTGCAAATAAAGGTCCTATAACAAGAATTAAAGCTACACCTGTTATTATTGCAAATTTTGAACCTACTCTATTTGCCATTTTATCGAAAGAACCATTAATTTTAGCACAGGCAATTATTCCGATTAGAGGAAGACCAACTCCTGTAATGAGGAAGCCTATAATAGCTATAATAAATTTGCTTCCTACCGCTTTCCCTAAGTATGGTGGAAAAATTAGGTTTCCTGCACCGAAAAACATTGCAAATAGTGCAAACCCTATAACCAAGGAATGTTTTGTTGAAGTTTTCATTTGAGTATACCTCCAGATGGATTAATTATGTAATTTCTGCTATTGATTCCGCTAAAAACACTGAATTCATGACAAAATCTCCTTATTAAATTATTCGAATAATAGCATTGTATAACAATGCGTGAATAATAACAACTATGGAACCTATTTATGTATCCAAATTTTGAATAGTAATGAATAAGCTTCTCTTTGCAAGTTAGAATAACCCCTTTGCGCCCCGCTACTCCCTGATTACGATCATCCTTTCATAAAAATGCCTTTACTTTTTCTTTAATATTTGAATTTGTCCCAAAGATCTTTCCTTCCCATCATTCCCAACTCTAGTCATTATGTATATTTCATAAAAATCTCCACTTACTTCAATATTATTTTTATCTATATACTCAATAAGATTTTTATAATACTTGCTGGTATCATTATAATCATCATCAAAATTTAATGTTATATATTCCCCCTTTGGCAAAGTTATTAAATTATCATCATTTGTAACACACTCGAAAGCATTAATTAGCATATTATTATATATTAGTTCATCATATTTTTTTATATCTTCGTATGATACAGCAAAAGCAAGTTCTTTATTTAAACTACTATACTTCTGTTCCATAGATACTAATATTTCACTTAGATTTATTTCAAATTCTTCTGTATATCTCTTTGTATTATTATATTTAATAAATTTTCTTTCCTGGTTATATTTAATAAATACATCATTAATACCTTCTTCTAAAGAATTTTTTATACGTTTCTCAAGAAAACTAATATTATTTTTTACTGTGTTTAATTCTTTTATTTTGGTATCTATCATTTCCTTTTGCTTACTTATTATATTAAGTATGGAATCAAATGAAGTATAATTTTTTATTAATTCCTTTATTTCATCTAAAGATAACCCCATAGCCTTACATTGTTTTATTGAATTAAGTATTACAAAGTGTTTTGCGCAGTAATATCTGTATCTGCTCTTCTCGTCTATATATGAAGGCTTTAGTAGTCCAATTTTATCATAATATCGTAATGTCTGAACTGATATATTTTGTAACTTTGACATTTCTCCTATTGAAAAGTTTGTCCCCATATTCTCACCTCATTTGTATTTAATATTTTCAAATAATAATGCTATGCCTAAGATACTTTAGGCATAGCATTATTATACTACTATTTTTTATTTTTATAATGTATCTTCAAACTATTATTTTCTTTTAAATTCCAAATTCTATTCGGTTAAGACCGCTTGTGTAGAAGTTTTTATGTTTGCAATTAATTTTATAGTTATAAATGTTAAACTTTCGGATACCATTGCGCTTATCCATATTCCATTTATTCCAAACGCACTTCCAAATAAAGTTAAACATATTGGCAAGAAAATAACTGATCTACATACGCAACTTATATTTGCATACTTTGGTTTTTCTATAGCTTGATAATACACAAGAGTATTTAGATTTAATCCTACTACAAAATAGCCAAAACTTGCTATTCGAAGGGCCTTATATGCTAATTGTGCTATGTATGGATCTGTTGTAAATATCCCTATAATCTTCTGTCCAAAGATAAAACTTGTTATAACAAAAAAACCACTTATTAAAATTGATGCTACGCATGTTATTTTAAAGAATCCTATCAATTTCTCAGCATCTTTTCTTCCATAGCTATAACTTAAAAGTGGTTGTACTCCTAGTGTTATTCCATAAAGAACCATATATATATTTGTAGTTAAATAATTTATTATACTATATGCAGAAATTCCTACCTCCCCTACATATTTTGCTAAAGCTATATTATGCAATAACACAATTATTGAATAACTTGCTTGTGCAAAGAATGATGGGAAACCAATAAGTGAAAACTCTTTAATAATTTCCTTACTAATCTTCACATTTCCAAAAGTTAATAGACCTTCTCCTTTTAAGAAATGAGGTAATAACATACATACTGTGACTATTTGACCAAGTCCTGTAGCTATAGCCGCTCCTTTTATTCCAAGTCCAAATTGAAAAATAAATATATAATCCAATATTACATTAGTTATTGCACCACTTATTGTAGATACCATTGCAAGTTTTGGCCTTCCATCGTTTCTAACAAAACTACTAAGAACTATTCCTGTTAAATTAGGAATACAAAATATTGCAAAGAACCTTAAATAATCTACTGCCAAACCCTGTAGCCGATCTGTTGCTCCTAGTAACTTTACTATTGGTTCTGTAAATATAGCACCAATTACGCTTATCCCAATACTAATTATTAGTAGAAATTTAAATACTTGTCTAAATATATTCACTGCCTTTTCAGTATTATTTGCTCCAAAATTTTTAGAGACTAGAGCTCCTCCACCTATTGCAAACATAGAAGCTAATCCAAATAACATAACTGTAAATGGTAGCACTATGTTAACTGCTGCTAATGCTGAATCCCCAACACCTTGTCCTACGAACATTCCATCAACAACTGTATATAAAGATGAAATAAACATAGCAAGTGCTGATGGAATAGCATATTTCAAAAATTTCTTTGTCATATATATCCACCTTTTTTTATTATTTTCACACCTTCCTTATTGTAAACTGTATTGTTACTATAGAGTCAACTTCTTTCTATTAATAAACAAAAGTGTTATTAAAAAATAGAGCCCGCAGATAAATATTTATCCGCGTGCTCTATTTTTTTATTTTTATATAACACATTACAGAAATAATGTTACAAAGTCTAATTTAGTAATCGCATTGTCCATTTAGAAAAATGTATTTAAATAAATTTTTCAGCGCTCTTCCAATGTTTTGAAGCTAAATCATACTTTTTAAAATCGGGTATAGTTCCATCGGTTTCAACTAAAGCTTTTGCTACTTTTTTAAAATCCCTTCTTGTTTCACATTTAAAAGAATTTGATTTTTCTATTGATTCCATTACATCTGCAACTTTTTGCTGAAAGCTATTCATTCGTAAACCTCCTTCTATTTTGATGTGATAGATAATAACCTTGAATTTTATCTTACTTCAGCTTTATTTCCCTACTGGAGCGTCATTTAATAAACGCTAATGCCTTGATTGCGTAGAACTTTCACTTGATTTTATTTTTTCTTCTAAATCGACATCAGTAATGTCACTAGTCATATTAGATATATTATACATAATAGACATCTCAGTGTCTGAAACGCCACTACTTCCTTTATTAGCATCTAATTGGTTAATTGATTTTTTTGCTTTTCCTAACTTATTTTTATTCATTAGTATCTCCCTTCGAATATAGAAATCACACTGCATATATATTACACTATATAGTTTAACCATTTTGTTATAAAGTATAACTGGAAACTAATGAACTCTATTTTTAAAAGTTTACTAAGTATGAGTCAGATATAAATAAATATGGTGCAGCAATAAGTATAAATAGTTTTTTTACACATACTATATTTATAGTAAAATTGGCGGTGGAGGATATATGAAAATTTTATTTATGACAGTTACCCTAAGAGCATCATGGTCACATTCATTAAAAGAAAAGAGAATGGTTGTAAAAAGCATAGTTCAAAAACTAAAAAATAGGTTTAATATATCAGTAGCAGAAGTAGCTGAGCAGGATATTCATCAAACAATAGTTATCGGTATTGTAGGAATATGTGGAACTTCATCACAGCTAGATTCTACAATGGAGCATATTATAACTTTTATAGAATGTAATACTGATGCAGAATTAATTAATATTCAAAAAGAGGATATCCAAAGTATGTAGACTTTCTATTGATACTATAATTGGTCTTGTTACAAAAAAACATATAAAAAATAACTTTTTTATCGAGTGCATATAATAGCAAAAACACCTACATAAAATATTCAACAACTCTTCATATTGAATATGTTATGCAAGTGTTTTTTGTCTAATGGGTAAACATCTAGTAAATTTTTAGACCTTCTTCATCAATTTCTAAATTCACAGCTTCCCAATTTCCTGATAGGCCTTTCAAGAATTTTTTTAACTTTTCTTCAGTATTATTATCGTCCTTTTTAAGCATCACCATCATTGTTGGTCCAGCGCCACTAAGAAATACCCCTAGCGCTTCACTGTCTTGAACAAACCTATTAATCTCACTGTAATTTTTAATTAAACCCATTCTATATGGCTGATGAAGCTTATCTTTGCAAGCAAGCCTCACGCTTTTATAGTCACCATTAACAAGCGCTGCAATAAGCATCGAAACCCTACCTATATTATAGACCCCATCTTTAAGAAGTATTTTTTCTGGAAGCACTGCCCTTGAAGCCTCAGTTGATAGCTGAAATTTCGGAATTAGTGCACAAAATTTTATTCCTCCACTAATTGGAATTTTATTATAAGAAACAACTCCATCATTCAGAATTGAAACATTCATGCCTCCAACCAATGCAGGGGTAACATTATCCGAATGCCCTTCAATTTCACAGGCAAAATTTAAAATCTCTTGTTTTGTTAAAACATCTCCATATAGCCTATTGGCAGCTGTAATTCCTGCTAATATACATGTAGCACTACTTCCAAGGCCTCCACTAACAGGTATTTCTGTTTTAAATGTTAATCTAACACCTTTTGGATCTTTCTTAAGCTTTTTAAAAGTTTTTAACATTGAACTATATACCAAGTTATCATTATTTGCAAATTTTTCATCACAACCGAAAATCTCAAGTCCAGTTTCTATCTCTTCAACTATAAATCTATTATATAGTTTAAAAGCAACTCCAAGAGTATCTAGTCCAGGTCCCATATTTGCACTTGTAGCTGGTACTTTAATCTCAAACATAACTATTTACAACCGTTTCTTTACCTTTTGTACTAAAATAATTCATATAGTAGCCTCCTAATACAACAAAATTTATTAATTATATCATATATATTATACTGCCTAGCCTATAAATTCAAGCCCCAAATAGTCCATTCTAATATTAGTCATGAATTATTTACTGTGTCCGGTTCCCATAAACATAAATGAAAGCAAACAAAAACTCCTCTAAAAAATTTTCTTATATTTCTATATCCTTCCAACATACCTTAAAACTAGTTTTCCAAAGAATTACATTAACTATCAAAAGCACGACCGCATAAACACCAATAAATGTCACATTATTTCTAATAACTATATGGATTCCAGCAAATACTAGAAGCAGCATAATTGTAATTACTGATGGTAGTATAAGTTTACCGCTATCTGCTGTAGCAAACTTTACACTAAAGGGCATTTCCTTATTTGATGATTTAAAATACACCAATGATAATATTAAAAGAACTAAAAACATTACTATTAAGTCTAAAATTATAGACGGTCCTTTAAATATTGTGAACACTATAGATTCTAATATATAGAGTGGTAGTATTAGTTTGAATATAGTTCCTTTTACTGCCCCTTTTAATATTACTCCTGGATTTTCTATTGGCAATACCTTGTATATAAAGGCCCCCTTATAATTATCACTATTATTTATAAACGCTGTACAAAAGCATAATAGGAATATAGTTATATACATTAATAAATGAATTTTCCCACCATATCCTGTTTTAATATTAGCCATGAAGGATTTATCTTGTCCGCTACCCATAAACATAAATAGAACTGGCATAAATACTGCCATTGCAAGTGATGGATACACCTTAAGCTTCAAGTTTCTTTCTGTAGCTATCATATTTTGAGTAAATTTAAACATACTCTTTTCAATCTTGTCCTTGCAAACAAGTCCTGCTATAAATTCTTTTCTAGTTTCACTTTTGCGACTTACGGCTCCCCCTCTATCATTTAATTTTTGGAGGTTCTTTTCAAAATAAGGTACTACGCTTTTAATATAAAGCGTCATTAACATAATCGGACCTAATATTGCGAGTGTACATAAAAATATTAGAAAAGGTTGTTTATTCCCATCTATTAGTATACCAAATGGAGATGCAAGCCACATAGATGGAAGTAATGCATGCCACAACTTGGGTATATATTCACTGTTCATATTTGTAGCATCAAAGACTCTTGCAACTAGTTGATATCCAAAAGCAAATACAAATGCTAATAATATTTGAAAATAGTTTATTATATCCTTTAATTTTTCTCCATCAAAAAAATTCAAAACTAAAGTATATAATAAAGATGTTAAAGCTATAACTAAGAACACTACAAGTATATTGTCTATAAAAAATATCGCAGAAAATAAAGCTCCATATTTTACGCTGCCAATAACTAGTGGAATCAAATTTAATGACAGTGATAAACCTATTAAATATATACATATATGAGTAGTCTTTGCCGCATTAAATGTCTTACTATCGATTGGCTTAGGTAGTAATATATTTTTCTCTTTTACATCTAGTAATACTGCCGAAAAATCAGATATCATAAGTGATACCATCATAAATAAATTTATACCTATTACAATATTTGCAGCTTTCATAGATGACATATCACCCGTCATTATTAACCCAATAAAAATACTCATAAATGCATTGAACATCAATAAGGATAGATAGTTATTCTTGTCCTTGCTTTCATCTCTCTTTTTATTATTCCCCATAACAGTACTTACTCTACGACCATCCGTGGTTAGTTTTATCTGCAGAATCATTCTCATAGTCTTATAGTTAACGCCTAATTTTTCATATAATGATTGAAATTTATCCAATATCGCGAGTACGGTGAAATTCTTCATAATTACACCTCGCAAACCAAAGAAACAAATTCTTTAGCAACCTCTGCATGCTCATTAAAGCCTGTTAGCTGATTGAATATTTCTTCAAGTGTTCCTTCCTTCTTATTATTCTTAAGTTCTTCGAAACTTCCATCAGCAACTATCTGCCCCTCATTTAAAAGTAATATTCTGTCGCTTACCTTCTCTACAACATCCATTATATGTGAAGAATAAAATATGGTTTTTCCACTCTTTGCAAGAGTCTTCATAACCTCTTTAAACACCATTACACTATTAGCATCTAGTCCACCTAAAGGCTCGTCAAAAAATAATATATCAGGATTATGAATTAAACTACATATTATAATTAACTTTTGCTTCATGCCTTTTGAATATGAAGATATTCTAGAATCTATAGCTCCCTCAATCCCAAATAAGCCCATTAACTTCGTTGCTCTCTCAATGAGTTTTTTCTCTTCTAATCCATATATCCCACCTAAAAAGCTTATATACTCATAAGCAGTTAAGTTTTCATATATATCTGCAAGCTCTGGTACATACCCGATCTTCTTTTTATACTCTATGCTTCCATTACTTATATCTTGTCCTAATATTTCTACTTTTCCCGTGTATCCTTCTAATATCCCAAGCATTATTTTTATAGTTGTGCTTTTACCAGCACCATTAGTCCCTATATATCCTATTATCTGACCTCTAGGAATTTCTAAATTAATTCCATTAAGCACCTTTTTACTCCCATAGCTCATTTGTAAATCTTTAATTGATATTATACTGTCTAAATTTTCCATAGCACCATCCCCCTAAATGTATTTTTTATCTGTCTGTATAATTGATTATACTGCTTAATTTGGTAATTTCAACAAGTTTTTACTTATTGGTTGCATGTAAACCTTTTAATGACATTTCAGAAGGAAAGTCTCCCACTTCTATAAGTAAGAGTTCCACCTAAAAAAAATAGCACCAGCCTAAGCAGGTGCCAACACTTCATTCAGTTACTTTTTATTATTACCAATTAATATATTGCTTAACCTCTGCTTTCTCCCCCAAAGTCACGTCTTTCAAAACCCATTCCTTAAACACTGGATATCCTGTTCTATCAACAATATAACCTATGTGTTCTTTTCCTCCTGGAGCATTTCCATCCATATACTTATCGATATATGAATAAGTGTTTTTTATTATTTTAATTATACTTTCCTCGTCCACCCAAGTTATAAAATCCTGAGCAAGTCTAGGATTTTTCTTGCCAGTCCTACCCATTATCACAAGTTTATAATATTTCTCATAACTTCTGCTCCAACAACTAGTTGGGCATTTCCCTATGCATTCTCCACATCCAATACACTTGTCATGGTCGCGAACTACTTTAAAGTTCTCCATTTTAAGTGCACCAGCAACTCTTTTTTTACAGTTAGTTACGCAGGATTTGCAACTGATACATCTATAAGATTCATATTGGGGCTCTGTCATTCCTATGATCCCAAAATCTTGTATTCTAGCCTTTATACAATCATTAGGACAACCTGTTAAAGCTACCTTCACATGGTAATCATTAGGGAATATTTCTTTTTCAATTCTTTTTGCAAAGTCTGTAGTATTATAATTTGCAAAAGGACAGACATTTGCCCCTATACAAGCTGACACATTTCTAGTACCTGCGGCCAAGTATCCTGTATTTTCTGAAATCTGATTTATATCAAGCCCTTCTATGACTGATTGAATCATCTTATTAACTTCCGGTATTTTATCTATATCAATATTTGGTATTTCAAAACCCTGTCTTATAGTTATATGAATATTTCCATCTCCGTAAGTTTCTGCTACTCTTTGCAAAACTTCTAAATGTTTGGCTTCTATATGCCCACCAGGTACCCTTATTCTTATAGCTGTTTTACCTCTTTTTTTAGTTATTCTGTATGCATTTTTCTTGAGCAATTTGGTATTTATATCCATTACGTTTTCCCCCTTAATCTACTAGATGAACTGCATCCAAATAGTTAAAAACAGGTCCATCTAAACATATATACGTATCATCAATTTTGCAGTGCCCACATTTCCCAACTCCACAACACATCTTTCGCTCATAAGATACCCATATATTCTTTTCTTTTACTCCTTTTTTTATAAATCCAGCTACGGTAAACTTAAGCATCATCGGTGGTCCTACTACAATAACTTGTACTTCATCCATATTCACAACTTGAATATCTGCAATGTATTTTGTTATGAGTCCTACAGTTCCAGTGTAGCCGTCATCAGCACTGTCTACAGTTAATGTCACACTAATACTCTTTTCCCAAACTTTGAAATTTTCTTTAAATAAGATGTCACTAGGCGACTTAAAACCTGCCATTAAATTAAAGCTCTTGCATTCCTTTGGATTTTTCGCAAAATAATCTACTATCCCTTTTACTGGTGCCAGTCCAGTTCCCCCAGCGGCTACAATAACTTCTTTATTTTTATAAAGATTAACATCAAATCCATTTCCATAAGGCCCTCTTAAAAACAAGGTTCCTCCTACAAAAAAGCTATGGATTACATCTGTAACAGTGCCGACACGTCTTATTGTAAAATCTACATAACCCTCACCTATCTCACTAACTGATATAGGTGATTCTCCAAATTTCGGTATGGATACTTCAAAAAATTGACCCGGCTTTACAACACCTGCGAACTCCATTCTAAATGTATAATCCGTTTCTGTATGCTTACTTATATTAAGTATTTTAGATTTGAAAGGCATGTATATATTTTTCATTTATTCCACCTCATCCATTGCTTTATTTAATTTGTTTACACAATTTGAGAAAGATATATATTCAGGGCATATATCATCACATCTACCACAACCTATACACATATGATATCCGGCTCTCTTTTTAAAATCATATACCTTGTGCATAATTTTGAATCTCATTCTGTCTTTTTTATCCTGTCTAAAGCCATGTCCGCCTGCCATGTCGCTGTATCCGTCTACATGACAAGATGCCCAAACACGCCTTCTTTCTCCTACGTTTTTATTTTCTTTATAGAAAATGTCCTGCATAGTAAAACAAGAACAAGTACCACAGACAAAATTACACCTACCACAAGCAATGCATCTTGAAGAATATTCATCCCACATTTTTGATTTAAAAATTCTTTGATCTAAGTTTTCAGGTATAGTAACCTTTACTTCATTAGTCAAAACAAATTCAGGCTCTACCACGAGGTTACTAGGTTTATCTATGTTAAAGTAATTCATTAGTTCTTCGGATTTACAATTCACAAAGACCTCATCATCTTGAATTTTAGTGTACATATCATACTCTTCTGTCTTATTTGATCCCATACTAGCGCAAAAACAATTTTCGAAACTTTCACTACAACCCATAAGTACAAATTTAATTTTATCTCTTAAAACCTTATAATAATAATCCTCATTTCCATTTCTTAGGTAAACTTCATCTAATCTCTTTATAGCATGAATATCACAGCTTCTTAAGAATATTAATGTTTTCTTCTCATCGCATTTTGGCTCTACGCAATCATTTTCAGTAAAGTAAAATAATGTTTGAGTAATTGGCAATATTATTTCTTTAGGAGAAAAACTAGATTTTAAATCAAACTCTACTTCCCTTATACTCTTTATTTCCTTATACCTATTAGTATCTGTGTCCGCAAAAGTTCCTTTTCCCTTGATCATTACTGGTGCATACACCTTATATTCACGTCGCAATGTTTCAAGATACTCATCAAACTTCTCTATTGTAAGCTTAAATCCCATAAATGCACACCTTCCATTATAATAAATTTTACTTAACCTCTAAATATTGTTAATTAATTAACTTTATTAGTCAGTTCCTATAAAAATTAAATTTATAACTAACTATGCATATTGTATTTTAAACGACAAAAAAAGTATGTGATTTTCATCACACACCTTTAAAGTATCGGCTTAACTTTTCTCTATTAACTATGAATTTTCTATATTTTATTTTAACCATATCCATGTTTTCAAGCTCTTTTACTGCCCTTGAAATAGTTTCGCGAGAGCTACCTAACATATCTGCTAAATAAGTTATGTTTATTTTAATATCTATTAGGACGCCCTCTTCTGTTTCTACACCATAATCTTTAGACAGCTTCCAAAGCTTGGCGGCTACCCTTTTGTCCATTTTAGTAGGAACTGTGTTCTTAATTTGTCTATACACTCTTCTTATTTTTTTACTCATAGAGTATAATATAATTTCTGTAAGCTTAAAATCCTGTTTCATAATATTTAATAGGTCTACTTTTGATATACTTATAATTTCACTATCTTCAAACCCTTCACAATTAATAGACGTCGTAAAATTGTCAAAATTCACCTCGTTTATAATCTCACCTTTGTTTAGGATATAAATAACTCTCTTTTGACCCTTTTCCGATATTCTGTACATAGTTACCCTTCCCTCTAGCACTATATAAATATTATTTGTAATTTCTCTTTCAGCAAACAACATTTGTGATTTTTTAAGATTTTTTATTATAACACTCTCTCTTATCAAATCCAAAGTTTTATCATCAACACATTTAAATAAAGGAAGGTCTTTTAATTGCCTAAGCGTTATTTGTGGCATCTTAACTTCTCCTTATGCTTTCATTTTAGAATCTCATTATTATAAAAATACTAATATTCTTATTATATAGCAATGCCTCTAAAATTAAACAAAAAAAGAAGTCATACATTACTTACCTTTATTAATCCTAGCTTTAATAATATATATTTTTATTGTTTTATTTCTCTTTTGATACGTACCAATATGCTGCTCCAATAAATACAGCTCCACCTACAAAGTTACCTAAGGTAACCCAAATTAAGTTGTGCGTTAATCCTCCTATAGAAATCGCTGCGGTATGAGGAATCATTAGTGCCGTTGTAAGCAAAGTCATATTCGCAACACTATGTTCGAACCCTGTAGTTATAAATGCAAATAGACACCAAAAAATCATTATAAGTTTAGCCGTTTCTTCCTTTAATTTAATAGCACACCATACTGCTAAACAGACTAACATATTACAAAGTAACCCTTTTAAAAATAATTCTATGCTTGGCGTTGCCATTTTCCCTTGTGATGTTTTTAAAATAAATGTTGCTGTGCTTCCCTTTGCAAGCCCCGAACCTACAAATATTGCTGCTAGCACTGCTGACCCTACAAAGTTTCCTATAAAACTGTATATCCAAATATTTATTGAATCAATTAAAGGAACTTTCTTTTCTAGAGACCCTATGGTCATAATCATGTTATTTCCTGTAAAAAGTTCGGAGCCCGCCATTATTACAAGACTTAAGGCAATCCCAAAGGAAGCTCCCATAATAGTTTTTGTTGCCGGTGACTCAGCTGCTGCAAATGATCCTCCAATAGTAAATATCAATAAAATTCCAAATCCCACATAAGCACCCGCTAGTGCCGCTGCAGTGAGGTACCTCATTTTACTTTTCTTTAAAAGTTCAGATTTTTTTACCGCTGATGCAGAAACTTTGTTAATTTCTTCACTAAACAATATATACTACCTCCTTCTATAAATCATACCCACATTTTATCATTACAACAAAAGAAAGTATGTGACTAATATCACATATTTTTCATCGGATGGATGCACTGTGTGTGATGATATTTTACCCATGATTGAAGATTTACTTAAAAAACATTCTAAAGTTGTAAGTGGCCATGTAAAAGTTCAAGACCTGCCATCCGTAGCTAGTATTTTTGGTATATTTAATTTTGAAAGGAGCAAATGTACTCCTACATTTGCTCCTTTATACGTATATTAATTAATTTTAAATTTATTTATTTCAGTCCCTAATTGCTCTGCTACTATATGAAGCTCACTTGAATGTTTTGTGAACTCTTCCATAGTAGCCGTTATTTCTTCCGTTGAAGCGGTAACCTCTTCTGAAGAGGATGCTGTTTCTTCTGATATAGATGATATATTTTCAATTTCTGATACTGTGGATCGTTTTTTCTCATTTATATCAACAATAGATATTTTTACTTCATCAACTTTAGTAATCATTATTTCAATTGATTTTAAGATTTCACTAAATATCTCCTTAGTTTGACCTACCGCCAAGTCCTGCTGATTTACTACGATTTCAGTAGTTGCAATAGCCTTTACTGCTGTATCTGATTTTTTTTGTATACTTGCTATAATTACCTTTATTTCTTCTGTTGAAGTTTTTGACTGGTCAGCAAGTTTTCTTATCTCCTCTGCCACTACAGCAAATCCTTTACCTGCTTCACCTGCGCGGGCAGATTCTATACTTGCATTTAATGATAAAAGATTAGTTTGTTCTGTTATATTGGCTATTTTTTCTGATATTGCATTTATTTGCTTAGTACTTTCATTCATATCTTTAACTATGTTGTTAACTTCTGTAGTGGATGTCTTAGTTTTATTAGATTTTTCAATTAAGGTATTTATCATAGATAGTCCTTTTGAGCCTAAATCTTTAGTATCACTTGAAATTTTATCCATTTCATTAGAATTAACACTAATTTTATCTAATCTGTTTGATAAGTCATCCATTTGAGAAGCACCCTTTTGAGCATTTTGAGATTGCTCAGTTGCTCCAATGGAGACTTGTTCTATTGCACTTGCCACTTCATTTATAGAAGCTGTTACCTCTTCTGACATACTCGCAAGACTTGTTGATGTTCCGAGTACAGTATTAGAGGACCTCATAACACTATTCATAAGTTCTGCTATGTTTTTTATCATTGAGTTAAATGATATAGCTAATTCATTAAATTCATCCTTTGTTGAAGCAGTCATAGCCACCGTCAGGTCTCCATTTGAAGCCTTAGCAAATACTTGTTTTAATTTTTTGATATTGTAATCTATTCCCTTACTTAATAATAATGACAGAACTATTGAAATTAATACCATTACTAATATTATTGAGAAAGTTATTTGTAATATAGAATTTGTATCGCTGGTCAGTTCACTTTCATTTAATGCAGCCACTAATTTCCAACCTGTTAATTCATTTGTTTGATAAACTCCAAATCTTTTATTACCATTATAATCGTACTCAACAAATCCATTTTTCTCTGATTTTGCTTTATCCCAAAAGGATAGCTTAGATGCCGCATCTGTACCGATAAGATCTTTTTGAGGATGAGCTAAAACATTGCCTGTTACATCAGAAATAAACACATATCCTGTATTCCCTACCTTCTTTGTAGATATTCGCGTCGCAAGTGCAGCTAGTGTACAATCCATTCCCACAACACCAACTACATTTCCGTTTTTTTCTACTGTTTGTGCAAGTGTAACAACATTATTTCCAGTTCCAGCATCTTTATAATGAGGAGTTATTATAACTTCACCTTTATGTTCTAAAGCTTGTTTATACCACGGCGTTGTAGTTGGGTCATATCCCTTAGGCATTTCATCATTAGGATATGTAACGAATTTTTTAGATGCAGTCCCATAAGACATACATAGTATATCTTTGTTAATTTCGTTTTCTACTTTTAATATATCCATTACAATTCCAGGTTTATTAGATGTATCAAGGTTTACAATATCAGGGTCCTTTGCGGCAATAGACACTATATCTGATAATCCCTCAAAGTAATCTGATAAACCGTTGTTTATTTCCACAAGTGTTTGTGTACTTGTAAGAGTTAACTTATCACTAAGGATTGACTTTGATTTATTATATGAGCCCACTCCCATTATAATTAATGGAATCACACAAATTGCTACCATTCCAGCAACTAATTTATTACGAATACTGTTAAATTTAAAATTTTTGAATTTCATTTTTTCTCCCCCTTTTACTTTATTAGTGTACTTACTATTAAGACTTAAAATATCATATTTAGCACAATCAGTTGATATTAATTTAATTAATTCTACTTGCTTGTGTAAATCGCTTTTCAAAATACACTACCTTTTTTTAGCATACAATATTATAATTCTACATTTATTCCAAATTACCTCTTTCGTGTGATTTAAAAGCAATGGACTTTTGTTGAATTTAAGATTAATCTAGCAATTCTATAACTAAAAAAAGTTAAAAAGGAGGATATTAAAAAGAGCACTTAAGGTAACCAATCCTTATGTGCTCTCATTTTAGCATAGAATTATTTTTTGGGTCCTTTTGCTAATACTTTTACTGCAAGATCAGAAAAATCAGTAAATAAACCATCTACATCAACTTCAAAATAGAATTTCTGCATTAACTCTTCTACACTAGTTACATATTTAGGGATTTCATCTTTTCTAAATGTATAAGGATGAACAACAAGATTATGTTTATGTGCATCTTTTACTAAATTAGGATTAATAACTGGTTCTTTGTCGTTCTTCCCATTTTCATCTATTATTTGTTGGTACCAAGGTCCAATACCGTTTGCATATTCAGCTACTTTTGCTAGTCCTTCATCTGACATCATTTTTTTATAATTTGCCCCTGGACAATCTGCTTCTTCACCAATTAGCTGGACCATTTTCATTTTTGCGCCCATTTCTGTCCTAACTTTTCTTAAGTAAGTTGGATCAAAACATTGTAAATAAATTTTTGATTCAGGAGTATCATATCCATATTTTCTAAGAACTCTTAATACGACAGTTCCAATGTCTTGTCCATTATCCGTATGGAATTTAGGCTCTTTTAATTCAGGGTAAATTCCTTTTTCTTGACCTGTACTTTTATTCAGCCCTTGTACAAGTTGTATCATTTCTTCTAATGTTGGAACTTCAAAATGAGCACTATTTAAAGGAAATCTATCAGGGAAAACCGGATCCTTAGACCCTTCTTTTGTACGTTCGTGCACGTTAAGTGTTTTAATTTCTCTTAGTGTAAAATCGATTACATAATAATGTCCATCCCTACGTTTTCTATTTGGATAACGTTCTGCTACATCTGTAGTCGTATCTAACATATTATCATGCATTATTACTGGAACACCATCTTTAGATAAACAAACATCACTCTCTATGTAATCTGCGCCTAGTCCATAAGCTAAAGCATAAGCCTCTAAAGTATGTTCGGGTAAGTATCCAGAAGCCCCTCTATGTCCAATCACTATTTTGTTACTTTTATTTTCTGTTGGAACAGTTGTATTATTGCTCGCTACTGAATTCGGCTGTTTAGCCTTCTGTCCACATCCTGCAAATAATCCTGTCGTTAGGGCAAGTGTACATGTTAGTGCAATTAATTTTTTTTTATTTTTCATGTTATAGCCTCCTTGTACAATCTGTTATAAGTTTTCAATTTTTATAAGTATGATAACGTTTTCTAATGGTTACCAAATTGATTATAACTAAACCAAACGAAGAATTCAAGAAAAAAAACAGAAAATATTTTTACCATTATCATATTTGATCACTAACTTTAAATTAATAGCTTATTTTACATAAATGTAAAAACAAGTTACCCAGCGAATATTTACGAGTGAAGAAGAACTGAATTCGCTACATCATCCATTATTTTGCTTTGCATTAATTTGGTTATTATGGTAATATAACATTAAATAATTTAAGGGCGGAGAAAAGAGAGCCTTGATGTATGGGTATTTTATACCTATTAATCAAGGTTCTCTTTTTATTTGCATTTAGGAGGTAAAATGATGTTTGACGTAACTATTATTGGTGCTGGTATTGTGGGATGCTCAGTATCAAGAGAACTATCCAAGTATAATTTAAAAACATGTGTAATTGAAAAATCTAGTGATATTGCTTCTGGTACAACAAAAGCAAACAGCGCGATTGTACATGCAGGGTATGATGCTAATCCAAGTACTATTAAGGGAAAATTAAACGCAAAAGGTAATGAAATGTATACAAAGCTTGCAAAGGAATTAGATTTCCCATTTAAGAGGAATGGATCATTGGTTTTGTGCTTTGACAAGAAACACATGGATGATCTTAAAAAATTACTAGAACAAGGTGAAAAAAATGGAGTGCCTGATTTAGTTATTCTTGATGGAGATCAAGTTAGAGAAATGGAACCTAATGTAACACTGAGCTGTGTCGGTGCATTATATGCTCCAACAGGAGGAATTGTTTGCCCATATGAAATGACTATCGCTATGGCTGAAAACGCATACACCAATGGTGTGGAATTTCAATTTGAAACTGAGGTCCTTAATATAGAAAAAAAACCAAGTAATTACGTTATAAAAACTAATAAAGGCGACATTGAAACAAAAGTAATAATAAATGCAGCCGGTTTATTTTCAGATGAAATTAATAATATGGTAAGCAATAACAAATTTAAAATACTTCCCAAGCTAGGCGAATATGTCTTATTTGATAAAGCTTGCGGAGATTTAGTTACAAAAACTATTTTTCAACTTCCAACTAAACTTGGAAAAGGAGTTTTAGTTACCCCTACTGTTGATGGTAATCTTCTGATTGGACCTAATGCTGTAGATCAAGATAACAAAACTGATCTTCGTACAACTCGCGAAGGCATCGATGATATCGTTTTAAATGCTCAATTAAGTATTCAAATGCCACTTCCTATGAATATGGTTATAACTTCTTTTGCAGGGAATAGAGCAAAATGCGCGGGAAATGATTTTATAATTGAGGAAGCAGAAGACGCTAAGAACTTTATTAATGTAGCAGCAATTGATTCTCCAGGTTTAACTAGTGCTCCAAGTATTGCTGTAATGGTAGCTGATATAGTAACAGAAAAATTAGCACCAAAGAAAAATGTGAAATTCAACCCTATAAGAAAAGGTATAAGAAAGTTTAGAGAAATGTCAAACGATGAGCGAAAAGAAATAATCAATGAAATACCTGAATATGGAACAATTATTTGTAGGTGTGAAACTGTAACAGAAGGTGAAATTATAGATTCTATAAGAAGACCTCTTGGAGCAAAAACACTTGATGGAGTTAAAAGAAGGACAAGAGCTGGAATGGGGAGATGCCAATCGGGCTTTTGTGCAACAAAAGTTGTAGATATTCTTTCAAGAGAACTTAATATACCACGATGCGCCATTACAAAATCAGGCGAAAATTCTATACTGCTCACCGGAAAAAATAAACAATATTTATAAATTGGAGGAATATATATGCAAGAATATGATTTAATCATAATTGGTGGAGGTCCAGCAGGACTTGCAGCTGCAGTTTCTGCAAAGGATCAAGGAATAAACAGCATTTTAATTATAGAAAGAGATAATCAATTAGGTGGTATTCTCAATCAATGTATTCATAATGGTTTCGGCCTTCACACCTTTAAAGAAGAGCTTACTGGTCCTGAGTATTCACAACGATTTATTGACAAGGTTATTGCACTTGATATCGAGTATAAGCTAAATACCATGGTTCTAGATGTAAATAATAATAAACAAGTTACTGCTGTAAATACAAAAGATGGTATCTTGGAGCTCCAGGCAAAAGCAATTATACTTGCAATGGGATGCAGAGAAAGACCAAGAGGAGCTTTAAACATACCAGGTGCAAGATGCGCAGGTATTTATACAGCTGGAACAGCTCAAAAATATGTTAATGTTGAGGGTCTAATGCCAGGAAAAGAAGTAGTAATACTTGGTTCTGGAGATATCGGACTTATAATGGCAAGACGAATGACCCTCGAAGGTGCAAATGTAAAGGCTTGTGTAGAACTAATGCCTCATTCAAGTGGACTTAAGAGAAATATTGTACAATGCTTAGATGATTTTAATATTCCTTTAAAACTAAGCCACACTATAACAAATATACATGGGAATGATAGACTCGAAGGCGTTACTATAGCTCAAGTTGATGACCACAGAAAGCCGATTAAGGGTACTGATGAGTATATTGCTTGTGATACATTGCTCTTATCTGTTGGCCTTCTACCCGAAAATGAACTTTCTAGAAAAGCAAATGTTAAACTTTCTAGAGTTACTGGGGGCCCTGAGGTAGATGAAAGCATGCAGACGAGCATTTCTGGAATATTTACCTGTGGCAATGTGCTTCACGTTCATGATTTAGTAGATAATGTAACCACTGAAAGCTACACTGCTGGTAGAAATGCTTCTGATTATATAAAAGGAATTTACCATGCCGGAAAGAGTATCGAGGTTTTCGCAACAGATGGAGTTAGGTATACAGTACCAAGTACTATCAATCCTGAAAATATCGGTAACATAATAGATGTTAGATTTAGGGTTGGCGAGGTCCATAAAGCTGCTTATATATCTGTTTATTTTGATGATGTCCGCGAAATGCATTTAAAGAAGAAGATTCTTACACCAGGTGAAATGGAAAGTGTTAAATTAACTAAAGCAGTTTTTGATAAATATAGTGATTGCACTAAGATTACCATAAAAGTAGAAAAGGAGTAGTTAACTATGAGTACAAGGGAATTAACATGCATAGGCTGTCCAGTAGGCTGTGCTCTTATAGTAGAGCTTGAGGGCAAAGAAGTTATTAGTGTTAAAGGAAATACCTGTAAGATTGGTGAAACCTACGGCAAGAAAGAATGCACTAATCCAACAAGAGTTGTTACCTCCTCTGTTTTAGTTTCAGGTGGAGAAAATTCAATACTTCCTGTGAAAACTGAGAAAGATATTCCAAAGGATATGATTTATGACTGCGTAAGAGCGTTAAAAAATATTGTAGTAAAAGCACCTATTTATATAGGCGATGTAATTCTAGAAAACGTACTTGACACCGGAGTAAATATTATAGCAACTAAGGATATTGAAGCTACATACTAATGTATTTTAATAACAAAGAATGAAAGGATGATGAAAGACATGGGAAATTTATTTAATTTTTTAAAACCCGCTCTACCTATTGAGCGATTACCAAAAGAAAAAATTGATCCAGCTTACAAAAAATATCGTTTACAAGTATTTATAAGTATATATATTGGTTACATGGGTTACTACTTTGTTAGAAGTAACTTCTCACTAGCTAAGATATACCTCATTCAAGAAGGATTTACAAAAACACAACTTGGTTTCGTTGCATCTGCATTAGGACTAGCTTATGGTATCAGTAAATTTGTTATGGGTAACGTATCAGATCGATCCAATGCGAGGTATTTTTTAGGTATCGGTTTAATTTTGTCCGGTGTTACAAATCTATTTTTCCCACTTACCTCAAGTCTTACAGTAATGTTTATATTGATGCTTGTGAATGGATGGGTTCAAGGTATGGGCTGGCCACCATGTGGAAGAATCATAACACACTGGTTCTCAGATAAAGAACGTGGCGTTAAAATGTCTATTTGGAATACTGCACACAATGTGGGTGGTGGATTTATAGCTATCGTTGCTCTTCTTGGTGTTCAGATATTCGGAAGTTGGAAAGGAATTTTTTATTTACCAGCTATTATTGCAATCGTAATTGGAACACTGTATATGGTTTTTGCAAAAGATACACCTCAATCTGTAGGACTTCCTCCTATAGAAGAATATAAAAATGATTACCCTGCTGTAAAAGTAGAAAATAGAGAAAGAGAAATGACTGGAAAAGAAATATTATTTAAATATGTACTCAATAATAAATATCTATGGTATATCGCTCTTGCAAACGGTTTTGTATACATGGTAAGATATGGTATTATCAATTGGGCTCCAGTATACTTACAAGAAATAAAAGGTTTTAATGTTACAGAGTCAGCGGTTGCATTTTCTTTATTTGAATATGCCGCTATTCCTGGCACTATACTCATAGGATGGATAAGCGATAAAATATTCCATGGTCGTCGTGCACCAGTAGGTGTAGCTTGCATGGTAGGTGTTACAGCTGGTGTGTTCATTTATTGGCAATCTTCAAGTATTTTAGCGATAAACATTACCTTAGCTTTAATAGGTGCCTTAATATATGGACCCGTTATGCTTATTGGAGTAAGTGCCTTAGATTTAGTTCCTAAAAAAGCCGCTGGAACTGCTGCTGGATTTACAGGACTATTCGGATATCTTATTGGACAAGTTTCAGCTGAAATTGTAATGGGAATGGTTGTAGATAAATTCAACTGGGATGGGGGATTCACGCTTCTTATGATTTCTTCTGTACTTGCTATTGTATTTCTATCCCTTACTTGGAACGTACATGATAGATCAAAACCAGAATCTGAAGATATTCCTACTGTTACAAGTTAATATTATTATGGCTATAAATATTTGCGCAATAGCAAATAAATTTAAATCTTACAGAAAAAAACTATTGATTCGCTAGCCTTCTTATATTATGCAATTAAGATTGTATTTAATTAAACTGATACCAGTTTAACTAAATACAGTCTTTTGTTATGTAATGTTGAGTTAATCGTCTATATAAAAAGTTCTCAAGCTTTTTTGTATTCTGTGAATCTATTCTTGTATAATATAACATAATCATGTCAAAATAGGCAATTTTACATAAGGCTATGCTAGCAAAGCTTATTTAATAAAAGACAAAAAGTTATTATCTATAGATAATAACTTTTCTTATAATAATGTGGAGGAATTTAAATGAAGAGCAAATATCCTTAAGGATGTAGGTGTGTTCTTTATAATTATATTAACTGTCACTGTTATTTTATGCATAAAAATATCCAAAACTAAATATATATAATATAAAGTTTTTTTGTTTTCACCATTTTGGCTAATTTCAATACAAAATTCAGTATAAATAGAAAAAACATGAAAAAGTTATTTTTTTTGTAATAATCTACTTTAGAAATATAAAATTAACACGATAATATATACATAAATGTCATATGTTTAATAATATTATGAAGAGGTTTAATATATTATCCAGAAAAATCGTATGTGAGGTGAAGTAGTATGTTATCGCAAAAAAAAACATTACCTATTAATGAACTGCAAACAGGAATGATATCTGCCATGGATGTAACCTTTGAAGGCAAAATATTGCTAGGTAAAGGTATTTCGATTACAGATTCAATCATACTCAAGCTAAAGAACAACTATATTATTGATAATCTGGACGTTTATTTAGATGATAGTTCTAATAAGCCTTTGACGCTTAAACTGAAAACTGTAAAAGACATTGAAAATACCTTTAATGAATTTTCTTCTAATTTAGAAAATATATTTGATAATATATCTACTTTAAAAGTTCCTGAAATGACCGAAATGAGAATTTTCTCACAAAAAATTCAAAAGGAATTTACAGCAACGGGAATAGTTATTAGAAATATAATATTCTATGGTAGTGGAAGTGATTCAATTTATAGACACAGCGTAAATGTAGCAGCTATTAGTTTTATACTAGGCAAATGGTTAGGCCTTGATGAAAAAGAACTCAGTTTATTGACCTATTCGGCAATATTTCATGATTTTGGTAAACTTGAAATAAGTAAGGATATACTAACCAAAAGAGAGAATCTAACCTCTGACGAATCTGATACTTTTAAGACACATCCTGTCATAGGGTATCATTTTGTTAAGCAGATTCCATATTTAGATGCTTCTGTTGGCCTTGCAGTACTGATGCACCATGAAAGAATGGATGGATCTGGGTACCCACTACATATTAGTAAAGAAAAAATACCCAAATTTGCTAGAATAATAACTATTGCAGATTTATTTGACGAACTTAACTCCAACAGATATTCAAAAAAAATCAAAGGTCCTTTGGATGCTCTAAAAGTGATTCAAGATGAGAGTATTACAAAACTTGATTCTACTTATTGCAATATGTTTTTAAATCATATAGTAAATTACTACATGGGTGAAAATGCACAACTAAACGATAAACGTTCCTGCAAGATTATCCAAGTTCATCTAAATGATTTGACAAATCCGATTTTGCTTGATGACAATGGATTCCTAGACTTAAAAAAAGAGAAAGATTTGTATGTTGAAAAATTGCTTATCTGATAATCAATTATAGCTCATTCTTCACTACTTTGATAAAGTAACAGAACTATTTATGTAAGTTAGAAACATGATAATATACTTCCCGTAAAAGTTATATTTTTACGGGAAGTATATTTTTACTAAAAGGAGCTAATAGAGGCTACGGACTTTATAATATAATAGAAATAGCTGAGTTATTTAGGGTAATAGAAATAAGTTTGCTATATATTTTCTATAGAAATAGCGCGGACTGGTGAACCATCAGCATTTTTATTTTTAAGTGGCATAATACTTAAAATAAAATGCTCACTGCTAATTGAATCTAAATTTGCTAGGTTCTCAATAATTATAATGTTCTTTGGCATTAATATTTTATGAACTGCAAATGTGGTTGAGTTTATATCATCAATTGAAATTGCATCAATACCAATGCCCTTCAAATTAAATTTTGACAACCATTTGGCTGATTCTTCACTTAAAGAAGGAAAATCTTCAAAGTATTTTTTATGACCCCAGTATTTACTCCATCCTGTTTTGATTATAATGAACTCAACATTTTTTATCTTTTCCTCATAGAACTTTAAGCTATCAACATCTATTATTTTCATATTTTCATTTGAAAAATCAAGAATAGTAGCATTTCCAATAAAATGTTCTATATCTAAATCATTTAAATAAGGACCATTACTCAACATATGTGCAGGTGCATCTATATGTGTACCTGTATGTGAGTACATAGTGATTTTAGCCTCTTGAAAACCATCCTTTTCCAATGTACTTGCCTTTTCAAAAATCGGTTGCTTGGTTCCTGGAAAAACTGGCATATCTGAACAAATAAAATGTGTTAAATCAGTAACTTTCATAATAAGTCTCCCATAATATTATTTTCCTTCTAAAATGTAGTTAAATCATCACCTGCGGAGCTGTTCATCTTCTACGAAGATGCATTAACGACTTGAGAAGGAGATTTAGATTTCCACTAAAGTTTTTTCTTTGTTGTAGCATGCTACTTCCGCTTATAGAAGTAGGAGACTTTCCTTCTAAAATGTCGTTAAGCTCTTTTAACCACAGCTTTTCTAACAAGCAAATAAACAAAAAACATTGTTGTTATAAATAAACATGTGAATGTTATTACAGCCATATAAGAGTTTCTTGTGTTTTTCCCCAGTAGACTAACAATAAAATATTTTACCTTTCCCACCAACTCAGGACTATAGTGTACAATTCCTCCATATATATCCTTAATAGCTAAAGGACTTAAAAATACTAAAATTTTCATTATTTTATTACACTTATAATATATCATAGTTATTAATAATCCTATTGCAAACGCTGCAATGTAACCAGCAAATAAAAAGGTAACTGTCCCAAATAGTGTTTGTATATTATTTCTTTGTATCCATACTGTGCCTACACTATAAGACTCGTTATAGGCCATATCATACATTGTTGGACTTAACATAAATATATTATACACTCTATTTATTATGACATCTAATATAGACATAGCGAGTCCTATTGATAAAATAGCTATTTCTGCAGCTTTAAAATAATCTACCCTAGTAATATTATTAGCTTGGGCAAAATAAAAATTTTCTTTAAAAAAGTTTAACCCTATCACAAATAAAAATACTACAGATGAAAATTCTAATCCATTTGTATGACCACTTCCTCCATTTGAAAATCTATTTGTCATTTCTATACATGTTAATGCACCTATGAAAATAGTGTAATAAATTATTATCGATTTTAGGCTGCTTTTAATATTGTATTTGGCAAGTTTAAAACTTTTCATTATTTTATCCTCCTGTCACTAGTCAAATTAATAAATAGTTTTTGTAGTTCAACCTTTGAAACTTCTAAATCTAGTTTTTTCTGTTGCCTTTTTTCATCATCTTCATTTTCCCCTATTATAATAGCTGATTTAAAAGCTGCCATTCCCTCTACACTTATACAATTTTTATCTTTAATATAAGCATCTATATTTTTATTTAATCCAGAAATGCAGTAGCACCCTTTTAATAATTCATCTACACTTTCGTCCTTAATTAATTTCCCATCTTTAATAATAACTACGCGCTCTATTAGTTGTGCAACTTCTTCTATAATATGAGTAGATAATATAATAGTCTTGGGATTTTCTATATAACTTTCCATAAGTTCTTTATAAAACAGCTCCCTATGATTAGCATCTAATCCTAAAACTGGCTCATCGAATATTAATATTTCAGCACCTGATGCCATGGTATTTATAATTTTACATATTGATGAATACCCCGTTGAAAGTTCCTTAATCCTTTTATTTATATTTAATTCAAACTTTTTACAAAGCTCTAATGCGTACTCCATATCAAAGTTTGGATAAAATTCTTTAGTCCAATTAAATAGCTCTTTTACTTTCATAGCCTGTGGATATAAGTTTTGCTCCGCCATAAAATGAATTTTCCCTAGACCATTTTCATCCGAGGGCGAGCTATTATTATCTATAGAAATAGTCCCCTCATTCAAGAAAATTCTTTTGTTTATAACGTTTAAAAGAGTTGTCTTACCTGCACCATTTCTTCCTAATAATCCATAAATTTTATTTTCTTCTAATGTTAATGTAATATTATCTAATGCAAAGGTATCCCCATATTTTTTACTTGCATTTAAAACCTTTATTGTGCCCATATTAAATCCCCCCATCAATCATTTTAATAATATCCGTACTTGAAATATCTAATTTTTTAGCTTCCTCTATTAAGACTAATATATAGCTTTCATAAAAATTTTCTTTTCTTTTTTTCATTAACTTTTCTTTACTTCCAGTTACAACAAACATACCAACGCCCCTTTTTTTATATATAATGCCTTCATCTACAAGTAAATTAAATCCTTTTGCTACTGTAGCTGGATTTATTTTATACTTAACAGATATTTCTGTTGTAGATGGAATTGCAGTTTCTTCCTCAAATACGCCCTTAAGAACATTGTTCTCAATAGCTTTAGCAATCTGCATATATATAGGTAGCTCATTATTAAAATCTAATTTCATATTATCACCTTCTTTACTTGCTTGGTCAATTACTTATGTAACTAACTATATAACCAAATAACTCCATTGTCAATAGTAAATTGGTTTATTTTAGGTTAAAGCTAATAAGCTCACTTAGAAGATCCCCGAGGATATTAATAAATTACGAATATAATTTGTTTTGCTAATAATACATAAAAGACACAACAATACAGCTTCGTATTATTGTGTCTTTTATGTATTATTCATTTTCTAAATTCTTAAAAGTATCACTATTACAGCAAATACCACAACTACATCTAGTGTCACCGAATTGTAGAGAATAAGCTTGTGAAAGTTCGATATTGGATTTAATTACTCCTTTAGCAAAATCCTCATTACTTTGTGATACCATTGCTAGAGCATTGGCTTTTTCTTGAGTATTTATTATGGCTCCAGCAGGAACATATCTATTAGCAGGAATTCTTACTCCCGCTGTAACAATAGCCGCCAAATCAATGTAACAGCCATCTTCCACAATAGAATTAAAAACAATAGCGTTAAATCCAACAAAAGTATTGTTTCCAATTATACATGGACCATGAACTAAAGCTCCATGAGCAATACTAACTTCATTTCCTATAAAAATAGAATATTCTTTTTTATTTACAGAGAATTTCATATTTTTCAACCCATGTAATATTACCCCATCTTGGATATTAGTTTTAGCTCCAATATAAAATGGTGTACCTTCATCCGCTCTAAGGGTTGCATTACATCCAATAAATACTTCTTTGCAGATTCTTATATCGCCTATAATGCTCGAGAAAGGACCTATGAAAGCAGTTTTATCAATACTAGGATATATACTAATAGGATTAAAAGACGTAGGTGGATTACTACTAACAAAATATGAATATACATTAGTTGGCCCTACAGGATTATATCTAACAATTTTATATTTACTCATAATATTTCTCCTAAATGTTTGATACTATAATATACGTATGCTTTAGAATAATTATGATAAAAGTATTTAATAATGTCCAATATTATTACTATTCACTGTTACCCTACTTTAATAAATACTCTCATCTGCATTATCCTCTATATGTATACCATAACCCTGAAAATCTTGTGCGAAAGTTTAGTTAATTTACATTTAAGAGTATTGACATATCATTAATTATAATATAGTCTAAGAGTATGGAATGAACGTTCATCCCTGAGGAGGAAATTTAAATTTAATGGATAAAAGAACTTTAATTTTACAAAGCACTCTAAAGCTTATAACTGAAAATGGTTTTCATGGTGCACCCATATCAATGATAGCTAAAGAGTCAAGCGTTGCAGCTGGAACAATATACAGATGTTTTAAAAATAAAGAAGATATTATTAATGAATTATATACTTATGTAAAAACAGACTTTAATAATGCTATTCTAAAAGGAATATACGATGGTATTAGTGTACGTGATGAATATTATTTAAAATGGAGAAACATGGTTGACTATCATATCCATAATACATTAGAAGCAAAATTCATGGATCAGTATGCTGCCTCTCCATATATAGATCAAGATGTAGTTAAAAGTAATTTAGAGAAATACTCTCACTTAAGGGATCTTTATAATAGAGCTGTTAATTCTAGTATAATAATAGAAATTTCATACGAAGCTGTTACAATATTAATGCTTGGGACTGTAACTCAATTATATAGAATCTACAATTCAAAAATGCTTACTGTAAATGAAAAGATTATAAATGAAGTTTTCGAAGGCTTTTGGAATGGAATAAAACAATAGTTAATTTAAAATTCAATGATACCAATTTAAAAATAAAGGAGAACACACAATGTTAAATTTTAATTATTCAATACAGACAAAAATATTTTTTGGAAAAGATAAAATAGATGTACTTGCAGACAATATAAAAAATTATGGTTCTAATGTTCTGCTTGTTTACGGTGGTGGTAGCATAAGGAAAAGTGGATTATATGATAAGATAACAGATATTTTCAACAAAAATGAAATAAACTTCTGTGAATTATCAGGTGTAGAGCCTAACCCAAGAATATCAAGCGTAAGAAAAGGAATTGAACTCTGCCGCAAGAATAAAGTAGACATAATACTTGCTGTAGGCGGAGGAAGTGTAATTGACTGTTCTAAAGTTATTGGGGCAGGTTATTACTATAAAGGTGATGCATGGGATATCGTACTTGATTCAAGTAAAATTAATAATGTTCTCCCAATTGCAACTATATTAACATTAGCAGCCACTGGTTCAGAAATGGATGCAGGCGCAGTAATTACGAATATAGAAACAAGTGAAAAATTAGCAACTTCTAATGCAGGTATGGCCCCAAGATTTTCAATACTAGACCCTACTAATACATTTTCAGTTCCTAAAAATCAAACAGCAGCTGGTACAGCTGATATAATGAGTCATATTTTTGAGGTATACTTTAGTAATACAAATGAAGCTTATATGCAAAATAGAATGGCAGAAGCGCTTCTTAAAACTTGCATAAATTATGGTGAAAAAGCTATGGCAGATCCTACGAATTATGAAGCTAGATCAAATTTAATGTGGACTTCAAGCCTTGCCATAAATGGTCTTTTAAGTTATGGAAAAGTAACAGAGTGGAGTGTTCATGCAATGGAGCATGAGTTAAGTGCATTTTATGATATTACTCATGGAGTTGGCCTTGCAATTTTAACACCACATTGGATGGAATATGCGTTAAATGCTAATACAATAAACAAATTTGTTGAATACGGAGTTAACGTTTGGGGACTTGACCCTGCTGGTAACAAATACGAAATAGCGCATAATGCTATTAAAATAACAAGAGAATATTTCTTAAAACTAGGAATACCCTCCTCATTAAGCGAAATAGGAATTGGGGAAGAAAAATTAGAAGAAATGGCAAAACAAGCTACCGTACGAGGGACTCTTGGAAATTTCAATCCACTTGGTGCACAAGATGTACTAAATATATTTAAATCCTCTCTATAATAAGGAGTGTTATAAATGGAGTTAATTGAAACAATAAAATCTAGAAGCTAGAACTAAGCTCGCTGAATGTACTCCATTACCTTTTGTAACAAGGGCACCAGTAATTATAGCGTGTTGCATAGACAAACAAGTTTTAAATACAGCAAATGCTCGAACAAAGGAATTAATTGAATCAAATGCTTTTGTAGAGACACCACTTGCTAAAGTAATATCTTTTCTTGTGAATTCTGTATATAAACATACTGGTGGTTCTAAAGAAAAAATCAACAAATAAAAAACACTAAGTTATAACTTAGTGTTTTTTTCTTACCTGGCGACAACCTACTCTTCCACAAGGTCACCCCTGCAGTACCATCGGCGCATTGAAGCTTAACCTTCGTGTTCGGTATGGGAACGGGTGTTACCTTCATGCCATAATCACCAGATTTATAAGGTATTAACCTTACAATTAAAGTATACCAAGCTATTGTTAACTTGTCTATATACCTTATGAGATATTCTCTCAAAATTGCACAGTGAATTAGTCTTTTCGCTCACGCTCAAAGCCTTGCTTCTTTCTTACGAAAGAAGTATATCGCATTACTTTTAATTATATATTTAGGTCAAGCCCTCGACTTATTAGTATTAGTCAGCTGAACATGTTACCATGCTTACACCTCTAACCTATCAACCTGGTGGTCTTCCAGGAGTCTTACTAACTTGTGTTAAAAACACGCGTTATGGGAAATCTCATCTTAGGGTGGGCTTCACGCTTAGATGCTTTCAGCGTTTATCCCTTCCAAACATAGCTACCCAGCGATGCCACTGGCGTGACAACTGGTGCACCAGAGGTTTGTCCATCCCGGTCCTCTCGTACTAAGGACAGCTCCCTTCAAATTTCCTACGCCCGCGACGGATAGGGACCGAACTGTCTCACGACGTTCTGAACCCAGCTCGCGTGCCGCTTTAATGGGCGAACAGCCCAACCCTTGGGACCTACTTCAGCCCCAGGATGCGACGAGCCGACATCGAGGTGCCAAACCTCCCCGTCGATGTGGACTCTTGGGGGAGATCAGCCTGTTATCCCCGAGGTAGCTTTTATCCGTTGAGCGATGGCCCTCCCACGAGGTACCACCGGATCACTAAGCCCGACTTTCGTCCCTGCTCCACTTGTAAGTGTCGCAGTCAGGCTCCCTTCTGCCTTTGCACTCTTCGCGCGATTTCCAACCGCGCTGAGGGAACCTTTGGGCGCCTCCGTTACTTTTTTGGAGGCGACCGCCCCAGTCAAACTGCCCACCTAACAATGTCCTGTGACCAGATTCATGGCCTCCAGTTAGAACCTCAGTACTGTCAGGGTGGTATCCCAAGGATGACTCCACACAGGCTGACGCCCATGTTTCTCAGTCTCCCACCTATCCTGTACAGACAATACCGAAATTCAATGCTAAGCTACAGTAAAGCTCTACGGGGTCTTTCCGTCCAATCGCGGGTAGCAAGCATCTTCACTTGCACTACAATTTCGCCGGATGTGTTGTTGAGACAGTGCCCAAATCATTACGCCATTCGTGCGGGTCGGAACTTACCCGACAAGGAATTTCGCTACCTTAGGACCGTTATAGTTACGGCCGCCGTTTACTGGGGCTTAAGTTCATACCTTCGCTTGCGCTAAGTAATCCCCTTAACCTTCCAGCACCGGGCAGGCGTCAGCCCCTATACATCAGCTTTCGCTTTAGCAGAGACCTGTGTTTTTGCTAAACAGTTGCTTGGGCCTATTCTCTGCGACCTACTTACGTAGGCACCCCTTCTCCCGAAGTTACGGGGTCAATTTGCCGAGTTCCTTAACAACAATTCTTCCGATGGTCTTAGGATTCTCTCCTCACCTACCTGTGTCGGTTTGCGGTACGGGCACCAATATCCTCGATAGAGACTTTTCTTGGCAGCGTGGAATCAGATACTTCGGGAATAAATTCCCTTCCCCATCACATCTCAGCGTTAAGAGCAAACGGATTTGCCTGCTTGCTCCGCCTAAATGCTTAGACACACATCCAATAGTGTGCACATCTTATCCTCCTGCGTCATCCCATTTCTAATAACGTCCATTGGTGGTATCGGAATATCAACCGATTGTCCATCACCTACGCCTTTCGGCCTCGGCTTAGGTCCCGACTAACCCTGAGAGGACGAGCCTTCCTCAGGAAACCTTAGGTTTTCGACCGTTAAGATTCTCACTTAACTCTCGCTACTCATGCCAACATTCTCACTTCTGTACCGTCCACCACTCCTTACGGTATGACTTCAGCCAGTACAGAAAGCTCCTCTACCGCGTACACAATTGTGTACACCCATAGCTTCGGTGGTAAGTTTTAGCCCCGGACATCTTCGGCGCAGGATCTCTTGACTAGTGAGCTATTACGCACTCTTTAAATGAGTGGCTGCTTCTGAGCCAACATCCTAGTTGTCTTAGAAATCCCACATCCTTTTCCACTTAACTTACACTTTGGGACCTTAGCTGATGGTCTGGGCTGTTTCCCTTTTGACTACGGATCTTATCATTCGCAGTCTGACTGCCGAAATAAAAGTATATGGCATTCGGAGTTTGATAGGGTTCAGTAACTGTTGTCAGCCCCTAGCCCATTCAGTGCTCTACCTCCATTACTCAATTAATCGACGCTAGCCCTAAAGCTATTTCGAGGAGAACCAGCTATCTCCGAGTTCGATTGGAATTTCTCCGCTATCCACAGCTCATCCCATGGTTTTTCAACACCAACGTGGTTCGGACCTCCACGGAATTTTACTTCCGCTTCATCCTGGCCATGGATAGGTCACCCGGTTTCGGGTCTACGACATGCAACTTCGTGAACTTGCGTTCACAACGCCCTATTCAGACTTGGTTTCCCTTCGGCTCCGTACCTTAAGTACTTAACCTTGCTACATATCGTAACTCGTTGGCTCGTTCTACAAAAAGCACGCCGTCACACATATAAAGTGCTTCGACCGGTTGTAGGCACACGGTTTCAGGTTCTATTTCACTCCCCTTCCGGGGTTCTTTTCACCTTTCCCTCACGGTACTTCTTCACTATCGGTCACTAGGTAGTATTTAGCCTTGGGAGGTGGTCCTCCCAGCTTCCCACAAGGTTTCACGTGTCTCGTGGTACTCTGGATTAGATCTGACTGTTTTTCCTTTTCATTTACAGGCCTATTACCTTCTGCGGAGCAGCTTTCCAGCTATCTTCAATTAAGGAATTGCAGTATTTATGATCTATCCTCAACCCCCAGGTCAAAGACCTGGGTTTGGGCTCTTTCCCTTTCGCTCGCCGCTACTTAGGAAATCGATATTTCTTTCTCTTCCTCCGGGTACTTAGATGTTTCAGTTCCCCGGGTCTACCTCTGCATACCTATTTATTCAGTATGCAGTACATAGTTGTTACTATGTGGGTTCCCCCATTCGGAAATCTTTGGATCACAGGCTATTTGCGCCTACCCAAAGCTTATCGCAGCTTAACGCGTCCTTCTTCGGCTCCTAGTGCCAAGGCATTCGCCATGCGCCCTTTGTAGCTTGACCTTGATTCTGTCTATTTACATAGACGGTTATATTAATTTTGCGAAATTGTATTAAATCAATTCATAAACTATTTTCATAGTTTTAATTTTTTTAAAACAACTTTTTTCACTGTGCAATTTTCAAAGAACATTTTAAGAAAAACTATTAATTAGCTAACTCCTAAGAGTTAACTAAAATTAGTCTCTCAAAATTAAACAGAGAACTAGGTACGATTAATTACAATAGATATTGTGCATCGACCGAAGTCAATACATCTACTCCCTAGAAAGGAGGTGATCCAGCCGCAGGTTCTCCTACGGCTACCTTGTTACGACTTCACCCCAATCATCAATCCCACCTTCGGCCGCTGGCTCCATAAACACCTAAGTGTTAGGTTACCTCACGGACTTCGGGTGTTACCAACTCTCATGGTGTGACGGGCGGTGTGTACAAGGCCCGGGAACGTATTCACCGCGACATGCTGATTCGCGATTACTAGCAACTCCGGCTTCATGTAGGCGAGTTGCAGCCTACAATCCGAACTGGGATGAGTTTTTGAGTTTGGCTCCACCTTGCGGTCTTGCATCTCTTTGTACTCACCATTGTAGCACGTGTGTAGCCCTAGACATAAGGGGCATGATGATTTGACGTCATCCCCACCTTCCTCCCGGTTAACCCGGGCAGTCTCACTAGAGTGCTCAACTTAATGGTAGCAACTAATGATAAGGGTTGCGCTCGTTGCGGGACTTAACCCAACATCTCACGACACGAGCTGACGACAACCATGCACCACCTGTCACCCTGTCCCGAAGGACTTCACCCATCTCTGGGTTATGCAGGGGATGTCAAGTCTAGGTAAGGTTCTTCGCGTTGCTTCGAATTAAACCACATGCTCCGCTGCTTGTGCGGGCCCCCGTCAATTCCTTTGAGTTTTAATCTTGCGATCGTACTCCCCAGGCGGAATACTTAATGTGTTAACGGCGGCACCGAGGTTCGACCCCCGACACCTAGTATTCATCGTTTACGGCGTGGACTACCAGGGTATCTAATCCTGTTTGCTCCCCACGCTTTCATGCCTCAGCGTCAGTTACAGTCCAGTAAGTCGCCTTCGCCACTGGTGTTCTTCCTAATCTCTACGCATTTCACCGCTACACTAGGAATTCCACTTACCTCTCCTGCACTCTAGACACCCAGTTTCAAATGCAGCACCCAAGTTAAGCTCGGGTATTTCACATCTGACTTAAATGTCCGCCTACGCATCCTTTACGCCCAGTAAATCCGGACAACGCTTGCCACCTACGTATTACCGCGGCTGCTGGCACGTAGTTAGCCGTGGCTTCCTCCTCTGGTACCGTCATTATCGTCCCAGAAGACAGAACTTTACAACCCGAAGGCCTTCATCATTCACGCGGCGTTGCTGCGTCAGGGTTTCCCCCATTGCGCAATATTCCCCACTGCTGCCTCCCGTAGGAGTCTGGACCGTGTCTCAGTTCCAATGTGGCCGATCACCCTCTCAGGTCGGCTACGCATCGTCGCCTTGGTGAGCCGTTACCTCACCAACTAGCTAATGCGCCGCGGGTCCATCTCAAAGTGGAATTTTCCGAAGAAAAATCCTTTGATGTTTCGATCATGCGACCAAAACATATTATGCGGTATTAATCTCCCTTTCGGGAGGCTATTCCCCTCTTTGAGGCAGGTTACCCACGTGTTACTCACCCGTCCGCCGCTAATCAACGTCTCCCGAAGGAAACGAATCATCGCTCGACTTGCATGTGTTAGGCACGCCGCCAGCGTTCGTCCTGAGCCAGGATCAAACTCTCAATTTAAAAGTTTACACCTTTTTAGTTGAAATGATTAATCTGCGCCAACTGTTAAGTTGGTTAAGCAACCGTTAGGTTGATTCGCAAGCTCATTACATACTTTTAGTCTTACGACTAAATTTTACTTCATACTAAAGTAATTAACTGGTTTAACGAAATATTATTTCGCTATCTTTACCTATTTCTCTGTTTAATTTTCAAAGACCAATTTGTTTTGTCATCATGTGACGACTTCTACTATATTACTAGGTATTTCTTGTTTTGTCAACATTTTTTTAATTTATTTTCATTAAAAAATTTATTAAAAAGTTATTAACATTTAGCTTATTGTCCACTCGTTTGTGACGACAAGGAGTATTCTATCACATAAATAAGAGCATAATTTCACAACATAGGTACTCTAGCTAGATTACATTCATTTTTCTACATATTAGTCTAAATAATTCAATATTTCGCATCTTGATACGCATGGCTAAGTACTAGAACTACCTCCTTATCTACCATTTAAAAACCCTCTGCCATTTATAGTACTAGCTAAAGAAAAAACCACTACTCCTAGTAGTGGTTACATTAAAGAATATTTTTTCTAATCTTTAAAAGACATAGTCCGTACAATTCTATCAAAACCAATAATAGTGTTTTTAAAAATGCCTTCTGCTCTATCTTTATACTCTTCCGGATTAAGCATTGAAGGGCTAAAATGTGTTAATAAAAGTTCTTGTACGTCTCCACTTAAAGCAAGTTCTGCTGCCTCACTAAAAGTCATATGCTTGTTCCTTATAGCTTTCTCAATATCATTTTCATTGCCATAAGTGCCTTCGCAAATGAACAAGTCACTTCCCTTAATAAAACCTTTTATTTTAGGAATTGGTCTTGTATCCGTTATTAAACTAATCTTTATTCCGCTTCTTTCTTGTCCCATCACCATACTTGGCAAATATGTTTTCCCATGTTCATTTATAATCTCATTCTTTTGCAGTCTACTCCAAAATTTCTTTGGTATTTCATTTTTAGTTGCACTTTCTACATTAAATTTTGGTTTTCTATTAAAATAGAGGCTATAACCCAAACAATTAGTTGAGTGCTCAAGTTCCAGTGTTGAAATTATCAAATCATTAAATTCTCCTACTGATGTATTAATACACTTTAATGAAGCTTGTATTTTAACAGGTTCTTGAGGATTTTCCAAGATGTTAAGTTCGTATGGAAGGTAAGGTGCTACAACCCTTAGCCCTTTCACAATATCAGTAATACCCTTAGGCCCAATTATAGTAATAGGATCAGTTCTACCACTATTACCAATAGTTGCAAGAATACCTGGAAGTCCCAAAATGTGATCCGCATGTCCGTGAGTTATACAAATCACATCTATCGACTTAAACCCCCAACCAAGTATTTTCATGGATACCTGGGTACCTTCTCCGCAGTCAATAAGTATTTTTCTTCCTTTATAGTTTATAAGAAATGAGGATAAATATCTTTCGGGAATTGGCATTCCCCCTCCACATCCTAGAAGTGCTAAATCAACCAATTAAATCATCTCCTTCGGAGCTGCATATTACTATCTGTATATATCAACAGCATTAAACCCATTATGCTTTATTTCTTGCACTGTTATATTTTTATCAAGATGCATACAATACACCTTATTTCTGAATTCCTGTGGAACTTTATCACAAAGTTTCCTTAATGATAAGTGATTATTACCTTCATACTCTAATCCACATGTATCTTGATAAATTCTAGAAATTTCTCCACTCTTGACCCTGTCAATTACATTGTTACTTATGTTATTTGAATCTCCACTATAATAACATAATTGTGCGTTTATTTTTAATGTAAATCCATATGCCGGTATTGTATCAACATGAGCAACAGGCACAAAATCTATACTAAAATCTCCAAGTTGCATATCATATATATCTACTATATTACAACTATTAAGATTGTACATTTCAGTATAATTATATATTATTATAGTCTTCTCATATTCACGGACCTTCATCCAAACTCTTTTATTCTAAACTTATTTAAAGGTGTTATGCATGAAGAGATTAATAAAAGTCGTAAAAACTATTATTGAAAATAAAAAGAAAATTTATCAAGAAAGGTGTTTCCTATATAATAAAAAACACATCCAAGCTGTAGAATTACAAAACTACAATTGGATGTGTTTTTCTGGTCTAGAATAAGCAAATACAATTTATTCAATACCCTGAGGGTTTTTATGAACTAATCTAATTTACTATTAACTTATAAAAACGATTTTAAAGCTAAACTTCTTTAACTATCTCATCGTAGCCTCTTCTATATGCTCTTGGATAAAGTGTCTTACTTTCATCTAAGTATCCAAGCGAGATTAGCATTACTACTGTCTTATTTTCATCAAGTCCAAATTCTTTTCTCACACCTTCAAAATCCATGCCACTCATTGGATGAGAATCTACTCCAAGATTCTTAGCTGCATACATTATAGACATTGCTAGCAGTCCTGCATTACTTTCAGCGAACTTTAATTTATTTTCCTCTGATGTACCATATAAACTCTGTGCAAAACCTTGTGTACCTGCTAATTTTTCTTTATCACCACCAAATAGCTTTAACATATCCTGCCATGTAGGATTTGATTCATCATATCCAGTTTTATTACCTACAATTATTAGGGTAACTGGAGCCTCTAATATCTTAGGCTGACTACTTGAAAGTTTATACAATTTCTCTTTAGCTTCTTTAGATTTCACTGCTACAATTTCCCAAGGTTGAAGGTTAAATGCTGATGGAGCTAATACCGCAAGGTTAATTATATCCTTAAGTATTCCCTCTTCAAGTCCTTTATTTATATCAAAAAAATTAATAGCTCTTCTCTCTTCAAAAACGTCTTTTAAATTCATTTAAATACGCCCCTTAATTTCCTATTTTTTTATAATTATTCATTACTAATAATTATTACTTAATTTATATTATTATACCGGTAGTTTACTGATCATGTCAAGCATACATTGAAATTATTAATATCTTTAACGATATTACTCACAAATATGATAAAAAAACAAGATTTGCTCAAAAATCGTTGAAGATTCGATATTATGCCAGTCCCCCTTCGTATATCCTTTGAGTCAGTAAAAAGTACCTATAGCTATTTCGCTATAGGTACCAGTTTATTTAATCTACTTAGGCATCTTTGACATATTGTTTTGTTTCAGATGCTTTAAATATATTCAAGGCCTCATATCATATTACTGTCTTAAAATTACTTAACGCCTTTTATTACATTCATAGATGGACTTCCACCTTCAAACATATTTTTTACTCTCAAACCTATAAGTGGATTTAACTCTAAATGTGTCAAGATATAAAATTTTTCTTCTTCAATTGCCTTGAATATAGTTGCTCCAATTGTATCAATTGGTATCCCGCCCTTTATAACCTTATGTTTCTTTTGCTCTTCTTCTTTATACAAATCACTTTGATAATAAGGCTGACTCATGTCATTTTCATAAATATCTGGTCTGTGCCTCTCACAATTATCAAGGTCTGTTTGAATAAATCCTGGACAGAATACTGACATTTTTATTTTGTCCGTTTCGCACTGAAGATCTAAGTAGGTAGATTCAGAAAGACCAACCGCTGCAAATTTCGAAGTATGGTAAGCTGACATTCCATTCAAATCCAAAAGTCCAGCTACAGAAGAAGTATTAACAATATGGCACTCAGTATCCTGTTTTAACATTATTGGAATGAACACTTTTTCCCCATGGATAATACCCCAGACATTAGCTTTCATAACCCATTCCCAATCATTTAAAGATAGTAACCAAGCTGGCCCTGCAACCACAACTCCTGCATTATTAAACAATAAATCTATATGTTGAAATTTTTCAAGAGCAATCTTCGCTAGCATCTCCATGTCTTCAAATTTCATGACATCCATTTCAACAGCTAATACTTCAGCTCCCTCTGCCTTAAGTTGTTCTTCTGCTCTTTTTAAGTCCTTTCCATCAATATCTGCTATCACTATTTTGATCCCTCTTCTTGTGCATTCCTTAGCTACTGCAAAGCCTATTCCATTTGCAGCCCCTGTAATAACTGCTACCTTACCTTTAAACTCTTTCATAATATAAATCCTCCTTTTTATACTGTTTTATAGAGTATCTTCCCACCAATCCCATTTTGAATTAGAATAAGGTAAATACGCAATTGGATCTACTTCTGCCAAAACCTTACCCCTTAAAAGTACTGAAGTTCCTACAGTGTAAGTGCAACCTAGCATCTTTACAACTTCTAATTCTGCCCAAGGGTCATGTGGTGAGTCTTTCAGATTCATCTCAAATTCTCCAGTTTTAAACACTTTATTATCCATAGTTGCACCTTGCTCTATAAGTAGTGGGCTTAAGTCGAATCCACTGCCATCTGGTGACTTAGAATATTTGAAATTAAATATAGGTAACCCCTTTCCATAATTATCAGCAATTATTTTCTGTCCATCTTTTGCATTACATTTTCCATTAAGATTTGCTTTTACACTAAAGAAGTTTATTCCATTTCGAGATACACTTCCGTAAACAGAGTCTCCGTCTTTCTTAAGTTCAATTTCTGCCATCTTCTTTGGAAAACCATAAATTTCTCTGCCAAGCCCCATAGCCATGCCATCACTTATAGGCATCGAAAGACAATACATTCCAATTTGACCATTAAAATCTGCTGGTATAAATAAAGCTGCTTCCTTGTATGGTGGGCAAAAATTTGTTCTAGGATAATTAGCTACAAACGCATGTACCAAAGGTATTTTAAGAGGTTTTAGAGGTGGTGGAAGTATACGTGCAATAATTTCGGGCTTTGTTTCCCAATAAGCTGTAAGCATCTGCGCATCGTAAAAAGTTGTAGGTTTACTAGCATATTTTTTAATATCACTTGGATTTTTTATAAAACTATTCATTAATGATACCTCCCTATATTTTATATTTCAGAGTTTTTACTAATATCTACATCATCGACATCCTTTCTTTAAATTTATATTTTTATACAAGAATTCTATGTTTATAATATAACTCTAATGCAAAAGGGGTTAAATAATCAATTTCCATAATTTGTCTAAAAAACATACACTCTACTGAAAGTGTATGTTTTTTAGCAAAAATAAAAACTGCAGAACAGCTTTCATCAGAAAAGGTATATCAAAATGAGAGAAACTTTACTTTTCCACTATGTTCTCAATTTCTATTTGCCAATTCTAGATTTCGAAGCCATCTATTAATTCAATAGTCACACCATTTGGATCTTTTATAAATAACATTTAATTCCTGCAGGAGTTTCAATTAATTCTCCAAGAAACTCAACAGCATTTTCCTTAAGAGAACTGACAAGACCATTTAAGTTTCCAACCTCTATCCCAACTGCCTTCAATGCATGAGTTCCCGTCATAGCTTCTTTTACATCATTAGTATCTTTAGCAAGCTGAATAATTCCGCCACTTTCCCCTTGAACAAATACAAATATCAATGCTGGATGTGGGCTAAATCTCTTAGACTGTTACACTCACCCCTTTTATGTATAGGCACATTTATATATAGCACTCAGATAGTTTGTCAACAACATTTTTTGGCTTTAGTAGAAACTAAAAATTCATTTTTCCTTGCTTTATTAAAAAAAATAGCTATAATAGAACTAATTTAATTTTTAAACTACATATATCAATTAATCTGGAGGTATGCATAAATGAAAGATTCAACAAAACATTCCGTTATTATAGGTTTTGCACTATTTGCAATGTTTTTCGGTGCAGGAAACCTTATTTTCCCACCATTCTTAGGCAAAACTGCAGGCAGCGCATTTTTTTCATCCATAATAGGCTTTCTCATTACCGGCGTTGGTCTTCCACTAACTGGAGTAATTGCCTGTGCCAAAATTAATGGTACTTACGACAAAATGGCCAATAGAGTAGGTTCAAAGTTTGCTATAATAACCGGTGTAGCTTTAATTCTTGTTATAGGACCGTTATTTGCAATTCCAAGAACCGCTGCAACAACTTTCGAGCTTGGAATACATCCTATATTTCCATCTGTGTCACAAAACATAGTCGTTATATTGTATTTTGCAATAGCACTTGTGTTTGTGCTTAAACCTTCTTCAATAATTGATAATATAGGTAAAATACTTACACCCGCACTTTTATTAATGCTCGCTATAATTATATTTAAAGGAATAATAGATCCTATTGGACCAATTGTAGCTACATCTTACAAAGGTGGATTCTCAAAAGCTTTAATAGAAGGTTATCAAACAATGGATGCTATGGCTTCTGTTATATTTGCAGGGATAATTATTTCATCTGTTAGAGCAAAAGGTTATAAAAATGCAAATGATATAATGAAGATGACTATAAAATCAGCACTAGTTGCTGTAGCGGGTTTAACCTTTGTATATGCTGGACTTATGTATCTTGGAACACAAACAAGTACTTTGTTCCCAGCAGATATATCTAGAACTAAGCTAGTTACCGAGCTTGTTAAGTTAGATCTAGGCAGCGTTGGTTCAGTTGTTCTTAGTTTATGTGTTTCTCTTGCATGCTTAACAACTGCTATAGGATTACTCGCAAGCGGAGCAACATTCTTTGCTAATCTTTCAAATAATAAAGTGTCTTACAAAACTGCCGCTGTTATTATGACTGTAGTAAGTGGATTAATAGCTACGAAAAACGTTGATAGTATAATTACATTGGCAGGGCCTGTTTTACAAATTTTATATCCAATTGTAATTGTTCTAATAGTTATTACATTGCTTGGAGATATTGTGAAGAGTAATACGGTTGTTGCTATAACTACATACACAGCGCTAATTATAAGTATTTTAGATACTATAAATGGTATCTATGCAAATAGCATTGGATTTATTAAATTTATTCCTCTAGCAAGTTCAGGATTCTCATGGCTTATACCTGCTTTACTAGCTTTTATAATTTCTAATATTTTAATAAAACCAAAAGAAGTTATAAATGAAGATGAAACTACTTCAATTTTTGAAGGGTAAGATAATGTAACACTGTTTATTAAGAATTAATATGGTTACATAGAGAGAATTTACTTTCTATAAAGTAGGTTCCAGCAGATATACAAGCCTTAGGACAGCTTCTATCAGAAAAGGTATAGCAAAATTAAATCTTGCTATACCTTTTTTCATTTTATATTACCGTTACTCCACTTTTAATTACAACGGCGCTCTAAATCCCCAATTAAGGATTTGTATACTTCCTTGCCTTCATTAGGAAGAGCGAATAGTTAATTTTATTACCTTCTATAATTTTTTCTCCATAAAAAAAGGAATTCGATTCTATGTCGTTAAACCCAGCACTAATTAATATGCTTTTTAAGTTTTCTTGATTAAACCCATTATGACCATCAAAATCTGGATGTTCTTTATGAAAACTGCCGTCTTCTTCATCCAAATCTACAATACATAAATAACCATTTTCATTAAGTAATTCGTAAAAGCTCTTTATTATTGATGCAGTATTATGAATATGATGCAATACCATAGAATTATAAATAACATCAAAATTCATATCTAATGAATTCTTATCAGATATATCTACATAATTAGTAAACATATTATTTACTTTATACTTATTGATTTTAAAGTTGAGTATATCTATCATTCCTTTTGATGAATCAACAAGATTAATTCTTTTAAATTTATCATAAAGATTAAAACTTACAAGACCAGTTCCACACCCAAACTCCATAGCAGAATAATTCTTATCAATATCAATTGATTTACTTATTTCATCTGCTACTATTTTTGCTCTATTAATTCTTTCATCGGTATCCCAATTTTTAGCATAGTCATCAAAACTCATTTTTAAGTTCCCTCCCTAAATTTAGTTTTTATTACGATAGTGCATCAATCATATATCTAAGTCTGAGTCCAATTCTAAATGGCGAAAATCTTCTGTTTGTTGCCGATGAAACCGTACACTAAAAAACTTCTAATTATTGATTTACCATAGGATTTAAAATGTTCTCTTCTAATTTTCTTAAATCAGTTTTATCACCATTCACCTTTATCATAATTCCATCTACTATTTCTACAATCGCATTTCCTATAATATATTCTTTCACTTTATCTTTCTTATTAGTTTTAGTATCCTTGTCTTTATCAATTTTCTTGATTTTAACGCCCTTCTCTTTAGCTACTTTTTTTAGTATTTTATATACCTACATCCCTTAACTAAACCGTCTGAAGTTTTCATTTACTACATTTTCCTAAATTATTGATATCACTAATAATATATTGGTATCCTATCTATTATATTCTGACAAAATTATATATTACGGTTATTTTGTCTATGCTAAAATTGCTTATTCTTTGGCTACTGTATTATCAAATACAAGTTGTATACTGCGTTATCAATTTTTTTAATATATGGACCTCTCTACTCGATGATTATTGTTATGTTTGATACGTTTAATTAAATCTACCACCTCACTTTTACATTTACCCCTTTTATGCTAAACTTATTTAGAGGTGTTTTGTATGAAGAAATTAATAAAAGTCGTAGGAGCTATTATCGAAAATAAAAATAATGAAATCCTGTGTGCTCTTCGCTCTCCAAGAATGACCATTCCAAACCATTGGGAGTTCCCTGGTGGTAAAATTGAAGATGGTGAAACTTTAAAAGAAGCTATTGAAAGAGAAATACAAGAAGAGCTATCATGTGATGTTGAATTTATTAATATATTTAATGAAAATACTCACGAATATGATAAATTCATAGTAAATTTAATTACTGTTAGGTGTCGCATAGCATCTGGTACTCCTACCGCATGTGAACATTCAAAATTAATATGGTTACATAGAGAAAATTTACTTTCACTAAAATGGGCTCCAGCAGATATACAGGCTGTAAAGCAACTTGCACTAGAAAAGGTATAGCAAAATTTTGCTATACCTTTTTAGTGAATTCTGTATATTTATCTGTAGGCATTTCATTCTTTAATTTTATCTTAACCGTTATAGGCTTTTCACCTTCATACTCTATTACATCACCCTTACCTATGTAAATATAAGGTTCAGATGCTCCATCGATTTGCTTGTATTTCCTTACAAAAATATGTAGGTTAATCTCTCTTTGTTTATTGAAAATTATATTTTGTCCTCTGTCTGAACTTTGAGAAGTACTATTTGGACTTTGCCATTGAAAGTATTTGGTATCTATAAATTTATCTTTATAATTTATACTTTCTTTAACATCGTCTTCCTTATGTAAATCTACAAAAAGAAAATATTCATTTCCATTTGTTATAAGTCCACTTCCCCTAAAGGAGCTATGAATTTTAGTATAATTAGAAAGTAATGCTGCATCTATCATTTGGTACTGCTCATATAACTTAAAGAATGGCACTCCATAATACTTACTCTCAAACTCTTTTTCATATCTTATAAGAGCATAGTTTACAACATCATCAATGTACATTCTATATTTTTTATTATGTATTACCGTCTTAAAATCCCATGTACTACTTAAAATACCACCATTAAGATCAAAGCATTTAATATTGTTTTTAACTTGAGCTGAATCATAATAGTCTTGATTTAAACACTGAAAGGCGTGCATAATGCTATTATCCTCTACAAACTCAATATACTTTAATATTTCATTTTTAGCCTGCACTAAGCTTATTTCTTCATGACTTAGTAAATATTTAATTATACTAACTTCATACACTCTTTTTATAGGTAGTCTTGCTGAAAACTCTTTAATAATTTTGAAGAAAACTTCCTCTTCCAATAGTTTTTTTAAAGCTTCATCATTCTCCATTTTAGCCACAAACCCAATATAAGTTTTTTCCTTATTTAAAAATCTTAAAGGATTTGGAGCTCCATCATACTTTATATAATCCATAAGAAAATAAGGAGTTTTTCCACAATTCATCACCTTAAACTCTAAATATTCTTCCTTTAAGTATTTCATGGAATTAAAATTTTCTTCAGTTAACTGCTCTAATATTCTTTCCTGAGCAATTCTATCCATTTGAATATTTGAACATCCAGGTATATTACCAAACTGAGTTGCAACAGCTACCTTTAAGCTATCTTTATCATAATATCTTGCACCATTTAGAGCTAATGCTATTAAAAATACTTTTTTATGATTTCCTATAAAATCTAGTACAGTTAAAAAAGATTTTTCTTTATGATTTCTAAGCCCTCTGCCCAGCTGTTGTATAAATATTATAGGAGAATTTGTTGGTCTAAGCATTAAAACTAAATTAATAGCTGGAATATCCACACCTTCATTAAAAATATCTACAGTAAATATAACTTCTAAGTCATCCGCATCTGATTCTAGTTTTTTTATATTATGTTCTCTTTCATCAGCAGAATTTTCTCCTGTTAAACATATACTTCTTATCCCTCTTTTAGTAAATTCAGCTGCCATATACTGCGCATGATCAATACTCGCACAGAAGCCTATTCCTTTACGTTTCTCTCCATCATAACCGTAAAATTCCATCTTATCGATTATGAAATCAACTCTTTCATTAACCTTTAATCTTTTAACTACTTCATCTATATCCTGAAGATTTACATTACTTAAATCAATACCCTCAATATCAGAAATACCAAAATAGTGAAAAGGAATAACTAGTTCTAACTCCAAAGCTTCCCTAAGTCTTACTTCTAAAGCCACATTATTATCAAAAATATCGAATATATTTCCTCCATCACATCTTTCTGGGGTTGCAGTCATACCAAGTAAAAACTTTGGTTTAAAATACTCCATAACTCTTTCATAAGATGAACTCGAAGCATGGTGAGCCTCATCTATAATCATATATTCAAACTCATCGCACTTAAAATTCTCAAGATTATTATTCATTGATTGTATAGTTGAAAATAAATAATCTGCATCTAAATCCTTACTTGTACCAGTTAGAAGCCCTGTAGATATATCTTTATTCTTAACGAGCTTTTTAAAAGCACTCTCTGCACCTCTTAATATTTCTTCCCTATGAGCCAAGAAGAGTAACTTTTCAGGTTTATAGCTAATAGCATCAAATGCTGACATATAAGTTTTCCCTGTACCTGTAGCCGCAATAACCAATGCTTTATCTTCACCAGAAGCTCTTAATCTATATAAATTATCCATAGCTTTCTTTTGCATAAGATTAGGCTTAATTAATTCATAGCTGCTAAACTCTAAGTTGTTATTTTGTAGAGTTTTCTTTATTTGCTTTAGAAAGTCACTGTATCTATTAATAAATTCATCATCCACAATAGAAGCTACTTTCCACAAACTTAAATACTCCTCCAAAACCTCACGGGTAAAGCTATCATCTTTTTTAGAAATAACTTTAACATTCCACTCTACATTACTTTTTAAAGCTCTTTGAGTTATATTGGAAGATCCTATAATTATTTTATATTCCTCTTTATTTTCAAAAATATAGGCTTTAGTATGAAAACCCTTTTTATTAGTAGCAATAAAAATCTTTAAATCAATATTATTAAACTTATTTATCCTCTCAAGTGCCTTTGGTTCAGTAAAATTAAGGTATGTAGATGTTAATATTTTACCCTCCACGCCTTTTTCCTCAAGTTCCTTAAAAGTGTCTAATAAAAGCTGAAGTCCACTAAAATTAATAAATGCTACACTAAAATAAAACTTTTCACACTCACTTAAGCATCTCTTAAGCTCATCTAATAGATTTCCTTTTTCCGAATTCACTATTAACTTATTATTTACTAGAAATTCATTTTTTTCTATTTCTTTATGTTTAACATCAACAATATTAAGTTGCTGATGTTCTTTAATATCTATGTTATCTAGTATTGAATTCATCTTATCCCCCGATTTGGTATGTATATTCAAAAATGTACATCGTGCCTTCTGCTCATATTTTTCAAGTGTCTAACTTCATATACCACTAAGTTACTATTACTCCATTTATAAAAACTCTTGTAATTATAAAATTGATTCATGTAAATATACTTAACTGTTTTGGCTATATTTATAGCACTTATTTTAATATGTATATGAGATGTTCTATTTCTATATAACATTTTTTTAATTTAATGTACTATGCACATTGGATCTTATTCTCCACTCTCAAGTTTACCACCTTTTCATTCCTCTACATATGTAATTATTCTTCAAGAGTTAAAAAACTCCTTTATTTACGGAATGAATTGAATAAGAGTTGAAAAATCGTCAATAATTTAAATACACCAATTTTATTATTAGATTGATAATCAATACTGCATTGGGATCCCCCCTAAGTGCAGTATTTTTTTAAAAATTTCAATTCATTTACGATTCTTTCGTGGCAATTTAAATTCTAAACTTTAAACAAACCACATCTAATAGTCGGTGCTTATATACAATCACTTAACACTTAATTATTCCTTTAGTCACCATTTTAATTTTCAAATCCCAATTTACTAAATCACCAATAGTATTAATATTTAAACTATTAAGCTCTGGAGCTGTAGCTCTCCCTACCATGCACAACAATTCTAGAAAGCTTTCTTGCACACTAAATTTTAAAATTTGTGAATTATATTATAGTAATATTTGATGGTCTTCTTCATTTGTATTTTTATTCTCTTAATATGACATTATAAATGTCCATTAATCCTGCAAAAAAATAAAAAATCCCTCATCCCTAATAGTAAATATAGTACCTTCATTTATTCTACATAAAGCATAAAATACCTTTTATTAGGAAAAAAAATTCATAAATATAGGTATACATATAAAAATATTCTGTAATAATATTGTCCTTATTTAAATTATACAAAAAAAAGCACCTATAGTCCAAACACTTTTTTTTAAGTGTCCTGTCTACTGGTACCATTATACTCAAGAAATAGTTTCTTTTTTATTTTTGTAGATTGCAATATAAAATGTCCGAAATTTTCAAGAAAAATATAATGTTAAGTTATAATGGTTTTCTGTTCCATCATATTAGCAGATAGACCGTTAAAAATCCTTCTTGGATAATTGTTGATCCAGTGCTGTATTTGCATAATTTGTTTTTTAGAGAATGCTGAAATATCCACACCTTTTGGGATAAATCGTCGTATCATTTTATTGATATTCTCGTTTGTGCCTCGTTCCCATGAACTATATGGATGGGCATAATATACTTTAGTTCTCTTTCGTTTATTCCTTACTGAGGTCTCAATACCCTCGAAATCAAGGTTCTCACAGCCGTTATCACAGGTGATTGTTTTAAATGTTTTTGAGAATGCCATTCCCATTTTACGCTCCAATTTGTCCAATTCCTTCACAACAGCGACCTGTGATTTAGAAGGTATTTTAAAGATTAACTCCTTGCGAGTTACTCTTTCGCTTAACACCATTAATACAGTCTTTGTACCCTGCTTTCCTACTACGGTGTCCATTTCCCAGTGCCCTATCTCATCACGTGCAGCTACCGCTGTAGGTCTTTCTGATATGCTTGTCCCTTTGGTATTGTTATACGCCGGCCTTATTTTTTTATAGTTTCTCTTTTTGGCATTCTTTTTAACAGGCAGATCTTTGTTACTTATGTTTAAGAATAAATTATTATCCAAATAGTTATACACAGTTTTGAAGCAAATGGTTGTTTCGAATTGTAGATCTTTATTTGTTATATTTTGAATAGCTGCATACGGAGATTCGCCATATTTACCAATGGCTTTTTCTGTCAAGCATTTTTGAAAATGTCCCCCAATATTTAAAACATTAGCACCAGTTTTTCTGGTGCTTTTATTAATTTCGGTTACTTAATGAAGGTTGCACAAAGTGGATATAAGATTATTTAGTCGCTTTGAAGTTTTCCTAAAATCTTTTCTAAATATCTTTTAGCCGTAGGCTTATAATTGTGGGTAAATTAAAGCTTAAAGGTCATTTTTGAAAATGTGTATGAATCCTTCCATTTATATTAGCGTAGCTAATGGATGACAATGCATTTCTTTTTATTAATTAGATTTTATTATTTATGACTTCCATTAATCGGTTTCTTAATTTATTATCAAAGTATGTTTTTGGTTCACTTAATAAACCTTAGAAGATTGTCTTTTTCAAAGATCTAAAATGAGTAGATTTTTAGTGTTCCTATGCTACATTATTCTTCCTGTGAGCCTGTTTCTTTAGATACCGCTCAAATGAATCTCGTTTCCAAGGATGACTCATTGGTGGTATGTAGTGTTTTTGGGGTTGGTCATTTGGAACAACTAAATCAAAGTTCTTAGAGGAAAGTTTATGCCCTGGTAATAAATCTAGCGCATAAACTTTTTCGTCTACACACAAAAAAAGCTCGTTACTAAATGCCTGAATTACCATTCCAACAGTTCCTTTGCGATAATGTACAGGATGTCCATTGCAATCTATAGGTAAATAGTAATTCTTTTTAAATTTGATACAACTTCCGTTATCTACTTTCCTACTAGTCAATACGGCAAGAGTTAAGTTAATTTTTTCAATATCTGGTTGCATTTCAAAGACAGATTTGATATTATCAACAGGTAATGCAAACTGAGCATTGAATTCTTTTATGTAGGAGTTTAAGAATTCGTTTGCTTGCTCAATTGTGTTTATACCAGCTAGTCGCATTTCCAAGGGGAGGCGTGATTGTAACGTCTGAAACATTCTTTCTATGCGCCCCTTGGCTTGTGCAACACTACTGGTCCTAATTTCTATACCCAATTGTTTACACGCATAGCTAAACTGTGTAAATGTGTCCTCTTCAACTGAAGGGGAATTTTTTTGTTTATATTCAAATACAGTACGTCTATCAGTGAATAACATGTAGGGTATACCATAGTAAGTAAGCACTTGGTGTAGTACATGATAGTAGCCATTTAAAGTTTCCTGTGGATCAAAATAAGCCCCCATAATAGCGCCAGTGGCATCATCTACAGCGATATGCAACTGACTTTTTTCATTGCCGAACCAAAGATGTACCGAAGCATCCATTTGAAGCATTTCACCTGTATAAGCACATCTTGGACGTCTAGGATGTGCATCCTCGGCAGCAATTATGGAACTTTGAATTTCAGCAATTTCTTTAATAGAATTAGTTGTCTTTTGTAGTTCTTTTAATTCTGCCTTGATCCTTTTTCTGGTAGCACGCTTCGCCTTAGGGGACAGTATGAAATCCTGTATAAGGATAGAGTGAATAGTACTAGTAGAAACCGTGTAAGACATTATCATAAACGGATCATACTTTTTTGTTCTCTGTGATAAAATTTGATTGACTCATTTGAAATCCTCCTGTACTTGTGTTGGTTTAGTCACTTAACATTGTACAAGATTTTTTCTCTTGAGTCTTTATTTTTTGTTCTATGGTCATTTCATTTTACAACTTACCTTTCTTTTTTATTTTATAAATTCAAGTAGAATATTTTTGCTTTTGATGCTATAATCTTTATCGCCTTTATCTCGCATATCAAATATTTTTTAGGTGTTCAGTGAGCCTTAGGGTTATCAGTAGTTTGATAGTAATTTCGGTTGGTAAATTAATTAGTGGTATTACTTTCACATCTTTCTTTATATTTATCAACATCAAAGATACTCTTATTTGTTATAAAATTATCTTCATCTAAATCTATATATTCCTTGATATAGCTTATTTTATAATATCCTATATCATATTCATCGTATATAGTGGGTTTTTTGTTGTTATATATATTGAAATTATAAGTAAATAAATCTAAATCTTTTTTTAGTTTACTAAGGGCTATCATTTTATCAGAAAATTTTATAATTTTATTATTTAACAGCTCTTTGTACCTATTAAAAATCTCTTCGCTATCAATAACAGAGCCATCTTCTTCTTTATACTTTGTTATAAGAAATAAACTACAATTCTCAGTATCTATCAGTTTCATTATTTTATATACTTCTTCAAACTGCAACTTTTTTAGATTAGTTTTGTAATTAATATAATTTTTATATTCTTCTTCTAATAATCGTTTATAACATAAATCATAAAAATCATCGAAATTTTTATTAATTAACATATCTTTATAAGTTTGATTTAATAAATTATTTTCCACCCTATAATCGTCTTTATATATAAAACTAGCTTTATCCAAATTAAAAAAATAAACAAAACCTTGATTCTTGAAATTACGTGCTATTCTACCCGCAAATTGCTCTTCAGAATCCAATATAGATATATCTTTAAATCCGACTTCCATATCTATATCAACACCTGCTTCAATGGTTTGTGTGCATACAAGTATAATTTTCTTGTTTTTAAAAGTATCATCATCACTTTTCCCATTTATATAATTAAATGCCCATTTTTTATAAAGACTATTACTATTACTAGTTAATTTAATAACCTCAAAACCCTGTTTTTCATATGTTCCTTTAAAGTATTCATAAGCTTCGGATGTACTTTTTGTTGTTATGAATTCTATAAGAATTCTATGTTTTAAAGAGGTCTCTATGATTGTATTAACAGTTGAATATATCTTATTTATTATAAATTCTCTAAGTAATTTATTTTTGAGAGTTTTATCTGTGATTTTATCGGCTTTAGCACATACTTCAGTTGTTTTATTTTGACCATATTTTAACAAGTCAAAATTAAAAATAACACGTTTTTTGAAATAGTCATAATAATGACTTCTGTTAGTAATTAAATCGGGGATAGCAAATTGTTTATCTTCTAATAGAATATCCATTTTAGGTAATGTCGCACTCATTATTATCATTTTAAAATTCAGAATTTCTGAAAATTCCTTAAATGAATTTATTATATGAATCCATAACTTATTTTTATAAGCCTGTATTTCATCTAATATATAGACACTGTTAATTATGTTACATAACATCATTGCATGTTTTCTTTTATTACTAAATAAAATATCAAAGAGTTTCACACTGGATATAATTGATACTGGATAATTTAAAGTCTGGTTGTCTAATAAATCTTTATCATAATTAAAATCACTATCTTCTTCTTCATTAGAAGTAACAATTTCGGATTTAGAATTTATTATAACTACATCTTTTGGGTCTACTCCTATACTATCTTTTATATAAGTGTAAGTTTGTTCATTTATACTCAAGAACGGGGCAACATATACTATTTTTTTATATTCTATGTTATTTTTAATCATAGCTAAGACTAAATTTAGACTTGTGTTACTTTTACCTGAACCAGTAGGTGCCTCTAAATATAATAGTACTTTATCAAAATTATTTTTTAGATTCTTTTCAGATTCTAAATGCATTTCACTTCTATATTTATTTATTTGTTTAATGTTTATAATGTTTTTATCTTTCTCATAATTTCTTATTGATTTTACAACAGCGGTTTTATTATATTTTTCTAAAAAACTATCAATTTTTACACTGTCAATCAAAGTATATTCAAATTCTTTTTCATTATAAAATTCATATACACTTAAAAAGTCGCATGTTATAAGTGTTGAATATGCCACCTTTGTAAATATATATATAATAAATGGATTTTTATATTCGACATTATTAAAAAGTAACTTAGCAACATTATATATATTATCATTATTGTTGCATTCATCAATATAATGCTCATCTTTTAATTCTAAAACATCATTTAAAAATTCAGTATAATTTATATCTTTTAAATCTGAATGATGCCTACTTATTACATAAGCCAAAATAACCATTAAATGTTTTATATATAATTTGATTTTCTTATCTTTTTTCCTGTCTTCAGAAAATGAATTGTTGCTTATTTTACTAGCATATATATTAATAAATCCTTTTGATGACATTAAGCTATGCCTTTTATTTACATTATCCCAAATATATTTCTTGTATAAGTGGTTCCCTACATAGCTTTGAAAATATGGATTGGTTTTGCCAATATCGTGTAAGTACAACATATCTTTAAACATTTTATAAATAAATTGTGAGGATTTTTTTTTCGCATGTTCGGTTATACTAACATTTGTTAGTATTTTATCTATTATGTTTTTAATTATTTTATCTATATTATTATTTTCACACAACTTCTCATATTGTTTTATCATTAATTTTAAATGATTTTCTAATAATTCACCTGGTCTGCTATTAATATTTTTAAACATTTCACAATCCATTTTTAATTCTCCTTTACTTAATAAATTTTGGTTGATTACAATTCTTAAAAAGATTACATGTTATCTCATTACTGAGTTTTTAAGGAATTAAAGGCTAAATCCAATGTTGTTTAAAAACATTACATGTTATCTCATTACTGAGTTTTTAAGGAATTAAAGGCTAAATCCAATGTTGTTTAAAAACATTACATGTTATCTCATTACCCTTTACTTTAGATATTATATGTAGTGGTGCAAGTTTAAAAACATTACATGTTTGGATCTATGTCAATATCTTAGACATAAAAAGTCGAACTTTTTATGAAGCCTTTTTAGCCAAATCTTCACACTGTTGAGGAGTAATATATCCAATACTACTATGTATCCTTTTTAGATTCTACTAAGCTTCTATATATTCAAATATTCCTAATCTTGCAGCGTCATAATCAAAATATTTAACATGGTAAACTTCTTCTTTTTTCAATGAGGCATGAAATGATTCAATGCAAGCATTATCATATGGGCAACCTTTGGCACTAAATGAGTGTTTAATAATTTTAGTGTTCTCTATATATTCTTTAAAAGCGGAGCTTGTATATTGGCATCCCAAATCGCTATGAAGTATTAGAGGCTTAGTTGGTTTTTGTAGCTGTATACCATTTTTAACAGCCTGTAGAACTAATGTAGTATCAATGAATTTAGACATAGCGTGACCTATTATTTTTCTGCTATAAAGATCCATGACTGATGCTAAATAGCACCAACCATCTTTAATAGTATGGATGTAAGTGATATCTGTTACCCACTTTTCATTAACTGTAGTAGCTGTAAAATCTCTCTTTAAAATGTTTTCCTGCTCTATTATTTTATTTTTAGATGAAGTTGGTCTATATTTTTTTACTATTAAAGATCTTATCCCCAATTTTTTCATCAATCTTTGTGTTCTTTTTAAACTAATAGTTATCCCCAGTGCATTTAGTGATTTATTTATTTTAGGAGCCCCATATCGATTTTTGCTTGTGCTGTGGATATTTATAATTTCTTTTTCTATATTCTTGTTTTCAATTTCTCGCTTGCTTGGTTTCTTGTGTAAATGATTGTAATAAGAGCTTCGTACAACACCTAAAACCTCACACATTAGTTTGATATCATGATATTTTTTGTTGTTAGTAATGAATTCAAATACAGTAGTTATTTCCTTGCGAATATACCCATTGCTTTTTTTAATATTTCAACTTCTTCTTCAAGCTTAGCATTTTTCTTTAATAAGTTTTTGTATCCTTCTGCTGTTAAAGTTATATTTTTATCCACAGCTATTGGCTTATTTTTATTTATCCAACCTGTTACCGTTGATTTTGAAAGGGCATATTCACTGCTTAACTCTGCTAAGCTTTTTCCAGAGTTATATAGCTCTACTATTGTGTTCTTAAATTCATCTGTATATTGTTTTTGACCTCTTACCATTATAAACACATCCTTATCTTATTTATATTTTAATGTGTTCGGCTTTCCGTGTCTACAATATTATACTAATACCACTTGCAACTCTGTTTCAGCGTTTAAAAACATTACATGTTATCTCATTACCAGCTTAAAACATATCCTTGTTCAAGGTTGCTCCTGTTTAAAAACATTACATGTTATCTCATTACGGATTGCCAACTAACCTACAGACTGGCTATTTTGGGTTTAAAAACATTACATGTTATCTCATTACCGTACATTATTTTCATGGAAAGCTATCAGCATTTTGGTTTAAAAACATTACATGTTATCTCATTACACGCACACACCTTTATAAAATCTGTTTTTTATTTACGTTTAAAAACATTACATGTTATCTCATTACTTATAGGGAGTTAAGGTATAAAAGGAGTTTTTAAAAGTTTAAAAACATTACATGTTATCTCATTACCAAATAGATGGTGCAACTACTAGGATTAAGTCAACGTTTAAAAACATTACATGTTATCTCATTACCTATTAGCCATTATTTTCGCCCCTCATATTTTCACGTTTAAAAACATTACATGTTATCTCATTACTTATAGGGAAAAATGTAAAGGAAAGCATATAGAATGGTTTAAAAACATTACATGTTATCTCATTACTAATTGATTTTTTTAATGTCAAAGTATTCCAATATAGTTTAAAAACATTACATGTTATCTCATTACGGGAAATCCATATGCTATGCTTTTACATAGTGTCCAGTTTAAAAACATTACATGTTATCTCATTACACTTATCTCTTGCTCTGTACCATCTTCTAGTGTCTGCGTTTAAAAACATTACATGTTATCTCATTACCCAATAGACTTGTCTTCTCCACCAACAATCATTTGTTTAAAAACATTACATGTTATCTCATTACAATATTAGCGTTAACGTCTATTTTACTATCATCTACGTTTAAAAACATTACATGTTATCTCATTACGGAATTCCGATGTTAGGTATGGGTTTGATGAATTGTAGTTTAAAAACATTACATGTTATCTCATTACCTATTACTATTTCACCTTCTATAAAATCTTCACCTGTTTAAAAACATTACATGTTATCTCATTACCTTATAACAAATTTAATGGTAAAGAATTTTGATGTGTTTAAAAACATTACATGTTATCTCATTACGAACTATATTAAAATACACTAATGAATATGATAAATGTTTAAAAACATTACATGTTATCTCATTACAAAGTTTTAATTGCTATACAAGAAAATAAAATATCTGTTTAAAAACATTACATGTTATCTCATTACTTCTTGGTATTTTGAATATGTTTTAAACTCACACTTGTTTAAAAACATTACATGTTATCTCATTACTAGCGACAGGAAGTGGAAAGACAATTATAATGTCGTTTAAAAACATTACATGTTATCTCATTACTAAAATGACATTTGCAAAAGATAAAGCAACTATCATGTTTAAAAACATTACATGTTATCTCATTACCTTCACGCTTGGATTTTTAGACCCTGATTCTAATTCGTTTAAAAACATTACATGTTATCTCATTACCATAATATCTATTACACCTAATAAATTGTTTAAAGGTGTTTAAAAACATTACATGTTATCTCATTACTGAATCTTAAAACCGAACCTGTCTTAATGTTCCTTAGTTTAAAAACATTACATGTTATCTCATTACATTACTTATTTTACTCTTTCTAAATTATTGCCATACGTTTAAAAACATTACATGTTATCTCATTACTTAATAAAAGACGTTCGTCTGCATTAAATAATATAGAGTTTAAAAACATTACATGTTATCTCATTACTGCTTTATTAACAGCATTATTAGTTTCAAGCACACGTTTAAAAACATTACATGTTATCTCATTACTAATTACTTACCTAACTTTCTTACTTCATTAAAGGCGTTTAAAAACATTACATGTTATCTCATTACGGAAAAACAAAGGATAGCTAAAATCATAGAATATCCGTTTAAAAACATTACATGTTATCTCATTACCCTTGCGTTCGCTTGATAATGGAGAAAGATATTTGTTTAAAAACATTACATGTTATCTCATTACCCTTTTGTTATAGCTGTTTAATAATGACACATGCGTTTAAAAACATTACATGTTATCTCATTACTTGAGGCAAGATACTTTTAAGACTTGTTAGCCACGTTTAAAAACATTACATGTTATCTCATTACCTTATAAGTTAAGCCATTCCTATTATTGTCAATGTTGTCGTAGCCCTTTACATTAGTAGTTTTCTTATTTTTTACCAACTGATAGCTATTTTTAACATTCCTTATTTAAAGGCATTTATGAAAATCGGTTGGTAAAATAAAATTTAAAGCTACATGAAATATAAAATAATATTTTCATATTTATAGAAATTATCTATATTCTTAACTTTGAAAATTTCAAAGTTAGTGAAGACAGTTTTCTCTAATTCATACAAACTGTTGTCATTTAATTTTAGTGGTAGATATTCTTTTAATAAAAAGCCCATGTCTTTACATCCATCATAGATTTGACTATCCATATCTAAAATTTCCTCGGCTAAGCAAATACTATCTATTTTATATATTTCATTTGCATCTGTAACTTTAGTCTCTATAATTTCAACATTTTCTATGTTGGCAAAATGGTCGTTACTACCTAGATAGGGATTGAAAACACATTTATTTTCCGATAAATATTCTTTGATTTTATTCCATAGATTTATATCTACATCACCTTGTTGTAAATATATCTCCCAATTAGGGTTAGTCAGCCATTGCTGCCTTATTAATTGTGTTACATTACGCCCTTCTTGTTTGTTAGAGTAGCCTGTGGCATTATTGAAATCTACGATAGTTTTTGGCCAATAGTTATTTTTAGGAACTATACCAATTTTTAACTCTTTTAAAGATTCATAATAAATTATTTTACCTTTGTTTTTTAAATATTGTTGCCTTCCATCTAGTCCTATAATCGCACCTATAATGCCAAGTAAAGCTATTTTGTGTATGTTTCCAAATGTCAAATTGATATTATTTATTTCTGGATTTTTAAAGAAAGCAGTTTTACCTTTCAAATTAAATTTAACGCACTCCACTATTTTATTTCCTCTCTCGTTATAATGTTAAATATCTTCATCTTAGACTTCACATTTGAATTCTTCTCTTCTCCCTTTAAAGTTAAAGTGTATGGATTGTAATATATCTCTACAGATTTTAAATCTTTTTCTACATTTTTACTATTTAATATTTCTATAATTTGAGTTATGTCATAAATTCTTTTACTATTACCTCCTTCATCGTCATAGACACTTACATATTGACCGAGTTCATTCAAATTGAATTTACCATCTATATTGTCATTTGATTCTACGAATAAAGCAAATTCATTTTGGCATCCAACTTTAGATGCACTATTATAGTTAGAAACTGCAATCAAGGAACTCTCTTTAAATAAATCATAAGCTTCCTCGGGATATCCATTAAAACCTTCAATTACACCCTTATATTTATTGTATTCCATAGGATTTAAAGAAAAACTATAAGCATAATGTGCTTCATTAACAAAAACTGTTTCTCCTATGCTAGATTGATTCTTACTAGCATCAGATTGAAAAGTACTTAATATACTGTGAGCTTCAACAATTGTATTGCTGTATTTATTATCACCGTTGTTTATTTGTAGAGCTCCTGTTATATTAAAATTTTTCTTTTCTTTAGATTCTTTATTTTTAGTTTTTTTCTTTTTACCATCAGTTGCTGGTACTTCATCTATATTTTCGGCAGGTTCATCATTTTCTGCATTACCTTTTGTTGCAAATACAATCCCGTGGTTAATTACATCAGTACAGGTCATTATATTTTTTCTTATTAAAGATATATTGTCTTTGTTATAATCTGTGTCAAACAATTTATTATAACGTTCTCCAATAGATATTACGCCATGTTCATTTTCTGATTTCAAATAAAATATCTTTACACCTTTCTCATTCAAATAAAATCTTTCTACATACTTCAAAGCTTGATGTGAGCCAAATATGATTCCATCTTGTGTACTTTTAGGACCCTTGTCAAATCCTGCATTCCAGTTAGCTCTTCTTGCACTTATACCTATTATTCCATTTACTCTGTTATTTTTTATCATATTAATACACCCCTTATTATTTGATTTCTTTTAATTTTTTACTGAAAAATATATTGTTAGATAACAAACCTGCCATCAACAAATTTTTATGTTTTCCTATAATGCTATTACTGCATTTATATAACATAATAGCGCCAATTAAATTTTTTAAATTAGTCTTTTGCATATGAATTTTATGAAGTCTTTTATTAAAGTCATTTGTGATTATTATTATTAACATTTCTGTGTTATTACAATTTACATAATTTCTTAGAAGATTGCAGTTCCTATTTTCTATTTTTGATTCAGTTAATGCTGACAAGAAATATCCTACTTGACCGCAAGCGTATAAAAATTCAGAATCATCTTCAAAACTGTATCCATTTTGTATTTCTTTCATTTTAGTTTCAAATTTTTCTTTAACATCCATCATCTTTCCTCCAATATTAGTAGTTGTAAATTTATCGGTTACAGCTATCATTAAATTAAATGCTTCCTTAATATCTTTAAGGTTTTCGGTTTTAATGCTAAATTTAAATAATATTTCCATTATTTTATTTATATTTTGCTTGAATCCCTGCTCTACACCTAATTTGAAATAATCATTTATTAAGCCACTATAAGTCTCTTTATAAATTTTTTTATTGTTATATTGATTCACAGGTATGTTTCTATTTTCCGTAAGTTTATATAAAATAACCCTTAATTGCTCTCTTGATTCTATTTCAAATACATTTAACTTGGAATTTGTATAGTCTTTTACAATAAAATTATTGTAATTCTCTATAGCTTGGAAAGGTATAGAATCAAAATATGTTATCTTCCCATCATTTTGCTCTATTTTGTAGCCTTCAATTTCATTATTATTCCTTAAGTATATGTTTAAGTCTCTTAATTTAAGGGCTTGCTCTGCATTTACGGTGTAGGGTATGCTTGTTCTATTTGAATTTAAAGTTAACAGCGGTTTTTTACTATCTAAGGCATAGTTTACGGCTGGCAGACTATAAATTTCATTATTTACTATGGTATTATATTTATTACTATTAAAAATCCTGGGTATTATATATAATGCATTTTCTTCTTTGTATTTTGAAACTGGAGCATTTATAAATATTTTTATTTTAGCATTTGTACTACGTGTAATAAAATTCGCAATATCATCTGCATTTTTTAATAAACATGTACGCACATTATCTATATCCATTTTTCTACCTACGTTATTTAAGGTTTCAAATAATTTTGCATAAGTTTTCTTTATAAATTCTTCGACACTTACACCACTATTGTCAATACATTTTTTTGCTGATTTCGACTCATTTACTAAACTATAAATATTTTTTTCTGAATTATCTTCTATTGCTTTAAGATAATCTTCAATGGCAGCAATAAAATATTGTTTTGGACTTAAACCATTTTTTTCAGAGTTAGCCATTATTATTTTTATGTTAAAGAAAAAAGATAGATAATTACAACTTGTTATAACTTTACTCGTTATTCCACCTATATTTACTGCTTTATTACTGTTTAGATAATTGCTATAGTAGTTACGCTTCTTAAAAAAATTGATATCTTCTATTTTTTCTATACTACCTTTTGATTTATTATTGATTACTAAAATATCATCTTCATCAAATTTTTTGTCAAGGTCTAACTTTAGATATATTCCATTTTCAAGTTCTATTCCCGTTTCTATATATTTTGTTATTTTATCTTTGCTAACTCTGCCTAGTTCATCTTCATTAATTGCGTCTATTATTTCTTTATACATTTTATCACCTCACCTTAATCTAAATATATTCCTTTACAAAAGCCAAACCCTAAACTGTTTTTTTCTAAGATCCCTTCCACAATTGATAAGTTTGCTAGTTCTTGAGCTTGGTTACTTAAGGAGAAACCTACTTTTATTTTATTTCCTACTAATACTGAATTTTTATAATCTACTACGATAGGGGTATGGTTTAATATTTCTATATATTCTATAACATTGCATGTATTTAAAATCTTATTACCTGTTAAATCTTCATATTTTCTTTTTAAATTATTTTCAATTCTATTAATTAATAACATATGATTACACCCGCTTACCCAATATTTTTGTTTGGTTTTTATTTCCATCAAATCAGCAGGTATTTCATCATCTTTGAGCATACATATAGCGGGAGTATATGTTATAATTTCCTTAATACTTCTATACTTCCATGTCCTCATATTTATTGTTATAGTCACAAATTCTTTAGCTCGCAGCTTTCCTAATTCTTCTTTGAATAGATTTATAACAGTATAGTCGTGACTTCTTACTAAAAATCTATATACATTATCTTTTTTATATTCCATATCTTTTTCAACAGGATATAAAGTCGAGATGGAATAGTGTTTAAACCCAGTCTTCAGATGTAAATCTTTTAACTTTTCTTTATTTAACATAACGTAATTTATTGCATTTGATAATTTTTCATTTATATTTTTTATGTGTATATTTTCTAATAAGTATATTTTTATCTCTAATTCAAAATATTCTTTTTTATTCATCTTAAGCAGCTCCCTTAACATTTAAAATTATAATGAAATTTTTAGTTGTATTTTAATGACCATAGTTATATATAACATTTTTTACTTCAATTAGATACTAATTCTATAACTTTAAATTAAAACCTCCTTTTTCTAATTTTTTGTATGTTTTAACATATTGATTTAAAAATAATATTTAATTAACCTTGTTCAAAAAATTAGCAACAGAGAAAATTCGCGTTCTTCAAAACCTTCATCAAGTAGTGAATTAGTTAAACTTGATAAGAATGCTATCCCCCACGGAACTGTTTGTGGACATCAGCTTCGCAATTGGAGAATTATTACTAAACAATATAGACATAAATGGTTATTCCCAGTTCAATGTGAAAACTGTGAAAAATGTCCTATGAAAAGCAACAAAACTTATTACACTAAAACATTAGACAATCCAAGGTATTTCACTCCAATATTAAGAGGTTCAAAACAATGGAAATCTCTTTATAAAAGACGTTCAACTACTGAAAGATGTTGGGATAGAATAAATAACAATTTTCATGCTGAAGATGCAATTATTTATTCTGTTGGGTGTAGAATAACAAGGGTATTTCTTGGTGCATTTTGCAGTTTCATAGATGCTTGGGCTTCAGAAAAATTAATAGCCCTTGCTGATATTTTCCCAACTCTTAAAAATATAGCTGCGTAATTTAAAATAAATTTCAATTCAATAACCAGCCTACGGCTTTTTTAAAATAGTGTATAAAAAAGTCTTTTTGTCATGTCCGTAATTAATTCAAATATAACTTTTCATTCAAATAAGCACTTTTAATACTTAAATATGGAAATTGTTAATTATTGTTTTCCGACTATACTATTTTCAAACATTCCGGGCAGCTTTTTTTATTGCTACCAAAGAACTTTGTTCCATCAATATCGACAACATTATATCCGTCAATTGTTCCATTTTCAAACACCTTATTCGCAGCTGCCTTTTTCACAATGTGTTGGTTTATTTATTTTAATCCGTTTACATCAATTACTTTAAGTGTAACTCTAATTGCATCAACTTGAGGAATCTTTGTCCCTCGAGGAAATACTTTACTAAACTCATTATTTTTTATTATCAAATTTAGTCCATTAAGCTTCTTATTCTAAGCAAAAAACCTAAAAGCACAGGTAATATAACTTGACCTGTGCTATAAGTTGGGTTGAATCTACCATTAGATAGTTTATACAAACCGCTTTCAATGTGGTAACCATTCTTCATATATCTTACTAATTTTGCAAAATAGTTATTTCTCATTTTCCATCTCTTTTTCTGATTTTACCAGAAAGAAAGAGAATAAGAAAGTCAGAATTTGATACACTTTTTGTATCGGTAAAAATGTAAGTGAAATGAATGGTTTGACTATGGTATTAGCTAAAGTGCTGGTCAATGGGTGCCAGCTATTGTTCTAAATCATCATAGTTTTCTATGGCTGCAAACAGTTCATTATAAAATCTATCTGCAATATAATTTGTCAATGAACATCTTTGAGCCATGCAATTCCTCCCTATGTTCTTTAGTTGGATAAATTTTCTATACTTCCCATAATTTAAGAATTGTTTACCTTCATTAGCTAATAGTTTATTCTTATCATTTACAGTTAATCTCATCGGCAAGGCAACTACCTTCTTTTATACTATTAGCATGCCCTCATATAGGAACATATATTCTATTGATATATTATAAAAATGTTTTACTAGCATAAAAGAATCATTATCTCACGACTGAAATCAAGAGTGTGAGTGGTTCAGTTATCAAGACCTGATTGTAGTGCGTCACAATATAGCTTTATGGAACTGAATTCCTAAGTCAAATTAGCAAATTCGCTTCGCTCATAAAAACCACCGGGGTACGTGAACAAATTGTAAACACAATTTGTTTTGCTAAATGTCTTACAATGTGTACCTTATAATACTTTTAGTTTTATTGTTATAGCTAATATATGTCACCTTTCATTCATATCATATATCATTTGTTGTGCATAAGACCAATGCATTAGCTTATTCTTTATATCATCAACATTTGCATTTCTAAAACCTATTGAAGTCCAAAATCTTTCAGCTTCTAATCCTTTTGGGTGTAGACAAATCATTTTAATTTTATCTATTGCTTTTATCCTATTAATAAAAGCTTTTACTAACTGTGTGCCAATACCTTGCCCCTGTGGACTGACTCCAACATATTCAATATAAATATAATTTATATCTCTCCTTTTATCTAAAACAATATCCAATTCTTCATCACTCAAATTTGAACGTAGTTCTTCATTAGTTAAAATATCATCACGTTTCAGATAATTAATAGTAAACTTAAATTCAATATTATTGTTAGCCTCTTTCGAACATATATTAGCATAAATTGAATAATGATTTTTTTCCATGCTTCCATAAAACTTAAACATTGGATTACATCCTATAATATTATAAAAATCCAAATCTAGCTGATAACAAAGCTTTCTTATTATAGCTTTATTTCTTATTTCTTTCAGAACAAAATCATTATTACTGATACACTCACTCATATAAGCACCTCATAAAAATAATTTAACTTATATAATAATATTCATTTATTATAATAATATTCAATCATTAGAGTACTACTATAGCAAAACAGACAACCATTTATACAATACTATCTATTATACAAAGATGGCCTTGTATACAACGGTAACACAATAAGCATCATAAAAATAGTTACTATAAAAAAGAATGTCTAATAGACCCTGCATAAATTTCGCTGGTCTATTATATAAGTTTAAATATTAGAAATGGAATCCTTATACTGAATTGCTAATTAAAGTTTACATTTGTTTTAAAAAGAAATTGTGGAAATTAATATTTGGAGGATTAGTAGATATATCTTCATTATTTTCGTGTTTAAGTTTAGATAATAGTTTTTGAATTGGCTTCTTTCTAAATCTATTTTTAAATAGTTGTTTTTTAAATTCTATTGCCTCTTCTCCCTTAATTTTTACATGGCAATAAGTACAAGGGTCATCATCCGAGGTCATGTCAGAAATTTCCACTGGAAGTTGTAGGTTAGATATAGACGCTATACATACTCTATGTTGGCCGTCATCAATGCCATAATGGTTACATTTATGGTGACTAATATAACTAGGTGATTTGAAACCATCATCCTTAATAGATTCCGCTAAATTTCTGCAATACAAAATACTATCTTCTTTTTCTTTAGCATATTTAATGAATTTTTCATAATTATCAGAAAAGAAATCAGTCTCCTCAAATTCTATCTTTAGTAAATTATTAAATTCCTTTTCACTTATCTTAAGAGAGCATACCCCTTTTGCAATACTATAACATGAGCCTTTATCTAAATTAAGAACAAACTCTTTTCCTTTTACAGAGAAATCTTTAACATATTGTTCATCATACATAAATGAAGAACTCATGTACTGGTAATCTGCAAAAATGCTATTAATGATTTTCGTGTAATCTTCTTCAGATATTTTCTTACAATTTTTTTCTTGCTCGAAGTCACCCATATATAGATGAAGCAATATAGAACCTAATTTTTCATGAAGTAATTCAATTTCAAATAGAACATTTTTATCTAAATTATGAGGAATAGATTGATTATGGTATACTCTAGCAATATTATCCAAGTCATTTAATGTCGATTGATTATTTCTCAATTTCTCAATTAACTGTTGGCTATCTTCTTTACTCATATAACACACTCCAATATAAACTTTATACTGTAAGTATACTTATCCAACCCTTAAAATATTATAAGTTTCCTTCATTTCATCAATATTTATATCATATACATATAGAATAGAAATAATTTAATCAAATATATATAATGATATTTTAGGAGGTTTAGTATGAGGTGGCATGGTGAAGGTTTCAATTTCCATAGTAGGATTTATGATATAAAATGCCCATTAACAAGTAGCAGTTTTATTAAAACAAATAATGAAAATAGTGTTTACTATTATAATGCTAAAATAATTGTAGGTGGTAATGAAAAATTTGGTGATGATTTAGTAAATGTTATCCTGTCACCATGTAAAGAAGATAATTCATTTATGTACGAGCGTCAAATAGAAATTGCCACAACATTTATTAAAAATGGCGTTATTCCTATGTTATTTTTACCGAGTATGCTTGAGAGAGTAACCGACGAGGATATTAAATGGTACCTTGAACCTGTACCAGAATATAATCATATGAGAACATTTAAAGAAGTGAAATTAAAATGGAATAAGAAGGATTTAGAGTATGAAAATCCACAGTGGATAGATACTAATATTAAAATATCCAATCTTTAAAAGGGTATTTTATACAAAATTTATATATATATGCCATGACTCCCACTACATCAAAAGTGTGGTGGGAAACTACAAAGTTTAGCAAGTGGTTCCAGCAAAGCATGTCCCCACAAAGGGGTCAGACCCTTGGGATAAAAAGGTAATATAAAACTTGTTAAAAACAGTAAATAAGTTCTAATCTATTGGACATAGCGTACTTCTTATTTCATGTTTTGCCAAACGCCTCTGTTTCACCACTCTCTTTATTTTTAGCCTTTCCAACTAGTTTTCCCATGATAAAAACACAGCCTTTTTAAATTTTTATATAGAATATATTCAAAATCATTTACTGCTATGCTAGTCCCAATAACTGTTTTTCTAGGATATCAAAATCATATGTTCTCTGTTCATAGTCACAGAACCCACCACTCTTAACGTTTTGATGTGTCCTGCTACTTTTTTTATTAGCCCATTGTTTTTGATAGACTATTACCTGCTCATCAGTTTTTATGCCATTACTTATCCAGTTATTTAGTATTTTTGCAATGTATTTAATGGTCTTGGCATTGTAGTTCACGGCCTCATAGATGGCCATAATGATGACTTTGCTACTCACCTATTTTGTAAAATCTAATATTTTTTCATACACGAAAGGAGTTATGGCATGTATGTTCTCTTCGAATACTTTAATGATTTTTTTTAGGCCTTCTGAAGTAGCCGCAGATTTATTTTTATAGTCTATTGCCACTGTTTCTTTACTCTTTACTTCTTCTTCTTTATTACTTAATCCTTGTTCTTTATTTATTACTTCTTGTTCTTTACTTCTTATTCTATTACTTGGTAGCCTCATGTAAGGGGCTTGTAAGGTGCTATCAAGTGGCCTATTAATTGAAAATTCACTGACTTGTCCAATTTCTTCCTCTTCTATATCATCATCTGAATTGCTCTCTAAAAAAAAATCGTCATCTATTAATTCCTCTACAATAATATTTTCGAAAATTTTCTTCACGTCGAGTTGAGCCGTCTTGCATTTTCCAAACAAAACTTTAAGAAATTCTTTGTTTTTAACCTTTTTTAATTCTTTTTGAACACCTAAAATTGCATTAATATTATTAGGAATATTGTATTTTATCCAATTTAGCACCATAATCTCTTTTGTCTCTTCACAGTATAAGATTTTGTTGTACTCACAGAATTTTTCAATTAATTCATCTACAGTTTCCCTGTTAATTCCTGTTTCCCTCTCTATAAACCTTTTGGAAATTTCATAAATACCACTTTGCGTTGTTTTAGTATTTGTTAAAAGATATAAATAAAAAAACTTTTCCTGTGAAGTAAGTTCAAGAACGAAGCTATCACTCCAAAATTCTGTATAAAGCTGTCTATATTTAGCCATTATTTGTTCCTCCTAATGTTTTATCTAAGACTTTTAATTAGTCCCTCTACTATATAGCCACGAGAATAACAAAACCGCCCCCCCTATTATCGCTATACTGTCTATACTTTCTCTTCCTATTTATGATAATTTAATATATTTATTAATGTGATGCATATATAGTTCTGTGGAACTTATCCTTTTACAATACATATATGCTTTTGTTTACAGTTTTGACGCATATATCAAAGTATTTTAAAAATAATTTATAAAGTGGATCAGTATCAATGAATAAAGAATTGAAGAAAGCAGCTTCATTTAACTCAACAACAGTTAACTTCATAATATATATAATGTATTTATATTATGGAGGGAATGCTTTGAGTAAATTTAATACGGAAATGTTACACGTTAATTTTGGCATGGGAACAGGTGAAACAAAACCAATTATTCCTAGGAAATATACCCTTACTCATTCAGACGTTACCGGAGAATTATTTTTGACTATTGCAGCAAAGTATGATTATGATAAAATCACTGACATGAGGGATGAAATGCTGGCAGAATGGATCATGGTTAATAGTGAGTACTCACTGATGGTTAATGTTATGGTAGATAAAGAAAAGAACCCAATAATGTCAGCTGTACGTAATAGCATTTTCACAAAAGAATTACCGCTAGCATTGCAGGCGCTTAGATATGGAGATAGAGAATTTTTTAGAGAAAATCCCTCTTTAGATAAAGCACCTATTTATGTGAAATTTAATTCTGTTTATCCTATGTTTAATCGTTTAGAACTATGGGGAACTCCTTCAGATTATAAATAAAAATTCTTAATTTAGTATCCATATAACATAGGTTAAAACTCCAATGAGAGTATAATAGAAGTAACAGGGTGAATATTTTTCACTCCAGTTTCTTCCCTTGATCTCTCTAATATAATTAAATTAAAATGTAAGAAAACCCACAACTAATTAAATAGTTGTGGGTTTTACTGTATAATAAATACGATTTTCTATTCTTCCTCTAGATTTTTCCATCTAACAAGTAAAGTTTATCAGCATATTTAGACTCATCTGAAATCTTCAGCTCAGAATTTTTAGCCGCTTGTTTAACCTGAGAACCAGCTATGTTAGGTTTGACAATACACCCAGCTCCAGCAACGCATCCACCCGGACACGCCATTCCTTCAATGAGATATCCATCATACTTTCCTTTTGCGGCATCATTACACATCTCCCTACATTCTCTCAGTCCATTCGCAGCTTTAATCTTCACTTCTCGCCCTGGATGTTCTTTTTTTATCAAATCAGCTACAGCCTTAGCGACTCCACCTGCAACCGCAAAGCCTCTTCCTGAACCAGTTGCTTCATTACTCAAGCTCATATCTGTACCAATTATTTCTACTTCTTTGGCTTCAAGCATTCCAGATAACTCCTCATATGTAATTACAAAATCAACTTCACTTTTTACGCTTTTTCTGGAAGCTTCTAATTTTTTCGCGCTACATGGCCCAACAAAAACAATCATTGCATCTTTATATTTTTCTCTCACAAGTCGAGCAGCAAAAACCATTGGAGTCAAAGTCATTGAAATATTTTCAGCATACTGCGGATATAATTTTTTAGCCATAACAGACCATGAAGGGCAACATGAAGTACCCATAAAGGAAAGTTTTTCAGGTACATTTTCTATAAAATCTTTTGCCTCATCAATTGTACAAATATCTGCACCAATCGCAACTTCAACAACATCTTTAAATCCAATTGTAATCATCGCTCTTTTAAAATCATTAAATCCAACATTTTTACCAAACTGCCCCACATATGATGGAGCTACAATTGCAATTACTTTTTTCTTTTGATTAATTGCCTGAATTAGTTGAAATATTTGGCTTTTATCAGATATTGCTCCAAAAGGACAATTTACCAAACACATTCCACAGCTAACACATTTATCATAATCTATTGATGCTCTGCCATATTCATCCGTATATATTGCATCCACTCCGCATGCCATGGCACATGGGCGCCCATGTTTTATTATTGCTGAATACGGACACACTTTAGCACATAAACCACACTTTATACATTTTTCCTGATCAATAACACTTTTCTCATTAGCTATACTAACTGCGCCTTTAGGACAAACTTCTACACAAGGGTGTGCTAGGCAGCCACGGCACATATTTGTAACTTCATAGCTATTTGTTGGACAAGAATTACAAGCAAATTTTATAATATTTACAAGTGGCGGTTCATAATATTTTGAAGGTTTTGTTGCCCCCTCTAATCCCTCCGTAATTGCTCTTGGTTTATCACTTGGTCTTAAATTTAGTCCCATTGCCAAACGGATTCGCTCACTAACTATTGCTCTTTCAAGAAATGTACTTTCTCTATACTTACCCACATCTCCACGAATGATTTCATATGGAATATTCTCTATATCTTTTAAATTGTCTTCAAAGGCCATCTTACTTACGGCCGTAAAAACTTTGTGTCTAATATCAGTAAGTGTTTTATATTCGTATTTCATTATTACTCCTTTTATGCTTTGATATTTATAAAAACTACATATATATATTCTTCGTTAGAGTATCATATAGCAATAATTTAGTCAATTTTGTTTGTGTATTTATTTTACTTATAGCTTTTTATATTATAACTGGTTAATTATCATGAATTTTTATTTAATTGCTGTGATTGTACCTTGAACAGCGCTCTTACCATTTTTCTATATGACTATCCCATTACAATGGTCTACTTCATGTTGAATAATTTGAGCAATCCATCCTGAGTATTTTCCCCTTCGCTTCCTAAATCGCGAATCAAAATACTCTACTTCTATCTCTTTGAATCTATTAGTTTTTCTAACACCTATAAGTGAAAGACATCCTTCTTCTGTTTCATATTGAACCGATTTATTCACTATCACAGGATTAATCATCGGAACGTTCATATCGCCCATACTGATCACAATAATTCTTTTTTTGACACCAATCATATTAGCTGCCATTCCTACACAGCCTTCTTTATTTGCTTTAAGCGTATCAAGCAAATCCTGTATCACCTGAGCATCTGCTTTTGTAGCAAGTTCTGATTTTTGATTAAGAAAGAATATGTCTTTCATAATTGATCTAACCATATGTATACTCCTTTAATATTTGTCTTTTTTATTATGTTCTGTTCTATAACTGCTGACATATTAATACGTGGTCGTAGTAAAAGCTATAAGTTTTTACTTGTACTATATAATAAAAAATGCCACCAGATAAAATAGTTAATAAAGTTATTTTAAATCAAATTATCTATACCATTAACCGTAGTTTGTTCATTGTCATTAATAGGAATAACTATGCATTTTTGGCCATTAATTATTTGAGATTTTATTTGAGATACTTTTTCGGGTTTTACTTGTAGTATAACATCATAATGAGGGGTAACATTATTATCTTCTGAATATGCATCTGGAACTTTCTCTAAATTAGTTTCTAAAGTTTCTTCTAAGTCAGTTTCTGAAACTTCTTCTAAAATCACATTGTCATCGTTAACTTCTGTAGACAGGTGAGTTTCAGTATCTATAGTATTCTCTTTTTTAACTTGATCAAGTCTAGCTTGAAGTATTTCTACTTGTTTGTAAAGGCGTTCTTCCTTTTTTCTTTGCACATTTGCCTTAAGAGCCTTTGCGTCAATTAAATTTTTAGCTATTGTGGTATCATCACCAAAGTTCTCTACATAGGAATTTTCAATCTTAGTAGTAATTTCCTGCGGAACTTCACTTTCTCTTAAAAGGTTTTGTATATCCTTCTTTGTTAAGCTTATAGGTTCACAATCTGCATCATCATTTAGATCATTGTATTCTTCTATCATAGTGCTTAGGTTTTCTTGTATATCCATAAAAATTTTATCAGCTTTATTTTCATCTAAGCTAAAAGAATCTTTAATAATTGATTGGAATGTTTCCTTTTGCATCGTAGCCGTTTGTTTTGAAGGGCAACCTAGAACACTTTCCATTAATTCAGTATGTGTATCCTTTGCATTTTTTGTGTAATACATAATAGAGTTAACATCTGAACTACGATCAATAAAAGCAGGAAACACAAAGCCATTAGTTGGGGACTCCACTACCCAATCTCTAATACGTGCTTTTATTTCGTTTTGCTCTTCAAAGTATCTAAGACCAGGCTCTGAAAGTGAAACTGGACATATTGCACATAACACATATTCATATACTTCTTCAGATTCATCTATCCGTGTGTTATCTTTGGTTTTGCTAATAACATCATAAGCATCATGAAAAAAGAGTATTAAAAAATTACCAGTGTAATCATAATTACCTATAATCAAATCATAAAGATTATCGAGTAGAGCATCATCTTTTAATTGACTGTTTTTAAGCTGCATAAGCGAAATCTGTCTTTCACTTGTAAAATCTTCATTAGTTGAAAAGTTAAGTTCTAAAATATTATTCCCAATAGTCCCAGACAGTACTTTTTTAGCAATTTCTAAATATTTAAAGTATTCATCCTCATCTAAATTTAGAAAGCTTTCTCTAAATTTTAAAATAGTATGTTTTTCTCCATTAACATAGCAGCCACATATTTTAGTGAAGGTGCATTGTTCTTTTTTAAAACGTCTTTTTAACTCAAGTATATCTTTTCTTCTCATGTATAAACTCCTCAATTTATAGACAAACCTTACGTAAATTTATAGTTGAAATGGTTTGTCTTTAGTATTTTTTATTTGTAGCTATAATTAATATATTATCGTTATTAATTATAGTATTTTTTTTACAAAAAATAAAGGATTTATATACTAATCAATTTTTCAAATGATTCCTATTGAGAATAGAATAGCAACACAGCTTGTCCGCTTCACTTCCAATTTATGTAAGGTGCCAGGCCCTTGTCAGAAACTGGAACAGTTTTTGTTGCTAATTTGGAAGAGATATCAATTAAAACCCTTATTTTTAAATTATTTTAAATTTATGGTATTTGTTTTGCTAACTTTGCAGTATGAATTATTGGTAATTAATCTTTGCAATCTCACCAATAGACTGTGCGAAAACACAGCATCATGGTATAATTTTATATATGGGTATAGAATTTTATAATGAAAAAACAATATGAAGGAGCAAAAAAATGAATGGATTAATGATACTTATTGCTATTTTATTTATCTGCTTGTATGGAAGCATAAATTATTATATAGGTTTAAGGGTGTGGCAGAACCTATTTCGCCATATTCCTTTTATAAATCCCAAAATATATTGGATACTGTTTTCAATAATAGCATCGTCATATATTGTAACAACGCTTATACCTTCTTTCATACCAGCAATAATATCAACTAAATTAAATATTATAGGATCATATTGGATGGCAATAATGTTTTATCTTATTTTAATATTGCCTATAATAGATTTAATGAGAGTTATAAATAGAAAAATTATAATTATCCCAAGAAGTTTATCTGGCGATACTAATGTTTCGTTAATAGTAATGGGACTAGTAGTTGCCTTTATATTTGGTGTAATGATATATGGTACTTGGAGTGCTCGTAGCGTAAAAGTAACAAAGTATGATCTAAATGTTGATAAAGTTGCGGGTAATCTAGATACCTTGAAAGTTATTATGGTCTCGGACATTCATCTTGGGATTATGGTAGATAATAATAGGCTTACAGGTATGGTAAATAAAATCAATGATTTAAAACCTGACATTGTGTTAATAGCTGGAGACATTATTGATAGTAGCATTGACCCTTTTGTAAAAGAAAACATGAGTGATAACTTTAGGCGGATTAAAAGCAAATATGGAGTGTATGCCTCCCTTGGTAATCATGATGGAATGGGAAGTAATGTAGATGATGTAGTTAAAAATTTTGAGAATGCAGGTATAACTGTGCTGCGTGATAATTCAGTTTTGGTAAGTGATAGCTTTTATGTTATAGGTAGACAAGACCCATCCTTAGAGCGTGTTACAAAAATTAAAAGAAAAGATTTGTCATCCTTAGTAAAGGATTTAGATAAGTCAAAACCATTTTTGCTTATGGATCATCAGCCAGTAAATTTAAGTGAACCTGAAAACCAGGGGATTGATTTACAACTATCAGGTCACACCCATAGAGGTCAGATATTTCCTGCAAATATTATAACCAATGGAATTTTTGAAATAGACTATGGGTATTTGAAAAAGAACAATTCTCAATTTATTGTATCTTCAGGTTATGGAACATGGGGACCTCCAATTAGGATAGGTAGCCGCTCGGAAATTGTTGAAATAAATCTTAAACTCAAATAATAAATAGTTATTTATAATGTAGACGAAGCTACTATATTTCTTAGTTTAAAGTAATGTAGTAGCTTATAGTTTAATTAGTAAGTGCGTCCAGCAAAGCATGTCCCCACAACGGAGTCAGACCCTTGGCAATAAAAATACATCTGACAAACTTAAAATACTATAGTAAAATAAATATGAAACAGAAAACTTGAAATAATTTATATACAAAGGAAGTATACAATGGAAAAAAACATAAAAATGAGATATCCGAGCTATCTTAAAGAATTTAAATGTATAGGTGGAAAATGTACAGACAGCTGTTGTATTGGATGGGATATAGATATCGATAAGGTTACCTTTAGGCAATATTATAAGGTTCAAGACAAAGAAATGAAGCGAATGTTTCAAAAAAATGTACATAATAATTATGAATACCTAAGTGCTGATATAGATTATGGAAAAATAGAATTAAAAACTGGAAAAAGGTGTGCTTTTTTAGATGACGAAAATTATTGTATTATTTATTCCAAAATTGGAGAAGAGTATCTTTCAAATGTTTGCACATCTTTTCCTAGAATAATTAATAAAGTAGATACATTTTATGAAATATCACTTGATGTTGCCTGCCCGGAAGCTGCAAGAATTATTTTACTAAAAGAAGAAGGAATTAGATTTAAAGAAAGTGAAGAAACTTTAGGCAAACATATACTATCAGGTGATATTGAAACCAGCTCTAAAGAATATGATAATTCACCTTTTAAGTATTTTAAAGAAATTAGAAATCTAAGTGTTGAAATAATACAAAACAGAAAGTTCGACTTAAGTAAAAGACTTTATATATTAGGTGATTTTATAAAAACATTAGAAGAAGAACTTAAATATAAGTATAGTAATGTACCTAAATTTATTAGTGAATATGATATGAACTTAGTTAGTGACGCTTATGAAAGAGATCAATTAAGTTATAATGTTCAGATAGATTTTTTCAAAAAGATGATAGGCTTCTTAAATGTATCTAAAGAAGTGGATAGTCTTTATTTTAAGGAATATACTAAGCAAATTATAGCTGGATTCAAGTTTGATGAAGGTGGCGACATTAGTAAATATTCAGAAATGTACATAAAAGCATTTGAAGATTATACTGAAAATTTTATGAATAATAATAGTTATATTTTCGAAAATTATTTGGTGAATTTTATGTATAACTATATGTTTCCATTTTCTGAATCAGAATCAATATTCGATGGATATATTATGCTTTTATTAAGATATTCATTTATTAGATTTTATTTAGTTGGTAAATATCTATATAATAAACATGATAACAAAGAAAATATAGTTGAATTTATTCAATCTTTCTCGAAGACCATAGAACATCACAGAACTTTTTTAATTGATTCAATAAATTATATGAAAGAAAATAAACTTGATAATATACAATTTAGTAAAACACTTTTATAAAAATAAAAAATATTGAGTTCTCAATGTATATACAAGAGAACTCAATATTTCCAATATTAAAAAGAAAATCTCATCTCCATACAAATACTTTTATTACCTTTTATGCAATATATGTTAGTCACAAACGTATATTGCATAAAACAACAAAAATTCATATTAAGAATTTTATATCTGTTAAAACCTAACCTATAGAAAAAACAGAAAATCTATTGACTACTCACTAAATTTAGAATAACTTAATCAGCTCTTCTAACTCCTCAGATAAAACTTTTGCAAGCGTAAAATCAGTATCTTTTAAAGCCAATTCTATTTTTCTTTCAACTAATTTTTTCTTTTGCTCAATTTCTAAATAGTCTTTGTCAAAATGATTAGCATAAATCATCTTTCTAAATTTTCGCATACTCATTTTTCTAATTGTCTTATCTTCAATCATTAAAACAAAATCCATACAGTTTACTATAGAATAGAAATCATGAGAAATCATGAGAATCGCACCTTTATAGTTTTCTATGGCTTTTTCCAGTGCTATTTGTGAATATGTGTCTAAATGACTTGTCGGTTCATCAAGAAGCAACATGTTTGCTTTACTAGCAGAAACTTTAGCCAGTTGAAGCATATTTTTTTCTCCACCAGATAAAGCCCCTATCTTTTGATTAATGGCTTCTTCTTCGAAACCATAACCAGAAATATATGCTCTAACCTCTTGATTAGTTTTAAAACCAGAATCTAAGAACTCTTCAAGTATCGTATTAGACTCATTTAGTGTTTTGCCTTGAAGTTGAGACAAATAAGCCACTTCAACATCTTCATTTATCTCAATAGAATCATGATTGTTTTTAAATATTTCTCGAATTAAAGTCGTTTTCCCGGCACCATTTGAACCAATAAGAGCTACTTTATCAGTAGATTTAATCTCAAAGTTAACATTTTCTAGAAGCATATCATCAAAGGCAACACTGTAATCATTAACTTTTAAAACAATGGTTTCTTCGATTTCATTATCTGTAACTAAACTGATATTCGGTTGTTTAATATCTACAAATGGCGATTTAATTCTACTTTTTTCTAATCTTTCTTGAATTTTAACTCTAGCATTTAGAGCTTTCCCTTTAGAAGATTGATTATACTCAGTTGCGAGAAATCTTAACTTCTTTATTAAGATCTCGTTTCTCTCAAGTTCTTCATTATCAGCAGCAGCCAGTTCTTGTAACTCAATTTTCGTTTGAAGTAATGAGAAGTTATACTCAATATAGTTTCCATCAAACTCTTGGATCTCCATGTTTTCAAGGTGTAGAATTTTATTAAAACAATGATTCAATATATATCTGTTGTGCGTAATAATTAACATTGTTCCAATGTGCGAATTAATTAGATCTTTAAGCGAATTAAGGTTTTCAAAGTCTAAAAACACATCGGGTTCATCCATAATCATTAAGTCTGGACTATTTAGCATTTCCTTAATTACTTGAATAAGCTTGAATTCCCCACCACTAAGTTCAGATATCATTAGATCTTTATACATGCTTAAGTTTGCAAGATTTAAGTTTTTATTAATGATGTTTTCGAAATCATCCCCATTAATTGCATCAAATGCGTCTAAAGTTTGTTGATACTTTTCTAGTAAAGAATCAATATCCGAAGATGTTTCCATTTCACTGCAAATAGATGTTATTTCATTTTGTAGTTTAATAAATTTTTCCCCAATATATTCAAAGACTGTAATTTCTTTTATTTCGCCCTGTTGTGAGAATTGGCTTACATACCCAATTCTACAATTTGGGTCCATCTCTAACTTACCATCGAACATATATTTTTCCGGATCCATAATTATATCTATCAGTGTACTTTTTCCGCTGCCATTTGTTCCTATAAAAGCACAATGTTGACCATCTTCTAATGTAAATGAAATGTTATTATATAGATCTTTTTGCGGAAATGAGTAGGACAAGTTATCAACTTTTATCATATTATTACCTCTCTTTATCACTAAAAAAGAGCCTATAAAAATAAGCTCTTCAATATATTGTATTTTTAATTGCAATTTTACATTTGATTTTTATGTAGTAAGGACATTCTACTGAGTTTACCATTGATAGCATAACACTTTTTACGACTAAGTTCAATCATTTCATATTAAATCATCTCCTGCGGAGCTGCAACAGCTTCGCAGAAGCTGCATTGACGACTTCAGAAGGAGATTTATACTCCCACTGAAGTTTTCTATTTGTTAGGGTAAGTAACTCCTACTTATAGTAGGTACTCCCACTTATAGAAGTGGGAGACTTTCCTTCTGAAATGTCGTTAAAGCTTCTCATGATATCCGTTAATTCTAAAAAACCTTTGCGTGCCAGGTACCCACAGTCTAATTAATGTGCAAAAGGCCAATATATTTGTAGTACTAAACAAATGCAAAACTTAATATATTATTGTATAATGGTAATACATAGTAATTTTGTTAATTTTTTATGCATGTGCTATAACGAAAGCAAACATTTATATTTCAGTTTACAGTAAATCATAAGGGGGATTATTATTTTATGAATGTTAAAAATAAAGTGCTAATATCTTCAGAAATTATTTTAGTTATTATATTAGTAGTAGTTTCTAATTTCTATTTAAATAGAATTAGACCATATAATCAGCTTTTTAATAATGCAAACCAAGCTATGGCTAAAGAAGAATATGATAAAGCTGTAACTTTGTACGGTGAAGCTCTAAGTTACAAAAACAATCCAGATGTAAATAAAAAAATAGATTTTGCTAAACTTTTAAAGAATTCAAAAGAAACATATTCTATTGCGGTAAAGCAAATGGGGAGTAAAGATTATTTAGCAGCAATTGATAGCTTTACAAAAACAGACAAACAAGATACTAAACGGTACTCTGATTCACAAAATAGTATTAGTGAGTGTAAGGAGTTATATATAGCTGATAATTCAAAGAATGCAAAAGATGCTATCGCAGGCAAGAAATTTGATGAAGCTAATAAGTATATAGGCAATATACTAAAGCTTGATGCTAAAAATACAGATGTCAAGAAATTAAAGGCAGATATTGTTACAGCTTTGCAAAAACAGAAGAATGATTCTACTAAATTAAAAAACGATATTGCAAAAGCTGAGCAGAAACAAAAGGATGATGATCAGTCGGCAGCAAAAGTTAACGCAAGTAAACAAACACAAAATTTAACATTTCAACAGGCAATTGATTTAGTTAAATCAAAAGTAAAGTTAAATACTAACGAATTTTTTTATACAACTAATCAAAAATTTCAGAGAACAGGTATTTATAATGGTGATGACTATTACGCGATAGGAAAATCTTACAAAGATCCTATTAATCCTGAACAAGAATGTGACCTATGTTTATATTTAGTAAACATTCATACTGGCGCAATTACGCAATTTACACAAGGAATATGTACGCCAATAAATTAACTTTTGTATTAATTAATTCAGCATCTTATATAAATATATAAAAAACACAGTAGAGAAAGTATAACTCTACTGTGTTTTCACATTTTAAGATTTTCAAGTAAATTAATTCATCTAGTTTTTGTTTCTAGTTCCTTGATTAGCAGCTTGTACGCTAGCATTTCCATTAACCTTATATCCATTTTTAGCATTTTCACTATTTGAACTATTAGCCATAAGACTTTGATCTTTTTGTTTTATGCTCATATTTTGACTCAGACTATTTTCACTATTAGGTATAATATTTTGATTATTTTCAGCTATGGTTTTATTTTGACTCATAAAAAGCATCTCCTTTACTAATCATTTTATATTATAATGCCCCTAACTTAATGATAATATAATATTAAAAAGAAAATCTCATTTCCAAATAAAGATTTTTATTACTTTTTTATACAAATGTCGCGTTAAAAATTACAAACATATGTTGAATTAGCAACGTAGGCTGTACATTTCTAACAGGGTAATTTGTTTACTGTCCCCTATTATTTTTACCAACTAAACCTCCGCCATTACCTGATGATGGGCTTTGTGATCCATGGATTGATGCTCTCTTATTATTTTTTTGTGCGGAAGATTTTGCTTTTTTTTCTTCAATAATTTTTTTCATTAATTCCATGTTTTTGTTTATATCATTTTTCATATTTTTACCCTCTTTTTTTTATTTTTCACAGCTTTAAAAAACTTCATAACTGATACCTTCTAAATTAATATTCACAACAAATATTTTCAAGGTAGTTCTTGTTATTTTACTGATTTATTATACCCTACAAACACCCCTTTGAGCAACACAGATTGTACTTATACAAAATCAGCGAGCTGACGCATTCAGAATACAACTCTATTTTTCATATAATTCTATAGGTAAATCATCTGGATCACTAAAAAAAGTAAATTTTTTCCGCGTAATCTCATCAATTCTAACAGGCTCAGTAATTACATTCTTATCAGCCAGTTCTTTTATTGCTTCATCAATGTTATCCACCTCAAAAGCAAGATGCCTTAGTCCTCTTGCTTCAGGATAACTTGACCTTTTAGGTGATTGTGGAAAAGAAAACAATTCTATTTGATAATTCTCTGAAACACCTAAGTCGAGCTTAAATGATTCTCTATCTTTTCTGTATATTTCTTTAATGATTTTCAAATCTAAAACATTAACGTAAAATTCTTTAGATCTTTCATAATTTGAACAAATAATTGCTATATGATGAATCTTATTTAACTTCATTATTATATCTCCTTGTTTTCTATTAATATATATATGATATTTTAATAATAACATATATACTCTACTTAAATCACTAGTTTGCAATTTTTTTACACCACCACATCCTTAATATAGGGGAAGTAAATGTATATATTTTTCCCTCATCATTATTGTTTATATATCCATCCTCCACTAACATTCATTATTTTTTTCTTAGATAATATTTATTATTAATTGAAAATAATTGTTTACAAATATCTGTTACTATGATATTATTAATTTATAAACAAAACAACAGAATTTAATTAGTACAAGAGATGGAAGTGATTCCAGAAAGATATTAACCTACATTAGATAAACTAAAAGAATTGCTAATAGAAAGGGGATAGTCCAATGTTTCAAATTAAGTTGTTAAAGTTTTTAGAGGTTAGTACACTTTTATAAATAAGAGGTCTTTAAGATATGTGATAAGACAAAGAAAAATACTTTAGTAAAAAAATTACTAATCTCTACTTAGTTAAAAATTAAATATTTGTATATATATAAGGGGAGTTCACAAAGTGAACTCCCCTTTATTCATAATAATCCTCTGTACCATCCCAATAACAATATTTGAGTTTAAGATGCTTAATAATTATGTAGTCCTAAGCAATAAATACATATCATTGTATTAAAATTAAATCTTCAGTTAAGAAATTATCAAAAATACCCTATATTTAGTCTTCTAGCTTTTTAATAAATGTTAAATCGTCTATTCTTATGGAAACTGGTTGTGGTAAAGTCAATCCCTTAGGAACACTACCACTATAAAAAAACAGCGCATTATTTGTTGGATCATTTCCACCGAGTGCTTCATTTGCAGCCTTCACAGAACTTGCCTGTGCAGGTCTATTAATGTTACCATTTAGTATTGGTGTAAATTGATAAAACCCATTTGTTTTTTCATTAATAACAGCACTGATTGAATTTGGAAAACTGCTGCTCTTAACTCTGTTTAAAACTACAGCGCCTACAGCAACCTGAGCATTATAAGATGCTCCTCCTGCTTCGGCAGTTATTAATCTTGATAGCAAGTCCAAATCACTTGCGTCATTTTTGATTGCTATAGGTTTAGTTTGCTCTGTAGTAGAACTAACTGTTTCAGGAGTTTTTACAACTTGTTTAGGAGATTCATTCCGTTTGTTATTAGCTTTTTTTAAATCATTTAATGCTTGTTTTTCTTCTGTAGCTCGTCTTGCTTCAGTGGCTTGATCTATTACTAGTTGCGCACCATATTGATTTTCTAGAGCATTCAATTTTGATGCTAATGCAATTTGGTCTGATTTTTGTTTTGTTAAAATAGCTAAATTCTTTTTATTATCAACTCTTAAAGATAGCAACTTTGTATTCTCTGTATCTAGCGCTACCTTCTTTAAATTAATTGCTGCTTCTTTTGTTTTCATATTATTCATAACCTTTTGATCAAAGGTTACTATTCTTTTAATATTTTCTACTCTGGATATAAAATCATCTATACCATTTGAGCCTAGCATAATGTTTATATAGCTTGATGACCCATTCATATACATTACTCTCATTCTTTTATTAAAAATAATCTGTTCTGCTTTGATATCAACCTCTGCTTTTGCAATATTTATTTTTGTTTGCTTAATATCCTTTTGTGTTATAGTTATATTGCTTTCATTACTATTGATTTTAGACATAATTGTTTCACGCTGATTGTTCATAATCTCGACTTTATTTTCAAGGTCGTTTCTTTGAGTTTGAACCTGATGAATTTTTGCCTTATCTGACGCAGTATCTGCATATACGTTAGTAGAACTAACGCCCATAATTACGCCAAGTGCCATTACGGCTGAAATTAATTTTTTGTTCAATTCTCCATCCCCCTACATAATATTTAATTTTTTAATATATTATGTTTAAAAGTTTTTATCATCTGAACATAATAACATACAGAGATATGTTTAGCAAATATTGGCTTTTAAATTATTTGTAATATGACCACCAGTTGTCAATTTTTAAATGCTATACTTATATCAGTATAAATTATATAAGTTCCAACATCTATTACAAACCCATTCATAGTATATTTAACTCTATTCTTTTCATTATGTATATTTACTTCTATTTTATTTAAAAGACTCATATATTCCATTATTATCCAATACATCTTTTATTTGAGGTGTCCCCAATGCTTCTATTTTATTTAATTCCATAAAATCCTCCTAAATTATTTTATATTCTCGATTCTATATGTTTATTTATTAATTAAAGCTAGACTATTATTTAACAAACAAAAAAAATTTAGTTGAAGATTATAGACTTATTCCATTATTAAATGAGAAGAGAATTAAAAAATGAGCACGTTTAGTTTTGTTTTTACGTTCGTATGAGGGTAATAATTCCAATTGTAACATGTTATTTGTAAAAATGTTGAAAACCTTTCATTTATTTAGAGATTAAGGCATACTAATAATAATAATTATCACTAATTTATATATGTTTTTATATGTAATTTCAATTTTATTATATTAAATTAGGTTGCATCATGATATTTAGAAAGAAGGAATTAGAGAATGCATGCAATAAAGCGACCTTATTTATAAAAAATTATTAGGGGGTGTTAATTTTGAACAAGAAAACTTTGAAAAAGGGAAGGTTCATATTTAGTTTTGCGATTATTTTATCCTTTATTCTTTCGTCTTTTTTATCTAACTTATCATTTGCAGTTACCAGAGATAGATCATGGCAAAATCTTTACTCAGTGGATATAGGAAACAAAATGCAGACCGTTGCTCCAGTAAATACAACAAATAATGTAACGGTAACCCCAAGTGGTTCATCACCATACGACGGCACATACTATGCACGTGCGATTGGAAAAACAGGCATAAGTCTTAAATCAACATTAAATGATATCATTGACAATCACACTAAGCTTTCTTATAATGCGGTTTGGGATGCATTAAGAAATACAGATGAAGACCCAAACAATACAAATAACGTTATTTTGCTTTACACCGGACGTTCTCAAGGAAAGTTGACAAATGGAGGTGGAGCAGATAATTGGAATAGAGAGCATGTGTTTGCAAAATCACATGGTAATTTTGGAACTGCAGCAGGAGCTGGAACAGATTTACATCACCTTAGACCAGCAGATGTATCCGTAAATAGCGCAAGAGGAAATTTAGACTTCGATATGGGCGGTACACCTAATTCAGAAGCAACACAATGTAAATATGATAAAGATTCTTGGGAACCAAGAGATAGCGTAAAAGGTGATATTGCTAGAATGTTATTTTATATGGCAGTACGATATGAGGGAGAGCATGGAGAATTAAATTTAGAGTTAAACAATTTAACCAATAATACTACAGCCTCTTACATGGGAAAATTATCTGTATTATTACAATGGAATGCCCAAGATCCAGTTGATAATTTTGAGAAAAACAGAAATAATGTGATCTACAACAATTATCAACATAACAGAAATCCATTTATAGATCATCCAGAATGGGCAAATTTGATCTGGAACTAATTTAGATTTTTAAATAGAAATGCTATCCGAATTCAACTATATTGGGGTAGCATTTCTATTTAGGCTAGTAATACCATATAAAAAGCACAAAAAAATAAAGAGGACTCCTCAAAAGTCTCGTTTTGGGGCAGCCTCTTTATAGTTTAAATTCTAAATTAGTCTTACTTATTATATATTTAGATAGCTTTGTCTATTTTAGGATTTTTGGAGATTTTATCCTCAAGAAAAAGAAATTTAAAGTATCTTGCTAAAACATAAATAACGATTAAAACAGCTAGCACTTCTTGGAATTTAGCCAAATATTTTAACATATATATTGGTTCTTTAATATGCAGCCCCGTAGGAGATGATTTAACTAGATACCCATTAAGTTGCTTCATGGCAACTGCGCTTATCACCAGTGGAAAAGTAAAAGCGGAATAACTTGGGTAAAATTTAGTTTTAAGTAGCTTTGGTAAACACAAAATCACTCCTAAGAACATTATAAATGCTAGACCTCCTAAAAAGCCTACTATGAAATTACTTTTCACTGGAAAACATGCTAAATATCCAGCTAAACATAAACTAGCTGGAGCTGCGAATATCGAAATAGTTGGTAGTGCTGGCTCTTGAATTCCCTTAATAAAGAATGTCCTATAAATCACAATAGGCAACAAGCATAAATATGATATAAGACCAAACCAGAAAATACCTTTTCCAAGACTATTTAAATTATATGTAGGTGCAGTCATACTTGCTATCACAATACCAACATAAACTACAAAATAGCTTGGAAAAACTTTTTTTATATCAAAGTCAAAAATAAATTTTGTCGTAAAACAAATTATCAAAAAACAATGCATTAATAAACCAAAAGACCACACTCCAAAGGATATTGAATGAGCATATGGATTTATGTAAGTTGCCAGAGTCATTAAACCCATAGTAAAAGTAGGCATTACGCTTGCAACAACGGGGTTTTTAAAAGACTCTACTACACTTTTTGTATCAAAAGATATTTTAAATATAAGGAGTAATAATATTAATGCAGATACAACTCCAAAGATGTTCCTGTATATAGCACCATGAGATAATAATAGATTGCCAGTTGCTGCTAAAGCTAACATTAACCCTGCAATTGGTACAGGAGTTTTTTCTATCAGGCTTTTCATCTTTTTACCACCTTACTCATCAATATTTACAAGGCCGAGCTCTCTAACTATAATTTGTGCAGCTTTTTCCGCTATTTCCCCAGTAAAGGAAATGCATTGTGCTTGATGTTCTCCAGAAGTCATGTCCATCCCGTGAGTAAGGACTTTACAACATAACACCTTATGGTTATTTTTAAAGCTTTCTTGTAATTCATTAGCAAGCTTAAGAGCATTTTGCACCTTAGGATCTCCAGCTGTTGTTCTACCAAAGAAATAACCTATGCACATTACTCCCCCTGATACAGCCCCACAAATGCATTTTGATTTTCCTATTCCGACAGGAAATCCTGAAGCCATTGCAATCATCTCATCTGGCATTGGGATTTCAAAATTGTTTTTTATTGAGCTAACAATAGCTTCGGAACAAAAAAAATCACCTTTTCTAAATGACTCTTCTGCATCTCTTCTGATCTTTTTAATACTAACTTCATTTTTCATTTAATTGCCCCCTTTTAATATAATAATACATATATTATTATATATGTATTATTACAGCAAGTCCAATAGTTAATTGAAATATATTCCAATGGTCGCGAACACAATTAATATATCTTAAGATTTATTTATAGTATTTCGTTTATTTGATATTTTTACAATTAAAGGCAATATCAATCCTAAGCATAAAAGTACAAATGGTGTTAATAAATTAAGCATAAGTTGGAAAGTATACTCTGGTGAGTTTGGTTTTACTTTTGGGAACATTCCCATAATACATGCAAATGCAGTAAATACAAAACACCATGAACCAATTATGAATGCTATCTTATCATTTTTTATAAATTTATATTCAGAAGAAAATTTCTTTTTAGCAAAGCCTCTTAAAGCCATGTATGCTAGGAATACCCATAAATATCTTATTGGCATAACAATTGAATTTAGGTCTAATAACCAGTTGTACAATGTATTCATATCTCCAATGCCTAAGGCTGGTACAATTATTAAAATTCCAACTAAAACAGCCGTCATTTTGTATCCATTAATTGGAGCCCCATGTTTATTTGTTTTCATTAGACTCGCAGGAATATATTTTTTATCTCCTTCTGCAAATAATATTTTTAAAGGAGCATCAATGGAGAATGCTAATGCAGAAATTTGAGCAAGCATATTCGCAATTGCATATAAAATTAAAAATATGTTTCCTACTCCATAGTAATTACCCAATGTTTTAAATGCGTAGTACTGTCCATTCATTTTTAAATCTACTGGAATATTATTTCCATCAAACATCATTCCCATTGCAACTGAACCTAGTAATGCTGACATTGCAACCATTATAGCAAGTACAATCATTCCCTTTGGGAAGTTTTTTGATGGCTCTTTTGTATCGTTAACATAAGGTGCTATTTTTTCACAGCCACCTACTGCAAACACTAGCATAGATATTGTAGTAAAATATGAAAAGTTAAAATCTGGAATAAAAGATTTTAGTGTTATGTGTGCTGTTGCAATTTTTACTCCTGTAATTGAAGGTGCTGCAATCATCATAACTATATATAACATTGACATTACGAATACTGATACTCCTGCTATGGTTCCTATTTTTTTCAATGAATTAACACCTCTTGAAGCAAACCATATGAAAAAGAAAAATAGTACTAATGTTACTGATTGTAGCACTAATGGGCTAAAACCATTAATGAATTTTCCATTTTGTGTTACTACCCAGCCTAATGCTATTAAAATTGACTGGGGTTTTTGTGCTAAATATGGTACATGCACTACCCAATAAGTCCAACCTGCTAAATAAGCTAATTTTGGACCCATTGTAGATTTTATCCATGTACTAACTCCTGCTTTACCATACTTAAATGTAGAACCTAATTCCCCTACTATTAATGCATAAGGTATAAAATACAATACAATAATAATTATCCATGATCCAACAACTTTTAACCCTTGATTTGCAAAGTTATTAACAACATTTCCAAATCCCCACACCATAACAAAAGCCATCAGTGCCAGATTTTGCCAGGTAAGTTTTTTAACCCCTGTCTCGTTCATATTATGAACCCCCTCCAATTAATTAATATTCCAAGAATCGTTTACAAAGCTTTGATTCAGATTCCCCAATATTTTCTATAAATCCTCTTCATACTAACATTATTCACACTTTATTTCAATATTTTATATCACTTTATATATTATATAAAATATAATATATCATTATTAAATTTCAGTTATAAAGCGTAGAATTAAACCCTAATTGTGAACTCAATTTGTTTTGCAAATTCAATCACCTAAAATTAAAAATAACAAAACCTAAAAGTAATCATATACTATATTGTAAATACTTTAAGGAGTTAGTTAAATGTATATTGATGAAGATACCATTAGATTTTATAATCCAACGTATAACTATGAACTAGAAACTCAAGATTTTCCTTTAATGTATCCATACAGGCAAATGGATGATTTTACATCCTTCGCACAAGGACCTCAGGGTGGACCGTCTTCCGCACCTCCAAACTTTATACCATCTCAGCCTCAATCACAACAATTTGGTGCTACCCCTCTAGCTATAGACCCAGGTGCAATTAGACCTTGCCTCTATAGATTTGTATATATATGGCCGAGGAGAGAAAGAGGCTTCTGGGCATGGCTTACATTTGTCGGCCCTAGATCTATATCAGGTTTCCGCTGGAATAGAAATAGATGGAGGTTTTTCGGAATGGATTTGAGAAATATTAGTAGTTTCCAATGTTTTTAAAATATTAATTAAAGAATCGAGGAATAAAAATGGAAAAATTTCAACCTTTTCATGGTACGATTACCATGATTAATGACTTTTGGATAGGGTCAAATGAAGAAGGCGCGGGATGTTATAAATTAATGTCTGTAGAAAACGCCAATGGAACTTTAGTTAATTTCGTGGTGACGCCAACTACTTACTTTGTAGACCATGTAATGGTGATACCTGGAGATATGGTAACTGGCTTTTATGATGCAAATGCACCTGTCCCTCTCATTTTCCCGCCACAATTTAGAGCAATTGTTATGGCAAGAGATAAACAATATCAAAATGTGAAAGTAGACTATTTTAACGATAAGTTGGTGAGTAGCGATACTAATTTAAGATTAAACATTGCCCCCTATACTCAGATAGTTTTAGAAAATGGGCAATCATTTAGCAATAACCCTGCAAATCGAAATCTAATTATTGTCTATGGCGCTACCACAAAGAGTATACCAGCTCAGACCACACCATATAAAATTATTGTTATGTGTTAGATATTTTTTTGCATTTTTAATATCGATGAAAAATCCACTTTGGCTCTCATAACTATATTAACATAGATTGTCCGTTTCACTTACATTCCTTGTTTCTAAAAGATTGGTGATTTGGCGGACAATTTCTTATAGTTTTTATCAACACAACAGAAATCCATTTATAGATCATTCAGAATGGGCAGATTTGATTTGGAACTAATAAATAAAAAAACTAACTCACAAATAAAAATTTGAGTTAGTTTTTTTAATCTTAATCTATTAAATTATCACAATCAGCATCAAATGCCCCATTTTTTACTTTACTCCTACTGCATCCCAAGCTGCATTTACCGCAGCAACTTCTGATCCATTTGCACCGTAAAGATCTGTTGCGGATTGAACAAGTGCAACTCTTGCATCGTGGAAGTTAGAAGTAGAAATTAAATAATTAGATAAAGCACTGTAATAAATTTGTTCTGCTTTAGCTATCCCTACGTTAGCATTAGAAGCTATAAGATAACAAGCTTTGTTTGGAATTCCACTGTTTGTATGAACTCCACCCCAATCTCCCTCTTGCGTATTAGGACTAACTACAAATTTACTCATATTATCTGGATCGCCATATTTAGTTGGATTGGACATATCTCTTAATGCATCACCATCTACTTTAGGTGTCCAAACATCTTCACCCATTAACCAGTCAAATTTGTCAGCTTGTCCATAATTTTCGATGAATGTACCAAAGGCATCTGACATAGATTCATTTAATGCTCCAGATTGTAATTCGTAATCAAGATTTGCTGTTTTTTCATCTACTGCATGTGTCATTTCGTGACCCACTACATCTAAAGCTCCAGATAATTCAATAGCATCAATACCATCGCCATCTCCATAAATCATTCGAGTTCCATTCCAAAAAGCATTAACATAATTTTTAGCGTAGTGAACTGTAGATTTAATTTCCATATCCTTTCCATCAAAACCATTTCTATTGAATTTAGATTTATAATAATCATATACAACTCCTGCATAGTAATGCGCATCTACAGCAGCTTTATCATTAATTACGTTTGTAGTTGAATAGACGATAGAACCAGTTTTGTTAGTAGTATTAGCCGCTGAAGTAGTAGTTATACCATTACCTCTTGTGGTATCTCTTAATTGATATTGAACCTTGTTACTTACAGTAACCTTGTCAAGATTTAATGATTTAGTATCGTTAAGTACACCTAAACCTGTCCCTGTAGTAGCAACCTTAGATATTTTATTGCCTTTTTTTACTATATTTCCATTTTCAGCATTTACAAAGAACTTCCAATTTCCTGGTGTTGGTGATAGAAAGCTTAATGAAACTACATAAACTGGAACATATTTATCATTTATATTGTATAGGTAAAGTTTAGTAGTTGGATCTGCCTCAAGCTTATCAAATTTAACTTGCGTTTTTGCAATTTCGAGAGCTTTATTTTCACCTATTAACTGTTCTTTATTTATTTTAGCATTTTTTGCGTTAGCATCATATTTACCATTCACAGCATATACTTCACCCTTTTGATTAAAATGAACGATATATTCATTACCATAAACTGGAATTCCTTTTACCATTTGTTGAGTTTTGATATGTTTAAAACCCAATTTATCATCATTTGATTTTACTTCTTCCAACTTATTCACTGAATCTTCAACTACGGTTTTATTTTCTTTAAAGAATTTATGCACACCTTTCATGTCTTTTGATAATTTTTCTGATGATTGTACCTTCACAAAATTTGCTGGCCTTCCTTGTGATGCATTTGCATTAACTGGACTAATTAATGCCACCATTGCCATTGCAGTTAGAATTGAAATTGCTTTTTTCATAAATTTCCCCCTCCATAATTTGTATATACAGTGTTTTTATGTATATAACTAATTATAATAATAATGAGAATAGTCTTTATAGTCAACTAATTTTGTAATACAATATATGACATTTTTTTTATTAATATTACCCGGACCGTTTTCGTTAATAAAACTTAGAAAACCAGCAGTCAAAATAAAACTGCTGGTTTTTACTTATTAATGTGGTTTTGCCCAAAGCTCCTCTGCCATAACTGCCCATTGCTTTGATTTATCTTCACATTTTGCAGTTAACTCATCCACATTCTCTTCATCTTCTGGTTGAGTTGAATGTGAATTTGAATCATGCACCATTCCTCTTAGTTTTTCAGGATTATCAAGAAGCGGACAAGGCCTTAAGTGGTTATCATTAAATGGCTGATTCTTATTAAATTGCTGAAAAATAGGAGATTTTAGTGCCTCTAAAAGGCTTGTTTCATTTATATTGACATTGGCATAGTGAATGAAAGCGCAAGGTTCTACATCACCATTTGCATTTATGTGAAGGTAACGTCTGCCACCAGCTATACAGCCTCCAACATATTCACCATCATTCCAAAAATCCATTAGAAAGAGAGGTTTTTCTTTTCTGTAAGCTCGTACACGGTCATACATAAACTTTCTTTGCTCAGGGCTAACCATTAGTTCTTGTACAGCGTTTTTTCCAAGAGGCATATATGTAAACAACCACCCAAAAAGACAGCCTTTATTAATCATAAAATCCATATATTCTTCAGAACCTATGGAAAGGTAATTTTCACTAGTATAGCAAGATGAAAATCCGAAACCAATACCACGTTCTTTAAGTATGTCCATTGCTACAATAACTCTCTGATACGTACTTTCACCTCTTCTCATATCAGTTTCTTTTTCAAAGCCCTCTACACTTATAGCAAACGCCAAGTTTCCTGCTTCTGCTACTTCATCTGCAAACTTTTCATCGATTAATGTAGCGTTGGTAAATGAAAGGAACATGCAATCACTGTGTTTTTTAATGATTTTTAAAATATCTTCTTTTCTAACCAGTGGTTCCCCACCAGAGAGGATATACATATGAATTCCGAGATCTTTGCCTTCCATTATTATCCTATCAATAGTTTCATAGGAAAGAGAATCACCTTTGTTATATTCTGCTGCCCAGCATCCAATGCATTTTAAATTGCATGCTGCAGTAGGATCTAATAGTATAGCCCAAGGAATATTGCATTTTTCTTTTTCTTGAATTTTAGCACTTTCTGGCATACCGACTATTCCAGAATTTATAAAAAAATTAACTAAAAACTTTTTCCTTACTTCTGGGTTTAGTTCTGTTAAAACCCTTTCAATAAATTTATATGTGACAGTAGTAGGGTCTTTTATCTTTTTTGCTATGTCATCCATTTCCATCCTATGGTCTTCACGTGATGCAAATTTTTTACCCCATTTTAATAGTTTAGGGAAATTCTTCATAGGATTTTTTTCAACATAATTTATGCCCTCTTTAAGAGCCATAGATTGAGCTAATTGTTTTACAGATAACATCGTTATTCCTCCTATTCATTAAATACTTAGTAAATTACATAACTTTGTAATTAGGTTTCTGCAAGGCTTTGCAATTATATATATACAGAAATTCCCCCAACTTTTTTAGGGTTTATATTCATCATGACTAAATTAACCGCTGGGAGACAATTCCATGCAATCAAAGTTAATAAAACATTTTGACCAACATATTTATTTATCAGAATTGGTTTCCCAAAACTTCATTAATCATTATTATGCTTCATTAATTATTTTTATGCTTCAACTAGTCACCCTAGAGATTATAATCTTTCTTCTAATCTTGCAAAAAAACAAGCAGGCTTATCCTATCATTATTCAACAATTTCACCTTCATACCTCTCCGTATAATTGTCAATTTTTGAAGGTATTCCAATATATCTGTAGAATATATCTATAATAGAGAAAACAAATTAGAATTCAATCCTCTATCAACATATCAATTGGTATCCTGCTGCCAAGTATATAATACTTAAACTACAGTGGATCACCCATCATTACCATAGCTCAATTTCAACGTATTAAAGACTCTAATTAAGCATATTATTCACTCTAATATCTTAATTGCATACTAGACATATAACAAAAGGAGGTTAAATAATGATTAATATACTTATATGTGATGATTGTCCCAAAACAGTGAGTCTGCTAAAAAATATAGTTGTGGAAACTTACGAAGAAGAAATGGATTTCAAAGATTTCACTGTGTTAACTTTTAATAATTCCACTGATGTTATATCATATGTTAAAAATAATGTTGAAAATAACATATACATATTGGATATCGATTTAAATGAAGAAAAAACCGGGTTAACCCTAGGAAGAGAGATTAGAAAATTAGATAAGTATTCAGGTGAAATGATTTTTGTTACCAATCATGTTGAATTAAGTTTTAAAGTGTTTCAATACAAACTACGTGTGGTAACATTCATAAATAAAAGCATACATCTTGAAAATCAGTTAAGTGTTTTTAATTGCTGCTACCCAAATACTGAATAAGGGAAAAAAGATGAAGAGCCAAAGAAATTAGTAATTAAAATAGGTACAGAAATGTTTAATATACTGCTTCAAGATATTTATATTGAAACTATAAAAAATAGCCGCAAAGTGACTCTTCATAGTAACACTATCGTTGAATTTTACAGCACGTTAAAAGAATTAATGAATTCACTAGATAATAATTTTATTCAAACCCATAAAACAAATATAGTGAATAAGAAATATATAAAAATCAAGCGTAAAATTCTAATAATCCAAGTATGTGGAAATGGTGACAGGAGACAGATGCCCTATTTCTAGGACAGGTTTAAAAGAGGTGAACAATGCGTGTGGATAATAAATATAGCTCTTTTTATTTATTATGTTTTATGTTCAATTATATATTACAAATTAAAAAAATATAAATTTACTATCAATATAAACAATTTCATAATAATACTAAGTGTCTCTATATTGTACTATTATGTGCTTAAGTTTAATTATTTGAAAATGGTTATAAGGTTATCATTACCACTATATTTCTTATGATAATTTTAGCAGTATTACTTGAACGCAATATCTTATCTTTGATTCAAACTACATTTTTTATAACCCTAATAATGACATTATCTGAATCTTTAACAATGCAATTTTTTACTAATATCTAGAGATTTTATCTACAAACAAATAATATTTATTTTATTTTAATATTGTAATATTTTTCATTTAACTGTTTTATGATATATGGAAAATATATTATATATAAGTATAACTTTAAAAAATATTTACTATACTTTAATTTCTAAATATAAATTAAAGATAATGATTTTATGGTAAATACTATATTTATTACAAATTTAATGATTGTATTTATTATTATCTATTTTTTATCATATAAGTCCTTCAATAATTATACCGTTGTTATTGTACTTCTAATTTCTATTTGCATAATTTCTGATTTGTGATCTTTCCCATAAAAATTATATGTTAAAAGCAAAGCAACAAAAATTTATGAAAATTAAAAACACCTGCTAGTATTATAGAAAATTTAGTAGATGATGTATCTAAGTTTAAACATGATTGTAATAATATTCTTTTTGTATTTGAGATATTTAGAAGACAATAATATTGAAAATTAAAAAAGAATTTTTAATGTAGAGTTAATTAATGAATGTGAAAACAATAAAATACTTAAGCTAAAAAAATAAAAGATGCTGGTTTAAAGGGATTATTATTTAAATAGTAAAATTTCAATTAGATAATATAACTCTATCAGTAGAGATTTTAGATACAATAGATACTTTCATATAGATATTATGAATCTGTAAAGAATTGTGGTATATTGATAGACAAGTACATATGAAGCGGCAAAAGATAGCAAAGAGAAAGTTGTATCTATATCTTTCATTCCAAGATGAATGTTTTAAATACAACTATTGCTAATTCTTATAATAACCAATGTAATGTAACCAAGATATACAAAAAAACTATTCCACAAAAGGTCAAAATCGTGGAATAGGTTTAAATAATGTAAGAAATTGTAAATAACAAATATCCTAATGTTTTATTAAAAACATCTGTTAAAAAAAAATTTTATTCAAGATTTGTATATAAACTAGGTAGATAAGACTACTTAGCTTTTCTTAATAATGATTTTGGCATTTTAGGTTCATCTAAAGCATAACCAATGCAAGCTTTGGTGGATGTATGCGCTATATTTGTAGCTATATTGCTTATTTTAATTGCTAAAATTTCAGATACTTTCTCTGTAATATTCATAATTGTTATACCTCCTGTTTAATATTTTATATGTAATCGGACATATAAGAATGGCTTCTACCAATAGTATATACATAAAGATATTAGAAAAAAATGGGTTCTTTATATATATAGAAAAAAGAAAATAAACAATAGCTGTAATTATACTTTTTATTTTCAGATTTTGCCTAACATTTTTATCTAAATAAGGTTTTTCCTCTGTATCTGCTGGTGCATATTTAAAAAATATACATACAACAACTATAAAAATAAACGCTTTTACAATAATGGTAAGTTGAGATGCTAAAGAAATATATATGGCACCCAATATTATAAGTCCTGTAGAGATTAAGCATGTAATACTTTTTCTAGCATGGATTCCTCCTACAAAGCGACGCAAAATCCCAAAGATTATTACGGTGTACAGCGTATACCAGAATAAATCCAATACGTATCCTACAGCTAAAATAATCGGAAGTTTTGTGATATTCATGAACAAAACTTCTATCCCATACCTTATAATTTCTAAGTCCTCTTCTGTCTTATTAGGCACTTTTCTTTTTATATAATTTGATAATTTCATACTAAACTCTTCTGATAATCTCATGCAAGTACTTCCTTAATAAAAACAATTTCTTATATGTCAAATTTAACAAGTAAATAGCTAATTGTCAATGAAATTGTATTGAATGACACGAAAATTGCATTGAATGACATTTAAACATACTTTATACCAAATAATGCAATTATTATACTATACAATTAAGGATTATACATGTATTTCAACATAAATGATATTGTTGTGTAGGGATGTTCATCCCAAATTCATTAATTATATAAAGGGGGAAAATAAAATTGTTAAAACAAAAAAAGGGCTCAAAAATGAAACTAATTTATTCTAAACTAAGTCTCTATGGGGTTATATTTGTTAGTACGCTTCTAATCACTTGGCAACCCGCATTTGCAGCAAGAGCAATAAATAAGCCGATAGAGGCGAAAACACCTACCGAGCACTCTATTAAGGTGAAAGCTTTAGGTAGCTCAACCCAGGAGCATTATGTAAATTTTTCAGGTGTTACTGGATCAAAGTGTAATGTTCGAAGCGGTCCAACCCTTACATCAAGACAAACAGATAGTATTCCTGGAAATACAAGAGTCAATTTTAATGGATGGGTAGAAGGAGATTCAGTTCGAGATTATTGGTCAGGAATACCAGATACTAAATGGTTCTTTTATACAGATAGAAATAATCAAAAAGCTTATGTTACTTCTGCTATAGTATATGGTAATCCTCCGGAAGATACGAACACAAACCCACCGGAAGACCCTAATACAAACACAAGTGCAACAGTTCCAAACATTAAACAAAGAATGGACCAATGGTGTTGGGCAACTACAACAAGTGCTATTTTACAACACTATGGTTATAATGTGACACAAGAACAGGTAGTTACTTCCGTTAAAGGGAGCTTAGTCAACGAAGCAGGCTATCCAAATGAAATGCTTAACGGCTTAAGAAATTTCGGATTAAATGCCAATTACAGCCAGTCTATTCCCTCTTATACACGCATTCAAAGTGAAATTAATGCAGGTAATCCAATGGAAACAATGATTTCATGGACTAGTGGTGGTGGACATGCACAAGTTTTAGATGGCTGTTATAGCAATAATGGAACAAACTATGTGAAAATTATGGACCCTTGGTATGGAGAGCACTCTGACTATGAAGTTAATAGTTACAAAAACAGTTCAAAACAAACATGGGTGGGTTACATAAATAATTTCAGTAAAAGATAAAATGTAAAAAGATTAGCTAATTACAGTCAATAATCGTTTGAAAAATTCAAAATTCATAGGAGGAACAAAAATGCTAAAAGGAACAAAAATTTTAGTCTGCATAGTAGCCGTGGCAGGTTGTATTACCATTGGATCAATGGTTACAAATGCAGCAGATAAATCAAAAGATACCATTGCAAATAAAGCATTAAATGATTATGTGGTAGGACAAGGACAGAGTACAGATAAATCCCTTCAAATGGGACAAGGACAAAAAGGTGGAGTAGACGGAGTGAAACTTTCTAAATTTTCTATTCCAATTTATGATATTGCTCAAAGCAAGGATGTTTTAGATTTTAATGGAAAGACAATTTCAGGGATTTTGAAAGGAACAGACGAAAGACTTTGGTTTATGATGAATCAAGATCAGCCAAAGGGAATTGTAGTTGCAACTAATGTTAAGCCAGTAAAAATGGGTGGAGAGAATCGAAGTAAAGATTTAATGAAACTGTACTCAAGTATAAAACAAACTTTAAAAGTTAAAGAAGAAATAAGATATTTTGAATTTCAAGGACAAGGAATTTTCTATGTTACCGGCGGCACTGAAGAACGAGTGTATTTAAGCAAATCAGCCTCACAAATATTGAAAATACCTTCTGGAAAAGAGATTTCTCCACAGAGCTTATTAGAAAAATTAAAAGGTATAATACAAGAAAATAAATAAATTTGTGTTAATTTATTATTTGAAATACTTTATAACTGGAAATTTAATTTCCAGTTATATTTTTAGGATTTTTTTGTATACTATTTATTTTCATGTATTTTAATTTGATCTTTTAAATTATGCAAAGAACTCAACCCCACATTCTTCTATAATAATTTTTTAAGTCTATCTCCCTCATTACTAAATAATATTGCGTCGTCTAAACACTCAATATCTTTATTATTTAGTTTATATAATTCAACTCCTAATTCAGATAATATTTCATTTTTATATATTTCAAGTTTTATTTCATCAATTGTAGTCATAATAATTTGTTCCTCCTTTATCATTCACATTCATTTTTTAATTTACCTGACTTAGTTCTCAATACGTGTAATTACATATCTATATTATTTTCCATCATTCCTTGTATTTTTATACCCTTATTTCTATATTTAAAATTCCAGAAAGAAAATCTCCCACTCCTATAAGTGATAATTACCTGCTATAAAGCATATTAAAGCGACTATAAAAATAAAATTTACTTTAACAAATAAAAAAATATTGAGTTCTCAATGTATATACAAGAGAACTCAATATTTTCACTTAAAATTTGCTAATATTTCTTCCATTTCTTTAAATTCCTTATTTATAGACTCTTCTGGTTTTTTAGTTATAACGCTAACAACTATAACGGCTATGAGCGATAGTATAAATCCTGGAACCATTTCATACATATAAGTAGATAATTCAGTAACAATCCACACAATAACTGTTAGACCTCCTACAACCATCCCTGATAGAGCACCCCATTTAGTCATTCTCTTCCAATAAAGACTTAGTAAAAGAACAGGTCCAAAGGATGAACCAAAACCAGCCCACGCTTGCCCAACTATATTAAGAATAGTTTTGTTTGGCAAATATGCAAAGAATGTGGCAATAGCTGAAACTATAAGTATAGATATTTTTCCTATCTTCATTTGCTGCTTGTCTGATGCCTCTTTGTTTAAGAATGTTAAATAAAAGTCCCTTGTTATAGAACTTGAACAAACTAATAGTTGAGAAGAAATAGTACTCATAATAGCTGATAGCACTGCTGCTAATATAATGCCAGTAATAAATGGATGGAATAAAATATCTCCAAGACGAAGGAAAACTGTTTCTGGATCCTTAAGCGGCATGTTATTTTGTGTAAAGTATACAAGTCCTATAAGTCCACTTGCTACAGCACCTAAAAGACCTATGGTCATCCAGGCAATCCCTATTCTTCTTGCTGACTTTAATTCCCCCGCAGATTTAATTGCCATAAAGCGGACAATAATGTGTGGTTGTCCGAAGTACCCAAGTCCCCATGCCAAAAGTCCAATAATAGTTGCAACACTTGTGCCCCTAAACATATCAAATAAAGCTGGGTCAATAGCTTTTATTTTATTAACAAATGTACCAGCATCTACTCCTATATTCATATATGCTACAGCTGGCACTACAACCAGTACAACAAACATCAGTGAGCCTTGGAAAAAGTCTGTAAGACTTACTGCTAAAAATCCTCCAAAATATGTATATAGTACAACTACAGATAATGTAACAACTACACCAGCTGTATATGTAGAGTTAAATATACTTTCAAATAATTTCCCCCCTGCTACAATTCCAGATGAAACATATAGCACAAAGAACACAAGTATTATTATCCCAGAAACAAGTCTAAGCATATTAGACTTATCTTTAAAGCGATTTTCTAAATAATCTGGAACAGTTAATGAATCATTTGAAACCTCTGTATAAATTCTAAATCTTGGAGCAAGTAGAAGGTAATTAAAGTAAGCTCCTACTATTAACCCGATTCCAAGCCAAATGCTAGATATTCCTTTTGCATAAACTGCACCAGGAAGCCCCATTAGCATCCAGCCACTCATATCGCTTGCACCAGCAGATAGTGCTGTTACCATAGGCCCAAGCCCTCTGCCCCCTATCATGTAGTCTGAAATATCATTTGTTTTCCTGTAAGAATAGTAGCCTATTGAAAGTAAAATAAGCATATATACCCCAATAGCCGCGACTGATTCTATTTCCATATTAATTCTCCTTTCAATGCTATAATGTCATTCGTAATTTTCATAAAGTTTGTAGTAATCTTTGGTGTGAAGGCACTCTTCATATTAAACATATCTTAATATGGTATTTGTTAATTATGATAATTTCCAATCTATACTTATAGATTATTTACCAACTAATCCTCCACCATTACCTGATGCCGGGCTTTGTGGTCCGTAAATTGGTGGTCTCTTAGCATTCTTTTGCTTTGAAGACTTCGCTTTTTTTTCTTCAATAATTTTTTTCATCATTTCCATGTTTTTACTTATATCATTTTTCATATGTTTTACCTTCTTTTTCTTTATTTTTTTGCATTTATTACATTTTAAAAAACTAACTTCTACCTTCTAATTTAATATTAGCATTGAATATTTACAAGGTATGATTTGTTATTTTATTAATCTATTATACCCTAAAAACACTCCTTCGGGCGACATCAATTAACTAATATATCTTTTAGACAGTTACAATTATCAATTATTAAAACAGTTTTTGTTGCTAATAAGTTCAATTGTATTAAATTCTGGCAATATTTTTATTGACAATTCCTTTGTAATATGATACATTCTTTTACAAGATAAATAATAAATTTGATGACGAGAAAGAGTACGTTTTAGTATCTGTTCTAAAGAGAGTTGACATTTGGTGAGAGTCAGCGTTCAGTCTATAACCGAAAATCATCTCTGAGAAGTAAACCTGAAATATAATAAGGTTTAATGGTCGTCCACCATTACAAGGAACAGATATCGATTGGTATCTTGCTAAGTGCTATTAAAGTTATTTATTATAATTTTAATAGATTTAGGGTGGTAACACGTGCATACTTGCTCGTCCCTTTTATAGGGACGGGCTTTTTTTATTTTAAAGGGGGTGGTTTAGTGGATAGCGACATTGACATTAGCGATATAATACCAAAACTTAAAAAAAATAATATTTTTGGAGGAATTACTATGAATAAATTATCAAGAAAAAGTTTAATGCTAGTTAGTTTAATGCTATTTTCAATGTTTTTTGGAGCTGGAAACTTAATCTTCCCTCCTGTACTTGGACAAATGTCAGGTACAAATCTTTTATTTTCGTTATCTGGCTTCCTTGCCTCTGCAGTAGGTCTACCAATCCTAGCTGTAGCTGTTGTTGCAAAAGCTGATGGTCTTCAAAATTTAGCCGGTAGAATTAATAAACCCTTTGCGTTTATTTTTACATTATTAATATATTTATCAATAGGACCATTTTTAGGCATACCTCGTGCTGCTAGTTTATCTTTTGAAACAAGCATTGCACCATTTTTACCACCATCAGTTATTGGTGGAGCTTTACCTCTTTTTCTATATACATTGTGCTTCTTTGGTTTAGCTTTTTGGCTAAGTATGAATCCTAATAAATTAATAGATCGTTTTGGGAAGGTACTAACCCCTACTATCTTACTACTTATATTTATAGTATTTATAGGTAGTTTAGTAAAACCTATTGGTAGCTTTAATTCTCCAATTGGAGATTATGCTAACTTTCCTGTGTTAAAAGGATTCCTGGATGGATACATGACTATGGATGCCATCGCTGCACTTAATTTTGGAATAGTTGTTGCATTAGTTTTAAAGAAACAAGGAATTACAGATAAAAAAGCTTTAAGCTCCTATACAATAAAAGCTGGACTTATAGCTGGTCTTGTTTTAACTGTAATATATCTAATGCTTTCATGCCTAGGCGCTGCTGCTCAAACTAGATTTGGTGCTACAAAAAATGGAGCGCAAACATTAACAAATGTAGTATCTTATCTTTTTGATGCAAATGGTCTTATAATACTTGGTTTAACTTTTGGACTTGCTTGCCTTACAACTTGCGTTGGTCTTATAACATCATGTAGTGAATACTTCTCAAGGATGGTTCCAAAGGTTCACTATAAAATTTGGGTTACTACAATAACACTATCTAGTATGCTATTTGCAAATGTAGGCTTAACTAAACTGCTAAGTATATCTGTACCTGTTTTAACAGCTATATATCCTATGGCAATAGTACTTATTGTACTTGCATTCTCCCATAACCTATTTAAAGGTTATAGCTCTGTATATTCTTTCAGTATGCTATTTACTGCTGTTTTTAGTATATCTGATTCATTAAATCAAGTTGGACTTAAAATGTCATTTTTGAGTTCTATGCCTTTATCAAAACAGGGTCTTGTTTGGGTAGTTCCATCGTTAGTTGGTGCTCTAGTAGGATTGTTGTTTAGCATGATAAAACATTCTTCTTTTTCAAAAGAACCCTCTTTAAATGAATATAATAAATAACAAGATTTAGGGGGATGCCACAACTGTGTGCATTCCTTTAATTTTTGTCTAGTACAGCTTTTCCTTTTACTTCATAACTCGCTAATAGACACTTGTTGTGATATAATTAATCTATATGGTAGATCATTGCAAAGATACTATTTTAATTTCATATTGTTTAATTAACGGAGCGCCAACTAATTTTAATGTCGCATTAAATAATTAGTTAAGGGGTCTTTTTTATTATGATAAATAACAGTATTAGTCTTACAACTGAAAATTTAAGCGAATTACTTTAGCGACATTTCAGAAGGAAAGTCCTCCACTACTGTAAGTGGGGCGTTAGAGCATCATTCGTTAATCTCTGCTTTTATTAACGGATATTTTTACATGAATGTAAAAATATTCGCTAAGGTTACTTTACATTTCCTACATATTGGAATATGATTAATATACAATACTAAATTTACATTAAAAGAGGTGCCTCATGGAAATACAAACAATAAAACGCAAAAAATCTATTCGCATTAGTATAATATCTTTTTCTATTATCTTTGTTCTATATTTAGGTATGTCAATATATTTTAATAACCATTTTTATTTTGGTTCTGTAATTAATGGCATTAATGCTTCTGGTAAAACAGTAGATGAATTAGATAAAGCCTTATTATTAAAATGCAAAACATATACACTGACCCTTCAAGAACGAAACGGTGTGAATGAACAACTTAAAGCTGCTGACATTGGACTTAAATATAATGCAAAGGATAAAATTCAAGTTTTAAAAGACAGTCAGAATTCTTTTGCGTGGATTTATGAGGTTTTTAATTCAAATGCTTCTGAACTACGTGACATAGTGACCTATGATGAAAAACTATTAAAAAAACATTTTGATAAACTCTCTTGTTTTGATAGCAAGAAAGCAATTAAACCTAAAAATCCTAGCTTTAAATACTCGGATACCGGCTATGTGATTGTAAAAGAAATTATGGGAAACAAAATCAATAGCAAGCAAATGTATGCAACTGTAGCAAATGCAATTCTCAAGGGAGAAACTACAATAAATTTAGATAAAACAAATCAATATATTAATCCAAAATATACTTCAAGTTCCAAAGAAGTTAAAAACACTAAAATTTTGCTTGATAAATATGTAGCCTCAAAAATCACTTATACCTTTACTGGAGGTAAGAAAGTTTTAGATGGTTCTATAATACACAACTGGCTAGTAGTTAATGATAACCTTGCAATTTCATTTGATGAAAATAAAATGAAAGATTATGTAAGCGAACTGAGCAATAATTATAATACCTATGGTAATGAAAGAAATTTTGCTACATCATACGGAACAACTGTAAATGTAGGTGGGGGCGATTATGGATGGTTAGTTGATCGCACAGGAGAAGTCAATGATTTAATTGTTTCTATAAAAGGTGGACAAACCATAACAAAACAGCCCAAGTATGCCCAAACCGCAGCATCTCATGATGCAAATGATATCGGGAATACCTATGTGGAAATCAATTTGACAAACCAACATATGTGGTTTTATAAGCATGGTACTCTTATTGTAGAAGGAGATGTTGTTACTGGTAATGCAAGCAGCAATAAAACTGCAACACCATCAGGTGTTTATGCATTAAAATGGAAAGCAAAAAATACCAGCTTAAAGGGAGAAGGTTACAATACACCTGTTAATTGCTTTATGCCATTTAATGGGGGCATTGGGATACATGGTGCACCGTGGAGAAAATCCTTTGGTGGAAGTATATATTTGGCAAATGGTTCTCATGGTTGTATAAATGCACCAGACGATTTTGCAATGACGATATATAATAATATTGAAACTAATACTCCTGTTATTTGTTATTTTTAGTGATTTAATAAGGTCTTAATTATAATTCTGCTTTCACAAAAAAATAAACTGCGATCCAAATCATGGATTGCAGTTTATTTTAATTTCCATCTTTTTTATTAGCACACATAATAAGAGTTATTTAAATTGAGGTAAATTATTCTTCATCCCAACATTCCACGTTTTTTAATCCTTCAATAGAGTTCTTTGTGAATACAGGATTCTTTCCTTGCTTTTTCTGGAAGGTGTAGTCTTTTAACGCTGCAAAAGCAGTTTTACTAAGTAGGAATATAGCGATTAAATTAATTATTGCCATTAAGCCCATGAATAAATCTGCTAAATCCCAAACTATTTGAATCTTTACTACAGAACCAACGAAAACCATACCTACAACAGCAATTCTATATAATAAAACATATATTTTATTTGAGTTAATAAATTCTATATTTGTTTCGCCATAATAGTAATTTCCTACAATTGAGCTAAATGCAAATAAGAATATACATACAGCAATAAAAATACTTCCCCAATCCCCAACTTGTGAGCTTAAAGCATTTTGCGTAAGCTGTATTCCAGTTAATCCTTTAGTTGTATAAGTTCCAGACAATAATATTATAAATGCTGTTGCACTACATATCAAAATTGTGTCTGTAAATACTCCTAAAGTTTGAATCAGTCCTTGTTTTACAGGATGAGTTACTTCTGCTGTTGCTGCCGCATTAGGAGCACTTCCCATTCCAGCTTCGTTTGAGAAAAGTCCTCGTTTAATTCCCATCATCATTGCCGCACCTACACCACCGCCTAAAGCTTGTTCAAAACCAAACGCACTTCTAAATATAAGTTCGAACACTGATGGTATAGAAGAAATATTTTTAATAATAACAAATATAGCTACTAACAGGTATGCAACAGCCATTATAGGAACAATGATTTCTGTAACCTTAGCCACTCTTTGAACTCCACCAAAAATTATAATTGCTGTAGATATTGATAAAATTAAACCAATAATTATAGTTTTAACACCAAAAGCTTCTTGAAAAGCAAGTGATATAGTGTTTGATTGAACAGAGTTAAATACAAGACCAAAACATACAGTAATTAATATAGAAAAAACAACTCCCATCCATCTTTTATTAAGTGCTTTTTCCATATAGTATGCAGGCCCACCTCTATAGCCATGTTTATCTTTAACTTTATAAATTTGAGCTAGAGTGCTTTCAACAAAGCTAGAAGCACCGCCTATCAAAGCAATTAACCACATCCAAAATATTGCACCAGGACCACCAAGCGCTATAGCAATAGCAACTCCAGCAAGATTTCCAGTTCCAACTCTAGAAGCAGTACTTATGCAAAATGCTTGAAATGAAGATGTACCTTTCTTTTTATCAGATTTAGAAATAGATTTCCCCACACTTTCAGTTAAAAGAGAAATCATTTCTTTTAAATATCTAAATTGAACAAATTTTGTTTTAAAAGAAAAATATAGCCCCATAAAAATAAGTAGTGCAATAAGTACATAGGACCATAGAATATCATTTGTTTTTCCGATAATTGCTTGTAAAAAGTTCATCATTTTATCCTCACCTTCTTTTGTAAATTTAATATTTTATAGATATGTATGAGTTAAATCCAATGTTATTGTACCATAGAAAATCGTAAAACTCAAAAATTAGAATATTCCAAAAATAACGTTTTTAGAATTATGTTAGATAATATAGCTTCAAACTGCTTATATACAATAAATAATCTTTTTAAAAACCTTTTAAACCTTTTTTCTTATTATCAAAAATATGAATATATTATCTATGCAAAATTCAAATTCTTATTAATAGAATTCAGAAAACCAGCAGTCAAAATAAGGCTGTTGGTTCAAGATTCCATTGCGGTTTCCTATAATACAAAAAACTCTCTGTAGCTACAGAGAGTTTTTTGCATTATTTAGAATGTTACATATAGATAGTACTGCACGCATAATTGTATGCTTCAATAATTTTTTTATTTTAATCGTTCTGTAAGTTTAAAACTGATTATATATATAAGAAATTTTCACATCCGGCTGAAATAAAAATATATAACTGCAGCCTAAAATGACAATGGTATAAATAGTTGTCATAAAAATTATATTAGTTTTCATTTTCGTTATAATATTTATCAATAGTTTCATTAACATATACCCAACCTTTCCAGCCTAAATGGGAACTATCCATTAGAAAGTAATTTTCATTTTCATATTTCGAAAAATCAGCAACTTCAAATCCATAAGAATCAACCATAGTATTTATTTTTTTATAATAAGCGAGCCTATCACTTTTATTAAATCCGGCATAGTCATACCACTTTCCATTTACAGGAATATTTAGAACTAGTGGTTTAATTCCTTCCGCCTTACAAACATCTAACAGTAATTTGAAATCCTCATATTCTGGAGATACTTTATAAGAGTCCTTCTTCATAGATCCCTTTATTTTGTGAAGGTTTCCTATAATCGCGTGTTTATACGCATTATTGTCCATACCAAATTTATTATTATTAGACTTTGACTCTGCAATTTCCGTGGCTTTTTTAAATTCCGCATTCCAGTTAATATTTGCCTGCTGCTCCTTATTATATTTTTCAAGTTTAGGCTTAAGATATTTAATGCTATTTATATTGTCCTTTAAACTTAATTGCTCATATCTCATCCAGTAATAAGGAGTCATTAAATACCTCTTAGATGTACTTAATAAGTCCTTATTACTATAAAGAGAGCAGTAGTCCCTCATAATATCAAAGTGTTTATTGGCCTTTTTGCCAGTAATTGATATTATTCTTTTAGAAAACTCTTGTTTTGTTATTAAACTTATATCCTTATTAAACAAAAATCCATATACCTGTAGTTCAGAAGAATTGGCTTCGAACTCATTTTCATTAATGCCGCTCTTTAAAAACCATTGTGGAGAAAGTACAAAAACTACTTTTTTCCCCGTAAGTTCCTTACCAATTGCACCAAAATTAGCAGCATGTACTAAGGATTTATACCCTCCTTGTCCTATAAGATTTATTTGGAAACCATTTTTCTTACCATTAAAAACTTTAATTGGATGAGTAGAATATGCTGCAGTCTTTACAAATTCAGAGGAACCAAACATCAAAAGATTATCACCTTGTCTTGCTCCCATGCTTTGAAGTGCTACGCTTTTAAATTTATATGTAGATAAATTTTCTCCGAATTTATCATAATATTTTTTTGAAATAAGACCTTCACAATAGCTTTGATAACAAAATAAAAATCCAATACTAATAATAATAGAACAAGCAAACGCTATGACCTTTTTCATTACATTCTACATTCAGAGAGAGTTTGAAGGTATTCAATAAGTTTGTTTGGTGTTTCTATATCTTCTCTTTCAACAATTGCAGGATCAAGTTTGATTTTAGCTTTATCCTCTAATTCTACAATCAGTTCAATAATTCCTAATGAATCCAATCTTCCGCTTTCAAATAAATTCACATCACTTTCGTTATGTAAATCCTCACCAGTAATTTCTTCTAATATACTATAAATTAATTCTTGCATATAAATTCCTCCTTCTATTTAAATAAATATCCTGAAAATATTAAAAAACTAAAACATATCAAATTAAAAGTTACAAAAGTTGAAGCAATTTTAAAATAACCCTTTCCTTTGATTTTTTTGTAGAGTACTTTTCTCTGAAAACAATCTGTAACTATGAGCAAAATCCCATGAAAGGCACCGTAAACAACATAATTCAACTGAATTCCATGCCATAGACCCATGGTTATCATGTTTATCATGAAACCAATATAGGAAGCTGTATATCTACTCTTGAACCACTTTTTCTTAATGGCAGTCATTACGAATCTATTATAAATAAAATCTCTAAACCAAAAAGATAAGCTCATGTGCCATCTGTTCCAAAATTCTTTTATATCTTTACTTATAAATGGGAGATTAAAGTTTTCGGGTGTTTTTATTCCCATTATGTAGCTTACGCCTATGGCAATTAAACTGTAACCGGCAAAATCAAAAAACAAATAAAAGCTATAAGAGTACATATATTTAATTGAATTTATTAAAGTGTGTGGTCTTAACGATATTACATTAATAAAATGTTGTTGTATGTAATATCCTATTAAGAATTTGTAGCCTATTCCCTGTAGAATCTTAAATATTCCATCACCTAAATATTCAACATATTGTCTGGGCTTTATAACCTTATTGCTTTCCTCCGTAAATCTAAGTGAACGGTCAATGGGTCCAGCACTTAAGGTTGGGAAAAACAATATAAAATAAGCAAGATCAAAAATATTTATTTTGGTAATATACCCATCATAAATTTGTATTAACATCTGAATAACTTTGAAAGTTAAATAAGAAATCCCTAGAAATCCAAGCTCTTTGTGTATAAGTATATTGCTAAACTTTGAGTAGATTAAAGGTGACAGACCTATAAATATCATTATCCAAAGTAACCATCTTTGTTTAAACTTTTTCACTATAAAGCTGTAAATAATAATTAATAAAAATTCTATTATAAAAAATATAATTAAATATTTAATTTGCTGTTTTGATTTACCAAAAATTAAATACATCATAAATAAGCTTGCCGGTAGTCCATACCATTTTATTCTTTTGCCAAGTAAACCAACAACAATTGCCGGAATTAGCACTACAATCATTATATAGAAATACAAAAAATCTCCATAAGGAAGCATTTAAAATTCCTCCATTATCTTTTTTCTATCAATTTTTCCATTTCCATTTATCGGTAAAACTTCTATTACCTTTACTTTACGAGGTATCATATATGAAGGCAATAAATCCTTCAAGGAATTTTTAACTGAGGTAATTATATTTCCTTCAAATTTATCATTTAGCACTACAGCTGTTGCTAAATATTTAATTTTACCTCTTTCTATAATAGGTACTACAACTGCATTTTTAATGAAAGGAAGTATTCTTATATTGTTTTCAATATCTTCAATTTCCACTCTATAACCATGAAGTTTAATTTGATTATCTATTCGCCCCTCATAATATAATAGACCATCAACTGTGTAACCCGTATCTCCTGTCCTGTATCCCCTTTTTTTAACATCTGAAATTTCCTTTTCAAAAAATAATTTTTCTGTTAACATAGGATCAGCAAAATAGCCTATACTTACACTGTCACCTACTATTAATATTTCATTTGTATTTTCTTCTATGATTATTTCACAGTCTTTTTTTACGTACCCAACTGGAAGTTTTTCATTACTTAAAAGCATTTCTTTTTTTATTTCAATTGCAGTTACTGCGACTGTTGCCTCTGTTGGCCCATAGAAATTTATTATTTTAATTTTAGGAAATCTTTCGAATAATTTATTTACGCATTCCTTAGAAAGTGTTTCTCCACAGAATAACAGTTGTCTCAATTTGGGTAATAAATTTTCATTAAATTGCTCACTTTGTAAACACATTTCTGCGAAGGACGGAGTGGAAACCCAAGTTGTAATTCTCGAAGACTTAAAATTCATAAAAAGCTCAGGTAAATTAGCAATCATCTCTTTATCAATACTATATAGTATTGAACCAGAAACCAATGATAAATAAGTATCCATAACAGATAAATCAAAAGAAAAAGGTGCTTGATTCATAAATATTTTATCTTTTTTATCAGTTAAATCCATACTCCAATCGATGAAGCTTTGAATACAATTCTTAGTTATCTGCACTCCCTTTGGATTTCCAGTACTTCCTGAAGTATATATAATGTAATAAACTTCTTCATCCTTAATTCTATAACCCCTACTTGGTATTTTATTCTCGTATTGTAATAAATGTTCTTCTATTTCACTCTTATTCAATATTGTATCTGCAGGAATATCAATTAAATCATCTGATGTGTTTATAATTAGTTTAGCATCCGAAATAAATAAAATATCCTTAATCCTTGTAGTTGGTGTTGAGCTATCCACTGGAATATATGCATGTCCACTTTTTACACAAGCTAAAAAACATATAAGCATTAAATGATCTTTATGTCCAAAAACTATTATTGGAGTTTTATCTTTTCCAAATAAATCTATAATATTTACAGCAAGTGAATCAGATTTTGTTTTTAATTCCCTATAAGTTAAATTACTATTCCTATAAATATGAGCTACTTTATCAACAGTACAATAACTTTCAATTGTATCAATAAAATCCATAAATGTGCCTCCTCTCTCTATTTCGAAAATCTATTTTCTTCTTTTAATTCTTATTCGCAATCAATAGTTATGTTCATTAAATAACCTAAATATGTTAATAACTCTAAAACATTCTATTTAACATAATTCAACGTTTTATTTACACACATTCATCCGTTTTTGCTTAATTATCCACTTCCCTTAACTCCATTTATATGCTTTACAATTTATGGTCTGAAACTAATTTTTCTAAAACTTCCCATGTCATTATAAGGCATATTAGGTACAAATGTATATATAAAAGTTAAAATAAAAGTAAAATACTCTGTAATATCGCTAATTTTTGTAGAATGTTACTAATTTATGCTTATTAAAAAAAGCCCTCAAATGATTTAAAATGGATCCTATATGATAGACACTAAAAAAGTCTATTCATATGGGATTTTTTTTTGTACAATTAAATTAGAAAGGTTGTGAGCATTATGAGTAAAAAAGTATTTACTAATGAACAAATTTTAGCGCTCTCAAAAAACAGATATATTAAACGAGTTAGTGAAAAAGGAATTACATATACAGATGAGTTCAAATCCTTATTTGTAGCTGAGCATATAATGGGGAAATTATCGTCTCAGATTTTTCAAGATGCAGGGTTCGATATAGAAACACTTGGTAATACTAGAATCAAGTCTTCTAGTAAGAGGTGGCGCAAGGCTTATAAGGAATCTGGCGAATTAGGCCTTAGAGATACTAGAAAATTCAGCAGTGGACGCCCACTTAAACGTGAATTAACCCTAGAAGAAATAATCACAAGAAAAGATGCTGAGATTGAATACTGGAAGGCAGAAGCAGAACTATTAAAAAAAATCGAGCTGCAAGAAAGGCAGGTGAAAAACGGTAGTTTAAGGATCTCTTCAATTTTTGCACTTATTCAGAACATTCTCTCTAAATCTAAATATAAAAATATGATTAGACATCTATGTGGTGTAATTGGAGTATCAAGATCAGGTTATTATAATTACCTAAAATCAGAATCTACACGTAATATTCGAGAACAAAGAGATTTACAATTAAGGAAAATAGTTCTTAAGGCATTTGAACATAGGGGTTACAAGAAGGGTTCACGTTCTATTAAGATGGTACTCGAGCAAGAGTTCAATTTAATTATTAATAGAAAATGTATTCAAAGAATTATGCGTAAATATAATATCAAATGTCCAATTAGGAAAGCAAATCCTTATCGTAGGATGATGAAAGCAACTCGAGAACATACTGTTGTACCAAATCTTTTAAATAGAAAATTCAAACAGGACATAGCTGGAAAGGTTTTGTTAACGGATATCACTTATATGCCATATGGAGCTTCTTGTATGGCTTATTTATCAACAATTAAAGATGCTTCTACAAACGAAATACTTTCATACCACCTGTCTAAGCGCATTACATTAGATATTGCAACGGAAACGATTGAAAGATTAATTAGACGTCATAAGAAATTATTGACTTCAGAATCGTTTATACATTCTGATCAAGGGGCTCATTATACCAGTCCCAAATTTCAAAAACTACTTAAAAAATATAAACTTGGACAGTCAATGTCTAGAAGAGGAAACTGTTGGGACAATGCCCCACAAGAATCATTTTTTGGTCATATGAAGGATGAGATTGACTATAAAAGTTGTGATACATTTACTGATTTACAGAATCTAATTGATAATTATATGGATTATTATAACAACTATAGATATCAATGGGGATTAAAAAAGTTGACTCCTGTACAATACAGAAATCAACTTTTAGTTGCATAGTCTTTTTTAAATGTCCTTGACATAGGATCCATTTTAATTGGTTTTCAATCGCTTGAGGACTTAATTATTATATTTTCTGAACTTACTGTCAAAAAAATTTCCATTCCCCTATTTGCAAATTGGAATCTCTATTGTTACCTGTGCGCCATAAGTTACAGGTGAGTTAGCGATATAGATGGTTCCCCCATGCAGATTTACAAATGATTGGGTAATGTACAGCCCTATCCCATAATGACTTTTCGATGTGCGACTACAATCACCCATATAAAATTGTTTTGTTGCTGATTTGATATCCCCCTTTGAAAAGCCCTTTCCACTGTCTGTTGTAATAAATCTTATTTTATTATCCAGTGATTTTACCTTAAAATATATTTTTCCATGATTTGGGGAGTAATCCACTGCATTTGAAATAACATTCATAATGGCACGTTGAAGTAATGACTTATCAATTAGAATTGACTTAGGAATATAAGTTTTAGTAAACTCAACTTTAAGTCCCTTAGTATTTGCAATGGCCTCAAGCTGCTCATGAATTGTGTCGATAAAATTTTCAAAGTCTATTCTTTCCAGTTGTAGAAAAAGAGTTTTTTCTGAATTTGAAATATCAATTAGTGTTTTGATATATTGATCAATCTGCCCCGCATTTTTTGTAATATAATCAATATATTCCTCCTGATCCTTATCTAATGTTGAATCAGACAGTAATTCAGCATTTCCTTTGATAATGGTTAATGGAGTTTTAAGGTCGTGGGCAAGAGCGGAAATCTGCTCTTTCTTTGCCTGTTCAATATTCCATTGCTGCTCTAAAGACTTTTTTAATTCTGTTTTCATGTCTGATATTGATAAAAGTACATCATTGAATTCTTTAATTCCTGAATATTTTATGTCAAAGTCCAAATCCTGCTTCTTGATTTTTTCAGTAGCTTGCAGGAGGGGCCTTAAATGTTTATTTAATTTTTTTGCATAAATAGTGGTAATAATTAAAACAATAGAAAAATATAAGATAACAAATATTATAATCATAATTATTTCGGGATCTGGTAAATGTTGATTTAAAAACTCAGATTGGTAGCTCATTTGAACATAGTACTGTAAAACACAAAACCCATCTTGCCTTTCAATAAAATAGTAGTACTTTTTACTTCCATTTTTCGGGTAAGTACCTTTAGCATATTCTGTTGCGTTCAGTAAGTCCTGACCCTCTAAATTTGTTTTTTCAATTTTATATTTTTTATCAAAAACAGCGAACTTACATCCATAGGGTATCATATCCTCTGTGATTTTAGGTGTTGATGCAAGTAATGATTTGGATTGTCTAGCCAAATCCTCGCTATAACTCGGTATAAGAATCACACCATATCTTACGCCTAGATTATAAATTCCCATATTTAGTCCGGCGAAAACAATAAATGCAAGTCCTAAAGTTAATAGATATTTTAAAAAAACTGTCTTTAAAGTAAAAGCTTTTTTCTTTACTTCCATTTGTAACCTATCCCCCATACAGTCTCAATTGGTGACAGTTCAAAAACAGCCAGCTTTGCCCGTATATTTTTAACATGCTCAGTAATAGCTGAGCTGTCACTTTCACCATCATACCCATAAACGGCGTCGTATATTTTATCCTTTGAAAAAACCTGGCCTTGATTTCTGGCAAGAAATTCACAGATGTTATATTCACTTTTGGTAAAGGGAATTTTTTTATCATTCACTAAAATTTCCTTACCGGATAAATCAAACTTCACCCCGGATACACAAAGAGTACTGCGCCTTTCACGGTTTTCTCGCCTAAGGTAAGCATTCACTCTAGCCCTCAGTTCCCCCATTCCAAATGGTTTCGTAATGTAATCATCCGCGCCAAGCCCTAAACCATACATAATATCTATTTCCATAGTTTTTGCTGTAAGAAAAATAATAGGACAGTCCACAATACCACGAATTTCCTTGCAAAAGGTAAATCCATCCATACCCGGCATCATGACATCCAGTAAAATTAAATCAAAGTTTGAAAATTCACTAGTTAAAATTTTTTCAGGATTTACAACTGTAGTTACCAAATGATTATCTTTCTGAAGAATATTTTTAATTAAAGCCAGGATATCGGGTTCATCATCGATAACCAGAATTTTTGCCATGTTCCTCACTCCTCGTATGTTCTCTATAAATAGTATAAAGGCAAAATATCATCAAATCAAATTATATTATCCATAAATTCCAAATCATAGCGAATCTTATTATAAGCACTTTTATTTTTACTCCACAGGGGATAATTTTATGACTGTTTTATCAGTAGACGTGCTTCCTACCGGAATCGCTTTGTAAAAGTTATTATCCACTTGGACGGCAATGGCGTCTTTAGTATCCACATCTTTTATTGAACAAACATTTTGAAAAGAGACAACAAACTTTGTATCTTTAGGAAGATTCTTAACTACATCCTCTATCGTTAATTGGGCAGACGAATCAATTTCCTTTTCTTCAAGTATACAATATTTTTTGTCAATAGCTGCCACTCGGTCAATAATTCCGTTCCATCCCCCAATTTTAGACTTATCCAATGAAACATTTGAAATTTGATAGGTTACTTCCTTATACCTAATTTGAGTAGCATTTTTAGCATTGACCTTGCAAACAATTTTATCTTTAAGTGCATAATTCCTTGCTTTTTTAATTATTATATCTTTTGCAAAATACCCTGTTGCTAGTGTACAAAACAAAACTATGAACAAAAGTACAAATCTTCTTTTTATCTTCATAATAATTTCTCCTTATTCATATGACTTTCTTCCTTCCCACTTTCTGAACCAAAATAGGCTAGCGGCGAATGAAATACATACGGCAAATAACATGATAAATACTCCTTGCTTTGTATCAATCGCTAATGCATTACCGGCGGAAGGATAGACCAATTCGAAAATGAAATAATCGCAAAACCTCACGCCCCATGCCCATGGAAGAAAGTGCCATATGTTATTTCCAAGACCTGTGAGCATCAGAGCAGAAACCAGACTTCCGGAAACTCCAAGCCCTGTGGAGGCACCCTTTCCGAATTGAAGACTAATGAACACATGCAGTATATAAAGAAATATGTTTCCAAGCACTAATGCTCCTGCGGCTTTCAAGTAAAATATATTGGGCATTGTTTGGAATCCAAGTGCAAATGTTCCTACAGCAAATGTTATAGAAAAGGTTCCCAATAAAAGCAAAATAATTAGCTTACTCAAATACGTGGTGCATTTTGATTTTGTACTGCACAGTAGTGTTTGAAAATTTCCAGCTTGCTCTTCCTGCTCAATTACTATCCCACTGATTATTCCTATCAGCAAAGGAAATGCAATTGCTAGGACCTCCAGATACCCGCTTATTTTTTTTAATGTGTCAAATGAAGATAATCTATAATACGCCAAAAACATGAATGCTCCCGCTAGTGGAATAAGTAAATGAATCCACAAGATAGAAGTATGTCTTAATTTGTAAAGATCCGATTTTATACATCTAAGTAAAGCAATCATATTAATTAACCTCCTGTTTTTCAAACCAATTAGCGGTAACCATCAGTAGCAAAGCAAACAGAATAAGGGACAGAATAATTCCAATTGGAATCACGATAGGATTTAGCATTGGAGATCCGGTTTCTGCCATAAGCCCATTTGGAAGATGTCCAAGAACTGGACACATAATACGAGCTGTCCAGCTATAAGGATAAATCCACCACATTGATGTTATTGCAGTCAAAGCACCTAATATAAAACTACCGCCAACATTAATCAAAACAGTCCCTAGCATTCCCAGTTTCTTCGCTAAAAACATACAAAATGGAATCTGCCACAAAAATGTAATTGCAATCAACGCTGCTGCAACAAGTACCCGAAGAAATGGTACGGTAATGGAGAACTGATAGCCCCCTAAAATAATTCCTACTAACAAAACCATACATGAGAGAGTCATATAAACCCCATTTAACAAAACTTTTGAAATCCATAATTTTTTTAGTGAAATTGGCAGACCAAATACAGCTCTATAGCGTAATTTTTTTTCTTCCCTTTCATTAGTCATCACTGCCATTATTGAAATATATCCTGGTAGTATCATCATGTACCACCAATTGAAGCTATTAGCTTGAAACCATTTCCAAGATGAAAGTGCAACGAGAAACGTAACCATCGGTGAGATAAAAATCATTTTTTTTATAAATGTTCCCTTGCATTTTAAATTTTCAGCCTGTAAATATTTAAGCATTATAGTCCCTCCTTCCTATTTTTTTTCACAACCTCTGTGAAAAGTACTTCCAAATCTTCACCAGGATTAATTTTGCCATTATACCCAAGTACCCCATTGCTGATGATACCAATGTGATCTGCAATAAGTTCAACCTCACTTAATATATGGCTAGATAGAATAACTGTCATTCCCTGCTCTGGGAAAGAACGTATTAACTCTCTTAAATCTTGTATTCCAAGAGGGTCAAGACCGTTTGTAGGCTCATCTAAAATTAGCAATTTAGGTTTATTCAGGAGTGCAATTGCAATTCCAAGCCTTTGCTTCATTCCCATAGAAAACTGTCCTGCCTGCTTTTTTCCTGTATTCGTCAAATCCACAATTTCCAGTACTTCCTTAATACGAGAATCTGGAAGTCCTAAAAGAATAGTTCGTACTTTAAGGTTTTCTACCGCCGTCAAATTTTCATAAAGAGGTGGAGATTCAATCAAAACTCCTATATTAGAAAGATCATTCCTGCTCCATTCATGACCTTCGAAAATAATTTCTCCTGATGTTGGATGAAGCATTCCCGTAACCATTTTTAATAGAGTTGATTTTCCTGCACCATTCGGGCCTAGCAATCCATAGACAGAATTTTTCTCAATGGACAGGGAAATATTGTTTACTGCACATTGTTTTTTAAAAGTCTTGCAAAGATTTTTTGTTTGTAAAATATAATTATTCATAATCATCTTCCTTTCATTTACTATAGTTTTATAATACTAAATAATTCTAAGGATTCCATAAGGATTTCCATTTTTTCTGCTATTAATTAAATTCTTAGAGTGAATCCTTATTCTTGATGACAATGAAAGTACAGGTACATCTGCCCATCCACGTAAAAAAAGGCCTATATCATGGATTTAATATCCATAATACAGCCTTTTCCCTACTTTCACTTTTAAAAATTCCTTTTAAATTTATGGGTTCTTCTTTTTCTCTTATTTAAATTAATAATTCTTATTATAACCGCTATTCCTATTAAAAACAAAATAAATATCCCAGTAGCCATAAGATATATAGGCATATTATTTTTTAGTAAAGGTCCTTTCGAAACCGTTGAATACAGCTTGTAATTTTTGACTTTCCCTCTTTCAGTTAATGTCAAAGTTCCAACGCTCTTATTCCCTTTAAGACTAGAAACAGACATACTGGTTAAGTTTATATTTTCCTTCAACTCTTTTTTGTTTGCTTCGTTGTTATAATAGCTAATGTCTTCTTTAGCTACCAGTGGTACACTAATAGTTTTCTCTGGGCCAAAGAATCCAAGGGGTTTATATTTTAGTGTTTCAGTTCTTATAACAGAATTATTTGTATGTAATACTTCTTTCTGTAAATTATAGCTATAGTTAATTATGGTTTCCATATCATTGAAAACATAAGTGTCTTTGGCATCCATAACTGATCCCATAACAACTCCCATAACCTCTCTACCATTTCTTTCATAAAAGGCTACAAGACATCTTCCGGCTTGTGAAGTATATCCTGTTTTTCCACCAATACACCCATCGACGCCAAGGAGTTTGTTGCTATTTTCAATTTTAAATATTGTACCTTTTGATGTTGATATGGTACTTTTCTTTTTAGTCATTGACTCTTTTACCCATGGATTTAAAAATGCGGCTCTAGCTAATACACTCATATCATAAGGCGTAGTATAATGATTGGGACGAGAAAGCCCATTAGGAGTTACAAAATGAGTTCCTGTCATGTTCAATTCGGCTGCCTTATCATTCATCATTTTCTCAAAGTTTGTAGCATTTCCTGAAACGTCGTCTGCAATCATATAGGCAAGATCATTCGCTGAATACAGTGACAGTCCATCCATTACGTCAGCACCTGACATAGTTTCATCAAGTCCAATTGGATGAAAATTAACATTTAATGAATCTGCAGGCTGGATTTTTGCACTTTGCGTATATTTTATTTCATCAGTTTTTTCCCTGTTCTCAGCGAGCAATAGCGCGGTCATTAACTTTGTTGTACTTGCTGGGTACGTTAGCTTGTCAACATTTTTCGCGTAAATTACTTCGCCAGTTGCAACATCTACAGTGATGGCTGCTTTCCCGTATATTGTTGGTAAACTAGTAGTGTCATTACTACTTGCTGCGAACACATTTAAGTTCATAGAAAATACTAGAAATAAAACAATCAGAATAAATTTTTTTTTATATTTCAACTTTCATCTCTCCATTACTTTAATTTATTTGCATGCATTATAAAATACAATTGAAAATAAGACTTTTCAACAGATAATATTCAAATGTTATAAAGGAATATTATAGCACATATATGCTTATTCGCACATTGCCATTTTAATCTTATTTGCAAATTTAAACATTAATTATCAAAAAATCAGTAAAAGAAACACATTTTATGCATTTTACATGCATTTATTATGCATGTTTATACATTTTTATACAAAGTTTAAATTAATTTCAAAAAAAATCCTTGAAAATAATTTCCTCACAATGTATAATATAACTCATGCAAGAACTTAGTTCTTATTTTAAAGATAAGGAGAGTACGATTATGATTAGTGATAAGATTGAGAATTTAAGAAACAGACTAAATTCAATAATTTTTCAAAATGAAGAATATGATAAGATATTAAAAACAAGCCAGGAGCTTGATGAATTAATAGTACAGTACATGTATCAAAATAATAATCAAAGACAACCTAAAAAACAACATTCCTGTTTTGACTAAGGATGTTGTTTTTTAGTTTGCTTTAACTTCGATCAACTTTATTTTTCTGTTAAAATAACCAATGCGCGCCTAGCGAGTTTCGCAAAATAATTTGCACTTGGCAGAATTGCCGCATCATCTACTGTAAATTTAGGATGATGAAGTGAATATGACACACCTGTACCAATATTTACAAATGCACCCGATATTTGCTCCTGATAATAAGCAAAGTCTTCACCAATTAGGGTTTGTGGAAGTTCCTTAATAACATATCCCTGTTCTTTTGCTACGTCTAATGCAACAGACGTCCACTTCGCTGTGTTATTTGTTGCTGGTGGTCCACAGTACCATTTAAACTCAGCAGTTGCACCAAATGAATCAGCCATTCCTTTAACTATTTGTAGCATTTTTTTAGGAACAAACTCACGGGTTTCAGCCTTAACCGTTCTCACAGTTCCTTCAAGATAAGCTGTAGGCGGAATTACATTCCATGTATTACCACTTTTTAATTGGGTAACACTAATGAGTACTTGGTCAAATGCACTAACATTACGACTAACAATTGTTTGTAATGCTGTTATTATGTGAGCTGCAACAATAATCGGATCTATTCCCTTTTCCGGTGATGACGCATGTGTCCCAGCACCTACAATTTCAATTTCAAAACGATCAACTGCCGCAGTCAAAGGTCCCACATTTGTTCCTAAACTACCTACTTCTAAATCTGGTGCGCTATGCAATCCAAAAATTGCATCAACGCCTGATAGAGCGACCGTTTCCAAAATCTCTTTTGCCCCCTTTCCTATTTCTTCAGCTGGTTGAAATATAACCCGTACCGTTCCAGATAATGTTGATTCTTGTTCTTTTAATAAATAAGCTGCACCTAAAATAACAGTTGTATGAAAATCGTGGCCACAAGCATGCATTTTGCCAAAAACTTCGGACTTATAATCTAAATCTGTTTCTTCAATAATAGGCAACGCATCAATATCGCAGCGAATTGCAATAATAGGTCCTTCCTTAAATCCTTTTATTTCTGCAACTAATCCTGTTACGAGTGGTAGATCAAGTACACGAATTTGAGCTTCATTTAACAGTTTACGTAAAGTCTGCGTTGTTTTAAACTCCTCTTTAGATAACTCTGGATGCTTATGAAAATTATGACGTATCTCTATAAGTTTTTCTTCCAAATTATCAACAATTTTTAATAATATCTCATTCCCCATAAAATTATACCCCTTAAATTTATTTGAACGCACCTACAATTTGAGGGTGTGCCTCTCTTTTTTTTATAATCCCTAGTATTAATGGAAAGCATAACATAGCTTTATCTACCTTTTCTAATATTCTTACCATAATTCTATTATATTAATAAAGAAAATGAGATACAACCACTCCCAAATTTTTATATGCTAATAATAGGAAGATAAAAAACCGAATATTTTTAATGAATATAATCAATTCTATACAATATATAATAATTTAAAATTAGTGAGGAGGTATCCTATGATAACAAAAACTGATTTAACTTGCTTAACCTGGAATGAAATTTTAATAAAAAAAGGAATTAATCCAGAAATGTCAAAATCCTTAATTGGATTTACATCATGGAACCAGGAAGAAATCCCTGATAAACTTGGAAAACATATTACAGATATTTTACAAGAATATAGTGGGAAAGTAATTGTAAAAGATGTTATCGGTACTAGATATAACGATATAGGATTATTATTTTTAAATAATGATATGCCAGAGGATGTAGCAACTAAGGTTTTTGATACAATTATGAACTATGAGCAAGAAGAAGTTTATGATATTTTATAAATAAATTATGTAACTTAGGCACATGAAAATATAGTAATAATTGTAATTATCAAATTAAAGATATCTAATATATATTGAGAAAGAAAATGAAATACCAATATGTTTATATATAAAACTCATAAAAACGGTATAGCTAAGTATTGCTATACCGTTTCTGATTATTGTATTCTTACTCTATCTATATCCGTTTCTTTTATCCATTGCCTCATCTCTAATTTCTGTTTTCATGCCTGAAATAGCTTCTTTTCTTCTCTCATTCTTTTCCTCTAGTGGTTTTATAATTTTTTCATCATCTGTTTTTTCAATAGCTTCTTCCGCAAGGTTAAAATTTTCAATAGAATTATCAATATTCTCCTGAATTTTATCTACATTATCTCTTCTGTCATCTGGTTTGTTTTTCATAATTTCCTCTCCCCTTTTTTTGATTTAATAAACTTTCCATTAATATTATATCTACAAAAATATTTATTATACGGCAAACCATTAAAAGAAAAAATACAAAAAAGTTACTGTTTAAATATATCTATTTGTTAGCAATGAATAAGTGCATAGCTACATGCTCAAACTATATTGTATGGAGTAAATCGAAGGAAGTGTACGACTATGTTTAAAGATAACCTAATAAAAAATTTACTTATTATTAATTTAGTTTTTCTGAGCATACTTCTTTTCAGTAAGATGTTCTTTGTTCATAAGATTATAATCATACTTTTTAAATCATTTTTAACTCCTTTTATATTTTCTGTATTTTTGTTTTATATTATAAAACCATTAAATACAATTTTCATAAAAAATGGTTTAAAACCAAGTACCTCAGCTCTATTAACATTAATCCTTGGAGTATCCATTGGCATAGGTGCTATAACTTTTTTTAGTAATTATATTGCAATTCAGTTTAATGGAACAATAGAAGAACTAACCAATATTGTGAAGAGCCAAGACTCTATTAATCAAATAATGAGTAAAATTAATAACTATATACCTCATGAGGTTTATAAAATATTTTCCAATATAGCTAATACTTATACGCAGAACTTGGTTCATAACCTTATGCTTGCAGTAAAGTATACAATGCACACATTTTCAACTCTATTTCTTGTGTTAATAATATTATTTTTTTTGCTTAAAGATGGTTCTAAATTTAGAGATAAAATCATCTGCATAATCCCTAAAAAATATGAAAAACTTGTTTTAAAAACTCTTTCTGAGAGCAATAAGGTATTGGATGCTTATGTTACAGGCCAAGCAAAAGTAGCTCTTTCTTTATCCATTATGATATTTGTTGCCTACAAAATCATAGGTATTCCCAATGCTCTGCTTTTCTCCTCAATAACTTTTATTTTGGCTTTTATTCCTTTTATAGGTTTTTTTATTTCCATGATTATTCCCTCAATTATTGCTTTAGGCATGGGATTTCTCATGATAGGAAAACTTATAATTGTATTCATTACTGTACAAACTTTAAAAGGAAGAGTTGTTGTGCCTGCAATTATGTCTCACGCAATGAAAATCCACCCTTTAACTGACATCTTCTTAGTAATAGGTGCTGTTGCAGTAGGCGGACCTTTAGCTGCCTTTGTTGTTGTTCCTATTTATGCTATTATTAAAACAATATTATCTAACTTGTATGAATGTGGCATAATTAAAAAATTTAATAAATAATTCCATTAAAATAAGGATTTTTAATTAAGTTTTAAAATGTAATGATTATGCACTTATAGGCTTTTTAATAACTGTGTAATCCATAAGAATTAATAGCTCCATTATTAGCCATTAGAAAAGCACCTGTAAATTTTCTACAAGTGCCAATGAATTATATTACCTATTATGTACTGCTGTATTATACTTTTATTTTACACATTTCACAAAAACTAATACTTTATTTTTTTATCAATTGTACAAATGTCATATTACCTATTGTTCTGGAAACTGGTTGTGGCTCAGTCAATCCTTTGGGAGTAGCCCCACTGTAAAAAAACAAAGCTTTATTTGTTGGATCATTTCCATTAAGTGCTTCCATTGCAGCTTTCATATCACTTGCCTGTGCAGGTCTATTAATGTTACCATTTAATACTGGGGTAAATTGATAACGCCCATTTGTATTTTCATTAATAACAGCCTTGATTGAATTTGGAAAATAACTACTCTTAACCCTATTTACAACTATTGCGCCTACAGCAACCTGAGCCTCATAGCTTTCTCCTCCTGCTTCAGCAGTTATTAATCTAGCTAGCAAGTTCAAATCGCTATCTGTATATTTTATCGCCGTAGATTTTGTTTGCGCTGTTTTTTCTGTTTTTGTTGTTTGCACTGCAGTAGAACTAGTACCTCCTGAAATCTTAAGAACTTGTCCTGGGAAAATGGAATCATTCCATTTGTTATTAGCTTTCCTTAAATCATTTAATGATTGTCCACACTTTTTCGCTATTGAAGATAAGCAATCCCCACTTTTAACAGTATAAGTTTTAAGTGAATTGCTCTTCGTTTCTGTGGTTTGTGTAGGTTTTGTTGTTTGTGTTGTTTGTTTCACCGTAGCACTAGTTCCTCCTGAAACCTTAAGAACTTGCCCTGGGAAAATGGAATCATTCCATTTGTTATTAGCTTTCCTTAAATCATTTAATGATTGTCCACACTTTTTCGCTATTGAAGATAAGCAATCCCCACTTTTAACAGTATAAGTTTTAAGTGAATTGCTCTTCGTTTCTGTGGTTTGTGTAGGTTTTGTTGTTTGTGTTGTTTGTTTCACCGTAGCACTAGTTCCTCCTGAAACCTTAAGAACTTGCCCTGGGAAAATGGAATCATTCCATTTGTTATTAGCTTTCCTTAAATCATTTAATGATTGTCCACACTTTTTCGCTATTGAAGATAAGCAATCCCCACTTTTAACAGTATAAGTTTTAGTTGTTGCGGTAGCTGCAAATACATTTTGTGATGTAAGCATTGAAACACCCATTGTTAATGTTGTTGTTAATAAAATAGATTTGAGACTTTTAAATTTGGTCATTATTTCCCCTCCTTTTTCCTCCCAGGTTAGTTGACGGGTTAGGGTGTATGCACCTTAATTTCACCTAAAGCTTCACCCCAAATTAAATCCCCCCTGCTTCCTTTGGAATATTATTCTATTATACCATACTAGGTTCATGCAGCTCAAATTCCAGTACTTCTTATGATGTATTTTTGTATAATAATAAAATAGAATATAAATCGTATTAAAAACTGGATACTAAATCCAGTTTTTTTATATTTTAGGAATACTTTTCAGCTTAATAGTTCAGAATAAAAAAGTAATAGTAAAAAAGGATGTGAGGAGGAAATTATGAAAGTTGGTATTCCTAAAGGCTTATTATATTATAAATACTTTCCTTTTATAGAAAGGTTTTTAATTGAATTAGGCGCAGAAGTAATTACATCTTCTGATACAAATAAAAATATTTTAAATGGAGGGGTTAAATACTGTGTAGACGAGGCATGTCTACCCATAAAGATATTTCATGGACACATACTAGATATAAAGGACAGATGTGATTTATTAATAATACCTAGAATTATGAGAGTCCGCGCACGCGAATTTATATGCCCAAAGTTTTGTGGACTCCCTGAAATGATAATGTATAGCATACCCAATTTGCCAAAGGTAATGACAGAACCTGTATATGCAACTAATGAGAAAGAATTATATTGTTGGTGCAAAAAACTAGCTCGAATGATTACGAAAGATAATAGTATGGTAAGCGTTGCATTTAACAAAGCCTTAGAAACACAGCGGAATTTTAAATTTGGGATTAAAGATGAAGGCTTTAAAAAAAATGTTGCTTTAGTAGGACATCCATATAATCTTTACGATACTTTCATTAATATGAATATAGTAAAAAAATTAAACAAACTGGGAGTGGGAGTTATAACAGAGGAATATATGGCGGAAGAACAAATTAAGTCAGAAGTAAAAACTCTTTTTAAAAGGCCCTTTTGGACTTTTGCTACAAATTCTTATGGATTTACAACTAGTATAGCCAAAAATAATGAAATAGATGGAGCAATATACATATCCTCCTTCGCTTGTGGAATAGACTCTGTTGTACTAGAACTTATTAAAGAAAAAATTGGAGATTTCCCCCTTTTAGTTTTGAAAGTTGATGAACATACTGGTGAAGGCGGCCTAGACACAAGGATTGAGGCCTTTATTGATATGATTGAAAGGAAAAATAATAATGAAGATAACATTTCCACATTTAGGCAACACATATCTTGCAGCTAAAGCACTATTTGATGGACTTGGCATAGAATGCATAGTTCCACCATTTAGTAGTAACGAGGCGTTAGAGCTCGGTTCGAAATTTTCTCCAGAAGAAATGTGCTTACCTTATAAAATTATGATGGGCAATTTTTTGCAGAGTATAGAGCTGGGAGCGGATACCATAATTATACCTGGAAGCTGTGGTCCCTGTAGATTTGGTGAGTACTGTGAATTACAGATGAATGCGCTAAAGAAATTAGGACACGATTTGACTTTTATCGTAGTTGATAGCCCTTTTGACATAGGTAAAGAAGAATTCTTAAATCGACTATCCAAGATCACGGGTAATCCCACATTAGGTAAAGTTCAAAAAATTAGCGCGCTAAAGGTAGCCTATAATGTAATTGAGCTAATAGAAAAAATTGAGAGTAAAGCGCATTATTTAACAGGATTCGAAGTAAACAAAGGAGAATTTAAGAGACTTTTAAAAGAATGTACCCTTAATGCTTCGAAAGCAAATTCGCCATCACAGATGGTGAATATTCTAAAAGAATATAAGAATAAAATAAGCGAGATTCCTATTAATAAACATAAGTCCCCAGTAAAAATTGCAATTATCGGTGAAATTTATACTATAATTGAACCCTTTTCTAATCTTTATATAGAAGATAAGCTTATGGATTATGGGGTCGCCACTAAACGAATGCTTACTCCTAGTTGGTGGATTAAAGATACAGCACTTCGCCCTTTAAAGCTTAACTCAATTGATATAAGAAAAGCCTCTAAAGAATATCTTCCATATTATATCGGTGGGCACGCTAGAGAGTGCATAGGAGAAGTGCTACTTGCTGAAAAAGAAAATTTTGATGGAGCCATTCAAATTTTTCCTATGGGATGTATGCCAGAAATTGTATCAAAAGCAATTTTGACTGCAATTTCAAATGATAAAGATTTTCCGATAATGACTTTGATAGTAGATGAAATGACTGGAGAGGCAGGATATATTACTAGAATTGAAGCATTTGTAGATATGTTAGAGAGGAGGAAAAACAATGTACTATATGGGAGTTGATGTGGGATCTGTAAGTACTAACATTGTACTATTGGATAATACATTAAAAGTTATTGAAAAACTATATTTTAGAACAAAAGGTAAACCTATAAAAGCAATCCAAGATGGACTTAAGATTCTAAGTGAAAAATACGATACTAAGCAAATAACCTCAGTTGGAACTACAGGTAGCGGAAGACATATGGCTTCTTTTTTAATAGGTGCTGACATCGTAAAAAATGAAATTACTGCTCATGCAGTGGCAGCACTCGAAATCGATAAAGATGTAAATACCATATTAGAAATTGGAGGGCAAGATTCAAAAATAATACTGTTAAAAAACGGCATAGTAACAGATTTTGCAATGAATACTGTATGTGCAGCAGGAACAGGGTCTTTTCTTGATAGACAGGCAGAAAGGCTGGAGATACCTATTGAAAATTTTGGAGAGTATGCATTAAAGTCAAAATCTCCTGTAAGAATAGCTGGGAGGTGTGCTGTCTTTGCGGAATCCGACATGATACATAAACAGCAGCTTGGATATAATGAGGAAGACATAATAGGAGGTCTTTGTGAAGCAATGGTTAGGAATTATCTAAGCAATGTAGGGAAAGGCAAACAAATTCACTCAAAAATATTTTTCCAAGGTGGAGTTGCAGCGAATATAGGTATTAAAGTAGCTTTTGAAAAAGCCTTAGGCACTGAGATTCATGTTCCAGAGTACTACGATGTAATGGGTGCTATAGGAGCGGCAGTACTCGCAAATGAAGAAGTTATGAAGACAGGCAAAACAAATTTCAAAGGTTTTGAAGTAGCATTTAATGATTTTGTACCTAGAAATATCGAGTGCAATGGTTGTGGTAATAATTGTGAAGTAATTGAAATAAAAGATGGTGAAAAAACTGTAGGCTGTTTTGGAGATAGGTGTGGTAAATGGAGCAGTAAGATGGTGATATAATTTTTTTCCTTTAAGTAGACACCACCATTATTTAAATAGAAATAAGAAATCAGTTAACCAATTAATTGGTTAACTGATTTCTTATATTAAATATCTTTATTTACATTATGCTATTTTCTTAATTCCTGTTTTCCGGTCACTTTACTTTTGGTATTTAATATTAGATGATGAATTTGAGGCGTTGTGAGATAAAGAGTTATTTTTAATTCAATTAAAAATTTGTATATTGCCGATGATTTTGTTACAATTGAGTTGTTAAACATTTATGTTTTCTCCTTAGTTATGTTTTGTGTCGTGACTTAATTATAACAGGAAAATGCATAGATGTTTCTCTTTTTTTGATATATGGAAATCGATGGAATCATTTTCGCTCATTTATAGATAGTTTAACTAATATACCTAATTTAATTCATTTAGTTTAAATTTATCTCCACGCTATTTAAATCAAAAAAATAAGTGTTAACTTAGTTAACACTTTAATAAGATTTCTTTCACAAATAAAATAACATCTAAAACAATTGGGAAATATGACTATCGATGGTTATTAGTCCGTAATAATTCCTAAAATATTGCATTAAATTCCACTCATTATACAGCTTGTTTTAGCTAATAATAAATAGTAAGTTTAATAGTATTTAAGAAGGAGAAAAAATATGAGAAAAAAAAGTTTACTTATATCTATGGTTTTATTATTTATGTTTTTTTTATTAGATAGCCAAATAGCATCAGCCTACTCTACTCTAAGCAAAAGCGATGAAAATGTAATATATTTAACCTTTGATGATGGACCTAGTGTTATGACAGATAAAGTGTTAGATATACTTAAAAAGAATGATGTAAAAGCTACTTTTTTTCTTATTGGTAATCAACTTAAAGGTCAAGAAGCTGTGGTAAAAAGAATAAATACTGAAGGGCATAGTATAGGATTGCATTCTTATACGCACACATATAAGAAATTATACTCCAATAGACAAGAGTTTATATCTGAGATGTTAAAATCTCAGAATGAAATTAATTCTATTACAGGAATTAAGCCGACAATAATAAGATTTCCTTTTGGCAGTAGAAATCATTTAACTAAGGATTTTTTAGAACAACTTCACAGCTATAATTTTAAAATATTTGATTGGAATGCTGCCATGTCTGATGGAGTTAATTGTAATACACCTGTTGATAAGTTGTATAGAGAAGCTACAAAAACTACAGTTACAGGGCATCCTATAATATTGCTTATGCATTGTGACTATGTGCATAAAAATACTTGTAAGGCACTACCTAGTGTAATAAAATATTATAAGGATAACGGATATGAATTTAAAATTATTGATGATGAAACTCCTGAAAATTACTTTCCTATTAAATCATCTCCTGCGAAGCTGAAACATTAACGACTTCAGAAGGAGATTTATATTCATGCTTAAACTTTCTCTTTGTTACAGTATTGAACCCTCACTTATAGAAGTGGAAGAATAAATGCTAATTTCAGAATCTGAAATTAGCATTTATTTTTCCACGATAAGATCAATATGTGTTTTTAACACTTTTAGCATATTTGACCAAGTACAGTTTTTAAATCTCCTTTATTTTCAATTGCCGCTTTTATTGCTAATGTTAACCCTTCTGTAATTTTCTCGAGCTCCATATAAGGAGTATTGGGTTTACTCATTACTTGTGCTGGAATGAATGGAACATGTATAAAAGTTCCCCTTACTATTGGGTATTTTGTGTGAATTAAATGAAGCAATCCATACATTAAATGATTACATACAAATGTACCTGCACTATTAGAAAGTGACGCTGGGATGCCGTTTTTCCTTATTTCTTCTACCATTGCTTTAACCGGAAGGCTTGAAAAATAAGCATTTTGACCGTTTTCAAAAATTACGCTATCGATAGGTTGATTTCCCTCATTATCTGGAATCCTCGCATCATCCACATTAATTGCAACTCTTTCCATTGTTAAATCAAATCTACCGCCCGCTTGTCCAACACAAATCACTATATCTGGATTTTCATTAATTATTGCTTTTTCTAGTTCTATAATCGATTTATTAAATACCGTTGGTATTTCGACTTTCACAATTTTAGACCCAGCAATAGTATCTTCTAATTTCCTTACCGCTTCGAAAGATGGGTTAATTTTTTCTCCTCCAAATGGATTAAATCCTGTTATTAATACTTTCATATTGTCACCTCATTATTATATTTTAACCTTGCGTCGTTAAAATGCCTAAAAATACATTAAAACGATATGACTCTTATCAAAATTCACTTCAAGTCAATAACTGTTACAGACAATGATGCTTGTATAATTTAAACAAATAAAAAAGCTAACTATTTTATTATTATAATGGCTAGCCTTTTTTTAAATGTCTTAATATATAAAATATCACGCTAAGCATTACCCTATCACGCTAAGTTATAACATTTTTCAAATATTTCCTCTGATTAATTAAGATTGTTTGTTATTGTTTTTTATTCGTTATTATCATTGTATAGTATTTCAGGTTTTTTTTCAAGATGTTTTGTAAATTCAGATAATAATGTTATAATATTAATCAACAACAATACTAAATGATAATGATTGATGAGGTGCTTAAATGTTTACTGAAGAAAGACTAGAACAAATCTTAAGTATACTTAATGAAACTGGTAGAATAAAAGTAAAAGAACTAAGTGAACGATTTAATGTTTCAGAAGGTATGATAAGAAAGGATCTACAAAGACTAGAAAAATCTGAGGCTCTTCAAAGGACCTATGGTGGGGCTATCCTAAATAGAAAGATTTCTAAAAACAGCTCTATAACTACTAGAATGAACTTAAACTTAAATAGCAAAGAGTTAATATCTCAAAAAGCTTTTGCCCTTATAGAGGATGGAGATGTGGTTTTTTTAGATACCTCAAGTATCAACTTTTTGTTAGCTAAATTAATATCTAATAGTACTAAAAATTTAACTTTAATAACCAATATGTCACTAATACCACCCCTTTTTAATGATAATGAAACCGTTAAGCTAATATGTATAGGCGGAGTATATAATAATAAATCTGGTGGAGTTTTTGGTTCAGAGGTAACTAAGAGTATATCTAAATATACCTTTAATAAGGGTTTTGTTGGAAGTTCCGGCATAAATTTAATTACAAATAGCGTAGGTACTGTTACCTTAGAAGATGGTAATGTTAAAGAAATTATAGTCTCTAATAGTAAAGAAGTATTTTTACTTGTAGAAAAAGAAAAATTTAATGTAGATGGTACCTATAGATTTGCTACTTTAGATGATATAGATGTTATAATTACGAGTTCAGACCTTACTGATGAGATTATAGAAAAACTGTCTAAATCAACTATAAAGTTAATCTAGACAGTTTTATATTAATATTATTGGTCTGATTTCCGCTTATTTCTGCACATCCTTTTTGATACTGCCTTCTGAGTAATTCTTTATGAATTTAAGTAATCTATATTCCTCATCTTTAGAATTAACCCAGAAGTCAGGTAAAACTCCTAATCCATCTCTCCATTCTAAATCATTATCTACAAAAAGAGTATTTCCAAAAAAAATATCGATCTTAGAATTTGGTAGAACATAATATCCCACATTCCCTATATTTGACATTCCGCTTGTGTTTGTACCTATAAAAAATGTGTTACTACAACTTTTTAATGCCTTTACAAAGCTTTCACCTGCTGAAGCTGTATTCTTATCCATTAAAACAAAAATTGGCTTTTCATTATTAATATGAGTTGAATCATCATGTCCTACTTCTGACCAACCGATATATTTAGGATCACTTTTATTATTTTTATACATATCATTAAGTTGCTGTTCAAATTTAGGATAATCCTTTGGTCCCACCATTTTTTTACCGTTGTAAAGCAATGCATCTTTTGAATTTTTAGTAAGTAGCGTTGAACTAAAGACCGGTGATTTGTACTCTTGATTTGTAAAATTTTTAATCCAATCGAAAGCATATAGTTCATTCCCACCGAAATTACCTCTTAAATCAATTATAACCAAATCTTTCTTGAATATTTTTTTACCATCTTCCACAAATTTTTCAAGTTTTTTAGATGGTTCAAAAGAATTTAAATCAATTACCGGTATGTTATAAATTTCTTCATATTTATAACTATTATTACTCCCTTTATGAACGTAATTTTTTGATGTGTTCTCTAAGTTAATACTTATACTATTGTCCTTATTAGCATCTTTAAATTTTAGGTCAATTGGTAACATATCTTCGTTACTCTTATATAATCTACATAATCTATATACAATATTTCCATTTTCATCTATAGAAGGCTTAATGTATTTTTCAGGCTCCTCCTTATTTATAGTAACAATACATTTCATATCATTATTCAATTTCAGAAAATAAGAGTTATCCTTTTTTGTAACTTCATATTTTTCAGTAGTGTACATAATAGACTCCTTACATGGTCTGCCACCACCTATAGAAAAATGTCCATCTTGAATAAAATCTAAATTATCACACATAACTTTTTCCAATTCGTTACATTCAATTCTACCATTCTCTTTCTGTAACTTCTTAAATTCTATTAAAATATTTCCTTTTGCTTTTAGAAATTTTTCATCTCCTCCAAAATATTGATAACCAGCATATCCGTATTTCAATTCTTTAAAAATGTATTCTACATCTTCTACAACCTTTTCTCCTTCTACTGTAATTCCTTTTTTTTCTTCATCTACTTCTATATAATCTGGGACACTTTTTAAGTTTTCATATTTATAAAGAAACTCTTTTTTAAAGTCATTAACTGTCCCTATATTTTGATCTCCTTCATTCGTTGCATCCCTGCTTTCATCAATACTCTCCAAAATATCTTTAGGAATATTATTTTTTATATTCTTAGCTTTTCCAACGTCAATATCTAAGAATTTTTTTACATATATCTTATTAGGTATATCAAACTTAAAAAGTATAGCAGCAATAACTAATAGTATACTAACGCTGACAAAAACTTTTTTCATTTTATGCATTACATTCACTCCCCCTACTATTTATCCCCCCAAGGATATAAGCTTTCATAACTACCAATATTTCAATCATAGTATTCAAAAAAATTGGTAAGTTTTAATTTGTTATCTTATTAAGTATATTCCACATATTATCTTAAATCCCTTTGTTATGAAAATAGATATAACTTTAAATGATTGAGAATAACTCAATAATATCCTTGAGTAAATTATAGAATTCTAAAGAATAGTTAACTATTCTTTAGAATGAGTTTTGTTGAAAATATTATCCTTAATCTATTTAAATAGGAATGTAATAATTACCATTTGGAGGAATATAGTATAGAATAATACAAATTACAGTTGTAATTGAAATGAGGTGGTATGGCAATGTATAAAATCCCCAAGATATCAAATGCTGAATGGGAAATAATGAAAATAATATGGATTAATTCTGAAATTTCATCAATCAATATTATACAAGAATTAAAGGATAAATCCGATTGGAAACCGGCTACAGTTAAAAGTTTGATAAACAGATTATTAACTAAAAATGCAATTGGATTTAATAAATTAGGTTATGAATATTTATATTTTCCTTTAATATCAGAAGCTGACTGTATAAAATCTGAAAGCCACTCCTTTATTAATAGGGTATTCAATGGCTCTATTAAATCTATGCTCTTAACTTTTGCCCAATCAGAAGAAATATCTGAAACAGATATAGAGGAATTAAAAAATATACTAAACCAATCAAGTAAAACGGAAGGTTGATGATTGTGGATTTTTTAAATGTTTTTGAGCTGATTGTACTTTCATCTTTAATTGGTAGCGTAATTGTACTAATGATATTAATTATTAAAGGGATATTTAGAAATAAACTAAATTTTACTTTTCACTATTATATATGGTTAATATTAATTATAAAATTAATAATTCCATTTGGGCCACAAAATCCTTTAAATATTTCTAATTTATATGAAAATTTTCATGTACAGAGTACTACAAATAACACTACACAAACTACTTCTTCAAAAGAACTTACAAATGCAACCCTAAGCGATCCAATATCAATAAGTGCGATGCATCCTTCAAATAAAAGTGGAATTAGTAAGGCTAACAGTATACCTTTAAAACACAACGTTAATATTGAAAAAGTGCTTTGCTTTATATGGATATTTGGATCCTCATTATCAATAGGGATATTAGTTATAGGATATAAAAAATTAAAGGATATTGTTAGAACTTCTATAAAAAATATAAACAGCACACATAGAGAAATTTTAAATAAATGCAGGTCAGCTATGAATATAAGCACTGAGGTCAAATTATCATATTCACAAAAAATAATTAGTCCTTCTTTATGTGGACTAATTAAACCAAAGATATTAATTCCAGTCAGAATAGCCGACAATATTGGTGATGAAGAATTTAAATATATTATAATGCATGAATTAACCCATTTGAAAAACAAGGACATATTTATAAATTGGGCTATTACTTTATTGTCCATGATTTACTGGTTTAATCCAATCTTGCTCTATGCTTTTCATAAAATGAGACAAGATTGTGAAATTTCCTGCGATGGTCAAGTTCTTTCTTATTTAGGAGCTAGCGAAAACCTGCAATATGGAAATACAATAATAAAGGTATTGGAGCTCGCTGGCAAAAGCAATAGACTTATCGGCACTACTTCAATGGTTTTAAATAATTTGGAAATAAAAAGGAGAATTATTATGATTTCAAAATATAAGAAGCTAAATTTCAAAGGTATATTACTTGGGACTGTCGCTTTCATTACTATAGGAAGCCTCGGTATTGCATTAAACACTTCAAACATAAACTCAGATAAAAATGTTGCTAGAGCTACACCCTTACAAGTAGAAACACCAGTAACAACTTCTAAAAGTACAGTTAAAAATACATCAAATGCAGCCGCATCAGCCATTTTCAAAAAATCAACAAGTGATAACACTGATTCTATAGTACCATTTTCATCAGATATAGTAATTTACAATAGTCATCCTGATGAAGATTATCCCTCTGGAATGAAGGTAACTGATGTAGGTGCTTTATTGAGTAATAAACTTGTTAAAGAAGGTTTTAATAGCCAATTTGTAAAGTGTGACCCACCGACAGACTATAATAAATCATATCAAGCTGCACGTGAAATAATAACAAAAAATGTAAAGGCCTATTCAAATACTATTTTAATAGACATACATCGGGATATAAAAGAAAAAAGCAAATCTGACACGAGAAAAATCCAATTTATACTTACTAAAAGAAACCCACGTTACGAAGCAAATAAAAAATTTGTTGACAGTCTATTAGGAAATATTAAATATTCAAATGGAATTGAATCAGATATCGACTTTTATCAATATGGAATATCTTATTTCAATCAAGATTTATCTAACAATTCGTCATCTATTGAGCTTGGGAATAACATGTCCAGCGACAGCGATATTGAAGCTTGTGTAAATGCACTGGTTTTAGCATTAAAGAATACTCAAAATACTTCATCTAACTAAAGGATAAACCCTAATGGAACCCCACTACAGTTAAATCATCACATGCGGTGCTATTCTAAAATATATTATCAAATAAAATGTAGTGGGGGGGGATGAAGATGAGGCGTATAGTTGTTAAAAAAGATGTTAATGAAAGAATGTTTTTAAGTATTTCCACGTTTCTCATTATTTTTTTATTAGGCCTAATTTTTCCTAAAAATGTTAATGCAGGCAATGAAAGAAAATCTCAAAATTACTTTTATGTTAAAGCTATTAGTAATACATTGACTTTAATTAATTCATCAAATAATGGAGAGCAGAATGTTAACAGTGAAATTAAATATACAGTCTTATCGTTTTTAGGAATAGATGTTTTGAATCCTATATCAATAGTGGTAAACGAGATTCCATACTTGGATAAAATTGAAAATAGTAGTGCTGTAAAGAATGATAGCAATAAAGAAGAAACAATATTTAATCTTACTCCCTTTAACTTAAATGATAAGCAGGTAAGTAAAAGTGAAACCCCTAATGTAATTGCAAACCTTTATAATCCTGCTTTAAAACAAACACCAAATAATGTCAAGCCTCGAGTACTTATTTACCATTCTCATGCAACTGAAGCTTATCGGACCTCAGACAAGGATACGTCCAAAAAGGGCTTTAATTTAGATTTAACAAAGAATGTATGTGCTGTAGGAGATGTAATAGAGAATGAACTTCAAAAAAATTATGGGATTACAGTTATACACGATGAGACTTTGCATAATGTAGGAGATTATAATTCGTCCTACAAAAAATCTAGAATTACCTTACAGAAGTATTTAAAGGCATATGGAAATTTCGATTTAATTATTGATTTACATAGAGATGGTGTTTCTGTAAAAAATAACAGAGTATCAAAATCTAATATAAATGGAGAAGATGTTGCTAAGTTTATGTTTGTAGTGACGCGGAAAAATCCTAGGTATGCCAAACAGAAAAAACTAGTAGACTCTATGATAGGAATATCAAATAAATTATTTCCAAGTTTTATAGACAGCAGAGAAATCTATTATCATGATTGGGGAATGAGTGGCTTTTATAATCAGAATGAAAGCGATACTGCTGTGCTAATTGAGGTTGGCGATAATAATAATACTATTGAACAAGTAAAAAATACTGGTAAGTATTTATCAAGAATTATTGCAGAGCAATTAAATGGAAAGAAGTAAATAATTATTTTATACTTTTTAACGTAAAAAAAGATAGGAAATCCTATCTTTTTTTTTATAAGTTATACTTTTCTAGTATGCCTTCAATAAACCTTCCATTTTCATAGAATAATTCACCATCCGCATAAATTTTCCCACCATTTCTCATATTACAAAGCATATCCCAGTGAATAGTAGATTTGTTTAGTCCCCCTGCTTCAGGCATTGAATCGCCAATAGCCATATGCACTGTTCCACCAATTTTTTCATCAAAAAGCATGTTTTTTGTAAAATCCACAATACCGTAGTTGGTGCCTATAGCTACCTCACCAAAGCTACACGCTCCTTCATCATTTTCAAGAAGTGCCTTAAGTAGGTCCTCTCCTTTCGTGGCTGATGCTTTAACTACCTTTCCTTTTTCAACCTCTAAAACTATTCCTTCAATTTCTTTACCCATATATATTCCTGGAAAACTAAAGGTAATTACTCCATCCACTCCATCTTCAACAGGTGAGGTAAATATCTCTCCGTCCGGGAAATTTTCTTTTCCATCGCAGTTTATCCACTTTCTCCCTGCTATATTTACTTTGATATCCGTTCCCTCAGAAATAAACTGTAATCCTTTTTTAGTATCAAGGTATCTAACCCATCTTTCTTGCTCTGCGCTTATCCTTTTCCATTCTGCTACTGGATCTTTCTCATCAAGTAGTCCTGCACCATAAACAAAGTCCTCGTAATCGCTAAAGCTCATTGAAGCTTCCTGAGCATCTGCATAAGTAGGAAATTGTGTACCACACCATCTTAACGACCCATTTCCCATCTTTTCGGAATATATTTTCCTCCAGCTTGCTTCCCCTTGTGCATATATTTTAAATTTATCTGCGTCAATTCTTGAATTTGTCTTTGTGTTTCTACTTCCCCAAGCAGAAATCCATACATCTGCTTTTTCAAGCATAGTTTTAAAAATCACATTTTCTTGAAGAAGCTGATCTTCACTGCTGTATTTAAGTTTTATTTCTGATACCTCCTGTGAAGTTAATACAGTTTCCACATGAGCACCTGCCTTCACAGCTTCCTTTACTACCTCTACCATCCAAGGTTTTGCCACCTCATCACAGGATACAAACACAAAATCACCCCGTTTAACCTTGGTGGAATAATTCACAAGTAACTTTGCAAGTTTATTAAGTCTTTGATCAGCCATTTATAATCTCCCCTTGCTCTTAGCTTTGTGGGATAAGTTGCCCTTTAAAGTATTAAGTCCGGCTATTGAAGAAAAATCGAGTTTGTTGTCAAAGTTCAGTTTTGCTGAATTGAGAAATACTGTATTTTCCATATGTCCCTCCTAAAATCTATATACTACTATTATTTTATCATATATAATCTTATTTAAAACTATTATACTGATAATTCTAAATTATTTGCACAACAGCTTTCTGATTGAGACAATTAATATTAATTGATAATTTCTACACCCTAGTGCATAATAAAAGAGTGAATTTTAGACAGGGAGGTGGAAATTTTGAATATTTTAATAGCAGAGGATGACCAGGACTTAAGGCAACTATTGGAATTACACCTAATAAAAGAAGGCTTTACGGTATATGCTGCAGAAACCGGATTAAAAGCTTTGGAGATATTTAAGAATAACGAAATCAATTTAGCTATTCTTGACGTAATGATGCCAGGACTTGATGGTTTCAATTTGCTGAGAAAGATAAGAGAAACAAGTGAGATTCCTGTAATGTTTTTAACTGCAAGAGGTGAAGATCCCGATAAAATATTAGGGCTAGGACTAGGTGCTGATGACTATATGGTCAAACCCTTTAATCCCATTGAACTAATCGCAAGAGTCAATGCACAACTAAGAAGATCCTATAAGTACATAGCGGCGTTAAAAACTCCTGATAAGTTACTTATTCAAATAGGAGATTTAACTTTTGATAAAAATAGTTACAGTATATATAAAGATAATAAACAGTTAGAATGTAATGCAAAGGAGCTAAAGTTGCTTCAGATTTTTATGGAAAACGTAGGAAAAGTATATACAAAAAAGCAACTTTATGAAGCGGTATGGGAAGATGCTTATTTTTGCGATTGTGATGATAATACAATTATGGTACATATTAGCCATTTAAGAGACAAGATTGAAGATAATCCAAAGTCTCCTCAGTATTTAAAAACTATAAGAGGAATTGGTTATAAGCTGGAAAATAACTTAGGAATAAGGAATAAGGTATGAAGAAAAAGAAAGTTGCAAACATGCTTTTGCTAAATTATTTATTACTATTTATTTTTTCTACAATAATTTTCATTGTTGTATCTTTAATTATTTCATTAAGCTTTAAGGGATTAATAAAACATGATGAAATACCAGAACTATCAGCTTCTCAAATTATGAGAGATGACTATAAAAATATAGATTTTTCTCAGGTTTTAAAATATAAAGGTGGAGTTCAGGTAATTGACAAGAATTATAAGGTTGTTCTTTCAAGAGGAATAAATCCGAAGAATATAGAACAATATACTAAGAGTGAGTTTAGTGAATTCTTAATTAATATTAACAAGCATCAAGAAGAGTATTATTATAGTGTTCGTTATAATAGCAACGGTGATTTTTGGTTGAAAATAGTTATTCCTTATAAAACTCAATTCGTTAATGGTATTTTTTTCGATAAAAATGGAATTCCCAGAGTCATAGATAATTTTATATTTCTTCTAATTTTAGGCGGTTTAATTAATATTACTTCTTTTATCCTTGGGCTTATTATTTACTCACGGTTAACCTCTAATAATTTTGTAAAACCTTTAAAAAAATTATTAAGTGGAGTTACAACAATTGCAGGCGGTGATTATTCTGCCAGGGTTGATTTGAGGTCTACGAATGAATTTGGAGAACTTAAAGATGCTTTCAACATAATGGCAGAAAAAATTGAAAGTGAGAAAAATTTAAAAGAAAAATCTGAAGATAATAGGAGAAAGCTGATACTAGATATATCTCATGATTTAAAAACTCCCCTTTCTAATATAATGGGATACTCTGATCTACTAATGAATACCAAGGATATATCGAACTACGACAGAGAGAAATTTTTAGTAATAATCATAAATAATAGTTCAAGAGCCAATAATTTAATAGGCGATTTATTTGAACTATCTAAGATGGAGAGCTCAGATTTTAAGTTAAAGCTTAAAAGCGTAGATATTTGTGAATATTTAAGGGAGCTTATAGCCTCATTAATACCTCAAATAGAAGAGGCTGGTTTCAAATATTCTTTTGAGATACCATTCGATAAAAAGATTGTTCTTATTGATGTGAAACAAATGGATAGAGCCCTCATTAACATTCTTAATAATGCTTTAAAATATAACAAGCCAGGTACAGAAATAAAAATATTATTGAAGAGTTCTTTTAACAAAGTAGCAATAGAAATTCAGGATAATGGGATTGGAATCCCTCTTAAAATGTCTGAGGAAATATTTGAGCCCTTTAAAAGAGTGGATAGCGCAAGAAGCTCTCAAACTGGAGGCACAGGCCTAGGACTTGCAATTACTAAGACCATAATTGAAAAACATAATGGGCAAATATACCTTGAAACTGATATAGGAAAAGGCTGCAAATTTATCATTGAATTAGAATAACTAAAGGAACTTTCTCACTTTAGAATTTGTTTCTATTTTGAGAGAGTTCCTTTGATATTTAACGACATTTAAGGTAGAAAGTCTCAAAATGAGATGATTTAAGGTAGATTTAAGATTAACACAGGGCTTATTTAAGATTCAGTTGTTATTATAAATATATAAGATCTAAAAATAGAAACACACTAATGGATTCGAAAGGAGTTATTTATGCTTTTATCATTAAACAATCTTTCAAAGGAATATATTATTGAAAAAAAGAAAAGTTTTAGCGCTCTTCGCTCTGTAAATCTTAATTTTGAAAAGGGAGAATTTATTTCAATACTAGGCCCTTCAGGCTGTGGAAAATCTACCCTTCTAAATATAATTGCTGGCCTTGATGGGCCAACTTCAGGCGATTTAATTATTGAGGGAAAATCAACTAAAAAATACAAAAAGAAGGATTGGGATTTATATCGTAAAAACAATATAGGCTTTGTTTTTCAATCCTTTAATTTAATTGAGCATTTATCCGCGCTTGAAAATGTTGAAATTGTTATGAATTTAATCGGTCTATCAAAAAAGGATCGTATAAAGCGTGCAGAAAGCTTACTTAAACAGGTAGGCCTCGAAAAACATATGGATCATAAGCCAGGTGAATTATCTGGAGGTCAAAAACAACGTGTATCTATAGCAAGAGCCCTTGCAAATGATCCAGATATAATACTAGCAGATGAGCCAACAGGTGCGCTTGATAAAAAAACAGGGATTCAGATTATGCAGCTTATTAAAGAAGTTGCTAGCGATAAGTTAATTATTATGGTTACTCACAACCGAGAACTCGCATATGAATACTCTACCCGCGTTGTAGCTATTCTAGATGGAAAAATTCAAAAGGATGAGAAAATTAATGAATCTGAAACAAATAGTTTAAAATCAGAACTTAAAAAGAAAGATGGTAGTATGTCTTTTGGAAATGCCATAAAACTATCCCTTAGAAATATTAAAGAGAAAATGGGACGAATAGTCGTAACCACTATTGCTGGCTCCATTGGAATAGCAGGTATTCTATTAGTTATCGGACTTAGCAATGGGGCAACTAATTACATAGATCTTCAAACAAATTCTTTTGCTAGTGCTAACATAATACAAGCTTCTATGAAGTTTAAAGATGCGGCGCTACAAAAGACTGATTATCCAAAGAATATAAATGTCTATGATAGCATTAAGAAAAACCCTGATGTATTAAAGATTAGAGAAGACTTAAATATTAAAGGCATTACTTCCTTTGAAGCAAATAATAAAGAATTAAAAGATATTCCATTTAATTCCTTAGCTGGTGAAAATCATCTTTCAAACATTGAACATGCACTAAAAGGTAGTGTACCAAAGGACAATAAGAATGAATTATTAGTAAATAAGGATATGGCTAAAAATGTAATTGAAATGTATGGCATGAACCCAGATAAAGATGATTACACAAAAGCCATTGGTAAGAAACTCAAGGTAATAATTCAGGAGAAAACCATAAATCCAATCACAGGAGATGAAATTTTAGGTAAAAAATATACACAAGATTTTAAAGTTGTCGGAGTTGTGGATGAAATAGCCTTAAGCTCAGCCTCTGCATATTATTCTTATGATGCAGTTAATACATGGCTTAAAAATGATGGCTATTTTATAGGAAAAGAAAACCGCGACGTCACTGCAGAAGTGGTTATAAAAGACGTTCATAACAATGAAGCTGTACTCAATTACATTAATGCTAAGGAAAATGGCGGTATTGGTGGAAATAAAATGACGGAAACAAAAGGCTTTTCTGCAACCTCACAAATTGTTATGGTTAAAACTGCTATTAAGACTTTAATTAATTTGGCCCAGGCAGTTATGATTGTATTTATATCACTAGCACTCGTAGTTTCAACAATTTTAATAGGTATTGTAATTTTCTCAAGTGTACTTGAACGTAAAAAGGAAATAGGTATTTTAAAAGCTGTGGGAGCAAGGAATAAAGATATTGCTCGTATTTTCCAAGCTGAGTCTGCCTTAATCGGTCTTTTTGCAGGAGTCACTGGAGTCCTAGTAGCTTTTATAATACAGCCAATTGCAAATAGAATAATCAATAATGTATTAAATATTAATGCAGATAATATCGTAAATATTCCATTAACTGGTATACCATTTACAGATATTAAAATTCCCTTTGTAACTATTGCCGGTATAATTGTTATAAGCATCTTAGTTGCAGTTTTAGCGGGACACTTTCCATCTAAAAGAGCAACTAAAATTCAAGTTATCGACGCATTGCGTGATGAATAGGAGGAATAATAAATGTTACAAATTAAAAATTTAAGAAAAACATATAAAATTGGTAAACACCAAGTTATGGCATTAGATGATGTTTCTTTTGATTTACCTAATGGTAAACTCGTGGCAATTGTTGGACCTTCTGGTTGTGGAAAAACAACAATGATGAACTTAATAGGAGCTTTGGATAAGGATTTTCAAGGCGATGTTATTGTTAACGGAAAATCTTTAAAAAAGGCCGGAGAAAAAGATTTAGACACTTATAGAAAAAATACAGTGGGCTTTATTTTTCAACAGTTTAACTTGCTTAATTCACTAACATCAATCCAAAATATAGAACTCGCCTTAGATTTATCAGGAATATCTAAGCAAAATAAAATAAAAAAGGCACGTAGCCTCTTAGAGCGAGTTGGACTAACAAATCAAATGAAAAAGAAAGTAAACCTTCTGTCAGGTGGACAGCGTCAACGTGTTGCTATTGCTCGTGCTCTTGCTAATGATCCAGAAATAATTTTAGCTGATGAACCAACTGGAGCCTTAGACGTTAAAACTGGTGAGCAAGTTATGGAACTATTAAAAGAAATTTCAAAAGAAAAACTAGTACTCATGGTTACCCATGCACCGGACCTTGCTAAATCTTATGCAGATTTAATTGTTAAAATGGAAGATGGTAAGTTAATTTCTATTGAAGAAAATATGCCTTCCATGTCAACTGCTGCTACCAAAATCGAAAAAATAGAAACAAAATCAAAAATGCCCTTTTTGTCAGCCTTAAAAATATCACTTCGTAACGCATGGCTTAAAAAAGGTAGAACCTTAGCAACAGCCATTGGTACCTCTATAGGTATTTGTGGAATTGCCTTAGCTATATCTATTACTTCAGGTACTACTAATGCAGTTGATACTCAGGTTAAAGGTATCTTTCCAACAAATGCAATAACTGTAGGGTTAAAAGAAAATACTGATAAGTCTCTAAAAAATATTAAGCCTCTAAAATATAGTGATATAAACTCAGTTATGTCCTTAGATAAAAGTATATATGCTTATAACTTTCAAATTGGAGGCAAAGGAATTCCTGTTGCACAATTTTATTCTTTAGATCAAAGCATAATTAAAGATGAAAAATTGATGAGTAAACTGTCAGACCAAGCTACTAGAGAAAAATTGGTTATGATGATGGCTCCAGGAGTGCTAGAAGATGTTAAAAATGACATTCAATATGGCAACCTTCCAAAAGCAGGTTCCACAAATGAAATTGTTATTTCACTTTCCACCGCTAAGGATTTAGAGAAAAACGGTGGTGATCTAAAGGACTTAATTGGTAAAAATATGTACGTTCGCTATTTAAAACAAGACGCTAACCCACGTAATGGGCAAAGTGGTATTCCTGAAGCACCCATTGTTAAAACTTGGAAAATTGCCGGGATTGCCAATACTACAACTTTAATTGATACCTATTATGCAACGAGTGATTGGGCAATTAATTTTTATGAGAAAGAGTTTAAAATAGATAAAACAACTTTGGAAAGCCCTTCCTTAGTTCTATATTCTAGTAATACTAAAGACTTAGATTCAGAACTCCAAAAATTAAATAATTCCCAAGATAAATACAAATTTGAATTAACCGGTAAAACTATATCAGCGCAAGTTGATGGCGCAATGAAACAAGTGCGTTATGCACTTATGGGATTTTCCGGAATATCCATTCTTGTAGCAGCTCTAATGATATCAATAGTTGTTTATATTTCTGTACTTGAAAGAATTAAGGAAATAGGTATTCTCCGTGCCGTGGGTGCACGAAAAAAAGATATCTTGAATATTTTCGTTGCAGAATCATTCATTATTGGTGTGTTGTCAGCAGGCATAGGATTGATATTTACTTTAGGTGCATCTAAACTCATCAATTCAGCAGTTTATGGTTTCTTAAAGAATATTTCTGCAAATGCTCCTTATATGGAAGTAGCTAAATTGCCACTTGCAGACGCTGGTTTAATTTTATTGTTCTGCGTAGTGTTAAGTATGATTTCAGGTTTCTATCCATCTTTAAAAGCTTCAAAAATGGATCCGATAGACGCATTACGTAGTAGATAACACAAAAACTCATTGATTAGGATACTATAAATAGTATCCTAATTTTTTTATTGGAGGAATTTTAAGTAATGTAATATCTTACTCGTGTCGTTTAATTATTTCTATATTTTCTTTTTCTATTGGGGTTAATATTTGTGTTTGTATATTAAAACTTGGATTTGGTGAGTACCATGATTTTGACGTAAAGTAATCCCTGAATTTAGACATACTAAATACGTATCCATATCTTGCATATATTTCATTTCTTGCATATGCTCGCAAATTATAATCTAAACCATTTATTTCTGAATCACTTATAAGTCTACTATCACTAAAACTAAAAATATAGTCTGACTGTACTACATATGTTGGTATCTGCCCTTGTGGTTGAACAATATACTCTTTTTGAAGAATAACCTCTTTTGACTTTGGTACTTTTGTTTCATCTTCTAACTTAAAGTCTTTGTTTTTAATCTTATTATAAATACCTTTTATTCCACTGAAGTTTGTAATTGAATTATTCTCTAAATATAAGGAATTTAAATTTTCTAAGTTATTTAACTTATCAATATTGCTAATTTTATTACTACTTAAATTAATGTACTTTAAATATTGCATTTCCCCTAAAGGGCTTATATCCATAATCTCATTTTTATCTAGATTTAGCTTCTCAATATTTTTTAAATTTTTCAGCTTACTTATATCTTGAATTCTATTTGAACTTAAGCTAAGGATCTCTATACTTGTAATGTTTTCAAGTGCATTTATATCTTTAATATCATTATTATCAAGGCAAACTTCTTCTAAGTTAGTAAGTTTTTTTAAAGGTTCAATATTGCTTATACTATTTTTTTCTAAGTTAATCCTTTTCAAATTCACTAAATTTTCTATTCCCGAAAGCTCTTTAATGTTTTTTCCCGTAGCATCTAATACTGTAATATCCTTAACATCACTTTTGTATATTTTTCCTTTTGGTTTATCTATCATTTTTCTTACAACATTTTCTAGATTTGCATCCTGAATGTTTATGCTCGCTTCTCTTTTGCATCCTACTGTAAACATCATAATAATGCAAATAAGGCTCAATACACCTTTTTTATACAACACCAAAATTCCTCCCCCTTATTAATCACAAAATAACCCCACATAGAACTAGCATATTAACCACTCACAGTAAACGTGATACATTTTATTACTTCTTCCTCTAAATTTTTTGTATTTAAATTTTGTGTGTAAAAATATAAGCCTATCTAAAAAGCAAAAAACATTTCATTAAATTTTACTCTAATGAAATGCTTGCACTTGATAATTTAGGTGTTGACATGAAATTCCCTTCTAATGTTCATTTATAAAATTATTAAGTTGCCCATGCCAATCATCTGGTTCAAATGTCCCCGGTATTGTATCCTCTCCAAATAAAAGGTCTACTAAGTACCTCGGTTTTTTACCACCTATATACATTGATTTAGAACAAGAAACACAATAAACAACAACATCGCTAGCAGGCATCTCGTGAGCACGTTTTTTCATTTGCTCCTTAACCTGCTCCACAGAAAGAACACCATAAAAGCTATCTCCACAACAAGTACCATTTGTTCTCGTTTTTTCTGGCTCTACCAAAATGATATTCATTTTTTTCAATAGCACTCTTACTGCATTATGTACTCTTTCCTGATCTCGAGTAGGGCATGGATCAAGTATAGTCATTTCCATTCCCTTATAATCTGGGAATGGAAATGTTTTTATCTCAGCTAATACCTCCCAAAGTGAAATTGTCGTTACTTCTTCATAAAGTTCCCTATACCGTCTATCACAACCAGCACAGACATTTATTATTTGTGTTCCATTTTCCAAATTAGGTTTATGATTACAACAAATTAAATATTCATCTATATCTCCTAACTCACTATTTAAAAAATCCAGTACTTTTTTCCCTAACTCTGGTTTATAAATCATTAATGCACATCCCGGTGCAAATACTCTTTTCATAACACTCGCCTACCAATCTTCTAAATTTTTTCATAAACTAATTTTCTAATCCTCGTCGATTGATTAACCCTACATATTATACAAACATAACTTTGCTTAATATTTTCTTGATTTATAATAGAAATCATTGTAACTTTACCTACAAAATTCTTTAAATCTCACCCAAAAAATATTTTGTTATATTAATAATATATTTCTGATGATATATATTATCATATTTAGAAAAGCTAAACTCATAATTTCTCCTTTTATACTTTATGACAATATCCTATGATTATACAATAAATACATACTTTTAAACACCTTCAATAGATAATTAAGTTTTACTTTAATTACATTTATATCTTCTTTATCTCTTTAACTATGGATGCATCTGAAATATTAATCTCTCCCTTATATTCTAAAAGACCTATATTACAACCTTCACCTACCGTAATATTATCTCCTCTTACTATTTTTGCATTGGTATTTTGGATATATATATCATCCCCTTCTATTAGCTCTGTAGTTAACTCACTTCTTGAATTAAACATTTTATCAATTACTTTTCTAACCAAAGAATTGTCAAAGAAATTAATTTTTATTTCAATATGCTCGCCACCAATTTCTTTTACAATGCACTTCCCACCTAGTTTAATATTTACTTGTCCTGCATTTAATGATCCTTGTATTTTAAAACCACCACTAGCCTTAAAGCATTCCGTTTCACAATTTTTCCCTATATTCACTGAGCCCGCTACACTAACTTCTTCTCCGCAAAGGCTTCCTTCTATATGAGTTGATCCACTTATTTTTATGCTTTTGCTTTTTACATTTCCTACGATATGAGACGATCCACTTATCTTTATGTCTCCTACTTCTACATCACCCTCAATTTTTGCAGACCCGCTGATTTTTATACTTTCTGCTTTTAAATTACCTGCAACTTTTGATGAACCACTAGTTTTAAAGTCTATGCACTCTAAATCACCGTTAATTTTTCCTGACCCACTAATAATTACACTATTATATTTTCCACCACCTGAACTTCCTGACCCGTTTATTTTTATATCATTATTATTCATCTTTTCCATATTAAACCTCCCATATTTTTTTATATTAAATTTTAATTTTAAGTTCTTCAATGCACTGTGAAATATTAAGCCTTAATATTATTCTTGCATCTTTTTCTATATAAACCTCATTAGGCACAGTAATTAAAAAACATAGCGACATTCCAAGTTTTCTCAAAAAAATCATCTCGCAATTTTTACCTTCTAACGACTTATAATTTTCTTCTAAAGTCTCTATTATAAGTTTACTTTCTTCTAAGGATACATTCCCAGATACTACGCTCTTCTCTAATAATGAAATATATAAGATTTTTTTAAAAGGAAATGTTTTTATCTCCCCATAAATATTTTTATACATCATTAATGTCTTCTGCGTAACAATTCTCTTTTCCAATAACTCATCCTCACTTAAAAATACATCCGCTAACTGTGGTGAAAACATTTGTGCTAGATCATCTAATGATGCATCCCCTTTCATATTAATAATTTTTTCTATTCTATCTAATATTTTCTCCCTTGGGAAATAGGTTTCTTGACCGGTATAGCTAGATTTTTTTATGAACCATTCTTCTGGTATAAGCTTTTTCCTTTTCCATCTATACAACTGCCCATAGGAAACATTCGTAACTTCTAGCAACTCTTTTTTCGTTATTAACTCCTTATCCACATTGCCACTCCTTTTACTATTTGGGCTTATTTAACAATATTGTTTTTTATTATATATGTAGTGTAACATAACATTGTTACGTTGTAAATAATAATTGAGGTAATAGATACATTTATACGCAATAATATTTTAATCCGTAGTTGATATTCAATGCCTCCTTATATATGTTTTTTTATTTCCTGATTGATATAAACAAAAAAGCATTTCATTAAATTTCACTCTAATGAAATGCTTGTACCTGATGTATCTATAATAGTTCTCACCCCTTTAGCCGTAAAATACTACTCTCAAAATTAACATAATTACTTGATAATCTCAAAACTGCCACACTAATTTCCTAATCACCTTCCATTATTATAAGATTTTCAACTATTTATTATAATCAGTAATTACATTGATTTTTATACTTATATTAAATTCTACCTTAGTAAATACTATTATTCTCTACATTAATTTAGCCCCTTCATCACCTTAATAACCTCAAGAATGAATTATAAAGAAGGCATCAAAATTTACAAGGATTATTATAGTAATAAACCTGAAATTTAATGCAAAAAAAATAACACCGGTATCTATCCGGCGTTATTTGTATATATCTATTTTATAGGGGGATCCTATTCATTAATATTAGTCCTTTTATGTGACAGTAACATGACAAATATGATAATAATTTATGAACAATACTATATTGCATTAAACAATCAGTAGTTTATACTCCTTGTTAACATCGTCCCCTCTTTTTATTGTATAATTTTTGCTAACTAATATAATTATTATAGATCCTTTTTAGAATAAATATGTGTAGATACAATCATAGAAATAAACCCAACAATCAAAGCTAGAAAACATGGCAAAAAACTTTGAATAACTTGCGGTATTACAATTTGAAGGCTAATATCTTTAAAATCTAACCACTTTACTATATTAGGAGCTGCAAAAATTGATATTAAAATAGCGACAATTGATATATACCTTGTTTTCTCATACCCAAACTGATATTGAGTCGGTATAATAAATCCCCAAATTATAGTTATAATTAAAAGTGACATTCCAAAAGTAAAAATATTTAACTTCTCTATACCCATAGGAACTACAAATGCTGTGATTGTGTATATTATAAATGTGAAAATAAAAATTACTAAGCTAGATATATACTTTGCTTTTACTAATGTGTTTCGTGTATATGGAGTTGCACAAAGCAGTGCAGATCCTTTGTATTTATCCTCTGCCACTGATACCGTACCGAATAAAAAATATTCCATATAAAGTGCAGCAATAAAAAACCCCAAAAAACCTCCACTACTAGAAGTCACACTAGCGGTCACAAAAATTGGTACACCAACTGCAATAATAATTAAAAATACGAAATACTTTTTTGCTAATATAAAATCTTTTAATACAAGATTAAATAACATCTTCACTACCCCCTATATAAGTAAGCATGATATCTTCAATAGTTGGTCTTTCAATTAGAACACCATTCATTTGCTCACGTACAGCAGTTTTATTATTTGTCACACCTTCAAAGCTATATTCGGTTTCATTAAGTGATAAAAATAGTTTCCGTGTATGTGCATTAAGCAGCGTTTTATCTCCCTTAACTAATCCGTGTGTGTCTAATAGCATGTCTTTTTCTTCACTAAAGATGATTTTGCCTTCATCAATTAAAAGCAATACATCAGCTACTTTATCGAGGTCAGATGTAATATGGGTAGAAAATAATATACTTTTACCCTTTTCTTTCATGAACTCTAAAAGTATATCCATAAGCTCACTTCTCACTAATGGATCAAGTCCACTTGTAGGCTCATCCATAATTAACAGGTCCGCATGATGGGAAAGTGCTAAAGCAATAGAGTATTTCATTCGCATACCTTTAGACAATGTAGAAATTTTTTGATTTAGTTTTAGCTTAAAACGACCAATATATCCCTTAAAAACTGATTCGTCCCAATTTGAATATGAAGCAGCAATAACTCTTTTCATTTCCCTCATTGTCATATCTTCATAGAAATACCCCTCATCTAATACAACCCCTATATGGTTTTTCATTTCTCGTTCATTTTCAGCAATTTCTTTACCAAATAATTTAATACTTCCAGCATCCTTTAGCACAAGCCCAAGGATTGATTTTATAGTTGTAGTTTTCCCAGCACCATTAATACCAATAAAACCAGTAATGCACCCTTCTTGTAATGAAAAGCTGACATTATCTAAGCAAAAAGTACCATAATCTTTTTTTAGTCCATTTACCTCTAAAATATTATTCATTGCCATCCTCCTCCTCAAATATTAAATCCATCATGGAATACAGTTCACTTTTAGAAATTCTAAGAGAACGGGCAGTCTTCCACGCATCTGCCAGTTTTACCTCTACCATATGCCGTTTTGATTCCTGCAAAAGCTCAAGGTTTTCTGATGCTACAAAGGAACCTTTTCCTACTTTAGTTATAATAAAACCTTCTGATTGAAGCTCATCATATACTCTTCTGGTAGTAAGAACACTAACACGTAGGTCATTTGCTAACACCCTAATTGACGGAAGGATTTCTCCCTCTTTTAATTCACTACGAAATATTGCATCCTTAATTTGATCTTTTATTTGTTGATATAAGGGCTGGTCAGATACATTTGCGATAATAATTTTCATTTGAACTCCTTCTCTGTTTTCATAACTGTTAATGTATTAAATACACACAATACACTTCATGTACACTAACCATATTATATGTAAATATCCCACTATTGTCAATATTAATTTTAAGAAGGAAAGTCTCCCACTTCTATAAGTGGGAGACTTTCCTTCTTAAGTAGGCACAAACTTTTTACCTAAAGTTAACGAAAATACAAGGGCGGTGTTTCAATTGGAGGAGCTTCTCTTTGGATAATGGATAAACAAGATGCAACAAAGCAAAAACAGCAAATTCTGCAATTTATAAATATAATAGAACTAATAAGTAGCTCAATAATATACAATTATTGTTTCTTTGGGAATGCTTAAATAATCGGCAATATTTGTTGTATCTGTGAAAATCACCGTCCACTTAGCTAAAAACGAGCCACATTCTGGATATCAGTTCCAATATGTGACTTTTCTTATTTCGATTATTATTTTTAGTAGTTGATGAACCATTTGTGAAAATTATTCACTTATGAAATGTTCAAACCCATCAGCATATTTTGTAGGTAAAAACTCTGTTATTTCGTATTCTGCAATTTTACTAATATAAAATGGGTCTTCTTTAATTATTGTTTTAACCTCTTCCATATTCTTTGCATTACAAAGAATTACTCCACCTACCCTCGGATTTCTTCTGCCTGAACAAATAAATTTTTGTAATGAATAATATTTCTCTAAATGTTTTATATGCGACTTTAATTCTTTTTCAACTTCCTCAAGTGGCTTTATGTACTTCAATACTAAGATAAACATTATTATTCCCCTCCTAAAAACTATTTTTAATCAACCTTATTATACGATTATGGCCTAACTTTGAAAAATATTATAACATTAATTACAATTTTTACAACCTTATAAATTCTACTAATATGAGCTATATATGAAAACTATCGCAATGAGGTACACCCTAATGAGACTATCGGAATATGTTTCACTGGAGTTATAAAAAGGATATATGAAATATTTCAAATAAAAACAGGCTTAATTCAACGCCTATAAGACACCATATAGCCGCATGTTGAATATTTGTTCCAGCATGTGGCCTATATTTACCCGTATGTCGACTGTACCCGATTAAATCCAAGTAACATCTAATGGGTTACGATCTACCAGTCGATTATAACTATATTGGGGATACCCAACATAGCCATCAAGCTAAGCCACATTAAATAATATCGGACTATCACCAGCTACAATATTTTACCATTAATTTTTCTTTCGTGAATTTGAATGGTGTATTTTAAGTTCATATTAGTATTCAAATAATTTCATGGCATGCCAAAAAAACCACTATATAGTGGGAATATTCGCAATTTTTTTAAGTTGGTTTATGCTGCAACTTTAGCCTGCGCTGATGTTCGTTTATAACAAATTCCAAGGATATCAAAAACGGTTTTCTTATCTTTTTTATGAGATTTCATACCATTCCTAACTACATTTTCAAATATGAATTTTAAGGTGTTGAAAATTTTATTAGGGAATTTGATAAGCTCAAAGTATAGACTATCAATATATTCATGAACTATTTCACAAGTTTTAATTTCACTAGCTTCAAGCCCGTTATTTTCTAAAGATAAAGTCCTCATTTTAAACATTACAGCAGAGCTTATGAGTAGCAAAATAAGTTTTCCATAAAGCTGACATTGAAACCGTTCTATTTTAACTAACTTTACAACTTGTATACTAAATATGGATTTCCAAGTTTTAAATATTATTTCGATCTGCCACCTTAAACTGTAAAACTCATGAACCTGCTTTGCACTTAAAACTTCTTCTGTAATATTCGTTATATAAATAGATATCCCTAATAATTCAATAGTATTATCACTTTTTTCTATACCCTTCTTTTTAGCAGTCTTCACAGATTTTTCTGTTCTTTTTTTCAATTGCTCATTTGTTAGTTTATACAAAATAAGCCTTGTATTTAGGCTCTTTTCCTTACCTACATAAACATCCTTAATTTCATAACGGTCTCCCTCGCCCATCTGTTTCATTATGTCAGAAATATAGATTCTTTTAAAAAGGCTTGATTTTTTAGGAGAGCCATTCTTATAGTACTCTATATCCTTATTTTCTATATATACTGCTATATTAGGTTTGAGTCTTGATATGAAAAAAGCTTCTCTATCTTCTATATCCAAAAAATCTTCAAAGTTGAAATACCCAAGATCTCTTAAAATAAGATCGCCAGCTTTGACAGTATCTCTTATTTTGCTCCCAAAAGTATTGTCACTTCCTGATCCCGCTCCTACTTGTATATTAAGCAGATTTCCAGATTTCAATTCATATTCTAGTTGTATTTTTACACCAGAAGCTTGAGAACAGCCACCAGATCCAGGATAAATATCTTTATAGCTTTCTGGCACTTGAAAAGCAGTAGAATCAAGTATTCTTATTCGTTTGAAATGTTCATCCCATACACTTGGTATACAAGTATTATTTGTTATTGTTTGGCGCAATAGGTTCTCAAAAATCTTCTTTAAAAATTCTACACATCTTTCATTTAAACGTTGATCTAATGCTTGATTAGAAATAACTATTCCTATTTTTGCACTAAGTTTTGTACATAAGGTAACAAGTGTGTTATTTGCAACCTCTGCATCCATAAAACAGCATAAGCAAACGAATTCCCATGCTTCAATTTTACCTTTTCTTTTCACAAACCCCGTTTCTCTCGCTATTTCTTCAAGCTCCTCTTTTGAAAAGCATCTTTTAAGTTCATCTGCAAAAAGCTTTATATCTTTATCCAATTTTAAGTTTTCTTTTATCATTTGTAATTTACCCCCATTGATGTGTTTTTATTATCTTTCAAATAATAACATTTTTACAAATGGGGGGCTTTATTTTTATAGGATTTTCTTAGCTTGATGGCTATGGGGATACCCAACCATAACTGCACCTGTTAACACCTTATTTTAAACACACTGACCACAGGCTATACATGCATGTGGCTCAATTGTTATAGGACCATTTTCTCCCATACCCAAAACTTTTGATGGGCATACTTTCATACAAATTCCACATTTAATACACTTTGATTGGTTTACTTTAATTAATTCCATTGGTGTTCACCCCTATTTTGTATATTCATAATTTCCAGAATCTACTTCTATGGTATAATAATAGATGATAACGTTATTCTTTGCAAGTACACACATATTAGTATCATAGTATCAATTTATATACCACGCATTTAAAATCAATCAAATTTAATGTGAAATATACGAGGCAAATTATAGCTGGATTCAAATTTGATGAAGGAGAGGACATTAGTAAACATTCCGAATTGTACATAAAAGCATTTGAAGATTACAATGAAAAATTTATGAATGAAAATAACTATATCAGATTTTTATTTTTTAATCTGCCTACTTTAAGGGAGCATCACAATTGTGTTATATTGAATCTATTTAGCGACATATATATAAGGCACAAATTGTTACAAATTAATTTTTCTTTCTTTTTCTCCATCTTTAAACTTTATCTCACCTTTAGTTATACACTCATCTACTGGACATACTAAAGAACATAAGTGACATCCTACACATTTTTCCTTATCAAGTGAAGGCCTTCTCGCATCTTCATCCCATATAATTGCTTGATGACCCCCATCAAAGCAAGACACGTAACATCTTCCACATCCTACACAGTTTTCATGTTTAAAGTTAGGGTATACTATGTATCCACGATCTAATTCTTCTGCTGGGATTGTGTTTCCAAGAGCTACTCCTACTAAATCTTCTAATCTATCAATTCCCTTTTCTTCCATATAGTAAGAAATTCCACTTATTAAATCTTCAACTATTCTATAACCATACTGCATAATTGCTGTAGTCACTTGAAGATTAGAAGATCCAAGCATTATAAATTCTAATGCATCCTCCCAAGTTTCTATGCCTCCAATACCGCTTATAGGAATATTTTTAAGTTTTGGTTCTTTTGAAAGCTGGGCTATAAACCTTAGTGCTATAGGTTTTACAGCTTTTCCTGAATATCCCGATATAGATGATTTACCATTTATTATTGGTAATGCGATTCGCTTGTCAAAATCTATTCCAGTTATACATTTTATTGTATTTATAGCTGAAATTGCTGTCGCTCCACCTTCAATAGCTGCTATCGCAGGGATTTCCATATTACTTATATTAGGAGTCATCTTTGCAATTATTGGAAGATGAGTCCCTTTTCTTACTGCTGCTGAATATGACTTAACTAACTCAGGACTTTGTCCAACATCTGAACCCATAGCATGAGATGTCATCTGTGGGCAAGAGAAGTTACATTCAATAATGTCTGCACCTATCTCTGTAACACGTTTTGCAAGCATAGTCCATTCTGCTTCATTACTTCCCATTATTGAAGCAATAAGCACCTTCTTGGGGTAGTTTTCTTTTAACCTTTTCATCTGCTGAAGGTTCCACTCAAGTGGGTGCTCCGCTATCTGTTCCATATTCTTAAATCCTGTAAAAGGAGTTGTCTCCTTTCTTAGAGCATCAAAACGTGGTGATACTTCTTTTGGAATAAAAACTCCGATTGTTTTAAATACTATACCACCCCAGCCCGACTCTAATGCTTTTGCACACATTTCATAATTATTTCCAACTGGTGATGATGCTAAGAAAAATGGATTTTCACACTTTACTCCACAAAATTCTATTGAAAGATCTTTTTTTCTCATAACCTAAACCTCCTTAGTTGATGCTACCTGTCTGTTTAGTTCCATAGACTCTTTTTTTGCAATTAAATATCTTTCAATTTCTTCTGCAGCTAATTTACCAGACGCAACAGCCTGTACAACCGTCTTATCACCTTCAACGATATCCCCTGCTGCAAATATATCTTCAATACTTGTTCTACAGTTTTTTGTAACAACTACCCCTTTTCCATCAACTTTTACATCTGCAATCATTTTTACATCCTCTGATTCCTGTCCTACTGCAAATATAACCATATCTGCTGCAAGTTCTAATAGAGATGAATCAAACATTCCTTCAGCCTTAAAAACAGAAACCTTGCCATTCTCACCTTTAATCTCTAATGGTTTGAACCCTGTAAATATCGGGATATTCAATGATTGTATATATTCTCTTTCTGCCACATCTGCAGGCATTTTTTCTATAGTTCTTCTATACACTATTTTTACATCTTCGCATCCAAGTAATTTAGCAGTTGATGCACAGTCTAAAGCGACATCTCCACCACCTATAACTATCACATGGCTACCTATCTTAATATTTCCGTCATTAGTTTTAGCTTGGGAAAGGAAATCCACTCCATTTAAAACATCTTCTAGTTCTGCACCTTTAACGTCTATTACTTTTCCCTTTTGCAGTCCACATGAAACTAAGAATGCTTCATATCCTAGCAATCTAAGATCTTCTATTTTAATATCTTTTCCTATATTACAATTTGTCTTAAACTCCACCCCTAAGTCTTTTACATAATTCATCTCTGTTTCTACAACTGCTTTTGACAATCTTTGAGGTGGTATTCCATAATTTAACCATCCGCCTAATATGCTTTTTTCTTCAAATACAGTTACTTTATATCCTTTTGATGCAAGTGATGCTGCTGCTGCAATTCCACTTGGACCGGAGCCTATAACCGCTATTTTTTCATTTATAGCTTCTACTTTATCTAAAACTTTCATATTTATGTTTTTTTCATAATCAGTTATATATCTCTGTAACTCACCTATTCTTATTGGCTTATCTATACCGCATCTATTACATGCCCCTTCACAATATTGAGATGAAGGACATACTCTAGCACATATTCCACCTAAAATATTGTTTGTTCTAATGGTTTCTACCGCACCCTTTATATTTTTAAAACGAAGTGAGCGAATAAATTTTGCTGGTTCTGTACCAGCAGGGCATGCCTTACTGCAAGGTGCATCATAGCATAAGAGACATCTTGATGCCTCTTCCATTGCTAAAAGAGGTGTTAACTGTGTTTTTGTTTCTTCTAAGTATTTCTTATTTTCCATTTAAGTAGTTATCCCCTTTCAAAGTTCTCTATATTTACTAATTCGTCAATACTATAACATGTTTGATAGTATTTTGACAGTGAATATATTCCTTTTTTGTTTCTATTGTCAATCATATACATTTAATGGTTTTATTTAGTTTATATGTATTATTAATTTTAATTTTAATTTTAATAATAATTTTAATAATAATTTTAATAATAATAGTAATACTAATAGTAATAGGGTTATTTCATTTACATATTAATAACAATTATTAATATATAAATGTTTACGTGATTTTAACAACGAAGGGAAGTTTTTATATGAGAACAAAAGGAAATAAAATATCTATAATTGGAGCAGGCTTTGTAGGTTCTACTACAGCCTTTGCTATAATGACTAGTGGATTGGCATCTGAAATTGTAATTGTAGATATAAATAAGGAAAAAGCTGAAGGGGAGGCGATGGATTTATCACATGGCGCTTCCTTCGTAAAGCCTATAGATATAACTTCTGGAGAATATGCCGATACAAAAGATTCAGATATAGTAATCATTACAGCAGGAATTAGTCTGAAACTAGGAGAAACAAGGCTTAATTGTATTGCGAGTAATTTTAAAGTATTCCAAAGTATAATTCCGGAGGTTGTAAAATACAGCCCCCATTCTATATTAGTGATAGTGTCAAACCCTGTGGATATATTGACTTATATAGCTTATAAGCTTTCAGGCTTTCCAAGCAATAGAGTAATTGGGTCGGGGACGGTTCTCGATACTTCCAGACTTAAATACATTCTTAGTCAGCGTTTTGAAGTTGACGCTAGGAATATACATACCTATATAATGGGTGAACATGGTGACTCAGAAATTGCTACTTGGAGTTTAACTAATGTTGCAGGTATGAATGTTGATGAGTACTGTGATATTTGTTCTAAAAAATGTGATGAAGATATGAAGACTAATATACATAATGACGTAAAAAGAGCAGGATATAATGTCCTTGAAAAAAAGGGTGCAACCTATTATGCTATTGCTCTAGCCATAAAAAGGATAGTAGAAGCAATATTAAACAATGAAAACTCTATCCTTACAGTATCCTCTCTACTTAAAGGTGAATATGGAATTCAAGACGTTTATATGGGAGTTCCAACAATTCTAGGTAGAGAAGGAGCAAAGAAAATATTACAAGTTAATCTGAGTGAAGATGAAAACAATCAACTTGTTGAATCTTCCAAGGTACTTAAGGCCATTATAAAAGATTCAAAAATATAAGCTTTAGGCATTTCATTAATAGCAGGACATAATAAAAGACATGTTCATCCCTCTATTTAGAGGCTTTGACCATGTCCTTATATTTTAACATTCCATATTAATATGAGCCACTTACGGTTTTAATATAGGACCTTAAAGTTATTAAATAATATATACTATAAAGCACGGCATAAACCAAAATTATAATAATGAATTCTTTAGTAATATTAAATCCCAGCATTTTCCCAAGTGTAATTGATGCTACAAAAGTATTTAGTGTTGCCACAATGAAGGGTGCTCCAAATAAAATCATAAGTTCCTTTGAAACAGCCTTTTTTATTTCAGCTTTACTAACCCCTATTTTTCTAAGAATTACAAATTTGTTTTTATCCTCCGCAGCTTCCATGGACATTTTAAAATATATAATGCTCCCCGTAGCTGTAAGAAATAGTAATCCAATGAATAACCCGATAAAGGCCATCATACCCATTAATTTCAGCCCATCCGTGAAATGTTCATAGAATGTTAAAAGATTATTTTCAGAAGGCATTTTATTTTTCAAATCCACAATAAAATTTTGTGAAAGGAAATCATTATTAAGTGTATAACCCGTTACTTTACAGGTATTCTCTTTAGAAATCGTACTTTTAATTTTAGAGTATACACTATCCTTCACAACAAAAATTTGTTTAGCGTGCTCTAATGATATAACGTATTTCATATCAGTATCAGTTATTTTTAGATTATAGTCACTACCTCCCACCGCTAATTTAACATCTTTACCAATTACACTTTTATCTGTAGCAAAGCCGGTTAATTGAAAGAAATAGCAATCCCTATCATTTTTTAAATTTATTTTTGTACCTGCTTTTTCATGACTATTAATTTCATTAAATTTACTTTCATTTAAAACTAAAAATGTACCATAAGTACCAAACAGCGGATCTTTAGTTTTCACCCGAAGAAACTCCATAGTGTCCTTATATACAACTGAAATCTCTTTATGATTTTTAATAGTATCCTCAAATATTGTATCTGTGTTATTAGTACCATTTATGTACTCTATAGAAAATGGTCTCATATTTCTTGAGTTTTCTTCCGTTTTATTAAAAAGTCCAAAGCAGACCATCATAGCACAAAGAGCTACGGTAGTTGTAACCGCTATCACACTTATGGTACCTACATTACCTTTATATCTATAGTAAAGTTGTGAAATGTGTATAAGCTTTGTTCCTTTAAAAAGACTTTTTTCATTCTTTTTACTAATGTATATAATTAAAGAAGTAAAGCTTGTAAAAAATAATATAGTGCCTATAACAACTAACAATACTACTATGGGAGCCATAAGAATATTAGCGGCAATCTTTCTAATAGCCATATAATATCCGTAGCCTAAGAAAACTATAGAAAGAATCCCTATTATCAATGTTAAAAATGATACTTTTAAACCTTTTTCAGCTTTTTTTGATGAATTAAAAAGATCTATAAGGTTATCCCTGTATATAAGCAAAGAACTGTGAATACTAATTATTATAAACATAGCTCCAAATACTATAGCACAAACTTTTAAAGCTTCTAAACTAATCTGAAAAGACACATCACCTGTAGCTCTTATCATTACATATAATAACATTATAAAAAATTTATTGAAAATCAGACCTAAAGCAATCCCGCTGCAAAATGCGAAAGCTATAGTTATCAAATTTTCTATAAAGTTCAATGTTGCGGTCTGTTTTTTAGACATACCTAGCAACATATATGTTGCAAATTCTTTCTTCCTTGATTTTATAATGAAAGTATTAGAATACCACATAAAAAATGCAGAAAAGGCTGCAATCATATAGGAACCTATGACAAATAAAGTCATAAAGCTTTTCATATTTCCTAGTTGGATTTTTACATCTTTATTATTTACAATAGACATAAAAAGATATAATGCAAAAACACTGAATGTGGAACTTAGAAAAAATGCCCAGTAATTTTTAAAGTTTTTCTTTATATTGTTTACAGCCATTCTAATTAAGGTCATCTGTGGCACCTCCTATGACTGATAGAATCTTTAATATATTTTGATAGAAATCCTTTCTTGATTTATCCCCTTTATAAATTTCATTAAATAGTTTACCATCTTTAATAAAGATAATTCTCTTACAATAGGATGCTGCAAAGGCATCATGAGTAACCATAAGGATTGTAGCTTTATTTTTATTATTTAAATTCTCAAGTAAGCCTAGCAATTCTTTGGAAGATTTGGAATCTAAAGCACCTGTAGGTTCATCTGCAAGCACTAGAGAAGGCTCAGTAATCATTGCTCTTGCAGCAGCCGCTCTTTGTTTTTGTCCTCCTGATACCTCATAAGGATATTTGCTTAATATATCATTAATGCCAAGTTTAATACTTATTTCTTGTAACTTTATCTTTATATTATTATAAGGAGTTTTCGAAAGAGCCAATGGCAGTACAATGTTTTCCTTTAGAGTCATAGTATCAAGCAAATTAAAATCCTGGAAAATAAATCCGAGTTTTTCCCTCCTAAATTTAGACAAATTAGGCTCCTTTAGCTTGGTTATGTCATCACCATGAATTATTACACTTCCTGAAGTTGGTTTATCAATAGTTGATATTACATTTAGAAAGGTTGTTTTTCCTGAACCAGATGGTCCCATTATTGCTACAAATTCACCATTTTCTACTTTTAAATTTATATTATCAAGTGCTGTATATTTTACACCACCAAATTTTGATCCGTAAACTTTTCTTAGATTTTCTATCTTTAATACTTCTGTCATTATAAATACCCCCCGTTAAATTATCTTCTGCGAAGCTATAACATAAACGACTTCTGAAAGTCGTTTATATTAATTATTTTGAATATGTTTTACACTCTTAGTATACAAAAAAGCAAAATATACCGCCATTGATTCGGCTTACATTTTGCTCTTTCACCTTACATTTTTGTAACATCATAATAATTATCCCATTCTAGGAAATGAATAATTACTTTTGTGCCTTTACCATATTCTGACTCTAGGGTAATATAGTGACCAAGTTTTTTAGCAATCTTTTGTGAAAGATACAGTCCCATTCCACTGGCTTTTAAGTTTTCACGTCTTCCGTTAAAACCTGTAAAGGACTTTTTAAACATTCTATTTATATCTTCACTTTTAATGCCTATTCCAGTATCTTCTACTATTAATAAAACTTCTTTTTCAACTTTAATATGTTTAAATATTATGCTTCCACCATTGCTGGTATATTTTAATGAGTTTGTAGCGAGCTGATCAATTATGAAGAGCAACCACTTTTTATCGGTATCTATAATAAGGTTTTCAGGGACTTTATTTATTAATTTAATATGTTTTTTTATAAATATAATTGAATGTTTTTTAATACTTTCTTTAATTAATTTGTTAATATTCACTTCTGAAAGAATATAATCCTCAGAAAAATTATTACTTCTTGAATAATAAAGTACCTTTTCAACATAATCCTCAATCTTTTCAAGTTCTTCTTTTAAGGATGAAGAGGCAACGCCTGTACTCTCAAGCAATAGCTTTGATGTAGTAATTGGCGTTTTAATTTCATGAACCCAAGCAGTCATAAACTCTGCATTTTCTTTGAAATCTGTTTCCGTGCCTCTTGTAACTTTCAGAAAATCTTCATAAAGCATCTGAATTATTTGAGCATATATTTCATCTTTATAATCTATTGGACCCGGTAAAATAGGAGTTTTATCTTCTGAATCTCTAACGAATAACAGCTTTTTAATTTGTTGAGCCTTTGCATAATAATCTATACTAATATAAATTATTAACATGAAAAAAGAAACAAATATAATATAAAGAACATTAGAAGTAAGTACGCGATTTTTTCTGTCAAAACATATAGTTAATAAAATAAAAGCCATGAGAAGAAAGTAAAATACTAAGAGCCTAAGATTTTCCTTTAAATATTTAATAAAGCTCATTTAATAACATATCCTTGATTTATAATGGTTTTAATAAAATCTATAAGGCCAATTCCCTTTAGCTTTTTCCTCAGTCTGTTTATATTAACTGTTAGTGTATTGTCGTCGATGAAGTTTTCATCCTGCCAAAGCTCCTGCATTATATCCTCGCGGCTTACTATGTTTTCATGTTTTTTCATTAATATGTATAGTATTTTAAATTCATTTTTAGTTAGTTCAATTGATTTTTCGTCATAATAAAGGGTGTTATCCCTTAGTGATAGCACAACTCCCTTATAATCAATGGTATCCAAACTTGTATCTCCATAAGAATAGGTTCTACGTAAAATTGCATTTATTTTTGCCATAAGTATATCCAGAGAAAAAGGTTTTGTGATGTAATCATCCGCGCCCATATTCACTGCCATAATAACATCCATATTTGTACTTCTTGAAGATAAAAAAATTACTGGCACCTTAGAAACACTTCTAATCTTATTACACCAATAAAAACCATCAAAAGCAGGCAGATTTACATCCATTAGTACAAGTTGAGGCTTTATCTGTACAAATTCTTCAAATACATTATTGAAGTTACTAACTGCATAGGCTTCAAAACCCCATTTACAAAGGGATTCTTTTATTATATCTCTAATTTTCTCTTCATCTTCAATTACCAATATTTTATACATAATATCCCCCTTAGTGATTTTACATATTATCGTTCATACTCCTATAATCCACCTATAATATATCATATTCTATAGATGAAATTAAATCTAAATTAAAATAACCATGAGTACTTCATAAAACAGAAGTAACCATGGCTTTTTATTCCTAAATTATTTTGTTATATATAGATATGTATCCAAGCTTCTATCTACAGCTTCTGAAATGATTTTTATAAATCCCTCTAACTTCCCCTCTAAACTAGCCAATTCTAATACTTTCATATATTCCTCTCTATTTTCAGTCCTTATCACTGTTATAGGGTATCCATTTCTCATTAATATAAGATTCATAAGAAGCCTTGCGGTTCTTCCATTCCCATCAGTAAAAGGATGAATATACACATACCTAAAGTGGAACTCTGCTGCCAATTCTATTGGATGTTTTTTATTCTTGCTGCAGTTATACCACTCTATTAGTTCTGTCATTTTCTCTTTCACTAAAAAATGCTCTACAGGTATATGCCTGCTACCACTGATAATTACATTGTTTTGTCTATATTCTCCAGCATACTTATTATCTATACTTTTCAATATTAAATAATGTAAGTCTTTAATAACTCTTTCTGATATATCTGTATCTTTACTTACAATATCTTCCACATAATCAATTGCTTCCTTGTGGTTAATTACTTCTAAATGTTCTTTTAAGCTCTTACCTCTTCCTATAGTTAAGCCATCCTCCAAGATTACTTTAGTTTCAGTTATTGTCAGAGTATTTCCTTCTATTGCATTAGAGTTATATGTTAGTTCCACATCAAAATATTTTTTTAAATTTTCTGCAGCAATTCTACCTAAGGGTCTCTTTCCATCTAGTGATTCCTTTTTACTATCTATGATTTCAAACATAATTTTCACTCCTATTCGTATAGTATATCGCTTCCCACCTTTACCACTTGTTCAATTATACGATATACCACTATAATTATTCAAGCAATCACCATAATTATATATAAATTGTATAATAAAGGTTTTAGGAGTTGGTCTGCATGTTTGTATATGTTAATATGGTTATATAATGCATAAGTTAATTATTTGTTATAATCTATAAAAAAATTTACAGGAGGACAATTATGTTTAAAGAAATTAAAGTCGAGGAATTACAGTTCAACCCTTTCACAAAAATCGGGAAAGAATGGATGCTAATTACAGCAGGAAATAAGGAAAAATTTAATACAATGACTGCCAGTTGGGGTGGAGTTGGTGTGTATTGGGGAATGAATGTTGTTACAACATACATAAGGCCTCAGAGATATACGAAATAATTTGTCGATGCTAATGACATGTTTACGATTGCTTTTTTTGATGAAACGTATAGGAAAGCCCTAAATATATGTGGTAGCATTTCAGGAAGAGACACAGATAAGGTAAAAGAAGCTGGACTCACTCCTTATTTTGTTGATGGTACCGCATCCTTTGAAGAAGCAAGCATGATAATGGTTTGTAGAAAGGTATATCATGATACCATGCCGCCTGAAAATTTCGAGTCCCAAGATAATGATACAAAATGGTATCCAAACAAGGATTATCATACAATGTACATCTCTGAAATTACAAAAGTGCTCGTAAAAGCCTAACCTTTTCTTCTGTATAAAAAAAACTGCTTACAAATTATAATGCAACTATAGACAGGACACTTTGAAAAAAAAGTGTCCTGTCTATAGTTGTTTTTTGGTATATTTTAAATAAGGATGGGTAACAATTAAGGACTCTTCAACAAAGGAGATATTAGCATATCAAACTTCTTATAGAATAATAATATGAGAAGCGGCCATTTTTTTGAGGGTTTCCCTGACATCTTCATCTAATTTAAGACTCTATATTCACAATATCATTTTTCATGCGATTTTAACTTTAAATCAACTTGTTATCATAGTCTTAAATGTAATATGAAGATTACATTTTTCCGGCAAATACCAATATAATTCTAGTTAAAAACATAACTATAGCCGCATCGATTAAAGGGATTGCAATTAAAAGACGATGCCATTTCTTATTTGTATTAGCAACAATAACTATTCTTACATAGTGTCCAAGAAGAGTTCCCATCACTATACAAGCTGGAAACAATATAGTAGCTTGTGCGGCGGTTATAACTCCTTGAGAGTATAACATAGCGGCAGCAGCCCCTCCTCCTGCTTTAGCAAAGAATGCGGCTATTAATACAACAATCGCTTGACCCGGAAGTCCAAATACTGCCATCACCGGTCCTACTGCTTTACCTATAATGTCTAAAAGTCCTGTAATATTGAGAAATTGTATTAAAACATAAGCCATTACCATTGCTGGAGCAATCAATTCTACAGCAATGTAAAATCCTTCTTTTGCTCCCTTCATAAAATCTTCTACAATATTAGTTTTTTTAACTTCACCATCTACTTCTGGCATCTATTTCACCTCCACAGGCAGGTTTATTTTTTTTGTATTTTTTCTATTTATTATAAATCTTACTATGTTAGCTCCTATTATTTTAACTAATATCACCAAGCCTAGTATCGCACCAATAGGAAGAAGTGTTATTGCCATTAATGGTGCTCCAGCAGATATAGTGTTTGTTATTGCAGCAGAGCCTGCATATTGATAAGCTACAAAGATAGTTCTTTCATCATCAGTTATTAATTCCTTTTCGTAAAGTTCTCTGGTCAATACGGAAGCAACATCTGAGCTTGTAAAGCTACTAGTGAAAGCTATTCCAGTAATACCTGGAATACCCATCAAAGGTTTAAGTATAGGCATGAATAATTTTTCAGCAGCTGTTAATGCGCCCAATGATTCGCATACATTAACAAGCCCTAAAGCTAGCATAGTTGTTGGAAGAAGTGTTAAAGCATATATAAAACCCTCTCTAGCTCCAACTCCACCAGTTCCATGAAAATTAACACCGCCAGCGATAACACCAAAGTTTCCCACTAAAGTTTGAAAATCAAATGCTCTTAAAAATGTATTGGAGTGTTCGAAAACACCTGACAAAGTTACTATCATAAAAGTTAGTGCAAGCCAACCTTTTATGCTTACTTTATGGTTTTTATATTTCATAAACTTCACCTCATTATAAAATAAATTTTTAATTTAATTTAAATTCAAAACAGAAGCAACTATTAACTTTACTCTTTCAAATAAAGAATCTACTACAGCATATTCTTGAGGACTGTGGTTCCATAAACCTTTAACTCCAACTGCGCATATAGTAGGAACCCCCGCACCTATGGTAAAAGATGCATCAGATCCTCCGCCCACTTTTTTAGGATAAGGCTCTTTTAATCCAAGTTCTAATGAAGTATCTTTTACTAGTTGGAAAAGCTTCATTACTCCCTCTGTAGTCTCCATTGGTATAAAGCCCACTCCGACTGCAGTCAATGATGTAGTTGTACCTTCAACATAAGTTCTTGCGGCTATGTCTTTTAATTGCTTATTTATTATTTCAAGTTTGTCTTTAGTTAAAAATCTAACGTCTATAACTGCTTTAGCATTGTCTGGAATTGCATTTGAAACTGTACCACCAGCAACAGTACCTACATTGAAAGTTGTACCTTCTTCAAAGTTATTTAATGCTTGTACATCAATAATTTTGTGAGAAAGTTCTAGTATAGCACTTCTTCCTTTTTCTGGTGAATTTCCAGCATGGGCGGCAATTCCTTTAACTTCTAGCTCGAAGTCAGCACTTCCTTTTCTACCAACTACGATTCCATCATCTGTGTATCCAGTTTCGAAACAAAAGGTGGCTGCAAAACCCTTTGATTCATTTGTTATTATTTCGATAGCATTAGAGTTTAAGTGTCCATTTTCTTCGTCGCCAGCTAAAATGACTTTGATAGGTCTTTCTGTATAACCAATATGATTTAAGGCTTTAATAGCATAGATTAGTGTAACTAATCCACCCTTCATATCAAGAACTCCAGGACCATAGGCTTTGCCATCCTCTATTTTAAAAGGTCTTTTAGCAACTGTACCTAATGGAAAAACAGTGTCCATATGGCCTAAAAAGATAATTCCATTCGTATTTCTTTCCTGTCCTAAGTTTCCAATAACCATATTTCCAGAAGTCTCAAAAGAATGGATCCTAGTATCTACTCCTTCCTCAATTAAAACTTCTCTAAGTTTTTCAGCTACTGTGTCAACTCCTTCTTTATAGCCAGAGCCACTTTCAGTATTCACTAGATCTTCCCACAATTCTAATATTTCATATTTTTTTTCATCGATAAACGCATATGCTTTTTCTTTCTTATGTTCCATTTACATATCATCTCCTTTATAAATTTAGAAAATATTCACAAAATAATTAGAGACATGTCTTTATATTCATTATATTCTGCTTATTGTAGATTGTCAATATTCAGAATTTTAATTTTTTTTAAATTACCAATTAGATGAAAGGTGGTTCTGAAGGGTATATCTTGTATTATTCTCCATTCCAATTTTTAACTTGGTAAAAGAAAACCTGTATTGCATTTAATAACATAGCAATACAGGTTCTTAAGCAATTGATACAATATAATAACAAATCTTTTCTATTTATTCTCATATTATTCCCACTAACTTATTTCATTACTTATAAATAGAATTATTTAATAGCACTAAAATCAATTTTATATATCTTCCTTGGCCTTCCCCTCTCCTTATCATTACCTTTATTAACAAGAAAAGCAACTCCTCCATCTTTAAGCTTATTTAATATCCTATTAACGCTTCGTATAGTTATTCCCATTTCCTTAGATAGCACTTCTGAAGATAACTCATTTGTACCAAGCTTTTTAATTATAGAATTAATCCTTTTTATGTTAGCAGTTGATAATGATAACCTATGACTCATCTCATTAACAATTGAATTATCACCAACATCGTAATCAGTGAAAGTTTCTTTTACAATAGGTCCAATGGTTTTTTCATCTTCTGTTATTATAAATGTACAACTTTCGCTTAAATTCCCACATTCTTTATTTGCTCTTTGGGCATTTATTTTAGCTTCTTTAATAGTATTACCTATTCCCCAGCCTACATTAATTTTATCAGAAACAGTGTTATTAACAGAATAAATAATTGGACATGACCTAAAATCGTTAGTTAAATCTATTAATTCTCCTTTAGAAGCAAATAATTCCAGCTTCAATCCATCTTGTTGTGCTGGTATATAGTGTTCCTGGATTTTATATAAAATATTTAACACAGTATTGTACAACTTAGCCTGTTTATATTCAATCATATTAAAAAAATCCTCTGTTTGATACTCAGATTTTTTTAATGTTATATAACAGATTGCAGGTTTATTATTGTCATACCTTAACATATCAATTCGCATAATTAATTCATTATAAGTATTTATTATGGATTCTGTTGATGGCACTATATAATAGCACTTATGCCCCCTTTTTTTAAGTTCTTCAATTGTATAAATATCTCTTGAAATGGAAATATCTATTTTATTTTCTTCCCATAACTTTATATGCATTTCTTTACATTTACTATGATAGCCTTCATAGTCCTCATGGTCTAAATAACTATAAAAATCAAAATCACTAGTGGTATATGGATTACTATTTCTATCACTAATTAATTTATATATCCCATAATAATCATTATTCTCTCTAAGAAAATCAATAAATATTCTGGACATATCGATATTTTTATTCTCTATTAATATTTTGAACAACTGTTTATAAAAATCTCTTTCATCAACCTTTAAATAGGTTATGGGGATTTTTATTTCCCCAACCTCTCTCATTAAGGTAGTATAAGGAACAATTCCACTTAATATAATGCCATCTAAAAACATATATTTTCTTTTATAAAGATCTAAAAATTCATCTAGATCTTTATAAAAGAAGATTTTAAGTTCAAATTCTGAATGAAGTTGTTTCAATGAAGTCCTGATTTTATCATCAATAAAACCAGGAACTATACAAGCTACATTGCGCTTCAATATATTTCCCTCCTTACTTGATGTATTTTTAAATATACAATCTCTTTTCTATATTGTATATCACAGACCTAATATACGTAAAGGTTCTATAAAAATAATTTGTGTCAAGTTTAGGTTGGCAAATTTTTAAACTGGCAAAACAATATAGATACAAGAAAGGATAAGGAAGAAGAAAACAAAATAGATTTTGAACTGATTTTAGAAGCATACAAATTTCGTGGTTATGTTAAGGGTTCACGTGGAATACATATGTGCCTTTTGAATCAAGAAATTCGAATGAACCGCAAGAGGATACACCCCTCATTACTTGCTCCATCTGGTAGTAACATCATCAGTAAAAATTGTGACGGTGAAATAACAAATCATATTCCTATTTCCCTCATTTTCACCGTTACTTCTTCGACCCTGCCATCAATATCCGTCCCGTCAAACTTCCCAAGCTTCAGCTCGCTCACGATTTTTCCGTCGTGCATAAACATAATACGCTCCGTCCGCGCCGCAACCTTTGCATCGTGAGTTACAAGCATAACCGCAGTACCGTCCGCGTTAATTTCGGAAAAGATGTTCATAATCTCCTGCGCGGATTTTGAGTTAAGCGCGCCCGTAGGCTCGTCGCCGAAGATGATTTTCGGGCTGTTCATAAGCGCGCGGCATATTCCCGCACGCTGAAGCTGACCTCCCGAAACCTGTGTAATGTTGCGCTTTTCAAGATCCGCAATACCTGTCCTTTTCATAAGTGCTCCTGCCTTCTTCAAAATTTTTGCAGCGTTTTTTCTGTTGCCGCGCATTGACGGAAGAATGATGTTGTCGAGGATATTCAGATTTTTCAGCAAAGTCGGCTGCTGAAAAACAAATCCCATTTTTGTTCTAAGTATGTCTGCAAGCTCATTTTCCCTGAGTGCCGATAAATCCCTGCCGTCAAAATCAACCTTTCCAGCCTCAACGCCATCCATTCCGCTTAGCGCAAACATCAGCGTCGATTTTCCTGAGCCCGAAGGTCCCATAACCGAAACGAACTCGCCCTCCTTTATTTCAACGGACACTCCGTCGAGAACATTGCGCTTTTCATTGCCCTCGCCGAAAGATTTTACTATATTTTCACCGATAATAATCTTCTTCATAATCTACTCCTTTATATTTTCAGATATTTTTATTTGTCCTGCGCCCGATGTGCCGATAATTGTTGCGATAAATGCCGAGCATACCATCATCAGCGGACAAAGCAGATACGCAGAAAGCGGATTGATCGCAAACTTAAACGATGACGCTCCAAACAAGGAAATAACCTTGCCCGCAAGTGCCTCTCCGAGAGTGTTTGCCAGAAGTGTGCCGAGAACAATTGAGGCAATCAGAACGAATACCGAACGCGAAACATACTGCACCGTAATATCCGAGCTTGTAAAACCGAAGGCTTTCATTACGGCAATGGAATATCTGTCCTTTGCGACAAGCATTTTCATAAACAACAGTGTAACCAGTACCGTTATAATCAGCGCAACGGCAATTGAGGCACAGGCGGCCTTTCCGACGGAGCTTATTGTCGGGCCGAATGTCTGTGTAATATATTCATTAATTCCCGAAATCTTTGCAAAATCAAACTTGTCCGCATATTCCGAAACCTTTAAGCCGACAAGAGAATTATCCGAAAGCTCCGCGCAGATAACGCACCACATAATGTCCGCCGAATTGTCGGTGAAAACAGCCTTTGCGGTTTTGCCGCCGTTAGTGATGTCGGAATAAATTCCGCATACCGTGAGATTTTTCTCATTCCCCTCAATCACCAGCGTCATGACATCTCCGACCTTTTTGCCCAGCTCATCGGCGTTCATCGCCGAAATCGCAATTTCGTCTTCTGCGGTGGGTGTTCTGCCCTTGGAATATTTTACGGGGAATACCGAATGCTCGCCTAGCTCAATTTTTATACGTTCCTCCGAGCCGTTATCATTCTTTGCTTTGAATGTTTTGGTCGCAAGCACGACATATTTGGATATGGATCTGTCGCTCTCCATCACCTTTGCAATTTCCGCTGATTTTTCGGAAATATTGTCGGTCTGCTGAATGTCGATGCGCATATCACATTTTCCTATTCCCATATATGTGATGAAGCCTTTTGAGGAAATTGTGTTGTATAAATTCAGCGGAACAATTATGATAAACGCCGAAATCACAAGCACCGCAAGCATTGTGGCGTAAAGCCTTTTCCTTGCAAGAACATCTTTGACGCCGAGAAAAATATTCGTATCAAGTAGTCTGTTTTTGCTCAGGCAGAAATGCTTTGATCTGGAGTATTTTTCCTGTGATGTTCCGAAGCGGATAGCCTCCGCGGCGGATATTTTCCGAAAGCGCTTCAGCACAACCTTCACATAAGCTATAATCGCAAGGAACACAAGCAGTACGCCAATTATCCCGAAAAGCAAGGCAAAAGAAGAATTTTCGCTTTCACCCATATAAAGCCGTATATTTTCAAGAAGCATGCCTCTGAACACAAACGAAAGTGCAAATCCGAGAATACAGCCCGCCGCCGCAATCGCCGCGTATTTTGCAAGGTATATTTTCTTTATGTCGGAAACGCGCAGCCCTATTGCTTTCATAACACCTATTTCGCGGTAGTCGTCCTCGATTTTCGCAAGAAGCGTAAAGCGTATGCACATAAATGCGATTGCAACGACGAGCGCGCTTACAAGAAGTATAACCGCAATCATAAGCCCGTCGGAAATTGCGTTAAGCAATTTGAAAAGCGGATATGTAATCGTCGGTCCGTTTGCTTCAAGTCCCGCGGAGGTGTAGGCGGTTTCAAATGCGCCAAGCGCAGACAACTCCTTTAATCTGAACTCAATCAGATACTCCGTACTTCCGAGGCTTTTTATTTCCGCGTAATCATTTTCGCTTACAAGAAACCTCTTTGACGATGCGAGCAACGAATTCATCTGTGAATCGCGGAGAAATCCCGCAACGGTGAATTTCTTTCCGCATATCACAGCCTTGTCACCGACCTTTGCGGTGCCGTCCTTCATATAGCATATCGGAACATAAATCTCCCCATCGGATACATTTATAACGTTTCCGTCAATGTCAAGAAGATAATCGAATTTTTTGCTCTGCATGCAGAAACCGTTATCCTGAACATTGTCCGTAAGCGAGGTTCCGTCAATTACAATCCGCGCACCGTCCACATTGAGAAATTCAAGCACCTGAAATTCATCGACATTGTCGTTCTGCTCCGCGAAAGCCGTAAGCTGCGCAGTATCAATTTCCCCCGAGTGCATCTGCATAAAATGCGGGGTTTTTGCTTGCGTCATTAACGTATCTATCGCACCGGATAAATTTACGACAAGCACTACTGAGAGAGAAACAAGCATAGCCGCGGCAGCGACAAATATCATTGTTGTCAGCGTTATCGCCTTGCTCTTTAAAATGTCATTGCGGATTATTCTGGAATACATATAAGTCACCTCTGGTTTCAAGCTTTTTAACAGATTTTATGTTACACAGAATTACCGAAGTCACACATAACAGCACTCCCGCGATTAAAATGAGAAATCCCGTTCCTCTGCCGCTGCCCGTGCCGATGATCTTTCCCACACTGTCAGCAAGCACTCCGCCGTCAAGCAGCAAAGGAGTGAACACATAATCCGCAAGCACGCCCGAAAGCGCATACGAGGCAACAAATCCAAGCTGAGAAATTACACCGATAAGTCCCCACGCTCTGCCCTGAACGGAATTTTCAATATTGGTGCGGATAAGAAAATCTAGACTTGTGTTTGCAAATGGGAGCATTGCAAAAAACAGAAATCCCGAAACGCACATAAGCACAATATTTTCGCGCAGTCCGAACGCCGCCATAAATATTCCAGCACAAAACCACGAACCCGAAAGCATTTTCACATAGCCTTTTTTTATGGTCATCATTCCTATAACTACACTTGAAACAAGCATTCCCGAAGCGACAATTGTTTCACTCGTTCCTGCTACGGAGCTGTCCGAAAAAGCAAGTATCATCGGCATGGAAAGTGTTTGTATGAAGCCGAGGAAAAATGTCATAACCGATGTCATTATAACAAGAACAAGCACGCCCCTGTTTTCAGAAACGGCACCCCAGCCGTCTTTGAATTCGCCGATAAACGATTTTGCCTGTTCGCATTTCTTTGAAGCAAGACCGCTGCGTACAGCAAAAGTTGATGCAACGGCTACTAAAAATGTGCAGATGTCGATTACAAGCAGCAGCTTTATATCCGAAACGTGGAGCAGAAATCCCGCAATTACGGGCGAAATCAGATATTTTGCCGAGCCTGCCACCTGAACAAGACCGCTTGCCTTTGTATACTGCTCCTCGGTAAGCAAATCCGTAACCGTAGCTTTATATGCGGGTTCAAGCAGCGATGAAAACACCGAGCTTATTGTAACTCCCATGCAAATCTGCCATAGCTGTACTTCTCCGCGAAGCATACAAATTAGAATGAATACAAGTCCCACCCCGGAAAGACTATCGCCCAGCACCATTAGAAGCCTGCGGTCATAGCGGTCCGCAAGCACTCCCGCCACGGGACTTAAAAGAATCGACGGCATAAACGCAAGCAACATTACAAGTGCCATTAACGATGCCTTTCCCGTCTGCTCAAAAACATAAACCCCAAGCCCAAACGCCGTAAGCCCGCTTCCTATCGCTGAAATAAGCTCTCCCGACCACAGAAGAAGAAATTTTCTGAAGGATTTTCCCGAATTATTCATTGCTGCCTCCATTTCCGCTGCCAAACATCTGCATAACGTTCATAAAACTTCCGCTTTCGGCGCCGAGCAGCCTTTCAACGTTGAAAACAAACGCCTGTATGCGTGAAGCGCGCTCCTCGTTCGTCATTTTAACCATATCATCATCAAAAACAGTATTCGTATATGCCAAAACCATTTCCATGCATTCATACGGGAACGGCGTGTTAAACACTCCCTGCTCAATGCCGTCGCGGATTATTCCCGTCAGTATCGGCGTAACGCCGCTTAATATGACCTTTTGTATTTTCTGATGCATAAGCGCGTTCTGCGGCTTGTGAATTTGCTCTATAATTGCCTTGCCGCTTCCGCCACTTATGTTCAGTGCCATTACAACGCGGATAATGCGCTCGTTTACGGGTATGCTCTTCTCTGCGGCATTTTCCTGCGCCGCGCCTAAAATACGGACATTATACCGCTCAATAAGCGCGTCCAAAATATCCTCCTTCGACTTGAAGTGATAATACAGCGTTCCCCGTGCAATTCCGACTTTTTCGATAATATCGTTTGTACTTGTGCCGTCAAAGCCCTTCTGACCGAAAAGCTCATCCGCCGCGTCGAGTATTTCGTTCCTGCGTTCTTCAGCTTCTTTTACTATCCTCATTTTTACATCTCCTTATAATTGACCGACTGTCTGTCTAGTAATATAATGTCATATTTGTTTTGAGTTGTCAAGAGGGCGTGCTAAATTTCTTCAAAAACTGAAAAAAGCCATGGTACTTTTTGAAACGTCCCCCCGGGCTTCAGGCACAGATTGACTGGAAAGAGGAAATGACCATTATAGTCAATATTTGTTAAAATACTTTTATTTTTTAAGAATTTCAATTTATTGCGGCCCTTACATATTAATTTAGAATCTGAATTTTGATTAAAACAATAGTAAATAGATTATGTTATGGTTATACTATTAAAAAAGTGAGGTGTTAAAAATGGCTATAGCCCATAAAACAGTTATTTCATTCGGCCTAGTTGCTATACCAATATCTATGTATACTGCTACTCAAGATAATGACATACATTTTAACCAACTCCACAAAGAGGATAATTCTAGAATAAAATACAAGAAGACTTGCGGTCATTGCGGCGAGGAGGTTATAACAAAAGATCTTATTAAAGGGTATGAATACGATAAAGATCATTATGTTGTTGTAACAGATGATGATCTTGAAAAAATCAAGACTGAAAAAGAAAAATCCATACAGATACTGCACTTTGCACAACTAAATCAAATATCCCCCATTTTTTATGATAAAACATATCAAGCCATCCCTGAAGCTGGTGGTGATAAAGCTTTTGAGCTTCTGCGTGCAGCCCTTATGTCCGAGCAAAAGATTGCAATTGGCAAAACTGTCATGGGTACAAGAGAGACTTTACTTGCTATAATCCCACGAGAGGATGGGATATTAATTTCAAAGATGTACTATGAAGATGAAATTAAAGACCTTCCCAAATCCTATAATAAACCAGAATTGACTGAGGCTGAGCTTACAATGGCGAATGCACTCATTAACTCCATGGTTACTCCTTTTAATCCAGCTGAATATAAGGATGAGTATCAGCTAAAGTTACGTGAGCTACTCGAAACAAAAATATCCGGTCAAGAAATTGTTACCCCTAAGTCTGAGGCTCCAACCAATATAATTAATCTTATGGATGCATTAAAGGCGAGCATTGAACAAAATAAAGTTAAAGCAACTCCAAATCCTAAGGCTAATGTAAAACGTAAAACTACACCAAAAGGCGCATAATGGATCTATTTGAGAGTAAAAAGATTAAGCCTATGCTTATTGGTGAGATGCAAGAATCATTTGACAGTCCTGATTATATCTATGAGTTAAAGCTAGATGGCGAACGATGTATCGCCTATTTGGATAAAGATACCACAGAACTGCGCAACAAAAGAGATATGAAGATGCTTGTAAAAGTACCAGAACTATCAAACATACACAAGCAAGCCAAACGTCGTTGCATTTTAGATGGTGAGTTGATCGTTATTAAGGATGGCAAACCAGATTTTTTTGAGATTCAACGACGGTCACTGATGTCAAATACTTTCAAAATTCAACTTGCATCATCTAAATTACCGGCCAGCTTTACCGCATTTGATATTCTCTACTATGATGATCACCAAGTTATGGATTTGCCATTGATGCAGCGTAAAATATTGCTTCAAAAAGTTATTAAAGAGAATGAGCGTATAGCTATTTCTCGGTATATCGAGGATAGAGGAATTGAATTTTATCAGCTCGCTAAGCAAAACCAATTGGAAGGCATAGTGGCCAAGAGAAAAGAGAGCAAGTATTACTTAGACAAACGCACCAAAGACTGGATTAAAATTAAAAACCTCCTGGATGATGATTTCGTTGTGTGTGGATATATTTTTAAGGATAACGGTGTCATCAGCATTGTTCTTGGTCAATATTTAGGCAAAGAATTGGTATACAAAGGACATGTTACACTGGGAATATCCACAGAAGATTTTCAATTAATAAAATCAACTCAAAGAATAAGTACACAACCCTTTAATGATTTGCCTTCTGGAAATGATAATGCGATATGGATAGATCCTAGCCTTGTATGCATCGTAAAATATATGATGAAAACAGCAAATGGCTCCTTACGTCAACCTGTATTTAAAGGCCTGAGGGATGATAAAGCACCTAAAGATTGTATCGTAAAATAATCCCATAAATAATATTATGGGATTATTTTTGTTTAAACTGGTTTTAATACTATACCCCTAACAAATATATTTCTTTCTCTTAATCCTGCGGAGTAGACCGTCATTTTTGTTGTAGAATTTAGCAAAGTTACTAACGTAATTAATATGGTTTTTTATGGTCACTGGGCTATATCCCCTTAGTTCCATATCCATTTTCATTCTTTCTCTTAATTCTTACATAAATAATAACACTCCCTTATTTTTTATTTCAACAATAAAAGTTTATAGGAAGTGTGCATTATAATAAAGAAGTATCTTAGTTAAATAGGACACTTCTTTCTATTTTATTTAAGTAAAAATTAAATTAATGTGATTAGCACTCTTCTGCCACTAATCTCTAAGAATATTATACCATTTGTTTATGCAAGATGTTACAAAGCTATGGATTTTATATTTTGTGACATATATGTATAAAATAATAAAATCGACACAAAATAAGATTGGAGGTGTATATTATGGAAATAACGTTATCACAAAAAGAAAGGATGTTACTAGAGGATCAAAAAAGCCACGAACAAATTTGTATAGAAAAGTATACAAATTATGCAAATCAAACTAAAGACAACCAATTGAAACAAATATTTAATGCTAATGGGCAAGTAGAAAGAACACATCTTGATAGCATTAATCAATTGTTAAGCGGTAAAATTCCTCAAATGAACCAGCAGCAAAATCAAAGTTCAGGGCAAACTATGGGATATCAAGGCTCGACCACCAATATGAATAATACACAACCTAGTGGAGTTAATTTATCAGATGCTAATATGTGTACAGATTTATTAATGACAGAAAAATATGTTTCCGGAGCTTACGATACTACAATTTTTGAGTTTAGAGACACTAGAGTTCGTGATGTATTAAATCATATACAAAAGGAAGAACAAAAGCACGGAGAAGCTATATTTCAATATATGGAAAGCAAAGGAATGTATAATGTTCAATAACCTTAATGAGTATACATACCGTATGTCACCAGGGTTAAAGTAACTTGCATATGATAATTATCATATGCAGCCAATAATAAAAAAGGCGTATCACACTAAACTGGTGCCTATACGGGTACAGCCGACATACATGTAAAAATGAGCCACATCATGGAACTATTGATATGCTCCCCTTAAAGTGGACAGATTAAAAAATTAAAATCTGTTACTTAAAAGGGGAGCATTTTTGTGTCTAGAATATCTAAATATACAGCAGAAAAAAAGTATGAAATATTAAGGTCATATGATAATGGAATTGGAACGATACTAGAAATTGCCACCATGTATAAAATTAGTAAGGATGCTTTTTATAAATGGAAATACAACTATAGTAAATATGGATTAGATGGATTAGATGGATTAAGAAAATCAAGAACATGAAAGAGATATTCAAAGGAGCTAAATGAGTTAGCAGTATACTTCCCATGGATTTAAGAGGAAATTGGATGCTGCAGGAATGACGCGAAGCATGTCGCGAGTAGGCAAATGTATCGACAATGGACCAATGGAAGGCTTTTGGGAAATTCTTAAGTGTGAAAAGTACTACTTGCACAAATATAATACATACGAGGAAATCTCTAATGCAATTGATGAGTATATCATTTTTTACAATACCAAGAGATTGCAAAAAAGATTAAACGGCCTTAGCCCTTCGGAATTTAGGGCTTTAGCCGTTTAAGTAAATTTTATTATTTCCACTGTCTACTTGACAGGGAGCAGTTCATTTATTCCAGCATGTGGCCCATTTTCAGGTAAGTAGACGGTAATCTTCACAGATACCGCCCCTTTCAGAACCGGACGTGCCCAATTTAGGCATCCGGCTCCCCATATGAACCTCTTTACACATAAGCAGGATTTAGATTAACTAAAGATTTTGGTTTAGGATTTTCTAAAGGATAATGTTTTAAAAGTTTACTCATTTTATCCCAGTTTAAGCTAGTTCGCTGACTTCTCTTTTGAAGCCAATAGAGCATACTTTTTACAATTTGCCTTTTATATTTTACTAGATTGTACCAGTTATCACTAACGCCGTAATAATTATAATGACCTCTTAGTTTTAGATTCACCTTTTTCCATATTAAACCTAGTGGTAGATTACGATTTTCTTTTATCCACTTATTAAAATCATTTACTTTAGCATGAAATTTCTTTGATGCTGTTTTCCATTTTAATTTAAAGATTCCATTTCTACTTTTACTGCAATAGTGTGTAAATCCAAGAAAATCAAAGGTTTCCGGTTTCTTTCTTCCTTTTCGGTTTAATCGTTCTTTAGCATAGCGTCCAAATTCTATAGTTTTAGTCTTTTCTTCTGCTATACTTAATCCGAATTTTGCTAGTCTACTTTTCAGTGCTTCATTATATCTTTTTGCATCATTTTCATATTGAAAACAGGTTACACTATCATCCGCATATCTTGTTATGTAACATTCACCTTTACAATGTTTAGCTACTACTTTTGTGAACCACAAGTCAAGAGTGTAATGCTAGTATATATTTTCCAAAAGTGGGGACAAGCTACCGCCTTGAGGAACACCTTTTGTTGTTTCTTTAAAGTTACCCTTTTCCATTGTACCTGCTTTTAAAAATCTTTTAATCAAAGCAAGTATTTTACTATCACTTATTCTAAGTTTGATAAATTTCATCATCCATTCATGGTTAACATGGTCAAAGATACCACTTATATCAGCATCTACTACGTAGTTAACTTTCTTTGTCATTATATTATCACTTAAATTCTTTAGTGCATCATGACAACTTTTCTCTGGTCTGAAACCAAATGATATTGGTAGAAAGTCCTCTTCGTAAATGCTCTGTAAAATAATAACTAAAGCACCTTGTACTATTTTATCTTCTAGTATAGGTATACCAAGCGGTCTCATTTTATTACTACCTACTTTTGTGATATATAAACGTTTTACTGGTTGAGGTCTGAAAGAACCTTTCTTTAATTTGATTACTAAGTTATTCAAATTTTCATCTAGGTTTTTCCTATAACTTTCTTTAGTTTCCTTATCTATACCCGCAGAGGCCGAGCCATTCAGTCTATTGAATGATTCTGTTAAAGTATTCTTGTTCATTAAATAAGCCAATGAACAGAATTTTGCTTCTTTATTTCTGCGAGCTACTTGTGCTATGCTTACAAGTTTTGTTCTCACTGTTATTCCAGTTCTAAGCCTGGGCAGTGTTTCTCTTTTAAGCAGTTTCATATGTTACTTTCCTTCCTTCCTCCGGAATTACCCGTTATCCCTAGTACTATGAAAGTATCCGACTTCCTACTGGCATTTGCGTTCCTTACTTCTTCAGTTTGTACTGCATACTTTTCATTTTGAAAAGACCAAGTAGGATCTCCCCGAGTTTCCGTATATTCTCAATGTTTAGCTAGGTAGGGTCTCTGACTACGGATGCGTTTATTTGCACTCGCTTTAACGCACAAATAAATGTTGCTTTCCACGTACATGAACGTTTCTGCCACATCGTCTACCGATTTTCGAAGCTCAATACCATTCACTGCTGGGTTACCACCCAGTCAATTCTACCTCGCTAACTTTCTGTCTACGCTTAAAATGTTACGTTACCGCAACATCTCTAAGACTCGATACAAAGCGATTTGCGGTAAGTTGTAAAATGAAATGACCATAGAACAAAAAATAAAGACTCAAGAGAAAAAATCTTGTACAATGTTAAGTGACTAAACCAACACAAGTACAGGAGGATTTCAAATGAGTCAATTAAATTTTATCACAGAAAACAAAAAAGGTAAACACCTAACATATGAGGATCGTATAAAGATAGAGACATTATACAAAATGGGGCTAAATTCAAGCTGTATTGCGGAGCAAATAGGTGGACGTTCAGAGCGTACAATAAGGCGTGAAATTGCTAAAGGAATAGTAGAATTATTGAATAGTGATTTAACCACTCGAATGGAATATAGCGCAGAAATTGGGCAGTCAGAACATGACAGACAAGGCACAGCAAAAGGGCCTGCATTGAAAATAGGGAAAGATCACAAATTGGTGAAGTACTTAGAAAAAGCCATTGGTAAATATGGCGAATCTCCGTATGCAGCTATTCAAAATATAATAAATAAAGATCTACAATTCGAAACAACTATTTGCTTCAAAACTGTGTATAACTATTTGGATAATAATTTATTCTTAAACATAAGTAACAAAGATCTGCCTGTTAAAAAGAATGCCAAAAAGAGAAACTATAAAAAAATAAGGCCGGCGTATAACAATACCAAAGGGACAAGCATATCAGAAAGACCTACAGCGGTAGCTGCACGTGATGAGATAGGGCACTGGGAAATGGACACCGTAGTAGGAAAGCAGGGTACAAAGACTGTATTAATGGTGTTAAGCGAAAGAGTAACTCGCAAGGAGTTAATCTTTAAAATACCTTCTAAATCACAGGTCGCTGTTGTGAAGGAATTGGACAAATTGGAGCGTAAAATGGGAATGGCATTCTCAAAAACATTTAAAACAATCACCTGTGATAACGGCTGTGAGAACCTTGATTTCGAGGGTATTGAGACCTCAGTAAGGAATAAACGAAAGAGAACTAAAGTATATTATGCCCATCCATATAGTTCATGGGAACGAGGCACAAACGAGAATATCAATAAAATGATACGACGATTTATCCCAAAAGGTGTGGATATTTCAGCATTCTCTAAAAAACAAATTATGCAAATACAGCACTGGATCAACAATTATCCAAGAAGGATTTTTAACGGTCTATCTGCTAATATGATGGAACAGAAAACCATTATAACTTAACATTATATTTTTCTTGAAAATTTCGGACATTTTATATTGCAATCTACATACAAAGCGATTTGCTAAATCTTACCTTGACAGGATTCCCACCTGCTAGAATATACGCCCTGTCGGGACGCACCACGTATGTCGGCTGTACCCGATAATGGAACGTATAAAAGTGGACAAATCAACGTGTCCACTTTACTTCTAAATCGTAATAGTTTAAAATTGCTAATCCAATCCATTTTAAAAATTTGATTTTATCTTATTACAAATTTAAAAATTGAAACCCCAAAAGCAAGTATCGCAGCAAATAAACTAACTTTAGCAACCTCTTTATTTTTCTTCCAATTCTGAATGGATTGAATTAACATTGACACACCCAACAATGGCTCAAATACATTTGTTCCAATTTTCCAAACACCTAAAATCTGCATACATACAAATATTATTATGCTTATAGAACAAATACTACTAAGTACAGACAGCACTTTTTCATCTGTTTGTTTTTGACTCCATCTACCTCTCACTTTTCCCATTGTACCTCCTATATATTCAATTTACGGCTTACAGTTTAAAACGATTGTTTAATACCATATATTCTTATTATACATAATTTATGGATTAAGATTCCAGTAATTATGTATAATGAATATTTTTGCCCAACCCATCCAAAAGGGGGAATAAGGACTATTTCACAAAGTGTACTTTGTGAAATAGTCCTTATTCGTTGTTTTTGTGTGTCATAAGTACATCTTATTTATTTCTGACATATGTCAAATTGATAGTACATGTTTTGAAATATAAATATAGGCAATTAGTTTGAGAATAGCTATATTTCAGAGAATATCGAATTAGTGATTTGCCTATTCCCCCTTTCCGGGGGGATGGGCAAAAATACCCATAATAAAATTAAATTTATACAAATATCGGTTGTCTTGTATTAAAATCCTTAACCATAGTATAACTATGGGGTATGTTACTGTGAACTATCAAATTTTTAGTTCGGATTGTTCACTTATTTCGGGACATTTTCAAAAATGCTTGACACTAAAATCCTATTTGGAATAAGTAATGTGAAAAGACTCAGGGATAACTGAACCTCCAATAATAGGTGGTGAAAAAAAACCTCTATCTGAAAAAGCTGTAACGGTATAGCCATCTGGCAATGAGTCTATTATATTCGCAGATGCTAATGTAGAATCCATTACATTAAGAGTATTAATAGAAGCATCTAATTTTACTTTACCACTCGAAACTCCAAACGGTGAAAAAAAATCCAATAGGTTAAGTGATATGTATTTTGATGATACATATCCACCATGAATCGTAGCTGCTTTAACTTTTGTGGGACTGATTGTAGTTAAGGTAAAACCAACCATCAATACTAATGACAATAAAAATACTGATATTTTTTTCAATATATTTGCACCTCAATTCTTATACCCTTTTATAATAGTTTTCAAAAATATGATTAAATTCTTCTTCTTTACATAATTCTTCTGTAACTTCTTTTTTATATGAAATATCACACAATGCAAGTTGCTTCATCTTTTTAAAGCCCTCCTTTCTTTGTTTTTTTACCCGGCCAAGTAATCTCATATGTTAATACGTAAAATTTTTCATTTCATTACATAAATTTCACTTTTTTAATAGCAACCTCTATCACAAATTATTGTTACAATAATATATTCTTATGTTATATTTTAAAAGCTCAATAAAATACTAATCTAAAAAAACAGATATTACATTATAGAATACTATATTGCCTACCTATTTTTTCAGATTAGTTAAGTGTTTTCTGTATTCATCTAAGGTTACTAAATATCTAAGTTGACCTCATTCAATCAGCAGCCATAGTTGCACATTCCCATACTACTTATTCATTTTTTTAGCACCTGCATAAGTTAGCAGTAAATATACTCCATATATACAACATACAATGGCAGAAACAATAATAATATTTGTCATCATATTCGTTGTGCCCATCTGTTTAATAAGCTTACTGATAACTTTTAATGCGATACATGAATGTAATAATGCCATTGCAAATGGCACTAAGAAGTAAACTAAAATCTGTGATAATATACTCTTATTAACCTCTTTTCTTCCAACCCCAAGTTTTCGAAGCATTTCATATCTTCTTTTGCTATCACTCGCTTCTGACAACTCCTGAATTGCAAGTATGGCGCCGCTTGACACTAAAAAGATTATGCCTACATATATTCCCACAAAAGAAGCCAACATTGATGTTGTTAAATTTCCAATCTGTCTCATTACACGACATGCAGCAATGTAATTACCGTAATTTAATAATTCATTATCATATTTGTCAATAACAGGAATATCTAAATCCTTAAAAGTATTAATTACAAGGCCACCCATGCTCGCATTAAAGTTTTTCACCTGATCATCTGTTAAAATAATGATTGCTGTTGAGGCTGGATCATTTATATTACTAAAATTGCGATATAAACAATCTTCTTTTTCTGCCTGAAACTGTTTTCCATTTATTGAGAGAGCATTAGCTTTTCCTTTTAACCCATTCACAACAATTTTATTGTTAGAACAGATTGCGTAAGATTTATCATCAATCTGTAATTTTTCTCTGCCTTCCATGCCTATCAAATTATTATAATCTGACAGTTTCATAACTGCAATCTGCTGCTGTGTGTTTAATAATTTCATGTCATTTTTAGTAATGTCTGATAAATATTCATCACTCATTAAACTTTTAATCTGAATTCCACTTTCATAAAGTTCATATGCATAGGTTTCCTTTATGTCGTCTTTAATAACTGTGTCTTTATTATTCATTATTTCTAATGCTGCTTTTTTATCAGCTAATCCATATATTGTAACCTCAAAAGGCTGGTTAAATTTAGCATTTCCAATAATAGCTTTATTCACGCCCAGTCCACTTGATAAAATCGTAATTGTTAAAAATAGCATGAGTGTAATAATTGTCAATGAAATCACATTTTTACTTACTTTATTTCCAATTTGCCTTATTGTAAATAAATTTATGTTTTTAAGATATAGATTATCTACTTTACGTAAGCATTCTGTTATAAAACTTCCCATTGATAAAAAGAATAAATATGTTCCGCTTATACCACAAACCAAACTTACAAAGAACAATTTATTTTTTGGGTTAAGCCCTATATTCAAAATAATTGCATAGGAAATGACTAACATAATAAGCGATAATGTAAAAGCTACGAAACCTGCTTTCACGGACATAAATCTTGTTTTATCGCTTTTTGTCTCATATAATAAATTAATAAGCTTATTCTTTTTAATTATCTTAATATTAAATATGGAAACACATGCAAAAATACTTGCAAAACATATAGCAGTTTTACGTAATGCACTCCAGGAAAAAACGAACTTATATTTTGATAAATCTAGCGATTTATCTCCTCTAAACATCTCTATTGTCACTACCTGTAGCCCTTTTGAAGCAAATATCCCTAAAATAATACCGAAAACCATTGCTATTATTCCAATTAATAAAGTTTCCATTAAAAGCATCTTTGAAATATCATTACGTCCCATTCCTAGGCTCCCATAGATACCAAACTCATTTTTTCTTCGTTTAATCAGAAAATTATTTGCATATATAACTAAAAAACCGATGATTATTGATATAAATACCGAAATGATACCTAGCATATTTTCCAAAATACTAAGTATTTCTTGCTGACCGCTTTGGATTTGCGAAAATCCAGCCTGTGAATCCAATAAATTAAATGTAAAAAACATGGCAACCGAAAATGTCAGTGTAATAAAATAAATAAGGTAATCCCCAAAACTTTTTTTAACGTTTTTATATGCCAGCTTAAAATACATGGTTGGTTTCACCTCCCATTTCTATTATTACTTGAATAACTCTGTCAAAAAATTCTTTTCTACTATCTGCGCCTCTTTTTATCTCTGTAAAGAGTTTGCCATCTTTTATAAAAAGAATTCTTTTTGCATAGCTTGCCGTAAATGCATCATGCGTAACCATTAGTATGGTTGCCTGCATATCCTGGTTCAGATATTCTAATGAATCTAAAAAATGAGCAGCTGATTTAGAATCCAAAGCTCCAGTGGGTTCATGAGCTAAAAGAAGGGATGGTCTTGAAATGATTGCTCTTGCACATGCTATACGCTGTTTTTGCCCGCCCGACATCTGACACGGATATTTATTTAGTATCGCTCTTATTCCTAATTTATCTGCGATATCCTCTACCATTTGTGCTATTTCTTTTGGGTTTTTCTTTTGGATTGTTAGTGCAAGTGCTATATTTTCATATGCTGTTAATGTATCTAGGAGATTTAAATCCTGAAATATAAAACCTAACTCTTCTCTTCTAAACTTCTCTAATTTATGCTCGGACATTCCATCTATTCTTGTTCCATTAATCTCTATTTCACCACCTGTAATATCATCAATCGTTGATATACAATTAAGCAGCGTTGTTTTTCCACTTCCAGAGGGTCCCATAATTCCAACAAATTCTCCTCCATTAACAGTAAATGAAATTCTATCTAACGCCTTTGTCAGCATTCCTTTTGCACCATAATATTTTTCTATATGACTAACTTTTAATATTTCTTTCATTTTTTATTTCCTCCTCGTCTAACACTCTATGTACTAAGTATAATACGTATTTACATAATCTTATATTGATTTACATTTCAGTAATCTTTCATTTTTGAAAGATTACTGAGCAAAAAAATGAGTCATGATTATCATGACTCAAAACACATTGTTCCGCCTACGGGGAATACTATATTAAATTTTGTACCTTCGCCTCCGGTTGACTCTACGCTAAGAGCTATATTTAACTTATTTGATAATTTTTTACATATATATAGCCCCATGCCTGTAGATTGACCGTAAACTCTTCCATTCTCACCAGTAAATCCATGATTAAAGACCTGTTCAATATCCGATTCTGATATACCAATTCCATTATCTTCAATCGTAAGTATTATTTGATTATCTCTCTTTTTTGCTGTAACCCTAATGATTTTCTCGGCCTTATCTAAATATTTAATAGCATTTGTTATAATCTGCTGCAAAATAAAATTAAGCCATTTTTCATCCGAATATACAAAAACATCAAGATTGTCAAATTCTAAACGTATTCTACTGTAAATAAACGATTTTGCAAAGGTCTTAAAACATTTTTTGACAACGTGCTCTAATGAAAGCCTTTTAATTAAATAATCATTCTCAGCATACTCGCTCTTTGAATAATACAATACTTGATTCAGTAAACGTTCTAGCTGCTTTAATTCAGTTTTGATATTCTTTGTCACCTGTGACGGATTATTATCAATAATAAGTTCAGCGGATGCTAATGGTGTTTTTATTTCATGTAGCCATATTTCTAAATATTCTTTATAATTATCTGTCACCTGCTGGTATTCACAAATTTTATCAACAACACTTTTTTCAATTTTTCCAAATGTATTATATATAATATTTCCTTCGAGAAATTCAGGCTCATCAAGGGTCTCTTTAATCAGATATAATTCATTTACTTTTTCTGTACTTTCTATAATAGAGTCATAAAATTCCTTTTTCTTCACGTAATCAATTGTCATAAATAAAAGAATTGGGAAATACCAGATTATTAAAATGCCTAATAAACAGATACTCTCTATATTAATATAAATCAAAAACAGTATTAACAAAAGGCTAAGTAGTGTATTACAACACAGGAATAGCTTCTTATCATTCAAATATTTTCTAATATTCATTCTACTATGTACCCCTGTCCTCTTTTTGTTTTAATAAACTCTTTAAGGCCTATTTCATCTAATTTTTTTCTAAGTCTTGTCATATTTATAGAAAGGCTATTATCATCAGCAAAATATTCTGCAGACCATAACTCTTCCATTAATTCTTCTCTTGACACAATTTCATTTTTTCTTTTTATAAGGCTTGTCAATAAAATTAGTTCATTTTTCGTAATGTCAATCTTTACTCCATTTGCTGCCATTGAACTGTTACATAAATTTATGGTAAGTCCACTACATTCCATCCCCTCTTTAGATTTATTCCCTGCCTCGCTCCGTTTTAGTACTGCATTTACTCTAGCTAATAGTATCTCTGTGTTATATGGCTTTGTTATAAAATCATCTGCACCTAATTTTATGCTCAGAAGTTCATCCATGTCACTGTCACGGCTGGTTACTATAATAATTGGAACTTCTGAAAATTTTCGCACTTCTCTGCAGATATAATAACCGTCATATACTGGTAGGTTAATATCTAGCATCAGAAGTTCTGGCTGCAGCATTTTAATAACATCTATAATATTGTCAAATGTTTCAGGAGCTGTAACTTCATATCCATAACGCTCCAATAACACTTTTAATTCCGCTCTAAGCCTTTGTGTATCTTCAACAATTAGTATTTTACTCATATTAAATTCCTCTTTATATATTTTTATTTTGTGCTTTATACTTTGCCAATACAGCAGGCTTTTGGCGCATCCACTGGTTACTATATTTTTTACAAAAAATATTACTACCATATATTTATGCGACAACTTCTAGTGTTTGTTTATTATCTTCGGTATATTTTACCAATAAAAAGCACTATTAGCAATCAGATTTTTGCTAATAAAGAAGGAGAGGTTTCCCTCTCCAAATTTCTATTAGTGTCCTTATATGAATATTAAAAACTACAATATGTAAAAACCAGGCACATCATAGATAATAATTCCATGATGTGCCTGGCTTTTTAATATATTTATAATTTATGTTTATTTGCATATCCTGTAAGCATCAGTGTTAACGCACCATCCCCAGTAACATTACATGCAGTACCAAAGCTATCTTGCAACGCAAAAATTGTAATCATTAGTGCAGTACCCGTTTCATTGAAACCTAAAACGCTTACGATAAGACCTAACGAAGCCAAAACAGTTCCTCCAGGAACACCAGGAGCACCGATTGCAAAAATGCCGAGTAGAATAACGAATACTACCATGGATGTAGGATTAGGCAGCTTTCCGTAAAGAATTTGTGAAACAGTCATAACAAAAAAAACTTCAGTTAGAACAGAACCACAAAGGTGAATATTTGCAAATAGAGGAACACCAAAGTCTACCATATCTGGTCTCAGTGAATCTGATTTTTTTGCACATGATAATGCAACAGGTAGAGTAGCTGCTGAAGACATTGTCCCAACTGCTGTTAAGTATGCAGGTCCATAGTGCTTTAAAACAGACATAGGGTTTTTACCTGAGTATATACCTGCAATGCCGTATAAAACAGTAAGCCAGATAATATGACCAACAATTGCTATTAAAACGACACCTAAGAAAATAGGAAGTTGTTTAGTAACTGATCCCTCATAAGCAAGAGTCGCAAATGTTGAAGTTATAAAAATAGGAAGAATAGGAATAACTATTCTTGTAACAATTTCTAAAACCATGTTTTGAAATTCATCTAAAGCGGTTTCAATTGTTTTAGCACTTGTCCATGTTGCGGCTAACCCTATTACCATAGAAAATACTAATGCACTCATAACTGGCATAATTTGAGGAATATCAAGCTTGAAAATTAATGCAGGTAGCTCTTTTAATCCCTCAGTAGCAGGTGTTATTGAAAGACTTGGGATAATTGCATATCCAGCAATTGCTGACATAGTTGCAGCACCGATTGAGGATACATAGGCTATAAGAACAGCAATACCCAACATTTTTGTAGCATTGTTTTTTAGCTTAGTGATAGATGGTGCTATAAATCCAATGATGATAAGTGGTACAGCAAAGAAGATGATTTGTCCTAGTATATATTTTATGGTAACAATTACAACCATTAAGCCTTTAGGACATACTAAACCAATACCTAACCCTAGTGCTACACCAATAATTAGTTTGATAATTAAGTTATTAGATTTTTTTTTCATAGTTCCCCCCACGCCGTAATTACGGCTAAAAAAAATGTATTTTCATTTCTATTTCCATTTTTTAATATATCATCAAGTATAACATTAAATCATCACCTGCGGTGCTACAATATTAACGACTTCAGAAGGATATTTATACTCACACTGAAGTTTTCTCTTTGTTAATGTATATAACTCCCACTTATAGTAGTGGGAGACTTGACTTCTGAAATATCGTTATAATTAAAATTAATTCAAAATGATGGTAATTTATTTGATTTACGATATAATAAAGATACTAGTAATGCAATTGCATTGTATAAATATAACAATATCATGGAAATATAAGCCGTTTGCAACAAGGAATGAATGTAATATTGGAATGACTTAGAGTAAAACCACTTTAAGTATTTCTGTTTATTTTAAAATAAATGAGTGAAAGTAGAGGGACTTTATGAAAACTTCTATAAGTGAGAGTATAAACTCCCTTCTGAAGTCGTTAATCTTTCAGCTCCGCAGGAGATGATTTAATTGAAGATACTAATTATTAATGGGAGTGCACATAAAGGAAATACCTGGGCACTTGTGGAAATAGTAAAAAAACATATGCAAGAACTTTCAGATAGCAATATAGATTTCGAAGAGGTACATTTGAAAGAAATAGGACTCCCCTTTTGTACCGGATGTAGTTCGTGTTTTATTAGAGGAAATAAAAGTTGCCCTCATCACTTGGAAGTGCAAAAACTTATTGATAAAATTGAAGAAAATGACGCGACAATTATTGCGAGTCCTTGCTATAGCAATAATGTGACTGCATTGCTGAAGAATTTTATAGATCATTTGGCTTTTAACACTCATAGACCAAGCTTTTTCAGAAAGAAAATGCTCGCAGTATCCACTGCGGGTGGAAATGGCGCTAAAAACTGTACCAACTACTTAAGAGAAACATTTATGTGTTGGGGATTTAATCGTGGATATGAACTTCCAGTTATATCGAATAGTTACGGAGAGTATGATCCTCCGAAAAAAGTTACTAAAAGATGCGAAAGAGTGGCTGAGAAATTCTACAGGGACGTTGCTAGTTGTAAGTTATACTCTCCAACATTTGTAAATTTGTTGGTTTATAATATTTTTCGTGGGATGAGCCATGCTGGAACTGAGGGTGAGTTTTATGACAATAAATATTGGAAAGAGACTGGCCTTGTTGATGTTGCATATGCGACAAAAATACCCCTTCCTTTGTACAAACGTTTTTTGGGAAATATCATATATTCATTTGCGAAGAGGATGGGAGCAAAGAAAAACTTGAAGTAGAAGTTAAAAAACAATCTGTCCAAAGTGCAAAAAGTATGATGGAATGCTTAGTAACACTACTCCAATTGCAGTAGGAATATATTTGATAACCACAAGTGCGTTCAACTTTTTAGAAGAACTTGTTTTTAGAATATATATGAGAAATTTAAAAACTGAAAATTAATAAATATTAGAAAAATCCTGCTAACTTATTTTATTAGCAGGTTTTTTTACTATTAATCATCTAGCCTTTTACTATCGACCTCCTGTATGATTCTTGAAATAAAGTCCTCCAGTAAGCAATTGCCCTCATCACCATTCTTTCTACTTCTAAGGGATATACTCGCTGAGTTTTGTTCTTTTTCACCAACAACAATAATATATGGCAATCTTTCGCTTCGGGCCTCTCTAATTTTATAGCCTATTTTTTCTGCTCTACCATCTAAACTAACCCTGATATTATTTTCTTCCAGTTTATTTACTACAGCTTTTGCATAATTATTATACTGCTCCGATATAGGTAGTATTTTAACTTGAACAGGTGATAGCCATGTTGGAAACTTTCCTGCAAAATGTTCTATCAAAATGCCAATAAATCTTTCTATACTACCAAAAATTACTCTGTGTATAACAATTGGTCTGTGCTTTTCTCCGTCACTGCCAATATATTGAAGATTAAATCTTTGAGGAAGCTGCAAATCTAGTTGTATAGTTCCACATTGCCATTCCCTTCCTATACTATCTTCTAAGTGAAAATCTATTTTAGGCCCGTAGAATGCTCCGTCCCCTTCATTTATCTTAAATTCCATGTTCATTTCCGTGAGCGCGCCCTGAAGTGAGCTTTCTGCTAATTGCCACTCTTCATCACTTCCCATAGAATTTTCAGGTCTTGTTGAAAGTTCTACTCTATATTTAAATCCAAACCTTCCATAAACTTCATTTATAAGTTTAACTACACCCTTTATCTCTTCTTTTATCTGCTCCGGCAGCATGAATATGTGAGCATCATCCTGTGTAAATGCTCTAACCCTCATAAGCCCATGCAAAGCTCCAGATAGTTCATGTCTATGCACCTTTCCTAGTTCTCCAGCTCTTATTGGTAGATCCCTGTAAGAGTGAGCTTCTGATTTATATACAAGCATTCCTCCTGGACAGTTCATTGGTTTTATAGCGAATTCTTCTTCGTCTATATTGACAGTATACATATTTTCTTTATAGTGAGACCAATGCCCAGATGTTTCCCAAAGTTCCTTGTTTAATATCATAGGTGTTTCTATCTCAACATACCCAGCCTTATTATGAAGTTCTCTCCAGTACTCAATTAACTTATTTTTTAAAACTACGCCATTAGGGAGAAAGAATGGAAAACCTGGTCCTTCATCCATTAAAGCAAATAACTTTAGCTCTTTCCCGAGTTTTCTATGATCCCTTTTCTTCGCTTCTTCAAGCATATTCAAATATTCATCAAGTTCGCTTTTCCTCGCAAATGCCGTTCCGTATATTCTTTGAAGCATTTTATTTTTTTCACTACCCCTAAAGTAGGCCCCTGCAACTGATAATAGTTTGAAGGCTTTTACCTTTGAAGTTGATAATACATGAGGCCCTGCACAGAGTTCTATAAAATCTCCTTGCTTAAAGAAAACTAATTCTTCCCCTTCTGGCAAATCATTAATGAGTTCTATTTTATAAATTTCTCCCTTATCTTCCATAAGCTTTAAAGCTTCTCCCCTAGAAATCACTGATCTCTCGAGTCTTAAGTCTTCCTTAACTATTTTTCTCATTTCTTCTTCTATTTTCTCAAGCATATCCATAGTAAAGGGTTCTTCCACATCAAAGTCATAATAAAATCCATTATCTATTGCAGGCCCTATAGCCAATTTAACATTCGGATACAATCTTTTTACCGCCTGAGCAAGTATATGAGATGTGGTGTGCCTAAGTGCCCTTTTTCCTTCTTCTTCATTAGAATTTATTACACTGCCGTCTTTTATTACAACTTTTAACATGAATATTCCTCCTTCAAAAAATAATAAACCCGTCCCAAAATAAGGGACGAGTTTTATCGCGATTCCACCCAAATTACAGAAGGCTTAGTTTAAAATCACCTCTGTCACTCAATACCGCTAACGCCGGTCTGCGGAATTACCTACTTAAGTTCAATAATCAACTCGGAGGTGGTTTTCAATAGTGCTCGCTTAAGAAACTTTTCAGCCGGTGAGTTTCTCTCTCTTTGAACAGTATACTATCTACTTTTCCTCTTCACAGTTTTTAATTTAAAATTAGTATATTCCAAAGCGTCTTCATTGTCAATATGTGTTATAATTATTATAATATGTGTATTTCATATACAAGTGATTATTTATATATTATATCCTAAAATTTTAACAACATTCTTACGATCCCAAATCTTTTAAACCTTGTTTAAGTATGTTTTCACTCGCATTTTCATCTCTTTGATGTACAACTCCACATTCTACACATACCCATTTTTTTATACTTAAATTCTTAATTTCTTTATTTTTATATCCACAATCGCTACATATTTGACATAACCTATTTTGAAATTTATTTTAATATTTCATTGACAATATTTTCACTATGAAATATACTCTAATAAAGAGGGCAAACGTTTGCACAAACTAAGATTAATATAAAGATACAATTGTGTATTGAAATTTTTATAAATACATACGTATTAAATCAATAATGGAGGTAATTGGATATGGTTAAGAACAAATCAAAAATAATTTCATTCGATTTCTGGCAAAAATTTGGTAAGGTATTATTAGTGGTGGTTGCAGTTATGCCTGCAGGTGGCCTAATGATTTCATTAGGCGTAGTTATAGGATTAATGGCACCTAATGTCTCATTTGTGCAAACGTTATCTCAAGTCGTGGGAGGTATAGGTTGGGCAATAATCGGTAATTTAGGGATATTATTTGCTATAGCTATTGGTGGATCTTGGGCTAAGGAACGTGCCGGTGGAGCATTTGCAGCACTTATTGCATTTATTTTAATAAATAAAATTACTGGTAATGTATTTAATATTACCAATGAGATGCTCACTGATGCACATGCAACAGTAACTTCCTTAACAGGTCAGCATCTTTTGGTTAAAGATTACTTTATTTCTGTTCTTGGATCCCCAGCATTGAATATGGGAGTATTTGTTGGTATTATATCAGGTTTTCTTGGAGCAGTTTTATTTAATAAGTATTATAACTATAATAAATTACCAAATGCACTTGCATTCTTTAATGGTAAACGATTTGTACCATTCGTTGTTATAGCAGGCTCCAGTGTTGTTGCACTTATATTTGTTATAGTTTGGCCATTTGCTCAATCAGTTATAAATGGATTTGGCAAATGGATTGCAACATCACAAAATACTGCACCATTTATCTCACCCTTTATATATGGTACACTTGAGCGTCTATTACTACCTTTTGGACTTCATCATATGATTACAATACCAATAAATTATACAGATCTTGGTGGAGCATATAAAGTATTAACTGGAGCTAATGCAGGTAATCTTATACTTGGGCAAGATCCGCTTTGGCTTGCATGGGTTACTGACTTAGGTAACTTAAAATCATCTGGAGATATGGGTGCATACAATAACTTACTTGCAACAGTTCATCCAGCACGTTTTAAAGTTGGCCAAATGATTGGCGGAGCTGGCTCCTTAATGGGTGTTGCGCTTGCTATGTATAAAAGTGTAGCTAAGGAAAAACGAGCAAAATATAAATCAGTATTTTTTTCAGCAGCCATTGCAGTTTTCTTAACAGGTGTTACTGAACCATTAGAATTCATGTTTATGTTTGTTTCACCAATATTATATGGTACTTATGCAGTTATGCAAGGATTTGCATTTATGTGTGCGGACATATTTAATCTTCGAGTTCACAGTTTTGGTGTTATAGAGCTTGTAGCACGTATACCGATGATTGTAAAGGCAGGAATTATAGGTGATCTTATAAGATATGTACTAGTGACGGTCGTATTTTTCTGCATAAATTATGTTGTATCTAAATTTATGATCGAGAAATTTAATATAGCAACTCCAGGCCGTAACGGAAATGAAATTGATATGGAATCTAGTTCGATAGATTCTACTGTAAATCAAAAAGTTGATGTTAGTAAGAAAGGAAGTCAAGCTGAAGCTATTATTGGATTACTTGGAGGAAATGAAAATATTGTAGATGTGGACGCATGTATGACCCGTCTTCGTGTAACAGTTAAAGATAATTTATTAGTTGCAGAAGAAAAGGAATGGAAAAAAAATAAGGCTTTAGCCTTAATAATTAAAGGTAAAGGGATACAGGCTATATATGGACCAAAGGCAGATGTTTTAAAATCGGATATTATAGATATATTAGGAGTTTAAAATGAAATTATTAACTTTAAATTGTCATTCTTGGATGGAAGAAAGCCAAAAAGAAAAGATAAGCATTATTGCAAATACTATAAAAGAAAAGAATTTTGATGTAATTGCCCTGCAAGAAGTAAGTCAATCTATAAACGAAAATATAACTTTTAATAACATAAAACAAGATAATTTTGCTTTAGTTTTATTAAAAGAATTAGAGAACTTAGGATGCAAAGAATACTCAATGCTGTGGGATTTTTCTCATATAGGTTATGGAATATATGAAGAAGGGGTAAGTATTATAACTAAACATAAAATAATAGAAGAAGATTCTTACTCATTTTTCATAAGTAACAGCAAGGACATGGATTTTTGGAAAACTAGAAAGGTCGTAAAAGCTTCAATTAGAATAAATAAGGAAATTATAGATTTCTACTCTTGTCATTTAGGCTGGTGGCAAGACGAAGAAGAACCTTTCAGTCAGCAAGTAGATAAGTTACTTAATAATATGAAAAAGGACAGATTAACATTCTTTATGGGAGATTTTAATAATAACGCTTTTGCATCAGATGAAGGCTATGATTATTTAATGAAAAAAGGAATAAAGGATACTTATGCCCTCTCTAAAGAAAAAGATTGTGGTATAACTGTAAAGGGTAAAATAGATGGATGGGATTTAAATAAAAATGATTTAAGGCTGGATCTAATTTTAACAAATAAATGTGTAGATGTTAAATATTCTAAAGTAATATTTAATGGCAAAAACGACTTCGTGGTGTCAGACCATTATGGAGTAGAAATAGATACAAGTTTGGGGTTATTCCCCTAAAACGGAAGGGTTTTGAGTATGCTAAATTATTCAATAGTAAAGTGTAAAAACACACAAGAGATAATACTTGAAAACGGGATAATAAAAGTAATTATAGTACCAGAGCAGGGTGGCAGGATTTTAGAGTTTTCAACAGAAAATTTAAATGTGCTATATAGAAATGAGAATCTTATAGGAATTAAAGGTGATATAAATGCTGTTTGCATTCCGGAAAACTGGCTCAATTTTGGAGGATATAAAGGTTGGCCTGCGCCACAAACAAAATGGGCTTGGCCTCCAATATTTGATATTGATTTGAATGTTTTTGAATACGACATAGCTAAGTTAGAAAATTCATTAGTAGTCACATTAAGTAGTCCTATATCAAACATTGTGGGTCTTAAATTTATAAGGGAAATCGTATTTGAAGATAAATGTAATCATATAGCTATAAAAGAAACCATGGTTAACTTAAATGAAGAACCAGTACAATGGGCAGTTTGGGGTAATACTCAAGCATTATCTCCTGGATATATAGATATAAAACTAAATTCTGACGTATTTATAGGCGGAATAACATTTTATCAAGATTTTGATATGCCTTCAAATAATGCTTATTCTTTGAGAAAAGAAGATAAAAAAATTTTAAGATTGAATTGTAACAATGAAGAGAAGTTTAAAGTAGGTGTAGTAACAGATGATGCAATATTAAGATATTATTGCAGTGCATATAAGAATAAAACTCTCTTACTTACGCAGAAATTTCAGTATGAAGGACAAGTTGTATATCCACATGGAAGTAATGTTGAAGTTTATGTGGATGATAAGCTAGCCTACACTGAACTTGAAATTCTTGGAGGTATGAGCAGCATAATGCCAGGTGAGCGTAAAAGTATCCAAATGGTTTGGCAATTAGAATTAGTATAAATAATATAGCTTTTTTAGATATAAGTATTAAAAGTTTTTAATAATAAATACACGGAGGTAAAAAGCAATGACAAAGATTAAGGCTTGTTTGTTTGATTTAGATGGGGTGATTGTAGATACTGCTAAATATCATTATTTAGCATGGAGAAGACTAGCTAAGGAATTAGGGTTTGATTTTACCAATGATCAAAATGAAAGCTTAAAAGGTATAAGTAGAATGGAATCTCTTAAAATACTTTTAAATATAGGCGGTTTAACTTTAGCTGAAGCAGAAAAACTGACTCTTGCAGAGAAAAAGAATAATTGGTATCGTGAGTATATTTTAAAGATGACCCCTGATGAAATTTTACCTGGTACAGTGGAATTTTTAGAAGAATTAAGGAATAATGGGATTAAAATCGCACTAGGTTCTGCAAGTAAAAATGCCATGACCATATTAAATAATATAAAATTAGTTAATCACTTTGATGCAATAATCGATGGAACTAAAACAAGCAATGCAAAGCCCGATCCAGAAGTTTTCTTATTGGGTGCAAAGGAACTTGGTGTATCCCCTTCTGAATGTGTAGTTTTCGAAGATGCCAAGGCAGGTATTGAATCCGCAATAAATGCTGGAATGTATAGTGTTGGAATTGGCGATCCATTGGTTTTAAATAAAGCAAATATCGTTGTTTCTTCTTTGAAAGAAATGACACTTGAAAAATTAAATTATTAAATTTATTGTAAAGGAGACTCAATATGAAACAATATTTAAAATTAGATGAATGGAATATTATAGAGGAAGGTTTTAACCAAGATAATCATGAAGTATCTGAAGGAATATTTAGTATAGGAAATGGGTATATGGGACAAAGAGCTAACTTCGAAGAAACATACAGCGGAAAGTCTCTTCAGGGAAGTTATATGGCAGGGGTATACTATCCAGATAAAACTAGAGTTGGCTGGTGGAAAAATGGATACCCTGAATATTTTGCAAAGGTATTAAATTCTATTAATTGGATTGGAATAGATGTTAGTATTGATGGAGAAACACTAGACCTTTCAAAATGTGAAGTAAAAGATTTTGTAAGAATTTTGAATATGAAAGAAGGATATCTTCGCAGAAGCTTTACCGCAAAGCTTGCTAGCGGAAAGGAAGTAAATGTAGATGCAAAGAGATTTGTAAGTATTGCTACAAAAGAAATAGGCGCAATTAGATATTCTATCACACCAGTTAATTTTGAAGGTACATTGTGTATATCAGCTTACTTAGATGGCGATATAAAAAACGAGGATTCTAATTATGATGAAAAATTTTGGAATGAAATCTCAAAGCAATGCAATAAAGAACAATCATCTTTAATAATAAAAACAAAAAAACTTGATTTTTATGTGTGTTCTTCAATGAAATTAGATATTTTTCGAGCAGATAAAAAAGTAGATTTTAATGCAGAATTTATAGAATCAGAAAAATTTGTAGGTAATATAGTTAATTTAAATGTAAAACAAAATGAAGAGATCGTAGTATATAAGTATGTTTGCAATGTAACTTCAAGAGATTACGCTGTAGAAGAATTATTGACTGTTGATAGAAAAATTTTAGATAAAGCTTATGAAAGTGGTTTTGAATTATTGCTTAAAGATCAAGCAGCAGCTTGGGGTGAAAAATGGAAACAAAGCGATATTGTTATAAAAGGAGATGTTTCGGCACAACAAGCTATTAGATTCAATATTTTCCAATTAAATCAGACATATACTGGAGAAGATGATAGATTAAACATAGGACCAAAAGGTTTTACAGGAGAAAAATATGGCGGAAGTACTTATTGGGATACAGAAGCATATTGTATACCATTTTATTTAAGTACTGCTGATCCAAGTATATCTAGAAATCTTTTGCTTTATAGATATAAGCAATTAGAAAAAGCTAAGGAAAATGCAAGAAAGTTAGGTTTTTCAAAAGGTGCACTATATCCAATGGTTACTATGAATGGAGAAGAGTGTCACAATGAATGGGAAATTACTTTTGAAGAAATTCATAGAAATGGTGCTATAGCATATGGTATCTATAATTATGTTAATTATACTGGGGATAAATGTTATTTAGGTCAATATGGATTAGAAGTACTAGTGGAGATCTCAAGATTCTGGGAAGAAAGAGTTAGTTTTGCCTCAAATAAAGGAAAATATGTAATACTTGGAGTTACCGGCCCTAATGAATATGAAAATAATTCAAATAATAACTGGTATACTAATAGAATTGCTACTTGGACACTAGAATATACTACTTGTGCAATTAATTATATAAAAAATAATGAACCTGAAAGATATTCAGAGTTAGTAAATAAATTAGCTTTAAAAGAAGAAGAAGTTAGCAAATGGCAGGATATCATTAAAAATATGTATTATCCAGTGGATGAAGAACTAGGGATATTCATGCAACAAGACGGTTATATGGATAAGCAGCAGATTCTTGTAAAAGACTTGGATCGCAAAAATTTACCATTAAATCAAAAATGGTCTTGGGATAGAATTCTTAGATCTTGCTTTATAAAACAAGCAGATGTATTGCAAGGAATATATTTTCTGCAAGATAGATATGATTTAGATACCATAAGAAGAAATTTTGAATTTTATGAGTCAAGAACAGTACATGAGTCATCTTTATCTCCGTGTGTGCATACCATCCTTGCTGCAAAATTAGGAAAACATGAAAAGGCTTATGAAATGTATCTTAGAACTGCAAGACTAGATTTAGATAATTACAATAATGATACAAAAGATGGATGTCATATTACTAGTATGGCTGGAACTTGGATGTCCATAGTTGAAGGCTTTGGCGGGATGAGAGTAAGAGATGGCAAACTTATTTTAAATCCTTTTATACCAAAAAATTGGAGTTCATTCTCTTTTAAGATTTTGTTTAGAGGATCATTACTTAAAATAAATATTAAAACACATAAAGTTATTATTACCAGCGAAAGTAAGCAACAAATAACTTTATGCGTTAACGGTAAAGATTATACAATAAACGGAGAAATTGAAATTTCCTCTTAAAAATAAAAAACAGAAGGCTATTTTACTTTTAAAAAGTAAAATAGCCTTCTGTTTTTATTTTTTATTGATAAAATTATGTTGAAAATCAGATGCGGACATTGGTTTTCCAATTAAATATCCTTGAATACACTCACATCCTAGTTGCTTTAACAAACAAAGAAAAACCTTAATAGTTTAATTAGAGATAAATGTCTCATAAGTGTTCACTATGTTATAATAAATACATTGCCGTTTTTCATGGGAGGCTAAATATGATAGGAACATTACTTTTAAATAGATATGAGTTATTAGAGAAGATTGGCGAAGGTGGTATGGGAACTGTCTATAAAGCAAAGTGCCACTTATTAAATAGATTTGTCGCTGTAAAGATATTAAAAGCAGAGTTAAGCAATGATGAAGAGTTTGTTGTAAGATTTAAACGAGAAGCTACTTCAATCGCAAGATTATCACATCCAAATATAGTGAATATTCATGATGTTGGTGCAGAAAACCATATTAATTTTATAGTTATGGAATATATTAATGGAAAAACATTAAAGCAATTAATAAAGGAAAATGCTAGACTTACTTCGCAAAAGACTTTAGATATCTCACTCCAAATAGCCAAAGCACTTCAATGTGCACATATTAACAATATAATTCATAGAGATATAAAACCTGATAATCTCATGATAACAGAAGATAATATAGTTAAGGTTATGGATTTTGGAATAGCTAAAGTTACAGGTTCAAGAACCGTAACCAATTCTAGTAAAGTTATGGGTACCGTACACTATTTTTCTCCAGAACAAGCAAAAGGAAATTTTATAGATTGTAGAACAGACATATATTCCTTAGGTATTGTGATGTATGAAATGATTACTGGACAAGTACCTTATAATGCGGAAAGCTCTATTTCCATAGCTATGATGCATATTCATGAACCCGTTACTGCGCCCAAAGAAATCATTACAGATATTCCTGAAAATATAAACCAGGTAATTTTGAAGGCAATGCAAAAAGAGCCTGTTAAAAGATACCAAACGGCTAAAGAAATGGCAGAGATAATAAGTGCAATTAAAGAAGATTCTAATTATGAAGTTAAATCATCTCCTGCGGAGCTGCATAATAACCTAGATGATGCTACAAATCTTATGGGTGCAACTATATTTTCTGATATAAAAGATGATTTCGCAACGGTTATGATTGGATCATCCAGCGCTGAAAAAACAGTAAATAAAAAAGATAAAGAAGTAATAACTGGAAATAAGAAAACCAACAATAATAAAAAGGCAATAATAATTATTGCATCAATTATTTTAGTTATGATTGCTTCCATTTTAGGTAAATTTATATCCAACGGGACCCCTATTGATACATCAGCTTCTATTTTAGAAACTACAGCTCCAAAAACAAATGAAAACTCACCGTCAGATGAGATACAGCAGGTTGATAAAAAACAACAGGCAGAAGAACAACTACCTGTTGTTGAAAATAAATTTGTGCCATCACTTATTGGAAGGACCCAAGATATTGCAAATCAGACTGTAGTTAATAATGGCTTTTTGCTTGGCAATATTTCAAATGAATATAGTGATAGTATTGCTCAGGGTTTAGTTATTAGTCAATCACCTGAGGTAAATACATCCTATGAAAAAGATGGAAAAGTAGATTTAGTTATAAGCCAAGGAAAAAAAGTTGAACAGGTTACTGTCCCACAATTAAATGGAAAAACCTTGAATGATGCTGAAAAAATTCTAGATAATATTCAATTGGGGCTCGGGGAGAAAACACCTGTAAATATGGATGACAAACCCAATAAGAGCAATCATTCCAAAAATAACAATAAGAAAATATTCATGCAAAGTGCTCAGGCCGGTACACTTGTAGATATAGGAACAAAAATAAATGTTTCTTATTATGGAAGTAAAAAAGATTTATCTAAGTAAATCAAAGGATTAGTAATGAGGAATTCCATGTAAAATCCTCCTTACTAATCCTTTTAAATTCCTTTCTGAAATGTCATTAACTAATTAATCATTTTTATCATTATATACAAAGTTGCAAGGTTTTCCTTCACAATTTAAAACCTCTTCATCATCTTTGCCAGTATAAATTTCTTTATTGTCTACGTCAACTTCTGATTTGTCAATTTCAGGTATATCATTCTCCGCTAATAATTTTTCAATATCTGTTGACATAGCTGACGGTTAAACAAATCTACTTATTTTATCGAATTTTTATCTAAATGAAGTTTTTAATGCTTCTTTTAATATCCTAGGATTCTTTCTATAAGGCGTTACTGGTCGAATCTTTTTATCTTTTACATCAAATAGTGTATATATCGCAATTCTTGCTGCGCGTACAGAATACTCTTCTGTAAATACCATATCATCTGGGATTTCAACGAACTGGCTAATCATAGCGAAATTTGTTGAGTCTTTTGGTACAACATTTGGACGATCAGTCATCTTACGAGGCTGGAACTGTGCATCTACATATGGCATCATACATGGAATAACATTAATTATTGTGTCCATAATTTCCTCTTGCTTGTCTTCCATATGCATATGGTGTAAAAGTTCTATTAGCATTTCCTCACCTGTACAATCACGCATTGATTTCTTTACAAAATCACCAACTTTATCAGTATATATGCTATAGCCCCAGAACATAGTTGTATCAATTGGCTGATTTTTAAAGTGTGGTTGAGCTGCAACAACTATGCTCATTAACCAATTAGAATCCTTAAATGTCATTAATGCACCACTACCTGGAATATTAGTGGAGAATTTTTCAATCAGGTTTAAGAATTTATTACCCTTACAAGTCACGGTAAAGCTTTCCCAGTTAGTTTCATTTGCATGTCCAAAGAATGGTTCTGGATTTCCAAGACCTCTTTTCTTTTTAGCTATTTTTGCCCAAAGTTCACCAGATATTGGTTTGCTTGGATTATATTCTGCAGGTGTGTACATATCACCAAGAGTTGCACAGTCAGTCATGCAGCCATTTGTCATAATACAAACGTCTCTAGGGTTTAACTGAATAACCCTCTCACCTTCATTTTCTTCTATATGCATAGCCGTTACTGTAATTTCATCTCCTGATTTGAAATCTAAATCAGTTACAGTTGCATTTATACTAAAATCAACTCCAAAGTTTTCTAAGTAAGCTTTTAATGGAAGAATAACAGACTCATATTGATTGTACTGAGTACGTGTAACACCCTCTAAAGTTTCAATACGAGAAAATTCAAAAATCATACGTTCCATGTAACGCTTAAACTCAAAAAGACTGGACCATTTTTGGAAAGCAAATGTTGTTTGCCACATGTACCAAAAATTAGTTTCAAAGAAATGTGGTGTATGACTAAACCATTCCTCAATAGTCTTATTATCTAATTTTTCTCCCGGTGTAATCATCAGTTTTCCAAGAGCCATACGATCGACATTATTAAATCCCATACTAGTCACATCTAGAATTACTCCATCTTTATCAATTAAACGTGCCTGTGCATGTGTTGGGTGCAAATGATCAAAATTAAGAATTTCTTCCTTAACGCTTTTACCTGGCATATCTAAAGATGGTATATCTGAAAATAATTCCCAAAAATTCTCATAGGTCTCTTCATTTAACATTCTACCACCACGGCATACATAACCATTTATGGCATCTCCTGCACCATCATTACTGCCTCCTAGAATTTTCATTCCTTCAATAATATGAATATTTTCTCCTTTAAAGTTACAATCTCGTACAAGATAAGCAGCACCAGCTAAGGAAGCTAACCCTCCACCAATAAAGTAAACTTGTCTATCTTCATTATTTCTATTTTCTGATAAATCTATCGATGTTTTAGAATTATTTTCAAACTTCTTTGCACTAATAGTCGCTATAGTAGCTGCACCAGCTATTGCACCTAAAGTAAGTAACACGTTCATACCATTTTTGCTTGATTTTTTACTCATAAAATTTCCCTCCATTTTCTGTTTCATTAGTAATAAATATCTTATCTATTATTGTAACTCAAGTAAGGTTAAATGTATTTACACACTTTTGAGTGTTTGTCTAAAAACACGTGAGATTTAATTTTCTATTATAGGATTATCTACAAAAAATCCATATTTATGGTGTATAATTACTATTGAAACTAATTTTTGTAGGTGATTATTATGTCTGAATCAATAATAACAGAAAAGGCTCTTGCTTTATCCTTAAAACAGTTAATGAAAACAGTTCCTCTATCAAAAATTTCCATACAAAACATTGTGGGCAATTGTAACCTTAATAGACAAACATTTTATTATCATTTTAAAGATAAATTCGACCTTGTGAATTGGATTTATCACACTGAAGTTACAGAATGTATCGCTAACTGCAATCGTTATGAAAATTGGACTGATGGTATGTATAGAACCTTGTGCTACCTAATGAATAATAATTCCTTTTATATTAATGCGCTTAACACACCTGGTCAAAATGCTTTTAATGGATATTTCTTTGACTTTAGTTGCGAACTTATTATGGGGATTGTAAATGATTTATCCTTAGGCATGAATGTTCCTGATATGGACAAAAAGTTTATTGCGGATTTTTATACCCATGCTTTTGTGGGTGTAATCGTTCAGTGGATTAAAACCGGCATGAAAGACTCACCACAAATCATGGTAGAAAAGATGAAAAATGTGGTTGAAGGTAGCATGCTTGGTGCTTTATCTAGATATTAACGAGGACGGTTGTCCAATTTTCTTTTTATAGAAAACTGGACAACCGTCCCATTAATTATCACCTACGGTGCTGTTTATCACCTTCGGTGCTGAAATGTCGTTAAATCATCTCCTGCGGAGCTGCAGTATTAACGACTTCAGAAGGAGATTTATACTCCCACTTAAGTTTTCTTTTTGTTACAGTATAGAACTCCCACTTATAAAAGTGGGAGACTTTCCTTCTGAAATGTCGTTAAATTATTTCAATATCATAGATTTAAGTGCATTTATTTCTTCACTTAAGTTATCATCCTTCATCATTTCAAGGGCAGAATTAATTAGTACACGAACATCATGCTGTCCTTTATAAATAGGGGTAATTCTTTTATTTAGATTTAGGAATTTATAAACAGCGGTTTGTGCGCCTCTTACAGAATAATCCATAGTAAATACTACATCATCTTCTATTTCACAAAACTGTCCAAGTAATGCTAAATTAGTTGAACCTTCTGGAATAACTTGTGGTCTATCACCCTTTTCTCTAGTTAAAAATTGTGCCGTTGTAAAAGGTAATATACATGGTATACAAATAGACGTTTTAAGAATCTTCTCCATATCTTCTTTAAAGTTTAGGTGATATAATACCTCAGTTAATATTTCCTCACCAGTACAATCCACCATCCTCTTCTTTATGAAATCACCTTTTGCATATGGGAACAAAGAATAACCCCAGAAAGTTTGTATGTTATCAGGTTGATTAAGAAAATGTGGTTGATTGTGTACAACTATTGTCATGAGCCATGCAGAATCTTTAAATGTCATATGAGCACCAGTTCCTGGTTGATTTCCTGAGAATTCTATTATTCTTTTATACATTGTTGGGTCTTTAAGAGTAACTGTGAAAGACTGCCACATTGATTCTTCAACACGTTCATCAAAGACTTGAGGTTTACCAAACTCAGGACGACCGCTCGCAATTTTCTCCCAAAGATCCCATGCTCCACCTACACTTTTGTCGTTAATCTTTGCTGGTGTAGTCATTGATCCAAGGCTGGTACCAGCTGTTAAAGAACCGATAGTAGCAAAGGCAAGGTCCCCCTCTCCCACTTCTATTCTAATTTCTTTTCCGTTTTTTTCGCATTTGAATGCTGTAACCGTAGTTTCAGTATCTGATGGTTTAAATTCAAAATCAGTTACTCTGCAATCTAATTCAAAATTAACACCTTGTGCTTCTAACCATTTTGTCATAGGTAATAACATTGAATCATATTGATTATATGGTGTACGACGTATTCCAGATAAATCACTTAGACGTGGTAATTCTTGAATAAATCTATGAAGATATCTCTTTAATTCTTTAGCACTGTGCCAAGTTTCAAATGCAAAGAGTGTAGTCCACTGAAGCCAGAAGTTTGATTTAAAAAATGGTTCTGGGAAACATTCTCTAATAGTTTTTGTTCCCAAAGAATCTTCAGAATTAATCATTATATCCATTAATGCCATTCTATCAGCGCGAACAAGTCCCAAAGTTGATACATCAGTTATTTTAGCATCATTATCTATTAATCTAGCTTTTGCATGGGTATGAATTTTTTTATTAAAAGCATTAAATTCATCAAGTATTGAAACTTTAGGATCAGTTAATGAAGGAATACTTTCCATTACTCCAAAAGTACAAGCATAAGCTTCCCTATCAAACATTCTTCCACCACGAATTACATAACCATTCTCAGCATCACCACTTCCATCCATGCTGCCACCTGTGACGCCTAATTCTTCATATATATGAATGTTTTTTCCTGGAACATGTCCATCTCTAATTAAAAATACCGCAGCAGAAAGTGATGCGAGTCCAGCACCAACCATATAAGCATTGGTTTTTTCTACATCAATAGTTTGATCAAAATTAAATCTCATTTAAAACCCCTCCATTTGAAAAATTATGCCATAAGCTATAAGCCTAGGTCAATTTTGTATTTACCAAGTTAAGCACTTGCATGCATTTGCAAGCACTTGCTATAGGTACAATATAAATTCAAACGAAAGGATTGTATATAATCAAATTTGTATAACTGTCTAAAAAACATACATATGTCTTATAGTGTATAGTAAGTGAACTTACCCCACCCACAAGGGGAATGGGGCTTCCTGTTTCTTCGACCTCGTAACCTACTATCTCCACAGGCTTAATTCCGATAGTTCCTACCGTATTTATCTATAGGCTTACTAACTAACTATGTTAGTTTACGCCGCTAATATTTTTAGTTCTTTTAGTCCTTGTTTGAGAATGTTTTTACTTGCATTGATGTCCCTATCATGTTTGCTACCGCATTTAGGACATATCCATTCTCTTATATTTAAGTTTTTTACTTCTGCATTTTGGTAGCCACAAGCGAAGCATAATTGACTTGAAGGGTAGAAAGTATTTACTTTATGTACCGTTCTACCATACCATTCAGCCTTATATTCTAATAGTCTTGTGAACTTAGGCCAACTGCAATCACTTATTCTCTGTGCTAAATTTTCATTCTTCATCATGTCTTTTAGATTTAAATCTTTAAGAATTATAACTTGATTTTCATTTATAATTCTTAAAGATAATTTATGCAAAAAGTCTATTCGTTGATTGGCAATTTGTTCATGGACTTTAGCAAATTTAACCCTTGCTTTATGATAATTCCTACTTCCTTTAGTTTTACTGCTTAATCTTCTTTGAGCCTTAATTAACTTTTCATAAGATTTTTGAAGATATTTAGGATTCTCTATATTTTCCTCATTAGACATAACACAAAAAGACTTTATACCAACATATATTCCTACCATATTAGCGTTTTGAGGTAGTTTCTCAATCTCTACATTAGTGCAACAAATCGAAACAAAGCACTTGTTGGAAAGAGTTTTACTGACAGTAACATTTAGTATTCTGCCTTCAACTACCCTATGATTTTTAAACTCTACCCAACCAATTTTAGGTAGTTTAATTTTGTTGCCCTTAATTTTGATATTATCATTAACCATTTGAGTTCTATAGCTTTGGTTATGATTGTGCTTACTCTTGAATTTAGGGAAACCACTACCTTTAAAGAAATTCTTATAGGCTTTATCTAAATCCCTCAAACTCTGTTGAAGTGATATTGCGTCTATTTCCTTTAGCCACTCATATTCATCTTTAAGAGTTTTCATAGCATTGGCACACTCAACATAAGACATAGATTTTTCTTCACTTTTGTATAGGTCAATCTTTTTTCCAAGGTAGTGATTGTATACAAACCTACAAGAGCCAAAAGTCTTGTTTAACAGTGTTTCCTGTTCTTTTGTTGGCATTAATCTAAATTTAAAAGCCTTTTCCACAACATCACCTCGTTTTTCATATAGTTCATATAGTTATCATACAACGTCATTGAATCATTGTCAACTATATGATATAGTTGACATGAGGTGATAACATGACAAGAAAAAGTATTAATACCACTTTAGACAATGATTTATATTCTAAAATTCAATTACTTGCCCTTAAAGTAAGTGCAGAAAAACAAGTTAGAATTAATGCTAATGATTTAATCGAGGAAGGAATGAAACTTATAATTGACAAGTACGAAGATAATGAAAACAAAGCATAGCATAGCATTTATAATATCAACTATCATATCGTATTTTGCCCTAAATATCGTCATAGCATTTTCAAAAATGAGGTAGAGCAACAAATTAAGGATGTGTTTGGGATGATTTGTTTCAACTATGGCTATGAGTTATTGGAAATGGAAATAATGCCCGACCATTGCCACCTATTCATCTCTGCACCTCCAACTATTGCACCAATAGATATAGTTAAGACTTTGAAAAGTGTATCAGCATTGCATATTTTTAGAACTTTTCCCGATTTGAAACGTCAAAAGTTTTGAGGCAGTGGACTATGGAGCAAAGGCTATTATGTTGGTACAGCAGGGTCAGTTTCGACTAAAACAATTCAAAGGTACATTCAGAATCAGAAGTTAGTATCATGTTAAGTTAGGGAGTATCGAACTCCCTAACTTAAAGCCCTTACATTCCCGACCACAATGGTACGGGGTTTTACGGGCAGTATTATAAAAATTAACAAACAATATAACATATAGAATTAATTTATTTTATAACTTTAATACTTGATAGTGGCATTGCAATTACTTCTTTATATTTTTTGGGAGCTCCACGCGCATATTTTAAATCTACATTATCACCAACCTTAAGTTTTAAAACTTCCTTTGCAACAGCCATACCCGTGCTTGTATAATAAACTGTTTCTTTACTATCTTTACTTACAACTATAAAAACAATGTTTTCAATAGTTTCAATACTTTTTACAACGCCACTAAAAGTCTCTACCCCAGTAGTTTTAGGCAGTATAGTTTTAGCATTTTTAGTCTTAGAATTTACAGTACCATACATAAAAATAATTCCTACTAAAACTAAACTTACAATAATCAAAGCATATTTAGGTTTAAATGACAAATCATTCACCTCTTATTTCATATTTACTATTTATCATAATTCAGATTTTATTTCTTTGCCCATATTGGTAGTTTGCTAGTGTTGACTCCCGTCGCCCTTCCTGTGGTTCCACCAAGTTTATCCCATAAATAGTTATGGTCGCTATCTCCTTGTGTAAAGTCACCGTCTTTCCATCGGTTAAGTATTTCAAGTAGTTTTTCATCGTTATATTTCGAATTTTTCACCTCCGTAATTAGTGCGGCGACGTTCTCTTTTGTGATTAATTTTTTTTCCCATACATCATCTGCAATAACTACACTGTTTATCATTGTATGCATTTCTTCATATACTACAGCCACGGGACGCCCTACTCGGTATATTTCCGCATTTGATTTTACTACTTGTGCTTCTTCTTCGGCTGCTTTGGTGGCTGCCAATGCTTTCGCATCAGCTAATGCTTTCGCTTCTGCGTCTGCCTTTTGCTTGGCATATGCTTCCCTTTTCTTGTTAATTTCCGCAACTTCTTTAGCAGCTTTGGTCGCTGCAACCTTTGCAGCTACTTTTGCTTTATATACCCTTTGACCAATTAGCCCACCTATCGCTACTACAATTACAACGCCGAAAATAATTGCCACTTTTCTACTGTTTGTTAGTTCTTTTATTTTATTCATCCTTATAATTAACCCCTTTCGTTTGTACAATTATCTTAAAGAATTTACTGACATTAATTCAGCACCTTCTCCTGTAAGTTTTACCCATATATAATTATGTTCTTACGATGATTTCTTAATAGCTTTATTTCTTTTGGTATTTTTCATACAATACCACTTTCACTATAAATTTGTCATATTACGCCAATTATATCGTAAATGCATATCGATTACAATAGTTAGCTAAAACCCCACTCTATGGGATTTTCAAAACAATGGTATTTCACTTTCAATATTGATTCGTCGAAGGGGTAGTTAATATGGGCATCTCTTACTATCTTATATATTCTTATTATGCTGTAATTTTATTAAAAAGAATATTTTTTCTAAAACTTTCTAATTTTATGAGCGGATTGCATAACCATTGAATAAACTTAGATAGATTAATTTATTATTACTTAAAAACAAATCGTTTACAATTAAAAGTGGCTATAATATTTTATAGCCACTGTACAAATCATTTATTAAATTACTTTGTTTTTGAATTTTTCACAATAAATTTCAATACCATCTCTATCTATCTGTTTTTTTATATTTTCATTTAATAAATCTATAAAAACAATGTCACAAGAATATACTCCTATTATATCATTTATTTCTTCTACAATACTTCCTTTACTTTTCCCTTTATAACCTATACATAAATCTATATCAGAATTTATATTTTCAGTCCCTTTTGCTCTTGACCCAAAAATTATTACTTTTTCTATTGTACTACTATTCTCAAAATAATTAATTAATTTTTTATAGACTTTTTCATTTATTCCATACATTTTATATTACCTCTTTTGAAACATTATTTAATAGAGTTTCTATGGCATCAATATACTCATATACTATCTTATTTTTAATTTGTTCATAATCCTGCTCATCATAAATATGTGACGTAGAGTTTCTTGATACTAAAATATCATTCCAAATTTCTATATCATTGATTAATCCCTCTTTGAATGCTTGTTTGTAACACGCTCTTGGATTGTTTATTTCTAAACCAGAAGCCTTAAATATCTTAGATAATAACTTCCAAGTTAAATCTTCTAATGTTTCATACTTTTTTATAATAGAATCTCTATATACTTCTATTGTTATATCATCTGGTTTTTGTAATTTATTAAAATTATCTGTGATGTTTTTTAGATGAACTAACATTCTATACGCGTAATTGTATGTTAGTTTTATTGATTCATCATATTTATCTAATATTCCACTCATCTTTACTCTCCCTTTCTAAATTATATATATTTTCTCTTATTATTTTACCATATATAATGTTATTTAAATCTAAAGCACAAATAAATATATTAAATCATCTCCTGCGGAAAACCAAGAAGGCAAATAATATTAAAATGAAGAAAACTTTCTTCCATTAAGAAAGAAAGTTTATTATCTCTTTTCTAATATAATATTTAACTTAACATCATCATTAATTAAATTCTCTTCCTATTTGTCTTTAGTAGTATATCTAATTTACCAATCAATAAATCTATTTCTAATAATATTGTTATATCATTTACTGCTGAATACTTTAAAATATTATTAACGTTTGTTTCCATATCTGTAGGCACCCTCAAATTATTATCTTTTATGATTTTAAGAATTTTTTTCTCACCTGGATGCGGCATTTCATTTATAGCAAATATAATATCAAAATAACTTGCAAACAAGGCTGCTACTCTATGATTTACACTAATAAAATCATTTCTTTTTAAAGCCTTCTCTATTTGGTAATAATATGAAGGCATTTGAAGCTTTAATAGTGGATAGTTCTTTTTTATTATGTTTTCCTTTAATTCATAAGGGTAGCTTATCTCATATTTCTGTTTAAGCTTATTTAAATCACCATTTTTATCGTACAATATAATTGAATTTATGAAGTTAGCCCAAAAGCAAGTTGTATATCCTGTATCTGCTTCACATTTTACTAAGGTTCTATTTAATAAACCGTCAATCCAATCTAAGTCCCTATATATAATTTCCACTGGAATATTACCTTCTTTTAGAAATCCATCATCTTCGGTTTCCCAAAAGGTATTATTTAGTTCCATGTAACTACAATATTTGTCAGTAATTAACTCTCTCTTTTCTAGTGGTATTTCCTTAGCTGTATAAATGTATATATCATAATCTGAATCTTTATCACTAGTTTTTGTTGCGTGTGATCCAGCTAATAAGATGCCCTCCACTTCTTCTAGTTTTGAGAAATCATTAACTAGCGACCTCACATTTGCATTAATATTCATAAAAAAGACACTCCTTTCTATATGTATTTGACTTTATACATAAACTATAAATATTTTATGTAGTTGTTTCTCATAATCCTGCTATTTAAAATCATTATAATGTCTAAATTTATCTACTGCTACTAATTAATTCTTTAACTTCCTTTTCTTTTTCAAAAAGAAGGCAACCACCCGCATGTTCTCCAATCAGCATTCCTGTTTCATTAAGTTTTGTAAATAGTGGTGACTTAAGAGCCTCTCTTAAAGTACAGTCTTTTAGGTTTGTATCAGAATAAGGTGAGAAAGGACATGGCTCTGCGGAACCATCTACATTAATGTGGAAGAAGCCTCTTCCAGCTGCAAGACATCCCCCTGAGTATTTCTCATCACCAGGAAAGGATAGAAAAATAGCATCTTCATACTGCTTTCTAAGTTTTTGCTGCTCACATTCCAATTTTTTGCGCTCATTCTCAGTAGGTGCAAGCTTCCATGTTTCTTTTATCACGGGCACGTATTCTACAAAAACTAATGCCCTACAGCCTTTATTGTATAGCTTGTCGAAAAAAGCTTTACTAGAGACAGTCATGAAATTTTCAGTTGTCACCGTAGCAGAAACGCCAAACAAAATACCTTTTTCCTTAAGTTTGTCCATTACATTCATTAAAACCTCATAAGTTCCTTCTCCTCGCCTACCATCTGTCTGCTCCATATCTCCTTCAATGCTAAGTATAGGTACAAGATTTCTATTTTCATGGAATAATTTTATATACTCTTCCTGGAGCATTATACCATTGGTGAATATAGGAAACATAATCTCTTTCACCTTTGCTGCTTTTTCTATAACATCTTTTCTCATTAAAGGTTCTCCACCTGCAAGTAGTATAAAAGAAATTCCAATCTCCCTAGCTTCCATAAAGATACTTTCCCATCTTTCGGTAGACAACTGTTGTTTTTGTACTCCTTCTCCACAGGAGTTAAATTCCCTTGCATAGCAACCTTTACAAAACAGGTTACATCTACTGGTTATACTGGAAATCAAAAATGCAGGAACATTTTCTCCTTTTCTTTCAAATCTCCCCCTCTTCTTTTTTGCTTCCTTACTTGATAAGACATATTTTAATACAAATGCTGTTTCTTTTGGATTTTTAAAGGATGCCTTTAATATCCCCCTTACAACATTTTCAATCCCATTGTTCACATATACAGATAAATTGAAATCACTATTCATTCTTTCATCTCCTACATCTATACTTACTTTGTAATTTCTCTATCAAACTATTTTACTATCTTTGTGTAATCGTCATTTTCACCATTACGACACAAATATTTATTTAACGACATTTCATAAGGAAAGTCTCACTCTTGTATAAGTGGGAGTTCCGTGTTATAACAAAAATAAAATTTCAGTGGGAGTATAAATCTCCTTCTGAAGTCGTTAATATTACAGCTTCGCAGAAGATGATTTAATTATACCATTATTACCGAAAATTGGTAACTCAGCAAGCAATTTTTGTTTGTTACTAACTTGAGTTAAAATCAAAAAAACATGAGCTAAGCTATTCTGCTTATTTCCTAAGGTTGCTAAAAGAGCATCCAAGCGGATGCTCTTAATTAATTGCTTCTTAATTCATAGTTATTACCTCTTCGTTTAGTTCAAATAAATCTTGAAAAATTCCATCAATAGTATTTTCATCAATAAATGCTCGCAATTTTGGGTTACGTTCTTCCGTATTAATATATTGAATGAAATAACCCCCTACTTTTTCAGCAATACTCAATTTAATAGATATATTTTCCTGAATCCTGTCTTTATTAAATAAAATAAAAGTAACGTTTTTATCAGTACATTTTATTTCAATTTTTTTATAATACGTTATATCTATATATTCATTTGAATCTGTTGTCGCTCGAATATTCTTTATTTTGTATTTGTCTATATTACTATTAAACGCCTCAACAAAGTTTTGCATTGCTCTACTAATAATGTTTTTATCAATAGTCAGATTTCTTAACTGTAAAACTAATTCTTCTTTCCAATTCATCCCATTCACCGCCCCTATAAAACATAATTTCATTTAAAGAAAGGTAATTTCTTATTTTTTTATTATCTTTAGATATATATAAGTATTTACATTATATATCCTACTATTAAACTATTCCAGAAACTAAAAAAGATACCAATTTCTCAGTAATGTAATCAGGGGAATTATTAGTTGGTCCTCATAGTCTTTCCTATATGAAAACAGCTGGAGTTACTGATGCAGTATCTTTTGGACCAGCACTTATAGTTAATGGAAAAAAAACTATTACTAAAGGTGATGGTGGTTGGGGTATTGCACCTAGAACATGTGTAGCTCAAAGAAAAGATGGAGCAATAATATTTTTAGTGATTGACGGTAGGCAGTTAGGGAGTTTAGGGGCTACTTTAAGGGAAGCACAAGATGTATTATATGATTATGGAGCTGTTAATGCTACTAATTTAGATGGGGGTTCTTCTTCTACATTATTTTATGATGATGAAATAATAAATAGTCCATCAGATAGTTTGGGAGAAAGATCTGTACCTTCAATTATGTATATAAAGAGTAGGTAATAAGCTAAAATCTAAGAATAGGATATTTTAAAGCTAAAGGAGAAAAAAATATGAGTTGGACGAAAAGAATAAGCATATGGATAGTAGTTTCTTTATCTTTGCAATGTTTAGGGCTCTTTTACATTGATCATCATTTTTTAGCTAATGATTCGAAAGCAGTTTCGAAAAACGTAGTTGAAAATGCAAGTACAAAGCCCAAAAACATTGATATTACTGTACCAACAGACGCTACAAAGATATTGGTATCCTATGATGCTAAATATTTATCTTATTACGAAGATGATAAATTGGTAATTGTTAATTGTTCGAATGGAAAAACTAAAAACATAAAGTCGGCAGATGGATGTAACTTTTCTTTTGCTTCATGGATTCCAGATAGAAATAGAATGCTTTTAGTAGAAAAAGAAAGTGATGATGTATCTAGTAACTTACTATTATATTCTTATGATGTAGTAAAAGGTGAAAAAGTTAAGAAGAAAAAATTAGAGTGGAGTAATACTAACACTGTAGTTGAAGATATTCAAACAGCACCTTTAACAGGAGTTACTTGCATAAAGGTTTCGAATAGTAATAAGAAAACTAGCATATATAGAATTGATAGAATGCTTGAGATGACAAAAATTAATACAATACCTAATCTCGTGGGCAATATCGCATTGACTCGTCATGAAGATAAATTAGTCTACGAAGGCTCAGTTTATAATAAAATGTATGTTGCTGGTCAAAGCGATGCTATAAGTGTTAGTGGTGTTGATAAGCTTACATTGGTTGGCACTGATGATGATGATAATATATACCTTGCAGAAATGAAAGATAATTTAACAAGTAAAATTTATTATGGTAAAACATCACAAGATACCAGTACATGGAAAACTATTGATTTACAAACACCTTGTGCTAAAGAAAATTTATTTGTATCAACTAATGGTAAAATATATCAAATCGATCCACTAAAAGGTGTTATGAAAGATACAAATTCTGGAACTCAAACTAGCTATAAAGGTAAATTTGTCCAATTATATAATAAGGGAGTAGCATCTCTTGTAAATAACAAAATATCTTTTGTTCCTTTCAAGTAATCAGTGAATCCAAACTATGCAAGGGGTCTGTGTAGTAACGGAACGAAAAACCGGAACCTTAAATGAAATTTATCATCTAATTTTCATTTAAGGTTCCTAAAGGGGTAGTAACGGGTACAGCCGACATACGTGGTGCGTCCCGACAGGGCGTATATTCTAGCAGGTGGGAATCCTGTCAAGGTAAGATTTAGCAAATCGCTTTGTATCGAGTCTTAGAGATGTTGCGGTAACGTAACATTTTAAGCGTAGACAGAAAGTTAGCGAGGTAGAATTGAATGGGTGGTAACCCAGCAGTGAATGGTATTGAGCTTCGAAAATCGGTAGACGATGTGGCAGAAACGTTCATGTACGTGGAAAGCAATATTTATTTGTGCGTTAAAGCGAGTGCAAATAAACATATCCGTAGTCAGAGACCCTACCTAGCTAAACATTAAGAATATACGGAAACTCGGGGAGATCCTACTTGGTCTTTTCAAATGAAAAGTATGCAGTACAAACTGAAGAAGTAAGGAACGCAAATGCCAGTAGGAAGTCGGATACTTTCATAGTACTGAAGATAACGGGTAATTCCGGAGGAAGGAGAGTAACATATGGAACTGCTTAAAAGAGAAACACTGACCGGACTTAGAACTGGAATAACAGTGAGAACAAAACTTGTAAGCATAGCACAAGTACTGATATTCCAAAGAATGTTGGTATCATTATAGAGACTCCAGGTTTTTTACCAAACTACAGCGGTTATAAAAATTTAAAATTTTTGGCATCTATTAATAAGAGTATTTCAAAAGAGAAAATTAAAGCTACTATGAAGCGAGTTGGTTTAGATCCTGAGACCCAAAAATGGGTAGGTAAATATTCATTAGGAATGAGGCAAAGGCTTGGCGTATCACAGGCTATAATGGAAGAACCATCTATTTTATTACTTGATGAACCTATGAATGGTATTGATAAACATGGCATTCAAGATATGCGTGATCTTTTGCTAAAGTTGCGTGATGAAGGAAAAACTATAATTTTAGCTAGTCATAGCACAGAGGATATTGATACACTTTGTGACACAGTATGTGAAATGGACCAAGGCAAACTTGAAGTTCTCAGGTGAATTATGAATTTAGAAAATGGATATGTAACTTTTCGGTGGAGAGATTATAAAAACCATAATAAGGAAAAAAATAAGAACTTTATCATTTAGATATAAAACCCTAGATGTATCAACACATTACACTGATTTTTTGAAGTTTTATGAGTTAGAACTTTTTAGTATTAGTTCTAAGTCAGAATGTTTTGATAAATTATATTTTGGTAAATTGTCTTAACGTATGTTTTCCGCGTTTTGCGAGCACTACCCCTATTAACAGTTTTTTCATTTCCTATTTATTTTTTAATACTCTTATAAACCACTCTTAACTATTAATTATAAGAAAATTATTTATGGTGTTATTTTTAAGCTCAAATATGGTAGAAATTTCTTTTGATTTTAAGTTATAATAATAAAGCTTTTTAGGTTTATAAACGCCTCCTTGTTCATCGAGAAGAGTCCCATCATTTGATTTAGATCCTATAAAATAAAAGCCATAATCATTTAAAGAAAATTTTACTTGTTGTACAGAATAGTAACCTAGGTCCGTAAAAGATATGTTATAAAACGTATTCTTTTTAATGTCTTTTACACGTATTGTAGTTAGGTATTTGTGTTCTTTAATGTTAACCATTTCACTTGTAATAGCCAATGCCAAGTTATATTTTGCTGAAAAAGCTATGTCCTCTACTGGTTTATTTATTAAATCAATTTCCTTAACTTTTTTACCTTTAAAATCTAATTGAACTAAATTATAAGCAGTAGTATATTTAATAAAATTTTGTGTTTCATTAGACTTTCTCATATTCTGGAATTGTTGTTTTAACGAATATAATGCTACTAACAAGGTATTGTTGCTTGGAGAATAGTCAAATCTTTGAACTGAGATATCATTCTCATCTTTATTCCATGTTTGAACAATATTAGTTTTAATATTATATGTAGCAATTTGCACATTACTATGACCGTTTTGTATAACTCTCATGTATATAGTAGATTCTTTTGTATTAATATCTATAAAATCTACATTAACTATATTATTATGTAATTTATTGGTTATTTGTTTTTCTTCCATTGTTCTTAAATCTAATTTGTATAATTGCGTATATCCTTTGTCGTCTTTTTTAGTGTAATACAATGAATTATCACTTGACGAAAATAATCCTGTTGGATATGAAGTCTTTTTATATTTATATAATTCATTAAATTTCTTTGTACTTAAATCATATTTTCCATATGTAACTTCATATTTAGTATCTGTTAATACTAGTAAAAAATTGTCCCTATATTTAGTAACTGGTATTTTATTATGTAACATTAAAAAAGCTACAATTACTATATGAACTATACCCACTTAAGTAGATACGAAACTAAAAAGTAGTGTAGACTAACTTAAGGAGGTTTTGTTATGGGCAAAAGAATTATTTATTTACCTAAAGTAGTTGAGAAACTTAAAGAAAAAGAAGACGTTAATGAAGACTTTCTGAAACATGTTTCTCCACTTGGATGGGAACATATCAATTTTATTGGTCAATAAAATTTTGATGATAATTCTGATTATGATTTAGTAGATAACATGAGACCTTTGAAAGTAATTTTAACATTACTCCGATAATGGGTATAATATTCCTAAAAGTTACGTCAAATTGATAAATTAATGCGTCATATAAAGTATTAATAAACACATGTAAGTGGTAATTTAGTAATTTTAAAAAATGTCTTGTTTTCTATTTTAAAGCATTATATGATGTTTATAGACATCGATGTACTTTATAAAGAAAGGAAGAATTATGAATATAGAAATTGAAAAAACTTCATTTTATAGAATTGCTTATATAAGGCAGGTTGGATCTTATGGGCAGAATAATATTAAAGTAATGGAAAATTTAAAGAAATGGGCTAAGTCTAATGGACTGCTTAATGAGCAATCTATCATACTAGGAATTGCCCATGATAACCCTAAAATAGTAGAACCTGAAAATTGTCGTTATGACACAGGTCTCGTTATTTCAAATGATTATTGCATTAGTGATGATTATATTAGTGATGGTAACATTCTTGGCGGAAAATATGCAGTTTTTAAAATAAGACATACAGCTGAAGAAGTTCAAAAAGCGTGGCTTGCAATTTTTCCGGAATTATTAAAGAAAGGGTATCAACTGGATGAGGCAAGACCTATTCTTGAAAGGTATAAAACTGAAATGGTTAAAAATCATTTTTGTGAAATTTGTGTACCAATTAACTAAAGTTTAGTTTTAATAAATTATAGTTTATAGAATTTAATAAAATACGTAAGTCTTACGCATTAGTTGCGTCCCATTCTTCATACTTTACATCATAACAGCCACAAAATAGTAGTTCCGTTTTTGATTTATAGTTCATCAAAAATGGAGAATACTGTCTTATGGCTGTTTTTTTCAAGAATTGTTTCAATACCCCATATATTAAAATGTACCATATAGAGTAGACAATTTAAAAAAGTCACTCTATGGGGCATTTTTATGGATTATAATGAAAGAAATATGATAAACCGTTCTCCTAATTTGTTAAATAGAGAATTCAAGCAATATATACCTGGTAAGGTGCTTCTTACAGACATAACTTACTTATTCTACGGAAATAGCAAGAAGGCATATTTATCAACAATTAAGGATAGCTCTACTAATGAAATATTAGCATATAATGTATCTGATAGTTTGAAGTTAGCTATAGTTACAGATACTATACTTAAGTTGAAAAAGAGTAGAAGAATTAAATTAACTGACGATGCATTTATTCATTCAGACCAGGGAGTACATTATACAAGTCCAATCTTTCAAAAGTTAGTAAAGGAGTGTGGTCTAGGACAGTCTATGTCAAGACGTGGAAACTGTTGGGATAATGCCCCACAGGAATCATTCTTTGGACATTTTAAAGATGAAGCATACATAAAGTCATGTGAAACTTTAGAAGAATTAAAACACGAAATTAAGCAATATATGCTCTACTATAATAACTACCGATATCAGTGGAATTTAAAAAGGATGACTCCTGTTCAATACAGAAATCATCTCCTTAATGTTGTATAGTCTTTTTTAAATTGTCCTTGACAAAGGGTACACTTTATATTTAATAACTGTTTTATTATATCAGGGTCTTGGAAATAAATGTCTTAACGTGGTAAATTTACGCTTTGCGGTTACTACCCCAGTTTATCAAAATAAACTAATCTGATCATTTGAATTTTTATCTTCGTATGAATTCAAGTAGGAAAAAACATTATCTACTCCCACTAAAATACTATGTTTTTTACATTCGTAATACAAAATTTTCATAAGTTTACTGTGGTTATCGCTGTGACACTCATAAGAATTACCAAACGTTTTAATATACTTTTGCTTCATATAGGGGAAACACTCATCTAATTTTTCATAAAAATATTCTCTATTTCCCTCACGCAACGTTAAACCAATTCCAAAACACATAATCCCATAAACCTTTGCTTCAATACAGTAATCTAATAGTCTTTGGAAATTTTCTTCGCTGTCATTTATGAATGGCAAAAATGGTGATAACCAAACCACCGTAGGAATTCCATTTTCACTCATTATTTTCAAAGTTTCAAAACGCTCTTTTGTAGTTGAAACGTTAGGTTCTATGGCGCTACACAAATTTTCATCAGATGTAGTTAAAGTCATCTGCACAACACATTTTGATTTTTTATTTATACTTTTAAGCAAATCTAAGTCACGTAAAATTCTATTTGATTTAGTTAATATAGAAAGTCCAAAGCCGTACTTATCTATGATTTCAAGGCATTTGCGAGTATACAAAAGTTCTTCTTCTACGTGAATATATGGGTCACTCATAGCACCTGTACCAACCATACATTTTTTTCGTTTGCGTTTTAATGTCTCTTCAAGCATTTGGGGTGCATTTCTCTTAATCTCAATATCACAAAAATCATGTTTCATATTGTAACAGCTACTTCTACTATCACAATAAATGCACCCATGACTGCAACCTCTATATATATTCATTCCGTTTTTAGGCGAAAGAATAGATTTGTATTCTTGGTAGTGCATTAAACCACTCCTAAATCTCTTAATCAAATAATTCCTTACAAACCCTTTTCAGTTAATATCTTTTCAAACTTTTTCTCTGACAGTATTTCGTTTGTCAGAAATTCGCCATTGTAAAACAGACTATATGTGTTAAACGGAGCAGGAGCATTTTGTGCTTGCTCCGTTGTTTCTAAGAGGATACTCTTGAACGGAATTCCTTTTTGCTTTGCCACATTTTCAATAAGTGGAACATACTTAACTGTAAAAGGACATTGATTTGAGTAATACAAAACAAATCCTTGCTCTATAATTTGTGGTGTTTTCACATGAGGTTTGAACTGGGGCTTTGATATATTTTCTTTAAAAGGTAAATATAAAAGTTCATAAAATGGTTGTGATGTATCAGCAAGAAGAAATCCTTTGTATCTCAAATACTTAGGATCGGAAAGGAAAGGCATTTTCTTTTTTGAGGAAAGAACAACAAGTCCTAATTTCCCTTTTTCTTTGCTATCTTTGATGCATTCCTCCAAAAGCAGATTAGAATTACCCAGACCTTTGAGTTGTCCTGATACCCAAAAGCAGTTGATAAACATGTAACCATCAGCATCAATAGGTGACCACGCTTTTTCAGATGGAATATACTCAACAAAGCATTTCCCCCGCACATCGCATTTTTTAAAAACAAGACCGTCATCAAAACGCTCTGAAATCCACTGCTTCTTAGAAGATACTTGACAATCCTTGTTGTTTGAAATAGCACAGCAAATATGTTCCTTTTCCAGATTATCCTTTGTTAATGTTATAATCTCCATATTATCACACTCCTTTCACACCCACTAAATTGGATTTTATTTTAATGCAATGTAAATATCAATGTCTGCATTCTCCCAATCACTGTTATGATATTCCTCGAAATCTCCAGTAAAACTTCTGAAATATTATCAATTGTCAGGTGTCTAAAAGCTATATCTTAAACTTAAGAACTATTTCATTAAGCTTCTGAGCAAGTTCTGCTTGGCTTTGCGCCGTTAATGCCACTTGTTCTATTGCGTTTGTAGTTTCAATCATACTCACTTTTATTGTTTCTGCTTCTTCACTTGAGTTTTGTGATGTCTGTGCCATACTTTGAACAGCTTCACTTACTTGACCAATCGTAGCTGTGATTTCCTCAGACATAGCCGCAATTTCATCCGACACCTTACTTACAAAATCTGAATCATTATAATACTGATTACCTGTTTCCCCATAAGCATCAAATTCTGCTTGTACATCTGTATTAACAAACTTTAGTATGTCACTCCCTGTATCAATACTGCTTTTAAATGCCTGCTGAACTTTGACAATAGTATCTTGAATACCTGTTACTGCCTGGGCTGATTGTTCAGCAAGCTTTCTTACTTCGTCTGCTACTACAGCAAACCCCTTGCCTTGTTCTCCCGCTCTGGCTGCTTCTATTGCAGCATTCAATGCAAGCAAATTGGTTTGCTCGGCTATACTTCCTATGGTATCTGCCATAACTTTTATACTATCTACTACTTTTCCATCTTCAATTGCTTTTAACATCTTATTTTGTTTATCAACATATATTTTTTTAGTTTGCTCTAAAGCTTTTTGACTATTATTCTTAACTCCTGTAGCCCTTTCTTTAGACTGATTTGCATTATTACTCCCGTCCATAGCTTTTGAAGATAATATATTAATACTTGAATCTACCTCTTCAACAGATGCACTTATTTCCTCAGAGGCTGCACTGGACTCTTGAATATCCAAAGCGATAGTCCCTACTGCTTTATCAATAATTACAACTTTAGAAGATAGTTCTTCAACAGTTGCTGAGAGTTCCTCTGAAGATGCACTTAAATCCTGTGAATTTTCCATAATTACTTTTACCAAATTACTTATATTTTTCTGTGCAGTATTTAAGGCTACCCCAGTTTGTCCAAATTCATCCTTTCTTGTAATACCAATAAGATCAGAAAAATCATAAGATGATATTCTGTTTGCTAAGTCTTTTATTTTATTTAACGGACCAATCATATTCTTAGTTAATATGTAAGCCATAACAATTATAAACAAAAATGCTATAGTTGTATAAGTTATGGTCGTATTCCTAACTTCCTTAAATTGAGATATGTTATTTAAATTAGCCTGCTGTGCTGATTTTATGTTCATAGCAATTAATTCATCTAATTTTTCAAAAACAGAAATTCTTATTCCCTCATCCTCTGTGTTGTAGATTTTAAGTGCTTCATCATATTTGCCGGCTTTTGCACCTTCAATCATCTTAGTATTTAATTCATTATATTTTGCTAATTCATTTTTAAAATCATCAGAAGTTTTTGTCATTTCTTTTGCTACGTCATCATCTAATTCCTCTGGTAGACTATTATATTCCTGCATTGTTTTTCTAATTCCATTTGTTAAATCATTATTAATTTTTATGTGGTCATCTAATTTCGACTTATCTTTTTCTAAAATAATTCTAAGCATTTCAGCGCTACCATACTCTAAACTATTTTTTATTTCTCCCAAATTCTTAATAGACATTAGATTAGCACTATATATAGACTCAGAACCATTATTTATCTTTGATGCGCCTACTATCCCATTTGCTCCTATTAAAATAATTAAAATACAAATCACTGAAAATACTGATATAAGTTTTTTTCTTACGCTTAAGTTTATAAAAAATTTCATTTTAGCATTTACCTTCTTTCGTTATAATATGTTCCTTACGACACAAAATTTTTATTTAACTTTCTGTAATCTATCAGTATCTATAACAATTTCTGAGCCATCAGTAACTAGTTCAATAAGTAATGGTTGTGTTCTATTGTGTAGCAAGTCCTTTATGTTATCAACTTCCTCATTTGAGGTTATCTGTATAGCTTCTACTCCCATGGCTTCTGCAATAGAAGCTATACTTTTTTTAGCAAATTTAACTTTGCCTTTGCAACTTCTACCATATAGTACATTTAATCCATTATTAACAAGCCCTAACATTGAATTATTTACAACAAAGTAGATAATAGGTATATTATATTCTTTAGCTGTTAGTATTTCCATTCCATTCATGTAAAACCCACCATCACCTACCATTACAGCATATGTTCTATCAGGACTCGCTAAGTACGAACCTACAACTCCCCCTACACCGGTTCCCATACATGCGTAATTTATACTTGTTTGAAAATCCATTGTCTCTTTTATTGGCATATACTTAAATAAATAATTAAAAAAGTCCCCCATATCACTTACGAAACAAGTATCCGCAGGTAGTAAGTCTGATATTTTTTCAGCAAATAGTCTTAAAGACATACCTGTATGGTTCTTTACATAAGGCTTATTCATCAAAGGTTTAATGAATGGATTTTCCTTTACTGATACATTGTTACTAATTAAAGTTACCGCTTGTTTTAGGTCGTAACAAACAGAAATATCTTCTTTATATACTTTATTAAACTCCGTTACATCCCAGTCTATTCTTATAACTTTTCTATCTTTAACGAGAATATCCTTGTAATCCCTTGTTGCGGCTTGTCCTAAAGATGAACCAAGGATTAATAGACAGCCAAATTGTTCTTTCTCTACATACTCCACAGCTCCATCTGCTGAGCAAAATCCATAATTTCCAATATAATAAGGGAAGTTTGTGTGCACAACTCCTTTACCATTGGGTGTAGACATTACAGGCCATTTAAGTTTTTCGCTTAATGCTTTTATTTCTTTACTAATACCTCTTGAACCTCTACCAACTAAGATTAATCCCTTTTGAGTATTATTAATTTCATTAATAGCTTCTTTTAAACTTTTTTCATCAAACTGCATTGGTTCAATAACTATTTTATTAGTAGGAAGAATTCCTTTAAATTCATTATTTTGAATATCAAAAGGAATTGATAATGCAACGGGGCCATATGGTGGTGTCATGGCTATTGTAATTGCTTTTTCAATCTCTTCAATAACTTCATCCTCATTTAGAATATTTTTCGAGTATTTTGTTAAGCTACTAAGCAATTTTATATTATCAAATTCTTGCAAAGCACCTTTGCCCATGAAAGACCTTTTTATATCCCCATTTATAACAAGCATAGGAAGTTTATTTCTTTGTGCGTCTGCAATTCCATTGATGGCATTGTTTACACCTACACCACCTGCCAACATACATACCCCTAATTTATTTGATAAATCAGAATATTTTGTAGCGCAGTAAGCAGCTCCTGCTTCATTCTTTGTTATTATAAATTCTATATCACTGTCATTTAAAGCATCCAGTATACCAGCAAATGTTGCAGATGGTATTCCAAATACGCACTTCACTTCATTAAGTGTAAGTGTCTTTATTATTGCGTCAGCTATTCTCATATGCTATATCCTCCATCACTTTCAATTAGTTTCTTTTATAAATTAGGCTATGTTAGACAATATTGAGCTTTAATTCTATGTTCCATTCATTACATAAAATTAAACTCATATTTCCAATCTATTCTATCATATGAATAATTTATACATTTTCATACTAATTGTAACATAATTTTCAAATATTATGCATTAGATTTTTTGAAAATAATTAGGTTTATCAATGGTTACGTTATCATAGGAACTATATGCATTCCTATGGCAATCAACAAAATAAGAATATCAAATTAGGTACTCTAATTATTTTGAATTTAATATTATAATTTGAGCTTCTAAAAAAATAGGATGTTGATTAAAATTACTTATACAGAATATTTATGTTAAATATGTAGAAAATAATAACATGAATATGTTTTAGGACTTGGTTAATGAAAAGTATGAAACGAAATAACTTTTTTTTAAAAAATACTTGAAATGCAATTTCAATTATGCTAATATAAGCTCATAAGATGAAACCGTACACAAAAGAAAAATGATCAGTAATAAAGGAGGAAATATGGATATATTAAACTTAAAAAAACTAACAACAGAAAGTAGAAATGAAAATACCATGGACATAGATAAGATTTCAACCTTAGAAATGGTAAAAAAAATAAATAACGAAGATAAAAAGGTAGCAGAAGCCGTGGAAAAGGAACTTCCTAAAATAGTAGAAGCCATAGATTGTATAGTTGAAAGAATGTATAAAGGAGGGAGATTAATTTATATAGGTGCAGGAACTTCTGGAAGACTTGGAATTTTAGATGCATCGGAATGTCCACCTACATATGGAATTTCTGAAGAACTAGTACAAGGGATTATAGCAGGTGGTAAACAAGCTATGTTTAGTGCAATGGAAGGAGCTGAGGATTCTAAGGAACTCGCAGTAAAAGATTTGAAAAATAAAAATATAACAGAGAATGATACAATAGTAGGACTTGCAGCATCAGGTAGAACTCCATATGTTATAGGAGGACTAGAGTATGCAAATGAAATAGGAGCATTATCCATTTCAGTTACTTGTAATGCTAATTCACAAGTTTCGAAGGCATCGAAAATATCAATAGAACCAGTAGTTGGAGCAGAAGTTGTGACAGGATCAACAAGATTAAAATCAGGAACAGCTCAAAAACTAGTATTAAATATGTTATCAACAGGAGTTATGATAAAGCTAGGTAAAGTATATGGCAACCTTATGGTAGATGTAAAATCAACAAATGAAAAACTAATTGAGAGAGCTAAGTTAATAATTTGCGAAGCAACAGGAATAGCTATTGAAGAAGCATCAGAAATATTAAATAAAACAGATTTTGATGTTAAGCTATCAATATTCATGATATTATCAAATCTTAGTAAAGAGGAAGCAAAAATCATATTAGACGAAAATAAAGGATATATAGCAAAAGCACTAAATAATATCTAAAATAGGGAGGAAATATTATGGTAAATAAAGATATAGCTAAAAATTTAGTGGAGCTAGTTGGAGGGAAAAATAATATAAAATCTGTTACAAACTGTATGACTCGATGCAGATTAGAACTTAAAGATTTTTCAAAAGCTAAAATAGATGAAATAAAAAAATCCGAAGGAGCCCTTGGAGTGGTTGAGTCCGAGGGACAATTACAAGTTATTTATGGACCAGGCAAGGTAAATAAGATAACTGAAGAAGTCACAAAAATACTTGGGGGAAATGTAGTTTTAGGGGAAGATGCAGTAGCAGAAACTAAAAGTAAATTAAAAGAAAAGAATGATACTAAGTTTAAAAACATACTAAAAAAACTAGGGAATATATTTATTCCCTTAATACCACTATTCGTAGCTTCTGGGCTTGTACTTGCGGTTAATAATATAGCAGGAGTATATTTTGGAGATGTATATAAAACCACAACTGCAGCTCAAATAATAGCTCTTATAGGCAATGGAGTATTCTCTATATTATCAATTTTAGTTGGTGTAAATGCAGCTAAAGAATTCGGTTCACAAATGCCAATGATGGGTGGAGTATTAGGTGGTATCCTTTCATCGCCAGCACTTGCAACGATAACTCTTTTTGGAACAGCATTAACTCCAGGACGTGGGGGAATTATTTCAGTAATATTAGTAGTAAGTTTAGCATGTTACATTGAAAAGGTTTGTAGGAAGTTTGTACCCGATGTATTGGATTTATTCGTTACACCACTCGTTACACTTACAATTTCAGTTTTAGTAGCATTATTTATACTCCAACCAATAGGGGGATTTATTTCAGATAGTATAGGCTTAGTCGTAGCTCAAACCATAGCATCAGATAATATGATAATATCAGTTATATCAGGAGCAATATCAGGAGGGTTATTCTTACCACTCGTTATGACAGGAATGCACCAAGCATTAACTCCAATACATGCAGATTTAATAGCTAATGTTGGATTTACAGTATTACTTCCTATATTAGCAACAGCTGGAATGGCACAAGTAGGAGCTACTATAGCAGTACTCCGAAAAACAAAAAATGAAAGATTAAGGAAAGTAGCTAAAAATGGATTAATACCAGGATTTTTAGGAATAGGAGAGCCATTAATATATGGAGTAACATTACCACTTGGAAAGCCATTTGTTGGGGCTTGTTTTGGAGCAGCACTAGGTGGAGCGGTTATGGCAATATTTAAGGTAGGAGCAGTTGCATTAGGTGTATCAGGATTACCACTCGCATTATTAATTGCAAATGGAAAAATGCCAGTATTCTTATTAGGTGTATTGGTATCCTATATAGGTGGATATTTCTTTACTAACATGTTAGGTTTTGAAGATCCAGTAGAATAGCAATTTATGATTTGAAGGAGGGATTTTTATGAGTTATGCTTTTTCTATTTATTTTGGACTAGACAATACAAAGGAAGAAAATATAAAATTATTAAATGATGCTCATAAACTTGGATTTACTAGAATATTTACCTCATTTCATATACCAGAGGCAAATTATAGCATTTTAAAGACTGAGGCACAAGAATTTTTCAAGTTGGCTAAAAACTATAATATGGATATAATAAGTGATATTTCTCCTAACACATTTAAGTTTTTAGACTTAAATGATATGGATTTGAAGGGACTATGTGATATGGGGGTTAAGACTATAAGAATAGATTTTGGATATACAGAAGAAGAAATATCTAAAATGAGCAAAAACACTTATGGAATTAAAATTCAACTAAATGCATCAACAATAACTAAAGATTTTTTTGAAAACCTAGATAGATATTCCCCTAACTATAAAAATGTTGATGCATTACATAATTTTTATCCAAGAGTGGGTACAGGTATTTCAGAAGAATGTATGAAAGAGAAAAATACTATTTTAAGTAAAAGAGGAATAGAAGCTTCTGCTTTTGTACAATCAAATAATAGAAAAAGAGGCCCATTATATGATGGCTTACCAAGTTTAGAAGATCATAGAGGTGTAGAGGTAAGAGAGGCTGCGAATCATTTGTTTGCATTAGGAAATAAATCTGTATTTATAGGTGATTCACTACCAAGCAAAAAAGAACTAGAAGATTTATCTGGATTAAATCCAGATGCAGTAGAGCTTTTTATAGAATTAAAAGAATATGATAATGTAACCCTAAAATTACTTACTGAAACTTACACCCAAAGAGAAGATGAGGCTAGAGATGCTATAAGAGCTAGTGAAAGTAGATTAGTTCTTAATGAAAACAAAATAAAGGCATTAAATACAGTGGATAAAAATTATGGAGATATTATTATAGATAACGAAAATTACATGAGGTATATGGGAGAATTACAAATATTAAAAACAAGTCAAAAGAGTGATTATAGGACAAATGTTGTAGCTTCTGTTTTACAAAAGCATATTTATCTATTAAAATATATAAAGGGTGGTAGAAAATTTTACTTTAATATAGTAAATAATTAGAGCTACCATCAAATGTAAATAGGGCGTGATATTATGAACGTATTACAATATATAAGGCAAAATTACGATAGTTTTACAGATAGTGAAAAATTAATAGCAGATTATTTATTAGAAACTAAGGAAAGTATCATATCAATGTCAGCTAAGGATATAGCCTATACTACTAAAACATCAGCTCCAACAGTTGTTAGGTTTGCTAAAAAAATAGGTTTTAATAGCTTAAATGAAATGAAGCTTAAGTTATCTATAAATTTAGATAAAATGGATCAGGATATAGAGTTTCAATACTTAGATAAAGATTTAGGAACAAAAAATATAATTCATGTAATAAAAAATTCAGTAGATTCTATCATGGAACAGACAGTTAGATTGTTAAAGGAAGAAGAACTAGATAATGCAATAGAATTACTTATAAATGCTAAAAATATATATATATTTAGTGTAGGAGTATCAGCTTTAGTAGGTCAAGATCTTTATTATAAGTTAAGCAGGATAAATAAGAGATGTATATCACATACAGATACACATTTGCAAATAACCTCATCTATATTAATGGAGCCAGGTGATGTAGCAATAGCAATATCCTACTCAGGGGAAACAAGGGAAGTTATTAAATGTGTAGAAAATGCAAAAAAAAGGAATGTTCCAGTAATAGCAATAACAAAGGCTAGTGTAAATAATAAGATAGCTGACATCTCAGATGTAGTATTACGTGTGCCAGCAGTAGAAAAATCTTTAAGGGAAGGTGCAATTAGCTCGAGAATATCACAGCTAGCACTAATAGACATGTTATTTATAGGAATGGTTAGAAATAATATAAAAGAAGTAGAAGAAATTTTAATTGAAACAAGAAAAGCAGTTAAAGAATTGTATAAATAGGGGAAGTTAAGTATATTGGTGTGAAAAACCTAGATGTTATCTAGTATGATTTAATATTATTTTTAATAGGTAGTTTTTTATTTTATTGCTTTGGGTATAAAAAAGTGTATTAAAATATATCATTTGATGACAACTTACTAACTAGAGTTTTTCTGTTTTTAACCATCATTACTTTTTCCCATTTCTTTATTCCACTTAAACCTTTAAGCTTTCTTACATGATGTACTTCAATAAATGCTTATGATATGTATATACCTATATATTTTACAATAAAGTTTTAAATAGTATAATACTATTGGTGCTAGACCTGTTTATTCTGGTGTAACGGGTAAATAATATAAAATTTTCAAAGGATATCATTTCTTGCCATTGAACTTTTAAAATAGGATGTGATATAAATTATTTCTTTTAAATCTATTATTACAGGTATTATAAATTTATTTAAATATTTCTTTTCATTTTTTATATCTCTAATGTTTATATTCTTTTTGCAAGATATTATGGGATTTAATGATGATATTGGATTTTCTTTTGCATTATTTACCCGTACATTACATATGCCATGACCGCCTGCTGGAATATGGCAATTATGAGGGCAAAGTTTGCAATAAACTACCTCTCCTTGTTTTTCATAAAACAAAGCTTCTTTTTCCATAATTACCACTCCTATTTATGCCTTATAACCTCAAACTTTTCTATAGAATATTTTTCATTTGGGGAAATTGATGCTTTATTTAATACTATACTTATCTGCTCCCCTATGGTCTTAACACCAGCAAGATCTGGTAATAGTAGTCCACTCTTTCTACCGCTTCTCACAATAACTCCATATTTTTTTGGATCTAGTTGTTCTTTTAAAGCTGCTATAGGCTCCGTTAAAACATCTACGGAAAACACAATATCCTCAAGTTCTCCCTCCGATACATGACTAAACCTTGGGTCCTCTTCTCCTGCTTCAATGGCATTTCGCATTATTTCACTTGCTACACTTTCTGTTACGGGAAAAATTGTACCTATGCAGCCCCTTAACTGTCCAAATTTTTTAAGAGACACAAATACCCCTCTTTTATTATTTATCATTTCCTCTGTTACATAGCTTGGTTGATCCATGAAATTACCCTCTATTAGATAATGAGTAAGACTTTCTCTGGCAAGCCTAACATAAACATCTTCGTTATTTACTCTTTCCTCATATTTTTTTCTTTTTTCATTAGTAATTTCTGATAATATATCTCTATCACTGTTTTTAAGGTCAAATTTCATTACTGCATAGCCCACCCCGAAGGTGCCTTCATAGGAAAGGAGTTCTCCCTTTATTTCATTACCTTCCATTGCTCCAAGCATTATATAATAAGACCTTAAGCCACATTCTCCAGCATTTTCAACCATTTCTGGATTTATATTAAATACCCCTGCTACATCACCTTTTGTTAATAGACTTATTATTTCGGCATCAAACACTTTTCCATAGGGATTATAATCATAAGGCCCTTCATCTTTAATATGATGTGAAAGATCACCACTTCCAATAAATACGGCATTTTCATTGCTCTCCTCTATTGCCTCTTTAATGAGTTTACCAAATTTATATAACTGTATAGGACTAAGCTGTTAATTTATTTACATCCTCTTTTTGTGCTACATACAAACTTGATATTGTTTGACCTAGAAATGGAAAAGTTGCATAGCCGGTTTGCTTAATATAAATTTTCCCATTTATCTCTTTTACGAATTATGGATAGAAATTTACGCTATCCCAGCCTAATCCGTAGCCCAATGTATTATCAGTATCTTCTGACCAAATACCTTTTAGATATTCCTTATTCTCCATTGCCTTTAGGGATTCCATTTGAATTTTTAGTGAAAGTTGTTGCAAAAGTACATAAATCTTCTGCACTTGAATAAATCCCACCAGCACCAAAGGCATTTACGTTTTCTACTGGTAAAGCACTAGAAATTCCATTATTATATGTCTTAGCTAATCTATCTCTATCAAAGGTTTCAGCAATCTTTGTAGTTCTTTTACTTTTCGCTTTATTCCGTGTTGTACACCAGTTAGAAGTCGGCACCCTTTCGGGTATGTCATTTGACATTATCTACACAGTTATTTCTTATTTCTGTTGGTTTACACCATAGTAGCTTTTGCTTTTTCTAACGTTCCTTTACCCTCTAAAGAGTTGTATCTTCCTTACGGTCGACCTACCATTTCCATGGACTCCATAGGGCTTATCAAGTTTGACTTCCATTAGTTGCGAATGGGTTAGGTCTAATCAATACACCGACAGATATTTGGGTAGTTGCATATGCACGTCCAAAGTTGCATTTTCCTATCTGTAATGCAATATCTAATCATATCCTATCTATTGCTGCCGTTAACGACGCTTAATCATAGACCTTACCATTCTTTCCCTTGCCCATGACCATCTTGGATATTAGATAATCAATTAGGCTTTTCCTCATGCAACCCACCCCAGAGTTACTTCTGACGCAGTTTCAGATGGGAATGTCTTTACTACTAAGACAGCAGATTACTCTGCACTAATATTATTACAAGAAGAAGCCACTTCTTGTCGCACTTAGGCATCCGGCTCCCCATATGAACCAACTATCACATAAAACATAACATTTATTCGCTGGTTGTGGTAAGGATTTTATAAACTCAATTGCCATTTGGATTTTACTCATGTTTTCTTTATCGTAGATTGCAATTTTGGAATCTTTTCAAAGTCTTTAACTATTTTTATTACTATCAAGAAATTTCAACATTAGGATATAATTCTTATTACAAATACATTTTTTAATATTAATTGTTTCTATAAGGGTAAATCTTTTTTTTGAAATGAAATCGAACCGACTGTATAAGTAATTACTGCTATACAAAGAAGAAGACATATCTTCCATATCCATGCATTCCCCCCCGAAGTGATACCCTCTACATCAAATAAAGATACTATTGTAAAATATTTAAAGCTATCAAATCCTTTAACACCAGACTCTGAGAACATTTTCAGCATATTAAACATCATAAATATTATACAAATTAATCCGCCTGAACTTGTAGCATTTTTGGAAAGATTAAATATTCCTGAAAACATAAAACAGATTCCGCCCAATGCAGCTACACATACAAATGCACCAAGATTTAGTTCAATAACTGTTTTTAATGCAATACTGTCTTGAATAACTACACTAGTAATGGTATGAACAAGTGTTGTAGATAAAAACATTACCGACAGCGAAAGAAGCATAAATATTATTTGTGTAGATGCTACAGTTGAACGTTTTGTCGGTGTTGAAAGTATATATGCCATTGAACCCTTGTCAACCTGTGCTGCAAGAAGTTTATTCGCTGTAACCATTACATAAATAGTAGGAAGTACTATACCAAGCATGCCGTAAAACATTGTATCAACCAATCCTGAACTAGCAATTCCTTTCATGGACGTAAGCTGTAAAAGAATTAAATCCATAATAACTGTCATAACAAGCCAAATTCCCCAATTTGATTTTATTGACTGCTTAAATAATGGTAAACTAAACATTTTTATTTCCCTCCTGTATCTTTATTTCCTTTTCAATAATTTGTGTATAATAGAATTCCAATGTATATGGAATATATTTGATATATCGTATGTTGTATTTTGCAAGTTCGGCAAACAGTTCATTTATGTTGCCATCATCTACAAACAGCATTAGATGTTTATAGTTATCATTCTTACGATGTATCTTAAATTTTTTGCTGTTTGCAAATTTCTCATATTCATTTGTATCCTCAAATCCAACCTTGTAGATCTTAGCCATGTCTGGATCACGCATTGACCTTTCTACAAAATTTATAAAATGGCCATTATGTATGAATGCAACAGCATCACATGTGGCTTCCAGTTCCTTAAAAATATGACTGCTCATGAATACTGTCTTACCTAAACGCTTATGTTCAAGTATAAGCTCAATGAGCATATCCCTCATAAGAGGATCAAGCCCAGTAGATGGTTCATCCAACAAAAGAATATCTGGTTTTGACATAAATGCTGCAACTAATGCAGTTTTTTGCTTCATCCCCTTACTCATTCTTCTAAGTTCTGCATCTGTATCAAGTTTAAACATATCTATAAGTTCATTAGTATATGTCATATCTTTTATACCAAGAAATTCTGCCTGGAGTTTTAAAAATGTAGTCCCAGTACCAACGTCAGGAAAATCAATTTCACCAGGAACATAACCTATAAACTTCTTAATCTCAAAAGCGTCTTTCCATGCATCCATGCCAAGTATGGAAACATTGCCCTTATCAGGCTTTACGAATCCCATCATACTACGAAGTGTAGTTGTTTTTCCACTACCGTTTGTTCCTACAAGCCCATATATCTGGCCTCTCTTAACGCTAAAATTAAAATCGAAGATTCCTCTTCCATTACCGTAATCCTTGGTAATGTGTTCAACTTTTATGATTTCTTCCACTTTTAACACCTCCAAACGTTTTATCATTCTTATAGAAATGCATAAAAAAATCTTCAAGACTTATAGAAGCCTCTGAAAACCCAGTAACATTGTATTTTGCAATCGTTTCTAGGAATTTATTTGTCATTGCATCTTCCATAACTATTACAACTTTATTAGATTTATCATTTTTATAAGTTATTTCAAATCCTTCATTTAAAAAATGATTATATTCATCCTTTGTTTTGAGAATGACATTAAATTCTTTCCTTAATCCATGTTTTACATCTATTGCATTAAGAATTGTTAATATCTTTCCTTCCTTTATAATGGCTATCCTGTCGCATAATTCTTCAATCTCACTAAATATATGACTAGAGAGAAGGATTGTTTTTCCTCTTTCCTTTTCATCATGAATAAAATTAATAAACTCTTCTTGCATAACTGGATCCAGACCACTTGTGGGTTCATCCAAAAGTAATACATCAGGATCACCCATAAAGGCTGCAATAACAGCCAGTTTCCTTTTTTCCCCTATACTCATAAGTTTCACATTTGGTGAAGGATCCATATGAAATCTGTCTATAAGATACTTAATTCTTTCATCATTATTTCCGTTTTTACGTAATCCCTGCATCATTTTTATGAACTGCCATCCTGTTTGTCCATCAGGAAGTGCAACTTCACCTGGAAGATAACCTACATGCTTCAATATTTCACTATACTTTTCACTGCAGTTCATTCCTAATATTTCTGCGGTTCCACTTTGCGGTTTTGAAAATCCCATAAGCTGTCTCATCGTTGTAGATTTTCCTGCACCATTTGGTCCAAGAAAACCTAAGGTCTCACCCTTTGAGACTTTAAAACTAACATCATATATTCCTCTTCCATGACCATAATCCTTAGTCAAATGACTTACTTCTATATATTCCAAATTTATTTTCTCCTTTCCTGAAGGGTCATGCCGTTCATGCCCGCTAATTTTTATTATTCCAACAGCTTGCTTTTTTTTACATTCTTTATAGATCACATCATAATAAAGCAATCTCAACATTCCACAATGAGGTTTGATGCCCAATTCATGATATGGATTTGGAAAACAAATCCTCGTGACAATTCTTTCAAAATGGCAACATTTTCTCCGTTCCTATAGTTTCTTTGTACATTATTTAGTTTGAGTCCAACATAGAATTCACTTCCTTTTGCGTTATATGCATTAGTTTACTAGATAAATATCAACTGAATATCAACAAAAATCACAATTTCTGTTGATATTCAGTTGATATTTTAGAGTCATTATTTTATGCTATACTTATATAAATGGAGGTGTTCATAATGGTCAGAATATTAGTTGTTGAAGATGATACAAACACAAGAAAACTGATGTGCGCAGTTTTAAAACAAAATGGATTTGAAACATTGCAAGCGAATGATGGTGTAGCCGCACTTGAAATTATGGATAAACAGCACGTTGATCTTGTTATTCTGGATTTAATGATGCCAAACATGGGCGGATACGAGCTGACAAGACAGCTTCGACTATCGTGGAAAAACCTGCCGATTTTAATGGTGACAGCAAGACAGTCTCCGAAGGACAAACGACAGGGTTTTATTGCTGGCACAGATGATTATATGATCAAACCCGTTGATGAGCGGGAAATGGTGCTGCGCATCAAAGCGCTACTCCGCAGGTCACAAATATCAAGTGATCATAAGCTCACTATCGGCGAAGCAGTGCTTGATTATGATACGCTTACCGTATCCCGTGAGCATGAAGTGTTTACACTGCCGCAAAAGGAATTTTACCTTTTATTCAAGCTGCTCTCATACCCAAACATGATATTTACCCGTTTACAGCTCATGGATGAGATATGGGGAATGGAATCCGAAACCGATGACCACACACTTAATGTGCATATTAACCGCTTAAGGGACAGGTTCAGGGATTGGACGGAGTTTGAAATTATAACGGTGCGCGGGATCGGATATAAAGCGGTTAAAAAGGTATGAAACACCAAAATGTAATCAAAAAAAAGTTGAACCTTACCACCTCACTAGTATTGTTTGTTTTTGCAGTCATGATATCAGCACTCATGTTGACTATATTCATTATGATGGTATTTCACCATATAGGTTTGCTTTCATTATCAAACACCGACAGTACGAACATACGCGGAGACAAGCTTTACGGATTTTTATTTGCACTAATCGGGTTCTGTATTTTTCTTGGAATAACAATCACCATTTTTTTTAGTAAAAAAGCGCTGGGTCCCATCCGCAAAGTGATTGACGCCACACACAAGATCGCCGAGGGTGATTTTAGCCCTCACCTGGATATCAAAGGCGTTGGCGAGTTGGAAGAATTATCACAGAGCTTCAATAAAATGATACATGATCTGTCATCCCTCGAAATGCTCCGCAGCGATTTTGTCAATAACTTTTCCCACGAATTCAAAACACCCATTGTATCCATCCGAGGTTTTGCCAAGTTGCTTAAAAACAGTAATCTCAGTGAGGAAGAAAAACAAGAATACCTTGATATTATTATTGCTGAATCTGAACGTCTGGCGGAACTTTCCACCAATGTTCTTAATCTGTCTAAATATGAATACGTTGAAATCATTTCAGATAAATCCCTATTTAGACTGGATGAGCAGATCAGAAGGTCAATTATTATGACAGAACCGAAGTGGTCTGTAAAAGAGATTTTTGTAAATGTAGAACTGGATAAAGTGATTTTTAACGGAAACGACGACTTAACACAGCAAATCTGGATTAATCTGTTGGATAATGCAGTCAAATTCTCTTATCAGGGAGGACTTATCAGTGTAAGTCTTTTAAATTCAACCGGTGGCATCCGGTTTTCCATTCAGGACAATGGAGCCGGTATGGATGAACAGACTAAAGCTCACATTTTCGATAAATTTTATCAGGGCGATACTTCTCACTCCAAAGCGGGAAATGGCCTGGGTCTTGCCATTGTAAAACGAATTGTAGAGCTGTTCGGCGGTACCATAGAAGTGCAGAGCGAACTTGGAAAAGGTAGCATATTTACCATTTTACTGCCGAATGAAAGAGTATAATATAGCTGATCATCTTGGAAATTATTTTCTCTTGTCATTGAGACCATTGGTTATATAGATAATGTTACAATAAATATTTTACTATACATTAAAAATAAAATAATTTTAAAGTAAATAATGTTCTATCATAGTAAGTTACTTTTACCTGATGTGCAATATTCTTAACTGTAAATTTTCTTCTTCATTATAGTATCCATATGATACTATAATGGGGTAGTGCTCGCAATTTGTGCAAAAGTCCCATTAAGAAAAAACAGTTACCATAAATTCAATAATTGAAATAGGTAACTGTTTTTTTATTAGATTGCTTTTAATGGTCTCATATTATTTACTAAATCATAATCATAATTATCATCAAAACTATACTGTCCAATAAAATTTATATGTTCCCATCCTAAAGGAGAAATATGCTTCATATATAATTCATTAACTTCTTCTGTTTCTTTTAGTTTCTCAATAACTTTAGATAAATATAATGTATTCCAAAGAGTTATTGAATTTATAATCATGCTGAGAGCAGTAGCTCTTTGTACTTGTCCTTGAATATCTTTATCATAAAGCATTCCGTGTTTTCCAAAAAATAAAGCTCTAGCCAAAGCATTTATTGCTTCACCTTTATTTAATCCCGTATTGATTTTTCTTCTGAAATTCTCATCCGAAAGATAATCTAATATGAAAATTGTTTTTTCTATCTTTCCAATTTCACTTAATGCCTTCGCTAAACCATTTTGTCTTGAATAGGAGCCTAATTTACTCATTATTAATGATGCTGATACTTTACCTTGTTTTATTGAATGGGCAAGTTTCAATATATCATCAAAATTCTCTTTTATAATATTAATATTTATCTTACCTTTTATAACTGATTGGATATTTTTAAACTCTTCTTTTTTTCAACATAATATAATTTGCAATCTGATATATCTCTAAGTCTTGGTGCAAATCTAAACCCAAGCAAATGAGTTAATCCTATAACTTTCTTTAGTTTCCTTATCTATACCCGCAGAGGCCGAGCCATTCAGTCTATTGAATGATTCTGTTAAAGTATTCTTGTTCATTAAATAAGCCAATGAACAGAATTTTGCTTCTTTATTTCTGCGAGCTACTTGTGCTATGCTTACAAGTTTTGTTCTCACTGTTATTCCAGTTCTAAACCTGGGCAGTGTTTCTCTTTTAAGCGATTTCATATGTTACTCTCCTTCCTTCCTCCGGAATTACCCGTTATCTTTAGTACTATGAGAGTATCCGACTTCCTACTAGCATTTGCGTTCCTTACTTCTTCAGTTTGTACTGCATACTTTTCATTTGAAAAGACCAAGTAGGATCTCCCCGAGTTTCCGTATATTCTCAATGTTTAGCTAGGTAGGGCCTCTGACTACGGATGCGTTTATTTGCACTCGCTTTAACGCACAAATAAATGTTGCTTTCCACGTACGTGAACGTTTCTGCCACATCATTGACCAACTTTTCGAAGCTCAATACCATTCACTGCTGGGTTACCATGAGAATAGGTAAAGCTCCGATATTTTTACCTCGGCTTTTTCCCCTCTCCCAAACTGTACGGGTAAACGTATCTTTGCCGTTTTTACCACGTGGTGTTTTATGGTGACAATGATATTCTTCAACAGACACAAAATCGCCCGACAAATAGCTTTTACCTTTGCAACTACTATATTTGCTAATTCTAAACTCACAATACTTACTGCTCTCATTTGACCACTTCGCATTTTCTACTAGATATTTTATATCTTCCAGTGAAACTCCAGGTTTATGATTTTTCTTTTCTCCATAATCATATGGGTTAGGCCTAGTTACTTTACCTCTAATAGCATGTGTTAGATTACTATCCCAATTAGCCCAACCTATCTGCACTATAGGAATTTTACTACTTCCATACAAATAGTATCCAGTTTTACCCCAACTATTATATTTTCCATTCATAAAGTTATCCTTAGATTCTTGATTAGTTGTAAATGTAGTTTTATCCTCCATTGTGTTATAAAATTTCTTGTAAATCCGCCATCCTAGCTTTCCAAAGCTTTCGTTAAATTCATTCATCCCTATAAAATAGTTATGTAACCCTATTATATAGATATTCCAAGCCATTATGTTTTCATATTTAGGTTCTTTCTTAATCCTACTCAACTTTTTTCTACATTCATTAACAATTATATCTGCTTTATCTTCTGGTAAGTCATTGACACAATGCATATTTCTAGTCTTATTATATTTATTATTCACTTTCCTTAAACTAAAGTTATATACTAGATATTTCATTTTATCATTATTCAAATCATATATTTTCGTCTTATTTTGATTGATTTTCAATTTCAAGTTCTTTGTTAAGTACCTATTTACGCTATATTTAAATTTTTCAGCGTGATATTTACTTTCACAAAGTATAAGTAAGTAAGTAAACCAAGGGAACTTCACCCTTAGTTTCTCTCAGAACCGTACGTGAACCTCTCAGCTCATACGGCTCCCATCATTCAGTCGTTGGTAATATTCCCATTTTCCAGTGTGCAAACAAATTTCTATCTCTTTTCGCAATACTTCCCAACCAATATTCTGCTCTTCGTTTATGTTTTCGTTTCTTATACTTTCTTCGAACCCATTTTACTAAAGCATTATTGATATATCTTAATACTGAATACATTTCCGTTTTATAGAAATGTGTATAATAGTTAATCCACCCCTGTATCTTTTTATTAAACATACTTGATATATCCCACAAGTCTTTATCTACCTTCAACTGTACTCTCCAACTTCTTACTTCTTTCCTAATTCTTTTCTTTGCATTATCTGCTATCGCTGGTAAGAAACTTGTAAAATACTTTCCATATTTACTTTTTGCGCCTCTAGGCTTAAATGTATACCCTAGGAAGTCAAATGATATATTTGGATAATCTCCCTTTCTATCATCATCTTTACAGTATACAATCTTTGTTTTATCAAGGTTCAGTTGCAATCCGTATTCTTCGAACCTTTCTTGCAACCGTCTTTGTAGATATTTAGCCTGTTTTAGGGATACACAGTGTGCTATTCCATCATCTGCGTATCTTGCCCACGGAATTGTTTTGAATTCTTTTGTTATAAAATCATCAAACACATAATGTAAAAACAGATTCGCAAGTACTGGACTTATGACACCCCCTTGCGGAGTTCCAGAGATTCTTGGCACTAGTTTTCCCGTTTCCATTTGAAATGGTGCAGTTAACCACCTTTGAATATATAGAATAATCCATTCTTCATTTGTATGTTTTTTTACCATTTTAATTAAAATGTCATGTTTGATATTATCAAATAGTCCCTTTATATCAAATTCAAGGACCCAATCTTTCCTCCAACACCTTTTTCTTGTAACATCAAGTGCCTGTATTGCAGATTTATTAGGTCTATATCCGTAGGAATCCTCATAAAACATAGTCTCTACTTCTGGTTCAAAGTATAGTTTAACTAGCATTTGTGCAATTCTATCCTCAACAGTCGGTATCCCTAGTAATCTAGTTCCTCCACTTTTCTTTGGAATTGCAACTGCTTTTACAGGTTGGGGAAAGTAACTTCCTGATGACATCCTATTCCAGATTTTATATAGATTATTTTTCAAGTTCTTTTCAAAATCTTCAATTGACTGTCCATCAACTCCATATGTTCCCTTGTTTGCTTTCACCTTTTCGTAAGCTGTAACTACAGCTCTTTTAGAAATATTAAACGGCTTTGTTTCCATCATAAGCTCCTCCTCCTTTTCAAAGTTGACTTATTTCTGAAACTGAATAACTTGAAGTCCTTTGCTCCACTTCCATTACAGAAGTTTCTTCACTACTACGACCCAATCTGCCCCTATGCTTGCATCGATACTCTTTTCTCACAGTTCTTCTGCTTGAAATACTCTCTTAACATCAAGCCGTAGGTTCCCACGTTCCATACAAATGCCCATACTAAAGTCATGCCACCTTTATGCCGCCCACCGCCTAGCCAGTAAACAGGTTTCCTCTAGGCTTATCCCAAGTTAACGACTACCCCCTGGTTTTGATGGAGTCTCTACGCTTTCGACATTTTCGTAAGTGATTCACATGCTCGTTCATCTCTTTAGTACATACTTGACAGATTTACCTCTGCCTTTTCCTTAACGCTAAGCACCATAACTTTTGATTACAGCACCTTAAGGTAGTTTGAAATCTCCACCTGCATGGCGATTTCGGAGGACCTTCCTCCATCATCTGTATAGCACAGCTATATTAATCAACTCTTGCGAGTTGATTACCACGCTTTCGTGGCGCACTATCGTCAGCATATCTTACATGAATACCAATTTTCAAATTAGTATATCTCATATTTCTTCTACAGTTACCATTACTATTAACAAACTTTTTCGTACTCTTATCATGCCAATCATCACCTTGGTCTCTTAACCAAACGTCAAATCTATGCAAATAAATATTAGATAGTAAAGGTCCTAATATACTTCCTTGTGCACTTCCTTTAGGGTCATATATCTTACACCCTTTTTCAAAGTATCCTTTTTTAATGAAACGATATATATAATTCAAAATCACTTTATCTTTAATACCGATACTCCATAACTCTCTATACATTACATCAGCATCTAATGTTCCAAAATAGTCTTCCATATCAACTGATAATACATAAGGCATAGTTGTGCATTGATTTTTAACTTTAGCTATTGCATTATGTGTAGATACTTGCTCCCTAAATCCAAATGAACTAGGAACAAATTTAGTTTCGCAGTACGGTTCTAGAACTAATTGTATACATTTCTCAACTAGTTTGTCCCACACACTGCAAATACCTATTGGTCTTCTCTTTCCATTCCCCTTAGGAATATACACACGTTTTACATAATCCATTTTCTTGTTATATAGTCTCTCTCTAACTATTACTGCTAGTTCACAAAAACATCGTTCCGTTAAAGTATCATAGTTTGAGCCATCAGGGCCTTTTGTCATACGACCTTTACTTTTCCCTAATTGTCTTACTGCTAACATAACATTCTCTTCCGAGCAAACTAATTCGTGCAGTTTACGCATATCTATTCTATTATTCTGGAAATTTTCAAATCTTTTTTTCATATCTACATAATAAATATTGTTTGTACTCATAGGAGTCTCCACCTCCTTTCTGTACGAATAGTCTCTTTCATCTAATTTGGCGAATTAGAATTTACAAAAATAATTTTATACACTAAAACGTCTAAGGCCCTTTCCTTTACCACATTTCTTAATATGATATCCAAGCGGTACTACGGCCCCTCTGTTAACCTATTAATATTCTTTCTTAGCTTACCCTTTCGGTGCAACTAGTCCTCAAACATTGCAGAATCGACTTATTAATCCTTATCCGTTAGGTCAATCACCTTTACCGATATATTCTCCTTAAATATTGCACTTAGAACTCCTCTTTACTCCGTTTTTCTCAGTTCTTACCTGGTTAGGTTTTACACCTAATCTATAACCACCATAAGGTTATCCTCCATCTGTACCCAGGTATATACATTGAAGTAGAAAAATTAATTCAACCTCCCATCTGAACTAGGGATAGGCATCATTGATTACGAAATTTAACAACAAGGAAATTATATTCATATGCAACAGTACCCGAAGTGTGACTTTACAGCCAGTGTCTCCGTCTTCACCTATGCTTCGCAACATTACATTACTGCAACGCTGGCAGGAGTATTAGTAAGCCTCAGTATCCATAAGATTATTGGCTCCTATGCCGGACTCGAAAATATCAGTTAACTAACAGAAACCATTTCTTAAGTAACTATTCTATCAGCCTAGAAAGCTTATCGTCACTACTACACAACGTTTTCGCTAACTAAAAAGGTCGCACACCCAGTCAATTCTACCTCGCTAACTTTCTGTCTACGCTTAAAATGTTACGTTACCGCAACATCTCTAAGACTCGATACAAAGCGATTTGCTAAATCTTAACTTGACAGGATTCCCACCTGCTATAATATACGCCCTGTCGCGACGCACCACGTATGTCAGCTGTACCCGAATATAAGGTAGTCCAATATCGGACTACCTTATTGTCACAATTAAAGAATATTATGGCTAACTAAAATCTAACTTACAATTTATACAGGCAAAACTTATTTTATTTTTGTCAAAATTAAAAGGATATAATACTAACAATAATAATAATATAATAAAAAGCGATATCAATATATTGTAAAACGATATCAATATATTGTAAAACGATAAATTATGTGTTAAAATCATTTTAGAATAAAGTTAGTGAGGTGCTTTAAATGAATGTTAAACATGGTTCAACCACTTTCTTAAAGGTAATTATTTTTCTGATTGGAATTGCGGTGCTTGCTTTGTGTCTCTTTTGGTTACCTAGGCTAGCCATTAGAGAACCAAAAGCACATCCAAGGGACTACTCGCTATATCCATTATTAGGATATGCTTATGGATGCTGTATTGCGTTTTCTGTTGCATTGTATCAAGATTTTAAACTATTAACCTATATTGAAAGGAACAATGCTTTCTCCGAGTTATCACTTAAATCTTTGAAGGTCATAAAGAAATGTGGTTTAACAACCATCTTCTTCATCGTGTTAGGGATAGTAACCTTAAAGGTAATTGCTAAAATCTCAGGAGATGACCCAGCAGGTCCTATATCATTAAGTCTAATGGCTATTTTAGTAACAAGTATCATCACCGCTATTGTGGACGTGCTTCAAAAACTATTAAAAAATCTTCTAAATACAAAACCAGAAAATGATTAACGTTTTGATAAAATTCAATTAGTGATGTTCTTTTTATGAAACAAGTTACGACACACTTTTTAAAGCTAGCTGCTATTTTTATAGGAATCCTAGTTCTTGCATTGTGCATATTTTTGGTGCCTGAGCTGGCTTTTTCGGTGATTTGACGGTCTGAGGTAGCACATTTTTAGGTGAATATACTCATATCAACATTATTGTCTAACAGAGCCTAAATTTTATATACAAATATATTATATAAAATTGAATATATTTCCTTAAAAAAATTATAACGTATGTATTTTTTTGTTAATACATGCGTTATTTCCATTAAATATTGTGCTATTTTAAGTGCTAAAGATCAGTAGAAAGTGAAGATAAACGAAGAAAAGTGTATGTGCTTACTGATGAGGGGAAAGAGGTATTAAACCTGGAGATTGCTAGAATGAGGCATTTAATAAATATCTCTCAAAATGTAGTTTAATAGTAGAAGGGAGCAAAAATCATGAGAAAATTTAAGACGTTCGTAGACATGGATAAAGAGGAAGAATACTTAGATGAAATGGCTAAATGTGGATTTGTGCTTAAAAAATATAGTTTTTTTGGAGTTTATACCTTTGTTAAAGAAGATTCTGTAGATTTGCATTATAGAGTTGATTATCGTGTATTCAAAAGTAAAAGACAATTTGAGGAGTATAAAATTTTATTTGAAGATGCTGGTTGGGAGCATGTTTCAGGAACACAATTATCATTATCAGGAGGACAATATTTTATTCCTAAGTTATCAAATATAGGTTTGTCGGATATTTTTTCAGATACAGAATCAAAATTTGCAAGGTACAAAAGATTTATTGATCAGTGTATTTGTAGTTGTGTGTGTATGTTAGTTTATATGTTTAGTTTAAAAACCAATAATTTGAGATACTTAACACCTGGACTATGGGAGAAAAATGGAGATGACTTTTGGAGAGCTTTTATTTTTGAAACCCCAGTTGTAATTTTACGATTTCTGCCTTTTATAATTCTTCTTATATTATCAATAATATACGGTAATCGGGCCTTTAGAGCAAAAAAAATGTACAATAAAAGTCTAACTGAAAATAAAAACAATTGTTTATAATGTTAATAATTAAAGGAAAAAGACATGAAATTTAATTTTCACGTCTTTTGTTTTTCCCATTCCTAATATGTAAAATATTTTTTATTTTAAACAAACGAGCACATCCCAAATATCTAAACTATATTTTTCCTAATTAAGATATTTTAAAAATACAGGCTTTATTTAAATCAAAGAAATAAGTTGTAGTTTACTTACTTGAATAAACTGCTAACATTTCAGTTGTATTAGTCTTAATATCCCCAATCGTCAACTCGCCAATTACCTGTTTTACTATCCCTTATTAATGTCCAATTCCAATTAGAATAAGTTGAATTTGGATTAAAACTCCCATCACCTCCTGAAAAATCCACATTAAAAGTAGAAAGCAAAACAATTACATTCTCAGACTTGACACCATTCGCTGAACCTTTTCCATATTTCAAGTAATCTCCAATAAAATAATTTGATTTCTTTTCGTCATACCATAATTTTGTAAGACTACATCCCCTAAAATCCTTGAATTTTTTCTTTACACAATTTGTTGCATCATTCATTTCCCCTTGGCTAAACTTATCTGATTTTCCAATACTTACTACATCATTGTCGGTTTTACCAACTTGTTTATAAACCAATAAAAATAATACTACTAAAATTAGACAAAGAAAAGATATTATTTTTTTCATATAAAAACCCTCTTCATTTTAAAGTCATTTAATGAACAATAAATTACCATTATGAACCAACTTATAAGTAAAGTATACCATTATGTACCATATATCACTATTATTCAGAGTAAATTCAAATATATTATGTATAAAAATGGGAAGTGGCCCGTTTTTACATGAATGGTTCCCGTACACCAAAAAGGCAAGCCATATTTACCTTCGGAAATATCATAGTTAAAGAAATAATTCCATGGGTCAGAGATAATTATAATATTTCTACTAAAAGTTCTGAGTCCATAATCGGTGAATTTAGTTTAGGTGGGTTAGCTGCGGCTTACTTAGGATTAAAACATTCTGAAGTTTTCGGTAACGTGCTTTCTCAGTCTGGTTCCTATAGTTATTGCCCAAAAGGTTATGAAATCCAGTGTTGGCTAGCTACCCAATACGAAGCAATAGATAAATTACCTTTAAAGTTTTATTTGAATGTAGGCGTTATTGAACTTAAAGAACAGATAATTTATACAAATGTAAAATTAAGAAATGTACTACTAAAAAAAGGCTATACGGTTGACTTTGAAAAGTTTAAAAGTGGTCATGATTATTTATGTTGGGGAGAAACTTTAGCAAATGGTTTAATTTCACTCATTGGAATTAAATAGGATTTTATAATAAATATCGGAAATTTATTTTGCCTAATTAATATGAAATTTATGATTTCGTGCAAAAAAATTAAAAGGTCAAAGAAGTTAAATTGGGTAGTTTTGCCTATCCCGCCAAAAAGGTATATTAGCATATTATAAATAACCTACAACAAGGTCCAGCGTACCTGTAAGCCCTAGTTATCATAGATGACAAAACCATAAAAGGCGTATCACTTTGTTAGGCGCCTTTTAAGAATGATGTGCATCAGTAAATTTATATAATAACAGTTAAATTACCATAAATAAGCAATAATCTTAGGTACCGATGATACAAGAATTACACCTATAATACTCACTAAAACAACTTTAATTAAGTCTCTTTTTACATCCTTTTTATTTTTATCCATTAGTACACCTATGACTATCCCAAGAAGCATACCCAATCCAGCTCCAATAGCTATATTATTAAATAGTACTCCAAATGCTGCCCCAAATGCTAATCCAATTCCAATTCCAGCACCAAGATAATAATTCTGTTTATCTTGTTTTTCATTATTATTGGGATTCTCATTATTAATATTATTTTTATCAGACATATTTAATCAACTCCTTCTAACCTCAACTTTTGTTACTGCACATTATCTAACAACTGCGTCGTAACTCTTATACATAATATTATCATTATTTATCACACTTTGTAATAAATTTTTACAATCAATATGATTTTAGTAGATTAATAGTGCTAAAAGTAGTAAAAGCATGTACCCGAAATGGATATAATGCATGTTTAGCGCCACAAAATGGACAAACCAAAGTCTCTGTATTAATTGAGCTTACATATTCATCAAAGACAGTTATATCATTTTTAAAAGAAATTTTCTTAAAATACTTGCATAATATCGAAAATAATCTTATCATAATAATAGTTTCATAAAGCTATATTTTGACTCACTACACCGTTTGGTCGTCAATTTATGATTTAACAAACAATAGAGTTTACAGGGTTGATGGCAACCCCTCAAGAAAGATATTTAAAAACGATAAACGAATGAGTTTTAATTAATATATTTCAGATCTACACATTTTTAACATGTGATGGATCTGTTTTCTTTCCTTACATGCCCAAAATAGTCCAGAGTATCCTTTCATAAAGTCGCTATTTACTAATATACAAAACTGGACGAGCTAATTTAGTCCGCCCAGTTTATCAAAATAAACTAATCTGATCATTTGAATTTTTATCTTCGTATGAATTCAAGTAGGAAAAAACATTATCTACTCCCACTAAAATACTATGTTTTTTACATTCGTAATACAAAATTTTCATAAGTTTACTGTGGTTATCGCTGTGACACTCATAAGAATTACCAAACGTTTTAATATACTTTTGCTTCATATAGGGGAAACACTCATCTAATTTTTCATAAAAATATTCTCTATTTCCCTCACGCAACGTTAAACCAATTCCAAAACACATAATCCCATAAACCTTTGCTTCAATACAGTAATCTAATAGTCTTTGGAAATTTTCTTCGCTGTCATTTATGAATGGCAAAAATGGTGATAACCAAACCACCGTAGGAATTCCATTTTCACTCATTATTTTCAAAGTTTCAAAACGCTCTTTTGTAGTTGAAACGTTAGGTTCTATGGCGCTACACAAATTTTCATCAGATGTAGTTAAAGTCATCTGCACAACACATTTTGATTTTTTATTTATACTTTTAAGCAAATCTAAGTCACGTAAAATTCTATTTGATTTAGTTAATATAGAAAGTCCAAAGCCGTACTTATCTATGATTTCAAGGCATTTGCGAGTATACAAAAGTTCTTCTTCTACGTGAATATATGGGTCACTCATAGCACCTGTACCAACCATACATTTTTTTCGTTTGCGTTTTAATGTCTCTTCAAGCATTTGGGGTGCATTTCTCTTAATCTCAATATCACAAAAATCATGTTTCATATTGTAACAGCTACTTCTACTATCACAATAAATGCACCCATGACTGCAACCTCTATATATATTCATTCCGTTTTTAGGCGAAAGAATAGATTTGTATTCTTGGTAATGCATTAAACCACCCCTAAATCTCTTAATCAAATAATTCCTTACAAACCCTTTTCAGTTAATATCTTTTCAAACTTTTTCTCCGACAGTATTTCGTTTGTAGAAATTCGCCATTGTAAAACAGACTATATGTGGTAAACGGAGCAGGAGCATTTTGTGTTTGCTCCGTTGTTTCAAAGAGTATACTCTTGAACGGAATTCCTTTTTGCTTTGCCACATTTTCAATAAGTGGAACATACTTAACTGTAAAAGGACATTGATTTGAGTAATACAAAACAAATCCTTGCTCTATAATTTGTGGTGTTTTCACATGAGGTTTGAACTGGGGCTTTGATATATTTTCTTTAAAAGGTAAATATAAAAGTTCATAAAATGGTTGTGATGTATCAGCAAGAAGAAATCCTTTGTTAATGTTATAATCTCCATATTATCACACTCCTTTCACACCCACTAAATTGGATTTTATTTTAATGCAATGTAAATATCAATGTCCGCATTCTCCCAATCACTGTTATGATATTCCTCGAAATCTCCAGTAAAACTTCTGTTCAAGTCCATTTTCCAGATTTCGCCCCAAGCCTCGGCAACTACTTTTTCCATATGTCCGTGTACTGAAAACTTTGCATATTTTCCTGCAGGAATAATTTTTACAGCCAGTTCATCATTCTCTGGTTTTGAAACCTCATTGCCTGCAGTCACACAATATTGGTCATTTGAGTAGTCAGAATAAAGTCCAATAGCGTACTCATTAATCTTATTTTTGATTGCAGGATTCACTCCACCTTGATATAACTTTTCCCAAAGTCCACCAATAACTGCACTCATTTTAGGATCACTGTTACTAGTAATTGCACTAACACCGACAACTGTTTTTTGCTCTAAATTTACCATTTCATAATTCATTTTTAATAACCTCCATTTATTTTATAAGGCTATTATACGACACTTACTCTGACAACTGTATGTCATATTATAAATAGTTTTTAAGAGTATTTTGAAGCTTTGTTTTCACATCAAGTCTAACTTCTTCAGGAGATAGCACTTCACAATCCTCGCCAAAAGAAGTGATATAGTTAAAAATCAAATCTCCCTTTGGAAAAATAATTTCTGCAATAAAACTACCATCTTCAAGCTGTTCAAAAGTGTTAAATTCATCATATATACGATAAGTGTATATGTTAATCTAAAACTACCCCACAATTCTAATTGAAATATCCCCCACCTTACAGTAAACTTTCTTATGAGAGGCATCATAAGAGGGGGAAATGGAGATGATTAAATTGAGTGAAAAACAACACATCATAATATCGGCACATCTAAACGGAAAGTCTCAAAGGTCCATAGCTAGAGAGACTGGAATTGATAGAAAAACTATTAGTAAATATGTTAAAGAATACGAAGTGGCAAGACAAGAAATTTTGAATTTTAATGGAGGAATTGATGATATAAGAGAACTTCAGGACAGTATTGTTGAGAAACCTAAATACTATTGCATAAATAGAAAAAAGAAAAAATTAACCGAAGAAATTATAAATAAGATAAAGGGGTATATTGAAGAAAACCAGCAAAAACGGCATGCCGGGAGGCATAAGCAGCAAAAAAAGAAAATTGATATATATGAAGCGTTAAAAGAAGACGATTACGATATAAGTTATCCAACTGTGAGTAACTATATAAATAAATTACTTGAGAATGGAGCCGAGGCATTTATAAAATCAGAATATGAGCTTGGGGATATTTGTGAATTTGATTGGGGGGAAGTAAAGTTAACTATTAATGCTCTGGATAGAACATTTCAAATGGCTGTATTTACATCTGCAAAAGGGAATTATAGATATGCACAGTTATTTGCTAAACAAAATTCAGAGTGTTTTCAAGAAGCTCATGCTTTGTTTTTTGAACATATAGGACAAGTATATAGAACAATCGTTTATGATAACATGAGAGTTGCAGTTAAAAAATTTGTAGGACCTACTGAGAAAGAACCTACGGATGCATTGCTTAAAATGTCCATGTATTATGGCTTTGACTTTAGGTTTTGCAATACTCGAGCTGGAAATGAAAAAGGTCATGTCGAGCGAAGTGTAGAGGTAGTACGACGTAAGTCTTTTTGTAAAAATGATAGTTTTAAATCATTAGAAGAAGCTAATAAATATCTGATGGAAACATGCGATAAATTGAATAGCCAACCACAAAAAATAAAAAATATGAAAACTGCAAAAGAAATTCTTAATGAGGAAAGACAACATATGGGGCCTTATATTGCAAAACTTGACACTGCTAGGATAGAAGAACCTAGAGTGGATAAATATTCGACATTCTCAGTGAATACCTGTCGGTATTCTGTACCTGATATGTATGTTGGAAAAAGAATATTCATAAAAATATATTCCAATGACATTGTTTGCTTTAGTGAGGGTAAAAAAATAGCTTCCCATGAAAAGAAGTTAGGATTTCATGAATGGTCTATTAAGCTTGAACATTATCTTAATACCTTTAAAAGAAAGCCAGGATCATTAGCTTCAAGCACTGCAATGCTACAAGCAGACCCTAGGATTCAAAACATCTATGATACCTATTATAACAAAAAAGAGAAAGATTTTATAGAATTACTTTTATTTATAGGTAAAAGTAATATCTCTAAGGTCCTAAATGCAATAAATTTATTAAATAAAATAAATCCTACGGATATAACAACCGAAAAAATAAAGTCTATTTGTAATAGAGATTATACTAATTTTATCGAAAATAATGTTATCCAACTAAATTCAACTGTTGAATTTGAACCTAACGGTTTACTAGATGTGTATAAAGCTTTAATCCCAATATCAACGGAAGATTTTAATAATGAGGTGGCTATAATATGATAAATAAGAAGAAATTATATAAAGATATTGAAGAATTAGCAATAGATCTTAAACTTGCAGGTATAAAAAATAACTTTGAGGTGGGTGCGAAAGATGCTTGCATTAATGACATAAGCTATGAAGAATTTCTTTACAAATTATTGGAAAAAGAATCTGTTTTAAGAAGTGAAAGTAGTAAACAAAATAGAATTAGAATAGCAAAGTTTCCTTATAAAAAATATATCGAAGATCTTGTAGTTGAAGATTTACCAGTTGATGCTAAAAAGAAATTAAAGACGTTAAGTTCACTTGAATTTATTAGTACAGGACAAAATGTAATTTTAGCTGGAAATCCTGGGACAGGCAAGACCCACATGAGTATTGGCCTTGGAATAAAAGCTTGTTTAGCTGGCTATAAAGTTCTTTTTATTACGGTATCATCGCTTATCACCCAATTAAAAGAAAGTCGTTCTCAGAAAGTATTAAGAGCATTTGAAAATAAATTTGATAAGTATGATTTAATTATTGCTGATGAATTGGGATATATTTCTTATGATAAAGAAGGTTCAGAACTTTTATTTAGTCACTTATCATTAAGAGCAGGTAGAAAATCAACTATAGTAACCACAAATTTATCCTTTGAAAGGTGGAATGAGATATTTAAAGACCCTATTATGACCGCTGCAATGATCGATAGACTTACGCATAAGGCATATATAGTAAATATGAATGGTACCTCCTACAGATTAAAGGAAACTAAAGAATGGCTCGCAAAACAATAATAAAATTTCTCTTCACTATATAATTAATTTGGAGGGAATATTATTTTTTACAATTTTTGGTAGAGGAGTTTTGGGTTAGAATATGGGGGAGTTTTCACTTGACAAATACAATAAGCCATCTTTTTTGATAGTTTGAGCGTTAGTGTAATAAAATCTTCTTTTAACATATCTTTTTTACTAAACACTTGTGTGGGTGGTCGTTTATGAAAAGTTTCATCAAGAACAGATAACGATTTCATTCGTCTTAACTTGAAAAATCTATTATCGCACCTTGTTTTGCAGTATCCGTACAAATACCAACTTTGTCCTTTAAAACACAGTTTTAGAGGATAAACTTGACGTTTTGTATTTTCACCCTTGCCACTAGAATAAGAAAATGAAATGGTATTTTTACTCAGTATCGCAGATTTCAAGTTGCAAAACAGCTCTTTTTCTTCTTCTGCATTATGCCAAGATGTAAAATCCACCTCAATCCAGTCTGTATTAGTTTCCCCAAATAAACTGCTTAGTTTTTCAAGTGCGGTATCTGTTTCACTAAGATTGACTGAACTTACAGCCTTTAAAGAAGATATAATATTCGCTTTCTCTTTCTCAGTTAAAACAGCTTTGTTAAGCACAAAATCAGATAAAAGAGAAATTCCTCCTCCTTTACCTTTGCTCATATATACAGGAATTCCCGCAGAGGACAGCGTTTCAATGTCACGATAAATTGTCCTTGTTGATACTTCAAATCGCTCTGCAAGCTCCTTAGACGTTACTGTTTTTTTATCAAGCAGGATATATACGATTTCGAATAATCGGTTAATTTGCATTTTATCACCCTACTTTAGTATACACTTATAATATGACACCATCAAGTCATATTATAAGTGATATATAACTCAGCATGGTTAAAAGTTACCACATCCCCTCTGTTAACCTATTAATATTTTTTCTTAGCTTACCTTTCGGTGCAACTAGTCCTCAAACATTTTAATACTAGATAATTAATCACAATATATCTTTATCTGAATAACATAGAGTAGCAGTTAGAAAAACTGATACTGCTAGGAGGTAAAACTATGTATAGTTATTGGCACGCTGATATGAGCGAATATGATAAACAACAACGTAAAAAGTCCCTCATACACGATTGTAATGAATGTAAAAGACTCGAATGGAATGAGTGTAAAAGACATGATTGCGATGAATGTAAAAGACACGAATGCAATGAATGTAAAAGACATGAATGCGATGAATGTAATAGACGCGAATGCAATGAATGTAAAAGACACGATTGTAATGAATGTAAAAGACACGAATGCAATGAATGTAAAAGACACGATTGCAATGAATGTAAAAGACATGAATGCGATGAATGTAAAAGACACGATTGTAATGAATGTAAAAGACATGAATGCGATGAATGTAAAAGGCACGAATGCAATGAATGTAAAAGACACGATTGCAATGAATGTAAAAGACACGAATGCAATGAGTGTGATTGACCATCTTAAAAAATTTGGCAAGTTATAAATGTATTCATAAATAAGACCTATTATTCTATTTATGAATGATTGATATAGATAAGGCCTGTAAATAATTTTGTGTAAACAGAATAAAAAGTACTCTTTCTTGGCAATAATTGAGATAAGCTAATTATCAAAAATTGCAAGGAGGAGTATTTTTATGTCAAACATTTCGAAAGATATTTATCAATTGCTATCTAGCCGGTGTTATTTGTAAATACCTATTTTATAGGGGTATTCTATTTATTAAATTTTAAAGTTTTAAAGTAGTATTTCTTATCTTCCTCTGTAACTTCTCTTATTATTTTACAAGGATTACCTACAGCTATAGAATTAGATGCAATATTTTTAGTTACAACGCTACCAGAGCCAATCACTACATTATCACCAATAGTAATTCCTGGATTCACTATAACACCGCCTCCTATCCAAACATTATCGCCTATATTAATTGGAAATGCATATTCAAGTGCTGCATTTCGAGGTTCAAAATGAATAGGATGACCTGCAGTAAAAAGGCTTACGTTTGGTGCAAACATAACATTATCACCAATTGTAACCTTAGCGCAATCTAAAATAGTACAATTGTAGTTACTATAAAAATTTTCTCCAATAAAAATATTATATCCATAGTCACATCGAAATGGTGATTCTATATGGAACCCATTTCCAACTACACCTAATAATTTTTTTACAATTTCCTTTTGCTTCTCACATTGACTTGGGCGTAGAGTGTTATAGTCAAATATCATTTCTTTTGCATATTGGCGTTCAGATGATAGTTCTTCTTCGAATGCTTTATATGGTTTCCCACTTAACATTTTTTCCTTTTCTGTCATAAACTCTTCCCTCCATATTCTATAACGTCTAAAAATCGCATTTTCTTTTATTATTTTACCATATTTGCTAATGCCTTACAACCGCTCTGGAGATATCTTTGTTGAGATAAAAAATGGGCAACTTGCTAGTTATAGTCCAGAGCTTACGCATGTACTCCATGTAGATCTGAATAAAAATCAAAACTAGTCAGGAAGCTGCTGAAAAAAACTTCAATTTACAAAAAAAGATATGGGCTTCATTTTAAACTATGAAGCCCACATCTTTTTTTATATTATTATTTTATATAACTAACTTTGTAACTGCTTGTTTTAGAAACATTGACTCTCATCATTGTTATAATATTTTAAATTGCAATAATCAAGCCTACAATTAATGCACTTAATACACTTACACAGAAACCACCTATCATCCCTCTAAAAGCAAGTTTTGATAGTTGTCCTCTCTTATCTGGACAGAATACTGATATTCCTGATACACAGATTCCCATACTTGATATATTTGCAAAACCTGTTAATGATACTGCAAGCATAAGTCCTGTTCTATAATCTAATGTGCTTATTACTTTACCAAGTTGTCCAAATGCTACAAACTCATTTAACGCCATCTTACTTCCAAGTAATTGCCCTGCAAGTAATACTTGGTCATTCGGAACACCCATTAAATAACCTATTGGTGCAAATGCATATCCGAGTATTCCTTCGAGTGATACTCCAAAGATTCCAAGGAACCCATTAAGCATTGCAACTAGTGCTACTATTGCTATAAGCACTGCACCAATTCCAAGAGCCATATTAAGTCCTGCAGATGCGCCTTCTGAAATAGCTGATATTAAGTTTTCATTATCACCCTTATTATCTATTTTTAAATTATCTATTTCACTCGCCACTTCTACCTCAGGAATTAATATTTTAGAAATAATTATACTTCCGAGTGGCACTAATGTACTACCAATTAAAAGATATTCCATAGGTATTCCAAGACCAACATATCCCATTATTACACTAACCGACATACTACCCATACCTGATACAAGCACTAGCATTATTTCACTTTCAGTCATTTTAGGTATATACTTGCTTACAAGTAATGGTGAATCTGTTTGCCCTAAAAACATATTTGCTACTGCCACAAAACTTTCTACCTTGCTTGTTCCAATAACTTTTCCTATCGCCCCACCTATTATCTTAATAATAAACCCTAAAACTCCTAGATAAAATAAAGCTGAAACCAATGCTGATACGAATATTATGTTACCTAATACTTGTATGCCAAATACCATTCCTGTTGGTGCTTTGCCGTCTGCTAATGATCCAAATACAAAATTTAGTCCCTCACTACCATAGTTTAAGACATTACTAACCCCATCCGATACATTTTGTATAATTACTCTTCCCAATGGAACTTTAACTAATAAGATTGCCACTACAAATTGTATAGCAAATGCCTTAATAATTAATTTTTTATTAAGATTAGCCTTATTATTTGATACTAGATATAAAACACCAAATAACATTACAATCCCTAATAAGTTTCTTATTATTATCATAAATTATTACCCCACTCTCTCCTTACTCTTATATGATTTTATTAATTATTGATAATTTAACCCTTTAGAAATCTTCAAAAAAATAACAAGTTAATGCGCTAGTCTATTTTCAAGATGCTTTATTAGTTTATTTTATACAACCATTTTTAAAATCTTACACTTTATTATACCGTAGGATAGTAGCTAGTAGTATCTTTATTTAAATAATTTGTCGAATTTAATAAAATAGATTAAGTTTCTTAAAAAATAGGATATTGCTTTAGAATTCCTAAAAACAAAAGCACTAAAAACTAATCAACAGAAAAGTTTTTAGTGCTTTTTTTTTAATTAAACTAACATCTATTATGTCCACCACATAACTGCCATTGCTACAACCTTAATTATTTAACCTTTTATCACCGTTAAAAGCATTTGGAATCTTGCGCGAGCTTCAAGTCCATGAGGAACATTAGAAGGCATGATTATTGTTTCGCCTGCCTTAACATTGAAAATATCATTATCGATGGTAATTTCCGCTTCACCATCTAATACTTGAACCATAGCGTCTCCAGGAGTTACGTGGGTGCTGATACCTTCTCCTTTATCCAATGAGAATAATGTAATACTCACAGATGGTGTCTGCGCAATCGTTCTACTTATAACCTGGGCCTCTTGATAAGATATTAAGTTCTTTAAATCAATTACTTTCGAGAATTCTATATTTTTAATTAAGCTTTTCATGCTGTTACCCCCTTAAATTTCTTGATTACAGTATATTACTATTAGTGATAAAAGTCCGTAACTTACGTTACCTTTTATAATAATTATCCGCAGTTGCAGTCTCCTTCAGAAAATTTCCCGGGGTATATTAACAAATTGCGGGCACAATTTATTTTGCTAACTTTCTTCTACATGATCAATATAGTCAGCATTTTTCAATTCAGATAAAGCATCTTCTACTGATATATCATCTATGATTCTGGCAGTAAGAATCAAACCTCTCTCCATATCTTCATCCCACTGAAAATCAGTCATCACGGCATCAATGCCTAAATTTTCAGCCATGTCTTTTGCACTAATCGTATCACGGTTATAATTTTCAAGCCCCTCTTCTGTTATTGTAACTTCATAAATTGTACTTTTCGTTGACATTTTATACACCTCCATAGCACATAATATTTTTTAACCTACTATATATATAATGTTCTACAGAAGTTTTAAAATATACCTGTATTTTTGGTTTAAATATATAGTTGACGAGTCAACAAAATCGTTCTATAATAAGGTTGACTTGTCAATTAAAACAAGAAGTTTTTTAAGATACTTGAGTATAAGGAGGTTAAATTTTGAAAGAAGATATAATGCATTTAATTAAACTCAATAATAAAATTTTTAGAACCACCCAGGTTTATTTGGATAAGGTGTTAAAGAAATATGAATTAAGCAGTGGTTCTTACCCATATTTACTTGCATTAAATGAAAATGAAGGTATAAGCCAGAATAAAATAAGTAAAGAATTAGGTTTTGATAAGGCAATGTCAGCTAGGACTGTCACAAAACTTATAAACCTTGGATACTTAGATAGAAAAGAGGATGAAGCCGATTCTAGAGCATATAAATTATATTTAACACGGAAGGCTAAGATTATAATTCCAAAAGTGCTCAATGAAATTCATAAGTTGGAAGGTCTAATAACAAATGATTTAAGTGAAAAGGAGAAAGTTATTACCCTAGATTCATTGAATAAAATTTTAAATAATATGAAAAATTTTAAATTATAAGGATAAAAGGAGAATATAAATGAAAGTAACAAATAATATCAGTAATAAAAACAGATGGGTAATTCTAGTTATAATTGTAATGGTAGTTTTTATGTCTACCCTAGATAGTAGCATTGTAAATGTAGCTTTACCTGTAATGGCTAAATCTTTAAATGTAACATCAGCAGGTATTCAACTGGTAGTAACCAGTTATTTAATTATAATTTCAGCAACTATATTAGTTTTTGGAAGATTGGGGGATATAACTTCTAAAACAAAGATATTCAAGTTTGGAATAGCTTTGTTTACACTTGGTTCTTTATTTTGTGGAGTAACAAGCTCACTGTTTGTTTTAGTTCTCGCTAGAGTAATACAGGCAATAGGAGCCGCAGCCACTATGGCAAACAGCCAAGGGATTATCACTGCAGTATTTCCATCAAATGAAAGAGGGAAAGCACTAGGAATCTCAGGAACCTTCGTGGCACTTGGAGCTTTAGTTGGACCACCACTGGGAGGATTTATAGTACAAGCCACTAGTTGGGAATATATTTTTTTAATAAATGTACCAATAGGTATAATAATTTTATTTTATAGTTTTAAGGTACTTCCTAAAGAACACAAAAAAGCAAATGGAAAATTGGATGTACTAGGAGCGTTATTGTTTATGTTTGCTATAGTTTCTCTATTTGTAGCTTTAGGTAAAGGTCAAGAGGTTGGATTTACTCAGCCCATAATTTTATTAGGGTTTTTAATTGCAATTATTTCTTTTATTGTATTTGTTATGGTGGAAAAGAAATGTGAAGACCCTTTATTACAGCTAGAAATTTTCGAAAATAAATTGTTTTCACTCAGTATATTTTGTGGATTCATATCCTTTGTAGCCATCTTTTGCTCAACTATTATTCAACCTTTTTATCTTCAGGATGTGATGAATTTTTCACCTTCATCTACTGGTTTATTACTTATGATCTATCCATTAGTTTTGTCTGTAGTGGCACCTCTTAGTGGACATTTATCAGATAAAATAGGCTCAGAAATTTTAACTTTTATTGGGTTAGTAGTTTTAAGTTTAGGTTTAATATTAATGTCAACTCTAAATGAGAACTCTTCAACTATAAGCATGGTAATTTTCATAGGGGTTATGTCACTGGGTAATGGGTTATTCCAATCACCTAATACTTCTTTAATAATGTCAACAGTATCAAAGGATAAGCTGGGTATTGCAGGAAGTGTAAATGGACTTGTAAGAAATTTGGGAATGGTATGCGGCATAGCTTTATCCACAACTCTTTTGTATAGCATGATGAGCTATAAAATTGGATACAATGTAACAGATTACGTAGTAGGAAGAAATGATGCATTTATTTACGGCATGAAAGCTGTATATATAGCTGCAGCAGTTATTTGTATGATTGGAGCAATTTTAACCTCTTTAAGATTATTTAGTAGTAAATATAAATTAGAAAACTAAAAACACCTGATCTACACAGCTTCTTATAAATCTTCTTAACATGTATTTAAAATAGTTAAAAGAAAAAGTGACTTAACAGATTCTTCAAATTTTCTATTAAGTCACTGTATATTTATTTACTTACTTTTCACTTAAATAGCTAAGGTTTTAATTAATTTTTTTATATTAGGTGATCCCAATCCAGTTATAAAATCCCATCCTATTGTGCAAGAAAAAGCACCCCTGGGATATTTGAGAGGACGAAACCACTGTGCTTATGCTTTCAATGCATATTCCTCCATATTTTCTGTAAGTTTTATTATTTCATCAATTATATTTCCTATATGCTCTATAGTATCTAATAGCGGTTTTTCTGTTGTTATATCTACTCCTGCCATTTTAGCAAGTTCTATTGGCGACTTAGTTCCTCCTGCTTTTAGTACTTTCCTCCAGTCATCAACTGCTGGTTGTCCTTCTTTTAAAATTCTGTTACTTACTTCTGTAGCTATTGTAAGTCCAGCACTATATGTATATGGATAAAGTCCCATATAATAATGTGGCTGTCTCATCCAAGTAAGTTCTGCACCATCAACTATTTTCACAGAATCTCCCCAGAACTTTTCTAGCACACCTTTTTTTATTTCATTAAGATTTGAAGCTTGCACGCTTCCACCTTCATCTATTACTTTATAAACTTCTCTTTGATATGCAGCCTCTAATAAATGAGTTACAAAATTATGATAATAAGTACGGCTAATAACAGAAGATAATACCCATCTCTTAAATCTAGGTTCATCATTTGTTTTCATAAGATAATTTGCCATAAGTAATTCATTCATAGTAGATGGTGATTCTACAAAATATAAAGATGGTTCTGCATCAAAAATATTTTGATTTTCATTAACTAGCTTAAAGTGACCTGCATGACCTAATTCATGAGCAAGTACAAATACTTCTCTCATTTTCTCAGACCAAGATATCAAAATAAAAGAATGACTTCCATAAGGAGTAGTACAAAAAGCTCCTGTTGATTTTCCTTTGTTTACAGCAAAATCAATCCACCTTTCATCATAACTCTTTTTAACCATTTCTAAGTAATCTTCACCTAATACTGATAATGCCCCTTGAATGTATTTCTTAGACTCTTCTACGGATACATTTGGCTCAAAATCAGGGTCTACTTCAAGCTTTAAATCTGCAAAGGTCATTTCATCAATTTTATGAATTTTCTGAAGCAGTTTTGCATATTTTCTCATATGTGGTGCTAGCTTTTCCATGATTATATCTATTTGTCTATCATATAATTCCCTACTTATCTGTTGGGGAAATAATAAACTATCTATAACAGAATCAAAGCCTCTAAGAGTTGCTAATGTCTTTTCTTTTTGAACATGAGTCTGATAAAGTGCAGCTACTGTATGTTGATATTCTCCGAGTTTTGAAGAAAAAGCTTCAAACGCTGCTCTTCTAATTTTAGTATTAGTTTCGAACTCCCATTCATTTTCAAAATTCACAAAATTAAGAGGATATTCAGTACCGTCTACATTGAACTTTTTAAAATCCATATCACTGGATATAGTTGTACCATATATGGAATAAGGAGCATCTAAAGTTCCTGATAAAGATGATAATACCTTTTCTACTTCTGGATGTAGTGAATGTTTTTTAATCCTTTTTAATTCACTTAAATAATGGCTATTTTCTTTTGATTTTTCTATTGCTTCATCTATTATTTTTTCGTCTGCTTCATTAATTTCACTTGTTACAAAGCTTAATTTACTTTGTAAATTTGATGCTATGTTAATAAACTTCATATATCTAGCTTGATTTTCTATATTAGTTTGATCTGTAGAAACTGCAAGACTTGCATAAGTTTCTAAAATATTTTCATTTTCCATTACCATTCTCATTTTATCCAAACACTCATTTATCATCTTAGCTGAATTTAGTTTTTCTTTATAGTTTTTTTCTATTTCCAACGTAAGCTCTTCTAAACCTATTATAGCTTCATTATACTGTCTATCTGTTTGGTACAATGAGGATAAATCCCAAGTAAGCGAGTTATCTACATCTTTTCTTTCTTTTATAATTGTTTTCATTGTCAATCCCCCTTTTTTAGTTATACGCTTGCTTTGAAGTGCCTGAATATTATAAAATGTATCTTAATTATACATTCTATAATTAAAGGAAGAAAAAACGATATGCTCATTCACCTAATACAAATACGTGCTAAACTAGCAAATAACAAACGTGACCTATGAGAAAAGCTCCTAAGCCAATAACAATCTAAAAAATTTTATCTTTATTTAATTTTATAAGCTTCATCTATTCCCTACCTTTTTAATATAATTGTTTTAAATATTATATTAAATAAAGTTTTATAATAGACCTTAGTTAACTATATTAGATAAGATGCAAATTCTTCAGTACATCTTATCTAATATAATTTCAGAAAAAAAATAACACTATGTACAAAAATGCTTATACCTCGTGTTATTTCTTAATCTTTTGTGAGTCATTTAAAGGGAATCATAAGAAAAGCACTACTTTTATAATGCCACGAGAACCACATATGCGTGGGGTTAAGGGTAGTAGAAGTAGTAAAGATGAAAAGAGAAAAAGAGGTATATCAAAGGAACAGATTTGCGTACTATGTGCTATTGATAGGGTAGGAAACATTTATTAGTTCAGTCACATACATCTCTTTCAGATACAAAGTTAAAGGATTTTAAAGTTAGGGAAGCAATTTATATATAATTATGTTAAATGTTTGAATAATTATATTGATATACTGTATAATTGAATAAGGACACAATTATAAAATAGTTTGGTGGAGGGTGAATTAATTATGATGATTATTTTTGGGATAGATGTACTTTTTTTTTCAATTGTGGGTATTTGTCTTATCTGCGGAAAAGGTAGTTGGATGATTTCAGGTTACAACGCTATGAGTAAAGAAGAAAAAGCGAATCGTGATATAAAGAAAATTTCTCGTGCTATAGGGATTTTCTTATTGATTATTGCGGTTCTTACAGGCATTATGTCCTTTGTTACCCAATATGCTATTAAAAATGATGTTAAAAATATCATTGGTTATGTAGGAGGTTTTTTTGCTTTCGTTGTTGCTGTAGGAATCATTATATTAATTGTTATCATCCAGAAGTATGATAACAATAAAAAGTAGAAATACATTTTTATTGTTATATTAAGCATAATCCATAGTAGTTATTTAATTATGTTTCTACCTTCTTTTCCTTCTTGATTTTTCTAAGTTAATGAGCATTATATCCTTATCAAAATCTCCCAAATACTTTCTTAGATAATCAAACTCTTCAATAAATTCGGGTGTTTCAAATAAATCCTTTTCTAATAACACTAATACTTTTTCAATGCTTGCTGAAATATCATCATTTCCACATTTTCTAATTTCATTGTAGTTTTTAAGATATTTTCAATAATATGACCATAGGTCTCATCTATTTTATCATTATCAAATAAAGATACTCCATTTTTATCTTTAATCAATATTCTTAGCTGCTCTGCTTTAATATCTCCCACTATATGTGGGGAATGAGTTGCAATTATTAATATAATTTCATAAAAAAAATAACACAATGTATAAAAATGCTTATACCTCGTGTTATTTCTTAATCTTTTAAATTAAATCATCTCCCGCCGAGCTGGAATGTCTGTTAAACTTAGCAAAAGCATCAGTCATAGCAAAGCATATAGGTTTATCTTTATTACTTTGCTTAGCTAATACTCATTGCTCATATTATTACTAACTCCATATATCAGCTTCTTTACTTTTTGAGCGATTAATTCTTGAAAAATCCACCCTTGAGAAAACATAAGTTGATAATAGTAAAAATATGAGCCCGAAAATGATTACAATCGCCATGCTGATAAGAGGCGTAATCACAAAATTTCCTATTTTAAAAGCAAGCTGTTCCGCCACCATTTGATCGGTTGTTAAAGACGTCTTTTCCAGTATGATAGTTCTAAAAAACGCTGTTGTATATGTCATTGGATTGAGATAAGCAATATATTGCATTGTTTTTGGTAACATTGAAAGCGGAATATATGCGCCACAAAGGAATGTCATCGGCATTGTTATCGCCGTTATTACAATTTGAAAAGTTTGTGAATTTTTAACCAGAGCTGCTAAAAACAATCCTAACCCCGAAAACACAAGTCCAACAACAATCATCACGCAGGTTACCGCAAATGGTGTTATCCAGGATGTGAATTTAAGCCCTATAAAATAACCAATGATTAGAATAATAATACCCTGCATGGTTGCTATTGTTGCTGCTGATAATAGCTGACCAGCGGCAATCTGGATTCGTTTAACGGGACTTACTAGCACCTCCTTCATAAATCCCGAAACAATATCTTCAATTGTACTGGTCGCAATAGTAAGGGACGTTTGAAAGACGGTCGTTATTACAATACCTGCGAGCATATAGTTTACTGGATTTTGAATATTGTCATTTTTAAATATCGAACTAAACACATATAAAAAGAAGAATGGCATGATAATCGTGAAAACAAGCTGAACACGATTGCGAGCAAAAATTTTAATGTTTCTAAACCATAAAGCTACTATAATATCCATAAATTCCTCACTTTCTTATATCTTTCCCCGTAATTTCTAAGAATACATCATTCAATGTGCCTTTATTAATTTCCAAATCTGTTATCGAAGCTTTATGCTCACTTATTATCTCCATTAATTTTGGTATACTATTAACTTCAATCGAATAATAGCCGGTTTTTTTCTTGTAAATGAACCCTAACCTGTCTAGCAGTACCTCCAGCCCTTTCCCATCTAGGGTTGTTATATTTGCTTTATCCTTTGTATATTGCTGTTTCAAATGATAAGGAGTGTCTATTGCAACGATTTTACCACCATCCATAATTGCAACTTTACTGCAAATCTCGGCCTCTTCCATGTAATGTGTTGTTAAAAAAATGGTAATATTCTTCTCCTTTTGCAGTTTTACAATATATTCCCACATATGAGCCCTTGTTTGGGGGTCAAGACCTGTGGTTGGCTCATCTAAAAACAATACTTTTGGGTAGTGCAGCAGTGCTCTTGCTATTTCCACACGCCGTTTCATCCCACCGGATAGACTGCTTACCATTGCTTTTTTCCAATCCAATAAATCCACTAAATTTAAAACAAATCGTATACGCTCTGTTACTTCACTTTTGGGTATAGCATAAAAATGACAATGCATAATTAAATTTTCTAGGACAGTCATTTTATTATCCAATGTCGTTTCCTGAAAAACAACCCCAATAACACTTCTAACATCATCCTTTTCATGCGTTACATCTTTTCCGTCAATAGTCAGAGTTCCTGATGTCTTATCAAATATGGTACACAGTGTATTGATGGTTGTGCTTTTACCTGCTCCATTTGGACCTAGAAATGCAAAAATGCTTCCTTCTTCTACCTCAAATGAAACATTATCTACTGCTGTAAATTTATCATATTTCTTTACAAAATCCTTAACTTCTATTATGTTTCTCATGGTATCACTCCTATCAACTGAATAATTACAAAGCTAACATAACGAGCAGATGCATAATGCTCAAAGCGAAATTTGCTTCACTTACATGATTGGCTTTCCTATGTAAATTATACCGCTAATTCGCCTAAATACAATTTATTTTATAAGAAGTATAACCCTTCCCAATAGACTAGACACTCTAAACTTGTATTATCTTTTGTTTTCATAAATAGTTCAAACTTATCCCAGTTAAAACTTTTTCGCTGAATCACACCAACAGGAATTAAAAAACAGCCTAAATCCAATTAATATCAATACATAGACTAATCCAATTTATCTATTAAAAATGGGTTTATCATCAATCCAAGAAAAAGAAAAAAGGCATTGCTGCCTTTTGGGTTGATGTACAATATAAAAGAAATATGCTCATAATAGGAATCTTCTATAAATTAAATTCTAGTATCTAAACGCCCATTTGATACTATCTTGTTTTCATGCTTTGCAGCATTATATGTACTATCAAATATTTTATTAAATTCATTTTTCTTTTCCATTTCTGCCGGTGTCATAGTAAAAGTCCAACCTCCAAGGCCTTGATTAGACGATAATACAGTATTTCCGCCTACACTAACATCATAATCATAACCGCCTCTTGAATTACAAATTGGTGTAATAGAACCACCTGAAGATAGAGGATATGGCTTACCATTTTTAAGACTGACAACACCATCTTCTTCATTTAAATAATCAATTAAAATCTTTTGACTTTCAATGTTTTCTTTATTATGCTTTTGACCTCTTATCGTTTGTACGCCCTCTTTATATAAAGTTTTTCTATCCGGTGAAACAGAAGAAAGATATTGTGCAGATAACTTTGCTTCTTGATGATTTACATATGCAAAATCTTTATCTGTTACCGCTTCGGCACGCTTTGTGGCGAGCTCTTTGATTTGTTTGATTAATTCATCTTTTGATGGCGTTTGCATACCTTTATAGGGAACTAGTTCCCAATTAGGGGCTTTAATTGCATCATTATTATTAAAGCTAACAGACTGTATTTTATTTGAACCCGATATTGAAATACTCATATTAACCTCTTTCTAAATGTAATGGCTAACAAAACTCATTAGGAATAGTTATAGCAACAGTTATTCTAAATAATTATTTATATTCAATAATCATTTACTTTTAGATAACACTTTTTACAGGTATTTCAGCGGATGCCATATATCTGTATATGTTAATCTAAAACTACCCCACAATTCTAATTGAAATATCCCCCACCTTACAGTAAACTTTCTTATGAGAGGCATCATAAGAGGGGGAAATGGAGATGATTAAATTGAGTGAAAAACAACACATCATAATATCGGCACATCTAAACGGAAAGTCTCAAAGGTCCATAGCTAGAGAGACTGGAATTGATAGAAAAACTATTAGTAAATATGTTAAAGAATACGAAGTGGCAAGACAAGAAATTTTGAATTTTAATGGAGGAATTGATGATATAAGAGAACTTCAGGACAGTATTGTTGAGAAACCTAAATACTATTGCATAAATAGAAAAAAGAAAAAATTAACCGAAGAAATTATAAATAAGATAAAGGGGTATATTGAAGAAAACCAGCAAAAACGGCATGCCGGGAGGCATAAGCAGCAAAAAAAGAAAATTGATATATATGAAGCGTTAAAAGAAGACGATTACGATATAAGTTATCCAACTGTGAGTAACTATATAAATAAATTACTTGAGAATGGAGCCGAGGCATTTATAAAATCAGAATATGAGCTTGGGGATATTTGTGAATTTGATTGGGGGGAAGTAAAGTTAACTATTAATGCTCTGGATAGAACATTTCAAATGGCTGTATTTACATCTGCAAAAGGGAATTATAGATATGCACAGTTATTTGCTAAACAAAATTCAGAGTGTTTTCAAGAAGCTCATGCTTTGTTTTTTGAACATATAGGACAAGTATATAGAACAATCGTTTATGATAACATGAGAGTTGCAGTTAAAAAATTTGTAGGACCTACTGAGAAAGAACCTACGGATGCATTGCTTAAAATGTCCATGTATTATGGCTTTGACTTTAGGTTTTGCAATACTCGAGCTGGAAATGAAAAAGGTCATGTCGAGCGAAGTGTAGAGGTAGTACGACGTAAGTCTTTTTGTAAAAATGATAGTTTTAAATCATTAGAAGAAGCTAATAAATATCTGATGGAAACATGCGATAAATTGAATAGCCAACCACAAAAAATAAAAAATATGAAAACTGCAAAAGAAATTCTTAATGAGGAAAGACAACATATGGGGCCTTATATTGCAAAACTTGACACTGCTAGGATAGAAGAACCTAGAGTGGATAAATATTCGACATTCTCAGTGAATACCTGTCGGTATTCTGTACCTGATATGTATGTTGGAAAAAGAATATTCATAAAAATATATTCCAATGACATTGTTTGCTTTAGTGAGGGTAAAAAAATAGCTTCCCATGAAAAGAAGTTAGGATTTCATGAATGGTCTATTAAGCTTGAACATTATCTTAATACCTTTAAAAGAAAGCCAGGATCATTAGCTTCAAGCACTGCAATGCTACAAGCAGACCCTAGGATTCAAAACATCTATGATACCTATTATAACAAAAAAGAGAAAGATTTTATAGAATTACTTTTATTTATAGGTAAAAGTAATATCTCTAAGGTCCTAAATGCAATAAATTTATTAAATAAAATAAATCCTACGGATATAACAACCGAAAAAATAAAGTCTATTTGTAATAGAGATTATACTAATTTTATCGAAAATAATGTTATCCAACTAAATTCAACTGTTGAATTTGAACCTAACGGTTTACTAGATGTGTATAAAGCTTTAATCCCAATATCAACGGAAGATTTTAATAATGAGGTGGCTATAATATGATAAATAAGAAGAAATTATATAAAGATATTGAAGAATTAGCAATAGATCTTAAACTTGCAGGTATAAAAAATAACTTTGAGGTGGGTGCGAAAGATGCTTGCATTAATGACATAAGCTATGAAGAATTTCTTTACAAATTATTGGAAAAAGAATCTGTTTTAAGAAGTGAAAGTAGTAAACAAAATAGAATTAGAATAGCAAAGTTTCCTTATAAAAAATATATCGAAGATCTTGTAGTTGAAGATTTACCAGTTGATGCTAAAAAGAAATTAAAGACGTTAAGTTCACTTGAATTTATTAGTACAGGACAAAATGTAATTTTAGCTGGAAATCCTGGGACAGGCAAGACCCACATGAGTATTGGCCTTGGAATAAAAGCTTGTTTAGCTGGCTATAAAGTTCTTTTTATTACGGTATCATCGCTTATCACCCAATTAAAAGAAAGTCGTTCTCAGAAAGTATTAAGAGCATTTGAAAATAAATTTGATAAGTATGATTTAATTATTGCTGATGAATTGGGATATATTTCTTATGATAAAGAAGGTTCAGAACTTTTATTTAGTCACTTATCATTAAGAGCAGGTAGAAAATCAACTATAGTAACCACAAATTTATCCTTTGAAAGGTGGAATGAGATATTTAAAGACCCTATTATGACCGCTGCAATGATCGATAGACTTACGCATAAGGCATATATAGTAAATATGAATGGTACCTCCTACAGATTAAAGGAAACTAAAGAATGGCTCGCAAAACAATAATAAAATTTCTCTTCACTATATAATTAATTTGGAGGGAATATTATTTTTTACAATTTTTGGTGGAGGAGTTTTGGGTTAGAATATGGGGGAGTTTTCACTTGACAAATACAATATCAATACTTATATAAAAACCAAATAATTATAAAATTAATAACTGAGATTAATAAAATAAAAATTGACCCTACAATATTTTTATTTTTATTTGTAAGCTTATTTTTATTAAATTCTAAAATTGCGATAACAACAATAAATATGTTACCAATTGTTCTTAGAATTTTTATATATATAATTTCAAACCCATTAGTATCTAAATACATTGCTATAACATTAAATAATCCCATTAAAAATAAGGATACAAAAAATATAATATAATATATGTTTTTTTTATTAATCAAATTAAAACCTCCTTATTATTAATTATTTAAACAGGGAAGTGCTCGCAAAGCGTAAATTTATGCTTTGCGGTTACTATCCCAAAACTATCTGGAAGTTTCTTTTGTAAATGTTTTGAGATAATCACTCCAGTTTATATCAACATATACATCTGATACATATCTAATTCCAGTTTTCCAAATTCCGTTATACCTCGAGCAATAATAACTTCTTTTAGTAGCACTTATCCAAATACTTGAAGCATAAGCAATTGATACTACTGCAAGAACAGCAGCAACTGGCGCTGCAGCAAAAACAGCAATTGAACTTGAAAAAAGAACAACTAAACACACTAGACCTGAAACTACTTTTTTAAATTTCATAATTAATACAACCCCTCTTCGTTGAGAAATTATATTTTTCATCGTTTCTTAATTTTAACATATAAGTTAAATAATTTCAATGAGATTTGTCTTATATGGCGTCCTAAGTTAGGAGAAGAAGGTAGTTAATTGCCGAAAGTTTTGGTATTTCTAAAGAAGACTTTGAGAAAAGATTTCCTTCACATGAATTACAGGAAGAAGCTTTTGAATACTTTAGTAAAGGCCAAAAATTGGGGGCACGGAGTTTTCCAACAATTATTCTTGAAAAAGAAAATAAAAGAACGATCATAGCACAAGGCTATAGCAATTTTGAGGAACTTGATAAAATTCTATTGAATGGATAAGTGTCTATGTGATAGGATCCAAAAGCAGTATATAGATAAAAAGGGGGGCTGGTCATGAAAATAAGTAGTCGATTCTCGGTAGCAGTCCACATACTATCTATTCTATTCATTTATTCAAATCCATTGCCCACCTCAGATATGATTGCAGGATGTGTGAATACCAACGCAGTGGTAATTAGAATAATACTTGGAATGCTTAAAAATGCAGGGCTTGTTGATATGAAACGTGGAACTGGCGGTTCGTATCTTACTAAGCATATTGAAGAGATAACTTTATTAGAAGTATACAAAGCGGTAGAGGTAGTGGACGATGGTGGTTTGTTTCAAATTCATCCAACTCCAAATCCCAATTGTCCCATAGGTGCAAACATTCAATCCGTTATTGAAGTCACTTTGTTCAGTGCACAAGAAGCATGGAAAATGTTCTAAGAAAGGTTACTATGCTTGATATCGTTGGCGATATCAATAAGAAAATTAAATAATGCAGAATGATTTTACTGTAATTAAAATGCCGTATAGATTGCATATTTTTATGCTATCCATACGGCATTTAACGCTCTACTTAACTATGGTCGCTTTTTTCCCTTCTTCATCTGCAAATTGCTAATTTCTATTATGTTGAATGGCTTTCATCGTTTAAATGTAAATAATAACTACTTTATATTCTGTACTGATAAATTCAATTTATAATTTCCATATTTTAAAATTTCATCTAAGAAGTCTACAATTTCAGCTTGAGTAGAAGCAGTTAATTTTAATATATAGCATCCATCTCCACTTATTCTATGAGCTTCCGTTATTAGTGGATTATTATATATATATTTTTTAAATGATAAATGGTCCGTTGTTTTCATAAAAACGGTTATAAAAGCAGTTAATTCTTTACCAAGTATTGCAGAATTAATCTTTACAGTATAACCTTCAATGACACCTGCCTTTTCCATTTTGCTTATTCTGTTTTTAACTGCCTGTCCAGTTAAATGAACCTCTTCACCAATTTCTTGCCACTGCATTCGTGAATTTTTTATAAGCAGATTTAAAATTTGTATGTCTGTTTGATCAAGCATAATTACACAAATCCTTTCATGACGAAATCATTTTCACTCTTATGATTTCTCTAATCAAGTAATATCTATTATATAATAACTATATCATAAAAAACTGGAGGGATACACATTGAAAATCCAATTGATTCGTCATGCTACCTTAATAATATCAGTAAATAATAAAAGGATACTTGTAGATCCCGTATTAAGTGAGGCTGGCTCTATGACCCCTATTAAAAATGTGCCAAATCAAAACTATAATCCGTTAGTTGAATTGCCTATAGATATTGATACCATTACTAATTGTGATGCTATACTTGTTACTCATACTCATAGAGATCACTTTGACGACGCCGCGGTAAAATTACTTTCTAAAAACATTCCTGTATTTTGTCAACCTGAGGATGAAATAAAATTGCAATCCTATGGATTCACTGATGTACATCCTATTAATACCACTTTTATTTGGAATGATATTATTTTTAATCGTACCAATGGAAGGCATGGACATGATGAACTCGCTATAAAAATGGCACCAGTATCAGGTTTTGTTATTTCGTGTTCTGAAGAACCCACTGCCTACATAGCCGGAGATACGGTCTGGTGTGAAGAGATTGAATCATCAATAGAAAAATTTAAACCTGAAATAGTTGTTTGTAATTGCGGATGCGCACAATTTGACTACGGAAAACCTATAACCATGTCAACTAAAGATATATATGAATTATGTATTAGGTATTCAAGTCTAAAGTTAGTCAATGTACACATGGAAGCATGGAACCATTGCAGACTATCAAGAAAAGATTTAATTAATTTTATTAATATCAATAATATTAATACTAATGTGTTTACACCCAAAGATGGAGAAGAATTAAGCTTTGAAGTTTAATTTAATTTATTCCACACCCTAGTTTGGAGCAAAAAAAGAAAGCCATTCAAGCTGATCATATTTTTCTATGGAATGTACATTATTAATAGTATAATTAAGGAAATATTGGTCTTATATAGATTAAATTAAAAAGGAGATATAGCTATGAGAAATACAGCACTTTTAGTTGTAGACGTTCAAAATGCACTAGTCTTAGCCAAGCCTTTCGCAGTAGAAGAGGTTATAAGTAATATAAAAAAATTAATTAAGACATGTAGAGAAAAAAATGTAGAAGTAATTTATATTCAACATACTGATAAAATTGGGGGTGAATTAGAACCTAATTCGGAAGGCTGGAAAATCTATGGAGAAATAAGTCCTGCTATAAATGAAAAGGTAATACGTAAAACCTATAATTCTGCTTTTAAGGAAACAATTTTAAAAAATTATTTAGATAATAAAGGTATAAACAAATTAATTATGACAGGTATGCAAACAGAGTATTGCTTTGATACTACTTGTAAAGTTGCATTTGAGTATGGTTTTAAGTTAATTATACCTGAGAAAACAAATACAACATTTAATAATGGAAATATATTAGCTAAAGATCTATATGAACATTATAACTTTAATATATTTAATGGTAGATTCGGTATTGTAGAATGCCTAGATAATACAATAGAAAGATTAATAGGTTAACTAATAAAAAAACCATACAGTATAATGAAATTTATATTGTATGGCTTTTTTATTTTATTTATAGCTAATATTTGATATTATAGCCAATTTGCCTCTAACCCCAATATCGGAATTAGTGATGGATAAGAAGTTGTACCTATTATGGCATTCTATTAGTAACTATTCCCAAGGGTCAGGTACCTATATTTTAATAGTATAATAAAAAATTCCACAAAATTTAAAAAAATCCGTGGGTTTTTTCATAGTATATACGTCTAAACCTATGAGAACTAAATTAAAGGGGGATTTTTATGAGAAAAATAGGTACGATTACTTCTTCAATAGGGCTAATTTTTCTTGGTATCTGGATGATTATATATATGAATAATCCAGAACTTGGTAAGCAAATTTTTATATGGTGGCCTGGAATTTTCATTCTACTGGGAGTAGAGATATTAATACAGTCTAATAGAAAGCATGAGAGCTGTAGAAATCAATTTAATTACTTGACGATTTTAATTATTTTTTTGTATTTAGGAATAAATGTATTCCTTAATTTATCCGGAAAATTTGGAAGCATAATAGATAAAGTTGGGTCTGGCATTGAATTTAACGACGGAAACTTTAAAATAGGCTCTTTAAATAACACAAAAAAAATAAGTGCATCTAAAACCTTATCTATTAATGGAAATAGACTTGTATTTAAAGTTCCAAATGCGGATATTAAGATTTGTAGATCACAAGACCAAAATATAAAAATCCAAGCAGATATCTATGTGAAAGAAAATAGTTCTGTTAATGATTATAAAATAGCTGAGCAAAAAACTATGGAGGGGTATGAGGTTAATATTAAAGAAAGTTATATTAAACAAGTTAAGGCATATATATATGTACCTTATGGATACAATTTAAAAATCGATGCTGCTAATTGTCAAATAAAAACTATTGATTCAAATATAAAATCTAATATAGATATCGATGCAAGTAATGCAAATATTTCCTTAGAAGGAGATATTGAAAAAAGCAATATAAATGTTTCTAATGCTAATATATATTTTAGAAATAAACTTTGTAAAGATATAAATATGAATGCAAGTAATGGTAAGATTACTGTATACACAGAGAATAAGAACTTAAATGTAGACGCAAATATAAATAGTGGAGCATGTATAGTAAATGGAGAGAAAAGAGTAAATAAAGGAATATCAACAAAAATTGGGAATGGGGAAGGGAAATTAAAAGTTGATATTGCTAATGGGGTAGTGAGTGTTAATAGTCAGGAGTGATTTTTTTGGAAGAACATCAAATGGTAGAGAGACTTAGAAATAAGGATAATGAGAGCTTTATTGAAATAGTAAATGAGTACAAAAGAAAGGTTATATCTTTATGCTATGCATATACTCAAGATTACTTTGAAGCTGAAGATTTGTCACAAGAAGTATTTATTGCCTTGTATAATAATATAGTAAAATTTAGAGAGGAATGTTCGTTATCCACATATATTTATAAAATATCAATATCAAAAGCTTTAGATTATAAGAGAAAGAGAAATCTAAAGGGATTTTTAACCGGACTTTTTACTAATAATATCCAACCGACGGAATGTGACATAGATGAGAAAAATCATGTCAGGAAATGCATATGTAGCCTTCCACGAGATTTAAAAGAAGCTGTAGTATTATACTATTATGTAGGGTTAAAAGAAAAGGAAATATCTAGAGTTTTAAATGTATCTCAAAAAACTGTAGAGGGAAGAGTTTATAGGGCAAAACAAAAACTGAGGATAGAAATTCAAAGGGGGGATATCGAAATATGCACGAAAAGTGGGATGATTTAGATAGGCTTATACTAAATTCCTTTGAAGAACATGAGCTAAGTAGCAATTATAATGAGAAGCTAATAAACAGAATTGAAAAGAATAAAAAAAGTTCAATAGATATTCCTGCTATGTCACTGATTGTTGCAGGGCTGACTATGATGCTGATAATTAGTACTAACTTACAATATAAAATAATTAAAACACAATGCAGATTAAAAACAGAAATTATGGTTGTGCAATATAAATATAATGAAAACATGAATGATTTAAAATATTTGATTGGAGATGGATATAATGCAAAAAAGAAATGATTTTTTAACCTTTATGGCAGCCTTAGTTCCTGGGCTTGGATATATGTACTTAGGACTTATGAAAAAAGGAATACAAGCAATGGTTATATTTTTCATGGTAGAACCCTTATTTAGATTTATTGGGTTAGGAGGATTAACAAGCGTAATTCAAATTCCACTTTGGTTCTATTTGCTCTTTGACACATTCAATATCGCTCATAAGCTTGATCGAGGAGAAAATGTATGTGACTCTGACTTTATATTTAGTAATTATCATAATTTCAATAAGAAAGAAAATCTAAATAATGATACTATAGAAAACATGAAAGATAAAAGTGGGCTAATAGTCGGCTGTGCATTGGTGATAATAGGTGTTCTTTCAATTATTAATAAATTATTTGGAAGTAATGCAATATATGATTTTATAAAACAGAGCATAGGAATATACTTTGTACCAGTACTTTTTATATTTGTGGGGGTATATCTTCTAGTGAAGCCACATCAAAAGAAATAGTATAATTCCTTTATAATATTCCTATATGTCATCCCAAGCTATTTCCTATATAATAAAAAGTTGTGTTTTTATGAATGTACGATTTTATATTAAATCGTACATTCGTTTATGACGCAATTCACGAAAAATGCGAATTAACTTCTACTTGTGATTATGGTCATTTGACGTAGATATGTTTTTTCAGCCACTGTCTGAAAAATTCCAGTTGTTCTTCTGTATGAAAATAGTGTTCTCCATGCTCCATTACTTGCAAATCACAGTCGAAGCGTTTTGCAAACGCAGATACCACATCAAACTCACATAAGTTATCTTCTGAACCATAGAGAATTGAAGTTGGATTATTCCAAGCAACAATAGGATGTTCTTTTACATAACAGTAGTAATCCCAATAAAGTGTTTGTCCAATAGGTGTCGATACTTCTGTTTCTGTTTCTAGTCTATTCTCACTTATGCTAAACCATGTCATCATATTATTTATGATACGTTCCATATTTACCACAGGAGAGATAAACAAACACTGTTTCAACAGCTCAGGACTATATGCTAATAGGCTAAAATATGCTCCCATACTACAAGCAAATACACTTATATTATTTGATAATGATTGTGCATAACGCATAATGACATTAAGGTCTTGAACACAGTTTTGAACTTTACAAGCATAGGTTTCATCCTTACGGTCACCATGTTCGGGCAAATCGAAACTAAGCACTTGAAAACCTATTACTGTTGCTTCTTCTGCAAATACAACAATCGTATCGTCTGCCTTATTTGACATATTACCATGTACCACTACGAATAACTTATCTGATTTGTCGCCCCACAAAATTGCAGGAATATTTTCTATTTTCAAATTTTGTTTTATCATTGTAAATCCTCCTCAATAAAATATAATATCAGCTGTAAATCCTAAACTCAATGTTTTAAAAACAATTAAAAAGTATTTAGGACTTATTATAGAATGCTTTTGTATGATTTTTACCGTAGACTTTGTATTTTTATATTTGCCCAAACTTGTAAAAAAAAATCTTGATTTTAATGTTACTTATGACTACACATCAAGCATGTTGTTACGCGCTTTATTTGCAGCTTCAATATTTTTGATATTAATAAATTATATAGGTAAAAATGCTTTTGAGCTTTCAAAAAAACATTTTTCCAAGCTTGCTGATTTTATATTTGGTTGCAGTGTAGCTGTGTTGTTAATGCTCTTAATATTAACAACAAAATTAGGGGTATACATAGTAATTTTTTCTTTAAATATTCGCTATATGCTAGGTATAATAGTAGTGTATTGGGTTTATAAAGGAATAAAAAAAATAATAAAATAAGTATCAAAGGGCATTCAACATAATTTTAATTATCTTGAATGCCTTTTGATCGTTTACTACGTAGTTTGAGAAAATTATAAATTAACTCACTTGGATATTTTTTCAAGTGGTGGCATGAAAGCACAACCCAATGCAAACACAATTAAAGTGACACTTCTATAACTCACACTTCTATAATTCATACCAATAATACTACAGAAAGATAGTACTATCACGACAAAAATAAATAATGAAATAATATAGAAAGCCATAGGAGTTTTTATCTTAATATTTCTTTCCAAAGCAGTCCATAATGCTTTGCTCCATCCAAATTTTATTGAGATTTTCATGAACAAAATAGGAGTCAAAAAATAAAGCACAATTCGAATTACTAACCAGAGCATTACTCACTCCCCCGTTTATCTTGCTTCTTAATTTTCTACCATTACGACGTAAAATACTTAATTAATTATATCATTATTACCAAAATTTTATATAAAAAATCAATGGATGATTTTAGCCAAAAGATTAAATGGATACATAATAATTTAAAACTTGAAATTTATGAAGATAATCTAAATTGCAATTAATCTATATCCAACCCCTTATTATTATTATTATTATTTATTAGCAATAGTTAATACTATTAATGCTCATTTTAAGAATATGCTTTTCTTATTTGCTTGCAATTCGTTTGATAATAGATGAATGAATAATTCTTCAATAACAGCGATACTTGCAACCATACAAATATATACATCAGCACATCTGATTGAACAAAAGCAAGTGATAGTGGGAATGTAAATAGAACAATACCCTATATTTAAATCAGCTTCTCAGGAATAAATTTAGAAGAAATTCTCTTTATTAATATATAATCAATTATCAGGAGAACAGCACCCGCTGTAAACATAATAAGGTTATTGAGCATAATTACACCTGTCATTTGACCTACCAATAGAATAATTACAGGAAGAACAAGGATGCCGCTTACCTGCTGTGCTTCCTGAAAGGTTTTTGATTTTGCTGATACCATCACAGTGAAGGTTAAGGATAACAAATTAATAGCAGGTGAAATCCAAAGTATTATAATGAGCCATTTTATATCTGGAAAAATAAGTCCTCCAAAATATATGAAGCCACCTATATTGATTATTATGCCAAAAGCTATAAATGAAAGCAGAGTTATAATATAGGATGGTATAAAAACGCCTAAAATCTTTGCCCTTAGCAGTTGTTCCATGGATATTGGTGTATAAAGTAGTGTCTCCATTGTCTTATGTTCTTTTTCGCCTACTAAACTACTGGCGCCAATAATTCCTGAACACATTATAGGAATTATAAGAAAGTATGATGGAAATAAATAATTTATAACAATTTTTATTACAAGTTGTGCAGGGCTATATGCCTTATATTCAGAAGGCAGCTTTTTTAGAAGAGATCCGAACCCTCTTAAAACATCTGAAGCATTCCCGATATAATTGACACCGATAATTAATGCCAAAGGTATAAGTACGGTGAGAACAATTGGTACAATAGCCATTGGCACAATTACCCGCTTTGAACTTGTTATCTCATTTAAATCTTTTTTAATTAATACTTTTTCACTTCTATTCATATTAATCCCCCCATTATTACAATAATACACCGTCGGCTGTGCCTTTTATATACATAAAATACAGCTGCTCCAGGGACCATTTCTGTTGTACAACCTCATAAATTTCTCCACCGTTTGCTATTATATTATGTATAATAGCATTCACTTCTTCATCCCCTGAAATAGATTTACTATATAGATTATGATCTTCATGAATAAGTCCAAATTTCTCAGAAATATTTTTTCCCCTGATTTTTAATTGAAGACTTGCATTTTTCTTTGACGCAAGTTCATCAAAAGTACCGAATCCAAGAATATTACCATTATTTATAAAGCCATACAATGTGCAAATATTTTCAGCGTATTTTAACTGATGAGTGCAAAGAAAGATTGTAACTTCATTTTCTTCTGCAAGTTCTTTTATAAGTTTTGAGACATTAAGTGCATTTTCTGGGTCCAAGCCAGAAGTAGGCTCATCAAGAAATAAAATTTGAGGATTGTGAATAATAGCTATAGCTAGAGAAACTCTCTTCCTCATCCCTGTACTTAAAGCTTGAACCTTCTTATTTCTTATATCTAGTAATTCCAGCCTTTTTAAAATGAAATCTATGCGTTCCTTCAGCAGCTTTTCTTCCATACCGTGCATTCTTCCAAAGAATATTAGATTTTCCTCAGCGGTAAGATTTTCATAGCAGAAAGAACTTTCGGTCATAACTCCACATAATCTATGGAGTTCAAGATTATGTTCATTCACAGGCTTTCCTAAAATTTCAGCATGACCTGAGGTTGATGAAAGAATTCCATTGAGAATTCTAACAGTAGTAGTTTTTCCCGAGCCGTTAGGACCAAGAAATCCAAATATTTCACCCTTGGGTATACTGAGACTTATATTATTTAAAGCATTAGTATTTCCATCATAAGATTTTCTAAGATTCGATATATTTATTGCATTCATTTTTTTCACCTCACAATTATTAAACGTAGACTGGGACAAAAAGTTCAAAAAATTTACTGCAAGTAAAAAATTTTCATTTATTAAACGAAGGGGTAAAATACAACCACAGTATTTGGGAAATAAATGATATAATTGAGGCAACATAAGATTAAATACATGGAGGTCATAGACTATATCAGAAAATACAACAACAGTAGGATTTGAAGATAAATTATGGTTAGCGGCAGATAAACTTAGAGGAAGTATGGATGCATCTGAATATAAGCATGTAGTACTAGGTTTGATATTCTTAAAATATGTATCAGATTCTTTTTCAGAAAAATATGATGGGCTAGTAAAAGAACATGAAGACTTTGAGGAAGATAAAGATGAATATACCGCTGAGAGAATATTTTGTGTACCGTTAGAAGCTCGGTGGAGTGAAATAGCAACACATGTTACTTCTGTAAATGCAAATTATCAATAGATATATCCGTTTTCTCTGAAACTTCTTTAATCATCATATCTAATTACCCCTTTAATATAAACTTTGTTTTAGAATATAAAGCTTCAACATAATAAAATATACAACCTATACATCTAGCAGTATATTATTAACTTAACTATAACCCATGAAGTCAACTTCATGTCAAGTATATATTTAGCGATTTAGCGTATCTTCTCGGTTTAATTAAGTAGTTATCACACCAGGGCTTTGCGGATATATTCTCCGAAGTTCTCAGAGTGTCAAAAAGGCAAAGTGTGTTGGCTATCAACAACCATTCACCTTGCCTATACGAGACTTTGTTTTATCTACCCACCTTTGCAACTGCATTTTTGGCATATTTGCGGACCTTGCTTAAATCGGTTTCGTTTGGGTGATTCCGATTTATGAATACCCATGACTGCCCTTTACAAGTAAAAGGCTCATCAACAACCCTTATTCCTTTATTCTGTACGAGCTCTTTTATGTCAGTGCCGATTTTAGCTTGCCCTCCATATGTGGCAAAGATAGCTGCGTTTTTTATCATTTTCGGATCTAATCGGTCAATTAAGGAGAGTGTCCTTTTATTTGCTTTTCCAAAATATAACCCATCTCCAATGAAAAGTAAATCGACAGGCTCAGAAAAAGAAATAGGGTCTTTTCCTAACAGTTCAGCTTGGATACTTAGCGTATCAGCTATTGCGCGTGCGAGTTTTTCCGTATTGCCTGTTGACGAGTGATAAATTACTTTGATATTCATAGTTGCCATATTAACCTCCATTTTATAAACTCTGAATCTCTTGTTTCAGAGAAGCGATAAACTCCGCCTTATGCAATGTCTTCTAATTAACTGATCATGGGCATCGCCAATTTGGCACTACCACAGGGGTTGCTATAATCAATACATAATTTGACCACAAAAAACTCCCCTGACAAAGCTCTATTTTACGCAATATTCTCCACCAACTGTATTCTCATACCATTTGGATCCTTTATAAAGAAATATCTAACATGCGGGTTAGGCTGGGTCGGCCCGCTGTCAACATTGATACCTTTTTCTTTAACCAAAACAAGCATCTTATCAAGAGACTCGACTTCAAATCCCCAGGAAATATCGTTGCCGACAACTGTATCCCTTCTCTCATCGTCGCAAATGAGCTCAATTTTTGTTTCTCCTTTGCCTAAAAATGCAATCTCCACTCCAGGCCCTGCATTAAATTTGCTAACCACCTCAAGCCCTATGATGTCTGTATAAAACCTGATTGATTCTTCTAAGTCCTTTACGTTTAGGGTACTCCAACAAAATCTCATAAAACCACCTCACAAAAATATTATAGTGTAAAAATAAATCGCTAACCCTTTAAAATAATTCTCACAAATATTATACAAGGTTAAAATTGTAGGGATTTGTTACATAAAACTATATAATTTTACGCTTATTTCAATATTTATTTAGTTATAATTGGCAACTATGATCTTTTACTTTGTATTATTCTAAGAATAAAGGATGAAAAATTATTTGGCTTTCGACCTAATATCCAAGTTAAAACATTTGGATTACCGACAAATCCATGTTCATTATAATGCTTAAACATCTTTAATAGTGTATTTACTTTATAGTCCCCTAATCCAACCTTTTTTAATTGTGCTGCAAACATTTCGTCCTGAGGCGTTTCAACTATTATTTCACGACCAAAATGTTGTTCCATAGCTGCTATCATATCAGACAAAGATAAATTTTCAGGTCCACAAAGTTCATATGTAGCCCCCTTATAAGCTGGACTTGTGAGAATTATAGAAACAGCCTCAGCTAAGTCTTCTAAGTCAAGCAAACACATGCGAGTTTCTGATGAAGTAAAAAATTTTTGTTGAAATATACTTTTTTCAGTAAGTGACTTCCAAGACTCGAGGATATTCTGCATAAACACTGCTGGCTGAATAATAGTATATGGGATTCCCGAATTCACTAAAAGCTCCTCAACCATGAGTTTCTTCTGATGATGTGGCATATCTTGAAGTACAGAATGCAACACTGAATGGTATACGAAATGCTCCACTTTAGCCTTGCGAGCAGCGTTTATTATCATTTGTCCTATCGCGACTTCATCGGGGTTTACAGCAGAACATATGTGATAAACCGTACTGATTCCGCTTAATGCTTTATCAACCGCCTTTTGATCCATCATATTTCCTACAACTACTTCCATCTCGCCTAAGGATTTAATTTCCTCAACTTGTTCGGTCCTAAAAACGAAAGCCCTAATCCGCTCTCCTTTAGATAATAAAGCCTTAATGATTGCACGGCCAGTTTGGCCATTTGCTCCAGTAATAAGTATCATAAATATATCTCACCTTTCAATATTTTAATATTTTAATAAATTCTTTGATAGTAAATTTAGTAAAGAGGTTAATTCCTTCAAATGACCATCCTCAAGTCCAGACATTAGGTTAGTAATTAAGGTGTAGTGCACTGGCAGAATCTCGTCCAGTATTTGTAATCCTTTTGAACTAAGGTGAACCAAATAACCTCTCTGATCACAAGGGTTGGGGATTTTCTCTATGAATCCTTGATTTTCAAGGCCTGCTAATAATCCTGTCATAGTTCCCTTAGTAACCTCAGCCTTTGTGCTAAGCGATATTGGAGATAATTGATAATCACTCTGCCTATACAAAAGCATTAAAATAGTAAATTTCCCTTCCGAAATACCATACTTAGAAAAATGCTCATCAAATATTTCTAAAATATCAGAAGCCGTTCTGAGAAGTGCTATACAAGTTTCAACTGCTTCTACATTTAGACTTGAATAATGGCTAGAATATTCTTTTAAAATCTCCTGTTTTGGCATATCCCTAAGGCTAAATTTATATCCTTTAATAATAAAACCCCCTCATATTCATATAGTAAGCCACCTTACTTCATTTGTAAAGATATATTTTATTATAAAAAGAAATATATTTCAGCTTCTTAATAAAATTTACTTTCCTTCTATTCTCGGGGTGCAGTTTTTGATATATCTGCTCTATGGCTACATCACTTAGCTTTCTGGTTTGACATATATCGCTACGCGTCTTCGGAAGAAGGGCATCAAAACCAAATCTATTATATTCTGATTCCCAATTAGAAAGTGTTAATAAAAAATGTTCCTTGAAAATTAAATGGTGTGATATTTAGGCATAACAGTATCAATTACTTTCCCGTTTTGAAATAAAAAGTTACATCAGCTTTTTGTTGATGTAACCCGTATAATAGTTAAAAATCATTTTTTCTTAAATTCCTTATTATCTAAAATAATAACCCCTAACTTATCTTCCTTTGCTTCCTTTGCTGCCTTCTTTGTGTGATTTACAAGTTTTATAACGTCCTGGTATGATTGTTTTACTCCCTTTACAAGCAAGGGCACTCCTATAAAATCAATTTTTAGCCATCTAGAAAATAATCCACCAAAGGTCATTGGTAATGGAACAGTTGGTGACGTATTGGAAAATATAATTTTCTCATTTAATAGATTTTGTTTATGAAGCATAGAAGCTAAATTATATAATCCAGGAATCAAAACCTTTGAACGTCCCCTACCTACAACATAGACTTTATTTCCATCTTCATCACTTCCATAATAAAAAAGTTCTCCACGATTTCCATATACTAACTTATTAAAGTTAGGTAATTCCAATATTTCATCCTTAGTCGGTTCTCGGGTTTCATCTAGCATTTTTAAGTGATAGGCAATTGCTAAAATAGATGAGTGGGTTCCGCCATAACAATTATATATGTATATCATTTAAATCACCTGATTTCTTATTTTTTAGCTTTGTTTTAATAATTGTAGTATATGCATTAAACATTGATATTAAACATCCTTTGAACACACTTTCTCAAATGCCTTAAATGTTTCTACAATCCTTTATACATAAAATAAATATAATATGTTGCAACGAAAAAAAGGTAGCTCTTAATGACTCTAAGATTAATTGTCGGAATGGAAATAAAGTTTAATCTAGCCAAACTAATCTCTTAATAATTTCATTGATCTATGTGCACTTCCATCAGCATTAACAATATCATCATCTGTAAGACCTGCCTCAACTGCAATATTATAAGCTTTACCAAAATACCCTACATCCTCCGATTTGTGTGCATCACTTCCCAATGAAAATTTAACACCCATATTCTTTAACTTTTTTATTGTTTCAATATCCATATTCCTATGACCTCTGTTAATCTCCAAAGCAGTATTTCTTTCAACAGCAACCTTTCCAATTTCGATAATATCTGGATTAACATGCTCTAAAGGATGATTTAATATTGCAATTTCATATTTTTTAATGGCATTAATTGCAGCTTCTGTATAATTCCTCAATAAAAATGGATTTTGTACTGCTCCAGGATGATAACCCACACAAATTATATCCAGGTAATCAATTACTTCATCTTTAATATCTATATCCCCTTTTTTATTAACAATATTACATTCTACGCCAAGAAGAATCTTAAAGTCATTCTCCTTCAATAATGAACTCTTATTAAGATCATCAATTGATTTGCGTAATTTTTCATATTGATATAGTTTCATCCCGAAGGTAATATGTTTATAACCATGGTCTGTTATGGCAATTTCTTTTAATCCTCTTTTTATTCCAGCTTTAACATTTGATTCAATACTTCCTTTTGCATGTTCTCCTAAAATAATATTAAATAAGGGAATATGTCCCTTTGCAATATTAGTATGAGTATGATAGTCTCCAATAATCTTAAAACTCATTTTATCCCCTCCATGGTTTAACATCTTTTAATTAGCCGCTTCATTATCAAATTGAAAAGCTTCTTGTATCCACATATGTAAATTCCTTATGGCATGTTTATCATCCAGTTTTAGTTTGCCCATATTACTGGATAATACTTATCTCCTATTGGTGGTAAATCATTATTTAAAAAAGACAGGAAAATCAATTGCAAAAGCTACATTAACACCTATGAGTGAGATTTTGAGGGAAATAAAGGGTTTTTGGTATGAACGATCAGCTTAACACTGTAAATGAACCGACAGAGCTTACAGGTATCACCATTAGAGGTAGCGCCAATTTTTCCGACAACAACCCCTCTAATACATAAAACGGATAAATATCTTATAATTTACCCACTCTAAGAAATAGTAGTCCATGGTACTTAATGGTATAATTGACTTAAAACTATTGCGTAATTGTTAAATATTGTGGTGCGATGTTTATATTTGAGAAAAGAGGTGTTGTTTTGAAATTAGTATTTTTAATTGGAGATACTGCTGTCGGTAAAATGACAGTTGGACAGGAACTGACCAAAATTACGGATTTTCGATTATTCCATAATCATATAATTATTGAACCTGTAATAGAGACATTTGGATATTTTTACGGAAAAGCAATAACACGAATGAGGGATGTTATTTTTGAGGAATTTGCAAATTCTGATTGTTACGGATTAATTTTCACATATATGTGGGCATTTGACCAGAAATCCGATTGGAATTATGTAGAACATGTCTGTGATATTTTTAGAAAACATAGTGCGGATATATATTATGTAGAACTTGTTGCACCTCAATCTATCAGACTACAAAGGAATGCTACTGAAAATCGTTTGAAGCACAAAGCAACAAAAAGAGATGTTGAAATGTCAACCCAAAGACTCATTAATGATGACAACAACTATCGTTGTGTCAGCAATGATGGCGAAATTCCATTTGAAAATTATATAAAAATCGACAATTCCAATCTTCCAGCAGAAATTGTTGCAAAGATGATAAAAGAACGATTTGACTTATAATATCTTAGAATATAAATATTAGTTATACATTGCAACAGTAAGACATATGACGAATTAAAAAAAGTGGTGGAAAGAAATGAACTGGATTGGTATATTACCCGTTTTAATGGTAGTATTTATTTAATATATAACGTACTTTTCCCCTCCCTAAATAAAGGCTTTATGCTATTTTTTTGTTTCTCCTGGCGGAGTATAGTTTTGGCAATTCAACTTCTCTTTTGTAATCATTTTGCTAATTTAACTTCTGGCATAATGAAACAGATGGACGATGGGGAACGTTATGAAATTAAGGATGTCTATGTGGGTAAGGAAAAGACGCTAAAAACAAGGCTTATTTTATATAAACTAACAAAGGCGCAATTGAAAAAAGAACTGAAAAATCTGTGAAGGCTATGGCGTCGCGCCAACATTTCCGACTTATATATATACACCACATAGAAACGCCTTAGATAATTGATTTTAATGTTGTTTATATATAAACAATGTAGGGTCTATGTTTATGGGAAATTTGTGCCAAAGTATAGTAAATTATGATAATATTACATAGAGAGTTACGACACAGTTGTATTCTATTCTGTAACAAGGAGATGATTATATTGGATATGAAAAAGAATAAATTATTTGCATTACTTAATTTTTTTATTATTTTCTTAACGTTTTTTATAGGTTTCGAAGTTATCAATCTAAAACGCAATCTAATTAATTATACTATCCTGGCAATAGTAAATGGAGGAGTAATGTACTTATATCCGAATCTATTTGATAACAAAAATTAATTCATAAACTTCTTTTTTTACGCAACAACTAGTTTCAAAATTGGAAGCGATTTTAGATGATTACCCAACCGAGAACTATGTTCTGGATGCTTATGGATGGATTACATCCCGTAAGAAAGACCAGCTACTAGAATTGTTTGCAAATAAAGACACTGTTACGAACGGTGCATCTGTAAGTGGTGCGTATATCGAAATGCTTAAATTCAATCTTACAAGTATAAATCTTGAACTTAAATGCCCTGAGCAAACACCTACACCAATAGAAAGTAAGAATCCAAGAGTTGAGGAACTGGAAAAAGAAAATAAAAGGTTAAGGAATTAATTGTGATTTGCAACTGCTCCTACTCTTTAGATAACTAGAATATTTCCTATTCTTTTCTTCCCAATTTTGATTATATATTGTTCTTTGCTTTTTTCCACTTTGATCACTCCAAATCAAGATATTTTTTTAATCACATCATAACTTTCAATTAGTTCAAACTGTCCAAATAAAGTTACCATTTTAATTTTAGCGAATAATACTTCCTTGTTCGCATAGGGTAACTCTTTAAGTCGTTTAAATGCCATCATTACGCTATCACCACAGTAAAATACTTTTTCTTTGTCATATCCTCTGTTAATCACCACTAAATATTTTTCATCCATAACCACACGCTCCTATGTTTTGCATATAAAAATAGTGTTACAATGTACATATCCCCAGAAGGAATTATAAAAAATGAGGGGCAAGAAATTATTGTTAAGTTTTTTTAATAAAGTCGTAAAATAGGAAGACTTTACTATAAAAAATTATTATTAAGAAAAACTAATAAAACATAAGTATGGAATAGTAAGGAGCTTAAAAATTTGGCTTCTTTTTTATTTTGTCAATTTAATATTTATACATATTGTAAATTTCGTAATTTGGGCTAAATTACGTCGTACTTGGCACATATTTTTTATAATGTTTTAGGATTAAATTTGCACGATTATTAATCACTAAGACATTCTCTAATTCTGCCTCATTATATTTGCAATTTTCAAAGGATATTATTATATAATCTGTATCATCAAAATCTCCATAAAAGGAACAAGCCATCCCTTGTCTATGGCTCCTTTTAGTCTAACTTCATAAACAATATTGTAATCACAAAGGGCTAAATACTAAGTCAATTAGTTAATTTTTTCTTTACCACACACTATATTATTTCTAGCTTCATCCTGTTTACAGGGATTTTAAATGTGGAACGTATTATTATATTTGAAAATTCATCACCCTCATTGAATAATTATTATAAGATCGTCAATAATTTAGATATCCTACTTTAGTTAAAAAATTATTTACAAAAGCTTATAAATAGATTAGCAAAAGATGCAAAAGTAATTCTACATCCGATGAATAATTTGAGAATTATTTATAGGAGGAATTGTCATGAAGCATCTTAAAGTAGGATTTTTCGTAGTATCCATCATAATACTTTCCATACATTATAAGGTAGTGGAGATTAATTTTAATATCCTGTCAAAGAATGTAGGGACTATTGCTGTATGGATAGCTTGTACTATGCTAGGAGCGATTATTTCATCCTGGCTTGAATAATGAGACGGAGGGTAGCTTCAATAAAAAGAAGTTGCCTTTTGCTTTTTACAAATTATTTACAATTCGCAATGTTTAGTAAGTTCGACATATCACAGTTACTGCATTTTGTTCGTCAATTATATCATACAATATATTCTCAATATTGCTCTTAATAATCACAGCTGTTCCTGTTATTGTAACTTAAAACAACCGATATAATTTATATATGAATAATGTTTCCTGCACTTGCTTTTTCTAATCGATTGATTATAGAATTCCCTAACCCACTGTTATTGGGAGCTTGTATATAAATATGACTCACATTCAGCTTATCACATTCTCTAATCAAATCAAACATCTTTTGTGCAGCTATATTTAACATTTTAAAGCTTCCTAAACTATATATATGTTGATAGCCATTAAAATCGTTTAAAAATTCTTGAAAACAAATTACAACATCATTCTCATTTGCATTTTCTTTAATCCATTTAGAAGTTTTTATATAATCTCCTTCGACCAATGTTAGTGCTGCATCTGGTGCATAGTGTCTATATTTCATTCCTGGAGCCTTTGGAATTTCATTTCCCTTCACGCTTAATAAATCCTTTTTATATATAAGATTTGGAATTACATTACATATGTCATCCAAGCTTATTGCTCCTGGCCTTAGAAGTATTGGGGCTGGAGTAGACATATCTATAATTGTTGACTCTAACCCAATTGAACACGGCCCCCCATCTAAAATACAAGGAATTTTTCCATTTAAATCATTATAGCAATGCTCGGCACTAGTAGTTGATGGCTTTCCTGATAAATTTGCAGATGGAGCTACTAATAAAGTTCCGCTTTCTTTAATTATATCCCTTGCTATTTCACTTTTTGGAAATCTAACTCCTACAGTTTTCATTCCTGCAGTAATTGTATCTGAAATGCAATCTTTCTTATTAAAAATCAAAGTTACTGATCCCGGCCAAAAAGTACCAAATACCTTCTCTGCTTCTTTTGAAATATCTTTACATATATCATAAACTTGCTCCAATTTATATATATGTACCAATAATGGATTATCCTGCGGCCTTCCTTTAACTTCAAATATTTTTTTTATTGCATTTTCATTAAAAGCATCTGCAGCTAATCCATAAACAGTTTCTGTTGGAATTGCAATAACTTCACCATTTCTTAGATACTCTGCACCTTTTACAATATTTTTATAATTAATATTTAAATCTTTAACATTTAATATTTCTGTTTCCATAGATAAACTGCCTCCTATTTGCGTAATTTGTTTGGTATCATATACAAGAACATTGTCCCTACTTCAATCATTTATTCCTCTCTCCAGTAATATCTGCATCATCTGGCCCATCAGTCAAATTGCCTGAAATTAAAATTGAATGTCCCCAGAATAAGTCACTATCATTGTACCAAAATTCGAATTCACCATTTGGGTTTATAGTAATTTCTTCAAGTATTATACAATTCCTGAATTGCTCAGATGTTATCTTGTCCTCTTCTTCCTCAAGCCAACTTTCATTTTTGATTTTCAATAATTCATGTACAGCAAGCTAGCGCAGCAACAGTTTAATCTTAATGGCTATGACTTCGACGTAATTCAAGTAATTGGACTTACTAACTCAGATCCTGTTTCTGCTGAATATCGTTGGCTTAAACAAATAATAGAGCGTCTCATATAGGTAGAATACGTTTATGTTAGTTATAAATACCATGGATTAATATGGTAATTCTATTGACGTTGCTGTCCCATTACTACCTAATCCCCTATAAGTACAAGAGTGGGAACTTTTTCGACATTAGTTTACCATATCTCCCTAAAATACTCAATAAAATGCTTATAATATGTCCAAGTTCATTTTCCAAAATTAAAACCGGAACTTTTAATTTAAAGATCTGGTTATTCATTACCATATTTAGGAATTTAATTTTCAGTACAGGACAGCTATGTTCTTTATACCCCCTATACCACGTCTTGTACTAGCCTTGAGACAGGAAAGACTTGTTTCACTATTTTATATAACATCATATAAGATTTCCAAAAATCATTTAATTATATTTCCTCTCTGCAAACTGCATACCTAAGCAACACACCGAATGCAAAAAACACCACAACCATACTCACCATAACTGCATATGGTCTCCAAATCCCCATGTCAAACTGAAATCCAGACACTTCATTTATAATTTGTGATGATGCCAGTGGCAATGCATTTAAGATAAATTGGAAAAATTTCCACGGAAGCTTAATAAATAAAGACATGATGATATAGAAAATATTTATTCCTATTCCTATTGATGTAGCAAGGCTTGTACTTGCTGTTTTGTAGGATATCCATCCCATAATAGTTGTTAACGATAGCACCCCTAAAAGTTCACTTACAAACATTAAGAGTATTCCACTTCCTAATGTAAAGTTACCTATAGAAAATAATGCAAATACCTTTAAACTACTCTTTAAAGTCTGAAGTCCAGTAGCTGAACCTAAAATTAATACGCTGCAAAGTGTTGCTGCCAAAGTTAAAAGCAAACCATATATCATAACAGGAAGAAGGCGAATGCCCATCATCTTTTTGCCAAAAACTGTTGCATACATAATTTCCATACTACCGTCTTCCATGCTATCAGAATAGGTGGATGCCGCAAAAAATGTTACCATAAATATAATTATTAGATAAAGAACCTTAAGAATATTAAAGCTTTCAGTCCAAAGATAATAGCCTTCATATTGATAAAAAGGTGTTTTCACCTTATCTAGTTCTTCCAATGCTTTTGCTTGATTATTTTTAGGTATTTTTTCTATAAGTGCAGTAGATTTCTTTTCCCAACATGCATAAAAATTTTTGGCATAATAATCAGGAAATTCGGTTAGTTTATCTTCATTGTATAGGATTCCTGGATAAGAATAAACTAACCGACTTATAAACGCTATGAGTGGATTATATTTTATTTCATCTGACTTTTCGTCCCGCACTTTTTCTAGACCTAGCCATAATTTACCTTCAGTCATTTCACCAGCATATACAGACTCTTCTTTAATGACTTCATGTAGATTTTCATTTATTGCTATAGTGCGTAGATTTAATACACATGTAAGCAAAAGTAGACCTATTATTGAGAAGAAAACATATCTTGTAAAAAGGCGACGCTTTAATTCTTGATATATCATCTCCTTACCTCCTTCTATAGTTAAGTGTTGTAAAAATGGTACTAAGTAAAAATATAATTGAGCTTGCTATGAGCAAAATGGATGGCATCCATAGAGTCTTCCCTAAAATTGTAATGAATGGAAAGTCTATAGATTGGAAATATGAAAATCCTATTCCTCCTGGTATAAGCATCTTAATTATATCCATATTCCTAGAGGGACTAGTGATAAATGTGCTTAAAATAAAAGAACCTAATATTGTAAGTATCGAGAATTGGATGGCTTTTGAAGATTTTTCAGATATAGATGAAATCCAAGTAGAAAAGCTTGACACTATTAAAATTCCTATCCAGCCTACGATAAATACATTTCTAAGTAAGTCACCTTGAGTATATGGGAGAAAACTTCTACTTAAAACCTGTATTGAAGTATTTAAAGCATCAGCAGGTAATAAATACTTTAATAGCAAAACATAAAGACCAACTCCACAAAGATATATAATAGATGCCATAATTAAAGGTATACTAATTTTTGCTATAGTGAGGTTTTTCCTGCCTTTTGCTGTAGTAGTTATAATTTCATCCATTCCATTTTCTTTATCATTGGTTATTATGGAACTTGAAAAAACCCCTAACATAACCATAAGTACAAATGAGAAAAATGCAATATGCACAATTCCAGCGTTCCATTGCATAAATCCAGTGTAATAAGTATAAGGTTTTTTCACTTTATCCAATAGAGAGAGCGCTAAGGTCTTTTCATTTTTATTAAGTGCATTTTTATCAATATAATTACCATAGAATAAATCTTCATTTTCATAAAAATTCATTCCTGCATCCTTAGGAATATGCAAAAGGTCACTTGCTGATTCTCCTATCATAGTTTTCAAGCGAAACTCCTGGAGAATTAATTGGTCAGCATAGACAGTATATTTCAACAAGTCTTTAGTAATTACTACATCCCTGTCATTATCACCTTTTAATGACTTTAGAAAAATATCACAGCCACTTTGAAATTTATCTAAAGTCATTTTCCCTTCAGTGCCTACTCTATCCTTACCTGCTGCTTCTATTGCTGATCTACCTTTATATTCTTTGTAAACTCCTTGCTGCAAAAAGTCTTCAGTAGCTCCCCCTACAATAAACCATGTCCATAATCCTGCCAAAGCAATTGCAATTAAAACATATGTTAGAAGCCTTTTAAAATTTAGTTGTCTTTTTAACTCTTGAAAAAACACATCCATTTTTATACCTCCTTAACTTTTGAAAGGTAAAAATCATTAAGAGAAGGTGAAACTAATTTACTATTTTTTAATGGAATATCTGCAACATAACGAATTGAAACCTTCCCACTAGATTCATTACGAAAATTCATAATTTTATATTCATTTTCTAGCCGTGAAAGTTCATTTTCATCAATAACAGTCTCAAACACATTACCATCAAGTGTTTCAATTAAAGAATGAGCTTCTCCTGCTGCAATTACTTTACCTTTTTCCATAAGCACAAGGAAATTAGCAATAAATTCAATGTCTGAAACAATATGTGTAGATACAATAATGATTTTTTCTTTGCTTATTGCAGTTAAATACTTACGAAATTTGTTTCTTTCCTCAATATCTAAACCAGCAGTTGGTTCATCTACAATTAAAATATCAGGATTATTTAACATAGCTTGACATATTCCAACTCTACGCTTCATACCTCCGGAAAGTTTATCAATCTTTTTTTTTCTAACTTCCGACAAATTAAATCCATTTAATAATTCACTGATTCTTTTATTTCTAATTTCTTTATTAAGCCCCTTTAAAGTTCCAATATAATGGAGAAAATCTTCGACAGATTGATTTTTATCATATCCAAAGTGCTGAGGTAAATATCCTATTTTATCTAGATACGAATCCTTAAGGCTGGCTATATTTACATCGTCTAACATTACTTTACCCTTACTTGGCTTTATATTAGAAGCCAGCATTCTCATTAATGTGGTTTTCCCCGCACCATTTGGTCCTAAAAGTCCCCAAATCCCTGGAGTAAATTCAAGATTTATATTATCAACAGCCTTTAAATCTTTAAACTCCTTAGAAATATTATAAGTAAATAATTTCATATCTTTTTCCTCCTTATTAAATCAATAAAAAACCTTTCTTTCATCTTCAGTATAACTGAGATAAAAGAAAGGTTTATTCATAAATTATTTAGTATTTATAAAGATTTTATTAAGAATTGGGTAGAGTAATAATAAATACAGTATGTCCATCCTGACTTTCCGCGTCTATTGAGCCCTGATGCTTTTGTACAATTTCTCTTGCAATAGCCAAACCAAGTCCTGCCCCACTTGATTGACTTCTTGACTGATCTCTTCGATAAAATTTTTCAAATATAAGTTTTATTTCCTGCTTACTTATTACGTCACCATCATTTTCTACAAATAATCGCATATTACATTTTCCTATTTCACCCTTTATTTTTATGACAGAATCCTTGTGGCTATATGCTATAGCATTCTTTAATAAATTGTTTAACACCCTGGCAAATAGTGATCCGTCGGCGTAAATCTTAATACTCGGAGTAAGGTTTATATCAAATTTCAAGTTTTTCTCCTTAAGTAAAGGATATAGTTCCTCAGTCAACTGTTCTAGGAAAAACTCTGCATCTAATAAACTTTTATTCAAAGGGATTTCCTGAAGACTAAAGCGAGTAATATCAAAAAACTGATTGGTTAAATCTTCCATTCTATAGGATTTTTCCAAAAGTTTCTTTATATAGTCTTTACGAACCTCCTCTGGTACCTCAGATTCATCTAAAATTGTGAGATAGCCAACGATGCTTGTTAATGGAGTTTTTAAATCGTGTGCTAAATAGGTTACAAGGTCATTTTTCTTGCTCATCTCCATTAATATCTCCTGCTTCACAAGTTCATTCTCATGTCTAAGTTCATTTATCTCAGAATCAATTAGTTTTAGTTCTTGAACTTTTTCAGGTATCTCTCCTTTGCTGAGCAAAGAAATTCTTTGCTCTAACTGAGTTATTATCTTTTTTCGTTCCTTACTTTGTGAGTATCTTGATGTATAGTAAACAACAATCGCTAAAAGAAGAAAACTTCCAATAACCATATCTCTCAAAAATTCTGCCACAGTTAATTGCAATTTCAAATCAATAAATAACATTAATCCTATAAATATAAAAAAAGCTAAAATAAAATAATTCCAGTTCCATTTTTTAATCTTCAATGATATAGCCTACCCCCCAAACAGTTTTAATATATTCCGGATGTTCAAAAGATTCCTCCATTTTTTCTCTTAAGTTTCGAATATGAACTGTTATTGTATTTGTAGATTTTGAATAATACTCCTCCTCCCTCAACAAATGAAACAACTTTTCTCCATTTAAGACATGTCCTTTGTTTAATAGTAATATTTCAATAAGGTTAAATTCTGTAGGTGTTAGTTTTAGTTCCTTGCCATTGAAATTAACATGTCTACTATTTCTATCTAAGATTAATCCTTTATAATATATAGTATTATTTTCCTTTGTACCTTCCCCATATTCCTTGTATCGCCTAAGCTGAGCTTTAACCCTTGCCATGACTTCCAAGGGATTAAAAGGCTTAGTGATATAATCATCTGCACCATAAGTAAGGCCTATTATTTTATCTTGATCCGCTGTTTTTGCAGTCAGCATTATTATAGGAAATTTGTATTTGGTGCGTATATTTTTACAAATGTTTAGCCCACTTATATCTGGCAGCATTAAGTCCAAAATAACTAAATCCAGCTCTTTATCTTCAAGAACTTCAAAAGCTCTCTTACCATTTTCAGCTTCCCATATTTCAAAAGATTCAGCTTTTAAATAGATTTTTAATATATCTCGAATATCTTTATCATCTTCAACAATCAAAATTCTCTCCATTTAATTCCTCCATATGTTTATATTAAAAAACTTATAATATTCTCAATTCCATTTAAACATATTATACCAAATAAAATTAGTGTATTCATGCTTATTTATATTTTTTACTAAGTTCAACATGGATTCATCACAATTCTCTCTGCGGCCTATATAGTTCTCTGTGTACGCTTCGTCTTGCTGTTACCAGCTTCAACGCAATACTCGATATGAGTGGTTGGTTAGACCCTTCTCAACAGGGACTTTCACCCTGCAAGTAAATGCCAAGCTTTGCTTCTCTCCTTAATGATTAAAATAACATATTAATCACATTCATAATATGAGAAACTAATAAAATAAAAAATGTGTACAGGCTATATTATTTCAGTAATTGATAGTCTGGGATCTAAATTTTAAATAATATCCACCTACAAGTACCCATCTCATATTTAATCTCATATAACCTTTCAGCTCCGTCAATTACACTCTGACACTTATAAATAATCATAACATTACCTGCCAATTTCTCAGTATCTTTTACTATAACCTTATCTATTTTTATAACTTGCATAGGTTCATCGCCTACTTGCATTCTAAACCTTATAGGCTTTATATCGCCTTTATTATCAGTGTATGAAACCATTTCTATAGGTAATGCTAAAACCTTCATTTATTATAAACCTCCTTAAAGCATTGCGCTCATTAATGGATAATCTTCCTCACCATCTGCCATTCCACCACACATACTATTTAGCCCTGAATGAAGAAAACAAGACCTAACTACAGCTTTTGGCCCATATTTTAATCTTATTTTATCAACGGTATCATTTATCTTTTTATCTTTTTCATAATCAAAACTATCTAGCAAAGAACACTGATAAAACTCATTACTACAAAAGTCTGTGATATGTATCCCCAATTGCCTTATTGGATTGCCTTTCCAAACATTATCAAATAAATAGCATGCTATTTCATATATTTTGCGAGTAGAGTCAGTTGCTACAGCTACTTTCTTTTGACGAGAATAAAATATTAAGTCGCTCCCCCTGACGCTTATACTTATCACAGTACAACAATTGTGTGAATCTCTTAAACGCATGGAAACTGTTTCACACAAGGATAGTAACACTTTATGAGCCGTGTCTTTATCTTCCACATCAAAAGCTATTGTTGTAGAATTACCTATACCCTTCATTTTAATATAATTGCTCTTGCGGACTTCTGAAAATTCGATGCCATTGGCGTAATTCCAAATAACTTGACCATGACTCTTTAATTTATTCTTTAAAATATCCAAATTATAATTTGCTAATTCTCCAATAGTATTAATATTTAAATTGTGCAATTTAGGTGCTGTCGCTCTACCTACCATAAATAAATCTTCAACAGGTAATGGCCACATTTTATGTTTTATTTCATTTGGGAAAAGTGTGTGAATTCTATCTGGCTTCTTAAAATCCGAAGCTACCTTTGCAAGCAATTTATTATTTGATATCCCTATATTCACTGTAAACCCAAGCTCATTCTTTATCCTCTCTTTTATAGTTTCAGCGAGTTTCAAATAGTCAGGATATAAATGTTCCATATTAGAAAAGTCCAAAAAACTTTCATCAATTGAAAAACGCTGAATACTTGGAGTGTATTCTAAAAATATTTGATGCATAGCTTCGCTACACTTCATATATAATGAATATCTTGGAGGTACAATTATTATTCCAGGACACTTAGCCCTTGCACTATATAAAGTCTCTCCTGTGTGAATATCAAATTTTTTAGCAGGCATTGATTTAGTTAAAACAATTCCATGCCTGCTTTCTTCATCTCCGCCTACTACAGATGGTACCGCTCTAAGATCTAACTCTTCCCCTTGTTGAAGTCTATATGCAGCTTCCCATGATAGATAGGCACTATTTACGTCAATATGAAATATCAATTTACTCATAGCATAAATCATCTTCCTTTTTATTAATCTTAATTTGCTCATATTAGAACATCAGTTCGTTATACTTATTATATACTACTTGCTTACTTTTTAGAAGCAAATTCGCATATTTTTTTTGTAATATATGTATTTCACATAGATTATTTCACTATGATGGGAATTCTATTAGTAACTATTCCCAAGGATCAGGTGCCTATTCATCAAAAAATCAAAAAGAACCAGCTAAATTACACCAGTTCTTTACTATTTCCATATATATTTAATTAACTGAGCTTATGCTTTTAATGCATGTTCTTCCATATTTTCTGTAAGTCTTTTTAATTCACTTAAATAATGGCTATTTTCTTTTGATTCTTCTATTGCTTCATCTATTATTTTTTCATCTGCTTCATTCGGATTATATGAATAGATGTGCATCAGTAAATTTATATAATAACAGCTAAATTACCATAAATAATCAATAATTTTAGGTACCGATGATACAAGAATTACACCTACAATAGCAACTAAAACAACTTTAATTAAGTCTCCTTTTACATCCTTTTTATTTTTATCCATTAGTACACCTATGACTATCCCAAGAAGCATACCCAATCCAGCTCCAATAGCTATATTATCAAATATTGATCCTAATGCAGCTCCGAGTGCTAATCCAATTCCAATTCCAGCACCAAGATAATAATTCTGTTTATCTTTTTTTCCATTATTATTGTTTTTATCAGACATATTCAACCTCCTTTACTGCGCTTAATCTAACTATTACGCAATAATTTCAAGTCAATTATACCATTATGTACCATAGATTACTATTTTTTAGCGTGGTTTTTGTAGTTCTAACTCATATTCTGGTATGAAATCTGGCGTAGTGCAAATGTTTCTGCAAGTTAAGCATGGGCCATCCATTTCTGAAATCGTATCTTTTGCAAAAATACCCAAGCCCTTATTTTTATAACCTACCCATAAATAATTGCTTGCAAACTTTTTATATTCCTCATCCACAGTTGTTGCAGGATTTTCGCTTTCTTGTATCACATAAATACAGTGGGAGTATAAATCGCCTTTTGAAGTCGTTAATTTATCTTCTGCGAAGCTATGCATCATCTAAGAATATGAGCAGCTCCGCAGGTGATAATTTAATCTAACTCCATAAACAATATTGTAATCACAAATGTAAAAAAGCTACACATCCCAATAATAATTAGGAGTGTAGCTTTCTCATGTTAAAAAACTAGAATTTTACAATATCTATTTAAGTTTTAATAAACCCGCTAAAATCAATCTCTGTAAAGCTGTGTTTTCATGCAGATTTGCACCAAAGTTAATTAGATACATTGATTTTAATACATTTCTCAGTATCCTACTTATCTTACTTATAAAATTTTATATATTATTTTAACTTGCTTGCTAGTTTTATATTTGATATAACCACTGTACAAGTAGTAAATATTGTAAAAACTATAAATGATACTAAAATAACTAATACATAAGTAGGTATAATTTCACCTAATATACTATAAATCTCAGGGTGAATATAATAACTATTAAAATTAGTCATATTGTACGGTAAGAAGTTCTTAAAAAAATGATTTAAAATAAAATCGTTATTAGGTAACATAGTCATTATAGCTAAAAAGAATGTTACAACTACCGCTGATGATAGAATCTGCTCTACTATCACTGTAAATAAGAGTGTTATAGACACCATTACTATAATTGCCATAAACCCTATTGTTACATTTAATAAATACTGCTGTAAATAAGTTATATTATAGGGGCAAAATAAGTAATTCACACTACTTTGAATAGGTAAATTTGCTCCCTTAAATCCAAGGATTGATAACCTTGAAAGCGAAAATATTAATACAGCTGTACCATAAATTACCGCACCTACTTCAAATCCTGTTATTATTTTAGCTTTAACTAAAGTTTTTTTACCATGTTTAGTTGCAATGTAAAGTTGTTTCATTTTTGTTTTGGGATCTTCTGCAAATATAGGTAAAATGATAAATGGTACAATAAATATGATAATTGTCACAAAGTCTATCATATCATTATTTAGGTTTTTCCAACCTTCAGCATATCCTAGTTGTAGGGGTGTATTAAGTTCTTCACCCTTAGATGCTAATTTGTCTATATCATCTACCATAGCAGTTCCACCTAAATTTACTTTTACATTTGATAATCTTTGTTTGTAAAAGTTACTTATATCATCATCTGTAAGCTCTTCTACTAATTTTTCAAAGTTTGAAGCAACTAATGTCACTAAATTTGAATTATATAAATACTTACTTTTATCTTTTCTATCTACAACATCCCTTAAGGTCTTTTCGTCTAGTAATTTATCATGTTTATTCAATTTTGATTCTTTTAAATTGTCTGTACTAGATATAATAATGTTTCCTGATGAATCATATACATTATAATTGTTCAAAGATCCTAAACTACTAAAGATAGAAAATATTAAAATAACTACAGAGAATATAAGGAAATTTCTTAGACTTAATATTCTTTTTCTTTCAACTCTTATAATTTCTTTCATTTAATTTAACCACCTAGTCTAATATTTAAATTTTTATTTTCAATATACTTTTACTATTATCTAATTTAACTTATATCGCTTATACTGTCTTACTGTTAAACATCTTATAATTAACATATAGATACATGCTATCACAGCAAATACTAATGTATAAGGAATCATTATATCACCTATAAAATAATAAATTTCAAAGGCATTTGGTGTAGCGCTATAAAAACTTGTGGCAAAATAAATAGGATTTAGTTGTAATTGTAGCGTATTGCTTGTATATGTTAACCTTTCAAGTATATATATACTTGATAAAGATAGCAGTGTGGCTAATTTTGAATACTTAACTTTTATAGATATAAGCATGACTAGATTTGCAACTATTAATACTCCTAAAAGTCCATGTGCAATCATAATTAATACCCCTGTTCCTGCACTTATGTTATATAAACAAGTGTACCACAGATTTTGTATAGACACGCCCCACCCTTGCAAAGAGGCTACAGCTCCAAATTCTATTAAAAGTGTCCCTATAAATATTATATAAACTGCTACTGCAAACATATTTCCAGCTATAATTCTTGCATTCATACTTTTCTTTCTTCCAAATTTAGAAGATAGTGTAAGTTCATCTATTCCATTATTGCTATCCTTTGAAAACAATGAGCTTAAGGCAAATCCTACTACAATAAGAACAAGCAAATATTGTCTTTCATATTGCCATATAAAGTGAGTTAATCCTTCATAATAGTCTACCTTAAAAGGAGTTTCTAATTTATCTATTTTTTCATTTATCATATCCATATGATTATCTGTATATTTAAACCAATTATTTGTATTATGAAATCTTATCGTATCACTTACTGATTTTTTATATTGACTGTAAAATTCTTTCTCTGATTTTAGAAAATCAAAGTCTAAATCCATCATATTGTTAAATGTATCCTTACCATAATTAGCAAAGTTTATAATATGGTTTGTATAATTATACTTCGTCGTAAGATCTAATCCAAGGCTATCTTTAAACTCTTGTTTTTCTTTACTTGAATTAAATTCTTTAACTAAATTATCTAAATAATCTTGATTCATTACTCCCTTTATATTCTTTGACTCATTTTTGATTGTTCTAAAGGATTTTATACCTTTTACTTCTTTACCATCACTAGTAATAGCTACAGAACTATCATAGACGGCTATAAGATTAGTTATTGTGGAAATTACGATAAGTGATACTACAGCTACTATAGTAAGTTGAGTCCATATCTTTCTAAATTCATATTTTACTAATTCTTTCATCATATTAACTCCTACTCTTTATAATTATTTCCATGATGTATTACTTTCCATGAACTATCCTTTGAATCTCTTACTAAAAATATATAGCTATATACATCATCTTTTTCAGTTTCATATTCTTCTATATATATATTTTCATTATCATATCCATCAGCAACCCCTTTATCTTTATCATCATAAATTGCATTTATTCTTGGATCAAGACATGGTGCTATATCATACCCAGATGGAGATCTTTTAGGAACTTTTAGTTCATTTTCAATATAATCCAATATAACTTCAAAATCTTTTTCTTCTAAATCATCAATTATGGGGATATTTTTACTTTGACCTGGTAACTTATTACCTGTTCCTGCATATGATTCTGTCGCACCATTCTTAACAGCAACACTTTCTTTTCTTGCCTTTCTTATACTTTTAAGAGCCTTATCTAATTCTGTATCTTTTTGATCTTCTGGAAGTCTGTCTATAACCTTTCCATCTAAACTATTTACATCATCACTTCTTGGGCTACACCCTACAGAAAATGTCAAACTCATAAGTATAGCTCCCATTATCATTAATTTTTTTGTTCTTTTCATTACAATCACCTCGTTATTTTTTTAACAAATGTATGTATATTATTACCTTAAAAATATAGATAACCTTATAATTAAACTATTGAAGGTCTACCTAAAGGCATGTAGATACATAATAATCTTCTAAACTCGGTTCTAAGGGTTTATTTGTAATGCCTTCATATTCATTTCCTACATATCTTACACGTATGTTTTGTCTTTCTTGTTTTCTATGTATTACTTTTCTTTCTTGACTTATTTTATTAAATGTATCTTGGTCAACTAATGCTTCCCAAACTCTACCTCTTACTTTTTCAACTAAGTTATCAATATTGTCTGCTTCTACTACTTCCCCTTTATTAATTATTATTAAGCCATTTGCTATTGCTTCTATATCTGATAGAATATGTGTAGATAATATAACTATTTTATCCTTTGACATAGCACTTATAATATTAGAAAACCTTATCCTCTCTTTAGGATCAAGTCCTGCTGTTGGCTCATCAAATATCAATATCTTAGGGTCATTAAGTATCGCTTGTGCTATACCTACTCTTCTTCTCATACCTCCTGAAAAAGACTTTACTTTTTTATTTGCTACATCATCCAAATTTACAAACTTTAGAACCTCTGGAATCTTTTTATCTAACTCATATCTTGGAATACCTTTTAATGTACCCATATATTCTAAGAAGTCTTTTGCTGTAAAACTTGAAAACACATTATAATCTTGTGGCATATATCCTATTATATCTCTGTACTTTTCATCAAGCTCTACTATATCCTCTCCATCGAAGGTTACATTTCCCTTAGTTTGAAAATCAACGGTAGTCAGAATTCTCATAAGTGTACTCTTTCCTGCTCCATTTTCTCCAAGAAGTCCGTATGTACCTGATTTTATTACAATATTTATATCTTTTAATGCTTCTTTATTTCTATATGTTTTATATAGGTTTTCGATTTTTAATTCCATCCTTACCTCCTTATTGTATCTAACTTAAAAGTATTTTTCCTATTAAAGCTTAATAACTTAGATCAATTACAAAAGTATCTAAGTTATTAAGTTTTATTTTTACAGTTTATTAATTACTTTTAATTATCCAAGTTTATGATAGATATTATTTTACCTTCACTTACAACGCTAGGAATTATATTATTTTGTATTAACTACAAATTCAGAGTATTTATTTCTGAATTGAATGACGGATGAATCCGGTAAACTACTTGGCGAAATGATACTATTGATGCCATAATAGCTACAACTAAAACTATTGCAGCAATTTTTCCATTTTTACGTTTTTTATTACTTAAAATTTGATCTATTCTACTTTTTATTATATTAGATTTATTTAAATTTAAATATGATACAAACATAGATGAATTAAGTTTATTTTTATACTTCATAGTATCTAATAATAGGAGTGAATACTCTTTGATTTCATTAAGTGTGAATTTCTTTGTTACTAATTCATCACAAGATAGTTCACACTGGTCATTAAAGTATTTTTTAAATAAATGTATAATTGGATTAAACCAATGAATAATCGTTGCTACTGTTAAAATTACTTTTAATATATTATCTTTTCTTTTATAGTGAATTAACTCATGTCTAAATACATAATTTAAATCATTATATGTATAATCTCTATTTGGAATTATTATCTCAGATTTTATAAAACCTACAATCATAGGAGAGTAAATTCCATCTAATTTATATACTTTAATATTTCTTTTTATATTTAAATCTTTTTTATGTTTTTCTAACAGGTTATAAATACTATTATCAGTAATTTCTTTCTTTAAGTTATTTAAGTTTATATAAAGTTTAAAATGATAAAATGTGTAATACATTGCAGTTAATATTGCACCTATTATCCAAATACAACATATTATTTTTAAATAATCAATGTTATTATTTGGCTCAACAATAGTACCTATACTACTAGAGTTCTCTATATAACTTATTGATTTTAAGAATTCTGGCATTGGTATAATTATTTTTCTAATAAAGATACACCTTAGTGTTATACCTATACATAAAATATAATTAAACATTGATGTATACTTACTCAAAAACTTTTCTTTTAATACTATTACTATAAGTATTAATATACTCACATAAAGACTTATATTTAATACTTCTTTAAATATACTAATCATTTGTTATCACCTATTTTTTATCCATTTTTCTAACTCTTTTATGTCTTCCTCGCTTATATCATCACTTTCTCCAAGAGTACTTACAATACTAGTTAGAGATTTGTTATGGACAAAACTAAAGAACTCTTTAGTTTCAAACTTTATATATTCTTCGCTACTAATTAGCACAGTATATATTGTGTTTCTTCCATCCTTTTCTGACTTTAAAAAATTCTTATCAACTAGTCTTGAAAGAACCTTTCCTGTAGTCGGTTTTAACCAAAAAAATGTTTTAGCCATATACTCTGCGACATCTTTTGAAGCTACCTTAGTCGTATTTTGAGCCCATATGTATTTCATTGCTTGATGCTCTGTTTTAGGAAGTTTTTTCATAAATAATTTCACCTCTTTTCCAAGACAATTGTCTAACTGTTTAATTTAATTGTATTAGACAATTGTCTTATTGTCAATAATAATTTATTTTATATAGAATAGTATTAATTTTAAAGGGCAGTTCCTAAGCTTAGTTCAAAGTTTTTATCTACCCCTATCATTTTACTTAAAGATTTCAACTCAATTTTATAATTTTTAATTAAATTTTCTATATTTTTTCTTAAAACATCTTCATTATGATTTAAGTTTTTAGAAACTACAGCTCTAATTATATTAATTTCCATTATAGTCTCCTTTCACAATATTTATAAATTATCCTTACTTCATACTTTGAATAGGTTTGGATTCAGATGTTGAGCCGATAAAAATTATCACCCTAAGTATATACTTAAATGATGATAGCCTATAAAATTGCTCAATTTCTGAAACAAGCTATAGAACGATGCCGCGTTTGCACTACTATGGAGATTCAATCTTTTCCCTCTTTCTGAAATTAGCTTTAAACTTAAGGTTGTTAACTGTAATTTCCACAAATGTATCTAGAATCCTTCTAAGTTCATATTGTTTTCTAAAAATAGACGTACTTTCCCACTCCCCTAAATTGCATTGGGAAATGGACACTGTGGTAGGGAAACAGGGTACAAAGACTGTGATAATGGTGTTAAGCGAAAGGGTACCTCGCAAAGAGTTGATCTTTAAAATACCATCTAAATCGCAGGTAGATGTCGTGAAGGTATTAGACAAATTGGAACGTAAAATGGGAATGTTATTCTCTGAAACATTTAAAACAACCACCTGTGATAATGGCTGAGAGAACCTTAATTTTGAGGGTATTGAAAACTCCGTAAGGAATAAAGGAAAAAGAACCAAAGTGTATTATGCCCATCCTTACAGTTCATGGGAACGAGGCACAAACGAGAACATCAATAAAATGATACGTCGATTTATCCCCAAAGGCGTAGATATTTCAGCATTTACCGGAAAGCAAATTATGCAAATACAGCATTGGATTAACAATTATCCTAGAAGGATTTTCAGTGGTCTTTCTGCTAATATATTAGAACAGAAAACCGTTATAGCTTAACATTATATTTTTCTTGAATTTATGGACATTTTATATTGCAATCTACAGGACAACCTGCTTTGCTCAAAGATTGTTGTATTTTTTATTCTCACAAAAAGAAGTGAATGCCTTTGAGGTATACTGTGAGCCCTGATCACTATGAATTATTAATCCCGTAGTGAGCTTATGATTAGATATGGCTTCACTAAGTGTATCAATAGCTAGTTCTGCGGTTATATTACTAGCTATTTTAGTGGCTACAATACTTCTATCATATAGATCTAAAATAGAACAATTGTACATTATCTTACCGCTAGAAAGATGTATATAGGTGAAATCTGTGCACCATTTTCACTGTGAAAAATTTTCTCTATATGTTTCAAAATTAATTTCTTTTGTCTATTATAGATACTTTTTCTGAATTTCAAATAATTATAATATGCATTGGGTGATAGCTCAAAACGGCGTAATAACCATCTGACGCCAAATTCCTTATTGTTGGTAGATATAAACTGGTAGATTAACTGTCTATTTCCTTGACGAATAATGCCACAGCTTTTTTTAAGAAAGCATTTTCCTTTTCTAATTCAAGAGTTCGCTTTTTTAGTAATTTATTTTCCTCATAAACACTAGGAGATATTTTTTCTACATTCCAATATGGATAGATTAAAATGAGATGTATTATGATAGCTGAAATTATTTGTGCTATATCTACATTCCAATATGGATAGATTAAAATCATAATTGGACAAATTTCAAGTGCTTCACTCATATCAATCTACATTCCAATATGGATAGATTAAAATGAAAAATGGTAAAAGTTTAGCTGATATGTTTGGTTATCTACATTCCAATATGGATAGATTAAAATTTCTATTGTTAAATTCGGCTTAATCACTATAGCTGTATCTACATTCCAATATGGATAGATTAAAATACCCATTTCCATATAGAGTGCTCCAACTTTGATATGCATCTACATTCCAATATGGATAGATTAAAATTTTAAATAATATAATAATGAGTATTACTGAAGTATTATCTACATTCCAATATGGATAGATTAAAATAAGTATTGTTTCAATTTCCTTTTCAGGTAGTTCTTCCATCTACATTCCAATATGGATAGATTAAAATTACACAGAGAGAAGCTGTTTATTCAAAGTCACCTACATCTACATTCCAATATGGATAGATTAAAATTAACTTACTACTGTTGCTGCGCAGCTTATAAAATATATCTACATTCCAATATGGATAGATTAAAATCTAACCCAATCGTTGCCCGTATTTGTTGGAACGGGCTTATCTACATTCCAATATGGATAGATTAAAATTAGAATAACCGCACCGTACATGAGCAACAACCTAGCCAATCTACATTCCAATATGGATAGATTAAAATTAATTATTTTGCACTTGATATTGAAGAAATTCATACATCTACATTCCAATATGGATAGATTAAAATTAGATTTAAAAATACCTCCAATATTGAACATTCCTATCTACATTCCAATATGGATAGATTAAAATTTACCTCCTGTGATTTTAAGTGTGGCACACGCTAAGATCTACATTCCAATATGGATAGATTAAAATAAGTAGCAGATGAACTTGCTAAAGAAACACCAGTTGAATCTACATTCCAATATGGATAGATTAAAATAATTAATTCCTCCCTTTAATTTAATTGGGTACCTGGATCTACATTCCAATATGGATAGATTAAAATACCTCTTAAAACTTTTATTGCAATTGAGCGGTGGTAATCTACATTCCAATATGGATAGATTAAAATGAGTGATACAAGACGATGCCTTAAAAACAGGATTAGATCTACATTCCAATATGGATAGATTAAAATTATGATGTTTGATTACTTAAACGACAAAGGAACCTCATCTACATTCCAATATGGATAGATTAAAATCCGAAAAATAATACATGATAACAACCCAGTTTTGACAATCTACATTCCAATATGGATAGATTAAAATGAAGATGTGATAAATATATTTCTGTGAATTGTGAAGAATCTACATTCCAATATGGATAGATTAAAATTGTTATTTTTATGTGATTTAAGGAGGTGATAAAAAAAATCTACATTCCAATATGGATAGATTAAAATATAAAACCATATAGAGAAGAAAATGGGTTTGATCTAAATCTACATTCCAATATGGATAGATTAAAATTATTATGTTTGATTCGATAGATGGAGATTTACTAGAATCTACATTCCAATATGGATAGATTAAAATTAAACTTACTATTGCTGTTTCTGCTGCTTCTGTAAGATCTACATTCCAATATGGATAGATTAAAATTGCTGCTATGGAAATGTTTTGGAAATGGTATTTACTTATCTACATTCCAATATGGATAGATTCAAATATTCTTCACTGCTCCACTCGTCTTCCAATTTTCTCCATCTACATTCCAATATGGATAGATTAAAATTGTATATGAATACTACATTAACAATGAGATAGCTTAATCTACATTCCAATATGGATAGATTAAAATAAGTTTACAGTTACCGCAGAAGAATGGCGAATAAAAATCTACATTCCAATATGGATAGATTAAAATCATAGACCAAATATTCAAGGAAACCGTATCATTATATTTATCTACATTCCAATATGGATAGATTAAAATACCCAACACAACGTATACAATCTCTTATTGGTACAAATCTACATTCCAATATGGATAGATTAAAATTAAAAATATCTTTACCACCAACAATTAATGCTTTAATATCTACATTCCAATATGGATAGATTAAAATCAACTCGTAATGCAGTATATAATTATCAAAATAACCAATCTACATTCCAATATGGATAGATTAAAATCACCTTTACGATAATCCTCTATATACGCAATAACCTAATCTACATTCCAATATGGATAGATTAAAATCGATAGGGTTGAACTACACCACATCATCAAAGGTAAATCTACATTCCAATATGGATAGATTAAAATTATGTCAGCAAAAGGTGAAAAAATAGTTTTAGGCAGATCTACATTCCAATATGGATAGATTAAAATCTAAAGATATTACTATATCTCTCAACGGCTCTTGTATATCTACATTCCAATATGGATAGATTAAAATGCGTTTGCCCTTTAAGTCCCTATTAGTGGGCGTTTCAACCATAGTTTTTGTCGATGTCTTTTTATTATATATATTATTAAGTTAATAATACCATAAACTTAATATTTTGATACCGTAAAACCTTAACGCACTACGGTTTGTCGTACTCCCGGTGTTTTCACACTATGTCACATCGACAGTTCATTAGTATTAATAAAAGTTAGATAATGCATCATCATTTTTACCCCAAAATTCCTTATCAAGCCATCTTTCGTTTCTACTTTTAAATATTATCACAGAATCTAATTTCTTCCTAATAAATTTATTTAATTCTGCATTTAATTTTGCTCTTTGTCCTTCTGTAATCTCACCTTCAAATACAGAATTTTGGATATGGGTTAAATATTTTTTACATATTTTAAAAACTTTGCCCAATACCTTTTGTCCATTTTCCTCTCCACTTATGTCATATACCAAGACAACATACATTGTATTAAACTCCTCCTACCACCATATTTTGAAACCTTCATACTCTTTTTCATCCATTATATGTTTTATTAATTTATAACACTCAAGTCTTATTAAATGCTGATATGTCACATCTTTTGATAACTCTTTATGATAAATTGTTGTTTTCAACATTTGATCAAACTTCATTGATATTGTTTTAGATGCATCTTTGGTTAAATGAAGGTAATTTAAATCTTTTGTAAAACAGCTTGGCGTTATTTGATTTTTATTTAACAATGAAAAAATTATTCTATCCCCTAAAATTGGTTTAAATACTTCAGCTAAATCTAGGCTTAATGAAAATCGTCTTACTCCTGGTTCATGTAAATAGCTGATGGTAGGGTTAAGCTGTGTTCTATATATTTCTCCTAGCACTCTTGTATACACTAATCCATTAACAAATGAAATCATTGTATTTATCATATTATCTGGAGGATTTTTTACTCTCTTTTCAAAATCTATTTTTTGATCAACAATAGTATTCCATGCTGAATAATATTGTTTTCTAATATTACCTTCCACGCCCATTAATTCATTAATACTCTCTGTTTTTAATATTTTTTTCCTAAGAGAATCAATTTCTATCATTTGTTTTCCTACATCTTTACCTCTACCATTATAGTATCTTAGATTTCTATAGATATTAGCAGCAGCAGCGTCTATAAATTTCCTTGCTATACAAAGTCTTTTTTGATTGTCTTCATAGTGTCTAACTTGTTTTACTAGCAAATTACCTGCAAGTAACGCCTCTTTAGGATAAAAACTCCCTGTATAAAAACTATAATAATTGAAAAAATGTATAGGTATTTGATATTTTGATGCAAAATTTATAAACTTCGTATTAAATTTCATTTCCGACATGATATATATATCTTCAACTTGTTCTATGGGAATATCTCTAGTTTCATTTTCACTATTTGTAAATTGCAGTGTATTGTCTTTTCTATGTATCTCACCATTATTATATATATAAAAGCTTCGTTTCAATACGACTCCTCCCTTTCATTAAATATAACACAATTCAAAATATGCACATTTCTTGCAAATCCTCTTTTTTTCAAGCATTGGTGGCAAATGTGTATTTACAATTTCTTTTATATCTATTAAAACGGATTCTATATATTTTTCATCCTCAGCTGTTAATTCTACATCAATACTTTGCTTTAGAAGAGGGTAGTCAATCTTTCCCTTAATGTCTTTTACCCCTTTTTGTTTTAGATAATACAAATAATATTTAACCTGCATTATTCCAGCTTCTTCTATTTTTTTACTCTTTTTCACTTCATGCAATATACCCTTACTTTTTATATAATCAATACTAATCACATCATCTATATTAATATGTTTTTCTTCTCTTTCGTAAGCATTTTCATCTAAAACCTTTCCTATTTGAACATTCTCATTGTCTGCTTCCATTTGTATCTGATTGTAAAAGTACCATAGTTTTTTCTTACAAACAATGTAATAATAAATCATCATACCAGTAATTGGCTTATCCATAACAATCACTCCCTTTACAAGAAATTATCAAAGCTTTCTTCAAGTCCCTTTACTTCTTTGCCAGTTAATCGTATAAATCCCAATTCGTTATAATTGCAATTTACAACATTTACAAATTCATATCTACTTAGTTGAACCTTCTTAATAAGTACATTTGACCCTTTAAAATATATATCATATATACCAACAGGCACAGTATACTTTTTAATTTCTTCTTTTAACTTTATTTTTTCTAATTTTATTTGATCTATCTCTTTTTTCCCTAATTTTCGATTTACAACCTTTAATAGTTTTCTAGAGTTTTCATCTATTTGATCTTTATGCTCTTCATAGATTTTATTAGGTATTACATCATAAGATGTTATATTTCTTAATTTTGCATCTTCTTTATCTATTTCATAAGGAGGTAAATCTGTTATCCACTTTGTAAATTTATTGTAATTAAATAAATAATCGCTGCCTTTTAAATTTTCTGTTGTTAAATATTGATTTATAATATTTATTTTATTCCTTTCAGTTAATATCCCATTTACATCTTCTAATGCCTCTTTTGATAATTCATATATTTTCTTGTCAATAAAACCTTTAGTTCCTTTAGTTCCATTTGTCAAAAGGTTATTATCTATGTTTAAAAACACAAAGCAATTAGGTTCTTCTATAGATTTCATGCCTTTCCTGTTACACCTACCAAGCCTTTGAAATAATCCACTTATATCCGAAAGTTCTGTAAACAAATAATCAAAATCAATATCTAAACTCGCTTCTACAATTTGTGTAGAAATCCATATGCATGTCCCAATATTTTCAGTTTTTCCAACCTCTAATATTTTTCTTTCTTTTTCGGCTCTTTCACATTTTATAAATTTACTATGTAGTATATTTATATTTGATACTCCTTTTTCTAAAAGCTCATTGTATATTTGCTGTGCTTTTTTAACAGTATTACAAACTACAAGTATTTTATTACTTATACCCTTTTCACTGTTTTCTTCAAATTTATTATATATACTATCAGTATCAATTTGGCTATGATAAACCTTAATATTATGCCTTTTTATATCATTTATAAATGTTTTCTCTTCAAACTCAATCGGATTTTCTCCCTCTTTTAATTTATCTCTTATAAACGGCGCTAATGTTGCCGTTAGAATTGCAATCTTTCCTCCGAATTTATTTACTATTTTGAGTCCATAAATTAAATATGCAAGTAAATCTGCTCCATACATCTGAATTTCATCAATGACTATTTTGGAATAAGATAATGTAGCAAGTTTAAGTTCATACCCTTGATATTTAAAAACAAAATCAAATAATTGATCTAGTGTTGAAATACTAAGAGGTATGGAAAGCTGTTTACTCTGATTATAATAATCCATAATATCCATTTCATCATTTTTATCGTTATTATAATAACTTAACGAATCCGAATGAAGAAGTGCTAATTTAGTTTGAATTTGGTTTTCATCTAGAATTTCTTCTTTAATTCTTTTATATATGGAATTTATAGCTGTCTTTAATGGTAATATGAAAAAACCTTTATTATTGCCAATCCAATGAAGTCCTGCCTCTGTTTTACCCATGCCCGTTTGGGCAACAACCACAATGTTATTATTTGTATTTTCTTTACAAAACTGTTGAAGCTCATTCCAGTTCGCATTACTGTTTTCACTTCTCCATTTTTCTAATAAATTATCAAGACCACCGTTTAGAAAATCATTTTCATATTCAATTGAGATTTCTCCACTTGAACTATAGTCACACTTGTGTAGAAATCCTTTTATAAGAATTGCGTCCTGATTTTCTGTTACTTTGTTTATATTTTTAGTAGTACTTCTTTTAATTACATTAACTTTGAAATCACTTAATAGGTTCTTTATTAATTCTTTGCTTCGCCCATTTTCTATTATTCCAATGTTATCACAGTAGTTATGATGATTTAAAACAGCAAATGCTACTTTATAGTAATCATCTACATTCTCAAATTCATTTTTATCTATAAAATATAGAGATAACACATTGTGTGCTATCTCCGTGTTTTCATTAAACTTAGTATTGTTTTTTATTCTTTTCTGAAATTCTCTATTCGCTTTACCATAATCATGATATTCACAAGCAATTTTTGTAAGTTCATATATATTATGGTCTCTGATATATCTTAAATTTTGCAATACATCAAGATTTCTTAATAAATCATCGGTGTGCTGCCTTATTGTTTTGTCAGGTTTTGCATTGTAATTGGATAAATCCATACTATCACCCCTAATTAAAATTAACTATATATGACTTTTCTTTACTTATATCAAAATAAAGATTATCACTTCCATCTTCTGCTGAATATTCAGAAGTGTAAACAACTTTCTTTTTTTCAAAAATCCGTTTGTTATCCTCTATAATATAATTTTTATTTAGATAATACTTTGTTCCATCCGCTGAGGTTCCTTTTTTTGATCGTAAATTTACATATTCATTTTTTATAAGTTCATAATTTATATATGCAGAATATTCACTAATAACTTCATCTTCGTCTTCAATCCCATCTACAACATCTACAAAACAAGCTTCTTTAACATCTACAAAATCTTCACTTCTACCAATTGATTTTAAATTATATATATTGTCTTTAATTTCATCAAGTGTATTTTTATCACTCTTTATATGAAGTATTAATTCTATATTATTTAAAACCTCATAATATTTTAAAGAAGTTGTAAGGCTTGCAAATCTTGAATATGGTATTTTATATTCTTCGTTCTCATAATCCTTCAATCTCTGCTTAATTGTTTTTTCTAATTCCTTTATCTCTTTTTCTCTTTTAGAAATCAATTTATGTGCTGGTGAATCGGCTTCACACTTTTTCTTTTTATCTACTAATACCTTTTTACGTTTTTTAGTAAGACCTAACACCTTCTCAATTCTATCTTTTTTAAATTCCGCAATTTTTTCTGACAAATCTTTAAGTCCTCTGTACTCTTCTAGCAACTCTTTATTCATAACCTCTATTGTAATCCCTTTTCTAAAATTATTTCCTGTAGATGCTTTAGCTTTGGCTACCTTATCAAATGCTGTTGATAAGAGATTCTGATTTTTCATTTTCACTAAGATTCCTCTATCATTCATAATAGTGTTCAAAAAACAATAATCCGTATAAGGTTCTTTGTGCATAGCTTCATATTTGCCCTGAATACTAATATCCATTGGATGATATTCTTTATACCCACATGCACTGTGCAATGCTCCAATTATTGTTGAAAATGGAGGAAGTGGATAGGTCATTTTATTTAAAACAGTTTCTTCTTTTTTATAATTTGCACTGCTTTGCGTTAGTATAATTCTTAAAACTTCCATGCTTACACCCCATAATGTGTGTTAACTTGATTCCTTAAATCCTCAAAAAATTTAGAAACACTAATCAATGGTAATTCACTTTTAATTCCATATTCATTTTTAAAATTGCCACCTTCAAGCAGTGCCACATTACACCCTTTTTCAATTCTATCTTTTAAATCTTCAGTAATTAATAGTTTGTCCTCTTTCACCTTTACTACATTCTCAAAATAATGAGTTTTTCTATCAGTTAGGCCACCTACAATAAATAGTGGTTCCGCATTATCCAAATTTCCTTTTACCACTAAATTAAGAGTTTCAATTGTATCTAATATAGCAATAACCCTATCTGCCTTTTCCTTAGCATCAGCCTCTGGCGTTTCAAAATTCTCGTCCCTACCTATCATTTCAAGATCAATAGTTATACTATACATTTTCATGGTTTTGTCATACTCATATTGGTATGGCATAAGTCCACATTTTCCCGCATCTGCTTGTAGATTTAAACTATTATTCTTTGCAAAATTTGATGCAAGATAAAGATTATTATGAAATCTTGTTTCATTTACAAAATCATCACAAGCAATTGCATCAGTTAAATAGAAGGAACTCTTTCGAATATATGTATTTCCAGTTGTATTCATATATCCACCCTCTAAGGCTCTGCAATTTGTAGCATTAAGCTCATCAGACACAACTTTTTGATTTACTTTTTTATCTACCACAGTTTGTAGATCCCCATACATGCCACTTTGTACCATTATAGCGTTTTTAAGACTCTCTCTACTCCTTGTTGCATAACTCTTACCATTTTTAAAAACTTTCTGAACACTTGATATATTTCCAAGACCCTCTCCGTAATTAGATGTCATATTTGCCACAACTGTAAGTGTTAATGCTTTTTTATTCATCTTTTTTTCCTCCATTATCTTTATTAGACTCATTATTAAGTGCATTTATAAACGTATAGGCTATATTTTTATTTTCATCAAAGTTCTCAAATAAGTCATATGCAAAGTGAAAAACAACCCCCGAATAGGAAGATAACTGTAATAATATTTCACAAAACCTTTCGTAATCTTTAAATGTTATTGCACTTATTAACTTCTGCTTATAACTATTTACTTTGTTTTCTGGAATTTCTTTCATTACTCTTTTAGCACTTGCATAAGCAGATTTCATTTGCTTATCCATTTTATCCCCTCCATAAATTAGTGTATTAATTTCTATGAGTGTTTTAATATTATATGTGTAACCGGATTTAGATTTTAATAGTATTTCTATTAGAGCATCAATTTTTATATTATTTAATATGTTATCTGTGACTATTTTTTCAAAATTCATATAATAATTATCATTAACTTTATATTTCATCTTAATAGCTTTATAATTTTTTATTTCTGCGAATATTTTGATGGCATCTTTTCTAATATACAACGTTTCAAAATAATCAACATCTCTATTTTTAATAATTACCTCAACATCAAAGTCTATAAAGCCAGAAGAATTTTTCAAATCGCAGAACAATGTACTTCTAGGATTATCACTATTACTAATCAAATTATTTGTATCAAAAAGTTGCTTTATTGAATAGTTGTTATTTATAAAAAACCCTTCATATGACTTTGAAAATGCAAATGGAATAAAATCAAATTCCTTTTCATCCTCCCACTTATATGTTTTGAAATCCCAATTATATGAGATTGATTTGCCCTTTTTAGGTACATCTACGTTATAATTTTGTATTCTACAAATGACACCCGACTCTGCAAATAGACTGTTAGTATTGACAAAATTCGCATACAAACTTTTTCCACTCCTATATGTTTCTTTTATCAATAATAGTCTGTTTTCATTAATCTTTTGTAATATAATTTCTTTGTTTTCGCCTGAAAATTTAATTTCTCCGAAAACCTTTTTCATAATAACATTGGCTTTTAATTTATCATTTACTAATTTTATTTGATCATCAGTAAATTCGTTATTATCTAATATTTGCTCAATTACCCTATGATGCATAGCACTTTCAAAATAATACTCAACAAATAGCAAGTATCTTTCCTCTGTAATTTTTTCGCTATCATATGATATAACATCATCATCAATTTCATATAAGTTAGATTGTACCTCGTATTGCTTAAACACAAGATAATCAAAATATTTTATTATTCCCACTATACTAGCACCGTATCTCCAATCTGAGGCTTCCATTTTAGTGTTGAATTTTTCATTTTCTATTATGCTTTTCATAGTGTCCCCTTCCTCATTATTTCAAACATTCCGAAGCCACTTGATTTGCGACTTCCAATGCCCCCTGTATACAAATAATTGAGCAATGCTATATTACCTTTCAAACTAAACATACCTACCGTAACTTCTACAAATTGTGAATGGTGTCTAACCACAGTTTTTTTACATTGCACCGGCATTATAGAAAAGCCCTCTAAAATAGAAGTGGTTAAAGTACTAGAATTAGATATTTGAAACTCTAACACTTTATTAAATGCTTCATAGAAGCCTACTTTTTCATAAGAATAATATGTATCTTTGTTATTTCCCCTACTATGCTCTCTTACACATAAAGGAGATTTAAACATAATATCAATACTACCTGTTGTAATCGCAATTTCTTTTTCAATTAAAATATCTTTTACAATCATTACATTCTCATTTGCCAAAGGATAGAGTTTGTTTTTCTGCATTGATAAAGCATTGAAAAATACTATACCTGTTCCTATATCACCTGTGCTAAAAGTAATATTAATTTTTCTATTTGGTACTAATATTTTTTCTTTTGTAAATTTACTACTTGGTATACCTACTGCAAATGTAAAAGGCTTGTCCTTACCTATTTCATAATAAGTACTAAAATGTTTACCATTATCATATGCAGTTAAACTATGTTTAAATAAACTAATTACAGATGGTCGGTAATCCAAAGGTAAATATTCATTTTTCAACTCTAATTCTATTTTAAATCTCATCGTTTTCTCCTCCCTAAAGTTTAAGCCTCTATTTATATAATTATCCAGCTTCATACTACCTAATTGATTAGTCTTAACCCCCAAGTTGAATACCACTTTTCGGTATCACCCATACGAATATTGTAAAGCTTTAAATATCTTTTAAAAAAACCCTTTAATATTATAGTATTCATTACATAATATAACCCAATATGAATTTATTGTAAAACAAACAAACTCTAATGTCAATGTTTTATTACATTTTTAGAAATTTATCATAAAGTATTAAATATTATCCATTGTTTATGATTAGTCTTTATCATATAATATTAAATATAAACGTTTTTTTTAATCTATCCACTTTGGAATATAAATTTAATTTTATAATATTCCTATTTTTAATTATTTAATCTATCCATATTGGAAATTAATATATAATTATCAACAACATAAAAATGTTTACAGTATGCTTTACTCTACTTTTCCACTATATTCTTCCATGGTTTCAATTACTATGTTGAACATCTTTCCCAATTATTATTTATTGTTCCACACATTAACACATATACCCTTCTTTTACACCTAAATATCTGATATTTCACAAATATCTTTATAATTTAATTCATGACAATAACATAACTTGCCATGTAACCGCATAGTTCTAATAACAATTATCGTAGGTTAATGCATCTTCTAAGAAGATAATCAGCTTCGCCGAAGATGATTTAACTGTACCTATTGAGTTTTGTTCACTCTTCTTTATTAAATATTATCTTGTATACATTACAAATTACCTTTCTTTCAAATCAAAGTATTGTTATCTAAAATTACAGGCATATGGTCACTTACACCTATCCAATCTTCAAATTCACCTATCTCTAAACCATTAACTTTTTCTTTTTCACAGAAAAAATAATCTATATGATAAGGTTTTTCTTTCTTTCTATACATAAAGAATGTGGGTTTGTTTTCTTTACCTTGAACCTCATTTTCTTTTAAATGATAGCAACTATATAACCCTAGTCCTTCTAATCCATTTACTACTGATGAATGCGTCCTACGCTTATGCTTTTTATCCCAGCAGCTATTACTATTAAAGTCACCACAAATCAACATATTTTTCAACTTTTCATTATGTATTTGAAAATAAACATAGATATCTTCTATATAACTGCCACATCCCCATACTCCTAATAAAGAAAATTTATCATTAACCGTACAAGAAATAAACCATTCTAATCCATATGTTTTCCATTGGTTATCTTTCAACGTTATTGTATCTTTTGCGAAAATACCCAAGCCCTTATTTTTATGGCCTACCCATAAATAATTGCTTGCAAACTTTTTATATCCCTCATCCTCAGTTATTTCAGGATCTTCGCATTCTTGTATCACATAAATATCAGAATTTAATTCTGGAATATATTTATATTTTTTCCTAAATGCTCCATTACAATTCCACGAAACAATTCTCAACTAAATTATCCCCTCTCATCAAAACATTATTTTTCCTTACGTCTATATATTTACCATTGTTTAATGCATACCCACTAAAAGGAACTTTGCCAACATTTCTTTATAAACAACACTTTATCATTTGTTCTGTTGCATTACCCTCATATTCCCACCATATGCTATAATAAACTCATCCAATCACCAAAGGAGGTCCCCCATGAAAACCTACAACAAACTAGTCCGCGACAAAATCCCTGAAATCATTGAATCCGCTGGTAAAAGCTTTGATATTCACTATGCTAAAGAAGAAGAACTACTACCATTACTCGAAACCAAATTAAATGAAGAAGTATCAGAATATCTAGAAGCTAAAAACCTCGAAGAACTTGCTGACATTATGGAAGTTCTATTTGGTCTTGCAAGTACTCTTGGATATTCTGAAAAAGATTTAATTAATAAAAGAAATGCTAAAAAAGAAGAAAGAGGCGGCTTTGAAAAAGGCATAGTCCTTGAAAGTGTTTATGAATAGTCAAAACCATCCATAATTTTTCTCTATGGATGGCTTTGTCATCATATTATTTTTCTAACTTCTCAAGTCTTTCTTTATAAAATCTCCTAGTCCTATAATCAATAATATCTTTAAAATGAGCTATAAATGCAGGATTTTCAATAAATTCACCTAAATCATCCTTTAAGCAAAAATATGACTTATCTCTATAAAAGAAATCTTTTGCAGAATTTAAAAATGCCTTTATTGGATTTTCTGCAATTTTTAGATAATCCTTTTTACTAAAGTTCTTAAATTTTTTACTTGAATCATGTCTCAAAAGATCCACTACATTTGAAGGTTTATCATAAAAATTCCTAAAGCTTTGAAAAATGCTTTCTTCATCTATTTTCAAATTTATGTTACCATTATTATAAAAAGCTAGGAGTAATGGCATTTTATAAGTCTTGGTCATTGGAGTCTTTTCAATATTATTTAAAAATCCATAAGCCACAGTTTTTAAAAATAGTTTCTCTTCATCTGAAATATCATTTATTTTATTTAGAAAGCCTAAATAATCATTAAATATATTTAATTCGCCTCTGGATCTTATTACATTGTAAAGATCATCATCCATGTAAGTATACATTTGAAGTCTACTTGGTCTGATTTTCAAGTCTTCTTTTATTCTATTAAATTCATCCACTATTAGATCAAATATGTTCTTTTGCCGCTGCATCATCTTATTAAATATATCAATTACCTGAAAATCAAAGTCTACTATACAATCCTCAGGATATTCTTCTTCTCTAGGTAATTTACCTTGTTTAGCCTTTTTGGCAATGTCCTTTAAATCCCCACTTAGAAAGAATGGAATCAAGTGAGCCTTTTTATAATTACCTATAAAGTCTAGTATGTTTAAATATTTCTTATCTTTGTACTTTCTTAAACCTCTACCAAGTTGTTGAAGAAAAATAGTTGGAGATTCTGTTGGTCTTAAAAGTAATATCATATCAATTTCAGGAATATCTAAGCCCTCATTAAACATATCCACAGAAAATATAATATTCAATTCTCCTTTTTTCAATTTATCCACTGCTTCGCCTCGTTGAATTGAGAACTCAGATTGCTTGCCACTCATTACAGCACAAGCCTTTATTCCATTTTCATTGAAATATTTACTCATGTAATTTGCATGTCTTCTACTGCTGCAGAATCCTAAAGCTCGTCTACTATTATATTTTTTATAATGTTTTAGAATTAAATCTGCACGTTTATTAATCATCAATGCATTTTCTAGTTCTGTCTCATCGTATTTACCATTTCTAAAAGATATTTTTGTATAATCTATTTCATCAAAAACTCCATAGTATCTAAAGGGAACGAGCCAACCCTTGTCTATTGCTCCTTTTAATCTAACTTCATAAACAATATTGTAATCACAAAGGGCAAATACATCTTTGTTATCCAATCTCTCTGGAGTTGCAGTAAGTCCTAAAAGAAATTTTGGAGTAAAATATTCTAATACATTCGCATAATTACCTGCTGCTGCATGATGAAATTCATCTATTATAATATAATCAAATTCATCCTTTTTAAAATATTCATCACATAGATACTGCTTTTGCCCCAGGGTTTGGACTGTAGAAAATAGCACATCACAATTACTATCTTTATTTTTACCACTAAAGAATCCAGTTTTAATATTAGGCCGAATATTTTTAAAAGATGTTTCTGCTTGATTTAATATTTCTTCTCTATGAGCTACGAATAGAATTTTTTGAAAATCAAGTGAATCAAAAGCTGCTAAATAAGTTTTACCTATGCCCGTTGCAGCCACAACTAATCCTTTATCTAAGCCTTCTTCTCTACATCTTTTCAGCTCATATAAAGCCTCAATCTGCGCACCTCTAGGTTCATACAATTGAATTACTGTACCAAATTCTTCTTTGTTATCCTCAGCTTTTTCTAAATAATTAAAGATTTTAGGTCTTTTCCATACTGATGAATATCTTCTCATCTCTTCATCATCAATAATTATAGAATGATTTAAAAATAAATCTTCAAAAACACTCTTAAAATGTGTAAAATCATCTAAGTTTTTATTCTTATTTAATCTATAATTCCACTCAATGCCACTAGTTAATGCAGAACTCGACATATTAGAAGATCCTATGAAAATATCTCCATCTTCTTCATATTCAAATATGTATGATTTAGGATGAAATGATTTATTAGCAATATTATAAAACCTTAAATCTACTTTATCTCCTAGAGCATCCTTTACTAAATATAATGCTTGAGGCTGAGTGATATTAAGATAGTTTCCTGTTAAGATTCTAATTCTAACGCCTTTACCTGCCATCTGTTTTAAATCATTTATAAGCAATTTCACTCCTGATTCCATTAAAAATCCTACTATAATATCTATGGTCTTTGCCATTTTTAATGAAGCTGTTAATTTAGGTAGTAAATAATCATTACCCCCTGTAGAACAGTTTGAATCACACTCTAGATTCGCCTCTTTAAATGCAATGGAATCACTGGTGATTGTTCCTTTATTAAAAGTATCTATTTCAACCATCATATTCCACCAACTCCCCTTTTACTTTTCTTTTCTAATTAGTGCTTCAACAACCCCATATGTTCTTACTTTAATAATTCTTCATAATTATTTTTTATTATTTTAAATACAATTTCACTAAATCCAGATTCCGACCTTAGTATAGGAAAATCTTCCAATGTATCATTTATAATTCTTTTTATCTCTTCTAAATCAATCTTAGGTAGATCGTAATCATACTCTTCTAATATTGGTTTATAATTATTCCTTGTGAACGCTGTTGAATACCAGGTATTTTCTAAACCTTTATTATTAAGAACTCCTGATAATCCTAAATTATTATCAAAATTTGGTGCAAGGCCTATTAGTTCTCCATCTTTTCTTAATATACCAAAGTTAAATGTATGTCGATCTATGTTGTAACACAACGCATCCATAAATGTAATATTTAAAAAATCTTCTATATAGCCAAGTTCTTTTATAATACTTATAGAATCATCAATTTCCCAATAGTCACGAACAAAGCTGAACATTGGCTCGAAATCCACTTCGCAATTATTAGTAAAGTCTTTACATTTAACTAATGCTCCATCTTCAATCGCTTCATATTTAACAGCATTGAATCCAAGCGTAATAGCAATATTTCCTATTAATACTTCAGCAAAATTTTCCTTCAAAGTACCTTTTTTTATCATGTACCAGTATCCATCGATGAGCTTCCAACACTTCTCAAAACTTCCTATGTTGGTTAATTCAGGACTTATATCTACATCTTTAAAGTTTATTTCTGTAGCATTACCGTATAAAGCAATAGTATTTAGTCCATCAGATAACCTACTTCTCACTTCACTATAAGTTATATCTTCATTGGACCATTTTAACCAATAACTATCTGTAATACTTATAGCTCTAGCTTTAATAACTATTTCCTTAGGCACCTCTGATTTAACACTTAATCTTCGCCTTACTTGTCTTGAATTTGTCCTATGAGTGTCTATTACTCTAGTTTGTAGCCAGGCTTCTAAAGCATCTACATTCTTATTTATCATTATTGCTGGTAATAGGTTATCATCCATAGACTTTACAAACTCTGTATCTTTTATTTCAGCTACTTGTTTGTCCTTATACATCAAATACCCAGTAAAATTATTTTCTACCTTCTTTGAATATTTCTTTGCTATGTCTATAAAATCTATTTTTTTCATATATCCCCTCCACACTTTAATGAATATTCTAATTCTCTTATATTATAACCAAGCCTTGTATTTTAAACAACGACCATCGCTAGCTTAATAATTCTACAATCCTTTAATTTTTTATTTAGAGAAAAAATGTTATAATTATATTTGTAATTATAAAAAAGAATAAATGAAGTGTTCGTTTAGAGCATACCTTTACGTAGGGTTGTTTGTTTTTAAATTAAAATGGAGGTATTACACATGGAAAACAATAAAATAAAAACGAAAGTTTTAAGACCTAAATTTGATAGCGATTTAGATATCATAGAGTTATCTAAGGAAAATATAGTGGATGAAGATATATTTTCTTATGGAACTATTAGTGATTGCTCTTTAGAAAACCATAAAGCAGACATGGTAAATTTTAAACAAGTTATATTTAAAAAAGTTATTTTTAATAAGATAGCTTTTAGACGTATAGAACTTGTGGATGTGAGATTTGAAAATTGTGATTTATCCAATGTAGATTTTAATGAGGCTTCATTACATAGAGTAGAATTTGTGAACTGTAAGATTATTGGTATTAATTTAAATGAAGCCACCCTTAGAAATGTGATTTTTGAAAATTGTAACGGTCAATTTGCTTTTTTTAGTTATTCTAATTGTAAGCAAGTTGCATTCCTTCAATGTCAATTACGCTCTTCCGACTTTCAAAATTCAAAATTTTTAAAAGTTGAATTTCAAGAGTCTAATCTACTCCATGCTCAAATGAATTTTACAAGTCTTAAAGGAATAGATTTTACTAGTTGCGATCTTGAAGGTATAGGAGTAAATATTGCTGATGTTAAGGGTGCAATAGTTAACACTATGCAAGCTGTTTCTCTATCGAGCATACTAGGTCTCATTGTTAAATAATCACCTTTATACCCCTGCCATGAACTAATACATGTAAACTTGCTTATATTTCTTTATAAATAGAATTGATAGTCCTATAGTTATAAACTCCGCAAAAGGTACTATAATCCAAACACCGTTTATACCTAGCATGTTAGGCAAAAACATGAACCCTATAATCACAAAAACAAATGCTCTTGAAAAAGATACTATAGCTGAAATCTTCCCATTTGAATATGCTGTAAAAATTCCTGAAACATAAATATTTGCTCCTACAAATAAAAATGCAACTGAGAAAAGTTGAAGACCATTTAATGCTATATCAAAAACATCACTATCAGGACTTGCAAAAAATCCAACTATAAAAGGTGCAAATGCTAAGCATACTATAAAAATCAAAACTGAAGATATCAAAATAAACTTCTTTGAATGACTATGAATTTCTTTTAACTTATCTTCATTTTTAACACCATAATTAAAACTTACCATTGGCGCTACTCCACACACAAACCCTAAATAAGTAGATGTCATTAAGAAGTGAGCATATAAGACTACAGTAACAGCCGCCACTCCATCTGCCCCTGCAAATTTCATAGCAACAAAGTTAAATAAAATTGTTGTTATAGCCGCAGAAAGCTCTGTAACCATTTCCGATAATCCATTTGTGGCACTTTCTAATATAATCTTAAAATTAAACTTTGGAATTACATATTTTAAAGTAGATTTGCTAGACATAAAATAGAAAAATGCAATTATTAATGTAATAAACGCCCCTAGTATAGTTGCAAGTGCTGCACCTACTATTCCCATATCAAATATAACCATAAACATATAATCAAAAATTATATTAATAATTCCACCTAGTATAGAAATAAACATACTAAAATTAAAGGATCCTTCTGCTCTAAGGAAATATTCAAATAGTATCTTGACTATGAAAATTGGTGCAGTTACCAAAAAAATTATGCCATAACCCTTTACATAAGGCATTAATTCATCTGTAGCACCTAATAATTTAAATATTTCTTCTTGATAGATATATCCAAAGACACTAATAAATACTCCTATAACTAAAGTTACTAATAGCATTAAAGAAAATCTACTATTAGCTTCCTCATACTTATTTTCACCCATAGATATAGATATAAGTGCACTACCACCTGTTGCAAACATGATTCCTATACCACACAAAACACTTATTATTGGAAGCACTATGTTAATGCTTGCCAAAGCATCCGATCCCACAAATTGTGCTACGAAAATACCATCTATAATTGTATATAACGATATAAAAACCATTGAAATTATAGCTGGTGAAACAAATTTAATAAATTCCATAAAACTTAACTTTTTTGAAAACAATTTCTCCATAAATATCCTCCATATTTTAAATTCATACTATTTAACGACAGTTCAGAAGGTAAGTCTCCCACTTCTATAAGTTGGAGTTCTATACTATAACAAAGAGAAAACCTCAGTGGGAGTATAAATCTCATTCTGACGTCGTTAATATTTCAGCTCCTCAGGAGATGATTTAATGACACTTTGTATTCTAAGGTATATAGTTACTATATACGCAATAGCCTTATTAAAATAAAGGAGAACTTTAAAATGAATGATAATAAATACTTTTCAACTGGAGAGTTTGCAAAACTTGCAAATATTTCAAAGCAAACTTTAATTTTTTACGATAAAAAAGGAATCTTTTCTCCTGAATATAAAAATAATAACAACTTTAGATATTACTCTTTAAAGCAATTTGATACTTTAGATTTACTAATTACTCTAAGAGATATCGGTTTATCACTTGAGGATATTAAAAAATATTTAGATACTAGAACCCCACAAAATGCTATCAATATATTAGAAAAAGAAAACAATTCATTAAAAAAACAAATAGAACATTTAAAAAATATTGAAAAAAAGATTGAGAATAAAATAGATATAACAAAGAAAGCTATAGAATCTGAATATATTTCAGAACCATATATCAAAGAATGTGATGAAGAATTTATCATAAAATCAGAACAAGTTGAAAGTAATGACTTTAAGATTATAACAATGGAAATGATAAAATTTATGAATTTTTGTAAAAAAAATCTCTTTTTTAATAATGAAAACCCCATTGGCGCAATTGTTGAAGAAAAAGATATAAAAAGTAATAATTTTACAAACTTGCACAAATTATATATTAAAATTAACTCTAATATACATAATGAGTACTTATATATAAAACCAAAAGGGACTTATGCTTGCATAAATCACAAGGGTAGCTATGAATCATCGAGTACATCTTACTATAAATTATTAAACTTCATAGCACAAAACAACTATGAAATACTTGATGATTCTTATGAGGATTGTTTGCTAGATTCATTTTCTTGTAAGATGAGTAATGACTATTTAACTCAAATCTCTATTCTGGTAAAATTTTATTAATTACTCTTATTTCTAGCTAGACACATAAGCCCATTACTGAATTACTTTTATATTGTCAATAGAAACTTTTTATAAAGAAAAGGATAACGATTTAAACATCTTTATTTACTACGTTAATTTATTGACATTTTTGAACAATGTTATTATAATAAACAGTGTTCACTGGCCAACATATAGGAGGTGCAAATTTGGGGATAACCAAAAGACGCGAAGCAGATAAAAAAGTACTAAAACAAAAAATATTCGATAGCGCAAGTAAACTGATAATAGAGCATGGTTACGAGAAGCTGTCTATTAGAAAACTAGCAAATGAAATTGAATACTCCCCTGCTATGATTTACAACTATTTTAAGAATAAGGATGACATTATAAAAGCGATTGCCCTTGATAACTACGATAGAATATTTAGAGAGCTTTTATGTATTGATTTTGAAAGTATGACACCTAAAACAGCTTTAAAAACAGGCCTTTTAACACTTGCACAGTTAATACTAAATCACAGAGAACAATTTAAGGCTACGCTTTTAAGTGGTGTTAATACTACAGGTGAGATGGCAAGTGATAACGGCGCTATGGATCTGATTATAAACATACTGAATAAAGGGGTTTCATTAGGGAATTTTGTTATAGATAATACCAAGTTTACAGCATTTCTACTAACTACAGGCATCTTTGGTGTGGTGAATATGTTTGTGTTAAATAATATTTATGATGAAAATATGATAAATGCAACAATAAACGCTTATGTAGAAATACTTGTTAAAGGAGTTACTAAATAATGAAAAGAGGTAAAAAAATTATAATTTGGATTTTAGCAGTTATTGCTTTATTTATTCTAGGTATATTAATATGGTTTAAGATTCCTTATTCACCCATAAAATCAAATTTCACAAAATTAACAAATTATCAAATAGCAAATATGAAAACACAAAGTGGGATTTTTACCACAGAGGATATTTCAAAACTACCCTCACCAGTGCAAAAATATTTTAAGTATTGCGGATATATTGGTGCACCCAAAATGTCAAACATGAAAGCCTATTACTACGATGTTGATTTTGTATTATTAGGTAAACCGAAGCTCAAAATTAAATACACCCACTACAATTTTGTAGATAAACCAGAGAGGATTGCATTAGTTGACACAAGCATGTTTGGTATCCCTTTTGAGGGTATTGATAAATACCAAGATGGCATAGGTTCTATGAAAGGCGTTATCGGAAAGGCTATAACTTTATTTAATGAAAAGGGTGAAGGCATGGATAAATCATGCCTTGTTACCTACCTTGCAGAAGGTTTATTAATGCCAAACAGTTTTTTGCAAGACTTTATTAATTGGGAAGAAATTGATGAAAACCACGCAAAGGCTACTATAACCTATTATGGAATATCAGCAAGTGGAATCTTCGCATTTGATGATAATGGTGCAATCACAAGTTTCACTACAGATGATAGATCATATAGCGATGTAAATGGTAACATACAAAAGGTAAAGTGGTCAGCAGTTTGCGAAGAGTATAAAGATATGAACGGAATAAAGCATCCAACAACTCTAAAAGCTATATGGCACTTAGAAACAGGAGACTTTATATACTTTGATAGTAGGAATATAGCAGTAAAATATAACGTTACAAAGTAAATCTAATATTGTTATGACATAACGAATATAACACAACTACAATGAACATAGTCCTATAGTTATAAACTCCGCAAAAACTTTTTATAAAGATAATGATTTAACATCTTTATTAATCTAATGCATGTAAAAGGGATTTCCATATTTAGAAATCCCTTTTGCATAATATTTTTTTCGAAAAATTCTTTTCAACTTCTATAAAATACTAAATACATAGCATTTCTAGCACTCTTATTTTAAACTAAAAGGCATCGTATATTTAACGTTTCCGCTTAACACTGAAGTAATATTTAAATCTTGTCTTACCTCTCCGCAAATGATTACCTTTATATTTTCAGGCTTCCAATCATCTCCCGGAGCGGTGTATATAGCTTTTCTTAACCATGTATTTGTAATAGTATCTGCATTAATAGTTTTAGGTAAAGTCAAATTATAGCTGTCTGTTTGATTTCTTTCAAAATCATTTCCCGGATTGTCCAAGGGCAATTCAAATTTCTGCCCATCCTGTGTTTCAATGCCAAAGTATACATAATCGTTGGTACTTGCATAATCTAAGTCTGCTGTTTTAATAACAACTTGTAATTGATTAAAGTTAAGTGATCCTACTGGCACAGTATTCGATGCTTCATTTATAAACCTATATAGGAACATTGCTATACTTTTTTGAGAATTTGGTAATGCTTCTCCTAGCGAATAATCCCAATCTGCATATGAGTTAGACATTGTTGATTTGGAAAAATATAATGATTTTGAAAGCTTTCCCCAGTAAGTATTGTTTTTTGTAATCCAATTTGAAAAATCAGCTGTTGTAATAACATTTGCATATACTGGCTCCTTAGTCGTTCCATTCATTGTATTAAGAAGGTATTTTCCTATGTTATTATCGGCATATGTCTCATATTTGACATGTCCTACGCTATCTACCGCTGTAATATTCGCAGCATGATAAGGGCAGTTGATATCTCCTAAGTAGTGAATAGCTTGTCCAAGTAGTTTTGAAGCATCTTGGTAATTCCCCTTTTTCCATTCATTTAAAGCCAATGCTGAAAATTTTCTACTTTGACTGTCTGCTGTTTCTGTAACAGTATAACTAGTATACCATGGCGCCGTATGAGTGAAATTATATCCTGTATCTGGATCCCAGAAGTGGTCTTGATACAAATCATATCCATTTGGATCAAAATCTGGGAAAGTAGACCCAATTTTCAAATCATTAATATATTGATTTAAAAGTTCTACATTGTCTTTTACTTTCTGTGGTTCACCTGGATCTAAGTCGTTATTTAACATTTCCACTGCTTGATCCGCAATCACTGCATGAGTTCCTGTTCCATCCTTATTACCATTCCAACCGTAAGCTGTACCGGTCGTAAAAAATGTTGCAACTGTAAAGATTAATATAATCAAAGGTTTTGTCTTCTTCATAATTACATTTCCCCCTTTTTTACTTTCAAAATTTTTCTTCTTTTATTATAATTATACATATTTATGTAAAGGTTTAAATATCATTTGCATGATTGGTTGTTGAAATGTCATAATCGAATATTTTTTGTAAATTTGCGGGTAATTTTTCTATCATTTTATTAAAAGAGCAATGTTCAGTATAAATAAATTTTCTTTTTCTTCTATTTGAATTAAACCATCATATTTGTTTACTATGTAATTTATATTTTCAAGTCCGAACCCATGGTTTTCCTTATCGGGATGTGTTGTTTTATGTTCCTCTGTACCTTCCTGTTTTGCTCTGTTTGTGCTATTGATAATTTTAATGATTAGATGTGCTTTTTCTATATACATTTTGATTCGAATGAACTTATTTCCATCTGCTATATTTTCACAGGCTTCTATGGCATTATCTAGTGCATTTCCTAAAAGTACAGAGAGATTCACAGAATCTATTTTAATATCTTTAGGTAGTTTTATATCTATATATAGTTCAATTTTTCTTTCTTTTACGATAGATAACTTGAAATTTAACAGTGCTGCAATAATAGGAATATCTATATTTAGAATAGTATTAATTTCCGCCGTTTGATTTGCTAGTTTTTCAGAATATTCTTTTGCGACATTTATTTCTCCGGTCTTTAAGAGCCCGTAGATACAATTGATATGATTGTTAAAGTCATGCCTCTGTGCTCTTAATGTATGAATTAACTCTTGTATATTGTTCATATAAAAGATCTGCTTTTTATATTCTATTTCTTGTAGAGACCATTCTACTTCTTTTTTTGAATAGAGTAAAATTTGCTGGATGATTTTCATGATAACAAAACTGAAAAGTATTATACAAAGGGTAATGAATCCTATAAAAAAATTGGTTTTAAAAAAAGATTTTCCCTCATATATATTAAAAAAAATAAAATTAAAAAATATATTTATCATTAAAACAATAGTAATTTGGTAAATAAGAATTTTTTTTATATAAGAAGTGCTTACTTTAAATTGTATAAAGAATTTCATAAAAAATAACAGGACTATTCGGGTGGTCACTGCATTGATTACTCTATAAATATTTTTTTGCGCAAGAAGACCTGGAGAAACGTGAAATACCATACTTTTAATAATAACACCGAGAAAATCAAAGGTTGCCAGACATCCCATAAACAGAATCATTACAAAGAGTAGATTTCTTAAGTTGCAATTAAGGGTTATAAAATAAATTACAATAGTACCACATAAAATGAGGATAAACCCTAAAAAGTTTGCATTCCCTAACCCTTTATTTATAAGTTGAAGAAGGATGCTTTGAAATAGAATAATGAAAACAACTGTATAATTATTTTTAATTTTTTTTTGAAGAACTAGAGTAAGGATAAAGTACAACATGTAACATTCTAGTAAATTAATTGAGAATTCAAAAGCTTCCCATAAAAAGTACATGTATCCAACCTCCTAACGGAATAAATTATGACATGAAATTCTCCTAACTTCATTCACACATGCTCTGCTTACAGGAATATATAGATTTATTTTTTCCATATAAATTTGTTGATTTTTGTAAAAGGAGATTTTCTTATTATTTACAATAAATCCTTGATGGCATTGGGTAAAATAGGTCATATCTAAATAATATTTTAAGTTTTTAAAGCTATCATTAAATTCTAAATTCTTTCCCTTGCACACAGCAATGATTTTTCTCAAATGTTTTTCAAAATAGTAGATGGAATCGTATTTAATGTTGTAGATACCTTCCTTAGTTTGAATGGTTAGCTCTTTTTCCTCTTCTACATTGCCATAGGTAAGTTTCAGCTTTTCGGATATTTCTTGAAATAAATTTCCAAATCTCTCTTCCGTGATCGGTTTGATGATGTAGTCAAAGGCCCTTATGCTAAAAGCATGCAATGCATAATCTTTAAAGCCTGTAATAAATATAATGATTGCATTTTTATAAAGTTCCCTAATTTTTTTTCCTGTTTCCAGTCCATTCATTCCTTTCATTTGGATATCTAAAAAGCAAATGTGTACAGGTTTGTATTGTATTTGGGTAAGTAATTGTTCACCACTGTTAGAAATAATGATATGAAAATTTTGTTCTTTGTTTAATGATTCCATATATTTTTCAATAACTCTTACTTGAACAGGTTCATCATCACAGATTGCAATTGTATATTTCATAAAAATCACACCTGCCTTTAATTTTTTTGAATACTTTGAATTTCCAATTCTATACATTATATAATCTAAATCTATTTACCCCTAAAATATTCTATTTAGCATAATTCAACAAGCATTCGCAATTATCCTGCGAATATTTCATATTCTTTTATATGTCTATATAATGTGGGAGTAGCAACTGGATATTATTTTCATATATAAATTTAAATATAGAAATGGTAATGAGTTTGTCATTATGTTAGACTTAATGACAAACTCATTACCATGGTCACCTAATTTTCAGTACTACTAGCTGAAGCACGTAAAATCTTGTTGAACTTCTCAAATCTAGTGCTTAAAATACATAAATATATTTCAATCTCCTTGAATATAGGAGCTAAATTATCCATCATACTCAACCAAAGCCTTTTTTAAATTTCTTACTCCACCCCTTGGATCATCTACATCCCCTATATATCTAGGAATCAAATGCACATGTAAATGGTTTATGGTTTGCCCAGCATAAGTTCCTACATTAATACCTATATTGTATCCCGCTGGTTCGTATTGAATATCAAACATTTCTTTTACCTCATGCAGTAAGCCATATATTGCTTTAATCTCTTCCTCCGTTGCCTCAAAAAAATTTTCAAAATGCCTCTTAGGTATAATTAAACAATGACCGTTATTTACCGGGAAATGATCTAGTATAGCAAAAGCCAGTTTATTTTCTACTATAATTTCTGATTCATTGGTATTACAAAATATACATTCTGACATTTTATTTCCTCCTTTTATTTATCTTATTTCCAATTCTATACATTATGTAATCTAAATCTATTAACACCTCTAAAATATTCTATTTAGCATAATTCAACATACATTCGCAATTATCCTGTGAAATTCGTATAAAAAATAAATTTTATATGATTGAGGACAAAAAAAACAATGGTAGGCATTAAATGCCTACCATCATACTCAACCATTGCTTCTTTTATTCTTTGCACTATAATATATCTTTTAAATTAGCTGAATGCTTAAAATACTGTAAGAATCTTTAGCCTCCAATAGTACATTCTAATCCATATTCCTCTACTATTTTTTTAAAGTTATTCATAGTATCCTCATCTGGAGTTTTAATTTCCTGTCCCATTATATAATCTAATCCTAGGTTCTCATACTTATTTGCCCCAAGCTTATGATATGGTAATAAATCTAAGTGCTGTACTGTTCCTAAACTTTTTGCAAACTTAGCAATATCAGATATACTGTTTTTATCACAATTAAATTGTGGAATAACAGGTACTCTTATAATAAGCTCTTTGCCTAAAGTAGCTATTTTTTTAGCGTTTCTTATTATTATTTCATTACTTACATGAACATGTTTTTTATGTTTTTCATCATCTAAATGTTTTATATCTAAAAGCACTAAATCAACCAAAGGAATTATCTTATCTATTGTCTCTTCACTAGCATAGCCTGTAGTTTCTATTGCAGTATGCCATCCCATTGACTTGCAAGCTTTTAAAAGTTCAATTGCAAATTCTGGTTGCATAAGCAATTCGCCTCCAGATAATGTAACTCCACCTCCAGAACGTCTAAACTGAATAGTTTCTTTCTTTAGTTCAGTCATTACCTTCTCTACAGTAGTTTCTTCTCCAGATTTAACAATACCTCCTGGATAACAATTTTCAGCACAAAGTCCACAACTTGTGCATTTTTTTCTATCTATTCTTCCAGGTGTTAGCATATCAATTGCACCTACTGGACAATTTTTTTCGCATTTTTCACACTCTATACAATTTTTTTCATTAAACATAATTTGAACTAATGGATCTTGTGATTCTGGATTACTACACCAATCACATTTTAAAGGACATCCTTTAAAAAACACTATTGTCCTAATCCCAGGTCCATCATGAATAGAAAATCGTTGCATATTAAAAATTTTGCCTTTTTGCTTATAATTAATTCTTCTTATCGGCATCTGATTTTCCTCCTTTTTAGAAAGTTTGTTCAGTTCTCTTTATAATATCATCTTGAATTGCTTTATCTAATGTTATAAATTGAGCACTATAACCGGCAACACGTACTACTAAATCTCTATATTTACTTGGGTTCTTTTGTGCTTCAACAAGAGTTTTCTTATCGATTATATTAAATTGTACATGCATACCCTTTTGATCGAAAAAGCTTCTAACAAGTGATGCTAAATTATTTAATCCAATACTTCCTTGAATTGAACCTGGATGGAATTTTTGATTTAATAAAGTACCATTAGATGCAATAAAATGATCTAATTTAGCTACTGAATTTATAGCAGCAGTTGGTCCATTACTATCGGCTCCTCTAACTGGAGATACACCATCTGCTAATGCTTCATGTGCTTTTCTACCATCTGGAGTTGCTCCTATAAGATCACCAAATAGGATATTAATTGCTGCTGGATATAATCCCGCGTGGAAATTTCCACCTCTTGGATTTTTATGTTTTGCAACTTCTTTGCAGTAAATATATGCTCCTTGTCTTGCTAGTTCATCAACTTCATCAATATCATTACCAAACTTAGGTGCTCTATGAATTAACATTTGTCTTAAGTCCTCAAAATCTATCTTTGAAGTTGAATCTTCTTGACCAAAGTTAGTATCTAAAGCTTCTTTTAAATCTTTTAAAGTTATCATTTTAGTATCAAATACAAGTTCTTTAATAGCTGCAAAAGAGTCTCCTACATTTGCAACACCAACACCTTGTGGTCCTGTAAAGTTATAATGTGCTCCACCTTCTTGAAGTGATTTACCATCTGTTATACAGTCATCAACCATACAAGATAGGAAAGGTAATGGGGCTCTTTCTGCATGAGCCATATCAATAGAATTGTCTGCCACTGATAATTGATAAACAAAGTATTCCATTTGTTTCGTGTAAGCTTCAACAATTTCTTCAATAGACTTGAACTGTGTAAATTCTCCAGTCTTAGGTCCTATTTGTTTTCCATTACTCATACCATTATTTATAGTGACTTCTAATAGTCTTGCTAAATTAAAGAAACCTGAATCATGCCATCCTTCTGTTTTACCTGGTTTTTGCGGTTCAACGCAACCAATAATTCCATATTCTCTAGCATCTTCAATTGTTAATCCATTACTAACTAGTGCTGTAATTACAACTTCATCATTATAAAATGCTGGCATACCAAGTCCTAATCTGCTTAACTCACAACATCTTAATAAGAATTCATCTGGAGTTTTGTTCCATATTCTTACTGAGAATGAAGGTGCTGCTAATCTTACATGAGCTGTAGCATCTATGCACATGTATGATAAATCATTTGTAGAATCTTTGCCTTCTCTAGTTTGCCCACCTACACATAGGTTTTGAAACAATGGATATCCACCAAATGCTCTTGTTGATACTTCATCACGAACTTTGTTAATATCATTTAATTTAACCCATACACAATCAATAAGTTCTTGAATTGCATCTATGTCAAAATTTCCTGAATTTAATTCCATTTCATAATATGGATACATATATTGATCAAATCTTGTTGGAGAAATAGAATGTCCATTTGATTCTATATTTATAACTGCATGTACAAACCAGAATGATTGGCAAGCTTCATAAAAATTAGTTGCCCCATTTTCAGGTACTGTTTCACAGTTTTTAGCTATTTGTAATAATTCTTTAGCACGTACACTATTTGATTCTTTTGAAGCCATTTCTCTAGCAAGCTTTGCATATCTATGTGCATAGTTTATTATTGCTTTGCAAGAAACTACGATAGATTCCCAAAATAGTTTTTGCTTGATATATCCAGGATTCTCTTTATCAGCAGCCTTAATTGCACATTCAACTTCTTCAATAACACCTTTATATCCTTTAGCTAAAATCTTAGCGTAATCTACAGATACATGTCCTACTCCATTAAGATAATAGTTTGCAACTGTAAATACATTTTCATTCATTGCCTCAATAGTTTCTGGATACATGTATGAAGTAGCAAGTTCATTAGTAGTTTTACCTTCCCAATAATTAAATACTTCTGTAAGTTGTGCTTTTGCTTTTTCAGTAATTTGGAATGAATCACCTTTTCTCTTTCCTATGGTTTCAAATTCATCTTTAATCCACTGGTTTGAGAATTCCGGAAAAATTTGAGCTGATCTTGCTTCCTGAGTAAGACTTCCAACTACTAGCTCTTCATCTCTTATAATAATAGGAATTTCATTTAATATCTTTTCAAGTGCTCTAGCCCTACGAACTACTGCAGGTTGTCCTTCTGTCTCTTTGAATGATTCTGTTATTAATAACGCTCTATCAACTTCAATACATGGAACTGCTAAAAGTATTTGTTCCTTTAATGCTACTACCCTCTTTGTTGGTTTACTAAATCCATCTTGTAGAATATACATATTAAAACTTCCTCTCTTAAAATAATTTTTTATTAATCCAAATTTTATCTTTTTAAATAAGATTTTGTTAAATTTATAACTATCAAATGCATATATAATTTATAATATGTCCTCGATGATTGCATCGAGGACACATTATAATTGTTGTAACTTATATTTTCATTTATATTAAATTATCTTATCGAAGCTGCAATATTAAAATGCTGATTTAAATAATTCAACAATATCTTTCTTGTTTCCTTTTCTTGGGTTACTGAATGCATTACCATCTTTTAATGCCCATTCAGCCATATATTCGATGTCTTCTTCTTTAACTCCTTGTGATCTTAAGTTAGCTGGAATTCCAACATCATTTGCAAGTCTAAACATAGCATCGATAGATTTCTGAGCTGCATCTAGTACTGAAAGTCCTTGTATATTTTCACCCATGAATTCTGCTATATCAGCAAATTTCTGTGGATTTGAAATAACATTCCATTTTTCAACGAATGGAAGTAATATAGCGTTAGCTACTCCATGAGGCATATCATAAAGTCCACCTAATTGGTGAGCCATTGCATGTACATAACCTAAGTTAGCATTATTAAACGCCATACCAGCAAGTAGTGAAGCATAACACATATTTTCTCTAGCTACTAAGTTTTCACCTAGTGCATAAGCTTGTCTTAAATTGTTTGATATTAATTTAATAGCTTGGATAGCTGCCGCATCTGTAACAGGATTAGCATCCTTTGAAACGTATGCTTCTATAGCATGAGTCAAAGCATCCATACCAGTTGCAGCTGTAAGTCCTGCAGGCTTTCCAACCATTGTTAGTGGATCATTGATTGAAACTGATGGTAAGTTTCTCCAACTAACTATAACAAATTTAATATTAGTTTTAGTATTTGTAATAACGCAGTGACGAGTAACTTCACTAGCTGTTCCAGCTGTAGTATTAACAGCAATAATTGGAGGAAGTGGATTTGCAAGAGTTTCTATACCTGCATAGTCAACTAATTCTCCTGGATGAGTTGCTAATATACCTATACCTTTACCACAGTCATGTGAACTTCCGCCACCAACTGTAATAATCATGTCACATTTTTCATCTTTGAATACTTTTGCACCTGCAATTGCGTTTCTATCCTTAGGATTTGGCTCAACATCATCATAGAATACAAAGCTAATTCCTGCTTCTTTTAATGAAACTTCAACTTGTGCTACTGCACCGCCCGGAAGACTACGAAGAAACTTATCAGTTACTATTAACGCTTTTTTTCCACCTAAAATTTCAGCTCTTTCGCCTACTACTTTTACAGCTCCTGCTCCCATAAAGTTAACCGCTGGTGCTAAATAATCATACATTCTCATTTATTATTCCTCCTTAGTTTCTTTGAACATTGTAATTTGTTGAATTGTAGCTTAACCTCTATTTTTAAGGTGATATTAAAATTTTCTTAATTATTAATACATCCCTTGTTAATTTACTAACTATCTCAAGTATAAGCCTGTCTAATTCAAATTTCATTGAAAAATATTGCATTCTTGTAGAAAAACATTACTCATTTTATGTAAATTTCCACAGTAATTTGTCGCATTTAGTGTTTTGCATAAAAAAATAGCACTAGTTTTAGTCTAGTGCTATTTTTCTACATTATATTCATTTCTATAAACGGCCGGGGTTATCCCTTCAATTTTTTTAAATACTTTTATAAAATAACCACAATCATCAAAACCTAAATCCAATGCTAAATTGCTTATTGGGACATCAGACTCCTCAAGCAATTCTTTAGCTTTTTTAATTCTCACTTTATTTATATAACTGGAGAAATTCTCATCAATACTTTTTTTAAAAAGCTTACTAAAATAGCTAGGACTAATGTTACACAATGATGCCATATCATTAAGGGTAATTGCGTACCTATAGTTCTTTTGTATATAATCTAATGCTGGTTTTAAAATAATATCGCATTTGTTCTCACATTTTATATTATTTTCATCTTCATTAAAATCTAATTTAACATTATTCTTCGAATTTTCTTCCACTGTTTTCACTTTATTAGCATTTTTTAATTGTAACTTTGTCGTCTTAAATGAACCAACAGTTAAAATTTTATCATTATGTTTGTTTGAAGTTATTTTTAATAAGGCTTCTTCTACAATATAGTTACTAATATGAAAAATCATGTTAGCAACAGATTTAACTCTGTCCAAAGTCATCATAGGTAACTTTTCATATAAAACCTTAAGTTCGCCTTCTTTTTCTAATTCCATCTTAAAATATTTATTGTTAACTATTTGTTCTAAATCTTCCTTTTCTTCATCTTTAATAATAACCTGTCCTGCCATTACAGCGCCAAAGTATTGTCCATCTATTACAATAGGAATTGCAAGGTCTATTACACCTACATGACATATATACAGATATGGTTGTTGTAATCTAGCAGCCTCGAGTCCCCCTCTAGCGTCACATTTTTCACAAAGGTGACCCACGTCTAGATGTAATCTTACAAATTTACAAAATTCACTACACTTACTATGTGTAGTAATCCTTTTTCCTTTATAATCAACTGTCACCATAGCAATCCCCGTTACCTCTGCTATATTATCCTGCATTTTTTGAAAATTATTCACATTAATAATATTATCTAGATGTAACAAACCATTATGCAAATTACTTCCTCCATTCATGACTATTTTTCTATATAAGTAATATTACCATCAAAAATATAAAAATAAAAGCTAATTTCCATTAAAATCAGATGAGATAGAGGCACGTATTATTGTTTATTAATTAAGCTAGCAACTTTTGCTTAATTAGCATAACACATCGTGCGTTAATTATACATGCTATTATGAATATTCTATACTTTGTGATAACAAAAATAAAATAGATAGGCACTAAATGCCTATCCATCATAATCAACATTACTTATATTACCATGTTTCTAACTTACATAAATGATTCTGTTTCTATATGAGATATTTTATTATTGCAAATTTTTTTATCAGCCCAATTTTTACCTTCAATAATGCGAGAAATAATCATTGCAACCCCAGTATCGCCAGTAGCGTTAATTGCTGTTGCTGGCGCGTCTGTTATTGTTCCAATTAAAACCATAATTGGAATTGAAACAACAGGAAATCCAAAAGCAGCTACAATAAATATTTCTCCAACATATCCACCAGCTGGTATTGCACCCATTACTGATGATGCTACTACAGATACTACAATAGCAGTCAATAAATTTTTTGGATCTAAAAAATTAATCTTAAAAATAGAACACATAAATGCAATTTTTAAAATTGAAGTTAAACACGCCCCATCTTTATGAAGATTGCACCCCATAGGAATAGTAATATTCTTAATATCTTCTGGAATGCCAATGTTTTTTGAGGCAATAAGATTACTTGGAATACTCGCAGCACTAGAGCATGTACCTAAAGAGGTTAGAGCTGGCGGAATAATATTTTTCCAAAAATTTCTAATTCCTCTGTTTCCATCACCAATGAAGGCGAAAATAGTATTTGATAAAAAGAAATATATTACAGCCGCTATAAAATATATTAATAGTGCTCTTGATAGTGGTCCTGCAATTTCATCACCATACTGCCCAATCAAAGTAGCAAAGAATGCACCTAGTCCTATTGGTGCTAAAAGCATGACATATTCAACCATTTTCATAATAACATTAGATAGTGAGTCAAATAATTGCATTACAGGTTTTCCTTTTTCCCCTATAGCAACAGTAGCTACTCCAAAAAACATAGAAAAAACAATTAAAGCCATCAAATTTTTTCTTGACCACAACAGTGAAAAGTCATTTACTGTAAACATCGATAAGAAATTACTATTGCTCTTCATATTCTTTACTGTTTCATTCATAGCTATATTTGCTCCATGAGCTGGATCAAACACCACACAGATGACAGCCATATAAACGCTGGCTATGATTTCTGTTACAATAAACAATACCATCATGATAGATAATACTTTACCAAGCTTTTGCAAATTCTCCATATTAGCAATGGAAGATACTAACGATACGAAAATCATAGGTACTACACAACAATATAACAAATTTAGAAAAACATCTGCTATCGGCGTAAGAACTACAGCTTTGGGTCCAAGTATCCATCCTACAATGGACCCAATTAACATTCCACCAAGGAGAATAAAAGAAAATTTATAATTCTTTAAAAACTTCATTAACCTTCCCCGCCTTCTATTTTTACAAACAATTGATATTCTTTATGATGTTGTCTACAGCCTTTTCAACATATTTGGGATCGGTAGCCATATTGAGTCTAACAAAACCTTTGCAATCTTTACTAAACAATTCACCTAAATCAACAGCAAGTCTACATTTATCCTGTATAAATGTTTTTGCGTCCTTAGGATCGATATATTCTCGTAAATCTAACCAAGCAAGATATGTTCCTTCTAATGGAGTAATAATTATTTTTGGTGTTTTTTCATTCAGTCTGGTTTTAACATAGTTATAATTATATCGTATTACATCTAGTAAAGAATCTAACCACTCTTTTCCATGACTATAAGCAGCTTCTGCTGCAGTTAATCCCATGATATTTACTTCTGTTTGATTAACAGTTTTTGCATAAGCATCATAGGTAGCCATTATTTCTTCATTAGATATGATTATATGAGAATTTAATAACCCAGCTAGATTAAAAGTTTTTGACGGTGCTGTAACTGTTATTAAATTATCTGCATACGCTCCCCCACTTACAATAGCTGCCGGAATTTGAATGTTTTTTCCAACTATAATATCCTGATGGATCTCATCTGAAACAACAAGTACATTGTGTTTTTTGCATATAGACAAAACCTTATCCAATTCTTCTTCTGTCCAAACTCTACCAACTGGATTATGAGGTGAGCACTGGATAAATAATTTGACATCATTTTCAATAATGTTCTTTTCAAAATTCTCAAAATCAATGGTATATACTCCGTTGGTATTAATTAATTCTGATGTAATCAATTTTCTTCCATTATCTTTTACCGCATTATGGAAGGGATAATAAACGGGAGTAATAATAATTACTGAGTCATTAGGTTTTGTAAAAGCATTAACAAACCAGTATAAGGCAAGAACAACGCCAGTTGAAAAACGCATCCATTCTTTATTTATCGCATAGTTATGTTCATTCTTTTCCCAATTAATAAAGGCATTATAATAGGATTCAGGTACATAAGAATATCCAAATATTCCGTGTTCAATTCTTTTCTTCATTGCATCAATTACAACTTCGGGAGTTTTAAATTCCATATCTGCAACCCACATAGCAATTAAATCTTTATCACCATAGCGCTTATCTAGTGCATCCCATTTTAAGGAATTTGTCCCTAATCTATCTATTGAATACTTTTCGCAAAATTCTTTAATATTCATAATAAAACCTCCTCTTTTCTTTATAAGTGAGCTATTGCAGTTCTAGCAGGAGAGCTTCCTGTTTTAAACCGTTTTCAATAGTTACTAAATAATCTTTATCCATATAATCATCTAACAGGGTTATATTACCATACTACTGTGACTAGGTCAATGCACTACTGGATCATCTCTCTAGATGCTTTGTTGTTATTTTTGAAGGTAACTCAGTTTACATAAATTCTATTTGGAGAACTGTATCCTAGCTAAGTATTAATCAGAATATCATTTGCATAATTTTGCATTTAATTTTATAATATGGTAATAATGTATATAAATATTAAAATAAAAGGGAGTGAAAATTATGGGCTTACCCGCAATTTTAGGTTTACTAATTGTCATAGGAAGTTTAGTATGCTTATTTTATGCAGTACCAATAGAGAAATAATATAAAAGAGTATATAAACGAAGGGGCTCAATCAATATGTCAAAACAAAAAAAGAATCACAAACTAAAAAACTTTATATTTTATCTTATTTTCGGATTAATATTTACTGGAATTACTGCTCCATTAATTATATTTCATGGTCCGTTTATTAATGTAAAAAAAACGATTGTGGATGCTTCAATGACCACACTTACTCACCAATGGATTGCGAAGTCGTTTTTATCCGATGCGGAAATCCAAAAAATCAGAAGCGAAGATGCAGTTCAAACTATGCAGCAAGGCACTAATAATCTTATTAAGTTTATTAATTCCCATGACAATAGTATTGAAAGATATAATATTTCAAATGGAATAAAGTTCACAGGCTATGTACTTATTATTAAAGACCCAACAAGAGTTAAAGTTGGCTATAGTAATAAACTGGGAACCCAGGGTGAACTAACAAGTCAAATAGCACAGGATAATGGTGCTATTATAAAAAGCAATAAATGACACTCATTTACTGCTTTTTATTTACATTAATTCTTTAATCATCTGTATAAACAAAATAGCAAAATGAAATTGATAATATAGTTCTCGACTTTTATAACAGTGGAAGCCCTTACTCCTCAATAAATGAAGCCAATTCTTTGTTAAATCTATCTTTCTCATCATAGAATAATGCGTGGCCACTGAATTCAAATGGTACAAGTTTAGAATTCTTAATGCCTTGTCTTTGTGCCTGACCTAATGGGAAGAGACAGACTTTGTCATGAATACCATGAAGAATTAAAGTTGGAACACTTATTTTAGAAAGATCAAAAAATAAACGTTCCTCGCCTAGCCAACTGGTTGAAGTTGCCGCAGTGGCCCAACCTGCTGCCTGTAGTCCCAATTGAAAAATCCAATCTGAAAATGCCTGGGTTATATGCTGAAAGAAAAACATGTCTCCAAATCCCCTCAACATTTTAGGTCGATCATTATATGTTTGATCAATGATATCTTTAACAACTTCCGCTTTCAATCCATAAGGGAAATATGGACGCTGGATAAGGCTGGGTGCTGCTGCTGCAAAAAGAGCTAGTTTGGATACCCCGTATTCATTGTGCCTGGACATGTATCTAATAGCAATCGCTCCTCCTGTGGAGTGCCCCGCTAGTGTAAAATCCTTTAATTTAAGTGCATCTACTACACCTCGAACATCGTCTGATAATCTATCGTAGTCATAGCCTTCGAACGGCTTATCGGATTTACCGAATCCCCTCTGATCTATACCTATACACCTGTATCCCATCTTTGGAAGTTCATTAAACTGATATTCAAACAACTTATGACTTCCGGGCCAACCGTGAAGAAACACTATTGTCTTTTCACCCTTAGGGTTAATATCCTCTACATAGATTTTTACATTTTCTTCTACTCTAATATAATATCCCACTAAATACCTCCAATAATAATCTTACATTTATATACTATTCTATTAGAAATAATTATGTTAATTAAAGTTATACATTCATAAAAAAAAAGAGGCATAACATTGTTTGCTACGCCTCCTTCTTCTCTATAACTAATATTTTTTATTTATAACCACATTTTACGAGTATCTTTGTGCTATTCTCAGAATTTTTCTCGTTTATCATTAATACAGGGCCAGTACAACCCATTCCACTCTCGCAGTATATTCCTTCCGTCCAGAGGGCAGCACATGCATCATCGAGTTCTAAAATATCTATACCTGGTATAGCAAAAGTAACTACTTCCTTGGGAGGAAGCGCAACTTTTTCTTCTGATGATTTTTCACTTTTACTTAGTATCCTATCAATTAACTTTTTAAGTCCAGCTTTTTCTGCATCTTTATATTCATTTTCAGCTACAATCATAAGATCATTTTGTACACACTCAAAACAATATTTAAGTGCTTCACAAATAAGAGGTGCGCCAGAGGCCCTTGATATTATGTTAATAATTTTATCATATGTTTCTCCAACTCCTGGCCCATATCCATAACCTGAAGTTTCATAATCTCCACCAGTTGTATAAGATGAAAGCATTTTAATAAGAAGGTTTCCAGTAAGTGAATCGCAAACCAGTACATCTGGAGTTCCTGCAAGTACATCATTACCTCTCATCATTGCCCCACCATCGGCTCTTAATGAATCTGCAAATTCAAAATTATAACCAGACTTTTTTAATTCACCTAAGTTTCTTTCAACTTCCCTTGCTCCATCAATATTTAAAATTCCTACTTTAGGATTTTTTATTCCTGTGGCTTTTGCAACTGCAATTCCACCTATAGCATTTTTCAGCATGGCTTCTACTCTATTAGTTGAAGTAGCACCTGTGGTCGTAGCTATTATCATATCGCGTCCTTTTGCTGGAGTAACAGCCCTCCCTACTGTAGAAACTCCTATTGGAAAATTAAAATGTTGTGTAACACAACCCTGTATTTTTCCTTCCTCCAAAAGTTTCAACATTTTATTGTGCCCGTCCTCTGCAGAAGCTACTTCAACTACTTCAAATTCACAATCAACCTTTTCACCTATCAGTACAATATCAAAGCTTCCATATTTTTTTGATGCTAGTGTGCATGCTTTTACCATTTCAGAAATGCCATGCTCCGAGCCATATGTTGTTATGCCTATTTTAATTCTCTTTTTAAAGCTTCCACTTTTAATACCATCTGCTATTTCATTGAAAGCCTCTGCTATGGCCTTTTTTGCTTTTATGTTTCCCATAAAATCACTCTCCCTACAATCATCAATTATTCGCTTATTAGCATTTGCGCAAATTTTTTCATGCTTTCTGCTATCATAATCTTTAGTTCTTCATTTGAAACTTCAGCTCCATCATCTTGCTTTCCGGAATTCTTTTGCACAAGTACTGAAACTCCATCAAATAAATTAGTCATTCTTCCAAGGAACAAGCTTCCTTTGCCAATTAACATAAAATTATTCATTCTCCCTTCCAATATTGCACTAATTCCATGTCCAACTATTGGTACTGCTGATGGAATATGTCCTTGTGTTGGAGCAAATCCGGGATAGCCATGCTTTTTCACAAAGCTTGGAAGTTCTTTTCTGTCTAATTGTCCGTTTTTAACAGCAAGAGCACCGATCATTTTATAGTTTTGAGTTGGTACATCTCCGGCTCCAGCAGGCTCCGTTATATCGGGAGTTTGAAGCTCTGGAGCGTATTTATCAACATCAGTTATTTTCATTGAAGCATTAGTTAACGGTTTTAATACTAAAGCTTCAAGTACAGCTTGAGGTGCTGAGCCATCTCCAATTGTATGTTTTCCAATGATATCTGTTCTTATTTCAGGGCTTATGCCATCATTTTCTGTTATAAGTAGTGCGAATCCTCCAAGGCAATCCTCAAGAATTGGAAGTCCTTTTTTTACATGGTCTCGTCCATTCATTCCAAGCTTTGAAGTACATCCGCCTGCAAAAACTATAACATTTTTGAATATTCCTGATTTTACTAGAGCAGAAGCATTTATTATTGCATGAACAGGTGCAGCGCAAAAACCTCTCATGTCAATACCAGTTGCTCCTTTAATACCAGCAATTTCACCACATGCTTTGGCAAGATTGCCTCCTCCTCTTTGATTCATATCTCCTACTGCTTCTTCAGAACATTCAATTAAGTAATCAACTTCACTTACATCAATTCCAGTAAGTTTAACTAACTGCATTAATGCAAGAACACCTGAAGCCTTAACAGCAAGGTTTTCAAGCATAACATGTGCTGAAAGATTTATATCTACATCATGAGCTTTTTTTACACACCCAATTAGATCATCACCAAGATATAATCCTTCTGCATCTTGAGTATCAACTAATTCTTTTATGATAGCTACATCCTCGCCAACGCCAAGTGCTTCAACTTTTACGTTAAGTAATTCATGAGCAGCAAATTTTTCTCTAACACTTTGCGTAAAACCTTTTTCTAATACTACTAAATCGAATACATCTGAAACCTTAAGCAATCCGTAAAATTCATCCTGCGACATTATTTCTCCGAATTTTCCTGCTTTTTGAGCACCTTCAATTTTTGAATTGTTCCAAGGTCTTTTAATTTCTAAAAGCTGCTCTGGCATTATGTTGCCTATATAAGTTTGATTAGGAGGATATGCTACTACATCCTCAAAAGTTCTTAAATGATTCTTTGCCTCTTTTAAAAATTCTGAATCCGGATTGTTTTTTCTCTCAACTGCAGCTGTTGTTCCGCAATGCATTACCATATCTGGAGTGTTAATAAGAATATAAGATGCTTTTTTCACTACTGGAAAGCTCATTATTTCATTCCTCCTTTATTTTAATTAACAAAAGTGAAGATAAATATCTTCACTTTTGCACTTTTTAATAATAGTTTTATTCTTCAAAAACCTTTTGCCCATCAACTGGGGTTTCTAATGCTTTAAGTGCTTTAGCTACCAGTTTATATCTAAGCTTTATTTCAGCCTCCTTCTCTAAACTAGGGTTTCCTAGTGGATGTGGGATAGCTATTGTTGGTACTATTCTATTCGCTCCAACTGTAAGTGAAATTGGAACTACTGTGCACATGTGGACTACTGGAAGTCCTCCACGCTCTATTTCTTTAACGAGTGTTGCACCGCAACGTGTACAAGTTCCTCATGTTGACGTTAATATAACAGCATCCACGCCATCAGCTAACAATTCCTTTACAATTTGTGCTCCAAATTTCTTTGAATTGGCAACGGATGTACCATTTCCAACCGTAGAATAAAAATATTTGTGAAGCGAACCTATCTTTCCTTCTTTTTCCATTTGTCTTAATACATCTACTGGAAGAACTCTGTCACAATCAGCATTTGCATAAGTTGGATCAAATCCACCATGTGCGGTTTCATATGTCGCCTCTGTTAAATCGTCAACACCTAAAATGTCATATTTGCCAAACTTTGAAGCGCTTGAGGATTCAATATGGTCAGGGTTATCTTTTGGAACTATTCCACCCGATGTAACTAATGCAATTTTAGCTTTGGTTATGTCTTTTATAGCTGCATTTGGCTCTACCCTATCAAATACAGGCATTACAAACTCAGTTGCAAATCCCTCTCCTTTAAGCTTCTTAACGAGCATATTAACTGCTCTTTTTGAACCTCTAACTGTATCAAAATAATTCTTTCTTATTCCTCTTTCAATATAACCTTCCTCTGCAGGTGATCCTATTTCTTCACCGTGAACAAGTTTTAAACCAAGCTTTACCATAGCGGGAAGAGCTTGCCTCATACCAACCGCACTATTTCTAGTCTCAATTATATATGCGTCCTTTTTATATATGTCAGCACCAGGATTTTCAATATACATTGCTGTAAGCACAGGAACATTTAATTTTTCTTTAACTTCTTTTGCAACAGCACCACATGCCATTCCATATCTTCCTGCATTAAAAGCTGGGCCTGCAATTACTAAATCAGGGTTGTAACTTTTTATCATTTCAATTACTTCAGCTTTTGCTTTTTCTAGATTTTCATTGAAATATGAATCTCCACAAATAACAGTAGCAACTATTTCAGCTTCACCTTTGAAAATTTTGTTTAGCCCCATTCCAGGTCCAACGAAACCTTCTCTTACTTCTGGTTTATAATTTGCCTCTTCTTCTCCGCCTATACCAGCATAAAATTGATTTATATAATGAACTACCTTAATCAATTGAGTTTCCCCCTTTTCTCATATTTTTACTTTACCTTTTAAACTGAAAATTAATATTTTGAAAACTCATCTCTTATTGTCTTTACTTCCTTAATTATATCGTCAACGTCTAGAACCATTTCCATCATTCCACACTGCTCATCATAAACCGTTGCATCACATTCATCTTTTATTTCTGGCTCAATCATGTGATAAACCGCAAGGCCAAGTTCAATTCCTGCAAGTGGGCCTGCAAATGTAGGGTCTCCCGCAGCTACTGTTTCAGCTGAAAGTCCTGAAGCTTCTGCTTCTGCTCCACCAAGTATAACTACAATGTTTTCTGCACCATTCTTGTCTGCTAATTCTTTAACTCTTTTTTGGATCTCCAGATCCATAGCACCAGCGGCAGTTCAGACAAAGCATTCTGTGGAAGCAAATATTACTTCTGCTCCTGCAGTTTTTACGCATTCTTCGATTGCTTGGCCTGGTATTCCATCTCTATCACCTATAGCAATTACTTTTTTATCTTTTAACATTTATATCATCCTTTCTATAAAAAAATTAGTATCCTCTTGTACTTAAAGTATTATATCCAACTTCGCTTGTTGCTCCAGTAATTACCTGGATTTCAGCTTCAATTGAGCCGTCTTCTCTCAAACTTCCAAAATGTCCTCCAGCAATAACATTTGCATTTTCTGGATGACCGATAATTTTCTTCATTGTGGGAAGTACAATAACTTCATTTGCATTTCCAGCAGTTACTACTGCATCGCCCTTAGGAGTTGAATCTGCAAGTGATTGTGAAGCTCCATCTTGACCAGCATATTCATCGGTTATTAGTACTGTTTTAATTCCTAGTGCTGAAATCTTGTTACAATTCATAACTAAATCTGCATCTGGATTACCAAACCCCTCTTCAGAAATTATTACTGCATCTGCACCTAAATACTCAACTAATTTTGCAGTATAGCTTGAAGATCTTTCTTTATCTGCAAGGTATACAGTTTCGTTAGTCAATACACATCCAAGGAAATTGTAGTCAATACCATGTCTCTCATACAAATCCTCAATTACAGGATGATTCATATGAACATATGATGGGTTCTTATCACAAGCTGAAACACAGTTTCCTGAAACAATAGCACCATCAAATATTTCCGTTGGGTATATGAATGTAGGTATTATTTTCTTTGCATCAACTCCATATACATAGGTGTCATGAAGAAGTCCCTGACTTTGAAGCATATACACATATATTACTTTAGGAAGATCAGGATACTGTTTTACCTGTTCTAAAAGAGGAAGTGTTTCGAAAGTCTTAATTTCATCAGCCTCAAGTTCTCTTGCACATTCACCAAGATATGTTGCAGCCTTAAATCCAACCATTCTAACAGCTTCTTCGTGATCATGTGGAAGTACGCTTTTCTTTGTTTCACATGTTATTACAACATTGTTTAATTTTGAAAATGGTGTATACTTAGCACCAATTCCACTCATGTCAATGATTCCCTCCTGGAACCCAACAATATTTCCGGTAGTTACAACAGCTGCACCTTTCAAAACATTTGTTCTTCCATTTCCAACTGTATCAACCTTGCTTATAAATCCTGGAAATATTCCACCGCTACCTGATACCTTTACTCTTGGCTCAATAACGTCTTTAACTGGAATTATCCTTGTCTCATCTCCTGGTCTTGCAATTTCAATGCTAATACTTTCAATTCTTTCATCTCCGCCTATATGTGCAAGCAGTTCTTCTTTATTTACAAAAAGAACTCCCTTTTCAACCTTTGTGCTAGTGCCAAATTGAACATCATTAATTTTAATTTCACCAAGTTCTAAACGCAAAGTTTCCACCTCCAAAATAGTTTAGTCATTTATTACAATGTTTCATAAACGCTTTTAATAAAATCCTCTACATCATCAATTGTTTCGATATTTTCAGGGGTAATAGTGCTTATTTTCTCGTTATTTTTATAAATTATCATCGTTGGGAGTCCAAGTACTCTTTGAGATATAGCGAGTCTTCTAGAACCACCGATATTAAGGCTTGCAAATTTGATTTTATCGCTATATTTGCTTTCTAGTTCGTGTACTCCAGGCATAAGTTCCTTACATACTTCACATTTGTCACCCCAGAAATCAACAAATACTGCTTTTTCAGAATAAGTTACTACTTCATCATCAAAATTTTCCTTTGTCAAACTAATCATTTTAAATTCCCCCTAATTTTATTTATTTGCTATATATACTTCTGCAGAAGTTGCCGCTATTGCGCCATCAGCAGCTGCAGTTATAACCTGTCTCAAATTCTTGACCCTAATATCTCCAGCTGCGAAAACGCCTGGAATGTTGGTTGCCATGTCATCATTCGTCATTACATAATCATTATCATCCATATTGACTCTACCTTTAAAAATTTCTGAAATAGGACTGTACCCGACAAATACAAAACACCCATCAACCTTCACTGTTTGAACTTCATTAGTTTTAACATTTCTAACCTTAAGGCCTTCAAGTATTTCATCGCCTTCCGCCTCATCTATAACTGAATCGTATATAAATTTGATTTTTGGATTAGCAAAAGCTTTTTCTTGAATTGATTTACAAGCTCTTAATTCATCTCTTCTATGAATTACTGTTACACTATCTGCAAACTTTGTGAGATAAATTGCTTCAGTTATAGCGGAATCTCCACCGCCATTTACGGCTACATCGAGCTCCGTGAAGAAATCAGCATCACAGGTAGCACAATATGAAATTCCCTTGCCGCGTAGCTCATTTTCATTTTTAAAACCTGCTAATCTGGGATAAGCACCTGTTGCAATTATAATAGTTTTAGCCTTATATGTTTCTTTTTTGCATTTAACAGTTTTTATTTCACCTTCAAGTAAAACATTTTCTACAGTATCTTTTGCAAACTTTGTACCAAATTCCTCAGCTTGAGTTCTCATTCTTTTAATCAATTTTGGACCAGTGCACTCTTCAATTGAGCCAGGATAATTTGCAAGTTCATCTGTTATTGCGGCCTGTCCTCCAAATTTTCCTCGTTCAATTATTAGAGAATCAAGTCTTGACCTTGACGCATAAAGTCCTGCCGATAACCCCGCTGGGCCACCCCCTATAATTATAGTGTCATAAATATGTTCCATTTTTAAACCCCCTAGTATATTACATTTGTTTTCAATTTAGACCATGACTTATAATATCGTAATCTATTAACATGAAATCATTTCGCACCGCATCTGACCATGCTGGTGTTCCCCTATCTTTAATGAATTTTTCAGTTGTGTGTATCGATTCTTCAATAAAATTAACTGACTGTAAATCTATTACTTCTTTTTTTGATTTTGTTATTATTACAGTTTTGTAGGGCGTTTCATTTGGCTTTATGCTGCTTGAAAGCGGATGCGTGAGCAAAATGTGTCCCTTATGAACATGGTTTCTTACAGTTTTTAGTACATTCATTATTCCAGTAAAAAATTCGACTTCATATTTTTCGCCAAATTCATCAAGGCATCTTGGGTTATTAGTTACAATCAATATTTCTTCTATCAATTAGTCCCTCCTTCCAAATACATTAATTCAAGTTTTTTCCACTTTTAAATAAAAAAGGACAGAGATAAAGCTCATTTAAGCTTTATCTCTGTCCTTTTTACCTGAGAGATTTACTCCTTCGGTGCAATTGCTTTCCAGAGTTATATCAATCTTCGGTCCTTTTGCCTGAGATATTCATATTACAGCGCATGTAATACTTGCCCCTTCGGCTATCCATTTAAGGATGTTATATTAAATAACTAAGCTTAAGCTTAATCTCCCGAAAACATCATCTATCAATATTCAAAAGTACTACAACTCTATTATAATCTACTTTTTAACAATGTAAAGGGTTAAAATTGAAATACTATCTATAAATTGAAATAATATACACTTTTAAAAGAAAATTTATTGAAAAACTTATAACATCTCTATAAATGCTGCCATTCTTGTATTAATTTGACCTATATCTGTTTGAGAATAATCCGTTTCGATACTCATATATGGGATATTTTTCTTATTGAAAATTCTCTTTAATCTAAGAGTTTCTACATTATAGGTATGACAAGCTTGAAGTATTACATCGACTACTCCATCAGCTTTATATTCTTTACATAACTTTTCTAATAAATCTATTCTGTTATCATTTGGTGTCATACAAGAGCATCCAATATTTAAATATTTTTCTGTTAAAGCATAAAGAGGCTCCTTGTTTTCATCAACCAAAGTCTCTGTTGTTTTAGCTCCACCACAGTTTTCATAACATACCACTACTCCACCATTCTCTTCTATGGCCTTAATTATTTTTTCAGTTCCTTGTCCTAGAGGACATCCTGTAATAAGTATTCTCTTTGCATCACTCGAAACTTCTCTTTCCCCACTATTATACCTATCTAGCGCCTCACTTGTTACGCTTTCAAGATCTTTTATCAATACTTCTTTATCCAATTTAAATCCTGCCCCAGATAGAACCTTATGCATTTCATAGCCTGTAATTGCTGGTGGCTCTAGCTGTCCTAGCTCATAAAACTTTCTTAGAGCTACTCTTTCCCTATTTTTAAGCTTAATAGCTATTTTAAGCTTTTCATCTGTAATTTCAACACCATAAAAATTTTCTAGACACTTCTTAAGCTTTACTAATTCATTGCTCCATAGTTTATAAGAATCCTCATCATTACAGTTTTGAGGAAGCTGCATAATATGAGTCTTCTTAATATCTGCTAAATATTCATACATCTTCTTTTTCCCATCACAGGTAGTCTCTCCAACAATCATATCGGAAAAATAAAAAAAAGGACATTTATCTGTAATTGCAAAGCCATAAGATGCTTTAATTAATGGGCATAGATTTCTTGGTAAATCCCTTTCGGCATCAGCTATAGGTTCCTCTGTCATACTGCATAATGAAACTGCAATAGCATCCGCAGCCATTATTATTTCTGTTGGTGTGAAAGTACAAAACACCCCCACAACCTTCTTGCCTTCATCTTTTAAGTTCTTGATGCTTAAAAAAGCATTTCTTCTTGCTTCACTAAAATCTTCAAATTTTTCTGGTAGGTTATTCATTAATATATCCCCCTCCGTTATAATGCTTCATTAGAATTTCCTTCAATTCTGCTTGCCATTATAGCCGCTCCAATTGCACCTGCATACCTTGCCATTTTTTGAGTAGCTACAGGTGAACTCAATTTTTCTGAAAGTCGGTCCACAATAAATGGACTATCGCAAAGTCCTCCTGTTAAGAAATAGTTATGAGAATCGGAATGTTTTTGACACAGAGATTTTACTTTACCTGTAATAGATTCTATTACACCAAATGCAATGTCTTTACGTTTTTTTCCACTACCGATGAGACTAATGACTTCAGATTCTGCAAAAACAGTACACATTGAACTTATAGTTGTTCCACTTCCCTTTGTGGCCTCAGTGCAAAGTTCATCAATATCAAAGCCTAGTGTTCCAGCCATTAATTCTAAAAATTTACCAGTACCAGCTGCACACTTATCATTCATAGAAAAATTTGTAACCTTACCACTTTCAACAGTTATAACTTTTGTATCTTGTCCACCTATATCAATCACTGTACAATCCTCTTGTAATAAATAATACGCCCCAACTGCATGGCAGGTTATTTCAGTTATTGTTTTATCTGCATAGGGTACAGAAACCCTTCCGTAACCGGTTGCAACTATTTTACTATTACTAGAGGTCATTCCTAGTTTTTCTATTGCTTGTCTTATTTCCTCAGATGTTTTGACACTACTCCAACCTGTTGGGTAAATAAAAGTATTTTTAATTTTATCATGTTCAAGAATACACACCTTAGAAGCAGTTGATCCAATGTCAATTCCTATGTATAGCATATCCTTCACCTTCACTTTCTTATTGTACATAATGGAAATACTGCAAGTTTCTGAAAGGGGATAATAATATAAAGCAGTCAATAGTTGCTAGCTTTTGATTATGATATTTAAATATTTGTATTATGTCCTATTATCAAATTCCAAAATTTATATACTTACTACTTAATCTTACTTATATTTTTCTCGCTAATTAATTGTACATCATATTTTTTGTTTTTACTAGTATTTGCAAGTTTTATAATCAAATTGTATATTTCCGAATTTTTAATTTTAACCTTTTCACTATTATGGACTCTAACTATTTACTAGAAGAACCTGGATTTATTTCAATCCCTATTTTCATGGGAAAATCTCCCCCAAGAATGTTATTTAAAGAAAAAAGATTAAAAATAGCGGCTAATAGCTGTCAAGGTGACAAGTAGGTTTGATACATGGGCGGACACCGTGATACGTGTACCCTACTTACCTAAAAATAGGCCGCATAATGGAATTAATATCCATCATGCGACTATATATAGTTTTATAAGTATTGCATCAAGCCTATTTGTATTTGAAATATCTTTTTTTTAAACCTAGTAAAATATATTCTAATAGTGTCATTTGGGTATACTTTGTGAAATATATCGTTAATATTTAAGTGTTATCTATAAATCATCATATATATAACCAAAATTAAAATTGGAATACACAAAATTATACGTATTGTTTCAAAAATAGTATCCACTTTTTTATTTTCATACTCTATTTTTTTAAAAAAGAACTTTTCCAGCAAAAAATATGTTGGTATTAACAATATGGGGATTAAATTAGGCTGGTTATTTCGAATTTGTTGCCACGTAACCTTTTTTAGTTAGCATTATCAATACTATAATTCTACTTTTATCAAAACAAATTATTCGCAATTTGTTCACGCCCCTCGGGTGTCTTTGCGAGGGCACATGACTGAGCAAGTTAAAGATTTTTCTGTGGCAACAGAAAAATCAAGTTTAACTGTCAACTCTCAACTATAAAAAAGTTATCCACATTGTTTTCCGCAAGCTGTTTCCTATATAATAAAAAAAAAGCCCCTCAGGGCTTTAAATTTAATTGGCGGGAGTATGTGTGAATCGAACACACCCAACCTGGTCTTAGCAGGTCAACACAGTTTTGAAGACTGGCAGGCACACCAGCACCTATCTACTCCCATGAAAATTTAACTCTAATACCATTTTATCACGAATAATCACAATATGATATCTTTTGTAAAATTAATTTTTATTTCCACCTGCTATGAAAGTACCCTACTATCTCCCTTACGTTTAGTGAATTTTATGCCATCCAAATGTTCTAGTAAAATAAGTCCATATTTTCTATTAGTATTCATCATGTCTCTAAACTGTGCAATAGTAATGCTTCCATTATCATCAATATAATTTTTAACCTTATACTTTACCTCTTTATAATAGTCACTTAACAGGCAGCATTCTGTATTTATTTTAAAGAGTATTTCTTCATCAAGTAGTAGCTCAAATACCATAGTAAAAATCTTTTTATCCTTTGAATCCTCGAGTAATTCCTCATATTTTGGTGGTAAACAGTGTGCATCTTCAAATGCTTTTATTATTCTATCTCTTTCTGATTGTTGCTGCTTTGTAAGTACTATTTCATAACCATATTCACCTATAAACTTGCTTTTAAGATTAATTACTTTTTGTTGCTCAAGCCCAAATAGCAAATCATCATAGGTCTTCTGTTTTATATTTTTTCCGAATAGTTTTGTTTTAATTTCTTCCTTTGAGATTCCAATCTTAAGCGGGTTAATTTTATGATAATCCGATGTAAGCTTTAGAAGTGTGTCTACTTTTTTATTTAAATAGTTTATATGAATATAAACTGGAGAATCTCCACCGTTAAGCTTTATTATCTTTTGATTTAAAACTAAAACATTAAGATTTCCCTGAACATCTCCTTCATTTTTACCTAATGATTTTAATATATCAGAAATCCTTGGAAATTCTGAGCTTAGTTTTTCCACAGTTTTTTCAATAATGTCCTCAGAGTGCCCACTTTCTTTTATTTTAAGCTCTTCTATGTATTCCTCATGAAACCTCTTAGCCTTTGATGCTGAGGGTTCTATTATTGAGCCTCCACCAATTGTATACATTGGAGAAAAATTTCTAATTACAAATCTATCATTCCTTTGAGCTGTAAGAGGCTTTTCAAGCCTAAGCTGTACATACGCTCCCTCGCCTGGATTTATTTCCTCAAGGTCAAGTATTACTACTCTGCAAATAATTTCGCTTGTTCCATGGTACAATCTTACCCTTTGTCTATTTACAAGAGGTTTTGAAGTGCTCAATAAATAATAAAGCTTACAATCTACCATAAGAGATGGCTCCATTACGTTTTCTATTGAAATGACATTTCCTCTTTCAATATCTTTAGTTTTAACATTCGCAAGGTTTAAGGCACACCTTTGACCTGCCTCTGCGACTTTAACTGGATTATCATGCACTTGAATTCCTCTTATTTTGGACATTAATTTTGAAGGGTATATCATAACTGTTTGTCCTTCTTCAATTCTACCGCTAATAACAGTTCCAGTTACAATAGTTCCAAAGCCACTTACCGAAAATATCCTATCAACGGGAAGCCTAAAATGCCCTGTTATATCCTTTTCACGTACCTCCTCAGTCATCATGTCTATTTCACATGCAAGCCCTTCAATTCCTTGCCTAGTTTTAGATGATACGCAGTGGACTGGTGCATTCTCTAGGAAACTACCTTTAAATTGCTCCCTAACGTCTTCTTTCACCATTGAAAGCCATTCTTCTTCCACCATGTCAATTTTAGTAAGCACAATAATTCCTTTTTTTACATCAAGTAGTTGAAGTATTTCAAAATGCTCTCTTGTCTGAGGCATAACACCCTCATCGGCAGCAATTACCATTAAAACTATATCAATAGAACTTACACCCGCCAGCATATTTTTAATAAATTTCTCATGACCAGGAACATCTATTATTCCTGCTCTTCTTCCAGACGGGAGATCAAAACAGGCAAATCCTAAATTTATCGATATTCCTCTGTCTTTTTCTTCCTTTAAGGTATCAGTTTCTCTACCTGTAAGTGCTTTTACGAGTGATGTTTTACCATGGTCTATATGTCCCGCCGTACCAATTATAATATGTTTCATAGTTATCACCACCATAAATAAATTTTTACTTTAGTTTCATTTTTTTAAAAGCTTCCGATATTACTTCAAAATCATTATCATCAATGGTCCTTAAATCAAGTATGACCTCATCATTACTTACGCGTACTATAATTGGAACTTTATTTAGTCTAAGCCTTTTTTCAATTTTCTCTGAGGAAAAATCACTACTTTTAACTTTAATTACAAAGGTTGCTATCTTTGCCTCGGGCATTGAACCACCACCTACCATAGAAAAGTCTTCGCAAACTTTAAATGTAAAATTTTCTGAATTTGAATTAAGTTTTCTTTTAAGCTTCAATGCTCTTTTTTTTTGAAGCTCCTTAGAGCTTAATATCATATAAAGTGTAGGAATGTTTTCCACAGCTTCATTTTCATCAAAGTAATATTTAAGTGTGCCTTCAAGCGCCGCAAGAGTCATTTTATCAACTCTAAGTGCTCTAGTAAGTTGGTTTTTTTTCATCATATCTATGTATTTCTTTTTACCTACTATAATCCCTGCTTGAGGTCCTCCAAGCATCTTATCTCCACTAAAGGTAATAACATCTACCCCTTTTTTTACGCTTTCTTGAACTGTTGGTTCATAAGTAAAACCGTACTTTGAAAAATCAACAAGAGTTCCACTACCAATATCTTCAACTACTGGAATATGATTTTTAAGTCCTATTTCAACTAATTCCTCAGTAAGAACCTCAAGTGTATACCCAAGAATTTTAAAGTTTGAAGTATGTACTTTTAATAATACCCCCGTGTTTTCATTTATGTTACTCTCATAATCATAAGGGTGAGTTCTGTTAGTTGTCCCAACCTCTACTAGCTTTGCACCGCTAAACCTCATTACATCTGGAATTCTAAAAGAACCCCCAATTTCTACAAGCTGTCCTCTTGATACAATTGCTTCCTTATCGCTGCACAGTGTATTTAAAGCCAAAAGTACTGCTGCTGCATTATTATTAACAACCAATGCAGCTTCGGCCCCTGTGATTTTTGTAATGATATCTTCAATATGACTGTATCTGGATCCCCTTTTTCCATCAGCTACGTTATATTCAAGATTGCTGTAATTCTGGGTCGTATTTAATACACCTTCTACTGCATTTTTCGAAAGCCTCGACCTTCCCAAATTTGTATGAATAATTACTCCAGTGCAATTGATTATCTTTTTAAAACTTACAGAACTTTTTTCCTCTATATTTCTTTTAAATTGTTCAATAATATCTTGTGTTTCAAAGTTTTCTAAATCTCCAGATAAAATGTTTTTTCTAAATAGATCAATTGTTTCCCTAAGCGCATCAATAACTTTAACTCTCGAAGTGTTTAACGAAACCTCAATTACAAAAGCTTCATTTAAAAGCCCATCAATTTTGGGTAATTTTCGTAGCAGTAAATTTTTTTCCATTTTTATTCTCCATTCTGTTTTTACTCTACAATAATATATTTATCTCCATATGGAAGAACTTCACCAATAATTTCAGATTTTAATTCAAGTTTTGAAAGTTCTTCAATTAGTTTTTCTGCTTCCTTTTTAGTACATGAAACCAGTAGTCCTCCAGATGTCTGAGGGTCAAATATAATATCCTCCATCCAAGGTTCAACATTTCTAAGCTCGTATTCCCCTTTTATATAATCCCTATTTTTATAAGAACCTGCCGGTACTAAACCCATTTTAGCGTACTCTTTTGCCTCTTTGATATATAGTATTTTATCCTTCCAAAGCTTTAATTTAACTTTTGAGGCCTTAGCCATTTCAAAGCAGTGTCCCATAATTCCAAACCCAGTTATATCCGTACAGGCGTTTATTTCATGTGATGCTATTATTTCTCCCGCATATTTATTCAAAGTAGTCATAACCTTTACTGCTTGATTATATGCATTAACAGATGCCACGCCTCCTTTTATTGCAGTATTTACTATACCCGTGCCTAAAGGTTTTGTAAGTATCAGTACATCGCAAACCTTACATCCATAATTTTTCAGAATTTTATCCGGATGCACAAAACCAGTGACTGATAATCCATACTTGGGCTCATTATCATCAACTGAATGCCCTCCTATGACAATTGCTCCCGCTTCAATTACTTTATCTGCTCCACCTCTAAGTATTTCTCCAAGTATATCCATAGAAATACAGGTTGGAAAACAAACTATATTAAGTGCGAGCGTTGGTTTTCCTCCCATTGCATATATGTCGCTTAAAGAATTAGCTGCTGCAATTTGTCCAAAAGTATATGGATCATCCACTACAGGAGTGAAAAAGTCCAAAGTTTGTATCATTGCCATTTCATCATTTATCTTATAAACAGCTGCGTCGTCAGAAGTTTCAATTCCAACAATCAGATTTTTATCAACCATTTTAGGTAATTCGCTTAATATTTTAGAAAGAGCCTCCGGCCCTATTTTAGATGCTCAACCAGCCGATCTTGTCATTTCTGTAAGTTTTTTCATCAAAATGGACCCTCCTTTTTTGCTCTATATTTAAAATTTTTATTCATAAAGTATTATATAATACTTTACATAATAAAATAATTTGATTTAGTTACTAAATAATCTTTATCCATATAATCGTCTAATAAGAATATATTACCATGCTACTACGACTAGGTCAATGTTGAATCCTAGTCATAGTTCACTATGAATATACGATTTTATACGAATTAGAAATAGATACTACTTTTGTATTTATATAATTGAATATAACTATATAAACTAAAAACCTCACATTTTGTGAGGTTTCTAATATTTACTATACTATAACTACATTTCTGCAACCATTATACGTCGCTATCTCTCCTAATTCCTTCATGATTTCCTCCTTAGGAGTGTAACTGTTTATAGTTTCAGATCGTACACCCATTTGCCTATATTTTATAAGTTTATATCTTATATCTGGGTTTAACGACACAATAAATTTGCTAATTTTATCTACATTTTTGTGATTATCTAAAACTTCTGGTACAATAACCGTTCTAATTTCATAAATTTTATTTAACTTAGCTAAATATTTTACATTTTCTATAACAATAGTATTTCCCATACCCGTAAGTCTCTTATGTTCCTCATTATTATAGGATTTTATATCTACCATTGCCATATCCATTACATCCACTAGCTCCTTATGTTCCCATAAAGGCACCGAGCCATTGGTATCCACAAAACATGTTAAATTCATTTTTTTAACTTCTCTAAATAAATGCGTTAAAAACTCACTTTGCAGGGTACACTCACCACCTGAGACTGTAATTCCAGAGATAAAAACTTTATTCTTCTCTATCTCGCGTACGACTTGTTCTACAGTCATGCTTTGTGCTCTAGGGGAGCTATTCCTTTTGCAAAATTTTATACATTCATCACATTTACTACAGGCCGCTTTATCCCATACTACATTAGAATCCTTAAATTGCAATGCATTATTATGGCAAGCATCTACGCATTCCCCGCAACTATTACAAATATTTATAGTCTCTGGGTTGTGACAATAAGAGCAGTTAAAATTACACCCTTGCAAGAATATGGCAGTCCTATTTCCTGGTCCATCCACCGAGCTAAAGGGAATAATTCGGTTAACTAGTCCCTTAATCATTTTTTCTTACCTTTCTTTCCAGTACCTTTTGATTCAGAACTGTCCCAAGTCCTAATGCTACTGTATCCTGTAACACCTGCTGACCCCTTTGTAATTTTTCCATTTCTGATCTTTTAACAAGATATCCAGTAATTCTTATTACATCACAATCAGTAGAATATGCTGAAAAATATCTCATTTGCTTTTTAAAGGCACCTTTGATAATATCAAGCACATACTCCGGATTACTTTTAACTGTACTATCAAAATTAAATATATCGCCTATTCCTGAGGGAAAAAACTTATGGAATTTAGCCGCCTCTACTATATGCTGCGGAAGCTCTGGCTCATCTCCAATTGGAATCCTGCATCCTGGACTTATTCCCATATCAGACTCAATACCCACTTGAGCATGTAACAAATATCTACCTTTTGATATATTGCAGTGAGGATCATTATATTTATTAACCTCAGCTTCTAACTTTTCAATAATTCTATAGCCTAAAGTATTAGCTATTTCACCGTGACCAAACCTATTTTCTAATTTAGAAGAGTCAATAAAACAATTTACACATTCAGCAAGTCCAAACATCCCAAACATGCCTGTGAAGTTATCTTTACTTATTAATTCTTCTTTTACTAAGAAATTAGTCTCAAAGAAACCACTTTCCTCCACTAAAAATCTAATCCTTTCACGCATATACCCAGCCATTTTCTCTACTGCATCCGGCAATATAACATTTATAAATTCATCTTGGTTTTTTGCTTTTTTAGCAAGCCTCGCTAAATTTAATCTAGATAAAGTGTAACTTCCCCCACCTATAGTTAATCCATTATAGCAACTAACTATGCCGTAATTCCCATCAAACTCATTTGAAAACATTTCATGATTAGCAAAACTTGGTTTTGCAGTTATTAATGCAGTGTTAATTGCATCAATAGCAAAATCATCTGGAGTACTTGTACTATATTTTAAAGTTAGGTTAGGAATTGCATTTTGCAGTTCTCTTTCCGCTCTTAATATTAATCTTCCTGCCTTAGTATCTTCTGGCCCTATATTTGCATGGCAAAAAGAATCCGTTATGGTTCTGTCTATATGTGTTAAAAATAATTTTATAGCATGAAAAGCTTCTTCTTCATTTAAAATAAACGGTTCCAAGAGATAATCAATATTCCCTATATATACTGGGAATGAAGAAATTGATGGTACATGTCTGTATAATATTAATAAACTATTTGTAGCCTCCCAAATATCCTTTGGTGGCGTGAGTCCTAAAAATTCACTTCCATTTTTCATGAATTTCTGATAGTTAGGTACTATATACCTAGGTCTATAAGGTGCATGGCCTTCAAAAAGATCACATATTATTCCCTCATCTCGAAGCATCTGAGTATCTCTTCTAATATTTAGAACGTCTATACTGTCTTCCGCTGCTCTAGCAAGAGTTAATACCTTTTGCTCATAGGTTAGGGTCCCATTTTTAATAATTTCTAAAATGTTGTTCATTATAACACCACTCCATTTAAATTATTTTAACCACATTTTAAAATTGGTTGTTTAACATATAAGTATGTTAATTTGTTATATGCTGTTAATAATATTCTATATTGAATGTCTTTCTTTTGCAAAGGTTTTTTACATTAATCTATAGGAGTTATTTAATAATTATCATTATGGTTGAATGCAATAAAGTCAAGAAGATCTAACCACTTTGTGATTAAAAATCCTTGACTTTCAATATTATTCTCTTGTTGGCAACACAAGTCTTCAGTTTATTGTATTTTTTCCTATACTATTACTATTCTACAGAAATTGCATCAACAGGGCATTGTTCTTCTGCTTCCTTTGCACTACTTACGAGATTTTCTGCCACGTCATCTGGCGATGCCGCAGCTTTTCCGTCATCTTCCATTTGAAAGATTTCTGGACATACCCCTGGGCATAATCCACATCCAATGCATGTATCCTTATCAACGTGAGCCTTCATTAATAACACCCCTTTAATATGTTTTTTTATTTGTTAACTATATATGAAGCTTTATTCAACTTTTTCAAAGTCTGATTTTGGAACCCCACATAATGGACAAACCCAATCTTCTGGTATATCATCAAACTTAGTACCTTTTTCTATTCCACCATCTGAATCTCCTTCTTCTGGATCATAAATGTATCCGCACACTAAACAAACATATTTATCCATAAAAACATCTCCTTTAAATTTACTTAATATTATAAACTACTTTATAGTCTCCCCTATATGTATTCAAATTACATTTAGCAGCGGCCCTTGTTTAAATTATAATTATAAAATTAATGTTTTTTATCCGAGTATTTGCTTTAAATCATCTTCTGGATTGCTTATAGGTTTAATATCAAAAGTATCAACTAAAAATTGTAATACGTTAGGGCTTAAGAAAGCTGGAAGCGTTGGTCCAAGGTAAATCCCTTTTACTCCAAGTGAAAGTAATGCCAATAGGTCAGCAACAGCTTTTTGCTCATACCAACTTAAAACAATTGCCAGTGGTAGATCATTAATGCTGCATTTAAATGCATCAGCTAGTGCTGAGGCTATTTTAACAGCAGAATATGCATCGTTACATTGACCTACATCTAATAATCTTGGAAGTCCTGCTACCTCACCAAACTCTAACTTATTAAAACGATATTTCCCACAAGCTAAAGTAAGAATAATACACTCCTTAGGCACCTGCTGTGCAAATTCAGTGTAATAGTTTCTTCCTGGTCTTGCACCATCACATCCTCCAATTAAGAAGAAGTGTCTAATCTTGCCTTCTTTAACTGCATTCACTATTGTTTCAGCATGACTTAAAGTTGCTTTATGACCAAATCCTACTAGAATTTCTTTAACTTCTTCATCTTTTTCAAATCCACCGAGTTCTAGTGCTTTCTTAATCATTTCAGAGAAGTCCTTATATCCATTCTCATCATTAGATATATGTTTTAGACCATCCCAACCAACAACACTTGTTGAGTATATTCTATCTTTATAAGAATCTCTTGGTTTCATTAAGCAATTTGTTGTCATTAAAATACAACCAGGTATACCATCAAATTCTTTTTGTTGATCTTGCCATGCTCCTCCAAAATTACCTACTAAATGTTTGTATTTATTGAGCTTTGGATATCCATGGGATGGTAACATTTCACCATGTGTATAAATATTTATTCCCTTGCCTTCTGTTTGCTCAAGTAACATTTCAAGATCCCTTAAATCATGACCAGAAACTACAATGAATGGACCCTTTTTAATGTTTACATTAACCTTTGTAGGTGTTGGAGAATTGTATTTCTCATTATTGGCTTTATCTAATACCTCCATAACCTTAACACTCATATCTCCAGTTTTAACTAAATACTTGATAAGATCTTGTAGATTTAAACTATCATCAGTCATTACTGCTAAACCTATAAAATAAAAATCATCTACTTCATCGCTATTATATTTAATACATCTAGCTTGGTGTGCATAAGCTGCAATTCCTTTTAATCCATATTTTATAGTTTCGCGAACTGAGCGGATATCAGCATCTAAGTCTTCATTATACATAACGCCAGCTTTTTTAGCATCTTCAAGTATCTGCTGCTTAGTATCACTTAAATTATATAAAGCTTCCTCAGAATTCACTTCTTCCCCTGTTGCTTTTTTCCTGGCATCTTCTTTTATTACTTGAGATCTTTTAAGCATATCCATATGAGATTCAGGATCAAAATTTACATTAGTTAATGTCATAAACAATGAATTTTCAATAAATGAAACCCATGACTTATCAATTTTTTCGCCTTTGGCTAAAAGTTTAGTAGCGTAACAGCTTATGCCTTTTAACTGATAAATTAGCAAATCCTGTAGTGCTGCAATTTCTGGTGTTTTTCCACAGACTCCTACTTTGGTACACCCTTTTCCACCGAAAGTTTGCTCGCATTGAAAACAAAACATTTTCCCTTGCATATGTAACCCTCCTAATTTTTAAAACGTCTATATAATATTTTGCACATTCCAGGTGTAATTATACAAAATAATAACGAGAATACTTATATATGTTTAGATTTTGCTTTTATTTAAACTAGTAACATATGTTACCGACAACATGATTATATATCAGTATAATAATCACATAGAACAGGCACAGACAGTGCTTACAAAAGAGAAAAATGGAGGTTTATTATATGGCTATGTTTTGTTATCAATGTCAAGAAGCAGCTAATTGCAAAGGTTGTACGGTAAAGGGAGTTTGTGGTAAGACTGAAAGTCTCGCAAAGGCTCAGGACTTGCTAATTTATATAACTAAAGGAATATCTATATACGGTGTTAAGGCTAGAGAGAATGGCATCGTTAATAAAGAAGTAGATAATTTCATAATGGAAAGTTTGTTTGCAACTATAACTAATGCAAATTTTGATAGAAATGTATTTATTAAAAGAATAAGAGAAGGTTTAAGATTAAGGGAAGAAGTAAAAGGTCAGCTTCTTAAAGCTGGAATTAAGTTAAGTGATAAAGGCGAAAATGCTAGTTGGCTTACAAGGATATTTAATACGTTTGGATTTGGCAAAGAGGAGGAATTAAACTTACCCGATGCAGCAATTTGGTTTTCTAATGACTTAAAAGCATTTGATGAAAAAGCAGGAAAAGTTGGAGTACTCTCAACAGAGAATGAGGATATAAGATCTTTAAGAGAATTATTAATTTATGGACTTAAGGGAATGGCTGCATATGCTAAGCATGCGAATATCCTTGGATATGACGATGATGGGCTTCATTCATTTACTCAAAAGGGATTAGCTTCTACTTTGGATGATACTTTAGGAGTGAATGAACTTGTAGCTCTAGTACTTGAATGTGGTAAGTATGGTGTTGATGCAATGGCTTTACTTGATAAGGCGAACACCTCTAGTTATGGAAATCCTGAAATAACAAAAGTTAATATAGGAGTTAAACATAATCCAGCTATATTAATTAGTGGTCATGATTTAAAAGATATGGAAGAGTTATTAAAACAAACTGAAGGCACGGGAGTAGATATATATACTCATAGTGAAATGCTTCCAGCTAACTATTACCCTGCATTTAAAAAGTACAAGCACTTGGTAGGTAATTATGGAAATGCGTGGTGGAAACAGAACCAGGAATTTGAAAGCTTCAATGGACCGATACTTATGACTACAAACTGTATTGTAACTCCAAAAGCATCTTATAAAGATAGAATATACACTACAGGAGTAACAGGTTTTGAAGGCGTTAAGCATATAGCAGATGGAATAAATGGAAAATCAAAAGATTTTTCTCAAATAATTAAACAGGCTAAAAAATGTGCGGCACCTAAAGAAATTGAAAAAGGTGAAATAGTAGGAGGCTTTGCTCATAATCAAGTGATAGCTCTTGCGGACAAAATTGTGGATGCTGTTAAATCTGGAGCAATAAAGAGATTCTTTGTAATGGCAGGCTGCGATGGACGAATTAAAAGCCGAGATTACTACACAGAATTTGCTGAGAAGCTACCAAAGGATGCAGTTATACTTACAGCCGGTTGCGCAAAATATAAATATAACAAGTTAAATTTAGGTGATATTGGTGGAATTCCAAGAGTATTGGATGCAGGACAATGTAATGATTCATACTCATTAGTAGTAATTGCACTTAAACTAAAAGAAGTATTTGGATTAGATGATATAAATGAACTTCCTATTTCTTATAATATTGCATGGTACGAGCAAAAGGCAGTTATAGTATTACTTGCATTATTACATTTAGGAGTTAAAAATATTCATTTAGGACCAACCCTTCCAGCCTTCCTATCACCAAACGTCGTAAAGGTATTGGTTGACAGCTTTGGTATTGGTGGAATAAGTAATGTAGATGATGATATAAAAATGTTTATGGAAGCATAACACTTAGAATTACCTTTGTTCTAATATAAGCAATTAAAAAAAGGCCTATAAATAATTTTGTGTAAACAGAATAAAAAGTACTCTTTCTTGGCAATAATTGAGATAATTTAATTCTCAAAGATTGTAAGGAGGAGTATTTTTATGTCAACTATTTCGAAAGAACGAAACGGACAACTCTGTTGCTACCTTACTAAGATTTTTTCTCTAAACATTTTTCCGGATCAATCTTTATTAAATTCCAATTCCCCTTTTCATCTTTTTTATATTGTGCTATTTCTATATCAGTATCATTAGTTAATTGAAAAAACATAAACTTATAATCATTACCATCAGTACCTTTGAAATATATATTCTTTACATATCCTTCTTGTTTTGTTGGATATCTTTCCTTTACTAATGAACACCAATTTCCATATTTAATATCCACTACAAATTCAGCATTATGACTCCAACCATGATAAGGTGCACATAAAAAATCCTCTCCGAAAAGTTGAACATCAGAAATTTTATACAAATTACCTTCTTTAGATATTTCAATAAAACCATAATAATAAGCAAAGTTAGAGATATTATCTTCTGTACCTTTAATAGTTTCAATCTCAACAAAGTATTTCATTGTATTTAAATCATTATTTAATTCAGGAACTTTTTTTAGTTTTATTAGATTTATATGAAGTATATTTTCAAAAAATTTAAGGTACTCATTATAATTTAACTTATCTCGATATTTAGAGGATAAAAAATTATATGCCACTGGATAAGGTATTTGTGCATTACCCAGCGTTCCACAGCCTGCTCCCTTCCCTTCTATTGGCCTCGCCGCTTGCCTTAAAACGCTGAAATAATTAATTATTGTATCTTCTGGAGTTTTAAGCAAATTACTGGGTAATGTAATTTCAGAGGGCTTTTTATTGTAGAAGTTGTTAAAAAATCTAAAATCAGAAAACCTATCATTAATAGAAGGTAGTTTTGATGGTCTAAAATATTTTTCTATGTCTTTCCCTTCGCTATTACTAAACTGTTTATAAAACCGTCCTCCCATTTTTATCTTCATAGAATTTCTATTTTTATGATATGAAATAAAAACAACAAATATTAGTAATAAAGCTGCTAATAATCCAATAATAATTTTAAAAACTTTATTCTTATTTAATTTTATAAGCTTCATCTATTCCCTACCTTTTTAATATAATTAGTTAAAATATTATATTAAATAAAGTTTTATAATAGACTTCACTAAATGTAACTTCGTCTCATTATTCTAAATTAATTTCTACAATAAGTCCGCGGATAAATAATATTTCTAATAGACCTCTTATATATCATTCTATTTTTAGAGTTCTATTTATCATTCCTTTATTTAGTCTTTTAATAGCTTAGAAAGTAAACCTATTATTTCATCTACTTTTTCATCTCCCCTATTATTTAGAAAGGCATCTTTTACACAATGATTGAGATGTTGTTTTAAAATCAATAAATTAGCTTTTTTCAATAAAGACTGAGACGCAACTATCTGGTTAGATATATCCATACAGTACCTTTCCTCTTCAATCATTTTAATTATGCCTTCTATTTGTCCTTTTGAAGTTTTTAAAGCCAGTATAGCTTTTTTCTTTTCTTCATTCATATTTTATCCCTCCCACATGGAGTTTAATTGTAAATTAATATTGAATTTATGTCAATATTAATAACAAAAGATCAAAACTTCGCAACTAAATTCCAGTTCTCTAAAACTATGTCACGGCTCCTATTCATTAGTGATGTCTAAAAAGACTCTATTATTACATCCATGATTCCCCCACATACCATCCCTTCATCTTCAGCGATGGCGCCTGACATATCTATGCTTTTAATTTGATATCCACCATTTCCGAGTAAGTTACGGGCGTCATTAATTATCGTGCCTTCGCTACACCCTCCGCCGATACTCCCTAAAATCTTACCATAGGGCCATACAAGCATTTTAGCCCCTGCATTTCTTGGAACTGAACCTTTCGTGGAAATAATTGTAATGATTGCCTTTGGAGAATTTTCTTCTTTGCACAATTCCATTAATACTTCATGGTCAAATTCTGGCCAATTAGTTTTCGTATGCCTATTAATAACATTGGTTATATCACCGAGTCGTCTATAACTGATGACCTGAGATATAATAGAAAACGCTATCTCTTCTGGTGTAACTGCTCCTATCTCAAGACCTATAGGGGCATTGACTTTGTTTAACTCCTCTTGAGGATATCCTTCACTTAGCATTTGCTCCATGACGCTTTTAACTCGCCGTTTTGAACCAATCATCCCAACATATGCAGTATTATGTTTTAAAACTTGTCTTAGACAATCCATATCATGCCTATGACCTCTAGTTACAATAACAACGTAAGCAGATTTATTTAAACTAATTAAGTCGAAACAGTTCTCGAAACTCTCACAAATTACTTTTTTAGCAGTAGGAAATCGTTCACTATTAGCAAATGAGGGTCTGTCATCGATAACTGTAACTGAAAAACCTGCTTTTGAACCAAACTCAGCTAAGGGCTTAGCTATATGTCCACCACCTAAAACTATTAAGCGTGGTTCTGGAAAATATGGTTCAATTAAATAAGCTTCACTTTCACTAACTTTTACAAACTGAATAATTCCAGTTTCTATTGCATATTTTGCCTTTTGGTAAATTAATTCATCTAAATCAGATACGCGATTATGGGCATTCAGATTTTCCTCTGTAAAAAGTGTTTTGTTCTGATATGGTTTATTTTCACAATTTTTGTTATCCAACATTGTAATCATAACAGCATTCTTTCCTAAGCCCACTTCATCCAGTAAGTTTTTATAGGTATCTACATTCATGATTTTATTCCTCCAAGCTTACTTATCATTTAAAAATCACCTTTGATAAATTATTTATGTCTATAAACGAGCGAATTAACCAACAAATTATTACTTTATTATAACAATATATCCTGAAATTTCAATAACATTGCTGAATATATTTTAACATAAAGAAGAGAACCCTATTTAACCTCTCTATTCTGTCTATCTACTGGATAACAATCAATATTGCTCCAATTAGCAAAATTGATTATATTATAACAGATTCAAATTTAACTAAAAGCCTTTCGAATAACTTCAATAAATTTAACGCAAAAATAATTATAGCTGAAGATTAAGCTCTTCAGCTATTTTTGTAACGTAAGTACTAATGCTTCTACACTATTCCCAACCATATCATATTTACAATCATTGTATAGTACCCCCTATTCTTAGATACAATGACCGTCTTTATAGCTACAGATGGTTACTGGTTACCTGTAGTTCCAGTTGATCCTGTAGAACCAGTATGCTTTGCATCAGGTACGTTTTCACTTGCTTTGGGAACTGCAGTTTCTACAATGGGAACTGATGTATTATTAGAAGGCTCTTTGGTGGAAAACTTCCCTAAAACTCCAATAATCATAACTAAAATAATTGATTCAATAATTACCATTGCCTTTTTATTCTTACTGGTCTTCTTATTTAACATTCTTCATTTTCAATATTTTGTACATGTGGAGCCAATTCATATAGCTTAAGATCAGATTCACGGCAAGTGCTATCCATCCCACACCTTAAGGAATGGGATGGATAGCACGAAATTGTAATTAACAATTTCTGTTTGCTTATTGACTTAACTTCATATAATTCACTTCTTTAAAGCTATTTATAACTAAATCCGCCATGGAAATATCTTGGCTTCCTGCAGCATCACTATTGATTCCTACACACTTCATACCTGCTTTTTTAGCCGCACGAACCCCATTATGAGAATCCTCAATAACTATACAATTTTCCGGGCTTACCCCAAGCTTCTCTGAAGCAAAAAGAAATATATCTGGTTCAGGCTTACTTCTCTGTACATAGTCACCGGTAACAAAAACTTCAAAGTATTCTTCTATTTGAAATTTCTTTGCAATAGCCTCAATTACATTTAGTGGAGATGATGAGGCAATGGCTAGCTTTATTCCATTCTCATGAAAGTCTTTTATTAGCTCTTTCACCCCATCAATAAGAGTTATCTCGCATTCATCTGAATTAAGGTATTTAAAATATGTACTTCTATCATATTCAATTAACTCATCAAGTGTTTGATTAAGCTTATATTTATTTTTTAGAGCTTCCCACATATAATGAGAGGTCGCTCCTACAAAAGAGTGATGCTCATCTCCTGTAACCTCTATGCCTAATTTTTTATAAGTCTCATTTTCCAGCTTCATATGTGTTGGTTCACTATCAATAATTACTCCATCCATATCAAATATAACTGCTTTTAGCATAAAATCACCATCCTATCTATTTTTCCTAGTCTTTTTTTATCCAAACTTATCATCTCCTTATAACTATAGCATTCGAAATAATAAATATTTCATACTACCAAAATAAATCATTCACACTTTTATTTCTACCATTTTTATAGAATTTATTCAGTATCCCCAGTTCCTAATAGCTGTTTTTTAAGGTCATCAAAATCATAAGTTCTCTGGTCATAATCGCAGAATCCTCCATTTTCATATTGTGACTTAAGCTGCAATTAAAGTTTTCCTCCTTTTCTAGCTCCTACAACATTATTAACCATTTTCTATCATCATCTTTATAGTATACAATCCTTGTTTTCTCAAGATTCAGCTGCAATCCTGAAAATGCCCCCCCTTAGAATAGCCAATAAAAAAAGATAACTCCTGTTCACAATACAGAAATCATCCTCTTAATCTAGCGCAAACTTTCTTGAATTGACCTTAACAAAGTACCGATTATTATTTCATAATCTTTTGATTATCATCCTTGTGTGGTGAATTTTTATTTTCTATAGTATTAATCATGTCTTTAATTGCATTTACTACGTACTGAGGTTGGTCTATATATATATAGTGTCCAGAATTTGGAACTGGTATTCTTTTAGAATAATTAGAGCAGCTAAGCCAATCTTCTTGTTCTGCGTTTACAACTGCTTGATATATGGGTCCCATACCTTCATCAACTGCTGATAAACAAGTTAATGGTATATTTCTAAGTACATCTCCTGCTTGGTACACCTGCTGCTCACTTTGTAATGCTTCATCTATTGTGCCATCCGCTTTTAACCATTCTCTTCGTTAATTCTGGTTTATTCTTATTTCTTTACCCAAACATGGGTGATTTCCCCAAATACAAATTTGCGATAATGGTTTGCTTCTTTGTAAGCTTCGTTTATATAGTCTTTAGTTTCTTGTGTGTAAAAATCATTGGGATTGGGGGTAGTAAGTTGCGTTAATTTACATTCAATAATTAGTCTGGCTTCTTTGAAAGACATATCTCCGGAAGGAGTTTGAACACTTGTCAATTCAACTTCTTTCATTTTCTCACTATCTCTTCCTGATTTACTTCCCAAAAAGAGCATTTGTTCCTTATATTCATTCGGGAAGTAAGATAGCGTATATGTTTGCTCTTTTTGAATTATTTCAAGCGTATAACGGTCTGATCGAAGAATACACCAAGTGGTGGGTTTTTTGAAAAGAATCCCCAAACCGCCTCCACTGCCTATCATGGAATTATAATAATCTTCCTTGCCCGCAGTAATAACCGTAAAATCTTTTCCTACCAACGGACCTACCAACGTAAGTACATTGTCGCATATTTCTTCCGTAGAAATTTGTTTAAATAATTGATCAAAATTCATCTCTTTGACATTTACATCATTTGTTTTTTCTTTCATTTTTTCTCCTTTTATGTCTGGTCTATTTATAGTATTATTGTATATACTATATAACGGTTTGTCCTGTAGATTGTATATTGATTGATTTAAATTTACACATTTAAAATTCTCACCTCTTGAAAAAGAGTAGTTATGTTTCCTTGGCAACATAACTACTCTATCACTTTATTGTTTCCTTGTCAATAATAACGGGGGCTGTATCATACACTGATGTTTCAGCGTTTTGATACAGCCCCCGTTAGGCTACTTTTTATACAACCCCATTATTCAAAATCATTTCGATTTGTTATATCTACACCTTGCTTCTTTATTTCTGCATCCAAATGCCTACTATACTTTTCCACGAAGCTAAGCATGATATCAAATTGTTCCTCGGTTACCTGCTCAAATACGGCTTTATCCCGCTCTTGAAACTCTTTGTGCAGTTCCTCATGGACTTTGTTAATTACTTTCCCTTGCTCAGTAAGCCTAAAATAGATTTCTTTCTTGTTATCCGGTTTCTGGTAGCTTTCGATAATGCCTTTTTTTATGAGCTTCTTAGTCATTTTACTTATGGCACCCCTAGTCATATAAAAGGACTCCGCAAGTTTTGTCACGTTGGAATCTACATTTCTTCCAATGTATTCAATGCAATGTACTTCAGAGGACTTATAACCCTTAAGACTGTCTTTCATCTTAAACTTATTAAGCGAAACCATCTTGTTTAATAAGTCCCTGAAACCCATTATGACCTGTTCTTCTTTGTTCATGGCCTGTCCTCCCACCCGTTGGTGTATTAGCAATATTATATCAAACTTTTGTTTCTATTTCAACAATGTTAAAGCAATTATCTAAGAATTGAGCTACATCTGAAAAAATATAGACAAAGACGTATAAGCATTCGGTAAGCATATACCATTCATCGTTCGTGTTATTTCTATGAGATTAGCAGGAGTAAGGCGAATTGCTTGCTAAGTCCAAGACACCCTTGGAAGAAAGCTAAGAAAATCACAGTAAATATAAGTACAACGTATGGAAGCATACTTAAACCCGCTAACGTATTTGTAAGAATAGACATTGCAAGCATAGTTAAGGTAGTTCCAGAAAGTCCTATTAATAATAAGGGTCTACGACCAAATAATCTAATAATCCATTCCCACTATACTAAAAACTATTGATTACGTTAGTTAGGTACTCTTTACTTTCCTTTAATGCCTTATCACACATTTCTGAATGGTTATATAACTCTACACTTACATAATCTTCATAGTTATATTTCTTTAGGATTTCAAACACCTTCTGAAAGTTTATATCTCCTTCTCCAGGTATTTCATGATAGTGTACAAGTAAATTTTTATATTAAATGAAACATCTCAAAAAATTGAGAGTGATTGGAATAATGCACTACTTATTATTTTCAGAATAAAATTTTAAAGCTTCTCCGATAAATTTAGATGCACCACTGCCATATTTCTTGTCCATTACTTTTATATACGTAGGATTTGATAAATAAAGTTCTGCTGTATAACCCCAATGATTTTCTCCCTCATCTACTTTTAAAGCTTCATTTATTTTTCGGTTCTCATTTGCTATTTCAGAAACAATTTGTTGAATCTCTTTTGAAGTAGGGTCTTTACTTAAGTCAGATCCAAGTTTTTTATATAGTGTTTCTATTTTAGGCTCATAATCTCCCAAATAAACCTTTAAAGCTTTTCCGATAAATTTAGATGCACCCTCTCCATATTTTTTATCCATTGATTCTATCCACGACATGCCACTTCCATCATAGTTTTTTTCTAAGCCCTTAGGAAATTCCAACCAAAATTTTACTATAGTGTACCAATAATAATCTCCAAGCTCATTTTTAAAAACTTCATAATCTCTTTTAGCTATACTCGTTATTTCACCAGCAATATGTTGAATTTTATCTGAAGAAGGATCTTTACTTAAGTCGGCTGTAAGTTTTTTATATAGCTCTTTTAATTTAGGATGTCTATCATAAAGACAATCTTTTTTAAAATTATCAATTTGTTCTGCTTTAGTCATTGCATCACTATTAAAATTTTTCTTCATAGCTTTAACATATTTTTCAATACTTCCGTATTCCTTTATAGCCATTTTAGCAATTTCAGCTTCCTTAGATTTACATGTTTCAATAAATTCATTATATTTATCCATACTACCATAAGATTTAATTATAATATTTTTGTGTTCAGTTTTAAACTCTTCTAGTACATTATAATATTCACTCATATCAAATTCTTTAAAACTCATTGTGGTTTCTCCTTTTAATGTTTTATTTACAAGCTCTATTAAATCATTCAATCTGTTGCGTTTTAAAATAAGCAATTTTTCATGACTTTTTAGTGCTTGCATTTTATCAAAGTGAGCACTAGCCATGATTTCTTTAACTTCTTTTAGTGGTATATCAAGTTCCTTAAAAAATAAAATCTGTTGCAAGGTTTCAAGAGCTTCATCGTCATAAAGTCTGTAACCTGAGTCTGTGAAATTACTTGGTTTTAACAATCCGATTTTATCGTAGTAATGTAGCATGCGCACACTTATTCCTGTCAAATCCGAAACTTGTTTTATTGTTTTCATTGCTGCACCTCCAACTTTGATTTTAGAGCTATCAATACTGTCTAACACTCGCCGGCTATGAGTTTTTGTCAATATAATTAAACTCTATTTTTATATTACACTATGGCATAATGTTAGGGTCAACACTTTTTTATAATTATTTTTAAGAGTATCGAGCATCTAATTTAGTTATTATTATATAAAAAAGCTATGAATTTAGAAGTTTTCTACATTCATAGCTTACTATTTTACTTATTGCTCTGTATTGCGATTTAATAATTCTTCAAATCATTACATTTAATAATATTTTTCACAACTTCAATGTCTATAATATTTTTATATAAATGCTCTAAACAATTTTTCCATTCATACCTATCTTTAACCGCAATACCTATAAGTAAAACTAATTGTACTTGTTCTTTACTCCAAGTAATTCCCTTCTTTAATACAGCAACAGCAATAAAAGATTCATTTAATCCATCTTTATAATATCTCTGATATAAACATAATCAAATTTACACCTTTCCCATAAATCAGTATATTAAGGTAATAAAAAAAGAACCTTCCAAACATTTGTTTTGTTTGCTCTGGTTCAAGTTTTCTTTTCTTAAATATAAAGATAAGTCATCTTCTATATAAAACAATTTCACAAAATTAAATGACGTTCTTGCTTCGCGTCATCTCATTAATATGTTTGCAAAAAAACTTTTAAATTATTAAATTCAGTAATATAACTTTTTCTAATTCTCTCAACTATATTTCTAGCTATTGTTTCATCATACATATGTGATGTTCTATTCCTATCCAACATCATTTCGATCCAAATTTCCCCATCAACGATTATCTTATGCTTATATGCTATCTTAATAGTACTCCGTGGAGATATTGCCTCGTCTATTATACCCTGTTCTTCTAAATACGACTTCATAACTTTCCAACTTTGCTCAAATGTAAATTCAAATCTTTGAATAATTCCATCAATTATTATATCATCTGTAATATCCTTTTTTAATGCTTCGTCCAATCTAGCTAAGGCATTTACAAAATCGCTTACTTTTTCACCTAATCTCTTTCCCATTGTATATAACAACTCCTTCCTTTAATATATTCTTTATTAATTCTTCTTTATTTAACTCATTAAATGATAATATATCAAAACTTAAAGGCGTATTTATTTCGCTTATATCCATATTAATCTTGGCTAATGTCAAGTGCATCATTCCTGCTCCAACTATACAAATATCTATATCTGAATTATATTTATTATCGCCCCTCGCTCTCGATCCAAATAATATTACTTTTTCAATTTCTTTATACTTTTCAAAAATTTCTTTCAATTTAACAACCAATTTTTCATCAATCATTCTATTATTACCTTTCTAGATATATTTCTTGAATTTTACGCATTTTTTAGATACTAGTTTTCACCATATTTATTATTTTAGCACATATAAAATTATTTAAAACTAAAATATTGAAAAACACTTAAAAATAATAAACTATAAAAAGCTTTTAGGTGAATATATAAATGCTTTAATAACTTTTACACTATTGACTACATTCATTATTTGGTACTGGGCATAAATCACGTTAATTGAATTTTCTATCCATAATAAATTTTTAATTGCATAAATTAATAGCAAAAGGCATTTCTTTTGTTCCATCAAGATTCGACCAACTACCAATGTACTCCCCGTTTGAAAAAATCTTCCCTTTAAATACGCCTGTAATATTTTCATTATTATCCAACTCATTCATGGTAACATTATTGTCCATATCATAAACGCCTTTAAGTATAATATCCGTTTTATACCTATCATAATAATATGTTCCTGAAACCTCATTGCTGTTAAAAAAAAGTTTCATATGAACATTTAGATTCCTATTTATCGTCCCACTCATGGATAACTCTTTTTGATCTAAATTATCTAAATCAAATTCTTTTAATTCCCCATTGCTGTTATTATTCAACTTATTTGCTAAGCTTACCTTTAACTCTATATTATCTTCTGCAATATTGCTATTAATTGTACTCTTCAATTTTTTAGCATCAGCACTCTTACTATCCAATTTTAAAAGTTCATTTATATATTTCTCAGCATTATCATATTCCTTGCTACTTATAGCCTTATTTGCCAATGTTACATTTAACTTTATAAATTGTTTTTTACATTCTTCTATGTTTTCTTGTGCATTAGAATAAAATTCAACATTTCCTTTTGTTATTTTATTGAAATTTTCTATACTAATTAAGTAATCTTTATCATTCATTAATTTTCTACCAAATTGATAGTGTGTCTTATCTATTAGTTTTTTACTATCTTTATATTTCAATATTTGCTGCAACTGCGACAATGCTTTGTCAAATTCATTGCTTTTTAATAGCTCTGTTCCATATCTGTAATGTGTTTCCTTAATTTCTTCATCAGCATTTTTATAATGTAGTAAATCTCCAAATATTAGCAATGCTTCATTATACTTTCCACCGTTTAATAACTTTATTGCATTTCCATATTGTTGGTTTTTTATTACCATTGGTTTTATATACCTAATAGATGCAAAAATAATAAAAAATAATAATATTGTCAATAGAGAACTAACTTTAGCTGTTTGAAGCATTTTGCATTTTTTCTTTTGTACTATATCTTTTTGAATTTTAATTTGTTCTTCTCTTTCTTCCTCATCTCTTTGTTTTTCCTTTTTCACTTTTAACCTTATTTTTTCTTGGTAAATTTGATAATCATTATAGGACTTTTCTAAATACACTTTATTGATAATATCAAACTGCCATGTTTTATCTCGTCCACATCTGCAACACGCTAAGTTAGAGATATTATTTAATCTTCCGCAGCAACATAACCAACCTAAACCTTCTAAAGTTTCTGGAATGAACTCAATGCTGAAAGAATTTCCTTCTAATTTAATTCTTTTTAATTCGCCAATTAACATGTCCCCTAAAACATTTATCCTAGTTCTTTCGGTTATTTTATTTGATTGGCATTCTTTATTTATTTTCTTAATATCTCCATTTTTATAAAGAACTTTTTGAACATGTATGTTAACTTTTCTTACATTTTTATTTATAAGTGGTACAGCCACATTTTCACCAAAAGTATTATTGGGTTTTACGTCCAAGTCTTGATAAGAATGCATAACGATATTATTGTTTTCATTCATTTTATCTCCAGCATCATCAAAACATTCAACTGAAATATATACTGATGAAATATTTTCATTTGATATATTACATATTTTTAACTGAAGAACAACATTATCGTAAGCAACATCATAAAGTAAAGAACCGTTAATTATTTCTATTGGCCAATCTTTAAACCAATAATTAAGATCTATATACCTGATATTTGTATATCTATTTCCAGCCATTATTGTCCCCCCCGATTTATTACAGTGGTGGTAGAGTATTATTTAAATTATCGTTTTTAGGTCCACTATTTTCGTTTAAACCCTCTAAAAGATTGATGATTCTCTCGCTTTGCTTTATATTGCTGATTTTATCCAAATATCCAATCATAATGAAGCTAACTCCAAGGATAGCAAACATTGTTGCTAAGACAAAAAAAGAAGTTGACCTAGTTCCATTAATAATATAATTGTATGCATCTCCTCCAACATAAGAATTTTTGGTTAAAGATGACACATCACTAGAGTAATAGTTTGTAAGTTTATCATATCCTAAATAAATCATAACTGATGACACAATGAACATAACTGCAGATAATAAATTCCACTTTTCTTGTTTACTTTTATTCATTTCTAATACTTCCCTTCACTCAAAACATATTATTAGGTCCTTCGAATCATATTTAAATATATAAAATACATTATACTGACTATCTTAATACTATTTATAAGTAAGTCTCAATATGCCATATATTACACCATACTGTATGATTTTTTCAATTTTTTTCATTGGTTATACCCTCCCGATATTATCTTATTATTACACAACAAATACAAATTTGTAGGATATATAAAGATGTATATATTAGCAACAATAATATTGGTTTTATCCCTGTAAAACAGTAAAGTATAATGATATAATGAATTATCTGAAAATTATAAATTACGAAAGGAATGGTTTTTTATGAACCCAAAATTAGAAAAAAAGTACGGGCTAATTACTGCAATAGCAATGGTTGTTGGCATCGTAATCGGCAGTGGCGTTTTTTTCAAGGCAGAAAAAGTATTAACTGCAACTGGGGGAAGTCTTCCACTAGGTATTTTGGCTTGGGTTATTGGCGGTATTATTATGATTTCTTGTGCCTATACTTTTGCTGTAATGGCAACTAAATACGAGAAAGTAAATGGTATAGTAGATTATGCAGAAGCTGCTATGGGTGAGAAATATGGATATTATGTTGGCTGGTTTATGGCACTAATTTACTATCCAACATTGACATCAGTTTTAGCATGGGTTTCAGCTAGATATACCTGCGTATTATTTGGATTTTCAATTACAGGTGGAGAGTGTATGACTATCGCATGTCTATATTTGATAGGTAGCTATGCAATAAACGCATTATCACCAGTTTTAGCTGGTAAATTTCAAGTTAGTACAACTATTATAAAACTCATCCCACTGATTTTAATGGGTATAATTGGGACAATCGTAGGTATTAATAGTGGTATGACTATGTTTAATTTTACAACAGTAGTAAAAGAAGTAAATACTACGAATGCATTATTTACAGCAGTTGTTGCTACAGCCTTTGCATATGAGGGTTGGATTATTGCTACAAGTATCAATGCTGAATTAAAAGATGCAAAGAGAAATCTTCCACTCGCTCTTATCGGAGGAACTTTTCTAATTATGGCTGTTTATATTCTTTACTATATAGGACTAGCTGGAGCTGTAACAAACGAAGTTATGATGAAAGGCGGAGAAGCTGGAGCTAAATTGGCATTTCAAAAAACATTCTCCCCTACATTTGGTTCTCTAATATTTGTATTTGTTATTATCTCTTGCCTCGGAACTTTAAATGGATTAATGCTCGGATGTACTCGTGGTATTTATTCATTAGCAGCAAGGGGCTTTGGACCAAAACCAAAAATATTTAAACAAATAGATAGTGAGACTAATATGCCAACAAATTCATCTATACTGGGACTACTTCTTTGTGCTATATGGTTATTATACTTCTATGGCGCTAACTTAACAAAACCTTGGTTTGGATTCTTTTGTTTTGATTCATCAGAATTACCTATAGTTACTATTTATGCATTATATATTCCTATTTTTATTATGATAATGAAAAAAGAAAAAGATTTAAGCTCATTTAAAAGATTCGTAATGCCTATTATTTCATTAGCAGGATGCATATTCATGATAATTGCTGCTTGCTTTTCTCATAAAATGGCAGTTGTTGCATATCTAATTATCTTTATAATTATAATGGCTATTGGTTCTATGTTTTCAAACAAAACATCCTTTAATTAGAAGCTAATATCTAATTAAAGGATGTTTCTAATGAAGATAAGCTTCTAATCACGGTTATTTATATATGTATTAACAACAGAGCTTGTCCGCTTAGCATACAAAGAATACCTAGTAATTTAATCTATAATTCCATTCAATGCCACTAGTTAATGCAGAACTCGACATATTGGAAGATCCTATAAAAACATCCCCACCTCTTGGATCAGTCACATCACCTATATATCTAGGAATCAGGTGCACATCTAGATGGTTTATAGTTTGTCCAGCATAAGTTCCTACATTTATAATTCTTTAAATTGAATTGTATCGTTATCATCATTATGAGTATTATTATTAACTGGCAAAACAACACAACATATTATATAAAATAATATACCTATACCATATATTAGCGTTAAAAGTACCCAAGCTAATCTGATAACTGTAGCATCTATATCAAAATACTCTGCAATACCGCCGCAAACCCCGTCTATTTGTTTATCTGTTGTAGACTTATATAATTTTTTTTGCATATTTATTCCTCCAATTTTTAATTTTTAGAAGGTCCTATATTAACTTTTTTTATAATTTTATACTATATAAATAATTTAATTATCACTACTATCAAAAATATCACCCATACTTACCAACTTATAATGATATGTACCAATTATATCATAAATATTATATAATTTTCAAAACTATAAAAACCCCAAAAAATGATTTCTAAAGCGAATGTTTAAGAACACAGTACAATATATATAAGCCCTAATCAATGAAATTTATATTGTCCACTGATTAGGGCTTTAACTCAAATTGCTTTATTAGCAGTTGATAATTTAGAGTAAATGCTAATAAGCTCCTAAAATTGTATGTAACATACTTAATCTCCCTATAATATTATATATAAGTAACCTCTAATGGATTTCTATCAACTAATTTCTTATAGCTATACTTAGGATATCCGACCATAACGGCAGCTGTTATAATTTTGCCTTCTGGAATATTAAATAATTTAAGCATTGGTGAACCCTTAATGGATGCACAATACTCAAAAAATCCAGCCCAACAAGTTCCAAGTCCTAGTGAAGGAGCAAATAATTCTAGATAAGTCAGACAAGAAATAGAATTAGCCCTCCCGTTTGAAAAGACTTTGTCCGCAGTGGTTATAATTAAGTTTGGAGCACCTCGCAGAATTGAATCAACCCCGTCTTCCCTATAAGTACTGATTAATCCTTTTAATGCATCCTTTAGTGGAGATTTTTCTATCATTCGAATAGTAAGTTCAGCAGCTTTTTTAACTAATTGCTTATCCTCAACTACAACAAATGATATACCTTGACTATTACTTCCAGTAGGTGCTAGCCTTGCAATATCAACTAATTTTGTTAATTTTTCTCTTGATACAGACTTATCTTGATAATTTCTTATAGAACGACGTGCCCTTAGAAAATGCTCCGCCTGCTCTGCATTTAATTCAGCAAAATCTTTTGCATCAACTTGTTGTGCTAAAGGTGTTTTCTTATTATCTATAGCTTCCCTCGGGCATATAGCAACACAATGTCCACAGGCAATGCAAGTGGTATTTGCTACTTCTTCTGGTCCCTTTTCTCCCATCTTTAGAACATATGCTGGACATTCCTTAATACATTGTTCGCATTTAATACATTTTTTCTCATTTACAGTTATAAAATCCATTTTGTTCATCCCCTTTTAAAAATTTCACATTTTATTATCTAAACCCTCATTCGACCCATTCTACCATATAATCTTTGCTAAATTAGGGTAATGCTATCACATTACATATTGAAAATGATGTAACCCTATCGATAAGGGCAAAAAAAATAATGGATAGATGCTAAATGCCTATCCATCATACTTAATAGAAATTAGACTATTGACACGTCATTTATATCATTTATATTATCAATTCTAATTATCCTTATTTTACGTTGATCTTTTCTTACAAATTGATTTACCTTCATCCATTCACCATCCACATTTATAACTTCACAATCTATTGGTCCCACTAAACTTCCACTCACTGTAAGCGTACATCTTTTACCTTCAAGTTCTTTTAGTATTTCAGACATTTTGACTTCCCCCTTCATTGAATTCTTCATTTTTTTAACATCTTCTTTTAGTTTTTTAACTTTATCACTTAATCCCATATTTGAAATAGCTAAAAAGAATGCTAATATTCCTATATATTCCATAGTATTACCCTCTCCCCAATATCTAAATGCTCTCAATCACATTCTAGATGAATATATTATAGTATAAATTTGTCTATTAATCAAAATTAGCTATTAGTAAGTATTGTAAGAATTCTTGATTTTTCTAAACATTTTAGAATATTTTTAGAAATGATATAGTAATTTAATATAAGGTTATGTTAAACATCGTAGTGTGGGGGGGCAATATGAGAAAATCTTTTAACAAAAGGAATCCAGTAAGACTTTGGTTAATACTGTTAATTCTCTTAGCAGTAACAATAGTATATATGATTTTTGTTATTTCTTCGGATTTTGAAACTCCATTAACCAAAGCTAAATATATTAAAAATGGACAACAATATGAAGTCTCAATAAATGGGAATGATTTAGTCTCATATTCAAATACGTTTTTAGGAATGAAATACTTATTTGGTGGCACAACTCCCGCAATATTAGATGCTACAGGTAAATATGTAAAAGGTGGATTTGATTGTTCTGGGTTTATTCAGTATGCTTATAAACATTTTGGTATAAATTTGCCCAGAACAACTATGGACCAAATAAATAAAGGTGTTTCTATTAATATGAATAATCTTAAAAATGGGGATTTAGTCTTTTTTATGACAAATCCAGATCTTCCATCTCAAGTATCCCATGTAGGAATTTATATCGGAAACAGTAAATTTATACATTCTCCTAAAACTGGTGATGTTATAAAAACATCTGAATTAACTGGATATTATAAAGAAAAATTTGTAATAGGTAAAAGGATAATAAAATAATTGCACAAATTAAAAGAGGAAGTCAAAAATCGACTCCTTTAATTTGCATTATTAAGATCTAAATATTACACTTTCCTTATTAAACATATGTTTTGCTAGAATAATAGCAAGTATCGTATAAACTATCGACCATACTATTGTTATTCCTATATGACCATAATTATAAATTCCACTTGTAAGTTCCTTAACCACTGAGCTTACACTAAGCAATGGTATATTAAAATAAAGGAAAGGTATGTTTTTCGCATCCATAAACATAGTTCCATAAGCGGCAAATATCGGAATTATTGAAAATGGCACCAAATAAGTTTGGGCTTCCTTGAATGAACGAGCATATATACTTACCGCTAGTTCAAGAGCACCAAAAAACATTGTTGTTATTATTGCTATTACTCCAATTAAAGCTATTGCTTTGTAACTTAAGCCAACTGCTGAACTTCCATTTCCGAACATTCCATTAGGTATTTTCATTGAAATTAGAAGTCCAAGCATTGAACATACCGATACCATAAATCCCATTATTGTTATTGCAAAAAGTTTTCCTGTTAATATATAATGTCTCCCAGCTTTTGTTGTTAAAAGTGGTTCAAGTGTTCCTCTTTCCTTTTCACCTGCTCCTAGGTCTGTAGCTGCTGCAAGAGTTCCTGTTGCACTGTACAGGAGTATAAACATAGGAATCATCATACCTAATAACATTTGAGCTTGAGCATTTTCTTCCTTTTGAAAACTTGCTTCAGCAATTTTTATCGGCGTTAATATCCTTTCATCAATATTTATTTTTTTTAATCTATTCGCAACTATTTGTTTACTTAACTTATCTACTATTTCAGTTACCTTACTAAGTGCAATAGATGATTTTGTATTTGTATTATCATAAAAAATCTTTAAATCAGAAACATTACCACTTGAAACATTTGCATCAAAATCCTTTGGTATTTCTATAAAAAGCAATGCTTTTCCATCTTTTACTGCGGATTTCCCATCAACACCCGTTTTAAATTTAATAGTTTTATCTTTTTTTAATATTTTACCAAGGCTACTATTCCCATTATCGACCATCACGATATTTATATTTTTTTCAACAGAATCCTCAGCACTATTCATAGTTTTCCCCATAATAAAGCTAAGTACAGGCATTAATAAAAGAGGTATTAATAAACTTACTATTATTGTCTTTTTATCTCTAAGCATGTCCTTAAGTTCTTTAAATAATATTACACTAACTAATTTATTCATGATTACCTCCAATAAGATTAACAAAAATATCTTCCATATCTTCATTATTATATTTAGCCTTTAGTGAACTTATTGTTCCCTGTTCCACAACTTTTCCCTTATGGATTATTACAACTCTATCACAAAGCTTTTCAACCTCTACCATACTGTGACTTGAGAAAACAATAGCCTTACCTTCTGACTTACACTTAAATATAAAATCTTGAATAAGTCTTGTGGCAGAAACATCAAGTCCGGTGCTTGGCTCATCAAATAACATAACAGAAGGCTTATGGACAATACTTCTTGCAATTGCTACCTTTTGTTTCATACCTCTTGAAAATTTTCCTACCCTTTTATCTATAAATTCGCTCATTTCAAGTTCGTGTGTAAGCTCTTCAATACTTTTTTTTGCATCGACCATGCTCATCCCATTTAATTGAGCAAAATACATTATATTTTCTCTCGTTGTAAGCCTGTCATATAGGCCGACCTCTCCACCAAATAAAATCCCTATTTCTCCTCTAATACTCTCAGGCTCCTTTACTAAATCATAGCCTGAAATTTCTCCTTCCCCCTCGGTTACCTTAAGCATAGTCGCAAGCATTCTCATTATAGTTGTTTTTCCAGCTCCATTTTCTCCGATGAGACCTAATATTTCTCCTTTATTAACTTCAAAAGAAACTCCATCCACCGCTGTTAAATCTTTAAACTTTTTAGTAAGGTTTTTTACCTCTAACAATTTAATTCCCCCTTGATTCAATTATATACCTTCGTAAGTTCTGACAATTTGCAACAATTTATAAGTAAATTATACCATAGATTGCTTAAATATCTAGTTTTTTTACCCACTTTATCTACCGCTTCGTATACTTCAATGTTAATATCTTTATCTTTGTATTCATTGCCAATATACTTGATGAATCAGTACTCAGGCACAGTACATTTAATTCTGGATTTAATAAATCAATTTCATCTTATACATCTGAAAACTCAATTTTTATTTTTTGCTCAAAATCGTTTATGCCATTATCAACCCTCTTTATACTTTCTTCTCTGCCATCATGCTTCAATACCTTAACAGGAAATTTTATAAAAAACTTAGTACCAACTCCATATTTACTCTCAACTGTTATCGTCCCACCTTGTATTTCTACCAGTGATTTAACAAGAGATAATCCAATACCACTTCCTTCATAATTTCTTGTAAATGATTTATCTACCTGACGAAATCTATCGAATATTAGATTCACCTTGTCGCTCGGTATACCTATTCCTGTGTCTTCAATTGAAATAGTTATGTATTCTTCACCATCAGATATATTAACAATTATGCTTCCACCAGGATTTGTAAACTTTATAGCATTGGATAGCATGTTAAGCATTATTCTTTCAATTTTATCTAGATCGCAAGCCACTATCTTTTCCTCTATATCAGTATCAAATATGAGACTTAAGCCATTATTATTAATATACTCAGCTACAGCTACAGATAAAGTAATTTCCTCCACTATATTAACAATATTACAATTGACCATATTCAGTTCATAAAAACCTACATCTAATTTAGTTAAATCAATTAAATTGTTTATTACTTTTAGCAATCTAAAGCAATTATGTTTTTCAATATTTATATTATTAATAATCTTTTCCCTATTAATAAGATTTTCTTCATCATCAATACACATTCCAATAATTTGTATTGTACCTAATATTATATTTAAGGGAGTTCTTAGCTCATGAGAAACATTGGCAAAAAATTCAGATCTTAACTTCTCTATTTCAATAGCTTCATTCTGTAATGCTAATTCACTCCGTTTTTTATCTGTAATATCTCGCACAGTTGCTATAATTATTTCATCTTCATGAATCTTTGTAGCATAACTATTAACTTCTACCCAAAACTCTTTGCTACTTTTATTTTTAACTATAAACTCCAGTATCAAATGTTCATTACTACTTAACGATGCTATATCAACTTCAGTATTATCAGATTTTTTTGAGATAATATCGTATACATTCATGCTTATTAATTCATTTTGCGAATAACCAAACATAGTGGTGGCAGTTTCATTTACATCCATTATATTTCCATTAACATCATAAATGAATATTGAATCACTTACGGAATTAAAAATTGTACTTAGATATTTTTGGCTTTTTTCAAGTTCATTCTGAGACTTTTCATACGTAAGCTGCCTTAGACCACTTTCAGCCAGCGTCATAATAAGACCTGAATAATACTCAATTATATGCTCAACCTTCTTTTTAGAATAAATCGGTACCTTGCTTAATGCATCTAGATACTCTTTTTCATCAAAACCAAATTCCATTGCTTGTGCGGCAAAATATTCTTTATCTATTACTTCATCTTCATAAAAGAATTGGCTGAAAAAAATCGTAGCCAAATGCTCTCCTGAAATAACAATAGGTAATGCAATATTCCACATATTATTTAGACACTTATAAGATATGTATACACCATCCATAATATGATCACTAATATATTGATCACTACTTGAACATCGCATGCATGTAGCTGGATGAACTCTATGAAACTTAGTGCATATATCCTGCCATCCAGTTGCAATAATAATTGTGCCGTCTACATCAATAATTCCAATAGGAATACCTACAGTAGCGTAAATATTTTCAGCCATCTTTTTTAGTGAATCAATATTTATTAGTTCTGAAAAACTAACTTTTCTCATAAATAATTCCTCCTAAGTACATACCCTCTTATAAAAAATAATTCGCTTCACTATATCTTATTGCAAAATTTTACATTTTATTTTTAAAAACTTCATTAAAAACATTTTATCATAGTAGCTTTGCTAAATTAGGGGAATACTGTCGCATTGAATAATAAAACTGCAAAAAAATAATCATCCTAATTTAATAGGATGATTAAATAGAATTATTGGTTTTTCTAAACCTATATCAATAACCTTACTGCTGCTATAAATGTCATGATTATAATAATATATCTGAAGTTTTTTTCATTATTTTTTTAATCATAAGCATCCCTAAGAGTTCCCCTAAGGCAATTGCTGGCACCATACCAATACTAAGTAAAATTGTTTTAAAAGAAATATTATGCCAGAATAAAATTTGCAATGGTAATTTGCCCAAATTAACAAGAAAGAAGAACCAAGCCGTTGTGCCCATAAAATCCAACTATAACCCCTAGTAGTAAACCTATTATTGTCCATGGCAAAAGTTTTTTTATATTTTCCCAATTAGCATGTCTATTATAATAGAACACTGCAAAAACATCCCCTATTACTAATATAGGAAGTATAACCCCAGTAGATTCTTTCCCTCCAAATACACTAGCAATAATTGGTATAACAGGCATCAAAAACCCGCTTATTCCTGTCTTTGAAACGCCTACTAGGATAGCTGATATTATTAGCCATGACCATTGCATCATTGATAAATCAAACATATTAATGATTCTCATTGTTTTACCACTATTTTATTAGAAAAATCCAAGTTATTACATGTCATTATAAACCTACACAATAGAAAATGCAGGATTTCTCCTGCTCTATTCCTAATAAACTTCAATTAAAATTTTCTTAACTTATCGCCTGTGGTGCTGAAGCATTAACTTGACTTGAATTATTTAGGTCATTAAGGTTAGCACTAGTATTAGTTTGCATTAATTTAGATAAGTCATTATTGCTATTTGTACTTGGAAAAAGACTATCTGAACTAACATCACTTTCAACAGTACCGATACTTAAACTACTGCTTTTATCTTGAGAAGTCATAATCTGCATCATTTGTTGCATGACCACTTGTTGAAGCTGTTGAGCCTTTTGAGATTGTAATGATATACTATCTAGTCCGTTAACTATATTATCCTTACTATCAATACTAGAGGCGCTTGTCCCAGAATTATTTAAAGTCTGCTCTTGTGGATTGTTTACCATTTGCTTAAGTAAATCTTCAAAGCTAGAACTAGCATCCCCACTTGAGTCGTTACCTAAAACTCCTGTTGTTGATTGTGTACCTCTGGTGCCCATACTCTTCAATAATTGTGATATTTTATTAACCTCCAAAATTACTCCTCCTTTTTTATACAATAAAGTGTCATATTTTTCATTTTACTCTTTATGCCTTTAATTATCTACACTTTTTATAATTAAATCATCTCCTGCGGAGCTGCACAGCTTCGCAGAAGATGAATTGAAAACTACTCTGCAACTTATTGTAAAAATTGTTTAACAATGCCCTCTGCCATAACATCCGCCATCTTTAGAGCTTGGTTTTCGATTTCATCGTATTCTGTGATGCTTTTTTCGTAATTATTGGTAAGTATGTCAACTGCTTCAGATTTAGTCATTGCCAAGTGTTCATATAACATCATTTTCCAATTTTCTTGAGACCAATAAGGATTGATTCTACTAAGGAGAACTGCGATTTCATCTGCATTTGCGTACCATCTTTTCTCAGCATCCGCTACCTCTTTCTTATCACCCGCTTTGGCTGCTTTAACAAGTTGTGCGGCGATTACAAGATGACTTTTAAATAACTCACTAAATTGAGAAGCAATTTCATCCCCATAGAAAGCTTGTAATACTATCTTAAAATCTGTTGGATTTCGAAGAAGTCGCTTAGTAACAAAATCTACATCAGGTAAATCTTTTATTATGCTTGTTATGGTCATCCTCGTCCAGACAATATGTTGTTCCCAGAGTATACGCATGATATTTCTTAAATCTACTTCTGCTTCACTAATTCTTGTAGGAACAGGACTGTGCCGTTGAGCTAACATCCAAGATGTATCATATGGAAATAAATACATTGTTATCACCACTTTCTAATTTTTATATTATAGTATGGTTATTTTAACAATAAGTACCTATTATCCAATCATTAATAGCGATTATTGACATTACTATACAATCACAAAAAAACTCAATAAAAAAAATCCCATTAAAGCTCTCAAAGGAGACTTCATTAAATCATAAGTTATATTCATCTCAGGTAAAATATCATCCATAAAATTACAAATAATATATTGTCCCAGTGAAGTTTACTTCTGAATCTTCTTCATAGTCAATATACGCACCTTTAAGATCTACAACATTTTCATGTATATAGAATCCTTCTATACTTATTGTTTCTATTACATTATTTTCATTAACACATGTTGCCAATGTATCATAGTAATCTTCTTCATCATTATATATAATTGCAGTATTTAATATTCTAAATGTTGCCTCCCTTATAATTTTTCTATTTTTATTTATAATTTTCCCAAACTTAATTTCTTGTACTCCATCTTTTTTTTCTTTGTCGTTAAATAAAAAACTCATTCCTATTCCTTCCCTTCCTTTTTATTTTAATGATTGAATATCAATATTATTATAGTCAATTTTCTTATCAAAAGAAACATTTGATAATATTTGATTTAATATTATTATCCCCTTTAACTAACCACCATAGAATGTATATTTTAATTGATTTTGTAAACAATATACTATATGACCACTTTATGTAGTTGTATAAATAGTATTATTATTGAACCCGTTTGTAAAACAGCAATAAACGCACCATATTCAGCCAACTAACCAAGATTTAAATAATAACTATATAACTATAATAGATGTTCGAATGCTTATTAGCGAAAGGAAGTATATAAATGGTTGATATGTACTATAGGCTTGTAAAGTCAGGATTAAGAACAATTGAAAAGGTACCAGATCAGTTTAGAGATGCTGTAATTGCAGATTTAACAAAATCTGAATTAGACGGAAATGGCCATTCAATACCAATGCCATTTGTAAAAGAATGAACCCTTGGGGATGTTACTATCTCCTAGGGTTCATTTTTTCTATCGACATCTAAAAAATTACCCCCCTCGTGGTAGTGGAAGCATCCGTGACATATACTTCAAAGTCAAATTAACGGCTATATTCCATGGGTTGTTTGATTTCATCTACCTGACCCCTTTCAAACGCTGTTAATTCTCTATTTTACAGATACCCAAATATTGTTTTTTATGTAAAATCTCCATAGAAAGTCCTTTGCTTCTTCTGCATAATCAATGCCAATTCTCTTAGCTTCTATAATTTCAATTTTTTCTTCTTCAACTAAATCTTCTATATATAGTTTGCTTGTACATAAATCTTGTTTGTTATTTTCTTTATTTATATTCATGGCTATGCAGAGCTTAGAGGGGCCTGTTGTTAAGTTTTTTATTTGAGCTTTTGTCAATTCATTATAAGCTTTCTTAAATCTTAGCTTTGACATTTCGTCTATCCCTTCTATTGGCTGAATAGCTCTAATTAAAACCCCTTCAGGAATTCCCTCTTCTTTTGTTATCACATTGAAGCAATGATACATCCCATAAATAAAATACACGTATGCGATACCGGGCCTACCATATAGTGTTTCTAATCTAGGTGTTTTTTTTCCTCCATAAGCATGACAAGCCTTATCTATTGATCCAATGTATGCTTCTGTTTCAACTATTTTCCCTCTTAACTTTACTCCATTAACCTCATGCACAAGTATTTTCCCTAAAAGTTCCCTAGCAACCATTAAAGTTTCTCTAGCATAAAATTTTCTAGTAAGATTCATTCCAAACCCTCCTAATAAATTTATAAAATAGCTATTTTTAATACAAATTTTTAACATATCTTTAATTATATCTAAGCAAGTATCTTTAAGCAATGACGAACATAACTATTTTTTACAAAACATTGTAGGTATTAAAAAATCTAGCATTACTTATTGTTTTCTAGTAATACCATGTCACCTATAATTATTTATAATCATAGAATAGAATGTATAATGCCTATTCGTTTAATTGGAGGTTTTTACATGAGTAATAAATATAAAATTTGTGTATATGCGATCTGTAAAAATGAGGAAAAATTTGTTGATCGTTGGATGGATCATGTCAGCAACGCTGATGTTATTATAGTTGTAGATACAGGCTCTACCGATAATACAATTAAAAAACTAAAAGAAAGAGGCGCTATTGTTTATTCTATAGATGCTACTCCATTTCGATTTGATTATTCAAGAAATGAATGCTTAAAATTTATTCCAGATGATATTGATATTTGTGTATCCTCTGATCTAGATGATGTTATTGAGGATGGTTGGAGAGAGCATTTAGAAAATGCATGGACAAAAGAAACCACAAGAGGATTATATCTATATAATTGGAGCGTTAATACTGATGGTTCCCCTGCTGTACAATATACCTGGTCAAGAATTCATTCACGCCATGGATATAAATGGATATATCCGACACATGAGATTTTAGAATATATAGGCGAGGGAGAGGAAAAACAAGTTTATATTAAGGGGATGGTGTATAATCATTATCCTGATGTAACAAAAAACAGAAGCTTAAATCTTCCATTATTAAAATTAGCTATTAAAGAAAATCCTAATAATAGTAGAAATCTATATTATCTTGGAAGAGAATATATGTTTGATAGCAACTGGGATGATTGCATTTTAACCTTAAAGGAATATTTAGCACTCCCTACATCAAATTGGGAGGATGAAAGATCCTCTTCTATGAGGTTTATTGCAAAATCATACTCTGAAAAAGGAGAAATATTAAACGCTAAAAAATGGTTTCATAAAGCAATAAGTGAATCTATTTTATTAAGAGAACCCTATGTAGGCTTATCTCTATTAGCTTACGCAGAAAAAGATTGGATTAGTGTTTATTATTATGCAAATGAAGCATTAAAAATCAAAGAAAAATCATTTGAGTTCGCTAACGATGCCAATTCTTGGGACTTCACTCCTTATGATTTAGCAGCTTTAGGCTGTTATAATTTAAATATGATAGCTAAAGCCATAGAATTTTCTGAGCAAGCTATTAAGCTTTCGCCTAATGATGATAGGTTATTAAATAATCATAAAATTTATTTAGATAGTTTATAAATACATTCATTTCACTTATATAGATTGAAAATATAGATTATATTTTTAATCTATATTTTTTTTCAAATTTAATATATATGTTTAACACAAAAACAAAGTATCTGAATACCATGTATAGAAAGTAAAAACTCAAATAAAAAAGTACAAGCAATTTAATAAAAAAAAATATAAGTATTTTAAATAAATAAAACACTATTAATAAGGAAGGTGTCTATATTGAGTAACTACAAATCAGATGAATCTTATGACTATTTCATTTCTAGAAACCACGATTGTGATGACAAACACGATTGTTGTGACGAACACGATCGTTGCGACAAACACGATTGCTGTGACAAACACGATTGCTGCGAAAAACACGATTGCTGCGAAAAACACGATTGCTGCCATCCTTGCCAAGTAAAATGTATAGTTGGACCAACTGGTCCTACTGGTCCTACTGGTCCTACTGGTCCTACTGGACGAACTGGACCAACTGGGCCAACTGGCCCAACTGGTGAAACCGGTCCTACTGGACGAACTGGACCAACTGGTCCTACTGGTTCTACTGGTCCTACTGGCCCTACTGGCCCTACTGGTCCTACTGGTCATACTGGTCCTACTGGTCCTACTGGTCCTACTGGCCCTACTGGTCCTACTGGTCCTACTGGTCCTACTGGACGAACTGGACCACTGGTCCTACTGGTCCTACTGGTCCTACTGGTCCTACTGGTCCTACTGGAGCTAATGGAACTAATGGAACTAATGGAGCTACTGGTCCCACTGGTCCCACTGGTCCTACTGGCCCTACTGGCCCTACTGGTCCTACTGGCCCTACTGGTCCTACTGGTCCTACTGGTCCTACTGGCCCTACTGGAGCTAATGGAACTAATGGAACTAATGGAGCTACTGGTCCCACTGGTCCTACTGGTCCTACTGGTCCTACTGGTCCTACTGGCCCTACTGGCCCTACTGGTCCTACTGGTCCTACTGGCCCTACTGGTCCTACTGGTCCAAGTTTTAATTCGTATGCAAATGGTGTTATAAGAACAAATAAAATATCAATTCCAGTTGGAAATACTATTATTTATGATACTGTAGATATCGTAGGACCTGATTTAAGTTATAATTCAGGAACAGGTATATTTACAGTTAATACAACAGGTGTTTATGTAATCGACTGGAAGATGTCTGTTACTCCAAATCCTTTAACCACTGCTATAGAAATAGATTTACAAAAATCACCTTCAACTTTTATTGCTGGTATATCTATTACAGTAACAAATCCAACGATAACCGGCTCTAGTATAATTTACGCTGCAACAGCCGGAGATGCTTTGAGATTTACTAACAATTCAAATGGTCCTATTAGTATCGTACTTGCAGGTCTAGGGGGACCTATTGGAACTGTATCTATTTTTAGAATTGTTTAATAAGATAAAGCTTTATCTTAAACAGTAGCAGATTATAAAATAATTTCATTACCCTAACTGGCTGCCTATCGACGGCAGCCTTTTTACGTAATGAAAAATATTTTAGGAATGGCATACTTACATAAAGTTCACATATTAATTTGATACCGCTGATACAATCAGACCTTTATATATAGTCGCATGTGTAACTCCTGCTTAACCCATTTATTTGAAATACATCTTTTCATTGTAACAGTCAAATGCTAAAAATCCTGTTAACAAAGTAAGTTAACAGGATTTTCAGTCTAATATTTATTAATTTTTAATGTAAATTTTTAATGTAAATTCTAAAAGCATGCTGTTCTATAAAATTATACACACTTGTAGTTATTAGTAACAGTTACTATATATCCATATTATCAGATTTAGTCTCAGTACTGAATATTTCCTTTTTCTTCCAAACAAAGAATCCCATAAGTGCAGGCATTATTAAACTAACAAGTATCATCCAAGGTTTAGTTCCACCACCTACAATTGAATATGATATTTGGGCAACTATAGCAATAAAATAAATATATATCCCTAATTCCTTTTTCATTAAAATCAAAATAACACTTATAGCTAATATTACTGAGAATACCAACCCAATAGTTATACTTAAATTCGTGACTTCTGGAAGAACCATATTTAATACTTCACCCGCAGCTTTATTCGCAGCATTAAGCTCATCTTTCTTAGAAAAGTTTCTTATACTAAATAATCCAAACACACTAACAACTAATTGAATAATCGACATTGTTTTTATCCCTGCGCCTACTTTTGGTTTTTGAACATTTTCCATAATTCTACCTCCGATAAATATATTTTTAAAATAATATAATAATGGCTTTCACCAAGATTTAATTGTAAATCGCCTCAATTGGATCCATTTTCGATGCATTAATTGCTGGTATAATTCCAAAAATTATTCCAATAATAACAGATATTGCAGTTGCTCCTATAACGCTTTCTCCACTCATAACTGGAGGGAATGGCATAAATATACCAATTATTTTACAAAAAATAAATCCGAATAATATGCCAAGTAAACCACCAAGCCCTGTCACCATAATCGCTTCTATAAGAAATTGGAGTAATATACTTTTAGGTTTTGCTCCAATCGCCCTACGTATACCAATTTCTCGTTTCCGCTCAGTTACAGAAACATACATTATATTCATTACACCTATTCCCCCAACAAATAAGGAAATACTACTAATCAATGCTATGAAAGCAGTTAAATAACCAATAACTTGTTCAAATATCTTAGTACTTGCCTGAGGATCCTGAAGCTTATACTCACCTTTTAAATTAGGATGAGCCACTATAAGCTCCTTTTTTACGTTTTCAAAAACCTTATTTTTATCTTCACCAGCTTTAAGATAAACATCTAAGCTTGAAATAGCGGCCTCTGTATTCATATCTTCTTTTGACTCCTTTGAAATTAAACTTGTTCCCCCTGTTAGAGAGAATGCACCCTCTTTTTCTAGAACTCCTGCTACCTCGTATATAATTCCATTTACTGTTATTCCACTACCTATTGCCTTTTCTGGAGATTCGAAAAGTTTTTCTGCTGATTTATAATCCAACATAATTAACTTTTTAGAATTTTCACTTTTTTTGAAAGAACGACCATACTTAATATTTATTTCTTTATCATCATAATCTTCTAGCCCAATGTATGCTTTTTTATCAAAATACACAGCCTCGCCTGATGTATATCCGCCCATTCCTTGCATATCCTTTGATTCCTCAACCTTTTCTACTCCAGCCACTGTTTTAAGAGAATATGGGTCGGATTTGCTAAAGGGTTCAATCAAGGTTAAATCCGCATCAACGTTTTCTGGTTCAAAATTAACATTTATTTTATTTGCGCTTGTATCCGCCATAGATTCATTCATTTTTACCTTTAACCCATTACCAACTGACATAATGGATATTACAGAGCTTATACCTATGATTATTCCTATCATTGTGAGAAAAACCCTTAATTTATGTGATTTTAGACTGTATACTGAAGTTTTGATTAAATTTATTATAGACATATCTAATCCACCTTTGTTATCACTCCATCTTTTAAATGGATTACTTTGCTAGCATATTTAGTTAAATCATCATCGTGTGTTACCATTATTATTGTTTTATTTTCTTCATTAAGTTTCTTTAGTATATTCATAATTTCCTCTCTGGTTTTACTGTCTAGAGCGCCTGTTGGCTCATCAGCTAAAATCACGTAAGGATTGTTAATGAGAGCTCTTGCTATTGCAATACGCTGTTGCTGTCCTCCAGATAATTGTGAAGGTGATTGCTTCTCTTTATGAAGCAATCCTACCGTATCTAAATATTTTTCTACAAGGTGTGCTCTTTCTTTTTTGGGTACATCAGTGCCTTCTTTATAAAGCAAAGGAAGTTCAACATTCTGACCAATAGTCAATGAATCTATCAAATGAAACTGTTGAAATATAAACCCCAGATAACTATTTCTAAGTTCTGATCTTTCATTTTCACTAAGATGAGTAACGTCCTTGCCATTAAATGCATATTTTCCATTATCAAAATGGTCAAGGAAACCAAGAAGGTTTAAAAGTGTAGTTTTTCCGCTACCTGATTTCCCCATTATCATAACAAAGTCACCTTGCTCTATAGTTAAATTTATATCCTTCAATACATGTAATTTGGAATCCTTTAGTTTATAATACTTATTAATATTTGTTAACTCAATAAGATTACTCAACAGAAATACCTTCCTTCATATCTTTAGTAGTTTTTGCTATCCTGTCATTTTCTTTTAACCCGCTAAGCACAACAACTTCTGGCGTTGTAGCTTTTTCATAAGTGATTGCTTGTTTTTTTAACTTTTTATCCACAACTTTAAACACGTATTGCTTTCCAGCTTCCTCAAGTATTGCACTCTTTGGTATTTTCATCTCTTCTTCTTCTTTAAGCTCCACTGTTGCTTGTACATGAAACCCATTGACAACATCTTTTTGTGAATCCAAGGATACATTTGCATCATAATAAGATATAGCAGAAGCTCCACCTGTAGCACCTTGCGCCCCAGCCGCTGCATCTGGCGCTGCTGGACTATTTCCTACACTTTTCACCTTTCCTGTTATGGTTTTATTTATAGCGAATATAAGTATATCCACTTTTTGATTTTCCTTTACCTTTGTTTGATCCTTTTCATTAATACTTCCTTTTACATAAACTGTAGTAGACTCTATTACAATATATGGTTTCGTCATATCTTTAGAATCATTTAATATTACTTTTCCATTTATCGGCGCTTTTATATAAGTGTATTCTTTCTCTTTTGAATTTTTCAACATACCTTTTGAAGTATCAATTTGAGCTTGCACAGCATCTATTTGATCTGAGTAGCCACTAATTTGAGCCTCAGTACCTGCTGCAGCCGACGCACCCATGGCAGCGGGATCGACACCAGCCTGTTCTGCTTGTTGTTTTGCTTCTTCCTTCTGCTTTTCTAAAAGTTTTTTTGCTTCTTCTTGTTTATCAACTAATTTCTTTTTTTGATTGTTAGCATTAGTAATTTCTTGGTTTCCCTTATCTATCTCATCCGTAACCAAACTGTTCCTGTATGTAAAAAGAGCATCACCCTTATTTACTACTTGTCCATTCGTAACCGAAACCTTATTTATAGTTCCTTTTGTTTCATCTCGATATATATTTTCCGTTTTTTCAGGAACAACAACACCATTTACAAATATTTTCGCTTTAGCCGGTATTGTATATAAAGCTACTTCTTTACCTTTATTACCTGCTGAATCTTTATTGTTTTTAACTACATAGGCAATAATTCCAGATAGTATTATTACACCAATAATGCTTAAAAAAATAATATGTTTCTTTTTCATAGATTTCCCCTCCTATAAATGCACTTTAAATAAAAAAATTTGTTAAATTACTAACAACTTTTAAATTTAGTTTACTACATTTTTCTTTAATTTACAACATTTGCAGTAAAAACTTTGTTTAATGATTTTTATGTATACTTAAATATGGTTTTTATTCCTTGTTTAAACAAACTTCATTCGTATTATATTTCATGAAAAGCTATAATTCAATACAAAATGCATTAATCATCATTATTTGGACATAAACGGAAAAATGATTAACTGTATTGGTTATTTTTTTCTCTTATTAATATAATATATAGACATCTAAAGCCCAACCCTTTAAAATGGAAGGAGGAGCTACAATAAATAATTTTATATGAGTATATAAGGGATATGAGGAGACAATATGAACAAAATAGTTATCAAGCCTGTGAAAAATAAAAAAGCATATTTTCAAATAATTGAGACTTTTATTAATTTAATCATTACTAACCAGGTTGAATATGGAGAACGGCTATATAATGAAATAGAATTAATGGAAATTTTAAATGTTAGCCGTCCAACTTTACGTGAAGCCTTGCGAGTTATGGAGTTTTTAGGAATCATAACTGTATCACCAAGGAAGGGAATTATCATTAGTGATCCCAAAAACAATAACTATTATTTACCACTTTCCTATATTTTAGCCTTCGAAAAAACAAGTAATACAGATCTTTTTGAACTTAGAATGGCTATAGAACTGCAAATGGTAAGCCTTGCAACCTCTAGGGGAACAGATGAAAATTTTGCTGAGTTAAAGCAGATTTTCGATGAAATGGTTAATCTTCCTGATGGAGATATTATAAATTTCACTAGATTAGATCAATTATTTCATACCCAAGTCTTGAATTGCGCTAAAAATGAACTATGCTCTAAATTAATGAATACTCTTGATGCGTTAATTTATAATCAATTAGAACAAATCCATAAAGCTCTAACAAATGATGATAGAAAAAACACCATACAAAAACACTATCGTATCTATCAATCATTAATAAATAGAAATGAAGAATCGGCAAGGCTTGCAATGAAAGACCATCTAGAGCATGCCTATAGTGTTACTAAACAACTCCCAAGCATTTTTTTAGGTACCTTTGAAACAAAGTAAAGTTTTATTAAAAAGCCTTCTTTTCACTTATTTAAATGAAAAGAAGGCTTTTTATATATTTTTTATTTTGTTTCATATGTCTTATTAAAGGAGTATTTTATATATAGGAATTATAAATAGACTTAACAACGTGGATAGAGCAATCATAATAGCAGCATATTGGTAATCTGCATCGTAAGATTTAGACACTATTGCAGTAGTAGTCATTACTGGCATAGCTGCTTGAATAATAAATATATTTTTCATGATTTGAGGCAAAGGGATGAATTTACATATTAACACTACCAATAGTGGCGATATTATAAATCTTCCCAATAAAATGCCCCACATATCCTTATTAAAACGTATTCCTTTTAAATTTACATAAAAAATTGTGTTACCTATAAATAACATAGATAGTGGAGTAGTTAAATTCCCCAAATATTTACAAGTGTCCATTAAGAATGTAGGTACAGGAATAGCTAAAAGTATTAATATTATAGCTACTATAAATCCCATTAGAGGAGGTGAAAATATTCTTTTTAAAGTATCCATTGATGCAAATTTATTAGATCCTCCATTTCCATCTTTACTTATTTCAAAAACACCTATAGTCCAAAAGAATGTAGTATTAACTATATAGTATATCAAAACATAAGGAACACATTTTGAACCAAATAAAGCTAGATTTACTGGCAATCCAATAAATATACTATTAGATACAAAGAACATAGATGCAAAAGAACCACGTCTATTTTTCGTAACATTAAAAACTTTTACAAAGATCTTGCCAATTAAATAAGTAAGAGCTATTGAAATTATTGGAACTATAATACCTTTCCCTAAACTTAAAAGCTTTGCCCTGTCAAAGTCCTTCATAAGATTGCTAATCATCAAAGCCGGTAACGCTACATTGATAACAATTTTTGCGAATAGCTTTGCACCGGACTTATCCATCCAATTTTTTTTCGTTAGCCACCATCCAATAGCTATCATTATAACAATACTAAATATACTACCAAAAGCATTTAAAAGTTCCATAAATACCCCCCTTTTAATTGTCGTATTAATTATAATGATTTATTTCTTACATATAGACTTTGTAGCAATAATATCTACGCCAAGCCCTAACACATTGTTAATAATCACTTGTTCAATTTTTATAGGTGCATCAGCTTCTATATTCTTAATTTCTTTCATAACATCAAATATTTTGTTTTTAGGAATAGCTGTTGTTGTCCTTACACTAACCAGTGGCATTTCTCCATTATTTACTTTAACTAATGATGAAATAGTTCTCTTAGGATTTTGTATTTCTTGCGTTGCATATGCTATGCCTTTTTTACAGGAAGCTCCAATTACATTTTTAATAATGTTTTCTTCTAGTTCTAAAGTTAATTCACAACCATTAGGACAAACTATACATGTCATTTCTCTATTCATTGTGACACCACCACCTTAATGTTTTCTTCACTAATAATATCCTCTTTTTTTAGTGTTAAGCGTATCATTTCTGCAGGATTCAATTTTTTAAAGTTCCTTGATTTAATCACTTTTTCGCCCTGCACAATTTCTATAACTCCATCTCTTGAAGGCCTACTAACCCTTAAAGTTATTTCTACATCTTTCTTCCCACTTATTTTTTGTGGAACTACATTATTAATAGTTTTATCTGTTGTTATTAAAATATGGCTTTCATTTTGTTTTTCATTTCTTATATATTTTGCGGCTGCCTCTGCAAGGTTTTCTCCTTCATCAGATACAAAATCCACTAAATCATGCACATGAAGCACATTGCCAGCTGCATAAATTCCTTCTACGTTAGTTTGTAAATTTTCGTCCACAATAGGTCCTTTAGTTCGTCCATCAATTTTCACTCCAGCTTTAAGAGATAACTCATTTTCAGGAATAAGTCCAACAGATAATATTAATGTATCACATTGATATTCTTTCTCTGTTCCTACAATAGCTTCTCCATTCTTATCTAATTCACTTACGTTTACTGCTTGCAATCTTTCTTTTCCTTTAATCTTTGTTACTGTATGACTTAAATATAATGGAATATTATAGTCATTTAAACATTGTTCTATATTTCTTGGTAATCCACTAGGATAAGGTAGTTTTTCTATTACAGCTAGTACTTTTGCTCCTTCTAGTGTAAGTCTCCTTGCCATTATAAGTCCGATATCTCCAGAACCTAGTATAACAATTCTTTTTCCAACCATAATATTTTTTATGTTCATATAGCTTTGAACTACTCCAGCAGTGAATACACCTGCTGGTCTTGTGCCAGGTATACTTATAGCTCCTCTTGTTCTTTCTCTACAACCCATGGTGAGCACTACTACTTTAGCTTTATATTTTTTTAGTCCTTCTCTTGTAACCGCTGTGACCTCTTTGTTATTTGTAATATTTATTACAGTTGCTCCTGTTTGTAATTCAATATTTGCTTTTTTTACCTGTTGCACAAATCTATCCGCATATTCAGGACCGCTAAGCGCCTGCTTAAATCTTTGTAAACCAAAACCATCATGAATACATTGTTTTAATATTCCACCAAGTTTTTCTTCTCTTTCTAATATTAAAACATTTTCTATTCCTTTTTCTTTTAGTTTTAGAGCTGCTGCAAGTCCAGCTGGGCCACCACCAATTATAATCGCTTCCTTTTGAATTACTTCCATTGTCTTACCTCCCCAGAAAACATCTTTCCATTTTCTCTTAAATAAGTTACTTCATTTACTTTTTTATTTTTTTCTTTCATAATTATTTCTGCAATTCTAGTTTGACAATATCCACCTTGGCATCTTCCCATCATTGATCTTGTCCTATATTTAATTCCTGTTAATGTATCTACTCCTAATGGATTCCTTACTGCTTGTAGAATTTCTGCTTTTGTAACGTTCTCGCATCTACAAATAATTTCTCCATAATCAGAATTTTCTTTTATTAGTGAGTCTTGTTTTTCTTCAGATTGTTCTATAAACTTTATTACTGCGTTTCTTATAGGATTGAAATTTTTATTTTCTTTTAAGGTTTCCTTGTTCTTAATTTTTTCTACTACATATTCTGCAATTGGAACTGCTGACGTGAGTCCTGGAGATTCAATTCCAATTAAATTAATTACATTAGGGATTTCTTTTCTTTCTTCTATTACAAAGTCTGCATATCCACCTTTTTCTTTACTAACAAGTTTTGGTCTAATGCCTGTGAAATTTCTAATGAAATGTTCACTTTTAATTTGAGGCAATATTTTTGTACCTTCTTTTATAAGCATGTTCATAACATCCTCAGTTGATGAATAATTATCATTTTCATCTATATACTGAGCACTTGGTCCAATAAATATATTGCCATGGATTGAAGGAGTAAGATGTACCCCAAGACCTCCCTCTTTCTTATTAGGAACTGGATAAGCTGGAATTTCAAGAAACTTGCCTATGCTTTGGTCAAGAATAAAATATTCTCCTCTGCATGGATATATTGTATAATCTGTAACACCAACCAGTCCTGCTATTTTATCAGAATTTAATCCAGCACTATTAATTACCCATCTACTATAATAAGTTTCTCCATTTTTTGTAGTAATCTCATAACAATCTTCTTTTCTTTCAATGTTAGTTACTTCTCTACCTAAATAAAAATCCACACCGTTTTGGCAAGCATTTTCTGCTAATGCAATTGTATATATAAATGGATCCAATACTCCTGTCATTGGAGAATATAAAGCTGCTGTCCCTTCTACATTAGGTGCTAATTCTTTAATTTTTTCACGACCTACAATTTCAAGACCTAGAACTCCATTTTTTTCTCCTAGGGCTTTTAAATCTTTTAATCCTTCCATATCTTCTTCACTAAATCCTATTACGAGTTTACCTGTTCTTTTAAAGGGTATATCTAATTCTTTTGCAACTTTATCAAATCCTAAGCATCCTTGTACACAAAATTTTGCCATAAGTGTTCCAGGTTTGCTGTTAAATCCTGCATGAAGTACGCCACTGTTTCTACCGCTTGTCTCACATACTACATCTAGTTCTTTCTCCAATACACCTATTTTCATTTCATATTTTGAAAGCTCCCTTGCAATTGCACTACCAACTACTCCTGAACCGATAACGATTACATCATATTGTTGCTTTTTCAATTACATCACCCCTTACTCTATTTTCAATAATATAAATATTTAAGTTTTTAGTATTAAGTTCATTGAGTATACTCAATGAACTTAATACTATTTTAACTACTTAAGAATATATTGTCAATAATTTTTTTGAATATTTACCCAATTACGACTATTCAACTAACCTTGTTATCAATAAAAGAAAAACCCTCAAACTAATTAAATAGTCTGAGGGAATGTAATATTAACAATAGGTTGATCCTATTATATTTTAAGAATCTTTTCAAGTTGTATTTGCATCTCATTCTTTGCGCATACAGTTTTATGAAGTAGTGGTCTTGTTTCTATATCCTTTATCCCTGCTGGAATATCCCCCCTTGTTATTTTACTAAGTTCTGCTATTAATTCAAAGTCATTTAGCCCTGTGTATTTTGCATCTATTGATTTCATAACATCTGGCGTAAATTTATATGGACTTGCGGTTGACACAATAACTGTCTTCGCACTATCCTTTGATGCTTTTAAATATTTTTGATATACCGCATAGGAAACTGCAGTATGTGTATCAATTACATAATTAGTAGTTTTATATACCTCGGTTATTGCCTTTGCCGTATCCTCCTCGGTTGCATAACCTCCAAAGAAGTCCTTTAACTCTTTTTTCATATCATCATCAATCTCATATTTACCATCTTTTTTAAGCTTATCCATAAGATCTTTTATTTTTAGCGAATCTTCCCCACTTATAGCATATAAAAGTCTTTCGAGGTTACTTGAAATCAATATATCCATTGAAGGTGACATAGTAATTACAAAATCCCTTACTCTATCATATGTACCTGTATTTATAAAATCAAATAGCACTTTATTTTCATTTGAAGCACAAATTAGCTTTTTAATTGGTAATCCCATTTTCTTTGCATAGTATCCTGCCAATATATCGCCAAAATTACCAGTAGGAACACAGAAATTTATCTCTTCCCCTATTTTGATGTCTCCCATATTACAAAGCTGAGCATATGCATAGAAATAATATACAACCTGTGGTATTAGTCTCCCAATATTTATTGAATTAGCTGATGAGAACATTTTATTGTTTTCTTCTAATCTCTTCAGAAGGCCCTCATCTATAAGCATCTGTTTAACTCCATTTTGTGCATCATCAAAGTTTCCCTCAATTCCTATTACAAAAGTATTATCCCCAGATTGCGTTAACATCTGCCTTTTTTGAATCTCACTAACACCTTCTTGTGGGAAAAAGACTATTATCTTTGTGCCTTCTACATTTGCAAAACCCTCTAGTGCTGCTTTGCCTGTATCCCCAGATGTTGCAGCAAGAATAACCATTTCTTTATCAATGTTTAATTTCTTTACCGCGTTTTTTAAAAGATAAGGTAATATTGATAAAGCCATATCCTTAAATGCTAAAGTTGGTCCATGGTATAATTCTAGAAAATATGATTCACCATGCTTTGAAAGCGGAGCAATAACTTTCGTATCAAACTTTTCATTATAAGCCATATCTATAGACTCTAATAAATCCTTTTCCTCGTAATCAGTTAAAAATTCTTTCATTATAGTAAATGCTAATTCTTTATAATTCATATGACATAATTCAGCAAGTCCTATAGTTAACTTTGGTATTGATGTTGGTACAAAAAGTCCTCCATCTTTGCTAAGTCCTCTTGCAATCGCTTCTGCTGATTTTACTTCCTTTTCATTTCCTCGAGTGCTCTTATAATATATTTGTTTCATAAATTTCTTTCCCCCTATATACTACCTTTTATAAAGTAATCCATTAACTTATATCCTTCCGGAAAATATAGTCCTGTCTCTTTAGCTGTGAATTCATTATAAGCGCCATTTAGGTTGTCCTTTTCTTTATTACTTTGGTATATTAAAAATGGAACCGGCTCACCTGTATGAGTCCGAAGCGACAGTGGTGTAGGATGATCTGGGAGTATTATCATTTTATAATCTTCACCAATTCTATCCATTTCATCTTTTATAACCTTTACTATTTGGTTATCTATATACTCTATGGCTTTATATTTATTTTCTATTTCATATCTATGGCCACATTCATCTGGAGCTTCAACATGTATATAAACAAAATCATTACCCTTTGCCATTTCACCTAGAGCGGCCTCTGCTTTACCTTTAAAATTAGTATTAACATTTCCAGTAGCCCCTTCTACATCAATAACATCCATCCCTGCACACATTCCTATTCCTTTTATTAAATCAACAGCAGAAATTACTGAACCTTTTAAATTATATTTTTCATAAAAACTAGATAAGAGTGGTTTCTTTCCTTCCCCCCAAATCCATATTGAGTTAGCTGGCTTTAGTCCTCTTGCTACTCTCTTTTTATTTATATCATGACTTGCTAAAAATTTGTAGCTTTTTTTCGTCATTTCTTCAAAAATTCCACTACCAAGTCCCTTAGGCATATAGTCCTTTACTTTTTTACCTAGAATATCATGTGGCGGTGTAAGTTTCCAAGAGTATGGTCCATTAGCCCATATCATAAGATGTCTATAGCTAATACCTGGATAAAACTTTATTGCCTCAGTGCTTAAATACTCACTTAATTCTTTTATTAATACCTCTGCCTCAGCAGTTGTGATTTCATCAGAACTATGATCAATCATAGTTTTTTCTTCATATGATAATTCTTCAGATACCGTTACCAAATTACATCTAAATGTTACATCTGTATCTAACATTTGGACTCCCATGCTTGCTGCTTCAAATGGTGAACGTCCACTATAGTACACAAATGGATCATAACCAAAAACGCCCATGTTTGCTGTATCGCTTCCTGCCGGCATACCCTCTGGCACAGTTTTAACCAAGCCTTGAGTGCCGTGCTTTGCCATATAATCCATAGTAGGCGTATTAGCGTATTGAAGAGGTGTTTTGTCGTCAAGCTCCTTCACAGGATAATCTGCCATTCCATCTCCTAGTACTACAATATATTTCATATATACACTCCTTATTATAATTTTTTATTATAATATTTCATAATTAAGCTAATATTTTTGATATATATATAGAAGAACTGCTTTCTTGTAAGAAAGCAGCGCTTTATATTACGATAAGTAAAAAAAAGAGATTTATCAAATTATTGTTTTTCATTATAACTCATATAGAATTAAATTTCAATACAAATATGCACTTTACAAATATTTGTAAAATATATTATATTTGCAATTGTTGTATTTATACTTTATTCTATTATAAAACAGATTGGAGCGTACTATGATAATTGATAAACAAGAAGTATTAAGATATGTGGGCTATAAAAATCAAATTATTAATAAGAGTATTATTGATTTAGTTGATGAATGTTGCTGCGAAATTATTGATATATGTAAAGAAAATTTTGTATATGAAACTTTTGATATTGAAAGAAAAAACGGTCAAATTTTTCTCTTAGGTAGTACGTTAGTTTTAAAAGATACGGACATAAAAAATCTTCTAGTAAATTCAAAAAAATGTGTGGTTATGGCCGCAACATTAGGGATAAATGTGGATAGTAGAATATCTTACTATTCAAGATTTAATATTACAAAAGGTTTAATTATGGATGCCTGTGCAACCACAGCAATAGAAACCTTATGTGATGAGTTGCAAGATGAGATTATGAAAAATGCCTTAATAGATAATTTATATATTACAACTAGATATAGTCCAGGTTATGGAGATTTCTCTATTGATAATGGGGCAGAAATATTAAATGTTTTGGATGCTTATAAAAAAATAGGCTTATCCATTACTGAAAATAGTGTTATGTTACCAAGGAAATCGGTAACCGCACTTATAGGACTTAGTGAAATTGCAAATTTAAAACCTATTAATAAATTTGAAAAATGTAAAAATTGTAAAAACAAAAATTGTGAATTCAGAAAGGATGGTAGATATTGTGTGTAGAAAAATAAACTTTAATGACTTTTTATTATTTGATGGAGCTATGGGAACAATGCTCCAAAAATACGGAATTAAGATGGGTGAATTACCAGAAAGCTATAATATATTACACCCAGAAATCATTGAAAAAATACATGGAGAATACTTAGCTGCAGGAAGTGACGTTATTACCACAAATACATTTGGTGCAAATAGTTATAAGCTTAAAAATACGCAATATACTGTTGAGAGTATTGTTGGAAGTGCTGTTAAAATTGCAAGAAAAGCGGCTGGTGATAATCTTGTTGCACTTGATATTGGGCCTATTGGTCAATTAATGGAGCCACTTGGAACATTATCATTCAATAATGCATATGAGACTTTTGCAGAGCAGATTAAAATTGGCGCTAGGGAAGGTGCTGATATAATTCTTATTGAGACAATGTCAGATATTTATGAAGCGAAGGCTGCTATTCTTGCGGCAAAAGAAAATAGTTCACTTCCAATAATATGTACAATGTCATATCAAGGTGACGGGCGTACATTAACGGGAACAGACCCAATAACTATGGTGAACGTACTTCAGGGTCTTGGAGTAGATGCAATTGGAGTAAATTGTTCCTTAGGACCAAATGAAATGCTTCCAATAATAACAAAAATACTTAAGTACTCAAGTATTCCTGTTATAGTTCAACCTAATGCAGGGCTTCCTAAACTTGTAAATGGAGAAGCAGTTTTTGATGTTGAGGCACAAGAATTTGCGCAGTATGCAAAAATTATGGCAGAAATGGGTGTTACGCTTTTCGGAGGATGCTGTGGAACCGCTTGCGAGCATATAACAGCTATAAAGGCCGAGCTTAAAAAATTAAAACCTGTAAAACGTGATATTAAAAGAATAACAGCCGTAAGTTCTCCCTCTTTAACAGTAGTCCTTGGAGAGAAAATAAAAATTATTGGTGAGCGAATAAATCCTACTGGCAAAAAAAAGTTAAAAGAGGCTTTAAAAAATAACAATATGGACTATATACTTACAGAAGCTATTAATCAAAGAGATGCAGGCGCAGATATCCTAGATGTAAATGTAGGACTTCCTGAAATCGACGAGCAAGACGTTATGATACGAACAATAAAAGAACTACAAAGTGTTATAAACCTTCCCCTTCAAATTGATAGTGTACGGTGTGACGTAATTGAGTCAGCAGTAAGAATATATAATGGAAAACCACTAATAAACTCTGTTAATGGTAAAGAAGACGTAATGGCTTCCATATTCCCAATTGTTAAAAAATATGGTGCGTGTGTAATAGGCTTAACTATTGACAAGGATGGCATTCCAAAAACGGCTGAAGGCAGACTTAAAATAGCCGAGAAAATTGTACAAAAGGCTGAAGAGTATGGAATAGATAAATCAGATATTATAATAGATTGTCTTGTTTTAACTGCATCAGCGCAACAAAGTGAAGTTAAAGAGACAATTCGCGCAGTTGAACTTGTTAAATCTAATCTAGGAGTTAAAACTATTCTTGGAGTAAGCAATGTTTCATTTGGTTTACCACAAAGAGAACTATTAAATAGAACGTTCCTTGCTGCAGCATTAACAGCTGGCCTTGATGCACCAATACTCAATCCTCTATCACAAGATATGATGGCGACTATTAATGCATTTAATGTTTTATGGAATAAAGATAAAGCTTCAAATAAATATATAGATATTTATTCATCCTTTGAAGGAAACCCAACTATTGAAAAAGTTGTCAATGCTAAAGATTTAAATCAAATTATTGTTGATGGTTTGAAAGAAGAAGCTTCGAAAATAACAAAAGAACTTTTAAAAACTATGTCTGAAATAGAAATTGTAAACAAATATCTAATTCCATCACTTGATATTGTAGGTCAAAAATATGAAAGCGGAGAAATATTTCTTCCTCAATTATTACAATCTGCAGAAACCGTAAAGAAATCTTTTGAGGTAATCAAAGAAAGAATGATGGCAAGCACGGATAAAAAACTTAGCAAAGGTACAATTGTGCTTGCAACTGTTAAAGGCGACATACACGATATAGGAAAAAATATAGTAAAAATCCTACTCGAAAACTATGGATTTGAGGTAATAGACCTTGGTAAAGATGTACACGAGGATGTAGTTGTTAATGCAGTTCGCAGCGGAAACATTAAATTAGTTGGTTTAAGTGCACTTATGACCACAACAGTTAGTAGCATGGGGGAAACAATAAAAGCACTTAGGGACAATAATTTGGATTGCACTGTCCTTGTTGGAGGAGCAGTCTTAAATGAAGAGTATGCAAAAATGATAGGAGCAGATTATTATGCAAAAGATGCAACTCAAACTGTAAAATTTGCCAGAAAACTATTCAAATGTGAATAAGGGATGCATACCGTATGAACTATCGACCGCGTGAAGTGAAATAAGAGCTTGAAACGTGAAATTCCATTAAGAAATTCTAATCTTTTGCAAATATTAAATTCTCTGGCGCTCACATTCGGCTAGCGAGAATTTAATATTGGCAAAACAAGAATTTCTAAATGGAATTTCAATGTTTCTGCGCTTCTTATTTCGAGTCACTCTGGTAGATAGTTCATACCATTATGCATATCTATATTCAATGTCGTGACTCTTGCTCGACCCTGGAAGGAAATCGAAGGACGGAAAAACATAATTTAATTAAATGATTCTATTCTTATTATACTTTCTATTTTATTTACATTTCCAAGTTCTTTTATTTTTTCTAATGAATTTCGTATGTTCTTTTCTTCACTCTTATGCGTAATAAATGCTAATATTACATAATCTTCAAGCATTACATCTTGAGTAACTGATACTATGCTAACATTGTTGTTTCCAAAAACTTTCGCTGTATCTCCTAAAACTCCCGCCTTATCTTTAACATTAAGTCTGATATAGAATTCTGATTCATTTTCTTCTGATTTTTTCACTTGTTTAAAATCATCTTTATCACTTAGGTCCCTTGCATCAGAAGGCTTTACATTGTTTCTTAATATGGATATTATATCACCTACAACTGCACTCCCAGTTGGTAAATCTCCAGCTCCTTTTCCATATAGCATTAACTCTCCAACTGCATTTCCTTTTATCATAATCGCATTAAATGCATCGGCTACATTTGCCATTGGGTGGCTCGAAGGTATCATTGTTGGATGTACTCTTAGCTCTAATTTGTTATTTTCTTCTTTAGCTATTGCTAAAAGCTTTATTGTATAACCAAATTTTTCAGCATATTCTATATCTATATCACTAATATTTCTTATTCCTTCTCTATAAATACAATCATGATCAACCTTAGTTCCAAATGCTAGAGAAGACATTATCGCAAGCTTATAAACAGCATCAAAACCATCAACATCAGAGGTTGGATCTGCTTCAGCATAACCCTTTTCTTGAGCCTCTTTTAGTGCCTCATCAAAGCTAATTCCATCCATTGTCATTTTGCTTAATATGTAATTAGTTGTTCCATTTATAATTCCAATTATCTGTTCAATCCTATTTGCTGTAAGGCTCTCATTAATTTCACGTATTATTGGAATTCCACCAGCTACACTTGCTTCATAATAAAATAATACGTTTTCTTCCTCAGCTGTTTTAAATAACTCTTCACTCCAGTTTGCAATAACTAATTTATTAGCAGTTACAATATGTTTTTTAGCTTTCATTGCGCGTATCATGTACTCCTTAGCTTCTTTTCTTCCACCAATAAGTTCAACCACAATTTTTATGCTTTCATCATTTATAATATCATCAACATTATCTGTTAATATTTCCTTAGGTACATCGATATCTCTTTTTTTATCTATATCTTTTACGAGTATTTTAGCTACCTCTATTTCATAATTTGAACGTTTCATTATTTCTTTTCTATTTTCATGGAGTATCTTCCATACACCTGTCCCAACATTGCCAAAACCTAAAATCGCTATTTTTACCTTTTCCATACTAATTTCCTCCTTTTAAATCATCTCATGCAGATCTTACATATTATTGCTTCTCCACAGGTAATGATTAATTTTCAAATGCTTTATAAACTGCCCTAATTGCATTTTCAAGATCCTCGTTTTCTACACCAATAATTATACTTAACTCACTTGCCCCTTGATTGATCATTCTAATATTTATATCATATTTTGATAATGCACTAAGTACTTTAGCAGATATACCCTTCGTTCTTATAATCCCTTCTCCTACCACTGACATTAAAGCCATATTGGGATAAATTATTAATGAATCCGGACTACATTGATTTTCAATTTCTTCTAATATTTCATCAATCTTATTCTCTAATTCGGAATCGTCAATTACCAATGAAATTGAATCTATACCTGATGGAATATGCTCAAAGGATACATTATTACTTTCAAGAATTGAAAGAATCCTGCGACGATATCCTATATCTTTATTCATAAGTGTCTTCTCCATCGCTATTACTGTAAAATCTTTTTTTCCTGCTATCCCTGTAATATTTCCAACTTTAATTTCTGATTTATTATTTAAAATAAAGGTTCCATTGTCTGTTGGCTTATTAGTATTTTTTATGTTTATTGCGATTCCATGATTTTTAACTGGAAAAACTGCCTCTTCATGAAAAACATTTGCACCCATATATGAAAGTTCCCTAAGTTCTTTATATGTTACTTCCTCAATAAGTTTGGGGTTACTAACAATACTAGGATCCGCCATTAAGAGACCTGACACATCTGTCCAGTTTTCATATAGCTTAGCACCTACACCTCTAGCAATTATTGCCCCGGTAATATCTGAACCACCTCTTGAAAATGTTCTTATTTCACCATCTTTGGAAGAACCATAGAATCCTGGTATTACCGCTTTTTCTACTTTTGATAACCTAGTCTTTACGGCATCGTAGGTTGCCTTTTCATCCAAACGTCCACTTTTCTTAAAAAAAATAATCTCAGCAGCATCAATAAATTCGTACCCCAAATATTCAGCTAATATTAAAGCGTTAAAATATTCTCCCCTACTTGCTACAAATTCTTCTGAAGCTCCATTAATTATTTTTTCCTTAAGTTCTCTTAAACATTTTGCCATATCAATAGAAAGCTTTAATTCACTACATAAAACAGTATATCTTTCTTCAATTAATTTAAATAATTCATCGAATGGCAGTGATTTTTTAACATGCTCATGGCATAAATATAAAAGATCCGTAATCTTATAATCACCTTTATTTCTTTTCCCTGGAGCTGATGGCACAACATAACGCCGCCTAACATCCGACAAAACAATATCTTTTACTTTTTGAAATTGTTTACTATCACATACTGAACTCCCACCAAATTTTGCAACTATAACTTCCATAATCTTTACCTCCCAAATGTCTTAACCTTAAAAACTTATGAATTAATGGTAAATTAGCGTTGAATTAATTATACCCGTTTTTCTTAAAATGTCACCTGATTTTTCACATATTTGTGCCCAATTAGCTATTTAAAATTAAATTAGTTATATTTAAAAACTTATATATATTCATAGTTAACATATATATAACATTCTCTTCATTATATTTTCACAATTTTATGTTACTATTTAAATAGTAATTTAAAGCAAAGGTCCCCCTTTACTTTAATAATAAAAGCTGTGAAGTTATACTTCACAGCTTTTTCATTTCTTCTTTTATAAGATTTTCAAACCTTTTATATTTACTACATTAGAAATTAGTTATCTACATTTAATGAAATCAGAAAAACTTATTAGCCTTCCATGGGAAATGATGGCACAGTAACCTTAGCTTTAAAAATGTCCCCATCAATTTCAATACTGAGATTTCCTCCTTGAATCTCTAGGATGCTTTTAGCAATGGAAAGTCCTAGTCCCGATCCTTCAGTAGTCCTTGACTCATCTCCCCTTTTAAATCTTTCAAATATTTCTTCTTCGTCAAAATTCATTTCATAAGAGGCTACATTTTTCATGATTATGATTATTTTAGAATTCTCCTCTATTAACTCAATATATACCCTAGTTTTAGGAAGCGCGTATTTTAATATGTTATTTATAAGATTTTCAAATACTCTCCAAGTCTTTTTCCCATCTAAATTAGCATAAACCTTTTCTTTAGGCATCTTTAACTTAAACGTTAAAAACGAATTGTTAATTTTCTCATCTAGTTCTGCTAAGGCTTGCTGCAAAAGTGCAGTTACATCTACTTTTTCTATATCAAGTTCCACCGCGCCACTAGCCATCTTAGAAGCTTCAAATAAGTCATCTATAAGTATCTTAAGTCTCTGAGATTTTCTATCTAATACTTCTATATACCCTTGTGCTTCTTCCTTCGCTATGCCTTCTTTTTTTAACAAATCAACGTAATTTATAATGGAAGTAAGTGGAGTTTTTAAATCATGAGACACATTAGTTATGAGTTCAGACTTAAGCCTTTCACTTTTCATCTCATTTTCTAGAGATTTTTTGAAAGAAGCCTTCATATTGTTTATATTATGGGCTATTCTAAAAAATTCTCTGTTCCCTTTTTCTTCCACAACGTAATCGAACTTTCCAGAAACTATTTCTTCCGTTCCTTTTATAAGTTTATATAAGAATCCACTTATCTTAAATATATAGAATAACATAATAATTACGTAACAAAGTATATATACCATTAATATTATTCCAGAAGCTGACTGTGCATTTCTCAAAGTAGGTAGACCAATTGAAGCCACTCCAAGTAATATAGTAAGTATAATAGCACCTATTACTTTAAACTTAGTTCTTTGAGCTATAGATCTATCTTTTATAGTAGTTTTTAATCTATGAAACAGGCATCTTTTTATCTCTACTCTAAAATCTTCTTTATTTCTTATTAAATTAAATATCACCCTTACATTAAAAATAAAGTAGACTATATAAACTGCTATTAGAGTCAGTATATAAATTTGCTTAAAATTATATGGTTTGTAGAAAAATCCAACATTATCTGTGTATACATTTATTATAAATGTATATACAACAAATATAAGTATCCTCAAATCGAAGGGTAGATTGTTGATCCTCTTTGATAGCTTTTGAATAAAATACATTTCTTCGTAGTTTTTCTTTAATATATATATTAACATGATAAATCCTATAATAAATGACACAACGCCTATTATTGCCTCTTTAATAATTCTTTGTCCTATAGAATTATAATAAACATAATTCTTATATATATAACTACTGTGATCTATGTCCTTTGGAATAATAAAATATACTTCTGTCCCATTACCTGTAGCCCACTGATTTATTGAGAATAATTCATCATAATTATTTAATAATTGTTTAGGAAATTTTATACTGTACAATGAATTATTTTTTACATATAAATCTATATCTGAAACATTTGCAATATTAGTATCTATAATATTGTTATTCCCTCTTGTTATGAAGTATTTTATTATACTTTTTTCCTTTACAGCGTTTTTAATATTCTCATATTCTTTAGTTTTATATGCCGCTATTTCCTTTTTCATATCCTCTAAAGTTTTTGTATTTTCCTTTTTAAGTTTATCAAGCTCTTCATTTTTTGTATATATTATCTTGCTTAGCTTACCTTTATTACCTTCTTTTTCTGCTGCTAATATATCATATTTATACTTATTGTTTATTTCATCTTCCTTATTCCTCAAGCCAGAATCATACACCATTTTAGATGACATTAGCTCTGTTTCTGTAACCTTTTCATCATCTGATTTCTGTGAATAATCTTTATATACACCATTAAGTGCTTGCATATTCTTAAAATAACCAACCAATTCATTTTTAAAATTTGAACTAGTGAAATAGGAATCCGATCCTATATATTCACTGTTTTTTATAAAGTCTCTTGCTGTCAAGGCTGCAAGTCCAAACATATATACACATATAATAAAAGCTACAATATATACATATTTATTTTTCGATTTTGTAGCCAATACCCCACACCACCTTTAAGTATTTAGGTTCCTTTGGATTTATCTCTATCTTCTCTCTTATTCTCCTTATATGAACTGACACAGTATTTTCTCCATTATAAAATGTTTCTTCCCAAACTCTTTCATATATTTCTTCAATTGAAAATACCCTTCCCTTATTTGTCATTAAAAGTTCTAATATCTTATATTCAATGGCTGTAAGTCTTATTTCTTTTTCATCCACTGTTACCATTTTTGAGTCTTTATTTAATATAAGTCCACGTACATTTATCTCATCTTCTCGTTCTTTATAATTGCCAAGGTTTGTATACCTTCTCAGCCCAGATTTAACTCTAGCTATAAGTTCCATTGGATTAAAAGGCTTTGTAATATAATCATCCGCACCTATATTAAGCCCTAATATTTTATCCGTATCTTCTGATTTAGCTGAAAGCATTATTATTGGAATGTTTTTATTTTCCCTGATTTTAAAGGTAGCTTTAATTCCATCCATTCGAGGCATCATTATATCCATTAATATAAGGTGAATTTCTTTTTCCTTCAAAACCTCCAGTGCTTCTATACCATCTACAGCATGAAATACTGTTATTCCTTCATTTTTTAAATATATTTCAATGGCTTCCCTAATTTCATATTCATCATCTACAATTAAAACGTTAAACTTAGTCATACTAATCACCCCTTGGCTATATTATATATGTTAATAAAGCAACTTTACAACCAAGATTTTCTCATAAAGAATGAAAAAGCATCTTTAGTAGCACCATTGGATTTAGTTATAACATTTATATTCCGAATGTGATAAACTTTACCCTCATAATCTTTTGCTTGATTATCACATATATAGGCATAGTCGTAATTTCCCTCCTTTACCCATTTCATAAATACATATGTATGACTTGGAAAGCCACTCCTATCATCTGTGGTGAAACATATATCTCCAGGCTTTAAGTTTTCATAATCCTTTTGTTTTTTAAATCCCTTTTCCTTAAGTACAGATATAAATTGTGATGTATTGCTTGTTTCCTTGGGCACATTAAAATTGTTTCTCCTTAGGACTTCTGACATAAAATAAACACAGGTATTTTTTGAACTACCCTGATTTAATTCTATGGCTGCATCATAGGCTTCTATTCGATTTCCTTTATCCTCTAGAAAATTATATATATTCTTATTTAAGGATAGATTTCCTGCTTGAGTATATGAATTAGTATTTGTTGAAAATATTATTGCTATACTTGTTATTATTAGAACAATTACAATTAGACTTGCTTTTCTCATTTGATTTCCCTCCTAAATAACTAGCTATAAGTAATTATACAGGGTACTTTTTACAAAATACTCATCATAATTCTTACAACTTTATTAAGAAAATCTAAAACTGCTCTAATAACAGCAAAGCCGCCATCATAAACTCAGATAGCGGCTTTAAATCTATTTAATACCCTTTTTATTTGTTAGTAATATATATTTTGATCATGGTACCACAAAAATATTACTCTTTATTGCGAATATATTTAAGACTTATACTTGGATTGCTAGTTTTTGTTGATCTAATCTCAAAATTTTTTAAGGATGCTACAAAAGGTGTCAGCTTTGCATAACCATAATTTCTAGTATCAAAATCAGGATACCTCTTATTAAGAGTGCTACCTAGTTCTCCTAAAAATGCCCAACCATCTTCATCTGAAATCTCAGTTATAATAGTTTTTATAGCCTCTACTAATTTACCAGAACTTATCATACCACCTTTTGATTCTTCTTGTGTTTGTGCTCCTTTAATAGTCGTTGTTTCAGTATGCTTTGGCGCCATTGAAGCTAATACTTCAAGATATTTAAACTTTTCACAAGCTGAAATGAAAGGTTTTGGAGTTTTCTTTTCTCCCATACCAATAACATACATACCGGCTTCGCGAAGGCGAGCTGCTAGTTTAGTAAAATCACTATCACTCGATACAATGCAAAATCCATCAACATTATTTGAATAGAGTATATCCATAGCATCTATTATAAGGGCTGCATCCGTGGAATTTTTGCCTGTGGTATAACTATATTGTTGTATTGGACTAATAGAATAATTAAGCAATACATTCTTCCATGAAGCTAGTTGAGGTTTGGTCCAATCGCCATAAATTCTTTTATATGTAGGTGTTCCATGATTTGAAATTTCGTCAATTATATACCTTATATATTTTTCAGATACATTGTCAGCATCAATCAAAACTGCAATTTTCTTATCCTTTTCCATCTTTATCTCCTTTACACCTTAATGTCTTTAAATTATTTTTTAATAAATCTATTAACTCATTATTTTAAAATAACATACTAAGTATAACATTCTACAAAATTCCAAATATTCCTTCTATATTTCAATAATTAACTATTAACCTGGTTTTAAACTTCGCTACCCGTTTCATCTGTTCGCTTTGTTATAATCTTTATTAAAAATAGTTTAATTATACCAGCAATAGGTACAGATAAAAGCATTCCAATTATACCTGCTAAACTTCCCCCGATAGTTATTGCCATGATTATGAAAATCGGGTGTAGACCCATGCTATCTCCTACAATTTTTGGTGATATAACTGCACCATCAAGTTGTTGAACCGCAAGAAGCAAAAGCACTGCCCATAGAGCTTGAATAGGATTTGGGCTAAGAATACCCACAATAATTGCTGGAATACAACCAATTAGTGGACCAACATAAGGTATAATATTGGCAATACCTGCTGTAAATCCAATAAGAATAGCAAAATCAATGCCTACAAAAGACAGTCCAATACTGCTAAGTAATCCAACTATTAAACCATCAAGGAGCTGTCCTCTTATAAACCTAGATACAATATAATTAATTTCAAAAAGAGTTTTATTAAGTCTCTTAAATCTACTTTCCTTCATTATAAGGCTCACAGAATTCAAGTATAGCTTTCTAAAAAATTCATAGTCCTTTAATAAATAAAAGGAAATAAACAAACCAATAAAACTGTTTACAATGCTGTTGCTTATACCTGCAAATAGTTTAATTGTACTATCTATAGAAAGTGATAAATATGAGTATACCTGCTTTATAGCTTCTGATAAATACCCCTTTATATCGAGGGAGAAACCACTTTGCGTGATTTTTCTGTTAATATAATCATAGAGCTCATTATAGCGTTTTATATAATCACTAATAGTTGCGAACATAACTGATAAGGTTTCATTGTGACTAATTTGTCCACCAATCATTGCATAGATACTATAAATAAGTATAATAAATAATAAAATCACTACTAAGTATGTTAGTATAATGCTAATCAAATGGGGCTTATATTTAAGTTTTAAGTGATTAACAAGAAAAGCATTTATAATCTTTGATAATGGATATAATAGATAAGCAATTATACAACCAATAATGAGTGGAGAAATCATTGAAAATAAAGAATTGATCGTACTAGTAATATTGCTAAAAACCTCTTTGAAATTAAATACTATATTATAGCTTATAAAAATCAAGGTTGCCGTGAGGGCAACATATAGTACATACTTAAGATACTTTCTGTCTAATCTGTTTTTCATGATTATATCCCCCTTAGTAATTAATTATCTTTGCATTTGTCATATTTATTAATACAAATAAAAAAGCCCGTAGAACAATAAACTGTCCCACAGGTGTATAATTTTAATCCTATTGCCATTTAGGTCCAACTTCACGAACTTTTTTACAAGTTCATCACCTGCTCAGTTTGTACTGTTATTTATATACAATACAAAGAGATTCCCTTAAATTTATCATACAAGGCTATTATATGTCAATATTTTTATTTTTTGTATATGACTTATATTAAAACCTTTGATATACCTGAATATCCGCTTAAATACATCATTGGTGGGTAGTACATTTGAAAATCGAGTATATCCCCTAATTTAATTTCACTATCACAATCTTCAATATCTATAATTAAGTGATCTGAACTACTTCCTATAGTTTTAACACCTTGTTTTTGTGGGATTAGCTTATCGTGTAAGCCAAAGTCCTGTTTTCCCACTGCAAGTAACGCCCTTTTTCTTATTCCTTTATCCTCATAGGTTGGTTTATTTCCAAAAGCATCAATAAATACTTTCCCAATAGGATGTGTAGGCTTATCTTTTATTTCCACAACCTGAGCTTTTAGCACAAAAGTATCTTTATGCATATGTTTCATATCATATCCCCTGAACTCCTCTAAATCTTGTGCCAATAGTATCCCCTCGCCTATTCTTAAATTATTTACTCTTTCAGGCATTTTCCCATCTATTATTAAAGGTATTGAACTTGTAGCACCTCCGGAAATCATCTCTAGTCTCCTGTTTATTTTACTCTCAATTATTTCAGCAATATTACAAAGTCTTCCTAAATTCTCTTCTGTAGGAATTATTGCCCCATAACAACCTAAGTTTGTTCCTACTCCATATAACTCTATATTCTCAAGATTATTTTCTACATATTCCGCTAAATCAATGAATTCGTTTTCATTAAAGACGCCTTCTCTTAAATCTCCAAGGTCAAGCATTAAAACCACCTTATGTTTTTTGCCTTGTAATTCACATTCTTTTTCAATCATATTCAATGTTTCTATTTCAGAATTTAGACTAAGATCAGCATATTGTACCAATTCTTTTATTTCACTAAACATTGGAATTCTAATCATCATAAAAGGTTTCTCTATTCCATATTCCTTTAGTTTAATTATTTGGTCCATTCTTGAACTTGCTATATATGTACACCCTGCATGTGCGAACTGTTCTGCAACCTCTGGTATTGCATTAAACCCCTTAACTACTCCAGCAATGCTTATCCCCTGAGCGCTACATAAACCCACCATGTATTCAATATTTTCGCGTACCTTTTTTAAACTTATTTCTAATATTGGATATTTAATACTTTGATAAGTTTTTTGTTTCATACCAATTCCCCCTAAAATATTTTATGTTTAGAATATATTTCCTAGGTTTTAAATAAGTTTTTAATATGAACTTAATCCTCTTAACTTATCCACATTATAACCCATAATAGGAATAATTTAAATAAGCCATCCAAAATGTATATACATCATCTCAACTGGTTAATTAATTTAAAAATGGATTAATTCATTACAAGCATATGCAAATCAATGCTCATCGTTTGATTTTGTTATAACATTAGAATACTTTTTCACCTCCTCATGAGCATTTTCTACTGCTACACCAAATCCAGAGTTTTTTATCATATCTAAATCATTAAGGTTATCCCCTATTGCCATTTTATTTGACTAAATTAGAAATATAATATAGACTAAATATGCAAGACGAATCTTGCGTCTTTATTCAGAAGAATAATTTTTTATAGTAAAAATTTATTATTAAAATTTAATAACTATTAAAATTAAACCACGAAGGTTTCGACTCTTTTCTTTTTTGAAGAAGGAGCTGAATTTTCGTGTTTTTTGCGTTTTTTATGTTATTTAGGAGAGGATAGAATGTTATGAATAATGTGATTTACATAGAAAAAAAAATAGTACAGTTCATTTTGGTTATATTTCTGCTGTCTATCATTGTCTTTTACATGGCAAGGTTATCACCTGGAGATCCTTTAATGTCTTATTATGGCGAAAGCGTTGAAAGGATGAATACTACACAAAAACTGGATGCAATGAAAAAGCTCGGATTAAACGACCCTATATATAGGCAATATATTAGCTGGTTAGCAAATGCGACTCATGGTGAATATGGTATATCTTATAAATATAAACAGAACGTTACGACAGTAATTAAAGATGTTTATATAAATACAGTTATACTAGGGGGTCTTTCTTATATATTAACCTTTTTATTTGCTCTACTTTTAGGAATTTTTTGCACCTTACATGAGGACAAGCTCATAGATAAAGTTATTTGCAAAATAGGTGTTATAACCACTTGTATTCCATCGTTTTGGGTATCGCTTATACTGATTTTAATTTTTAGTATTAATTTAGAGATATTACCTTCAAGTGGTGCCTATGGGCTGGGGCAATCCAGCAACATTGGAAGTAGAGTAGAGCATCTTCTACTTCCTTTAATTGTTCTGATATTGAGTCACCTTTGGTATTACACATACATGATTAGAAATAAATTAGTAGAAGAAATCAGACAAGATTATGTGTTATTATGCAAAGTTAAGGGTTTAAGTAAAAAGAAAATTTTATATAAACATTGTTTAAAAAATATTATGCCATCTTATATTAGTATTATGTCAATATCCGTTTCTCATATTTTAGGAGGAACTTATGTGGCAGAAAAAGTTTTTTCTTATCCTGGACTTGGCTCTCTATCCTTTGAGAGCGCTAAATATCATGATTATAATATGCTGATGGTACTTTGCTTAATAACAGGGATACTGGTGGTTTTCGTAAATATGCTAGCACAAGTAATTAACGATAAAATAGATCCAAGAATGAAACATGATCGGGGTGAGAGTTGTTGGAACGACAACATAGGGACTTTAAAATAGTTGGAGAAAATTATATTCCAGAGAAAGTAAAAGTACCTGAAAGAAAAAACTTAAAAAAACATATAAAAGAAAGACCTTATATCTCAATAGGAATGTTACTTACAATCATCCTTGGATGTATTTTTTACGGGATAATAACGAAAGTTGATCCTTCTTATATGGACCTAGGTAATATTAATGTAGCTCCTAACAGCACCTTTTACTTCGGTACAGATTCTTTAGGAAGAAATATTTTTACTATGATTTGGTATGGCGGTAGAATCTCTTTATTTATTGGGGTATTAGCTACGATCATATCAACTACAATCGCAATTGTATATGGAAGCCTCAGTGGTGTTGCATCTGAATTATTAGATGATATAATGATGAGATTTACCGAAATCGCACTTAGTATACCATCAATTTTGACCATAATTTTCATTCAAGCAATGATAGGAGAAGCAAATCCAGTATCTCTCTCCATTGTAATTGGGCTAACTAGTTGGATGAACATTTCTAAAATTGTACGAAGTGAAGTAAGGCAAATTAGAAATAGTGAATACATTTTAGCAGCAAAATGTGCTGGAGGTAAATTCTTTTATATTTTAAAAAGGCATCTGCTACCAAATTTCATTTCATCAATAATGTTTATGGTGGTTATTAATATCGGAAGCGCCATTTCAATAGAATCAACTTTGAGCTTTTTAGGGATTGGTCTTCCACTTGAAATTATTTCATGGGGTAGTATGCTCTCCCTTTCGGAAAAAGCATTGTTATCAAATTACTGGTGGATTATCTTGATTCCTGGTATATTTTTAGTGGTTACATTGGTTTGCATAACAAATATAGGAAACTATGTGAGGAAGAAAAACAATAAAGAATTTAGTAATTTATAAATTTATAAAATAATAAATATTAAGGAGAAAAATTATGCAATTAAAAAAACGAATGATTTTAGGAGTGGCGCTGATTATGAGCATGGCTTTATTAGTAGGCTGTGGTGGTGATAGTGATGCTGATAAGAAAGCAACATCGAATGAAAAGGTTTTAGTTTATGGAAGTGGGGATTATTCAAGTATCAATCCCGCATTATATGAACATGGAGAAATTAATTCCCTGATTTTTAGTGGCCTTACGACTCATGACAAAAACAACAAGATTGTTCCAGGACTTGCAAAAAGTTGGAAATATGATAAAGCTGCAAAAACATATACTTTTACATTAAGAAATGATGTAAAATGGCATGACAATGAACCTTTTTCGGCAGAGGATGTGAAGTTTACTTTAGATACAATTATAAATCCTAAAAATGCTTCAGAAATAGCCTCCAACTATGAAGATATTACCAAGATTAAAGTGGTAGACAAGACTACGTTAAAAATAACTTTAAAGGCACCAAATATCGCAATGCTGGATTATTTGACGATTGGTATTTTACCTAAGCACCTCTTAGAAGGAAAAGATATTGCAACAGATAAATTTAATCAATTTCCAATCGGAACTGGTCCATTTAAAATGGAGAGCTGGGATAAAGGACAAAGCATTACTCTTGTAAAAAATAAAGATTTCTATGTAAAAGAACCACAAATTGATAAAGTAGTCTTTAAAATTATAGAGGATACAAAGGCAAGAGCCCTGCAATTAAAATCAGGAGAATTGGATTTAGCGCAGGTTACACCACATGATGCTGGTCAATTTCAAAATAATAAGGAGCTTGTTATCTATGATATGAAAACATCAGACTACAGAGGAATTATGTATAATTTTAATAGTCCCTTATTTAAGTTAAATCCAGAATTACCTAATGCCTTAAGTTATGCTATTGATCGATTAGCTATTTTGGACAGTGTTCTATTAGGACAGGGGAAAGTAGCATATTCACCACTTCAGGCCGGAGAATATAACAACCCTGATATGAAAAAATTTGATTATAATCCTAAAAAAGCGAAGCAAGAGCTTGAAAAGGCGGGCTGGAAGCTTGGCAAGGACAAAATATATGAAAAGAACAATAAGAAAATATCATTTACTGTCAACTGCAATGAAGGAGACCAGGTTAGAGTTGATATGGCAAACGTCTGTGCACAACAGTTTAAAGCAATTGGGGTTGATATGAAGGTTGTGATGCAGGCAAAAATCGATTGGGAGAATCAAGACGCATTCCTGATTGGGTGGGGAAGTCCATTTGATCCGGACGATCACACTTATAAAGTGTTTGTAACAGGTAAAGGTAGTAATTTTAACAGCTATTCAAATGCCAAAGTTGATGCGTTATTACAGAAAGCAAGAGAAACTGATGTCGAAGCTGAGAGATCAAAATATTACAAAGAATTCCAAATCGAATTAGCTAAAGATATGCCATATACATTTATAACATACATCGATGCATTATATGTTTCAAAGCCTAATATAAAAGGGGTTACCCCAGAAACAGTATTAGGTCACCACGGCGTCGGAATATTCTGGAATATTACAGAGTGGACAATTCAGTAGGAAATTAAAAAAAATAAAGAGAAACACAATGGTGCCATAATGTTCCTTTGTGGTTTTTAATGACTAGGAGCGAATATGGACAATTTGTTAGAAGTAAATAATTTAGTCGTAAGCTTTTCAACTAAAGCGGGTGAAGTGAAGGTGGTTAGAGATGTTTCTTTTTCTCTGAAAAAAGGAGAAGTTTTAGCGATACTTGGAGAATCAGGATCTGGAAAAACAGTATTATGTAAAAGCATTTTACGCATACTTCCCGAAAATGGCTGTATAAAAAGTGGAGAAGTTATTCTTAATGGGGAGAACATAACAAATTTATCGGAAAAATCTATGAATAAGGTGAGAGGCAAGGACATATCTATGGTATTTCAAAATTCTACGACTTCTTTAAATCCCACTATGTCTATTGGCAAACAGATCATGGAAGCGGTACTGATTCATCAAAAAATTAGCAAAAGGGAAGCAAAAGTGAAAAGCATAGAATTGATGGAACTTGTTGGGATAGATCATGCAGAAAAAAGATTTAATCAGTATCCGTATCATTTCTCTGGAGGAATGATACAACGAAGTGTTATTGCAATAGCACTGGCCTGTAGCCCTGAAGTATTAATTGCTGATGAACCAACCACTGCTTTAGATGTGACTATCCAAGCACAAATATTAGAGCTTATTCAAGAGTTACAAGTAAAAACTGGGATATCAATCATATTTATCACGCATGATTTAGGTGTTGTTGCAAATATTGCCCAAAGAATTGCAATTATGTATGCAGGTAAAATTGTCGAGATTGGTACAGCTAAAGATATCTTTTACGATCCAAGGCATCCCTATACTTGGGGATTAATGTCTTCTTTACCTAAAATTCATTCTGATGAGGAATTTTTGAATTTCATACCAGGAATGCCCCCTAATTTATTGGACCCGCCAAAGGGTGATGCTTTTTCGGTGAGAAACAAATATGCTTTGAAGATGGATTATCTAGCTGAACCACCAATGTTTAAAATCAGTGATACACATAGTGCTGCAACTTGGCTTTTACACAAAGATGCCCCAAAAATAAATCCCCCATTAAATTTGAGAAATGTGGAGTGATATGAAATGAAAAACGAAAAAATATTAGAAGTTAGAAATTTAAAGCAATATTTCAAATTAGATAGAAATACTTTGATTAAAGCAGTTGATGATATATCTTTTGGGATTTATAAAGGAGAAATATTTGGCTTGGTGGGTGAATCTGGCTCAGGCAAATCAACTACTGGCAGAAGCATTATTAATATTCATAAGCCAACAGAGGGAGAAATCTATTATAGAGGAAATCTTATTTCAGATCCTAAGATTTACAGAGCTCAAAAAAGACTTATAAATAGAAATATGCAAATTATATTTCAAGATTCAACATCATCTCTAAATTCACGAATGACTATAAAAGAAATTATTGAGGAGCCTCTTATAATCCAAAAAATGTATAGGAAGAAAGAAGAGCGCATGGAGAAAGTTTATAAGCTTATGAATTTAGTAGGCCTTGATAAAATCTATAAGGACTATTATCCATTTGAATGCTCAGGTGGACAGAGGCAACGTGTAGGAATTGCACGAGCACTTAGTCTTGATCCCGAATTCATCATTGCTGATGAACCGATTGCATCTTTAGATGTTTCAATTCAAGCTCAAATTATCAATTTATTTAAAAAGCTTCAAAGAGAAAATGGTATGACATGTTTATTTATTTCACATGACTTAGCAATGGTAAGGTATGTCTGCAACCGAGTAGGTGTTATGTATCATGGAAAAATTGTTGAACTCGCTGAAACTTGCGAATTATATCGCAATCCAATTCATCCTTATACTAAGGCATTGTTTTCATCAATACTTGTCCCTGATCCAGATTGTGCAGAAAATAGAAACCGTATCAAGTATAACCCGATTATAGATGATCATTTAGAAGAAAAAAGTCAGTTGGTAGAAGTATCAGAAGGTCATTTTATATATTGTTGCATTTAACTTTATCCAATGATATTCTTAATTGATAAACTCGTTATCTAATTTGTATATCTATTTTGGATATTATTTTTTTATTTTTTGCTATTTATTATAATACTAATTGAAGATACCGCAGTAAGGGAGGTTATTTTAAATGAATAAACTATTATTTCAAGCAAGCAATCTTATTTACAAATCCAATTTAACTTATAATGATGTAAAAGTTCAAAAGGGCATGATTAATTTTATTGTTGGGGAGAGTGGATGTGGTAAAAGCACTTTTTTCAAACTATTAAACCAATCTATAAATCCAACATCTGGTGAATTATTATATAAAGGTACCCCCATTGGCGCATATGACCCTATTACTCTAAGACGTGAGGTAAGCCTAGTTTCTCAGGATGTTTTTCTTTTTGATGAGAGCATAATAGACAATTTTAAAACCTTTTATTCACTAAGACAAAAAACTATGCCTAGCTTAGACTATATTGCCTACATAACCGAGCTTTGCTGTGTAAATGTTCCACTTGACCAAAATACATCTACCCTTTCTGGTGGAGAACGACAAAGAGTTTATATATCAATTTTTTTATCATTATGCCCTGAGGTTATATTACTCGACGAGCCAACCTCTGCTTTAGATGAGACGACCAGCCATAAAGTAATGGAAAATATAATAAATTTCTGCAAAACTAAAAATATTGAAATTGTAATTGTAAGCCACAATAAAACTATTGTTGATGAGTTTTGTGAAAATAAAATTGAAATAGTTAAGGAGGCATAAATATGAAAGGAGCAGTACAGCTAAGTATCTTCCAGTTTTCACTTATTTATTTACTTCTAATTATAGTGCTCATAATTATGAAAAAATCAAAGGTTAATCAAACAAAACTTCTTTTAGTTGCAAGTTTAAGAATGACAGTTCAACTTGTGATTGTGGGTTACATACTTCAATATGTCTTTAGTAATCCAAAGCCTATATTTACTATAATTTTTTTGATAATTATGATAGTATTTTCTATTCATAGAGTAATTAAAAGTAAAAAAGACTTAAATCACAATTTCAAAATTGCAATAGGAGCTTCTTTAACATTTTCGGGACTTTTTATTCTAGTCTTTTTTGTAACTGTAGTTGTTGGTAAATCCATATTCAATCCTCAATACACTATACCTTTAGCTGGTATGATTATTGGCAACTCTATGACGGGAGTAAACATTGCAATAAAAACCTTTATGGATGATATCAGCAAAGAAAAAAATAAAATTAATACTTTACTCAATTTAGGAGTAGAACCTAAAGATATTTTAAAGCCCTTTGCTAATAATGCTTTAGAAACCGCCTTAATTCCTACGATGAATTCCATGCTAGGAATGGGAATAATTTTTTTACCAGGAATGATGACAGGACAAATGTTATCAGGTACATTACCTACCACAGCAATTATGTACCAAATAGCCATTATGATTGCAGTCTGTACTTCTGTTTGTATAACAGTTTTTTTATCCCTCAACTTAGGTTATAAGTCCTTATATAATAATAAAAAACAATTCTTATAGTTTTAATGACAACTTGTAGAAGATGATTTAATTATAAAAGCTGTGAATTTAATTTCACAGCTTTTATAATTAAATTTTTTAAGAATTATTTCTCTCTTTGCAGCTGGTATCAACTGTGTAACTTTGAATCATATTTCCTGAGAATTGAACAGATTTGCCAAACAAATTCTTTTATTCGATACAATTCACTCTCGCGGCTGACAGTCCTCCACTCTATGCAGTAGTCCATCAGCCAATATTCAAGTTTACTAGCCAGTTCATACGGAGTATCCAGCGAATGTACATCCTGACCGTACTCGCGTTCTTTAATGATTAGCGTCAATTCCTGCATCAGTGCTACACCACGAGCAGCAAGATAATACTCTAGCATTTCTTCTTGGCGGTCTGCATAAGAACCACTATCATTTTGTTTAAGGCAATTAATGATTTCGCTGCATTTAGTAACTGCGCCCTTAAGCTGATTCTCTGAAACCAACATCATTTCATTTTTAGCTTTTTCATATAGCGAAGTTCCACGATCATTGTAGGTCTGATTGTACACCTTATAATCCCTGAAAAATGCCAGATCATTAAAAGTGATTATATCTTGACGAGAAAGTTCACGTAGCATTCCCACCAATTTTTTTCCACGATCTTCATATTCAACCAGTGAAATAGCCTTATCTATAGCACTAAAATCCCTGTCGTCATCAACGTTCCAACCCTGTGCTGCACCATAAATCATGCAGGGAATGGCGAGCGCCGGCATATTAATATGGCCGCAATCCCCCCAGTCTGTATTCAAAAATCCAACTGCATGATACTGATCACCTAGCTTTGCCATCTCCCTTATATTAGTAAAACTCATGTCATATGCATTCACCAACCTACTGTAACCTGATACACTAGGACATACATACTGCTTTAAACCATTGTCCGCAAAAATTTTAACAACTTCTTCCTTAGCACCATAATTGTAATACCAGTTAAGGCAGGTAACTTGCGAATTAAGTTTACCCATCTGTTCGTGATGATTCTGCAGAATATCACCCCAAATCATTACCTTTTTACCCTTGCTTTGAAGATATTCCACTAACCTATTCACATAAGAAAGATACATCTCTCCGTAAACCATTCCCTTTGCCATAGGAGCACTCTTCCCCTTACCCAAATCAAATGTTTCATCGCAACAAATATTTATTTTATCACTGCGAAACAATGGCATGTATTGGTCAAGAATGCCTGTGATAAGAGCAAAACTATCGGGGTCAGACACATTAATGATATGGTATCTCATACGGTTATACCAAGTAAATGCCTCACCCTGACCGGTATTCATTTCTCTGTATTTGCCAAAGCTCTCTGAACGGAGTAAATCATACAAATGTCCAAAGGATGCTATGCAAGGTACCAGTTCAATGCCTCTTTTATTGCAGTAACAATCTAGTTCCAAAATTTCTTCCGGAGTAAAAGGATCTGTCTGCGACCAAATTTCCTCAAATCCATCTAGTCGTAAACAGTTTTCCATATACAGTTGAAGTTGATTGATTTTATACAAGGACAACCGATCAACCAGTACTTTCAAACTGTTCATAGTAGGCACCCTTCCGCGGCTAACATCAAGCATATATCCTCTGTTTGAATAAGATGGTTCATCTTCAATATCTGTGCATCCAATTTCCGCACGTGATATCTTGCATATCTGAATTAGCGTAGCTACTCCATACAGGAATCCGCGGCTTGAACAGGCGGTAATTGTAATTTTATTTGATCTCACACTCAGCATGTAAGCTTCTTTTCTTGTATCTATATTGTCATATTTAAAGCAAATGCAGTTTTCATAAAGATTCCCTGCACTCCGTAATACTTTTTTAATAGGAAGGGTAATTGCGATAACCTTTTTAATTTCCTGTTGTAACAGCTTTGCTGTTTCCAAATCATTGTCATCCATTGCCACATCTAACACAATGGCAGTATTGTGACTTATCAAAAATAACCCTTCCCTCTCTGTAATCTTGCGTGGCAATGGGATCAAATACATTCCAATTCCCCCTTTTTATATTGTAATCTTTTGTATTAAATCATCACCTGAGGTGCTGCAATATTAATGACTTCAGAAGGAGATTTATACTCCCACATTACTAAAATATAAAAAAATATATATATACTATTATACACGTATATAACTTTAATGTGATGATTACGAACATGTATTACAACAAAAAACCTGCAGTTAAAATATAAACTGCAGGTTTTATTATTTACTATTTTTCCTTAGCTTCTCTTACCCATTCATGATGGAATGTCCCCCCTTTGTCCACTCTCTCAAAGGTATGGGCACCAAAATAATCTCTTTGTGCCTGAAGTAAATTTGCTGGTAGCTTTGCACTTCTATAACTGTCATAATACATTAACGCACTAGAAAATCCTGGAACTGGAACACCTAAATTTACAGCTGTGGATACTACGAATCGCCAATCCTTTTGATAACTACTAATAATATTTTTGAAATAAGAATCTAACATTAGATTTTTAATATTAGCATTATTTTCATAGGCAACGCTAATTTTGTTAAGGAATTGAGCGCGAATAATACACCCACCTCTAAATATTTTAGCAATTTCACCATATTTAAGGTCCCAATCATATTCTACTGCTGCAGCTTTCATAAGCGCGAATCCCTGTGCATAGGAACATATTTTACTTGTATAAAGCGCTCTTCTTACGGATTCTATAAATTCATTTATATCTCCTTCAAATAATTCATCTGGTCCTTTTAGTATATTACTTGCCAACACTCGTTCATCTTTTACTTTCGAAATGCAACGTGCAAAAACAGCCTCTGTTATTGTAGGTATTGGCAGCGCTAAATCTAGAGCGCTTTGACTAGTCCATTTCCCGGTCCCCTTTTGGCTTGCTTTATCTAAAATAATATCAACCATGTGCTTTCCGGACTCATTATCTTTTTGTGCAAATATTTCACTAGTTATCTCCATTAAATAACTATTCAGCTCACCTTTATTCCACTGCGCAAACACATCATGAATTTTATCATTAGAAAGTCCAATAGCTCCTTTTAAAAGTGCATATGCTTCACAAATAAGCTGCATGTCTGCATACTCTATGCCATTATGAACCATCTTTACATAATGTCCTGCCCCATTTGCTCCAATGTAAGTACAACACGATTCTCCATCTACTTTTGCAGATATAGCTGTTAAAATTGGTTCTACTATTTTATAAGCATCAATCTGACCTCCTGGCATAATTGCTGGGCCTTTTAAAGCTCCTTCTTCTCCTCCTGAAACTCCTGCCCCTATAAATTTAAAACCCAACTCTTCAAGTTTTTTGCTTCTACGTATTGTGTCCACAAAAAATGAATTTCCGCCATCAATTACTATGTCACCCTTTGATATATATGGTATTAATTCTTCTATTGCCTCATCCACAGGCTTTCCTGCTTTAATCATAATCAATATTTTTCTCGGAATTTCAATAGAGTTCACGAACTCTTCTATGGAGTATGTGCCCACAATATTTTTTTCTTTCGCCTCTATCAATAACTCATCAGTGGCAATTTTACTTCGATCATAAACTGAAACAGATAACCCTCTGCTTTCAACGTTTATTGCCAAATTTTTACCCATTACACCAACGCCTATAACTCCAAATTGCTGTTTATTCATAAACTAAATTCCTCCTTTTAAAACTATTAAGGAGAAGAACAGCTTCTCCTATATAAAACTTTATTATACAATCATATTTAGTAATAGAACCATAACTAACCCAACCACAGAGATTATAGTTTCTAATACTGTCCAGGATTTTAATGTTTCTGGTATTGATAGATTAAAATATTCTTTAAACATCCAAAACCCAGGATCGTTAACATGTGAAAATATTAAGCTTCCTGCACCTGTAGCTAATACCATAAGTTCTGGACTAGCACCTGTTGCTACAATTAATGGTCCAACTATACCTGCGGCTGTAAGTCCAGCCACTGTCGCAGATCCTAATGCTATTCTCAAGGTTGCTGCAATTAACCATGCAAGCAAAAGTGGTGACATGCTTGATCCTTTCATAATTAGGGCAACATAATCTGCAACTCCACTATCTACTAAAACCTGTTTGAAGGCTCCGCCTCCACCTATTATTAATAGTATCATAGCTATTGCCGCTATAGATTCAGTTACAGTTTTCATCACTTCAGGCATTTTTTTGCCCCTGTTTAGTCCAAAAGTGAATATAGCCAAAAGTACAGCTAAAAGTAATGCTATTACTGGATCACCTAAGAATGTAGTATAACTTAATATAGGTGATGTTTTTGGTAAACAAATAGTAGCAACAGCTCTTGTTGCCATAAGTATTACTGGCACTAAAGCCGTAAATACACTTACTCCAAAACTAGGCATTTCTTCTTCCGTAAATATCTTAGGGTTAAATAATCCTTTTGGTATATCATGTTCCATATGCTTTAAGAACTTCGTAAGTACAGGGCCTGCAAGAATTACCGCAGGTATAGAAACCACAATACCATAAAGCAATGTCTTACCTAAATCGGCTTTATAAATAGCTGCTATAGCTGTAGGACCTGGATGTGGTGGTAAAAATCCATGAGTTGCTGAAAGAGCTGCTGCCATTGGAACTCCTATATATAAAAGTGGGATATCAGCAGCTACTGCAATTGTAAATACTAGTGGTATTAAAAGTACAAAACCTATTTCATAGAATAAAGCCATACCAACTATAAACCCTGTCATTACAACTGCCAATTGAATTCTCTTTTTCCCAAATTTATCAATTAATGTAATGGCTATTCTTTGGGCTCCACCACTGTCTGCCATGAGCTTACCAAGCATAGCACCAAATCCAAGTACTAATGCAAGTGTACCTAATGTACCACCAACGCCCTTTGTAATAGAAGCTACAACATCAGGCAATGGCATACCTTCCAAAATACCTACTGATAGTGCCACAATAATTAATGACAAGAAACCATTTAATTTAAAAGCTATCATAAGAACTAATAATAACACAACTCCTAAAGCAACAATTAATAATGGCATAATAAAATCCCCCTCTTATTTTTGTAATAAACCAATACTTACAAACTCGTCTTTTAATTTTACGTACAATCTTTCATATATTTCGAAAGTTTTCATGTAAACTTCATGATTTTTTATATTTGGTTTAAATATTTGAGAAATAGGGACTAGCTTTTCTACCTCTTCTATATTATTTATAAGTCCTATTGCCTTCATACCAAGTACTACCGCTCCCAAACAGGAACTTTCATAGCTTTCTGCTATTACTACTTTTTTATTAAATACATCTGCTAACATTTGAACCCAAAGCTCAGATCTAACAAAGCCTCCAGTAGCATAAATTGTATCAATATTACCAGTTGTCTCCTCTAAAGCTTTTCCCACACTATAAACACCAAATATCACACCTTCCAGAAGTGCTCTTAGGAAGTGTTCCCTTTTATGTGTAATGTTTATCCCAAAGAAAACACCCTTTGAGTTTGCATCCCAATGCGGCGCTCTCTCTCCAAGAAGATAAGGCAAAAATATCAAACCATTTGCTCCTGCCGGTACCTTAGATGCTTCCTTTGTTAATAATTCATAAGTATCAACACCTAACTCCTTAGCTTGCGTAAGTTCTAAATGCGAAAAATTATCCCTGAACCATCTAAAAATAATTCCTCCATTATTAACAGGACCTCCAAGAACAAAATGGTCTTCAGTAAGGATATAACTAAAAATCCTTTCACTCTCATCATTTTTTGGTTTATCTGTTATTATTCTTATAGCTCCACTAGTTCCGATTGTAACTGCGGCATCTCCAGGTTTTACAGCATTAGCGCCAAGGTTAGCAAGGCACCCATCGCTTCCCCCAATTACAAAGGCTGTTTCTCTGTCAATTCCCATTAAATCTGCATATTTTTTATCCATACCTTTAAATACTTGCATTGGGGATACCGGTGTAGATAACTTTTCCTTGCTTATACCTGCAACTTCTAATGAATTTTTATTCCATTGGAGTTCATAAATATCAAACAAACCTGTAGCAGATGCAATTGAATAATCCACAACATACTTATGAAATAGTTTAAAGAAAACATACTCTTTAATTGAAATAAATTTACTTGTATTTTTAAATACTTCCTTCATATTATCTTTCATCCATGCCAGTTTACAAAGTGGTGACATTGGATGAATAGGGGTGCCCGTTTTCATATAAATTTCATGACCTATTTTGCTATTTTTTATACTCTGCGAATATTCTGTACTTCTGGTATCTGCCCAAATAATACAATCAGTTAATTTATCTCCATTTTCATTTACAGCAATTATACCGTGCATAGCAGCGCTGAAACTAACACCAAGAAGTTTATTTCCTTTGTTAGTGTTTTCAGTTACTACACATTTAATGGAATTAATAACTGCCTCAAACATCTCCTCAGGACATTGCTCACTCCAAGAAGGTTTAGGGTTTAAAATAGGATAACCTATATTGCATTTTGAAATTACGTTTCCCAACAAATTAAATGCAATTGCTTTAGTACTACTTGTTCCAATATCTAGTCCAATTAAATATTCCATGACATCCCCCTTTGAAATAATTTTTCTTTTTTTCTTAAATGACTGTATAATAGCTATTTTATGAAAATTATTCTCTTTTTTATTATTATATTATAATGTAAAGGTTTAATCAAGCATTCCTTGAAAATATTTTTCATTATTACGCAAAAAAATACACTCCTATTGAGTGTATGAAAATTATTTTAATTATATTCCCGAAGGAAAGTCTCCTACTCCTATAAGGGAGTTCCGTGTTATAATAAAAATAAAACTTCAGTGGGAGTGTAAACCTCCTTCTGAAGTCATTAATATTGAGCTTAGCAGAAGATGATTTAATATCTCTTGTTTGCTATAGCTTCCCTTATCTGCCCTAAAACCTTATAATAATTATCTTTATCCTTTAGACAAGTACCAACAAACATACAATCTATAAGTGATAATGCACTAATCCTTGACTCCATAGCCTCACTTCTTGATAGATTTTCTTTACCATAAGATACGAGAACCACATCTGATACCTTCAATATGGGAGATTTATAATTTGAAGTTATAGATATAATTTTCACTCCTTTTTCCTTTGCAATTCTCAAATTTTCTACTAATTCTATATTACTTCCGGTATTTGAAATAGCTATTATACAGTCATTTTCATCATACATGGAGCTTACCATAGCTTGAAAATGGGAATCATCATGAAATATACAGTACTTCCCTGTTCTCATAAACTTATGATATGCATCAAGAGCTATTGCCGCAGAACCACCCATACCAAAGAAAGCTATTCTTTTTGCATTATGAATATATCCTATAGCTTTATCTAATTCCTTATCGTCGTTTATTCTTAAAGTTTCATTAAGCGAACTTATTGTGGAATTAAATATCTTTTGCATTAAAACCAAGGTATCATCATTCTCTTTTATTTCCTCATGTATATTCACAATAGGTTTTACAATTTCACTAGCAATACTTATCTTTAAATCCTGATATCCTTTAAACCCCAATTTTTTACTAAGTCTAAATACCGTAGCTTCCCCACATTTACAATTTTCAGCTAGCTCAGTTATAGATGAATGAATAATATCCTTTGGATTTTTAAGTATGTATTCTCCAACTCTTTTTTCCGTTCCTTTAAGTTCTGAATATATATTTCTTAATCTTTCTATACCGCCTATGTCATTCATAATATTACCACCTAACAGTATTTTTGACTTTATTTTAACATTAAACCATATATAGTATCAACATTTTTAAATCACAACGAGTTTATTTATGTATTATATTTGCTAATAGAAAAAGGGACTGCCTTTTCTATTGTTTTTAGGACAGTCCTATAATAATTTTGCTATATTTAGTGAATAAACTAGATTGCCTATTTACTATCTTACAGTATAGTTGAATTCATCAGATACTGTAATACCTGCATCATTAACAAGTTCTGCCTTATACACATAGGTTCCTCTTGCTTTCCCTTTAAATGATACGGAATCCGTTTGGGCATTTAATCCACTTACTACTAATGGTTTAGTTGAAATTAGTACTCCATTCTCATATAGCCTCCAAGAAGTACCATTTTCTCCCCACCACATGTTCATAATTATTTTATACTCCGAACCACCGTCCCAGTTATCTTGAGTTAAGCTTGGTTTAGCTGGCAATGTGCCCACTACTTTTGGAACGGTTACTGATACTTTATTAGATATAAGCGGTAATATTCCATCGCTTACTACTACTGTATATTCATAAGTACCTGGCGTTTTATCTATACTATCATATGCTATTGTTTGTGTTGTAGTTTTTCCTGCTACTAATGTGCCCGTTGTTATCGTCTTCGCATTTTCCATTATAGTATATGAAGTTGCGGTATTATTAGCTGGTACTGTTGCTGTTAGTTTATATGCTCCATTGCTTACCACTCCTGCTGTTAAAGTTGCTGCTTGTAGTTTATTTACTACTGGTGGTAACACTATTACACTTACTTGATTTGATGTAATGGTTTTGGTTCCATCAGAAAGTTCTACTGTGTAATCATATGTTCCTGGTTTTTTGTTAACAACTTGCTGAGTTAATGTTACTTCTGAGGTTTGAGGCGTTATTATACCAGTTGCAATTACTCCTGTCTTATCTATAAATTTATATGTACTAGCTGTATTATATCCTGGCACTTTAGCCGTCAATGTAAAGCTACCATCAGCTACTGCACTTGATGAAATAACTGCTTCCTTTAAGGAATAAACTGGATTGACTATTTCATCAAAATATGCGCGATAATTAGTTGAAAACTCATAATTACTTTTAGCATCCCAATTAACTGACCAAGTCATTAAACCTCGAAATCCTGGATAACCTTTTGCGTTTGAAATCGTATATTTACCTCCAAAAGGAATTCCTTTTGTTATATAATCTAATGCCTTTTTCATTTCTGTAGGATTTATATAACCACCGCTTGGAGCTGCTGAAGGACATGATGGTAATCCTATCATCACTTGATCTTCTCTTAATGCAGGAAATCTATTGTTAGGATTTCCTGCTATTGGAAATCCATAAAGTAACATATCTGCCATAGCCACTTCATAATCAGCTGTACCTTGATTGTAAGTTACACCATCCATTCCAGCTCCACTGCCAGCATTGTAATGTTGCACATGGATATAAGTTAATTTATCTTTTACACCATAAATAATTGGTAAGTAAGCACCCCAAATGTTTCCATAATAAGTATATCCACCTTGAACGTATGCAGTTTCAGGCGCCATACTTAATATGAAATCGGGACCATAGTGATCCGAAATAGTTCTTAATCCCGCAATAAGATTTACAATTTGTGGTGTGCTTGGATTTTTAAAATCAGTATCTCCGCCATTCATCGAAATGCCTGATTCTAGATCAACATCAACTCCATCAAAACCATATTTATCTATTACAGCTTCCACAGAATTAATAAATTTTTGTTTTGCAGTAGCATCAGGTAATAATACTACACCATTTTGTCCACCTATTGAAAGTACAACTTTCTTTCCCTTACTTTGCAGATATGCGATGTCAGACTTAAATTCTGACTCTGTGCCATAGCAAGGCGAAAATTCAACTACAGCCCGATCTGCACTTGTTTCACCAAAAGATATATTTAAAATATCCCATTTAGTTGAAACATCTCTAAGTTTAATAATTCCTGTTCCATTATCAAAGTTATGCCAATACCCTACAAGTAATTTTTCACCAGAGATTGGTTTTGCTACGGGCACTATTGCTGATATTTTATTTGATATTTCTTTAATCGTTTTAGCCTCTACATTTGATGTTATCCCTACAGCTACGATTAGCATTAGTGCTGCCATAGTTATACATGAAATAATTTTAGTTCCTTTCATTAATAATCCTCCTAACATATTTGTAACTAGTTGCCTTGGTGGATTCAAATCGACCCGCTTACTAATAGAAAAAGGGACTGCCTTTTCTATTGTTTTTAGGACAGTCCCTATAATATTTTGCTATTTTTAGTGAATAAACTAGATTGCCTATTTACTATCTTACAGTATAGTTGAATTCATCAGATACTGTAATACCTGCATCATTAACAAGTTCTGCCTTATACACATAGGTTCCTCTTGCTTTCCCTTTAAATGATACGGAATCCGTTTGGGCATTTAATCCACTTACTACTAATGGTTTAGTTGAAATTAGTACTCCATTCTCATATAGCCTCCAAGAAGTACCATTTTCTCCCCACCACATGTTCATAATTATTTTATACTCCGAACCACCGTCCCAGTTATCTTGAGTTAAGCTTGGTTTAGCTGGCAATGTGCCCACTACTTTTGGAACGGTTACTGATACTTTATTAGATATAAGCGGTAATATTCCATCGCTTACTACTACTGTATATTCATAAGTACCTGGCGTTTTACCTGTACTATCATATACTATTGTTTGTGTTGTAGTTTTTCCTGCTACTAATGTGCCTGTTGTTATCGTTTTCGCATTTTCCATTATAGTATATGAAGTTGCGGTATTATTAGCTGGGACTGTTGCTGTTAGTTTATATGCTCCATTGCTTACCGCTCCTGCTGTTAAAGTTGCTGCTTGTAGTTTATTTACTACTGGTGGTAGCACTATTACACTTACTCGATTTGATGTAATGGTTTTGGTTCCATCAGAAAGTTCTACTGTGTAATCATATGTTCCTGGTTCCTTACCTGTACTATCATATACTATTGTTTGTGTTGTAGTTTGTCCTGCTACTAATGTGCCTGTTGTTATCGTCTTCGCACCTTCCATTATAGTATATGAAGTTGCTGTATTATTAGCTGGGACTATTGCTGTTAGTTTATATGCTCCATTGCTTACCGCTCCTGCTGTTAAAGTTGCTGCTTGTAGTTTATTTACTACAGGGGTACCCATTTTATTCCATGCTATGGTTGTCATTGGAGATCCTTTTGATAAATCATCATCAGAAGCATCCCAAATAAATACTCCACCATAGCCATTGGCATTTACATAATCACATCTATCACTTAATGTCTTTTCATCTTCATAAGTTAAAAATTCACCCTTTGATGCATTATATAAATATACTGCATTTGCTTTAGTATCATAGTATTTATTCCAACCTGGGGTAGTTTCTAGTTGCTTTAATATAAACCATGGTTCTTGTCCACCTGGTGAGGATGGATTATCCAAGGATCCCGAAGAAGCTCCGGTTGCGCTTTGATATAACCCATCTCCGTTTGGTCCTGGCTTAACACCTTTCCAACCTCTTGAATATAATGGTGATCCCATATTAAGCTTTGATGGAGAAATTTTATAAATATCTCTATAAGCCTTCATTGCATAATCTGAATTATATTTATTCTTCAAATCTGTTGGGGTTGTACCTGATGGATCCTCAGGGTTAGCATATAATGCTGCCTGATGATTCGTAGTTAGTTCCCATGCACCATGAATGTCATAAGTCATAACATTCATGTAATCAAGATATTGTTCATATTTAGATGGTTCTACTAATGCCATCTTATCATAGCCTGCTCCAGCTGCTACAGTTAACATTTTACCTGATAATCCATTTGCATTGTATGCATCCCTTATATCTTTCAATAGTAATGTATAGTTGACTTTATCCTCTGGACCACCTGGACATCCTCTATCATATTGATCATTTGGGTCTGCCTTTCTATCTACACCTGGATATTCCCAATCTATATCGATACCATCTATAAATGGATACTGCTTTAAAAATTCAACAACACTATTTGTAAATACTTTTCTAGTTTCTGCCGTCATAGCCATTGCATGAAAATTTTCTCCTCGTGTCCAACCACCAACAGAAATAAGTATCTTCTTATCTGGATATATGCTTTTATAATACTTATACTCTCCTAAACATCCTTTTAGTGGAGAATCCCACCCTCCTGAATGCTCCATTGTCTTCTCATAGTCCGCATAAGTATCTATTGAAGTGATTTTGAAATCGTTATTTACTGAAAAAAATGAATGATTAATTATATTAACTTTTGTCCATGGTATATCCTTCGGTTCCATTGATTGATGAGCAGAGTTGTACATTGCCCAATTAGGGAAATATGTAATTACATTCTTGTGAGCCATTTCAGTTACTGGCTTAATTTCTTTAATCGTTTTAGCTTCCACATTTGTTGTCATCCCTACAGCTATGGCCATCAGTGCTGCCACAGTTATACATGAAATAATTTTAGTTCCTTTCATAATGATCCCCCTACCATAATTTTTTTGATTAGTTACAGCATCAATAACTAACTTATACCAGCATATAACCACCTCCTTCACATGTCTTTTATCAACGGTATAGGAATATAATATTTTCTTTTCATAATTTTATTTTTATAAAATATTCATGTTTATAAATGCTTACCTTTTTCGACATTTTTATCCTCACCATGTTTATTTTGTCAACTTTTACACTTTACGCTTACACATTTACATATTTACATTTTTTCATACCAATGTCAATGTTTTTTTTCAAATTTCTACCTAAAAAGCGAATTTTCATTATGAAATAAGTTTTCAACACTTACCTATTAATGAAAAAAGGTAACAACAATGAATTTAATCATTGTTGTTACCTTTTTCCTCTTGAATTTTTCTGGTTATACTTTCTATTTAAATACATCCTACACAAAGCGCTGTTCTAACCTTTTACTCATATGTTTTACTACAAGAACATATAAACAATATATGCCTATCAATTATTATTTTATTTTTTGCATAATAATTCGTGGGAATTCCCTAATATCTCCTAGATGTTTTTCTATAATATCTTGTACAATTTTTAAATTAATAGCTTGATAATTATGAACTGCAATATTTCTAAATCCAACCATAGATTTTAACTTATTCATTAAGTCAGTATTAATCATACCATTGCTACATAAAACCTCAAAAGCATCTCTACTATTCTGTGGTATTCCTAGTTTTTTTTCCGAAACTATATGCATTGCTAAATCTATACATGCTTCACAAATCCTTTGTATATTTAATATTATAGAATCTTGTTTTGTATATTCCTTTAAATTTTCAGTATTATTATCATATACTTCATTAATTCTTTTTAAGCATCTTTCAATAATTTCAACCTTATTGTAAATTATATCATTCCCCATATACATTGCCTCTCTTCTTTATGTTTTCTAATATAACTGCTCTTTCTTCATTTAATAAAGCATATTCCTTAAATGTATACATTTCAAAATACATTCTTCTCGTATCATTATTACAATAAATTGTTTTGCCTGTTCCTACTACTTGTGATTTAAATACTGTAGATGATTTTTTTAAATCTACAAGATCAATTTCTCTATTAAGTAAACCTGCAAGCTCTTGTGAAATCATAAATATTTCATATTCACTAAAAGCTCCATCACCTAAAAATGCTATGTCGATATCACTATTCGCGTGTGAAGTTCCTTTTGCATATGATCCAAATATATATATAAGAAATGGTTTTATTTTTTTAATTAAAACTTCTTTTATAATATCCTTATCTTTATCCTTTAGTTCCAAAACTTTCACATCCTTTATAGCAATTATATTTATTATATCAAATTTTTGATTAATATACTAGGCCTAGATAAGTAACAAACAGTAGTTATATATTTAGTTCTTCTAGACACAAAAATGCTCCCCCCAAAGTGGACAGATTTTTGTTTTTTAATCTATCTACTTTAAGGGGAGCATATCATTGTCTACTCTATAAGAAACATTTTATATTGTCTGAGAGAACCTAAAGCACACTCTATTTAATCTTTTCTATTACAATTTGATTATCTTTTGCATCTACACCGATGATAGAACCATCACTTATATCTCCCCTAATAATTTTCTTTGCAATTGATGTTTCTAGGACGTTTTCAATATATCTTTTTAGAGGACGTGCACCGTAGATAGGATCATACCCCTCTTCTGCCATAAGTTGTTTAGCAACACCCGTTACTTTCATTAATATATTTTTATCTTTAAGCCTATTTTGGATATCTGCAAGGAATATATCTACTATTCCTTCTATTTCTTTTGTTTCTAAAGGTTTAAATAATATAATATCATCTAATCTATTTAGAAATTCCGGTTTGAATTTGGATTTTAGTTCACTCATAACCCTGTTACGGATATGCTGCTCTATACCTCCACTTTCTTTGTTTTCCAAGAGGTAGTTGCTACCTATATTTGATGTCATAATTATTATGCAGTTTTTAAAATTTACGATCTTGCCCTGATTATCTGTTAGCCTTCCATCGTCTAATATCTGAAGAAATATATTAAATACATCCTCGTGAGCTTTTTCTATTTCATCAAATAATACTACGCTATAAGGTTTTCGCCTCACAGCTTCCGTAAGCTGACCGCCCTCTTCATAACCTATATAGCCTGGTGGTGCTCCTATAAGCCTTGACACAGAATATTTCTCCATATACTCTGACATGTCTATTCTTATTATATTTTCACTACTCTCAAATAAGATTTTAGCTAACGTTTTAGCAAGCTGCGTTTTTCCGACACCAGTAGGTCCAAGGAATATGAATGAACCAATAGGTCTTCTTGGATCCTTCATTCCTGCTCTTGCGCGAATGACCGCATTTGATACCGCAGTCACCGCTTCTTTTTGACCAATTACCCGCTCAGATAATTCATCTTCAAGTCTTAGGAGCTTTTCTCTCTCGCTTTCTTGGAGATTTGTTACAGGTATACCAGTCCACTTTGATACTATCTGTGAAATTTCTTTTTCGGTTACCTCTTCTTTAAGCATAGCGGTTTCATTATTTTTATGAATTTCTTTTTCTTTTTCTTTTATCTGAGTTTCAAGCTTTGGAATTACTCCATATTTAAGCTCTGCCACTCTATTTAAGTCATATTCTCTTTCTGATTTTTCTATGTCCCCCCTTGAAGCATCGAGCTCTGCTTTCAAATTTCTAATTTCAACTATCTTAGATTTTTCTTTTTCATACTTTGATGTCATTTCATTATCTTTATCTTTTAAATTACTTAGCTCTTTCTCAAGTATTATGAGCCTTTTTTTTGAAGCCTCATCTTTTTCTTTGGATAGTGCTTTCTTTTCAATTTCTAACTGAAATATCTTACGTCTAGTCATGTCCATATCTGTAGGCATACTATCTATATCAGTTCTTATCATTGCACAAGCCTCATCTATAAGATCTATTGCCTTATCTGGGAGAAATCTTGCCGTTATATATCTATCAGAAAGTTTTGCTGCTGCAACAATAGCTGAATCATGAATTCTTATGCCATGGTATATTTCAAACTTTTCTTTAAGACCTCTAAGTATTGACACAGAATCTTCAACTGTAGGTTCTTCAACAGTTACTGGTTGGAACCTTCGCTCTAAGGCTTTATCCTTTTCTAAGTATTTTTTGTATTCATCAAAAGTAGTTGCTCCAATGCAATGAAGACTACCCCTGGCTAGTAATGGTTTTATCATGTTTCCAGCATCCATAGAACCCTCTGATTTACCGGCTCCAACTATATTATGAATTTCATCTATAAATAAGATTATTTTTCCTTCACTATTTTCTACTTCTTTAAGCACTGCTTTAAGTCTTTCTTCAAACTCACCTTTAAATTTTGCCCCAGCAATAAGTGCTCCCATATCTAAAGAAAATATTATTTTATTTTTAAGCCCTTCCGGTACGTCTCCCTTTACAATTCTTTGGGCTAGCCCTTCCACTATAGCAGTTTTACCTACTCCAGGTTCTCCTATAAGTACAGGATTATTTTTAGTTCTTCTAGAAAGTATTCTTATAACTCTTCTTATTTCCTCATCTCTTCCTATCACTGGATCTAATTTATGCTTTTTAGCTTGTTCCACAAGATTTGAACCATATTTCACTAATGCCTCATAAGTGCCCTCTGGATCAGGATTTTCCACTCTCTGATTTCCCCTAACTGTCGATAACACATTTAAAAAATCTTCTTTAGTTATATTAAATTTCTTTAAAATATCTTTAATGTCTTTAACATTTACATCCATAATACCAATCATTACATGTTCTACACTTATAAACGAATCTTTAAACTTTTTAGCTTCATCTTCTGCCCGTGCAAAAACTTCCTCAAATCTCCTCGTAGCATAAACAGAGCCACTGTCTGCACCACTTCCAGTAACTTTTGGCATACTATCTAGAGATTTTTTAATATCCTCATTAAGCCTTGTTATATTCACTCCCATTTTGCTAAATATATTAGGAATGAGCCCGTCCTCTTGAGCTATAAGTGCTGCAAATAAATGCACCGTATCTACCTGTTGGTGATTGTTTTTTACAGCTAATAATTGAGCCTCATTTAATGATTGTTGAACCTTTACCGTTAATTTTTCTACATCCATGTAAATAACCCTCCCTTTAGTTTATTAAATTATTACCCACTATTTAATTTTAATTAAAAAAACACCCATATAAATAAATTAAAAAACCATCTAGCCGTTTTATCAGCATAAAAGCCCTTATTTATGGGTGCCTCAACTTCAGTTTTTTAATTATATCACTAAATTAGTTATATAATTTACGTTTTTCCTTATCACAATTGTACCATATTATCTACTGATAAAACATTCCAAATTATTTTCACTTAACAAATTTTGTTTTGTAATTTTATTTGAGTACTGCCTGTGCTATTCTAACAAGTTGCTCTTTACTTAAAGCTTCGAGATACCTTTGACGTTCATTAAAGGTGCACTCTTCTAAAAGTTTTCTTACTCTGTGAGTTTCTATATATATACCTGAAAGCATCAAGTCTTTACTAGTTGAATCCATGTAATGCCTTCTCCAAATGTTATAATATGTTGTTGCAGTACTCTCACTGTAACCCTTATTTGTTAGTTTCATAATACTCGTTTTTTTATCTTGCTTTTCAAAGCATTCACAAAGTTTATATATTTTCTGAAGCATTATCATCTTTCTTTTCCTTCCTTCTTAAGCATCCAGGAAACATACAAAATACAAGTTTCTTGTTTATTTTTTATCCACACTTAATTTCTAATCATTTTATATTATACCATAATTTAGATAAAATAAACGGTATTTGTACACAAATTGCTATTTTTTTTGGAAAATTACTAACAAAGCACCGATTTATTGTAAGTACGTGTTTTGTTAGTATTTATATATAAAAACTAGTTTATAATATATATATATATTAAAGCGAGTGGAATTCTCCTATTACCACCGTTTAATTAATATTCGAGACTATTCAAAAAACAAAGAGTAGATTTCATCCCTAAATATGGGATGAAATCTACTCTTTATTAAAGGATGTTACATTATTTACTGCATGAAGTGTCATGCTTCCACCTTTAAATATAAAATTAATCAGCTTAAAAATATTATGACGCCTAATTAAAATAGTCTTAGTGTTATGCAAATATCAATTTGTATCACTCCCATTATCCGTAGACATGTTAAGTATTTTAAACAACCCTGAAAATAGCTTACGCGCTGCCGGTACTGCTGTCTGGGCAGCATAATATTTTTCTGGGTTCGGTTCTTCTATCGTAACTATCAAGGTTACCTTTGGATTATTAGCAGGTGCCATACCTGCGAAAGATGTTACATACTTACCAGAATCGTAACCCCCTGCGGTACTGTTAACCTTATTTGCAGTTCCTGTCTTCCCAGCTATGTGGTACCCCTCCATATAGGTCCCCTTTCCAGTTCCTTCTTTAACAACCCTTTCCAAATACATTCTTAATTCAGCTGCTTTTTCTTTGCTGGTTATAACCTTTTCGCCAAGACTATCATATTTTTTGTCCACAACTTTTTTATCTTCCACCATATGTGATATTTCCTTCATAACATGGGGTCTTATCCATGTACCTCCATTAGCTACTGCATTGAAGGCTGCGATATACTGCACTTGGCTAACTGCTACACCTTGCCCATAGGCCATCGTAGCAAGATCAATAGGTTTAATATTATTTAAATCCTTTATTAACCCAGTACTTTCACCTGGTAAGTCTATACCGGTTTTCTGTCCAAAGTTAGCTGCCTTTACGAATTTATAAAAATTTTCCTTTCCAATTTTTTGTCCCAGCTTAACAAATCCAACATTATCGGAATTTTTAATTATATCTGAAAAAGTCTCAACCCCATGATTCTCTTTATTATCATTATACAATGTTGTATCTCCAACCTTAATGCTTCCATCACTTACAAAGCTGTCCTGGTCCGTTACCACATTATTTTCAAGTGCAGCAGCAGCTGTTATAACCTTGAAAATTGATCCTGGCTCAAACACATTACTGATAGCTCTATTCTTCCATATTTCCTGTATTTCACTATCTGTTTTCCCTTCTGCATAAGGCTTATTTAGATTATAGCCCGGTGCATTAGCCATAGCCAAAATTTCACCATTTTGGGGATTCGTAATTATTATACTTACGGACTTGGCACTATTTTCAGCTAATGTTTCTTTTGCTACTATTTCAGCTAGATTTTGAATTTGTTCATCTATAGTTAATGTTAAATCCTTTCCGTCTACAGGTTGAACCGTGGTTGTTTCTTTGTAAGGCAATTCATTATTATTCCTATCTACTTCTTCCACTTTTACCCCCGGAATACCCGCTAATTCCTTATCGTAACTCTGTTCTACTCCACTTATTCCATCCCCGTCCAAATTTGTATGTCCAATAACATGGGATAAAAAGCTATCATTTGGATACATTCTCTCTACATCGTTTGAAATTATTATGCCATTATATTTCAAATCTTTAATCGCATCTACCGCCTTCTTATCAACCTTTCTCTTTAATGATACAAATTTAAGTAGCTTACCATTACTATCTTTGCTATCTATTATTTTTTTAACTTCGCTATTTTCAACATTCAGTTTCTGCGACAATTGTTCAACAGCTTGTTCTTCAGATATTTTTTTATTTTCTAAATGTTTTTTAAATACATTTAAATCAACATCAACCCTATAAACATCTGCACTTAATGCCAATTTTGAGCCGTTTCTGCTCAGAATCTCCCCCCTCTTTGGAGCTATTTTTATAGCTTTTGTCCAATTGTTTAATGCCAGATGTTTATAATTTGAACCATTAATAACCATCAAATAAACCAATCTACTCACAAGACCCATAAATGCTATAGAAAATAATATACCTGCAAAAAAAATCCTTTTCTTTCTCACCTTTTTTATTTTCAATTTGCTCACCAACCTATTATATATATTTCTTCCGACGTTTACGCAATTCCCTTCACTCTGTAAGTCACCAATATATTAGAATTTATTCTAAAATTTATTTGCTTGAATTTTAGTTTAACATAAGTACATAGAAAATACCGAAATATTATATTTTGTATAATACTTCTATCAACGCGTTTTAATTAATATTCGAGACTACTCAAAAAACAAAGAGCAAATTTCATCCCTAAATATGTGATGAAATCTACTCTTAACTTAAAAAGACTTTAATTTGTAATCTAGCCATTTATTAAGTTCTACTAAATTTAGATATATTTCCTTAACCATTCCTTTGTTCCTAAATCAGCAAAGGCTGCATCAACACTATTAAGATAAATTTGTTTATACTCCTCAAAACTAATGTTAAATTCTCTTAATAATACATTACATTCCTTAGTCATATTTGTATCAGATACAGTTCTATTATCAGTATTTACGCTCACCTTAATTCCATCATTATAAAAATCATAAATTGGGTGGTTTTTAAAAGTATCAATTGCTTTAGTCTGGATGTTACTTGTTGGACACATTTCAAGAGTAATTCCTTTATCTTTTACAATGTTATAGGCCTCAATGCAGTCTTTAATAAATACTCCATGACCTATTCTATCTGCCCCTAAAAGTTCCACTGCTTCAAGGACGTTTTTTCCTATTCCTGTTTCACCTGCATGAATAGTTACTCTATATCCATATTCTTTAGCGAGTGTTATAGGTTCTATAAATTTTTCACAAAAGCCTTCTCCTTCTGATCCACATAAATCTATTGCAACTACACCTTTTAATAGATACTTTCTGCCAGCTTTTACAACCTCAAAGGCTTTATCAATAGACATAAATCTCATGCAACAAAGTATTACATTCCCTTTTATATCATATTTCTCTTCTGCATCTTTAATCCCAGATATTACACTCTCTATTACGTCTTCTACACTTAAACCCTTCGTTATATGAAGTAGTGGTGCAAATCTAACTTCAATATATTTTACATTTTCTTTTGCACAATCGCAAAGAAGTTCAAATGTAATTCTTCTTAAACTAAGCTTTGATTGCATTACTAAATTCGGAATTTCAAACCTTTTTAAATACTCATCAAGAGACTTACATTCTGCTGGGGCTGTAAGCTCTTTTTTAATATTTTCAATATCATAGTAGGGAATACTTATACCCTCCTCTTTTGCTATATCAATTATTGATTCTGGTCTTACACTTCCATCCAAATGACAATGCAAGTCAATTTTAGGTAAATTTTTAAATTCCATATTGTCCTCCTTTTTAATTTTAACGATATTTCAGCTCCGCAGGAGATGATTTAATTATCAAAAAATAAAAAATCCTGACCACAAAGAAGATATCCATAATTGTATCTTCTTCGTAATCAGGAATTATAGGTCCCTGGTAGAAACCCCCAAACCATATTATTGGGGTTATACGAGTTTAAACTTTAAAATTTGTGTTTTTTATATTTTATCATAAAGAAAAAAATAGTCAAGCTGTGAATTTTCCTTAGATCAGCTTCGCAGAAGATTATCTAATACCTTAGAACAACCAACACAGTCATAGAAATAAAATATATAACAAGTGGGATATATTGTTTTTTTTCTATATCTATAATTTTTTCTTTTCTTACTATATTTTTTTCTTCAAAGTGCTCTTCTTCTTCAATGAGTTCTAAGCCGTCTTTCTCCTCTTTATACTCTTTTAATTTTCTTATATTTATAAATAATATAGCACCGCCAATCAGAAAAAATATTGAAGATTTGAGGAAAACTACAGTGAAACTATCATTCATTGCACCAGTTGTAGCAGCTGCTTGTGCTTGCGCTTGGTCTATCACACCATTCTTTATTCCAGTTTTCACAAGCTTCATGTAATTCATTGCAACTTTACTTAAAATAAAGGATATTGAATTATTTGCTGCGTGAAGTATCATACTTCCTAAAAGTGATCCTGTATATTCCCTCACCTTTAATAGAACAAATCCCAAAAACATTACATATATAATTTGCATGACATTACCATGAAAAGTTGCAAAGATTGCAGTTATTATAAAATATTTTGTTTTTTTATTTACTCTTTCATAAGCATCTAAAAGAATTCCTCTAAAGAATACTTCCTCAAAAAATGCTGGTACCAAAACTATCACCACTAACCCTAATAATGTTGAACTGCTGTTTAGTAATTTAGATATTGCCATACCATCCTTTATTGCAATGGGGAATAACTTCATGCTTATCATATTAACACCTATTGCAAAAATATAAGTACCGACTGATACACACATAATTAAAATAACTTGCTTTAGAGATATCTTCTTTATTACCATTACCTTATTAAATCTTCTTTTAGTAATCCTGCAATATAATAAAGCAATTCCACCAAGTGCTATAACACTGGTCCCTCCAGAAAGCAGAAGTGAAGTACCGCCACTTATAGAACCATGTAATCTAAATACCCTTATTGCTATTATAGGTATTGAAATAAATAACAATAACGCTCCTAATAATAAACTATTAGCTAGTAGTATTTTTTTATCTTTCATAAATTTTCTCCTTAAAATGTAAAATTTTCTTCGAATTAATGCTTTTTAAGCACAACCTTAACTCCAATAAATATTAATACTCCAATATATATAATAAGCTAATCACCTAGAATAATCAAATTCTTAATTTTCACAACTATCTTATTATCATCACAAACAATTTTAATTTCATTTCCAATTTGTGTTGCTGAATTGCTAATAAGGAAAGCCCCTATAGGCTTATTATGCTTACAGGGGCTTTTTTATTTAAGATTGTTATTTTTAAATCCAACAGTTGAAACCACATTATCATCTTTAATATCAAGATACTTTATTTCCACCTCATCATTTTCCTTTGTTAACACTATATCAATTCCTGAAGCTTTAGTAACCATAAATATAGTATTGTTTCCTACTAGTTTTACATAAAAAACAGTATTTCCACTCTCTGCTACAGGGTTTATTCTTAAAATTTTCCCACGTGTAATCTTCTCTTTCGCCTTTATACTATTAGCATTTTTATTCGAAACATCACTTATTTTTCCATAAGATATAGCATTCTTGAAGCTTTCTATTGCCGCCTCTTTAGATTCTTCAAGGACTACATAACTATTCTTAGCCGCTACAATTGCTATTTTCACTATTGCTCCGTCGCTTTTATTAACTACAGGAACAACCCAAGCCTCTGATCCAAAAACATTATAAAATAGCGGTTGAACTGGAGTCCAGTTAGCTTTATCTGCGCCGAGAGCTTTGTCCACAGCATTCATTGCACCTTTTCCATTTATATACCCTGGTGTTTTATAATAAATCATTTCACCACTTCTCATATCCATCATTGAATATCCTGTCATTGTAGTAGAATTTTCAGAGGTATTAGTATGATCAGTAAACCACTTCATTCTACCATCAGTGTCTATAACCCCAGTGACTTCTTTAGAGTTAACCTTAAGCCCTTCAACCTGTGTTTGCCCTTCCCAAGCTGTAGGTACATGAACTCCTTTTTTAGCTATAATTTTGTTCAAAAGTCCCTTCTGATACGTACCGAAATATTTATTATATAATTCGGCAACATTAGACGGATGAACCTCATCAACCCAATTTGGAACTTTACCTACTTTATAATCTGTTGCCTTAGCATCCTTAAACGAATAAAGTATTACCCCGTCAATTACTGGAAATTTTCTTCCAAATTTATAATGACCATAACTTCCTACATAATACGGATTATTCTCGTCATCAAGTTCTACATTAGCCTGAAAAAGAATTGATGATGGTTTTTGCTGCCTTAGATACCTTTCTAAATCTTTTCCAAATAAAAGTGATTCTGCTACTTTCGATGGTACACTAATTACTTTTGCCTCTTCAGGTTTTTCAGCCGAAACATATATTGAACCTGGAATTTCGCTATTTGTAATAGCGCGAAAAAGACCATCCACTTCTATAGGTGCAACATAAGAGGCTCCTTCCTTTGTCATAGTAATTCCTAGCTGCCCTATACTATAAATACTTGGATTTGGAAGAGTTCCAATCATTTTTTGCATTTCATAATAAGCAGTTTCTGGCGATATAACTATTATATGACTTGCATCTGCTTTTAAAACGCCCTCACTACTTTCTTTTACTGGAACTTCGAATGCAAGCTTACTAGCTCCTGCAGTAATTATTGGATATAAATTATATCCAATACTCAAAACTAAAAGTATACACATAACACTTACAAATTTGTCTTTATTCTTTCCATTTAACTTTGATAATAAGCTCATCTGAAAAATAGCTGGTACCCATAGAGCGGCCATGATAAAGTAAATACTTCTATCAACGCATACTACGTAAAATAAAAACCAACTGAAAATAAGACCAGTTATACCTCTTGCAATCTGCTCATTTTTATCTTCTTTCTTTATGCTTGGTTTTAAAAATAGCAGTATCATTATAATATAATATATAAGAATCCCCCCAATTTATCTTTCCTTACTTGAATTATATAGTAATAGGTCATATTATACAATTTTTCCTAAAGAAACATAATATCTAGTAAATATAACAAAAATCTATTTCCTACATTTCTTGATTATCTAGCGTACCCTAAAAATATATATCTGAAAACTCAATCTTAATCTTTTCAATATTACTATTAGCACTCAAATTATTATTAACAAAAACTTCCTCAATATCTAGTAACTTTTTTATAGGAAGTTCAAAACTAAATTCACTTCCTATATTAATCTCGCTTTCTAAAAACATTTTACCTCCATGCATTTCTACTAACGACTTAACTAAAGATAATCCTATACCACTGCCTTCTCTATTTCTCGTAAGGGACTTATCAACTTGAATAAATCTTTCGAAAATACATTGTTGCTTTTCTTTTTGTATTCCAATGCCTGTATCCTTAACAGAGATAACAACACTATCTTTTCTTTCAAAAATATATACTAAAATATTTCCACCTGAATTTGTGAATTTTATTGCATTTGAAATAAGATTCAACATTATTCTTTCTATTTTATCTTTATCACAAGCTATTATTTTTTCTTCCATTTCTGTATCAAATAAAAGTGATATTCTTTTATTTGATACATACTCAGCTACAGACAACGTTATTTCCTCTATAATACTAACAATATTACAATTACTTAAATGAATTTCAAAATATCCTGCATCTATTTTTGTTACATCTATTAAGTTATCAGTCAATCTTATTAATCTGTAACAGTTTTGTTTCATAGTTCTTAAATATCTCTTGCTTTTACCCTCATTTTCATTAAAGAGTTCCTTGAATTTAAGTTCCATAAGCTGGACAGTACCCGAAATAACATTGATTGGTGTTCTTAATTCATGAGATATATTCGCAAAAAAATCCGTCCTAAATCTATCATATTTAATTGCTTGATTTAAAAATCTTGTCTTTTCCTCATTTTCTTTCATTATCGCTTCATTTTCAAGTCGCTTAGTAATATCCCTTGCTGACAATATTAAGGCTTTAACTTTATTATTATCATCTAATAATTTATTACCACAAATCTCTAACCACACAATACTTCCGTTTGCATGCAAGCATCTACATTTAAATTTTTCATTTGTAGTTGAAGCAATTAGTTTTCTAATTTGCCTTAATACATTTTTCTTATCATCCCTGTAAACAAAATCAAAAACATGCTTTTCAATGACATCATCTGTACCATACCCAAGTATCACCTTTTGAGCAGCTGTAATATATTTAATTCTACCATCAATATCTGTTTTTATAATCATATCAGAAGTATTTTCAGTTATTTCTCTTAATAATGCTTCATTCTCCCTTAGATTTCTCTCCATCTTTTTTCTTTTGACAATATTGCGAATTACTATTAAAACTGCTAGCTTCCCCTTATATTTAAACGTAGATGTGCCTAACTCAACATCAATAATAGCCCCCTCGTTGGTAAGAAATTTTTCTTCGATAAATCGTGTATTCATTCCGCCTTCATATATTGTATTTATTCTACTCTTAGCAATATCAATATAATCAGGATGAACAAAATCCATAATGCTTCTTCCAATTATAGCCTTAGGGTCCTTCATGTCGAACAATCCTTCTGCTGCAGGATTAGCTAAGACTATTTTTCCATCACTGTGCACACATATAGCATCTGGAGATAATTCAAATAATCTTTTATACGCTTCCTCACTTTCTCTTAATTCACTTTCAATTTTCTGAACTTTAGCCTCTTCTATACTTATTTTTTCCATAACAGCAGCAACCTGAAAGCAAATTAGCTTAAGCATTTTTAGTTCCATTTGGCTATAGTGAAAATTTTTCTCTATGTATACAATCCCTAATAACTCATCCTTATAAATCAATGGATAAAAAGCTTCAAAACCTCCGCTACCCTTATTAATTATTTTTTCTTCTTTACAATCACAGATTTCTTCTATAGTGCCTCTAAATATATTAGAGATATCATTAATATTTTTTTCATTATAAAAAATTGCTTCGCCACAATGCTCTTTCCATTCTACTACTCCAAAATTTCTATTTACAATTTCTAAAACTAATACCCTTTTCACTTTAAAATAACTATTTATTATATTAATTAACTTGTTATACAAAGCATTTCTATCATTTTCAAATAACAAAACTTTCGATAATTCAATAACTTTATCAACATCTATTTCTTGTAATACATTATTATTAATATGTTCACTCATCTTAATTTCCCCTTTTTAAATCCATTGAAATGTCGTTAAACTTATAACCGAATTGACTTATTTTTAGAGCCTTCCCAAAATATTATATTCTACAAAATATAGTATAAACCTTTTTTTTTCGGATTTCATTTTGTATAATTTAGAATTTTTTACTATTTTATGACAAAGTCAAAGTAAAAACCTACAACAATAAAAATAATATCTAGTAATGAACTCATAATCTTGCTCCAAAATATGCTTACTACTTTTATAATCCTAATAGCTCCTCAGTAGTATTGTTTTGTCCCATAATATTTTATGGTACAATTAGATTAAAAACACATCATGTATTCTATGGAAGCTAGCTCACAAAAGGAGATGCAAAACTTTGGAAAAGTTATATTATGAAAATCCATATCAATCAGAATTTACAGCAGAAGTAATAAATGTAATAAAAAAAGAAAACAAGTATCACGTTGAACTGGACAAAACCTATTTTTACCCTGAAGGTGGTGGTCAACCAAGTGATACTGGATATATAAACGGTGCTGCAGTAACCTATGTATATGAAGAAGATGAAAAAATTTATCATGTAGTTGCCGTGAACCCTTTAAAAATTCATAGGGTTAAATGTAGCATAGACTTTGATAAAAGATTTGACTATATGCAACAGCATCTAGGGCAGCATATACTTTCTGCTGCTATTTCTGATTTATTTAATGCAACTACCATTGGTTTTCACCTTGGCACGGATTCTACTACTATTGATATTGATAAAGTTATTGGCATTAATGAAATTAAAATTGTTGAAAAAAAAGCTAACAAAATTGTATTAGACAATATTAAAGTAGAAATACTATATCCAACCAATTCTGAACTTAAAAAATTATCACTAAAAAAAATCCCAGTAAAAGCTGGTGAAAAAGTAAGAATAGTTAAGATAGGTGATATTGATATAAACCCTTGCTGTGGTACACATCCTCGCTCAACTATCGAGGTGCAATTAATTAAGGTTACAAAATTTGAAAAGTATAAGACTGGCATAAGAATTGAATTTATATGTGGACAAAGAGCTGTTTCTGATTATGCCTTAAAACATGAAGCCATGGAAAAAATGTCTAAACTTTTATCCTGCAATAATGCTACAGTTTTGTCCGTTGTAGAACGACTTTCCGGTGAACTTAATAAAGCACTTACTGAAAAAAGGGCCCTAAAGGCAGAGGTCGCGCAGTATGAAGTTCAAAATATGTTAGAGGCAGCCCCAAAAATAGAAGATATCAGGATACTTAAATGCATTTATGATAATGGAGATTTAAAATATACTAATACCTTAGCTACAAAATTGGTATCTGCTCCAAAGGTTATCGTTTTATTTGGAGTAAAATCTGGAGATAAAGCAAATCTTTTATTCATGTGCTCAAAGGATTTAAATATCATTAGCATGAGCTCTATTTTAAAAGATGCCATAACTCTAATAGACGGCAAAGGTGGTGGAAGTGCCTTTTCTGCACAAGGTGGTGGACGTAATAATAATAATTTAGATTCTGCGCTAGATTACGCTTACAACAAAATTAAAGAAAATATAATCTCTGGTTCAAAAAATTAAATACTTTACTAAGGTAATTTCATTAACAATTTAATAGTTACAGGTGAAAATATTAGGCACATTTCAATAAATAACTTGTTATTTATTGAAATGTGCCTAGCCTTGTTATTTCTAAAAAACAAAGTCTCTTGCCCCCTATAACCCTTCAATATACGTTTTACCATCCTCTGATAATCCGATACACAATGGAGAAACCATTACTTCGCGAACTTTATAATATTTTAAGCTTCCATCTTGTTGTGGTTTAAAAAATCCTGAAAAATCATGAATAGAATAATATTGACCTTTTTCTTTACCGATATAAATCATTGCATGTACTGGAAGAACATAGCTTTTCTGCTGCCGCCTTTACAGATTTTTTCCCGAGAATATCTGAAACAACTGCTATACCATCAATATTTGCTATCTTTAATAAAGCTACGTTTTTCTCAGTAATCCCACCAATAGCAACTACAGGAATAGAAATGTTATCTTTTATTTCTTTCAAGCAGTTCACTGAAACTGCACTTGCATCATCTTTAGTAGCTGTAGGAAACATAGCTCCAACGCCCACATAATCTGCTCCTTCTTTTTCTGCCTTTTGAGCTTCCTTAAGTGTTGAAGTAGAAATCCCTATTATCTTATTATTTCCTATTATACTTCGTGCAACACCCGCTGGCATATCACTTTGACCCAGATGAACCCCAGCAGCATCTATCGACTGTGCAATATCAATTCTATCGTTTATTATTAATGGGACCTTATATTTATCTGTAATAATTTTTATTTTTGATGCAATGTTATAAAATTCTAAAGTACTTAAGCTCTTTTCTCTAAGTTGAACTAATGTAACTCCACCTTTTATTGCTTCCTCCACACCAGTATATATATCTGTATCCACTAATACATCCCTATCCGTAACAAGATAAAGGCTGTAGTCTATATTATTCTTCATTTATTTTGCTCCTTTTCATTATTAGATCTTCAGATAAATTGTAAATAACATCTAGCATTTTCACTTTAAAGGTTCCTGATCCTTCACTATTTTTATCTAAGCTCTCATAAGCTATTTCTCCTGCAATACCCATTGAAACGATTCCTGCGAGTGCTGCTATTAAATTGTTATCTCCTGCACCTAAATAAGTGCCAATAACTGAAGTACACATGCAACCTGTACCTGTAACCTTGGACATTATTTTATGACCATTTTCTACGGAGTAGAGAGTTTTTCCATCTGATATAATGTCTACCACACCTGTTATAGCTACCACGGTATTAAATTTAATAGCAAAATCCCTTGCCATTTCCTTCTCTCTTGTAAATCCATCGCTATTCATAGAAAAACTCTCAGAAGCATCCACACCTCTTGTTATAGTTTCAATACCATAGAGTGTTTTTATCTCAGATAAATTTCCACGAATAACCGCTAATTTCACTTCACTTATAATTCTTTTACAAGTTTCTGTTCTATAAGTTGTTGCTCCTACTCCAACAGGATCTAGGATAACAGGTATATTTAATTCATTTGCCATTTTTCCTGCCTCAATCATAGACTCTATAATTACACTATTTAATGTTCCTATATTTATAACAAGTGAAGACGCCAGTGATACCATCTCAGAAACTTCATGGATATCCTCCGCCATAACTGGTGATCCACCAATAGCTAGTGTAATATTAGCACAATCATTAATAGTAACATAATTTGTTATTTGGTGTACCAATGGGTTCTTTTCTTTTAAATTGTTTAGTAATTCAACTATTTTCTTATTAATTTCCATTTAGACATCATCCTCCAACTTATTGTATATATAAATCCTGTAATAATCATAACAGGCACTGTAGCCCCTAGTACAAAATCAAGTTTTATAAAACTATAGTAAATTACTATTCCTATAATCCATACAAGGATTGCTCCCCAATTTATAAGTACACTAGATTGCAGCTTTGTATTTTTCTTTATTATAAAATAATCAGTAATCAAAATTGCAAATAATGGTGCAAAAACTGATCCTATAGCATATAAAAAGCCCTCATAATTTTCTATAGGAAGTATAATCGCTGCCAGTGTCCCAATAATTGTCATGACAATACCAACTTTTTTTTCACTGAGCTTTGGCATAATGTTTAAGAAAGAAACTCCTGCTGAATACACATCTAAAAATGTGGTGGTTACTGTAGATAACACTACTATCCCGAGAGCCGCCATTCCTAAATTTACAGCAAGCATCATAGCTGAAGGATCTGAATTATTCGAAACTATAGTAGCCCCGAGGCCTATAATAAACATCCATGAACTCCCTAAAAAATAACCTATGAAGCTTCCACAAGCTCCTTGTTTTTCACTTTTTGCAAATCTAGTATAATCTGCAATTAAAGGTAGCCAAGAAAGAGGCATAATTATACTGAATTCTAGTGCACGTCCAAAAGATATTCCTCCAGTACTTGCTTTTAGTAGTAATGTTTTATCTTTGAAGATAATTGTTCCAAGTACCAATGTAAGTATAAAAAGCAAAGATACAGCTGTAATATTTAATTTTTTCATACCTGCATTTCCAAAACAAAGCCATAATACTGTGAGTACTCCTATTAGAATGATACATACTAATCCATTATCAAAACCCCATAAACTTTGAGTTATTAAGTTTACAAAACTCGCTGCTACCTTTATCATAACTGCTGTCCAACCAATTAGTTGAAGTATATTTAAAATTGAAAATAAATAGGTACTATATACTCCAAAAGAAATATTGGTTGAAGTCATTGCTGGCACTTTTTCCCTAGTTCCGATGATGCCACCTAGTATCAATATTCCGGTGCCAATTAAATGTCCTAGTAAAATTACTATTATCCCTATTTTAAATCCTAAGGGTGCAATTAATCCTCCCGTCATTATTTCAGCAATGGATACCGCAGCTCCAAACCATAAAAATACAAAAGTCCAAAAACCTAGTTTTTCCTTATCATTAATCATTTGCCATTCTCGCTTTTTTATATAATTCATAGAAGTGATTGGTAGGCCCTACCCCATGCCCAATATCTAAGGAATGCTTTATAGCAGTTGTTATATACTGCTTTGAATTTTTTATTGAATCCTTCATGCTAAAGCCAAGCGCTAAATTTGCAGCTATGGCTGAAGACAAAGTACATCCAGTTCCATGAGTATTTTTTGTATTTATTCTCTTAGACGTAAAATGTATAATTTCACTTCCATCATAAAACACATCTATGGCATCGAACTGCATATGTCCACCTTTTATAAGCACATTTTTGCATCCTAGCTTGTATATTTCTTTTGCTGCACTTTCCATATCTTCTACTGTTTCTATGTCCAAAGCATCTGAATTTACTTCGCGAAGTATTTCCTCAGCCTCTGGAACATTAGGTGTAATAAGTGATGCTAGTGGAATTAGTTTTTTAATCAAAGCCGTTTTTGACTCTGGCTTTAACAGTGAATAACCGCTTTTTGAGATCATTACGGGATCCAGTACTATGTTTTTAGGATTGTATTGTTTTAATTTCTCACTTATTGCATCAATAGTTGAAATCCTCGATACCATACCAATTTTAACAGCATCTACATCTATATCTGTAAAAACAGCGTCAATTTGTGCCTTAATTATTTCCTCGTCTAGATCCCTAACTTCAAAAACACCCCTAGTATTCTGTGCTGTTATCGCCGTAATGACACTCATTCCATATACGCCATTTGCACTAAAGCTTTTTAAATCTGCTTGCACTCCAGCCCCTCCTGAGCTGTCAGAACCTGCTATAGTTAAAACTTTTTTCATATCAATTTCCTCCTAAAATAATTGTTTTTTAAATGTTAGATCAATTTTCTTTTGTATAAAACAAAAAAACACAAACCCATAGGATTTGTGTTTAAATTATCTTGATATATAAAAATCTATATATAATACACCAATAAACAACTTCCTACGCTGGCATTACCCAGTTCAGGTCATAGGGTCAAAGAATTAAAGTTCTTGCTCTCAGTTGGCCTATCCAACTCCCCTGTGTTAGGTTATTCTTTTTTATAAACTAAGGAATATGAAATGTCTTAACTAGTAATCATGTTAGTAATTTCATGTATCTTATAATAACATAAACAATTGTTATATACAATTCATGCCTTGTTATTACTATTCAAGTTTTATACCTGATCTTTTAACAGCTATATGCCATCCATGAAGTAATTCTTTTCTTTTTTCCTCGGTCATACTAGGTTTGAAACTTCTTGATATTGCCCAATGCTCCGCTACTTCATCTTTACTCTTCCAATATCCTACCGCAAGCCCTGCAAGATAAGCTGCACCGAGTGCTGTAGTTTCAGTAACCTCTGGTCTGTCTACTTGAACATTTAAAATATCAGATTGAAACTGCATTAAGAAATTGTTATTGCAAGCTCCTCCATCTACTTTAAGTTCTGTAAGTATAATTCCAGAATCTTCTTGCATTGCTTTTAATACATCACGTGTTTGGTATGCAAGTGCTTCAAGAGTTGCTCTTATCAAATGTTCTTTCTTTGCTCCTCTTGTAAGTCCTACAATTGTTCCTCTTGCGTAAGGATCCCAATATGGTGCTCCAAGTCCAACAAAAGCAGGAACTACATATACTCCATTTGTATCTTCTACCGCATTAGCATATTCTTCACAGTCACAAGCATTGTCAATCATGCGTAGCTCATCTCTTAACCATTGTATAGCCGCTCCAGCTATAAATACACTGCCTTCAAGTGCATACTGTACTTTTCCATCTATTCCCCAAGCGATTGTCGTAAGCAATCCTTGTGTGGATTCAATTGCTTTGTCCCCTGTATTCATAAGCATGAAGCATCCTGTACCATAAGTATTTTTAGCTGTTCCTGGTGAATAGCAAGTTTGTCCAAATAATGCTGCTTGTTGATCTCCTGCAGCTCCAGCAATTGGAATTTCTCCTCCAAACAATGAACTCTCTGTATATCCATATACATGACTTGAAGGTTTAACCTCTGGAAGCATTGATTTTGGTATATTTAATGTTTCGAGTATTTCATCATCCCATGTAAGTTTATGAATATTAAATAGCATTGTTCTTGAAGCATTAGAATAGTCCGTTACATATGTTTTTCCTTTTGTTAAATTCCAAATTAACCAAGTATCTATATTACCAAACAATAAATTGCCTGCTTCAGCTTCCGCTCTAGCGCCTTCTACATTGTCCAATATCCATTTTATTTTTGTTCCAGAAAAATAAGCATCTAAAATAAGTCCAGTTTTAGCTCTAACAACTTTATCGAAACCTTTTTGCGTTAATTCATCACAAGTCTCAGCTGTTCTTCTACATTGCCATACAATTGCATTATATACTGGAATTCCCGTTCGCCTGTCCCAAACTACAGTAGTTTCTCTTTGATTTGTAATACCTATTGCTGCTATATCAGACGCCGTAGCATTAACTTTAGCCATCGCTTCTGTTGCAACGCTAATTTGACTTGACCATATCTCCATTGGATCATGTTCTACCCAAGCTGCTTGCGGGAAAATCTGAGTAAATTCTTTTTGAGCGGAAGTTACAATAAGTCCCTTTTCATTGAATAGAATACATCTTGAACTGGTTGTTCCTTGATCAAGTGCCATTATATATTTAGCCATTTTAGCAAAACTCCTTTTTGAAATTAGTCTTATTCAATCGTTTACATATTGATAAATAAAAAAGCACGTCAAAACAAAGCATAATACTTCATAATAACGCGGCTCATTTTCTCTGCCATTTAATATATATCATTATATTTAGTATAACTGATTATTATAGTTATTGCAATATAACTTATAAACTTCACAGTTTAGCTTTATTCTTTAAATTTTTTAAATCAAAAAACTCTCAATATTTTCATCTATATTTTAAAACAAAATGGGTAAACTATATACTGTGCTGGATAATACAGTGTAATTTTTATATTAGAAGGGAGATTACTTATGAATAACAATTTAGAAGAAACAAAACAATTAAATAAACAATCAGCAGCTAATGGAGGTTCAAGCTCTTACGCAAATGCTGGTATGTCTAGTAGTACTAGTGATTCTACTCTACAAGAGACAGTACAATTAAATAATGAATCATCTGCAAATAAAGGTACTAGTGGTGTTTCAAATTCCAGTATGTCTAATATGTCTAGCAGCACCAGTGACTCTACTTTAGCAGAAACAAAACAATTAAATAGTCAATCAAGTGCTGGAATGTCTAATATGAGTAGTAGCACTAGTGATGCTACCTTAGAAGAGACAAAAAAGTTAAATAACCAATCATATGCAAATAAAGGTACTAGTTCAAAATAAACTTTTATTTATATGTTCTTTAGATTACATTTAATAATTTTTTAATGATATGATATTTCTTAAGGGAAGCCATTTAATTAAATGACTTCCCTTAAGATTTGTTTTATTGTTATATTAACCTATTCTTCTATATAAGTAATATTACCATCAAAAATATAATTCAAAGAAGTTTTTGTACCTTCTAGTGCATACATCATTTTTTCAATTACGACTTGTTCTTCTTTGCTAGTTGTTATAGAAAGTTTATCCTCTTCATTAACTTCAGACTTTAGTTCAAATTCATATATAAAATCGTTTATTAGTCTTATCCACTCAGATGTGTCATTAGAACCTATATTTTCTCTCTTTCCGAAATCTTTTAATGTTCTCTCTAATTGTTTTTTTGAATATCTCAATATATTTGCCATTCTTTTGCCTCCTAATTCTACCAATAAAGAGTATCTATTTAATAGGATAATACTATTTACTTATACTCTTTTTCTTACTTTATCAAAACATTTTAAATTTTATCCATAATAGCATAAAAGGATGAACTTTTTATGTTCATCCTTTTATCATTAAATAATTACTATTTTATTATTATTTAGCTTCAGGTTCAGCAACAACTGCTTCAGCTACAACTTCTTCTTTCAATTGTGATATAGCTGCGTAAATTTGATTTTCATCATCAGTAACTTTTATTTGTTTATTTAAATCAAAATCTTTTATTGTAATTGTGTCTCCAAGTTTTTTTTGTGATATATCAACACTTACTCCATCAGGCAATATGCCCATGCTTCCAAAAACATCTATCTCAGTTTTATAAACCTTCAACTCAAGTAGATTGTCAGTTACATTCGCTTCTCCCTTGAAAGAAATAGGTAATTGCATTTTTATTTCATGATCTTTTGAAACAAGTTGTACGTCTATGTGGCTAATTTTTGCTGTTACAGGATGTCTTTGAATTTCTTTTATAAGTCCAAATTTCTTATCTTCTCCATATTTAATCCATATTTTAGCATTAGAACCATGTTTTCTAAGAATGTTTATTAGTTCTACTTCTTGAACCTTCATAGGAGTTGCTTCCTTAACGCCATCACCATACATTACACCTGCAATAAAACCTTCTTCTACAAATTTTTTATTTGTTGGAATTCTTTCAAATGCATCCAAAATCATTTCTTCCATAATAATTCACTCCTCTTGGCTTATAAAGCCTTTCTGTTTATTATTTTATGTACATATGTTACCAATAATAATTTTCACTAAAATTTGTCTTGAACTTTAAAATGATATGATTTTTTTAACTACAATTACTTGAAAATTCAAAGTACATAATTATAAACATTAAAAGACAACATGAACTACCCTGCTGTCTTTCATGTTTTTATAAATATATTTATTGAATTTCCATGTTATATCCATTATTTATACAAATAAATAAAAAAAATCAGCATCACTACCTAAAAGATAACATTAGTATTTAAATATAACTGTATTATAACACATTATTGCACATGTTTGCAAACAGAAATTGTAAGGCGTATTACCGATTTCTAAAATGTCGTTAAATTTTTCAAAAATGAATATTAATAAATTGTTTTAAGAATGATATAATTAAATAAGCTAATTTTTATTACATATATATAATTGTATAGTGAATTTATAATAAGTGCTCTAAACATTGATTGGAGGAATTGCATTGATTAAATATAAAAAGATACCCTATATACAACTTGTCCCTATTATTATAATTACTCTTCTACTTTATAGAATAGTAAATAACGTTGAAAATATAGGTTCAATATTAAATAACTTTTTTTCTTTACTTACTTATTTTATTTGGGGTTTCGTTATAGCTTATTTGCTTAACCCACTTATGGTGTTTATTGAAAAGAGAACAAAAATGAAAAGAATTTATAGCATATGCATAATTTATACAATATTTATAGGTCTAATAATCTTAATAGTCACTTTATTCACTCCTAATATTATTAAAAGTTCCGTTGATTTATTTAATAATATCCCTCACTTTGCAAATAAAGCATATAAATGGTCTACCAATTTTTTATCTAAAAATGAACTATTAAACAAATTTGATGCTACTTCTTACTTAAATAGTTACCTTAGTACTTTTAATAAGGATGTATCTGCATATTTTAGCCCCGGTTTTCAAATTATAATTGATTACCTAATGGGTTTGGGTTCTTTCTTTATGAAATTAATGTCTGGAATTGTAATTTCAATTTACTTCTTAATGGACAAAGAATCTATTATTTTCAATCTTAAAAAGTTTACTTATTCCATTTTAAATGAAACAGTTGCTATTAAAATAATTGATTTTTTAAAAATAGTTAATACTACTTTTAAAAAATATTTTGTTGGTAAAATGATTGACTCTATTATTTTTGGTACTATTACTTTTATAGGATTTACGATATTAAAAATACCTTACGCTCTGCCTTTTAGTTTAGTAATAGGGGTAACAAATATGATCCCTTATTTTGGAAATATCATAGGAATGGTTCCCGCTGTTATAATAACAATCTTCTTTAGTCCAATGAAATGTGTACAGTTGGTACTATTTATTACAACCTTAAGCAATATTGATGGGTGGTTCATATCTCCAAAAATTATTGGAGATAAGGTTGGGATTAGTCCACTACTTATAATACTAGGAATTGTTCTAGGCGGAGGTTTTTTTGGTGTTTTAGGAATGTTACTTGGAGTTCCAACTATAGCCTTAATAAAGACTTTACTGGAAAATTTTATGAATAAACAAATTAAAGATAAACAAATTGAAGACAAATTAATTAAATAGCTTATTTTTCTGATTTTGAGTCGAATATAAAAGACAGTGCCAATGACGCTAAAGCAATTATTATAAATATTATAAATACTTCATGAAGCCCTGAATTTAAAGCTTGCTTTATCTGCTGCAAACTTACTCCACTACTCAAAGTCGCCTTAGAATACAAATTGTTAGGTTCTATTCCCTTTCTTCCTATATTATTAAAATATTTAACTATATTCATATTTAATATAATTCCAAAAATACTTACTCCTATAGTTTGACCTAGTGTACGCACTAGGGAATTCGCTGCTGTAGCTGCTCCTCTTTTGTTATATCCCACTGACTCTTGTACCATTATTGTTAATGTAGTAAAAGCTCCTCCAAATCCAAATCCCATAATGAAGCCATAAACTATAACTGATATTAATGAAGATTCACTACTTAAAGTAGACAAAAATACGCAACTAATAAGCAAAATTAAAGTAGATATACCAATTACTATTCTTCCACCATATTTAGGGATAGCTTTAGACAAAACAAACGAAGATAAGAACCAAGCAATAGACATCGGTGCCATAGACACTCCAGCAACTGTAGGACTTAATCCTAAAACATTTTGCATATATATAGGTAAATAAACCTCTATTCCTATTAAAATCCCTGCGGCTAAAAATGTTATTATATTTACAATAGTGCTAGTTTTTGTAAATATTTGAAAAGGTATAATAGGCTCATCCGCTCTTTTTTCCACATAATAAAACACAATCAACACTGCAATTGTAACTACTAAAGCTATTATAATATTATTTCTTCCACCGGTTAAGCTACCCAGTAAAAACGTTATAATTGCAATGGAAAATAATAAAGTGCCTACATAATCTATCTTATGTTTCTTTTTCTCAAAAGTTTCAATTAGGTTTTTTTGTAAAAGCACTATAGATATTATTCCAAAAGGTAGGTTTATAAAGAAAATCCAATGCCATGAGAAATTGTCTATTAAAAATCCCCCTAAAAAAGGACCAGCTAAACTTGCTATTCCCCATACTGTACTTAACCACCCCTGAATCTTTGGCCTTTCTTCAATAGTAAAAATGTCACCCAATATAGTATAAGTAACAGTAAATATTGCTCCCGCTCCCAGTCCCTGAACTGCACGAAACGCTATAAGCTGATACATGTTTTGTGATAACCCACAAAGACAGCTCCCAACTATAAAAATTATTATTCCAATAGAAAGAATGTTTTTTCTTCCATACAAATCAGCTAATTTACCGTATATTGGCGTAGAAATGGCTGTTGTCAATAAATAAGCGGAAAAAACCCAACTTATAAGTTCAAACCCATTTAGCTCTTTAACTATGGTTGGTATTGCAGTTGTCACAACTGTTCCCTCTACAGCTGCAAGGAACATTGACACCATTAATGCAATGACTATACTTCTTTTTTTTGATTTCATCCTTTGTGCCACTTCCTTTAATATGATAATTATCATCTATATTTCACCTAAAGTACAAATAAACGACAAATATCATTTTACCATTACTTATAAATATTTGTACAGTAAATTAAAAACTAGAGGCATGCCTTCTCAACTGCGTAGTTTGATCCTGAATTAATATTGTTTATATCATTTACTCTTTGCCGCTGGATGAATAGCTCTATCACCAATTTCTCTTTCAATTCTAGAATTTTCAAACAAAAGCTCACAAACTTTTTTTAAAGATTCCTCATCTTTTTTGATTTTACCAATTATAAGTTCGCTAATTGGAAACAATCCTTTTGTACCCATAACTGTTGCCATATCTAGTTGTAATAGCACCTAATTTATACACATGATAAGTTCTTTAGTTGATCAACCCTTCTTAAATCTCGATTGCACCGCTCGCTTTACAACATCAAAAAAACTTAACGAATGAACCATATGATTTGGCTCAACATATTTTCGAACAGCACGAAGTACTTTTTTTGGTTCTTTAGAAGAAAAAGTATAGGTACCATTTTTCTTCGTTTGGATCGCATATCGTGGAATCCACTTTCCTTTTAGCATTACGGACGCAATGACATTGTCAACCTCTTCCCAAGGAATTTGAATATATTTGCGAGAATCACGAGAATTGTAAAACTCAAAACCTTTGTCGCCGATCATGATTTTCCCATAATCTGCAAAACCCGTAAAAGCTGTTGCATCAATTACTAGATCCACATTTGTATTGAGTGATTGAACCATACGATCTACCTCTTTTCTATTATATGTTTTTTATTTATTTCTATTAATTATCGTACTACTGTTTTTCTCACTTTAATTTAACAAAAGCCCAGGCTAAAAAGCCCAGGCTGAGTAAAAAATATTACATTAAACCGATCAAGTGGAAAACAATACCAACTACGAACAGCCCAAGAATAATGATAATTGGAGATACTTTCTTCTTAAGCAACCACATACAAAATAATGTCAATGCTAATCCTGCAAGTCCAGGAATCAATGAATCAAAATTATTTTGCAATGTTGTAACCTTAACATTAGTTAATGACAAGCCACTTGATTGTTGCAACAGAGCTTCTTTAATACCGTTCGCTCCAGCAGGAATTTTGCTCCAATCAATGTATGCACCGTCAGCTAACTTAACGGTTGATACTGTCGGTGTAAATACAACAGATACCCATCGGTTAACTAATGATCCCAAAATGAACATACCAAGGATAGATGCTCCTTTAGTAATATCTTGTAGTAAACCACCTGATAAATCATCGGTAATATTAGAGCCTGTTTTGTAACCAAACTCTTGTGTATACCACGTAAATGCCATACGGATGATATTCCAACCGAAGAAAAAGATAATTGGTCCAAGGATGTTACCACCCATAGCAAGAGAAGCAGCTAATGCCCCTAAAATTGGCCTAACAGTAAACCAGAAAACTGGATCTCCTATGCCCGCTAAAGGTCCCATCATACCAACTTTAACACCTTGAATAGTTACGTCATCAATTGGTGCACCACTTGCACGTTCTTCTTCTAAGGCTAATGTTACACCAATGATTGGTGAAGCTACATATGGGTGAGTGTTAAAAAACTCCAGGTGACGTTTCAATGCAGCTGCACGCTCTTCTTTAGTCTTATATAATTTTTTAATTGCGGGCATCAATGCATATGCCCAACCACCATTTTGCATTCTTTCATAGTTCCAAGAACCTTGAATGAAAGTTGAACGCCACCAAACAGAAATACGATCTCTTTTTGTTAATTTTATTTTATTTGCCATTTTTATATTCCCTCCCTTCTTAGTAAGTGTCAATAATATCGCCTAATGGATCACCAGTATTTGAGCCTCCACCATTACCTGAGCCACCTTGTTTAGTAAGTGCTAAGTAAATAAGAGCTATAGATAAACCGATTGCACCTAATCCGATAAGTGTAATTTGTGAAATAGTTGCTAACACAAAACCAATTGCAAAGAATGGCCATACTTCTTTTGTAGCCATCATGTTGATTACCATTGCATAACCGACAGCTACGACCATTCCACCACCGATTGCTAAACCAGCTGTTAACCATATAGGCATAGCTTCAAGTGCTGTACGAATCGGACCAGCACCAATTGCTAAAATCAAGGCTGCTGGAATTGCAATACGTACACCCTGCATACAAATAGCAATGATATGCCACATTTCAACTTTTCTGATATTTCCTTGTTCAGCAGCAGCATCCATGAAATGTACAAATATTGTAGCAATAGTACGACAAATAATTGTTAATAATAGCCCTGCAACTGCTAGTGGAACAGCAATAGCATAAGCTGAAGGCACTCCTGCTGTACCTTGTCCACCAAGAACTAGGATGATTGCAGATGCAACAGAAGCAAGTGCTGTATCGGGTGCTACGGCAGCACCGATATTTGCCCAACCTAAAGCAATCATTTGAAGAGTACCACCTAATATTAGGCATGGTACTAAGTTACCTGTAACTAAGCCGATTAACGTACAAGCAATTACTGGTTGGTGGAATTGAAATTGATCCAAGATACCTTCCATACCAGCTATAAATGCCACGATAATGACTAATATGATTTGAACAACATTTAGATCCATGATTATTAATCCTCCTTTTTTATCTAAATAATTAGATTATTTTAGTTTATTTAATTCACCTTGTGCTTTTTTAAGGATTTCGTCCATTTTTCCTTTTGAATCATTTGGAACTTTACGAACATCAAAATCCAAGCCAGCTTGTTTAAGCTTATTGAAGGTATCAATATCTTCTTGATTGAAAGCAAGTACTTTGTTTGGTTGAACTTTACCTGGAGAGTGAGCCATAGATCCAACATTGATTGTCTTCAAAGGTACTCCACCTTCTACCACTCTAAGTACATCTTCTGGATTTTCAAAAAGAAGCAATGCACGCTGTCCGCCAAAATGCTGATCATTTTTTGCAAGTTTAATCATTTGATTAATTGGAACAACATGAGCTTTAACACCCGGAGGAGCAGCCTGTTGGATCAATTTCGTACGAAGCTCATCTTTGGCTACTTCATCTGACACGACAATAATTCGTGTAGGTTGCACAGATTTTGTCCAAGCAGTCGCTACTTGTCCATGAAGTAAACGAGAGTCAATACGAGCTAAAACATATTCGAATGATCCAGGTGCACCTGCATTAGATTGTTGAGCCGAAGCCTCTGAAGATTTACCATTATCTGCTGGTTCTAATTCTTCTGGCTTAACTTTAACTCCTTCTTTAGCTGACTTTAAGATATGAGCCGCAATTTCCTGTGCGGATTCCATTGAAAAACGTGAAGCAAAAGCTTCAATTACCATTGGTAGATTCATACCAGCTACGATTGCCCATTTAACTTTGTGTTCTTCAAATAGACTATTCGCTTGGTTGAATGGTGTACCGCCCCAAAGATCCACTAAGAATAAAACCTCATCTTGGTTGTCAAAGGATGAGATTGCGTCTTTCATTTTTGCTTTAACATCATCAGGGCCTTCACTAGGCATCAACGTAACCGCTTGTACGTTTTCTTGTTCTCCGAAAATCATCGCACCAGATTGCAATATGCCTTTAGCAAATTCTCCGTGACTAGCAAGAATAATTCCTACCATCTTTATACCTCCTATTTTTTATTATTACAGTAAAATCTATAAAAAAGTTTTGAAAAACCTGTAACCAAAATTAATGATTATGATACATTTCAATTAATAACAAAAACTAATAATAAAAGGTTTATATCACTATACACTGATACTATGGTACTTTGGCAGAAGTTAATATGGTGAATTTTATAGTTTTGACATTAAATCTACTTTTGAATCTGAAGAAATTTTTCTTATTTCTAGTTCAATGTCTTTTTCATTTAATTTTTTGAAAGCTTCAATATCTGTATCATCTACTGATACTACACTAGTTATTTGTTTCTTTCCTTCTTTAAATGACATACCACCAATATTTACACTCTTTATGGCTACTCCACCTTCAACCATTCTTACAACATCAGTTGGATTAGTGAATAGAAATAGCACTCTATCATCTTGGTATTTTGGATTATTATAAACTCTTATTGCCTCATCAATTCCTACAACACTTGATTTAATTCCTGGAGGTGCAACTTGCTCCAAAAGTGTCTTTCTAATTGAGTCATTTGTTACATCATCATTACATACAATTATTCTTTGACATTTTGTGTCTTTTGACCAAATCGTTGCTACTTGACCATGAATTAATCTGTCATCAATTCTTGCTAATGCAATTATCATTTTATAATTCCTCCTCGTTACTATTTTTTAAAGTCTCTTTTAACGATTTTATTCCAAGATGGCCAGTACTTAAGAATGTTATCGTGGCAACGTTTTCTTGATGTCCCAAAATCATTTCTGAAGATTTTAGTATTTACTCTGAAAATTTACCATGTATTCCTAATACTATAGCTATTATTAATTAGCCCTCCTATTCAAGTCATTAATACTTTGTTCTATATATGTTTATATAGCAATACCCATACCAAAATAGTGTATCAAAAAATAAAAATCCTGTAGACTCTTTAAAATAAAGGAATCTATAGAATTTTTTTTTATTATTTTATTTTATTAATACACTGTTTATTATTTTTAATACTGTAACATGAAAATATATAGTATTTTTATGTTACTCTGCAAAAAATTTGCACTACTCTGCAAAAATTTGCACTACTCTGCAAAAATATCGCAAATATAATACATTTCGTCATCCGTTAGACTAATATTGAGTGTCTCTTTAAATCTAAGAGTAGCCTCCATAACAACCCTTAAGACCTCATCATCTATAACACTCCTATCTCCACTATAGGTAAGTGTTTCTTTTATAATCATTCTCTCTAAGGCACAGCCCGTATGGAGCATTAGTTTAATTTTAAAAGAGTTACTAAAACTTTTACTCATTTCTTTTTCTAATACACTTGTAAAATTTATTAATACACTAATAATCTTATGTGGATTTAAAAATGTTAAAAACTCATTCAAACTATCTTCGCAAAGTTCTTTAACTACTATATTTTCTTCTTTCATCTCTGTAGGTATATCATTTTTCTGTATTATATTCATAAGACGTTTTTCACCATCACCTCCAATAAGATTCTCTATTGATATAAATGGCGCATTTATCTTAGGATTCATAACACCGACAGCGGCTATTATTTTATAGCGATTCATTAAATCCTCTAATTCAGCTTTAATATTAATTATTCCTATAGGTATAATTAATATTTCATCTCTCGTTACATTAATTACAATATTATGAACTAATTCTTTAAGTTTTTTTGCTGTGCCTTCTCCTGTTGAGCATATGGTTATTATAGCTGCATTCTTTTGCACCACTAATTTTTTGGAATCTTTACTATAAAGACCATAGCCTTTAAAATCCTTTAAAGAATCATATAAAGTATCTAAATCCATATCAAGCATATTGGCTTTTCTAACCGCCTCGAGCACGAGTGGCGTCGATGCCATATCCACAGTCTTGACTCTTATTCCTGTTTTTCCAGTTATTATAGTATCAAAACTTGTTAGAGATCCCATATCTACAAGTAGAAGCACTCCACTCCCCATATCAATTTCATTTACCTTTTCTATAATATCATTAAGCACCCTCTGTGGACTTACATCAAGTGGCATATCTATTCCCTCAACTACTCCCTCGCCTAAGAGATTTCTTACTACATTAACCATAGAACTTGCAGTACTGCTGCCATGTAGAGCAACTATCACGGCTACCCTTTCATTGTTTTGCTCTTCTTGCACCGAACTAATGAGAAGTGTTAGGTAAATCACTTCCATATCAGGTACTATAATATTATATTTTTTCTCAATAAGATCTTTTATTTTAAGCGATATATTAAACTCTTCAGGTTTGTCATTAATCGTATTTTTTATATTTGTATATTGCAGGCTACGCCTATTATCTATTCTTTTTAAGAATGCACTGAGGTGAAGACTAAAAGCATATAGAAACCTTTCATTAAACTTCCTTTTTAACTCTGTTTCTACAATCCCTCTAACTTGTTCTGCAAATTGAAGGGTATCTTCATTTACTATCTTAAGTATTTTTTCTCTATCCTGAGCACTATTTTTACTCTTTTTATAAAAGCATTTAAGGTGAATATTAATATCTGTTGTTATGAATTTTTTTATATATTCATCATCTGCACCTTCATCCTTTAAAATAGCAGCCTTATCTTCAATTATTTTATATAAGTTAAATGTTGGCTCAGAAGAGTCCTCTTCTATAAGAACTTTATACCCCTGTGGCATCACCACAATTTGCTTGCCAAAATGCTTAGATAACTCATCCATCTCCATTCTTTTACTACTTGAAGAGAATAGACTATTTTTTATATCCGAAGGTAAAGATTTGAAATCTATCTCAATGAAATCTTTATTATTTATGCTATTTAAAAATCCAGTAGCGCACACTAATTGTATATTAGATTTCATCTGACCAATATTCCCATATGAGGCACTTCCTATAATTGCCTTTACAGCTTCTGCATCTACCTTTATTGGTTTGTTTACTCTATGTGCTTCATTTGCTAAGAGAAATTTCACTATATCCAATTTGTCCTTACTTGGACGCTCTTCTAAAGAGGGGAGAGATATAACTATAGGAATTCTTCTTACAAATGTTTTTAGGAGTGATGACGCAGGGTCCTCTGTGGTTGCTCCTATAATAAGCACAGTAGATTTTCTGTTTCTCTCTGTTTCACCGAGTTTATTATAGTTTCCAGTATCTATGAAATAAAATATCATCTCCTGTCCTTCTGGCGGAAGTCTATGAATTTCATCAAGAAATAGTATTCCACCGTTAGCCTTGGCTACAAGACCTTCTTTTTCTACATCTGCTCCTGTGAATGCACCTTTTATATGTCCAAACATGTGTGATAAGAGAAGTTGAGGATTATTATAATAGTCTGCACAGTTAAATAGCACAAAGGGAGACTTAGCCTCTAATCTCTTAACATATACGGCGTATTTATACATCATATTAGCAAATAAAGTTTTGCCCACCCCTGTAGGACCTACTATAAGTGTATTAAGTCCATTAGGAGGGTAAAGGACAGCAGCTTTAGCTTGCTCAATATGAGTTCTTAGGCTTGTATTATACCCTATAAGACTATCAAATGGGTTCTTTTCTACCTCTTCAGTCTTCTCTTCCGATATAAGCTCATTAAAATTTTCTAATTCTAGGGGACCAGGCTGCAATTTATATTCTAAAAGTCTTTCCACGGTTTCTCTGTCTAAGAATAGTACAGGTCTACCTTTTATCTTTATTATCTTATCTGCTCTAAGTAAATTGTTTAGCTCAAGACTTACATTGTTCCTAATCATAGATAGACTTTTTGCTATAGTGCCGGCACTAAAACCTATTCCTTCCTTAATATCTTTTAAAAGGAATTTTTTAGATTCTTCAACCATAAAGCTATATATCTTTTCAATCCTTTTCATAACTTTCGCCTCATTTATAATAAATTTTTCTTATATTTAAATTATTTAAATCAAATGTAATTCACTATAATAATACTCTATTATTAATACACTATTCAATAGAGTATTAATAGTATATAAATATTCGAAATTCAATTATGTTTACAAAAATGATATATCACCTATTACAAACACTTTTGGAGTTGGTTTAATACACTCTATGGAACTAATGAAAAAGCTTTAAACGTTAAAAACACAGTAGAGTTATATTTTACTCTACTGTGTTTTTTATTTTTTGTTAAATCATCTCCTGCGGAGCTGAAATATTACTGACTTCAGAAGGAGATTTACCCCTTTGTAGACCTCTGGAGTAGATAACAATTCTCAATTGTTATCCCCCCACTGAAGTTTTGTCTTTGTTATAGTATTGAACTCCCACTTATAGAAGTGGGAGACTTCGCTTCTGAAATGTCATTAACTCATCCCATTCAGGTCTCAGCATTCCATACAAATACATATCATATCGTCTACCATCCCTGTGAATAAATTCTCTATAGACCCCTTCTCTTTTAAATCCTAATTTCTCATATAATTTTATTGCAGGTTCATTGTATTCAAGCACAGTAAGATATATTCTATGGAAATTTAGTTCCTCAAATCCAAACTCTATAGTTAATTTAAGAGCCTCTTTTCCGTGACCTTGTCCCCTATGTTTTTCTTCACCTATTCCTATATATATTAATGCAGTTCCATTATTCCAAGATATATTTTCAAATCCTGTAATACCAATAATTTCTTTCTGTTCAATGTTTTTAACAGCAAAAATGTACGCCGTGTTACATTCTTTTGCCTCGGTTATTATCTCCTTTACCTCTTCCATATTTTTAGGAATTGCACTTACTACATCATAATTACGCATGAAGGACACATCATTATGCCACTTTTTAAGTTCCAAAATATCTTCTTCATTTATCGAAGTAAGTTTTATTTTTTTCCCCACTAAAAGATTTTTCATTCTATCACCTTTCCTCGGCTTTAATTTGAAATTGATTATATGTAATCTTTAATAGAATAGACTAGCTGTACGCTAGTCTATTCTATTAAATCATCTTCTTCGAAGAAGATGATTTAACGACTTCAGAAGGAGATTCATACTCCCCCTAAATTTTTATTTTTGTTATAGTATGGAACTCCCCGTTACATAAGTTGGAAACTTTCCTTCTGGAATGTCGTTAAATGTTGCCAAAATTAAAAATATATTTCTTTTCTAATTTAAAAGGATAATAGGATAATTTAGATTTTCTAAGACCTACGATTCCAAGGTCCTGTTCCCTATTAATTATCTTAACATCACTAAAACTCGTATCAACAAAAGTTTTGTTAATAAAGCTATAGACTCCACTATACTTTGTATCTGCCTTTTCTATATGAATTACTGCCAAATCATCTTTTAATTTTTCTCCTAAACTAAACGCTACAATTTTTCCATCTACATAAACTGCTATTCCTTTATTATTTAAAATTTCCATATCCTTTAGGATATCTTTTATTCCCTGTAATTCGTAATAAAGTACATCATCATCATTATTACCTGCATACCATTTTTCTGCAGCTAATATTACGTCACTTATTACTTCTTCCCCTTTAATGTCTTTAACTTCATAGTTATACTTCTTTATAAAGGAATTATAATGATTCTTTTTCCCATGAAGCTTCTTACCCGAAAGCTTTATAAGCTTTTCTGCTTCATATAAATAATCAAAGTTATCTCTATCTTCCTTTATACAGATAGCATCAGCATCATCATATATATCCTTTATCTCTTCGATAACACCTTCATCAAGATCTTTAAATAAATATTCCATATTGTTTTCTGTTTTATAATCCATTAGTGCATCTATTATTTCTTTAAGATTTTCTTTACTATATCCCAAAGGTTGCATAAAATAATATCTTCCCTCGAAATCCTTCTTTTTTATTATTAGAGCACCTTTATAAATAGTAAAACAAACATCACAAGCTTCTCTCCATATATATAAAGTTGTAAAAGAATATTCACAACTTAGAAATTTATATGGATATATAAATTTTTCAAATACATTCTTATCTTCAATCATAAGCCTTTTAAAAATCATAATCTCAACCTTTCCCCTTAGGATATACCATAAATATAATCATATTTTTATATTCTTCTTTCATTTTAGACTGTTTGCTCATTTTTTGCAAGTAGATACTTTTATGAACTTTAGTTACCTTATAGATACTACTTAATTATAACATGCATATACATTTTTTTATAATTCTATTACCTACACTTCTTAACAATATTAATTGATTTTATATTTATAGTATTACCCAATAATATAATATTATTATATTAACAACATGGAACAGCTACACAGGTAATGATTTAACTATTTATATATATCAGAGAATTCTATTGATAGATTTTGTTCATAGTTTGTTTCAAATACCTCTTTATTATTAAGGTTGTTTTCTTCCTCTTCCCTATCAATTGTTCTAACTGGTAGAGTTATAATAAATTCGCTTCCTTTTCCCTCTTCACTATTTACACTAATGCTACCCCCATGCATTTCTACAAGAGACTTTACTAATGCTAGTCCTATTCCACTACCTTCATTATGCCTTGATGTAGATTTATCAATTTGCGCAAAACGCTCAAGAACAAACTCTAACTTGCCTTTTGGAATTCCTATACCTGTATCCTTTACAGATATTTCAACAAACCCACCTTTATCATAAATATTAACTAGAATACTTCCTTTTTTATGTGTAAATTTAACTGCATTGGATAGTAAATTCAACATAATTCTTTCAATTTTTTCTTCATCAAATGCAATTATTTTTTCTTCTACATCAGTATCAAATATGAGTGTTATTTCATGACTTTTTATATACTCCGCTACAGATTGCGATATTTCCTCTACAACATAAACTATATCACCATTTTTTAAGTTAAGACTTATGTAATCTGCCTCTATTTTATTTGTGTCTATTATATTGTTTATAAGTCTAAGCAACCTTAGCGAATTCTGATTCATTATATTAATATAATATTTAATCTTTTCATCACCTAAGTTTTTTGATCCGTCAAGAGACTTTAATAACTGTATTGTACTACAAATTACATTTAGAGGAGTTCTAAGTTCGTGTGACATATTAGTTAAAAAATCCGTTTTCACCTTGTCATATGCTATAAGTTCTTCAACCCGTCTACTAGCTTCAGCATTTTGCACGCTAAGGGCTTCAACTTGGTTTTTAGCTATTCCAAGCTCATTTACTAATGATAAGGCTTTTTTCACTGAATGCTTTAATGATATCAAAGTGTTTATTCTACAGAGTAGTTCATGCATATTAAAAGGTTTGCTTAAATAATCATTTGCCCCACACTCAAAGGATATAACTAAGTGTTCTACGTTGCTATCTGCAGTCATAATTAGCACAGGAAGTTCAAGAATAGATTGTTTTTTCCTAATAATCTCACATACTTCATTTCCTGAAATATCCGGCATCATCATATCGAGAATTACTAAATCTAAATCTACATTTTCGTCGATTATTCTCAATGCTTCCTTACCACTCGACGCCTCTAAAACTTCAAAAGTGTCATTTGATAGATAATTTTTTAATACCTTAAGATTCAAATACTCATCATCAACTATTAAAACCTTATACTTATCTTTGCTACTTGAATTTATATTTTCATTAATAATTTTTCTAACATTATCTATAGACACATTTACTATATCAGGTTTTAGTTCTAGATTATTTGAATGTTCAGCTAGTATTTCTGCAGTCTCTTCATTATCTTTATTATAAAGATAATGAAGATTACTCTTTAGCTCTTCCTCAGTACATAACGGAAGCGTAAAAATGAATTTACTGCCTTCTCCTATAATTGAAGAAACCTTTATAGTCCCACCCTGTATTTGAATAAGTTCTTTGGTTACATAAAGCCCTACTCCAGTGCCACCATACTTTTCTGCAATTCCATCCACTTGCTCATATCGATTGAAAATTTCATGAAGATTCTGCTCTGAAATTCCTATTCCTGTGTCTGCAACACAAATCTCAACAAAAGATTTTTTTACGATATAAGATAATATTATCTCGCCGTCATGTGTGAATTTTATAGCATTGCTAAGTAAATTATATAAAATTTGCTGTATCCTATCTTCATCCCCAAATACATACGGTGCGCTTTCGTCTATTAAATTTTTAAAAGTAACGTTTTTATTATTTACAGATATTTTACTAAATTTTATTACCATTTCTACCACATTACTTATATTAACTGCTTTCGTATGTAAGACAATTTGATTGTGTTTAAGCTTAGAAAATATCATCATATCATTAACCAAGTTAGATAATCTTTTAGCACTCGAATTCACCAAAAACAGGTCCTCTCTGAGCTCTACATCCAAATCAGCATATTTATTATCTACTATTCCTTCTGTTAATCCAACAATTCCGTTCAATGGAGTTTTTAGTTCATGAGAAGTTACCGCAAGAAAATCATCTTTTAATTCATTTAAAGATTTAAGTTTAGCACTACTACTTTCTATGTTAGAAAGTTCATTAGCTTGCCTCTTTGCTAAAACATAGTAATTTACGACAATAAATATTAATATACCTTGTGATGCAAATGAGTCCGTAATTATTATACTGTATTCATACAAGATATCATTGATTCTTGTAATAAATAATGCAAACAGTCCTACCACAACTATATGGTCAGTTTGTTTGTTCTTCATGCATATTTTACTAATTTTAAGCATCATATAAAATAGCAATGCAAGTGCAAATACTTCAAAAGGTGCTATAAAGTATAAATAATATTTAACTGGAGTAAAAATCACACTTAAAGTATATATCAAACCTGACCAATTGGATACTTTTACTACTTTACGTGACATGATTTCTTCGTAGGAATTATCTATAAACAGAATAATAAAGGGAATGTATGTATAAAAAGTCCATATTTTCATTTTTGTAGAAAAAATATAATTAAGGTGAGGGAATAGTGAAAAAAAGAACCCTTGGCCAATAAATAGTGTTCTAATCGTAATGATTAAGCAAATGATTGAAAAATATAATTGAGCCTTTTCTTTTCTTCTATTAATAAATAGTCCAAAACTATATATAGCAGCCATAATGGTACATCCAATAATAAATAAACTTAATGCTAGCTTCTGCTCTCTTATAGCTGTAATTTCCTTTGATTCCCCGAGTACTAATGTATCTATATATCCATATTTATTATAAAAATTACTAACCCGAAGGACTAAATAGGTTTCCCCATTTTCTACATAGAATGAGCCGCTAGCTGGCTCATTTTCTGGTATCATTTCGTTTTTAGATTTGCCCACCCGTCCAGCAGATGTTATTAGTTTTTTGTTAGCCCAAAGTTCATATGCATTTTGGATAAAATTTATTTTTACTGAATAAAGTTCCTCCTGATTGTCTATAAGTAGCTTTAATCTGTACGTACAATAGCCTTCTTGTCCAAACTTACCTGGTAACTTCCCATACCTAATAGTTTCTGCAGGAATACTTTGAAAATCCTGAGGCATGCGTAACTCATTATCATAAAACTCCCATTCTCCATTAAGTTTTATCATACCATCCTTTTTAAAATCCCAATTTCTTAAGTCTAATACCCCCTTTACTGCCAAGGGTATATTCTTTTTTGTATGACTAATTCCACTACTTCCCTTTATTATCGTAATAAACATAATTAAAGTTATTGATAGTAACATAAATATTTTTATTTTGTGTGACTTATTTTCTTCCATGAGTTATCTCCTTTATTAATTGTATTTATAGTAACATCGTAAAATATATTCTTACAGTATATAATAACATATTAAATGTCATATATATGTTATTTATCAACAAAATACTACACATTATTCCATATATTTTGCATTTTTTAAAAAAATCATTTTAATAAAACAATAACTGGATAGTAGCTGGTACAATGTAAACGAAGATATGTACTCAAACAAATTAATTTATGTTTATTATTTACATATTTGTACAATCATTTAAAACATTAATGATAATTCCATTTAAATATTTCCTATTTTATGATATAATTTTTTTAGGTTATATCTTAAGGAGCGTGAAATAAATTATGGACCCCGATGGTACGTGGCAAATTATATCTTTAGTGGTTTTGTTATTATTTTCAGCCTTTTTCTCTGCTTCTGAAACCGCTTTAATGACTTTAAGCAAAATCAGATTAAGGCATATGGTAGACTCAGAAATTAAAGGTGCTGCACTAATTAATAAACTACTTAAAAATCCCAGTAAACTCTTAGGCGGTATTTTATTAGGAAATAACATCTCCAATATTGGGGCCTCTGCACTGGCAACTTCCCTAGCAATTCATAATTTAGGACCCTCAGGAGTAGCTATTGCAACAGCTATAATGACAATTCTTGTATTGATTTTTGCGGAAATAACACCAAAGTCATTAGCTGCACAAAATTCCGAAAAAGTCGCTTTAAAGGTTGCTCGGCCATTAAGCCTAATTACCTTCATTTTAAATCCCCTCATTACAGTATTAATTTATATAACAAACACATTTATAAAAATACTTGGTGGAGAAATAGATAAGGTAAAACCATTTATTACTGAAGAAGAATTAAAAACTATGGTAAGTGTAAGTCATGAGGAAGGTGTTTTAGAAGGCGAAGAAAAGCAAATGATCTATAATGTATTTGAATTTGGGGATTCACAAGCAAAAGATGTTATGACTCCAAGAACTGATATGATTGTAGCAAACATAAACTCAACTTATGAAGAACTCATAAAAATCTTCAAGGAAGAGCAATTCTCTAGATTGCCTATATATCAAGATACTGTTGATAACATTATTGGAGTTTTATATATTAAAGATTTAATTTTCTTTGAAGATGGAAAAGAAGAATTCAGTATAGAAAAACATATGCGTCCACCGTACTTTACCTACGAATTTAAAAGCACTGTTGATTTATTTGCAGACATGCGTTTAAACCGTGTGCCTATATCAATTTTATTAGATGAATATGGTGGAACTTCTGGGATTGTTACAATTGAAGATTTAGTAGAAGAAATTGTTGGGGATATAGACGATGAATACGACGATGATACAGATAAAATTGAAGTTATTAAAGAAGATGAATATATTGTTGATGGTGATACGAAAATAAGCATGATTAATGAAATGATAGGCCTCAATATAGAATCAGAGGATTTTGATTCCATAGGTGGCTTCGTTACTGGAATACTAGGACGACTTCCAAAGACTGGGGAGACAATAAATTATAATAATACAAAATTCATTATACAAAACACCAGCAGAAATCGTATAGAAAAGCTAAAAATTATAACTTAATATAAATAAAAAATACTTAAAGTTAATTTAAATTAACTTTAAGTATTTTATTTAATCATCTCCTGCGGAGCTGAGCTGTCGTTAAAATCCACTACAAAATTTTTCTAGGAATTTTACCTTTTATTTTCTTTTCTATAGCATCTAAAAGAACTTTATCCTTTGGAGCTGAAAATAAATATGTATATCCTTCTTCGCCAGCTCTTCCTGTTCTTCCAATGCGGTGAATATAGCCTTCTGCACTTTCAGGCATATCGTAGTTATAAACATGACTAACTCCATTTATATCAAGGCCTCTTGCTGCTACATCTGTGGCAATTAAATACTGAATATCACACTTCTTAAACTCTTTCATTATTTTTTCTCTTTTTGATTGAGTTACATCAGAATGCAGCTTTTTACAATTATATCCTTTTTTATAAAGAGCCATCTCAAGATCATCAACTCTTCTTTTAGTTCTACAAAAAATGATGGCCATAAACGGATTATCTTCGTCCATTACCTTACATAAGTCTTCTTGCTTGCGTCTATCTGTGGTTTCTATTAAAAATTGTTTTATAGTTTTAAGTGTTGTCTCTTCTTTTTTAATAATTACTTCTTTAGGGTCATTCATATACTTATATGCCATCTTTTTCACATCAGAGCTCATAGTTGCTGAAAAACATAGTGTCTGCCTGTTTTTTGGTGTTTTTTCTAAGATAGCCTCCACATCATTTTTAAATCCCATAAGAAGCATTTGATCTGCCTCATCTAATACTATGGTTTTAAGGTTATCAAGCCTTACCGTACCTCGACTAAGATGATCTAGTAATCTTCCTGGTGTCGCTATCACAAGTTGAATATTTCCTTTTAATTTTTTCAGCTGTGAACCTATGTCCTTGCCACCATACGCTGCCAAAATATTTAAATTTTTACCTTCTGCAAGCTTCTTAGCTTCACTAGTTATCTGTATTGCAAGCTCTCTTGTAGGAGTCACTATTAATCCTTGAATTGTATCTATATCCGCTGACATATTATCAAACATTGGCAGTAAAAATGCAAGTGTTTTTCCTGTGCCTGTTTGTGCCTCTGCTATAACATCCTTACCGTCTTTTATTAGCCTAATACTTTGCTCTTGTATAGGCGTTGGCTCAGTAATTCCTTGAATTTTAATCATATTTAGTATATCATCGCTAAGTCCTAGCTTTTTAAACTTTATCATTTTTATTTACCTTTCTATTTAAACATATTTTTGTTAACTTTTTATACAAACCAATTAATTATATCAGACATTTATTATAATAAGAAGGGTTTTATAAATATTCTGCAATAAAGTGTAGATTTCATTAAAAAAAAGCAGATGCCCATTAGTTTTACTAATGGATATCTGCTTTCAATTTGAGTACTTTTAAAAGTACAAATTATACTTTATACTTTATTTTTTTAATTCTTGAACTCCAGTTACTTTACTTGTATCATCCATTTTAAATGTAGATTTAGCTTCATCTGTAGTAAAATATACATTTCCGTCTACTGTAGCATCTTTTAACTGAAAGTTGCTTGCTGTTACATAAAGGTCACCTTTGAAAGTTCCATGTTCTATGCTTCCTGCAGGACTACTAAAAGTTAATTTTGGAGCAGTTAAAGTGAATCTAGCTGTTACTGCATGTTTATCATCTTGTGTATATAGACCTATTTTACGTTGTGCAACTGCTGGTTCTTTGGTGTTTTTAAAATCACCCTCAACTACAAGATCTTTATCAATAGTTAAATCCTTAAGCGTTGCTATAATCCATGTACCTTTACTACTTATTGCATTTTCGAAAGCTACTTGATCATTTACTAATGAAGCTGTTGTTACTACATCAGTTTTTTCTGGTTCTTTTGTTGCTTCTTCTTTAGCGCCACATCCTACTAATAAAGTAGCACCTACAGCTAGTGATAGTATTATTGCTTTAATTTTCATACGAATCTCCCCCTCATTTCTTTTATTAACATGTCAAATTATTGATCAATTTCAGTATATCACATGTGATAAAAATATAACAAGGTGATATGCATATACAAAATGAACAAAATTAATAGCTCATAATTTGTAGTATTTGAAATGAAATTATAATGTATTAGCATTTAAAATAAAAACATTTATTTCATAGCCTTCACATGTATACCGTTTTATTTTATGTCAATAATTTTAATGTGTGATTGCAATTGAAAGGAGCATATTAATGAAAAATAATGTTAAATTAATAAATGATGATACTCTAGTTAAAGAATATATAGAAAGAGGCAAAGGACTTTTTAATGATGGAAAAATTGAAAAAGCATTCAAAGAATTTAATAAAGCTATTTTCCTTAATAATAAATATTCGCAAGCCTATTTTGTAAAAGCTCAAGCTCATATTGAGATGTACGAAGCTTACGAAGCGGAAAAATGCATGAATAAATATTTAAAGGAAGTTCCAAGTGATCCAAAAGCTTACTGGAAGTTAATTGATATAAACGATTTAACTGGTGACTTTGATAAATGCATTTACTATTGTGAAAAGCTTCTTGAAATCTATGAAAACAATGCAATCCTATATTTAAAGAAGGCAGGGTTTTTAGCACTTCTTAATGATTTTAAAGAAGCTTTAGACTGCTTTGATAAATGCCTAAAACTAAGTCCTGATTTTTATGATGCACTATGCGGTAAAGCCAGCGCGCTACTCTCACTACGTAATAAAAAAGAAGCTCTTGAAGTATATAATAAAGCCATTGAAATTGATAGTACTAAAAGTGTCGCCTATTTTGGAAAGTCTGAAGTATACATGGCTATGGGAGATAGTATAAGTGCTTTAATCTTTGCAGAAAAAGCATATGAAATAGAACCTGAAAATGAATGGTATAAATGTCACTTTAACACATTAAAAAATATGTACATAGGGTTTAAATCATCACCTTCGGTGCTGTAATTTCGCTTAATAATAAAATGCTCCCACTTATAAAGTGAGAGCATTTTACTATTTACATAGTCTTACTATTTCTTGTATTTTTCTTAAATGATTGTCATAGTCGGCTACAACACCTTCTACTTCACTCATTAGACTAGTATCCAACTCCTTATTCTGCTCTATAAATTTATTGCCTTGCTTTATTCCCATTTCCATAGCATCTATTGCATGCTCGCATACTTCCAAATCAGTATTTACGGGTATAAGTTTAATTTTCTCAAAAAAATCTGCCATAGTCCCCATTATTCCAAGAGTATCGGAAGCATTACCACCTAACTTTTCTATCCTATTGGTAATTGCCTCTTCATGTGTTTTAAATGATTCTATAATTTGAACTAGTTCATTTTTAAGCTTTGGCTCTTTAGCTTTATGCAGATAATCTTTAAAAGTAGTACCTCCCATGTGTATTCCTTTTAAGAATTTATTCATTGCTTTTACATCCTTATTTACATCCATAATCTCACCTCAGTTTATTGTGAGCATTAGCTGTTTGCTTTATACATAATTATTTACTTGAATGTCCCTTAACCTCCAATTACATCAATTGGATCGGTTTTTCGAAGTTCCTTAATAGGTGCAATTAAGCTTAAAAATGATACAATTATTGGTATAAACGACGCTACCCCTGCACCAGAAATGCTCCACAAAGGAATAAATTTACCAGTTGGATAAAGTACAGTTAAATTCAAAATAAAAGCTATAAGCGTAGTTAATAGTATTCCACCTATATATCCAAGTAAACATACCGTAGCGTTTTCCTTCCAAAGTTTAAAATAAAGGGTACTTTTTTTATAACCTATAGCTAATAATACTCCAAATTCGTATTTTCGATTAAGGAAGTTAATGTAATTCAAATTTCCAAGTGATATACATAGCACTACTATTATTATCATATTAAGCATAAATGATAAACTATTCATAGGCCTTAGAATTTCATCCAGTTGCGTTGAAAGACTGTAATAATCCCTAATCAAAATACTTTTAGGTGTACTTTTAGATAAATAATTAATTAAATTTTTATCTTTTATATTTTTAACCGAAAATGCTATAGAGTGCTTCATTACTGCACTTCTAAGAATATTATTCTTATTATCGCTGACTACCGCCAGCATTACTGGACCATCTGTAATTCCTGACACTTTAAATTTGCCTTCTATTTGGTAGCTTGCGGATATCTCTGAGCCAATATAATCTCCTGTTTTTAATTTGTTTTGCAGAGCATATTTTTCGGGAATAATGATTTCATTCTTATTGGTCCTAGGAAGTCTACCTTGAATTAGTTTCATATCAAGGGTAGTAAGAACCCTCGATATATCCTTTTCATAAAAATTTAAAACCTCTATAGACATTGAACCCAAAAAGCCACTATATTGAAGAGAACCATACTCACCAATTAGAGGCACAATATACCCTACATTATTATCATTAGTTATTTTGTCTAAGTAATCTTTGGGAATAGGATCTTCATTATTGCTAGACACTGTTGTGTATTTACTAAAAATATTAGTCGCTGTTATCTTTGTTAGCTCAATAGTACTTTTATTTATTAGTGAATAAAAATAAATTAGTAAAACACCCACCATTATAGACATTAGTATTGGCAATATTTTAAAAGTATTATTCTTAATATACTTAAAGGCTGATAGCGGATTCATTACATCCCTCCATTCCTCTTTTTTTAATTGAGGTAACAGCCCCATCCCATATATTAATTATATCATCTGCATTTTCAAGTATGGAAGCATCATGTGTTACAACAATAACTAAGGCATTATTTTTATATGCGTCTAGTAGCTTCATTACTTCCCTTGCACTAGAATGATCTAAAGATGCAGTAATCTCATCACCAAAAATTACTTTAGGGTCATTTATAAGTGCTCTAGCAATTGCAGCCTTTTGTCTTTGTCCACCAGATAATTGATGGGGCTTTTTGTTTGCCAAATGCTCAATGCCAAGCTTTTTTAATAAACCCAAAGCTTTTTCTTTTGCACGAGTACTATTGTCATTTATTGGTGTTAATACATTATCTATTACGCTCATATAATCTATAAGAAAATGCCTTTGGAAAATAAACCCAAAATCTTTACGCCTAAGCTCTGTACTTTTAGAAATAGATAATTCATTAAATTTCATATTATTGTAACTTATGATGCCTGATGATGGAATTTTAAGTCCTGCTAATGAATATAGCAATGAACTTTTACCGCTACCAGATGGTCCCATTATGCCTATTAACCTGTTTTCTTCCAATGAAAGATTAATATTTCTTAAAGCATATGTCTGAACCTCTTTTCCAATATCATATATCAAATTTAAATTTTCTACTTTAAATAACATAATGATTCACTCCTTTTTTATATTCCTTCTATCATTACTATAGGATCTAGCTTACTTATCATTCTGTTTACAGGTATTAATGTAAATAATGTTGTAAATAGTGGTATATAAATTGCCATATATAAAGCTTTTGAAGAATAGTGTACTGAAACCCCTCCAACCGCTCCAAATGTTCCATCATTTATTAAGATAGAAGACAACCATCCTAAAATTAGCCCTAGAGTAAATCCTAGTAGATTTACAATAAACACTTCCCAAAATACCTTCTTCATTAGTTCCACCTTGGTATACCCCATGGCATTTAAGATACCAAGTTCCTGTTTTCTACTAAAAAATTCTACATATTTAGAGCTTCCAGCGGAAATAACCATTACTATAATCGCAAGTATACAAATCATATCTAATGTACGCATTATAGATGCTATTTCATTATAAAGTTTAATTATTCCACTTAAAGTCATCACTGTTACCTCCTTTTTAGGGAAACTTAGTAGCAGTTTATCCACATCTTTTACTTTATTGTCCTTTGGAAAAACTAATATCGATTTTTCCGCTGTAATTGTATCCTTGGTATTTATTTTGGCTATATTAATGTTATAAGGCATAAATGATAAATACGCATCGCCTTCAACTATTCCTACCACTGTATACTCACCATTTAAGGCATCATTTTTATCAATAGAATTCCCTATTTTATCCCCGATCTTTACATTTTTATTTTTTGATATTCTATAATCTAGTGCCACTTCTTTATGATTTTCCAGTGGTAGTCTTCCTTCCTTTAATGTTATGTTGTGTTTTTTCATAACATATTCTATATTTTCAGGTCGTATACCTAAAATGGGAGCATTGGTTGAACTTCCGGGTATATCATAGCGTGTTTGATATGAAACAAATGGGATTATATTTTCTACATTAGAGTTGTCTTTAAGTGTCCTCATGATACTTTCTGGTATTGGTTTGTCTTTCCCCATACTTTGCACTGTCATATGATTTTTATATTGGTTTACATTTAGCTCTTGCATTGAGTCTCCTATAGATTTTACAAAGGTCTGGAAAATATATAAAAATGAAACGGCCACTAATATTGATATGGTAGAAGTAATAAGTTTTTTCTTGTTATTTTTACAATAACTTAAAGATGATAAAGGTTTCATTTTACTAACTCCTTTCATAGCATGTTTTTTATAATTACCTTCTAATAAAATAATACCAATTTTAGGAGTAATATAAAAGTAACCCTGGTCACAAAATAAAATGACCAGGGTTACTTTTTTAATGTATATCTATTCCAAAAGTAAATCCTTAATATATATCGCCGCTGATGTTCTATCAGAAATGCCTATTTTACTATATAGATTACTTACATAGTTTTTTACTGTTCCACCAGATATGTATAATGAAGATGCAATTTGCTTATTGGTAAAACCCTGAGATAGCATTTTTGCAATTTCAATTTCTTTTTCTGAAAGTCCAAAAGAACTTAATAATTTAGCTTCACGATTCTTAATATTTTTTTGATTGTCATTACTGTACTCTTTGACTATTTTACCAGCAAGCACTATAGCAATTTTAGAGGGCAATATAAAAGCACCCGTGTACGCATCCTTCACCGCTTTTATAAGTCCATCCCCTTCTATATCCTTCAAAATATAACCAGTTGCACCATTGCTTAAAGCTTTAACAATGAATTCTTCATCATCAAAGGTTGTAAGAATAAGTATCATTATATTAGGGAATTTTTCCTTTATTAATTTGGTGCATTGTACTCCATCCATATTTGGCATTCTTATATCCATTAACACCACCTGAGGTTTAGTTTCAGAGCATAATTCTAGTGCCTCCACCCCATCTTTTGCAAGGGCCACTACTTCTATATTTTCCTCTAGTTCAAGTATTGTCTTAAGTCCATCCCTCATAAGGGTTTGATCATCTGCAATTAACACTCTTATTTTGTCCATAAAAGCCTCCCCCAAAAATAAAGCATTTAATATTATTACATTTTTCTAAAAGTTATTGAAGGCAAGCTTTAGAATAAGAAAGTGTAATGAGAAGTTCTAAGCCCTCTTGCACATCAGAATTAATGTCAAAGCTTCCTTCTAAGTCATAAACTCTATCTCGCATAGCGCGAAGCCCGAATCCGTAGTTTAATGTACCTGCACCTTCGCCATTATCTTCAAGAGAAAAACATACTTTATCATCTTTTTTTATAAGTTTAAACAAAAAAGCATTACTTTTACCATGACGAATCCCATTGGTAAGCCCCTCTAATAGAGAAGATAAAATTACATTTTTCGCTTGTTTATTAAAATTTAATGAAGAGTCTATTTCAGTTTTAATTACAACCCCTGAGTGTAATTGAGTATCCTTAATGAGCGCTTCTAATGAAGGATAAAACTCCAGTAATTCATCACCTTTTTCAAGCACCCGGACAGAGGTACGAATATCATTAAGACCCTTTCTCACTTGACTTTGTGCTAAGCAAAGTTTCTCTTTTGATAAATTCGAATTCACCTTCATCAGCCTTTTGCTAGCCTCTATTTCTACTAATACAGTGGTTAATGTATGCCCCACTGTATCATGAATTTCCCGTGCTATCTTATTTCTCTCTTTAATAATAGTCATCATCTCTAACTTTTCATATGCATCCTTTAAATTCATATATATGCATTCTTTTTCTAATTTCTCCATAGTTATTTCATTTAAAGAGACTTCAATTATTTCTGCTTGCTTTAATAAATATCTCACAAGGAAAAACATCAAATAAATCATAGAAAAAATTGATAGACTTAAAAGTATTTTCACAATGATACTTGCAAATTCAAAATCCACCATAATACTTAAAGTTACGCAGTAAAGTACAAATGAAAAAATTGAAGCAATTATACCAAATGCTAATTTGAAATTTAGAACAATATCTTCCAACATAAAATAATATAAACATAAAGATAGATGAGAGTTATCATTTAGATTAAGTGTAAATATAAATATAAAATCTATTATTAAAGAAAAACAACTTAAATTTTTATGATTTTCACTATCATATATGAAAAACACTCTAATAGTGTAAGATGTTAAAAATAAGAAGGTTAAAGTAATAATTAACAATTGATTTTCAGCGTTATAAAGTGCAGTTATTAAAAATATCCCAGTAAATAGTATATAATTAATAATCAGTAAAATGTCCTTAATCTTATTTTTCATAAAATACCTCATAAATTTAAAATAGTATTATTACCTAACTTTACAATAAAAAGAATTTATAATCAAGTTTTACTCTTTCATTTCAAACAATCCAAATATCTCTTCCTCACTTAAGGCTGCAAAACCTTCGCCGCCAGATAGTTCATCCCCCATAAGCTCTGATATAAGCTTTTTCTTCTCTTCTTGAAGTGACAGAATTTTTTCCTCAATTGTGCCCTTAGCTATAATTTTTATAACACTCACCACATTCTTTTGCCCTATTCTATGAGCCCTATCAGTTGCCTGCTCTTCTACTGCTGGATTCCACCAAGGATCAAAGTGAATTACTACATCTGCAGAAGTTAAATTTAGGCCTGTGCCTCCAGCCTTTAAGCTTATTAAAAATACAGAATTTTCGCCATCATTGAAGTCTTTTACCAAATTTATTCTCTTCTCTGACAGCACTGATCCATCCAAGTAACTAAAAGCTATTCTCTCTACTACAAGTCTTTTTTGTATATTCTTAAGAACAGAGGTGAATTGAGAGAAAACAAGCACTCTATGCCCCTCCTCTATACTCTTATGAAGTTGTTCCACTAGAGCTTCTATTTTTGCGCTATCACCACTATAATCATCCATGAGTACTGTTGGATCTAAACATATTTGTCTTAACTTTGTTATATACGAAAGTATCTCTATTTTACTATTTTTAAACTCATCATTTTTCACCTTCTTTTCAATAAGTTCCATTGCATGATTTGCATAGGTTTTATAAACTTTCTTTTGCTCCTCCTCTAAACTTACTATTAGCGTTTTTTCTATTTTATCAGGTAATTCCTTTAAAACATCTTTTTTCAGACGCCTTAAAATAAAAGGTTTTATAAGCCTATTTAAATCTTCTAATATCTCCGGACTCTCCTTAAGCTTTTTATGGTATCTTACACTAAATCTCTTTTGATCATATAGGTATCCTGGCATTATAAAATCAAATATAGACCATAAATCCATAAGAGAATTTTCTATTGGTGTACCGGATAGTGCAAATCTTGTCTTCGCCCTTATCTCCTTCACAGCTATTGCATTTTGAGAGTTTGGATTTTTTATATTTTGAGCTTCATCTAGTATGCAATAATCAAACTCTAATACCTTGTAACTTTCCAAGTCCCTCTTTAATAGGTTATAGGTAGTTATAATCACATCATAATTTTCTATATTATTTATTATTTCTTCTCGCGCGTCCTTTAACCCATTAACCGCAGCAACCTTTAACCTAGGTGCAAACTTTTCAAACTCGCTTATCCAATTATATATTAGGGATGTAGGTGCTACAATTAAAGTCTTACTTCCCTTACTTGCTAATATAAAAGTAATAGCTTGAATAGTTTTACCAAGACCCATTTCGTCTCCTAAAATCCCACCAAACCCTAAATAATCTAATGTTTTAAACCAATTATATCCGATCTTTTGATACTCTCTTAATTTTCCTTTTAAATCAACTGGTTCTTTAAAATTCAATTTTTCAATATTCTTAATCTTATCTCTTACCTCTTTTAATTCTTTTTTTCCTTTTATATATCTAATGTTATTTTCCTTTAAATAACCATCTAGGAAAATACCTTTGCTTTTAGATATTTCAATATGATTATTATCACTATCAGATGGTGTAATCACATCTAAGAGCTTTAAGAATTTATTAAGCTCTAATTCCTCCAAATCAAGATACTCACCACTTTTCAGCTTATAATACTTAAGACTATTTCTAAAGGCTCTTAGTATATTTGTAGTCTCTTGCGGCTTAATATCCCCTATTTTGAAATCCATTTCAAAATAATTGTATTTTCCGCTTTTAATATCTCCACTAATACCCTTAGCACCTAAGGATTTTATACCTTTAAAGTTTTCGGAGTAATATACTTCTCCTATTTCTTGAAGTCTCCCAATATCACTTTTAAAAAATTTGAATATATAGTCCTCTCCCTTTAAGAAATAAAACTTATTTCTTATCTCCTGAAAACCTAAAACTTTTAGAATTGATATAACCTGAGCTTCCTTTTTATAATCCCTATATACTATTTTTTCAAGGCAATCCTCAAAGATATTAAACTGAAAAGTTCCATACTTTACTTTTAATGTTAGAGTAATATCTTTCCCCTCCTGATTAAAGTAGAAACTAAACTCGCACTTACCCATTACTATTTTATCTTTTATAGCCTTAGATAAAACAACACTCGGTGACAATAAATTAAGATCAGGAATCAGCCTTCTTAATATATTCTCCTCCTCAAATCTTGTAATAGTTACGACCTTTGCCTCATTAAAAACTTGAAGGTACGGACTTATCTTATAACAAAACTCATAATCTGGAATATATATATTTGTTCCATACAAGAAAACATCATTCTTAGATCCTAAAGATGCTGGCATTCCGCTTGAAGATTTAAGTACATAATTATCCTTTATTATTTTTAAATCAAAATCTAGGGGTGGAGACTCATATAAAATTTCTGTATCCACAGGTCTATAAAAAAAGCCATCATTTAAATAGACTCTATGCTTAGTTATAATCTCAAAAAATTCCCTAGTTAAATATTTAGGAATATTTATGTTTTTTCCATCTACATACAGGCCTTCACGTCTGTTAACTTGCCTCCTAGTTCCCTCCATGGTCTTTAACATTTCAATAAAATCAATAAGCCTTTTATCCTTTGTGCTCAATCTTTGATTTTCCATATTAAAAGTAAAATTTTTGCTATAGTTTATAGGAATATTATTATAATACCCTAATAAAAAGTGGTTAATATCCTTTAAAACATAAAGATTACTTGCGCTCATAGAGCCTAACCCTATTTTAAACTCAGCCGTAAGGTCGCTCGTCCACTGATTTTTATTTATGTACACCTCTATTTTAATTTCATCCTTATGTTTTTCATCTCCTAAAAGCATAGATAGTACATTGTTACTATTTTTAAATATATCTGGGTTTATAACATCATCCTCTCTTAAAAGAGGGTGATCAGCTAAATCCCCTAATGCTTTATAAAATGTTGCCACTAAATGTTTGCAACAATAATTTTCTTTTTTGAACTCATTGTTTTCAAAATCAGAACAGCTACAGAAGGTAGTAAAAATACTTCTTCGAACTGCATCCATCTCAATTTTCGTGTGATATTCATTAAAAAGCTTCTCTGAAATCACATTTCCATCTATACATATTAATTTATCTTCATTAGTAATATCTATAGAAGAAACCAAATCATTATTAAGGACCCTTTGCCCACTCGCATGATTTTTACCACTGGTTCCTTCATTAAATATTTGTAATATCATATCTTCTTTCAACATATTTTCTCCCTAGTTCTTAAGTTTTATATTCTTTTAATTATACCACAAGGGACATTCAAGTAAATAATAAGTCAGTATACTAGTCTATTTTCATGCCCCTAAACGCAGAAAGAACATAAAACTTGCGTTCTATGTTCTTTTTAAATGTATACTGCAATTTAAAGCACATTTAATCATCTCCTGCGGAGCTGAAATATTAATGTTTAGCCTTCTTAATAGGTACTATAATCCTATCAAATAAATCTTTATTTTCATTTACTTTAGTTTCACTACCGACAACACAATGTAAATTCTGTTTTTTTACAGCGTCCAATAGATCCACAAAGTCTCTTACGTCACCCGCTGTAGTAGATAACACCTCATCACGTAGCTTTTGAATATCAGCTTGAGTAGTTCCTGTAAAATACATATTATCCCCCATTAGACCTTTAGAAGATGGCCCTGCTAAAGAATCCATACTTCCTATTGTTCCTATTATATAATTAGTCATCTCTTTTTCACTCACTTTAAAGTTTTTTAAAAATTTCACAGCATCATCAAATGTGTTTAATGTCTCCTTTAAATTTGGATCGCGGTAAGAATAGAACAATACTTCATCCTTTCCAAAGCTCATAGCCCCACCATATGCACCGCCTTTTACTCTAAGTTCCTGCCATAAATAATCACTATTTAAAATATTTTCAAGAACCTTCATATGTCCATTATAGTTGTACCCTGCTTTTTTAAAACACCCAGCCTTAACTACATATTGCACTTGAGATGGAATTACAAAAGCCTCATTCTTTTTTGAAAAATCAAATTCATATTTTTGCTTAGGAAATTTTTTTTCCTTAATTCTTTCACCTAATTTATTTAGACTAATAATAAATTCTTCATAATTTTTTTCATCTCCAGTGTAAGTTACAACCAATTCCTCTTTGTTAAATACAATATCTTTAACATCATTTAAATTTTTTACCGTTTCTTCAAATTTCACATCAAAATTATCATCCAAATCACAAATAAAATCGTAGTAAGGTAAATAATCCAAATCAGTATACTTACCACTATCTGATAAATAGGACAATGTACGTTTTATTGCAATTCTGTTACCTTCATTAACAAACATAGATTCATAATTCACTCTTATTTTTTTAATTAAATCTTTCATACGCTCCTTATCATCAAACTTACTATGATTCATTATTTCATCTAGTAGTTCCAAGGAATTTGGTAATGCACTATTAATAGCATTTACTGAAACACTCATTTTAGGAGAGTATTTATTACTATCAGTATTATTTTTAAATGATGTTGAATTAAATCCAATTCCACCAGTATACTTCATCATTTTATTTGAAAGTTGCATAATATTATATTTTTCAGTACTAACATTTCCTAAAACACTCGCAAGTAATTTCAAATATAATACTTTGTTTTGGGGCACCTTTGAACTGTCAAAATATAAATTAGAATAAGTAATTCCATTAGTGAACATAGGGTGACTTAATACTTTTATACCTCCTTCTAATTTTTCTATTGTTGGAATTTCTTCTGATTTTAAATTTATATCCTTAAGTGTAAGTGTTGGTATTTTAGATAAATTTTCTTTTGAATCCGATGTTCTCTGCCACTTTTTTAATTCTTCTGCGTCTTTCTTAATTGTAGCTAATTCAATTTGTGATAGTGATTTTTTATACTCTGAAAGTTTCTTTTTTAACATTTCTTCTTTTATCTCATTTAATCCACTAGAAGGTTTTAAAACAACTAATGAATTATTTTCATTATCTAATAAATATTTTTGCACTAATTTTTCAAAATACCCATCAGATATCTTAGATTTTATTTTATTAAGTGCTGGGGTAATTTCTAGATATTCTGTAGGACTCACATCATAATTCCAGCAATTTAAAGCTGAAGACATGTAATTCATGCCTCTGTTAGCATCTGAATTTTGAGTACGCAAACTAAGTTCTACAGCAGTGAATACTGAATTTACTAATTCTTTATCAAACCCCTCTTTTACCACTTGTTTTAAAGCATCATCAACAAGACTTTTAAATTTATATTTTTCTGATTCATTTGCATTGGTAGCAATTATACTGAAAGTTGGTTGCTTAGTTGATGGATTAAAACTCGCATAAACATTCGTTCCAATACCATTATTTAATAAGGTTTTCCTTAGAGGTGAAGCTTTAGTATTCAAAAGGATTTCTTGCAAAATTTGAAAACCTAAAACATTTTCTACATCTGTTACCTTATCGATCATATAGTTAGATGATAGGTATGACATATTTGCTGTGCCTGCACCTTTAGCCACAGGATACAAAGCTGTTTTTTCAACTTTTTTTTCATGGTTTTTCTGTAATTTAATTTTACTATCCACAGTTGTTTTTTTAAATTTACTTAGATAATTATCATTCATAAATTTTAATGTATGTTCAATATCCAATTTCCCATATAAATATATAGAACTATTTGATGGAACATAATATTTTTTATATGTTTCCATAAATTTGTCGTAGGTTAAGTCAGGAATATTATCTGGATTACCTCCAGATTCAAAACTGTATGAATTTTCATTAAAAAGCGATTGGTTAATAGTATTTGATAAAATTACCTCTGGCGAAGAATTATTCCCTTTCATTTCATTGTATACTATTCCATTATAATTTAACTCTCCTGTTTTACTATTAACCTCGTAATGCCAACCTTCTTGTTTAAGTATCTTAGGATTTTTAGATATGTTTGGATAAAATACTGCATCCATGTATACACTCATCAAATTATCAAAATCCTTTTCATTCTTACTTGCTACTGGATACATTGTAAAATCTGGCCCTGTAAAAGCATTTATAAACGTACTTAGTGATTGCTTAGTCATAATTAAAAATGGATCTTTAACAGGATACTTCTTTGAACCACATAAAACTGAATGCTCAATAATGTGGTTAACACCAGTGTTATCATTCACTGGTGTACGGAAACTTACTGAAAATACTTTGTTTTCATCCTCATTTTGTAAATAAATCAGTTTGGCTCCACTTTTAATATGCTTAAATATCATGGCAGTTGAGTGTATATCGGAAAGCCATTTTTTAGATTCTAACTTAAATCCTGATATACTTTCTCCTGTTTTTAAATCTTTCTTAACGCTTATAGCTGGCAAAGAATTACTTAATTGTACCGGCATCGTTTGCGCACCTTGTGTAACTTGCGTACCAAGTACGACTTGCGTACCAAGTACGACACTACTGAAGCTATTAAATAATAATCCAATTGCCACCAATATAGGAGTTATTTTTGTGAACCTCTTCATTTGATTCCCCCTTAGCTATAAAATTTTTAATTATTATTTTTTATGTTATAAGTAGTATGTTTTATTTACAACATTCAATGCATTAATTATTGTATATCCTAAATTTAACTTAGGAATAATTAAAAAAACAACTATAAAATTAAAATTTTACAACTAAAAAAAAACTCACTTTTCAGTGAGTTTTTTTATAAAGATACATTTATTTGTTTTTATGCAGAAAGTTCTTGTTTTGCTTCCTCTTCTACATTTTTCTTTAAGCTTACAGCAGGTTCACTTGGCAATTTGAAATGGGGTATAAATCTATCCAAGCCTGTTAATGTAAGAATTAATAATGAAAATACTGCTACCATAGCCATGAAGTTATATTTTATTATATCAATTGGAGCAAATTTGTATAATGGATAAACTGCAGAGGCTATCCCTACATAAAATCCGATATATACGTGCCATGGAATAAGTTGCGATCCAAATACTCCAAGTGAACTTCCAAAAGTAGCATTTCTAAGCCGTAGCGTATATAAGTCTTCTTTACTACCTTCTACGTTGTCTTCAAGAAGATTTTTAATTATTGGTCCAACTGTTACAATTTGAGCCATTTCATCTGCTAATGCTGCATTTCCAAGAATTGAAAGCATACCGTTCCAAAACATAAGTTGTTTTATGTTGCATGAAATTTTTGATACTAATCTTGACAATGGTGCAAATGCATTTATTTTACCCATTATACCGGCAAAAGCTCCAATCCACATCATCATTACTATTACCCATGAACCTGCATCTGCGAATCCTTTTTTCATTAATTCTAAAAATTGAGGTATGTCTGTTATTGTTCCAGCTGTTAACCCAAGGATTAAAGATGTTATTATTCCAAGTCCTAAACAAGCAAGTGTTGGCATTCCTTTTACTGCAACTACAAGTACAACTAATAGTGGAATAATCATATAAACTGGAACTCCAGTTTTAACTTGATTTAATAGTACCACTGCTGATGGTTTAGCTGCTTCAAGGGATTTCCACACACCTTCTGGAATTTGGTCTATTGCTTGGGCTGAACTTCCAACTATTGTTGGAAGTTTCATTAACAGACTTACAAAGTAAAAAATACCTGCTGTTATTACTAAAGTTATAAGAGCCCATACTCCTTGATGCTTTATTCTATCAGTAACATCAACATTTTGAATACCTGAACTTACAACAGTTGTATCTGAAATAAGTCCTATATTATCTCCAAAACAAGCTCCTCCTGCAATAGCGGCTGTAGTAAGCATTATATTTCCACCTGTTATATGATTTAGCCATAGGAAAATTGGAGCACAAGCTGCAAATGTTCCCCATGAAGATCCTGTTGCAATCGAAAGAACAGATGTTACTAAAAGGCCTGTAACTGCTACTGTTCTACCCGTTATTCCAAGCGTAAGTGCTAAATTAATTATCGCAGCTCCAACACCTGTTGCCATAAATGCTTCTGCTAGTGCGTATGCTAGCATTAGTATAAAAAAAACTAATTGCATTTCTTTTACGTTTTCCACAGCAGAATCAACAATATCATTAAATTTGAACTTACAAGTTATTGCAGCTATTATAGCTGCGTAAATTACTGAAATTGGAGCTGCAATTAATGCATCCATTCTGGACATCATTAATCCGGCCATTAAAAATACTGGTGATAGTTTTAATAAATTCATTAAACATATATGCTACTCAAAATATGGTCAAATATATTCACTAAGAAATTAATAATTTTGTTTGCGCAGTTTTTTTAATATATATACAATTATAAATTAAATTTTCGTGCATTAATAATTACTGCTGAATAATTTGCGAGTAGCTCCCCCTTTCGATATTTTTTTAAAACTTCAACAAAATTCCATAATAAAAATCATCAATTAAGAAATATTATTTCTAAATTTTGAGAAAGGTTTAAATTTTTCTTATGTGATTTTTGATCATACACATTAGTGTGTCATTTTAAACTTTCATATTTCCTTGAAAGTTTTCTTTGATTAGGTATTAGATTTCTACTATAGTTTTACATGGCAGAAATCATTATTTAAAACTTTTGCAATTTATATAAATGTATAACGATTACATTGCAAGTTATAAAAAATAAATATATAACGATTACACTATAAGTTACAAAAAATAAATAATCTAAATATAAGTTTTAATTTGATTCATTTAATATGATCACAAAACAAGCATAAAAGTGTATATTATTTCATCATATACACTTTATTTATAAGTTCTTTATTTCTACTATAACCAGTATATAATACTATTTAATATAAATCAATTGAATTTATTTAAATTGAACATTTAGCTATCAATTATATCTTCTCTCTTGAATGTTGATAAAAATATAAACACTATCAATAAATATTGATAGTGTTTATATTTTTTATAATTTACCTTTCTACAACTTAAATTCCCCTACTATTAAATCAAGTATTTCTGAAACGCCTTTTAATTTTTCTGATTCTTGTGCTACATTCTCCATTCCCATAACTTGCTCTTGAACACTTGCACTAACCTGCTGCGTAGCTGCAGCTGCTGATTCTGAGACAATAGAAATATCATGTACAGCCTCTAAAACTATATTTTTATTTTCATTTACCGTTTTAACATTATTACTTAGCTCATCTATTTGTAAGACTGTATCCTTCATAGAAGACTTAATAAAGGTAAACGCATTTTCTGCTATCTCCATAGCCTTATTTGCTTCAATATTTATATTTAATGCATTATCCATGTTAGCTTTAGTTCCACTTATTTCATTTTGAATTTCCTCCACTAAACTACTTATTTCATTAGTTTCATTAGCCGTTTGTTCAGCTAATTTTCTAATTTCATCGGCTACTACAGCAAATCCTTTTCCACTTTCACCAGCTCTTGCAGCTTCTATAGCAGCATTTAGTGCAAGCAAGTTAGTCTGTTTTGCTATAGCTTGTATAGTATTTATAATTTGTCCAATAAAACTTGATTTATTGGAGAGAAGATTTATATTAGTCTCTAGTTCCCCTATCGCTTCATCATTTTCCTTAAACTTGCGTGAAAGTAATTCCATAGATTTTATGCCCTTACTATTTATATCATCAGTTTTATTAAAGTATTCTTTAACTAAATTAGCACTACTTACAGCATTATCAATTTCCATTGCAAAACTTGCAAGCTTTTCAGTTGCAATTATGGAATTTCTGGCCTGCGTAGAAGCCCCCTCAGCTAAATTATCTACCGTTTGTGAAATTTCGTTTATGGTTTGTGCGCTTTCATTTGTGGCCTCGGATAAATTGTTAGAAGCCTCATTAACTTCTCCTGAACTCTCTTTAATTGCTGTACTTATTTGCCTTAGAGAATTTCTAAGCTCTGCTACAGATTTTGCCATAACACCTATTTCATTCTTATTTTTTATCATTATTTCATTATTTTTATCATAAGTTAAATCAAGTTTTGTAGTCTTTTTAACGATTTCTGAAATATCCAGTATAGGATCAGACAGCTTTTTACCTATCAAATATGCTAGTCCAAATGATACTATCACTGAGATTAAAATTACAACCCCAAAAGATATTATTAACATTCTTAATGGTTTTCTAATCTCACTAACTGGAATAGCAAATCCTACTTTCCATTTAGCTGATGGAATATCAGTAATAGCAAAATATTTATTTTCTCCATCATAATCCTTTAAATTATTAACTTCAGTAATTTTATCTTTTTTATTAACAACAATTTTATTAAGACTTCCGTTCATAATTGTCGCTAAATTTTTAATTTCATCCTTAGTTGCTTGAAAATCCTTATTGCGATGAACAATAATATTATTTTCATTATCTAAGAGAAAAGCATAACTATTATCAATAGGTTTTGCTTTTCCAACTATATCTGTAAGATATGCTACACTTATATCGGCTGCAGCTACTCCTACAACTTTTCCATCTTTCTTTATGCTTTTAGCTATAGTTATAACCATCTTATTTGAGTCTTTATCAACATATGGTTTTGTATAAATTGCTTTGTCACTGTCTGTCGCTGACTTGTACCAATCTGTTTGTGTACAATCATACCCGTCTGTAGGCGCCCATTCACTAGCAGATAACATTACTTTATTTGTATATCCTATATATAAATCTATACTATTTTCTAAATTTACTGCCTGTCTATTTTTCAAATAATCTACTATTTGTTTGTTGTTGTAATTACTATTAAATTCTATAGAGCCTGCAGTATCCTCCATCAAATTGCCTTGAATCGATAACCAGCTGTCAATTATGCTTGAATACTTCTCACTAGTTGCTATTAGGTTACTTGTAGCTTCCTTTAATATTAATTTATTAGAAATTAAATATGTTGTAAATGTAGAAAAACATAGTACCCCTATTACTATTAAACATATAAATGCTGTAATCCTAGTTTTAATACTTTTCACTCTTCGATTCCCCCTCTTTATTGTCAATTTAATCATCTTCTTCGAAGCTTTAATCATCTTCTTCGAAGCTTTAATCATCTTCTTCGAAGCTTTAATCATCTTCTTCGAAGCTTTAATCATCTTCTTCGAAGCTTTAATCATCTTCTTCGAAGCTTTAATCATCTTCTTCGAAGCTGTAATCATCTTCTTCAAAGCTTTAATCATCTTCTTCAAAGCTTTAATCATCTTCTTCAAAGCTTTAATCATCTTCTTCGAAGCCGCTCATCACCTGCGGCGCTGCAATGTTAACGTCTTCAGAAGGAGATTTATACTCCCACTGAATTTTTATCTTTGTTACAGTATAGGACCCCCACTTATAGAAGTGGGATACTTTCCTTCTGAAATGTCCTTAAACAGATTCTCCATTTAACATATCAATCATCTCTTTCTTTTCCCTCGTAAACCTATTGTATACACTTTTTTTTATCGCCTGTGAACTATCTCTAAAGTAAACGTTAACTTTTTGACGTTCATTATATAAATCATTTATGATATTGCTATCACTATTATTTAAATTAATTTTAGAGAACACAGATAAAGTTCCTCCTACACCATGTTGAACCGCTGTAGACAATAAACTTTCCTTTAAAGCATTACTTTTTGTGCTTATATCAAACCCATATTTTGATTTTAAATCTTGTGCTGCTGTATCATAATAATTTTGTTTTATAGAATCTTGCTGCAGTTTCAAAAATTTCTCTTTATTATTTAAAGCAATACTAGACCATGCAGCATCAAAATTTTCACCAAAGCTATTACCATCTTTAGCTTTTGCCTCTGATAGCTTTAAATAAAACTCCTTATCTTTTGTACTAAGTGAATTGATAAAGGAATCTAAAGAACCTGTTTTAGATGAAAACTGCCACGCCCCATAGGACTTCCCACCATAATCTCCTGAATTATTACTTATTGTTCCTGGATTAACATTAGATTCATATTTAGCAGATGTAGATCCGAGCCCAGTGAATTTATTAGATGTATCTTCACTGGTATCATTTGATAATGCTTGCGTCGCATCTCTCATATTTGAACTAAAATTGCCTATGGAACCCAAAGAATCATCTAAACTAAAAAAATCTTGCTTTGCTAAAGCAGTCGACATAAGCTCTGCCATCATTGAATTACCTGAGCTATCCATCATTTTTATAAGCATTGTTTGAAAAGCTGATTCCTGCATTGCTTTTTCATGTTCAACATCATTATTGCTTTTATCAGAAATCATATTGTCATTTTTAGTTTTAGATATATATTGATTTAACAATGTATTATTAATCATATTTGTAGATAATGCCATCACTATCACCCATTTTTTATAAATTTTTTCTATATACTATTATCGTCTACTTTTAAAAAAACTTTATAATTATAATTAAATATTAAGGATAAAAGCAAAATATTAGCATATATTAAAGTAATAATATATAATCAAAATATATAATTTGTATGCAGTGTGCTTATTTATGTATTAACGATTATAATGTATTGTTATAGTGGTTAATTAATATGTAATTCTATAAAGGGTGAGTAATATGCAGAATGAAATCGATTATGTAAAAATTGGAAATCGAATTAGAATTGAACGTGAAAAATTTGATATGACAAGAGAGAAATTATCAGAAATTTTAAATATTTCCCCTTATTTTTTAGGACAAATTGAAAGAGGGGAAAGGAAAATGAGCATCAATACATTGATAAACCTTTCTGAATGTTTACATATTTCGATAGATTATTTATTTTTTGAACTAGTGAATAATAATGCTAATAATAATGCTTTATATTCATTAATAGATAAATGTACAGAAAAGGAAGTCAAAGTTATTGAAGGGCTTATAAAGTTGTTATTACCACACCTTGCAAGGTAAAAGTATTGATAACCAATGTTTCATAAAAAAAACGGGCTAACAATATTTATACGCTGTTAGCTCATTTTTTATTTTTCTTTTTTCATATATACTAACTATTAATTAATTAAATTTAGTTATGAAGTCAATTAATTTTATATAATAAATTTGGGGAGTGTTTATGGAGAAAAAAATTACCAGGTCTTTACATGAAGAGAAACTTAAAACCCGCATTAATTCATTGAGGGAAGTTTTAAATGAACTTTGCTGTACAACTGATGGACCTGAAGCGAATATGAAAAAATTAAATGTGAGTTGCCAATTGGATGAACTTATAGTTGAATATATGAATATAACAAAAAAATAATTATACCAAATAATAAGAAGCTACCTCATGTAGCTTCTTTTTATTACTAAAAATTCTAAAACGCTTATAATGTTTTTTCCAATTTTCATACTCTTTTGTCATTTTTTAAAATGACATATTATATATCGCCTCTTCCAAAATTGTTAATTATATTTCTCCTATTATAACATTTCCTTTATTTGTTTTTATTGTTTTAAAGTGCTATTATTAATGTATATACATTAATGAAGGGGGAATTAAATTGAACACAATGAAAGAATTCACTTTTGAGCCTCGTTATTTAAGTTTCGCTGTTATAAATGATGTAACTGTAGGAAATAAAATATTGAATGATCTTATTATAGATGAAGAAACTTGTTTAGGTCATAGACAGGTAGGTAGCAGAAGTTATCACATCTTCTATTTCAAGAATGACCGTTTTTCCGTTTATTATCATAAAGGTGGAATAGACGCAATGTACTCATCTAAATCACTAGATGTAGTTTTAGCTTATGTGAATAATCTAAAACCAGAGGATTTTGAGTAACCAAATACAAATAATATATCATAAAATGAAGTATGACTGGAGATGGAATAATGAGCATTAAAAATATTACAACACTAGCAGATACAAAGTATTTAAAACTTTATAATGCAGAGTATACCAATAAAAATGGAATATCTAGAAATTGGACCATAGCTTCTAGAAAAGATTTAGCTACATTAAAAAATAATTATTTTAATGGCACCGAGGACAATATAGATGCTGTTATAATAGTATCTACTCATATAGATGAAGATAAATTAGTGGTTATAAAGCAATTTAGGGTTCCTCTTAATGATTACGTTTATGAAATACCTGCTGGGCTTATAGATCGTGGAGAGGTCTTTGAAACTACTGTAAGACGTGAACTAAAGGAAGAAACAGGACTTGATTTGATTCAAATTGATTATGATAAGACCAAATCTAAGGCATATATATCAACAGGTATGACAGATGAGTCCGCAGCCTTAGTTTATTGTACTTGCTCTGGTGAAGTGTCGAAAGATTATTTAGAACCAGATGAGGATATTGAAGTTATGTTATTATCCAAGGAAGAAGCTAAGATTTTAATTAGTTCTAATGAGAAGATAGATATTAAGGCTTTTCTTGCAATACAAAACTTTATAGGTTAGATGTTGTTAAATAAAAAAGCCAGCAGAATAAATTAATTTATTCTGCTGGTTTTTTTTACATTTTATATTAGTTTCTTTATGATTTTATTGCCTCTTTATCATTTATATTATCTATACCTTTAGGCATCACTGCACTTTTCTCACTTGCCATATTTGCAAGCACCATACTCATTATACCTTCCATTGCATTTGGTGTTTTCCCATCAGTTCCACCCATTATTACTGTTTGTGGTACTAGTGGAGATTTACTTATTTTTAACGCCTCTGCAAATGCTATCATAACGCTTTGCCTAACTTGTAAATCTGGGCCGCCATATGCCTCAACTAAAGCTCTCGCTGCGGTCCCCTTTGCGATACCCACCTTTGTTTCTTGCTCAGCAGTAGCATCTGCAACTGCTTTAATATTTAGCGCTGTTGCTTTACCTACTGTTTCAAGTTTGAATGATTCTGCTCTTGCCGCAAGTTCCACTTGTTTAGCATTAGCGCTTGCTGTTAATTCAATAGTCTTTGCCTCAGCCGCTGCCTGAGCTTCTCTTGTATATCTTTCAGCATCAGCTTCTTGAGTTCTCTTATATTTGTCAGCTTCTGAGAGTTTCTGCGTTTTTAATGCTAACTGTTCTGCCAATCTTAATTCAGATTTACCCTTATTATCAGCTACTTCTATATCAATACTTGATTGTGTAAGAGCCGACTGAGCCATTGCTTTTGCCTCCGCTTCATTTAATTCTCTTTGCTTTTCAGCAGATTTTTGTTTAGCTTCATTGGTCTTAATTTCTTCCATAGCAACTTGTCTATCTCTTAGCTGTGCAAGAATTTTTTCGATTCTTGTATCACTAGCAGAAGCTGCCGGTGTTCCAATTAATACTTCTTGTAGCTCTAAATCATACAGTTTAAATTTACCTTTCATTTCATCTGATGCTTGCTGTTGGATTTCACTTCTATCTTGAACTAATTGTATAAGTGTTTTGGTTTGCCCAATATTCTTGAAATAACCAGCTATCATTGGGTCAAGCGATTGTTCAATAAGCATTTTAATATCCCCAAACCTTTGTATAACTGATGATGCTTTTCTATAATCAATGTTAAATACTACGGTTAGTGGTAGATTAGGCTCGAAAGCATCCTTAGTTATCAAACTAATTTCTTTTAAATTATCGTCTAATTTGTGTACTCCACTTTGACCACTAATCCATTTTAATATTACATTAGTAGTAGGAACTGGTACAACTTTACCAGCATAAGTATTAAATGCATACTTTCCTGGCATCATTGAATCTCTCCAAATACCCTTTTTACCTTGTTCAACAAGTTCTCCATGAGAGTACCCTGTACCCGAAACATCTTCACCTTTGTCACCAAAATAGCTTACCACAACCCCCACATAACCAATTTCTATTATGCTTTTAGGTACTATATCAACACTTGCAAACATTCTATTAATGAAATAAACTCCATCCGTAAGTACTTGCATCTGCTTACCTTTTCTACCATCTGCAGCTAAAAACTTCTCTGGTTCTTGGAAATTATTGTGATAGAACTCATTATTTATACCTTCGCCAACAATAGGTGCAATAATTGCTCCGTTGTCCGGTGTAGGCCCTTCATTAATAGTTACAATACCTATAGTATCAAGGTTACCGTCCTTGTTCCTTTTATTGTATACAACTTCCATTTCACTACCATCATTCTGCTGATTGTATTGCTCAGTAGTTTTTGAACTTGATATAATTACAGGATTAAAACCGCCTTGCCTAACTAAGTCACTCCGCATTGTTTCTATTTGCGCTGTCTCATCCTTTGAAGTAAATATTGAATGTACCTTATCTTTCGTAATTATAATAAATTGTGCTAAGTTAAATGCATAAGTACCCTCACGAAGAATTTGCCTTTGTGGTCCTTTTTGCCCGCCGCTATTTAAAAATGCTACAACATCTTGAAATGACTTACTTTCTGGTATAACCTTACCTAAAGTTTGACCATCCCCTAAACTTTCTCCTGACCTTGAAAATACATAAGCTATTTGACCTTGTGGTATTGTTACAAGCCTTACCTTTTTAACCTTGTACTTAAAAGGTGTTTTGAAATGAACACCAGCCCTTAGTACTTCTGGTTGGTAACCTGCTTCTCCTTTAAGTGCTATAAGACCATCAGCCGGCACTGAACCACCTGCACTCCACCACTTCTCAACAATACCTACCTCATCTGTTCCTATGCTTGTAAATCCTATGCCATAAGCAATTAAAATTAATGACACTACAACTATACCTGCTATGATTAAAACTGTGTATGAACTAATAACCCCCACCCCTTATAATGTATGCTTTGTTATATTATATGCCAATATGATTGTATTAGTCTATAAAAAAAACATCAAGATCATAAGATCTTGATGTTTTTTTATGGTGCTCCATCAGGGAATCGAACCCTGGACACCCTGATTAAGAGTCAGGTACTCTAACCAGCTGAGCTAATGAAGCATGTCCGACAACATCTTTATTATATATCATTTTTACGTATTTGTAAACACTTTTTTTATAAAACTAATAGATAAATAGTTATTTATTAGTTTTATAAGAAAATACAAATAGAGAAAAGCATACTTACTATTTGATTTTAACAGTAATAACTGTGATTATACCGATTAGAGTTGCTTAAGTATATAAATAGGCTATCCCATACATTCAATAATCTTAACCACCCATTTGCACAATTTCGTAGATGCTTTTCTTGCGGTTTCTACTACCCTATCATGTGAGTGTTTAACTTTTTGAATTCCTGTAGCCATATTTGTAATGCAAGCAATACCAATCACGTCCATTCCTAAATAGTTTGCTACTATTGTTTCAGGAACTGTTGACATCCCAACCGCATCAGCCCCTTGTCTTCCAATCGATCTAATTTCTGCAGCAGTTTCATAGTACGGTCCCATAAAACCAGCGTAAACACCTTCTTTATATTCTACACCAATCTCATCTGCAATAGCTTTCGCCTTATCAATAAGTTCTATTTTATATGGTTCAGACATATCTGGGAATCTCAAACCAAATCTTTCATCATTAACTCCAATTAATGGATTATCACTAACAAGATTTATGAAATCATTAATAATCATTAATGTTCCTGGAGTAAAACTTGTATTTATTCCTCCACATGCATTTGTTACAATAAGATTTTTAATTCCTAACTGTTGCATAACATATACAGGATAGGTTACCTGTTTCATTGTGTATCCCTCATAGTAATGAAATCTTCCCTGCATTAATACTACTTCTACACCACTAATTTGCCCGAAAACTAATCTACCCTGGTGCCCTGCCACTGTAGTTTGTGGAAAATTAGGAATATCTTTATACTCAATGTATTTACTATTTTCAACTGCACCCTCTAAATTTCCTAAGCCAGAACCTAATATCACTGCAACTACTGGTTTCTTGTCTACCTTACTTTTTATATAATTTACTGATTCTATAACCTTATCATACATTTAAAATCTCCCCCTATAGAATTATAGTAAATCCTATATATTGATGCCTTATATCATTATTTTATATAATTTACCGTATTTTCTTTTCTCGCTGGTGCATTAGTTATCTCAATTTTTTTATACCCAAGGCAAAATGCATGTATTTGTCTAAATCCTTCTGGTATTTCAAGCTCCTTAACAAATTCTGTGCCTTCTTCGCTATTTAATAGATGTGCAATAAGACCAATCCAACAAGAACCAATTTCTAAGGATTCTGCTGCTATAAGCATATTTTCTACTGCTGCTGCGCAATCAACTGAGGCAGACTGATTATTTTTGTCTCCTGAAACTAATACTACAGTTGGTGCATTATAAAACACATGAAATTTTTCATTATCAGCAAATCTTCTAATATATTCATTATCAGATTTTTTTGCAATTTCTTTAAATGCATCACTTAACCTATCTATAATATCTTTTCTTTGTATTACCGTAAAATGCCATGGCTGCGTATTATTAGCACTCGGTGCATAAATACCTGCATCTATTATATCTGTCACATGTGCTCCATTAACTTGTTCTGGTAAGAACGCCCTTGTGCTTCTTCTATTTCTTATATTTTTTAAAGTTTCATTCATTTTAAAATCCTCCTAATAATATCAAATAATTAATTTACGCTACCTAAAATAAACATTTATTTTTATTGTCATTAGTTATAATAATACTACTATATTAGTTTAATGTAAGTACGCACTTTTACAACATATAGTCACTAAAATTATACCATCAATATATTTTATTTATTAACAATAATCAACGAGACTTGTAACTGCAACATGAACACAGTTTATTTTTAAAAAAGAAGTAGAGCATTTCCTAAAATTATATAGGACTTCTCTACTTCAATAATATTTTTGAGATAAATCTACAGGTAATATCTTATATCATCAATTACAATTCCTGAAATCAGAATCATGATATTTACAATGAGTATCACATTAACAAAGTTTATAACTTGAAACCTTTCTTTCCACTGCTTATCATTTCTAAGTGATCTTCTTGCGTTTCTCTTTAATATAAAACCAGAATAAACAATTAAGCCAAGTCCTCCTACAATGAATAATGTACTACGTACAATTTCTAGTATGACTTTAGTGCCACCATGTTTTACTAAAATAGCTCCTAATATAGATATTAATATTAATATTAGGGATATTATTAATCCCAATATGATTGATTTAATAATATCCTTAATAAAAATTAAAATTTTGTCCATATAGTTATCCTCCCCTATACATTTATATTAAATCATAAAATTATTTTAATATAAATGGCACGCCACAAAATGATTTGGAGCTACTTCTTTAAGTAGTGGTGTTTGCTCACTACATAAAGAAGTAGCATAGCTACATCTTGTCTTAAATCTACATCCAACTGGAGGATTTATTGGGCTTGGAACTTCACCTTTAAGCATTATCTTTTCTCTTGTTCTTTCAAGTCTTGGATCAGGAATTGGAATTGCTGATAAAAGAGCTTTAGTATATGGATGAAGAGGATTTTTATAAAGTTCTCCACTCTCTGTAATTTCAGCAATAACTCCTAGATACATAACAGCCACCCTATCAGACATATGTTTAACCATTGAAAGATCATGAGCTATAAATAAATAAGTAAGTCCCATTTCTCTCTGAAGTTTAATGAGAAGATTTACTATCTGTGCCTGTATGGAAACATCAAGGGCTGATATAGGTTCATCACACATTATGAATTTAGGTTCAACAGCTAAGGCTCTTGCTATTCCTATTCTTTGCCTTTGTCCACCTGAAAACTCATGAACAAATCTATTACTATGTTCTTTATTAAGCCCAACTAGTTGTAAAAGATTCTGAATTCTATCTGTTCTATCTTTATCATTAGCAGCTATTTTATGAATATCAATTCCTTCTGCTATTATGTCTCCAACTGTCATTCTTGGATCTAATGATGCATATGGATCTTGAAAGATTGTTTGTACTTCTTTGTAAAATGCTTTCTTTTCAACCCCATGTATTTTATGAACATCCCTTCCCTTATATAGAACACTACCGGAAGTTTTATTATACATTCCTATACAAGTTCTACCGCAAGTAGTCTTACCACAGCCGGATTCCCCAACAAGACCTATTGTTTCACCTTCTCTTATTACAAAACTCACATCATCAACTGCTTTTAAAACTGCATCTTTTCCTACATCAAAATATTTCTTTAAATTCTTAACTTCTAATACTACATCTTTTTTATTTTCTGTCATTATAAAACACCCCCGCCAACTTCAAAAGGTATATTTAACTTTGGAGCCATTTCATGATGTAGCCAGCAAGATGCCTTATGTTCTCCCCCAAATTTATATGCAGGGGGTTCCTTTGTTAAACATATCTTCATACAATGTGAACATCTCTGTGCAAATCCACAGCCCTTTGGAGGACAAACCATATCAGGTGGTGTGCCTTTAATAGCTACTAGTTTTTCCTTATTTTCAAGATCTAATCTTGGCACTGCTTTAAGTAATGCCCAAGTATAAGGATGCTTAGGGTTGTAGAATATATCTTCAAAACTTCCTCCTTCAACTACCTTGCCAGCGTACATAACAAATATCCTATTAGCGAGGTCAGCAACCACTCCAAGGTCATGAGTAATTAGTATAACCGATGTTCCTAGCTTTTGTTGAAGACCTTTAATTATATCTATAATCTGTGCTTGTATTGTAACGTCTAAGGCTGTGGTTGGCTCGTCAGCTATTATCATACTTGGATTACATGCAAGTGCTATGGCAATCATAACTCTTTGCCTCATACCACCTGAAAATTCATGTGGATATTGCTTAAGCCTTCTATCCGCATTAGGAATTCCAACAAGCTCCAACATTTTTAAGGCCTCTTTTAAAGCCTCATTCTTATCCATGCCTCTGTGAATTATTAAATTTTCTGCTATTTGGTTACCAACTTTCATAGTTGGATTTAATGCTGTTAAAGCATCTTGAAAAATCATACTACATTGCTCACCCCTAAACTCTTGCCACTGCTTCTCAGTAAATTTTAATATATTTTTACCTTTATATATAATTTCACTACCTTCTTTAACAACACCTTGTGGTGATTGTATTAGTCCCATTATTGCCTTAGAAGTAACAGTTTTACCACATCCTGATTCTCCAACTATTGCTATACATTCTCCTTTATCTACGTCAAAGGACATGCCTCTTACCGCTTGCACTTCACCGGCATAAGTATTATATGATACTTTTAAATTTTTAACTTCTATTAACTTTTCCATAGTTTGCCTCCTACTATTGACGAAGTTTTGGATCAAGTGCATCTCTTAAACCATCACCAAACAAGTTAAATGCTAACACTGTTAAACAAATTGCAAAAGTTGGAAAAAATAATTGATATGGATAAAAAGCCATTGCACTTTGTCCATAGGATATAAGCACACCCCAGCTTGTATTTGGAGCTTGAAGTCCGAGTCCTAAAAAGCTTAGTCCTGCCTCTGCAAATATATATCCTGGTATGCTAGTTGCAATAGTTAATATCAATACTCCTATTGTATTTGGAATTAAATGTTTTATTATAACTCTCGTTGGGGAAGCACCTAATGCCTCAGCTGCAAGTATATATTCATTTTCCCTAAGTTGCATCAACTGCCCTCTTATCATTCTTGATGTACCACACCATGATGTAATGGTCAATGCAATAATTAAAGTTGTAATACTATTACCTAAAACCACTATTATTAGTATTGTTAAAAGTAATGATGGAATACTAGTTAATACCTCTATAATTCTCATCATAACCTCATCTATCCATCCGCCAAAGTAAGCCATTACACCTCCGTATAAGCATCCAATAATAATTTGTATAGCTGTTGCAATTAACCCTATTGCAATGGATATCCTACCACCATACCAAATCCTTGCGAATAAATCTCTTCCTAGTGAATCAGTTCCAAACCAATACTCACTACAAGGTAATATATTCTTCTTGCTTCCATTAACCGTCTTGAAATCATTTCCATTTATATACGGACCAAAAATAACCATTAATATCAATACTATTAATACTACTAAAGATATCATTGCAATAGGATTTTTTTTAAGTCTTCTCCAAGCATCCTGCCAGTATGTTATATTGGGTCTTGTTATCATATCAGCATTTTGCTGTTCACAATCAATTAATTCAAACTCTTCTTTTTTAAATTTTGTCATTGATAACTCCCCCCTTTATTTTTTACCACCTGTAAGTCTTATTCTTGGATCAACAACTGTATACAATATATCGGACATAAATATACACAATATATACATAGCCGTAGTTAATATTGTTTGTCCCATAATTATTGGAAGATCTAGTCCTTGAACTGCTCCTATATAATAAAGCCCCAGTCCCGGAATAGAAAATACTCTTTCAATAAAAAATGATCCCGTTATACACATTACAATAGTCATAGGAAGAAATGTAACTATTGGTATCATTGAGTTTCTCATTATATGCTTAGATATTAATCTCCTACTTGATAATCCTTTAGATTTTGCAGTTAACACATAATCTTGATTAATAACATCAAGCATAGAAGTTTTTAAAAGTCTTGAATAATGTGCAATATAACCAAAACATCCTGCTAATGTAGGTAGAACTGTATACTCCCATCCACCCAGCCACAAATCTTTACCCTTAGGCCACCCTATTACTGGAAACCACCCAAGATTTCCTGCAAACCATTTTTGAAGTAGTAATGCAAATACAAAGGATGGTATAGAAATAAGAAAAACAGCACCTGTTATTACGGTATAGTCAACCCATGTACCTCTTTTCATAGCTGCAAGAACCCCCAGTGCAATACCAATGATTACACCTACTACCATTTGTTGTATTCCAAGTCTTGCAGATGCTGGCAGCTTGTCTTTTATTATAGATCCCATGGTTTGTCCAGGATAAACTATGGATTCACCAAAGTCCCCTCTTAACATACCTGTAATACACTTAACATATCTTTCACCAACTGGTCTATCATATCCATATTTTTTATAAATTTGTTCTCTTATATTTGTTGGTAATTTTTCCACTTTTGAAATTAGTGGATCACCTGGCACTGCTTGCAATAAAAAGAAAGTAGCTGTTGCTATTATAAAAAGCGTGAGTAACATTTCCCCAAATCTTCTAATAGTATAATGAATCATGAAACTCTCTCCTTTTTTATAACGCGCAGGGCTCACAATGAGCTCCTGTGCATTATTATTATGATTACTATTTTCTACCAGAAGTGTATGCCCATCTCCATTCATAAGTGGCTCCAAAATGAGGATACATGAAATCTTTAACATAATTTTGTAAAAATCTTCTTGTATCTTGGTAATAAACTGGAGCTAAAGCAACGTCATCTTTAACTAGCATTTCTTCAAGTTTTTGATATTGTTTCACTCTATTTGCAGGGTCTATCTCAGTTTCAAGATCTTTCATTATCTTATTATACTGTGGGTTATTATACTTTATTGTGTTATTGTTACCTTCACTAGCAAATAATTCTAAAAAGTTTATTGGATCATCGAAATCCCCTGACCATGCACCGAAGTAAACATCCCATTTTCTATCTTTTTTAGCTTGCTGTAAAAGTGGAACAGTTCCAAATACTTCTACAGATAAATCTATTCCTAAATTCTTTTTGAATTGTTGCTGCCACCATTCATTAGTTTGTTTTGCAACTGAGGAATCTCCCACAGTAATATATTTAAGCTTTATCTTGCTTAAATCAGTTGTATCTTTTCCAAGCTCTTTAAGTCCTTCTTTAAATAATGCTTGAAGTTTTTCAGGTTTGTTTACATACTCATTTGCTAGGTCTTTTAATGGTTCCTTAACTTCATCTCTGTACACATCTTTTCCTGATTGTAATGACTTTGGAATCCACCCATAAGCTGGAGAGTATCTGTTCACAAGTGTATTTATATAGTCTTCTCTATCAAATGCTAATGACATTGCAAGTCTAATCTTTTTATTTGACATTAATCCATTTGGGCCACCATCATTATTTAAGCCTAAATACCAAGTCTCTGCAACGTCCCCTTCTCCATATTGAAATTTTCCTTCCTTTGCTTCGGCTTGCCACTTCTTAATATACTCTTGCCTAGATCCAGTAACGTCTAGTTGTGAACTTTCAAATAATTGAGCTTGAGTTGAGAATTCTGGAATGGCATTCATCTCTACCGTTTTAATGAATACGTTATCAGCATCCCAATAGGTAGGATTCTTTTCAAAGGTTATGCTGTTATTTTTTACCCATTCCTTTATTTTATAAGGTCCACAATAAACTTGTTTTGCAATGTCTGTTTTCCAGTTGTCTCCACCTTTTTTTATAACATCAAGTCTTATTGGTCCGAAAGCATTAAATGATAATTTTTTTTCAAAATATGATGTAGGTCTAGCTAAAGTTATAACCAATGTCTTATCATCTTTTGCCACTACCCCAACATCTTCAGCCTTTCCAGTACCCTTATTGAAATCCTCAGCACCTTTTATTTCATATGCATAGTATGCATATGAAAAGGCATTATCCTTTTTCAGAAGTCTTTGGAATGAATCCACGTATTGCTGAGCTGTAACTGGCACTCCATCGCTCCATTTATAATCTCTTAAGTGAAAAGTCCAAGTTAACCCATCCTTAGATGTTTCCCAGCTTTTAGCTCCTGCTGGTTCAATTTTGTCTTTCCCATCTACAACCTTTGTTCTTGCTAAGCCTTCTTGTATTTCATTTATTGTTGTTCCAGAGTCTGTGTCCGATGCTTCATTTGGATCTAGCGTCAAAGGTTCAATAAATACTAGCTTTAAATGTTGATCATCATCCTTTTTAGTACTAGTATTCGTTGAAACTGTTGCTTTGTCTTTTTTGCATCCCACTAGGCCCGTTGCAACCGTTAACATCATTGTTGACGTCAGCAGCAAACTAAGTATTCTTTTTGTTTTCACTAAATAATCCCCCCTAAATATTAAATAATTTCTATATAAACCTTATACTAAGTATAAGGGAATATATCCTTAACATTTTGGTGTTTTAATTCTTAATTAACTCAATATCCTCTTATTATTAACATTAATGTCATTATTTTCCATTTTATTATATATTAATCTATAATTTGGTAATTTGCAATACATTTAAATATTTAAAATTAGTTCTTTATTCTTTTTCCATTACTTTAAAATATAAGGTATAATTAAAGTTGATAAATTTAAGCATAAGAGGTGGAATAAATGATAGAAATAAATGATGCAGTAGCCGCTCTCATAGAAAGTCTAAAAACTTCAGATGATAAGCAAAGATCTGCGATAATAAATAAACTTTCTCTAGATTATAATAATGCAATACCCATGTTGTGGTCAAAAGTAATAACTGAGGATAACCCAAGAGGACTACTTTCTGTTTTAAGGGATATTTTAAAAAAGGAAAAGCCAAAAGGAATGTTCAAAAGAACTATTGGTAATTCAAAGGAAAAACTTAGCGCTCTTCTTTCACATTCAGATCCAAAGGTGCGAAAGAATGTATGTGGTGTTATTGGAGAACTAGCAGACCCTGCATATTTAGAAGCTTTATATAATGCCTATAACTCTGAGGATAAACTATTTGTAAGATATTCCTACGTACTTGCAATCGGAAACTGCGGTAGCGAAAATGACGCAGAAAAATTAAAGAAAATGTTTGAGGACGTAGTAACAAATGAAAAAGCTTGTCAAGAAAATGACTCACTAGTAACAACTAATAAGCATATTAATGAGGAAAAGCTTGCACTTACAAGAGCCATCGATAAATTGTCACCCACAGCGCGCCATGAGTTTATTGGGTTTGAAAGTCCTGTACCTATGCTGCTAACTGTTATGAATTATCAGTATCAGCTTACTTTAGCTGAGCTAGATGATAAATGGATTAATGGTAGACTTGTAGATGATGGTATACTTATTTGCGAGAAGGATTTAGATAAGATTTACACATGCAGGACCTTTTATGAACTTTTGTATCCTTTAGCTGAGTGTGAAGATTTAGACTTTGATTATAAGGTAATAGCTGATGCAATTATAAATGCAAATTTTGTAGATTTTTTAAATCAGTGTCATGATAATGATTCTAATGACCCTTTTGGATATAGAGTTGAATTTAAAACTATGGATTCTAATAGAGAAAGGTCAGAGTTTGTAAAAAACTTATCTAGAGAATTAGATGAACTTTCTTGTGGAAACTTAAGAAACAGCCCTTCCTCATATGAAGTTGAAATTCGAATACTTGAAAGAAATAATCTCTGCAGTGTATTTGTCAAACTGTATTCCGTAAAGGATAATAGATTTGACTATAGAAAAAATGACTTAGCTACATCCATAAATCCTGTAACTGCGGCTATTGCAATAAAATCAATAGAAAAATGGCTAGACTCTAGCGCTAAAGTTATAGACCCCTTTTGTGGCGCTGGAACAATGCTTATTGAAAGAGCTAAATTAGAAGAATTCGGATCTTTAACAGGAGTTGATATATTTAGAACAGCTATAAACGCTGCAACAATAAATTCCAAATTAGCTAATGTGGATATAGACCTTATAGCTGAAGATATATTAGAATTTGTGCCTTATGGCCAATTTGATGAGATGATAACAAATATGCCTTTTGACAATAAGTCCACCACTCATAATAAATACGCGGACTTATATAGTGAATTTGTAAATAAAATTCCTGATTTTATAAGACCGGGAGGAATGGCATTTATTTATACAATAGAAAAACAATTATTTAGGGAAGTTCTGCTGGATAATGATCAACTTGAATTACTTCAAGAGATAAAAATTGAAAGTGGTAGGCTTACACCTCATGTATTTGTGCTAAAAGTAAAATAATGCACATGAAATACATACTGACTTCTTATTTACTTGAATTTGCCTTATAACAAAAAAGATGCACCTAATGAATAGGTGCATCTTTTTCTTTTACTAATTTATTCAACCCACCAAGCATCTTTTGGAGCAACTGGTAAATGTCTTTTGTGTTTAGAAACTGTATACAATTTCAATATCTGGTTCTCATATTCTTCTGTGATATCTTCACCTCTTAAATACATACAAACCTGATGATTTAACTGCGTTACTTCTTCTAGGTTTGATTTGTTATCCCACATACCAGTGGTAGAAACTTTATCAATTATAGATTGGGGTGCATTAAATATTTTTGCCATTTCGTAAATTATACCTTTTGTTATTCCCGCAAGTGGTCTTACATCTGCTGCATTGTCACCATACTTAGTCACCATTCCTAGAGTTAACTCAGCCACATTTGAGAATCCAGCAACTAAAACATCATAAACTTCAGCTATTCTATATATCACGGTCATTCTTATTCTAGATTTTGTATTCCCTATATCTACTTTCGAAGAAGGTAAATTATGAAGAAGCTCAATGCATTCATTTACAGGGCCCATTACATCATATGTCCTAAATACATCTGGCTGTATAATTCGTATTGCAAGTTCTATACCAGCTCGGTCTGGGTTAGTTCCAAAAGGAAGAGATAGATTAATTAACTCAAGTCCTGATTTTTTAATAAGCATGCTTGTAACAAAGCTATCTACTCCACCCGAAAGATTACAGACATAACCTTTTTTACCAGTTAGTTTAGCATACTCTTTTAAGAAAGTGCATATTTCTTCTATCATTCTATGTGCATACTTTACATCTGACTCATCTTGAAGAGGATAAGATATACCAAATTCACTAATTATTTCTTGTTGTTTAATTTTATCCATATAGAACCCCCTTAAACTTATTTATACGTTTATTATAACACATATTATGTAGATATTGTTAAAACATTAACATATTACCTCTTATAGTTTTAATACTAATATGATTTAAAGTATAAGATTTATTTTATAACCGCACTTTGGACATATATCATCACTAGTATTAACATAAATATGATATGCATCTCTTGTAATAAGCTTGTAACCACACTTTGGGCAGTATGTTGAGTTATCAGTATTAGTTACATTACCCACGTATACATAGTTAAGGTATTCTTTTGCTATATCTCTATCTTGTAGCATAACCTCAAGCTTTGTAGCAGGGTTTTTCATCTTGTAACCCGGGAAATATCTTGATAAGTGAAGTGGAATATCTTTATTTACTGAGGCTATGAATTCTGCAATTTCTTTAATTTCGTAACTAGAGTCATTTTCTCCACTTACGAGTAGTGTAGTTACCTCAATATGACACTCTTTTGATGATATCTTAATAGTATCCATTACAGGCCTAACACTACCTCCACATACGTCTTTATAATACTTGTTATTAAAAGCTTTTAAATCAATATTCATAGCATCCACATAAGGAAGGAGTTTCTTTAAAGGTTCTTCTTTTATATAACCATTAGTCACCAACACTATATTTATATTTTTCAGTGTTTCTTTTAATAGCCTTGATGAATGGTATACATATTCATACCATATAGAAGGCTCATTATATGTAAATGCCACTCCAATATTATCCCCAAGGCTTTTGCATATTTCCACTAATTTTTCTGGAGGTATATATTCGCTACTTGCTCTCCCTTGTGATATAGAATGATTTTGACAAAAGTCACAACTAAAATTGCACCCAAAGCTTCCTACAGAAAGTATATTGCTACCTGGTTTAAAATGATATAAAGGCTTCTTTTCTATGGGATCCTTTGCAATAGAAGTTATTTCTCCATAATTTATTGTATAAAGCAATCCATCTCTATTTATCCGTACATTACATTTGCCATATGCCCCCTCTTTAACAAGGCAATTATGAGGGCAAAGTTTGCAACCTATTTTATCTCCTTGTTTTTCATAAAATAAAGCTTCTTCTTCCATGTCCACAACTCCTATTTATGTCTAATAACCTCAAATTTTTCTATTGTATAATTTTCATTTGGAGAAATTGATGCTTTATTTAACACAATGCTTATTTGCTCCTCTATGGTATTAACACCTTCAAGGTCTGGTAATAGCAGTCCACTCTTACTGCCACTTCGTACAACCACTCCATATTTTTTAGGATTTAGTTGTTCTTTTAAAGCTGCTATAGGCTTAGTTAAAACATCTACAGAAAAGACAATATCCTCAAGCTCTCCAACTGATACATTACTAAACCTTGGGTCGCCTTCTCCTGCTTCAATGGCATTTCTAATTATTTCTTTTGAAGTATTCTCAGTTACTGGGAAAATGGTACCTATGCAACCTCTTAATGCTCCAAATTTTTTAAGAGACACAAAAACTCCTCTTTTATTATTTATCATTTCAGAGCTTACATAGCTTGGTACATCCATTAAATTACCCTCTGTTAGGTAATGAGTAAGACTTTCTCTTGCTAGCCGAACATAAACATCTTCATTGTTTACTCTTTCATTATATTTTTTTCTTTTCTGTACAATAATTTCTGATAATATATCTCTGTCACTGTTTTTAAGTTCAAATTTCATTACCGCATATCCAACTCCAAAAGTGCCTTCATAAGAAAGAAGTTCACCCTTTATATCATTACCTTCCATTGCTCCAAGCATTATATAATAAGACCTTAAACCACACTCTCCAGCATTTTCAATCATTTCAGGATTTATGTTAAATACTCCTGCTACATCACCCTTTGTTAGTAGACTTATTATTTCCTTATCAAATTTTTCTCCATATGGACTATAATCATAAGGCCCTTCATCTTTAAGACGATGAGAAAGATCACCGCTGCCAATAAATACAGCGTTTTTATTGCTTTCCTCTACGGACTCCTTGATGAGTTTACCAAATTTATATAATTGTATGGGGGTAAGCCCACCGTATGTAATATGAACAAGCTTAAAGGAATTATATTTATCTTTAACAAAATACAATGGAACTATGCTGCCGTGATCTAATTCATATTCTCTGCCATAACTTTTAAGGTTGCTGCTTGTTTCCCTGACTGTTGGTATATTGTTTTCATCAGACTTATCCATAATTTTTTGTGTCAAATCCATGTCTATTTGAAGGTTCATAGAAACTTTTGGAGCGCCAAATTGCTTTAAACTACCCGAAATAGAATTTTCAAAAGAAAGCGCTATAGCATCTGAAAACATAGTACCATGTGGCGTCACTACAATTATTACCTCTGGTTTTATTTCTGCTATTTCACGTCCAATACTTTCACAAGCGTCATATGTGTTTTTTATCTTTTTTTCCTCTCCACGTCCCACCTCTGGAATTATTATAGGGGGATGTGGCATTGTAACATAAGCTATTATTTTACCCATTACAATCACCTCTCATATTAATTACTATAAATATTTTGCCCACTACTTGCAGTTCATATCCATAAAGATTAATCATCTTCTGCGAAGCTATTAATCATCTTCTACGAAGCTGTAATACACCTTTAAGATAACTTTTTTCTAATGAGATTGTAAAAAAAGAGATGCATCTGCATCTCTTTAATTTTATATTTATAACGCTACTGTTGCACCCTTTAAATATGCTAGTTCTTCTCCTTGTAAATATGGAGAAAGTTTCTCAAATACAGTTCTATGATAATTATTTAGCCACGCCTTTTCGTCATATGTTAATAAAATCGCATCTATAGCTTCTAAATCTATAGGACAAAAAGTTAACGTCTCAAACTTCATAAATTGTCCACCATATTGAGTTTTTTCATCTTCCTTAACAGTAACTAAGTTTTCTATTCTTATACCATGTTTTCCATCCTTATAAACTCCTGGTTCATTAGACACTATCATCCCTTTTTCAAGCTTAATAGTACTCGGAACCATAGATATTCTATGTGGCCCCTCATGAACATTTAAGAAGAAACCTACTCCATGTCCTGTTCCATGTTTAAAATTCATACCTGCATTCCAAAGTGGAATTCTAGCTATAATATCCAAATTTGAACCAGTGGTTCCATATAAAAATCTCTGCATACTTAAATCAATCATTCCTCTTAAAACTAGAGTGAAATCTGTTTTTTCCTCGTCAGTTAAGGGACCTACTGCTAGAGTCCTTGTAATATCTGTTGTTCCATCTAAGTACTGAGCACCAGAATCTAATAAATAAAGGCCCTCTTTCTTTATAGTAGCCTGATTTTTTTCTGTAGCAGTATAGTGAGGCATAGATGCATTTGCTCCGTAAGCTGAAATCGATGCGAAACTTAAATCATAAAAATTTTCTCCTTCTTTTCTTATTTCGCAAATTTTATCTGATGCTTCTATTTCAGTAATATTACGTGTTTTTATAGTTTTTTTCATCCAGTTTATAAATTTAACCATAGCCACGCCATCACGTACCATTGCCTTTCTAACATTTTGAATTTCAACATCATTTTTTATACCCTTAAATTTTGTAGTTATATCCATAGCTTCTACCGTTTTAATCTTTATGGCACTATATATCCAAGTACTATTTTTTACTGGATCAAATAATATTGTTCCGGCTTTAATATTCGCCAAAAATTTCCCTATACTATCGTACGGCATTATTTCTACATTATCCTTTTCAAGCTCAGCTCTAACTTCTGAATTAATTTTTATATCATCTATAAATAAATAACATTTTTCCTCTGAAATAACTGTATAAGCTATTGTTAAGGGATTACATTTTACATCTCTTCCTCTAATGTTTAATAGCCATGCTATATCATCGAGTCCTGATATAACATAGTAGTTTGCTCCCATATTCTTCATTTCTTGTACTACCTGTGCAAGTTTTGCTTGTCTTGACTTTCCTGCATACACTATATCGTGCAAAATCACCTCACTGGAAGGTCTTGCTGGTCTATCTTTCCATATTTTATCTATTAGATCTTCATTAACTTCAAATGAAAATTCCTTATTTTCTAAAGCTTTCTCTAACCCTCTAAAATACTCTACTGAAATAACCTTGCCATCAAAAGCAACCTTTGCTCCTTTGTTAAGAGATTCCTTCAAAAATTCCTCAACAGTTGGAACCCCACTCTCTCCCATTCTAAATAAAGTTACACCTGTACCTTGTAATTCACTTTCTGCCTGAATGAAATACCTTCCGTCTGTCCAAAGACAAGCATCCGTAAGTGTTATAATTGCAGTACCAGCAGAACCTGTAAATCCGGTTATAAACGTTCTAGCAGTATAATGTTCTGCTACATATTCACTTTGATGTGGATCCGAACTAGGTACTATATATGCCTCTATACCTCTTGCTCTCATCTCATTTCTTAACTCTTCAATTCTTTCTTTTACATTCATCATATTCACCCCATTAATTTGCAAGCGTTTACTTACAATATTTATGTTACTTGCTTAAGTATACCATAGATAAGATAGGATTATTCAACCAAAAACTGTGGGTTTATATAATTTTTAAGTTTTGCAACTGGTATTTCAAATAATGGAAGATAGCAAATTGAAGTTATCCCCTTTCTATGAACGATTTTTACGGAATATAAAATTTATTAACTTTCATTTATGATAAATAAAGTTAAAAAAGGCTCTAGCAAAATTGCTAAAGCCCTTTATTTTAGTGGCGAGAAAAATATATATTAAAAATAAATAGATCTTTTGGATCTTTATAGATTAATTACGCCATTTAATGTTGGTTTGTTTTCATTTATTGAATTTAGCTCTATTATATCTGGTAATTTCCAATTTCTTTCTCCTCTATTAAATCTCTGTGGTAATATATATTTAGCTGCCTTATAACCTTTTTTCCGGTGCTTCATTATATCTTCCTCAAACATCCTTTTTACTTCATTCATATGACACCTATTTATTTTAATTTGTTTAAACTTAAGCTCACTTACAATTTTCAAAAACCTATCTACTTCACTTTGAAAAACTTTAGCAAAAAAAGCATTTTCTTTATTACCATCACAAATTAATATTGGATTTAGTTGACTTTCATTTATAATAGCTTTCAATTTAAATACATCTTTTTTATTCTTCCCAATAAAATAACCATAATTAATATAATTAGGATCACCATCTTCGGGAAAAATCACATTATATAACAATTCTTCTTCTTCTTTCATTTTAATCCTCACCTTTCTAATAAAATACTAGATTAATAAAACTAAAATTTTCAAAGCCTCAAATATATATATTCGTTATAGTTATTATAGTAGTTAATTGTAAAGAATATGTTATGAATTTGTTTAGACTTAACTACGCATTGTTAATTTTCAAAACATTCTTTAAATTTCTTCTTAATAATTAAAAAATCCTCTAAATCATTTAAAAACTGAAATAATAATGCAGCTCCACAGGTGATGATTTAACTTAAAATAATTGTTTTTCAACTATAATACTTCTTCCCAAATTAGGAACTTCCACTTCTTTAACATATTTATATCCTAATGCATAATAAAAATTTTGTGATGTTATACTTGAAGATATCTGTATTAAGTTAATGGACTTTTTCTTAGCTTTATCTTCTATAAAAGATATTAGTTTTGAGCCAACACCACGTTTATGATAATCGATATTCACAAAAACAGTATAAATCATATTATTTTCCAAACTTGCAGTGCCAATTAATTTTCCATTTAATTCAGCAACAAATATATCACGTTTTTTCGCTTTTTCTATCATGTACTCAGGTATATATCGATTACACATATCATTAATAATTTCTTCGGGATAGTCTTTGCTATTTATTTCAGTCAAGTTTCTTCTTATAATTTCGCACAGTTTTGAACTATCAATATCATTAAATTTTCTAATAATAATATTTTGAAATTTCATTATTTACACCTCTCCATATTAATTTCATGCTACTGTACCCTTGTTTCCACTGATGCATCATATAACAAAAAAACTTTGAATTTAAAGGTTTTTTATTTATTTTCTAGAGTGCGATCCATATTTCTATTGACTTTGCTGAGATAGCGATAGATACTCGGCTCTGAACAATAAAGTTGTTTTGCTACTTCACTTACAGCTCCCTTAAGCATAAAAACACCTTTTCGGTTTAATATATCAATGATATTGATCCGTTCATTCTGCGATAATCGATCAATAGGGATGTTATTGTCGTCTAATACCTTATTTAAAACTGTTTCTGTTACTTCGGCAATAGATCCCGAAAAGGTCTCAGTATTATCATTAAAAAGGGAATTGACAGATTCATAGGTGCTATTTTGCTCAATTAATTTATCTGGGTGACAAAGCTTTAATATTTGGTCGCTGATATCTACATATTTTTTATCGTCGAAATTGATGCACAACATTCCCACAAGCTCATCGTTTTCGTTCTTAATAAACATGGTTGAAGATCTTAATATACGTTGATCTTTAGAAACTCCATTATAGTTGAGTTTGTAGTTGTTATTTTTGTAACTCTTATCTGAGATTATACTCAGTGCAAGATTAGTCATGGGAGCACCAACGGTTCGTCCGCTGACATATCCATTTGCTATAGCAACTATAGAATTGGTATCATATCCAAAATCATGTAAAGCAACTTCATAGTCTGGTCCTAAGGACTTTCCTAAAAATTCTACAAGAATACTATATTGTTTTAACATAATGTCATTCATTTTTTCACCTACTCTTATATATTTATTACACCACTTTATATGAAACCTCATAACTAGTGTATTTATTTTAGAAATTTTAAAATCAAACTTATAATATGCTATATAGATTATCACAATAATAGAAAAGTTACAACGTAACCGATATTTTTCAATAATATATTATCAACGAGATAACTTATTATCGATAATAAGTTCATATAAAGCGATAAAAACTCCTTCAACTAAGTAAAAGCTATGATATTTCCCATCTAATAGTATTCTTTTACATTTATTAGTAATAATTTTATTGAAACTGTTGACTGAATATTATTGTAGTGATAAAATTATTCTATAGGGGGTGTAAAATATAAAAGCCATTATATTACAAGGGGGTATAAAATGTGAAAAAAATTATTGACACTAAGAAAGCTCCGTCCGCAATAGGACCATATTCACAAGGAACTGTAGGTTCAAAATTAATATTTGTTTCAGGACAGCTTCCAATTGATCCAAATACAGGTCAATTTGTAATAGGTAATATTAATGAACAAACTAAACAATCTCTTGAAAATTTAAAAGAAGTATTAAAATCTCAAGGATCTGGCTTAGATAAAGTTTTAAAAACAACTGTTTTCTTAAGTGACATGAATAATTTTGCAGATATGAATAATATTTATGAAGCAGTATTTGGGGACGCTAACTATCCAGCACGATCTGCTGTAGAGGTTGCAAGGTTACCTAAAGATGCCTTAGTAGAAATAGAAGCCATTGCTTTAGAATGCTAATTGCAAAATGGTTTATTCATTCAACATAATTACATTTTAAATAAATAAATAAATAAAATGGAGGTTTTTATTATGAGCATAAAATATATACCAGAACCATTTAGAATTAAGATGGTAGAGACTCTTAAGATGCTTACACGTGAGGAAAGAAAACAAAAGATTGCTGAAGCAAAATACAATATGTTTAACCTTCGTGGTGAAGATGTTTATATTGATTTATTAACAGATAGTGGAACTAATGCAATGAGTCAAGAACAATGGGCTGGTATCATGAGAGGCGACGAAGCCTATGCTGGTTCATCAAGTTACTATAAGCTTGTAGAAGCAGGTCAAGATATTTTTGGTTATAAATATATTCAGCCAGTTCATCAAGGTCGTGCAGCAGAGAAGGTTATGTTTGGATTATTAATGGAAAAAGGTAAATACGCTATCTCTAATACCTTCTTTGATACAACAAGAGCACACGTAGAAGCAACAGGTGCAAGAGCTATTGATTGTGTTGTTGCCGAGGCTAAAGATCCAGCTAAAAGATCACCTTTTAAAGGAAATATGGATGTTGAAAAATTAGAATCTTTAATTAAAGAGTACGGTGCTGATAAAATTGGTCTTGTTGTTATGACAGTTACAAACAATTCAGCAGGTGGTCAGCCAGTATCTGTAGAAAACGTAAGAGAAACATCAAAGATTTGTAAAAAATATGGTATTAAGTTATGTATCGATGCTGCACGTTATGCTGAAAACTCTTACTTAGTAAAACTAAGAGAAAAAGAATTTGCAGATAAATCAATTAAAGAAATTGTAAAAGAAATGTTTAGTTATGCAGATATGTTTACAATGAGCGCTAAGAAAGACACAATTGTAAATATGGGTGGATTAATTGGCATTAAAGATGATGATAAACTATTCCAACTTTGTAAAGCACGTACAATTTTATTCGAAGGTTTTATTACTTACGGCGGTCTTTCAGGTCGTGATCTTGAGAGTTTAGCAATTGGTCTTTATGAAGGACTTGATGAAAATTACCTTGACTATCGTATTGGACAAATGGAGTATCTTGCAGCACGACTTGATGACGCAGGCGTTACGTACCAATCACCAGTAGGAGGCCATGGTGTGTTTGTAGATGCAAAGGCATTGCTACCTCAAATTCCATACTATGAATTCCCAGGGCAAGCCCTTGCGATTGAACTTTATATAGAAGCTGGAATTCGTACATGCGATATTGGATCTTATATGATGGGGAATGATCCTGATACAGGAAAACAAATAGAATCAGAATTTGAGTTTACACGTTTTGCAATTCCACGTCGTGTTTATACTCAATCACATATCGATATTATGGCAGATGCTTTAATTGCAATCAAAAAAAGAGCAAGCGAAATAACAGGTTACAGAATTACATGGGAGCCAGCTGTTCTTAGACACTTCCAAGCAAGTCTTGAACCAGTAAAAAAATAAGAATAGAATAAAAGCTTGCAATTTTAAAAATTGCAAGCTTTTATATTACTCTACTACGCCTTCCATTACATTGATAACTCCATCCTCAGCATCCATTTTCACCCTTGCTCCAATGGGAAGAGTGAGTTTTGGATAGTCATGACCCGAGCAAAACCCTGAAAACATAGGAATGTCTAAATTATATAATCTATCCTGAAAAACTTCTTCTAAAGTAAGGCTTCTTTGAAAACTAGGTATATCACAACCTTTAAATTGACCTAAAATAATCCCCTTGCATTGTTGAAGTTTTTTAGCTAATAAGAGTTGTGTTAGTATTCTATCAACTCTATAAGGTTCTTCTCCAACCTCTTCTATAAATAATATTTTATCTTTTATATTAATTTCATAGGGAGTTCCAAGCGAGTTGCATAATAGCCCAAGATTACCACCTATAAGATTACCCTCAGCCTTACCTTTTGTAATACACTTAGTAGTAAATTCAGATGGGTTTTTAATAGTATAGGGCTTATACCCTTCCATAAATGTGAACATAAAACTTTTAAAGGTTTCAATATCTCCTAGATTAGAACTGCCCATTGGGCTATGAAATGTAGTTAGTTCACATTTCTCATAAAATGAATTTAGAAAAACTGTTATGTCACTAAAACCTGCAAATATCTTTGGATTTTTTTTTATTACATCGAAATCTAGATAAGGGAGTACTCTGCTTGAACCATATCCCCCTCTTATGCAGAGGATCATATCTACTGCTTGATTTTTGAACATTTCCATAATATCTGTTGCTCTGTCTTTATCCTTGCCAGCAAGATATCCCCACTTATCATATAGGTGTTTTCCTTCTATTACATTAAACCCACTATTTTTTAGAAATAAAATTGCCTTTTGTATTACTTTGATATTTTCTGGGCTGGCAGGAGCAATAAGCCCAATAGTGTCTCCTAAACATAGTCTTTTTCCCAGCATTATTAACACTTCCTCGAATTAATTTGAGATAATATCTTTTATAAAATATTCGAATTAAATCCTCTACCATCTACTTCTGAAGCATCTATTATAGAAATTAAAGCATCCTCGTCTATTTTCTGCACTGAATATTTAAACTCTGGTAATTTTGATACATGTACTATGCAGTAGATAACTTTTCTTTCTTTGCCTGTAAGTGCGTTACCCTTTAGTATTGTAGCTCCACGGTGCTTAGAGTTTGTTATATACTCACAAACCTCCTCCTCTTTATCTGTAATTATAAGTAATACCTTTTTTCGTGACAAACCACGGATTATCTTATCTGTAACAAAAGCTGCTATATACATGCTCATTAACGTGTATAATGCAATAGTTATTCCATTTAGTAGCATTCCTAAAAATACTATAACGCAATTTACAATAAAACCCAATTGACCCACATCAAAACTATCACATTTCTTTTTAATTAACATTACTATTATGTTCATACCACCCTCTGAGCCGTGGTTTGAGTATGCAAGCCCTGCTCCTGAGCCCATTAATACCCCTCCATATACACAAATTAGAAGTGCATCGTGTACCGTAATAATACTACTTAAATTTCTAGTCATTACTAAAAATAATGATAGTGAGACAGTCCCAATCATACTGTATATAGTAAATCTTTTGTTTAATTTCCTATAACTTAATGCCAATAAAGGTATATTAGCTAGTAGTACAGTATATCCTGCTGGAACCTTCAAAGCATACTGTATTAAAATTGCCATACCTGACAGACCCCCACTGAATAGTTTTGCATTTACTAAAAACATATTTACACCTATAGCAGATAATAAACACCCCACTATCACAAAAAATGCATTCTTTATATTTTGCTTGTTAAATATCGTATTAATTTTCATACTAGCCTCTCCATTTTTATTTATTTTGATTATCTTTACTCATAAACGTAAATGTTCTTCTTTATACCAATATATAGTCAAATTATTTTTTTGTACCGTTTCTAGGCTAAAGATTTATTTAGCCTTAAACTTTGCCCCTAATTTTGTCTTTATTAAAATTTTAAAAAATTATTGACATATTTAGTAGTTCTGATATAATAAAAATTGTGATTCACTGATAATGATTTTCATTTTCAATTATCATTGATATAAATAATTTATGATTTTGGTTAATCATCGGGTCGTATACATATCTAATTCAAATTAAACTAGGAGAGATTTATTATGAAGAAAAAAAGATTATTAGGATTAATAACATTAACAGTAATTTCCTTTAGCGTTTTTACAGGTTGTTCAAAAACCGCGGAAGAAGTTAAAGAAAAGAGTGTAACCAAGGTGGTTAGTACAATAAAAGGTGATGTAACAGTCCCTACTACCCCTAAACGTATTGTAGATATATCTGGATCAAGCGAGGAATTATTAATTTTAAACCATATCCCCGTAGGTACTGCAAATGCTGATTCTTATAAAACTACGGAAATACCAAGTTATCTAAAAGATAAAATGAGTACCTCTGAACTTGTAGGCTTTTCCATGATGGATACTATGGATATGGAAGCTATACTAAAATTAGATCCAGATTTAATTTTAATGAGCGAGAGGCAAACAAAAATATATGATCAGTTAAAAGCTATTGCACCTGTCGTAATGCTTAAAGACTATGCTAACGATTGGCGTTCAAAATTAACTGATGTTTCCAAACTATTTGAGCAAGAAAAAGATGCTCAAAAATGGTTAGCTGAATACGATAAAAAAGCTATTCATATAGGATCTGATATAAAGAAAAAAAATGGCCCGCAAACTTACCTTACGATACTTGCCAGTTCAGGTAAATTTTATATTTTCAGTGATGCAGGTATAGGTTCAATACTATTGTCAGATATGAAATTAGCTCAACCGTCTAACATGCCAAAGCAAGAAGGAATAAGTTTACCAGTAGTAACTATGGAAGGTTTATCATCCATTGATGCAGATCATATTGTGGTTATAGCAGCTGATGCTGATAAAAAAGATTTAGAGAGTAGTACTGTTTGGAAAAGCATGAGAGCTGTAAAAGCTGGAAATGTTACAACACTTGCCAGTAGCCCATATTTTGCACAAGGTTATTCTCCAATAGGAAGAGAATTATTACTTGATTTGATAAAGAAAGAATTCGTGAAATAACATATATTATATTTCTGGGTGATAAATGATATATTCCCATATACCGTTATCACCCTTTTATCTTAACACATTTTAATCTAAGGCTAATGTGAGGTGCAGCGTTTTAATGGAAAAATCGATAGTTACAGAACAGAAGAAAAAAATGAATAGACTAATCATAAGCTCATTATTAATTGTAATTGGACTTATTATACTATTTTTTGGTATGGTATTGTCCGTATCCCTGGGTGCAAAACATATAGACTTATATACAGTATTTAATAGCATATTTTCAGATGGCGTTGATATAAACTCAAAGATTATCCGTGATATAAGACTTCCCCGGATAATTGCAGCTGCTTTGGTCGGAGCTTTTTTAGCAGTATCTGGTGCTATAATGCAAGGAATAACAAGAAACCCAATAGCTGACCCCTCTATAATGGGTATTACTCAAGGTGCAACTTTTACCATAGCTATAGCCTTTGCAATGAGGGCTAATATAGGGACTTCAGGACTGATGTTTTTCGCTTTTATTGGAGCTAGTTTAAGTGGTGTATTCGTGTATCTATTAAGTTCAAAATCTAGTAAAGGTGTTAGTCCCATTAAACTTATTTTAGCGGGAACTGCTCTAGGAACTCTTTTAATATCTCTCGCAACCGCTATTGCAATGTATTCTAATTTATCTCAGCAACTAAGCTTTTGGTTTGCTGGTGGATTTGTTACTGCAAAATGGCAAGGGGTAAAATTATTAGCCTCCGTTGGTGCCTTTGGTGTCATTGCCGCAATAATTATATCTCCTAAAATAACCATTTTAAGTCTAGGGGAAGAGATTGCCATAGGCCTTGGTCAAAAGACAAATATCATAAGATTTATTGGTATAGTAATCGTAATATTACTTAGCGGTAGTTCAGTGGCGGTAGCCGGAAATATTTCTTTTCTTGGACTTATTGTGCCACAAATTGTAAGAAGTTTAGTTGGACCAGATTATAGATTTATAATCCCATGTTCACTAGTACTCGGTGCGGATTTGCTAGTTTATAGCGATATAGCAGCTAGGATGATAAATCAGCCTTATGAAACTCCTATCGGGGCGCTAACAGCATTACTGGGTGTACCCTTCTTCATATATATTGTCAGAAAGGAGGACAATTCATTATAATGCGAAACCATAAAAGAAAGAAAAAGCTAATTTTGATTATAAGCATATTATTCGTTCTACTCTTTTCAATATTTATAATTAGCTTTAATATTGGAACTTTTGCTATAGGTCCTCTAGATGTAATTAAAACTTTATTTGGACAGGGAAATAAAAAGCAGGAACTGGTACTCTTCACTATGAGGCTTCCACGAATAATTATAGCTATACTTGTGGCAAGTGCCTTAGCTATAGCAGGAACCGTACTTCAAGGAATAACTAAAAATGATCTGGCTGACCCCGGCATATTAGGCATAAGTTCTGGTGCAGCCTTGGCTGTAGTTATTTATATATATTTTATGAATGGAGAAGTATATTCTGATATAAGCATACTAACAGTGTTTACCATACCTATCGTAGCTTTGCTTGGAGCAGGTTTTGCAGCTTTCCTTATTTATACTTTAGCTTGGAAAAAGGGTCTAAATCCTACTAGATTGATTTTGATGGGGATAGGTATTAATTCTGCTTTTAATGCTATATTGATCCTATTTCAATTTAGATTTACAACTCAAGATTTCAACAAAATAATGGTTTGGACCTCAGGAAGTATTTGGGGAACCAATTGGAGTTATGTTATTGCAACTCTGCCATTTGTATTTATTTTTACTGGACTTATAATTTATAAAGCAAGATATCTAGATGTTTTAAGTTTAGGTGACGAGCTATCAGTTGGACTCGGCGTACATATAGAAAAAGAAAGAAGATCACTACTAATATATACCGTGGCATTAGCTGGTACGGCTACAGCGGTTGCCGGAACTATATCATTCTTAGGACTAATTTCCCCACACATAGCAAGGCGGCTTGTTGGACCAAAGCACAAATTATTAATACCAACTGCAGCACTAGTTAGTTCAATAATTTTATTGTTGTCTGATACCATAGCTAAAAATGTTTTAGCTCCTATTGAAATGCCCGTTGGAATAGTTGTTTCAATTATCGGAGTACCCTATTTCATCTATTTAATTATGAAGGAATAAATTAGGAGGTTACATATGAACAGCATAAAAACCGAAAATTTGTCTATATCTTATGGAGATTTTGAAATAGTAAAAAATTTAAATTTAAACATACCTAAAGGAAAAATCACAACCATTATAGGTTCTAATGGATGTGGGAAATCAACTATATTAAAGACTATTGCAAGAATATTGAAGCCTAAAAGTGGAGTCATATACATAAATGGTAATGACATTCAGGATTTAAGTTCTAGCTTCATCTCTAAAGAAATGGCAGTTTTACCACAAAGTCCTCAAGCACCAAATGCATTAACTGTTGGTGAGCTCGTAGCCTATGGAAGATTTCCTCATCAAAGTGGATTCGGTAAGCTAATGACTCAAGATAAAGAAAAAATAAATTGGGCACTGAAGATAATTGGCATGCAAGAATTTAAGGACAGACTTATAGAGTCATTGTCAGGTGGCCAAAGGCAAAGAGTTTGGATAGCTATGGCCTTAGCCCAAGAAACTGAAATATTATTATTAGACGAACCTACTACCTACTTAGATTTAGCACATCAACTAGAAATTCTACAATTACTAGAAAGTTTGAATAAGACGCAAGGACAAACCATTGTTATGGTTATTCATGATCTAAATAATGCCGCAAGGTTTGCAGATTATATGGTAGGAATTAAAGATGGTAACATAGTTTGCACTGGTAGTCCTAAAGAAATAATGACTAAAGATAACTTAAGGAATATATTTAATATAGATGCCGTAGTAGTTAATGAGCCCCTAAATAATAAACCAGTTTGTATTACATATAACTTAATATAAAATTTGCATTATTATGTAAATAAACAAATTAAAGGAGAGGTTTTCCTCTCCTTTAATTTGTTTTATTAGCACATTTTCTACTATTAATTAACTTGTTTTTCTGTATTTATTTCTTAACGTATCATATTATCAAAATTATCTCCACTTAATACTAATGTATCCCCACTTTTAATCATTGTCGCTCCCTTAGGGTGTATTACATTTTCTGCACGCTTTATCATTACGACTAGGATCTCATCAGGTATATTCGCATCCATTATAGTTTTATTAACCCAATAACTTTCTGGAGTAATTTCTAATTCATATAGTTTTGTATTTGATTCTTCTTGATAGTCATTAAATGTTTTTAAAACTGCTGACTCATTATCAACAAGATCCAATTTCTTTGCAATTGGTGCAATTAATGTACCTTGTAGCGCAACTGAAAATAATGCTATGAAGAATACTATGTGAAAAATATCGGATTGTATGACTGCTTCATTTGTTACAGCGAGTATAGCAAAAACAATAGATGAAGCACCTCTAATTCCAACCCATGAAACAAACAATTTATGTTTCAAAGGAACCTTAAAAAAATTAAGGATTCCGAATGTTGCAATAGGTCTAGCAACAAAAATTAAAAATAATGAAATTAAGATCCCTGGTATTAGAACTGATTGTAAATGAGAAGGGAAAGATAACAGACCCAATATAAAGAAGAGCATTATTTGCATTAGCCACGATATTCCATCTAAAAATCTAACCAAACTCTTTTTATTTTGAATTTTGCTATTTCCAATTATAATACCAGCAATATATACACTTAAGTACCCATTACCACCAATCCATGAGCTCATTGAATATGTCAAAATAGCTATTGCCATAACAAACACGGGATATAGTCCTTCTATTTCAAAAGTAATATTTTTTAATATCCAAGCACTTGCTTTTGCTAATACAACACCAATTAATACTCCAAAAAATATTTGAAATACTAGAAGTTGAAGCGTAGATTGTTCCCCTCCGCCTTTCATTAAACTTAAGATTGTTATTGCAAGCATATATGCAATGGGATCATTACTACCACTTTCAATTTCTAGCAGTGAAGCTAGCCCATCTTTTAAATTTAGTTTTTGAGAACGTAGAATTGAAAAAACCGATGCTGCATCAGTTGATGCTACTATAGATCCAATAAGCAATCCTTCTAAAAGTGATATTTTAAGAACTACTGTGCAAAATAAGCCTGTAATCCCTGCTGTTATAACGACCCCCAAAGTTGACAGTAATACAGCCTTTCCAACAACTGGTTTTGCTATTTTCCACTTTGTACAAAAGCCTCCATAGAAAATTATAAATATTAAACCAAATGAACCCAGTTGCTCAGCAATACGATAATTTTCAAAACGTATTCCAACTATTCCCTCTGAACCAAATGCCATACCTAATAAAATAAATATAAGTAATGATGGCACTCCAAATTTATATAAAATTTTGCTCGAAAATATACATATTAATACGACTAGTGAGGCTATAATCAAAGGTATTGTCATCTATTATTCACTTCCTTTCTAAATTTTATATTTTGTAATAGAATTATGCTTAATACGCTTTATCGCATCTCGCCTTAAATAATATGATTATATTAATCTTTATTTATACCTAAAGATAAACATTCATTTAAAAGATTTAATCCCTCCACAATTCTATCTTTTTTATATTCTTCTATTTGACTTAATGTAGGAATAATATTTTCTGATATTTTTTTTGCTACATCTATCATTATTCCTACCGAATATTCTGTCATTTTAATATTCACGTATCGTTCATCTTTTGAATTTCTAACGCGTTCTATAAATCCACCTTTTTCTAACCTCTTACATAATGGAGATAAATTACTCTTTCCCATACATAGATGATTACATAAATCAGTAACATTTTGTTCTCCATTTTTATGTAATTCTAGTAATACACTAGCTTGCACTGATGTTAACCCATATGGTTCATAAAAATCATGTAGGATCCCATTAAATTTTCCATTAACAGATTTCAACAATTGAATAAATTTCACTTCAAATTTAGTATCAATCATAATTTTCCCCTTTAATAAATGTAATTCATATATTAACTGTTCATATATTAACTATTCATATATGAATTATACCATTCTTTACTCGTTAGTTCAAATAGTTAAGAAAAATCTATTTAAATAGTTGTGAGGTAATTGAAATATATATTATTGGTAAAAAAATTGATAAGTTTTACAGCGAGGCTATAAATGAATACAAAAAGGTTACTCCATTATTGTAAAATCACTGTTTTCTCTCTTAATAATGAAATTAAACTATACAAAAACGCCAAAATCAAGGGCCCTAACATTTCTGCTAGAGCCCTTGATTTTGGCAAAGAAAGAGGGATTTGATTGCTGCTACGCATCAATTACGTCGACACCCGTATCCGGGTCCTGTCTCCTTAGTCATAGCTAAAAACATTTTCTTACCGCTATGTGCCCTCACGGGTTCAAAGCCCTATTATAATTGACGTAAAAGAACTCGCCTAACAGCGAGTTCTTTAATTTTGGCGGAGAAAGGGGGATTTGAACCCCCGGAACGGAATAACCCGTTCGCCTGTTTTCGAGGCAGGTACCATAGGCCACTCGGACATCTCTCCATATATTAGATTGCCTTTTATATTATACCATATTTGAATTTTATTTAAAATACTTATTTTTAAGCAAATATTTAAATTCTTAATGAAATCATCTCCTGAACAAAAACGTAATAAGCATAATGCGTCTTATCCTAGTCATGTTTTTATTACGCCCTATTTAAAATATAAAAAGAGTTCATATTGAATATGAACTCCTCTGCACAATGGTAGGCGTAGTAATCACCTGCTACTCCTAACATCTCCATGATATTTTATTCCTCCACTACAATATCATATCCAGCCTTAATATAGCCCTCCTCAAGCACCTTAGCGAATATGCCTTCTCTTGGCATTATACAGTCACCAACCAACTTCATAATTTCACAACCCTTATGACATTCCTTTCCTATTTGTGTAACCCCTAAAACTACCTCTCCAATTTTAAGCTTAGTTCCCACAGGAAGCTCATACAAAATTATTCCCTCTGTAGTAATATTTTCAGCAAACTTACCTGAACATAAGCCTTCTACTCCAGTAGCTTTCATTTTATTAATGCTCTCAACCCCAAGAAAGCTCACTTGTCTGTGCCAATTCCCTGCATGTGCATCTCCAAGAAGACCATGGTTAACTTTAAAAAAGCCTTTCTCTATAGGGTGTTTTATCACACCTTTTTTCTCACTTATATTTACAGCAGTAACCTTTGCCATTACAATCCCTTCCTTTCAAATATTCCTGATTTTCCTCCACTTTTTCGTGCAAGCATGATATTATTTATAACCATTTCCCTATCAATTGCCTTACACATATCATAAATAGTTAGTGCTGCAACAGATACCGCACTAAGTGCTTCCATTTCAATGCCTGTTTTACCTACAGTCTTCGTCGTTGCAGTTATTTCTATTTTTGTACTTTCAAAGTTAATTTTAAAGCTAATATCACAGCCAGATATCATTATAGGATGACACATTGGTATTATTTGCGAAGTGTTTTTAGCACCCATAATTCCTCCTACCTGTGCTACAGCTAATACATCTCCTTTTGAAATAGATCCATCATTTATTCTTTCAAGGGTTTCTCTTTTCATAGAAATCGACCCAACTGCTACTGCTTCCCGAACAGTAGCACGTTTTTCAGATACATCTACCATTTTTGCTCTTCCTTCTTCATTTATGTGCGTAAGTTCCATTACTTTATCCTCCTATCTGATACATCATCTTTTCGCTCCTACTAATCTTTTCCTCCTCAAGATGATGTTCGAGCGGTTTATTAAAAATTGCCTGTTTTAATGCATCTGTAAGCATCTCTTCGTTATTTAGGTACCGCTTAATATTTATTTCTTCCTTTGAATGAAGACATTGTTTAATAGTTCCTGTAGATGTAAGCCTTATTTTATTACAATCTTCACAAAATTTGCAACTTATTGGACTAATAAAGCCAATTTTCCCTTTTGCCCCTTCAAGCTTGTATAATTTGGCGGTGCTACTTTTTGGGGTTTCTATTTCAATTAACTCAGGATGCAAATTTAGCATTTCCCCAAAAGTTAATTTACTTTTTTCATAAAGCTTAATACCTTCACCTATGGGCATGAGTTCAATAAACCTTACTTCTATTGGTAATTCGCGAGTTAAGTTTAAGAAATCCTCAAACTCTGTATCGTTAAAACCTTGCATTAATACTGTATTTATTTTCACAGGTTTTAATCCAAGCGTTAAACATTTATCTATGCTTTCAAGTACATTATCTAAATTCCCTACTCTTGTTATACTTTTAAACTTTTCTTTGTCCAAGGTATCAAGGCTAATATTAACTCTTTTAAGTCCAGCTTTTTTCAAATCACTTGCCATGCCAGATAGTAAAATACCATTTGTAGTTATGGCAATATCATCTATCCCTGGCAGTTTTGAAGTTTCATATATAAGCTTGTCTAAGTCTTTCATTACTAGTGGTTCCCCACCAGTGTACCTTACTTTATTAATACCTAATTTCTCTGCTGCCTTTACAATTTTTAAAATCTCTTCAAAACGTAAAATATCCAAATGACTCTTACTCTCAATTCCTTGCTCCGGCATGCAATATGTACATCTTAAATTACACCTATCAGTTACCGATGTCCTTAAATAATTGATGTCTCTTCCATGACTATCTCTCATAAAATCGTCTCCTAAAGTTCAATTATCTCTCCTATTTGCGTATAATCATAGCCTAAAGATACCACATTAAAAGGTTCCATTCTTATACCTCCTTTGCTAACTTTTAGCGCATTAGCTAACCTCTAGCACACTCGCTAGCTTCCCCTGTAAGTATGGCAATACCGTGTGGAATTGCAGATATTATAAATTGAAGATTTTCTACAGCACCTTTTGGGCTTCCAGGAAGATTAATAATTAAGGTTTTTTTGCGAATCCCTGCAATACTTCTTGAAAGCATAGCATTCGGCGTAATTTGGAGTGATTTCATTCTCATAACTTCGCCAATACCAGGTACATATTTTTCAATTACATTTTGAGTTGCTTCTGGAGTAACATCTCTTTGTGAAAAGCCAGTTCCACCATTAGTTAAAATTAAATCTACCTTAAGTTTATCACATAAATAAATCAATTCTTTTTCTATTTCCTCTTTTTCATCAGAAATCATTTTATAAAAGCTGATAACAAATCCTTTACCTTCTAATTCACTTCTTATTGCAGGACCTGTTCCATCAATTCTTTCTCCCCTAAATCCCTTATCACTCATGGTTAATATTGCAGTTTTTATCATTTTAAGCACTCCCTTTCAAAATTCGACTTAGCAATTTATGTTCTAGGGCCCTAACAAAAACAAAACTTCAGCGGGAGTCTAAATCTCCCTCTGAAGTCGTTAATGCAGCTGCGCAGGTAATGATTTAACGCTATTATTATGTTCTGGATTACTGAATAATACAATAAATACGGCTTTAAAAATTAACAAGTATGGAATAATAAATGATAATATTATATTTACTAGTTATTTTAAAATTTATGTACTTTTTTTGTTTAATTATATCAATTTTATTCACTATAATACCATTAGTTTACCACATTTATAATTAATATACTATGCTGCTGGTCACCTGATACTCCCGCGCCTAAAGGTTATTAGGCAACGAAAATATAAATGATGTCTTTTCAAATGGAATGCTTTCTACACTTATTGCTCCCTTATTACTTTTCACTAACTGTTTAACTATACTAAGTCCAATACCAGTTCCACTTAGCTTGGCACTTCTTGAATCTTCAACAGTATATAACCGTTCAAATATCAGTTTTAAATCTTTATTAGCAATACCCTTACCATTATCCCATACTTCCACATAAACATAATTATTATCTTCTTTAATTGCTACTTCAACTCTATCTCCATCTTTTCCATATTTCAAACTGTTAGATAATAGATTATTCAATATTCTATTCACTGAAATTTTATCTGCTAAAACATACAGATTTTCTTCAGGTATTTCTATATCTGGTGATATACCTAATTTTTTAAAATCATTATAAAAAAATACTATCTGTTCTTGTATTACATCCGTTAGATTTATTTCTTCTATATTTAATTTTTCATCACTTGACTCTAATCGTGCCAAATAAAAGAAATTTTCTAATGTTGAATTCAAGTAATATGCTTTATTATGAACGATATCTAGATACTCCCGTAACTCTTCTATGCTCAAATCATCACTTTCTTTAATTAATTCAATATAACCAATTAATGATGTAAGTGGAGTCTTAAAATCATGTGATATATTTGAAATCATTCTTGACATCGTATTATTTTTCTTCACCTTTTCGTTTTCAATTTCACACATGTTATCTACAATGCTATTTATATTATTAACTAAATCTGTTATAGACTTTACACTGTTATTTAACGTAACTCTTCTATTTATATTCCCTGAAAGCACGTCATCCAAAACTATTTTAATATATTTCAACTTTCTATTCATTGAAACTATTATTAAAAATAAAATACTAATTATAGCTATACTCAAAATCAGAAATATTTCATTCATAATATTTACTCTCCCAATTTATATCCTATTACCCAAACCGTTGTTATGTACTCAGGGTTACTTATATCATCTTCAATCTTATCTCTAAGTCTTTTTATATGAACCATAACCGTATTATCATTTCTTATAACATCTCTTCCCCAAACACTGTCATATATCTGAGATTTAGTAAAAACTTTATTAGGGTTTAAAAGAAACAGCTTTAATATTTCAAACTCTAAGGGTGTGGCCTTTATTAATTGATCCCTTTTTACTAGGGTATAAGCTCTTATGTCCATTACTAAATCTTTATAATTTATAATTGATTCCTGAGCAGCTTCTTCATTATTAAAATATATATATCTTCGGAGCAGGGCTTTTATTCTAACCACAAACTCATTTATAGAAAAGGGTTTAACAATATAATCATCTGCCCCCATACTTATAGCTGATACTTTGTCCATTTCTGTATTTTTTGCTGATATTACAAGTATAGGTACAGTACTGTTTTGCCTTATTCTCCTTATTATTTCAAAACCATCTATAAAAGGTATCATTAAATCCAATACTATTAACTGAAACTCTCCATCAAATTGAAACTTATCCATTGCATTTCTCCCATCGAACGCTTGTACAATTTCAAACCCTTCTTTTAATAAAATCTTATTAATTAGGGTATTTATTTCTCTATCATCCTCAACTACCAAAATTTTTATATTACCTTCAACATTCATTATTCCACCTCTTAATACTTATTTTAACATATAACACGTCAAATAAGCACTATGTTCTATCTAACCCCCTCCTCCATACTATTAATATTATTTGATTGTATTTAAAATTTCTAATATCTGTTTATTTATAGTTTTTGGCGCATACTGATGTATATCATGATTTGTGTTTGGAACAATCATTTGCTTACTGTCTGAGGACCAATTTTCAAAGGTCTCCTGGCTATTTATCCATTTAGTATTTGCAGTAGCTTCGCTTTCAGAAGTTAATATTGTAAGAGGTACATTGCCTAGTTTATCGTTTGATACTACCTTGGAAGCATTTATTTTAATATTCTTGTTTTCATCGTTTTTATTTTTATTTATCATGTTTTTTAAATACATTGCCTTATCAAGCTCTTTTAAATCCTTTGGAACTAAGGCAAAGTTATTTCTGGCTGAATATGCTGAAGAATAAAAACTTGGTACGTTAAACAGTAATCTAAATCCTCCAAATTGTTTAAGTGCTGACCTTAGTAAACTATTTGACGTTGCAGTATCATTTATGTCTTCTTTTGAATAGTACTCGGGATTGCCTGCATCTATCATAACAATTCCTTTTACTTCTTCTTTGTACATTTGAGTAAATCTTATGAGTTCAAGTGAAGCCAAAGAATGTCCAACAAGTATATATGGACCTTTTTCTCCTGATTTTTCAAGTAATTCATGTAGTTCTTTTGTTATTGTATCAATATCTCTAGGTGTTTTTGCTACATCACTCCATCCATATCCCGGTCTATCATAAACAACTATTCTTGTATGTTTAGATATTTCATTGTGCAGTGGGTAAAAATCGGTATATGGGCACGGTATCCCCCAACCAGATGCAAATACTACTGTTGCGCTTCCTTCTCCCTTAGCGAAAATGTGCATGTTATGTCCATTTACTTCGATTATTTTACCCACCGGTTTGTATTTTTTTTCGTCAGAATAACTTCCAACTTTTTCATATGCAAATCCTATAATCAATACTACTATTATCACTGCAGCTATGCCTACAAAAAATCTTTTTACACCTAATAATTTCTTTTTACTAATGGTTCCTTTATTGTTTATTACCTGTGTATTCATATTCTTCACTCCAATCAATTTTTATCTTACAAGATATAAGTATACAGATTACTTTTTACAATGTACTTTAGTATTTCTTAACTTTTTCTTACGATTTTTTTAAATAATTTAATATTTATATTAAAAAGCACTGAAATCATATTGAATATAATTTCAGTGCTCATATTATTTAAAATTCATTCCATCAAACATCTTTCACTCTTGATAATTGAAATATACATAATAGTATTCCAATAACAAACACTCCTATAGCTAAATTTGCTGTGCTGATTACATCTACACCTCTATAAAGCTTCATGAATGGCAAATATGGCAATATAAATGGCCAATATTTATACTTTCCAATTACATAGACAAAAAAATCAGAAAATAAAACCACCACTGCTATCATAGCCGACGCTGTTGTATTTTTAAATATGTTAATTATAAAAATCAAAAGAGGTACTAATGCAAATTGCATTACCATAGAAGTTATATATACGCTAATATTCATGAAGAAAAATTCTTTTGTAAGTGATTGGTTTATTACCAGTCGTCCTCCAGAAAACACTATTATAAAATGTAGAAGGTATATTACTGCTACTATTATATATATGGTTAGCATCTTACTTATAAATATTGATATTTTACTTACGGGGTAACTATATAATACCTTCACTGTATTGTCTGAATATTCCCTGAGAAATATATAGGATGATAGTAATATAAAAACTATTATTCCTACAAACATAAACATAATATCTTCTGTTTCTGTAGTGTATGTTACCCATGTTTGCTTTTGAATGTTAAATGGCGTTATCAAACACCAGAAAATGGGGAAAACCATACTACTTATGATTATAAATATAAGTGTTTTTGATTTTTTAAGTTTCAATATTTCTGAGTAAACCAAATTAAACATTTTTTTCACCTCCTGTTAATCTTAAAAAATAATCTTCAAGAGTTTCGCTATTCACCTTTAATTCCCTTATTAAAACCCCACTATCCAGCATCTGCCTATTCATATTTTCAGCTTCATCTACATTATCAAAAATACGTATAATATTATCTTCGTAAACTTTATATTGGCTAATACCACATTTCTGTTCTAAAATAGTAGCAGCCTTTTTCTGGTTATTTACTTTAATCTGAAGATATGTTTTATTTTTTTCTTGTAACTCTTTATAGAGAGCTTCTTCTATTAAAATTCCGTCGTTAATAACCCCTATCTTTGTTGCCATCTGTTCTATTTCACTTAAAATATGGCCGCATATAATTACAGTAGTATTTCTCTCTTTATTAAGCTTTAATATAATTTCCCTAATATGACTTATTCCTACTGGATCTAACCCATTAGTGAGCTCATCTAAAATTAAAATTTCCGGACTATTAAGTAATGCTCTTGCCACTCCTAATCTCTGTTTCATTCCCAATGAATACTTCCCTACACTCTTGCTTCCTTCATTACTTAAATCTACTAAGGCTAAAACTTCATCTATCCTTTTTTTATCTTGAATTCCCATACATCTTCTATGAATTTCTAAATTATCCTTTGCTGTTAACTTAGGATAAAATGTTGGAGCTTCTATCAATATACCAATTCTACTTTTATATTTATAATCTTTATGACTTATGGTTTTTCCAAAAATGTCTATGCAGCCACTATCTATAGCTGCTTGTCCCATTATCATCTTTAATGTAGTTGTTTTCCCCGCTCCATTTCGTCCCAAAAATCCATATATATCACCTTTATTAATAGTCATATTTATTTTATCTACTACAATTTTATTCTTATATTTTTTAGTCAAATTCATAGTTTTTAATATTGGTTCCATTTTTCATACTCTCCTTAATCTTAATCTAAATTTTCTTAATCTCAATCTCCCCATCTCTGATTCTCATTATGTCAGTTCCATAAATTGCTGCATCTTCTGAATGAATAACTTGTATTATTGTTTTATTAAATTCTTTAATAATATCTCTAAATAAGTTCATTATTTCAGTCCCCGTCTTCGAATCCAGGTTTCCTATTGGTTCATCGGCTAATATTATTTGTGGATTAAACAAAAGCGCTCTTGCAATTGCCACTCTTTGCTGCTGTCCTCCTGATAGTTCCCCTGGAGTATGTTTTTTTCTACTAGTCATACCCGTTATGTCTAACATTTTATTTAGATCATACTTTAAATCCTTTGATTTTTTACCATCTATAAGCAATGGTAACATTATATTGTCCTCAACAGATAAATTAGGTACTAAATTATAAAATTGAAATACAAACCCTATATCCCTTCTTCGCATTAAACTTTCCTCTCTCTCGCTCATGGACGCTAAATCCTTTCCGTTTATTACTATATTCCCTTTTGACGGTTTATCTAGACCACCTAGTAAATATAAAAGGGTTGATTTCCCACAACCAGATGGTCCCATTATTGATAAGAATTCACCTTTTCTTACATTAAAACTCAATCTTTTTAATACGTCAACTTTTTCCTTTCCTAGATCAAAAGATTTATAAAGATTTTCAACTTTTATTGTGTTCATAATCATATGTATCTCTCCCTTATTCATATTTTAATTCTGTTACAACCGATAGCTTTGAACTTTTAAATAAAGCTGGACAACTTGATAAAATCATAATTATTATTATTTCTATACTAATCATTGAAAAAGATTTAAAATCATATTCTATTGGTATTGGAAGATGTATGAGCTTCACTAAATTGTTAGATAGTGCAACTGCAAAATAAGATATTATTCCACCAAGACCAATTGCAAAAATAGCTGAAAATATTCCTTCTATAAGTAACATAACGCAATTCCCAGTACTACTCATTCCAACAGAACTTAAAACTGCCAACTCTTTTTTTCTTTGAATAAAGCTTACCCCCATATTGTTTATTACTCCAAACATCCCTGTTACAATAGTCATAAATGAAAAGAACAGCAATATGTTCAGTATAAGTTTTATATCGTCAGTAATCTTTTTTACATCTTCTTCAAAGGTTGTGACCTTAGCCGCAGTACCCTTCAATTGTTTTTCCAGCGATTTTTTAAATTCATTTGGATTACCGCTGATTTTTAAAGCATAACTATCTGGTACTGTTACTTTAAAATCTCTTATCATATTCTCTTTGTTAATTAGAATCTGATTTGGTGAAAGTTTAGCATTAAAAACACCCGTTATTTTATATTTGGATTCTATATTATTAACCTTCAACACAACATAATCACCTTAAGCTTGCTGAACAATTACTGTTTTTTTCATTGAAGCTTTTAATGAATTTATTACTATCAATATTGTTTTTCAATTTAACCAACATAATTCTTGATATTAGTGGTATTTTCATTATGTTTACCTCCTAAAAATGGTATGAAAAAAGCACCTGTATCAACAGATGCTTTAAAACGAAAAAGAAGTAAACCATATAGTTTTTACCCTCCCATAAATGGAATAATTCAGGCAATAAAAGCTATTCATTATTCCTCAACAAGGCGACTCACAATCTCTAAAATCCGCTTTCGCTTGTCATAGTTAAGCTGGTCCAAATGCTTTTGTAAGCAGGAACATAAATTTAATTCTGTTTCAGACAAGTCCTCTGCCATAATATCTGTTTTTATAGGATGATGCTTGATAAGTGCAGCAATATCTACTTCGCCTAACATGTTAAATATCATTTCAATTTCAACATTGCTAAATTCAGCATCCAAAAGTACATCTTCCAAGTCGCCAAACGTATGAATTCTCCCTTTGACCAATGCAAGTTTATCGGAGGTCAAACGACAAGAAATCAATTCCTCTATAATTTTACGATATTCATTATTTTCCATCTTTTCACCTTTAAAAAATCTGATTTTAGGGAGTAAATCCAGATTTTTTAAAGGTGGAAATACAGTTGGTAGTGTATCTGATTTTACTGCATTAAAGATATTTATAGTTACTTTAGACAAACTCATTTCAATATATCTTTTTAATGAGGATCTTTTTATATCCAGTAGATTTACAAGCCTATTGTAGGCTAAATGAACAGTTTCGGCAAGCTCATTAACACTCATATTTAATTTACTGCGCATGATACAGATATCCTCTTGCGTAATATTAAGGCTAATTGGGTCTTGTCCGACGATGATGCACCCTAAGGATGTTGTTAATACCTGTTCAAAAATATTGATAAGCAAGTCCTCATACTCGTCATCATAACCACAGAGTAAACGATGAATGATAGTTGAATCAAAATATCTGCAAAATTGATTTTCATAAAGCAAATTTTCCGTATATTTTTGAATAAACTCAACTCCAACCAAATCATCTACCGGATTGCAAAGCTGATAATCAATTGATGCAGGCGATTCGTGAGCTTCAAAATCAAGATTGTAGGTTTTGAAAAAAATGCCTATACCACTATTGGAAATCGTTGCATTGTATGTGAAATTTGGGTTATCTATTTTGTTATCCTGCATCATCAAGTAGATATGTTTAGTTACTTTAAATTTGGTATCCATTATCTTTCGACCCTTTTGATACATCTCGGAAATTGTTTCAGCTTTTAATTGTAATGCTGCGCTATCTTCATCAAATAGCGACTTTAGGAATATTCCTATGGTATAAAGATTGGATTTCATAATACTTTCGGCAATCTCTACCCTAATGGAACTACTGTCGCCACTGTTATACATTTCACATTTATACGCCAGAAATTCAACGCACTGTATTTGCAGTTTTTTCAAATCATTCTCCGTAAGAATACCGCTGACATAAACTTCCCGCAAAATAGAAGTAAAATATTTTTCACCGCTCAAACGAGTCTTGTCAATAATATGTCTTTTATCAATATTCGCCATCTTCATCCTCCTCACACTCTTCATTTTCTAAATAATCTGGGGCATATCCATGCCGAAGGTTGCGTGCCATACGAGCAAGCTCTCGATCTGAGAGCAGTTGAAGTGAGCCTTGGCAAGTACCATCAAAAGAATTTTTCATAAATTTTATCAAGTCATCGTCACTCATTAAATCAAGCGTTTCATTTTTACAATTGTAAAACATCTCCACAAGTTCATGAATCGTCCCTGCATAATTGAGTTTTGTGATATATGGAGAATCACAAAATTCATTTATGATTATGTTGATAACACCGCCACCGAATTCAATACGCCCATTATTTTTTAAGGACAAAGAACGCGTTTCTACCAATTCAATAGCTTCATTATGTGACAAACTCAGTCCGAACCTTGATGTCAGGTCATTGCATTTTTCAATTTCAGCTACCGCTTGCTCTTGTATCAGCGATGAACAAATTCTTATCAGTTCAAATGCCAAAATAATCCCCTCCCGTATTTTCAAAATATAATTTAAAATTTTGAGAAACCTATTGACATGAATATAAAACTATGATATTATATAAGTAATAAGTATTATATTTTATCGTGTTCTTCATTATATAATTCAGTAACTTAAAAGTCAATATAAGGATTAAAAAGCAGACATAAAAAATGTCTTTTTTTATTTTAGCGAGATTATATAATATAATCAGAATATTTTTGTGCATTATTGCTTTAAGGGAAACTTCTAAAAACATCAAATTCTAAAATCACATTTTCAAAAAATCAGCCTGTAAAAAGACCCTAACAAAAATTGTTAGGGCTTTTGATTTTGGCAAAAAAAGAGGGATTTGATTGCTGCTATGCAGCAATTACGTCGACACACATATCCGTGTCCATTCGCCTGTTTTCGAGTTGTTATGAAGATATTTTGTATAGTCTCCCCTGCTGAAATGTACCTGCTTCTATTGATGTTTAATTTAGGGTGTCATCTTCTTTAGCTTCCGCCCGAATGACTAAGATTGCTACTAATTCAAAATAGCTTTATCAAATTAAAGTTATTTATATAGTTAAAAATATTGCATGTTTCGATATAAACCACCATATAGCCCCCTAAAGGTCTGTATAAAAGCAGTTGCGCTTTCACACTTGGCGGTGCGTTCAAGCCGCTTATCATTTATCTCGGCAAGACCATTTTTAACGATTTCGTAGCGTTCTGCCAAGGCCGAATACCGCTCATTGTATTCGGCTTGGTCTAAAGCCGTAGTGGCCTTTCCCTCTACGCACTTGTGAAGGAGTTCAGTAACCACAAGTGTTTCACCTTGTAGCTTTGCACTTTGCTTATCAATCTCTGTGGTATCGGTTAGGGTGTGAATAATACCTTCATATCCCTCAATAATTTCTGCCTTGTTGGAAAGTAAACTATTAAAAGCACCAAGGAATGCTTGTTTTAAGGCATCCTCGTAGAGGTGAGGTGTACAGCACTTTTTATCAAAATAAAAAAGAGCCTAAAATTAAAAATCCTAAGTTCTTTCAAAAAAATCCACTACTATAAAAAAATTGAACCGCACCTAAAAAAATTAAGCCGTTAATTCGAATTTTCCTGAAGTAGTTTCATTAATAGCATAGTAGCACTTGTTTTCTTCAATCTTCGCATATATCTCCATTGATTTTATATCCTTTTGAAGCTTTCCTTTAGTGGGTGTTACATACTATAACAAATAAAAAACTTCAGTGGGGGGATAACAATTGATAATTGTTATCTGCCCCAGAGGTCTACAAAGATGTAAATCTCCGTCAAGAAGTGTTAATTTATCTTCTGCGAAGCTATGCAGCTTCGCAGAAGATGATTTAAGGTAGAATTAATTTGAAGGTTATCTTACCACAACTGAAACTCCATCTGGTATCACTGTAATTGTTGCATCATTTCCCTTTATCTTAAGAGCCCTAACAAGTGCTTCTTCAAAGGTAAATGCATGCTGCATATGCATTTTCTTTATCATTTCAGGGTCACACATATCTGTAACAAAAATTACGGTATGCGCATCTAGTATCCGGGCAAGAATCTGAAATTCCCATTGATCTGGCGCTGTATCATTTCTTCCTACTTTAATTACCCTATCAAGAACTGCTCTTGGGCTACTTGAATTTGCAATATTGTCATAAAATGACTGACCTCCATGTCCATCATTACAAGCAGACACCATGATTATAACTCCGCCGACCTTGCAAGTTGCTTCTGCTGCAGTCATACCTTTTACAGACTGATATATATTTTGGTCTAGTGGATATCCTCCATTAGTTGATATGGCAATATCTGCTTTAACAGCTTTCACAGCTGCAAGCTCCATTACAAATTTACAACCTTCAGTGTGGGCAAGCTCACTATCTCCTGCAAATGCATTTATAACATTCTTCTCACTGTCAATAACAACATTTAGTATAAATGCTAGTTTAGCTTGCTTGGCAGCGTAAAGCATATCTCTATGAATTGGGTTATTTTCAATAACTCCAGACCGCGCATACTCACTTGCTATAAATTCAGAGCAATGATTTGCCATAACTGTCTTTGCTGATGCCACTCCAGGAAGAACACTCTTACGTCCTCCAGAAAATCCTGCAAAGAAGTGTGGCTCTATAAACCCTTCTGAAATTAAAAGTTCTGCTTCCATTGCTAACTTATTAAGCAATAGTTCCCCACCTGATGGAAGGGTTCCGACGCGTACCATATTGCCATAATCCTCTGACACATGATTTATTATAACTTCATTATCTACAATTTCCTGCCCAAATTTATTGATCATTTCCTCCCTTGTAGTAGGTCTATGGAACCCAGTAGCAATTAATATTGTTATTTTAATTTTAGGGTTCGATAATCTTATTCTTTCAAGTAATATTGGAAGTGTTACCTTACTTGGTACAGGTCTTGTGTGGTCACTCGTTATTAATACTAAGTTTTTCTTTCCTTTAACTAAATCCTCCAATTTCGCACTTCCAATTGGATTATCGAGTGCCTTATTTACAATTTCTTGCTGAGTGCTTTCTACTTTGTAAGCATGAGCTTTTGATTCTAATATTGCTGCCAAGTTTTTATCCGGTATTTCAATTTCCAAAAACTGTTTTGAATATGGTATTTTCACTTTAGTCATATATATTCCTCCCTACATTGTAAAATATGTTGCTCCAAAGTACGTAATTAATCCTAAGATTGCTACATATGCAAGACAAAATTTTAAAGTTGCCTTTAATATCTTACCCTCAGCCCCTACAAGTCCAGTTGCTGCTGTGGCAACTGCAATACTTTGAGGAGAAATCATTTTACCTGCGGTTGCACCACCAGTATTAGCAGCTGCTAACCAATAAGGACTCATGTGTAAATTTTTTGCAACTTCAACTTGAAGTGGTCCGAACAATACGTTTGCAGAGGTATCACTACCCGTTACAAAGGTACCTAAAGCACCTATAATTGGAGCAAATAATGGATAAAAGCTTCCTGTTGCTGCAACTAAAACCACAGCAATAGATGTTATCATTCCGCTATAACTCATTACCTTCGCAAGAGATACTATAGCAACTATTGTAATTGCTGTTTTGCTCATTTGTTTACAAGTATTAATAAATACTTGTACTATTTCTTTAAACTTAGCTCCCTGAACAAGCCCACCTATAAATGTGGCAATGATTATAAGCGTCCCTGGATTAGCAATCCATATAAACGTACTGATTTTTGCATGTGGACCAGTATATATTTGAATAGAAGTTTGTATAGCTGATAATGGTTTATTAATTGCTGGAACTAGCGAGCTTGTGATTAATATTAAAGTCAGAATTAAAATAAATGGCACCCAGGCAATTATCCCTTGTTTTGCAGATACCTTAACTTTATCTGTAGCTGCAGTTTTTTTATAGAATATTTTAGCTATTGCAACTGTTACAATAATACATATTATTGAACCAATTAGTGCTGGAAGTTCAGCTCCCAGATATTTTGCAACTAAAAGTTCTGGTATTGCAAATGCTAAGCCTGATGCAAGACAAATAAACACAACTCCCTTTATCGCTTTTACACTTTTACCAGTTAACATTACTAAGATTAATGGTAAAATGGCAATTAATACAAATAATTGAATCCCAACTGCATAGCTTAAAGTAACCGGATCAATTGCTGCAACCTTTGCTAAGGTTGTTACAGGTAGTCCTATTGCCCCAAAAGCTGTTGGTGTTGTATTTGCGATAAGACATATTATTGCTGCAAATACTGGATTAAAGCCAAGTGCCGCTAAAATACTGGCAGGTATTGCAACTGCTGTACCAAAACCTGCAATTGCTTCAAGAAATCCACCAAAACCCCAAGCAACAATTAAAACTAAGATTCTCTTATCAGTTGTGATCCCTGTCATCATATCTTTTATTACATCCATACTTTTTGTATGAATAGAAAGATTGTAGGTAAAGACTGCTGCAATTATTACAACAATTATTGGCCATATTGCCATTGTTGCACCCTCAAGTGTTGCCGTGAGAGCTTGACTAATTGGTATCTTCCAAACTAGGATTGCAAGTACTATCGTAATCACAAGTGTAATTGAACAGGTTTTATGTCCTGGCATTTTTAAAACACCGAGCGATACCATGAGCCATACAATGGGGATAAGTGCTATGAAAAATAATAAATAATTATTCATCTTTTATTCCCTCCTCTATTGATAATACTAGTCACAATACTGAAATCGACTACATAAAAGTATTATTATATCGCCAACATCTTTAAAAGATATTGGCGATATATTTTACTTTATTCACAAACCTTTCCTGGATTTAATATATTATTAGGATCAAATGCCAATTTTATATTTTTCATAAGATCTATATATACAGGACCAAATTGTTCAAGCATATATGCTTTCTTAGCAAATCCAATTCCATGTTCTCCAGATACTAACCCTTTGAGCTCCCTTGATTTGTTATACATTGCTTCGAATACTTCTTCAATTTTCACTGACCATGCTTCATCTGTAAGCTCATCTTTTAATACATACACATGTAAATTACCATCACCTGCATGTCCAAAGCTTCTTATTCTTACATCAAATTCTTTTTGAAGTTCATTAGTATACTTAATAAACTCAGCAACTTTATTTCTTGGAACAACAACGTCACATTCATCCATATCAGTTGTTGTTGCTTTAACAGCTTCAAGAAATGCTCCTCTTGCAGACCAAACAGCTTCTTTCCTTTCATCTGTATCGGTTATAAATACATCAAGAGCACCTTCCTCAAGGCAAATATTAGCAACGCTTTCATAAGCCTTTTCTATTTCTTCTATGTTATTACCATCAAAAGTTAATAAAAGATATGCATCTGATGAATTATCCGGGAATTTTTTTCCGAGGAATTCTTCAGCAGCAATAATAACTTCTCTTTGCATAAATTCTATAGCAGTTGGCGCAGATTTTGATTTAACTATCAAAGGCACTGTATTTATTGCCATATCAAGATTTGGGAAAGGTATTAAGAGCGATACAGCTTTCTTAGGTAGTGGTATTAGTTTTAATATTATTTTTGTAATTATTCCCAGTGTTCCTTCAGACCCACATATTAAATCTTTTATGCTGTAGCCAGTAGAATTCTTAACTACTTTTCCTCCAACATTAAGTATTTCTCCACTTGGAAGAACCACTTCGAGGCCTCTTATGTAATCTCTAGTAACTCCGTACTTAACAGCTCTCATCCCACCTGCATTTGTATTTATGTTACCAGCAATTGTAGCAGATTTTTCACCTGGATCTGGTGGATAAAATAAATCAAACTCTTCGACATACTTGCTTATCTCCATTAAAAGTACACCTGGTTCAAGAGTTAGAGTTAAGTTTTCTTCATCAATCTCAAGTATATTATTCATTTTCGACATATTTATCATAATTCCGCCGTAAATTGGAACTGATGCCCCAACTAGTCCTGTTCCTGAACCTCTTGCTACTACAGGAATCATGTTTTCATTTGCATATTTCATAATCTTTGACACTTCACTTGCTTCAAGAACTTCAACTAATACGTCGGGCATTTTGCTTATTCCACCCATCTCATCATGGCTGAAATCATCATTTATTGCATCACCAGTAAACACTCTATCTTTATCTAATATTGACACTAAAAACTCTATATCCGCAGCATCAAGTTTTTTATAATCCATAAAATTACCTCCTAGAATCTGAATTTAGTGTGAACACTAACTTACTTATTATCTATAACTCCAATTTAAAAGTTAACGTATACAATACTCAGCTCCTGAATTTTTAATATTTTCAATCAATTGAGGAACTATTTCATAAATGTCTCCCACTATTCCATAATGAGCTACATTGAATATAGATGCATTTTCATCTTTATTTATTGCAAATATACGCTCTGAACTATTCATTCCAGCTGTAAACTGAACTGCACCAGAAATTCCAAGAGCTACTATTAGCTTCGGCTTAACTGTTCTACCAGAAAGACCAATTTGTTTCTTAGCATCAATCCAACCTGCTTCAATTGTTGGTCTTGTCCCGGCTATTTGAGCACCAAGAAGGTCTGCTAATTCTTGAATCATAACCATGTCCTTTTCTGACTTTAATGCCCTACCAACTGCAATGATTACCTCTGCATCTGAAATATTTTCTTCTGCTTCTTTTTTGGTAACCTTTAATACTTCAATGTTCGAAGCGAGTTTTGCTCTATCCATTTCACAGATTGTAATTTTGCCTTTTGCATCACACTGTTTTTCAGGTGCATTCATAACCTTATATCTTACTGTTGACATCTGTGGTCTATTATTAGGACATACAATTTGAGCCATAATGTTACCACCAAAAGCAGGTCTTATCTGTACAAGGTCTGTATTTTCTTTCATTTTAAGTATTGTACAGTCAGCTGTGAGTCCCGTTCTAAACCTTGCTGCTACTCTTGGAGCAAGAGATCTACCAATTGTTGTAGCACCAACCAATAATGATGATGGCTTTACCTTATTTACAAAGTCTTCAAATGCAGCAGTATAAGGTTCTATCCTAAACTCCTCAAGTTCTTTATAATCGTATACATATACCTCATCTACTCCATAATGAAGCAACTCCTCAGCCTTTTCCTTTATGTTATGACCAATAAATACACAATATACTGGGAAATTAACAACTGCGGCAAGCTCTTTAGCTTTTCCGATAAGCTCCATTGTTACAGGATGTATAACTCCTTCTACATGGTCAACATATACTCCTATACCCTTCCATAAGCTTTTATCAATTTTTATATCTTCTGTTTCAATAAATTCCATTACACCTGTTGGACCTTTTTTAACGCAAATCTTACACATTTTACATCCTGCATTAACTTCAATTTTGCCACCTATGTATTCAATAGCACCAAAAGGGCAAACCTTTATTAATTCTTGAATATTTGAATCGTTTACTTTCTCTTGGTTACAAATTAACTTACTCATTAGAATTCCACCCTTCTTTATACAAATTTTAATTCTTTAAGTTTTGCAGCTATTTTTAAACTAAGCTCCGCACCATTGCCTGTCCATGTTTCACGATCATTGTTTACATCTGGTGGAAATATTCTTTCTACCTGAGTTGGTGAACCGTTAAGTCCATATTTCTTTTCATCTTTATCTTCAAAATCATTTAATGTTATCATTTTTATTTCTCTATCTTTTGTAGCTAATTTTTTTCTATAAGATGGAAGCCTTGGCTGATATATATCTTTTTCTACAGTTAAAAGACACGGAAATTGAATCTCGGCTACTTCAACAGTATTTGCCATATCCATTTCTACAATAACTGATTTTTCTTTTATTTCTATTATTTTTAAAACGTTTGCAATGTGGGGAATACTGAGATACTCAGCCATTTCTGGTCCTACTTGAGCAGTGTCTCCGTCTGTTGTCTGCTTTCCACATAATATAAGATCAAATTCTCCCATTTTTCTTACACCTTGTGAGAGTGTATAAGATGTAGCAAGAACATCTGCTCCTGCAAATTTTCTATCAGATACTAATGCTCCTTCGTCTGCTCCCATCATATATGCTTCGTGAATGACATCCTTTGCTTGTGGTGGTCCCATAGTTATAACCTTAATTACTCCACCTTGTTCTTCCTTAATTTTAAGCGCTGTTTCTAATGCATATAAATCGTAAGGATTCATTTTTGAATCTACACCATCTCTTTTTAAGACACCTGTAACTGGATCTACTTCAACTTTTGAAGTTCCTGGAACTTGCTTTATACAAACTAAAATTTCCATATATGTTCCTCCATTCTTTTTATAGAAAGTCTAAAAATTTGTTAATGGTAAGATGGTCTGACCACCTTTTAAAATATAATAGCATACTATTTAAAATATTTCAACAATTATTAAGCAGTTAACAATCTTTTTTTATTAAAAAAATTAAAGATGAAAGTAATATCTTATTACCCTCACCTTTGTCTTTTCATATAATTATATCTTTTACCTTGCCCCTACATACTTATTTGCAAAATCTAAATGTTCCCGCATAGCCTTTCTAGCATCTGCTGAACTATGTTTTTCTATAGCTAAATATATCTCATTGTGTTGAGAAAAAAGTATTTCCTTATTTTCTCTTTCAACTAATATTAATTTTCTTGCATCCGCAATAAAATGATCTACGAGAGTCGAAACTGTTTTAAGAATGTTAAATATTAAAACATTACCTGAGCATTCTGCAATCTTATAATGAAATTCTTTGTCAATTGCAGCATTAATATCTTCATCCTCACAGTTCATGAATCTTTGAGTAATTTCTTTTAACTCTATTAGTTGTTCACTCGTTATTCTATTCGCAGCGAGGCCTGAAGCCTCCACCTCCACGATCTTTCTAATCTCCCATATCTCTTCTGGATTGCTGCCCTCTAACATAAACATAATTGATAGTGGTTCAAATAATTTATCTTCAAAATTTGCTTTTATATAACTACCTTCTCCTTGTCTGCACTCTATAAGTCCAATGACTTCTAATGCCCTAAGCGCTTCGCGAATAGAAGCTCTACTTACCTTTAATTGCTGCACTAAATTCCTCTCTGAAGGAAGTTTGTCGCCCTTTTTAAGCGTACCTTTATCAATCATATTTTTTATTTGATCTATTACCTGTTCATAAACTTTTGTGTTTTTTATTGGACTAAACATTTTGTTCCCCCTGTATATTTCTCCAAATGGTTAAATCATCATATATGCAGCTGCAATATTAATAGTTTTATCCATCGTATTTTTTTTATTTTAATTTTGTAAATCCACATTATATACATTATAACATAATAATTACAGTTTCATAATTCCTTATTATTCCAAATTAAAAAAACCGATAAGATATATATAATCTTATCGGTTAAATCATCACCTTCGCAGCTATCCATCACCTTCGATGCTACAATATTTACCTTATAGCTTAAATTTTTGAACCATACCATTTAGCTTTTCTGCTAAAATAGCTTGGTCTTGAGATGCTTTTGTTATTTCGTCAATAGCCATAACAGATTCATTGACGCTTGCAAGTATCTCTTCTGAGCTAGCAACTGATTCCTCAGCTGTAGCTGATACATTTTCAATTGCTTTCTTAATTTCTGATACAGTTTCATTTACTATGTTCATTGAATCTCTAATATTTGAGGACATCTCATTAAAGACTACCGCATCTTCACCATATTGCTTACCTGTATTTACAAACAATTGATAATCAGGTTTAACTTTATTATCAATAAAGCTTAACACCTCCTGAGCATTGCCGGAAAGATTCTGAAATGCTTGTTCAACTTTCCTAGTTATCTCTTGAATCTTTTGAACTGTAGACGATGACTCTTCAGCTAATTTTCTTACTTCATCAGCAACCACGGCAAAGCCTTTACCTTGTTCTCCTGCTCTTGCTGCTTCAATCGCTGCATTAAGTGCAAGAAGATTTGTTTGACTTGCTATATTTTCTATTTCATCTGCCATTATTTTAACTTCACGGACAACTTTGCCCTCTTCAATTGCTTTTAATATTTTTTCTTGCTTTTCAAAATATAATTTATCTGTACCATTAGAGCTATTTTCAGCAGTTTCTCTAACTTGTTTTGCTCTCACTTCTATATCATTTGCAATATTAGTTCCTTTATTTGCTCGACTAGTAACATCAGCCACATTTTCTGCAATATTTTCTGTTGTTGCATCTATCTCCTCTGTTGTGGCGCTTAACTGTTCCGCTCCTAATGATACTTGTCTTACTGATTCATTGACAATTTCCATTTTTGCTGCTATTTCTTCTGTTGTAGCAGATAATTCCTCACTAGTAGCGCTAATATCAGTAGCACTTCCTGCTATTTCTCCAATTAACGTTTTTAAGTTTACTATTGCTTTATTTAAAGCTTTTGCTAAATTTCCTATTTCATCCTTACTATCAATATCAACAGTTTTTGATAAATCATTTTCACCAAGCGCCTGTGCTACTATTAAAACCTTCTTTATCCGCCTTGAAATTGTAATAGAAAATATTAAACCGATTAAAATAGCAAATATAAATCCTAAAGCAGTTACTACTATAATTTGAACATTTGCTTTATCTTGTAACACTTGACTATCATCATAGCTAGCTTTTGCCATCTCTCTAGTCAATTTCATCTCTTTGTCTAAAACTGTAAACATATTAATTCTAATCTCAGTAATACCTGGTGCAAGTTCATTTGCCTTGGCATAGTCACCTTTCTCAACTTCTTTAATTAAGGTATTTCTGGCTATACGATGATCCCCAAGTAATTTTTCAAATTCTGCAAATTGTTGTCTATCTAAATCAGTTGTAATGGTCGTCTTGTATTCTAGAATAAGTGTATTATCAATATTTACAAGACGTTCAATATTCTCTTTGTTCTTTTGTACATCATTTTTGTATTTAGGATCAAGAATTAACAATAACTCCTCTCTCATTTCTAATAAATTTGCTTTAATATTACTAATATTATTAACACCAACCAAATCTATGTTATAAATACTATCAATATTTTTATCAATTTTATTAATATTATTCATTCCAATAATCCCAACAATACCTATAAACAATGCAACCAGGACAAATGATGACACTAGTTTTTGAATCGTTTTTAAGTTACTAAACCATTTCATTAATCTTCACTCCTCGAATAAAATATTATTTTAAATTTTTTCTCAATAAATAAATGTTTATAATAGCATAGCTATCTTAATAATATAATCGTTGCTTTTATATGTAACTTTAACAAAATTCAACATTATAAAAAAACATCTGCAAATATTCTTTTATATTAGAATTAGTTAATTTTTTATTAGGGTTAAATATGTTTTTTTGTAGAAAATGTGCTAAATTTCAATATTTACTTCACTGGATCTAAATGTTAGATCCAGCAAAAATAAAGATTAGAAATTTTTATAATTTCTAATCTTTGTTTGAAAATATACTTTTAATTTTATTTTACAATTGGCAACGTAGATGCTCCATATGGCATTACCAAAACTTTTGCATCAGTGCCTTGCTCCTTAATAGCTTTATCCACTGCTGATTGCACATCACTAAAGGGTTCCATAAATATTTTTCTTACAAAGTTTGCTTCCATTTCAGAAACTAAGAATATTTTTGAATCTCGCAGTACCATTGCAATCGCAGCACTAGTAGAAACTCCAGGCATAATTGCCTTTGCACCACCACTATATCCAGCAAAATAGTGATATTCAATATTTCCAAGACAAATTCTCATATCTGCCTCTGCTACTTCAGTAAAAACATCTATTGGCGTTCCTCTCTTTGTGAAACCTAAATGTTTAAAATCCTTTGAATCACTATCTACACATCTAATTTTGTCATATACTACTTCTTCTTCATTCATTAAACCAATCTCTAATTTATTGGGAAGTATTTCCGCTAATAAATTTTCTTTTTCTATATTAAATGTCACAGTCTTCTTTCCAAAACCAAGTTTAAATTCCAAATAAAGCCACCTGCACTTTACTTTATAAAAAATGGTAGGAGCAGCGCCCCTACCAAAGTTTCACAGTTTAGACCTAGTTAAACAAATCTATTCTTCTACTTTTACAGCTCTGCCTTCTAATAAAGATTTTTTTGCAGCAAATGCAATTAAAACTGGCTTTAATCCATCTATTCCTGTAACTGGTGTTTCTTTATTTTCCTCAATTGCTTCAAAGAAATCTTTCAATTCAGATATGAAGGAATCCTTATATCTTTCTAAGAAGAAATATTTTGGTTTATCACTAAATACACCTTCTGATGTGCTTAAAACTGCTGAACTTCCTGTATCATTAGAAACAGTTATTCCACCTTTTGATCCAAAAACTTCTACTCTTTGATCATATCCATAAACAGCTTTCCTACTATTATCTATTACACCAATTGCTCCATTTTTAAACTTTAAAGTAATAAGTGCTGTATCAACGTCTCCCGCTTCACCAATTGCTGGGTCTACTAATACCGCAGCAGCTGCATATACTTCATCAACCTCGCTACCAGATAAATATCTTACCATATCAAAATCATGAATAGTCATATCTAGGAACATTCCACCAGATACTTTAGCATACTCAGGTGTTGGGGGTTCAGGGTCTCTTGAAGTAACCTTTATTATATGTGGATCACCAATTTTACCAGCTTGAACCATATCTCTAACTGCTTTGAAATTATGGTCAAATCTTCTGTTAAACCCAACTTGAAACTTAACTCCTGCAGTCTTTACCGCATTTAAAACAGCGTGAATTCTGCCAAGATCATAATCAATTGGTTTTTCACAGAATATATGCTTACCAGCCTTTGCTGCTTCTATTGAAATTGGCGAATGCGTATTTGTTGAAGAGCAAATAAGTATAGCATCTATTTCTGGATCATTTAATATATCATGATAATCGCTATAAACATTTTTAATACCAATAGAATGTGCCCAAGTTTCTATTTTATCTGCAAATACATCTGCTATAGATTTTACTTCAACATTGCCGATGTTATTTATTAAATTTTCCGCATGTAATTTCCCTATTCTTCCTGAGCCTATAATTCCAACTTTAATTTTTGTCATTTTATAATTCCTCCTTTATATTCCCGCTTTTTCTTTAATAAAGTTTCTTGCATTTTTTGCATATTCAAAGGGATTTGCTAGTGCGGGATCTTGTTCCGCTTCTACAATAAACCAACCCTCATAATTGTTCTCATCTAAAATCTTGAATAATGGTTCAAAATTAATCATGCCATCACCAGGAATAGTAAATACACCTGCTTTTACTGCATTTAAGAAACTCATATTTTCCGCTTTAACTCTACCTAATACTTCTTTTCTGATATCTTTCAAATGAACATGCTTTATTCTACTTATATATTTTTTTAACACCGCCTCTGGCTCCACATCAGAGAATGTTAAATGACCTGAGTCAAATAATAAATTTACAAGACTTGAATCTGTTAATTCCATTAATTTATCAATTTCTTCAAAAGTCTGAACTCCCGTACCCATATGATGATGGAATACTATTTTCATATCTTTTTCTGCAGCTATTCTTCCGAGTTCTTCTAATCCTGAGGCCAATAACTTCCACTCTTCTTCATTAAATATGTGTTTTTTTGTTAAAACCGGTGTATCCATCTGTCCCTGTATGCCATGACCTTGTTCTGATACAACTATTACCTTCGCTCCCATTTCACAAAGGAAATCTCTGTGTAATTTGAATGCATCTACTGTTTCTTGTAACGGTTTTGTAGTTAAAAATGAACTAAACCATGCGCTGGCGATATTCATGCCTCTTAATTCTAATTCTTTCTTTAAAATTTTAGTATCTCTAGGGTACTTATTCCCCACTTCACTACCAGTAAATCCAGCTAGTGCCATTTCACTTATACATTGTTCAAAGGTGTTTTCGCAACCTAGCTCTGGCATATCATCGTTTGTCCATGCAATTGGTGCAATTCCAAGTTTTACTTTATTTGATTTAAACATTTTTATATACCCCCGTTATATGTTATTTAAGATCTTCTAAGATTTCGCAAATAAAATCTCCTACTTCAGACGTAGAAGCCTTTCCACCTAAATCCGCAGTCAATCTTTCCTTATTTTTCAATATTTCTTTAATACCATCCATAACCCTAGCACTTAGTTCTGTTTCTTCAAGGAATTCCAGCATCATTTGAACTGTCCAGACCATAGCTATAGGATTTGCTAACCCTTTTCCTGCTATATCTGGTGCTGAACCATGAACTGGTTCAAACATTGATGGATACTCTTTTTCAGGATTTATATTGGCTCCTGCCGCAAACCCAAGCCCTCCCTGTAATACGGACCCTAAGTCTGTTAAAATGTCCCCGAAGAGATTGGAAGCAACTACAACATCAAAAATTTCTGGTTTTTGAATCATAAACATGGATATAGCATCTACATGATGGGATTCTGTACCAATTTCAGGATATTTTGACGAACTTTCTTTAAAAATCTTATCCCAAAACACCATACTATAATTTAATGCATTAGACTTTGTTACACTAGTAACCCTGTTGAACTTATTTCTTTTTTTTGCTAATTCAAAAGCATATTTCATCACCTTTTCTGTGTTTTTTCTTGTAAATACAGCCGTTTGAATCGCCACTTCATCCTCTTGACCTTCATTAAATATTCCGCCGATCCCTGCATATTCGCCTTCTTTATTCTCACGGACAAATATCATATCTACGTCATCGAAACCCTTGTTTTTTATGGGACATTCCACATTTGGTAGTAATTTTATTGGTCTTAAATTAATATATTGATTAAATCCTTGTCTAATTTTCAAAAGTAGGTCTCTAAGTGAAATATGATCTGGTACACCTGGATATCCAACAGCTCCAAGCAGTATGGCATCATACTTCTTTAGTTTTTCTAGTCCATCATCATCCATCATTTTCCCATGTTTTAAATAATATTCACAACCCCAGTCAAAATGATCATATTTAAACACTACATTTCCATATAAACTAGAAACTTTATTTAAAACTTTAAGCCCTTCATCCATTACTTCATTACCAATTCCATCACCTGGAATAACTGCAATATTATATTCTTTCATTATTAATTCCACCTTTTTAATATTTTCTAGCTTTCCTTATTCCTGCTTGCATATCTTCATAAGCTTTTTGTACACTCTCTTTTACTGAAACCTCAGCGACTCCACATCTCCACCATGATTCATATCCATCTGTCATTGTTTTTGGTAATACTTTAATATCTAATAATGTAGATACAGTTTGTTTCTTAGCATCAACAATCGCTGCTCTTAATTGTTCTATAGTTTTAACTGTATATGTTTTACAACCATAAGCTGCTGCACTCATAGCAAAATCTATTGGTACTAAATCACCATCTAATTTACCTGTTTCTTCATTTCTAAATCTAAATTCCGTTCCAAAGCTTCCCATACCATTACCCATTTGTAAATTATTAATACATCCAAATGCCATGTTGTCTAATACAACAACATTAATCTTTTTCTTTTCTTGTATAGAGGTTGGTAGCTCTGAATGTAGCATCATATAAGAACCATCACCTAAAAATGTGTATACTTCTTGATTTGGTGCTGCAATTTTTACTCCTAAAGATGCATTTACTTCATATCCCATACAAGAATATCCATATTCCACATGATAGGTATTGGGTAATTTAGGTCTCCAAACTCTTTGTAAATCTCCTGGTAAACTTCCTGATGAACCAACTATGATTGCATCATCAGCTAACATTTCATCAAAAACTCCAAGTACTCTTGTTTGAGTTAAATAGGATCCTGTTTGCTTTCCAAACTCTTGTAACACATGACCAAGATGCCCTGATACTTCTGGAATAAATCCTTCTCCTGTATACTCTAAACTGAACAATCTATTTAATTCGGCATTCCATTTAGCTTTCGCTTCTTTAATTTCTAAGGAATATGTTGATTTGTATCCTACTTTCTCTAATTTTTCTGCGATTGCTTCTAATCCTACTTTAGCATCCGCCACTACTTTTACTGCATCCAATTTGTATGCATCAAATTGTGCTACATTTATGTTTAAGAATTCTACTTCTGGATTTTGAAATAAAGCTTTCGATGCTGTTGTAAAATCTGTATATCTAGTTCCCACTCCTATTACTAGGTCAGCTTCTTTAGCAATTACATTTGCTGCATAATTACCTGTTGTTCCTATTCCACCTAAATTCAATTGATGATCCCATACTATTGCACTTTTACCTGCTTGGGTTTCTCCAAAAGGTATATTGAATTTTTCTGCAAATTGCTTAAATACATCTGCCGCTTCAGAGTACCTTACCCCTCCTCCACATATAAGTATTGGTTTCTTCTTTCGCGCTATCAATTCTAATGCGTCTTGAATTATTTCTTTAGTTGCTGGTCTTCGCTCTATTCTGTGTACTCTTTTTTTAAAGAAAGATTCTGGATAGTCATAAGCTTCCCCTTCAACATCTTGAGGCAACGCTAATGTAACTGCTCCTGTATCCGCAGGATCTGTAAGTACTCTCATTGCATTTATTGCTGCACTCATTAATTGTTCTGGTCTTTCTATCCTGTCCCAATATCTACTTACAGCTTTAAAAGCATCATTTGTACTTATACTTAAATCATGAAATTGTTCTACTTGCTGAAGCACTGGATCCGGCTGTCTACACGCATATACATCCCCCGGCAAAAATAGTACTGGAATTCTATTTGCTGTAGCTGTCGCCGCTGCTGTTACCATGTTTGCTGCACCTGGCCCTACTGATGAAGTTACAGCGTATATCTGTTTTCTATGCATCTGCTTGGCATATCCCATCGCTGCATGAGCCATTCCCTGTTCATTTCTTCCCTGATGAACAATTAAATCACCAGGATTCTGTTCTAATGCCTGTCCTAAGCCTAGTACATTTCCATGTCCAAAAATTGTAAATATACCTTTAACAAACTTTTGCTCATTTCCATCAAATTCTACATATTGCTTATCTAAAAATTTAACAAGTGCTTGTGCCATTGTTAATCTTATAGTTTTCATGCACTCACCTCTTATATTATTTTATTTATCCGGCCATATTTTAGCATCTGGATCCGTTACCCAAAGATGCTCTGGAACAAAGGTTGGAGTAATGTATGGATTACCATCTAAATGCCTTATTACCCAAAGATAATACATCGCATAGCCAGGTGCTGTTATTTGAGGGTGTGTAACACTTTCCAAAATCTTTACAGTATCATTTTGTCTTAATTTTACAGCCTCTTCTCCTAGTTCTGAGAACCCATATCCATTTTCGGGATTAAATTTGTAATAATATATTTCTGGTTGTGGATGATAGTGTGGTGGATAACTTGACCACTTTCCTGGGTGATCTATTACTTCTCCAATTACTAAGTTTGAATCTGGTGAATTTGATTTGTCAAACACTGTTCTTACAGTTCTTGTGGAAGCTTCTTCCATAGTTCCTTTTCCACGTTCTTCACTTCTACATTCTTCTTGCGTATATAATTTTGATGAAAATACCTTATCATTAGTTGTCTTTGTAACAGCTAGCTCCGAATCCTCGCAGACTCCTGTTATTATTACTTCGACATTTTGAGGTACATGTAAAACCCAGGGGCCTTCATCAAAACAATTAGTTCTTTTAGCAGTTTCTTTATGACCATCCCACTGAAAAGTTACCTCTCCTTGAACTAGCAAGTAAGCTCTTTCCTTAATATCTGTATTTTTTTCTATTCCAGCCTTAGCTAATCTTAGTACACCAAAATCCATCATTGTATTATGTTGTATTTCCTCCATAGTAGTAATGGCAGTATATCCATATGGAAATTCTCCATTTTGCCTTACTTTAATCATATTTACACCTTCTTAACAATTATTTTTTCTAGATATAGCCTTTTTAGCTTTTATTACAATTTCTTCTGCTGTTAATTCAAACTTTTCTCTTAAATAATTCACAGGACCCACTTCTCCAAATAAATCCTTTACACCCACTCTTTCTAATGGAACTGGTATATTTTCTCCAAGTACTTCTGCTACTGCAGAACCCAAAGCATTTATTATGCTATGATTTTCAGCAGTAACAATTGCACCGGTTTCTTTTGAACACTTTATTATTAATTCCTTATCTATTGGTTTTAAAGTAAACATATTTATTACTTTGGCTGAAATTCCTTGTTCTTCTAGCTTTTCAGCTGCATCTAGTGCTTCCTTAACCATGATGCCAGTTGAAATAATCGTTACATCCTTTCCTTCTTTTAAGATTACTCCTTTTCCAATTTCAAAAGTTGAACCTTCTTCATATATTTTTACTGCATTCTTTCTAAGCAATCTTATATAGAATAATCCATATTTCGCTGCAGTTTGAACTAGTAACTCTTTAAGCATAACTGTATCAACGGGTTCAAGAATAGTAATATTCGGAATATTTCTAAGTATTCCTAGGTCCTCAAAAGACATATGAGTTCCCCCATTAAATGCAGCTGTAATTCCAGGATCACTTCCTACTATTCTTACATTTAATTTTGAATATCCAACAGATAAGAAAATCTGATCATAGCATCTTCTTGATGCAAATGGTCCAAAAGTGTGGGCAAAAGGAATTAACCCAGTAGCTGAAAGTCCTGCTGCAACACCAATCATATTTGCTTCTTGTATTCCAACATTAAAAGTTTTCTCTGGATATTTCTCTAAAAATGGCATCATTCCCATTGAGCTCATTAGATCTGCATCTAAAACGACAACCTTATCATTTTCAGAAGCTAATTTAAGTAATGTTTCACAATAAGCATCTCTCATTGCTAATTTTTCTGTTTCATATTTTTCAGCTATACGTACTATACTCATGATTTCACCACCTTATTCATTTCAACTTGTAGCTCTGCTAGACCTTGCTGCATCTGTTCTTTGCTAATTGTCACATGATGATTTTTTTCTTTTCCTTCTACAAAAGAAACACCTTTTCCTTTTATTGTATCTAGTACTATTACTGATGGTTTTCCGCGTCGTCGTTTTGCAGCTTCTATTGCTTCATAAATTTGTTCTACATCACTACCGTCAACATCTACCGCATCCCATCCAAAGCTTTCAAATTTAGCTTTAAAATCAAGAGTGTCATGAATGTTTACAGTGAATCCATCTAACTGTTGCTTATTATTATCAACGAATGCAATCAAATTATCTAACTTTCTAAATCCTGCAAATGACACCGCTTCCCAAACTTGTCCTTCTTGCGACTCTCCATCTCCTAATATAAGATATGTAAAATTATCTTTTTTACTATATATATGCCCTAAAGCAACTCCTACAGAAGTTGATGCTCCTTGACCGAGTGATCCTGTTGTCATATCTATACCTATTGTAAGATTTCTATCACAATGACTTGGGAAATGAGTGCCTGGTGTATTTAAAGTCAATAATTCTTCAATTGGGAAATATCCCTTTAATGCGAGGGCCGCATAAATTGCTGGACCTGCATGCCCCTTTGAAGACACGAGCCAATCCCTTCCTTCCCATTTAGGATTTTTAGGATCAATTTTCATTATGCCACCATATAGCACTGCAAGTGTATCCGCTATGGATAATGCTCCTCCCAAGTGACCAAAGCCAAGTGTCCCCATAGACCTCACTGTCTCTATTCTGATATTTGTAGCAAGAATTTTTAGTTCCTTAACTTTTTCCTTACTTAACATTTCACACCTCCATAAAATTTTTATTGAAATTCTTTCTTAAATACTTTTTTCATTGCCTTTATTAAAGGCATTTCTTTTCCAGATAAGAACTGTACCATTGCACCGCCAGCTGTGCATACATAACTTATATCTTTTAGAGATATAAACTTTTGCGCTGCACTTACCGTATCGCCTCCGCCAATTACAGAATATCCACTTGATTTCGCAATAGCCTTCCATATTTCTTTGGTTCCATTTTCAAAAATTTCTTTTTCATAAACACCCGCTGGTCCATTTACAAAAATCGTACCGGCTTTATTTAGCTCTTTCGCAAATACTTTAATTGTCTTTGACCCAATATCTAAAAGTGATTCTTCTATTGGTAAATTTTCTATATCAATTTCTAATCTCTGTCCACCTTTTTCATAAGCTAAATCTGATGGAAAAATAATTTTATCTGGATATTTGGTTAAATACTCTTTTGCGGGTTTTACAAACACATCTAATGATCTGTCCTTTATAAACTTTTCATTTACCTTCCCTATAGAGTGCCCTTTTGCCATAAGCATTATATTTCCCGTTACTCCAGATGCTAAAATTTTATCTGCGCTGCCATTTTCAAGCACCTGCTTCATCATGCCAAAGGCATCTGATATCTTGGCTCCCCCTAGCACAAAAACTGATGGTTTGTCAGGACATTTCATTACCTTTGTAAGTGCCGAGATCTCCTTAATCATTAAAAGTCCACCTGCTGTAGGCAACAATTCCTGAAAAGCTACCATTGATGGTGCATTTCTATGTGCCGCTGAAAAAGCATCATTAACATAATAATCTACAAGTGGAGCTATATTTCTAATCAAATAAGTATTTAACATCTCCTCCGGTTCTAACTTAACAACATTTTCAAAAGTGGAAACTTCTTCTGTTAAGTAACGTAAATTACCAAGTAAAACTGCTTCTCCAGGATTTAAATTTTTGATTGCCTCTTGCGCTGCTGGCCCTGCAACATCATCAACATATTTAACATTAATTCCTAATTTACTTGAAAGCTTTTCTGCATGTTCATCCATAGAAATTAAGTTTTCATAATCTAATGTATCTCCTTGATGGGCTATAATTACCAATTTTGCCTTTTGATCTAAAATATATTTGACTGTTGGAATGCTCATATTAATTCTATTTTCACTTATTATTTTTTTTGTATCAATGTTGATTGTAGAGTTAATATCAAGTCTTAATAAAACTGTTTTTTCTCTATATTCAAACTCATCCATACCTTTTATTTCAAACTCCATTTTCCCATCCCCAAATACATATTTGTCTTTCCAACTGCTTCTAATCTATCTGATTGCATTCCTGTTGCTGCACGAATTGCATCTATATTTTCAGGGATTACTACTGCTTCTTGTGGTACATTAAAAGCAAACATGATGTCATTACCAGACTCTACTATTGAATCTTCCCAAACAGCAATTTCGTACATGTCACCTCTTGGATTTCCTAAATCTCTTGCATATCTAAACAAAGATGCATTTCCAAGAAATCCTTCATCAATACTTACTACTCTAATTCTTGGATGTTTTCTAAACATTTCTAAAAGTTCTGCTTTATTTGTCTTTTTCTTAGTAGTTGCAACAACTGTAATGATATGACCATGGGTTACAGGTGCCTGCACTAAAATCCCAGTTGCACTTACATGAGGCATAATTGTCATTAAGTCCAATGCCTGGTGGCTTGGTGCCTTATCAATTTGAAGTGCATTAGTAAGTCCTCTATGGTAATCTCCTGGATCTGCAACTCTTCTTATAATCGTGATTGCAATTTTTTCTACTCCTATTTCTCTATCCATACAATCTATTGCACGAATCAATCCCGTTGTATTGCAAGAAGTAAGTTTTAAAAATTGTTTTCCTATTCCTTCCTCGAAGTTTGCATAACCATGGAAGAATACATCAGCTACGCTGTTACTCTCTCCACCTTGAAATATTGCTTTTTTATTATACTTTTCATATATTATTTTGTTTTTGGCCCCTACTCCAGCACTTGTAGCATCTAACATAATATCTACCTTTTGAACTAATTCCTCTAAAGTTCCAGAAACTTTAATTCCAGACGCTTCAAAAACTTTATCATTTCCAGGAATTGCATTATAAAGATCATAAGGCATACCTTTTTCTTTTAATGCTCTTACAGCAAGTGTAGGTGAAACATCTGCTACCCCTACAAGTTCCATGTCCTTTTGCAGTGCTACTCCATCTGCTAATCTTTGTCCTATAACACCGTATCCAGCAACTCCAACTTTTATCATTTTGAATTCCTCCTGTTTTTTATTTACTTCTAATCAAGAAGTCCCTACAACTTTTATGCTACTACTTTAACTTTTTTTGCAGCTGAATTTCTTATAACATCAACGTACACTGCTCCAATAATAACTAACCCTATAGCAACAATTTGTATATCCGGTGAAACCCCTAAAAGATTTAATCCATTTCTCAAAACTGCCATAATCATTGCTCCAATCAAAGTTCCACCCACAGTACCAATGCCTCCCATGAATGAAGTTCCTCCTATAATGCATGCTGCAATAGCATCCAAATCAAAGTCTAATCCACCAAGTGGAGAAGCTGAATTTACTCTACCTACCATTACGACCCCTGCAAGTGCAGCCATTAATCCACATAGTGTATAAACTAGAATTAAAGTTTTATCTACATTTACACCAGATAATTTTGCTGCCTCTTTATTTCCTCCAAGTGCATATATATGCCTTCCTTGCGCTGTCCTATTCAAGAATATATAGAAACCTAAACAAACTAATATAACTAATATAAAGCTTATTGGAATAGGTCCTATTGACCCAGAGCCTATATATTGTATAGATTTAGGAAATCCTGAAATTGGTGATGCTAAAGTAATAATAAGTGCTAAACCTCTTGCAACATTTTTCATTGCTAAAGTAGATATAAACGGATGTGGCAACCTTAATTTAGTAAGCAGCACTCCGTTCATTAATCCTAAAAACGCTCCTGTAGCCAAACATATTAAGATGCCAAAAAAAGGATTCATATTCCAGTTAACAATTGACATTCCCATAAGGCAAGTTGATAACGCCAATATAGAACCTACTGAAAGATCTATTCCGGCAGTTAATATTACCAGAAGCATTCCCATTGAAACTAAACAATTAATTGAAGATTGGTTTGCTATATTCATTATATTCTTCACCTTTATAAAGTCCGGTGACAAAATTGAAAGAGCCAAACAAAGTAATATTAATCCTAAAAGAGGGCCAAATTTTTCCGCTATTTCTTTCAACTTATTTTTTTTACCTACTGCGAATCTTTTGGACTTTTCACTGTTTAAATTTACTTCACCCATTTTTATAAACCTCCCGCCGCTGCTTTCATAATATTTTCTTGATTTGCATCATGCATGCTAAACTCACCTGTTACTTTACCTTCATGCATAACAATGATACGATCACTCATTCCTAGTATTTCTGGAAGTTCTGAAGAAATCATAATTACTGCTGCTCCATTTAATACAAGTTCATTCATAACATTGTAAACTTCTACTTTTGCTCCAACATCTATTCCTCTTGTTGGTTCGTCAAATATAAATATATTTGCATGTGTATTAAGCCACTTCCCTATAACAACTTTCTGTTGATTTCCTCCACTAAGTTTCCTTACTGTAAAAGTATCTACAGGTGGATTTATATCTAATTTTTCAATATTTTCCATTGTTATTTGTTTTAACTTCTTAATATCAAGGAGCATTCCTGATTTACATCTATTTAATGATGCTAAATTCATATTAAAAGCCACAGTATTGTCAAGTACTAAGCCTTGTTCTTTTCTATCCTCAGTTAAAAATGCAAGCCCATGTGCCATAGCATCTTTAGGTGATTTTATATTTACCTCTTTTCCATTTATATATGTTCTACCTTTATTTTTCATATCAACTCCAAAAATTGCTCTTGCAACTTCTGTTCTTCCTGCACCTACAAGCCCTGACAATCCTAATATTTCTCCTTTATGAACTTTAAAACTAACATTGTTAAAAACATTGTTACTAGTATAATTTTCAATTCTTAAAGCTTCTTCACCTACTTTGGATTCAACTTTAGGAAACTGATTTTTTAAATCTCTTCCCACCATTAAACGAATAAGTTTCTCCAAAGTTACTTCCTCGATTGGAAGCGTTGTTACTTTTCTACCATCTCTCATTACAGTTACTCTATCGCACACTTCCATAATTTCATCTAATCTATGAGATATAAATATAATTGAAATACCCTTTTGTTTTAATTCTTTTATGGTCCTTAATAATTCTTTTACTTCTTTTGAACTCAAACTAGATGTAGGTTCATCCATTATTAAAAGCTTTGTTTGTACAGAAAGCGCTTTTGCTATTTCTACCATCTGTTGTTGGCCCATCCCTAATTTAGATATAGCAATCTTTGGATCAATTTTTTGACCGAGTTCCATTAATAATTCTCCTGATTTTCTTATCATCTCTTTTATATTAATTAAAGGTATGCCTTTATTTTTAAGTTCTCTACCTAAATAAACATTTTCAGCTACACTTAACTCTCTTACGATATTTAGCTCTTGATATATAGCTGTTATACCTAACCTCATTGCTTCTTTTGGACCCTGAATATAAACCTCTTTTCCTTCAACTAAAATCTGTCCTAAATCACTTCTATGTGCACCGGTAAGTAATTTTATTAATGTAGACTTACCAGCACCATTTTCTCCAACTAATCCAAGGATTTCACCAGGGTAAACATCTATATCAATATTATCAATTGCTATTACTCCTGGAAATATTTTCGATACTCCTTTTAGCTCTATAAATGGTTGAGCCATTATTTAGTCACCTCTCTTTTTCAAAAATAAATTTTTATTGAATCTAATAATTTGAATTAACAATTTATTAGATTCAATTATTTCTTTAAAAAATTATTTTATCGAGCTAATATTTTTGCTAAATCGTCTTTTGCTTTTTGAGCATTGTCTTTTGTTATTAAATTTGTACCCGTATCAATTCTAGCATCAATTTTTTCTCCCTTTGCTACTTTAACTCCTGCCTCTACTCCTGCTTTCCCTATGTTATATGCACTTTGAGCAACAGACGCCGTAAGTTCTTTTGCAATAATGGAATTTAATGCATCTGGCGAACCATCAAAACCTACAACAATCACATTTGTCTTATTAGCAGCTTTAAGTGCTCTAACTGCTCCTAATGCCATTTCATCATTTGAACAGAACACAGCTTTTACATTTGGATGAGTTTGTAATAAGTTTTCCATAACTGACATTGCTTTATTTCTATCACTATCTGCTGGTTGAACTGCTGAAACTTTAAATCCGCCAGCTGTTAAAGCATCTGTTGCACCTTTTATACGTTCATCATGAGTTGCATCACCAAGAGCACCTCTGATCATAACAATATCATCTGAGGTTTTGAGACTCTTTGCTATATAATCTCCCCCAACCTTACCACCTGCTTCATTTCCAGTTCCTACAAATGATTTCTTTTTATCCCATTTTGCATCTGTATCTATTAATATAACTGGAATTTTATCTGCATCAGCCTTATCAAAACTTGATAAAGCAGCACTTGGTTGTGATGGTGCTACAACTAAAGTAGATACACCTTTTACTATTTGATCTTCCATCATTGAAGCCTGTCCAGCTATATCTGTTTCTGCATTTGGTCCAACAACTTGCACTTCTACATTTAATGATTTACCTGCATCTACTGCACCGGCTTTTACTTGTTTCCAGTAATCACTGTTTATTGCTTTTAAAACTACTGCTATTTTAACTTTTTTTGGTGCTGCTGGATCTGATGCTTTAGAACTTCCACATCCGCCTAAAATTGATACCACCATTGTAGCCATAACTAAAACCCCTAAAACTTTACCTTTCTTTCCCAATTTTACAATCCCCCTTAATTTTAATTCATTGCCTAATTTACAAAACTTCTTCCGACCTCCCTCCATATTAAGAATGAATTTTCAGCAAAATGGTTTACACTAATACTTCATCTTCAAGTAAAACCGTTCACATTAATTCTGTCGATTGTATTCGGTTTCATTGAATTTAGCTTACATCATTTTCAGAAAATTCGAAACTTTAAAAATTAAATAATTCATTGATTTTACTCAATTTATGTACTTTGAATATTAACAATCTATTTGAAAATTCACTAAATTCAATGATATTATACGATTTTGAATATATCACTTTGTTTTAAATATAAAATTCTATATTCCAATTTTATATAAACACAAGTTACTATAAATTAACAAAATCGTTTTCATTTTGATCGTTCTGTGATATATTAATTACATTAGTAATTAATCTCAAATATGATATTTTTTACATTATATGATTTTGCAAGGAATTCACCTTATTAAAATGCTGAAAACCTTTTATTTTACAATAGGTGAAGTCGCGTTTTGTTTGCGAAATTTGAATCTATATTTATAATATTTAGTGGTTCGTTCACTTATTTTATAAAAATACTCAACTCTCATATATTAAATGATATATGCCTATTTTCAACTAAAATTTAGCATATAGCTGCTGTAATATACTTTATGAAGGGGGCCGACCTTCCATGAAACTTCATTTACCGAAAAGAAATTTTATAAATTTGAAAGGTACTTTTACAAAACTACTTTTTTCTTATATCTTGCTTAGCTTTATGATATTAATTATTACAACCTTCGCTCTTTATCAAGGTTATAAGACTCAAATTCTTCAACAATCTAACAATGTTTATGATAAATTATTAAAACAAGCAAATTATTACACCCAAAACACTTTAGATTGGGCCAACTCTTTTGTTTATCAATTGTATATTGATGATAATATTTATAACTTAATGTATAGTTCAAGCAAAATTCCCGCTAAACAATCTGTGGGGATTTTGAAACTAGGCCAAGCTTCTTCTGTTATACCTTTAACTCAATCAATTTATGTTTATAATAATACCTTAAAAATGTTTTATTCTTCAGTTGGAATAAATTCTTCTTCAGATAGTTTTTACGATCAAGACATTGTATCAATTTTAAGGAAATCAAACGGTTCACTTACTTCGGAATTTATTCCTAGGACAATAAAAGTTCCAAATAGATCTACCTCGACGAATGTGCTTACAATTGTACTTGCAAGTAACAAACTCGAAGATAATGGACTTCCAGAGGGGGCGATCATCTTAAATTTAAGCGCAAATGAAATTGGTAATTACTTTAAGGATATCTCTAATGTAAATAACAACTTATTTGCTATTAACAACAAAGGCTTAATTGTACTTAATTCAAAGACAAGTAATTTTAATGGAGATATTTCTAATTTAAATTACGTTAAACGGATATTAAATTCAAAAGACCCTCAAGGTCATTTTATAGAAAAACTGAATGGAACCTCTTGCATTATTAACTTTATGGAATCGAAAAGAACAAATTTGAAATTTATCAGCATTACTCCTTATAAAACATTGCTTGAAAGTATGAACAAAATGCTTAATTTATTACTAATCATATTTATTATTATTTTTATTGTTGGAATCTCGGTTTCTTATTTTATTTCCAAGAAAATATATTCTCCAATAGATAGAATTGTTAAAAATGTAAAGAAAAATTTATCTTCAAGCGATCTTATAGAAAAAAACAAAAATGAGTTAGACTATTTATCCTCTGCTATAAGTAAAATATTAACTACTTCTCTATCTTTAAAAAATTTATCCAGTGAGGATAGCATCTTTATTAAGCAGAAAATTTTAAAAGATCTACTTCTAAATTCTTTAAATAATGTAAATGTAATCGAAAAAAAATTAATAGACTTAAACATACGCTTAGATCCTAAAAATCTTATGATATTCGTACTTAGAATTGATTCTTACAAAAAATATAGTTCTAGTTATTCAAAGGAAGACCTAGAATTGTTTCAATATGCTTTAACAAATATTTCTATTGAGGTAACTAGTACTAAATACAACTGCGAAGCAGTAGATATGGAAACAGATCATATTTCAATTATTTTAAATATAGGAGAGGAACCTTCATCCCAAGCAGTAACCTCCATTATTGAATTGATAAAACAAATACAAGATATCATTTTTAACTCCTTACATTTTTCCGTCAGTGCTGGTATAGGCAACTTTGCAAATACTCTCTCTGAATTACCGAAGTCATATAAATGGGCTTATGAATATACAAACTATAAAATTAAATACGGATCTAATTCTATATTGTACTATGATAAAGTTGCACCAGCTATAAGAGAAAACTATAAATATCCTGAAGAGAAAGAAAAATTACTTTTTAACGCTATAAGATCTGGCAAAATTGATGATGTTGAAATACAATTGACCAATATACTTGAAGAACTTTTAAATTATCGTTATTTAGATATGTTAATGTATATTATGCAACTAGCAATGAATTCGAACAAATTATTGAATAATTTAAAAAAGATTAGTGCAGAAAACCTTCTTATTAACTTTGACTTTATCAGAGAGAATCTTCAACAATTTGAAAATATTAATGAAATACACGCTTGGCTGATGTCTTCTTATAATATGACTTTACTACAACTTCAAGAAACCAAAGAGAATAAAAAAGATATAATAGTAAATAAAATTATATCTTATGTCGAATTGAATTATGACAATTCAATTCTTTCTCCTGAATATTTAGCAGACTATGTAAAGATTTCTCCCAATTACCTCCGAACAATCTTTAAAGAAATTCGAAATCAATCTCTATCTAATTATATTACTCAATATAGATTTGAAAAAGCTAAATGTTTACTTGAAAACACACATCTTACTGTTAATGATATTTCTGAAAAAGTTGGTTTTGTAAATACTAACTACTTTTATACCTCCTTCAAAAAATATTACGGTGTTTCTCCAACTGAATTGAGAAACAATATCTAACAAATAAAGAAGCCTCATACTAAATTATAAAATGGATCCTATATGATAGACACTAAAAAAGTCTATTCATATGGGATTTTTTTTTGTACAATTAAATTAGAAAGGTTGTGAGCATTATGAGTAAAAAAGTATTTACTAATGAACAAATTTTAGCGCTCTCAAAAAACAGATATATTAAACGAGTTAGTGAAAAAGGAATTACATATACAGATGAGTTCAAATCCTTATTTGTAGCTGAGCATATAATGGGGAAATTATCGTCTCAGATTTTTCAAGATGCAGGGTTCGATATAGAAACACTTGGTAATACTAGAATCAAGTCTTCTAGTAAGAGGTGGCGCAAGGCTTATAAGGAATCTGGCGAATTAGGCCTTAGAGATACTAGAAAATTCAGCAGTGGACGCCCACTTAAACGTGAATTAACCCTAGAAGAAATAATCACAAGAAAAGATGCTGAGATTGAATACTGGAAGGCAGAAGCAGAACTATTAAAAAAAATCGAGCTGCAAGAAAGGCAGGTGAAAAACGGTAGTTTAAGGATCTCTTCAATTTTTGCACTTATTCAGAACATTCTCTCTAAATCTAAATATAAAAATATGATTAGACATCTATGTGGTGTAATTGGAGTATCAAGATCAGGTTATTATAATTACCTAAAATCAGAATCTACACGTAATATTCGAGAACAAAGAGATTTACAATTAAGGAAAATAGTTCTTAAGGCATTTGAACATAGGGGTTACAAGAAGGGTTCACGTTCTATTAAGATGGTACTCGAGCAAGAGTTCAATTTAATTATTAATAGAAAATGTATTCAAAGAATTATGCGTAAATATAATATCAAATGTCCAATTAGGAAAGCAAATCCTTATCGTAGGATGATGAAAGCAACTCGAGAACATACTGTTGTACCAAATCTTTTAAATAGAAAATTCAAACAGGACATAGCTGGAAAGGTTTTGTTAACGGATATCACTTATATGCCATATGGAGCTTCTTGTATGGCTTATTTATCAACAATTAAAGATGCTTCTACAAACGAAATACTTTCATACCACCTGTCTAAGCGCATTACATTAGATATTGCAACGGAAACGATTGAAAGATTAATTAGACGTCATAAGAAATTATTGACTTCAGAATCGTTTATACATTCTGATCAAGGGGCTCATTATACCAGTCCCAAATTTCAAAAACTACTTAAAAAATATAAACTTGGACAGTCAATGTCTAGAAGAGGAAACTGTTGGGACAATGCCCCACAAGAATCATTTTTTGGTCATATGAAGGATGAGATTGACTATAAAAGTTGTGATACATTTACTGATTTACAGAATCTAATTGATAATTATATGGATTATTATAACAACTATAGATATCAATGGGGATTAAAAAAGTTGACTCCTGTACAATACAGAAATCAACTTTTAGTTGCATAGTCTTTTTTAAATGTCCTTGACATAGGATCCATTTTATTAATAGTATGAAGCTTTTTTATTTGTTTTGTTCTAAGTCTTCACCTTAAAAAATTTCTACTTTATATCGGCCCAATTAGCAGGATATGTCACAAACATAAATTTTGCATAATTCGGAACACTAAATTGAATTTTTGAGTTTTTAGGTATTAAAATCATTTCCCCTTTATTGGCTACAACTTTTCTTCCATCAATGTTTACTTCTAAAGTTCCCTCTATAACATAATCTATTTCATCATATTTTAATGTCCAATCAAAGCAAGTTTCTTTCATTTCCATAAGACCGCATCCAAGTCTCGGACTTTCTTCTAATGTTACAACATCAGTTAAAAGTACGTCATCTCCCTCTTTGCCAGTATCAAACTTATTCATTTTTACAGTGTTTAATTTTATTGACATTATACCACTAGGATCTACGTGCTTTTCAATTTCGCATTTTTCCTTTGATAAACTTTCTGCTATGATTTTTCTAACCATGTCTTCAATTAATTTTGCATCTATATTTTCCATTTTAATTCCTCCATTCATTATTATCTTATACTACTATTATGCTTGAACAGACTTATTTTTTTTATTTTTCGAAAGTATAAAACAAGCTAATGCAACCGCTGCAACTCCACCGACTAATTTTGCAACTATCATAGGGAATATCATTCCTTTTTCTACTCCAGCAACAAAACCTAAATGATCTCCAAATACAAAAGCTGCACTAACTGCAAATGCAACGTTTATTATCTTACCCCGCTCATCCATGTCTTTCATCATTCCAAACATTGGTATACTATTTGCAAGACTTGCCACCAAACCTGCTGCTGAAATATCATTCATACCTAGTAATGAACCAAGCTTCATTAGAGGTTTTTTAAATACTTTTGTTATAACATAAACCATTGGGAATGCTCCTGCGAGTACTATTGCAATAGAACCTACTATCTCAATGCCTTCGGATAGTGGTGCCATTCCAGGAATAACAACTACTCCTGTTAAAGTTTCTATTATTATAGCTGCAAGACCTATTGTTATAAGCACAACTACGCCTTTTCCGAAAACGGTAAAGCCTTTTATCATTTTTTCAGGAATCAACCATAATCCTACAGCGAGAAGTGCTGCAAATATTATTATTGGCACAAGATTTTTAAGTAACATTATTACTCCAAATCCAGCTACAAGTCCACCTATAAGCGCGCCTATAGGAATTGTTATTATCCCTGCAAGTACACCTGTTGCCAAAAATTTATGGTCTTCTTTCTTAATTATTCCAAGAGCAACTGGTATAGTAAATACAATAGTTGGTCCCATCATAGATCCTATAATTACGCCTGAGAAGCTTGCTGCTTGTACTGTTTGTGCAAGTTCTTTTGCAAGAGGATATCCTCCCATATCACAAGCAAGTAAAGTAGTAGCAAACATAGATGGATCTGCTCCTAATGCAGTGTAAATCGGAACTATTATAGGTTTTAATACACTAGCAAGTACTGGTGCTAAACAAACTACACCAACCATAGCTATAGTTAATGAACCCATTGCCATAAATCCCTCTTCAAATTGTTCTCCTAAACCAAATTTATTTCCTATGCACTTATCTATTGCACCTAAAACCATGAAAACAACCATTATATATATAATAATTTCATTTATTCCCATTTTTTTCTCCTTCCAGAAAATTATTTTTTGATCATATGTATTTTTTTAGAATTTATCTACATTGTTAACTATTATTATAAGCTACTGATTAGTTCCTTAGATGGTGATGGAATTACTATACTTGAAACTATTTTTTTCTCATCAATTTCTCTTAAAGCTTCTTTTACAGCTTCTTGCACAGAACTTACATCACCATATATAATAAAATAAGATTTTCCACCAATTAAAGTGCCGAGACTTAACTTAAAAAGCCTTACCTCCGCTGCTTTAAGCGCCTTATCTAATGTAAATATTCCAGAAACTACATTAGTGGTCTCCACTACTCCTATAGCTCCATTAGGTACTACTTTTATTTTATTTTTTAATGATTGTATAATATCCTTATGTACATTAGGAAGTAGAAAACTTCCTATCAAAAACCCTTTACTTTGATTCGTCCCCTTATCTAAGGCTTCTTTAACAGATCCTACTTCTCCTGATATAAGTATCATAAATTTCCCTGGACAAATAGTTCTACAAAATACTAATTCTACCTCTGCTGCTTTTAGAACTACATCCGCTATTTCTATTCCTTTTGCAATACTTCTAAATTCCATCATTCCTAACGTTTTAATCATAGATTCACTCCAAATAAATTTATTTATACGAGAAGTGCTTTATTATAGAAATTCTGCATCAACTTCTAAACTATCTATTATACCTACTATAACAGCATCCACAGGCACATCTTTTATATGCAGTGATGCGCTTGCAGCGCTACCTTTAGTCACTAGTACACTATCCCCTATGCCAGCCCCTACTATATCTGCGGCAACAAAAATCCCGCTTGCCTCGCCGGCTGCAGCTTTAGATGGTTCTATCACTAAGAATTTTAATCCATTTAATTTTTCATCTTTTCTTGTAGCCCAAACATTACCTATAACTTTACCAATAATCATTAACTGCCCCCCCCTTTTTATCTTTTTAAATGTTTTAGAATAACCCTATACTCTATTTATCTTTAATCGTTTTATTCTTATAAAATCTTGAGCAAGTGGAGTTAATATAGCTTTTTTAATTAAGTTTACTTCCTTTATTCCGTTCATATATAATTTTCTAAGGTCTGATTCTGTAATAAGTCTTTTATTATTTATTTCCACTATTTGATGAGATTGTACAGTGTCCTCTGGAACCGCTACTTTAGCCTGTGATTCAGTTTCACTATGTATATCATCGATTACTATATTTGATTCTATTGAGCAAGATTTTTGCACTGATTCATCATTGCAATTAGCGCCCATTTGCATGCTTTTTAATAAATCCTTTTGATGGACTAAAGCAATTCCATAAGACATGATTTTGTGTTCATATTGATTATATAGATTATATAAAGCTTCATTAGACGTATTTAAATGTTTTCTATACTGTATTCCCTCTTTTAATACATATACCTTCTTACCGTTAAAAAGAGCCTCTACAATAAACGCTTGTACACCATTATTACATAAGCCAAGCGCCATTGATGATAATCCTTTATTACATAAATTTGTAACTATTATATGCTCATAGTTACTCAAATTTATATCTTCTTTATCATAAATATGAACCTCGTATTTCTCTTCTACAAGCTCTTTAATCACTGTTAATTCTTCTTCAGAGGAACTTATTACCAATACCTTTTCTTTATCCATTGCAGTATTATTTCTACTGCTAGGAATCCTCTTCATAACTTCCTTAGTGATCATATCCACTAATTTTTCTATATCCACTTAAATCACTTCCTTATATAAAAATTATAATGTTTAATACACAGTAACATATAAGGTATATCATCTTATTTTTAAAATCATCTATAAAACAACAATTCTATTTTATAATTTTTGCAGTAGTGCCTTTATTATATCCACAGGCATTTGCCTCATCATAATCTATGTGCATAAATGTTCTAAATTCTTTCTTTACCCTAATTACAACATCATCAAAGATTAGCGGTCTTTCCCCAGAAACTTCAACTTTAACTATATCTTTATCACAAACCTTAAATAACTTTGCATCTTCTAATGATAAATGTATATGACGTTTTGCAACTATTAACCCCTCTTTAATTGTTAAAGAAGCTTTTTCTGTAGATATGGTTATACCTGCACTACCCTGTATTTTTCCTGATTCACGAATTGGTGCTTTTACCCCTAAAATAACAGCATCACTCTTAGATATTTCAGCCTGTGTTTCACTTCTTTCTGGTCCAAGTACAACTACATTTTTAATTGTTCCTTTAGGCCCAGTTAGGCTAACTCTTTCGTTGCAGCTATATTGACCTGGTTGTGATAATTTCTTTGCCTCTGTTAATTTATAACCCTTACCAAATAATATATCAATACTTTCTCTTGAAAGGTGAACATGTTTTCCTGAAGCTTCCACTGTAATTTTAAATTTTTCATTTACTCTTTTTATGACTTCTTCTATAATGTATTCAATGTCTATACCGGTCACGGATGTGCCTCCTCTATTTATATTTTCCTGACAAAAACTTAAACATCATTATATATAAACAGCTGCTTAATCTATTTAAATATCTTATAATATCGTTTCTTGTTATCTCCCCGTCAATGTCTTTAAATGCCTTGAAACCACATATTTCAACTTCTCTTATATTACTTCTTATGGAATTAAGTCCAACAACTATTTCACCCATTTTATAATTAGGCATAAAATGATCCATATTAAAATATTTTTTAGGATTATGTGACATTTCCCTCAGGTCATTCTCACTAATTCCTAAAATAGAGAATTCTGGAAGATTTTCTTCTAATACTTCCGACCTTAATATGTTACGTACAAAAGATAGAATCTCCTCTAAGTCTTTTGCTACTCCTTCATTTTGAAGTTTTGAAGCTATTACTTGAACTTCCAAGATTTTAGATTGAAGACTATCAAGTCTTCCTCTAAACTCTATTTTCCTATGATCTTTAGGTACTAATTTATTTCCATATAACTGTGTCATATGCTCTGGTTTTTCCTCTACATAACCACCCTGAAGGCAAATATATTTTGGAAAAATCTTTCCTTCATCTTCTTTTTCAGTTTTGGAATTACCTTGTTTCTTAGCACCCAAAGCATCAACAATTACTAGTTTAATATTTTTATCTTGTAGATACTGTTTTGCAGAGGGGGTAATAATAACACCCTTTACTACTTCGTATTCTTTAATATCTGCATTTTTAAGTTGTTTTCTTAGTTCACTTTCAGTTAACAAACTCATATAACTCACATCCCCTTAAGAAGATTGTATATAAGCATACTACCCCACAACCTTTTGAATTGTGGGGCTAGTATGTTTTTAAATATTATTCTTCTATTACTTCTTTTACTTTTGGAAGTATTGCATCTACTTCAGCATGTGGTCTTGGAATTACATGAACAGAAACTAATTCTCCTACTCTCTCTGCAGCAGCAGCTCCTGCATCTGTAGCAGCTTTAACAGCTCCAACATCTCCTCTAACCATTACAGTTACGAGTCCTGCACCAATTTGTTCTTTTCCTACTAATGTAACATTTGCAGCTTTAACCATAGCATCTGCAGCTTCTATTGCACCTACGAGTCCTCTTGTTTCAACCATTCCTAATGCGTTTGTACTTGCCATTTTATATTCCTCCTAAATTTTTTTTATTTTTATCTATATTAATTTTATATAACTAGCTTTTTAATTTTTCCATGATTTTTTCTACTATTAGATTTATAGAGTCTTCATTTAAATCTTCTTTGCTAATATTAGAATTAACAGTGTTACTTCTATCTACTATATCCTCTATTTCACGAGTTCCATAAACCAATCTTCTTATATTCAATAAGTTCATAGGTCCAACATTATCAGAAGTTGCACTTCCGCCAACTGCTCCACAGCCTAAAGTTAAAGCTGGTACTAAGCTTGTAGTAGCTCCTATTCCACCTAGTGAACCTGGAGTATTAACTAATAATCTTGATACAGGTTTTTTAAGTGCAAATTCTCTAATTACAGCCTCATTATTTGAGTGTATTATAAGAGTATGCCCTGCTCCCTCATTGTTTAATATATCAATACATTTTTCACAAGCCTTTTCCCAAGTTTCTTCACAGAAGAAACCTAAAATTGGAGCTAACTTTTCTCTTGAATATGGATACTTATGTCCTACATTTGTTTCTTCAGATATAAGTACTCTAGCTCCAGTAGGAACATTTAAGTTAGCCATTTTAGCTATAGCTTCAACACTTTTTCCTACTATTTGAGGATTCATTGAACCATTACTTCTAAGTATAAATCCTGCTAATCTATCAGCTTCTTCTCTATTTAAGAAATAAGCGCCCTGTGCTTTTAATTCAGAAACTACTTTGTCCTTAGAGCAAGCTTCAACTACTATAGATTGTTCTGAAGCACAGATAGTTCCATTATCAAAAGTCTTACTATCTAATATTCTCTTTACTGCTAAAGGAATATCTGCAGATTTTTCTATGAAAGCTGGTCCATTTCCTGGTCCTACTCCTATAGCTGGGTTACCTGAGCTATAGGCTGCTTTAACCATAGGTGTACCACCAGTTGCGAGTATTAATGAAATATCACTATGTTTCATTAACTGATCTGTACCTTGCATAGTAGGTATAGACATGCATCCAATAGTTCCTTCTGGTGCTCCTGCAGCCACAGCTGCTTCAGATATTATTCTTACAGTTTCCAATATACATTTTTTACCCATTGGATGTGGTGAGAAAACTATGGAATTCCCTGCTTTTATAGATATCATAGCTTTATATATAGCTGTAGATGTAGGGTTAGTTGATGGAATAAGTCCTGCAACAACCCCTACTGGAACTGCCACCTCAACTAATTTTTTATCTTTATCTTCATTTATTATTCCTACAGTTTTTAAATCCTTTATATATTCATAAACTCCCTTACTAGCAAAAGTATTTTTCACAATCTTATCTTGCCATTTTCCAAAACCAGTTTCCTCTTCTGCCATTTTAGCTAATTTTTCAGCATTATTGTAAGCTGAATCACTAATAGCTTTAACTATTCTGTCGATTTCGCTTTGGCTCATTTCGCCTAATTTCTTTTGTGCAATCTTTGCTTTAGCTATTAGGTCCCTAACTTCTTGAATTGACATTAAATCCTTATCCACTATTTACCCCTCCTTTGATAGAATAATACGATCTCTTCAACAAGCCTATCTTTTTTAGCAAACTTTATCTGTTTCTTAGTCATATTATCTAAGTCAAGACTTCTCGCTAATGTTCTGAGTTCATTTACTTTTTCACTCTCTAACTGCTCTTTTAGGCTTGTACTATTCCCTAGAGTGTTACCTCCAAATTCTATCGCTTTAATCTCTTGTGTTTTTTTATCTTTATTTACATTCTTGATTTTTTTACTTTTAACAACTAATATATCTTCACTACTTTCCTTATGTTCACAATCCTTAGTGCTTGTATTTTCCACAATAGTGTTCCATACTGATAAGTCTGGTCCAGGAATTACATGAGCTACTACTAAAACATTTAACTTTGTCACAGCAATTTCAGCCGCTTCAACAGCTGCTTTAACTGAAGAAACATCACCCTTTATCTTTACTGTAACCAAACCACCATCAACTATTTCACAACCTATAAGATTTACATTAGATGTCTTAAGTGCCACATCTGCAGCTTCTATGGCACCAAGGTACCCATGTACCTCAATTAACCCTAACGCTCCCTTATACATTTAATTGCTTCACTTTAAAAATTTGTAGGATTTTCAGCTACAAATTGGACTGCTGCTGCAAAAGCATCACAAGCTGCTTGACAAGCTGATTGGCTACCTGTAAGCAATGCTCCACCAAAGTTAGTTTCTGATGGTGGTCCATAAAAAGTTACTAATTTAACATCTGCTGCTTTCAAAGCTGCATCTAATGCATATACAGCTTCAAGTGGAGGAGCTATTAAATAAGCTATAGGCTCTCCCTCTTTAATGTTCGCAGTTTTCGATAAAAAGCTGCCTGTTCTTGATACACAGTGAGCATAATATGGAACTGTATTATCATCATTAGCACTTGTAAAACTTGCTCCATTTTCTATGAAATCTAGAGCAGAATTAAGTCCACTTCTAACCTCTGCTGGACTTGGTCCAGCCATTATTCCTATAACTTCACCTGCTAGTTTTGTACTTGCATTTGCAGAACCTGCATACATTGATTTTGCATATACTATTTCTACCTCTGCTGATTTCGTAGCTTCATCTAAAGCTGTATAAGTAACATCATCTATATCTGCTGTTATAATTCCTAAACTCTTATGATGTGGAGCTAAATTAAAGGCTTCTACCAAATCTTGACTAACATTTGATATTATTTTTACACCTAATACCGTTGCACGAATAGCTTCATTTTTCATGTGTTTTGCCTCCTAATTATAATTTCTTTACTATAATTTTAAATCTACTCCACTTGCTTTCTTTTCTAGCATTAATTTTATTATTTCAGAAATATGAGCACCTGCTTCTACTGGAGGAGTACCACCTTTATGTATATTAGATACAACTGTTCTTCTAGCTTCTGGCATATTTACAGTAGCTTTGTATGCTATATAAGCACTCATACTTTCTGCTGTAACAAGGCCTGGTCTTTCCCCTATAAGTACACAAGTAACATCTGCTTCTAAGGTTTCAGATACTACATCCATAACGCCTACTCTTCCATTTTTAACGAAGAATGGAGTTCCTACAGAAATTTTGTAGCCCTCGAGGCCCTGCACCATAGCTGGAAGTACATCACGAATATTAGCTTCTATAGCTGCTGAGCTTAATCCATCTGATACATATATTTGTACCTGTGGTCTCATTTTACAGTTAGTTTTTATAGCTTTTATACCCTCTTCAGTTATCTTCTTCCCAAGGTCTGGTCTTGTTATAAATTCATCTTTATTGATGCATTCTGTTTTAACAGAAAATAAATTCATTTCCTTTAAGAATTCCTCTGAAACATCTGAGAAAACTGAATCTTGAGCTGCCGCATGATCTGCTCTAACTCTTAAAGCTGTTTCAGTTTTATACCTAGGACCTGCTCTCCAAATTCCTAATCTCGCTGGAGTAGACTCCTTCATTTTTAAATATCCCTTAGCATCTGCTGGATTTGGAACTAAAAGTTGTTTTTTAATATCAACAGTTGTAATATCCTCAATAAATCCATCTTCAACCTCTGTTTTAATAGGATTTTCAACTTTAGCTGTAACTTTCTTATCTTTACTTGTCATTTCAAGCAGTACCTGTTCAACCAACTTTTTTAAATCATTTTCTGATACCATTATTTTTTCCTCCTCTCATTATTTAAGAAATACAGATGCATCTCCTGTTTTTTCAGTCAATTTCCCATCTTTCGTGAATCCCATTTTTTCCATCCAAACTTCAAACTCTTTTATTGGTTTTAAGTGTAATAAATCTCTTAGTGTTGCTGTTTCATGGTATCCAGTAGACTGGTAGTTAAGCATTATATCATCACCATGAGGTAATCCCATAAAGAAGTTACATCCTGCCGCTGTAAGAAGTACAGATAAATTTTCTATATCATTTTGATCTGCCTTCATGTGGTTTGTATAACAAGCATCAACACCCATTGGTACTCCAGTTAATTTACCCATGAAGTGATCCTCAAGACCTGCTCTTATAACTTCTTTACTATCATATAAATATTCAGGTCCTATAAATCCAACAACAGTATTTACTAGGAACGGGTTATATCTCTTAGCAAATCCATAACATCTTGCTTCCATAGTTACTTGGTCTACACCATTATGACTATCTGAAGATAACTCTGAACCCTGTCCTGTCTCAAAATACATTACATTAGGACCAGATCCTGTGCCTTGTTTAAGCGCTAACTGTCTTGCTTCTTCTATCATATCTGCATTTATTCCAAAAGCTTCATTTCCTTTTTGAGAACCTGCTATACTTTGGAAAATTAAATCCGCAGGAGCTCCACGTCTTATAGCTTCCATTTGTGTTGTTACATGAGCTAATACACAGTTTTGAGTTGGTATTTCCCATTTATTTTTAAAGTCTTCAAAGGTTTTAAGAACTCGCATTACACTTTCAACGGAATCATCAACTGGATTTAAGCCTATAACCGCATCTCCAACACCATAAGTTAATCCTTCCATAAGAGAAGCTAAAATCCCCTGTGGATTATCTGTGGTATGGTTAGGTTGAAGTCTTGCAGATAAGGTTCCGTCTATTCCTATTGTTGTATTACAATGTGCAGTGATTCTTATCTTTTTTGCTCCATAAATTAAATCTAAATTAGACATTAACTTAGCTACAGCAGCTACCATCTCACTAGTAAGTCCGCGACTTATCCTTTTAATATCTTCTCCAGTAGTATTTTCATTTAATATCCACTCTCTAAATTCAGATACTGTTAAGTCTTTAATTCCAGCGTATATCTTTTCATTGACATCATCTTGAATTATTCTTGTTACCTCATCTATTTCATAAGGTACTGCTGGACAATTCCTCAAATCCTCTAAGGTTAAATGACTTAAAACTACCTTAGCCGCCACTCTTTCTTCTGAAGATTCTGCTGCAATTCCTGCAAGCTTATCTCCTGACTTTTCTTCATTTGCCTTTGCCATAACTTCCATTATTGATTTAAAATCATACACTTTTCCAAATAACTTTGTTTTTAATTTCAAGATAATTCACCCCTCTTATTTTTTATGAATTAAATATTAGTGTTTTAATTATTACTGGTACTACCCTACCATTTGCTAGAGGTTTACCTATGTCTATGTAATCGCCATTTTCGACGTTTATAGTGTCAATACACACAACTTCTTTTTTAAAATTAAGCTGTCTATATAAAGTTTGTCCCAGGACTTTAGCTATATCATTTTCAACTACTAAAACAGTTGGAAAATCACCTTTTAAAATCTCTTCCATTCCCAAAAGCAAAGTCTCCGCTAGTTTTTGCACCTCTATAAAGCTAGGATTCAACTTTCCTTTTATGGCTATAGCCACGGGTTGAAGCTCATTCTCTAAAGTAAACCATTTAAGTTTTTCTTTTATAACCTTAACCATGTTTTCATAACCTGAATTTTCTTCATCCTCTGAAAGTTTTAGTATTGGAAGGTTTTTAATAGGAAACTTATCCTCTGTATATGTTATTGTACTGCCGCTAATTTCTGTGGTGTGAGAACCAGCTCCTACCACCGTAGCCCTTATGGTCTCTATAGATTTTTTAACCACAATTTTAGTACATAACTTTGACTTACTAATAGCTTGACCAAGTAATATACCTATATCTCCATACTTAAACATTTCTTCAGGTTCCAGATTGCAAACATAATCTGCAACTCCTCCAGAGAATGTAATATAATCTATTTCTATATCACTTCTAATCCCCTTATTGGTAAGTATTCTTTCATAGAAGGTACTCTTTTCTCTTATATTCACACTTTCCTCTAAAAGTTTAATCATTTCATCGACTATAATATTCAAAGCCTCAAAGGTTGGCTTCTGCCCCTCTTCTATAGAAACATGATTTAACTTAGCTAATTCCTTTATCTTATCCGCAATATATAGAACCTTGCCCGAAGACTTATCAATTTTAATAAGTCTTCCACCTATATCTAAACATCCTGTATCTAAAAGTTTTCCTTCTTTGAAGACTGCTATATTAGTAGTTCCTCCACCAATATCCAAGTTAACTACAGTAGACTCTTCATCCTCAGAAATTTTATCTGCTCCTGCACCTTTTGCTGAGATTATTGATTCTAAATCAGGTCCTGCAGTAGCTACAACAAACTCTCCTGCAAGTCCACTTAATTTTTGCAAAACATCGTTAGCATTTTGCTTTCTAGCAGTTTCACCGGTTATTATAACCGCCCCAGTTATAACATCTGAGGGTGCTATTCCTGCTGCAAGGTACTCTCTTTTTACTATTTCGCGAACTTTTTCACCATCTATCTCCTTTTGTGATTTAAGTGGTGTGAAGTATATTTCACTTCTATATATAATTTCCTTATCCACAATGGATATTCTAGGTATAGAGAAATTTGAGGCCAAATTTTCTATAATTATCTTGCTAAATACAAGTTGTGTTGTTGAAGTACCAATGTCTATACCAACACTTATAATTTCTTCTCTCATATTAATTCCTCTTTTCAAATGCCTTATGAATTTTCAGAAACACAGTTTAAAGAACAAAAAAAGGCTTAAAGTCATTTGAAAAAATAACTTTAAGCCTCATCGCTTACCTTAAAAACACGCCCTTGTGTTTCCATTATCCATTAATTTTTGAAATCAAATACCACTCTAGTTCCTTCTGAATCTGTTGCTATATTAATATAGCCATTTAGCTTATCCTTAACTATAGTCTTTACTATACTAAGTCCTAAACTATTTTTTCTAACCTTATTAATATCAAATCCTGTACCATTGTCAACTACTACAATGGTAGAATATATTTCACTTTTTTCGATTACAAGATCTATATTACCTGAAGTTTTATCTAGAAAAGCATATTGCATAGAATTATGAAGTAATTCATTTACTACAAGAGCTATTGAAGTCGCTTTATCAGAACTTACTTTAAAATTACCTCCAATTAAATTCACTTTAATATTTTTATTAGTTGCATTAAAATATCTTATAGCGTTATCTTTAATATTAGAAATAACTTCTTGTATACTTACTTCATCCAGACCTTCTCGCGATAATATCTCATGGGTAGCTGCTATACTTAAAATTCTATTCATGCTTTCATTTAATGCATCTTTAGTCTGCTGGTTATCACTTCTTCTTGCTTGAAGTCTTAATAAACTTGCTATAGTCTGTAGATTATTTTTCACTCTATGGTGAATTTCTTTAATAGCTACAGATTTTAAAATTAATTCCTTCTCTTTTTCCTTCATCATTGTTATATCCCTAATCATAGTAACAAGTTTTAATTTTTTATCAGTTAATATTATTCTCTTAACTTTTAAAAACAGTTTTCCTAAATGCACTTCACATTCATTAGAATTAGGAAAATTCATTACCTCCGTAAAATTAATATCATCTAGAGCTAAATTATCATAATCCATGCCTAGTAGGCTGTCCTTGTAGCCAAGCTTTTTGTATAGTAAATCAGCAATAGGATTTTTAAACCTAACTACTCCGTCTTCATCAAAGATAATAATAGCTTCATCTAAGTGATCAGCTATGTTATTTTCATTTTCTGTAGAAGATACTAAAGTATTAGCTAACTCCTCGTAGCCTTGTGCTAGCATTTCCATATGTTTTTTTTTATTTATTTTTTCTGTTATGTCCTTCTCTACTATTAGAACCCCTATAATTTTGCCGTTATTCTCTATAGGTGACACCGTTTGTCGTACATTTATATGTTCTTGAGTTACAGCCTTCAAGTCTTTGGTTGTTATTCCAAGATCTAATGTTCTAAGCACAGCAGGCTCATTATCTCTTAATGCTAGTTCTCCTACTACAGTATTTTGATACATCGAAGGTCTATTAATAGGTTTTGCCTCAGCTATTACTATAGCTTCATCAGCTTCTCTAGTTGGACAATCTATGAAAACATCTGCATTTAAAATGTCGGCAAAATATTTAATACAAGATGACATTTGCTGTATTTTTAAAATGTCATCTTCATCTAAATTAGTGTACATTCTACATAGTTCATATATATTTTTACTGTTCATAACTCATTATTATAGCCTCAGCTATATCTCCCATTGAACATCTTTTATTCATACTAAGTGTTCTAATCTGGTCATAAGCATCTTGCTCAGTAATTTTATCTCTTTGAATCAATAAGCCTTTAGCTTTTTCAATAATTTTTCTTTCTTCTAGCTTACTGCTACCTTTTTCAATTTCTATTTTCATTTTTTTTATTTCTGCACTCTTGGATATAGCTACCTCCAAAGTTGGAATAAGTGATTTTTCATCTATAGGCTTAACTATGTATCCTATAGCCCCTACTTTGGTAGCTTTTTCTACAAACTCTTTGCCACTATAAGCAGTTAGTAGAACTATCCCACTGGCCAAATTTTCATTTTGGATTATTTTAGCTGCGTTTAATCCATCAAGAAGAGGCATCTTTATATCCATAAGCACTAAACCTGGTGAATGTTTTCTACACAATGATACTGCATCAAATCCATCTGAAGCTTCCCCTACAACATCGTATCCTGCCGCTTCTAATATTTCTTTTAAATCCATTCTTGTAATAGGCTCATCATCGGCTATTACTATTTTTTTATTCATACTTCACCTCATAAAATAAAAATAGATTTTTAAAAAGCTTAATTCATAATATAATCCTTTAAATTTTCTAAACTAGATTTATCAAAAGAACTTATTCTAAAAATTCTTTCTACTCCTGCGCTTATTAGAACTTCTTCTGCTGCTTTTAACTTGTTTTCATCACAGCACAAATCAGTTTTTGTAATAATTCCAATAACCGACTTTGCAAATATACTAGCAAAGCTCGGTGGAAAAATACTATCTTCCTGCGTACAATCCTGCATCATAGCGATTACATCACTATCTGCAGAAGTAACTATAAGAGCTCTATAATAAGATCTGTTTTCAATGTACTCACCAGGAGTATCTATAATTCCATCGATAATTTCAACTGTCTGAGTCTTTTTATATTGTATATCTTCTTCATTTATTGCTTGAGTTAAAGTAGTTTTGCCACAGTTTGTTTTTCCAATTAGCATTAAGGTTTTCATATTGCACCTCTATGATCTAGTTATCTTACATTCAGAAAAATCGAGTACATTACTAAGAACCTTAATAACTTCAGTAAGTGCTGACTCTACACTGCCTACATCACCAACTATAACCACTGATCCACTAAATCTATCCACAAATCCAATAGATACATCTGCCGACTTTGTTGCCACGTCTGCTGCTATAATAGAGGCCTCGCTAGGTGTTATAGTAAGTATCCCTAAGGCATCCTTATGATCCGCTGTAAGTCCTAGTTTTTTATATAGATCTTTGTTGGGGTTTGCAATTAAGTGGGCTAATGTAACTTGCTTTCCAGGAACATATTCTTGTATTACTCTTTGTTTCTCTTCCATAGTATCACCACTTCTTTGAATTTTTATAAAAAATAGACTCACTAAAAATATAATTATATTTTTAACAAGCCTCATTGCCTTCTTTAAAATGTACACGCCATTGTGTACCTATGCTTAAATATTATACTCTTTATTCTAATTTGTCAATATGAAAAATTAATATGGAAAACGTTTTTAATATTGTTAATTTCTCCGTGTTATTTATATCAATGTGCCCTATTATTTTTTATCAAAAACCCTTTCAAATAAAGCTATTATTTCCTCTATATTAGGTACTCGTGGATTCGTTTCAGTACATCTATCCTCTATAGCTATCAGGGCCATTTCTGAAACTTCTTTTTTAAAATCCTCTGCCTTTATCCCTGTTTCTTTTAGTGATGTAGGCATATTTAATTCCTTTAAAAGCTTATTTATAGCTGCTATTAGACTTTTTACCCCTTGTCTAACATTTGATGATGGCAATCCTAATATTTTGGATATCTCTGAATATTTTTTAGCTGCATCAGTATAATCATTTGAATTAAAACCTTTTAAATCTGCATTGTATTCTATTACATATGGCAGTAATATAGCATTAGTTTTTCCATGAGATACATGAAATCTTCCACCAACAATATGTGCCATTCCATGATTTAACCCTAGTGATGCATTATTAAAAGCTATCCCTGCTATACAAGAAGCATTGTGCATTTTTTTTCTTGCGTCTAAATCATTACCATTCTTATAAGCTCTCATTAAATTTTCAAAAACCAATTTTATAGATTTTTCTGCTAATGCATCTGTATAATCTGTTGCGTTAGTAGATACATAAGCTTCTATAGCATGGGTTAGTACATCCATTCCTGTATCTCCTGTTATAAAATTTGGCACAGTTGTAACAAGTTCTGCATCTAATATAGCTTCGTCAGGTAGTAGTTCATCTGATACTAAAGGATATTTTATATTCTTACTTTTATCTGTAATCACAGAAAAGCTTGTAACCTCTGAACCTGTGCCACTAGTTGTAGGTATAGCTATAAATTTAATTTTTTTATTATTCTTCACGCCACAATCCATACGCTCATGTACCTTAGAACTAAAAGAACATATTGCTTTTGCTGCATCTATAGCAGAACCTCCACCTAGAGCTATTACTACTTCTGGATTAAATTTCATCATAACCTCTATACCTTTTACCACAACTTCGATTGGTGGATCTGGTACAATATCTGAAAATATCATATACTGAATGTCACCCTTCGAAACTTCATCAGTAATCTTGTTTATGGCACCTGACTTTACCATAAAAGGGTCTGTAACTATAAATGCCCTTTTACAATCAAGTTGACTTAATCTTTCTAATGAACCGTCTCCAAAATATATCTGCGTTTTAATATTAAAACTTTCCATTAATATTCTCCTTTCAGAATTAAATAAAAAAGCCCCATAGGAATCAATTCCCACGGAGCCTCAATGCTCATTTAATACACTTCATTGTGCATAATTAAAAATATAAAATTATGTTATCACTTAAATTCTATATTTTAAATTATAATATGTCAAGGATTAATAATATTACATTTTTTGTTGGTAAAAATGGATTAGGTGATGAAGATGTTTTTATATGATACTATATATATAATAAAGATAGTGTTAACACTATTCAGAATGCTTAGGAGGTCTTATAATGAATTTTCATGGAATTTTTATTGGCATTGCTGCCTTTCTTATTATTGGAGTTTTTCATCCTATAGTAATTAAAGGAGAATACTACTTTGGTAAAAAATTATGGCCTGTATTTTTAATTTTAGGAATTGTTTTTGTGCTTATCTCATTGTATATTAAAAATACTACACTATCAGCTATAGTAGGGGTAGCTGCTTTCTCATGCATTTGGAGTATTCATGAAATTATAGAGCAAGAAGAAAGAGTTAAAAAAGGATGGTTTCCCAAAAAAGCAAATATGAAATAACTAAAACTACCCTACAGGATAGACTTTTTTAAAATTGTCTACTCTATAGGGTACATTTTAGTTAGTTCCTTGCTAAAATTTTATGAAAAAGCCACTTCATCACTTATAAAGTCATTGGAATTTTTGTTATTAAATCGGTCTAAAAGTTTGGGTATAGTCAAACTTTTCTTTTCTTCTCCGCTGATATCTAAAACTATTTCTCCACCATGAAGCATTATCAGCCTATTTCCTATATCTATGGCATAATTTAAATTGTGAGTTATCATAAGTGTAGTTATATTTTTTTCACTAACTGTATTTTTAGTTAATTTTATTATATTTTCAGAAGTCTTTGGATCTAAGGCTGCGGTATGCTCATCTAAAAGCAATAAATCAGGATTAGATATAGTTGATATAAGTAGTGACAAAGCTTGTCTTTGACCACCAGATAATAAACCAACCTTTTTATTTAAATTATTTTCAAGGCCCAAAGAAAGTCTGGATAATGACTCCTTAAATAGAATCAAATTTTTATTGTTAATGCCAGAGGTTAATCCAAATTTACCTCCTTTATTGTAAGCCATTGATAAATTCTCTAATATGGACATAGAAGGTGAAGTACCTAAAGTCGGATCTTGGAATACCCGTCCTATAAATTTTGTTCTTTTATATTCCGGAAGCGATGAGATATCTCTTCCATTTAAACAAATAGAACCCTTGTCAGGTAATATTGAACCAGATATTAAATTTAATAGAGATGATTTGCCGGCACCATTGCTACCTATTACAGTAATAAAATCTCCCTTGTTTAAATGAAGGTTCAAATTATCAAATATAACTTTTTCATTTATTGTATCCTTGTTAAAAACCTTTTGAAGATTATTTATCTGAAGCAATTGGAACACCTCCTGACGTAAATTTCTTTAACATTTTAAAACTTAAATTAACCTTTCGCCCATTTAAGGACAAAGCAAATATAACAATTATACAAGTTATAAGTTTTAAATCCGTTGGAGGTAATCCTAAGTTTAAAGCAAGAGATATACTGCCTTTATATAATATTGAACCTAAAATTGCAGTAGTTGTTGGAAGTAACCATGAAGTTTTTTTGAAAATAGCTTCTCCTAATATAACAGAAGCTAGCCCCATAACTATAATTCCAGTTCCCATGCCTACATCAGAAAATCTTTGATATTGAGCCATCATAGAACCAGAAATTGCTACAAGACCATTTGAAAGCATAAGACCAAGTATTTTAATAGTTCCTATATCAATTCCTAAAGAAGTCACCATTTGAGGATTATCTCCTGTAGCTCTTAATATAAAACCAAGTTTTGTCTTTAAAAACAAATCTAAAGCTATCTTAGCTAAAATAGCAAATAAAGCAATTATTATTACTGGATGAATATCATTAGAAAAAATAGTGTTTTGTGAAAACAATGGTACATTAGCTTTACCCATTATTCGAAGATTTATAGAGTACAGACCTACCATAACTAAAATACCCGAAAGTAAATTTGTTATTTTAAGCTTCACATGAAGTATTCCAGTAATTCCTCCAGCCATTACGCCCGAAATAAAAGCTAAAATTAGTGATACATAAGGATTTACACCTTTTATTAATGTGGCTGCTGTAACCGCAGCACCTAATGCAAATGTTCCATCTACCGACAGATCCGGGAAATCTAATATTTTATAAGTTATATAAACCCCTATAGCCATTATTGCAAATATAAATCCTTGTTCTAGTATATTTATAATAAGTCCATCCATTACTTAGCACCGCCCTTAACTAGCGCTTCTTTTGCCTTTAAATCACCTGGTATAGTGATTTTAAGTTTGCTTGCTGTATCTTCATTTATGGTAAGTGTTGTTTCCTTTAAAGTTTGTATAGGCATATCATTTGGCTTTTTACCATTTATGATATCTACCGCCATAAGACCTGTCTCAAAACCAAGTTTATAGTAGTCTATACCTTCTGTAGCTAATGCACCCGCATCTACATGGGCTTTTTCAGCGCCTATTATTGGGATTCCTTTTTCAATGGATTTTGAACTGATGAGAGGCATTGAAGATGCTACTAAATTATCAGTTGTTGTATATAAAACATCAATTTTAGGAAGCAATGAAGCTAATGCTTGAGATATATCGTTAGAACTTGAAATCCCCACAGCTATTATTTCTAAATTTATCTTTGAACCTTGCTTTTTTGCCATATTTACTTGAATTTCTGAATTTGCTTCACTAGTATTATATAATATACCTACCTTTTTACAGTTAGGTTTTAGTTTTTTAATTAAATTAAATTGTTTATCCATAGGCAATATATCACTAGTGCCTGTAACATTTGTATCGGGTTTGTTTAGAGATTTTACAAGACCTGATTTTACGGGATCAGTTACAGCAGTTATAAGTATAGGAATACTTTTAGTACTGTTATATGCTGCCTGTGCTGAAGGCGTTGCTATAGCATATATCAAATCCTTTTTGGTTGAAGTGAAATTACTTGCAATAGTTTGAGCTGTTGGAATATCGCCTTGGGCATTCTGAAAGTCTATTTTAATTTTTTCACCATCTTTAAACCCCTTAGAACTAAGGGCGTCTATAAAACCTTTGTGAGCTTTGTCTAGTGCGGGATGTTCTACAAGTTGAATTATCCCAATACTTGTCACCTTACCAGAATTACCTTTACTTTTTGTTTTAGCAGTCGAACAACCTGCTAAAACTGAGGTACCTAAAAACAACGTACCAATTACACATAATAATCTCTTTTTTGCTACCATACTACCATCCTCCTAAAATATTTAATTATAAAAATAAAAGCTACTATTAAGTTTATAGTTAGCTTTATTTACGTCTTAATCCCTACCATTATTACACTACCATACTACACTACCATACTACATGCTACAAAATACCTTCACTACATTATGATTCTATATTAAATTTGTTATTAATATTCTTTTAAAACTTTAAATAATAATATAGCATTTTTTTTAAATTGTCAATCTATTTCTAAATATTGTCCTCACGCTAAAAAACAATGGATATATTTGAAAATACAAGACTTTTAAATGATAAAATTCAAGTTAATAAACATCAGGTATAGAACGATGTGAAAGCCCTATTACAACTTCATTTAAATGGAGCAAACCTATACTTAAAAATATACATATGCTTATATGTTCACCAGATCTAGCTATGCCTATTTTCCCGCCTACATTTAATCCGTTAGCTTTAGGTGCAATTTGGGCTAAAGCGTCTTTAGTAGCACCAGCTACTGCACCCTCGTGAACATGACAATCTTTTATAAGGCCACCTCTTTTAGATGCTACAATAGCACTTTCAATTACCTTTGTAGTAAATGCAGAAAAATTACCCCCAATATCTATTGCGGTAACCAATACTCCTTTTTCTTTGTAAGCTGCGATGAGTTTTTCTTCACTAGCTCTTGAACATAGGGACATTTTCACAGAAACTTTAGCAATATCTGTACTTTTATGATCCATAAGTATCACCTCTAATTTAATATTTTTCAATTGTAGTATAACATATATTATACTCGCATCCAAAAGTTCTATCATTTTATATTTTTTATGCTACGAACACAATTCTATAGGATATAACCGAAATCCAGCTCCTTGCTACCTCATTGACTAACTCCTTAATTATAAATATAATATACATAATGCGCAGGGAAAGGAGCTGTAATGTATGTCACAAACCACAAAAAAAGCTTTAGCATCATCATTGAAAAAGCTAATGAATACTACTCCGTTAACAAAAATTACAATTAATGATATTGTTAGGGACTGTGGGGTAAATCGCCGTACATTCTACTATCACTTTCAAGATATCTATGCACTTTTGGAATGGATTTTCGGAACTGAAGTTGCAAGTGTTATTGCAGAAAATAAAACGTATCAAACATGGCAACAGGGATTTCTGCAAATATTTCTCTATTTAAATCAAAATCGTAAAATAGTGTTAAATACCTATAATTCCATTGGGCGCGATTATTTGGAGACCCATTTATATGACGCAGTGTACAATCTTGTCTTTGATGTTGTAGATGAGATTGCCGTGGACATGAAGATTTCGGAAGAAAAAAAGGATTTTATAGTTAATTTTTATAAATTTGCATTTGTAGGGATATTACTCGATTGGATAAGAACAAAGATGATTAAAAATCCTGAACAACTTATTGATGATCTCAATATAATAATAAGTGGAGATATCCATAGATCATTATTAAAATGCAAAATACAATAATAGTAAACACTTCTACCAACCATGCTGTCACTGATAACATCTTTGTTTAAACGTCAGAAATTGTATGTGGTAATTATTATAAAAAATATGCAAGAAAAAATAACAAGGAGAATTAAATCTCTCCTTGTTATCTTTCTTGTAGATTTAAATTAAACCTTCAAGTGTTGTGTCTTTCAATAGCTTCTTCACAATCATCTCAGCAGGTAGAGGGCGTCCGCTATATAATGTCTTTGTTGCCGCAGCAATTACGCGAACATCATATTTAGTTGGATATACATCTGGTACTTTTTTCTCAAGATCAAGTAGCGTATAAACTGCCATCATAGCTGAACGAATGGAATATTCAACTGTAAATACACAATCATCTGCAACTTCTGCAAATTGTCCTAAAAAGGCAAGATTGGTACACCCTTTCGGAATAACGTCAGGACGATCACCCTTGACACGTGGCATAAACTGACTAGTGGTATAAGGCATCATGCAAGGGATAACATTAACGTTTTTAAGAATTTCTGGTATTTCATCTTTCTTACCCATATGGTATAAAAGCTCCGTTACAAGTTCTTCACCGGTGCAATCGCACATTCTCTTCTTCACAAAATCGCCAATGTTATCAGGGAAGAGACCATAAGCCCATAGTACCAATACATTTTTAGGTTGATCAATAAAGTGAGGCTGTCTATTACAAGTTACGCTCAAAAGCCAGCTTGAATCTTTGATAGTTATAATGCCTCCTGTAACAGTTTTACCGGAATATGGATCATTACCTGTTAATTTCTTAAGAAGGTCTGCTATTTTAGGATCTGTGCTAGTTATAGTAAAAGATTCCCATTTACTTTTGTCTATGTCACTACAAAAAACTTCAGGTTTCCCAAATGAAGGATCTTTCTTAGCGATGTTTTTCCATAGATCCCAGCAACCTCCTGTCCCGCGATTAATTGTTGCAGGTTTGTCCATACTTCCAATAGTAGAATTTTCTGTCATAGATCCATTAGTAACAAATACCAAATCATTCTTGGTTGTATGAATTATTTCTTCCTTGCCATTATGCAATAATCGAATGGCAGTAACAGTTTTTTTATCGGCCTCTATATCAATATCCAAATCTGTAACCTGTGCATGTAGGTTAATGACTACATTTTTGGATTGCAACCATTTTTCCAAAGGAAGGATCATAGACTCATACTGATTGTACTTTGGAAACATAATGTTCTTCATATGGCTCATTCCAGGAAGTAAGTGCATAAAACGTTGCATATAGCGTTTCATTTCCACAACACTATGCCAATTTTCAAATGCAAACATAGATCGCCAGAAACACCACATATTAGTTTCTAAAAAAGATGGGTGAAAATACTGCTCAACAGTTGTAGTGCCCAAATTTTCTTCGGTTGCAAGAAGGAGCATAGTAAGTTGCTTAATATGAAGATCGTTTAATCCAAGAGATGAAAAATCGGCCTTTTCACCACAATTATGAAGCAATCGACAAGTTGATTCGTTAGGGTCAGCCATATTTAGCTCCCTGAATTCGTCCAAAACAGTTCGATTAGGAGCGCTTAGAGAAGGAACCGCGCTAAATAAATCCCAACAGCACTCATAATGTTCTTCCATTTCGCGTCCACCACGAACAATGTACCCGTCCTTTGCGTTTCCAGCTCCGTCCATACTACCTCCGATAATATGTGCTTGTTCTAAAATAGTGATATTTTTACCATCCATATGGCCATCTCGAATCAAGTATGCGGCAGCCGCAAGAGAGGCTATACCCCCTCCAACCAAATACGCTTTTTTGTTATCAATGCCTTCTGGTTTTAAAGTATTAATATTTTGAAAATTCCCCATAAATATTCATCCTCCTAAATGTTAGTTAATACACGTCTACTATTAAATTACTACAATTAAAGAAAAAAACAAATCATCAATCTTCACCAAATGTGCAATATTGCAATAAAATCATAAGTTTGTGTAATAAATTCATAAGATCTAGCACCCTCATTAACGCGATTTCGTTGACAAATACTTATCAAAAAAAAACAAATCACTATATTGACAATATTCTTAAAATGGTTTATCATAATGTTTAAGCAAACGATTGCATAGATAATGTCCAATTAGAATATGGGGGGGTATTAATAATGAAAAACACAAAAAAGCTTATAGCAGTTGCATGTACAGTTGCTATAATGACAGGTATGTTATCTGGTTGTAGTAAAAGTACAGATCCTGCTGCTTCAAAGGCGGTAGGCAAGGACGTCGTAGTGGACATATTCCAATTTAAAGTTGAGGCTAAAGATGCTCTTGAAAAAGCTTCAAAAGAATACATGGCATTAAATAAAAATGTTAAAATTAATATACAAACAGTTGGTGGTGGAGAAGACTACGGTGCGGCATTAAAATCTAAATTTGCATCAGGACAGGAACCAACAATATACAATATCGGTGGAACTCAGGATGTCCTTGACTGGAAAGCTAAACTTCAAGATTTGTCAAGTGAACCATGGGTATCACAAGCTTATCCAGGAACTTTAGATGCTGTAAAGATGGATAGTAAACTTTATGGTATGCCATTTGACCAAGAAGGATATGGACTTATTTACAATAAAACAATATTCACAAAAGCAGGAATTGATGCTTCAAAAATTAAAACATATGCAGATTTAAAAGACGCATCGAAAATATTGGATTCAAAAAAGAAAGACTTAAAACTAGATGCAGTATTTGCTTTACCTGGCAAGGAAACTTGGGTAACAGGATTGCATTTATCTAACGTTGCTTTTGCAAATGAATTTCCAACAGTTGTAGATGCATTTAATTCAAAAGAAACAACATTCAAACAAAATGAGCCATTAAAGAAGCTATTAGATCTTCAAATTGAATATGCGTATAAGCCAGATGGTACTAATAAATCAATTAATAGCGTGGATTATTCTACTCAAGTTGAAAAAATGTTCTCTATGGGTAAAGTAGCAATAATTCAACAAGGAAACTGGGCTTTTGGATCAATCGACGGCATCGATCCAGAATTATCCAAAAATATTGGTATATTGCCAATGCCTTTAGATGGCGTTAAAGAAGGTTGTATCCCAGTCGGAGTACCTATGTATTGGGCTATTAACAGTTCAAAAGATGATGGAGCTAAAAAAGCTGCTGCCGACTTCTTAAACTGGTTATATACTTCAGACAGAGGTAAAGAAATGATCATTAAAGACTTTAAGTTTATACCAGCTTTCAAAGGTTATGACGGTGAAAACTTACAACCAACAGATGCACTAGGTAAAGAAGTACTTAGATACGTAAAGGAAGGAAAAACAATGCCATGGGTATTTATGGGATATCCCACAGGTTGGGGAATGGAAAAATTCGGAACAGATGTTCAAAAATATACTGCTGGTACCATCACATGGGATAAATTAGTAGATGACATGAAAACAACATGGTCAGCAGCAAGAAAAAAATAATGAATATGATTTAAGATTTCAAAATCCTGGGAAAGTTCAAATCTCTTCCAGGATTTTATTAATATCGGAACGAATATACGAAAGGAGATAATGTAATGAAAAAAAATAATGCGTCATTTTGGATGTTTGTAGGTCCACTTTTAGCTATATTCACTATAGTTATGATCATACCATTGCTTTTTGGAGTTTACTATTCTTTTACAGACTGGAATGGAATTGCATCCGATATAAGTTGGATTGGATTTGCAAACTACGTCTCTGCATTTAAGGATGAGACTTTTCTTACTTCATTCTTATTTACAGCTAAATTTACTATAGTTTCAGTTGTTGTAATAAATTGTATTGGGTTTGGTCTCGCTTTACTTGTAACAACTGGAATGAAAGGTAATAATTTACTTAGAACTATATTTTTTATGCCTAACTTGATAGGAGGGCTTATACTTGGATTTATTTGGCAGTTTGTTTTTACACAAGTTTTCGCTGGACTTGGAACTATTTTTCATCAGCAATGGCTACTTGGATGGTTATCGGATGGGACTACTGGATTTTATGGATTAGTAATATTAATGTCATGGCAAATGTCAGGATATTTGATGGTTATTTATGTAGCTGCTCTTCAAAACATACCACCAGAACTTACGGAAGCAGCTGAGATTGATGGTGCAAATGCATGGCAGAGAATAAAGAATATTACATTCCCTCTAGTAGGACCTGCCTTTACTGTAAGTTTATTTTTAACTTTATCTAATTCCTTTAAGCTTTATGACCAAAATTTATCCTTAACTGCAGGTGGGCCTGCAAATTCAACACAGATGCTCGCTATGAACATTTACAACACAGCATTTAAATTTAATCAAATGGGCGTAGCACAAGCAAAGGCTGTTATATTTCTACTAATAGTTGGTGCGGTTACTTTAACACAGGTATATCTTTCTAAGAAAAATGAGGTGGAAGCATGATAAAAAAAGCTAAAAAATTAAATGTAGGTAAACTAGCTCTAGGAGTTGTTGGTATTGCCTTAGGCGCATTATTTTTATCACCTTTTTATATTATTATTATCAATTCCCTTAAAACAAAAAAAGAATTATTTGCAAGTGTATTGTCCTTTCCTAAAATATTCACTTTAAATAATTATAAGGAAGCATTTGATAGGTTAAACTATTTAAATGCAATTACTAACTCTTTAACAATAACAATATCTGGTGTTATTATTATTGCAATATTCGCTTCAATGGCAGGCTGGATGTTAGAGCGAACAAAAACAAAACTTAGCAACGCTATTCTTTTGTTATTTATTTCATCCATGTTAATACCTTTTCAAGCAATCATGTTGCCACTAGTTAGAATTATGGGTAAATTTAAACTATTGAATATGGGTGGGCTCATATTTATGTATCTTGGCTTTGGATCAGCCTTATCCATATTCCTGTATCATGGTTTTGTAAAAGGAATCCCCAAGGAGTTAGATGAGGCTTCCATGTTAGATGGTTGCAACAAATTTCAAACCTTTTGGTATATAATATTTCCTTTATTAAAACCAATAACCGTTACGGTTTCTATCTTAAATACAGTTTGGATTTGGAATGATTTTCTGTTGCCATCCCTAGTTATTAATAGACCAGAAACACAAACATTACCATTAAGAACTTTCTTTTTCTTTGGTGAATATACCAAACAGTGGAATTTAGCTCTTGCGGGGCTAACCTTAGCAATTATTCCAGTTATAATATTTTATTTTTTAGCACAAAAACAAATTATAAAATCTATTGCAGCTGGAAGTATAAAATAATCGATTTTTCTTTAAATTGCAAATATCCTTAGTATGAAACAAAGCTTAGAAACCCTTACAATTTCTAAGTTTTGTTTGAAAATTTCTACATAATTACCAACAACAATAAATCCCGGAGGATGTTAATTCTCCGAGATTTATTATTTGACTATTTATTCAACAGATTCCTTCAGAAATATGAGTTTTACCATGTGATAGTTGATTTACAACTAAATTCAGTAACCTTCTAGGATTGTTCTTCATATGTTAGTACAGTAGAAATATTTGAAGGGAGCCTTTTATGTTCTATTGTCCAAAAAATTATACTAATCCTTATTCGCTATATAGAGTTAACCCTAAGAATTCATATTTTAGGATTCTTCATGCTTCACCTAAATCCCCAGCTGTTGATGTATATATTAATGACATGTTAAAATTTAAAAAACTTACTTATGGTGCTTTTACAGATTATATAGAGGTTATGACTGGTAATTACACTGTAAAATTGTATGCTGCTGGTACTAAAACTACACCTATACTTAATAAAAATATTTTTGTTCCGCCTGAAAAAATTTACACAGTTGCAGTTATTGGTCTATTACCTAACATTGAGTTACTACCTGTTCCAGAGCCTAAAGTTATTAACCCTAGTAACAATGCTTATATTAAATTTGCCCATTTATCACCTAATCTTGGTGCTGTAGATGTTGCATTACCAGACGGTAAAATTCTATTTAAAAATATTAATTACAAACAATTTACTGATTATATAGAAGTTCCTGTTGGAACTTATACTTTAGAAGTTAGACCTACTGGCACCAAAACTATTGCTTTATACGTTCCTAATATAAATCTAAAACCTCAGCGTTTTTACACTGTTTATGCTGTAGGCCTAGCTAACGATCATCCAGGCCTTCAAGCTCTAATTCCTCTAGATGGTAGTTCTTATTTAGATTTACGCGAAGACTAGTTATTACATTCATTACTTATAATTGACACAACTCAAAGATTATTAATAGTATGATTTAATACATAAAGTGCTAGGAAATCTTCCTGGTGCTTTATGTTTTTTTATGTGTGTTTGCACATTCAAAAATAACAAGTCAAATATACTAGTATATTTGACTTGTTATTTTTTTCGTATATCTTATTGATGTGTTTATAATAAGATGTTATAATGTTGTCAGCTATATATGTATATACACCAGTGTATACATATATAGCGAGTTAAATACCAGTTAATGTACATAATATTATAAACATCCTTTATATTCATAACTTAGCAACGTATTTATTTTATTAGGAGGAAACCTCATGGAAAAATTTAAAACTGTTGTAAAAAAAGGTCTTAAACGATATTTCTTAGATGCCTTAAGTGCAATGGCATTAGGTCTATTTGCTTCATTAATCATTGGACTAATACTAAGTCAATTATCAAAAGTTCCTGGCCTAATCTTTCTTGAAGAATTTGCAGAAATTATTTCAGCTAAATCACCTGTAGTTGGCGCAGCCATTGGTGTAGCTATAGCTTGGGGCTTAAAGGTTACCCCACTTACTATGTTTTCCTGCGCTGCTACTGGTGCCTTTGGATATATGTATATGGGTGGTGGCCCAGTAGGGGCTTTCATTGCTGCAGTAATAGGTGCAGAGCTTGGCAACTTTGCGAGTGGAAAGACTAAGATTGACATTGTTATAGTTCCAATTGTTACTATTGTTACTGGAAGTATAGCAGGTAAGTTTGTTGGCCCTTATATCTCAGTTCTTATGACGGATTTTGGTGCAGTCATAAATTCTGCTACAACTCTTATGCCAATTCCAATGGGTATTGCTGTATCTACTTTAATGGGTTTAGCGCTTACTGCTCCAATTAGTAGTGCCGCCATAGCAATTTCGCTAAAAATGTCTGGCCTTGCAGCAGGTGCTGCCACTGTTGGTTGCAGTGCTCAAATGATAGGTTTTGCTGTTTCTAGTTATAGAGAAAATAAGATAAGTGGTCTAGTATCTCAAGGACTAGGTACCTCTATGCTACAAGTACCTAACATAATAAGACGTCCTCAAGTTTGGATACCTCCAACGCTTGCCGGTGCAATACTTGGACCTCTTTCTACTACCATTTTCTCTATGAAAAATAATTCTCTAGGTGCAGGTATGGGAACTAGTGGTCTTGTAGGTCAATTTGGAACCCTTGCCGCTATGCAGGGTAGCCAACCTACTTCAGTGATAGTTTTAAAAATATTACTTCTACACTTTATAGCCCCTGCTATTTTAACGATACTCTTCTCAGAGATTATGAGGAAGAAAGGTTGGATTAGTGAAGGAGACTTAAAGCTTAAGCTTTAAATTAGTGGAATTCAAAAGAAGCTGCAAGTGATAGTACACCCTTTGGGTGAGTACACCCCTTGGGTGAGTTCACCTGCAGCTTCTTTTGTTATAATATTTAACGACATTTCAGAAGGATAGTCCCCCAACTTCTATAAGTTGGGGTAGCTACCACAGCAAAAAAGAAAACTTCAATGAAATTCTAACTCTCCTTCTGAAGTCGTTGATATTGCAGCTTCGCAGAAGATGATTTAATTATATAAATCACTATAAATTATTTTAAATACCTCTAAAGCCTCTTCTATTTTATCTTGTAGTAGGTATTTTTTATTTTCTAGCTGCCTTCTACCTTCCACCGTGATTTTATAAATTTTCTGTGCTTTCTTAGAATTACTCCATTCCCCAATAACCAATTTTTCTTTTTCTATTTTTTTTAAAAGAGGATATATGCCGCCTGTACTAGGAATCCAAAGACCATTTGTTCTATCACCAATTTTATGAGATATATCGTTTCCATTAGTTTCGCCTAAACTTAGAATGTATAGTACGTACAAAGGCAGTAACCCTTTTGTGAATACCTGACCCACTGCTTCTTTTTCCTTTTTAACTTTTCGGAGTTCTAAAAGTTTTTTCTTGTATTCAACGTACAACTTCTTTTCCTGCGCCCTAATGTTTATCTCACTATCTTTATTCACTATATCATCCATTTTTATTTAAGGTTCCTCTATACAAACCATTCCTACCAAACCTGGTCCACTATGAACCCCTGATACAGGGCTTATACATCCTCCGAATTCTACAGAAATAGCATTTGGATGGAGACTTATACTTTCCATTACTTTTTTAGACTCTTCTAATGCATCACCGTGCAATAGATACACCTTACACTTCTTTTTATCTAAAATATTGTTTGTAAGTTCTACAAGCTTATTAAGAGATTGCTTTCTACCCCTTACCTTTTCACATGTACAATACTTACCGTCATCATCAAACGAGATTATAGGTTTAATGTTTAAAAGCTCAGCTATTGTGCCTGCAACTTTCCCTATTCTTCCACCTTTTTTTAAGTACTCTAGAGTCCCTACTACAAAATATAGATGGATTCTTTTTTTAATAGATGGAATAGCTTCAACAATTTCTTCAAAACTCTTTCCTTCTTGTATCAGCTTTCCACATTCCGTTACTATTAATCCCTCGCCCAGGGCTATAGATTGTGAATCACATACATGAGTAATAATACTTGGATGATTTTCACTTGTAAGCTTCACAGCATTAAATATACCTGATAACCCAGTAGATAAAGTTATTGCTATAACGTGAGTGTATCCTTCTTCTTCTAATTTCAAAAACAGTTCTTCCATATCCTTCATTGATGGCAAAGATGATGTAGGTACTTCTTTTTTCATATTATCATAAACTTCTTGTGGCGTAATATCTACATTATCCAAATATTCTCTATCAGAATAGATAATCCTAAAGGGTAATACATTTATATTATATTTCTCTATTGTTTCTTTACTTAAATCGCTTGTAGTGTCTGTAATCAACGCTATTTTATTCAAATTAAATCCTCCTACATTATATAATATCATTATTATATCACTATAATATATGTGTATCAATAGTGATACATCCACAATCATTTATATTACTTTTATTAGTTTGTCCAAATGGCTATAAATGTATGCAGATATGGGGGACAGTTAATCACTAATTAAAATAATACATAATTATAAACCCCTTTAGTTAATGTTAAACTAAAGGGGTTTGTATAAACTAATTTTCACATTGTTAAATCCGATATATATTTTATAAGTTCTATTTCACTATAAAACACCTCTGAATATTCCATTGGTTTTCTTCCTATTATAAACGCTGGTATATTATTATCTATAGCTGCTTTTATTTTGCCTTCAGTTCCACCTTGAACTCCGCTATCCTTCATTAGTATTGCTTTAGCCTTATATTCTTTAATAAAGCCACAATTTAATTCATAGCCTACAGGACCCTTCATTGCCACTATATCCTCAACTCTTATTCCTAATTCTAAAATCTCTTCTAGAACCTTAACAGAAGGTAAAACTCTATGTATTATCCTATTATTTAAATTAAAGCTTAGAATTTTGTCTATATTTCTGCTACCTGTGGTATTTAAAATATTTCCCTCTACTTTTGTAAGCTGTTTATAGAGACTATCATAATCTTCCACCACAATAACGTTTTTATTTTCCTTAAACTTTTCAATAACTGATGGCCTCTCATATCTAACATATTGTACTCCATAGATTTTACATGCTTCCATTGCATTTTCAGTAATTTCTAGAGCATAGGGGTGAGATGCATCAATTAATATTTTTATATCATGTAATCGTATGACTTTCATCAACCCTGAAAGGTTTAATGGTTTTTCATTGAAAATTTTATATTTATAATCTTTCAAAAGATCTGCGCCATAAGCAGTAGCTGTTGAAATGAAAATATCCTCTGTAAACTCATTCAATCCTGAGAGAATATTTTTCCCCTCTGAAGTACCTACAATTAAACCTATCATTTTTATTCACATCCTAAAATAGTTGGGGACGGTTAACAACTTTGTGTTGTTTATTAGTTGCTAGAAACTTAAATTATCTCCTACGGAGCTGCTGTTAACTGTCCCTCAATTTCTTTAAACCTTATACCCTCTTGGCGTTATAAACTTACCATCTTTTACATAACTTTGGCTGTTACCAATTATAACAATTGAAAGCATATCAACTATGTTTTCGTCAAAGGTATCTAATGTAGATATACTTACTTCTTGTCCATCTCTAAGCGCATTTTTAACTACAGCTATTGGTACAGTTCCTGCTCGATATTTTCTTATTGCATTTATACTTTCTCTTAAATAATGAGGTCTACCCTTACTTTTAGGATTGTATAATGAAATTATGAAATCGCCTTCTGCGGCTAACCTTACTCTTTTTGTAATTAATTCATATGGAGTCATTAAATCGCTTAAGCTGATATTACAATTGTCATGCATTAAAGGTGCTCCTAGTACTGAAGCTGCTGCTGACGATGCTGTAACTCCTGGAATAACCTCAACCTCCTCGTCTATTCGAAGCTGAAGAATTAATCCTGCCATTCCGTAAATTCCAGCATCACCAGTACTTATTACACTAACTATCTTGCCGTGGCAAAGCTCTAATGCCCTTTTGCATCTCTCTTCTTCTCCCTTCATACCTGTAGAGAATACTTCCTTGCCTTGTAATAATGGTTTTATCATATCTATATATTTGTTATACCCTACAACTATATCACTCTCTTTAATGGCTTCCATTGCTCTTATTGTCATATGAGAAAGTCCACCTGGTCCTATTCCTATTACATATAATTTTCCCAATTCATCGTCCCCTTCGCTATTTATTTTTTTCCTTCTCTAAACATATGTGTAAATGTCTTGTCATACAAAAGGCTCTTTTCATATTCACAATCTATAAAATCGCCTACAAGAATTTGAGCACATTTTGTTATTTTAGCTATTTTTACCTTCTCTGCTATATCATCTAAAGTTCCAATAATAGCTCTTTCATCTGACCAAGTAGCTCTTTCAATCACAGCTATTGGAACATTTCTTCCGTAACCTGCTTTAAGCTTTGCAACTACTTTGTCTATCATACTTATAGATAGAAAAATAGCCATAGATGCTCCAACCGATGCAAGCCTTTCTAAATCCTCTGTTTCAGGTACTGGGGTTCTGCCCTCTACTCTTGTTAAAATTAAAGTTTGAGTTACACTTGGAAGCGTAAATTCTTTTTTTATAACAGAAGCTGCTGCTGAAAAGGAGCTTACTCCTGGTACTATTGAATAACCTATATTTAGTTTATCAAGCTCGTCCATTTGTTCTTTTATAGCTCCGTATATAGCTGGGTCTCCAGTATGCAGTCTTACTACATTTTTATTTTCAATGTGTGCCTTTCTCATAACTTCGATAACTTCTTCGAGTGTCATGGAAGCAGAATTATGAATTACTGCATCTTCCTTACAGAAAGTCATATGCTCAGCACTCACAAGCGATCCCGCATATATAACTACATCTGCACTAGATAATATATTTCTTCCCTTAACTGTTATTAAATCCACATCTCCTGGCCCTGCACCTATAAAATAAACCATAAAATCCACCTATCCCTTATTAATTATTATGATATAGTTGTTAACTGTCCCACCTTAATTAGTTATTACCTATCCCTACCTTATTACTTCTTAGCAATTATTAAACTCATGTACTCTTTATTTTTTAATATATCCGCACGGCTTCTTAGAACTTCTTGCCCTTCCCTACCTGCTTTTTTAACATATACATAGCTATATCCCTTTGCTTCTAGATGATTTATTACTTCTTCTTCTACTTTATAAACCTTCATAATTACTAAGAATTTTTCATCCTTTATAGTATCGAGCCTAGATGCTGGAAGTATTAAAAGAGGCTCATTACCAATTACTAAATACTCATTTGCAATACTCGCACAAGCACAAAATGATGTTATGCCTGGAACTGTTTCAACTTCATATCCGCTTTCCTTTATATAATTTAAAAGATATATGTATGTACTATATACAAACGGGTCTCCTATAGTTAAAAAAGCCACATCTTTTCCAGCTTTTAGCTTTTCTTCAACAGCTTTAAATGCTTCATATATTTTAGATTCCTGCTCTTCTCCCCCCATCGGAAAATGCTTAACTAGCACCTCAGAGTCCTTGCTTATATATTCTTCTGCTATTTCATGTGCTATACTTTTGCCTCCATTCATAGCACTAGGCACTACTATTACATCACATTTCCCAATAGTTTTTATTGCTTTTATTGTAAGTAATTCCTTATCTCCAGGTCCTACCCCTACACCATATAATTTTGCCATGTTTAATCCTCCATATCCAAGTAATCACAAACAAATCGATATTATTGTTTATCTTTATGTGCCTTACTTAATTTAAATTTTCAATAACAACCACACTAAGGTCGTCAAAAGTTTTCCCCTTAATTTCTTCCACTGTACCTTTTATTATTCTTTCATCCTCGTATGATAATTCTTCCCCAACATATGCTGTTGCTTTAATATTATTTTCATAGAGTTTTGTACATAGTGCTTGTGGCGAATTACTTTTATCCGTAAGCCACACAGATATCTCGTGTTCCCTCACAACTTTTATGAATTCTTCTCGTCTTCCATGCATACTTCCTAAATAAGCATTTTGCCACGGTTTTTGGAGCTTACACATTAAGTATTGAAAAGAACTTATACCAGGTATTATTTCTATTTCGCCTTTAAAATTATTCTTTATATAATTTGTTATACCATAAAAACACGGATCACCAGATGCTATTATTGCGATATCTTTCTCTATGTTTCTTGTTATATACTCCATAATATCCTTTAATGTTTTCACTACTATCTTTTTGACATTAAGCTTAGGTATACTCATTGTAGCTCTTTCAAAGCCTATGATTACATCAACATTCCCCATAGTCTCTACTGCCAAAGGAATAATATATTTAGGGCTTCCAGGCCCAATACCCACTATATAAACCATATACCCTGCTACCTTTCAATATTTAGTTTTTTATTTATTATTTATTCATTAGTTGTTAACTGTCCCTACTTCTTTGTCCTTTGCATTAGTTGTTAACCGTCCCTACTTTTTTCCTGGTGTCACACAGAATTCCCTTATCCATAGAAAACATAATAACCTCTGCCGGAATTGTTTCATAAGTATACTGGAATAATTTTCGCTTTACCTTTTTTGCAATATTTCCATATATATCCTTATATTCTTCACCTACTAGCTTTATTGCTCCTTCAGTAGTTTTTTCCTTATACACCTGTGTAATAAGCTGCGTAGGCGCTCCAACCAAGGCCAGTTCTAAAGCTATTACCTCAAGCCTCACATCACATACTCTACTGTGAGTTTGAAAACATCCTGCTGCAATTTTACTTACCTTTCCTATATGTCCTACTAAAATTACACTTTCTACTTCTTTTTCCATACAACTGTTTAGTGCAAATCCTATAAAGTTTGAAATCATTACTATATTGTCAGTTTCAAGGCCTACCTGCGTCGCCATATCCTCTCCCATATTTCCAAAAACCAAGGTGAGATTTTTATGCCCCGCAGCTACTTTTTGACATATTTCTATATGTATAGATTGTGTGAGAGCTTCCTCTGACATCGGCGTTACAATACCTGTAGTTCCGAGTATTGATACACCACCTTCAATGCCAAGTCTAGGATTAAATGTTTTTTTAGCTACTTCTTCCCCTTTAGGTACAAATACAGTTATTATAATCCCAGAGGCCTTGGGAAGTACCTGTTTCACTTCTTTTTCTATCATTTTTCTAGGTATCGGGTTTATTGCCCATTCCCCTTTAGGTACGTACAATCCTTCCCCTCTAACTACTCCAACGCCTTTTCCACCTTTTAGAGTATATCCTGACTCTGCTTTATCAGCCCTTGCCCATATTTCCATACCATTGGTTGCATCAGGGTCATCTCCCCCATCCTTTATAATACAACACTCAGCAAAATTTTCTCCTTTTACTACCTTATATATTGGAAGTAATAATTCTATACCCTTTGGGGTGTCTATTCTTATTTCGTCTATTTCAGTATCATAAAATAAGATTTGCGTGGCAGCTTTTGCGGCCCCAGCAGCGCAAGATCCAGTGGTATATCCGCATCTAAGTTTTTTACCATTACTATTAACATATAAATTCAGCATTATTATGTACCCCCTGTTAAGTTTCTTATTCATTTAAAGATACCTAACATTTATTTCAAAATGCCTAATAACTATGAAACTCCAGTAGATTACTAACTTCTATCTACTATCATGTACATCAGTGCATTTAAAATAGATGCAGCAACTGTGCTTCCACCTTTTCTTCCTCGCACTGTTATCATTGGAAGATCTAATTTTTCAATTTCTTTCTTAGATTCTGCTGCTCCAACAAAACCTATAGGTGCTGCCAATATAAATTTAGCATTACACTTTCCTTCCTGGATTAATTCCTTTAATCTAAACAAAGCTGTAGGTGCATTACCAAATATGAAAAATTCTACTCCATCATCTACCGCTTTTTCAACTGCTGCCATAGATCGAGTTATGTGACGCGCTTTTGCTATCTCTGCCACTTTTTCATCGCTTACATAGCATAAAGCCTTACAATTTAAATCTTTAAGAGCTTTTTTGTTTATACCTGCCAGCGCCATTTTTGTATCAGTATAAATGGTAGCTCCTTTTTTAAGTAACTCTACAGCCGCGTCTATTGCTCCATCCCTAATATAAACTATGTTTTTATAATCGAAATCTGCTGTAGTATGTATTACTCTTTTAATTATTGAAAGCTCTCTGCTAGAAAATTTATTTTCTCCCATTTCTTCTCCAATAATTTCAAAGCTTTTTTTTTCTATATCCATAGGAATCTTTATATAATCCATATTTTAATCTCCTTTTCTTTTAATTTAAATAAGTGTTCCAATAAGTAGGCAATAGGTAGGGACGGTTAATAACTAATTAACCTATTTGAAAATCTCGTTAAACCATTGTAAGTTTCCAAAAAAATGCACATGTCCATAAGCTGCTATAGTATTTTTTTTAACATATCCACATTGCCAATTTTTCTTGTTTCCATCATAACCTTCTTTAGAAAGCTTAAATACCTTTTCTTCAGATAAATTAACAAAAGATTTATGAAACTCATGACAGTTTATACTCATATTTTGTGATAAAATCTTATTTTCTACCTCTACCTTTATTTCTGCATACCCAAAGTTCTGAAGTTTTTTTGTTAAGGTGTAATACCCCTTAAAAAAGCCAACGGTATTATGTGATATTTCTTCTTTGCCTTGCAGTTTTTCTCCCTCAGTAAGGTACATTAATCCTCCACATTCAGCATAACAGTGCAGCCCATTATCAAGAGCTTTTTTTATACTGCCAAGCATTGATGTATTTTCAGATAGCTCCTTTATAAAAACCTCAGGGTACCCTCCACCTATATAAAGAAAATCAATATTGCTAGGTATCTTCTTATCTTTAATTGGACTAAAATATATAACTTGTCCCATTTCCTCTAGAAGCTCTAAGTTTTCTTTATAATAAAAACTAAAGGCCTTGTCATAAGCTACAGCTATCCTTTTCCCCTTATTCTCCACATGGAAATCATCTACATACCTTTCACTTTCTTTAAATTGTTCTAATAATAGATCCATATCCAAATGCTTTTCTAATAACTTGGCACAGATTTCAATTTTCTCATCTAGATCCTCTAATTCACTGCTTTGAATTAGCCCTAAGTGCCTACTTTCCAAGCTTAATCGTTCATCTTTTGGAAGATAGCCTAACACCTTCAAGTTACAGTTTTCTTTAATTGCTGCCTTAAGTAGCTTATAATAATTTTCTGTTATGTTGTTTAGTATTATGCCCTTTATATTCGAGTCTTTGAAATTCGCTATTCCATTAATTTCTGCACAAAGGGTTGCTACCTGAGCCTTTGGAGACAATACAAGTATGATAGGCAAATCTAAAACCTTTGACACGTGATACGTAGAATAGGATGTATCTATGCCTTTTCCATCATATAAACCCATTACGCCTTCAACTACTCCCAAGTCTCCGCATCCTCTAGAAAAACTAGCCTTAACTCCCGCCTCCCCCATAAGATATAAATCCAAATTTCTAGAATCTTTACCGGTTATCTTTGTATGAAAAGCTGAGTCTATATAATCAGGTCCTACTTTATACCCTTGTATCTCAAATCCCCTATTTTTAAACGCTTTCATAATTCCGAGTGTTACTGTGGTTTTACCACCACCACTTGAATTCGAAGCTATGACTATACTCTTCATTTATATTCACATCCTTTTGCGGACTGTCCTCTAACGTGCAATTAGTTGTTAACTGTCCCCAATGTTTTCACTATCAATTCTAAGTTTTTCAAACACTGAATCACTTTTCCATTCCTATCATTATCCTTAATAGCAAGCCTTACATATTGTTTATCTAGTCCTCTAAAATTGTCTGCTTTTCTTATAACAAATCCTTGAGCTATACATAGTTTATAAAGTGTCTCTGCGTCTAATCCTTTTAATTTGCATAATACATAATTTCCATAGGTTAAATAGACTTTATTTATAAATGAAATATTTTCAAGTGATCTTATAAACCTAGGCCTTTCGCCACTTATCCACTCTTTGCTTTTTTCAATATAAACATTATCTTTTAACACATGGAGTGCAGCGACTTCTGCAAAACAGTTTATGTTCCAGGGGTTTTGTTTTTCTTTAATTTTTTTTAATAAGTCTACGTTACTACTTATTCCATACCCAAATCTTATACCAGGCATCGCAAAAAATTTGGTTAATGCTCTTATTATAAATAAACATTTGTATGTTTTAACTTTTTCACTGAAACTATGCTGTGAATCTCCAGTAAATTCTATAAAAGCCTCATCTATTATTATGACTTTGTCATTACGCTCACAATATTCAAGAATTTGTTGAAACTCAGCCTTATTTATGATATTGCCATTGGGATTATTTGGATTACCTAAAACCACACCTTCTACACTCTGTAATTTATTAAGAATATCCTCATAATCATAGGAAAGTTCAGCATATTCATGCTTTAATAAGGTATTCTCATTAATCTTCTCTTTTAAGTAAGAATACTCTATACTACAATTCCACTTTTTAGCATCAATTTCGTACTCTACAAACGATGGCACCACAATTAGTAAACTTTTATGACAAGCTATAACTAAGTCAATTATTTCTGCAGCCCCATTTCCTAAAACAAAATACTCTTTTGGGCAATTAATATATTCTTTTAATCCTTTCAACACCTCCCTATATTGAATATCTGGATATCTTGTTAAAGCATCTACTGCTTCACTAATGTTATCAGTGAAGCTACTCGGAACCCCTAATGGATTAATATTAGAACTGTAATCTATTAATTCTCGACCCTCAAGTAATCCATTAGTATAAACATCTCCACCATGTATCATTGAATACCTTCCTTTCTACTTGTAACTTACGCAGAATTTTAATTTCCCTTATGTGTTTTCCCTACATTCTTAAACTTTTCATTAATTACATCATTAATATGCTGTATATATATATCTTGAACGTCACTATTTTCTCCTAACCCATGCAGATAAATTTTAACTTTAAACCCTTTTGCCTCTAAAATACTCTTCCAGGAGTCTTCGGTGTCTCCCGCCATGTCATTCTTGGCATGATCCCCCGCTACGAGCAGTAGTGGCATTAAAGTGACTTCGCTAATACCCTGAGCAGCAACATTAGGTATTACTCTATCCAAAGTTGGATACCCTTCCACGGTTGCTACATGAACATTGTTAAATCCTCTATCCCTTAAAACGCTTTCAAAACAGCAATATACTGCATTTGCAATATGGTTTGTACCATGACCCATCAAAATTACTGTATCCTCTGGTTGCAATTGCTTTGAGAGAGCGTCTACCATTATTGAGTAATCATCTGGCACGCCTAATTCTTCTCCCTTAAAACATATAAGCGGTCTTCCTATTACTATATTCTCAAATGTTTTAAATTCTTTATATCTATTAACTACATTATTTATATAATCAAATTCTACTCCAGGAATAACATGCAAAGGCTGAACAATTACCTCATTATATCCTTCGGTCTTTAACTTTTCCAAAGCTTCTTCTGGAGTATCTACATGAATATTATCCCTATTTTTAAGCACTCTAAGAATAATATGTGAAGTAAATGCTCTTCTTATATCATACCCTTCAAAAGTATGTCTTATTTTTTCTTCTATTGCATCGATAGTTACTTTTCTTGCATCTTCATGTGTTGTTCCAAAACTTACAATTAAAATTGCCTTCTTCATTTCGTTCATCCACCTTACTAAATATTTTCCTAAATTCCTCATAACATTTACATATAATGCTTTTTAAAACAAAAAAAATAGTACGCATGCGATAGCGACTACTTTTTAATTAATCCATAATTAAATAGTTCTTTCCCTCCGAAAGCTTGTTAACATCATTTAGGCAGGTCTCCTGGCTTTTGATTCTTCCTTTAATTATCCCTCCTCATTTTTAATTTACGAAGTGGCATTTAAAAGTTTTTCATCAATTACAGTAGCGGGGGCTGCTGTGGATTTAAACCACATTCCCTTTTCACCTATTTCAAGGCACCTAAAATTATATTCAATTTTACTATTAATTCTAATAATATTATATTTAAGCCTTACTGTCAATATTTAGAGTGTAAACTTAAATTTAATAAATAAAAAAATAATTAGGGACGGTTAGCAACTATTTAAATCATTTATATATTAGCTTAAGATTATGCCTATGAATATCGTCCCGATTTATAGGCAATAATTCAAATAAAACTCTATGAGGAAAGGTGATTTAAATGCCACGAAAAGCAAGAGAAAAAACAGATGACTCGATATTTCATATTATGTGCAAAAGTATAAGCGAAATAAATTTATTCAAGGATAATGAGGATAAGAATAAGTATTTATCACTTGTAAAGAAGTATAAATCTCTCTATAATTTTAAAATCTACGGTTACTGTCTTATGGATAACCATTCACATTTAATGATTGATGCTAATGGTACTGATATATCAAAAGTAATGCATGGAATAAATTTTTCTTATGCAATGTACTTTAATAAAAAATATAAAAGGGAAGGACATCTTTTTAAAGATAGGTTTAAGGGTAAAATAGTTAATAATGAACGATATTTGAAGACTTTATCTCTATATATACACAATAATCCTACGGATATAGATGAATATAAAAATTGTCCTGAAAAATATGCTTTTTCTAGTCTAGCCATATTTTTAGGAAAAAGGCATGATTCTTTTAAATTAGTTGATTATAGATTTATTATGAGTTCTTTTGGTAATAACCTAAAAAGTGCAAGAAAAAATTACTATAATCTTGTCTTTCGCTGTAACAGAGAAAAATTAAAACAAGAAATAGAATTTAAAGATGAAAAAACAGAGTATAAATTTGAACGAAAGATACTTGTAAGAAACTTTAAGCCAGAAGATATAATAGAATTTATAGCGTCAAAGATGAATGTATCAAAGACTCATCTTTATATGAAGTACAGTAGAAATCTTGTACGAGCAAAAGCGTTAACAGTTGTCCTAATGAGGAGCCTCTGTAATTTTAAATCTAGCGATATATCCAGCACTCTTGGAAACATTACACAGGCTAGAGTATCTAGCTTAAGCACTATTGGCATCGAATTAATTGGAACAGAAGAAAAATACGAGAATATTATCATGGATTTTATTAAATGTTATGCTTAGTAATAATTTATTAATCTCTTGTAGTAAATAAAAAAATTTAAAATACGATATATGTATTTATATTTAATAAACTTGGACAAGCATTCAAAATAAAACATTTCACTAATATATAATATAAAAATAATTAAAATAATCGTTCAATAAATTAATTCAACGATAAAAAGGTACAAGTTTTCATAAACAACTTGTACCAAAAAGAAGATAAATAATTGTTAACCGTCCCTATTTAGCTTAATTTATTGCTATATTTAGCTTAATTTATTGCTATAAATAAAATCATAGTTAGAATTTCAACTAATTCATTATTGGCTCCCAAGCTATCTCCCGTAAGTCCTGTAATTTTACTCTCGCAAAACTTATTAAAGAAATAACTTAAAAGTAACGCTGAAACTATCAATATAATACTTTTATTAAATCCTATTAATAAAGTTCCAAATGCAATAGTTATAATACCTGAAATTACCACCCTTGTAATGTCAATATTTCCAATAAATATATTGCCTGAGCCTGTTTCTTTAGCATTTTTCCCAATAAAAGATATAAAAACAACGGTAAATCTTGCAATTATTGGCGTTGCAATTAATATGAGTGGTAGATTCATTCCTATGATAGTGCAGACCGCTGCATATCGTGCTAACATATCAAATACTATAGCAATAGTAGCGTAAGTTCCTACTGTGCTATCCTTCATAATTTCTATTATTTTATATTTATCACCTTTAAACGAAAAGAAACCATCACAGGTATCTCCAAGTCCATCTACATGTAATCCTCCAGTAATAACTATTGGTATAATAACTACAAATATTGCTGTAATATTTACCGGTAGCACTTTTATTAATATATAATAAATTATCCACTGGACAATCCCTATAAATAATCCTACCATGGGGAAAAATATGGATCCACGCCTAAAGTTTTCTTTGTCACAGTTTAAACTTTTATTTATAGGTATTCGTGTAAAAAATTGGAAAAACAGTAAAAAGTCATTTAAATATTCTCTCATTTTATTTGCTCGCAAAGACGTATCCTTGCAAAGCTCACCTCTTTCCTAAATAGTAATTTTTATTTTAATTTTAAAGGTAATCCGCAAGAAACAAATATACCTCAGATCAATTTCCTAACTATGCATTATGAATAATGGCATCAATATATAAATTACCATATTCATATTTTATAACGCTTATATCCCCATTTTTACAACCAAATTTCCAAAACAAATCTATATTTTCATTCATAATATAACAATATATAGCTCTTATGGCTCCCGAATGAGCGCAGATTAAAATATTATCACATTCCAGCTTTTTAATATGCTCCATAAAGTTCTTAACTCTTTCACATAGTTTAATATAACTTTCACCACTCGGAGGTACAAATTCCTTCCAATTATTTTGCCAAGAAATACACTCTTTAGGATATGAAACTTTAATTTCCTCGTATGTTTTCCCTTCAAAATCTCCAAAATCAGTTTCATTTATTCTACTATCTTGTATAACTACAATTTCCTGTTGTCCTAAAACTAATTTTGCCATTTCTAAAGTTCTTTTTTTGTCACTAACATATACTCTATCTAATTTTATGTCATCAAAGAAATCTTTAGCCTTATTGCCTTGAGTTATCCCAATTTCATTTAGACTTATATCCAAATTACCATAATATGAACCTTTTCTATTTTCTTCAGTCTGGCCATGCCTTAATAAATAAATATTCATAAATTCTCACACCTAAATTTTACCCTATGGTATTCTCCCTTATATCTATATATTTTTTGCTATCAAGCGTCGCCTCTTCAAATGTACCCATATTATCCATAGTAAAAAGCGCCGCCTCAATTATATTAAAAGCAAGGGGACACCCTGACCCTTCGCCGAGTCTCATGTTCAAATTCAGCATAGGTTTTAATCCTATTTCCTTCATTATAAAAGCTGCCCCCGGTTCCGCAGATAAGTGAGATGCAAATATATATTCCTTCACTAATGGGTTTAGTCTATAAGCACATAGCGCAGCTGCTGAGGCTATAAATCCATCAATAACAATAGGTACTCTATTCTTCGCAGCTGACAGGAAGCACCCACATAGTCCTGCAATGTCAAATCCTCCAACTTTTGAAAGTACATCGATAACATCATTTTTATCTGGTTTATTTACTTCAATAGCTTTCTTAATTACCCTCTTTTTATTAATAAATTGCTCCTGTGTAATTCCTGAACCTTTACCTACTGACACATCTACTTCAAGTCCTGAAAGAACGCTCAAAATTGCTGCACTTGTGGCAGTATTTCCTACCCCCATTTCCCCGGTACCAAACAAATCATACCCCTTGCGTGCTAAATCATCAACTGTATCGATTCCAACTTCTATAGCTTTGATTGTTTGTTCCCTAGTCATTGCCGGCCCCTTCATCATGTTCATGGTACCATATGCAATTTTTCTATTTATAATTTTAGGATTGTTAAAGTCTGCATCAACACCTATATCTACAACTGTAATCTCACTTCCAACAAATTTTGCTAAAACATATACACCTGTAATTTTTTTAGTGAAATTATTAGTAACTATAGCCGTTACGTTTTTAGGGCAGTTAGACACATCTTCTTCCACCACTCCATTATCGCTGCACATTATAACTACATTCTTTTTATTAATTTTATTATGTATCTCTCCAGTAATTCCTGCCATCTTAGCTATAATATTTTCTATTTCACCAAGACTCCCTATAGGTTTTGATAAACTATCAAGTCTATCCCATGCCTTTTTCATAGCTTCTTTATTTAGTGGTTTAATACACTGTAATGTATTGTTTAGTAGTTCCATTTGTTTACCCCCCTGCTTATATAGTTTATTACATAATATTAACACATTTAAACACACCTTCCCCTTTTTTCAAGGAAAAACTTTTTGGATATAAATTACAAATCAATTAATGTGCATTAGTTGTTAACTGTCCTTCCTTATAAAGTCATTAAAAAACAGGGACAACGAATGTCCCTGTTTTTTAATGACTTTAATATATATCATTATCATCTATAACTGGTAAACTGTCTAAATTATTGGATTTATCTTGATCAGGTAGACTTTTTAAAAATTCTTCACCTTTTTTTGAAGTTGAGACAGAAACTCCACTTATATTTCCTTGTTTTGCAAGCAGTACTGCTTGTTCTTTTGAAACTATTTCTCCATTTTCAAGTTCGTATGCTGTAATTTCTCCTTGGCTGTCTTTCGCTACTCTACTAATCACATGAGCTGCGATTTCGTTTTTATTCATAATAACACTACCTTTCTTAATACATATCAATATGTATCTCTTATTGGTAGATACTTAAATAATATTATAAATAATATTATATATACTTTTAAATTAAGTATCGCCCTATACAGTTTTACCAATTATATAAATTTTATGAAAAATATTAATATATTTATTTATCAATAACACTAGAGATTATTGCAAGTTATTCGCATTTAGGTGTATACTACTTGTTGCTACTATTTTTTTGTACATATTATTATTGCCTTTTGCATAGTTAATTTTGTAATAATTAATAGTTGTTAACTGAAAGAATTAATGAGGAGGATTTACATGATTAACATAAAAAATTTATGTTTTACATATACAAATTCAAAGCCCTATATACTAGATAAGGTTAATCTTAAAATTGAAAAAGGCAGCTATGTCTCAATACTAGGCGAAAATGGTAGTGCCAAGAGTACTTTAGTTAAATTAATATTGAACTTATTAAAACCTAATAGTGGTCAAATTATTATATTTACTTCTAAAATCGCATATGTAGCGCAAAAAGTTGAAAATTTTAATGCACAGTTTCCTATAACAGTTTATGAGATGCTAAATTGCCACAGGAAAGTATTGCAGCTTAAAGATAAAAGTTTAATTTTAAAAAGTCTTCAAGCTGTAGGTATGGAAAATCATACTCATACGCTTATTGGAAATCTTTCTGGAGGTCAGCAACAAAAAATCTTTATTGCTAGAAGTTTAATTGGTGACCCTGAGCTATTAATTTTAGATGAGCCTTCTACTGGTATAGACATTCAAAGTATGGAAGATATATATAGAATTATTAAAGGCTTAAATAAAAATCTAGGTATTACAGTTGTTTCTGTAGAACATAATTTAAAAGCCGCATTAGATAATTCAACTGATATTTTTGAAATGGGTAATGGTAGTGGAATACTTTATAATATACATAATTATAAAAATAAATTAAATGAAGAAAGGAGGTAGCATTACTTTATGTTTGAATATGGTTTTATGCAAAATGCTTTAATTGCATCAGTTTTAATTTCTATTTTGTTCCCAATTGTAGGAGTTTTTCTTGTATTAAAAAGGTATTCCATGATGGGAGATACTATGTCGCACGCCTCCTTCGCTGGGGTTGCTATTGGCTTAGTTCTTGGATATAACCCTATAATTTGTGCTTTTGTTTTTACAGCTCTATGCGGTTTATCCATTGAATTTTTAAGAGATTATTATAAAAAATATGCAGAATTGATTTTAGCAATTTTACTTACATTTAGTGTAGGTGTTGGTATAACTTTAGTAAGTACAGGTAAAGCAGGTGCTAATGTTAATTCTTATTTATTTGGAAGCATACTGACTGTTACAAAAAATGATTTATACATAATGCTTGTACTTAGTATTATTTCTATAGTAACTCTACTTTCTTTATATAATCAATTATTATATATTACTTTCGATGAAGAAGGTGCTAAGGTTTCTGGTGTAAAAGTTAAGGTGATCAACTATATTTTTGCGCTACTCGTAGGAGCTACTATTTCAGCATCGCTAAGAATACTCGGAATACTTGTTATGTCCTCTATGATAGCGTTACCCGTAGCCACATCACTGCAGCTAAATAAAGGTTTTAAGCATACCCTACTTTACTCGATAATGTTCGGCTTTATTGACATAATTTTAGGACTTGTTATATCTTACTACATAAACTGTGCCCCTGGGGGAACTATAGCTCTGACTTCTGTCTTTGTCTTAGTGCTTGTAATCGGCAACAAAAAAGCATTTTCTAGAGTTTAATTACCACCTGTGCAGCCGTTCATCATCTTAGATGCTGTAATATTAAATAACAGTCGTAAATTTAGATAAAATGGAGGAATTCATTATGATACAAGCTATAAATTCAAGAAAATCCATAAGAAATTATAAAGATAAAAAAATGTCCGTGGAACATTTGCAAAAAATTAAAACTATTATAGATGATGCTAAACCTTTGTTTGAGAATATACCTATGGAAGTATTACTAATTGAAGATGGTGAAAAAATTACGGATACATTTAAGGGTCTTATTTCTAAATATATAAAAGTTAAAGCTCCGCATTATTTAGCCTTTACTTCCGAAATTAAGGAAGGTCATTTAGAGAATATAGGCTTCATTGGTGAGGAAATAGTTCTTAAGCTAACAGAGCTTGGAATTGGAACTTGTTGGTTAGGCAGTGCAATTAAACAGGAATTATTTAAAACAATATTCAAAGTAAAAGATAAACAAAGCTATATAATTTTAGTTGCTTTTGGGTACCCAGCTTCTCAATTAAAACCAGTGGTAAATAGAAAGCGATTTGATAAAAGCAAACTAGTTACTGGTGCTTATGAACATCAATATGAAACTATAATACAATCACTTATTGATGCTCCCTCTGCAATTAACTCTCAACCTTGGAAATTATCAATTAACAATAATAAATTTGACTTATATCTAGAAAACAGAAATATTTTAACTAAAAAAATGCTTAAAGACACTAACCGTATAGATATGGGCATAGGGCTTAGTCATTTATATAATTCAGCAATTGAACTAGGCTACAAAGTCGAGCTAAAGCAAACTTATCATGACGTAGGCAACTCCCTTTATATTCTTAGTGCCATATTAATTAAATCTTAATTAATATATTGTCATTTGTAAGTTCGAAAAATCAAAATATTTCGTAAAACGAAGACTGAGAGAAAAATACCAAATTTTCATCCACAGAGAGCTAATATTTGGTGGAATTTAGCGTTAAGATAGGTATATAATAATCCCTCCTGAGTGCCTTCCCGCAGTATAATTATATTCATTTAAATTTAAGAAACTATATAGTTTCTTAATAAAATTCATTGCTCCTATTTCTATAAGCCTAATATTACTATACTCTACAGGAGTTATTAAGTAAATTTAAGTTTTTGCTATCTATTTTCTAAAAATAAAAGATATAGGAGGTTTCACTTATGTCTCCTATGTCTTTTATTTTTTTATTTATTTTCATGTGCCTTAAGCCATCTAATTACATCCACAATTACTTCTTCCTTGTTGGTTTCATTAAGCATCTCATGTCTTCCATTCTTATAAAGTTTATAATTTAAATCCTTGATTCCATGTTCTTTATAAGTCTTAACCAGTTTTAGAACACCCTTCCCATTCTTTCCCACGGGATCTTTATCTCCCGAGAAAATATAAATGGGTAAGTCTTTAGGAACATTTTCAATTTCCATATCACATGCTATACTCTTGAGTCCACCTAAAAAATCATAGAAAAATCCCGCTGTAAAAACCGTCCCACAGAATGGATCGTCTATATATTTATCTACTTGTTTGTTATCCCTACTTAACCAATCAAAATCTGTTCTATTCGGCTTAAAATAATTGTTATAACTTCCAAAAGATAATTTATCTAATTTATTACTTTTTCCACTTCTTCCAATTTTCTTAATCTCCCCTTTTGCTATTAGTCTTGCTATGTCTATAATAATTCCCTGCTTGCCGCAAGATCCTGAAATAATTGCACCCTTTAATCCACTTCCATATAAACAAATATATCTTTGTGTTAAAAAAGATCCCATACTATGCCCAAATAAAAATATAGGTAAATTTAAATTTTCTTCTTTAATTCTCTCATTTAGTTCATGCATATTTTCAACCATCGAATTAAATCCATCCTCACCTAATTCTCCTAGTTTTTGGACTTCCCCTGCAGTTTTTCCATGCCCTCTATGGTCATTAGCATAGACAATAAACCCATCATTTGTTAGCGCACTTGCAAAATTTTCGTACCTAGCTGCTGTTTCTGCCATTCCATGAGCTATCTGAACTACCCCCTTAACTTGTACGTTTACATCAGGTAGCCATTTGTATACAAATAACTCTAAATCACCCTTATCCTTAAACTTAAAATTTTCTACTATCATAGCTTCATCCCCTATTTATATTTTGAAATATCGTTAAACACAAAAAGCCACACTAATTAACCCATTATTCAACAGATTTGTTAGTGTGGCTCTCATTTTTTAGCAATATTTCATATTTCACATTTACTCTCATACAAATTATATCACTAAAATATATATTTGCAAAGTAATATTATTTAAATAATTAATTAATTATTATTGCATTAAAGTATCTTTTTTAACACATTGCCATTTATTTCTCCAGAACCTTATAGTCAACCTCTATATATTTATCTTCATCATAGAATTTCTCTGATTGCCCATAAATTCTCACCTTTGTTTCCACAGCATTTTCAGCAATATATTGCGCAGTATTTAAAGCTACATCAATAGTTTTATCTATAACAACAGCGGTTACTGCTGCTGTTATTTTCACAGTTTTATCAACCCCTTTAGAAGCTATCGTAGCATACTTCTTAGTGTTTACGGCTAATTTTTCATTACCTGAAATTTCAGCTATAGATGATATAACATTACCCGTTAGTTTAATACTATATCCCGCGGTATTTCCAACTAATTTTCCAAAACCATATATTATTTTTCCTGTCATCGTCATAATTATCACCATACCTATATTTATATACACTTATTATACCATATTATCAAAAAATTATTATTAGTAAACTTTTTTAAATACTTCTTTAAATGAATTTACTCTCATCTGTATAAATCTTTTAAGGTATTGTATAATGGGTAATGTTATACAATATAAAGATATAGGAGTGAAAATATATGACAAAAACTATATTTAAAGGCAGTGCAATGTTAAATCCTGTTCCCGTAGTATTAATTACCTCAAAAAATAAAGAGGGAAAAACAAATGTTTTTACAGTAGGTTGGATAGGAATGGCTTGTACAAAACCACCAATGATTACTGTAGCCATAAGACCCGACAGGCTTTCTTATGAATATATAAAAGAAAGTGGTGACTTTGTAGTAAATCTACCTAATTCTAGAATGGTTCGCGAAGTTGATTATTGCGGGGTACGCTCTGGTAAGCAAATAGATAAAATTCACGAAATGAACTTCACTATTGAAAACGGCAAGGATGTCATAGCGCCTCTAATTTCTGAATGCTCAATAGCTTTAGAGTGCAAAGTTAAAAGCATTACATCTTTAGGTACCCATGATTTATTTTTAGCTGAAATTGTGAATACTCATGTAGATAATAATTTAATAGATGCTTTTGGGAAAATTCATTTTGAAAAAGCAGATCTTATTACATATTCTCATGGTGAGTATTTTAGTGTTAATTCTAAACCTCTTGGTAAATTTGGTTACTCAGTTCAGAAAAAAAACAATAAATCTCATTCAAAAAATAAAAAGAAAGCCTGATTATATTTATCAGACTTTCTTCTTATTTTTATTTTTTTTCTAATGTTATATTTTCACAGTTCTTATTCATTTTTAACATATCAGCTATAGCTGCTATACTGCCTAAACTCGACAATGTTTCATTTGGAAGTATAAGTTTATTAGCTGGATTCTTTGCCATTTCTTTAAGAGCCTCTATCTGTTTTAATGCTATTACTGTTTCATTTGTACCTGACTCTATAATAGCTGTATTTATTTTCCTTATTGCATCTGATTCTGCAATTGCAATAGTCTCTATAGCACGAGCTTTACCTTCTGCTTCAAGAAGTTGAGATTCTTTAAGTCCTTCTGCACGTCTAATATTCGCTTGTTTTTCAGCCTCAGCATTTAGTATTTGAGCTTGTTTATGTCCTTCTGCTTTTTCAATTGAACTTTGTTTTTCACCTTCTGCTGTAAGAATAAATGCTCTCTTATCTCTCTCTGCTCTCATTTGTTTTTCCATAGCATTTTGGATTTCAGCTGGTGGAACTATATTTTTAATTTCTACAGATAATATTTTTATTCCATAAGCATCAGTGATTTCATCGATTATTTCAAGAAGTTTAGAATTTATTCTATCTCTTCCTGATAATACTTCATCTAAAGTCATGTCTCCCACTATATTTCTCATATTAGTAATAGTTGAATACACAATACCTGATTTATAATCTTCAATATTATACACTGCGTCCCTTGAGTTAATAACCTTATAAAATATAACATTATCAATCGATATATTAACATTATCCTTAGTTATAACATTCTGTGGCTGTATGTCTAATATTTGTTGCTTAGTAGAAATTTTTCTTCTAACAAAATCTACGAATACAATTGTAAAATGCCAACCTGGCTCTAGTATCCTTTGAAACTGACCAAATCTTTCTATTAAATACACGGATCCAGTATTAACAATTTTAATAGATGATACAACCATAATAACTATTATTAACAATATACCCAAACCTATAAATGATCCCATTATAAATTCCTCCTTAAATTTTAATACAACTTATACTTTAGATATTACTAGTTTATTTCCTTCAATACCAGTAATTCGAACCAAATCACCTTTTTTCAATGGTTTCCCAACATTTTTTACAGTCCAATAAATCCCTTCGAACTTAATATTTGCTTTTTCATCAATATCTTTTGTTATTGTAAATTCTTTTCCAATATACCCTTCCTCCATAGTTAACGTTTTTTTCACAGTTTTTTTTATAGTTTCCTTAACTATAGGATAACCCACAGCCATAACCACTACACTAACTGCTACAAAAACAACCGCTTGAACAACTACTGATGCGCCTATCCCAATAGCAATTATTGCCGCCATTGCACCTACAGAAAACCATACAAACATAAAACTACTAGTTGTAATGTCAATAACTAATGCTGCTAATGCTACAACTATCCAAAATATCATCGGCGTCCAGTCCATGTTGTGCCCCCCTTTCAAATATCAATTACTATTATACTCTCTTCTCACTTATAAAATTGCTAATTTATATTATAAATACCGTTCACACAATAATATTATACCAAAAACTTTTTATATTGTTGTTACTACATTATAGTGTATATTTAAAACTTAATAAAGACTTATTTTAACATATATTATATTATAACTGCTGCAATATTAACTGTCCCTACTAATCTACCTAAAATAATGCTATAATTCTAGTAAATATTTGTTATATAAAGTTTTTTTTGCATATACTATATTTGAAAAACTAAAGAAAGGTCGTGAATTAGTTTGGAAACTTCTTTTATAAAGGTTTCTGTTGCTTGTCCAATTGTAAATGTGGCAGATATAGAATTTAACTTAATCAACATACAAAACTGCATTAATCAGGCTTATGATGAGAAATCAAAATTCATAGTTTTCCCAGAACTTTGTATAACAGCTTATACATGTGCGGATTTATTTTTACAACATCAGCTAATTGAAAAATCTGAAAAGGCAATTAAATCTCTATGTGAGTTTTCTAAAAATAAAGATATGCTAATTGCTGTAGGGTCTCCTTTATATTATAATAATTCTCTATATAATTGTGCTTATGTAATATTTAACGGTAAACTTTTAGGAATAGTACCAAAAAGCTATATTCCAAATTACTCTGAATTTTATGAAAAAAGATGGTTTACTGAAGGTCTTGGCCTCATAAACAAAACTGTAAATCTTTCTTTTGCAAAAGGCATCCCTTTTGGGACAAATTTATTATTTACCAGTGGCAATATTAAATTTGGTTTTGAGGTTTGTGAAGATCTTTGGGTAACCATTCCTCCAAGTAGCTATTTAGCCCTTCAAGGCGCAAATATAATTGCTAATCTATCTGCATCTAATGAATTAGTTAGCAAAGCTGATTATAGAAAATCATTAGTTTCATCTCAGAGCGCAAGATGTATGTGTTCTTATTTATATGCATCCTCTGGTGTTTTTGAATCCTCTACAGATTTACTTTTCAGTGGCCATCTTTTAATAAGCGAAAATGGTTTAATATTAAAAGAAAATAATAGATTTCAAAGAGAAAATGAAATTGTTACTTCAATTATTGATATAGATAAATTAAACAGTGAAAGATTAAAAAATACCAGTTTTAGAAATAGTATTTCTATATGTCCTTTTGAAGCATGCGAAATTGCTTTTGAATTTGGAAGTGCAGATTATGGCGTTTTTGATAGAAATATTGATAAGCATCCTTTTGTTCCTTCTAATTTATATCAACGTGAAATACGTTGCAAGGAAATATTTAATATCCAATCCTCAGCCCTTGCTAAAAGATTCTCATATACTGGCCTTAACAAAGCTATTGTTGGGATTTCTGGTGGGCTTGATTCAACTTTAGCACTACTCGTTATAGTTAAAACCTTCGACATGCTAAAAATACCAAGAAAAAATATTGTTGCTATAACTATGCCTGGTTTTGGAACTACAGATAGGACCTATATGAATGCAATAAACCTATGTAAGAATTTAGGAACAGAACTTAGAGAAATTAACATAGTAGATGCATGTCTGAAGCATTTTAAAGACATAGATCATCCAGTGGAAAAACATGATATAACTTATGAAAATGTTCAAGCAAGAGAAAGAACTCAAATTCTTATGGATATTGCTAATAAGGAAGGTGGACTATTAATAGGTACTGGAGATTTATCAGAACTCGCCTTAGGCTGGTGCACATATAATGGTGATCATATGTCTATGTATTCCGTAAACTGCTCACTCCCTAAGACTTTGGTGAGATATTTAGTTAAATATGTAGCAGATAAAGAAGCTTCAAAGGAAGTAACAGACATTCTTTTAGATATCCTTAACACTCCTATAAGTCCTGAACTTCTACCCAAAGATAAGTTTGGTCAAATAACTCAAAAAACTGAAGACATAGTAGGACCATATGAACTACATGACTTTTTCCTTTATTATTTTATGAAGCAAGGTACTTCGCCAAGTAAAATATTATTTTTAGCTAAAGAAGCCTTCAAATCTGATTACTGCGAAAAAGATATACGCAAATGGCTAGATAAATTTATAAAAAGATTCTTTACTCAACAATTTAAGCGTTCCGCTCTACCAGACGGTCCAAAAGTAGGAACTATAAGTGTATCCCCAAGAGGAGATCTTAGAATGCCGTCAGATGCTAGTTTTAATTCTTTCCTTTAGACTTTTCAAAAAAAGTACATGTATTTTGTGAAGTTTATAGAACAAACTTTACACCATATGTGTATTTTTTTATTTATATATATCTACAATTAATCCTGAAATTTCATCAATAGTGTTTGCAATATCCAAATTTTCTTTTTCTTGATTCAACAACATTTGCGTAAGTTCTTCTAGTTTAACGTCTACAGTATCTACCGTTATGAAATATTGCGTTTGCCAAAAGCTAATATCCTTTTTAACCTCATACATGTGTTGCAAAACAGAATCCAAGTATTCTCTAATTAAATTTTTATACGCTTTTACATCTGAAAAACATTTTGTAATACTTAATCTATTTCCTTTCTTTTTTATGACATCCATCATATCTCTTAGCTGCTGCTCTGAGTTTTGCTGCCTAGCAAAACTAAAATTTTGTGAAAAATCTTTTTTACTAGATACAGTTTTTTTATCAGATGTGACAGTTGACTTTCTTCTAGCTCTTGATATTTCCATATTTTTTTTTCACCCCCTAATTTGTCAATATTAATATTATAAAAGTTTTCATGTCTTTCTTTTATTCTTATATATATTATATCGAACTTTCCACAAAAAAATATACACAAAAGAAAATTAATTCTTGTCACTTATGAGGATTTAATTCTATTTGATTATATATTTGCCAATTTTTTTTTATAATAGTATACTTATATGGTAAATATTATAGATTATAAGTATATGTTTATACTTTTAAGGACATTTCTGTTGATATAACCAAAAATTCAAACTATTTGAGGTGAGAAAAACGAAAAGATTACTGAATATGTTTTGGACTTTCTTTAAAATAGGAGCTTTTACCTTTGGCGGAGGTTATGCAATGATACCACTCATTGAGACTGAAGTTGTAAGTAAAAAACATTGGCTTTCAAAAGAAGATTTCATGGATATAATTGTTATTTCCCAAACCTTTCCTGGAGCTTTAGCAGTTAATAGTAGTATATTTATTGGTTATAGAATTAGCGGCCTACTTGGCGCTATCATTGGGCTTCTAGGTGTGATTTTACCTTCATTTTTCATAATATTATGCATTGCCGTTTTCTTTATGCAATTTAGAAGTTATTATTATGTTGATTTAGTTTTCAAAGGCATCTCTGCTGCAGTACCAGTTCTTATACTCATAGCTGTAGTAAGCTTATCCAAATCTTTAAAGAAAAGCTATGTAAATCTTATTATAATTTTAATTTCTCTGGTAAGTATATTATTTTTTAATGTGCATCCTGTTATAGTTATACTTTTATCTGGTTTGTACGGGATTATATTTCTTGGAAAGAAGGTGAAGTAAATGTCTATTTTAATTAAAATTTACCTATCCTTCTTTAAAATAGGTGCCTTTAGCTTTGGTGGAGGCTATGCTATGCTTCCACTTATCAAAAGAGAAATTGTATCCACTAATAATTGGATTACCTTTAAAGAGTTTGTTGATATTATTGGTATATCACAAATGACTCCGGGACCTATAGCAATAAATTCAGCTACTTTTGTAGGTTATAAAGTTTCTGGAGTACTCGGTGCTATTTCTGCAACCCTAGGTGTAGTTTCATTTTCTTTTATCTTAGTTTCCATAGCTAATCACTATATTTTAAAATTTAAGGAATCCTATATAATGAAGGCTGCACTATCCGGTATGAGGCCTGCACTAATTGGCCTTATAATCTCTGTATTCTTATCCATGGGAAGGGAATCATATAAAGATATTAAAAGTATAATAATTGGAATTATAATTTTAGGAATATTATTAACTAATAAACTCCATCCAATTTTAGTAATAATAATTTCAGGGATATTAGGTATTGTATTTTATTTTTAATAAATTAAACTGTAACAACATACACTATAGTCGAGGTGGTATTCATGTTTTTTAACAAACCTATAGATGAAGTACTAAAAGAATTAGATTCCAATCCAATAACAGGACTTTCCCAAAAAGAAACAGAACTAAAAAGAGAAAAATTCGGACTAAATCAGTTAGAAACTAAAAAGCCTAAAACTCTAATATCTATGTTTTTTTCTCAATTAAATGATATTTTAATTTACATTTTAATTGCAGCTGCCGTAATTTCTGCCCTCCTTGGTGAAACAAGTGATGCAATTATAATTGCTATTGTAATTGTTATTAATGCTACAGTAGGAATTATTCAAGAGTCAAAAGCTGAAAAAGCTCTTGATGCATTAAAAAAATTATCTACGCCCAAGGCTGTAGTTAGACGCGATGGACAGTTGAAAGAAATTCCATCGCAGGAAGTTGTGCCTGGCGATATTATAATTATTGACGCAGGAAGATATGTTCCTTGCGATTTACGCCTTATTGAAACTGCTAATTTAAAAATTGAAGAATCTACACTTACAGGAGAGTCTGTGCCAGTAGATAAAGATGCTTCCCTAGTCTTAACTGGCGATAATATCCCACTAGGTGATCAAAAGAATATGCTCTTCATGTCTACACTCGCAACTTATGGTAGAGGTATAGGCATCGCTGTATCTACTGGAATGAATACTCAAATAGGTAAAATTGCTAAAATGTTAGATGAAAAAGTAGACGACCAGACCCCCTTACAAAAAAAACTGGCTGAACTTGGCAAGTACCTAGGAATAGGCGCCCTACTCATATGTGCTCTTATGTTTATAGTAGGCGTTCTTCAAAAAAGAGATATTTTTGAAATGTTACTTACGTCGATCAGTTTAGCTGTTGCTGCGATACCTGAGGGTCTTCCTGCTATAGTCACTATAGTACTTGCTATGGGTGTTCAAAAAATGATAAAAAAGAATGCCATTGTACGTAAATTACCCGCAGTTGAAACTTTAGGTTCAGTAAACATTATATGTTCAGACAAGACAGGAACATTAACTCAAAATAAAATGACTGTAACAAAATTCTATGCAGATGGTCTCTTAGGCAATATAGACACTTTAAACATTAATGACAATGAGCATAAGCTCTTACTTGAAAATCTTATTTTATGTAATGATGCTACGTACTCTGAAAGTTCAAAAACTGGTGACCCCACTGAAATTGCTTTACTAGTAGCTGGGGTAAACTACAATATATTTAAAGACGACTTAGAAAAAAACCATAAAAGAATTGATGAGATTCCTTTTGAATCAGATAGAAAATTAATGACTACTGTAAATAAATATGAAAATGAATATTACGTAATGACAAAAGGGGCTATTGATAATCTGTTAAAACTATGTACTAAAGCCTGTATTAAAGGCAATATAATAGAAATTACTCCAGTCATAAAAAAAGAGATATTAGATGTGTCTAATAAAATGTCTGATGATGCTTTAAGAGTTCTAGGTGCAGCTTATAAAATTCTTCCAACTTCTCATGTGGATATTGATTCTTTAGAAAGTAATTTAATACTTATTGGCATGGTAGGTATGATAGATCCACCTAGACTGGAAGTTAAGGATTCTATTTCTGAGTGTACGAATTCCGGAATAAAAACTGTAATGATAACCGGGGACCATCAAAACACAGCTTTTGCTATAGCCAAAGACCTTAATATTACTAAAGATTCTCTAGCAGTTATGTCTGGCTCTGAGCTTGATAAACTTTCGGATGTTGAACTAAGTAGTAAAATTGATAATATAAGGGTATTCGCAAGAGTGTCCCCAGAACATAAAGTAAAAATTATAAAGGCTCTTAAATCCAAAGGAAACATTGTATCAATGACCGGTGATGGAGTAAATGACGCACCATCTTTGAAAATGGCAGATATAGGTGTAGCCATGGGTATAACTGGTACTGATGTATCTAAAGGTGCTGCTGATATGATATTAATAGACGATAACTTTTCAACAATTGTTTCTGCTATAAAGGAAGGAAGAAACATATTCACGAATATCAAGAAAACTGTAGTATTTCTTATTTCCTGCAATGCTGGAGAAATTATAGCGTTATTTCTTGCAATACTTTTAGGTTGGGCATCGCCACTTAGACCTATCCATATATTGTGGGTTAACTTAATTACAGATACGCTTCCAGCTTTAGCTTTAGGTGTAGATCCTGGTGACCCTGACGTAATGAAATATAAACCACGTAACCAAAATGATAGTTTATTTAAAGGTGCAACATTAAGTTTACTTCTTAACGGATTGTTAATCGGTGTAGTAACTTTAACAGCATTCATAGTAGGTGCAAAATATTATAGTGGAACAACTAATTTATTCCCACTATTCCCTAAAAACATTTCACAAGATGCTTTAAGGCATGCGCAAACTATGGCCTTTGTAGTACTTAGTGTTTCTCAGCTTGTTCATTCTTTAAATATGAGAAATGAAAAAAAATCCATATTCCAAATAGGTTTATTTTCAAACAAATATTTAATTGGGGCTATAGTTCTTGGTATACTGCTACAAGATTTGATAATAACTATTCCACCTCTAGCAAATGCTTTTAGTGTTCATGCTTTAAGTTTAGCAGATTGGGGTATCGTTACTATTCTAGCCTTAATGCCATTACTCTTTAATGAAATCACAAAAATATTTAAACGTAGCTCATCTAATGTATAAGTCACATTAAATAGTAAAAGGCTGATGAATTAATTCATCAGCCTTTTACTATTTTATAAAAATCTAATTATTTCAATTTAGTACCTTCTTCATCTTGAACAATTAGGTTACTTTTCATAAGGCCACCCAATGCCCTTTTAAAGGCGTTTTTGCTGGTTTTAAATGTTTTCTTTATATCATCTGGAGAACTTTTATCATTATATGGCATAAAGCCATCGTAACTCTTTAAATATTCTAATATTTGTTCCTCAACTACATCTCTTTCTTCTAGTCTTGGCTTTCTTGCTGTTACGTCCATTTTGCCATCTTCATAATATTTTTTCACTCGTACACTTAGTCTATCTCCTGGAATTATACTCGTATAATTCTCATTTCTTAGAATAACCGCTCTATAAATATCATCAATAGCTATCATTACGGTACCATTAGTCTGAATTCCGTATACTGTTCCTTCCACTTCATCATCAATATCATATGAATCTGTATCATATAAATATTTATCAATAAAAGTAGTGGCCGCTATTCTTCCAGTCTTATCTAAATATATATAGAAAAGATATTTTTTACCTGTTTCTAATTTGTAATTTTCTTCCTTAAAAGGAACTAATACGTCTCTTTCTAACCCGATTTGTACAAAACTCCCTATTGTAGTCATGTCAATTACCTTAAGGTAAGCTAAATCACCAACCTTTGCAAGAGGTTTTTTCAAAGTTGAAATTAACCTATCACTTGAGTCTCTATATACGAAGGCTTCAACTTCATCATCAATATTAAGTGCTCTACCTAAAGTGCTTTTCATTGGCAATAATATGTCATCACTAGTGTTTTCTGTCTCAGCGCCCAAATAGTACCCAAATTCTGCTCGTCGTACTACTTTTAAATTATTAAATTCTCCTATGTTTATCATTTACTATCTCCTACCTTTTTTAAACTTTTGACCAATCTATATATTTGTTAAATTTATCAACATATTGTACTGAATATTTTCTATGAACATATATTTATATTTCTGCTCATCCGTTATCTTTCCTATTCCATTTAATCTTATCATTTTTTGCACTCCATAACAATCTAAATTAAGGTATGATTATTCATTTATTTGTTTTGTACTATATTTCATTGAAAGCTCTACATAATGCTGAGCTGATTTTTTTAATCCTTCTTTTTCTTCTGTAGTTAGTTCACGAATGACCTTTGCCGGCACTCCCATACAAAGAACCCCGGTGGGTATTTTCTTGCCTTGAGTGACTAAGCTACCAGCGCCGATTATAGTATACTCCCCTATTTCAGCTCCATTTAGTATAGTGCTTCCCATTCCAATTAGAGTATAACTTGAAACTTTACAACCATGTATTATAGCATTATGTCCTATAGTTACATAATCTCCAATATTAACTGAAAATTCATCATCATTATGTACTGTACAATTGTCTTGAATATTTGTATATGCACCTATAGACAAAGAATTCAAATCACCTCTTAATACAGCTCCAAACCAAATGTTACTGTACTCTCCTATAGATACATTTCCTATAACGTCTGCACTGCTAGCAATATAAGAATGTTTATGTACATTAGGTATTTTTCCATTAAATTGATGTATCATAATTTCATCATCACCTCTTCCAAAATAATAAATAATATATATATATTTATTATACCCCTTTTTTATATAAATTTGCCGTTTATTCGTCATATTGTTGGTTAATATTTAATGTTGATTTTCATTTGATTTTATTATATAATACCATCTGTAGTAATAAACTTTTCTCAAATTACTACATATGGTATTACACTATTTTAACACATAATATTAAACTAGATAATCAAGAAAATTTTTTAGTGTAGTAATATAGACCATACAGAAGTATGTTTTACATAATTTAGATTTAATCTTAATTATTATGCAACTAATAGGAGGTGAATATACTAGCTTTTTAAGCTAGTATTAATTATGGCGGAGATAAAAAATTTAATCAAAAGATTTTACACAACGGAATTAGAAAAAGATAAAACTATTACTGTTTTTGATTTATTTAAATGGAAAAAGGTAAATGTTTTTTTAAAAGACCATAAAACTAATAAAGTACTTCTAGATATGAAGGATTTAGAATTTCCAGAGCATTACTCACAAAATTCTTGCGATATTATTGCTTCAAAATATTTCAGGAAATCTGGTGTTAATAATAAACAAGGTTATGAAGATAGTATGAAAATGGTAGCTCATAGGCTTGTTAATTTTTGGTGTGAATCCTTGACTGATGAGACCATTATTAAATCTCAAGAGGAAAAAAGCATTATTTATGATGAATTAATATATGCATTTTTAAATCAAATGTTTGCACCAAATTCTCCTCAATGGTTTAATACAGGCCTTAACCTATCCTATGGTATAAAAGGCGAATCCTTAAATAATTTTTATTATGATGAAAAAGAAAAGATGCTAGTTAAAAGCGAAGATGCTTATACAAGGACTCAAGCTTCAGCTTGTTTCATTCTCTCAATCCAAGATAAACTACTTGGCAATCATTCAATCTCTGAGCAGTATGTAACAGAGACTAAATTATTTAAAGGTGGCTCTGGCACCGGAACTAACTTCTCCTCCATAAGAGGTATAGGTGAAAGATTATCTAGTGGTGGTGTTTCATCAGGTCTTATGAGCTTTTTAAGAGGACTTGACAGAAATGCTGGAGCTATAAAATCTGGTGGAACTACAAGACGTGCTGCTAAGATGTTATGCCTTGATATCAATCATCCTGAAATAATGGAGTTTATGACTTGGAAAGCTAAAGAAGAAGATAAAGTACGTGCTCTTACTAAAATGGGTTATGATGGTAGCTTTGAAGGAGAGGCTTATGAGACTGTGTCTGGCCAAAACGGAAACAACTCCATAAGATTCTCAGATGAATTTATGATGAAAGTTGATACCTTATCAAAAAGTCCTAATCAGACTATTACTCTTAAAGGAAGATGTGATTCCTCAGTTGATGAAGAAATAAGTGTTAAGAAGCTATGGGATACCTTTAACAACGCTGCTTGGCAATGCGCTGACCCGGCTCCCCAGTTTGATGACACCTTTAATGCATGGCATACTTGCCCTGGTGGAGAAGATGGAGTAGTTAATGCTAAACATAATAGAATTAATTCGACTAATCCTTGTGGAGAATATGCTTTTTTAGATGATACATCTTGTAATTTAGCTTCTATTAATATTTATAAATTTTATGATGCTTTGACTAAGAAATTTGATGTAGATGGATATGTCCATCTAATAGGACTTACTCAATTAGTCCTTGAATCCTCCATTCATTGGGGCCAGTTTCCAACTGAAGATATAGCAAGGAAAAGTTATTTATTTAGAACCACAGGCCTTGGGCTTTCAAATTTAGCTTCTTTATTTATGGTAATGGGCTATGCCTATGACTCAGAAGATGCTAGAAATATAGCTGCATCTCTTAGTGGAATAATGACTGCACAGGCTTATTATGTTTCATCACTACTTGCAAAAGAACTAGCCCCTTTTGAAAAATATGAAATCAACAAAAAATATATGCAAATAGTTATAAGAAATCATGCAAGAGCTGCTGGAGCTCTAAATAGTAAATACGAACATTTAAATTATGATCCTATAAAAGTTAACCATGATATTTTAAGTAATGATTCCCTAGGGAATATAAGTGAAACCTTAAAAAACTGTTGGTCAAAAGTACTAAGCAGTGGTGAAAAATATGGTTTTAGAAATGCTCAAGTTACAGTTTTAGCTCCTACTGGTACTATTTCTTTTGCAATGGATTGTGGTGCAACCTCAGTAGAGCCATATTTTAGCCATTTTATTTATAAAAAATTATCTGGTGGTGGATTTATGACCATCGTAAACCCTGTAATTAAAGATTCATTGGATAATCTTGGATATTCCGAAATTGAAACAAATGATATTCTTGATTATATTCTAAGAAAAGAAAAGGTTGATGAAAACGGCTTTGAATATGAAAAAATTATTGATGGGAAAATCGAGGGTGCTCCCCATTTAAAGGTAGAACATTTGCCTATATTCGATACAGCAAACAAATGTGGTAGTGGAAAAAGATATATTTCATTTATGGGACATGTTCTCATGATGGCAGCAATAACGCCTTTGATATCAGGTTCTATATCAAAGACTGTAAATTTACCTAAAAATGCTACTATAGGAGACTTTAAAGAAGTAATATTAACTTCTTGGAGGCTAGGCGTGAAAGGAATCTCCTTATATAGAGATGGTTCAAAGGCAAGTCAACCTTTAAACACTACTTTATCTGTTGATAAAGAACTGTTACTTGAGGATTTATCATATGATGATCTTTTAAAGAAAGCAAAGTCATTACAAGAAACTTCAAATCAATCTACAAGAGAAAAGCCAATTGGGATACGTTATGGAACCACTCATCCTGCTCAAATTGATGATGTAAAAGTCTATACTACGGTAAACAGGCGTTCAAATGGAGAAATTTCTGAAATATATATAACTACAGATAGGGAAGGTACTATTATTACTGGATTGTTGAATTCTCTTTCGAAGGCAATTTCAGTAATGCTTCAGCATCATGTACCTGCGGAAGCTATTTCTAAAATGCTTCGCGGACAAAAATTTGAACCTTACGGCTTTGTACAAAAGCATCCTTATATTAAATCTGTTTCTTCTATATCTGATTTAATTAGTAAGATTATTGATATAGAACTAGGAGATTATAGTAGATGTCAAATTAAACCTGAAAATTACGGCAACACTAATATACCTAAAAATCCACTAATGCCTGATGAGACTGAAATTTCAACTGGCCTAGCAGAAGCTGAGAATGTTCTCTCCCCTACTAACATAAGCACAGGCACTATCCAAGGAGAAAGATTATACTCTGAAACCTGCTCTCATTGTTCAAGTACTAGGCTTGTTAGAAACGGTACTTGTAAAGTTTGCCTTGAATGTGGAACTACTACTGGATGTAGTTAACCGCGTCAAATCAAAATTTCACAATAGTACAAATACAATTAACTTATGTTATAAGACACTTAAGTTGTGTTCTGAAACAATTAATTTATGCTTTAATACAATCAGGTTACGTTCTATAAAAAAAATATGAAATCACTATTTATAATTTAAAAATAAATAGTGATTTTTTTATTTATTGCCGTTTTAAAATTTGTAGCAATTATAATTGTTCTAGAAATAAGTGATCCCAATGCCCATTTTTCTTTTTCAGAGAATAAACCTACAACTACTAGGATTGATCCATATATTTAAAAGAATAATAAAAACTTCTGAACATTTAAAAACATTCAAAAGGAGTACAATTTCCCTATGGGAAATTTGTACTCCTTTTTATTACTTTTTATTACTTTTTGTTACTTTTTGTTATTTTTATTCCTATTAGGTTTAGCCTTCGGCCTAATTACTATATCGTCCTTATTATCTTTTTTAGCATCAGTCTTTCCAGAACTTATGCTTGTTGAATTTTTTTTAAAAATACTTGTATTTTTTAAAAAACCTGATAAATCCGTAAACCATAAAATCATAATAGCAGATATTCCAGTCATTATATAGTAAACTGCATGATTTATAATATTAGGCCATATGAGCACAGGAACCACATATATTGCCATAGCTAATAAAAGCACTATCCACTTGTTAATATTTATCTTATCTAGTACATAATTTTTTAAAACATTATATATTACAATGACAATAATTGCAAATGCCACAACGCTAAGTATTTGTATTAAGATATTCATATTTTATCCCTCCCTTTTCTATAGATAGTGTTTAACTATCTTTCTATAAATAAATGTATACTATACATTATCAAACATATTTTAATATATATCAATAGCTTATGCATTAATTTATCTATTTATATTTGTATTAAAAAAAGTTTATGTTAAACAATTATTATATAATGCGATAAAGTGTTTTCTATGCTCATATCTTTATTAATGAGACAGTTATACAGGAATATCAGGCTCTCAGTTACTTGGGGTGTTTTTTAAAACCTTATTAAATTGGAGGCGATATTATGATTATCTGCTTTATAGGATCAGGGAAGGTAATCCACTGTGAAATACATGGTGAAATAATTTTTTTTTTTAATTTAGTAATAATTTTTTTAAAATTGTAAACAATAATACTAAGACTTATGAAAGAGGAGATGTTTACAATGAAAGCATTAGATGGTACTGCATTAGTATTAGTTATTATAGGCGCTATAAATTGGGGACTAATTGGATTTTTCAAATTTGACCTAGTATCAAGCCTATTTGGTACTGGAACAGCATTTACGAGAATTATTTTCGCTCTAGTAGGTTTATGCGGTCTATACTCTTTATCTTTCTTAGGAAGAGACAGAGCTAGCGACAGCGATAGAACTGAGGTTAAATAATTTTCAAATAAATATTTCTATACAATATAAAAGAAGCTGAAGTTTCAAATTCAGCTTCTTTTATATTAAGATTTAATTAAATCTTAACTGAACCAAAGATGTTTTATCTGTAACTCTTATCACAATTAAACTATAGGAATCTCTTTTCTTTATATCTTGTATAATACTTGAAAATTTTTCATCTAGCATTATTAAGCTACTTCCTGCTTTAGTTTGAATTTCATATCCCTTTGACGCTTTTATAATAAGTAAATTTTCCCATTGATGAGGCGTATATTTACTAAAATTCACCTCAAAAATTATTCCCTCTTTTTCAAGCAATGTTATTAGACTATTATATTGATCATGTAAAATACTATTTTCAAATTTTAATTTTTGGTTATCATAATTATTTTTCTCCAGACACTTGTTTTGCTGGACTAGTTGTACTTCATATTGCTTTTTTCTAAGGTCCAACCTATCAATTTTACTTTTAATACGCTCTAAATAATAATTTTTATTATTTTTATCCATTATTATTACCTTGCCTTTCGTAGTATTCTTTAGGTAGAATGTAATTGAGGTGATTATAGATGAATAAATTTATAGATTTTATTATTTCTAGCTTAAATTACATATGTAAAAAAATCAAATTATATATAATTGTATTTTATAATGAAATATACTTATTAATCAATAAGAATTTTACTCTAAGCAAAATATATAAACCAATTATCAAAGAAAAAGCAAGTACAAACAGGAAATTACAGAAAACTTTAAATGTTCTATCTCGTAAACATAAAGAAGGAGACAACGATATACTAAAACTAGAAAATGAAAACGCATTACTACAATGTAAAATATCTATTATTGAGGATTTAATAACCAAAAGACACGATTAATCATCACTTGCAGTGTGCTTATCTATTTTCAAGGCTACAATTATGCTAATAAATCTATAGCATAATTTAAAGAAGCAGCATTATGCTGCTTCTTTCTTTAGAAATATTTAAATAAATAACAAGTAATCATGTAAATCTATTTTTAATCACGTTCCTTATTTAAATTATTTTGGATTATATTTTGTACTACCTCTGAAATATTTGCTTTTTCTTCCTTTGACATACCCTCAAGATATATAGGTTTATCTATTATAAGCTTAGCATTTGCCTTTTTAATTTTCCCATTGTTACCTTCCATCGCTTTATAAGTATCATAAAATGTTATAGGAACAATAGGTACCCCTGCCTTTATTGCTAGCCTCATACTACCTTTTTTAAATTCCCCCATATCGTTACTTCTACTTCTAGTACCTTCCGGAAAAATAATCATAGAATATCCATTCTTTAAATTTTCAACACCTTCTGCAATTGCCTTCAAAGCCTCTCTTGGATTTTCTCTATTCATAAATACACAATGTATTTGCCTCATCCAATAGCTCATTATTGGTATTTTTTGCATTTCTTTTTTAGCAACTGCACCAGTAAGTCTATTCATATTAGATAATATCACCGGTGTATCAAAATTACTTTGGTGATTTCCCACAAAAACACAAGGCTCATTTGGTATATTTTCTTTTCCTACGACTGTTAAATTTAATCCTGCAACCCTCAGTACAAAATTAGACCAATCCGTAGCTACTTTAAATATATACCCATCTGCCTCTTCTCTAGTTTTATGTTTTTTTATGCTATTAAATTTTATTTTCTCAAAGCTTTTAGCGATCAAATTGATAATAAAACACAAATAAAAATATATATTTCTCATATCTCTGTTCCTTTCATTTCACGATTTAATTACAACTATAATTATACTAGTTTGTAAGACTTATTTCAAATTTCTCCTTGGATATTGATATTTTTTTATATAATTGGATAAAATCATTTATATGCTTCAATTACATACATGCATAATATTTTACATATATCTTTCAAATATTATATAGGAGATTAATCATATGCCAAAGAAAACCTGGTTAAACTGTATTTTACTTTGCACCATCTTAGTTTTTGTATCTGTCTGTGTAACTATAAGTTATAAATCTACTATAAAAACTAACTTAAATTTAGAAAATAATATGGTTACTCATTTTATTGATGTAGGACAAGGTGATTGTATACTTGTTCAAGTAAATAACAAAAACTTACTAATTGACAGTGGCACCGTTGATTCAACTCAAAAGTTAATTAGATATCTAAAAAAAAATAATGTTAAAAAACTTGACTATGTAGTTGCAACTCATCCCCATGAAGACCACATAGGCGGTATGGCTAAGATAATTAAAACCTTCGATGTAGATGAATTCTATGCCCCTAAAGTCATATCTTCCTCGCAGTCATTTGTTGATATGATCAATTCTCTAAGAAATAAAAATCTTAAAATAAAAGTATCTACCCCTAATATCTCTTTAGATTTAGGCCCTAATACAACCTGTGTTATGTTATCACCCAATAAAACAACTTATGAAAATACTAATAATTACTCCTGTACAATAAAGGTATCTTATAAAAATTCAACTTATTTATTTACGGGTGATATAGAGTCCCTAGCTGAGCAGGAACTACTAGACAATGGTTACGATTTAAAATCTCAGGTGCTTAAAGTAGCTCATCATGGCAGTAAGTCATCAACCTCACAAGAATTTCTAAATAAAGTTTCTCCAAAAATTGCTGTAATAAGTTGTGGAACTTACAACACTTATGGTCATCCAAATAAAGGAACCTTAACTAAATTAAAAAAGATAAATTCTATTGTCTATAGAACTGATTTAGATAAAAATATTATACTTATAAGCGATGGCATGAATACAAATAAAAAAAACTAGTTACCTAGTTTTTTTTATTTAAATCAAGAAAATATTAATATAAAACTCCTTCTGAAGTCATCAATTCATCTTCTTTTAAGCTATACAGCTCCGCAGGTGATGATCTAATTGCCATAATATTATTATTTATAATGAAATAGTACCAATTTTAATTAAAAATAGCAAAACTACACCAACAATTATTCTATAAATAGCGAAAACCTTCATAGGTTTTTTCTTTAAATAAGAAACAAATTTTTCAACCACAATTAATGCAACTAAAAAAGCTGTTATAAATCCAATAACCAAAGTTATGGTTTCTCCACTACTAAAATTCATTCCGCTTTTAAATAAAGTTAATGCTGTAGCTCCAACCATAGTTGGTATCGCTAAAAAGAATGAAAACTCAGTTGCAGCAACTGTAGAAACACCACAAACCCAACCTCCCATTATTGTAGATGCTGATCTTGACATACCTGGCCATAGTGCTAAACATTGAAAACAACCTATTTTAAATGATTGCTTAATATTTATTTTCTCTATACTTTCGGTTGTATACTTGTGCCTAAATCTACCTTCTATAATAACCATTAAAATCCCGCCAACTATTAACCCCACCGCTACAGTTCCTGAATTAAAAAGATATTCATTTATTTTATCATTTAGAAGAAAACCAAAGACTACAGCTGGTATAAATGCAACTATAATATTACTCCAAAACTTAATACCTGAGGGTTTCCCTTGAAAAAACTCCACAACTGATTTCCATATTTTATTCCAATATAAAACTATAATTGCAAGAATAGCTCCTAATTGAATGACTACCTCAAATTGATTTGCAAATGCCCCTTTGAAATTTATAACATCTCCTACAATGATCATATGTCCAGTAGAAGAAATAGGAACAAATTCTGTTACCCCTTCTACTATAGCTATTATTATAGCTTTTAGCACCAATATAATATTTAAATCCATTTAATGTCTGCTCCCTTCTAACCATAATTTATTATTTTTCTATGTTGATATGTTTATTTTTCTATGACTACTTCCCTAGATAAAGTTTCACCATCTTGTGATAATTTAATAGAGTTTGTCCCTTCCATGATTTGTAAATCATAAAAAGTATCTACTTTTATGTAATCGGAACCGTTAACGCTTACGAAATAATTGGAAAGCATATAGCTATTCATAAACGCTCCAATAGTAAAATTTTCCACTCCTTTAGGATCATTTTTCAAGTCTCTCTTTGCAAATATCAAAGTGGGAGTTTTATCCTTACCTGTATTTACATATTCAACCGTAGGGGATGTATTAAATACTTGCGGATTATTAACAAAAATAGTAGGCTCAATAAATCCCTCCTTTGTTTCTATATTAGGAAGCTGTTTCTCTTTCAAATAAGTAATTTTGGAATTACTTTTTAGCTTACCATATTTATTATTATCCACAGATATACTATAACTTTCATAGTAGCTTGACATGTTTTTTATATATTTACTAGTATTTTTTAAGTAGGCAATTTCAACTTTTCCTATTCCCTTGTTTAATATTTCAATAGCACTAAGTGGAATATCTTTTTCTCTCATATAACATCCATTGACACCATCTATCATTATCCACTTATGGTATTTATCACTCCATATTTCACATACATTAAAATATGTTTTACCTTTAATTATTTTATCAGTGCTTCGTAATACCCCACGCCTAACCCTTATTCCAATAGAAGCTAAACACTCTTCATACATAATTGTATAATCACTATCTGATATTTCATTTCCATCTAAAGCTACTTCCATTATTTCTAATGCATTTTTATCACTAGTCATTGAGGCAGTTCCTGCTTTTACTTTTTCATTAATAAATTGCATGATCTTTATGGAGTTATCAAATTGATCATCCTTATTATCTATAAGTTTATTTAGTCCATACTTGGTTTTAAGTTTTGATAAGTTCTCATTCTGAGAATTTAAGTAATAAAAATGAATATTATCTCCAATAAAAAAATTATCCCATTTAGTAATTTTCAAACCTGCATCCTTACTGCTCAAATCAGTTCTAGCTTTAAAATTCAAAAAAACTATAACTACTGTTATAATAGCAAAAATTAAAATTCTATAAAAAATACTATTCTTTCTCATTATTCCTCCTTGTTTGAAATGCCTAATGAATACTCATTTATTTAATGAGTATATCATATTTGCGCCAAAAATCACATAAAAACCCGACGGATTGTAAGACTTTCTACCCGTCAGGTTTTTATATTATTTATATATAGGTCCAGCTTTTTTTATGCTTTCTGGAACTCCTTTAAATTTGCTAAAGTTCTGAGAAAATTTGAAGGCTAATTCTTTAGCTTTTAAAGCATACTTTTCTTTATCCCCCCATGTATTTTCTGGATTCAATATTTTTGTTGGAACATTTGGCACCGCCACCGGCACCGCCACTTTAAATATTGGATGCTCTATATACTCAACTTCCTTAAGCTTACCTTCAAGAGCGGCTTTTACCATAGCCCTCGTATACGATAGTTTCATTCTTGAACCTACCCCATATTCTCCACCAATCCAACCTGTGTTTATCAAAAACACCTCCGTGTCATGTTTGTCTATTCTCTCACCTAAAAGTTTTGCATAAACTGAAGGTTTCATTAGCATAAAAGGTTCTCCAAAGCAAGATGAAAAAGTTGCTTTTGGCTTTGTAATTCCACGTTCTGTACCCGCAAGCTTACTTGTGTATCCCGAAATAAAATGATACATTGCAGCTTCTTTTGAAAGCTTTGAAATTGGGGGAAGAACGCCAAAAGCATCTGCTGTTAAAAATATTATAGTGCTTGGTTGTCCACCAATCCCACTTAACTGCGCATTTTCAATATATTCTATAGGATATGCTCCTCTAGTATTTTCTGTTAAGCTAGCATCATCATAGTTAGGCATATTATTATCATCAAGCACAACATTTTCAAGCAATGCACCAAATTTTAATGCTGAGTAAATTTCTCTTTCATTATTTTTATTGAGCTTTATAGTTTTGGCATAGCATCCACCTTCAAAGTTAAACACTCCTTCGTCACACCAACCATGTTCATCATCGCCGATAAGCTTTCTTTCTGGATCTGCTGACAATGTAGTTTTTCCTGTACCTGAGAGACCAAAAAATACTGCTGTGTCACCATTTTTACCTATATTGGAAGAACAATGCATTGGAAATACACCTTTTGCAGGCAATAAAAAATTCATTATTGAAAAAATCGATTTTTTAATTTCTCCTGCATATTGTGTTCCACCAATTAAAATAATTTTCTTTTCAAAATTTATTATAATAAAAGCTTCAGAATTTACTCCATCTACTGCTCCCTTTGCTTTAAATCCCGGAGCCGCAATTACTGTGAATTCAGCCTTATGATTCTCAAGCATTGTTTTATTTGGTCTTCTAAATAATTGATTAGAAAGTAGTGCCTCTGAAGCAAATTCATTTACTACTCTAATAGGTAGTCTATATTCTTCCATAGCACCAACATAACCATCAAACACAAATAAATCTTTATCACTTAGATATTTACACACCTGACTATATAAGTTATCAAAGATTTTTTCTTCAATCGGTAAATTTATATCTCCCCAATTTATTAATCCCTCAACACTTTCTTGTGAAACTATAAATCTATCCTTAGGCGATCTCCCTGTATATTTCCCGGTGTTTACAACCAATGCACCCGTCTCTGATAAAGTACCCTCTTCTCTTTGAACTGCAAAACTTACTAGATCAGATACAGGTAAATTCCTATATATTTTTTTTGATGTCCTTATGTTTAAATAATTTAAGTTTTCTATGTAAACCATAACATTACCCCCAATTACAGAATATAATTATTTTTATAGCTGATAATTTAAAAATAATTAGTATATTTAACATGCCTATAATAATATACTACAACATTCCAATAAAAATGCAAGGTGAAAATCATAAAAAAATTCTTTCGGTACTTTTCACGCATGAATTCCTTCATCATAGTGATCTATTATTGTTACAGCATATCTAAATCATATTAATATGCAAAAATATTTTCGGCCTCTGTTACTAAATTACTTAAATCTGACGTTTTGTGTGCTATAGTTATATTCTAACAAATTCATAACTAAAAACCCAAATTATTTAATTTTGAGTTACATTAATATGTAGACATTTATGCAACTATGTTATAATTATATATCGGCTTAAATATATAATTATTTAACATCTGTAGGTGTAAGTGTTATACCTTGCAGTATATCGCCAGTAAATTATACAAATGATTATTGCCCACCGCCTCTAAATGGCGATGCTAAGCTAGCCTTACTAAGTAGCTTAAATAACCTCTCCAAAGATTCAGGTTTTAAAATAAGTGATGAGTTTTTCTATATAAATGTCAATAATAACTAAGTGCATAAGTACAATTAAAGGATGTGTTCAACATTAAAATTCAGTCATTACTCAGTATATTAGTTTCAAAGTTTATTATGAAATTATCAAAATTTTTATTTCAAGGTGGCACAAATTTCCCTGGCAAAATCGCCTTAAAGCTTGATAAAAATATTTTAAAAACAATTGCTAATAATTATGAGGTTATACTCGTAACCGGTACAAATGGAAAAACCACAACAACAAGTATGATTTACAGCATCGTAAAAGATAGCAATAAGCAAGTAATTACTAACAATACTGGAGCAAATATGTATACAGGCATAGTTGCGTGTTTTATTTCAAATTATTCTTTTAAAAAGTCTTGCGAGAAAAAAATCGCTGTTATAGAAGTAGATGAGGCCAATGTAAAGTTTGTAACTGAATATATATCTCCGCGTGTAATTACTGTCACCAATTTATTCAGAGATCAATTGGACAGATATGGCGAGGTGTATACAACACTCAAGAAGATACTAGAAGGTGTAGAAAAAGTTCCCGCGACAACGCTTCTTCTTAATGGGGACGAATCTTTATTCGGAAACTTAAACCTTAAAAATGATATGGTATACTATGGTTTCGGTACTAAAGTTAATGATAACAACATTGTAGATATCAACGCTGATGCTAAATTTTGCACAATCTGCAAATCTCCTTATGAATATAATTTTATTACCTATAACCATCTAGGGGACTTCTATTGTAGCGGTTGTGGCTATAAACGTCCAAAACTTACATACTCTGTGGATAAAATTGTTGATTTAAACACAAGCGGTTCCACTGTTCATATTAATAATAAAGAGTATTACATAAACCAACCAGGTACTTATAATATTTATAATGCCCTGTGTGCATATTCCGTAGCTAAGTTATTAGGCCTTGAAGATACAACTATAGAGCACTCTCTTAAATCAGTAGCTAGCAGCTTTGGCAGACAAGAAACCCTAAATATTGAAGGCAAAGAGGTTAAAATAATATTAGTTAAAAATCCAGCTGGCTATGACGAAGCAGTAAACACTATTAATCTTGACAAAAGGAAAATAAATTTATCTCTTCTGTTAAATGATAATTATGCTGATGGGAAAGATGTTTCATGGATTTGGGATGTCAATTTTGAACGTTTAACTAGCCTTAATATTAACAAAATTATGATATCAGGAATACGTTTGTACGATATGGCCATAAGACTTAAAGTAGCAGGTTTTACATCTGAGTCCTTTCTCTTATGTAAAGATGAAGACTCCTTACTACATGAAATTAAAGCTTGTGATGGTGAAATAGTTTATATACTAGCTACCTATACTGCTATGATAAATTTAAGAAAATTTTTACACGCTAAAGGATACATAGATAAAATTTGGTAACATAAAAAAATTTTAATTAGAAGGTGAATATTATGGAAATTAACATTTGTCATTTATATCCTGATTTATTAAATGTATATGGGGATGTAGGGAATATTTTAATATTAAAACATAGAGCTGAGCTACGTGGCATTAGTGTAACTATTGTTAATGTATCTATGGGTGATAATTTTGAAGCAGAGGATTATGATATTGTATTTTTCGGCGGAGGACAAGATTATGAGCAAGCAATAGTTTCCCCTGATTTAATAGAATTCAAAAAATCTGCTATAGACGAATATATACAAAGTGGAAAAGTGTTTTTAGCCATTTGTGGTGGATATCAATTGCTTGGTAAATATTATACTACTCCCGACGGCCAAAAGCTTGAGGGCCTTGGTATTTTAGATATTTACACTGAAGGCGGAGATAAACGTTTCATAGGCAACACAGTTATTCATAATGAATCTTTTGATGAAACCTATGTAGGGTTTGAAAATCATTCTGGAAAAACTTATATTAACAACTTAGAACCACTTGGCACAGTTAAAGTTGGCTATGGTAACAACGGAGAAGACGGTCATGAGGGTTGCGTTTACAAAAATACCTTCTGTACTTATTTCCACGGCTCTCTTTTATCTAAAAATCCTGAGCTTGCAGACAGGATACTTACACTAGCATTAACTAATAAATATAATGAAGTAGCTTTAACCTCTTTAGATGATAGTTTAGAAATTAAAGCTAAGGAATTTATAATAAATAGAGAAACTTCTAAATAAAAGTCAAGAATACCTTTTATCAATATTAAGAATAAAAAAAGATGTAGGACTTGGATAATTCCAAACCTACATCTTTTTTTCTAATTGCACTGCTAAACTGAAATACTTTATAGAATCAGCCACATTACCCAGTTTATGGTACATGCTTCCCATTTCTAAGTAACGTGTATATATATTTTGCTTCGCACCGAATTTCAATAGTGAATCTAAAGATAAATTCATATACATCTCTGCATTAGATGCCTTTCCTTGTCTGTCAAGAATAATAGCTTTATAATAATAGCTTTTTTCAATTAATTTAATGTCATCTAAATTAATTGCATAGTTTAACACTTCATCAGAAATAGACTGTGCGAGCCCTATTACATCATTTTTAATAAGTTCTTTAACGATATCTAGCATAAATCTAACTAGTCCTATCTTATCTCCCCTAGGATATACGCTTAGACCCTTATTAATATATTCAACTGCTCTATCTTTCATATTACAGTCAAACATTGTTGATCCATAGTTAAAAATAGCTATTGCCTTACTAGAAGCTTCATCTTTATACAGCTTATATGACTTTTCTTCATATTCTTGAAACTTGCCAATGTTCATTCTTATGGATAGCATAGCCAACATATGATATATCTCTGCTGCTTTAAATTCTGTATCCACGTGTTTAACCAAATCTAATAATCTTAGCCCCACACCATAGGCGCGTTCAAAATTTTTCAGCATAATATTACAGGCAGCCTCATTATAAGTGACTATTATTAATTTTTTATAATTGGGCATCTTACTAGTTTTTAACCCTTTTCTCACATTACAATAATAGCTCGAGGCTTGAAGATAATCTTCTTTTATATATAAGTGTCTTGCCATATCTATATAGTAATTTAATTGATTATCCTCTATGGATGTTTTTAAGTGCAAATCATAATACTTTGAAGTAATTGATTGCGTCTTCTCAAAGTCTTTTTTGTCCAAGTAATAATTAAACAACATATGTATTAGTTCAATTGCTAAATCATAGTAATTATAATTTTCAGCAAACTTCAAATTATAAGACACATTAGCTTCAAATTCATCATCATTGATATCTTTTGTATCATTTGCATTCATGCCATCCTTGCCATGAATGGCATCCTCTTTCAAACCCTTAATATTTCCCTCAATTTGATCAAACACATTTTCATTTAAATATTCAAGATCTATGTCCAATTTATTACTAATCAGTTCTAGTACCCAATGTTCCGCCATGACCTTGTTGTTTTCTATACAGCTCATTTTAGACACTGAGATCTTGTCATCACATATTTCTCTCAAGGTAAACCCTTTATATATCCTAGTCCTTTTTATCTTTTCTCCCGTTGATACTATTTCCATCCTCATCACCTATCCACAAGTTAAATAACTAATTTATGAAGCTAACCATAAAATAGCTTTACTTAAACTACTTAATTACTCCTAGTTTTTTAAATAACTCTACACCTTCATTTAGATATTTAGCTGCGTCCGTTCCTCTACCACCTTCAATATAGAACTTTCCAATCATTATAGATATCTCAGCCGCTTCCTTTATTTGCCCTTGCTCTTTTACGAAATTTAGTGCCTTTAATAAAGTGTTTTCTGCCTCATTCTTATTGTCTTCTAATAAATCAACTCTATATTTTAATAAATAGTAGTGGCATAACTCCTTATAATTACCATCTTCTATATATTCTATGATACGCTCTAAAGCTTCCTTAGCTTCATTTACAGACTTAAGTTTAATATGATTTTCACAAATATTTGCTAAGGTCTCTATTAACTTTAAGTCATTAGTCTTTTGCCTTATTTCCTTGGCTTTATTTAAATGTATAAAGGATTCTTCCATGTTTTCAAACTCATAGAATAATCTTCCTAAATTATTTTCTATCTCTGACACATAAATTAAATTGTTAATTTCATAAAAAAATTTCAAAGTAATCTTCGAATATTTTATAGCATTCTTAATATCACCTTTTTTATTATATTCGTGTGCTAATAATAAAAGTGAATTAGCATATTCTTTCTTATTATCTATTTGCTTAAACTTTTCTTGAGCTAAATATGAATATTCTATAGCCTTTTCTATATTTTCTAATTTGAAATAAGTGAAACCTATATAATAATATATTTCACCTAATAAAAAATCATTTCCAATTTGATTATCCATAAAAACCTTTTCGGCTTGCTTAAAATAACTCGAAGCTGACTGATAACCCCTAAGTTCAAGTGTTATTTTCCCAAGTTTCAAAAAAGTTGTAATTATTTCTTCATAAGAGTTGTTTTTAATAAATATAACATTTGAGGAAATAAACACCTGTTGAGCTGATGCGATCTCTTCCCTAGCCATGTATATATCTCCTCTTAATGATAAATTTCTGGCTTTTCTATATTCCAATTTGTATTTTTCAGAATAATATATAGATTTTTCGATATTTTGCTCAGCTTGTATTAAGTCGCTATTTAGAATATATGCTTCAGCAATATTTTCATAAAACAAACATATTTTCTCAGCTTGAGCTTCCTCTGACTCCATTAGATATTCAACAGATGTATTTAAGGTATTGGACAAATATTCTAATAAGTCCATGCTTGGATTAGATTTTCCAGATTCAACCAGGCTAATTTGTCCTGGAGTTATTCTGTTTCCTGCAAGATCTTTTAATGTCATATTAAGATTTTTTCTTTTTCTCTTTATTTTTTCTCCTAAAGACAATATTTCCATAATCACTCTTCCTTTACAACATGGTAATATCTATATAATATTATTAATTTAAACAATCTTAGACAATTTTAATTCAATTATAACATAGTTTACCTATAAAATTAAAATTTTATGAACGATTCTTTAATTCTCATTAACAAAATTAAAAACTCCAAACTATATATTTATTAATATAGTTTGGAGTTTTCTAATTGTGTTTATAAAATATAATCCTTTACGCTATCATACATATCTCCTGCCATATTCATTACCATTTTACCAGTTTTTTTAGCTCTTCTTTTTGTGCTTCTGTCCATATTAGGAATTAGCATAACACCCGCTGCTACTCCAATTATTGCTCCTGCTGTAATTGTTGATATAAATTTACTACGCATAAGTTACACAACCTTTCCTTCTTTATTTTATTTACTCTTTATAGGATGTGCATTTTTAAAATAATTAATCTCTTTTTTTAAACTTTATCTTTATATCTAATACTAAAAAAGCTAATAATTCGCAAATATTTATGTCATAACTTAAATCTTTTATAAATTTTCACTAAGTTTAACGACTTCAGCTCCGCATGAGATGATTTAACGACATTAGGAATAAATATCTGAAAGTTCTACTTGTATACTTTCGTTTTTACTTCTCACGTTGCTACTATATATCATATTTTCATGAAGTACCTTTTTTGAAGGAAGCATAACTGTAAACTTACTTCCTTTTCCAAATTTACTTTCAACATATATATTACCACCATGTAATTCTACAATCGACTTAACTAAACTTAAGCCAATACCCGTGCCTTCTGCATTTCTTGATAGCGATTTATCTACCTGCTTAAATCTATCAAATATCATATCCAGGTGCTCTTCTTCAATACCAATACCATTATCCCTCACTGATATTTCGACGTATTTATTCTTTTCCTTAATATCCACAAATATTTCATCACCTTCATCTGAAAATTTTATCGCATTTGATATAAGATTCAATACTATTCTTTCTACCTTTTCTGTATCACAAGCAATAATTTTTTCTTCTATATCCGTATCGAAAATAATATTTAATCCTTTACTTTCAGTAAGTGCAGTTACAGACATAACTATTTCTTCTACAACTTCAACTATATTGCTATTTGATAGATTTAGTTTAAAGAATCCTGCTTCAATTTTTGACAAATCGACTATATTATTAATAATTTTAGATAATCTATAGGAATTTTGCTTAATTGATTCAATATATTTAATAATTGAATCCTTCTTTTCGTTCAGGGACCCACTAGTGCAATACATATTAAATAACTGAGCTGTTGCAAATATAACATTTAGCGGTGTTTTAAGTTCATGTGATATATTAACAAGAAATTCTCCCTGTAATTTCAATGCTTTTTCCATGATCATATTAGACTTTATTTCATTAGTAACATCTATTATTAAAATTAATATTTCTCTAACCTCTCCATTTAATTCAATCATGGGCTCAAAAATAATATTCCAATATACTTCGTTTCCATTTATTAAAAGATTTTTTTTATTCAAGTACTTAATTTTCTTTTCTTTTAACACTTCACTAATACACTGGTAATATTCTGTTGTTTTTAATATTTTAAATAACTCTTCAATCCCATTAGCTTTTATTTGCTCCATTGATTTAACGTTAGGTCTGAGCAACTTAATTATATTAAATGCCTTTTTATTAATATCCACAATCTTTAAATCAGGACATGATAATCTGACAAGAGGTAAATCAAAGGTATTTACCATTCTGTTCAAAAATTCATATCGGCTTCTTATAGCTTCTTCATGCTTTAAATAGGTTGTCATATCTTTGCTGCAAATCACACCTAAAGTAAATTTCCCTTCGCGGTCATATACAGGCGTTCCACTAACATCTAACTGCAATGTTTTATGAGACGACTTTACTATAATTCTCATATTTTTAAATTTTTCACCCCTCATAACTCTATGGGATGGAATATTTTCCGGGTCAATTTTTTCTCCAAAAGTATCATAAAACTCAGATGTTTTATACCCATCACCCATATTATCCATGCAATTATAAGATTGGAAAAACATTTCCCTTGATGCTTTGTTAATTAATACATATCGTTCTTTATTGTCAAAAATAGCAATAGAGTCAGATATATTTTCTATGATAGCTTCTAATTCTTTTTTCTGTTCTTCAATTTTTCTAGATTGTTTAATTGTTTCAGTAATATCATGAAAGCATGATACTATCATAGTTAGCTCTCCACTCGCATTATAAATTGGAACTGAACTAATTTCCGCAAAATACTCTTTATTAGGATGGCGTACGAATATCTTAATATTTTTTACTCTTTCACCTCTTAATGCTCTAACTGAAGGGAAATTTTCAAATGGTATCTCATTGCCTTTAATATCAAATGCTTTAGTGTTTTTATAAGCATCACCTAAGGTAATTCCTATGTCCGATTGACAAACTAACCTCTTCGCTTCTGCATTCACCATTATAACTTCACCTTTATTATCTGCAAACATTACCCCCTCAGATAAATTTTCAATTACGCTAATTAACTGTATATTCTGTTGTTCTAACTCCTCATTTTGCTGCTCTACTATCTTGTTTTGTCGTTCTATACTTTTTATCTCATCTACAAATGTTTGTTCTACAAAAATTAGCTTTTCATCAAGTCTAGAATTTGGTTTCTCAACAAAAGTATATTTTTTTGCATTTGCCTCGGTATCATGAAAAAGTGATATATTCACTTCTCTTGTACTGAGGAATTTTGTGAATATATATCCCGAATACTTACTACTTATATTATCAAGAAGTATTTGTGAATTGATTTTCAGCATTTCCCCTATTTCTATAAGTGATTTACCTAACAATTCATCCAATGCATATCCCGTAAAATCAAGAAACTCTTGATTAACCTCTGTTATAATACTATCACTACAATACAAATATGGTTCTATTATTCTATTATTAAAAGTATTTTCCAATGTATTCCTCCCCCATATTTCTATTATATTTGTGTTTTTTTAATTTGATCTAATAAATAAGTAATAAAATTTCTTTTATCGAAACTACTTAGATTATCTATTACCATATTTATATCTTCTGAGTTTAAAATATATTCACTAACAATATCGTTAAATCCATATGATTTAATTTCTTCTTTATTTTTTTCATCATTAGAATTTATAACAATTATATTCGCATCTCCACTAGTCGCTATTTTTAGAATTTCTTCTTTTACATCATCACTGGCTACATTTATAATGTTTTTAAGCAACCATTTTTCTATAACTTTATCTGATTTTATACCTAACCTTTCTTTACATTTTTCATCAACAAGTTCATTAAACAAATCTCCCGTGTGACTATCCACCTTAACAAATATAACTTCTATTCCTCTACTCATTAATTCTTGCATTTTCGTGTAATACTCTTTTGATGATTCTTCTTTTCTATCCCAAAATCCTGTAGCATGGTAACAAATCCCTACATAATCATGAAATATTACTACTTTTTTTTCACCTTTGTTCAGAGCATACTGCACACCTTTTAATGCACCTTCTAGTTCTCCCGCTATTTGTCTTATATTTTTTGCTGAATCACTTTTTCCTGCACCACTCTCTATATGTAGAACTACACCACTGCGCGTAGCTACCATTCCATAACTATACTCCTCCGTGGCAGAATTATAGCTGCCATCAACATAAATATGAAGACAATTTTCGGGATAATTATTATCTGTTTTTTTTAATACATCTCCTGCACCATTTAAGAACTTTTTAGCTTCATTTATATCCTCAAAACTCTTATATTTAGCGCCTTTTACACCTTTTACATATTTTAAGCACTCTGCCCAAGTGCCAACTATTTCATTCACTATTTTTTCATTAGTACTAAAATTAAATCCTTCCTTTATTGCATAAACTTTCTTTCCCATTTTAGACCTTCTCCTTTTTCAAATCTATTCCATTTAAACCATAACCTACGGTTCTGTTTATCTTCTCCTAAGCTGAAATTACGCTAAATTTTAGAAGTATTATAGATTACCCCTAAACCCATCATAAATAAATTATACAACAAATAATGAATTTATCAATTAATTTTTACATTATTTACATTTCCAAATTCTATTAGGTTCAATGGACAAGGCCTTATAAAAATATTATAATAGCCATTATAAGTTGATATTTCTTCAATACAATTCTGTATAACATTCAAAATTCACAAACTACTAAACAGATATATTAGTATAACATTTAAATATTAGAAATAAGAAAAAATATATTAGGCACATTCAAATAAATGAACTAGCCCAGTATAGTCCCCTATATTGACTTATTGTTTATTTGAATGTGACTTACACGAAAGGATGGTGAATGAGGCGATTCCACGATTGCTTTAAAAACATAGTGGTTTCTCGCTTCTATCATATGATTAAACTTAAGAACAAATATATTTTGCTTCCTGTTATCACCGCAATTTGTTCGTTAATATTTCTTGTTTTTGTGAGTAATACCTTTAAAACATCTACAAATAAACAATATACTGATTTTCTTAAAGATGCCTCGCTAAGGACTGTTTCAACTGTATACGTAACAAGCTCTCCTAAAATTCAAGTTAAACTTAAAGATGGCACTGTTTATGAAACTGATAATCCAAGAACTGATAATTTCAAAGAAGGTTTGTTAAAGAATGGTATAGATGTTTCTGAGCAAACTTTAACAAATCCTGCTGAAATAGCATCAATTGCAGGATTTGTACTTTCGCTTATAGCACTTGGAATTATGTCCTTAAAACATACAAAGATAAAATCTAAAAGTATGTTTTCATCTACAAATCTTGATGTTGCTGCAGTAAAGGATATAGGTTTTAACTTTGATAGTGTAGCAGGTAATGAGGAGGCTAAAGATAGTGTACAGGATGTAGTGGATTTTCTTAAGAACCCTGAAAAATATTCCGCATATGGTGCTAGAATGCCAAAAGGAGTAATTTTATATGGAGATCCTGGAACTGGTAAAACCTTACTTGCAAAAGCCGTAGCTGGAGAAGCAAACGTTCCATTTTATGCAGTATCCGGTTCTGATTTTGTTCAGATATATGTAGGGGTTGGAGCTGGGAGAATTAGAAGCTTATTTAAGAAAGCAAGAAGTCATGGCAAAGCAGTTATCTTTATTGATGAGATCGATGCTATTGGTAAAAAAAGGGATAACGGACGTGGTGGTGGCTCTGACGAAAAAGATCAGACACTTAACTCTCTTTTAACGGAGATGTCTGGTTTTAATGAAACAGAGGGAATAATTATAATTGCAGCAACTAACAGACTTGATATGCTAGATGAGGCTCTACTACGACCTGGACGTTTTGATAGGCATATTGAAGTTACTTTGCCTGATGTATCTGCCAGAGAGAAAATTTTAAAACTTCACCTTAAAAATAAACCTATTAAAGATATAGATTATAGTGAATGGGCACATAAAACTTCATCTTTTTCAGGTGCAAAGCTAGAGAACTTAACTAATGAAGCCGCTATTATTGCATGCAAAGACAATTCTGTGTTCATTGGAAATGAACATTTAGATAAAGCTTATTCAATAATGCTTGCTGGTTATGAAAAAGTTGATAGGGACTATATTAAAGATGAGGATAGAAAAATTACAGCTTTCCATGAAGCAGGACATGCTTTTGTTTCACTTAAGATGTTACCAAAGGATAAAGTATCTAAAGTAACTATAATTCCAACTACCAAAGGTGCAGGCGGTTATACTTTAAGCATTCCTCAAGACATGCTATATCAGAACAAGGAACATTTAAAGAAAAAAATAATGGTACTTTTAGGTGGTAGGGCTGCTGAAGAAATTATTTTTGGAGCAGACCACGTAACCACCGGCGCTTATAATGATTTACAAAGGAGTACACAACTTGTAACAAATATGATAACAGAATATGGTATGGGTGAATCTTTAGGACTACTTACTATGGACAAATTAAAGGACTCAGGCTTTACAAATCAAGAAGCAGTCTTTTCAGAATGTAAAAATTTAATCTCAGAGCTATATGAAGAGGTTAAAACTATCCTTTTAGGTGATAAAGAAACTTTAGAGGCTATGACTGCTTTATTAATTGAGAAGGAAACTATAGATCATGAGGATTTAATGACATTTCAGAAGGAAAGTTTCCCTCTTCTCTAAGTTGGAGTTAACTACCCTAGCAAAAATAAAACTTCATCGTGAGTATAAATCTCCTTCTGAAGTCATTAATATACTGCTCCGCAGGAGATGATTTAATTAATATTATCAGAGATAGACATAATAACGAAGTTGCCTAAAATTTTCAAGACCCTCGAAGTTAAATCTTCGAGGGTCTGTTTATTTAAGAGTGCCTATTAGATTTCTGCTCTAAAACTAATCAAAAATGATGTAATCATTCCACCAAGTAGTCCACCTATATGACCAAAATTATCAATATTTGGTAGAGTAACTCCTATAAATATATTTATAAATATAACTGATAAAATACTTCTTATAAAAGCATTTCCAGTTTTGCCTTTAGACTTAATTGCTAAAATAAGTACTGCACCGAGTAGTCCAAAGATTGCACCGGAGGCTCCAATAGAAACGCTTGTTGAAAATATATAACTAAGTATTGATGAACATATTCCAGAAACAAAATAAATAGCAATATACTTTGCCTTTCCATAAACCTTCTCAACCATTGGCCCAATGGCATAAAGTGAATACATATTGACCCCTAAATGCACAAGTCCACCATGTAAAAACATACACGAAATGAGCCTAAAATACTGACCTTGTGCAATTAGCTCATTAACCTTAGCCCCAAGCAAAATTAGAACTCTGGTATCACTATTAAATATGCTACTTTTCGCATAAACATAACTCAAATAAGCTGTAATTATATACATTATTACATTTACAGCTATAATTACCATAGTAACCCAAGGTTTATCTCTTGCACTTATTTTTTCACTATCGCTATGTAAATTTGCATTATTCATTACAGAAGCTAAATCTTGAAGCACTTGTGAATTTACATCCCCGGAATAATTTACTTTTTTTTCCGAAACATTCACTCTAATTAAGGATTTTTCTAATAAATTATTTATTGCAAGTTCTTCTGCAACTTCTTCCTTATTGAATTCATCATCAGAAAATAGTATGTATATATTGTTTTTGTCATCTGGAATGTCATATTGTATTAATTGATGCAGGCTAAGCGACATCATAAATATTAATCGATATGACGCCCCACTTATATCTTTGCTCACTGTCCACATATTCGAATTGTTATTCTTACTTCTTATTTCCTCTAAAAAATATTCATTTTGCTGAGTAAAACCATTTATAATGGTTTTTATATTTTTTTCTTTCATATTTTACTCCTACTCAAATTTATATTTTTTATATTATTGACTGCACTGAAATGTTATTGCATTTCAACAAATCTATTTCATAAAATTTAATAGGTTCCCTAGTTTCTATTTCATAAAGCACTCTTATTACAGGTCTATCAGGGAAATTCTTGTTTTGCTTAATCACATATCCTTCAACTCCGTTGGATAGTTTTAAACAAACCCCTAATGGAAATACTGAAAATGTTTTTTTGAAGTTTTTTACTATTTCTTCATCAAAGGCATTCCCACAACCTGCCAAAATTAGTTCATAAGCATCGCTAGGATTTAATTTTTCTCTATAACATCTATCATTACTTATAGCATCATAAACGTCACAAACACCAATTATTTTTGCAAACTTAGAAATTTGATTTTTAGTAAGTCCATAAGGGTATCCATTGCCATCAACTCTTTCATGGTGATGTTCCACTGCTTTTAAAATTTTATTAGACATAGAAAAATTCTTTTCCAAAATCTCTTTTCCATATATTGGATGCTGCTTGATTTCTTCAAATTCTTCAGTTGTTAGTTTTCCCGGTTTAGTTATGATGTCTTTATCAATTTTAGTTTTTCCTATATCATGTAGGATTGCTCCAATGCTTAGTTCTTTTAATTCACTTTCATTAAGTTTCATTGAAATACCTAGAAAAATCGCCATAATTCCAGTATCTATAGAGTGAATATAAGTATAGTTGTCAAATGTTTTAATATCGTACAAACTTTTATTTACATCACCCATCGCAACAATATGATTAACTAAGTCCTCCACAACTGATAATGAATCCTTGGTGCCTTTTTTATTTCCCTCAGTTACGTTTTTCATTATTTTAGACATATTTTTCATGGCTATTGATTTTAAATTACTTAGCTTTTCATCTTCTATTGATACATCATCTAATCTAGTATCTTCTACATATACGTAAAAAACACCTAACTCTTTAAGTTTTTCAATATATATTTCAGTAAATTTAACACCTGTTCTTAGCCATACACTTCCGTCATTTGTAAGTATATTTTTCCCTAAAATCTCGCCAACCTTTATCTTATTAATAAACTCAAGTCTCATGTCCACCTCTAAAAAGTTTTTTTACATTGCACTTTTTTATATATGTTTATAACATATTTGTTTACATCTCTATTTGTACTCTGCTTCTTTTTCTTTGATTTTAATAAAAACTTCTTTAAGTTCTTGCTTTATTAATTCACATATTTCGATTAAAGCTTCCCTAACAACCATATGGTCGTCAGAATATTTGAACTTAACTAACCAAGTTGGGTTATACTCATCATCTACCGCTTCAATAGAATAACCTTTAGACCTGAAAATTTCTTCATTAAAACAATCATAAATTGCTGTAAATTGCCACTCTTCCACATCATCATGAGTATCAAACGTCAAGTTAATCAGTTCTCCAGAATAATTTAATTTTGTAACAAATTCTGACCCTTCAGAAGTTTCATAACTTCCAAGCTCCTTAACAAATTGATTAGTTTCTTTATCTACTTCCATTAGTACCAATGAAGAAAATTGCATAAACCTCATCCTCCCTTATTTTTTACATTCTCTACATATGCCTTTTAAATAAACATGGCTTTCTGTAAGAGTTATTCCCGTCTTTGCTTTTATTTGTTCTTCTATTTGAGGTATTGGACAATCTATGACCATTTTCTTATGACATAAATCACACTCAATTACATGTTCGTGAGAATTATTATTTATAGTATAATTATACATATTATTTCCCAAATCAAATTTATTTAAAATCTTTTTACCCTCTAGCAAATCTAGAGTTCTATATACCGTGGACAAATCTATTTTTATACTCTCTTTTTTAAGTAGCGCATATATTAGGTTTGCATTTATAGCATCTTTACTGCAAATTATAATTTCTAATATGCTTTTTCTTGCATTAGTAACTTTAATATTATTCTCTTTTAAATATGAAATTATATTCATCTATATACATCACCTTACTACATTATTATAACAATTATAATATACCTCAATATGGTCATGAATACAAGCAATGCTTATAAAAAGGCTTCTACAAAAGTAGGAGCCTTTTTGAAATCCACTAAAGTAGCTTTATCCACTAAAGTGGCTTTATCTATTTCATGTACCTAATCATTTTATTTCTTTTAATATTGCTACTAAGTAATCCCATGTTCTCTCTGTTGATGAGATACTTAGGTGTTCACTCGGTGTGTGTACATCATACATATTAGGTCCAAAAGATATTTGATCAATATCGCCTCCAAATTTTTCACTAAATAATCCACACTCAAGGCCTGCATGAATAGCTGCTATTTCAGGCATTTCACCATATAAATCTGTATATGTCTTCTCCAGTATATTCCTTATTTTAGAATCTGGATTGTATTGCCACTCTGGATATTCAGCTTCAAATTCAATAGTTGCTCCTGCCATTTCTGCAAGCACTATAGTTTCATCACATATTGCTTTCTTTAAAGTCTTTACAGAACTTCTTATTGCAGAGTCAAATACTATGTTTTCATCACTCGTCGTAAGAATTCCTATATTTGTTGAGCTTTGCACTAATCCACCAATCGCCATACTCATACTTTTAACTCCATTTGGAATCAAGAAAAGTATTTGAAGTGCTTTTGTAGCAGTGTCATCAGAGAAAATCTTATCTACTTTATTTCCCAATATTTCAATAGTTAAATTAACATCTGGATCAATAGTATTTAATTCATTTTTCAATGTAGAATTCCACTGTGATATTTTTTCATTAACTATTTTTTTATCATTTTCTCTAAACAATATAATGGCATCAGCATCACGAGGAATTGCGTTATTTTTAGCTCCTCCATTTATAGAGTTTATTTTAAAATCTATAACTGATCTTAAATCCATTAAGAAACGTCCCATAATTTTGTTAGCGTTTCCTCTTTCTTTGTTTATTTCCATTCCAGAATGGCCGCCTTTTAATCCTCTTAATCTTATTGCACAGCTTATAAAGCTTTTATCTGCTTCTTTCCAAATTATTGGAAGCTTTATTTTTTCACGTACTCCGCCTGCACAACTTACTAAAAGTTTTCCTTCTTCCTCTGAATCTATATTTATTAATATTCTTCCATCTAAATTCTTAGGGTCTATTGCCTGCGCTCCTCCCATGCCCGTTTCTTCCTCTGTAGTTACTAATAACTCTATTGGTGGATGTGATATATCATTAGATGCAAGTACTGCAAGACTTAATGCTACTGCAATCCCATCGTCCGCGCCAAGGGTTGTTCCATTTGCCCTTAAAAAATCATCCTCTACAATAAACTCAATAGGGTCTCTTAAAAAATCATGCTTTATTCCTATATTTTTTTCACAGACCATGTCCATATGACCTTGAATTATTATCTTTGGAGCATTTTCTTGCCCTGTAGTACCGGGCTTTTTAATTATAATATTTAATGCGGTGTCTTGGATAACTTTCAAATTATGTTCTTTTGCAAAGTTTACTAACCAATCACTTACAGCTTTCTCATTACCAGAACCTCTTGGAATCTCATTCATCTCTTTAAAATATTTAAATGCCTTAAATGAATTTAAATCCTTTAATTTGTTTAACATTTTCATCATCCTTTCTTTTAAAAAAACATCATTTTTAGACCGAAAATTATTAAGATTATTCCTCCAATGTAGTCTGCATATTTCCCCACAATTTCTATTTTTTTTAAATATCTAGAAATTAGAAAGGCCATTGTTGACATTACTAGAGTTATTCCACCAATGAATAATGTATTTTTTAATAATATAACGTTGGTTATATTATTTAATACCGTAAATCCTACCACCATTGCATCTATACTTACGGATATTCCTAAAATAAAATACATTTTAGGTTTAAGTAGTGGACACTTTCCTTGATTTTCAAAACCTTCCTTAATCATAATCACTCCAACGAAAGATATAATCATACCACCAATTATGGTTGGCATTGAAGCTACATATGTATTGAATATGAATCCTGCATAAGCTCCTATATATGATAATAAAAATTGAAATAGTCCAAAAGAAATTGTAAAACCAACCTTATTTATAAATCTAGTTTTATTGTTTAATCCTATACATAAAGCTACTCCAAAAGCATCTAAAGATAGCGCTAAAGCTATCATAAATAATGGGTATTTATCCATAAATTACCGAACCCCCAAATAATACTTTACAATATGTTTAGTCTAATCTCTATACTATTATTCAAATTTTTTTAATTTTATGTTAATAACTTTATATATATTATTATCGATTATCCAAGCTTTCTTGTCAACTGTGATTTAGTATTCCAATACAGCTTAAGTAGCTGAGTTATATTAGCCAACAAATAAGATAAAGCCTCATACTAGATTCATAGTATGAGGCTTTATAATAAATAAGAATCACATCGTCTTATTTACTACTTACTTTCATTAGTTTATTTGTTACTACTCCACTTGTGTTATAAGTTTCCTCATAATATCCTTTAATTTTAATTCTGTAGTATCTTCTGAGGCTATAATTATAACTAACTTTATCCCATCATCTGATTTATCCCATTTATAAGCTTTAATGTCCATAATAGCACCGTCAGGAACGTATTCTTCAATATCCATTGCAATTTCTTCTGCCAGTGATAAGTATTCATCAAATAATTCATCTTCTGTTAATTCATTTAAATTACATTCACCTTCCATTAAGTCATTTAAAGTATTTATTTCTACACTTAAATTAAAAGCTAATATATCATTTCTCTTTGAACCTTTACTCATGTCTTTAACTACTTTAAATTCTGTATTTTTTTCAATTATATCTTTTATATCTTTGCTATCTACAATTTTATTATTAAACTCTACGTACATTTTTATATCTCCTTTTGGTGCTATATTTAGCGCGTGGCACCATCACTCTAAAATCTAAAAATCTCCAGAAGTTCTTTCTTTGTAAGTTTCCCTAGAATATCACTACTCGTAAGTTCCCCTGTAATTACACTGTCTATTAAATGTTTTTTGTTTTCTTGGAGTAGAATGATTTTTTCTTCTATAGTCCCCTTAGCAACTAACTTAATTACTTCTACTACATTTCTTTGACCAATTCTATGAGCTCTATCTGTTGCTTGATTCTCTACTGCGGGATTCCACCAAGGGTCAAAATGAATAACTAGGTTTGCAGAGGTTAAGTTTAGACCTGTTCCCCCTGCCTTTAGTGAGATTAAAAAAACTAATGATTCACAACTGTTATTAAATTCATCTACCAGTTTAATTCTATCCTTAGCTTTTGTTTTTCCATCTAAATAAAGGTACCGAATTCCCTTTTCATTTAAATTATCTCCTATATTTTTAAGTACTGACGTAAATTGAGAAAATAATAACACTTTTCCGTCTGTTTCTATATGCTTTTCTATAAGCTCAGTTGCAATTTTTAGCTTTCCACTTCCACCTTTGTATTCATCTATTACAAGTGAAGGATCTAAACAAATTTGTCGTAACTTAGTTAAATAAGAAAAAATCTCTATTTTACCATCACCGTTATTTTTCATTTTGTCCCGGGCAACTTTAATATAAGATTTATATACAGCCTTTTGAACTGATGTCATCTCAACTATAAATTTCTTTTCTATTTTATCTGGTAGCTCTTTCAATACCTCTTTTTTAGTCCTTCTTAAGAGAAAAGGCTTAATTAGCAATTTAAGTTCTTCTAAATCACCTTCTTTATTAATTATAAATTTTGATTCGAAAATTTCTTTAGAGTATAAATAATCTGGCATTATAAAATCGAAAATAGACCAAAGTTCTGTTAGATTATTTTCAATAGGAGTGCCTGTTAATGCGAATCTTACCTTAGCTTTAACTTCTTTAATAACCTTTGTATTTTGTGCTAAATAATTTTTTATGTTTTGGGCTTCATCTATAATACAATAATCAAAACTAATATCCTCATATAACTCTATGTCCATTCTTAAAGTTCCATAGGTTGTTAGTATTATATCATAATCCTCTAAATCATGAATCAATTTAAGTCGCTGGCTTTTTTCGCCATGTACAATAGCCACCTTTAGACTAGGTGCAAATTTTTCTAGTTCAGCCCTCCAATTATAAATAAGGGAAGTTGGACTAATAATAATAGATTTTTTATTTTCTTCTGATAATAGAAGAGCTATTGTTTGAATAGTTTTACCAAGTCCCATTTCATCGGCTAATATCCCTCCGAATCCTAACGTACTTAGACTTTTAAACCATCTGAAACCATCGATTTGATATTCACGAAGCGTGGCTTTTAAGTTTATTGGTACCCTTATATACATATTATTTATGTCCAATAAAGCGTTTTCTATATCAGTTAATACTTCAGTACCTTTTACAAACTGAATATCCTTATTTTTCATCTTTTCATTTAAATATAATGCCTTACCTTTATCCATATGTAGTAATCCATTTTCTATTTTTTTATTAGTATTAAATAATTCTATTAAATCAAAGAAATTTTTAACTCCCGCATCTTTAAAATCTAAAAAATTATTATTCTTAGTTTTGTAAAACCTTCTTTTTTGCTTAAATGAAGAGAGTACACTATTCAATTCTTTATTTTCGATATCATGTATCCCATAGGAAAAATCATAGTAGCCATCATTTTCTTTAATTTCTGCTTCAATAGCCGTGAAATCATATATTTCCATGTCTTTAATCCCTTTTCCAAATGTAACATTGCCAAGAGAATGTAGATTATTCTCGCTCTTACTTAAATCCTCTCATTTCTTTTTATAAACCTATACTTCTCTAGTTCCATAAGTATTTTGTCTTCTTTTTTATAGTTCCGTGTAATTATATTTTTACTTTTATCTTTCTTTAGTATATTTATTTTGTCATTACCGTAAATCACTTCTATATCACAATAAATATCACTGTCTATCTCATATATGTGAAACTCAGGTTTTATGAAATTTGCCGCAAAATCTTTTATCTCTTCACTAATATTAATATTATTTGAAATACTACTTAAAAATAAGATAATTTTGTTATAGTTTTCTATTCCGGCGAGGTATAGAATTTCACCATTTCTTTTTAACTTTTCACATAGCGTAACATATTTTCGAACTTGATTTTTTGATGGTATATAAAGTTTCCAATTAAATAAATACACATCATTTTTATCATTTAATGATACTGGAAACTGCCTATGAGTTGTTAAAACAAAATATTCATTTCTAATCTTTAATGTAAAGTTTAGCGGTAAATCTTTTAGCACTATTGGAGCTTCAAACTCAAAACTATCATAGTTTAACTTAATTTTCTTATGGTAAGTCCCAGTTAAAAAAGCTCTCAAGTCATTAGGCTCAATCTTTGTTTTTTCCTTACCTATTGCATACTGTGCTTCATAATAAGTTGGTCCTTTTGAAACCTTTCGAACTAACTTTATAATACTCTCAATTCCCTGATTATTCGAATTATTTCCTTTTAACTTTTCCAATTTTTCATTTTTGTCACAAATTTTTTTTTCAGTTATGCTAAAAAATCTATATGCCGTAGCCGTTAAATGGCTACACATAAATAAATATCCCACATTCGATGCTTCTTTGAAATCCTCACAAGTACATTTTATACCATCTAATTTTTTCTTTAATAAATCTATTTTTATATGTGTGTTTAATTCACTCCATCGAGTATTGCTCTTTACGCGACCATAAATATGATATATATTATCTATTTTTTTGCCTTTAATCTTAATAACTAATCCACTATTAAACGCATTTTCTCCCTCACTTCTCATAAGCTCTGAAGATGATTTAAATACTATATTCTCAAGCTCTTTTAATTTCATAAATGCCCCTCACTAATTATTTCTAACGTTTCTTGTCATATTTTTCCCAAAATTTTTAAGCACCTCGAAGAATAACATTTCTTTTGATTAATAGAATATATAAAAATCTAATATTTATAGTCATATTATATCATGGTGCCGCTCACGCTACAAATGAGTTGCTTGCACTCTACAAACTACTTGCAATAAAAAAATAGTTGCCTCTCACAAATAAACGTGCTACAATATAATTTATCATTCCATATATTGGTACAGACATAAGCGATTCCCCTACTTCTCATGCATCTTTTGAGAGTGATTTTAACTATAATATGTTTAGATTACTGTATTTTGGGCATCTGACACCAGTAGTTAAACATCAAAAAAATAGACTAAAATGATTAGTATTTATTTTTTAAAGATGCTTTCTACTGAATTTTATAATAGGAGATGATATTATGCTTAAATTTATGAAAGATAAGCGAACGAAAATTGTAATTGGATCTGTTCTTATCACCATAATTGCAACTTTAACTGTTTTCATGTGCTTTATCAGAAAAAATATTACAGTGGTTGTAGATGGCAAACCTACTAAATTAATAACTTACCAAAAAACTTTTGACAGTGCTTTAGAAAAAGCGGGTATAAATATAGCAGTAAAAGATAAGATTGATAAATCTTTAAATTCAAAAATAACTACTAATGATGTTATAACTATAGATCGCGCTGTAAATATTAAAGTCTTGGTAGACAATAAAGAGCTTAATGTAAAGTCTGCTGAAAAAGATGTTGCTCTAATGTTAACTACAGAAAAAATCGTTTTAAGTCCTACTGATAAAATTTCACCATCAGTAAAAACGAAGTTATCTAAAGGCATGGATGTCACCATAACTAGAGTTAAAATAGAAACACTAAAACAAACAAAACCTATTGATTTTAAAACTGTTATTAAAAATGATAGCGATACATTAAAATCTCAAAGGAAGGTTGTACAAAACGGAACAAAAGGCGAAAAAAGCATTACTTTAAATGTAACTTATGAGAATGGAAAAGAAGTAACTAGAAAAGTTGTTAAAGAAGCTGTAGTTAAAGAGCCTCAGAGTAAAATTATAGCTCAGGGCACTTTGGCACCCATAACCCCTTCAAGAGGAGACTCTTCAAAAATTTCTGGAAATCATCAAAATATTTCAGCTTCTTCAAGGACTGCTAATCTAAAAACTACTGCACCTTCTGGTAAGTCTTTTAGTGTAAAGGCTACTGCTTATTCGGCAGATAGTGGGAGTAATACCTATACTGCCTCTGGAAGAAAGACTGAGCGAAATCCAAATGGCTATAGTACCATAGCTGTAGATCCTAATGTTATTCCACTTGGAACAAGGTTATATGTTGAAGGTTACGGCAATGCAATTGCTGCGGACACTGGTTCTGCAATAAAAGGCAACTTTATAGATGTATTTTTCAACACCGGTGAAGAAGCTAGCAGCTGGGGCGTTAAATACTTAAACGTACAAATACTAGATTAATTATTTTGTAAATACTTCATATGTGATTAATGAGTATCTATCATAAGAACGGCCACAGAAATTATTTCTGTGGCCGTTCTTATTTTTCTATTTTAAGCTATAGCGTCTTCTTTTCTACTATTTTATTCCTTTTATTTCTAATATTAAGAACTACAGTAGAACCAAAGAGTCCACCAATAATTCCACCACATATAGCAAATAATACAGCAAAAATAACTGATTTAGGTTCGTTGAAACCAAACGGTGCTAACAATCCAGGAATAGGTGCAGCTGTACCTGGAGCATTATTTATTATTTTAAAATAAGCAGCACTTAAACCAGCTAGTGCACCTCCTATGAAGTTTGAAAAAAATATAGGAGGCGCATTTGAAGTTACTATATCAGCTTGTGTTAGCGGTTCAAGCATCACGCCTATTATGTTACTTTTATCACCAAGTTTAAGTCTTTTAAATACTATACCATCCGAAAAAGCTCCACCAACACAGGCAATAGATGCTATGCCCATTGCAAGACCTTGTAACCCAAGCATTGCGGTTAGTGCCATAGCACTTAAAGGAGATGTACATATCATTTTCATAATTCCACCTAATAAGAACCCCATAATATAAGGGGATTGATTAGCAGCGACAGTTATCATACTTCCAATACTAAGTAAAGTTGAATTTACTATTGGATCTATCCCTAAAGCGATACCCCTAGCAAGTGGTGCAATCAAAATTGCACCAACTATTATATCTAGTCCTTTGGGTAGCTTTTCCTCTAAAATTGGTCCGATAAATGCAATTATATATCCAGCTACAAAGCCTGGAAGAATACCATACCCAAATACTGCAGCACCCGCTGTTACAGCATATATAGGATTTAACCCCATATTTATACTAACTAATATTACAGCAGCGACTCCACCCATACTTCCAGAAGAAGCACCTACTTCACCTAAAAATTTAATATTTAATAAATTTCCGCTTATATATTTATGTATCGCTTCCACTAAAAATGTTGCTACAGCAGCATTTGCAAGTCCTGACATAGCTTTTTGACCTTTAGGCATTTTTAAACTGAAAAGTGAAAACAAGAACAATGTAAAAAGTAATAATCCTATACCTTTAATTAATACAAACATAATTTCCTCCTTTGCATTTTAGCATTTTTCATGCTATCTTCTAATATATTAATAATATCTTTAAAATACATACCTTTATCTTGAGTCTTATTTTCTGTTATGTCTTCAACTCCTCATACAACAAGACCATATTCTTTCTTTATTTCATGATCATCTTTAGCAATATTTATAGATATTATAATCATTCTTTTAGTTTGTTAGTTTTTATATTCGTCATATTTATCCTCACAACAAAATTCAAAGTTTTATATTTTAATAATAACATTGCGATATATATGTTACAATCTATTTTGTTCTTTCCGAATTTATAAAACAAAAACTTTATTATAATCTATTTGACATACTGAGTAACATATAGTAATGTTTATAAATATAAAACTTAAATAAGACAGTTCTAAACCATCCTGTCTATAAACAAAACTAGGACGTAACTACCGTTTTAGGTAGTTTTTTGTTTTAGGGTGGTTTATGCCCTTTTTTATTTTTTAGGAGGATTCATAATGAAGAAAATAGGCTTAACAACTACGGTACCAATAGAAGTCCTCATTGCAGCAGGTTATACGCCTCTAGATTTAAATAATATTTTTATAACCTCCAAGGATTATTTGAAATATATAGACATTGCAGAAAGAGATGGTTTCCCCAGAAGCCTGTGCACTTGGATAAAGGGGATTTATGGAGCATGCTTAGCAAACGGCATCAAAGAGATAATTGGAGTTGTGGAGGGCGACTGTTCTAATACCAAAGCCCTTATTGAAGTACTTACGTTAAGAGGAATTAAAGTTTATCCCTTTTCCTTTCCACACAGTCACAAATTAGATGATGTAGAACATGAAATAAATAAATTTATGAATGTCTTTAATGTAACAATTGAAGAAGTTGAAGTAGTTAGAAAAAGACTAAATGAAATTAGAGCCTTAGCTAAAACAATTGATGAATTAACATATATCCATAATAAAGCAACGGGCTTTGAAAATCACCTATATCAAGTAAGCTTAAGTGATTTCAATGGAGATATAGATGCCTTTGAAGTCGAACTAAAAAAGACTATTTGCGAAATGAAAAATAAAAAACCAGTAATTAGAAAGCTTCGACTTGGATACATAGGTGTCCCCCCTATGACCTCTGATATATATGAATTTGTTGAGAAGTTTAATGCTAATTTTGTATACAATGAAGTTCAAAGAGAATTTGCTTTTCCAAGAGCAGATAAATCACTAAATATATTTCAGCAATATTATGACTACACTTATCCTTATGATACTGACTTTAGGATCAAAGAGTTACAAAATCAAATTGACGAGCGTAAATTAGATGGAATAATTCACTACACTCAAGCCTTTTGCTATAGAGCAGTCGAAAATATTATTTTAAAAGAAAAATTAGATATACCCATATTAAATATCGAAGGTGACAAGTTAAATATCTTAGATGCAAGAACAAAACTTAGGTTAGAAGCCTTTCTTGATATGCTACTAGATTTAAAGACATTTCAGAAGGAAAGTCCCTCTCTTCTATAGGTGCGGGATCCATACTATAACAAATAGAAAGGTTTAATGTGAATATAAATCTCCTTCTGAAGTCGTTAATATTACAGCTTCGAATAAGATGATTAAAGGGGGCCAAAAATGCGAGTGTTAGGAATTGACCTTGGAAGTCGCGAAGTTAAAATTGTCTTAATGGAAGACAATAAAATAATACAGAAGGTGAAAGTAAGTACCATGACCTTTTACAGAAATTACTGCGACTTTGATGGTAAGATTATTGTAAATTTAGATAAGCTTGATATTAGGCGAATTGATAGGGCAGTGTCTACAGGCTACGGAAGAAATAATATTGATTTATTGTTGTTCACACCAATAAATGAGATAAAAGCCCATGTGTATGGAGGATTCTATCAAACTGGCTTAAAGGATTTTATTCTTTTAGATGTAGGTGGCCAAGATGTTAAGGTTGTAAAAGTGGAAAAAGGCATCACCACCGACCTAGAGCTTAATGAAAAATGTGCTGCTTCCTGTGGTAGATATTTAGAGAATATGGCAAATGTACTTGAAATATCACTTGATGACATGAGTGTGCATTATGAAAATCCTGTAGAACTTAATTCAACCTGTGCGGTGTTTTCTGAGTCAGAGTTAATTGGAAAAATAGCTGAAGGTGTAAGTATAGAAAACTTGTGTTCCAGTGTTAACTACTCACTATACAAGAGACTTCAACCTCTTTTAAGTAGATTTAAAGGTAAAAAATTAATTTTAACCGGCGGTGTTGCTAATAATACCTCACTAAAAAAATATTTAAAAGAAGATTATGAAGATATCGTATCCATTGAGCAGCCACAATTCAACGGAGCCATTGGATGCTGCTATTATGGGAGTAAGTTTTTATAAGACTTATTTCTTTTTCATCATAATAAGCCCACCCTATCTTTTGATAGCGGTGGGCTTATTATTCTATTAGATATAAGGAATCAAAAAAATAACTTAATTATTATAGTAAAGACTTTCAGTTGCATATTCTGCATCACAGGTTATATCTATTCCAAGTTTTCTGAAAGTTTGTTCGTCATTTGTACTTATAATTGTAGTTGAGTGTGCTTGACATCCTTTTATCATTGTTAACTTATCCATAGCTACCTTAGCTATCGGATTTGTAACAGCACATATACTAAGTGCAATTAACACATTTTCACAATCTAAAGCTGGTTTCTTACTACCTAATGTTTTTGATTTCAGATTTATAATTGGCTCAAGTATAACTGGAGAAATAAGATGAATTTCGTCATCTATATTTGCAAAATATTTAACAGCATTTAAAATTATTGCAGCTGTTGCATCCATTACAGCTGAACTTTTACTAGTTAATATTGTTCCATCATTAAGCTCCATTGCCATTGCCGGGCAAGTTTCATTTTTACTCGAACATTGTTTTAAAGCAGCCGAGCGTTCTCTTGCAGGAATAACAACCTTTCTATCTTGCTGTTTTAAATTAAGCTCTTCCATAAGAAGCTTTACCCGCTCGAAGGTTTCTTTATCTATGTAACCTTTTTTATACTCACATCCTGTTTTGAAATACCTTCTTATTATCTCTTGTCTAGATGCTTCTTTAATAACCTCATCGTCAATAATTCCAAAGCCTACTCTGTTAACTCCCATATCTGTTGGAGATTTATAAACAGCTTCTTCATTTGTTATCCTTTCTATAATTCTCCTAAGTACAGGGAAGGTTTCAATATCACGATTATAGTTTACAGATATCTTATTATAAGCATCAAAGTGGAATGAATCCAACATATTTACATCATTAAGATCTGCCGTTGCAGCTTCATAAGCTATGTTTAGAGGATGCTTTAAAGGAATATTCCATACTGGGAAGGTTTCAAATTTTGAATAACCAGCTGCTCTGCCTTGCTTATGTTCATGATAAAGCTGGCTAAGGCAAGTAGCTAGCTTTCCACTTCCTGGTCCTGGTGCTGTTACAACTACAATAGATTTTGTTGTTTCAATATATGGATTTTTGCCATATCCCTCATCACTTACAATTGCATCTACATCTGTAGGATATCCTTTGGTTGCCCTATGTTTGTATACTTTTATTCCTCTACGCTCTAGCTTATTTATAAAAATCGTAGTTGCTGGTTGCCCGTCATATCTGGTTATTACAACACTATTTACATCAAGATCATATTCACGTAAATCATCAATTAATCTTAAAACATCCACATCATATGTAATACCGAAATCCCCTCTAATTTTGTTTCGCTCGATATCTCCTGCATATACACAAATAATGACTTCAACTTTTTCTTTTAATTTATGTAGTAACTTGATCTTTGCATTTTCATCAAATCCTGGTAAAACTCTTTTTGCATGAAGGTCATTGAAAAGCTTCCCACCAAATTCTAAATATAACTTATCATAATTATTAACTCTTTCTAAAATATATTTTGATTGCTCTTCCAAATATTTTTTCTGATCAAATCCTATTTTCATTTTTACTCCTCACTAACAACATTATTTTTTAGATATATTATACCCAATATTTCTCCATAGTACTATAATTGAATATGCTTTTACAACTTTCTATTATTACACAATTTCAGTTTAAAGTAAACTTTATATTGATTTGACATACATCATAACTTATAGTAAAATTTATAATTATAAAACCTAATAAGACAGTTCTAAACCATCCTGTCTATAAACAAAACTAGGACGTAACTACCGTTTTAGGTAGCTTTTTTTTGTATGAGGGTAGATTATGCCCTTTTTTATTTACAAAAAATTATAAAATATAAAAATTTAAATGATTTTTTCGAAATATTAAGGATATTAACATAAATTTTGAGAGGAGTGAACACATGTATATTTTAAAGGCTGAACATAGCTTTGACAGCGCACATTTTCTTTCTGGTTATGAAGGTAAATGTTCGAATATTCACGGACATAGATGGAAGGTTGAAGTTTACGTGCAATCAGAAACCTTGGTACACGGCGGACAACTTGATGGCATGATAATAGATTTTGGTGATTTAAAAAAAGATGTTAAAGCTATGACGAATTTTTATGACCATGCCTTAATAGTGCAAGAAGGCACCATGAGATGCGAGACATTAAATTGTATAAATCAAGATGGCTTTAATGTAATTGAGGTTGATTTTAGACCGACAGCAGAAAACTTTGCAGCATTTTTCTTTAAACTAATGAAGGATAAAGGATATTCGGTAAAGAGGACTACAGTTTATGAAACACCTACTAATAGTGCAACATATGAAGAAAGTGAGGTAATTTAAAGTGAAATTTAAGGTAGTAGAAAAGTTCATAAGTGTTAACGGAGAAGGTCCTCTATCAGGGCAGCTAGTAGTATTTATAAGATTTGCAGGTTGTAATTTACATTGTAGCTACTGCGATACCACTTGGGCTAATAAGGAAGATGTTTGTTATGACTTAATGACGTCTGTTGATATATATAAATATGTAAAATCTACTGAAATTCAAAATGTAACCTTAACCGGTGGTGAGCCCCTATTACAAGAAGGAATTATAGAATTATTAGAAATGCTTTCTAAAGATATATCGCTTCATGTTGAAATTGAAACTAATGGCAGTATTCTTTTAGATAAATTTTCAAGTGTAGAAAATCCACCAAGCTTTACTATGGATTATAAACTACCCTCAAGCAATATGGAAGATAAAATGACTTTAAATAACTATAAGTATTTAAGTTATAAAGACACAGTTAAATTTGTTGCAGGTAGCATGGAGGACTTACATAAGTCCAAATTCATAATAGATAAATATGATCTAACTGGCAAAACGAATGTGTATATTAGTCCAGTATTCGGACAAATCGACCTAGAAGAGATTGTAGAATTTATGAAGGATAATAAAATGAATGGTGTTAATCTTCAAATGCAACTTCATAAAATCATTTGGGATCCAAATAAGAGAGGTGTATAAAATTATGGCAATTGATACAAAAGCAATTGAAGAACACATAAAAGGCATTTTAATAGCTTTAGGTGATGACCCATCAAGGGAAGGCCTTAAAGATACCCCAACACGTGTAGCTAAAATGTATGAAGAAGTATTCGCTGGCATGTGTTATAGCAATGACGAGATTGCAGAAATTTTTAACACTACATTTGTTGATGATTTAATAGTTAAAGAGGATTCCTCTGATATGGTTATAATGAAGGATATTCAAATCTTTAGCCATTGCGAACATCATTTAGCTTTAATGTATGATATGAAAGTTTCTGTTGCATACATTCCTACTAAAAAAATTATTGGTTTAAGTAAAATTGCAAGAATAGCTGATATGGTAGGTCGCAGATTGCAGCTTCAAGAAAGAATAGGAACAGACATAGCTGAAATTATGCAGATAGTAACTAACTCACGCGACGTGGCTGTTATTATAGAAGGTGAACATGCCTGCATGACAACTCGTGGAATAAAAAAACCAGGCACTAAAACATTGTCAACTACTTTTAGAGGAAGATTTAATACCGATGTAATTCTAAATAATAAATTAATGATGCTTTATACTAAATAAAAGGAGGCACGTGAATTATGAATAGAGAAAAAGCAGTGGTAGTATTCAGTGGCGGACAAGATAGCACTACTTGTTTATTTTGGGCGCTCGCGAAATATAAAGAGGTTATAGCTGTATCTTTTGATTACGGTCAAAAGCATATATTAGAACTCGATTGTGCAAAGGATATATGTAAAAAGCACGGCATTGAGCATCATTTTTTAGACTTAAACCTATTAAACCAGCTTGCACCAAATTCATTAACAAGGAAAGATATAAAAGTGGACAGGTCAGCACCTAAAGATAATGTACCTAATTCCTTCGTAGATGGAAGAAACTTATTATTCTTAAGTTTTGTAGCTGTGTTTGCAAAGCAAAGGGGTATAAGTAATATTATAACTGGCGTATCTCAAAGTGATTTTAGTGGATACCCAGATTGTAGAGATGTATTTATAAAATCTTTAAATGTTACCTTAAATTTAGCTATGGGCTATGATTTTGTAATTGAAACCCCTTTAATGTGGATTAACAAGGCAGAGACTTGGAAAATGGCTTATGATTTAGGTGTACTTGATATAGTTAAAGAGGATACTTTAACTTGTTATAATGGAATAAAAGGTAATGGTTGTGGAGACTGTCCTTCTTGTAAATTAAGAAAAAAGGGATATTTAGAATTCAAAGAAAAATATCTGTAAAAAAGAAAAGAGCGTTGGTAAATTCACTAAATTTGCCAACATTTTTTTAGTTTTTTAAAACAAAATATCATAATACCTTCCTATAGTTGTTTCTAGCATTTCAACACTAATAAATCTTGCCTCTCGAATAATCTCTTTACCTTCAATATAAACCAAAATTGCAGGCAATGTAAATATTGAGTACTGTCCCGCTGCCTCTGTAAATTCATCAATCTTAATTTTACTTATATTAAGTTTTGGAAATTTAGTAATCATTTTTTCAATTTTAGGAAGCAATGCACTGCACACACTGCAGCCTTCTGATGCAAAGTAAATCATAGCTATGGTATTGTTTTTTATGAACTCATCCATTTCATCTAAAGTATTTAACTCTATCATTTTCTTCTCCTTTTTCAACTAATTAATTAAGTATCTCTATGAATTGTTATCGTTAATCACCTTTCCATCAGAATTTTTCTCATCCGAGCATAATTACTTGCTATTATATATTATTAACTATAAAATCACCTTGCTGCGGCATTCCCACCTCGTCCATTGTACGTAAAGCTATTTATGACGCAAAACTTTTTTATTACATCCATTTATGTTTTCCCCCTATTCTTAATCAACTTAATATTTTAAAATACCTAGATTATAGATAATCTCCGCATTTGAATATATGTATGTACTAAATTATAGTTTATTACACCACAATTATAAACCTGTGTATAGTCGGTGGCAGCATATTTAATATAAAAAAGGACCTTCATCAATTCATCTGATGACAGTCCCTAATGTTTTAAGATATCACATAATAATCCATTACAGAAATCTCTTCAAAGCCACAGGATTCATAAAGGTCAAGTGCATTATTATTTTCTGTAGCAACTTCAAGAAAGATATTATCTACGTCTTTTTCCTTTAATATATTAAGGGTAGAACTTAAAATTTCTCGTCCATATCCCTTTCCACGGAAATCTGGAAGCACTCCAAACCCGTAAATAAAACCCTCATTATCAGTTATGCTAATATGAATTTTACCTATAATTTCGCCCTTAAGCTCAGCCAGATAGCTAATAAAACTATCATCTAACTGAATGGATGGTCTTTCTACGTCCTCTTTATCATCCTCTTCTACGGAAGCTCCAAAATAAATAGAAGTTTGCCTCTCAATTTCAGCCGAATCTTCACTAGTTGCCAATCTAAGTTTAATGACATAGTCATGAGTATCGTCTAAAACTTTTTTACTTAAGCACATTTTATACTCTGCGTAAGCATATTCAGCTCCAATAGAGTTTATAAAGGCTAAACCTAAAGTCGATGTATGGTCGCATAGCACTAACACCTCTGGAGCGCTTGTTCTTCGCCATTCTTCCTTAGCAATCAAATATAGTTTTTTGAAAATTCCTTTTCTGCGAAACTTAGGATGTACCATACCGCTGACTTCTACTGTATCTCCTCCGAAATTACATAAACCTAAATAACCTACTAAAATTCCATTTTCATAATAGAGAAACTCTGTCATAATTTTATTTTTTATGGGATTTTTTTCCCGGTGCATTTTAAAATCAAGTTCTAATTTTAAATTAGTTTTTTGCTTTTCATAGCAAACGGCTTCTAGATTTTTAATAGCTTCATATTCTTCTTCATTTAATTCTAACTTCATAGAAATAGTATGCTGCTGATTATCCATTGTTTTTCCCCCTAATTTTGAAATTCATATTTAAAATATAACTTATATTTTATCAAAGCTAAACATAAAAAACAATTATACTTCTCAATAACTCCAATCTAAACCCTACCCCTTTTGCTATGCCTATCTCTAGACATAACCTTCCAAAAGTGTCTAAGAGTATGTAACCCCTCATAAAGAAAGCCTGTTTTACAAAAGAAAAGCTCATCATCTTTTGTTTTTAACTTCTGTTTAAATGGATAGTCGTTGAGATTTCCCGAATAACAAATAAATTTTTCCATTATATCACAAATTTCTGTTGGTGTTATCTGATAGGGTTCTAATGAAGTAAGCTTGATTCCGCCTTGTATTAATGCTTCCATGACAAATTCAGAGCATATATATGTCTTGTAAACAGCATGCTTTTTATTAGAAATAATTCCAATAGCTTGGAGGAAATTATAGTAATATATCTCATCATCATTATATATATCATATATGAATTTACTTATTAATTCATATTTTCTACCAGTTACAGGTATCCGATATACATTAATAGGAACATCTTTTTCAAGTCCTATGGTAAGAGTAAATGCACTTTCTCTCACTATACCTCCTACAAGAGGGTTGCTAATTGAAAACCTACAAAAGGAATACATTTGAATTAAATTTTTATCCAGACTGATTGATGCATGATTATATTTTTCTTTTAAAAATTTTCTAACTATCTTACCTGTAGAAGTTGGTGTTCTTGAAATAACAATATAAATATATTTCCCCATTCCACTCCTCCTTACAACTTCAAATACATTTCAATTATTGAAGTATTACTATAGTATCGTTTCCATATTATTCATTTATTATGTAATTTTTCATTGACAAAACTTACAATTAAACATACCATCTCTTTATTGGCTATAATATAAAACTCAAATAGCTATTTTAAATAAAGGGGTGTGAACGACAAATAGAGCCCATAGAAAAAGTTAGGGAAGTTTAATAATTTTTCAGTAAATTGCTAACCATTCCTATTTATTCCTGCAACTTGCCATGTGGGTATAACTTTTAAATTCATGATGTATAATATATATATACATAATAATTAATGAAGAGGTTAATACAATGAGAAAAGAATACATAAGTTATATAAACGATTTACCTATAAGCATTTTCCTTGAGAATATAAAGGACTATCCATTCCATTGGCATAATTCTATAGAAATAATTTTTGTGCTTGAGGGTACCATTAATGTACTTATAGAATCAGGCAATTATGAAGTATACGAGCGTGAACTTAAGATTATAAATTGTGATGAAGCTCATAGAATTTACTCAGAAGTTGAAAATAAGGTTTTGATTTTTCACTTAGACCCCACATTTTTCGAAAAATATTATGATGATATGAAAAATATTTATTTTTATACAAACTCAAGTGAAGAAGGCGCACAAAGGGAAGAAAAGTACGATGCTCTCAGGAAATATTTATCTATTTTAGCTTGTGAAGTAATACAAAAGAGCGAGAATTTTGATGATCAAATAGAGGCTATTCTAGTAACGTTATTATTCCATTTAATAAACAACTTTCACTATCTTACCTATGATGAGAAAGATATAAAAGAAAATGTAATACAATTCCAAAGATATCATAGAATCAGCAAGTACATTTATAATAATTACATGAACAAAATTAGTTTACAGGATATAGCGAGTCTGGAATATTTAAGTTCTTATTATTTATCCCATCAAATAAAAGATATGACTGGAACAAATTTTAGTGAGTTAGTAAATATTGTACGAGTAGATGAATCTATTAAATTACTATTAGATACAGATAAAACTATCTCAGATATTGCTCTGGATGTTGGTTTTTCTCATGCTAGGTATTATAATAAGAGCTTTAAAGACCACTACAAATGTACTCCACTACAATTCAGAAAAAAACATCATATACCAGAGGAAGAATTTGATAGCTTTAAAAAAGTACAAACTTATGATTTATCTGGATCACTTCAGTATTTATCTTATTATTTAGAAGACTATGATAGATTTAACTATACCAACAAAATTATAAAACTCCAAACAGATTTTGTGCTTCCAAGTACAAAATTACAACATAAATGGAAGGAAAAAATAAATTTAGGGCAAGCAAAAGAACTTATTAAAGCGCGAGAACAGGGATATTTAAGAGCTATTCAAGAGTCTATAGGCTTTGAAAATGGTATAGTTCAAAACCTGTTTGGAAAAGAAATGAAAATATATTTCAATGAAAACGTAAAGTTTTTAAACTGGAATGAAGTTGAAAAGCTTTTAGAATTTTTAATGGATATATCCCTTGTACCATTAATAATTTTGAACCAGACTTTTGAAGATAAAAGTTCTTTCATAAAACTTTTAGAAAGCTTTATACTATATTTTGCTGATATATATGGAATTGAGGTAGTAAAGCTATGGAAATTCCAAGCCTCAATGGATTTATCTATAGAGTATATAAATATTACTCGGGAAATTTTCGAAAAATATAAATTGCAAAATTTAATAGAGGATCCGTTTAATGTTCCTAAAGCTATAAATACTATTTATGATTCTTCCTATATGCTTCCATATATAATTCATAATTTTATTAACAACAATAGCAGTCTGCTCACCCTAAAAGCTTTTGATACCGTGGAGGAAAACTCAATTTTAAACAACGAATTGTTTTTTGGTTCACCAGGCTTGCTTACTTTAGATGGGATAAAGAAAGCTTCCTACTATGCTTATTATTTATTATCAAAACTAGGAAATGAGGTTATAGACCAAGGTGATGGATATATTATCACAAGGCAAGATGAAGATATCCAGGTCTTGCTTTACAGTTACAGTGATGAACTTAATACCCTGATTAAGCTTGAGGATTTATCCAAAGGTAAGGGTATTAAAAATATTACTGAGAGAAAAATATCATTATCCATTAAAAATTTAGTGCATGACTATAAAGTTATTAAATATGAAATTGGAGAAAAAGTTGGCTCAGCTTATGATATTTGGTTACGCATGGGTAAGCCAAAAAGACTGGGTTATGATGAATGGAAAATTCTAACTAAGATTTCCGCTCCCAATATTTCTTTATCTTTTGCTAAAAAAACTGCAGTTTATAATAACATACTAAAGATTGAAGGCTATGGTTCTACCTTAATAGTTCTTCAAGAAGTACAAAAACACCTGTTTTAAGGTGTTTTTGTGTTATTTACGCATAATGTGTTCTCACATGTTAGCAACTTTGTACTTTTTATGTAGCAATTGCGTGAATGTTAAAATATTCATAATGGCGTATAATAATATTAAGGAAACAAATTGATTAAGGAGAAGTGGATTTCATGACAATGAGTAGCGTCACAGAAAGCAATAAAATGTTTGGCGAGGAAAAAATCGGGAAACTGTTATTAAAATTTTCCGTGCCAGCAATAATTTCTTTAATGGTAGCAGAAATGTACAACATGGTAGATTCCATGTTTTTGGGACAATCAATAGGAGCTAATGCTATCGGTGCTTTAACCATAGCATTTCCAATTCAAAGATTATTTTTAGCTATATCTATGCTTATAGCCATTGGTGCTTCCACCGCCGTTGCAAGAAGCTGTGGAGACGAAGATTTTGAAAATTTAAGAATTATTATACCTAATGCTATAGTTCTAATGTTTATAATCGTATCTGTGGTTAGTTTTAGCATCTTTATTTTTCAAGATAAAATTTTACTTAGCTTAGGTGCTTCACAAAATACATTTCCTCTTTCAAAAGATTATGTAAGTATAATATTAATGGGCGTTTTATTTCAATCCTTTACATTAATTGCATCTTATATTATAACTGCTTTTGGAGACACTAAAATAGTTTTATTAAGTACTTCTATTGGAGCAATTTGTAATGTAATTATAGATTATTTCCTAGTAAATGTATTTTCATATGGAGTAAAAGGAGCTGCTATAGCAACAGTAGCATCTCAGATAATAGCTTTTATATATGTTTTAATTGTATTTATGAAAATAAAGAAGGGATTAAAATTTTCTTTTAAATTAACTCTTAATAAAGCAGTATCAATTGGAATAATATGTATTGGATTTTCAACCTTTATAATAGAGATATCAGATGCAGTAGTCGCTGCTATATTAAACAATTTACTAGCCTCTTATGGCGGAGATTTGGCCATCGTAACAGTTGGTTTAACTACAAGAGTTTCAATGTTTTTGTTTATGACGATTATGGGTATAAGTTCAGCTATGCAACCCATAGCCGCCTATAATTATGGTGCTGGAAATTATACGAGATTAAAAGAAGTTGTTAAAACATCTATAATTGCAGTATCTGTAAGTTCAACTATATTGTGGGCAATATTCATGATCTTTTCAAAACAGCTTATAGGATTATTTATAAATGATCCTGCCATTATACAGCAGACAGCAAAGGCTTTCAGAGTAGTTATAGCTGTATTCCCTTGCATTGGAGTATATTATTTATCAATCTCCTATTGCCAAGCTATAAATAGAGTTAAAGCCTCTTTAAAATTATCTATTTTTAGACAGTTAATAGTATTTATACCACTAGTGTATGCCTTTGTAAGTGGTTTGGATATGGGTGTATTTGGAGCATGGCTTGCTTATCCTGTATCGGATATGATATCCTTCATTACAGCTGCTATATTCATTAAATATACTTATATTTCTTTAGAAATACTAGAGATGCATCAAATTTTCAAGAAGAATAAGGCTAAACTTAAACTTGCTAATGCAACTATTTAATTTGCACAATAAAATTTTATATTTCCAGTAAAAGTCGATGTACAAATTATTACATCGACTTTTAACGACTTCAGAAGGAGATGATTTAACTAAGCTTTCCTTATTTCACCCTCTTTTATCATTTTTATATCGCCATAAAAGTGCACTTTATTATCCATCACAATAATTCCATCGCCATCATTACATGTATAAACTGTATTACCCGTATTATTAGAATATTCCTTTAACTCATCTAAATAATGGCTGTGATGATTCCAATGTGGCATAAAGTCAAAATCAACTAGATCTAAAGATGATAAATCTGATAATCCAACTATATCTTCATCACTAAATTGTGCGGCTGATATGTCTTTTGCCATCATTATTGCACCTGCGCTTAATCCTATAACATAACCTCCATTTTCAACATACTTTCTAAGTCTAGTTATAAAATATCTTTTCTTTAAGCTATTTAAAAAGTAATAGGTATTCCCTGATGATAGATATATTACTTCCGATTTAAATATTTTATCTATTTTTTCTATATTACAAAAATAATCTATATCAAAATAATTAAATTCGAAATTTCCATATTCACTTAACTTATTTTTTGTTTTTTCAAAACACTTTAAATTTCTATCGGTCATTGAAGGTATATAGCTTAAAGTATATTTTTTATCTAAAAACATTTCTTTCATCTTTTTTCTCAAATTAACATTATCTTTTTCAGTAAAATCACTTAGCAGAACCAATGCTCCCATATTATCATCTCACTTCCATATTTTTTTTCTTAAGTCTTTACTTTTGATAACTTCTAATTATATGTTTCATTCATTTTATATATTATACCTTCTTTTCCAAAACCTAGACATCAGTATAGATTTATTGCTTTTTTCATTACCCTAGCTACACTTATAAAGCTTTGAGTTCTTGTAATTTTCCACTCGTGATGCTATTCTATTCCGTATAACTTCATCTTGACACCTTATATAATTTCTAAATGCTAGCCTTATTATAAAATTCACACCCAAATTTTCGCCTAATATATATATTGGTTGTTAATTTATGTTTAAAATATAATTTGTTTCATGTTGACATTCTAGATAATATATGTATAATTAATGTTAACTATAATGGAAAAGAAAAGTAATTGTAATTTCAATTTAAAGATAACCAATAAGTTTACCTTTCGTCCTATTATAGGATGATAGGTTTTTTATTTTTAATTAAATTATCACATACATTGCTTCACTTTTATAAGAAAGGATGATTAAAATGGATTATATAAAACTATCAGATTTACTGCTACCTAACATAACCACCACTCCAGAACACTATAGAGAATTTTATCCAAAAAGAAATCTCAACCCTAATGCTATGGTTACGAGATATGCGCCAAGTCCTACTGGATTTCAGCACCTTGGAGGTGTATTTGCGGCCCTTATATCTGAAAGACTAGCTCATCAAAGCGAAGGAATATTTTATCTTAGAGTAGAGGATACTGACAAAAAGAGAGAGGTCGCTGGTGCCATTGAAGACACCACTAACACTCTAAGGGATTTTGGAATTCTATTTGATGAAGGAGTTGTAGATTCGGATAATGAAAAAGGTGCATATGGACCTTATAAACAAAGCGTTCGAATTAGTATATATCATACTTTCGTAAAATCACTAATAAAAAAAGGCTTAGCTTACCCTTGCTTTTGCACTGAAGAATCTTTAGATAATACAAGGAAAATTCAACAAGAACTTAAAATCAATACAGGTTATCATGGAAAATGGGCTATTCACAGAAATTCTAGTCTTGATGAAATTAATTCTGAGTTATCAAAGGGCACACCTTATGTTATAAGACTTAGAGCTCCTGAAGAATCAGGTCGAAGAGTAGTTTGTAATGATTTAATTAAAGGTACTATAAGTATGCCAGAAAATGATCAAGACATTGTTCTCCTTAAAACTAACGGGATTCCAACATATCATTTTGCACATGCAGTAGATGATTATTTAATGGGAACAACCCATGTAATACGTGGCGAAGAGTGGCTTTCATCTCTTCCTATACATTTGCAATTATTTGAAATGTTAGGCTGTACTCCTCCAGAATATGCTCATATACCTACAATTATGAAAATGGATGGTACATCAAAACGTAAGCTCAGTAAGAGAAAAGACCCTGAAATTTCCGTAGATTTTTATAAATCTCAAGGTTATCCTTTTATAGCTGTAACTGAGTACCTTGTAAATCTTATTAACTCTAATTTTCAAGAGTGGAGAGATACTCATGAAAATGAACCTTGCACAAACTTTAATATCACCCTTGAAAACATGAGCAAAAGTGGAGCTCTATTTGATATTTTAAAACTTAATGATATTAGTAAAAATGTTATAGCTACTATGGACGCATCCACCGTATATGACCTTTATCTTAATTGGGCTAAATATTATGATACTTCAATTGCAAATGAGCTAATAGAAAATGAAGATTATTCGAAAAAAATATTTAATATTGAAAGAGAAAATGAAAAGCCAAGAAAAGATTTTGTAAAATGGTTAGATGTAAAAGAGCATATTGAATACTTCTTTGATGATCTTTATAAAAACAGCATAAAAGGTAGTTATAATTTCCCTACTCATATACCAATGGATGAGGTAAAAAGAGTTCTTACTAGCTATATAGATGTATATAATCATTCCCATGATAATGACACTTGGTTTGCAACCCTTAAAGAGCTAGCACTCGAACTTGGGTATGCGAAAAATGCGAAAACTTATAAAAAGAATCCAGATCTATTTAAAGGTCAACTATCTGATGTTGCCACAATTGTCAGAGTTGCACTAACTAATAGAACACAAACTCAAGATTTACATGAAGTAATGCAAGTTATGGGTGAAACCCGTGTAATTAAAAGATTAAGTCAAAACTTTATTTAAATAAAATTGCCACCTACATGTAGGTGGCAATTTTTATAGTCTTTTAAATTCACAACAAATACTTAACACATCATCATTAATATCCGCTGTTATGACTGCATTCATTTTTTCTACTAGTGTTTTTACAATAGAAAGTCCAAGTCCTGTTCCTTTTTCTGAGCGGGTTTTGTCTGCCATGTAAAATCTATCAAAGATTTTTTCTACATCTTCTGAAGATAAATTTATTACTGTATTGGTTATTTTTAATAGTACCACATTTGATTTAGCTTCTAAGTAAATCGATACATTATCTCTTGCGTATTTAATAGCATTACTTAACAGATTTTCAATTATTCGCTCTAAAGATTTTTTTTCGGCTATTATATAGATATTTTCATTTGGTATTTGTATATTGGACTTCAAATCTCTACTTATAAAATCATTATATTTACCAAGCAACATTTCTTGCAATATATTCGTAATGTTTGTTTTTTCAAGATTCAATTCAAAATCTTGGGATTCAACTAAAGATAGTTCATAAAAATCATTTAATAAGCTTTCAAGAGATTTAGTCCTCTGCTCCGCTATGTTTAAATATTCCACTCTTTCTTCATCACTTATATTATCTAGTTTTAAAAATTGAATATATCCCTTTATTGATGTTAATGGGGTTCTAAGGTCATGTGACATATTTGAAATGTTTTGTTTTTGCTCATTTTGAAATTTAATTTTGCTTGCTTCACATTGTTTTCTCATATTTATAGTGTCATTTATAACTTTAGTTAATACTTCAATTTCTGGATTTATAAGACCTATAGTTATTTTTTTATCTATATTATTTTCATTAATATCTATAAGTTGATTTGTTACACTTATTACTTGCTTTTTCATATAAAATAAGCGTGCAAACAAAATTACTGATATGATTATTAGTACTACAATTATAAATATCACTTTATCACCCACCTTTGCTATATATGTTTTTTTCTAAAATCACTTAATCTCTGCTTTGTTAAAAAAATACACACTTAATAATGTTGAAACTACTATTGTTGTTATAGCGACTCCTATTATTTTAAATCCCTGTGAAAATTCAACATACTTCGTGTCCAAAAACAATGATTGACCAAATATAGTTCTAGTGTAAATTTCACCACTAAGGTATTTTTGAAAAACTAAACTCCTGCAAACCCTATCAACTGTATCTATTAAAAAAAAGGCTACCACTGTAATTATGCCATTTCTACATATAAATGATATTAAAACTGCAATACTCCCTATGCCAATATATATAAGTACCATAAGAAATGATACTTTAAGTATAAATGCAAGTGAATTCAAAGTAAATACCTCACCATATCCGTTCATAATCGTATTTATTATTGTAATTAAAATTGGAGATATCAAACTAATACTTGCGATTCCAACATAATAAGATATACCTTTTGCTATAACAATGTCGCGTCTTTTATGTCCATAAGCAATTAAATTTTTTATACATCCTGATTTAAATTCATCTCCTATATAACATGCTGCAAACGCGCCTATTATCATTAATAAAGCTAGAAATTCTTGTGCCGCAAACACCTGTATTAATACTTGTTTTCCAGTCATTTCCCTACTATATAATACAGGACATAAAATTGATTGAAGTACCATAAGTACTAATATTAACTTAAATATTTTTGATGTTTTCAATTTATAAAATTCAACTTTTAATAAGTTAAGCATCTAATGCGCCCCCTATTACTTTAGTAAAGTAATCTTCTAAGTCATCTCCCATAGGCATAATTTCTTCTACTGAAATCCCTTCTCTTGAAAAGGCTTTAGACACTTTACCTGCATTATCTACATAATCATATAATTTAATAATATTATTAGGCAAAATTTCAAAATTTCTTGTTTGTAACTTTGTGTTGAGCACTACTGCTGCTTTAGCCGCATCGTCTACTTTAATGTGAAGAAGTTTTTTACATTTATCCTCTAATTCACTATCTGTAATTTGTTCTATGAGTTTACCATTATGAATTATTCCATAGCAATTTGCCAGTTGATGAAGTTCTGCTAATATGTGACTGGATATTAACATTGTAACTCCATTTTCAATGTTTAGCTTTTTTAATAACTCCCTTATCTGTATTATTGCAATAGGGTCTAATCCATTAATAGGCTCATCTAGCATTAAAAATTCTGGTTCACTAAGAAGTGCCATTGCTATGCCTAATTTTTGTTTCATGCCTTGAGAAAAATTCCTCACCTTTTTATTCTTTAAATCTACTAGTCCTACATCCGCTATAACTTTTTCTATACACTCTTTTCCTGGTATACCCTTTTGAATTCTTTCAATTTCTAGATTATCATAAGCAGTCTTATTAACATAAATCCCAGGTGTTTCTATCAAACACCCCATACGCTTTCGATTAGCTTCAACAGTCATTTCATCATTTTTACCAAATAACTCCACTCTTCCACTATCCTTTACGCAAAGGCCAGCTATAACCCTCATTACTGTAGTTTTACCGGCTCCATTTAATCCGATAAGTCCATATATCTGCCCCTTCTTAATAGTCATATCCACTGTATCTAATACCTTTATTCCTTTATATATCTTTGAAACTGCTGTAGTTTTTACTATTACATTATTCATAATGAGCTGCGCCCTTTCTTTATATATTTTTTTTATTAATTATAATGCAGGTTACTATAAGAAATATAGACCCACTGATAAGCATCACCATTGACTGATTAAAATTGTATTTCAAATGATAAAATCCCATATTAGCATTGTAAAATGGTGAATTTCTTATAGCACATTTTAATGTTTCATTTTTGCTTGATGATAGTGCCTGTGCCAGTAGTTCCAAAATCAAATCAAAATACAAGACATAAGTAATTATGCCCGTAAATATCCCATTAGCTGTACAGGCTGAAACCATCAATATAAAGGAACCTAATGTAAATGCATAAATTAAAAACACATACAAATTATTTCCTAAGATTTTAATATTTAATAAATTTGAAGAGTCTTGTCCACCATAAATGCTAAATATAACTACCATAATTTCATAAAATATGAAATAAACTAAAGCCATCATGCAAAAGCTAATCAATTTTGAAATAATTATTTCACTTCTACTAAATATACCAGTAAAAATTATTCTATCAGTCTTATTTTCAAATTCCTGTGCTAATGAAAAACAGAAACTAGTCAACCATATATATGGAATAACCGCAATTACTACAAAAGAAATATCTGTTGATTTATCTATTATTAAAATCAAAAGTAATATAGGTATAAGGATAACCACACTAATTACTATGTTTTTAATGAAGTTTTTTCTTTTCATTTCCAAGGTAAGAACCTTTAATATTCTTTTCAAATCTAATCCCTCCATAATTATAACATTTGACGAAAATAGCCATCAAAATATATCCTTTATTAAATGCTATCTTCATCAAACAATACTAAATTTATTTAATCTCTCTTTTATTTATAATAAACATTGAAAAAGCTAAAAAAACAACACCATAACCTACAGCTATTAATAATCCGTGTATATTGGCTCCTCCCCCTGTTAATCTCATTGTGCAATCTGTCCAAATGTAAAAAGGTGTTTTAGCGTAAACTGAAATTTTTTTAATAAATAATGGTTCCCTAAAGACTTTAACTACCAGTGCAGCGTTGTAAAAATTTATAGTACTTAAAGATAGTATGACAAACAAAATGCTTTTCTTTTTACTAAAGGTGATAGAAATTATAAAAATCATTAGTGATCCCATTGAAAATGTTACCACACTATAAGTGATAATTGTTTGTAAATGATCCATGCTTAGAAAGCCAGAAATCCCTATTTTTCTATATTGTAATATAGATACCAATAAACAATTTAATTCAACTAATATTGAAATAAATGCTGATAACATAATTAGTGATATTATCTTAGAAAACATTATTTCAATTCTTGTAAAAACTCCTGTAAAAAAAGTTCTAGTAGTATTAGCTCTTATATCATTTCGAAGAATTGACACACTCATATATAATATTGCAATAAATAGAAAGCGCCCAAATTCAGAAGTATGATCCATAATTTGAAATGATTTCATTGATCTTATCTGAACTAAAACAACCCACATAATAGAATAAGCATATGCAGACATAATGAGTAATATGGATTCTCTTGAATTTACTATATTTTTAACATTAAGGTACGATAACTTTAATAACTTAATCATTTTACTCATCTCCTATAGTCCTCAAATATTTTTCTTCTAAACTTTCCTTCACCTCATATACTCCTTTAAAAGGTATTTTTGCAGCACTTACCTCTAAAATCAAGTTTTCTAATTCTCCAGATTTTATAATTACATGAATAGTATCTTCCTTTAATATTTTATAATCTAGTTTTTTATTTTCAAAAAATACTTTCAGCTCTTGTAGCCTACTGGTTTCAAAAGCGACAATGTTATTACCTTTTTTTATTCCCTTTAAATTTTCCACCTTAATGAGCTTACCTTCTTGTATAAATGCAACTTTATCACACATAAGCTCGATCTCTGAAAGAATGTGACTTGACATCAATACAGCTGTTTGTTTTTCCTCAGCTATATGCTTTATAAATTTCCTAAGCTGAGGTACTATTGCAGGATCTAATCCATTAGTAGGTTCATCTAATATTAATATAGGTGGATATGATAAAACTGCTTGAGCCACTCCTAATCTTTGCTTCATTCCCAAAGAGTATTTTTTAACTTTCTTATCCATATATCCCTCAATACCTAATTTCTTAATAATTTCATCTATTTCTTTTTTATCATCGAGCCCTGATACTAGTGCAAAAAAAAGCAAATTTTCATAACCCGTTAAATCTGGATAAAAGCCTGGTGTTTCTATAACACACCCAATTTGTTTTGTCGTGCTTCTTTTAACACTTTTTATATTTTCGCCTTTTATATAAACATTGCCATCATATTTTTTAACAAGGCCAGTAATAACTTTCATTAACGTGGTCTTTCCTGCACCATTGGGCCCTACAAGTCCTATAATTTCTCCTTCATTTATTGATAAATCTACTTTATCAAGAACCTTTTGCCTTCCATAAACTTTACTTATTTTACTTAATCTTAAAACTTCACTCATCTTAACTCCCCCAAATATTTTATTTCTTATATATTTATCTTAATACCCAATACATAAGAGGAGTTAAAGAACTCCTTAAGAAAACCTTAAGAATAAAAAAATAACCAGCATATTCACTAGTTATTTTTTATGATACCTTATATCCCATACCCCATATTGTTTCTATGTATTGTTCATTAGGATTTGCCTTATGTAATTTATTCCTTAGATTGCTCATGTGAACATTAATTGTATTGTCATCTCCTAAATACTCACTTTCCCAAACACTTTCAAATAAATTAGCTTTACTAAATACTTTTTTAGTGTGAGATAAAAATAATTCAAGTATTGTAAATTCTCTAGCTGTTAATATTAACTCCTGATTATTTACAATAACTTCTTTAGTTTCTTTATTTAGAATTATATCTTTATAAGTTAAATTTTGATCACAATTATCGCCATTATTAAAAGCCATATATCTTCTAATATTTGCTTCAATTCTAGCTGAAACTTCATCTATATCAAATGGCTTAGTAATGTAATCATCTGCTCCAAGCTTTAGCATATCTATTTTATCTTGTTTATCTATTTTTGCTGAAATTACAATTACAGGCATTTGCTTAGTTTTTCTTATACACTCTAATACTTCGCATCCATTCATTCCAGGTAACATTAAATCAAGTAGTACCAATTGAAAATCATTGGTTTCAATATACATCATAGCCTCTGTACCTGAATAAGTTTGTCTTACATTATATTTATCTTTTTGCAAAAGTCTAGCTAACATATTATTTATATAATTATCATCTTCTACCACTAATATATTAATATTTTTATTCATACTCCCCCCCTAATTTGCAACCTTTATACCACCTATTTCATTATGTATTTATTTTTTTAAGGGTAGCCGAAAGGTTACTCTTATACTATATCATTATTTATACTTTTTTATTTTAAATATTGCCATTAAATCATCTCCTGCGGAGCTGTAACATCTTCTAGATAGTGTTTACACTATCCTACTCGAGAAGGGGGACAATAATGAAAATATTTTATAATCAAACATCAGAAGAAGTGATGAATGCTCTGGATGTTAATGTCAAAGGACTAAATGACCTTGCAATAAAAATATAATGGATGAAAAACCTAGAAATATAAACTCACCTATATTAAATAAATCCTTTTCAATAGGAGTACTACTTGAAGGACTCCTCATTGCATTAGGTACAATGACAGCATTCCATATAGGATTATCAACCGGCGATGCTGTGGTGGCAAGCACAATGGCATTTTCAACACTATGTTTATCAAGACTGCTCCATGGATTTAGCTCTAGGTCACAACAATCCATATTTAAAATAGGAGTTTTCTCAAATAAATACTTATGGATTGCCACTATATTAGGTTATTTACTTTTAGAATTTGTTTTAGGCTTTAAGCCTATTATGGAAGTTTTTGAAGTAGCTCCTTTAACAATAAACCAACGTGCTAAAATATATGGACTTTCTCTTATGCCTCTAATTCTTATTCAAATATATAAACTATTATTTGTAAAATCCCATAAGTAATATACTAAACTCTATAGCAGGGACGGTTAATAACTTCTAGTAAAGTTATTAACCGTCCCTTGCATTTATCATTTATTCCAGCCACGTAAGCGGCAGCCATTCAGTTCTAAACTGTGCTTTCTCTTAATAAAGCACCGTTTTACTATCCATTTCCTTATCTTCTAAGAGTTGATTTGTATATAGGGTATAGTAGTAACCTTTTCTTCTTAGCAATTCTCTATGAGTTCCTGATTCCGTAATCTTTCCATTTCTTATAACAAGAATTCTATCTGCAGATACAATAGTCGAAAGTCTATGAGCAACCACAAAACTAGTTCTGCCATTTAGAACCTTTTCTATAGCATTTTGTATTATTCTTTCTGTTTCCGTATCTATAGAAGATGTAGCTTCATCAAGAACAAATAGTGCTGGATCTGCTACAACAGCTCTAGCAAATGAGATAAGTTGTTTCTCTCCTGTGGATAGATTTCCTCCCCCTTCACCAACCTGCGTATCGTAGCCTTTTTCTAGTTTACTTATAAAACTATGAGCATTTACAAGCTTTGCTGCATTTTCAATTTCATCGGACGTTGCATTTAGCTTTCCATATCTAATATTTTCTCTGATATTTCCACTAAATAAATGTGGGCTTTGAAGCACATATCCAATACTAGATTGAAGCCACAACAGTGATCTTTCTCTATAATCTTTTCCATCAATTAATATTTCTCCACTATTTGGTTCATAAAATCTACAAAGTAAGTTTACTAAAGTGCTTTTACCAGAACCTGTTTCTCCAACTAATGCTATAGTTTCACCTTTTTTCACTTTTAGGTTAAAGTTTTGAAACACCTTTTCTCCATTTTTATAGGAAAAACACACATCTTTAAACTCAATATCTCCATGTATTTCTTCAAAGTTTTCTTGTTTTGCATTAAATAAATCTCCGTACTTTTCAATTACATCATTTTTATCCCATATATCTGGCTCAGTTTCTATTAAAGCTATAATCCTCTCTGCAGATGCTTGAGCATTCTGAAGTTCTGCGATGGTTCCAGCTAGCTGACTTACAGGGTCGAAGAACTGCACAGTATAAGCAATAAACATCACAAAAGTACCATAAGATAGCGATTGTGATATAACACTTTCCCCTCCTAGCCATAAAGCAAAACCTGCTCCTACGCTACCCATAGATATAACAATTGGAAGAAACAGAGCAGAGAACATAGCTGCCCTAACTGAAGAATTTCTCATATTTCCTGCATCTTGTTTAAATTCGTTTAAGTTTTCTTCTTCGCGAACAAGAGTTTTAGTAGTTTTAGCTCCAGATACCTCTTCACTAAAATCCGCAGTTAAATGTGAATTTAATTTTCTAACATTTCTATAGGATTTCAAGATTTTTTTTTGAAAAAATATCCCTATTAAAAATAAGAATGGCACCACACTCATACTTATAATGGTTAGGCGTACATTATTATAAAGCATTACTCCTATAAATCCAGTCATCATAACTATTGCCCATACCATATCAATTAATCCCCAGGATATTATTTCACTAAGCCTTGTTACATCTGAGGTCATTCTTGCCATAAGCCATCCCACTGATGAGTTATCATAATATGAAAAAGATAGCTCTTGAAGCCTTTTAAACCCAAGCTTTCTTATATGATAAGCCAGGTGTGTTTCAATTTTACCTGCATGCATTATAAATAATCTTACATTTAATGCTTGGAAAACAATTATGCAAAAGTAAACTAATGCAAATGTTGTAAGCCCATCTATAGTTTTCTTTGCTATAAAATTATCAATAGCATACCTTGTAAGTAATGGCATTACTACATCTACGCCTGCTACACCTACCATTAGAAAAGCCAAAAATATAAGTCCATTTTTGAATTCTGTAAGGTATTTAAAGAGCTTTGTCCATATACCTATATCTATTTTTTTAGTAGATTTATTTTCATCTATCCTATCCATAATATCACCTGCCTTTTACTCATTAAGCACCTGCTTCTCATCCTTTATAGAATCAAGTGATGTCTGTATATCCCATATTCTTTTATAGATACCATCTTTTTTAATGAGTATTTCATGGGTTCCTATGTCTTCAATCTTTCCATGATTTATTACAATAATTTTATCCGCAGCCATAACTGTAGAAATTCTGTGAGAGATTATGAAGGTAGTATTATTTTCACTTTTCTTTTTAATTTTTTGCCTTATAACTCTATCAGTCTCAGTGTCCACCGCACTTAGGGAATCATCAAATATCAATATAGGCATATTGTTTATAAGTGTCCTTGCTATGGCAACCCTTTGCCTTTGTCCTCCTGACAAGGTAACACCCTTTTCTCCTACAATAGTGTCATAACCCTTTTCAAAAGAAGATATAACATTATGCACATCAGCTACTGTAGCTGCATCATGGATTTCTATATCTTCAGAGTCTCTCTTTGCCATTTTGATATTTTCCTTTATAGTTCTTGAATAAAGAAAAGGCTCCTGAAGCACTATTCCAACATTACTTCTCATATGCTTTCTTTCAATATCCTTAAGCTCTACTCCATCAATCTTTATAGATCCACTATTGTAGTCATAAAGTCTCAATAACAGATGTACTAACGATGATTTACCTGAACCTGTTGGTCCAACAATAGCCACTGTTTCGCCTTTCTTTATCGAAAAAGTTATATCTCTTAAAATTTCATTATCTTTCTCGTATTCAAATTTTACGTTTTCAAAGCTTATATCACCTTTAATTTGTGGCTTAAGAGCTTTTCCATATTCCTGTTCCACGTGTGCTTCAAGAATATTCGTTATTCTCTTAAGAGAAACTGACATTTTTCCCATATCTGAAAGAATTCTACCCAGCTGCCTTACTGGCCATAATAACATTCCTTCATATGTGTTAAATACCACCAAGCTGCCCAAACTTATTTCTCCATTAACTGCAAAATATATGCCCGCTACTAAAACTAGACCAATTTGAGTCATACAAAGTATGTCTGATGTAGACCAATAAATTGAATGTAGCTTTACTAATTTGTAATTTAAATCTCTATATTTCATATTCTCTTTTTCATATTTTTCAATTTCAAACTTTTGCCTTCCAAAAGCTTTTACCACGCGGACTCCGCTTAAATTTTCTTGAAGTACTGAGGTTAGTACCCCCTCTTGTGCATCTGAGTTTTCAAAAGTGTCCTTTATTTTATAAAAGAACACATATGAAAATATAAATATAATTGGTACTATCATCATGGCAATAACCGTCATCTTTTTATTAAGTGATAACATCATTAAAATTGCAAATGTTACTATAAAAAATGCTCTTCCTATTTCCACCATTTGCGTCGCAAAGAATTTTCTAACGGTATCTACATCTGACGTACATCTTTGAATAAGATCACCTGATTCTGCTTTTACATGATATCCATATGGCAAATTCTGAATATGATCATACAGCTTAACTCTCATATTTCTTGCAATATTTTCAGCTGCACGAGCAGAAAGATTTCCTCTTAAGAATAAGAAAACCCCTCTTATACATGTTAGTATTACAAGACCCAAAGCACATATCCATAGATTTCTCGAAAGAACACCTGTGCCACCTAATAGCATAACCAATTTTTGCATAGGTAAAGGAACGTCCATTGGTTTATTTCCTATTATTGAATCTATTGTTACTTTTATAACCATAGGCTCCAGCATTGCTATGAAAGTAGCTACTGCTATAGAAATTATTGCTGCAATATATAATAATCTATTTCCTTTAGTTAACTTTAAAAGTTTTTTCATATAATTTATCTCCTTGTAGCTGGGCCTATTTGATAGTGATTATTAATCATTTTTCAATTTCCATGTATATACTTTCTAGTCTCCTCTTCTGTGCTAGTATATGCAGTCGCCATTTTGCACTTAAATTCATCTGTGCTTGTGCAAAAGTCTGGAATGCCCAACGTTTTTATAACTCCATGCTTAACTTCGGGTGTTGCATAAGAAAATGTCATGTTTGATACCTTATCATCTATTTTACTTAAATTTTCAAATTCTCTTTTTAAATCTTCGATAGTTTTTCTTGACCTACGGTGTATTTTTGCTTTTCGTTTAACCTTTTCACCTTCATTACCACTTCTTAAAGTTCTCAAAGCTTGCAGAAATTGTTCTTTGTCCATACCCCTCAGTTTCAAAATTACAAATGGATCCTTATCAAACTCAATCCCAAGCATATAATGAACTGCCGCAATATGTTTACATGGATTTGCAACGTCGTCACATGAACACTGAGTTACTAAATGTATTTGTTTTTTAGGAAAAAGAGAAACTCCGGCTTCTTTAAAAGCTTCCTCTATATTTTCAGGCATTTCTCCATTTAAAAGTTTAGCGCAAAATATAGCTTTTTGTGACATAATCTTCATGATTTTTTCCCATTCCTGCTTCGAAAAACTATCAAGCTCCATACTCACTTTATAAGGTGTTAAGCTACTGCCCTGAACTTCTGCCTCAATTTCTCCCTTTGAAACTTCTATGCTCAGTACATTTCCACCTCTTGCATATTCTCGTCCGCTGTCAACTCTAGAACTTATAGTAAAGCTCGAAATTGCATTATTCCATTTTTTAGACCACCAATTGCTACCAAATTCATTTCTTATTCTTCCAGCCACAGGTTTCCATCTCCTTGCCAATATCTATGTTTAGGTAACAATTACTAATTATCACCTTTCGTGTTATCATCTTCGATGTTATCTGTCAATTATAATCTTTGTTGCCCTGCTCTAATGTAAAGAGTTCGTGAAGCTCCTCATTGCTCATCTCTGATATCCAATTTTCATTTGTTGAAACTACACTTTCAGCAAGTGCCTGTTTCTTTTCTAGCATAACATCAATTTTTTCCTCAAGAGTTCCCATACATATAAATTTATGAACATGAACATTCTTAAGTTGCCCTATTCTAAAGGCCCTATCTGTTGCTTGATTTTCTACAGCAGGATTCCACCATCTATCAAAATGAAATACATGATTAGCCTTCGTTAGGTTTAGCCCAAGTCCACCAGCCTTTAAAGATAATATAAATACCATAGGCTCATTACTCTCATCTTGAAAAATATTAATTAGTTCTTCTCTTTTCTTTCTGCTGGTTCCACCATGTAAAAATAGTGTTCTTACCCCTAGTTTTCTCCCGATCTCTGATTTTAAAATATATCCCATTTCTGCAAACTGCGTAAATACAAGCGACCTATCCCCTTCTTCTATAACAATTTCCAACATTTCTAGAAGCCTTTCAAGTTTTCCAGAGCGTCCTTCAATGTCGCCATCGTCCTTTAAAAATTGCACAGGGTGATTACATATTTGCTTGAACTTTGTTAATGATGAAATAATAAGGCCCCTACGCTGAATACCTTCTGATTCATCAATTTTATTTATGCAATCATTTACCACAGCTTGATATAAAGTAGCCTGTTCCTTTGTTAAAGATGCATATTCCTTAGTCTCTATTTTTTCTGGCAAATCTTTGATAATGTTTGTATCAGTTTTCAGTCTTCGTAGTACAAACGGGGCAATTATTTTTTTTAGTTTATTACTTTTTTTAGGATCTCCATCCCTCTCTATAGGAACTGCAAATTCACTCCTAAATGTTGACCAATTATATAGATATCCTTTATTTAAAAAATCCATAATAGACCACAAATCTGAAAGTCTATTTTCAACTGGCGTTCCTGTTAATGCAACCTTATATTCTGCTTTTAGTTTTTTTATATATTGAGTTTGTTTGGACTCACTACTCTTAATATTTTGAGCTTCATCTAATATAATTCCTGCCCATTCTTCCTTTTGGAATAACTCCTTATCTCTTACTATTAGCGCATAGGTTGTAATCACAACCTCATTTTTATGTATTTCCTCGCTAAAAGTTTCATAACTCCACCTACTATTTCCGTGATGGATTGCTGATTTAAGATTAGGTGCAAACTTTTCAATTTCTTTTTCCCAATTTCCCACAACAGACGTAGGACATATTATTAAAGTAGGTTTATCCGTTAACCTCTTTTCTCTCTCATAAAGCATAAGGCATATGCTTTGTACAGTTTTTCCAAGCCCCATATCATCAGCAAGGCATGCTCCTATACCATGATTTCGCAAAAAAGTTAACCAGTAAAACCCTCTTTTTTGGTATTCACGAAGAGTACCTCTAAATCCTAATGGGATATCAACTTCTTCTATATTATTCAAATTAAATAATTTTTCAAAAAAATGTCCCACAGCTTCTTGATTATCTATATTATCAAGAGTAACTCCTGGAATTATTTCCTCATCACTTAAGTTGAGCCTTAATAATTCTCCGACAGGAATCTTCCCATTTAACCCCTTATTCATTTTCATCTTGGAAAGTGTTTTAATTTGATGTATATCAACCTGTACCCACTGACCCCTTAATTGAATAAATGGTATTTTTAAATTTGAAATTTTTTCAAATTCTTTCTCACTTATCTCATTCCCATTTAATGCCAATTTCCAGTCATATTCAAGAATAGTATCCATATTAAATGTACTCTTTACTGCTAAATTAGTATTTGCAATGTGCTTTTTATCCTTTAGTTTAACAGAGATCCTTGAAGGTTTTTTCCACCAAGCTGGTGCAATAATACCAAATCCTTTTTCTTTCAAAAAACAAGCTGATTCTCTTAAAAATGAATAGGCTTCCTCCATAGATAGCTTGCACTCTATGGGTACTGCATCATAAAGACTCCTTTCAATAGGAATAAATACTTTTGATGCAATTGCTAAATCCTCTAGAAGCCTTTCTTGGGGATTATTAAATTTTTTATTTAAATAAGTTATTGTATCCACAGATTCTTCAAAAATCATTTTTGCTGGTAGCACAAGGCTAAGATCATCCTTTGCTTGAAGCAAATATTCAATTGTCCAATCCTCTTCTCTTGTAGGTGGAATAACTTTGAAACATGTACGAAATTTAAAATTATTGTTTTTGATTTTTATTGGTTCTATCCATTTCTTATACTCATTTAGCATTTTAATCTGGTCACTTGTGTCTATTGGTATCTCAGGCAATTCTGAAAAAAGAGAATGCATCCAAGTACTACTTAAGTTATTAAAATCATACTCTAAGTAAGCATTATCTTTGTTTATTTCGCTACAACTGCTTCTTACCATACTGTCAATCATAGAATCCATAAAATTACTTACCAGTTTAGTACTATTTGTGTATATGAATTGCTGATCATCTAAATGAAAATATGCCTTACACTCTGTAGGCATATTGCTGCATAAACCTTTCTTTTTTTCAATATACTCAGGGTCGCTTGTGTGCCATCTCCACTGAGAATTCACTTTATTCTTTGCTCTATCGATGGTTAAAGAAGGTAAATATTTATGCTTTATAATTAGCTCAGCAGTAAACTTTGCCACTGTAATCCAAAACTTTATTTCCCCTGATAACTCTACCTGATTCGTGCAATTTCTTTCTATATTCAAAATCATATTAAATGCATCTAAATTATTAAAAGCAATACCTCTAATTTCTCTCTTGAAAAGCTCCTTTTTTATTGCATCATATTTATATTTCCCATGTTTTATGTCTATTGCTGAATTATTTGTTTTGCTACGCAATTCTACAACTGAAGCCATTTTTTCATATAGTGGAAGTGCATTTTTAGGTTTTCTACCTAGTCTTGTGCACTTAGTCTCTCCACTCTCGCCCCACAATATAAATGTGTGCATGCCTTCTGTAGTTTCTATCCATCCGCCATTTAATATCAATTTTACTTCACCCTCTAAATAATGCCGTTAACATTTTATTACATACTATATAGTTTACCATATTTTACTGTAAAATTTCACTTTTATATTCTGTTTTACTATTTTTAAATTTGACTTATTCCTTAAAGTTTTATTTTAACATTTAAAAGTAAAGTTATGGACATTTTGTTCGAAATATAAGTATAAATATTTTTAATACAATGCTATGTTTATATCTATTTGAAAGTGAGGAAAAATATGAGTAATAATATACTATTAGAATCTGGAACTGGCGAACTCGAAATACTAGAATTCATCATAAACAATAAACACTATGCAATTAATATTATAAAAGTTAAAGAGGTAATCCACACAACCAACTTAACGAAACTCCCTGAATCACATCCTGCCATAGCAGGACTTACATTATATAGAAATAAAATCATAACCTTAATAGACTTAAAATATGTTTTGGAAAAGCAGCATAAAAATGAAATCGAGGCAAAAATTATTCTTTGTCAATTTAACAAAATTGAAGTAGCATTTAGTATTGATAATATTGTAGGTGTCCATCGTATTCAATGGGAAGAAATAACTAAGCCTGATGACATCTCTATCAATTCACTAGTTATCGGAAATATTATTTTAGACAATAAAATAATATTATTGCTGGATTTCGAAAAAATAGTTACTGATATCAGCCCTTCTACAGGGATTACTGAGGATAAAATTCTTGATATAGCTTGTAAAGATAGATCTAAGGTTAAACTTGTTTTAGCTGATGATTCTCCATTAATCAGAAAATTATTAAAGGATACCCTTATTAAAGCTGGCTTCAATAACTTAAAAATATTTGATGATGGAAAGCAAGTTTTAGATTATTTATTAAATTTAGCTCAAGAAAAAAACGAAAAATTTATTGAAGATGTCAATGTACTTATAACCGACATTGAAATGCCCCAAATGGATGGTCATACTTTGACAAGAAAAATTAAAGAACATAATATTCTTAAAGCATTGCCAGTTATACTATTCTCATCATTAATTACAGGTGATTTGAAACATAAGGGAGAATCTGTTGGTGCAAATGCACAGCTGAGCAAACCGGAAATAGGAGAGCTCGTGACTTGTATTGATGGATTCGCTAACATTTGTTATAAGTAAAAAGTTTTTTGTAAATTACCCCTTTAAACTAAATCAAATAATAAAAGCTATTGAATGCTACCTGCATTCAATAGCTTTTATTACATTACCACATCTGCTATTTCATCCCCATAGCCAATTAAACTTTCTTCAAAATATTCAATAGTTCCTCTGTATATTGCTCTATTAAAATAGTCACTATTATATAAATTAAAATCATTAACAGAATATCCTATAAGATTTTGTGCAATATATATAAGCTGTTTACCATATAAATCCATGCAGCCTTTTGGGTTAACTCCCGGCCATGCATTACAACTTACTACTGTTCTTTGATTAAGTGATTTGAAACACTTTGGTATATTACTATACTCATCATCACCAGGATAAATAATAATTTTATCCAGTGTTCCATGCGGTATTCCTTCTATTGCCTTTACCTGCATAGGATAAATATCTGTTAAATATGGATCTGATGTTAAATCTAAAATTATAGAATGCTCCTTTAAATGTTCTAATAATTCATTGCTGACAATATACTCTGTTGCATCATCCCTAGTAGTTGCATCTACTAAAATATCCGTATTTTTTAGGATTTCTATCATATGTTTTTTATCATCAGTTATATTTCTAGGTAGCATCTTAACAAGAACACCTTTAGTTTTTCCCTTAAGTATATCCTCATTTGCTTTGTTATTCCCATATTTCCCTGCCAGTCTTGCTGCTGTTAAACCAACCCGTCCCATTCCCATTATACTCACAATTATAGGTTTTCTTTCTTCAATACAATTATTTTTATAGTTTTTTGCCAGCTCAGTAAATGCTGCATTAATTCCATTTCCTGAAGTTCCCTCATAATCTACAACAATTCTTTCCGAAAAATCATTTCTAATAGAATCCATAGAAACAGCAAATATGCCTTTTTCTTTAAGCTTTTCTACTCTGGTAGCTCTAGTTGGATAATGGAGCATACTTAATAAAGTACTTCCTTCTTTCATATAATCAATTTCCTCAAATTCTGGAGATCTTAAAACTACAACTATATCTTTTTCATAAGATTCTTTGTTAGATACAAATTGTATTGTATTATTCTTCTTTAAATAATCTTCTTCTGTATAACCTAAAGCCGAGCCATATCCTTCTTCAAGAAATATTTGTACTTTTCCCTCTTGAAGTAACTCAAAAAATGATGGCAAAAAATCTCTTTTTTCATTTATTTCTTTGTGCATTCTTGGAAAACCTATAGTTTTCAATATTATCATCCTCCCCGTCTTTCTTTAGTGTAGATAACAATTATTAATTATTATCTCTCCTAATACTTATCTGTTTTTATTTCATTATTGGTTTTCAAAAAATTGCAGCACCAAAATAGTTGTTATTTTAAAAATAACACCATTAACCTGCTTATTTTTAAATTTATTTGAAAATTAGATGTAACAATAATTGAATTATATTCTGAAATGTCGTTTAAAATTTGAAAGTGTTTATCTTTAAATTGTATTGTGAAGCAGTGTGACCCCGATTGTTACTAACTTTTTGACAAGTAACAATCTGCATTGTATAATTAAGTTGTTGCTTGCTATAATCTGATTATACAATGCAAATCGCAAGTTTGCAATATTATCTTAGGAGGTTGTGTTAATTTATGAAATGTTTTTTAGATGAGTATATAAAAAATCCAAATTTTGATTTTATTTTAACTATAGATTGTGAAGGATACAATTTCGATAAAAACTTAAAAAACAATGTAATGAATTTAGAAAGACTATTAAAGCTAAATTCCGATAATAATATATATACGCTTTTATTTATAACTCCATTTTTTGCGGAAATGATGAATGAACTAAATCTGGTAGAAAAGATAAAAAATAATTATAAGGTTATATTTGGCCTTCATATCCATCCAAATAATTTGCCAGAACATATTGAAAAGCTTTGTCCATTTATAAAAAGTGATGAAGATTTAATATCATACTACTCTTATGATCAGCAAAAACTTATTATAAAGCATTGTTACGAATATATTTTAAAACTAGGAATTGACCCTATTGAGGCTTTTCGTGGAGGATATTTTTCAATAGACGATAATACAGCAAAAATATTAAAAGAGTTAACTCCTATAAAGTATGAATCTAACAATATTCATAGACCAGAATATAAAGTGCGAAATAACATGTTAACTTCTTTACCAGTTTACGCACAAAATGAAAATGAAGAGTTAAGACTCGAATACTTTAATATTAAAAAGCTTTCAGAAATACTTGAGAAAGGTATTAAGGAAGATAAAAAAGTGTTTGGAATAACTCATAGTTATTTATTAGATCCATTTGATTTTCATTATACACGTGATAACATAGAACTAAATATCCATGAGAGAATGAAGATTTTAATAGATATTATAAATAAAAATAAGAGTTCATCTGTATAAACTTTCTGCGGCGTTACTCAAAATAAGAGCTTGAAACGTGAAATTCCATTAAATAATTCTAATCTTTTGCCAATATAAGAACTACTAAATGGAATTTCAATGTTTCTGCACTTCTTTTTTTGAATCACCGACTACTAAAATAAATGCTATAACCCCTACTGCTTCGTCTCTGCCTTCTTTAAGTAATAAAGTTTTTTCACCTGAAGCGTCAATAATATAATTTTTGTTATCTACAGCCTTATTGACTTTTTTGATAATTTACTAAATCTGTATTTAAAAAGGATAAACATAATCAATGCATCAATTCCCCATTGTAGCGCTGTAATCCACCATACCGCTGTAATTGGATATTTTAAAATATAAATAAAATAATATGTTAGTGGTAATCTTATAATCCAGCTTGTAAAACAACAAATAAAAAACGGACTCTTAACGTCTCCTAACCCTTTTAATGCACCAGCGAAGACTAGCGATATACCTATAAATGGTTGCTCTACTGCTCCGATTGCAAGACATTTCCCTGCTAAATAAGCAACTCTCTTTTCATTTCCATTCACAAAAAACTTTACCAGAATGTTGGACATAAATAAGAATATTATTGCAAATATACTCATCATAAATACAGCATAAAAAACACAATTGTAAGCAATTTTTTTTGCTTTTTTATAATCTTTTTTCCCTATATTTTGTCCTACTAAAGTAATAATTGCGATGCCAAATCCAGCACTGGGCATAACTGAAATTCCTTCTATCATATTAGCTATTTCATCAGCTGCAAATGAAACACTGCCAGAATGAATTATAATGGCAACGCACATCAATTTGCTAATGCTAAAAACTGCTTCTTCCAATGAACAAGGAATAGCAAGTGTTAATATCTTTTTCACATCTTTAAAATTAATGCTGAAAACAAAAAAAGGTTTAAACTTAATTTCCGCCTTGAAAACAGTATAATAAAATGAAAAAACAAATCCACATAAATAAGCAATTATAGAAGCTATAGCCAATCCTTCTATCCCCCTTGCTTTAAACACAATACCAAAAATCAACAAATAATTAAAAATCATTTTAAAAAAAATTACAATTAAGGAACATACGAATGGTATAAAAGTGTTTCCGTACCCTATTAAAATTGAATTTAAAAGCCTCATATTCATACAAAAAAACATAGCTATAGAGTTAATTCTTATAAATGAATATCCTATTTCTAAAATTTTATTCCTAGCTCCAAGTATATAAAGAAGCTCTTTTCCAAAGATGAAAATAAAAGCTGTAATAATTAAACAAAATCCAACACCTAAAATCAATCCTATCGCCGCTAATTTTTCAGCAATTTTATACTGCTTTGCACCTACCAGTCTAGAAACTATTGAAACAATACTTATACAAAATCCTCCTGAAATAAATATATTTATAAATGCATTTGTTAAATTATTACTTAACCCCACAGCACTTACTGCTATATTCCCGCCATATCTTCCAATCATCATTAAATCGAAAATAGACATTACCGTATATATTGTTATCTCCGCAACTACAGGTAAAGAAGTATTAAGGACTTCATTTGTTATATCCCTATTTGCCATACATATCCTACCTCACAAAAATTAATTGCCATTATTAAGTATATTAGATAACTTTATTTTGATGAATAATTTTCCAATATTTCAAATTAATTTTTTTTTAGTTTTGCAAGAAATCTTATTAATGTGGAATACTAAATTAGTGCTTATTTTAATATTGCTTTAAAAAGATTGGAGGTATATCAATTCATGAGAAAAAATATTCACCGAATTCGTATTTCTATTATCATTTTCCCTTTTATTTTATTGTTGTGTTTATTTTTCTATAAACCGGATAATTTTCACACCAATAAAGATATGGCTATTTCTACAATAGCTTTAGTAGATTCTGATAAAACTGAAATTACAAAAGTAATCGAAAATATTTATAAACAACGTTGCTCAATGTTTATTACTAGAGATCTTGCTAATCTCCCTAATTATTATGATACCTCTCAAAAGCTTGGAAAATGGAGTTTAGAACATGAGGTGAAAAGATTTAGTTATTTTAATGATTGGTCAACTCAAAGAGGTATGAATTTTATAAAAGTTGAATCTACTCCCAAAGTTAGAAAAATAACTAGTACCAAAAGAGGTTTTCGCTTGTTGGTGGATGAATATTATAAATTTCAGTATAATTACAAAAATGATATAGCGCCCACTACAAATATTTTTGGAGTAGGATTAACACACTCTATGGAACTGATAAAAAAAGAAGGAAAATGGATAATTTATTCTGATTGGTATTTAGATTGCTTTGAAGATGCATTAAAATCTTATTTAGGAGAAATAAAAGACGTCAAACTTAATGCTGATAAAAAGCCTATTTATAAACTTGAAAATTGTCCTAAAATACCATCCGAACACAAGACTGTTACCAATGGTCGTTATAACAAAATAAATGCTGTTAAATATGCGGACAAATACTGTGGGATACCGTGGGCAAGTGGAAATTCAACAAAATATAATAAAAGATACACAAACTATACCGGCATTGGTGGAAATTGCACCAATTACGTATCTCAATCCATGGGAGATAAAGAAGGTGGTGGTCTAAGATTTGATGGCACTTGGAACTGTACTTACAAAAAATATGATGGAGCTGATGGAAGCTCAGCCTGGGTTAATGCTGATGCCTTTAAAAATTATTTGCTTTATAGTGGTAGAGGAAAATTACTAGGAAAAGGGACATTTAAGGAATTAATTTCTCCCCTTCCGGGCTATCCATGTGGAGCAGTACAAAAATTGGATATAGGTGATCTTATATGTTATGCCAAAGGTAATGATATAGATCATTTTGCAATGGTTACTGGCTTTGATTCTCATGGCTATCCTCTTGTTAATACTCATACTATTGACCGATATCATGTGCCTTGGGATTTAGGCTGGGGAGATAAAAACATTAATTTCTACTTAATACATGTTAAATAGTAACTTCACCCCATGAAATGGACACAGCTAAAGAATAGTTGTAAAGTCCATTTGATGGGGTGTTTTTATATGTTAAAAAATCAACAATTTTATGCAACATAAATTAATATGAGAATAATATAAAGTAAAATATTATTCTCATTATCTAATTGATATTATTTAAAAAATATTAAATTTCATTATATGATGATACATTCTAATTCTTGCCAATAGTCCTTCTATTGCAAATGGCTTTGTAAGACCACTTTCGCTATATAATTAAATAGTGAGCTAGTAGCCCACTATTTAATACTAATTGATATAACCGTCATTATCCTCATTTTCTAAAAATAATTCTTCGGAGTCATGATCGTAATTAAATACCTCTGCATACCTACCCCAATCAATTATTGAAACCATTGTATTTTCTACTTCATAAGTTGAAAAATGCTGCATAAATAATTCCTTAAAAAATTCTTCTTTCATAGTCTTATTTCTCTTACTATTTAACACATTTTCAATAACTCTAAACGTTGAAATATTTTTAATTTGGTTCTTAAATATGGTTTTACTATCTTCTATATCAGCTTCAACGAATTCTTTTCCAAGTGTTGTAATAATTATATCTCCCTCTTTTATCTCAGCGAAATTAAGCATACATGTACCTTCAATATTTGGAAGTAAATCATCACTTTCCATCATTAAATCACGTCCAAGCTGATAGATATCCATTTTGCCATCATTATCGTCAATAAGTTCAAGAAGACCTGACATAACTCCTATAGGAGCTTTTGGTATTAGAACAGGTTTTTCTTTATTTTCATTTATAGCTTCAGTTACTTCTTTGTCTTCAATCTTTTCTTCTAATTTCCCACTGGTCAAAATCTTATAGATATTATCTACAATACTTTCAAATTCAGGAGACTTCCTATTTCTTGGGTGAGGAAGGTCTACCTTTAATTCTGCAATTACCCTTGCAGGATTTTTACTAAGTATTATTATTTTATTAGCCATAAGTACTGCCTCTTCAATATTGTGAGTTATCATTATCACACTTTTCATTGGCATTCTTTTATCTGTCCATAAATCTATAAGTTCAGTTCTTAAATTTTCAGCCGTTAAAAAATCTAGTGCAGAAAAAGGTTCGTCCAAACACAGAAGTTTAGGCTCAACGGCGAGTGCCCTAGCAAATCCAACTCTTTGTCTCATACCACCTGATAGTTCTTTAGGATAAGCCTCTTCAAATCCATCTAGTCCTATAAGATTTATTAAATCTTCTGCTTTCTCTCTTGTATATTCTTTAGGAAATTCTTTAGCTTTAAGCCCAAGTTCTACATTTTCAAGTACAGTTAGCCATGGATATAAAGCAAAGGTTTGAAATACTATAGATGCATAGGGATTAACGCCGTTAACTCTTTTACCATCAAATAAAACTTCACCTTTATCAGGTTGAATTAGACCTGTTATTGTTCTTAATATAGTGGATTTACCAGAACCAGATGGTCCGAGTATTCCAACAAAGTCCCCTTCATTAATATCTATATTTATATTTTCAATAGTAGGTTTATCCGAACCCCCAAAATATTTAGTTATTCCATTCACTTTAATAAACTCTTTTACCTTTTGCATTACTAACACCTCTTTCTATCTTACTATAGTTCTATTTTATACTTCACTTCTGCTAATTTATACAACGGTTTCCAAATCAACTTATTGAATGCAACTACCACTATACACATAACAATTGTACTAAGAATAAGCATTGGAAAATCTCCTTTATTAGTTGCATCTGATATTAATGCACCAAGTCCAATAGTGCTAAATGTTTTGTTACCAAAATCCACATATTCAGATACTATACTGGCATTCCAGCATCCACCTGTAGCTGTAATCATTCCAGTTATGAGATAAGGAAATATTGCTGGTAGTATTAGTGTCTTCCACTTCTTAAAGCCTTTAAGTCCAAAAGTCTTACTAGCTGATATCAAATCATCTGGTATTGCCATTGCTCCTGCAATTACATTAAACAATATATACCATTGTGTTCCCATTAACATTAGAAAGACTGATGCTATACTTAATCCACCAACAGCACTCATAAAGAAGCCTAGTACTACAGGAAATAGTGCTGTAGCTGGAACTGATGCTATAACTTGGATAATCGGTTGAAATATATTTGCTAACTTTTTATTCATCCCTATAGCAACTCCAACTGGTACTGTCCATATAAGTGCTATAACTTGTGCAGCAAGTACTCTTAATAATGAAGCTCCTACTGCTGGAAGCAGTTTGGCAAGTTCACTCGTAGAAACGGTAGCTATAAGTTTTAAAGCGTTAAATAACGAATAACAAAGTAAAATACCTATTACAATTCGTACTATTAAGCTTATAAATTTCCCTAAAATACCAACCTTCAAATATTTTTCATTACTAAATCTTTCTATTAAATTTTCAATAATATTATTAACAAAAAAGTTAATTTTGCTAAATACCTTTTCTGATATAAATTCAATAATCACTGAACGTCTTATCATTGTAAGAATGAAGGAATGGGATTTTTCATCATTTCCGGTAAGTTCTACTTTAAATTTATCAGCCCATACAATTACAGGTTTCCAAACCAATTCATTTAGCAGTACAATTACCATTATTAATGTAAATACTCCCCATAAAAGTGCTTTTGTATCTCCCTGATTAGCTGCTGTTTGAAGGTAAGATCCTAAACCCTCAAGTCTAAAATTTCTACCCTTTAAGGTAAACATTTCACATGCCATTAAAAAGAACCAACCACCAGCCCAAGACATCATGCTATTCCAAACGAGACCTATAGCTGAAAATGGAAGTTCCAGGGTTTTAAATTGTTGCCATTTACTTAATTGAAAAACTTCAGTTGCTTCTTTTAAATCTCTTGGAATATTCTTAATTGAATGATAAAAGCTGAAGGTCATATTCCATACCTGCCCGGTAAAAATCAAAATAATTGAAGCAATTTCAATTCCTATATTACTATGAGGGAATACTGCAACTAATCCCAAAACAACAGCTGGTAAGAATGAAAGTACAGGGATTGATTGCAAAATATCAAGTATAGGTACCAGAACCTTCTCTGCCTTTTCATTATGGGCAGCCATATATCCGTATATAAATGTAAATATCAATGATAAAATATATGCTACTGTCATCCTTCCAACTGACTTAAGCGCATAAATTGGAAGTTTTGATAAACTTGTTGAAATTACCACGTTTTGGCCGGTTGAAGCATGGTTGCTATTTGGTGACACTAAAATATACAATAATGCTATTATTGATGCAAATATTATAATATCAAATAGTCCAAATTTTCTTTTAATAAAATTCACTGTATGTTTCATTTTAAAACCTCCTATGATTTGTATTATGAATTAACACATCTCGTAGTAATCTAAATAAACTTATACTTCTACCATAGCTAATATCTATTTAATAAAAAACACCTTTTAAATAGTAGTTGGCTATGGTGAGGATATAAAATCCCTTAAATTCGTTTATTAAATCACTATCCGCAGGGCCATCATCCATGCCAATCACCTCCTTAAATCATCTTCTGCGAAGCTGCAATATCACTGACTTCTTGACGGATATTTAGACTCCCACTGAAGTTTTTTCTTTGTTATAGTATGTAACTTCCACTTATAGAAGTGGGATACTCTCCTTCTAAAATGTCATTAAAAGAATAAAATCTCTCCACAACAAGTGAAGAGATTCAATACGAATCAAATAATGCCTTCTCCACTCGTTGAGTTTTAGCACTGTAAAGCGTAGAACATAATCATTCATATTATCTATGAAAGTTGTCAGCTACATTAGGTAAAACCTTAATCCGGTAGTACCTGCTGACCCATTGGCGTCTCTCGACGTTTCTGGGCAGTAGCATATTTCTATACAGTAACCTCACCTAACAAGAATATTAAATTATTATTCCCAATTAGTTTTAATCTTATACTTTTATACTATGCGTAAAACTAAAGTATGTCAATGATTTTCAACAGTTTCCAATTAATGTTATCAATTGAAAACCGTTATCTTCATTTCACACAGATACTTTCTATCATTAACTGTTAAATAAGTTTTCCAGTATAGCTTAATCACCATATAAGTTTACAACCCATATATTGAAATATAACTAATAAAAGGAGAGAACATATATGGCATTAATTTTATCAGCATTATCATTTAGCTTATCCAATAACCTAGATAATGCAGTTGTAGGAATAGCTTACGGAATAAAGAAAGTAAAGATAGGGAAAATTGCAAATCTTATAATAGCAATTGTATCATCTATAGGAACACTTTTATCAATGCTCGTTGGAGTATATATATCAAAATTTTTACCTCACTCTGTAGCTAATGCTTTAGGTGCTATAGTTATTATTACCTTGGGAGTATATTTTGTAATCCAGAGCATAATAAAATTTGCAAATAAAACCAAGTCAAAGGAGCTCGCCTTAAAAAACATTACTGATATGATTAATTATGCTGAAAAATCAGATTTAGATAACTCTGGTGATATAGATATGAAAGAGGCTTTCGTTTTAGCATTAGGATTAACCTTTAACAATTTAGGAACCGGAGTAGCTGCAAGTATAACAGGAGTTAGTATTAAATTAACAGTCATATCTACATTTATATTAAGTATCCTTACAATTAAATTTGGTGTAGCTATAGGTGATCATATGTTAGGTGAAATTCTAGGTAAATATGCACCATTATTTTCAGGTATATTGCTAATAATACTTGGTATTACTGAATTCCTTAATTAACATTTTTACATTTGTAAATAAGACTTTGTTAAACTAAAATACGAAAATAAGAATATTAAAATTTGGTATTCTTATTTTTCGTATTTTTCTTATAACAGTTAATATAGCTATGGTTAAATCCGAGATACTGATAAATATGTGTATAAAAGTGCCTCTTTTGAAAAGTGGATAATTCGTAAGGCTTAATAAACATACAAAATATTACGCTAAATATAATTTGCATTCTGTTATAGGATATTTAGTTCAGCAAATGTCCATTAAACAGATAGGTCCAAGCAAAACTTCAATTTTTATTAATTTGGTACATATGGCAAAAAAACTAGCACTGAAAGTGATAATTAATAAGGACTATCATATGTTAATGCATGTTATTCACAATTAATTCCCATTAATAACTATATTTGATTCTCAATTGATAATATTTTCTTGTATAATATTATTCAAAACTGCTTAACATTTCTATGTTTATAGCATATAATAATTAATGTATTAGTTATTAATTGATAATGAGGTGTAATAAATGCAAAATAATTCATTAAAGGGTTTGAGTAAGGTCGAGGTAAAAACTCTTAGAGAAAAATATGGTTTTAATGAGCTTGTGAAAGTTAAAAAGTCTAATCCCATAATGAAATTTTTAAGTGTATTCAAAGAGCCTATGTTTTTATTATTAGCAGGAGCAGCAACCTTATATTTTATATTAGGTGAACCTCGCGAAGGTAGTATAATGCTTATTTTTGTTGTTTTTGTAGCAACTATAACTTTTGTTCAGGAATGGAAAACTGAAAAAACTATGGATGCTTTAAAAGATTTGACCTCGCCCCATGTTATAGCCCTTAGGGATGAAAAAAAACAAGTAATCAAAAGTTGCGAGCTTGTACCCTCTGATATAATTTTTTTATCAGAGGGAGATCGTATTCCAGCAGATTGTGAAGTGGTCGAAGAATCAAATTTCTCAGTGGATGAATCTTCCCTTACTGGAGAAAGCGAACCTGTATATAAGGTGCCTACTGGAGCTATAGATTACTCAAATGAATACTGGAAACAAGATCATTTATATGCAGGTACTTTGTCTAATTTTGGGAAATGTACTGCTAGAGTAAAGACAATAGGCTTTGAAACAGAATATGGTAAAATAGGAAAAACTATAAGTGAAACAAAGCAGGAACCCTCTCCTCTTCAAAAGAAGGTATCTCATTTAGTAAAAACATTAGCTATTGCTGGTTTTATTTTATGCATTATAGTAATAGTTTTTTCCTATATGCATACTGGTGAGTTTGTTAAGAGTATATTAGATGGTGTAACCTTGGCTATGGCCATTATTCCAGAGGAGTTCCCCATGGTACTTACAATATTCTTATCCCTAGGTGCATTTAGGTTAGCTAAAAAGAACACCTTAATTCGCAGCATACCTGCTGTGGAAACTTTAGGTTCTACCACCGTTCTTTGCGTCGATAAAACAGGAACAATCACACAAAACATTATGAGGGCAAAAGCTATATATAGCAATGAATTTATAGACCCAGATAAACTTCAGGATAAAGATTTAGCTAAGCTTTTAGTTTTAGCTTGCGAAAAGGATCCCTATGATCCTATGGAAAAAGCAATCGTTGCAGCTGGCAATGATAAAACAGATGTAAATGAACTTTACAATCTTGAGCTAGCTAAAAAATTTACTTTTGATTCTAAAACCAAAAGAATGGCAAACATTTATAAAGAAAATAATACCTATTATATAGCAGCTAAAGGTTCCCCAGAAACTACATTACCACTATGCAATTTAGGTCCAAATGAAGAAACAAAAGTTTTAAATATTATCGATAATATGGCTAGCAAAGGCTTAAGAGTTATTGCCCTGGCAGATTTAGTAACTTGTACTCTTAAGGATGATTTAGAACAGTATAGTTTATGTTTTAAGGGATTAATCGGACTTCAAGATCCACCGAAAGAAGGCGTACAAGATGCTATAAATATATGTAAAAAAGCTGGAGTAAGAGTAATGATGATAACAGGAGATTATTCTAAAACAGCTATAGCCATAGGAAATGAAATAGGTCTTAATTTTAATGACTCTGCTATTACTGGAGATGAAATTGATGCTATGACTGGCGATGAACTTTGCGAGGCAGTGAAGCATTGTGATATTTTCTCAAGAGTAATTCCAGAACATAAAATGAAGATAGTTAAGGCACTTAAAAAGAATGGTGAAATTGTTGCAATGACCGGCGATGGCGTAAATGATGCCCCAGCCCTAAAAAATGCTAATATAGGTATTGCAATGGGCAAAAGAGGAACAGAGGTTGCGAAAGAAGCCGCCGATATGATTCTAATGGATGATAATTTCACAACTATAGTTCATTCCATAGAAGATGGAAGGAGGGTTTTTGATAACATTCGCAAAGCTATGGTATATATAATGATAATTCATATTCCCATTATGGCCTTAGCATTATTTTCACCTATTTTTAACTTACCACAAATATTGTTACCTGTTCATATTGTACTTTTAGAGTTAATTTTGGATCCAACCTGCTCTATAGTTTTTGAGGGTGAACCAGCAGAAGATTATATAATGGAGGAGCCTCCTCGCTTGCCGGATGAACCTCTACTAACAAGAACATTAACAAAAAAAGTTTTATTACAAGGTACAACAATGTTTTTAGCAGCATTTTTACCTTTCCACTATATGGTTGATTCAGGTCTAAGTGCAGACTATGCAAGAACTTTTTCTTTAATGAGCTTGATAGTCGGAAATGTAATTTTAGTCTTAGTTAATAGATCCAACACTAAGTATCTAATTAGTGTTTTCAAGGACAAAGGTAGCAAAGCTAGATTTTACATTAATAGTTTAGCCTTGGTAATGTTATTTTCAATAGTGTATATTCCAGCTGCTCATCCTATTTTTAAAACTGTAGCGCTGAATTTTAAAACCGCTATACTAGCCTGCATCCTTGGTGCTGCTTCTACTGGTTGGTGGGAAATCGTTAAATTTTTTAACAATTCAAAGTGCAATAAAATATAGGAAAATACTACAATTAAGATAATTGAAAATTTAAATAAAATGCCTTAAATCATAACCCGTGAGGCTGATATATTAAAAACACCAAACACTTAAATCATTTAAGTGTTTGATGTTTTCCTTACTTACTATTTTTCCTTAAAATGCTCTTTTCTAAGCATTTTTTCAAATTTCTCGGGCAAAACTGGAGGGCTAAAATAATACCCTTGAATTTGGTCACATTTATTTCCCCTTAAAAAATCAATTTGTTCCTCTGTTTCTGCACCCTCTGCTATAACTTTAATTTCTAAACTTTTAGATAAATTTATAATTGTTTTTGCTATAGTACCATCATCATCTTCCGGATAATCTTTAATAAATTCTCTATCTATTTTTATCTTATCAAATTTAAATTTTCTTAAATAGCTTAAAGAAGAATACCCTGTACCAAAATCGTCCATCACAAGTCTTACCCCAATATTATTAAGGCTATTGAGCTGTGCCATTAAATCCAGATCATTACCTAGTAGTAATCCCTCTGTAACCTCTATTTCTAGTGATTCACCTAATAAGTCATACTTCTTTAACTTATCTTGTATCATTTTAAAAATATCCACTTTTTTAAATTGCACAGGAGAAATATTTACTGACATTAAAATAGGTTTAAGCTTCTCATCGGTCCAATTTTTATTTTGCCTTAAAGCTTCATCTAATACCCATTCACCAATTGGCAGAATAAGTCCTGTTTTTTCGGCAATAGGAATAAATCTAACTGGTGATATATTTCCGAGTTCTGGGCTTTTCCATCTTATTAAAGCCTCTGCTGCCACTATTTCCTCAGATTCCAAATCCACTTGAGGTTGATAAGTTAAATATAACTCACCTCTTTCTAATGCTCCGCTTAGTAGATGTTTCATTTTAATATTTTCTAAATACTTTTCCTTAAGATCAGTCTTATAAAATTGAACACTACTCTCTGTTTCCTCTGCTGCACATGCCTTTGCTATATTAGCATTTTCAATTGTTAATTCTACAGTATCTAAATAATTATCATAGCTTGCAACTCCTATAGCTAATTGAACATATATTTCTAGGTCCTCTATTACAAAAGGATTTTTGAATTCATTTAATACATTATTAACAAACTCCAATATATTATTATCACTTTTACTATATTCTAAAAGAATCATAAATTCATTTTTCCCTGGAGAACCTATAACAAAATTATCCTTCATATGACCTTTTATTCTTTTTAGTGTAGTTATTATTAAGCAATCAGCCTTTTTTAGGCCTAAACCAGCCTTTACAATATCGTAATTTGTAATTGTTAATGATACTAAACTATATTTATAATCTTTCTTATTAGAATTTTCACTGATTTTTTCACTGATTAACTCTTTCATTAAAGATAAATTAGGAAGTGAAGTAAGCCCATCATAATTTTTTAGAATATTAATCCTTTCTTCCCTTTCTTTTAATAAAGTTAAGTCTTCAAATATACCTACATATTGCATATCCTTATCATTATCACCTTTTATTTGTAGTATGTTTAACCACTTAGGATAAATTTCTCCAGTTTTCTTTCTGTCCCAGATTTCACCCTGCCAATTTCCATAGACTTCTATAGTTTGCCACATTTTTCTATAAAATTTACCGTCATGCTTTCCTGATTTAAAGGCTGAGGTTTTTACATTTAAAACTTCTGCTTCTTTATACCCTGTAATATGTAAAAAAGCTTTGTTTACATATCTAATACGAGTTTCTGCATCTGTAATTAATATTGCTTCCTTAGAATTTTCAAAAACATTCACTACTATTTTCTTGTACCAATTTTTACTTTTCTTTTTAATCATTTAGCCCCACTCCCTAATGATTATTATATTATTCTTCAATAATTAGTATACTATATATACCACTATTGGAAACATATATTTTATAATTTTCTACAAAAAAATAAACCCTATAGGTTTAATCCTATAGGGTTAATAATACGTTTTTTACTAGTTTCTGAATCCTCTGTCATTTTGTTGTTTTCTTGCTCTTCTGCAATCAACACATCTTTGAGGTTCATTGTCGAATCCTTTTTCTTTGTAGAATTCTTGTTCGCCTTCAGTGAACACGAAGTCTTTACCACAGTCTTTACAAACTAAAGTTTTATCTGCCATTTTAAATATTCCTCCTTTTTCAAATATTAAGATCTAACAACCGATTAACAATTATATTCTAAAAAGAGGATATGTTGTTATCTAGTTTAATCTCAATAATAACTGGTATTAACCAGTTATTATAAATGTATCTTACCATATATATTAGTGAATAACAATACATTTTTGATTGTTTGCGGTGAATTAAACTATTTATAACTTTACAATGTATTATTTATCCTTTATACTATAACTGTATTGTGTTCAATAATACAGTTGACACACTAATGTTATACCTTTAAAGTTTTAAATAAGAAAGAAAGGAGGAATAAGATGTTTGAATTAGATTTAAGAAGTCGTCTGCCCCTTTACGAACAACTTGTAGAAAAGTTTAAGCAACTTATAATTAGTGAAATATTGAAGCCTAATGAACAGTTACCTTCTGTACGCACTATCTCAATGGAGCTTACTATGAATCCCAATACTATTCAAAAAGCGTATAAAGAACTAGAAATACAAGGATATATACACTCCATAAAAGGAAAAGGCAGTTTCGTTACTCCCTCAGCACAAGTAGCAGATTCTGAAAAACTAAAGAAAATAGAAAATGAATTAACAAAAATACTATCTGAGGCAATGTATATGGGGATGACAAAAGAATATATTTTAAAAATAATTTCACAAATACAAACTAATAAAAAGGAGGAATAAATATGATTTCAGTAAAAAATGTTTCTAAATCCTTTGGTGATTTAGAAGCATTACAAAATGTAAACTTAAATGTTAATAAAGGCTCTATTTATGGCCTTGTCGGTTCAAATGGCGCCGGTAAAACAACCCTTTTAAAGCTTTTAGCAGGTATCTATAAGCAGGATAATGGAGAAGTTCAAATAGCTGGTGAAAATGTATTTGAGAATGTATTAATCAAATCAGAAACTGTATTTATACCAGATTCTCTTTATTTCTTTTCCCAATATACAATAACTAATATGGCTAACTATTACAAAAATATTTATCCATCATGGAACAATGAAAGATTTGAAAAGCTAATAAAAATATTTAATATAGATGTAAATAAAAAAATAAATAGTTTATCTAAAGGCATGCAAAGACAAGTTGCCTTTTGGCTTGCACTATCAACTATGCCTAAGGTTATGATTTTAGATGAGCCACTTGACGGTTTAGATCCAGTTATGAGACAAAAGGTTAAAAACTTAATAATCCAAGATGTTGCAGACAAAGAAATGACTATTATTATTTCTTCCCACAATTTAAGAGAATTAGAAGATATATGTGACCACATAGGAATTCTTCATAAAGGAACTCTCATAGTAGAAAAAGATTTGGATGAGTTAAAATCTGATGTGCATAAAATACAAATTGCCTTTAATGATAAAGTACCAGAAGAACTTTTTAGTGGTGCTGATATACTACACAGAGAAGAACGAGGAGTAGTACTTCTTCTAATCGTTAGAGGAAATAAGTCTGATGTTATTAATTACTTTAATAAATTTAATCCTGTTATTATGGATGTTCTTACTCTCACCTTAGAAGAAATATTTATATATGAAATGGGGGACGTTGGCTATGAAATTGAAAACATCATGCTTTAATAAAGGGATACTCGTAAATGATATAAAGCGATTTGGCTGGATAGGCATATGTTACACAATATTTTTATTATTCGAAGTACCTTTTAAAATATTAATGATCAATGCTAGTAATGCTTCTCATCCAGAGACTTCTACCTCAATGCAAAATATTTTTAATAATGGGGTGTTAATGACCTCAATAGCAGTTATACCAGTTTTAACTGCTATACTATTATTTAGATATATACAAAACAAAAAATCTGTAGATATGATTCACGCTCTTCCTATAAAAAGGGGAAAGTTATATGATAACCATATATTTATTGGAATACTGCTTCTTGTAGTCCCAGTAATTATCGCTGCACTTTCTGCATTATTACTTAAAGGTGCTTTAAATTTAAGCACTACAGATATTCACTATACGGTTAAAAATGTCACTTCCTGGGCTGGAATAACAATTTTATTTAATATAGTTATTTTTCTTTCAAGTGTTCTGGTTGGTATGCTCACAGGACTTTCAACTGCACAGGGAATACTTACGTATATATTTTTATTTTTACCGATTGGATTAACTGCCTTAATTAATTATAATCTTAAATTCTTTATTTATGGTATTGCCAGTGACTATTACATAGGCAATAGGATAGAATTTTTTTCTCCAATTACAAGATTTCTAGAGAATAGACCAATGACTTCAATGGAAATATTTATATATATAATTTTATGTATTATTCTTTACCTTGTAGCTAGATTTGCATACCACAAAAGAAATTTAGAAGCTGCATCTAATGTTGTTGCTTTTAAACATCTACAGCCTGTATTTAAATATGGCATAACCTTCTGCTTTATGCTAGTAGGTGGAATGTATTTTAGAGGACCTAAATATGGTGTCCGCTTTTTAATACTCGGATATGCTATAGCCTCTCTAATTGGATATATTATTGCAGAAATTATAATAACTAAATCCCTAAGAATCTTTAGAAATCTGAAGGGGTATTTCATGTATGCAGGTATTATTGCCCTAATCGCACTTGTTATTAATTCTGATATTATTGGATATGAAAGACGGATTCCTGCTCTAGAAAATATAAAGAGCATCTATCTGGATAATAACTTCTATCCTTTAAATGATAAGGAGAACAACCCAATACCAGCTTATTCCGAAATACAAAATCTTAATAACATTGAAAGTTTGCATAAGAAGATTATAGAGGATAAAAAAACTTTAAAGTACTATTCAAATTCAGATAAGCAAGTTGCTATTTTATATAATTTAAAAAATGGAAAACAAATAAAAAGACAATATAATATTCCAAAACAAATGTATGGAAAATATCTAAAACCTATATATGAATCAAAAGAATATAAAAAAATGAATAACAGTATTTTAAATACTGATTATAAATCCATTGATAAAATTTCAATTGGATCAAGATATTTAAATAAAGATGGATTAACAATAACAAATCCAATAAAAATTAAAGAGGCAATAAAAATTTTAAAAAATGAAGCCTTGAATGAAACTTATGAAAGCATCATAGATTCAAGGGATACATGGGCAGATATTGATATATTACTATCAAATGATAAAAGAATAGATTTATCTTGGAAAAGATCCTATAAGGAATTTGAAAACTGGTTAAAACAAAATGGATACTATTCTAAGGCTAGAATAATGCCTGAAGATATAGATTATGCTATTATACAAAAGAGAAATCCTAGTAACCTTAACGGTGGAATTACTCCTTTGGAAGAAAACAAAAATGTAAAAACACTTAAAATTACTGATAAAAACAAGCTTGAAACCTGTTTAACAAACTACTCACAAAATAGTGACGGACAGTATGTTTTAGGTCTATATGCGAAAAATGGTCAGGATATTACTTATTTAAATATTGAAGACGCATACGTTCCTGATTTTGTTAAGGCGTATTTCAAATAAGTAAGTAAGTAAAAACAATGGGACGGTTAATAACTAATTGTACTTAAAGGCAATTAGTTATTAACCGTCCCTCTTTGTTTCATATCCATACTTTTTTATAAACTTGATCTAAAAATGTATGTGAATAAAGCATTTACAAGTTGGCTAAAATATCTATATGTGGTCAATTATAATATAAAGGATGTTTAATTTATGAATACAAATGACTTTTCAAATATAAAACTAGTAAAATCATTAGATGAAAATATTAATATGATAAAAAATATTTTTATTAATGACATAACAGTCGTATATAGAGAGCTATCAGTTGGAAAACCTACTAGCACTAAGTGTACGCTTGTTTATATTGATGGAATGGCAAATTCCCAAATAATTAATGAGAATATTATAAAGCCAATTTTGTTAAGTGATATATCTGATATTAACAATAGTAACATTATGGATGTTTTAATGCAAAAATTACTTTTAACCGGCAGCAATAAAAAAACCTCCATTATTGATGATATTATAAGTGAAATTATATACGGAAAAACTATGCTTTTCATAGATGGTTTGGCCGAATTAATTTCTATTGATACTATCGGATGGGAAAAAAGGTCAATTTCAGAACCTCAATCAGAAACTATAGTTAGGGGTCCTCGGGAAGGCTTTACTGAATCAATGAATTTAAACCTTACACTTATTAGACGGAAGCTTATTAATCCTAACTTAAAATTCGAATTCATGAGAATTGGGAAACAAACTAAAACTCAAATATGTGTATGTTATATTGAAGGCATAGCAATGGAACCTATACATGAAGAGCTAATGGCTCGGCTTAATAATATTGATATTGATGGTATTTTAGATACTGGTTATATAGAAGAATTAATTAAAGATGCTCCTTATTCTCCCTTTAGGACTATTATTAATACGGAAAGACCTGATGTGATAGCAGGTAACCTTCTAGAAGGAAGATTTGCAGTTCTCTGCGATGGAAGTCCCGTTGTTTTAACTCTTCCAACTCTCTTTGTTGAGGTTTTTCAAAGCAATGAAGACTATTATAATAACTTTATATATTCCTCCATTGTCAGATCTCTTCGATGGTTATGTTTTTTTATTAGTACTAGTATTCCAGCCATATATGTAGCACTTGTTACCTTCCATCAAGAACTTATTCCAACTCCACTTCTTCTAAGTATATATTCTGCGAGACAAGGATTACCTTTTCCTTCAATTATAGAAGCCATGGGTATGATGATTGTGTTTGAGATACTTAAAGAAGCAGGTCTTAGAATGCCTAAACATATTGGTGGAGCAATTAGTATAGTAGGTGCCTTAGTGCTTGGTGATGCCGCTGTTAACGCAAGACTAGTCAGTGCTCCTATAGTAATAATTACTGCACTAACTGGAATTTCAAGCATTATGCTACCTAAAATGTTAGGAGTAGTAGAGATACGAATAATTTTTTTATTATTATCTTCCTTCCTAGGTTTATATGGTTACATTTTTGGCGTAATGGGTTTAGTTCTTCATATGATGTCTATTCGTTCCTTTGGTATACCTTATATGACTAACATCCCTTCTTTTTCCACTCAGGATATAAAAGATTCGGTAATTAGAGCTCCCTGGTGGGATATGTATTTAAGACCGAAGCTGTTTACAAAAAACAAAAAGCGTCAAAAAAAGTGCAGAAAGAGGGACTTCAAATGAAAAAAAAAAAAAAAATTGTAATCATAGTTTTTATTATAGCTATGTGTCCTATTATATTATGTGGGTGCTGGAACTATAGCGAAATAGACACACTTGCAATAGTAGCTGGTGTTGCTATAGATAAAGATATATCAACAAATAAATATATTGTTACAACAGAAATTATAACCACGCAACATCAAGGGGGCTCCCCAACCATCGGTTCTGAACTTTACAGCTCCGAAGGTGACAGTATATTTAACGCGGTGAGAAATATGATAGAAAAAACCGGTTTAATGCTTTTTTGGGCTGATGAAAAAGTGCTAATTATAAGTGAGCCAGTCGCAAATGAAGGGGTAATTCCGGTAATTGATTGGGCCCACAGAGACCCCAGCCTTAGATCAGATATGTGGATACTAATAGCAAAAGGTGATAGTGCTGCCAAAATTTTAAAAAATAAGGTTAATCTTAATGCCGTATCTTCCTTTCATCTTAATGATGCCATGACTTCATGGAACACACTTTGTAAATTTCCTGATTCAATGTTATGGTCATTTGTCGATGGAATATCTTCGGGAGGTAAGTCTGAAGCAGTAGCTACAGTTGAAGATAAGCTTAATGCTGGCACTATAGTCCCTAATTTAAATGGCTCTGCTATTTTTAAGTCAGATAAGCTTGTAGGATATATAGACGGGGACGAAACCCTATACATGCTTATGGTTCAGAATAAAATAAAACAAGGATTAATTACTTTGAAAAATGTTTCAGGTTCTGACACCAGCATAACCTTAGAAATACATGAAAATAAAACTAAATTTACCCCCATTTATAACAATGGAACATCATCGCTTAAAATTGATATATACCCAGTTGTAAGTATAGCTGAAGTTGGAGGAACTAAAGATTTTATTAAAGAGGAAAATTTAAAAATACTTAAAAGTGAAGCAGAAAAAAAAATTGAAGATAATATACAATCTTTAATTAGTAAATTACAGAAAAATTACCATAGCGACGTTTTAGATTTTGGAGAGATTTTCAAAAAAGAAAAACCAAAAGTAAGTGAGATTTACAAAAATAATGGAGAAGATATTTTGCTAAGTCTAAAGACTGAAGTTAACGTGCACCTAAAAATAAAGGGTAGTGGTACAATAACAAATCCTATTCCAATAGAAAAATAATTAAAGGAGAATTTATAAATGTTTTTACTTGTAATAATTTTTTATATCATAGTAATATTATTTGAAACTGTCGTACTATTAAAAGAAAAAAAAATTGGTAAAATAGCACTATATTTTTCTCTGATTATATTTTCAATGATAATTAGCATTCTTCTAACTTTAGGAGTACAGTTACCAAGTCCATCGAATAAAATAAAAGATATTGTAGTTGCAATATTTGGTAAAATGAATTAGTTTTTTTTATTTACTGTTTATCATTACAGTAAATAGTATGGGAGGCATAAATGAAAAATGAAGTTATTTCTGAAAGACAAGCTACAATACTTATAATACTTTTTATAATTGGAACTAGTTTCTTAAATGGATCTGGAGGCGCTGCAAAACAAGATGCCTGGATTGCAATAATTATCGCCATTTTATGGTCTATTATATTGTTACTTATGTTTTCTAAGATTTTATCTTTATATCCTGGAAAAGATTTATTTGATATACTTCAAATCGTTATGGGGAATTTTATAGGAAAAACAATAAGTATACTAATGATATGGTTTGCCTTTCATGATGGATCCTTAGTTCTTAGAAGCATATCAGAATTTACTGATACCTCAGTGTTACCTGATACACCAGTTGTAGTGCCTATGATTTTTTTTACTATACTTCTTATATGGAGTTTAAAAGAAGGTATTGAAGTCTTAGGAAGGTGGTCTGAGTTCTTCATTTGGATTGTAATTCTAATATTTTTTACTATCTCTATATTTTCAATTTCACAAATGGACATAAGCAGATTAAAACCAATACTAAGTAGCGGTGCCGCTCCACTTCTAAGAGGTGCTTTCTCAAGTTATACTTATCCATTTGGTGAAATCATAATTTTTACAATGGTATTTTCTAATATATCTAAAGTTAAGAATTATAAAAAAACATTTATGGTAGGGTTACTTGTGGGTGGAGGTCTTGTATTTTTAGCAACATTAAGAAATATTTTAGTATTAGGTAGTGAAACCTTATCAAGATTATATTTCCCTTCTCCCATGGTAATAAGCATTATCCACCTAGGTAATTTGATTCAAAGACTTGAAATGACAGTAGCTATTGAATTTTTAGTATGCGTCTTTATTAAAGTAAGTATATGTATTTTTGCAGTTTGCAATGGAATTTCCAAGGTTTTTGGATTTGATGATTACAAGTTTATTGCAACACCTATAGCTCTTCTGATGCTTAGCTTCTCTTTTTTTGTTTACGAAAGTAACATGGAAATGGCATACTGGACTTTGAATATATGGCCATATTATTCCTTTGTATTTGAAGTTATAATACCTTTATTTATTTTTATTGTGGCGGAGATTAGGAATAGAAGTTCAGTAGATACAATCGTAACTAAATAGTTTTTTAGTATTTCTTCACCTAAGGTACATAAAACTAAATATACATTCTGATATATTTAAAAATCCATCTGAAACTTGATAGACTATACGTTGAAAGGAAGTGTTACATATATGTTGAAAGAATTTAAAGCATTTGCTCTTAAGGGCAGTATTTTTGATTTAGCAATAGCTGTTGTTATAGGTGCGGCATTTTCTAAAATAGTTACCTCTTTAGTAAATGACCTTATAATGCCTATACTTGGCATATTAGTAGGTGGTATTAATTTTAGTAGTTTACAATATTATATACCTTCATCTATAGCTGGTGGAGTAGGATTATCAATTAAATACGGTTTATTTATTCAATCTATCATAGACTTTTTAATAATTGCATTTTCGCTTTTTATATTTATAAAAGCTATATACTCTGTTAAAAAGAAAGAAACCAAAGAAGTTATTGTGCCTTCGCTCTCAAATGAAGAAGTGCTATTAAGTGAAATTAGAGACTTACTACAACAAAAAAAATAATATAAAAAGGCTCCAAGTAAATATTTCACTTGGAGATTTTTGTATAATTAATTATATTTATATTCAATTTATACAAATAGCTAAAATAAAAAATTATAAATATATAAAGAAGGTGCTTAATTTGAAGACATTTTTCTCTAAGAAGCAATCTTTTTTGATCTTGCTTTTACCATTAGGTATTCTCCTTACTCAATTGTCTAGAATATTTCCGAATTTTATAGAAAAATCCTATTCATCATTTTTTTATAAAATAATTGCTAGTATTTTAAGTACAATTACTAGATGTTTGCCATTTTCTCTTGCAGAACTTATAATTGTGTTTTTTGCAACTTTCGCATTATTGTATATTTCAAAAACAATTTTTGACTTATATAAATACGAAAATAAAAGATTAAGTATTTTTAACAATTTTGTTTTAAATATACTTGCTGCATCCGGACTAATATATTTTTCATTCCAACTTTTATGGGGATTTAATTATCAAAGACTTACACTTAATAAAATATTTCAGTTAAATATTCACACGTCATCTTCAAATGAACTTACTTTGCTTTGCTCGAGCCTTATAAATAGTTCAAATTCTCTAAGAAAAAAAACAAACGAAAATCAATATGGCGTAATGAAACTTTCTTGCAATAAAAAGTATATCCTAAAAACTGCTCAATTAGGATATAATAAAGCTTCTCTCCAATATGCTACATTAAAAGGTAACTATGGGATACCTAAGGGTATATTACTTTCAAGTCCAATGTGCTATACAGGAATTACAGGTTTTTATTTCCCTTTTACAGGCGAAGCAAATATTAATATGGCAGAACCTGATTCATTCCTTCCATTTACCACTGTTCACGAAATGGCTCATCAAAAAGGCTTTGCCAAAGAAGATGAAGCAAACTATATTGCATATATAGCTTGTATAAATCATCCGTATATAGATTTTCAATACTCTGGAACACTTGCAGCATTATCTTATTCATTAAATGCATTACAAAAAAGTGATTCTCAAAAATATAAAGAATTGATTTCAACTTGTAGCACAGGTGTAATTAATGACTTGAAGTACAACCAATCTTTTTGGGAAATGTACTCTGGTCCTATAGAAAAAATAGAAGATAAAATTAACGACACTTATCTTAAATCTCAAAATCAACAATCTGGAACAAAAAGCTACGGTGCAATGGTCGACTTACTTCTTGCTAATTACAGAAAAAAATGATTTTATAAACACCGTGTTTAAAATTAAACATGGTGTTTATAAAATCATCAATCAAACATACTTATATTATTAAATCATCTGTTATCTAACCCTTCTTGCGGACATGTAATCAGTTCTTGTTAATTGTGATATTTTAACCACATCCCCTGTGTGTGGTGCATGTATGTATGAATTATTTCCTACATACATACCAACGTGGTGAGGACTTCCTGAACCAAAGAATATCAAATCTCCTGGTTGTAAATTTTCTCTAGACACGTATGATCCTTGAGTTATCTGATCATATGTGGTCCGTCCTGTACTAACTCCAAAATGTGCATACACATATTGAGTAAAACCTGAACAATCAAATGAACTTGGACCCGTTGCTCCGTACACATATGGTGTTCCCAGGAAAGTTTTAGCATATTCTATTACTTCATTTGAACCAACTGGTGAATTTGGTTTTGGTAAAATTGGTTTTGGTACATTTGGTTTTGGTATATTTGGATTTGGTTTACTTATCTCTTCTACTATTTCTTTTTCAACATTTGCTTCATTTTTTACTACATTGCTCACATTACCTCTTGACGGAGTAATTTCTTGAGTTTTTTTAGTAGCTATTGCCATATCATCTTTACGTTTTTGATCTGCTTCATCTTTTATTTGATTCGTAGTACTATCTAATGAAGCCTGTGTTTTTATCATTTCATTTTTATTCAATTCTTGCTGTTTATTAGCTTCTACTACTAGTAGTTCTTGTTCTTTTTTCTTTGCACTAAGCTTGTCCAATTTAATTTCATTATTAGCTTTTAATGCTAAAACTTTTGCTTTGTTGTCATTAAGAACTTTTTTTCTATCATCAATAATTTTCTTTTTCTCATTTAATTCTTTAATAATTTTGTTATCATATTCTACAATTTTCTTAACATTTTCTACTCTTGAGATAAGGTCTTCTATTCCTTCAGAATCAAGTAATATCTCTAGATAACTATCTGCTCCGTTCATATACATAGCTCTCATTCTTTCATTAAATAAAACTTCCTCGCCCTTTATATTGTTCTGCGCAACTACTATATCTTTTGTAGTCTGTTCTATTTTTTTCTCAGTACTATGTATCTCATTTTTGGCTTTATCAATTCCTGCGTTCATATTTCCAATATCTGAATCTAACATTTCAATAGATTCCTCTAATTGGTCAGAATTCTTTTGTGACAAACTATATGAACCCTGTTGTTCTAGGAGCTGCTTCTTTTGATTATTTAACTGCTGTGTTAGTGACACAGCGAAAATCGGCTTACTTACTGACATAACTAGTCCAATAGCTATAAGTAAAGGTAATATTCTTCTTTTCATTGTTACTCCCCCCACATCTTATGTTGTAAAATCATTATTATTTCTATTAATATTATAGCACTATATTAGGCAATTGGAACGATTAATATGAATTAACCCTTATTAACAGTCCAAATTAATTTAAATTATTATTACCTGTCCATCTCTATACATCTACATCCATTTCTAACCATATCATTTATTTAATCTTTTTTACTATGTTTGTTTGTTTGTTTTTTCGTTTTTCTTTATCCTTTGCTTTAGATAATTGCGGCGTTTTTTCTTTTATTGAGCTATCTTGTGTAATAGGACTAGTTGCTACCTTTAGAGGGCTTATAATAGGTGTCTTAACAGACTCCTTAATAGCATCTTTCTCTATACTTGATGAACCTACTACGGGACTCACTATTTCGGTCCTCTCTACAGTGTTCATAACTGTACTTTCTTTTTTATTCCCATGCAAAATATAAATGCTTGCTAAAGTTACAACTAGACAACAGAAAAACCCATTTTTAATTATTGTTAGCTTACCTTTATTTGTGATTTTTGTTTTAGCTTTTTTAGTCCCCATATTTGTGCTAATATTATAGTCACTCAAACCTGCTGTTTTTTCATATTTATCTTTTTTTAATACCTCTAAAATTTCTTTTTTTAAATCTTTAACCGAAATATATCTATCCTTAATATCAATCTTAACGCATTTCTGTATTATTATTTTTAATTTATCATTAATATCAGTCCCATAATTTTCGTCCAAAAGAGGCTCGATACCTGTGAAAGGTGTTTTCCCTTTCACCATAAAGTATACTAACATTCCGATGCCATATATATCTGTTTGCGTACAACATTTCCCTAAGCCGTATTGCTCTGGAGCCGCATATCCATTAGAACCTGCACACACTGTGTCTTGCGACTTGTCACCTTTGTAAATTTTCGAAATACCAAAATCAATCAAAACAACTTTTTCACTGATTGTTATAATTATGTTCGACGGTTTTATATCTCTATATATAATAGCTGGCTTTTGATTATGTAAATATCCTATAATATCACATAAATCAGATGTAATCCGACAAGTTCTTTCTGTCTGTATTCTACCATTTACCTTAACATACTCCTTTAGTGTTTGACCCTCTACGTAGTCTTGAACCATATATAGATTGTTATTTTCATAAAATGTATCAACTATTCTCCGAATACCTGGATGGCTTAGATTTTTTAAAATGTTAGCCTCTGTTAAAATATCTATATTTTTTGTATTTTTTATTACTTCTTTTATAGCCCAAAAATTACCATGAATTATATTTTCGCATAAATAAACGGTGCCCATTCCACCCTTGCCTAAAATTTTAATTACTACATATTTTTTGTCTAATATATCTCCACTATTTAGCATAATTCACCTCTTGTATAAATGTTTCATAACTTATTCATCTAATAACATATGTATAAATATAAAATTTTAAGTGATATTTTCTTTTTATAGTCATACCTTATCCAATAATAATATATATATAAATATAGGTATATTGGGTATCTAATATCCTTTACGCGAAAGTATATACAAAATATAAAATGCATTTGCTATTATTGTTTTACCACAAATAATAATAGCTTAACAAAAGAGAACACAAATACAAGGCAATTATATCAAACTTCCCATTGATTTACCATATATTCATGTTAAATGTTACTAAGAATATGACAATAGGATTTTTATTAGAGTTTCTTTAATGTTATATAGCTATCTCTCACAATTTATTAAATACCCAATAAATCTTATAATTTCCTTGTAAATAAAAAATTTCTTTGTTTTTTTAAGTACCATTATTAACTCCCTGAATATAATAACACTGTAGAGCGAATTAAGGAGATGACTATTTATGGCTTTCAGTGCTAGGGAGTTATTGGCTAGAATACTACAATGTGAGGCTGGTGGAGAAGGCGAAAATGGGATGAAAGCTGTTGCCTCTGTAGTTATGAACAGAGTGCACGTAGCAGATGGTGAATATCTTAGGATAGGTCAAGGTGATTTAAGAAGGATTATATTTCAGGAAGGACAATTTGATTGTGCAAGATCTGAAATTCGTGGCGTGATTAACCCACAAACCATTTGGGCAAGTCGACCAGAGCAGATACATTATGATATTGCTGATTGGGCTTTAGCTGGCAATAGATTATATACAACAGGTGAGTCCTTATGGTATTTTAATCCCTATGCACCATGTCCAGATGAATTCCCTTTCAATGGTAGTGGTATCTATCAAGTCAGTGTAGGTCTACATTGCTTTTACAATCCCACAGCGAAGTATTTTACTACTTAATTAAAAAGCATTATTAACAATACCTTTAGATAATGATTTAATATAATTTTTAAGGAGGATATTTTATGTTTATAGCACCACCTAACAATTTTAATCAAATTCCAATGTGGGACAGTGTTCCTGTGTTTTCTGAACCCCCAATGACACCTATTCCAAAATTTGGTACAGATGATAATACAAGAGAAAGACCTGCGATGCCAACCCCTGATAATAACCAGCACCGTGAAATGCCACCTGTCTCACCCATAGTAGATAATCCACTTTATAATCAAGGTTGGTTATCTGCCCAAATAGGCAAATATATAAAAGTAGAATTTTTAATTGGAACTGGTATGTGGATTGATCGCGAAGGCATATTAAAAGAAGTTGGCATTAGTTTTATTGTCATTCAAGAAAGTGGTTCAAATGATATGGTAATGTGTGATATATTCTCTATTAGATTTGTAAGAATTTTTAAAAACCAGTCTAAATGTACAGATAATTATGAAAAACAGACAAAATCCTCGTATTAATGTAATTTAAAATCACGAAACATATAAATTTATAAAGCTTTGAACTATTAAATATAGATTTGATTACTGTTTATATTATTGCTTACCTTATCATTCAGATGGTGAGGTGGAGTAAAATAAAATATGCCTCTAGTGAGTTTGACTTACTAGGGGCATTTCATATGCTTTATTTTACCTTCTCAACTTCACCATACTTTACTCCAAACGTGTCCACAGTAACTTTTTTCATCTTTTGATCTTTTTTAGGTTTATCATTACTCCCAGTCTCAACAGCTACTATTTTATCCACTGTTTCCATACCTTCTGTAACCTTACCAAAAGCAGCATAATCACCATCTAAGTTGCCACTTTCCTTAATCATTATAAAAAATTGTGAACCAGCTGAGTCTCTATCAGCACTTCTAGCCATAGATATTACTCCTCTTTCGTGTTTTAAAGGGTTATCAAAACCATTATTACTAAGCTCGCCACTTATTGTATACCCGGGTCCGCCCGTACCTGTTCCTTCTGGGTCCCCCCCTTGTATCATAAAATTTGGTATTACCCTATGGTAAATTAATCCATTATAAAAACCACTCTGAACTAAAGAAACAAAATTTCTAACTGTATTCGGTGCAATTTCTGGATATAATTCTACCTTAATAATCGAGCCATCTTCCATTACTATAGTAACTATTGGATTTTTGTCATTAGCTCCTTTTTCTGTTTGTTTTTTAGCTACTACGGAAGGTTCTTCCTTTTGCGCTACCTTAGGTGTACTATCGACCTTGTCTTTTTCTTTATTAGCACATCCAGCTGCAAAAAATACAAAAATCACTGTACCAAATATCATTGTGTTTTTTAAAAACTTCATTCTTTTCACTTTTAAACGCTCCTTTATACTACACACTAGATTTAATTAATTCCATATTACCTTCAAGTGTATACCCTATTCCTTTTGATATATAAATTGTTTCTTCTTCTTTTAATTCTATTTGACCATTATTAGCTTTTATTACTCCCTCACCGCATATTACAGTGTAGCTATGGAAACTATCATTAACCTTATCTATATAATTGTTATTGACAATAATTTTTTCCACTTTAAAATAAGGTGTCTCTAATTTATTAAAATTATCAATTCTTCCACCTTTATTTTCACCTTCATAATCTATCACGTCTAAGGATTTTTCAATATGCACTTCGCGACCACGTCCCCAGTCATGAAGTCTATAAGTAATATTGCTGTTTTGTTGCACCTCAATGAGCTTCACCCCAGCTTCTATAGCATGTACCGTACCCGCTGGTATGTAGATGAAATCCCCCCTACTTATATTGATTCGCTCTAAATAATCTTCTAGTTTACCTTCTTTTATAATTTGCCTTAGCTTTTCTTTATTTAAACCTTTCTTTATTCCTGATACTAAAGTCGCTCCCTCTTTCGCTTCCAATATATACCAACATTCTGTTTTTCCATTAGCATTTTCAACCCTTTTAGCATAATCATCATTTGGATGTACTTGTACTGATAAGGTATCTTCTGCTTTTATAATTTTATTTAGTATAGGAAAATCACTACCACATCCTAATATTTCAGACAATTCTCGTCCTTCATAAATCCCTTCTTGCACCGTAGAATTTCCCTCTTCATGACATGAAAGTACCCATTTCTCCCATCCCCATATTTTTTCACTTAAGTATGGCTTTAATTTTAAAATTAATTCTTTAGACAATACACTTCCTCCAATACACGTTAATTATTTTTTCCCATATTTGATATTATACCTTTTGCCTCTTTCACAGTACTACTTGGCCCACAAATATCAAATTTACCATTATATTTGTTATCTACTTCAGCTACTCTTATAAGTATTTCATTGAAGTTCTTTGATGTATTAAGCGTTCCAGTCACTTCATATTGCCCTGTTTTACTATTTTTAGCTTCTATAAAAGTGCTATATCCCGTAGTTTTAAAAACATTGTTCTTCGCCCATATTCTCTTTAGAATAACCTTCTCTTTAATACCATCTACTTCTACACTTCCAGTAAATTCATAATTCAAAGATAATTTCTTTTTTAATTCTCCAACAAGTTTAATTTCAGTTGATTTGTTAAATTCACTATTCTCATCATACATATATCCACCATAGTTTCTTTCAATGCTCACTGGTCTAAAATATATAACTGATATTAAAATCATACCAATAACTGCAATTACTATTGACGCTTTTAAAGCTGCTCTATCCATATTTATCACCTCAGATTTTAATTGTTTTATTTAAAAATATTACTTTCTACCTTAATGTACACATAATATAATAAACTAAATTTTCTTATCACTTCCTTTTTTAAAATTTTATCACATTATTAATTTAATTTCTATTATTTTATAAAAACATTGGAAATTTAGTAATAATTTAGATGCATTATACTATGAATATTGGAGAAACTAATATCTTATTAAACTTTAGAAAGGTGGGAATATACATGGCAAGAAAAGATTCAAAAAACTACAATTTCACTACCCAGGAGCAAATTATGATTAAGAAAAATGATGATGCTAGATTACCAAAACGACTTGGCAGCGATGAAAAAATCCAGGCTGCTTCAGAGAGAAGTAAAATAGAATAATTTCTACTCGGCCCATCCTATTTCTTTAATTTAGATAAAACAAGGCATCTATTATTACTCATAGATGCCTTGTTAATTCATACTTATTTAACTTTCCAAGTTGTTCCTTCCTTAGTATCAAGAAGTTCAATATTCATAGCTATAAATTCATTTCTTATCTCGTCTGCTCTTGCCCAATTTTTACTTGCTCTTGCGTCAGTTCTTTCAATTATAAGCTTATTTATAAGCTTCTCATCTATATTTGTATCTTCCTTTTCAATTGTCATAAGACCTAATGAGAATATTTTATCAAAATCTTCTATAAGTATAGCCTTTTCACTATTATTAAGTTCAGCATCTTTTAAAACATCAAAAAGTACAGTGAAAGCATTTGCTATGTTTAAATCATCACTGATATATGATGAGAATTTTTCTTTGTATGCTCTAACCTTCTCATCACTAGTTACATCATTTTTATTAATAGAAATTAGAACAGTAGCAATTCTCTCTTTAAGTTTTTTGTAGCCATTCCTAGCGTCATTTAAACTCTCGAAACTAAACATTAACTGTTTTCTATATTTAGATTGAAGACAGAAATATCTATAATCAAGAGGACTATATCCTTCTTCTTCAAGTCTTGATACAGTTAAGAAATCACCAGTAGATTTTGACATTTTACCACTATCTACTACTAGGAATTCTCCATGCATCCAGTATTTTACCCATTTATGTCCTAGTACTCCTTCTGATTGAGCTACTTCATTAGTGTGATGTATCGCAATATGATCTACTCCACCACAGTGAATATCTAAATATTCACCAATATATTTAACAGACATTGACGAGCATTCTAAATGCCATCCTGGAAACCCCTTGCCCCATGGTGACTCCCACTGCATAATTTGATTAGAAAACTTAGAGTTTGTAAACCATAATACAAAATCAAGTGGGTTTTTCTTATTATGATCTATTTCTATTCTACTTCCTGCTTTCAGTTCATCTATACTAAGGTTTGCAAGCTTAGTGTAATCTTCAAATTTTTCAATTTCAAAATACACATTTCCATTAGAAACATAGGTGTATCCTTTTTCTTCAAGTTTTTTTATAAAATCTATCATATCTTGTATATGATCTGTAGCTCTACATACAATAGTTGGTCTTTTTATATTAAGTTTTTTACAATCTTCAAAAAAAGCATCTTCATAAAACTTAGCAATTTCCCATACTGTTTTATGCTCACGGCTTGCACCTAAAGCCATTTTGTCTTCCCCTTCATCCCCATCCGATTGAAGATGCCCTACGTCAGTGACATTCATTACATGCTTAACTTTATAATTAAAATACTCTAAGGATTTTTTAAGTACATCTTCAAAAATATATGTCCTTAAATTGCCTATATGTGCATAGTTGTACACTGTAGGTCCACAAGTATACATTCCCACCTTACCTTCTTTATAAGGTATAAACTCATCTTTATTTCTAGTCATAGTATTATAAACATTAAAACTCAATATATTCACTCCTTCTTAAATAGTACAAAAGTATCCAAAGCTTTCCGGAAACTCTTACTAATAATCTAATCTTTGCATTTAAAATATAAAAAGCTACAGGCATGCTGCAGCTTTAAACTTCAAAGTATAAACAACCACAGATTTTCAAGTACAAAATTAACTCTAATTATTTATAATCTTAAAACAATAATATATATATAAATTCTAACATAATAATAAGATAATGCAATAAATTATGTTAATAATCTTTTATTTGCTTCAAAATTATAAAATTGTAGATACTTTTATTAATTTATTTATAATTCTACAATTTCCTATAAAATAAAAGTAACAGAGCATATAAACAAAAGTTTATATGCTCTGTTCTTTTTATTTCCTGTCTGCAGACTGTTTTTTTGTTGTAGCATTTTGGTTTTTTGCAGATTCTCTAGTTATAGGAGTATCATAGTTACTCTTAACTAATCTAGAAAATTTATTATCAGGTTGGCTATCTTTAGGCATAAAAACATCTCCCTTATCTGTATTGATATTTATATGTTTTGCTATTTTTAAAAAAATATTCTACTTACCTATAGAATTTAGAAAACAAAAACCAATCTAAAATATAGACTGGTTTTTAAAACTTCATTTATATACTTCATCTCCGCAAGATATGATTTAACTTCATTAGTATGTGCCTTATCGTACCTCTTCATAATCCACATCAACAATAACACTATCATCATAATTAATATCAATGGAATCTGAAGTGTCTGTATCACTTCTAAACATATCAGCTTTTGCAGCAAAATTTTTCTTTGTACTTAATTTGTAGATCAAATTTTTAATACCCTTTATTAGTTTGAAACTATACCATACTAAAGCTCCAAAAACTACAATTGCAAATAAGGCTTTAATAACAAAGATAGCTATATAAGGTAATGTTATTATTAAAACAATAAATGTACCAATTGATAAAGCTGATTTAAATAACTTTGAAATTATATTTCTGCCCTTTGTATATTCCATGATAACACTAGCCTTCTTTCATTTCATACGATTTATTTATTAAATATTAATCTAATTATAACATATAAATAGAATCTAATATTAGAGATTCCTTAAGAAAGTATTAATAAATTATTAATAAATTTATTTTTAAATAACTATTGCATTCCTCCGTCTATTGTTATAACTTGTCCCGTAATGTATTTTGAATTTTCACTGGCTAAAAAGGTTACAAGCATGCCAACATCGCGCACTTCTCCAAATTTCATCATAGGTATTTCATTAGCTAAAGATTCGCGTTCGTCCTGCGTTAACCAACCATTCATTTCTGTATCTATAACCCCTGGTGCTATTGCATTAACCCTAATATTAGATGGGGCCAGTTCCTTAGCTAGTGCCTTTGTAAAAGAGTTAATTGCGCCCTTAGATGCTGAGTAAATCACTTCACAAGAAGCACCCACATTCCCCCACATTGAAGATATATTTATTATGCTTCCACTTTTTTGCTTTATCATCTCTTTAACTGCACTATGCGAACAATTAATTGCACCCTTAAGATTTACGTTTAAAATATTGTCCCATTCTTCTGGCGTAGCATCCATAAACAATCCTACCTTGGATATTCCTGCATTATTTATCAAAATATCTATTTTACCTAATTTTTCAACAGTAGTTTTTATCATCCCATTTGAAAATTCATAATTACTTACGTCACCTTTAATTTTCAAGGCATAAGCTCCTAGCTCTCTAATTTCCTGCAAGGTTTTTTCAGCTGCTTCATCGTTGCTTTTATAATTTATAACCACGCAAGCTCCAGCCTTAGCTAGTTCTATAGCAATACCTTTCCCAATTCCTCTAGATGCTCCTGTAACTATAGCTACTTTACCTTTTAAATTCATAAATATCGCCCCTAACTTAAAATGTTTTCATTTTTATTTATTATACCGCTAATTTACTAAATATTAAAACATCCCTTCATTTAATATCTTGTAAATAATTATCCATTATTCAATTACTCTGTTCAGAATTCCAAAATTCAATCAACTTTTATATGGCTTCTACCTATTTGCATTTCACACAATTTATGTTACATTTTAGTTAGTTATAAAAAATTTCAAATTATTATATCTATTTACACAGTAGCATTTGATAAATGCAGTTGGAGGAAAAAATGGCTAAATTAAAAAGAGAATTTGGCGAAGGACCTATATATACGATAACTAATTATATATTTTGGTTTTTCTTGGGCAATTTGTACTTTCTACTTCTCAATATTCCACTACTTTTCATATTAATTGCACTTTTATCTAATGGTGCAAATACAATTCCACAGGGGTTTATTCCTATTATTATTATTATTATTATATGTTGTATCCCGATAGGACCTGCCGCAACGGCTCTTCTTAGTGTGATGGGAAAACTTATCCGGGAAAAAGATATAAATATTACGAAAGACTTTTTTAAGGCTTATAAAGTTAACTTTTTTCAATCATTATTCTTTTGGTCTCTAGAAATAATTATATTATCTATACTATTTATTGACATCAAATTAATTATTTTAAGTAGTTACCCAAAATTTTTAACTGTTTTTATTTTTATAGTTATAGCTTTTATTTTTTCAATGAGTCTTTATGTATTCCCAATAATCTCAAGATTTTATTTAAGTACAAAAGATATTCTTAAAACTGCTGCATACTATACTATTCGTAAATTTCATATTACAATTTTGAATTTCACTAGTTTTTTGGTTGTAATACTCATATTTTTTAAAGTTTCTACCTTTATATTAGTATTTATATCAAGTATTTTCTGTTATTTAATAATGTTATATCAACAAAAAATACTATTAGAAATTGAATGTAATCTTAAAAAAAATACTGAGAAAATTCAAGAATAGAGCATTTTCTAAATATAAAAATAGGGGACGGTTCATTACTATTTAGCAAAACAGTAATGAATTGTCCCCTCAATTTTCTTTCATATGTACGTTTATATATGCTAAAATATATAATACAAGGTAAGTAAATGTTTGTCACCTTAAAACAGGAAGAAGGCCAAAATGGATAAAAACATTAAAAAATACTTCAAATCAGAATCAATCTTTTTCATAAGTGCTGTAAAATGGATAAGTATTTCAACTTTAATTGGCGTTATAGTAGGAACTGTAGTAGCTCTTTTTATAAAACTAGTTTCATTTGGAGTTAAATATGTGTCAAGTATAAATTATTATTATCTCTTCCTTCCTATCGCCTTATTTTTAAGTTCTTTTATAATAATAAAACTTGCCCCTAATGCTAAAGGGCACGGAACAGAAAAAGCAATTGAGGCTGTTCATAAAAATTCAGGAAGAAGTGATTTTAAAATTGTACCAGTTAAACTTGTTTCCACTTTAGTCACTATCATTTTTGGTGGCTCAGTAGGAATGGAAGGACCTGGAACTCAGATAGGAAGTGGAATCGCATCACTTGTGAGTAAACTTTTTAAAATGGATGACATAGACACAAAGCGACTAGTAGTCTGTGGGATAAGTGCAGGGTTTGTTGCAGTTTTTGGTGCCCCTATTGGTGCTGCAGTATTTGCAGCTGAAGTTTTATATATTGGAAAGATTTCATATGTGTCCCTTCTACCATCAGTTATAGCATCTTATGCCAGCTATTTTACGGGCTTATATATAGGGACTAATGTATTGAATTATTCAATAACATATATCCCCAAAATTCATATGTTAATGTTTTTAAAGATAGTTGCATTCGGTATATTCATTGGGATCGCCGCAAGATTATTTATTACCTTTATAAATTTTACAGAAAAGATATTTGGAAGAATAAGATTTTTAAATCCTCTTAAGGGCATAGTAGGTGGAGTAATTATTGTTATATTTGTACTCCTTGTGGGATCTAATGACTACATTGGAATAGGCGAAAATGTTATAGATAAGGCCCTTTCTGGTGGAAAACTAAATAATCTTTCGTCTTTATTTAAGGCCTTTACCACTTCTATAACCCTTTCAAGTGGAGGAAGTGGAGGAATTTTAACACCTATGCTTTACATAGGCGCCTCACTTGGTAATACATGGGCGGTTATTTTCAACCAAAACATAGCATTTTTCTCGGCTATTGGCATGGTAGCGTTTTTTGGTTGCTGTGCTAATACTCCTATTGCCGCGATTATAATATCCTTAGAACTTTTTGGACATTCCACTAGTATATATACATCTGTAGCATGTATGGTTGCGTATTTGATTATGGGACATATGAGTATTTATCCAACTCAAATTCTTGTAACAAGTAAATCGCCATCAATTAAATATGATGCTAACAAAGAAATTTGCGATTGCAAAAACAGGGATGTTAAATTAAAGTATGGGTTCCAGAAAATAATGTTTGGAGATAAAGATAAGGATTAAACTAAATTCTTTTAAAAAACAATATATCCTTGCAATACAGAGAGTAATCTTTTATATTAAATATAGGACATACATCTATTATAAATAATTTAAAATATCATAAGAATTAAGATATATAAAGGAGGAATTTACATTGAGTAAAATTGAACAACTAACCGTAGATACTATAAGGATTTTATCAGCTGAGGCAATAGAAAAAGCAAAATCGGGACATCCAGGGCTTCCGCTCGGATCGGCACCGATGGCATATACGTTATGGGCGAAGCATATGAAGCATAATCCTTGCAATTCAAAATGGCAGGATAGAGATAGATTTGTATTGTCAGCAGGACATGGATCAATGCTAGAATATTCTCTACTTAATCTTTTTGGATATGGTCTAACTATTGAAGATTTAAAGAATTTTAGACAATTGGGAAGTTTAACACCCGGTCATCCAGAGTATAGTCATACAAATGGTGTTGAAGTTACCACAGGGCCACTCGGGCAAGGTATTGCTAATGCAGTAGGTATGGCAATAGCTGAAAGCCATCTTGCGGCAAAATTTAACACAAAAGAACATGCTATTGTAGATCATTACACCTATGCTCTATGTGGTGACGGATGTAATATGGAAGGAATCTCTGGAGAAGCAGCATCCCTGGCAGGTACCTTAGGCCTTGGAAAGCTTATTTTAATGTATGACTCAAATAGTATAACTATAGAAGGAAATACCGATATTGCTTTTAGAGAAGATGTGGGTAAACGATTTGATGCCTATGGATGGCAAGTTTTATCTGTAGAAGATGGCAATGATATGGACGCAATAAGTAGTGCCATTGAAACTGCAAAACTTGAGTTAAATAAACCTTCCTTTATTAAAATTAAAACTATTATCGGATTCGGTTGTGCTAAAAAACAAGGTACTGCCTCAGCACATGGAGAACCATTAGGAGAATCTAATATAACTGAAATGAAAAAATGCCTAGGCTGGAACCTCGATCCATTTACAATTCCCAATGAAGTAACTACTCATATGGAAACTATAAAGTCAGATCTTAGGAAAAAAGAAGAAACTTGGAACACACTTTATGCGCAGTATAGTGAAAAAAATCCTGAACTTGCTAAGGAATATGAAGCATGGCAAAGCGGAGAACTTTCTGTTGATTTACTTAAGATCGAAGATATGTGGAAGTTTGATGGCACAGCAGCAACAAGAAACTCTTCTGGCGCAATAATAAATATATTAGCAAAACATGTACCAAACCTTATAGGCGGTTCAGCAGATCTTGCTCCTTCTAATAAAACATATATGAAGGGTAAAGGTGATTTTTCTATGGAAGATAGAACTGGCACTAACCTTCATTTTGGAGTAAGAGAGCATGCAATGGCTGCTATTGCAAATGGAATATATGTTCATGGAGGTCTTAAACCCTTTGTTTCAACTTTCTTTGTATTTAGTGATTATATGAAGGGTGCAATGAGATTGTCTTCCCTTATGAGTCTTCCAGTAGTTTATGTTTTAACTCATGATAGTATAGCAGTTGGTGAAGATGGTCCAACTCATGAACCAATTGAACATCTTGCAGCTTTGCGATCTCTACCAAACTTTACGGTGTTTAGACCCGCTGATTCAAGAGAAACAGCTGTTGGTTGGTATGCTGCACTGACTTCAAAAACAACTCCTACTGCGTTAATACTAACAAGGCAGAATCTTCCTTTGTATGAAGAAACCTCAATCGAAGCTTTAAAGGGTGCATATGTATTAAAAACCTATGAAGAAAAAGGCAGAACTCCTGATATAATTTTAATGGCTTCTGGTTCTGAGGTAGAATTTATTTATGAAGGAGCTAAGATATTAAATGATCGTGGTATCAAGGCTAGAGTGGTAAGTATGCCATCCTTAGATTTGTTTGAAGCACAATCAAGAGGGTACAGGGAATCTATATTACCATCAGACATAAGAGCCCGCTTGGCAGTTGAAGCCGCTTCTTCCTTTGGTTGGCATAAATATGTTGGAATAGACGGAGATGTAATCTCTATTGATAGATTTGGAGCTTCAGGTAAAGCCGACGATTTATTCAAAGAATTCGGATTTACAACAGAAAATGTTGTTAATAGAGCAATTAAATTGCTATGTAAATAATTTAATTAAGTTATAATTTTATACTGAATAATTTTTTAAATTTTACACATAATATTATTAATAGTTATTAACTCTCAGCTAGATAGATGAGCTCATCATTAATATATATACAGCTAAAAGTTACTAACTACCATATGTATTAAATGAACTGTTTTAAATTTAGTTCTAGCTGTAACTATTATTTAATACAGTTCATTTAATATTGTATTTTAAAAACATTTATAAATTAATAATAAATATTTATTTAATTTAACATATAAAAATAAGCAGAATGGTTATGCTATATAGAATTACTAATAAACGTGTCAATTATGAGATATGTTCCACCATCTTCTATTTCTAAAAAACTCTTTATTTATTAGCTTAATTATGATATTATGTAGTAAATTAGTTAAAAAGGAGGTTGATTATTATGTCATATAAAATTACTGATGCATGTGTAAGCTGTGGAGCTTGCGAACCTGAATGCCCAGTTAACGCTATAAGCCAAGGAGATTCACTATTTGTTATCGATGCTGATACTTGTATCGATTGTGGAGCTTGTGCAGGTGTTTGTCCTACAGGCGCTCCAGTTGAGGCTTAATTAGAACATATATCTTATGATTACTGTACAAGCTACTGACTTTTGTCAGTAGCTTGTATTTTTTTATTCTGTTATATCATGAAACCCCTCCCCAAGGGTTTCATGATTTTTACAATATCCGAAACATCTCTTAAATATCATCCATGGGCGTTGTTAACGCCAAATAACTTAAACATATTCCTGATGACAAGGTATGCTGCTGCTAAAAATACTGATTATAAATAAGGCATGTTTAGCCTGTTATTTTTTCAGATTTCTAAATTAAAAGCAGAAAAGCAGCTCCTATTCTACACATAAGGAGCTGCTTTTAAGTATTATAATTTACTATTAAATTATCACCTGCGAAGCTGCAATCGCTCCGCAGGTGGTCACCTTCCTTCTGAAATGTCGTTAAAACTCAGCAGACCCAGTTGTTCTTGGGAATGGAATAACGTCTCTTATGTTGCTCATACCTGTAATATACATAATAGCTCTTTCAAATCCTAGTCCAAATCCAGCATGCTTAGTTCCGCCGTATTTTCTTAGCTCTAAATACCACCAGTAATCTTCTTTATTAAGACCACATTCTTCCATTCTAGCTTCTAAAATATCTTGTCTTTCTTCTCTTTGGCTTCCACCGATAATTTCTCCTATTCCCGGTACAAGTAGGTCCATTGCTGCAACTGTCTTATTATCATCATTTATTCTCATATAAAAAGATTTTATTTCCTTTGGATAATCCGTTACAAATAATGGTTTTTTAAACACTTCTTCTGTTAAATATCTTTCATGCTCAGTTTGAAGATCGCAGCCCCAAGTTACCGGATATTGGAATTCATTTCCTGATTTTTGTAGGATATCCACAGCCTCAGTATATGTTACCTGACCAAACTCTGCATTTACAACACCATTTAATCTTTCAATTAAACCTTTATCTACAAAACTATTGAAAAACTCCATCTCTTCTGGAGCGTTTTCCATAACATAATTTATTATGTATTTCATCATGTCTTCTGCGAGTTCCATATCATCTTTTAAATCCGCAAATGCTATTTCAGGCTCTATCATCCAGAACTCAGCTGCATGTCTTCCTGTATTAGAATTTTCTGCTCTAAATGTTGGCCCAAAGGTATAAACATTTCTAAAAGCTAAAGCAAAAGCCTCTGCTGCTAACTGTCCACTTACAGTTAAGCTAGTTTCTTTACCAAAGAAATCCTTTGAATAATCAACTTTTTTATCTTCTCCTAGTGGCATGTCATTTACATCAAGAGTAGATATTCTGAACATTTCACCCGCACCTTCGCAATCGCTACCAGTAATTATTGGTGTATGGGTATATACGAATCCTCTCTTTTGAAAAAACTCATGGATAGCAAAAGCCGTTAGTGAACGCACCCTAAACACTGCTGAGAAAGCATTACTTCTTGGCCTTAAGTGTGCAATAGTTCTTAAATACTCAAAAGAATGTCTTTTCTTTTGCAATGGATAATCAGTATTTGACATCCCTTCTAAAACTATTTTAGTAGCTTTAATCTCAAATGGCTGCTTAGCTTCTGGCGTTACAACAAGTTTCCCTTCTATAGTCAAAGATGAACTTATAGGTAATTTAGCTATTTCAGCAAAATTTTCTAAGCCTTCCTCAAAAACTACCTGAATGTTTTTGAAGAAACTTCCATCATTAACTTCTATAAACCCGAACGCTTTAGAAGATCTTAAAGTTCTTATCCATCCAGAGATAGATACTACTTCATCTGCATATTTTTCTTTTTCTCTATAAATTTGTTTTACTAACAATTTTTCCATAAAATTGCCCTCCTTATAATTTTATATTTACCTTAATAATAAAAAAAGCCTTCCATCCCCTAATAATAAAGGGACGAAAGGCTATAATTTCGCTATGCCACCCAGTTTGTCATATAATATGACCAATCTAATCAGTACAGAATTATACATTCGTTGCTACGAATTATATATTTGATACTGCCCAACAGTTAACGGATTGGAACCGTCTAAGCCTACTTTCTTAAAGATTTCGGTTAGAAACTCTGAGATGTTCTTCAATATAACCCTCGTATTGGTCTTTCACCATCACCAAATCGCTACGACTACCTTTTATATCTACTCTTCTCTTCACAGTCTTTATATTTAAATATTAGTATATGTATCAATTATTTTTATATTCAATTAAAATTATAATATTTTAAATAATAAATGTCAAATATTTTTATAATCTAATTGCCATTGACGCATCTACAACAATCAATAGAGAAGTTTTTAGTTATTTTCCTAAAATTAATTAAATCATCTTCTGCGAAGCTGCAATATTGATGACTTTAGGAGGATATTTATACTTCCACTGAATTTTTATTTTTGTTATAATACGAAACTCTCTTTCCGTAATATCGTTAAAAATAGGTGCCTAAAATAATTTTCCAATCATTTTAGGCACCCCTTAAGTAAGTATTTTCTTTTAATTAAATAGAATTATAATTCTTTTTAACAAGGATATCTATTTAATCAAATTCTTCATCTTCATCTTCATCTTCATCTTCATCTTCATCTTCAACTATCTCACCAATAACTGCATCTCTCTTTGCCATTTTTCCAGTAGCCTTATTTTCAATAACGATGTTAGATTTTACACATCCATCTTCTTCATTAATGAAAGCCTTTGCTACAACATCGCCTTCTTCTAAAGATACACCCTGTGTAAGTTTCTCTGGGTGATCAAATATAATAGGTTTACTATTTAATTCGTCATTCATGTATAAGCACTTCCTTTCTAAATTTAGTCTTTGCATGAAGACTTCGAAATATACTCTGAAAATGTTTCCTATTATACTTCCTTTTTATTTAGTAAATCCTTCTCCTAATACTTCCCTTACATCTGCAACAGTTATAAATGCGTTGGCATCAATTGATTTAACAATTTTTTGAAGAGGTACTATTTCATTTTTACCCACTACTATATATAGTACCTGTTTGGGCCCATTTGTATACATTCCAGTAGCATTTATTCCTGTAACACCTCTCTCTAAATCCTTCATTAATATTTCCGCTATTTCTTTAGACTTATATGAAATAATAAATACCTCTTTAGAATAATTTATACCTTCAAGTATACCATCTATAACTTTAGTAACAATATACGTGGCTATTAACGCGTACATAGCTTTTTGAACACCAAATAGAAAAGCACCTATTAGTATTATAATTGAATCAATAGCTAATATAATTTTAGCTATTGAAATATCCTTTAAATAAACCTTTATAATATTTGCAGCTAAATCAGTTCCGCCAGTGCTAGCAGATGCTCTTAATACAAGTCCTAACCCTGTGCCAACAAGCACTCCACCAAATATACTAACCAACAAAATATCAACCTTTGGCGCTGGTATAAAGCTTGTATAAAACAGTGCAAAAGATAGATATGCTGAAGCAAACATAGATTTACCCACAAATTCTCTGCCCTTAAGTTTTCTAGCAATGATAAGCAATGGTATATTTATCACAATATTAGTAAACCATAAAGGCACTCCTATTCCATAATATTTTTCTGCGATATATTGGATAACAATAGCAATACCTGCTACTCCACCTGTTACTAATTTAAACTTTGCAAAAAACACATTTATGCCTGCTGCAAGTATTGTAGTCCCGATAATAATGTAAATATAATCTAAAACGTTTTCATTTTTAGTTTTTCTTCTCATTTAATCTACCCTACTTTCTATTTCATAATAATAAAGCTATCACAATTATCAAATTATGTAAATAGAAATTTCACTTTTAATTACAGTTTTAGTGATTTTATAAGTTTTGCATCATAACTCCATCTAAATATAAAAAGCATCACATGTAATATTAATTTAGGGGGACTAAAAAATACTGCATGTGATGCTTTTTTATTTGGTTATTTAAATTATAGACATAAATGACTATTTCTATCCATATATATTAAAAATATTTTTTATATATTATCTCTTGCCTAGGATGATTTATTTCGACTGCTTTTATGTTAATTTTTCTCATTATACTAGCAAATTCTTTAGTAATAGCTACTTCATCTCCGAAATGCATAGGTATAAGCAGTTTAGGCCTAATTTCTTCTGCAAAATATTCTCCGCCTATATAATAAAACTCTTGCAGTCTTGGATCTACAGGAAAAAAAGCTATGTCGATAGATTTTTCTTCTTTTAATTTCTCTATGTGAGTTTTAAATGAAGCCTCTGCTTCAGATTGCTCCTCTGGACTATCCTCTTTCCAGTGCCACCAATTAAGATCCCCAGCATGAAAAATAGTTAATCCATCAACTTTTACTAAAAAAGATATTCCAATATCAGTTGAACCATAAGCTTTTACATAAACGCCTTTAAATAATTTATCTTCACCTTCCTCTATAAAGCTATAATTCGATTTATTTTTATCTACTTTTATATCACTACTAAGTATATATTGTATATCACTATTATAATTTTCCCAATCCAAAATACAAGAATTAAAATGGTCCTCATGACTATGTGATGAAAACACATAAACATTTTCCATGTCTTTAATATTTTGAGGTAATAACAACGCTGACTGCTTATGGGCTTTATCATTTATTACAGGTTCTTTATAGTAATCAAATATTAAAAAATGATTTTTAGTTTTAATGGCAAACCCACTATGGTATATATAGTATATTTTTGTTTCTATCTCTTTCATATATTTTCACTCCTTCATATTTCTCTGATAGTAAAATAATATCATACATTCTATGTAAATATAAATATATTCCAAGTCGGATATTTTTATTTTCAAACTTCTATGAATAAAATTTAAGTAAGCATATAATGATTCTATGGCATATGTGATATATTAAATTTTTTAGAAAAGGTGGTTATATTAAATGAAGTTTTCTTTTGATCATAATAATATAAATGTATTGAATTTAGAAAAAAGCGTGGAATTTTATAAAAATGCTTTAGGATTTATAGAAACTAGGCGATTTCATTCATCAGATGGTAGTTTTACTCTTGTATTTTTAGGTGATGAAACAACTAATCATAAGTTAGAGCTTACTTGTCTTAAGGACAGAACGCAATCATACAATTTAGGGGAAAATGAATTCCATCTTGCTGTAGTTACAGATGATTTTGATGAAGCCTACGCATACCATAAAAAAATGGGTTGTATTTGCTATGAAAATAAATCTATGGGAATATATTTTATTATAGATCCAGATGGTTACTGGACAGAGGTTATTCCTAAAAAATAAAAATAATATAATACAACTTAACACTAATTCAAATAAAAAGATGTCGCTATTTTTATTAGCAACATCTCTTTTTTAATTTCCTTTAATAATTGTAAGTTTACCATCCACAATATCAACTGTTGCACTCCCGCCTGTGCAAAGGTCTCCAAACAGCACTTCATCTACAAAATAAGCCTTTATTTCTTTTTGGACCACTCTATTGATTTCTCTCGCGCCATACTCCTCGGAAAAACCCTTTTTACTTAACCAATCATATAAATTATCTGTAACCTTTAATTTTATATTTTTAGTTAAAAGTTTTTCTTCAAACTGTTTCATTGCCTTCTTAGCTATTTGAAGAGCCATAGCTTCATCAATTTTATTAAATGCAATTATGTTATCCAATCTATTCCTAAATTCGGGTGAGAATACTCGCTCCACTTCTTTAGTAATTACTTGCCCAGACTCCATTTTGTCTCCAAACCCAATTATATGTTTGCTAGCCTCTCTCGCTCCTGCATTAGAAGTCATTATTAAAATCACATTTCTGAAATCCGCCTTTTTACCAGTATTATCTGTTAAAGTTGCATAGTCCATAACCTGCAATAACACATTAAATATATCAGGGTGAGCTTTTTCAATCTCATCTAGAAGTAGCACGCAATAAGGATTTCTTTTAATAGCCTCAATTAGCATTCCACCCTCTTCATAACCTACATATCCCGGTGGTGCACCGATAAGCCTTGCAACAGTATGTTTTTCCTGGTATTCACTCATATCAAATCTAATAAGTGGAATAGCTAAGCTAATCGACAATTGTTTACTTATTTCTGTTTTCCCAACCCCTGTAGGACCAACAAAGAGGAGAGACGCTATTGGCTTATCTTCTTCATTAAAACCTGCCCTAGATCTCTTTATAGCCCTTACTAAAGTGTCTATAGCGTCTCTTTGCCCAAAAACTTGTTTCTTTAAATTGTTGTCTAGATTTTTCAGTATATCTATTTCATTATTTGATACACTTTGCTCTGGAATTTTTGCAATAGAAGCTACTATTTTTTCCACTGCACCCACCGTAATAATAATAGTTTCTTCATTGTCTTCAGCATAAAGCCTTGCATAAGCACCTGCTTCATCCATAATATCTATAGCCTTATCTGGAAGAAATCTGTCCTTAATGTACTTGCTAGATAATTCTACTGCTGTTTTTAAAGCTTCATCTTTGTATGTAACATTATGGTAAGTTTCGTATTTATCTTTTAACCCCATAAGAATATCGAAAGTATCCTCAATTGAAGGCTCTGGCACCTCAATTTTTTGAAATCTTCTAGCCAGTGCACTATCTTTTTCAAAATGCTTCTTATATTCATCATAAGTAGTCGATCCAATAAATCTTACTTTACCATCCGCAAGAAAGGGTTTTAAAATATTAGAAGCATCCATAGAACCTCCAGAAACTGCACCTGCTCCAACTATAGTATGGATTTCATCTATATAAACTATAGGTTTTTCTTCTTTACTAATTTCGCTTAACACTTTTTTAATACGTTCTTCAAAATCTCCTCTATACTTTGTACCTGCGAGAAGAGCGCCCATATCCAAATAATATATTCTACTCCCTTGCAATAATTTTGGCACTTTATTTTCTACAATTAATTGTGCAAGCCCCTCGGTAATAGCAGTTTTTCCTACTCCAGGTTCCCCTACATGTACCGGATTATTTTTAAGCCTCCTGCACAATACCTGTAAGGTTCTTAGCAGAATATCTTGTCTCCCTATAAGAGGATCCATCTCTCCTTTGCCCGCTTGTTCTGTTAACTCTACAGTAAAATCACTTAAAAAATTTTCATTATCATTTGGATTTTCAATTTCCTCTTCATAGGTGTATTCTATATCTTCTTCATTTTCAGTAAATCTCACCGGCTCTTCTATCTCATTATTTGTTGTAGACGCAAAATCAAAAGTATCTACTACAGAGATACCATGAGCTATATAATTAAGAAGATCTCTTCTCTTTATTTGCTGTTTACGCAAAAAATAAGAAGCAAAGCTTTCATCATCATCATACATGGCCACAATCACATCGCCTATCTTAACTATCTCTTTACCCGAAAGCATAACGTGATCTGCAGCCGTTGATAGGATGGTTTGAATTCCAATTGTTTGGATTGGCTCTGCATCTTCAACGATTTCTATATTTTCCTTTAAAAATTTTGTTATTTGTTTTTTAAGTCTTTTAACATTACCACCACTATTCTCTACTATTTCAATTCCCTCTTCAAAAAATAAAGAAGCGTAAAGAATATGTTCTGGTGTAAAATATTCATGTTTTGACATTTGAGCTTCATTAAAAGCCGCAGTAATAATCTCATTTACTATATTATCTAATTGCATAATTACTCCTCTTCTAAGGTTAGTTTCAGTGGAAAGCCACTTTCCTCACACATCTCCATAGCTTGATCAATTTTTGTTATACCTACATCATAACTATATATTCCTGCAATGCCGCTACCTTTTTTATGGACTTCAAACATGATTTTTGTGGCTTCCACAACCTGTTTTTTAAAAACTCCAACTAAAACCTGCACAACAAATTCCATGCTTGTATAATCATCATTATGAATGATTACCATGTACTTACTAGGCTTCTTAACCTTCATTTCTGTTTTTTCTTTAATACTAATTTCCTCATCAAATGTCCTTTTTTCTGACATAATTAACAACCCCACCGTTTTAATCAAAATTTATATTTATGCATCTAAAAAAAATAGCTAGCAAGCGTGCTCGTCTATTTTATTTTCTATTCTTGCTCCAATACTATTATATCCTACTTGTTTATATATTACTGCATTTACCTATACTATTTCAACTATTTTAAACTTTTATATTTCATATCTAGAATCTAAGATTACCGATGTTTAAAGTAACACTTTTTTTATTTTCCACATATTATATAATATGTCTTAGGACACAAAAAATAAGAAAAATTACGGTTGAAAAATAATCAAATTTTTCGCCCTAATGATATTTAAATACATAAGACATCTTAAAAATAAAAAGTCAGTATCTCGTCTATTTTACTTCTATGCCTAATCTCTATAATAAAGGAGTATTTTTCTATGATACCAAACAATAATTGTGACAAATTAAACTTGCTGAAATTGTCTATAATCATTACAATTTTACAAGAATCATGTTGTAATGAAAATATTAATAAAACATATAAAAAAAACTCAACAAATGTTAAGCATAAAAATAATGTAATCCCACATAATTTAAGCGTGAAAAAAAATGCAAAAGACAAAATGAATACAGAATGTATACATCCAGTGCAACAAGTAAATGTTGAAGATGATTCAGAATGTATACCTCTAGTGCAACAAATAGATGTTAAAGATGATCCAGAATATATACTTCTGGTGCAACAAGTAAATGTTAAAGATGATTCAGAATGTATACCTCCAGTGCAACAAATAGATGTTAAAGATGATTCAGAATATATACTTCCGGTGCAACAAGTAAATGTTGAAGATGATTCAAAATATATACTTCCGGTGCAACAAGTAAATGTTGAAGATGATTCAGAATATATACTTCCGGTGCAACAAGTAAATGTTGAAGATGATTCAAAATATATACTTCCGGTGCAACAAGTAAATGCTAAAGATAATTCAGAATATATACTTCCGGTGCAACAAGTAAATGTTGAAGATGATTCAGAATATATACTTCCGGTGCAACAAGTAAATGTTAAAGATGATTCAGAATATATACTTCCGGTGCAACAAGTAAATGTTGAAGATGATTCAGAATGTATACCTCTAGTGCAACAAATAGATGTTAAAGATGATTCATACTTCATATCAACACTTCCCATAATAATATCAGAAAAAAGCCACATATATTTAACTAGTAGTAAGGTACTACCTATGTATGAAAATCATGATAATAAATCTTTTATTAACATACAAAAAACAAGAACATAAGATTTACTCTTATGTTCTTGTTTTTTGTATGTTAGCATATAGGCTCATTACCAGTTAGCATTCCTTGTAGGGTAGCATAACCTCATAAAACTTTATAGAAGTTACACTCTTTAGTTATTTCATTATCGCTACTGATGTTTTTTGGGAATTTCCACATGCTGATTTTGCAATAATTTTATTGTTAGAAATAGTACTACCTTTTCAGTAATATCATGAAATCCTTGCTCTAAAGGTATTCTACACTCTTTATTTATTGGATTTTCAAGAATGTCAGATTCAACAATTTCAGCACTAACTAATTCACAGAATACTTTTTCATTAAAGAATTCAATCATTTTAAAACCTTGCTCTCGAATATCTCTTCCAGTTATATCTGCTCCGCAAGGATCGAAAACTTTAATGCTAGTTTGTAGTATTTCCACTTCATCTTGATAAGTATTTGGTTTAAATTTAGGGTAAGTGTTGAACGTGACTCTGGTAGTGCATTTAAAAGGAACTTTAACTGTAGCATGTTTAACCTTTCCGCATGATACTCCTTCATCATTATGGTCTTTAGTGATGTATTCTATATTCTTCCTAATAAAGCCATCTATAAATAGTATTCCGGTATTCGGCTTGCCATTTTCAGAATTAGGAATAAGTTCGCACTGATTTAAATATACATTTTTTTTAATGTGTTTAATTTGTAATACAACATCATCTAGCTTAAGAGAAGACTCAATAGTAATAGCTATCGTACTTTCTGTTAACACCACCGGAATTTTTACCGTTACAGCCTCCACAGTGACTTCAGAAGTATGAGGGATATTCTCACAAAGAGGTAGCATTTCAGAAGTAACCGTTGTTTTACAATTTTTAATTGTAAGCTCATCCACTTGATCTTTATAGGTTTCTTTAGATAACTCTTCTTTTTCAATGGTATTATGGTTTTCTTCTAGTAAATCTTCATTATATACATCTTCAAACCTAGTATAATTCTTATTTTCTAAGCCATCATCCTTGGATACATCTTGGTCTTTATTTTGCACATTATTTTTTAAGGAAACATACTTGAATAAATCTTGCTTTTTATCTTCTACATTATTTTCTAAGGGAATATAGTTATTGATTTCCGCAATAAAGGTTTTAAAAGAATTAAGAAAATCTTTTTCTGGATGATAATTTTTATCATATTTTCTTTTAAGTCGCTCATCATTATGTTCCTTTTTATGATGTTCTTCATCATATTTTCTCTTATGTCGATTATTATCATATTCTCTTTGATTGCGTAATCTGGACACAGCCTCTCCTCCTATTAAAAATGTTATAAATTAAAGTATTTGAAAGATATTATTACTTTTAAAACAAATCGGTAATAGGTCCTTTGGGATTAATAATATTTTTTATGAAGTTTTTCGTCGTAACTAAAATTACATTATTAATTTTATGTTGTACTTTTTTATGTTTTATTTTAACTAAGGGTAAGCTATATCTACATAATAATTCTAGTTATTTCCTTCGTATGTCCAATATTTATCTCATCCTAAAAACAGACCCAAAACCACTCTTAGTAAGCTTTGGATCTACAGCATGTAAATTAATTAATATCTAATAGAATGATTATGATATTAAATTCAGTTATCAATTTAAATTTTAGTGCTAATAACCTTATATAATTATGGTGGATATGGATTAGATTGCTGTAACTCTTACCTGCTGGTTTTGTAATACTTTTAGTGTTAAATTTACTACTATTTTCTCAGTGAGTTGTGTGAACGTTTGTTCTGTTGTAGTTTCAGTTGGATTTGTGTGAATATCAATTTCAGTAATATCTGCCTTTACTAATTCAACATAAGGTTTTTCATTAAAGAATTCTGTTAAGAAGAAATTCTGATCGCAAGGATTACGTCCAAGTACTGAATCTGCACAATTATCACAGCCTTCAAGTTTATCTGCAAAGAATTCTAGTTCACTTGGAGTAGTGTTTTCATTAAAAACAGGTGCCCTAAGGAAATTAACTCTAGTAGTGAAATTAAAAGGGACTTGAACTGTACAGTGCCTTATATCTCCACATACATTTACGCTTGTACCTACCGGACAAGTTTGAGTTGCATACTCAATATTCTTTCTAACAAAACCTGCTATAAATAATATTCCAGTGCAATTATGGCTGTCTTGAGAAAATGGAATAAGACGAGATTGAGTTAAAAATACATTTTTTTTAATACGTTTAATCTCCATGACTGTTTGGTCTAATGTGATAGTAGCCTCAACAGGAATTGTTATATTGGTCTCTGCTAGTACAACTGGGATCTTAACTACTACAGGTCCAGCATTAATAACGTCAGGCGATGAATCAATTTGTTCAGTTATTGATTCAGATTGAGTAGTAACGTTTGCACAAGGATCGCTTGGTTTATAACAATCTTCAGTAAACACATCATCTATTTGCCTTTCTTGATCTGGTTCAGAGTCAATATTCATAATAATGGAATCCTCCTTTTTATCTAACCAAATTATAAGTATAATCAGTGAATCTTGTATATATAGATTACACTAAATTTATTACATTCTGCCCTCTATTCTCCCGGTTGAAGCTTTCGTTAGCTACTCAATAAAATGTAAGATTTTTAGCATGACCTTTATAGTATATACTATACTAATTTATGGTTTTGTGTTACTGAAAAAGGGGTTAAAAAATAAAAATAAACTATTATATCCTTTGGAGATGAAATTTAAAATTGTTTTAAGACAAAAAACACCGGACTATTTTTGTCCCATTCACTTAAAAAAGCACTCCTTTTATATATTTATAATAAAAAAAGTAATTATAAAATTTAGTATATAATACTCGAGAATTATTTAATAAACAAAGAGTGAATTTTAACCATAAATATGGGATAAAATCCACTCTTAATCCAAAAATCATAATATTACTTAAATTCAGTTTCTAATTTAAATTTTATTTCTAACAACCCTATGCAGTTATGCTAGATATAGATTAGATGTCGATTGCTGTAACTCTTACCTGCTGGTTTTGTAATACTTTTAGTGTTAAATTTATCACTATTTTTTCGGTGAGTTTTGTGAACTTTTGTTCTATTGGAGTTTGGCAGTTTGAAGTTGGATTTGTGTGAATATCAATTTCAGTAACATCTGCCCTTACTAATTCAACATAAGGTTTTTCATTAAAGTATTCTGTGAAGAAGAAACTCTGATCGCAAGGATTACGTCCAATTACTGGATCTGAACAAACATCGCAGTCTTGTATTTTATCTGTAAAGAATTCTAGTTCACTTGGAGTAGTGTTTTCATTAAAAACAGGTTTCTTAAGGAAAGTAACTCTAGTAGTAAAATTAAAAGGAACTTCAACTGTACAGTGCCTTATATCGCCACATACATTTACACTTGTACCTACCGGACAAGTTTGAGTTGCATACTCTATATTTTTTCTAACAAAACCTGCTATAAATAATATCCCAGTGCCATGACGGCTGTCTTGAGAAAATGGAATAAGACGGGATTGAGTTAAAAATACATTCTTTTTAATACGTTTAATTTCCATGGCTACTTGGTCTAATGTGATAGTAGCTTCAACAGGAATTGTTATATTTGTCTCTGCTAATACAACTGGGACCTTAACTACTACAGGTCCATCTTTAATAACAATAGGTTTTACATCCATTTGTTCAGTTATTGATTCAGCTTGAGTAGTAACTGTTGCACAAGGATGACTTGGTGTACAACAAGCTGCAGTATAAGAATCATTACTCGTAATTTGATTTTCTTGATTTTCTTGATTTTCTTGATTTGATTTATAATTAATATTCATAAAAATATTATCCCCCTTATTATCTAACGAAAGTATTGGTAAATCTTGTATATATAGATTGCACTAAATCTATTACATTCTGACCTCTACTCTCCCTGTTGAATATTACGCTAGCCGATCGGTTTAATGTAAGATTTCCTGTGCAATCTTTACTGTATATACTATTACGATTTATGGTTTTGTGTTACTGAAAAATGGACAAAACCATAAATTCTATCATGATTAAATAAAAATAATATGGCAAAACTATCAAACCATCTACAAGCAATATATTGTCAATATCAACCATTTTGAAATCTTTATTTTTTTGATTATGCGCATCACAAATTCTGAGGTTTAAATTCTTTTCTTTTTTATCACCAGTCTTAATTAAGAGTAGTACATTTCCTTGTAAATCAATATTAAACAACTAATAATCCATCGAGGCTTATTCTTGTTTACATACTCCATTTTGTATGATAAAAACTTTAAAATACCGATTTCTAAATTCATTTACCAACTAATTTAAATGAATATTTATTCGTATATTTGCATGTTTTTTTATTGATAAATTAAATATAGTGCATTATAAAATGAGCAACTTAAATACCCCTTAATAACCTTATCCTATCATTAGTTAATAATTTATTCTTATATCAAATAAAAAACAGCCCTATAAACTTATTAAGGCTGCTGCTTTGCACTATTAAATCCATATTTTCGAAAAATTTCCTTACCTTCTTTACTCAATAAAAATGAAAATAAATCCTCTGCATATTTATTTTCTTCTTCATTCTTTAATTTAGAAGTCCAGTACTCTGCCTTTACATTATATTTAGGATCAATATCAATTATCTTAACTTTATCCTTCACTCCTTTGGTAATATCTGATGAATAAACAAATGCTGCATCTGCTTCTCCTATTACAACCTTATTTACTACCTGTTTTACGTTACTCTCCTCTGATACTATGTTGCTTAGTACTTTTCCCTCATATTGTGTTCCTAATTGCTGATTTAGAGAATGAATTATCTTTCTCGTGTACTCTCCAGCTGGCACCTCCTTTTGAGCTATAACAAATTTACATTTATTCTGTAAATCATCAAGCTTTTCAATCTCAGCTGGATTACTTTTTGGAACAATCAGAACCATGGAATTATGTAAAAAGGCTTCTCCTTCTGAAATATATCCTTCTTCTTTTAAGGCATCATAATGCTCTTTATTTGCTGATAGAAACAAGTCAGCTTTTATTCCCTGCTCTATCTGAACTCTTAATCTACTTGTACTGTCCAGATTCAGCGTTACTTTTACCTTAGGATTTTCTTTTTCAAATAATTTAATAATTTCTTCAAGGCTTTCTGTTAATGAAGATGCTGCTAAAACAATAATTTCTCGTTTTGAGGCTTTATCTGTCTGTTTTGCTTTGCATCCCCCGCTTAACATAATTAATAACAAAGTCATCACTATTAATATTGTTCTCACTAACTTCTTTTTCATTATTTTCCTGCCCCCCCGACTTAACAATTCTATATATCTCATTTAAAGTCAAATTCTAAATCAATCAATTTTTCTCCCGTATTGATAAATCCTCTTAATCCTTCTCAGTTCTAGTGATATATTTCAATATACCCAAAACTCCAATTGATACAATAACCAACAATACGGCCATTCCCATAGATAAGTTTAAATCCTTTTCCATTGCCGTATATATAGCTAGAGGCAGTGTCTGTGTTTTTCCTGCCAAATTTCCTGCGAATAAGATAGTCGCTCCAAACTCCGCAAGGGCTCTTGCCCAAGAAAGAATAGCACCAGTTAACAATGCATTTTTAGATAACGGGAGTGTAACATAAATAAAAATCTGAAAATACGAACCTCCCAAAACTGCTGCTGAGTTCTCTAGTTCCCTATCCACCTTTTTGAATCCAGCCCGTGCTGCTTGAATAAATATGGGCATTGCTATAAACACCTGCGCTGTAACCACAGCTATAAAAGTGAATGGTAGCTGAATACCAAATGGAGATAGATATTTTCCTATAAGTCCATTTCTCCCAAAAGTAACTAATAATAGTAAACCAGCCACTGCTGGAGGCAGTACAAGAGGCAACTGTACAATGATTTCAACAAGCCTCTTTCCCCAAAATGAGTACCTTTCCATATAATATGCTGTTGGTATACCTAATGCAATAATTATTAGTAAAGAAAGAAAAGTGCTTTTCAAGCTTATTATAAGTGCCTGTAAGACAAATGAGTCTAAAATCAACTCTAAAGATTTCTCCCATGGAAATATAAAAAGTGCAATGATAGGGCTTAATAAAAACAAAACACATATACTGCATGTTAAAGCTAAAATTACCTTGAATAATCCTTTATCCTTCATAAAAAACCTCTATTCATTATAAGTCCATGTGTCACTCTTAATTTTAAATTTATTATACTCCCTTTCCAAAGGTACAATCAGGATATCTACATTCCTCACACTCCATACAAAGTCCCCCATGACCATATGCTGCTATATCAGCAAAACTCAATTTTTCCTTTACGAGTACCCTTGGTAATACCAAATCAAATATAGTTCTCTTAGAGTACATTACACAACCCGGCAGTCCTAAGATTGGAATATTACCTTTATAAGCTAGCAAGAACATTGCGCCTGGAAGCACGGGCGATCCATATGTTACAATTTCTGCCCCTGTATTTTGAATTGCCGTAGGCGTAACATCATCTGGATCTACTGACATTCCACCGGTACAGATTACCATTTCAGCCCCCTGCTCTATCCATGCGTCTACTGCTTCTGTTATCTTATTCTCATCATCTGAAAGTATAGCTTGTCCAAGTATTTCACAACCGTATTCTTCCACCTTACTTCTTATTACAGGACCAAAAGCATCCTTTATTCTACCATGATATACTTCATTCCCTGTAGTAACAATTCCAACTTTCATTGGTGCATACGGTATGATGCTTACAATTTTCGCGTCACCGATTAAATCCTCTGCTTTTTTTATCTTATCCTCCTCAATTACAAGTGGAATAACCCTTGTTCCTGCTACCTTCTGTCCCTTTTTTACAGGATAGTTATTATGTAATGTAGCTAAAATTATCTCACCTAAGGAATTAAGTCCATATAACAATTTTGTATTAATTATAAGAAGTCCATCGTATTCTGCTATGAAATTAATTTTACCTTCTTTTACTTCGCTAAATGTAAGTCCTACTCCTGCTGTAAGGCGTCGCAATCGTTCTGCTGCATAATTTTCATGAAGGTATCCTTGTTTCTCCTCCCATACATATATGTTGTCTTTTCCTAATGAAAGCAATAATTGAATATCTTCTTCTTTAATTACATGTCCCTTTTTAAATGCTCTATCCTTTACTACTCCTGGGACAATTTGAGTAATATCATGACATAAAACGGACCCGACTGACTCTCTTACAGGTATTTTTTTCATATCAATCACCTCTAATTTATATTTTAAAATAAATTTTATTTAATCCAAACTCACCAGTATGCCCAAGAAGAATTTGTAATCCATGATGAACACTATCTAATATACACTTTAAAGATTCTCTAACTAATTCTGTCTTTTTCTTCCATAATATTAGCCCTCCTTCTGAAATGTCGCTAAATAAAGTACCGCCTCTAATACTCCACCTGCTATATTTCTTGCTTTATCAGAAATAGTATAACAATTCATTTTTTCTGACACCCTTGGATCGATATCTGCAATCTTAAATCCCTCTTTTACAGTGCTTCCACTACGTATAATTCCTCTTAATAATCCTGATATTGTTGCTTTTATTGGCATCTCTCCTATATAGGCAATAACTTCATCTTTTTCAACCACAGCACCAATATCAAGAACATTCTTAATTATTCCAGAGCAGGTTGAATGTATAACTCTTTCTTTAGAGTACCCCATGATATTTCCTGGAATCCCTGTGTTTTTAGCAGCTTGTCCATAAAAAATAAGTCTACCAAGATTATGTCCTCTAGTGGTCTCTATTACAGCATCTACATCTTTACCCGCTGTAAACCCAGGCCCAATAGCAATAGTTATATCTGCCATATTCTTTGTTGTTCCCATATTTTTCTTAGCAATAATAGCATCAACTACAATTGTAGGTTTTATTTTTTGAATATATTTACCTTCTTCATCTATAATCACTGGAATTTTTTTATTACTCCAGGCATTTTCTACTCCACTTAAAGAGCACACATGTACAGCTATAATTCCTTCTATTTCTACTTCTCTTTCATATACCGCTTCACTAAAAGAGACACTTCGTCTAATAGCAGTAGGTTTTGCTACTTCTAAAACTAATACCCTAAATCCACTTCTATACAATTTTTGAATTATGCCAGATGCTAAATCTCCTCCTCCACGTACAATCACAATATCATTAAACATACTCATTATTCTCCTCTAGTTTTAGAATATACTCATAATTTTCATTAGTATCAATATCAAATAATTTTGCACTATCATGTATTTCTACAAATTTAACTTTCTCTAAATTCTTATTTATTATTATTTTCCCACCAACATCTCCCTCTAACTGCAAAAAGTCTTCCTTAAACACATATGGAAATATTACAGGATTACCACGTCTACCCTCACACCTTGGAACAATTATATAATTTGAATTTTCTCTAAATTCGTCAATTAATTCTTTTATCGTATCTACATCTAAAAAAGGCTGATCTGCCATAAAAAACATATATCCATCTGTTTCTGTTGTGTGAATTACACCTAATTTAATAGATTCACTTATTCCTTTAACTGCATTTTCATTTTTAAAAACCTTTAAACCATTTTTATTGCCAATTTCTATTATTTCTTCTTCTCTAGCTACAATAATTACTTCTGAAAAATCACATTGTGTAATTACTTCTATAGTGCGTTCAATTAGCATTTTACCTCTATATTGTAAAAAAAGCTTATTTTTTCTCATTCTCCTTGAATAACCTGATGCTAATATTATAGCACTTATCGTCATTATATCACCTACTCTCAGCTACAACTACATAGTTCAAACTAAAATTCATTTTTCTTACAGTCTCTTCGTTTATGTAATAAAAAATATATGTCGATTTTTAAACTTCCAATAAATACTTTATTTAATAACTTTTTATTTCTTAAATTTATTTCCTTAACTAACAACCTGGCTAACATTAAATGATTGGTGTCTTCTATTTTATTCATGAATAATATTTTTTCTCCTTGCGCTACCTTGAACAACCCCTTAGGATGAAATATTAGCTTAGATAGGTGTTCAATTGTAACAGTTTGTCCCTCCTTTGCCCCAGTTATTTCACAAAATATCTTAGTTCTATGAATATTATCCTCATTAATTAGAATACCACATGACTGTATATCTATAATTCCTACAGTTTTTGTAGTTTTTCCGTATATAACTGGCTCAAATTCATTGCACCCCTTCAATTGCTTTTTCTTCGCTCCATCTGCTTCTATTAGTATATAATCAAAATGTGGTGCTAACTCATCTAATTCTTTTTTGCTTAGCCCCAATATTTTATTTTTGCCATTTACACCTAATCCTAAAATATAAATTCCATTTTTCTTCATATCAATATACCTTGTAAACATTTCTTTATCAGTACATATAAAGTCATACTTATCATCTAATGGAATGTATATCTTAGTGGTTGTGGTTACTAATATCTTATTACTTAATCTAAGTTCTTCTGCAAGTTTAAACATCATTGTTGTTTTCCCACCTGCACCTACAAAAGATATAATATCTTTTTTCTTTAGTCCAATATAATCACTTAGCATTATAATATCCCCTTAATTCAGTAGAAAGTTGAGGGTGAAGGGTGGAAAGTTAATGGTGGATTTTTCCATTCACAAAAATCCCCTTCACTCTCAACTTTCAATTCTCAACTCTCAACTTATTTTTTCTTACTATACGGTGTATTCGAAATAGGTAGCTTTGTTCTAAACTCCCCATCATAGTTATAATACGCACCAGCAACAGCAGGCGCAGTAGGTATTGAACATATCTCCCCTATTCCCTTTGCCCCATATGCAAGGTTCATATTTCCTCTACCTAATATAATAGATTCTATTTTTGGTACTTCTGTTGCTTTAAACAATCCTAGTGTTCCAAATTTTGCAGTTGGTACGCTATCCCTAAGCGGATAATCTTCTGTTAGAGCATATCCAAGACTCATAACAACACCGCCTTCAATCTGTCCCTCAATATTTTTAGGATTTATAGGAGTACCAACATCGTGAACTGCAATAACCTTCAAAAGTTTACCCTCATCATTCAAAATAACGACCTGCGTAGCATAGCCATAGGCTACATGACTTACAGGGTTTTGTTTAATTGAGCTCATTTTATCAGTTATCCCTTTAAATTCTCCATAAAATTCTTGACCATCTAAGTTTTCTAATGTTTGATATGTTAATGCATCAAGAAGTTCTCTAGCTGCTCTTTTTACTGCCTCACCTGTGAATAAGGTTTGACGGGAAGCTGTTGTATTCCCTGAATCAGGGCAAGTCAAAGTATCTGGTGCTGCATGTACCACTTTATCAGGTGACATATTAAGAGTTTCACAAACTATTTGCGTTAATATAGTCCCTAGTCCTTGTCCAATACAAGCCGCACTGGTATGAATATATACGCTACCATCTTTTATAACCAGCATGCAACGTCCAATATCAGGAATTCCAACCCCTAGTCCACTGTTTTTAATAGAACAAGCTATTCCTGCTTTAGGATTTTGCTTACATATTTCTTTCACTGCTTCCAAAGTTTCAACAATAGATGTTGATGAATCTGCAATTTGACCATTAGGAAGTACTTGACCTGGTCTAATTGCGTTTCTATATCTTATTTCAAAGGGAGTTATTGAAGCCAAATGCGCAAGCTGATTTAAATTGCTTTCTATTGCAAAACAGCTCTGCGTTACCCCAAACCCTCTAAATGCACCAGCTGGTGGATTATTTGTATATACTGCTTTTCCAATTATATCAATATTATGATAGTTATACGGTCCTGCCGCATGGGTGCATGCTCTTTGCAGCACAGGTCCACCCAGCGACGCATATGCTCCTGTATCAGCTATTATGATGGCTTTCATAGCAGTCAAATATCCATTTTCATCACAGGCAGTTGTAACCTCCATCTCCATAGCATGACGTTTGGGATGTATCATCATGCTTTCCCTTCGGCTTAATGCAACCTTCACAGGTTTGTTACATAAATAAGCAAGAATTGATGCATGGTGTTGAACGCTCATATCTTCTTTTCCACCAAAACCACCACCAACTATTTTACTTACAACTCTTACTTTACTTTGATCAAGCCCTAAAGCTTCTGCACATTCCTTTCGAGTTTGATAAATCCCTTGGTCACCGCAATATATTATTATTCCATCATTACCATCTGGCTCAGCCACTGCCGTTTCGGTTTCTAAAAAAGCATGTTCTGTAAATGGCGTGCTGTATTTATTTGTTACGCTGTATTTCGAACTTTTTATATATTTATCTGCATTCCCAAATACCATGTTTTCAGTTACTAATAAATTACCGCTTGCATGTACCTCCGGCGCATCTCCCTTCAGTGCATCTTCCGGACATGTAACCGGTGTTAATTCTTCAAAATCAATTTTAACTAAAGATTTAGCTTTTTCTAGTATTTCAGGAGTTCGGGCAGCTATTAGCACAATAGCATCTCCTATGCAGTGAGTTATCTTTCCCCTTGGTATTAATACATCCCAATCCTTTACAATATGACCAACTTTTTGGCTTCCAGGAAGCTCATCCGCTGTAATTACTAGATAAACACCTTGTAGCCTTTTAGCTTCACTAATATCTATACTTTTTACTAAGGCACGTGGATATTTAGTTCTAACCGCTCCACCGTAAATCATACCATCTATACGCATATCATCTACATATTCTGCTGTGCCAAGCACTTTGTCTACAGCATCAATTCTATTTAAATTTTCTCCTATTAAACCTTTACAAGTAGATTTAGGTACCTTTGTATTTTCTCGTAATAGTTTAGCCGCGAGCTTTACCGCTTCAATTATTTTCACATATCCCGTGCAGCGGCAGATGTTATTTTTCAAAGCATTTCTTATTCCGAACTCAGTTGGATTTTCTACCTTATCAATAAGACTCTTTGCACTTATGACCATTCCCGGAGTACAAAAACCGCACTGTACTGCTCCTGCTTCCATAAAAGCATGTCCATATACATCTTTTTCTCTATCCGTTAGGCCTTCAACCGTTATAATATTTTTATCTACAAGCTTGCTTGTTTTTAATATACATGCTTTTTTTGCCTCACCGTTTACTAAAACCATACATGTTCCACAGGCACCCTCAGAGCAACCATTTTTAACTGATGTTAAATTCAAATCTTCCCTTAAGAATGTAATTAACTTTTTATCTTCCTTAGCCCTAACTTTATTCCCATTTACAACAAAGTTAAACATTACAGCCACCCCGTTTTATATATTGCCCAAAATTCTGCTTTATAATATTTCCATTCTCCAGAATCTGTGTCCCTCTTAGAAAAACATGCTTAGCTGATCCTACAGTTCTAAATCCTTCAAAAGGTGTATAATCTACATTTTGTGTTTGATTATCTTTAGATATAATTCCTTGATTTTTTATATCCCATATAACTATATCCGCATCACTTCCAACTTGTAATGCTCCCTTTCTAGGATACATTCCAAAAATCTTTGCAATATTTTCGCTAAGCACAGAACACATTTGTTCTTTACTTATTCTACCTTTATCCACTCCATATGTATACATAAGGGTTGGCCTATGTTCAACCCCTGGTATACCATTGGGTATTTTACTGAAATCGTTTATGCCATGATCTTTTTGACCTTTAAAATTAAAACTGCAGTGATCCGTTCCAATTGTATCAATATCTTCCTCTGATAAAGCTTGCCATAATCTTTCTAAATCATCTTTTTTTCTTAAAGGTGGTGATAGAACATACTTAGCACTTTCAAAATCCTCTAACAAATATAAGCTATCTTCTAATAGCAGATATTGAGGACATGTTTCTACATATATTTTTTGTCCTCTTTTTCGCCCTTTTACTACCTCTTCTAAGGCTTCTTTTGTACTTAGATGCACAATATATATAGGTGCTCCTGCTAAATTTGCAATATCTATATATCTTGATACTGCTTCTGATTCCACAATATTAGGTCGTGATAGTGGATGGGCAGCCGGAGTCATATTTCCACTATTAAGTTGTTCTTTAATCATCGTATTTACAAGATCTCCATTTTCACAATGAACACAAAGTAAACCATTATACTTTTTCAAGCACTTTAAAAGATCATATATCTCTCCATCATTAAGACGCAAATTGTCATAGGCCATATATGCTTTAAATGATGTTATTCCCTGGTCTTTCATTTTTTTAAGTTCATCTTTTATATCTGCATTCCACTGCGTTATTGCCATATGAAAGCCATAATCGCAACTTGAAACACCTTTAGCTAAATTATTCCAATTTGTTAGTGCTTCACTTAGAGTTTCTCCTTTGTTTTGCGTTGCAAAATCCAAAATCGTTGTGGTTCCACCTACAATAGCCGCGGCAGTACCTGTTTTAAAATTATCTGCAGTTCTAGTGTATCCTGTATCTAAATCAAAGTGAGTATGAGAATCAATAAATCCTGGAAATACTAAACAACCTGCTGCATCTATAATTTGTGCTTTATCATCTTCTAAATTCTCACCAATAGAGGTAATTATTTCATCTTCAATTTTAATATCAGAAATATAGCTTTTTCTAGGAGTTACAATAGTTCCACTTTTTATAATAATTGACATTTAACCCACCTCTTCAATTTTTAAATCATATAACTATAATTCGAAATTACAGCCCAAATCATATTCTCAATGTCTTTAGATATAACTGTATTGCTTTCCTTAAGATTAACTTCTAAAACTTCGCCATCTAATCTAAGTTTTATAATTTTCTCTTCTTTATTAATTAATACAAATCCGAAGTTTTTGCTATTTTCAAAATCAACTTCTGTAGCAAATAGTGTAAATTTTTCTTTATATGGAGCGCTATTATATGGGCAGAACATTTCACAGTTTCCACACTCATTGCACATTTTATCAAGATGAATTATTTGATGCATTTTATTACCTTTTACTTTTATAGTAACATTTGCACGGTTAGGACAGACATCAACACAAGCTTCACATATTGTTGAACACTCAAGACATCTTTCACACTCTTTAGGACCGCACGTTTCCATTTTGAGTATCCCTTTTTTAGCTGTTGGTGATTCGCTATTTGTGCTTACTTTTGGCAAATTCATTGTCAAATCACAATTTTTCTCTTCTTTAACTACAGCCCTTGCAAATTTTGTTGCATCTGCTATACCCTCAACTACTGTAGCTGGTCCATGTAACCCATCTCCGGCAACATATACTTTTTCAATATTTGTTTCGAGCGTTGTTAAATCTACAATAGCTTGCGCCTTTTCATTTACTTTAATATTATTTTCTTCAAATATCTTAGTATCTATCTTCTCACCAACTGCCGATATAACAATGTCTGCTGGTATATCTACCATGCCTCCGCTTGAAACTGGTCTTCGTCTTCCACTCTCATCTGGCTCTCCAAGTTTCATAACCTCACATTTAAGAACACCGTTACTAACTTTTACAGGTGATAATAATTCCTTAAATTCTACCCCTTCTTCAATTGCTAATTGCAATTCTTGGGTATCCGCTGGCATGTATTTTTTAGTTCTACGATATACTACATATACATGTTCTACTCCATCTACTCTTTTAGCTGCTCTAGCTGCATCCATAGCAGTGTTACCGCCACCTACAACTACTACATTTTTACCAATGTTTAATTTTTTATCATTATTCTTTAATCTCTCTAGAAAATCAATTACATTGATTACATTTTCACCTTCAATATTAAGTTTACCTGGTTTCCATGCGCCAATTGCAAACAAGATATATTTATATCCTTGCTTTTTCAATTCATCTACAGAATTCTGCTCTGAATTTAATTCAACTTTAATTCCCATGCTACAAACAAGTTCAATGTCCTTTTGAATAGATTTTTTTGGTATTCTAAATTCTGGAATAACATGTTTTACTATTCCTCCTAATGAGTCTCTTTTCTCGAAAATTGTTGCATCTACTCCTTCTCTTGCAAGGAAATATGCTGCTGCAAGACCTGTAGTTCCTCCGCCAACAATTGCTACCCGTTCATTTCCTTTTTCTGTTATCTTAAGTTCCTTAATTAAACTTTCATATGCTTTTTCTGCTGCTCGTAATTTTATATTTCTTATATTAACAGATTCATCGCAGAAATTTCTGCTGCATTTGCTCATGCAAACATGGCTGCATATTGTTCCTGTAATAAATGGAAGCGGATTTTTTAGAACTATTACCTTTAGTGCTTCAAGATGTTTACCTTTGGAAACAAGACGTATATATTCTGGAATATCTTGTGATATAGGACATCCCTTCTCACATGGTGCAATAAAACAATTAACTAATGGTACTTTTTCATTTATTTTGCGATTAAGAATTGGTTTTATAGGCTTTATATGATGAATATCTTTTACTGATCTATCTTTAAGCTCTCTTAATTTTTCATTATCCATAACATACTTATTAGTATATTCTGACTTGTTTAATTTTTCAGCAATTTGTACACATCTTTGATATCCACCAACTTTTAAAAGTGTTGTTGCTATAGTTATAGGCCATATACCCGTTTCAAATATATCATTTATATTGAAAACGTCCGCACCTCCTGAATAAGAGATCTTAAGTTTTCCATCAAATTCTTTTGAAAGCTTATATGCAAGTGCTATTGAAAGAGGATATAGAGATTTTCCTGACATATACATCTCATCGCCTGGTAATTCAGCATTTTTAATCTGAGCTGGAACTGTATTCGTTAATTTAACACCAAATGACAATCCTTTTTTACTTGCCAAATCTTGTAACCCTCTAAACATAGAAGTAGCATCATTAAATTGCAAGTCCTCATTGAAGTGATGTTCATCAAATGAAACATAATCATATCCCATACTATCTAAAGTTTTACGTACAAATTTATAACCTAATAATGTGGGATTACATTTTACATAGGTGTTTAGTCCTTTTTCATTTATTAGGTATGTTGCAATGCGTTCAATTTCTTGTGATGGACATCCATGTAATGTTGATAATGTTATCGATGTACATACCTTAGGTGATATATGCTCAACATATTCTTTATCAATATTTTGGAATTTATCCATATTTCCAAAGACGTATGACCTGCATTCACTCCATATATCACTTTTAGATGCATCTTTAAGACCCATAATAAATTCACCTATTTTAGGTGAAGAAATTCCTTCAAAATCATATCCTACGCTCATATTAAAAATAAATCCATCAGGACTTCCTAGTTCAAGCTCCTTTGATAATATTTTTAGTGCAAACCACGCTTTAACATACTCCGCATATGCCTCTGGAACTCTAAGCTCAGTTGACCACTCTACGTTATAGCACTCATCTTCTGCTTTTATGCATGGCTTTGATACAGGTAAATCTTCACCGTCAAGAGTTTGTACTGTTTTTAATTCAAAAAATCTACACCCAGAAACGTATGCTGCAATTATATTTTGTGCTAGCTGTGTATGCGGACCAGCTGCTGGACCAAAAGGAGTTTCAATTTTTTCTCCAAATATTTCAAGAACCTTATTATCCTGCTTTTTGAAAAATTTGTTTACTCCAAATATCTTGACCTGCTTTTTATTTTCGTAAATTATCCACTCCATTAAGTTTTTAAATGGAATAGGCGTCATTCTATCACCCATAGGTAATGCCCCCTTATTTTTATTTGTTTTTTAACTATTGATTTTATTCCATAATTCATTTGATAATTCTCTTGATTTCGCCATGATTTGTTCAGAATCAACACCGATTATTTCACGGTCTTTCATAAGAACCTTACCATTTATCATTGTAGTTGTTACACATCTCCCATTAATTCCAAATAAAATATGAGCGTTTGCATTATTTGCATTAAATGGCGTTAGTGGATCGTATTCTGCTACTATGATGTCAGCATAAGCTCCTTTTTGTATAACTCCAAGAGGTTTTTCAAAAAATCTATTAGCAATCTTTGCATTGTTTTCAAATGTCATTAAAGGAATTTCACCCCAACCAACAGATGAATTACAGTTATTATGCTTATGCAAAATATTTGCAACCTTCATGGATTCAAACATGTCGCTTGTATATCCATCAGTTCCAAGCCCTACAGTTAGTCCTTTTTTTACAAACTCTAGCACAGGTGTACATCCTACAGCGTTACCCATATTAGATTCTGGGTTATGAACTACCATTGTATCTGTTTCTTTTAATAAATCCATTTCAGCAGGATTTATGTGTATACAGTGAACAGCAATAGTTTTTTCACCCAAAATATCAAGATCAAATAAACGATTTACTATTCTTTTATTATATTTTTTTAAAGAATCATATACATCCTCTATACCTTCTGCTGTGTGCACATGATAACCAGCACCATACGGCGTATTTCGGGCGCAATATTCAAGAGTTTTATTACTTAATGTAAAAGATGCATGAAGTCCCATCATACCCTTTTGCATATCAGAGGAATCCTTTTTAGCTGCATTCATAAATTCAACATTTTCTTTTACAGCTTGTCTCATTTTTCCCTCTCCATCTCTATCAGAAACTTCATAACATAAAGATGTACGAATTCCTAGCTTTTTAGCAACACCAGATATTTGAAATAAACTTCCTTCAATACTACCGTAACTTGCATGATGGTCAAAAACAGTTGTAACGCCATTTCTTATACAATCTAAGTACGTTCCATATGCACTATATTTTGTATCTTCGAGTGTCAGTAATCTATCTATTTTCCACCACATTCCAGAGAGAATATCTAGAAAACTTTTAGGGTTATTTCCTTTAATGGAAAGACCACGGGCAAATGCACTATATATGTGATGATGAGTATTAATCATTCCTGGCATAATTAAACCTTTTTTAGCATCTACAAACTCAGTATCCTTATACTTTTTCTTCATTTGCTCTGTGGATCCGAGGTCAAATATAATATTAGCATCAATACATACACAACCATCCTCAATAAATGTATTATTATTATCTCTAGTCAATAACCTACCATTGCCTATTAAAATCATAATATGCCTCCTCTAATATATTAATATATTTTTAACATAACACAGAGTTAATTGATTGTTCTCATTGTTTTTATTATTCTAAATTTATTCTACCATTTTTTTCCGACTTTAGTCAATTTGTTATTTTAATTTTTTTGTAAACTTAAAAAATTTTTGTATTTCTTGTTGATTTATAAAAAAAATACTGATATACTGAATTTATAAAATATTTGTAAAATTTTAATAATTATGACTTATTATATAACTGATTGAGAGGTTTATTATGGATATTAACAGTAATTTAGATTTTTTAAAAAAATTAGCCAAAGGCATTTCATCCCAATTTGGGCGAAATTGTGAAGTGGTTATACATGACTTATCTTCCGGTAATCCAGATTATCCAATTCTCTTTATTGAGAATGGCGATGTTACAAAGAGAACAACAAGCACCAGTAGTGCTTCTCGCGTTGTATTAAACGCTTTGAAAAATAATTGTGAACAAGTTGAAGATAATTTAAACTATATTACCAAAACTCATGATGGCAGGGTTTTAAAATCAAGTACTATATATATACGAAATGATGAAAACATTCCTGTTGGTATATTTTCTATTAACTATGATATTACTGAACTAACTATGGCTAGTAATTGTATAGAATCCTTGATTAGTCATAAAGAGAATATTTACGACGGGAATAAAATTCCTCAAAATGTAAATCAACTACTAGATGATTTATTAGAGGAATCTGTAAAAAAAATAAATAAACCAGTTGCTTTAATGAGTAAAGACGAAAAGATACAAGCTATTCAATATCTTAATGATGCCGGCGCTTTCCTAATCACTAAAGCAGGCGATAAAATAGCAAGTTTTTTCGGAATTTCAAAGTATTCAATCTACAATTATGTAGATATAAAAAAATAAATTTTCCGGAGGTTTTGTTATGAATAAAATAAAATGGGTACGGAATGATCTCACTAAAAACAGTAATAAAATGTTAAATATAATGTCCCTTGAAAAAATTGATAAGGCATCTTCTTTCCATAAGAGCTTCCCACAGTATAGTCAAACACCCTTAGCTAAACTAGATAATATGGCTAGATTCCTTGGCCTTAAAAATCTGTATGTAAAAGATGAGTCTTATAGATTTGGCTTAAATGCTTTTAAGGTCTTAGGTGGTTCTTTTGCTATAGGTTGTTACATTGCAAAAAAATTAGGCAAAGATATATCAACGCTTCATTATAATACTATTACATCAAAAGAACTTCTTAAAGAATTCGGACAAACAACTTTCTTCACAGCAACTGATGGAAATCATGGAAGAGGTCTTGCTTGGTCTGCTAACAAATTAAGCCAAAAATGTGTTGTTTTTATGCCAAAAGGCTCATCAGAAACTAGACTAAGGAACATTCAAAATGAAGGTGCTACAGCTACAATCGAAAATGCAAATTATGATGAGTGCGTCCGCATCGCAATAGCCGAGTCAGCAAAAACTCCTAATTCTGTAGTTGTTCAAGATACTGCATGGGAAGGTTATGAAGAAATACCTTCTTGGATTATGCAAGGTTATGGAACAATGGCAATGGAAGCTAATGAGCAGCTTCATGATGATAACTGTGATGCACCAACTCATATTTTTCTACAAGCTGGTGTGGGTTCTCTTGCTGGTGCAGTTCAAGGCTATTTTGCAAATGCTTATCCTGAAAATCCACCAATAGTTACTATAGTAGAGCCGAATAAAGCAGATTGTATATTCCGCTCAGCATCAGCAAAAGATGGAAATATAAGAATTGTTACTGATGATATGCAAACAATCATGGCAGGCCTCGCATGTGGTGAACCAAACACAATATCATGGGATATTTTAAAAAATAATAGTTCATTCTTTGTATCTTGCCCAGATAATATTTCTGCTAAAGGAATGAGACTACTTGCTGCACCTATTAAGGGAGATCCTACGGTTACTTCTGGTGAATCTGGCGCTGTAACAATGGGTATTCTCTTTAATATAATGAAAAATAATGATTTAAAAGATTTAAAAGAGGCTCTAAAACTTGATGAAAATTCAAAAGTACTCTTGTTCTCAACAGAGGGAGATACTGACCCAGATGTTTATCGTAATATCGTATGGGATGGTAATTATTCATCATTATAATGCATATCACTTTAGCTAGAAATTTAATATTTATTCAAATTTAAGGGGGAATAAAAAATGGATTTTAATAGTATTAAGGAAAAAGCAGAGGGCTATAAAGTTCCAATGACAAAGTTCTTACGTGATTTAATAGCTATACCAGGTGAAAGTTCAGGAGAGGGAGGCGTTATAAGACGAATCGCCGCGGAAATGGAGTCCCTTGGTTTTGAAAAAGTAGAAATTGATAAGATGGGAAATATTTTAGGTTACATGGGATCCGGTAAAACTCTTATAGCTTATGATGCCCACATTGATACTGTTGGGCTTGGTGAATTAAGTAACTGGACATTTGATCCATACATTGGTTATGAAAATGATGAAGAAATTGGTGGACGTGGCTCCTCAGATCAACTTGGTGGTATAGTTTCTGCTACTTATGGTGCAAAAATCATGAAGGATATGGGACTTTTATCTGACAAATACACTGTTTTAGTTACTGGTACAGTTCAAGAAGAAGACTGTGATGGATTATGTTGGCAATATATTCATAATGAAGATAATATAAAACCTGAATTCGTTGTTATAACAGAACCTACAAACGGAAATATATATAGAGGTCATCGTGGTCGTATGGAAATACGTGTTGAAGTTAAGGGAGTATCTTGCCATGGTTCAGCTCCAGAGCGTGGTGATAATGCTATATATAAAATGGCTGATATTCTTCAAGAAATTAGAGGTCTTAACGATAATTTGCATTATGATGAGTTCCTCGGTAAAGGAACTGTTACTGTTTCTGAGATATTCTTTAATTCTCCATCGCGTTGTGCTGTTGCTGATATGTGTGCAATTTCACTTGATCGTCGTTTAACAGATGGTGAAACTTTTGAAATGGCTCTTGAACAAGTTCGTACGCTACCTTTTGCTAAAAAATATAAAGCTGAAGTAACAATGTACAAATATGAAAAACCAAGCTGGACAAGTCTTGTTTATCCAACTGATTGTTATTTCCCTACATGGGTTCTGCCTGTTGATGCCCCCGCTACAAAAGCAATGGTTGAATCATACGAAGGTATGTATGGAACACCGATTGTTGATAAATGGACCTTCTCTACAAATGGAGTTTCTATAATGGGTAGATACAATATTCCTTGTATTGGTTTTGGACCTGGTAAAGAGGAGGAAGCTCATGCTCCAAATGAAAAAACTTGGAAAGCTGACTTGGTTAAATGTGCTGCTGTATATGCTGCTCTCCCAACGATTTATTGTAAAAATAAATAATTTTAAATAATATTAAATAAAAAGGAGTTTTTTAAAATGGCTTTAATGGATAAATACATCAGCAAACTTAACTCCCTAGATTTCAATAATATGTATAATAATGATTTTCTTCTCACATGGGAAAAATCAAAAGATGAACTCGAGTCAGTGTTCACAATTGCAGAAGCTCTTAAAGAATTAAGAACAAATAACATATCATCAAAGATCTTTGATAGTGGCCTTGGAATTTCACTGTTCCGTGACAATTCAACTCGTACAAGATTTAGTTTTGCTTCTGCTTGTAACCTTCTTGGTCTTGAAGTTCAAGATCTTGATGAAGGAAAATCTCAGGTTGCTCATGGTGAAACAGTAAGAGAAACTGCTAACATGATTTCTTTCATGGCAGATGTTATAGGCATCCGTGATGATATGTATATTGGAAAAGGTAATGCTTATATGCGTAAAGTTTCTAAGGCTGTACAAGAAGGTAATGATGAAGGAATTTTAGAACAACGTCCGACACTTGTTAGTTTGCAATGTGATATAGATCACCCTACTCAATGTATGGCTGATGCTCTTCATATTATAAATGAATTTGGTGGCATTGAAAATTTAAAAGGCAAAAAGATCGCTATGTCATGGGCGTATTCTCCATCCTATGGTAAACCACTTTCAGTTCCTCAAGGAGTAATTGGACTTTTAACTCGTTTTGGTATGAACGTTGTTCTTGCACATCCAGAAGGTTACGAAGTTATGAGTGAAGTCGAAGAAATTGCAATAAAAAATGCTGCGAAGTCTGGCGGTTCATTTACAAAAACGAATTCTATGGAAGAAGCATTCAAAGATGCCGACATAGTTTATCCTAAGAGCTGGGCTCCTTTTGTTGCTATGGAAAAACGTACAGATTTATATGCAAAAAATGACCAAGCTGGTATAAATACGCTTGAAAAAGAACTCCTTGCACAAAATGCTGAGCATAAGGATTGGCAGTGTACTGAGGAACTTATGAAAACTACAAAAGATGGGAAAGCACTTTATCTTCACTGTTTGCCCGCTGATATCTCCGGTGTTAACTGCATAGTTGGAGAAGTTGATGCTTCTGTATTTGATCGTTACCGCATACCACTTTATAAAGAAGCAAGTTATAAACCTTATACAATAGCTGCTATGATCTTCTTAAGTAAAGTTAAAAATCCACAGGAAGTTTTAGCTACGCTTGAAATAAGCGATAAAGAACGCAAAGTAAAATAACCCAAATTAAATCATGGGGGGGAGTTTTTATGAGTTCTAATCAAAAATCCTTACTATTCCAATATGATGGTAAACCTTCATTTAAAGAAATTATACCACTGGGCCTGCAACACGTTGTTGCTATGATTGTTGGTTGTGTTACACCGGCTCTCATTATTGCTAGTGTTGCAAATCTCACCGCCTCTGACAAAATTTTACTTGTACAATCCTCACTGTTTTTTGCCGGTATAGCAACTTTAATTCAAATTTTCCCACTCGGTAAAGTTATTGGTTCACGATTACCTGTAATTATGGGAGTAAGTTTTGCATATGTTCCAACATTAACGGCTATTACTGGTGAATTTAACATTGCTACTGTTTTTGGGGCCCAAATAATAGGTGGTTTAGTTGCTATACTTTTCGGAATGTTTGTGAAAAAACTTTTAGTATTCTTTCCACCGCTTGTTACTGGTACAGTTATATTTAGCATAGGATTATCACTCTACTCAGTCGCTATTATGTATATAGCTGGTGGTGCTGGTTCTCCAACTTTCGGCTCTCCTAAAAATTGGGCTGTTGCCCTAACAACACTTGCTGTTGTAATGTTTTTAAATTATTTTACTAAAGGAACTCTCAAACTAGCATCTATTTTAATAGGTATAATTGTGGGATATGTTATTGCTATGTTTCTTGGAATGGTATCCTTTGATGCGGTGGCTTCAGCTGGATTGTTTCAAGCTCCAAAGCTACTACACTTTGGTATAAGCTTTAATATTACAGCTATAATATCTATGGCTATAATGTATATTGTAAATTCTGTTCAAGCTATAGGTGATTTATCTGCTACAACAAGTGGAGGTATGGATAGAACTCCTACTGACAAAGAGCTTTCTGGTGGTATTATTGGAAACGGATTTTCAAGTATAATTGGTGCTTTCTTTGGTTGTATGCCAACTGCAACATATAGCCAAAATGTAGGTATAGTAATTACAAATAAAGTTATCAATAAGTGGGTATTTGCTTTTGCTTCTTTTGTTGTAATTTTAGCAGGTCTTATTCCTAAATTTGCCTCACTGCTTACAACTATCCCTCAATGTGTTCTTGGTGGAGCAACAATCTCTGTTTTTGCCACAATAACAATGACAGGGGTTAAGATGATTGCTTCAAATAATCTTACAATGAGAAACTCAGCGGTTGTAGGCATTGCAGTTGCGTTAGGTCTAGGTATAGTTCAAGTACCCAATGCATTTGCTCTATTCCCAGGATGGTTTATATCTATATTCGGAAAATCATCTATTGTTGTTACAACTATAGTTGCAATAGCATTAAACCTTATCTTACCTAAAGATAAACCTGAAAACATTATTATTACTAATAATAAATCTGAATCAAAAAACATTTAAAAAAGAATTAAGCCACTTTAGTGGCTTTTTAATAAGGTGGTATAAAAATGAATAAGTTTATGAAAATCGCTATAGAAGAAGCTTTGGCTGGAATGGAGAACAATGATGGTGGGCCTTTTGGAGCCGTTATTGTAAGAAATGGTGAAATTATAAGTTCCGCCCATAATCAAGTTATTAAGACCAATGACCCTACTGCACATGCTGAGGTTACAGCCATTAGAAAAGCTTCCAGTACACTTGGTAAATTTGATTTATCAGATTGCATAATATACTCCTCTTGTGAACCTTGTCCTATGTGTTTTGCAGCAATTCATTGGGCAAAAATAAAAACACTTTATTATGGTTCAACAAGGCAAGATGCTGCAAATATAGATTTCGATGACCAATATATTTATGATGTAATAAACGGAACTGCAAAAAATTTGCAAGTTGAAGTGCTACAAATAGATAGGGAAGAGAGCCTTGAAGCTTTTAAAAAATGGAAATTTAAAACAGATAGGGTTCAATATTAGAAATGAAAAACAAAGCACTTTCATCGCATTGATGGAAGTGCTTTGTCTTGCAAAATTTAATGACATTTCAGAAGGAAAGTCTCCCACTTCTTAACTTTCACAATTTTTGCAGCGATGCTTTTTAACTTTTTCTACAGCATTCAATATATTTTCATAGCCTGTACAACGGCAAAGATTACCTGAAAGTTCTTTTTTAATTTCATCGGTTGTATACTCTTTACTGTCTTCAAGAACAGGTATAGATGCCATAACAGCTCCACATGTACAAAACCCGCATTGGACAGCACCTTCATCAATAAATGCTTCTTGAATATCTGATATATTTCCATCATCATCCATCAAACCCTCAATTGTACGAATTTCTTTACCCTCTGCCCAAATTGCAAGGTAAATACAAGAATCAAAAGCTTCACCATTTATAAGAACAGTACAAGCTCCACATTCTCCAACCTCACAGCCTTTTTTAACACTCGTAAGATGAAGATGATTTCTTAGAACATCCGTAAGTGATTCTCTATCATCTATCATAAGTTGTTTAGGTTCATCATTTACTGTGAAATTTAAAATTGTATTAGCCATTGATCATACCTCCCGATAGTCTTATTGATTCCTTTAAAGCCCGTTTACATAATTCGTAAACAAGCTGGAGACGAAAATCTTTAGATGCACGCCAGGAAGTACGTGGATTAACTTCTGTCTTTGCTACTTCTCCAAAAATATTGAACATTTCATCAGATATTTTCATTCCCTTTATAGCTTCTTCAGCTTTTGGACATCTCATAGGAATAGGACCTGCAACCCCAAAGGCAAGATGTACATCGTAAACCACATCTTTTTGCACATTAAGTTTGCAAGTTACACTGCATCCAAGGGTTGCAATATCCATTGCATTACGCATAGAATATTTAATATAATTACCTGTGAAATTCTCATAATTTTCTTTTGTAATATATATAGCCGTAAGTATTTCACCATTTTTTAGACTAACTTTTCCTGGGCCTACATAATACTGCGAAATAGGAATAACTCTCTTCCCCTTTGGGCCTTCTATTTCAAGAATAGCATTCAGTGCAAATAACGTCGATGCACTGTCGGCACTTGTAACACCATTTGAAATATTTCCTCCAATTGTGCCAATGTTTCTTAATTGTGGGCCTCCTATTTCATCAACCGCTTCTCCTAAAACAGAAATATATTTTTTAATAATACTGTTTTTGGTTATATGTGAAAAACTCGTAAGAGCGCCTATTTTTATACTACCATTTTCCTCCATCGATACTCCTCTTAGCTGATCTAATCCATAAATACTTATAAGAGAACATCCAGCAAGCTTTCCATGGCGAATCTTAATAAGTACATCACTTCCACCTGCAATAATTACAGCATCAGGGTCATCTACAAGGTGCTGTATTGCATCTTGAGTTGAAGTTGCACTGTATATTTTTCCGATATCATACATTGTTATGTCGCCTCCATCTTTATATCAAATTTTGATTCTTAAATTTTTCTACAAGTCTTTGTGGCGTTAACGGAGCAACATTAAACTGAACTCCTGTAGCATTTAGCACAGCATTTCTAATTGCAGGTGCAACGGGTATTGCAGGCGGTTCTCCTAGTGCCTTGTTACCAAAAGGCCCTGACACATCATATGTTTGCGCAAACTGGGCTTCCAAATGTGGTGTATCCATAATAGTTGGAAATTTATAATCAAGTAAATTGTCATTAAGTAATTTACCAGTCTTTTCATTAAACAATAGCTGCTCACTTAAACCATAACCGAGTCCCATGCTCATACCACCATGTACCTGTGCTTTAGCAAGTGCTGGATTAAGAACTTTACCACAGTCATGAACGTTAATAACTTTAATAACTTTAATTTTACCAACGGGAATATCAACTTCAACATCAACAAAACATACTCCAAAGGAAAATGTATTTGATTTACATTGGTTCGTTTCCTCAGCTGTTATATGAACTGATCTTTCTACATTGTAAAGTGCATGCATAGCAACTTCTTTAAGTGAAGCTAAAACTTCACCAGTTTCCTTATTTATAATGTTATTATCTTTAAGATCAATGTTGCCTGATGGAAGTTTTAAAATGAAATTTGCATGTTCGATTATTTTTTCTTTGAGCTTTATAGCAGTTTTTTTAGCGGCCATCCCCGATACATAAGATTGCCTAGATGCATAAGCACCTGTGTCAAATGGTGTAATATCTGTATCTTGAGTTGATATCATATGGACATTTTCAATTGGAATATCTAGAACTTCTGATACCATTTGACTAAATACCGTATCTGCCCCTTGACCTATCTCTGTCGCACCCATTTGAACTTGAACAGAACCATCTTGATTAAGCACGATCCTGCAAGATGCTGTTTCGAGTGATATTGGATAAACACCTGTTGCATAACTAAATATTGCCATACCAACCCCTTTTCTTATGGGTCCTGTTTGATTTTGGTATTCTTTAAGTTTATTGTCCCACTCAATATATTTTCTACCTTTTTCGATGCATTCATTAAGACCATTACTATTGCATTTAACCTGATTATCAACAAAACCTACTTTCATAGCATTAAGTTTTCTTATTTCAATCCTGTCTAACCCAAATTTTGTTGCAATATCGTCCATATGGGATTCAAGCGCAAAAGTTATTTGTGGTATCCCATAACCACGCATGGCACCAGATGGAGGCATATTCGTAAATACTGAATACATATCACCTTTAGTTGCGACCGCATCTTGATATATCTGTTTAAATGCGTGGCCAGCTTTATTTGTTACACTATGTCCATGTGATGCATAAGCACCTTTATTCCCATATATCTCAACTTTTCTTGCAACAAATCGTCCATTTGGTCTTAGATAACTTTTTATTTTGATTTTCATGGCAGTACGCACGCGGGTATTAGCAAAATCCTCTTCCCGGGTCAGATCAAGTTTGACACATCTACCACCAACAACCTTACATAAATATGCATTAAGTGGTTCATAAAGAACATCTTGTTTATTCCCAAATCCTCCACCTATATATGGCTTAATAACTCTGATTTTACCCCAATCAACACCAAGTGCTTGAGCAATTACACGTCTTGCAATATGAGGAATTTGAGTTGATGAAACAACAACAATTCTTTTTCCCTCCTCATATGCATAGGAAATTGGATTTTCAATCTGGCAATGTTTGACGGTTGGAGTTTCGTATTCCCCTTCAAAAACAATAAGTCCTTGTTCTTTTATCGCATTATCATAATTACCCATTTCATAACTTGTATGCGAAAGAATATTATCAGGGTAATCTTCATGAATTGCTTTTGCCCCTTCTTTTAAAGCAGCTTCAATGGACATTAATGGTTTATATTCATCATATTCAACTTTTATAAGATTAATTGCTCTTATTGCCGTTACACTATCTTTAGCAACTACAGCTGCTATGTCATCACCATAATATCTAACTCTTTGATTAAGTAACTTCCTGTCTGCAATATCCGCATGACTAGGGTCAATTGAAAAAGGATGCCCAGCTGTTGGAAATTTAATATCAGGAACATCAAAGCAAGTTACAATTTTCACAACTCCTGGGAGTTTAATTGCCTCTGTAATATCAATAGCCTTAACAAATCCATTAGCTATAGTACTATGAAGAACTTTAGCAACTAGAGAATTATTTAATTGAAAATCATCTGTATATTGTGCACGCCCAGTTACTTTATCAAAAGCATCAACCCTTTTAATACTTTTCCCAATACTCATGTTTTTCCCTCCTCGTATGATAAATGCGTCCTTATTGTATTCAATAACCTCTTATTTGATTTTTCATTGTGAAATTGTTTTTGAATATAACTTAGCTTTCGATTCTTCTTTTAATATAAAATTAAGTAATAGAGCTGACACTGTACCTGCACTTATACCTGAAGAAAAGAAACTTTTAACTACCGACGGCATACTATTTAAAAAATCTGGCCTTACAGTAACCCCTAACCCTATTCCAATTGAAATAGCAAGTATAAGCATATTTCTATTGTTAAGTTCTACACCTTTAATAGTCTTAATTCCCGCTGATACTATCATTCCAAACATTATAATACCTGCACCACCTAAAACCGGACTTGGCATAATTGCAATCAGGGCCCCAATTTTAGGAAATATACCTAATCCCATTAAAATAATTCCAGCAACAGCAACTACAAATCTACTTGCAACTTTAGTAAGTGGTATAAGCCCAACATTTTGTGAAAATGATGTATTAGGCCCAGCATTAACAAATCCTGCTATAAGAGACCCAATACCATCAGCAAGTATACCTTTTGAAAGTTCTTCTGATGTTACCTCTTTTCCCGATGCTTCACCAACAGCCATAAGACATCCTACTGTCTCAACAGTTGTTACTAAATAAGCTGTAATAAATGCAGCAAATGCACTGAGCTTAAAGGTAATACCATATTTGAAGATTGTTGGGAAAGCAATCCAACTAGCATTTGTAATTGCTGAAAAATCAAGCATTCCTAACGGAAAACATACTGCGTATCCAAATACCAGACCAATTATAACTGATGCAGATGAAATAAGTCCTTTACCATATCTGTTTAATAAAGCAATTACTAACATGACCGCAAACGCTATGCATACATTCCTTACGCTTCCATAATCTTTAGCTCCGACTCCGCCAGCAGCCCAATCTATTGATACAGGTATTAAAGTTAAACCAATTAACATAACAACAGTTCCTGTTACAATTGGAGGAAAAAATTTCCTTAGAGGTTTAATAAAATAACTTAAAAAAATCTCAATGAAAGATCCCATTATTGTTGCACCAAACATTCCCGGTAACCCGAAAACAGAACCTACCGCTATAGATGGTCCAACAAATGTAAAATCGGTTCCCATAACACATGGAAGTTTAGACCCTACAGGCCCAATTCCTTTGGCTTGAATAAATGTAGCAATGCCCGCTGCAAATAATGCAGCACTTACTAAAAATGCAATGTCCTTCACTGGTAGTCCTAAAGCACCTCCAACTATTAGTGGAACTGCTACAATCCCTCCGAACGCTGCCATAATGTGTTGAAAAGCAAGTATGATTGTAATGTGGATTGGTGGTTTGTCATTTATCTTATACAAGATACCATCGTTGTTCCTAGGTGAATTTACTGTACTCATAGAATATATCCCCCTTTTATAATTAAATTATAAATAAACAAACTTACAATATTTGGAGACTATATTTGTATTCTAGACATTGTGGTAATTCAAAATGCTACAAAGAAATGAATAATCCTACCTCCTATATTCACTACGCCTTTTTTTAGGATGAATAGCAATAAATATAGTTACCTTTTGTATACGTTTTCTAGATTCATTTAAAATATTTATAAATAACTAACACTCTGTTATTTATTTGTAAAAATATTGTTTTTTATCCTATTATATCCTTTTTTAAGATTACCATCTTGATAAATAAAAGTCAATGATTCATAAAATGTTTTTGCAATTCAAAAACATTTTTTATAAGGCATATAAATCTGTTAAAATCATTCTAAAGTCTAAAAAAGCACTATCAATATTATTGAAATTCAATAATATTGATAGTGCTTTTACTATTTTCAATTTAAAGTATTAATGCGATTTTAGCTACCCCCATAAATTTTACTTTTAATGTAGGGCATTATTTTCTAACTTGTCCATCTCCATATATAAGATATTTTGTAGTTGTTAACTGCTCAAGTCCCATTGGCCCCCTAGCATGAAGTTTTTGATTGCTTATACCTATTTCTGCACCAAATCCAAATTCTGCACCATCTGTAAATCTTGTAGAAGCATTTACATATACACAAGAGGCATCTACTTCCATTAAAAATCTCTGCGAATTTCTATAACTATTAGTTATTATAGCTTCTGAATGTTTTGTTCCATATTTAAAAATATGGTCAATAGCTTCTTCCATCGACTCAACAACTTTGATTGAAAGTATTAAATCCAAATACTCGGTAGCCCACTCTTCATCATTTGCAACCTTCGCATCTTTAATAATTTCAATTCCTTTTTCACATATTCTAATTTCTACACCTAATCCATAAAGTCTTTGTGCAAGCCTTGGTAAAAATTCACTAGCAATATTTTTATGTACAAGTACTGTTTCTACTGCATTACATACTCCAGGTCTTTGAGTTTTAGCATTTACTATTATTTCTTCTGCCATACTTAAATCAGCCTCTGAATCCACATATATATGACAAATCCCTGACCCTGTTTCGATTACTGGTACAGTAGCATTTGCTATAATAGCTTTTTTAAGGGAGGCGCCGCCTCTAGGAATAATTACATCTACGTAATCATTCAGCTTTACTAATTTATTTACTAATTCTCTATCCACCATTTCAATAAGCTGAATACACCCTTCTGGAAGTCCTACTTCAATGGAAGCTTTTATAATAACTTTAGCTAATGCCATATTAGTATTTATAGCCTCTGTTCCTCCCCTTAAGATTATTGAATTACCAGCCTTTAAACATAAAGCTGCTGCATCTACAGTTACATTTGGCCTTGACTCATATATCATACCTATAACGCCCAATGGAACTCTTACCATGGAAATATCTAAATCATTTGGTCTTTTCCATCTTTTTATTCCTTCACCTATAGGATCAGGAAGTGATGCCACATTTTTAAGTCCCTTAGCCATATTTTCAATTCTCTGCTGATTAACCATTAATCTATCTAGCATTGCAACAGACAAATTATTTTTCTTACCTAATTCCATATCCTTAATATTTGCTTCAATTATAACATTTTTACTGTTTATTAAAGCTTCTGACATATGTATAAGTGCATTATTTTTCACATTAGTGCTAGCAGTAACCATAATTCTAGATGCCTCTTTAGCACGTCTGCCTATATTGGTAATATAATTTTGAAAATCCAATTTCTCTCCCCCTAATCGCCTTATAGAATAGATAACAGTTATTAACTATTATCTTAATTTTATTAAAGTGATGTATTCTATTCTACCTATCATTCATAGTTTTTGTATTTCTTTCAAATAATGTCCCTATTTCACGTCCTTCTAAAATATCATTAATAATATTAGGTTCAGAGCCTTCCGCGATAATCATAGAGGCATTTGCAGCTACTACAATTTCTGCTGCCTTAATCTTAGTTGCCATACCACCAGTTCCAAGATTTGACCCTGCACCTTCTGCGGATTCCTTAATTTCATCAGTTATCACGGATACATTATAAATGATTTTTGCATCGCGATTTGTTCTAGGGTTTGAATCGTACAATCCATCAATATCAGAAAGTAGTATCAATAAATCCGCACCTATTAGACTTGTTACCATTGCAGATAATGTGTCATTGTCTCCAAACATTATTTCATCAACAATTACAGCATCATTTTCATTTACTACAGGAATAACCCCTTGAGATAGTAACGTCAAAAACGTATTATGGGCATTTATATATCTTGCATTATCTACGATATCCTCTTTTGTTAAAAGAATCTGCGCTATCGTCTTTCCATATTCCGAAAAAAACTTCTCATACATATGAATTAAAATACCTTGACCTACAGCGGCGGCGGCCTGCTTTTCTGGTATTGTTTCCGGTCTTACCGCAAACCCTAGTTTTCCCATACCAGCCCCTATCGCTCCAGATGTAACTAGTACAACCTGAATTCCCTGATTATGAATATCTGCTAATTGTCTTATAAGATTTTCAATACGCTTTAAATTTAATAATCCTGTAGAATGAGTTAATGTTGATGTTCCTACCTTTACCACAATTCTTGTTACATCTTTTAAATATTCTTTTCTATTATTCATACAAACAATCCCCATCTCATTTTAATATTTAATTTAATTTTCTGTTTTTATAAATTTACCATACTTTTAAAAATTTTAAAAGATATTTTATACATAATACTAATTTTATTTTACACCATATAAAAATAATGAAATATTTACTCTATAGTTTAGTTAAGTTTTGTATCATAGTCAATTTAATGATATAATTAATCTATTGTCATTAAACATCTAAAAAATAGACAGGGCTAGAATAGACAAGTATACTTACTAGTTATTTTTTTAAAAATGCCTTAATTAATGACTAAATAAAAAATGTAAAGTGGGAAGATTAAAATGAGAAATACAAAATTAGAAAGAGCAATAATTAAAATAGATAATGAGATTGCCGCTATGAAAATAGCTAAGAAATACTTATCAAATTTAAAAGAAATTAATGTTGTACAGGATACTTTAAATAATAAAAGACAGCTAATCGCCGACGATTTGTATGCTGAAGATAAAAAATGTTATGAGACGTGCTGTGATACTATAGAAGAAATGCTAGATAAAGAACTCGCAGAAGAAGATCAAATAGAATTACTCGAAATGATAAGACAAACATTTGGAAGACAATCCCCAAATGTAAGCAAAAAAAGTAGTGGCCTTAATGCCTGGTTAAAAGAACTTTGTATTGAATACAATTGGATTAAAAATGAAGAAACTGATTGGGATACAGTTATTATTACTGGATTTGGGTTATATGAATAATCGCCAAATTTTCGCTTACAATTAAATCATCACCTGATAATTAAACACCATGTTGAGGTAACATTCAACATGGTGTTTAATTAATTTATAATAAAAAAGATGCCTATAAAATAAGCAGTTTTTTATATTTTCTTTATTTACCTACTTCTGGAACTCTTTTAGCATCGTCCTTCTTCATTTTCTTATTATTATCACCTTTAGGCTGAACTTGCGGTCTACTCATTCCTTTTTTCGCCATAACTTTGCCTCCTTAAATTTATTTATTATATTGCTTATTACATCTATTATCTTTTACATATTATTTTGTTTAATACATTTGATTTTCTATTATTTTTCTCTAATATCATTATTAATATTTATGACTTCCTCTTCATTTAGACTTGTCAAGTCTAGAATTTCAATCATTCCTTTGCCTTCTTCAAGCAAATTTTTTATATTTTCAACTTCCTCTTCATGCTGTCCTTTTGGCAATTTTGTTTTTTTCATAAACTTTTATTTACCTCCTCTAAATATTAATACTATCTTCTAATATTTTATTGCGATACTTTATTTTTACCTAGAAGATAACTTTTATTCTAAAAGTGCTAAAACTTCCACTTATAAAAGTTGAAAACTTTCCTTCTTAAATGTCGTTAAAAATATGCATATGAAATGTGCATACATTATAAGTCATAACAAACCATATGTAGAATATATTCTATAGTATTAATAATCTCATATTTGTAAAAGCTATTAAAATGTTATTAAAAAGGAGGTCTTTTAATATGCGTGAAGGATTAATTCCAACTATGTTAGGTGCAGTTGTTACTACTGCTGGAGCATCATTTTCAAAAAATAATATGAATAAAAAAAATATGCTTCCTATGATTGAAGCAGGTGTTATAGGATTTGGACTCGCTCACATTATACTAGGAGCTATTGATCTTGTTGAACACAAAAGTTAATCTGCTTTGTTACATTTGTTGTAAATACTTGAAAAGTCTATAATTATTCAAAAGAATTATTTAGAATATAAGAAAAAACTGATTAGAAATTGAAATTTCTAATCAGTTTTTTTATAGACTTTTCCTTTACCAATATTTACTATTTTATGTTATAATAGTATTAATATAATATTTTTATAATAAGAATATTAATATAGCTAAATAAATATTTTTATCTTATTTTGCTACAAATCATTAATAAGTGAGGAGTTTTTTATATGATTTTAATTAAAAATGCCCATATACATAGTATGGGAAATAATAATTTTGAAAATGGAATGATTCTAGTTGATCATGGTAAAATTATTGCTATTGGAAATGATGTAAATCCACCCCGTAATGCAGAAATCATTGATGTTAAAGGTAAGTTCGTTATGCCAGGAATGATTGATGCTCACTGTCATCTAGGAATGTGGGAAGACGGAATGGGCTTTGAAGGTGCTGATGGCAATGAGGCTTTTGACCCTGTCACTCCTCATTTAAGAGCAATTGACGCCATTAATCCTATGGACATATGTTTTAAAGATGCAATCGGGGCTGGAATAACAACTGTTGCAACTGGTCCAGGTAGTGCCAATGTAATTGGTGGACAGTTTGCGGTTATTAAAACCTATGGAAATAGAATTGATGATATGATTGTAAATGAGTGTCTTGCTATGAAAGTAGCTTTTGGTGAAAATCCTAAAAGAGTGTATCATGCTCAGAAAAAATCTCCAAGCACAAGAATGGGCACTGCTGCAATTTTAAGAGAAAGTCTTATTAAAGCGAAAATGTATGTAGAAAAACAAAATAAAGGCTTAGAAAATCCTGATAAAACACCTGAATTTGATATGAAAATGGACGCTTTAGCAAAAGTTATAAGAAAAGAAATACCTTTAAAAGCTCATGCCCATAGAGCTGATGATATCCTTACTGCCCTTCGAATCGCAAAAGAATTTAATATAGATGTAACCCTTGACCATTGCACAGAAGGCCATTTAATTATAGATTATTTAAAAGGAGGCATTCAAAAGGGTGTAATATTAGGTCCTTCTCTTTCTAATAGATCAAAAGTAGAACTTAAAAATCTAACTTTTAAAACGCCTGGAATTTTATCAAAGGCAGGTATAAAAGTAGCTATAATGACAGACCATCCTGTTATTCCACTTCAATATCTCCCAGTATGTGCTGGTATTGCATCAAGAGAGGGTATGGATGAAGAAGAGGCCCTTAAGGCAATAACTATAAATGCTGCAGAAATACTTGGCATAGATGGCATTGTTGGAAGCTTGGAAATTGGAAAGGATGCCGACATTGTTATATATAGTGGACATCCCTTTGATTTAAGAAGTAAAGTAGAATTGGTAATGGTCAATGGTGAAATTGTAAAAAATGAAATTTTAAAGGAATTTTAAAGGAATTTTAAAGAAATAAAGGCTGTCAACATAAAATTTATGTTAACAGCCTTTACTTTATAATGGGATTTAAAAGAAATTTTACATATTAACGTTGCTTTTTACTTCTACCTTTTTTGCTGCAATCAAGAAAATTATCATTGTTGCAATTGCTCCTATAACCCCAAATGTGTATGAAATGCTTTGAGAGAGCTTAAATCCCTCTGGGGCAATCAAAATGTAGGAAGTACATACGGCTGTCATAAATGTAGCCGGCACCGTTGCCATCCAGTGTTTTTTACCCAGACTAACCATATACATACCTGCTGTCCATAATACTATAGTAGCTAAAGTTTGATTAGACCATCCAAAGTATCTCCATATTATTGCAAAATCCATCTTAGTTAATATGAACCCTACCACAAATAGTGGAATACTAATTACAAATCTATTTTTAATAGGACCTTGACTAAATTTAAATGCATCAGCCAAAGTTAATCTTGCACTTCTAAATGCTGTATCACCAGAAGTTATAGGACATGCTACAACTCCAAGTATAGCCAAGATTCCACCAATTTTCCCAAGCAAACTAATTGAAGATTCGTTTACTACCCATGCTGCTGTGTGGCCGCTAATTGCCATAGTAGCATTTAACTGGTCTACTCCTCCAAAGAAACTCATTGCTGCCGCTGCCCAAATTAATGCAACTATACCTTCTACTATCATTGAACCATAAAATATTTTTTTTCCTTGTTTTTCACTACTTATACACCTTGCCATCAAAGGTGATTGAGTTGCATGGAACCCCGAAATAGCCCCACAAGCAATAGTTATAAATAACATAGGGAATATTGGATTTTTATCTGGATTTGAATGCATATTAGTCAAATTGGATAGTGTTACTTCTGGAATATGGTATCCACCAAAAATCAAGGCAAAAGCAATACCAACTGCCATAATTAACAAGCAAAACCCAAAAACAGGATATATTTTTCCGATAAGCTTATCTATCGGAATCATTGTTGCCAGTAAATAATATGCAAATATAATGTAAATTAATAATTCAAAATTCATACCTGTTAAATCTTTTAATATACCTGCGGGTCCAGTTACGAAAACTACTCCTACTAGTATTAAAACTATTACTGAAAACACTCTCATAAAGTTTTGAAATCCTTTACCAAGATATTTTCCTACAACTTCAGGAATACTTGCACCATCATGTCTTACTGATAGCATACCTGAAAAATAATCATGAACTCCACCTGCAAATATGCATCCAAATACAATCCACAAAAACGCTACCGGACCCCACATTGCTCCTGCAATTGCCCCAAATATAGGTCCTAATCCTGCAATGTTAAGAAATTGAATTAAGAAAATCTTCCATTCAGGCATTTCAACAAAATCTACACCATCCGCTAGCCTTATAGCGGGAGTTTTAATTGACTCGTCTGCTCCAAAAGCTTTTTCTACAATTGTGCCATAAATAAAATAACCTGCTATAAGAGCTATAATTGCTAAAATAAATGATACCATTTGAACTCCTCCTAATTACTTATTAACTGAATTATAATATATTTCTAGATTCGAATACGGTTTCATACATGAAAAAACAAAAAAAGCACATGGAGTGCTTTTATATGCCCATTAGTTGTTTAAACTCAATTATATTATTTCTGCTTACTGGTATATCTGCTTCTTCACCTTGCAATTTTAACATAAAGGTATTGTTAAACCATGGAATTATTTCCGTTATTTTATCAGTATTTATAATATATGATCTATGACTTCTAAAAAAGAATTCTTCTGGAAGCTTTTTATAGAATTCAGAAATGCTACAATTTATATTGTATTGCATTCCTTTAATATAAATTAATGTTTCTCTTTCTCTTGCTTCACAATAAGAAATATCAATTATACTCCTCACCATCATTTTATTATCTTTCCAAAGTGTTATTTTATTATTTATACTTTTTTTATCCAAAAATTTCTCAATATTTTTTAATGTACTAACTATACGCTCTTCTGAATACGGCTTTAATATATAATCATAAGCCTGAATTTCAAAGGCATCTACAGCATAATCTTTATGGGCCGTAATAAAAATGATAAGGGAGTGTTTGGGGAAGTGATTAATAATTTTACCTAATGCCATTCCATCTAATTTAGGCATATTGATATCCAAAAAAATAATATCTGGTTTGTTTTGTTCAATGAACTCTAATGCTTTAATAGAATCATCAAATTCATCCATTATTTTAATACTACTGAAATTGTTTATGAAATACTTTAGTTCCTCTCTTGAAGGATATTCATCATCCACAATAATACAATTCATATCATCACTCCCTTATTTCCCTCACATTGAAATTAATTCTAGTACCACTCGTAAGTCTTTCTATTCTTAATCCTTCACCATAAATATATTTTAGCCTATTATGAACATTTGACATGCCTATTTTATTTTCTTCCATTTTACCTTCGTAGACCTTTTCTATAATTTCTTTTGAAATACCAACTCCATCATCTTCAATCACTATACTAACGTTTCCATCCATAATTTTTTTAATTTCAATTGTAACTGTACCGTATCCTTTACCTTCTAAAATACCATGTTTAATAGAATTTTCAACCATTGGTTGAATAATCAGATTTGGAATCTTGACATCTAAATCATCTTCAATATTATAAACTACATGAAGTTTTTCTCCAAACCTTGCTTTTTCTATTTCTATATATGCTTTAACCTGCTCTAGTTCACGGTAAATATCTACGAGATTTTCTCCTGTTTCTAAATTATATCTCAAGTAAGTGGATAAATTTATAATTAACTCTCTTGCACGATTAGGATCAAGTCTAATAAATGAAATTATAGTATTTAGCGCATTAAATAAAAAGTGAGGATTTATCTGAGCTTGTAACGCCTTTATTTCAGCCTTACTTGCCATATTCTTTAGCTCTCCTAATTTACTAATTTCTAATTGAGTAGAAATTAGTTGGGATAATCCTACGGCTAAGTTTATATTTCTAAAGGAAATTGCATCCTCGCTACAATAATATATTTTTAATGTTCCTATCATTTCGTCTCCTTCCTTCAAAGGAGCAATAATTGCGGATTTCAAATTGCAATTCAAGTTAGGACACTCTATCTGATTTTCATTAGTTAAAGAAAGCAAGTTTCCCTCTTTAATAACTTTTTTTGTAGCTTTTGTTTCAATCCTGTGCCCTTTTATATGATGATCAGCTCCCACACCTACATGAGCTAATATATACTTCTTATTTGTTATAGCTACTGCATCCGCGTGAATCGAATCCTTTATTATTCCACATATATCTTCTAATGAATTTTCATTCATTTCTCTAAAATATGGCAAGGTTTTATTAGCTATTTCTAAAGCAATTTGTGCTTGTTTTGCTGCAATCTCATCCTTTTCCTTATGTATTTTTTGAAATATTAATATTAATATTGAAATTCCTATGGCATTAATAACGCTCATAGGAAAATATATACTTTTCACAATGGTAATGGCACTACTAAACGGATGTGCCATTACAAGTATTAAAATCATTTCTAAAGTTTCAATTAGAACCCCACCAATTAACCCATACAACCACTTGTTATTTTCATTTGATTTTTTATACATTATACTTGCAACTATTCCTGAAATTATAGTAACAATTGTACAAGGTATTGATGTAATTCCTCCTACATCTACTAGTAGCCTGTGCATTCCAGCTATAACCCCTGAAAGTATCCCTACAAAAGGACCACATAATATTCCCCCTGCCATTACTCCAATAATTCTAGTATTGGCAATAGCTCCATTAAACTCTGTTCCTGTGTATGTCCCCAAAATTCCAAATGTGCCAAAAATTATTGAGAGCATAATTAAATCTCTTTTTTTTAATTTATCTTTTTGCACAATCTTCTTAAAGCTCCCTATCCTAGAAACAAAAAAAGCAATAAGAATCACATACCCTAAATTATTAGTAAGATTTCTTAGCAATTCGATCATACATATTAACTCCATTTCACCCATACATCTAAAAAATAACTAGTCAGTATATTAGTCTATACTTGTCTATTTTTATCGCATAATTAAATAAGGTTTTATAAATAGTATATACAACATTGTATAATATATAAAGATATATTATCTATGTTATAATTACTACAAGGTTATTTTTAATTAATACGAAATGTTGGAACACTTTAAATAACTTTTATATATTATTCTATTAATTGTAAATATACACCTAGGTGATAACTACAGGAGGGTCTCTAATGAGAATGATTTTTTTTGATACAGAAACTACTGGCATAAGGCCAGGAAATATATGCCAGATTAGCTATATCCTTGTTGATACTAATTATAAACCAACAAAAACAATAGGTAAAAATATCTTCTTTACAGTAGATTATATAGAACCATCTGCGCAAGATGTGCATGGTTTCAGTGTAGATGCTTTGTTTGAACTAAGCAATGGCAAAACTTTTGAAGATTCTCACGAAGATTTTATTGATGACTTTTTAACCGCAGACATTCTTATAGGACACAATGTTAATTTTGACATAAAATTTTTAACTCATGAACTTGAAAGTTGTGGTCATAGTCTAAATCCTAGCCATACCTTTTGTACAATGAAATATTATAAAGATATATGCAAACTTCTTACTTCAAGAGGGGGCCATAAAAACCCAAAATTATCAGAAACTATTAAATTTCTTAAGTTAAATGAGACTCATATAAATTTAAAAAGCATTGAATATTTTGGAGATACTTCAAATTTTCACGATGCTAGATTTGATACTACTGCAACCTATTTGCTAGTTACAGAAGGTATTAAGAAAGGTTTTATCCCTAAACATTATTTTTCAAATCTTGTTAAATAATTTATAATGAAAAGATAGAATAATATTACATTATTCTATCTTTTCAAAGAGTTTTTCAAATCTGCTCCACATCTCCATATTAACCTTTTTAAGATTTACAACTCTAAATTTTTCATTAACAAAAGCATGAGTTGTACTGCCTTTAGCTAAGATTTTCCCGTCATTTTCTCTAATAACATTATAATTGAATATTACCTTAGCCCCATTTAGCTCTTTCATGAATGTTTGGATTATAATTATATCCTCATATTTAGCTCCTTCTATGTATTTGCAAGAGCTCTCTACCACCGGTAACATAATATTATTTTCTTCCACCTGTTTATAGGTCATACCTATTTCTGTTATATACTCTGTTCTACCTACTTCAAACCAAGCGTAATAATTTGAATGATGCACAATCGCCATTTGATCCGTCTCAACATACCTTACTTTTAGTTTTGTTTCATTGATATACATTTTCATTTCTCCAGTCTTCATTTGTGTTAAGCTCTAAAAATTATTAGAATTCATATATTATACCATCACAAAATATCCTTTTAATAACTCTATTATATACATATATTTGAATTATATCACCCTTTTTTAGGTATAATTCTACAGGCAAATTAAGGTCACATACAAAATTTCCTGATTTTATTTTTAGTTTTGTCCTGTGAATATGGTTTCTTCCCGCCAAATCTGCAATGTCTGCACCTAATAGCAACCCCTGTCCTGAGGTCATGCTATCAATTTGTATTCTTGGATAATCAATAATCTTTGCAACCATAGGAATATCATTTCCTATTTTTTCATTGCTAACATCTACTGTATCCTCATTCATAATTATGGAATCATTTTCAATTATAACATTATTAATATCCACCAAGAAATATGCATTGATCTCTGCATTTGGAATACTTTTATAATGGAAATTTTCTTCATAACGTAATATTCTAAGATATACCAATTTCAACAATTCTTCATAAGTATTATTTTTAAATTTGCCAAACTCTTTAATTATTATATTGTCTATACTTTTGCTTAATCTTGGTTCATTAATTTTCCCTAAAATGCTTTTACAGCCCAAAAAACTGGCTAACTCCGATTTTATTTTGCTTTTATTAAAATCCTTATCTTCCAGTTTAATATCTGTGTTAGCAACCATAAATACACTTGTATATTGTGGATATGCAGATTGAATGAATCCTAAATATTTCCTGTTTCTATCGTATACATTAAAAGGCATATTACGTCACTTCCTCATAACCTATTTTTAAATCATCTAAATAAAATACTCTATATTAATATTATACCTCTATTTATAATTGTTAAATACAAATTTCACAAAATATTATTTTATTCAATTATTTAAAAAGGTAAAAATGATTCTATCATTTTTAGTAATTTTCCGCTGTAAATATTTTTATGATATTAGGTTATATTATTATTATATAACCCTAAAATAAAAGGAGGTATATTTATGCACAATAATAAAAGTCACATGAAAACTGATAAAAAAACTAATGCTGAACTGAGAAAAATGTTCCCTCAAAGCGGTGGTGATATAGGAATTGAAAATGGTGTGAAAATTGATGCAAATAATGACAAATTGACTAAACGTTCTAAATTATCTCATAACAAATAATATTTTTCTCGTTAAATAATCTTCATTTTTGCTAGGGTAAGTGTCCTCCACTTATATAAGTGGAGGATTCCTTTTTCACAGATAAGAATTCTTAAAATATTAATTGATGCTTCAACTTTTTTATATTACATATTTTCTCTTATTTTATCTAAACTATCCACTTTTATTTTTCCTAGAAAATAAAAAAAGCCCTATAAAACTAAAATTTTATAGGGCTATACACTACTTATTTATACTATCTTCTGAAAGATGAATTATCATTTTGTTGTTTTCTTGCTCTTCTGCAATCAACACATCTTTGTGGTTCATTTTCAAATCCTTTTTCTTTGTAGAAAGCTTGTTCGCCCTCAGTGAATACGAATTCTTTTCCACAGTCTTTACAAATTAAGTTTTTGTCTTCCATTTTAAATATTCCTCCTTTTATTTGAAAATTAAAATCTAAATTTGATTAACAATAATGTCCTAAAAAGAGGATATGCTGTTTATCATATTAGATTCCCTAGATAGCAATTATTAATTACTATTATATACTTATATTAACATATTATGAATGCATGTACAATATTTTTTACTTTTTTATGCAATCATTTTTTATATCATTATAAAATCATACCCTAGGTATTTTACAAAAATAATATTTATCTCTACCCTTTAAAATGCAAAATTACCACTCTTAAATATAGGTATTTCTTTTCCATCTGCTGTAATACCTATTATTTGCAAATCTTCTGTGCCAACCATAAAATCTTCATGCACAAAGGAATCATTAACCCCTAGTTTTGCAAGTTCCTCACTACTTAAATTTTCACCATTTTTTATGCATACTGGATATGCTTTTCCAATAGCCAAATGGCAAGATGCATTTTCGTCAAAAAGTGTATTGTAGAATAATATATTTGAATTTGATATTGGAGAATCATATGGCACTAATGCTACTTCACCAAGGTAATAAGATCCTTCATCAGTTTCAATAATGCTCTTTAAGATATCGTAGCCCTTTCCTGCTTTGAAATCTACAATTCTCCCTTGTTTAAAAGTAAGTGAGAATTTTTCAATTAGATTTCCATTATAGTTTAAAGGTTTTGAGCTTACTACTATTCCATTAACCCCATCTTTTTTAGGAAGTGTAAATACCTCTTCAGTGGGCATATTAGCTATAAACTCTATGCCTTCAGGTGTATAATCCGATCCTCCAAGCCATAAATGATTTTCTGGAAGCTCAATTTTAAGATCAGTACCTAATGAATTTTTATATTGTAAATACTTAAAGTTATTCAAATTTAAAAAGTCCATACTTTTTTTTAGATTGCTTTTGTGAGTTTCCCATGAAGCAACAGGGTCCTCTGTATCAACTCTTACTGTTTTAAATATAGAGTTCCAAAGTTTTTCCATTGCTTTATCCTCTGATAATTCCGGAAAAACTTTTTTTGCCCAGGATATAGTTGGAATTGATGCAACACACCATACATTTTTATTACTCATAAGCCTCTCTCTATATTCTTTTATTGCAGTACTAGCTGCTTTATGTGCTTTTGACATTCTCTCTGGATTAACATCCTTCATAAGCTCAGGGTCTGAAGCTGAAATACTTAAAAAAGCAGCGCCAATTCGCGCATTCGATAGGTAAAAATCTCTCTGCCATTCTGGATACTCTAAAAATACTTCTTCTGGCGCATTCATGAATTTAATTTTTGAAGATAATTCATCCCTCCAGTTTACTACTACTTCCCTAGCACCTTCTATATAAGCAATTCTAGAAACAATTCTAGTAAAAGAAGCGCACTCTATAGGAGAATTGATTACAAGTGTTTGATCCTTTTGAATATTAATTCCTGTTTTCACCAATAAAAGAGCATATTTTTCTAATAATTCGTTATCCATTAACTATCTTTAGCGAGTATGTGTACAACAAGTACCCAAATTCACTAAATACTCACTTCCTTCCAATATCTCACGTAGCACCTGCTACACGGATTGATTTTGCTTACTTTATTTGTAATTTATTATTGGTATCATCTAAGAAAATTATACCATAAAAAACAGCGTATGAAATCTAATGTTTAGATTATTACATTCTCTTAGTTGTTTTATTGCTTTTTCCATAGCCTTTACTTTTTTCTGTTAAATACAATTTTCTCCAAAATAATCATATCTGCCTTTTACTTAAATATAATTTATTCAAAACATTAATTTTTATGATTTAGGTTATACTACATTTAAACCGATAATTATTTTACTAATAAGGAGGATTCTTCATGAAATCAAAAATTGTATTATTAACATCAGCTCTATTAACTGTATTGTTTGTAGGATGCGCTAAGCAACCTGCGATCCCAAAACAAACAACACCACCAGAAACAACTCCAAATGTAGTAACCACAGCTTCAATAGTAAATACTTCAGCTGCTTTTGAAAAGTCTATAAGTAGCAAGGGGACATGGATTATTGCAATAACAAAGGATTTAGCTATTGATAAAGAGCTTGTAGTTGATGGTGAGTATAAAAACGGTAAAAAAGATGATAGTGGCAAAGATATTATACAACGTAAGATAGCTCTCTACAGCCAAGATGAAAATAAAAACATAACTGCTAGATTCACTTTAACTGTGCCAAAATTAACTATTAATAGTGCTAACGGCAGTATAGAACATGGGACTTTCAAAGGTGATCTTTATGTTTCTGCAAATAACTTTCAGTTAAAAGATGCTACTGTTGACGGAAATGTATATTTTACTACTGATGAAGCTAAATCTACATTCAAAATGGATGCTAAAAGTAAATTGACTGGAAAATCAGAATTAAAAAAATAGTATAAAATATAAATAAATCAGCTAACCAATTAATTAGTTAGCTGATTTATTACTTGAGTTTGATCAAATACATAATATCTTCCTTCAAATTTTACACCCCCTTCTATCCATTTTTTTAAATTAATTGACAAGTCAACCTTATTGCAACGAAATTTTGTTGACTTGTCAATTATTAAACACTTCATCTTTATTGAATTAATTTATGAATCTTTGTTTGGTATGTATTTGTCTTTAGACATTCACAATAAAGGTTATACAAAACAATAAAGATTAATTATAAACTATGTTTATAACTACAAAAATCAGTAACATAAAATGTTATTTTACATAATAATATATTATATATAACTTTTATAAGGAGAATTTTATGAAAAATTATTCAATGAATGGTAAAGATATGAATGAAATGAACCCTATGATGTCAATGAATCAAATGGATTCTATGATGCCGATGATGCCTATGAGTCAAATGACGCCAATGAATCCTATGATGCATATGAATCAAATGAATCCTATGATGTCGATGATGCCTATGAATCAAATGACGTCAATGGATCCTATGATGCAGAACTGTATGATGCACATGATGCATATGATGTGCATGATGTGTATGATGCATATGCATAAAATGATGCCTATGACCGACAAAGACAATGTAAAAAAATAATTTTTTACTTAGATTCAAGCAAAATCATATAATTAGACTAAGTCACATAAATAATCTAAGTGACTTAGTTTTTTTTGTTCTTCCATGTTTATTTTTCCATAATTTCCATTCCAAATTTTTGTGAAACACCCCCCTTATTCTCGATATCTACCATATGCTTTAAAGACATATCACATAGTTCCATTTCTAAACACTTTACTTTCTATATTAAGCTTTATTGACTCTTTAATTCTACTGTTTACTCTACTATGTTATACTCATACTTACTAAGTATATAGAATAAGGAGTGTATAAAATGAGTGAAAAACAAAAGATGCTAAATGGTGAAATATATAATGCCTATGATAAAGATTTAGTGCTCTTAAGAAATAAAGCTAGACATCTTACAAAATTATATAATAATACTGACCCCGAGGAAACAATCCAGCGAATAAATATTATTAAAAAACTATTTGGAAAAATAGGAGAGAATTTTGAAATAGAACCTCCCCTTCATTGTGATTATGGCACTAATATTGAAATTGGAGAAAATTTCTATGCCAATTTTAATTTTTTGATTTTAGATGATGGGCTTGTAAAAATTGGACATGATGTATTATGTGCTCCTAATGTAAGCATATTTACTGCAACTCATTTGATTGATCCCAAATTAAGGCCCAAAAATGCTGATTATACAAAAGCTGTAACTATAGGAAATAATGTATGGATTGGCGGTGGATCTATAATAAATCCTGGTGTAACTATTGGAGATAATAGCGTAATAGGTTCTGGTAGCGTGGTTACAAAAAATATTCCAGCTAATGTTATCGCTGTTGGAAACCCTTGTAGAATAATAAAAAATATTGTTTAATTAATAAAAGTTACTTAATAAATCATAGCGCTTGGTTCAGCGATAATTGAGGTGCTTCACTTAATTCATCATGGAATAATTGTTAGTTTACTTTACTAAAAAAGCAAACTCACCCTCCACAATATTCTTTAATAAATTTGCGTTAATTTCTATTTGAACTCCTATTTTTCCAGCACTTACAATTATCGTTTCTATTTCGAGAGCACTTTTATCAATAAATGTTTTATACTGTTTCTTCATACCTATAGGGGAACACCCCCCTCTAACATATCCTGTAACCTTTTGAAGATCCTTTAAATCTAACATTTCTATTCTTTTCTCGTTAGTTACTTTAGCTACTTTCTTAAAGTCTATTTCTTCTCTAACTGGAATTACAATTACATAAATATTTTTAGAAATTCCATGTGTCACTAAAGTTTTATAGACATACTTTTCATCTCTACCTATCTTATTTGCCACAGACACTCCATCTATTTTATCATCTTTGATATCATAAGTTATAACATTGTATTCTACATTCACTTTATCTAAAATTCGCATAGCATTTGTTTTTATCATCATTTTCCCCTTTATTTAAATGGATTTACAATAAAACGATAGTTTCAAAGCTTCCTTTATTATATCCTCTTTTCTTACCTTATGCACTATTTACCTAAGCACTATAGTATACATTCTACTAATTCCTAATTATTAACTGAAATTTATTTTTTTGCCATTGAATTTTCTGGAAATTGTTATATAATGATATTAGTAAAGTAAATTAAATCGTCTACATTAAAGGGGGAAAAAACATGTCAGAAAAAGTTAAAAATACTAAACATTTAACATTGGTATCATTAGTTTTAATGATTTTCACTTCAGTTTATGGCTTTAACAACATCCCCAGATCATTTTATAAAATGGGATATGCTGCCATACCATGGTATATCTTATCAGGAATAACATTTTTTATTCCTTTTGCTTTCATGCTAGCTGAGTTTGGTGCAGCTTTCAAGGACGAAAAAGGTGGAATCTACTCATGGATGGAAAAATCAGTGGGAGCCAAATTTGCTTTTATGGCAACGTTTATGTGGTACGCATCTTATGTAATCTGGATGGTTAACGTTGCATCAGGAGTATGGGTCCCAATATCAAATGCAATATTTGGTAAAGATACAACACAGACTTGGGCCTTATTTGGAATAACTGGATTAACTGGCCCTAAAACTCTCGGACTACTTGGAATACTTTGGATAATATTTGTTACAGTTATATCAACTAAGGGATTAGATAAAATTAAGAAGGTAACTTCACTAGGTGGCACTGCAGTTGCATTGTTAAACGTAGTCTTATTAGTCGGATCACTACTAGTCCTTATAGGAAATCATGGCCAGTTAGCTCAGCCAATAGTTGGGCTTAATTCATTCATATCTTCGCCAGATCCTGCTTATAGCGGAAATATGATTTCATCATTTGCTTTCGTAGTATTTGCTATATTTGCTTATGGTGGTATCGAAGTTGTCGGAGGACTAGTTGACGAAACAGAAAATGCTGAAAAAAACTTCCCTAAGGGTGTTGTTATTTCAGCAATTATTATCTCAGTTGGATACGCACTTGGAATATTCCTTGTTGGTATATTTACTAACTGGTCAAAGGTTATGACTGGCAACGGCGTTCACTTAGGTAATGTTGGTTATGTGGTAATGAGCAACCTAGGATATTCTCTTGGTAGTGCATTCGGTGCAAGCGAAGCAACGAGCATGGCTATGGCGCATGGAGTAGCTAGATTCGTTGGAATTTCAATGTTCTTAGCTTTAGCCGGTGCATTCTTTACATTAATGTTTTCACCACTAAAACAATTAATTGAAGGTACTCCAGCTAAATTATGGCCTGGAAAAATGGCAGAAATGAAAAACGGAATGCCTCAAAGGGCTATGTGGATTCAAGCTGTAATAGTTTGTGTTATGATTGCTCTTGTATCCTTTGGTGGAGAGAATATGTCTGGTTTTTTCGTTGTGTTAGTAGCAATGACAAACGTAGCTATGACTCTTCCATACATGTTTATAGCTTTTGCTTTTGCACCATTTAAGAAAAATAAAGATATTATCAAGCCTTTTGAAATATTCAAAACCGACAAGAGTGCTTTAATATGGACAATAATAGTTATGTTCACTGTTGGCTTTGCAAATTTCTTCTCAATAATACAACCAGCACTGGAAGGAAAATTAGCTATAACACTTTGGAGTATAGCTGGTCCAATATTCTTTGCGGCTGTCGCCTGGGTAATGTATAGCAGCTATGAAAAAAAATATTTGAATAAAAAACATACCATTTGTAAATAAGAATTTTAAATAAGTCTATGCTGAATTAAAAAGATGATTTCTGTATTATTGACAGAAATCATCTTTTTAATTTTCACATTAAAATCAAATAATTTCCTCAACAAATAATATTATTATTATTATTATTATTATTATTATTATTCCATTTACCTGATTTCATGTAGAATATACAAATGATAGTTCCAACTGACTTCCTCCTAAAATAAAAAAATGCTGGATAAGGCAGTTGGCTTTATCCAACCATCTTATCAAGCATATAATTATCTATATACCCTACGATGGACGGTAGCAATAGTAACACATATGTGCAATATTGTCAAAAATAAAATTAAGACATTTTTAACTATTGACAATTACTTTTATGAGTAATATACTAAGCAATAACAACTGAATACAACTTATCCAGAGCGGCAGAGGGACTGGCCCGATGATGCCCGACAACCAGCATTCTTAAGTGGAGTGCAATGGTGTCAATTCCATCAGATTATAAAATCTGAAAGATAAGGACGATAGCAAATTTTATGATACAATTTTATTGTTTATTAAAGTTAATCATGCTGCTTTCCTTATAGGAAAGCAGCTTTTTTTTAGAAAATGCCTTATTACAAGGAGGATGTAAATGCCAATAAAAATACCTGACAATCTCCCAGCATTTAAAACTTTAAATAAAGAGAACATTTTTACTATTACAGAGCACTGTTCATTTCACCAAGATATTCGGCCTTTAAAAATTGTGATTTTAAACCTTATGCCAACAAAAATCGATACTGAAACGCAAATTTTAAGACTCCTTGGGAACTCTCCACTACAGATTGATATAGTTCTTCTTCACCCAGCAAGCCATGCATGTAAAAATATATCGCAGGAACATTTAATTAAATTTTATAATACTTTTGAAGAAATAAAGAATTCTAAATTTGATGGAATGATAATAACGGGAGCCCCAATTGAAAGTGTTCCCTTTGAAGAAGTGGATTACTGGGATGAACTAAAAAAAATTATGGAATGGAGTGTTCACAATGTATACTCTACCTTACATATTTGTTGGGGTGCTCAAGCAGGACTTCATTATCATTACGGAGTGCAAAAACATAAACTTGATAGTAAAGTATTTGGAGTATTTAAACATAAAATAACAAAACAAAATGTTAAACTTTTGAGTGGATTTGACGATGAATTTTATGTTCCACATTCAAGACATACTGAAATAAGAAAAGTTGATATTGATAAAATAGATGAGCTTGAAATTTTATCAGAATCTGAGGAATCAGGAATTTACATTGTATCAGCAAAAAAGGGACGCCAAATTTTTATAACCGGGCATTCAGAGTATGATCCATTAACGTTAAAAAACGAATATGACAGGGATATAGCAAACGGATTAAATATAAATGTTCCAGAAAATTATTATCCAAAAGACGATCCATTAAAAACGCCTATCGTAAAATGGAGAGGTCACTCAAGTTTGCTTTTTTTAAACTGGTTAAATTATTATGTTTATCAGGAGACACCTTACAATTTGGTGTACCTAGAATAACATATATAAAAGCGGGCCCCTAGTAACTTAGGGACCCGACTTTTAATTTGTATTAGAAATTCGTTTTTTAAATTCTTCCCTATCATGGAATGAACTTATATATACTCTATGTAATGAAAGTATACCGTCATTTTTGGAAGACCATCTGCCGTCAGTGCTGAAAGCCATTGTGTAACCAGCTTCGCGCACGGCCTCAATTGAAGTTTTGCTGTATCCGCCATAAGGGTAGGAAAAGAATTTTATTTGTTTATTTAATATTTTTTCTAAATCTTTTTTAGATTTAACTAAAGTTTCTAGTTGTTTATCCTTAGGCATCTCTTTTAAATTTTCATGCTTTACGGTATGACTTCCTATTTCTACTCCATATTTCTCCATCTCTACAAGTTGTTTAGAAGTCAAATAGTTAGGACTTTTATCAATGCTAGCAGTAATAACAAAAATTGTTGCTTTAAAATTATATTTTTTCAAAACAGGGAACATATCCGTATAATTATCTTCATACCCATCATCAAAAGTAAGAACTACAGATTTTTCAGGTATTGGTATATCCTTAATAAGATAATCATATAAATCAGTAAGTGTAATAGTGTAATAACCATTATCTTTTAAATATTTAAATTGCTCCTCTAATTTTTTAGCAGGAAGACGGATAGGATTATCTTTTTCGTAAGCAATTGAGTGGTACATTAAAACTGGAACGCTCTTTCCTGAAGCCTTCATAACAGCAGTCTTGTCAAAAGCGGGTATCGAAGAGGTTTGAGCTGGTTCAGCCGGTTTAATGGGTTCAACTACAGTGCTTGGTATAACTGGGGCAGTTTTTTTTATTGTAGCAGTCTTAGATCTTGAACAGCCTAAAAGAGACATTAAAATAATGAGTGTAAATATTAAAAATATTTTTTTTCTCATAATAACCTCCTTGTATGTATTTTTTGGAAACACATATTATTTTTTAATCTTGATCACCTAATACAAAACCCCTTAATAATAAATTCCCTGGGTATTTTGTAACCCTAATGCTAAATTGATCACCTTACATTTATTAACTTTATACCATCCAGATTATAAAATCAATCTTTTCCGGTATTTTCTTTATTTTATTATTTCCCCCTCCGATTTGTAAATTTAAAATTAACTGCTTCCCTCACTACAATAATTGATAGGCTATGCATAAGGCTTATATATTAAATATTTAAAACCGGTTGTAAAATATAATATATTGCTATATAATTAAATGATAATAATAATAATATATGTGCTAGGGGTGCCTAATGGCTGAGATATGAATATTTAATTCATTGACCCTTATACCTGATCTGGATAATACCAGCGGAGGAAAGCGGTTATGATGTATAAGTACATTAACTATATTCCTTTTGTGAATATAGTTTTTTTTGTTTTTACCATAATACTTCTGTAGCACAATACATGGAGGCTATAAAATGACTTTTAACGAAAGAATCGCTGAAATTACAAAAACTCCCATTAATCTTTTTGCACTATTGGGAGTTCTCTTATTAATCTTTGCAGTTTTGAAAGTTAGGAAAATTAAATTTACTACGCAGATGATAACTTTAGTTGGTATATCTCTTGCATTATCTACTGTATTGCAGTTTATTACAATTCTAAAATTACCACAAGGTGGTAGAATTACTGCTGGAAGCATGGTTCCAATCATACTTGCATCTTTATTTTATGGTCCTGAAGTTGGTTTTTTAACAGGTTTTTTATTCGGAATTATTAATTTTTTAGTAGAGCCCTTCGCACTCCATCCAGTGCAAGTACTATTTGATTATCCGCTTCCTTTTATGGCTATTGGAATAGTTGGTTACTTTAGATCACGTGATACTAAGGGCATACTTATTGGCGTAGTCGTAGCAATGCTAGCTAGATTTGCATGCCATTTCATATCTGGAGTAGTGTTCTTCGGAAGCTATGCTCCAAAGGGAACTTCTGTTTATTTATACTCCCTTTTATATAACGGTTCATACCTAAGTGTGGAAACCATTATCACCTGTGTAATTATTGGACTTCTACCTTTAAAACGATTATCAAAGTTAGCTATAACCAAAGTTCTAAATTAACCTCAAAATATATCTACTACCTACTTCAGGTTTTTCTTCAACCAAAAATTATACTAATACATTATTCTGTTCATCATGAAGTTTACTGTATTATATTTAATGCTACGTAATATAATATTACGTAGCATTAAATATAATAACTTTGAAATTACTATCACTCATTTCTTAACTCTAGCCCACTAAAATCAGCAATTGTGTTAGATTATGTTTTAATCATTCTTTGAGATGAAAGAATACCCATAATACATAAACCAATTATAAAATAAAAGATATAATTATAATTCGCAAGGATATCCATTAGAAGTCCCGAAACTAACACCCCGATAATGGCTCCTATACCATATGCCGTAAACACAACACCATAATTCTCACTATAATGTTTTGTTCCATACATATCAATAGTTGAAGTAGGCGCTATAGCTAACCATCCTCCAAGATTAAACCAAAATATCGAAAACGCTATACTAAATAATGCTAAACTACCTTCATTTGCCACTAGCATTAATAATGCTGCAATAATAATTAGTGCGTAAGAAATTAGCATGGCATTTTTAGACGAGTACTTATCCGTAATCAATCCAAATATAGGTCTACCTATTCCATTAAAAACTGCAAATACGATCATTAATAAAGCTACTGTTTTGGGGGATAGCTTTATTAGTTCTACACCAACATTACTTGTCATTCCAATTAACATTAGTCCAATCATTGATCCAATCATAAAATTTACATATAGCCCTTTAAAGTTTTTTGATTTAATCATTTTAGCAGTATTCGTACCATTCATATGAATTTTTGTGCTTGAAGTTGTTTCAAGACTTTTACTTTCCACCTCAGACGGATATCTAAATGGATACGAAAGCAAAGGTATTATTACCCCAAAAGATACACCTAATATAAGGAAAGCTTTTGTTATTCCATAACTTTCTATTAAATTTCTTGCAAGTGGAGCTGTTATAAGTGGTGACAAACCAAATCCTATTAATACAATACCTACTACTAAGCCTTTTTTTTCTGGAAACCATTTTGCTACTACCGTCATCGGAGCTCCATATGCTATACCTACGCCAGCGCCAATTATTACCCCATATGTTACAGTTAAAATATATATATTTGGTGCATATGCAGATAATATCCATCCTAATGCTACAAGAAGTGCGCCCATAGAAATAATCATTCTTGGACTGTATTTTTCTAAATATTTTCCAGTTATAAACATAAAAAATGAATAAGCTGCTAAAGAAACCATGTAAGGAAAGCCACTTTGAGTAGATCCTATATTAAAAGCCTTTTCAATTGGAATCCTAAAAACACTCCATGAGTATACAGTGCCTAAGCACATCATAATTATAATTCCCAAAATCACATATATCCACCTTTGCTTAAATTTCATATTATCATTCCCTTCGTCTTTTATAATACTTCTCTAAAATTAAAATCAATAAAAAAGCCAATAACAAAAACTCCTCACTCAGAGTTATTGTTATTGGCTTACCCCTTGACTGGTCATTGACCCTTCAATGCATCTTCCATAATTATTTTATTAATCGTTCTTCAATATCTTGGTCTACAATTATAGCTATAATTTTTTCACCTGTTTTGGTACTCACATCAGAATAAGTACTTACTATATTAACATCAATTATAGATTTTATAGTTTCTTCCAAATTTTCTCTTGCATTCTCAAACAAAGCAATATTCAGTCTTTTAATTAAATCGACGCCTTCCTTGCTTTGAGCCAAGCTTTTTTCTGATTTACTTAAAAATCCTTTAAGTCTTACTAATATTAAATCTTGAAATATGATTGTCCGAATTTTTTCTGGACCTCTACCCATGTGTTCAATCTCAAATTTACTAATTGCTTCGCTTAATTTCGCTTCAATTTGTCCTTTTGTCATTGAGCTCCTCCATAAATCATATAAATAGAATCAAAGTCTTGATATAATAAATAATTTTAGCATATCAATTGATAATTGTAAATAATAATATTTAAGGTTGTATTTTGTTACTTTATCATCCTTTGCTAAGGTCTAAATTTCCTAATCAAATTTATTTCTGCTCTAACAGGTGGTTTAGAAGCACTTTTGCCTCGCACACTCACTTTATCTTCGCAAATATTCAGTTCTCTTGCTATTATACTTCTAACTTTAGATTTACAGAAATTCCCTTGGCAAGTTCCCATTCCTGCCCTTGTACGTCTTTTAATCGCATCTATAGAGTTAATTGGTATATTTCTATGAAGAGCATCTACAATCTCTGACTCTGTAACCTGCTCACATCTGCATATTATATTTTTTGCTTTATCTTCATGATTAACTGTTCCATCAAAACTATTATCCTTTTTTACTATTATTCCTTCTCTATAAGGATTAAAATTATTATTCTGTACAAGATTTATTCCTGAATTCTTAAGTATTTCTACCACCATCTCAGCAATTGCTGGCGATGATGTAAGTCCTGGAGAATCTATCCCAGCCACATTAATAAATCCTTTAACCCTGCTTTCCTCAATGATAAAATCCCCCGTATTGCTACTAGCCCTTATCCCTGAAAAAGTAGTTAATGCGCCTCGCACATTAAAATCAGGTATGGACTTTCTAGCCGCCATAATGACATATTTTAAAGTTTCAGCGGTAGTTGACACATCATCTCCATTACTCACTTCTTCTGCATTAGGTCCTATCATAAAATTGCCATGATAAGTGGTAGCTACTAATATCCCTTTCCCTTTTTCTGTAGGCACTTGAAAAATAACAGTATTTACAAGGTGACCTTGATCTTTTCCCATTAAAATATATTGACCTCTCTTTGGTGTTATTTTAAAATCATAAATCCCTACCATGTTAGATATATTATCACTATGCATCCCAGCAGCATTTATAATATATCTTGCTTGAATATCCTCCTTGTTAGTATGTACAATAAACTTATCTTCTAATTTTTCTATGGATATTACTTCATTTTCAAGCTTAAGTTCTACCCCATTAGTTATAGCATTTTCTACTAATGCAATTGTAAATTCATAAGGAGACGCTACCCCTACGCTTTTAGCATAAAGTGCTACACTTACTTCACTATTTAAGTGTGGCTCTATTTCTTTTAGTCTCTCTCCTCTTATCACCTCTAAATCATTGCACCCTAATTTTAGACCATTTTCATAAAGCTCAGTAATTTTCGCCTCGTCACCTTCATTAAATCCAATCACTAAAGCTCCTGTTTGTCTGTATCCAAAATTTAATTCTTTCTCAAGACTTCTATACATTTTGTTTCCTTTTCCGCATAATTGCCCTTTTAATGTACCGTGCTTTGCAGCATACCCACCATGAACTATGCCACTATTTGCTTTTGATGCTTTAGTTGCAACATCATCTTCTTTTTCTAAAACACCTATTTTTAGATTATATCTTGAAAGTTCCCTTGCTATAGCTGCTCCTACTACTCCTGCTCCTATAATAATTACATCATACATAAATATCCCCTCTCAACATACATTAATATTTAAAACCTTTTAATATTTAATCTTTGTTAATATCTATTATAATATAATTATTTACATTATAATAGATATTTCCAATGAATTCGTTTTCTTTTATATTTCAAATCCTTACAAAATCCCTATAATTGTTTAGTACTATAATCCTATAGTATATAAAATGCTATATATGAATTCTTATACTGATGGTTCAGACTTACTAATAGAAATACCTGTATAGACCCATAACATTAAAAAAGATATAGCAAAACTTTGCTATATCTTTTTTGTAATATTAGAAACGGAAATCTCGCTTTCCTTCCTTAAGCTCTTTTAAATGCTCTATTGCAATTGCACGAACCTTTTCATTTTGTATATTAGGAATCTCATTTTCAATTACCATTTCGCCCTTTTTCTTGGTATCAAGTGAAGCATAATCCTCTAAATATTCTTTAAGTGTCATTAGTGCATTTGGCTGACAGCAGTTTCCAATTTGACCTGACTTTACAAGGCTCATAAAACGGTCACCTGTGCGTCCTTCTCTATAACAGGCGGTGCAAAAGCTTGGAATATACCCAAATTCCAAAAGCCAGTTTACAATCTCATCCAATTTTCGGGTATCGGTTACTTCAAATTGCTTCGAGTTATCTTCTTCCGTTTCATTCTGCGAATATCCGCCAACACTGGTGCATGAGCCTCCGCTTACCTGAGATATTCCCAGTTCCAGCACACGCTCACGAGTTATTTTCGATTCACGGGTGGAAACAATCATGCCAGTGTATGGAACAGCGATACGAATAATAGCCACAATTTTTTCGAACATCTCATCTGAGATTGAATTTGAAAACGCATTTGGGTCAATATCATCAGCAGGGCAAATGCGTGGAACACTAATTGTATGTGGACCCACACCCATAGATGCCTCTAAATGCTCTGCATGCATGAGTAGTCCAACAAAGTCATAACGGTACATATTTAAACCGAATAAAACTCCGATTCCAACATCATCAATACCGCCTTCCATGGCACGATCCATAGCTTCAGTATGATATGCATAATTGTGTTTCGGTCCTGTTGGGTGCAACTCCTCATAACTTTTTTTGTTATAAGTTTCCTGGAAAAGTATGTAGGTACCTATGCCCGCATCCTTAAGTTTCTTATATTCTTCCACTGTAGTTGCAGCAATATTGACATTGACGCGTCGGATATCTCCATTTTTATGCTTAATACTATAAATGGTCTTTATACTTTCAAGGATATATTCAATTGGATTGTTCACAGGGTCTTCTCCTGATTCTAAAGCCAATCGCTTGTGTCCCATATCCTGAAGTGCTATAACCTCTTGCGCTATTTCTTCTTGCGTAAGTTTTTTACGGGATATTGTTTTATTTTTAGCGTGATATGGACAATATACGCAACCATTTACGCAATAGTTCGAAAGATATAGTGGAGCAAAAATAACAATACGATTACCATAAAACTTCTGCTTAATCTCTTTTGCCAGTTTGAACATTTTTTCTTTTTCATCTTCCAAATCACATTCAAGAAGTACTGCTGCCTCCCTATGTGTTAGACCCTTACAGTCTTTTGCACGTTCTATCAGACTATCAATTAGCTCACGATTCCTTTTATTTTCTCGAGCATAAGCAAGGGTAGATAGAATTTCATCGTCATCAATAAACTCAGTTGCATTTTTAGACTTATTATCATACATAGCATAAACTCCTTTTATTATTTATTATTTATAAATTTTCAAACTCTTTTAATCCTTAATTTAATCATCCTTTTACTGCTTCGCTATAGGTGGCGCCTTAGAATAAATCGTTTTTATGTTTACATTTGGTAGCATTCCAAGCTTACCTGACAGGGCACTGATAACATCATTCGGCGCATCCACAACGATACTTATTACCGAAATATTGCGTTTCAGATATGGTACTCCCATTCTTCCTACTATGTATTCTCTGTATTCGTGTAGAATAGAGTTAAGCTTTGGAGCCGCATCTGTGTTTTCAACGATAATTCCAATTAGAGCAATTCTTGTTTCCATTGGCAACATCCTTTCTTTTAAACAATTAAAAAAACCCCTGCACCCGAAAAGGCACAAGGATAGTACGTTAAAACCAAAGGTACAACCAATAAAGGTATGTTCTTTGGAATATACCAACTATTCTCTCGCCTTCTCATTCGGGACGAACCCTCGTGCATTCAGAACGATAACTTTGTTAATTTAAAATCAATCTAACCGTACCACTCCTGATAGTAAAAAGCAATACAACAATTTATTTACTTATTTTTAACTGCCCATCTGATTCCTTTTTCAATATATTCATTCCAAAAATCCCATGTATGGCTGCCACGACTTTCTACATATGTTACATCTATATTTTCTGAAATTAAAAAATCACGATATTTATGATTTACATCTAACAGAAAGTCGTTTGTACCGCACGCCATATATATTTTAGGAATTGGAGCATTTTTCTTCTTCAATTTAATAATAAGCGCCTCTGGATCTTTATCACTACCCAAAAGTTGATTCAGATCACCAAATACTCTAGTATAAAATTTATAGTCACGAACTTCGTCCTTAAAATCACTAGAAGCTCCAGCAATATTGTATGTAACTATAGCAGAAGATAATGCAATTATACGGCTAAAGTTGTCACAATATTTTAATCCATTTCGAATTGCTCCATATCCACCCATAGATAACCCACCTATAAATGTATCTTCTCTTTTCCTTGATAACGGAAATATCCTGCGTGTAAATTCCACTAAATCATTTCCAACGAATTCACCAAACAATTCGCCTTTATCAACATCGTCTAAATAAAAATTATTTTCTCCAGAGGGCATAAACACTGCGATATTGTGTCTTAAAGATAGTTCCTCAATTTTACTACTACAAACCCAATCAGTGTAATTTCCAGTTAACCCATGCAAGAGATACAGCGCTTTCATTGGTTTTTTCTTAATTATTTCTTGCTCTGGTATTTCCATTGTATCAATTGGTATAAGAGCATTGAAAGTAACATCTCTTTTTAAGGCTTTTGAAGCAAATCTCACTTGTAAAAATGCCATTTTTTATTCCCTCCTCTAAGGTATTTTTAGCATTAGTATAATACTATATACACTATATTTCGAATAGTTCTTCTCCCTGGCTTTCCCTATTTTTGCTTTATGCTTCATTAAATTATCTCCTGCGGAGCTGAAACAGCTTCACAGAAGCTGCATTGACGACTTCAGAAGGATATTTATACTCCCACTGGAGTTTTCTGTTTGTTAATGTATGTAGCTCCCACTTATATAAGTGGGACTTCCTTCTAAAATGTCGTTAAAATAGGACTCACTGTCTTATGACTGTTTTTTACGCAAATCGTTTCTGTTTTTATATTTTTCATCCAAAAAAATTTTATCTACAAACGTAAATAATAATGAAGGTACCAACACATACGGGATTATTGTGTATAAATCGATAATTGAATGTTTTAAAAAATATTGACCAACTTTTCGAAGCTCAATACCATTCACTGCTGGGTTACCATGAGAATAGGTAAAGCTCCGATATTTTTACCTCGGCCTTTTCCCCTCTCCCAAACTGTACGGGCGACTTTCATCGCATACAGCTTTCCAACGTTTCTATGAATTTCCAACATATTTATATTGCTTATTTCTAAGCTACTAAATCAATCAATTCTTTAACTCTTTTATGAAATTTTTTATTTACTATTGTTAATAGTCTTTCGGGAGTTTTACTATGTAGTATCCTATGTTCTTCTACACTTAATACACACAAGTTATCAAACGCATCTTTGCCGTTTTTACCACGTGGTGTTTTATGGTGACAATGATATTCTTCAACAGACACAAAATCGCCCGACAAATAGCTTTTACCTTTGCAACTACTATATTTGCTAATTCTAAACTCACAATACTTACTGCTCTCATTTGACCACTTCGCATTTTCTACTAGATATTTTATATCTTCCAGTGAAACTCCAGGTTTATGATTTTTCTTTTCTCCATAATCATATGGGTTAGGCCTAGTTACTTTACCTCTAATAGCATGTGTTAGATTACTATCCCAATTAGCCCAACCTATCTGCACTATAGGAATTTTACTACTTCCATACAAATAGTATCCAGTTTTACCCCAACTATTATATTTTCCATTCATAAAGTTATCCTTAAATTCTTGATTAGTTGTAAATGTAGTTTTATCCTCCATTGTGTTATAAAATTTCTTGTAAATCCGCCATCCTAGCTCTCCAAAGCTTTCGTTAAATTCATTCATCCCTCTAAAATAGTTATGTAACCCTATTATATAGATATTCCAAGCCATTATGTTTTCATATTTAGGTTCTTTCTTAATCTTACTCAACTTTTTTCTACATTCATTAACAATTATATCTGCTTTATCTTCTGGTAAGTCATTGACACAATGCATATTTCTAGTCTTATTATATTTATTATTCACTTTCCTTAAACTAAAGTTATATACTAGATATTTCATTTTATCATTATTCAAATCATATATTTTCGTCTTATTTTGATTGATTTTCAATTTCAAGTTCTTTGTTAAGTACCTATTTACGCTATATTTAAATTTTTCAGCGTGATATTTACTTTCACAAAGTATAAGTAAGTAAGTAAACCAAGGGAACTTCACCCTTAGTTTCTCTCAGAACCGTACGTGAACCTCTCAGCTCATACGGCTCCCATCATTCAGTCGTTGGTAATATTCCCATTTTCCAGTGTGCAAACAAATTTCTATCTCTTTTCGCAATACTTCCCAACCAATATTCTGCTCTTCGTTTATGTTTTCGTTTCTTATACTTTCTTCGAACCCATTTTACTAAAGCATTATTGATATATCTTAATACTGAATACATTTCCGTTTTATAGAAATGTGTATAATAGTTAATCCACCCCTGTATCTTTTTATTAAACATACTTGATATATCCCACAAGTCTTTATCTACCTTCAACTGTACTCTCCAACTTCTTACTTCTTTCCTAATTCTTTTCTTTGCATTATCTGCTATCGCTGGTAAGAAACTTGTAAAATACTTTCCATATTTACTTTTTGCGCCTCTAGGCTTAAATGTATACCCTAGGAAGTCAAATGATATATTTGGATAATCTCCCTTTCTATCATCATCTTTACAGTATACAATCTTTGTTTTATCAAGGTTCAGTTGCAATCCGTATTCTTCGAACCTTTCTTGCAACCGTCTTTGTAGATATTTAGCCTGTTTTAGGGATACACAGTGTGCTATTCCATCATCTGCGTATCTTGCCCACGGAATTGTTTTGAATTCTTTTGTTATAAAATCATCAAACACATAATGTAAAAACAGATTCGCAAGTACTGGACTTATGACACCCCCTTGCGGAGTTCCAGAGATTCTTGGCACTAGTTTTCCCGTTTCCATTTGAAATGGTGCAGTTAACCACCTTTGAATATATAGAATAATCCATTCTTCATTTGTATGTTTTTTTACCATTTTAATTAAAATGTCATGTTTGATATTATCAAATAGTCCCTTTATATCAAATTCAAGGACCCAATCTTTCCTCCAACACCTTTTTCTTGTAACATCAAGTGCCTGTATTGCAGATTTATTAGGTCTATATCCGTAGGAATCCTCATAAAACATAGTCTCTACTTCTGGTTCAAAGTATAGTTTAACTAGCATTTGTGCAATTCTATCCTCAACAGTCGGTATCCCTAGTAATCTAGTTCCTCCACTTTTCTTTGGAATTGCAACTGCTTTTACAGGTTGGGGAAAGTAACTTCCTGATGACATCCTATTCCAGATTTTATATAGATTATTTTTCAAGTTCTTTTCAAAATCTTCAATTGACTGTCCATCAACTCCATATGTTCCCTTGTTTGCTTTCACCTTTTCGTAAGCTGTAACTACAGCTCTTTTAGAAATATTAAACGGCTTTGTTTCCATCATAAGCTCCTCCTCCTTTTCAAAGTTGACTTATTTCTGAAACTGAATAACTTGAAGTCCTTTGCTCCACTTCCATTACAGAAGTTTCTTCACTACTACGACCCAATCTGCCCCTATGCTTGCATCGATACTCTTTTCTCACAGTTCTTCTGCTTGAAATACTCTCTTAACATCAAGCCGTAGGTTCCCACGTTCCATACAAATGCCCATACTAAAGTCATGCCACCTTTATGCCGCCCACCGCCTAGCCAGTAAACAGGTTTCCTCTAGGCTTATCCCAAGTTAACGACTACCCCCTGGTTTTGATGGAGTCTCTACGCTTTCGACATTTTCGTAAGTGATTCACATGCTCGTTCATCTCTTTAGTACATACTTGACAGATTTACCTCTGCCTTTTCCTTAACGCTAAGCACCATAACTTTTGATTACAGCACCTTAAGGTAGTTTGAAATCTCCACCTGCATGGCGATTTCGGAGGACCTTCCTCCATCATCTGTATAGCACAGCTATATTAATCAACTCTTGCGAGTTGATTACCACGCTTTCGTGGCGCACTATCGTCAGCATATCTTACATGAATACCAATTTTCAAATTAGTATATCTCATATTTCTTCTACAGTTACCATTACTATTAACAAACTTTTTCGTACTCTTATCATGCCAATCATCACCTTGGTCTCTTAACCAAACGTCAAATCTATGCAAATAAATATTAGATAGTAAAGGTCCTAATATACTTCCTTGTGCACTTCCTTTAGGGTCATATATCTTACACCCTTTTTCAAAGTATCCTTTTTTAATGAAACGATATATATAATTCAAAATCACTTTATCTTTAATACCGATACTCCATAACTCTCTATACATTACATCAGCATCTAATGTTCCAAAATAGTCTTCCATATCAACTGATAATACATAAGGCATAGTTGTGCATTGATTTTTAACTTTAGCTATTGCATTATGTGTAGATACTTGCTCCCTAAATCCAAATGAACTAGGAACAAATTTAGTTTCGCAGTACGGTTCTAGAACTAATTGTATACATTTCTCAACTAGTTTGTCCCACACACTGCAAATACCTATTGGTCTTCTCTTTCCATTCCCCTTAGGAATATACACACGTTTTACATAATCCATTTTCTTGTTATATAGTCTCTCTCTAACTATTACTGCTAGTTCACAAAAACATCGTTCCGTTAAAGTATCATAGTTTGAGCCATCAGGGCCTTTTGTCATACGACCTTTACTTTTCCCTAATTGTCTTACTGCTAACATAACATTCTCTTCCGAGCAAACTAATTCGTGCAGTTTACGCATATCTATTCTATTATTCTGGAAATTTTCAAATCTTTTTTTCATATCTACATAATAAATATTGTTTGTACTCATAGGAGTCTCCACCTCCTTTCTGTACGAATAGTCTCTTTCATCTAATTTGGCGAATTAGAATTTACAAAAATAATTTTATACACTAAAACGTCTAAGGCCCTTTCCTTTACCACATTTCTTAATATGATATCCAAGCGGTACTACGGCCCCTCTGTTAACCTATTAATATTCTTTCTTAGCTTACCCTTTCGGTGCAACTAGTCCTCAAACATTGCAGAATCGACTTATTAATCCTTATCCGTTAGGTCAATCACCTTTACCGATATATTCTCCTTAAATATTGCACTTAGAACTCCTCTTTACTCCGTTTTTCTCAGTTCTTACCTGGTTAGGTTTTACACCTAATCTATAACCACCATAAGGTTATCCTCCATCTGTACCCAGGTATATACATTGAAGTAGAAAAATTAATTCAACCTCCCATCTGAACTAGGGATAGGCATCATTGATTACGAAATTTAACAACAAGGAAATTATATTCATATGCAACAGTACCCGAAGTGTGACTTTACAGCCAGTGTCTCCGTCTTCACCTATGCTTCGCAACATTACATTACTGCAACGCTGGCAGGAGTATTAGTAAGCCTCAGTATCCATAAGATTATTGGCTCCTATGCCGGACTCGAAAATATCAGTTAACTAACAGAAACCATTTCTTAAGTAACTATTCTATCAGCCTAGAAAGCTTATCGTCACTACTACACAACGTTTTCGCTAACTAAAAAGGTCGCACACCCAGTCAATTCTACCTCGCTAACTTTCTGTCTACGCTTAAAATGTTACGTTACCGCAACATCTCTAAGACTCGATACAAAGCGATTTGCTAAATCTTAACTTGACAGGATTCCCACCTGCTATAATATACGCCCTGTCGCGACGCACCACTAATCGTTGCCGTACCCCATAGCCATCAAGCTAAGAAAATTCTATAAAAATAAAGACCCCCATTTGTAAAAATGTTATTATTTAAAAGATAATAAAAACACATCAATGGGGGTAATTTACAAATGATATAAGAAAACTTAAAATTGGATAAAGATATAAAACTTTTTGCAACTTTGGAATTTGTTATAAACGAACATCAGTGCAGGCTAAAGTTGCAGCATAAACCAACTTAAAAAAATTGCGAATATTCCCACTATATAGTGGTTTTTTTGGCATGCCATGAAATTATTTGAATACTAATATGAACTTAAAATACACCATTCAAATTCACGAAAGAAAAATTAATGGTAAAATATTGTAGATGGTGATAGTCCGATATTATTTAATGTGGCTTAGCTTGATGGCTATGTTGCCGTACCCCAAAAAAGTAGGTTACATTATGAAAATTTCGATTTAATGATAATATTGCTTAGATTTATGTCTATGTGGACTCCCCCCTAGTGTAAATTATTTAAATTACCCTTAGTAAGGCTAATGTTCATTTTTTCTTTCTTACTACTTTTCTTATCCCTAAAATTATCAAGTCTAGTAAATTAAATATCACTGCAGATGCAAATGCTTCTTTTATGCTCATTTCAAAAAAAATATTGTTCATTGAAATTACAACAAACACAATAGAAGTAATAATAAAATTTATAAAAATTGTACACAGACTATTATTTCTCATAACATCACTCCTAAATTAATTAGTTATTTGTATCCAATAATTTATTTATAATGATTCAATCATCGGTTTAATGCCTTGGTTTCGTAAATATTTAATAATAAAAAGAATACAAAGCTATTAATCTAGATTTGTATTCTTTTTATTAAAAAATATTATATTTTAGGGGTAGGTGAAGTTGTAAACATATTATTATTTCCATATCTTAAAATATATGCACCTTTATGATTATTTTTACCACATGCACTGTTTAAATTGCATACGCCCATTGCTACGGTAAGATCAAAGAAAAATAAAATAGCATCTCCCCTCGATATCCCAGTAATACCCTTTTTCATCATTTCTTTAACAAGAGGATAACCTCCTCTTGCTGTAGTTCCACTTCCGGTCCATGCTGCAATGTTTGTGATTGTTGTAATCTGGCTATGAGATAAATAACCAACTTTTCTCCATACTCCAGGAGTTACATCTCTTTTACTTCTTTGGTTAACTTTTGAAATTTCAAATGTATCATTAATTTTAATTTGATTATTTGTAATCAGTTCATTTATAATAGCTACATAGTCTTTCATACTCTGTTCTTCATTTTTAGGAAGTTCTCCCTTTAATTTTAAAAAACCATTATCATATTTTAAAAAATCTTCAATATTTGTTTCTGAATTAGTAACGGATGCTACTATATACTTACTTGAAGTAGAAGGAGGTTATTTAATCCCTTTTCTGCTGCAAAAACATTTGTAAAACTTGAAACACAAAATGTACAGATTAGTAATGACGTAATAATTTTTTTATTCATATGTATCTTCCCCTAATATAACGTAATTTTTGAAAATTTTATGATATATATTTATTATAAAGGGAATATAAGGGGAAGTAAAGTTGTTTTTTACATATTAATTCTAAGTTAAAATATTTAAATAATAACACCGAATTGTAAATAACTGGTTTAGCGTTGTGAATTTACGCTTTGCGAGCACTACCCATTTATTGATTTATAACTAGAAAGACATAGGAGGGAGTAATTTTGAAAAAAACAAGAGCCATTTATATTGGAGATATTAACCATAACCAATGTCCCGTATTTGAATTAAATACAGAAACTGGATGGTTTGAAATGTTGGAGGATACTAGTTTTAAATATAAAAAAGAGTGTATTTTTGATGACCACTCTTTCTTAATTTTTGAAGTTGAAAATAAAGATGTTAACTTGTTAATTCGATAAAACATTCCAGTTTTAAAGGGCAAAGGTTATTATGACCTTTTTTAACATTTAGCACAAATTCACGAAAGAAAAATTAATGGTAAAATATTGTAGATGGTGATAGTCCGATATTATTTAATGTGGCTTAGCTTGATGGCTATGTTGCCGTACCCCTGTTAGTCTAAACTATCTATTCGCTATTTATCATACTCTATTTAAAGCCTCACTCTAGAAATCACTTTCTATTTTGAGACGCCTCTATTCAAAATACAAAAAAACATCCATAGATTTGATTTACACAAATCTATGGATGTTCCCAACTCTTTATTAAATGTGTGATAATAGAATTATCTTGTTTATACTCTTTTATTCATTTTTTTATGATATATAGGAGCAATCCTGCTACAATCGCCATTATTTGTATAAATGCATCCTTTATTTTGACATAAATGATCTATCATATTTACTTCTTACAAATGACATATAACCCAATAAACAGTATAAATTACTGCATATAATCCAATCAGAGTAGCAATCATATCTTTACTAAAATCAACATTTGTTGAATAAAAACCCAAACCTCCACTAGAAAACATTACGTTTACTAATTGATTTATTTGAAATGTATCTTTCCCTTTTTTAAGGTTTTTATTATACCTAAAAACGTCTATTCCCAACCAAATCATATATGGTATAACTGAATAAATTAAAATGCCCATAACAAAAACTCCTCAAAAATATTTTTTTCCTTTAGCTTACGCTAAATAAAGCAACGGATTAGTAGTAGTTGTTATTGTAAATCTTCCTTTCCTACCCATGTTCCATAAAGCTGCCTCTCCAGCACTTGCCATCTGATAACTAACAAGAGCCCTCATTTTTTAATCCTCTTCCCCATTATTATAATATTTTTAATTGTTTACTACAATTAATAATTACATTAATTGCATTATTTATATCAAAGGCACCTGCAGACACCTAAAATAGCTAATTCTATAAATGAGCGAAAATGGATCCATTAATTTCCATATATCAAAAAAAGGAAAACATCTATGCATTCTCCTGTTATAATTAAGTCACTACACAAAAACATAACTAAGGAGAAAACATAAATGTTTAACAACTCAATTGTAACAAAATCATCGGCAATATACAAATTTTTAATTGAATTAAAGATAATTCTTTATCTTACAACGCCCCGAATTCATCATCTGATATTATTTATAAATTCGATGGTAACAAAAGGCTACTGCGGAAAAGTAACTGACGTTTCAGACTTTATGCCGGTTAGGCATCGGACTAATACTTAAAAGTTCTTATCTGAGAGTCCATGGGATGAAAATTTTGTTGAAAAAGCTCTTAAAAAACGTGTAATTATGAGAATATGGGAAACATCTAAAATAACTGGTAAGCCTATTTATATTGTAATATATGACACTATTTCAGAGAAGACTGTGCCCTCGTCAAAGGCTAATAAACCTACTGAAAAATTTGGATTTCACCATTCTCATTTAAAAGGTAAAACAGTTTATGGTCATCAATTAGTTACAGTTATGTTATTGTGCGATACTCTTTTAATGTCTACACATACAGGGGCAAACTTAATGATGCAAAGGATTCGTTGATAGCTCTTTGTTGGCCTAAAGAAGCTCTATTTAAAATCGGTTGCTTAAGAGCATTTATAAGTCTAGATACCACTATCACAACTGAAGAACTCCTAAATCACTATAAATTTAGATGGCCAATTGAGACCTTTTTCAGAGAAACTAAAAAACATCTTGGATTAAATCATTACCAAGTAAGAGGTAACCGTAGTATAAATAGATATTTCTTGTTACTAATGATTACCTACGTATACTGTGAATTAGAAGTAAGTAATGGTACGTTGAATTTCAACGTTGGAATTAAGAGTGCAAGAAATCAATCTAAAAAAGAACGAGTATCCTGGATCTTTAACCAAGCTGACCTAGGAAGTTCTCTTGAAGCTATTTTTAAAACACTAAAAATAGCTTAGGATAATTGACATTAATTCTTAATGGAATAATTTGTTAGGTAATTCGCTCATTTATAGTTTCATACTTAACTCTAGTTTCTGTAACCATACCTAGTGTAAGGTTAACCTTTTCCCCTTTTTTATCTGCAAGGTAATTTTTATCAAGTTTTACTTTAACCTTGAAATATACATTCCCTTTTTCGCTATCTATAGTAGCATCTCCATCTATATTTAAAACCTTTCCCTTAATAGTGCCATACTCTGCTTGGTTTAATCCAGCTACAGCAACTGCAACTTCGTCACCTATATGTATCCGCGGCCTTTCATTTGAAGGCAGTAAAGTTTCTATCATTAATTCCTCTTCTTTACCAGTTATGCTTCCAAGTACATTTCCAGCTTGCAAAACCATTCCTTTTGTGATCGTAGCACTTAAATGGATCTTACCATCCTTTGGCGCAACAACTTTGTATTCTTTTGCACTCTTTCCTATTGTGGCCTTTTGAATCTCAAGTTTATCTTTCTCAAGTTCTAGCTGCGTTCTTTCAGTAGTGAATTGTAAAATCGTATCGTAGTAATTTCCATCCAATTTAATCTTTTGTGTCTTTTTATATTCTTCTATTTGATCCTCTGTACCGCCTTGTTTTTTTAAAGATTCTTCGTCTACTACAAATTCTTTTCTTTTTATGTAGCCGTTTCTTAATTTGTTATAAAACTCTTTTTCATCATCATATTTTTCAAATGTATTTGTTTGGTTAGTAGCATCCTTTTCTGCCCTTATAAGTAATGCTATTCTCTTATTAAGCAGTACAATTTGATCCTCTGCTTGTCCTGATTGCAGATTGGACTCTACTGGATTTAATGTAAAGAGTACTTCCCCAGCTTTTACTTCTTTACCTTCTAATGCATTTACATCTACTACTGAACCAGATACAGCAGCCATAATTTGCGACTTATTTTCTGTAGTTACTATTCCTTGGCCTTTTACCATATAAGTTTTGGCTGATTTATTTGCCCATACCAAAAACATTACTAAAAGTACTGTAACTAGCGCAATTATGTATATCATGAATTTGGGAGGATTTTTATCATAAAGAAGCCTACTGTCAGTTAATTCGTTTAGATTATATACCTTCAAGCTCATCTACTCCTTGTTTTAGCTCCATAAATACATCTGCCACAATTCCATCTTCATTTTTCTCTACGAAAACCGTGTAGCTGTCGCCTTTTAATTTCATATTATTTTCAAAGGCGAATAATCCTAATTTAGAATAAGCATACCGAAGATTTTCTTCTTTTTCAGTAAATCTTGCAAGCAAACAATCTTTTACTCTTATTTGAGTTTTTAATTCATAGGGTTTTTCTATATTATGAGTTGAATTCTTTAGCTGCACCATAAGCTTTATTGTTATTTTAGTTTGGCCATTTTCATAACCTTCTACAGATGAATAACTTATCATTGGCCCCACTGTAGAATTTCCCTTTGACTTTATATAACTATCCATCATATATGTAATTTTGTTTATATCTATAAGTTCGTTTTGGCTTACTTCTCTTATAAATACATTGTTTAATTTCAGGATTTTGTTTTGTTTTACAAAGGTCCTCCCTTCATCTGCAACGACGAAAAAGCCACTGAATTATAGTTAACTATACTTCAGTGTTTTCCACTCCTGGCTATCTCCAAGTCTTTTCGTTCCTATTCTTTTTACAGTTCCGGAACTTCTTCACCTAACTCCACATTACTTTCTTGATTTTCGATCAAATAATTTGTCAATATAGTCCCATATAATCACTGAAGCTGAGATGGCTATAATAATAGAAACGTACTTAAATATCCCTTCTTTTAATAAACCATTTCAATCATGAAAGAACTATCACGTAACATAATACTTATACGTTTAGTTATTTACACAGCTGGTGTTGCAATATTCCAGTGTATTTTTTTAAGATATGAGATTAGAATTTCCAACGAAATACAGGTCAATTTATTCAATAAATAAATAAATAAATAAATATAAAAAAAGGAACTGCCTTCGCAAATGATTTGAAAATCATTTACAAAGGCAACGCCTCTAGCCTCTATCTAAGTTACTTCTTTCTGCTAATTACATTATTAACTACAAACACAAGAAGTGCTAATTGCGTGCATCCAAGTATTACCATTGATGGTGCAATTGAGAAATTATACTTTAATGCTAAAATTATAAATAAAAAAGAAGCTAATAATACTAAAGTTTGCATTATAATATAGGCCACAAGTTTACTTTTCTTATCCATAAATCCTCCTAAAAAACACGATTTAATGCTACAATTGCAGTTGCTACCAAAGCCTTCTGCCATCCTGTATATCCCCCATCAATATATTCCATTTCATTACTTTCAATTTCAACATAATTAACTGGTAATCTTAAAGTCATTTCCATTTTTTAATCCCCTCTCCATTATTATATTATTTTAACTGTTTACTACAATTAATAATCACATTAATTGCATTATTTATATCAAAGATACCTGCAGATACCTAAAATAACTAATTAAGTTTTATCCCAATCTGTTCCATGAAATACTTCATATAAGTTATTTTTTCATACTTAACTCTAGTTTCCGTAACCATACCTAGTGTAAGGTTAACCTTTTCTCCTTTTTTATCTTCAAGATACGTTTTATCGAGTTTTACTTTAACCTTGAAATATATATTCCCTTTTTCGCTATCTATAGTAGCATCTCCATCTATATTTAAAACCTTACCTTTAATAGTGCCATACTCTGCTTGATTTAAACCTGCTACAGCAACTGCCACTTCGTCTCCGGCATGTATCCTTGGTCTATCGCTAGACATCAGTAAAGTTTCTATGAGTAAGTCTTCTTCCTTACCAGTTATGCTTCCAAGTACATTTTCATCTTGCAAAACCATTCCTTTTGTAATCGTAGCACTTAAATGAATCTTACCATCCTTTGGCGCAACAACTTTGTATTCTTTTGCACTCTTTCCCAGGGCAACTTTTTGAATTTCAAGTTTATCTTTCTCGAGTTCTAGCTGTGTTCTTTCAGTAGTGAATTGTAAAATCGTATCGTAGTAATTTCCATCCAATTTAATCTTTTGTGTCTTTTTATATTCTTCTATTTGATCCTCTGTACCGCCTTGTTTTTTTAAAGATTCTTCGTCTACTACAAATTCTTTTCTTTTTATGTAGCCGTTTCTTAATTTGTTATAAAACTCTTTTTCATCATCATATTTTTCAAATGTATTTGTTTGGTTAGTAGCATCCTTTTCTGCCCTTATAAGTAATGCTATTCTCTTATTAAGCAGTACAATTTGATCCTCTGCTTGTCCTGATTGCAGATTTGGTTCTACTGGATTTAAGGTGAAAAGTACATCCCCAGCTTTTACTTCCTTACCTTCTAATGCACTTACATCTACTATTGAACCAGATACAGCAGCCATAATCTGCGACTTATTTTCTGTAGTTACTATTCCTTGGCCTTTTACCATATAAGTTTTAGGTGATTTATTTGCCCATACCAAAAATATTACTAAAAGTACTGTAACTAGCGCAATTATGTATATCATGAATTTGGGAGGATTTTTATCATAAAGAACCCTACTGTCAGTTAATTCGTTTAGATTATATACCTTCAAGCTCATCTACTCCTTGTTTTAGCTCCATAAATACATCTGCCACAATTCCTTTTCCGTTTTTATCTACAAAAACCGTGTAGCTGTCACCTTTTAGTTTCATATCATTTTCAAAAACAAATAGTCCTAATTTTGAATAAGCATACTGAAGATTTTCTTCTTTTTCAGTAAATCTTGCAAACAAGCAATTTGTTACCCTTATTTGATTCTTTAATTCATAGGGTTTCTCTATATTATGGATTGAATTTTTTAGCTGTATCATAAGCTTTACCGTTATTTTAGCCTGTCCATTTTCTTACCTTTTTCAAAGAGCGTATTGTATATTTTTGCTTCACTTATAAAATCTAGATTACTTGTAGCTTCATCCAGTATTAAAAAGTTTGCTTTTTTTATAAATACTCTGGCAAGAGCTATTCGCTACCTTTCTCCCCCCTATAATCCTCCTCCTGTTTTAAATCCGATTCTAAGATTTCTTACATACTCAATTTCTAACTTTTCTAAGGACTTTACTTCGGCCAAAACGACGATAAAACCACTAAAGTATATTTAACTATGCTTCAGTGGTTTTCTCATGGCTACCGCCAAGTTTTTTTGTTTCTATTCTTTAAGACTTTCAATTTTTCTATCTAACTTCACTTCTAATAAATCCGCATAAGATGTCCCATATTTCACTAAACATTCTCCTGTAAATTTTTATCATCTATATTATTGACAGTTTTTAATTTGTTAACGTTTTTTTACATCGTTTTACAAATGCCTGTCACCTTAGCGAGGAGGAATTTGCCGACGAACTTACTGCATTTCACCTCTTTCTTATTCTACTTACATTCTCATCAGCTGATCTTGAATTTTAGTTTCTCTTGATTCATAAACCATTCTTGCATCTCCATCTTGCTTTATAATGTATCCATGTTTTTAAGAAGGTAGTGCTAGAAAGAATCTACTGTTTCATATGTGCTAGATTAATTATGTTATATCTTATTTCATCAATAGTTTTTACAGTTCACCTAATAAATTATTTAAAAGCCAGTGAATAATAAAGTAAAATAAAATCATTTGACATTATAAATTACTATTTTATTGAGTTATATACAATTTTTTTCAAAATCAAAATGACCTTATATCTAATATTTCACCGTATATTAACTACCATTAAACTACATGGTAAAAAATCCGTTAAAGAAGGTAAAAAGACTACTGTTTCAATAATGTCAACACAAAAGTAAAGTTTTTGTAACACCATCCTCTCCTCTGTAAGTGCTTATTTTAAGTGGATAGAACGCTAATAACCGTCTTATTGCTGTTTTTTCAACATATCGTTGCCCTATCTCAATTTTAATCGGACTAATTATAATTTTTCTTTAACTTTGTTAAATCTAAGTGCTATTTTTCTATCGGTACGTATTGTTGGATATAGTAATAAAAACCCACCAAACGTAACTATAGATTCAAGCAAAGAACCGATTCCAAAAAATCCGAATGCAGCTATTAAAACTATTATATATCCAAGAGATGCATATAATGCATCTCTAACAAAAATTCTCTTCGCTAAAGATTTATCTAAATAAAATAAATAACACTTTCTATAATTAGTAATTAAAAACCACATAAATGCATAAATAGAAATAAATACAATAATAATTCTTAATAATTTAATATCAATTTGTTGTATTTGTGTTATACCCATCCCCAAACCCGCAAATACAAAAAGTGAACTCATCCCAATAGTTGTTGCTTTACCCATTCCTTCAATATTTTGTTTTTCTGCTTCAGATATTATTTCAACTTCCATATTTTCTTTTTTTATAATTATATGTATTTTTGCTTTTTTATACATTTTACATTCCAAATATATATTAATAATTAGTAATGAGGCTAATACGACTTGTTGAATAATATACTTTGATGATAAAAATTGAAAAGTAAATTGAAAAGTAACATAACATGATGCAACTCTTATAAACCAATCGATTATTGCCTCTATTTTAAATATTTTATATTCTTCTTTGTTATCAGTAGCTAGTATAAATGATGTAACTACTAAAAATACAAATGGTGACAATACCCACATTACTTCTATTCTTAAATTACTTTGTAATGCTATTTTGTCGTATGAATATATAAATGCAAATGCAAAATTACTTATATAACCCATTAAATTTAATAGCATTAATAGCTTAACAGACTTTTTCATTTAATCTATCTCCCATTTTTATAATTAGTTTTTTTTGACATAGGTATTTAGATGTATCTCAATAATTTTTGTTTATCATAACTAATACAAAAGTAATAAAATCCTCTTAGATTAAAGTCGAAGTGTTAATTACTAATTTTTTTATGCAGCCTTAATTATTAGCAAACTTTAAAAGTCAACCCTGTTGGAAAACCTGTATTAATAGCAATACCTTGATTTTTAATTACTGCATTAACACATGCCCATGCAAATTGAGTAGCATTAGCAGCTAATAATGCTCCAGTAATCCATCCTGCTCCTGGAATAGTTGCTGCCATAGTACCTGCTATACTATATATGCCAGCTGTTATAACAGGTATAGAAGCTGCTGAAATACCAGCACAACCTATCGACATAACTACACCTTTAACTTGTGTTGGATTTAGGTATACGCCTCCATCTATATATTCCATTTCTTCTCTATCAATACCAACGTAACTAACTGGTAATTCTAAACTCATTATCATTGTATATTTCCCCCCTAAATTATATATTACATTTTTCTACTAAATACAAGTTATTGTTTTGCTACATAATACAAGCATCTTACACTTCGACTTTAATCTAAGAAGACTTTAGTATACTTTGTATGAGTATTTATTGATTAATTTACATAATATAATTACCTTTTGATTTATTACACGAAAACTAAGTAAGTTTTATCTCAATTTGTTCCATAAAGTATTTCATATAAGTTATTTTTTCATACTTAACTCTTCTCTCTGTAACCATACCTAGTGTAAGGTTAACCTTTTCTCCCTTTTTATCTGCAATGTAATTTTTATCAAGTTTTACTTTAACCTTGAAATATACATTCCCTTTTTCGCTATCTATAGTAGCATCTCCATCTATATTTAAAACTTTCCCTTTAATAGTGCCATACTCTGCTTGATTCAAGCCTCCTACAGCAACTGCAACTTCGTCACCTATATGTATCCGCGGCCTTTCATTTGAAGGCAGTAAAGTTTCTATCATTAATTCTTCTTCCTTACCAGTTATGCTACCCAGTACATTTCCAGCTTGCAAAACCATGCCCTTTGTAATATTACTGCTTAAATGCAGTTTGCCTTCCTTTGGCGCTACAATTTTATATTCTTTTGCACTCTTTCCTAAAGCTGTTTTTTGAATTTCAAGTTTATCTTTCTCAAGTTCTAGCTGCGTTCTTTCAGTAGTGAATTGTAAAATCGTATCATAGTAATTTCCATCCAATTTAATTTTTTGTGTCCTTTTATATTCTTTTATCTCATCATCTGTAGCTCCCCGTTTTTTTAAAGCCTCTTCGTCTACTACAAATTCTTTTCTTTTTATGTAGCCGTTTCTTAATTTGTTATAAAACTCTTTTTCATCATCATATTTTTCAAATGTATTTGTTTGGTTAGTAGCATCATTTTCTGCCCTTATAAGTAATGCTATTCTCTTATTAATCAGTACAATTTGATCCTCTGCTTGTCCTGATTGCAGATTGGCCTCTACTGGATTTAAGGCAAAGAGTACTTCCCCAGCTTTTACTTCCTTACCTTCTAATGCATTTACATTGACCACTGCACCAGATACAGCCGCCATAATTTGCGACTTATTTTCTGTAGTTACTATACCTTGTCCTTTTACCATATAGGTTTTGGTTGATTTATTTGCCCAAACAAAAAACATTACTAAAAGTACTGTAACTAGCGCAATTATGTATATCATTAATTTGGGAGGATTTTTATCATAAAGAACCCTACTGTCAGTTAATTCGTTTAGATTATATACCTTCAAGCTCATCTACTCCTTGTTTTAGCTCCATAAATACATCTGCCACAATTCCTTCTTCATTTTTATCTACAAAAACCGTGTAGCTGTCACCTTTTAGTTTCATATCATTTTCAAAGGCGAATAAGTTTAATTTAGAATATGCATACTGAAGATTTTCTTCTTTTTCAGTAAATCTTGCAAACAAGCAATTTGTTACTCTTATTTGATTCTTTAATTCATAGGGTTTCTCTATATTATGGATTGAATTTTTTAGCTGTATCATAAGCTTTATTGTTATTTTAGCCTGTCCATTTTCATCACCCTCAACAGCTGAATAATTAATCATTGGACCCACTGTAGAATTCCCCTTTGACTTTATATAGCTATCCATCATATATGTAATTTTATTTATATCTATAAGTTCGTTTTGACTTACTTCTCTTATAAGTACATTGTTTAATTTCAGTACTTTATTTTGTTTTACAACTATTTTTTCAATTGTATTCATATTCTTCACCATCCTTAGTAACTTCTTTTACATCTGATTTTTCGTCAGTTATTTCTTGTTCAATATCCTTTACTATTATAGTTTCATCTAATTCATCTATTTCTCCAACCTGGCTTACATAAAGCCTGTAATAATATCCTTTTTTCTTTAAAAGCTCCTTATGGCTTCCCTGCTCCACTACACTTCCTTTATCCATAACATAAATTATGTCGCAATTTCTTATGGTGGAGAGTCTATGTGCTATAATTAGCATTGTCGTATTCTTACCTTTTACAAAGAGAGTATTGTATATTTTTGCTTCACTTATAAAGTCCAAATTACTTGTAGCTTCATCCAGTATTAAAAAATTAGCTTTCTTTATAAATGCTCTGGCAAGAGCTATCCTCTGCCTTTCACCTCCTGATAAGCCTCCGCCTGCTTCCTCTAAAAATGTATCATATTTACCTGGAAGCTTTTCTATAAATGAGCTACATCCTGCATTTTCGCAGGCAACCTTAATATCCTCATAGGTGAAACTTTCTTTACCGAGTGTTACATTTTCTTTTATATTACCAGAGAACAATTCTATGTTTTGAGGTACATAGGCTATTTGCCTTCTTAAATCATATAAATCAAGCTCTTCTATATCATAGCCAGCTATATTTATATTACCTTCCTCTGGTGAGTAATATTTCAAAAGTAGCTTTGATATAGTGCTTTTACCACTTCCGGACTCACCAACTAAGGCTACCTTTTTACCCTCTGGTATTTTTATATTTAAATTCTTTAGAACAGGTGCTCTACTACCATACCTAAATGTAATATTGTTGAGTTCTATATCTCCATTTATTTTATCTATTTTAATTTTATCTTCCTCAGCCTCATCCTGTTCTTTTTCTACTTCATATATCTCTGATATTCTCTTAAGAGATATGCTTGCCTCTTGTATACTAAGCTGAAGCCCTACCAGTCTTCCTATTGGTCCCATAAAATAACTTGATAATGAAGTAAATGCCATTAAACTTCCTAGGGTAGTTTTCCCTTCTATTACCATTGTTGCTCCTAAAAACATAAGCACTAAATTTCCTATAGTTGATATCGCTGAGGATATTGATCCTTGTATATTAGAAAGTACTCCCGTTTTGAACCCAATTCTAAGATTTTTTACATACTCACTTTCTAATTTTTCTAAAGACTTTTCTTCAGCTGCATTAACCTTTATTGTTTCTATTCCTTTTAAGCTTTCAATAATATGGCTACTTAGCCTTGCTTCTGACTCCATTTGCGCAAGATTAATTATTTTGTATGGTGTTTTAAATGTATATATAAGTGCTGCACTAACAATTGTAAGAATCAACACAACTATAAATAATGTTTGATTCATTATATATAGTACTACTGCAGAAACTAACGCTAAGGTAACATCCATAATTAGTGACAATGAAACTGATGTTAATATATCTTGTATAGTAGTAGCATCCCTAAATCTCGTGAGAATGTCTCCTACCTTTCTTGATGCAAAAAATTTCATAGGTAATTTGTATACATGCCTGAAATAACCTAACAATAATGAAATGCTAATTTTTTGTGATAAATATAAAAGCATTTGTTGCCTTATAGCAGATATCAATATTTGAGTTATCCCAATTACTAAAAATCCTATGGTAAAAGTTATAACCTATTCTAAGATAAATATTTCTTAAAAGAATAGAAGTTAATATCAAAATAAAAAAGATGAGCAATCAATAATAATTAATGATTACTTATCTTTTTTAAAAGAAATTAGTTTATTGGTATATTAATTAATAGATTCATCCACATCAAATATGCCATACTACAAGTAAATGCTTTTAGCATTTCCAATCTTCTCAAGAAGACGTTGCAAAATTAATGGAAATTCATCTAATTTTATTTCTCTAGTGCCAATGTTATCTTTTTCTTGAAAAAAATCTTCAATTTCGTAATATATTTTTTTTGTAACTGCGCTTTTATGTAAAAAACAGGGTTCTGAATCATTGAAGTATTCAATACTTTTCTCAACAATAATATTTTCTGCAACTGGTAGTTTATAAAGATTACCCTCATATAAAATGCAATTATCGTTATCTATTATTTTAATGTTTCTCGGCATATTTAATAAACTCCTTTCTATTTACTATATTAAATTATAAAAACTATAAATAAACAAAACAGGAACATCACTAGTGCGGTTAATAATTTTATTAAATACATTTTCTCTACAAGGAATGATGATACTTTGAACATATCAGTCCCTTTATCAATAATAAAGACAATTATTATTGGTGGTATAATAAATACTAAATCATACAAGAATAAATAAGAAAAGGCCTTAAGAGAGTACATGCTATTTTTTTGTATCATATAACTTATACTTGCAAGATATACTTGTCCTGTACATAAAAATTCTCCTAAAGAAATGACTCCGCCTAATAAAAAACTTATAATAATTAATATTTTTCCACTTTTATTTTCCAAAAAACTTTTTATTACATTGTGATTAAAACGTCTAACTTTTCTTGGGAGTTGATTTTTAATTTGTCCAAACCTTTCCTTTCTTGCTTTTAAAAAATCATTTACATTCAAATAAATAATTATAGCAGAAAATACTATAAATATTTCTTTCATTATTGTATTATATAATCCTATATTTATTTTAGATAGATACGTGTATAAAACTGAACCTATTAATAAATATGTTATAAATTTCCCTAAAATAAAACTAAAACCAAGCTTCTTTATACCAACATTTTTGACACTAATAAGCGATATGAAAAATAAAAACATAGATATAGAGCATGGGTTAAGCCCATTAACAAATCCTGTAAATATAAAACCTAAAATATCATAATTGAATGAATTGGTATTTATCTGAATTCCCTCCAAAATAGGTGTTTCCTTAACCTTCTCATTCTGTAATATTTCTCTTATTATAGACTTTATTTCAGACGGCTCTTTTATATATCTATCTGATACGAATATAATTGGTGCTTCTCCATTCTTTTTGTTTATCTTATATTCATTATTATATCTAACAAGCATCTCATAATTTTGACTTTTACTTATATCGTATTTATATATTTTAATATTTTTATATTCTTTCTGTAATTTATTTAGTTCATCTTCAAACTTATTGCATGTATTGCACAGAGGTACATTAAAATAAATCAAATTTAATTCGTTAGTCTTTGCATGAATTGTTTCAACCATTAAGACATTAATTGTAAAGACTATTATTAGCAAAAAAAATATTCTACAGTATTTTTTTACTACTTTATTAATATTCATATTTCTCATATATTAACCTCACTTGGATTATTTATTATTTAAATTTCACTATGAATATGATAAAGTTCCTACCAAGATTTATTTACGATTAAAACATCTTAATCATAATTCCACCACAATTTATTTTCCTAATTGGAGTTTAATATACCTTCAACAATTTTTTTAAATTCATCTTTTTTATAAATACCAACCATTTTTTCATTACCTACATACATTGTTGGTATTGTATTAATCTTGAGATAGTCTATTTCTTTCTTTATTTCCTTGCTATCGTTTTTCCTTTTATTATATAATTTTTCTCCTAAATATGATTTTAAGTACTGCTCCGATTTTGGATTAATATACTTTTCTTTTTCATTGAAAATCTTTCCAATCTCTTTATAATCCTCTGTATTAATTTTAGGCATATTTAAATGCATATTTTCATTAACATTCTTAAATATTAAAACAACTTTTTTATTAGCTATGTATTCTAATAGGATTGGCTCAATATTTTCATTCATTTTTTTACAATCCGGGCAATTAAAGTCTGTATACTCAATTATCTTAACAGGTGACTTAATATCACCAAAAGTAATTCCAGCATTAGATACAGTCTTAATATCATCTTTTTTATTTAATCCCTCGGATTTCATTGTAAAAATACCTACCATTGCTAATAGAACTAAACTTATTGTAATAACAGCATATTTTTTCTTTCCTTTAAACTTCATTTTTCCTTAATCCTTTCAATAAAATATTAAATATTATTGATAAGACAATAGTCGCCAAAAATACAACCAAAACTAATAATAAAAATGTAATCTTTATACTAAACGTATAGCCATTGTTTCCAATTTTAAGAATCTCCATTGTGTTAAAAAGGATTTTACCACTTTTATTACTAAACATTTTAAGAAAGATTAAACTCATAGCAGTTATAGGTAAAATAATTATACTTAAAACAGCAGCTAAACCATATGTTTTTTCACTAATTTTCATCATATTAATCATCCCCTAGTATCTAAATTATTTTTTTATTGTATATCATTAATAATATATAGTGAAGAATATTTTTACCATCACCTGTAAATGGTAGTAAATGCACTAGTTGAATAATAAACATTGCCGCAAAAATATTGATATACACAGAATATTGCCATTCTTTAAATATGGTAAAACTAATGATATACATTAAAACCCCTAAGATTCCAGGAATTATTGATCCTGATAAGGCTATAATAATATTGTTCTTAGAATTAGTTTCTGCTGGTCTTACAAATCTCACTCCCAATGGACTTATCCCTAAAAATCCTATATTTTTATTTTTCTTTTTTATCCATAGAGAATACATGTGAGATAATTCATGAATGTTTGTGCTCAAAATCAATCCAACAAAAGCGATTAAAAATCCAAATGCTACACCTGAAGCTAAACTATCACTAGTTAAAACCACGCTCAATATATATAGAACTAATGTCCATATAAATAATATTCCTATTTTTTTAATTATTACATTATTAATACTATTAAATACTGAAAAAAAATTGTTGTTTTTTATAGTAACTCGTTCTTTATACCCTTTTTTATATTGTGAAATAAGGTTGATAAATATATTTTTTATCCTTATATTGGTGTTATATTTCCAATTTAAAAGATAATTTGTATTTAATTCATAGAATAAATTATTTATATCAGTATATAGAACATCATAATTGATTTTGATTTCTTCGTTTAAATGTTCTGTAATCTCACTTACACTTTTAATTCCATCAACTAGTAATAATATTTTATAAGCCGTTTCATTTATTGGAATATCAGCATGTAAATTATGATCAAAAATGTGATCTTTATTAATCTCAATGTTTTGAGGTATATATGGTATTCTTTTTAATTTATTCATATTTTATCCTCCATCTAGCCACTAAATAAAAAGTAGTAAATAATATAATTGTGAGTACGACTGCCACAATTATCAAAGACATATTTGTTGTAATTATTTGATTTAATATAACTACTATAGGAATCATCGTAAAAAAGAGAATAAAAAAAGCAAATACACCCATATAAGGGTTTTTATTATCTACTGGGATTAATATTCCTAAGATATATAATGACATTATTGAACTAATAACTATTGGAATGCTAATTAATACTTGATATATATCCATATTAATTCCTAGTATTATTATAGTTATAAGTAGAAATAAAACATATCCAATAATACACAAGCCTAATGCCTTTGAAATCAACACCTTTAACAATTCAACCCCATTAGCTTTATACATTATAAAGTAATTATTTTCATTTCCAAAGGAGTTTAGCGCCAACATACTAGAAACTAAGCTTACTATCCCTATTATCATTATATTCGACTCTAAATTTCCAAATTTAAATCTTACTAAAATTGCCATCAGCAAAAAAATTATTATATTTATGAAATTTTCTTCATTTCTAATTTGAACTTTAACTTCTTTTATAATTAATGATCTATTAAACCCTTTTGACATAGGCAGAAATTTTAATATTTTAGAAGAGTTGTTATTCTGAACTTTTTCATAGCAAAATAAAGTGCTTAAAGCTAAAAATGCAATAATTAAGATATAAATACTTATCCTTAAATAGCTTACAGAATTAAATGCTGCAACTTTTACTGATTTCATAAGAACTCCACTAATTAAATAAAGTATATTATAATCAAATTTAGTGTATGAAGATAAAATCCCTTCCACCGAAAAATTTTCTATAAAATAATAAAATACTGACATTAGTAAAATTAAAAGCGTTATTAGTTTTCTATAAGGGAGTCCAATCATAGATATAATAAATATACAAAAGTCATATATTATAGTATTTAAAAAGAATACAAAAGTAATTTGTATAATAAAAGCTAATATACTGGCTAGTAAAAACCCTCCCTGTAAATCATTCATAACCAATGACGGTACAACTAATAAAGTATTTATAAACAATTCGCTGACAAAAACAACAAAAAATATTGGAAGCTTGTATCCTAAATTTCTTTCGAATGTAGTAAGCGGAAACCAATTTAACTGCATTTCAAATTCACCGCGTTCTTGTATTACAGATTTCACAAGTACAAACAGTGCCGTTGTTACCACAGAAATATTTACTAATATACCAGAAAACAATAAATATAGTGACCTAGTATCCCCATTCACAAACATTACTATCACAGGATTTACAACACAATATCCTGCTATTACGGATAATACGATGATAAATAATAAAAATGAAATTACTCCTACAACCTTACTTTTAGTATTCAATATTTTTCTTAGACTTCTCTGCCATATTTTAAAAATTAATTTACAAATTATTAATGACTTCGTCAATTTTATCACTCCTACTTTTATCAAGGGATGCTTTAATAAAAACTTCTTCAAGTGAATTACAGTTATATTCTTTTTTTAATATATCACTAGTATTTTCTGCAACTTTTCTACCTTTAGAAATTATTACAATTCTATCACTCAAACTATCAGCTAAAAGAAGATCATGAGTTGACATTAAAATACTTTTCCCATCTTTCAAAAATTTGTTTAACATTTTTTTTGTTGTTATTATCGATTCTACATCTAATCCTCTAAATGGCTCATCTAACACTATTAATTTGCCTTCTAACATAAAGGCCGCAATTAATTGAAGCTTTTTCTTCATTCCATGTGAATAATTTATTATTATTTGCTCCATAGCTTCTGCCATATTGTATATTTGTACAAGGTTTTTAATCTTTTCGTCATTTACATTTTGATACATTGATTTTACGAAGTTAATATATTCTTTACCTGTCAAAGACTCAATAAGTAATAGTTCGTCCGGTACATATGCAATATATTCTTTAAATTTCTTGGTATTATTTTTTTGACCGTATAAAGACAAAGTGCCTTGGGTTGGAGAAATTACTCCAAGTAAACAATTAATTATTGTAGTTTTTCCAGAACCGTTTGGACCAACAATTGAAACCAATTCTTTTTCTTTTAGATATAAATCAAATTTTTGAATGCCCCAAAAATTATTTGAATACTTTTTACTAAGGTTTTTAATTGATAACATAATAAAAGTTCTCCTTCCTAAATAGAATATTGTTTTTGTAAAATTTTATTTTGCAATCAACTATAAATTCAAATGAAACTTAGACAAGCTTATTAATTTATTATAGGCTTGTCTAAGTTAAAGGATGATGCAATAAAATAACTTTTTTATTGCATTTTATTCATTTAATAACATTCAAATTTGACTTTTAATCCCCATTCAATTATGTTATAATCACCAGTGAAGCCACTGTAACCATTAGCAAGACACCACACTGACATACCTATGAACCATGAAACACCAATTACTAGTAATACTGCCATAAATACTATAACCCACGCTTGGTCTTCAGTATATTCAACTGAAGTACAGTCAATTTTTGGACATAAATAAGTTTCCATACAACACCCCTTTTTTGTGGTATTGTCAAAAATATTAATCTATCTTTGACTTACCCAATTATATTTTAATAATTTATATAAATAACTTGCTTCCCGCTTAAGATTTGGTATTTTAGTTTCGCGAGAACTAAAATACCTAAATAAAAGAAAGGAACAAGATATCATCATGATTAATAATTCTTCAATTCAGTCAATCGTTTACATACAATAATACTACCATTATCTCTCTATCACCATATTATAAACCTTTAAGGGTTATCCTTTTAATATTCTCACCCAAGATTACAAAGCCATATCAAATCTCCTTATAATCTTTCATCAACCTTATATAATGATTTAGGCATCTTACATTCATTAAATAACCAAACTATACACATTGATGATGAAGCTTTAGCCACTGCGGTTACACCAGAACAAGTTATTAACGCTACTTTTTTTAATATTAAGTTTTTCATTTTTCCACTCCTTATTATTCAGTTTTTTATTGCTTTACTTGAATTACCATGATATTATTCTACCATATTGTAATTGCTTAATTCTACATTATTTCCTAAGATGGGCTTTTTTGCGCGTGAAATGTAATTAATATTAATTTTCATCAATAAATTATTGTTTAGGATGGGGTTATATGAATATAAATAAAAAATTAAGCAACTTATTTATGGAATTTATCAAAAAAAATTTAGATAAGACAGAGGAAGAACTTGAAATACTCCATTATGGTACTCAAGTTATATTAATTAATGTTTACAAATTAGTTATTTTGTTTGTGACATCATATTTTCTTAAAATATTCACCTATACATTAATAGCGTTTATAGTTTTTGGCATCCTTAGATCATTCGCTAATGGAGTTCATGCAGACTCTAGCATAAAGTGTATTTTTTTAAATTATATAGTTTTTTTGGGAAATGTGTTTTTAAGTCTAAATTTCACCCTAAATAGAACTTTAATAATTATCTTATTTTTAATAAGCTTAATTTTAGTTGTTAAATATGCTCCTGCTGATACAGCTGAGCGTCCTCTTGTAAGCAAAAAATTAAGAAAAGCTTTGAAACTAAAAGCCATCGTTATTGTATTAATTTCATATTCAGTAAGTCTATTATTATCAAATTCAATTTATAAAAATATAATTATTTATTCTATCTTCGAAGAATCCTTTTTAATTACCCCCCTAGCCTATTTTATTTTCAGAAAACCTTATAATAATTATGAAAATCTACAACTTTAAAGCACTAATTATTAACAATAATTAGTGCTTTTGTAGAAACGAAGTTATAAATACTATTACTTAAATATACATTATTATATTTTTCATTCAAGATATCCTTAACAGTATCCAAATATAGATTATAAATGAAACTTAGACAAGCATATTAATTCATTATAAGCTTGTCTAAGATGTTGCTATAATAAAATAGCTCTTTCATTGAATTTTATTCATTTATTTACATTCAAAATTGACTTTTAATCCCCATTCAATTATGCTATAATCACCAGTGAATCCCTTGTAACCATTAGAAACACACCACACTGACATACCTATCATCCATGTAACGCCTACTGCTAGTAACGCTGCCATAAATACTATAACCCACGCTTGATCTTCAGTATATTCAACTGAAGTACAGTCAATTTTTGGACATAAATAAGTTTCCATACGACACCCCTTTTTGTGGTATTGTCAAAAATATTAATCTATCTTTGACTTACCCCCTTATATTTTAATAATTTATATAAATAACTTGATTCCCACTCAAGATTTGGTATTTTAGTTTCGCGAGAACTAAAATACCTAAACAAAAGAATGGAACAAGATATCATCATGATTAATAATTCTTTAATTGAGTCAATCGTTTACACACAATGAAATTACTAGTCTTATTTCTCTAGCATCAAATCCAAGCTTTTAGCACCATATTATAGACCCTTAAGGGTTGTCCCTTTAATATTCTATCAGAACAAGTTATTAAAGATACTTTTTCTAATATTAAGTTTTTAATTTTCCCACCCCTTATTACTCAGTTTTCCTATTGTTTTACTTGAATTACCATGATATTATTTTATCATATTGCGATTACTTAATTCTACATTATTTCCTAAAATGGTATTTTTTGAGCGTGAAATGTAATTAATATTAATCTTCATCAATAAATTACTCCCCTAGCCTACTTTATTTTCAGAAAACCTTATAATAACTATGAAAATTTACAACACAAGAACTAATTATTAACAATAATTAGTTCTTGTGTAAAAACTAAGTTATCAATACTAGTATTTAAATATACATTATTATATTTTTCATTCAAAATATCTTTAACAGTTTTTAAGCCTATTCCTCTATTTACACCTTTTGTAGAAAAATTTTTTTCGTATATTTTATGAATAGATGGAGTATTTTCCGGGCAAGAATTATTTATAATAAAGGTAGTACTATTATTATTTTTATATACTAAAAATTCAATAAATTTGTTATCGCATAATATCGCAGCTTCTATAGCATTATCAAAAATAATTCCAGTAATTCTACAGATATCTATTAAATATATTGATAATTCATTAACATCGTCCACAATCTCTATTTTGACTTTTATGTTTTTTGATTGAGCCTTAATAATTTTAGAAGAAAGTAGTCCTTTTAACGAATCAATTTTTATGTGCATAAGTAATGTATAAGAGCGATTCTTTTCCAATATTTTTTTACTTTCAGGCATTAATTCTGTATAATAGAATTCCTTCAACTCTTTTATATTTTCTGACTCGATATATGCCCCTATTGTTTGAAATATATTAATTTGGTCATGTCTAAAACTTCTCAAGTCATTTGAAAGATTTTCTAAATTTACAGTATATTCTTTAAGATGGGTCAATTCTTTTTCTCTGTAATCCCATTCCAAATCTTTTTTAATACTTTCATTATTTGTATGAGTTAATATTAATATCACAATAAAATAACTAATTATCAAAAAAAGGTTTAATGAAATGAAAATTTTATTAGGCTTATTAAACATCATTTTTAATGATAAAGAATAAGAATATATAGAAATAAATGAAATTATTATTGTGGAGAATAAAATAGAAATATTTTTTGATTTTATTTTCAAAAAATTTTTAATAAAGTTATTTTTTAAAATTTTACATGAAAATTCACTTACAAAATAACATACTATTAAAATTAATAAAGCTGATAATAATTTAATTTTAGGATTATTTAATATATCTGAATATTTTAATTTTAAAATAAAAACTAAGATAACTCCAGAAATAGCATCTCCAAAAGCAAAAATTAATTGTATAAAAATAGAAATTACTAGAGAATAGTATACTTTTTTAAAAAGTATATATAAATATATGGTCATTATTATGGTTGTAATAGGCACTATTAACTTGTTTTCATTATAATTATTCGATAATACAATTACAGGGAATAAAATACTATTAATAACTAAAAAGTTTTTTCTAGTTATTTCAATATAACTTATATTAATCATAATAACACCAAAATTTAATGTAATAATAAATATATATAATAACTCCATAATCATATTAAACATTTTTTAATTAATCCTTTTAGATATAATGCTGAGCTATAACAGATTTCATCATTTATCATGTAGATAGTTTTATTTTTTTTATCAAATAATTTAATTTTAGTGGTATTAACTATATAAGATCTGTGACATTTATAAAAATATGAAGGTAATTTAGCTTCTATATCCTTCATTTTTCCATAGAACTCAAATTGGCCATTAATCGTATGACCCCTTAATTTATGACCAATATCTGATGTTTCAAAAAATAGGATTTCATTAAATAGAAAATTTTCAATCCTATTCACTAAATTTATTGAAATGACTTCTTTTTCTTTAACATTAACATTTTTGTAATTATTGTATGCTCCACTTAAGCATTCTGAAATGCTGCTTTTAAGGGCCTTATCATCAAATTTTAAGATATAATCAAAAGCTCGCACTTTATATTTAAAAGTTAAAAATGATAACTCAGCATGTGAAGTTATAAAAACAATATATCCTTTTGTATCATAATTTCTTATCTCTTTTGCAAGGTCTATTCCATTTGATTTAGTGCCTAAATCTACATCTAAAAAGTAAATAAAACTTTTTTCTATGTTGTTCCTAAGATGATTAACTACATCTTTAGAATTATCAGCTGATAAAACTATCTTTAAATCAAGCTTTAAATCTATTAATTTATTTTGTATAATACATTCAATCTTTTCCCTTTGCATCTCGTTATCTTCACAAATAATTATATCAAGCATTTTAGCACCACCTTAATAAGAATTCAAACTAAACCTTATAATAATATGACAATTTATATTATTATTATACCATTTCCTACAAAAAAACACTACATCGCTAATTAGTTACATGATCTATGCTCGCGGTGGTTTTTATGAGCGAAGCAAATTTAATCCTCCTATAGCATTTTTAGTTTTTGTATTATTCTATATACACAATATTTCGAATAGATTAAAATAAAGGAATGAATGTAATGACGTTTTCCCATAAAATTTACTAAGGAGATGTTTACTTTGAAAAACAAGTCTAAACTATTATTATGTATAATTATTTCAATAAGCTTTATTTTACAGGGTTGTAGCAAAAAAGCTGAATCTATTGCTACGCCAAACCAACCAACCCCTACAAAAACAGAATCCTCTGTAAAGACCTCACAAAAGTACCTCTCTCCTTATACAGGTGAAGAGGTAAAAAAAGAAATATTAGATAATATTGCTGTGCTTGCCATAGTAGAAAATTCAGTAGCTGCAAGACCTCAATCGGGTTTGAATGCTGCGGATATAGTTTATGAGACCATGGCCGAAGGTGGCACTCCTAGATTCATTGCATTATTTCAAAAAAACAATGCTGAAAAGGTTGGACCAATTAGAAGTGCCAGGCCTTACTTCTTAGATATTTCAAAAGAATATAACTTGCCCTTTGCTCATTGTGGTGGAAGTTCGGAGGCTCTTGTTAAAATAAAAAGTGAAAACTTAATGAGTATGAATGAAATGGCATATGCTTCTACTTATTGGAGAGATTCCATACGAAAAGCTCCTCATAATCTTTATACCTCCACAGAAAAATTAAGAGATCTTGTTAAAACAAAAGATTTTGTCAAAGCTCCTATTGTAAAATTAAAATTTGACAAGAGCTATTGGGATAACGCTAAATCACCTAAAGCTATAGATGTACTTTTAAAAATAAACAAAAATTACAACACTAGTTACAACTATAAGGATGGGCTTTACATCAAAAGCATGGATGGAAAATCATCAACTAATAAAGAGAATAAGCTTCCACTAGCATTTAAAAACATAGTGGTGCAAATCACCTCCATTAAAAAACAAGCAGATGGGCAACATTTAGACATTTCCCTTGTAGGTAAGGGGGATGGTTATGTTATTAGTAATGGTAAATTTATAAAAATGCATTGGGCTAAAAAAGATGCCACTTCGCAAACACTTCTAACTGATGAGAAAGGTAATAATTTACCATTAAATCCTGGAAAAACTTGCTGGAACATTGTAGATAAAAATACCATTGTAGATATTAGTAAATTATAAAAGAAGACTTGCCTCAGTATAATGAGACAAGTCTTTTTGTTGTATTTCGATTAAGATTCTTGAATTTTTCCGTCAATTTCTTCCTGCTTAGTTGTTTCTGAATTTTCTACGAAAGCAACATTTTGATCTACAATATCTTCTTCAACAATATCATTGCAAACCTCAGCTTTCGTTAAGCGTATTAAACATTTTGAAACTTTTTTGTTTACTACACCCACTCCTAATAGAAGAAATGCGATACCTCCATATATTGCAACTGGTTCAAATATTCCTGGCAACAATTGTGATGGCACTAACGCATTCCTTACAGTAGCGGCAGAATAACCCTGAGCTACAGCTTGATCAAAGTTAGTTTTATATAAGAAAACATTATTAACTAATAATGCAACTCCCATAATTGCAACAACTGAAGCGACAACATACAAAGTAATTGAAATAGCAGATTTTCCTGATTTTTTAGACGCATTTTTTGCTTTAATTCCCATAATAATTCGTCCCCATTTCCGCCCTTAAAGGCTATATTATAAATTTCGTTTTAATACTGATATTATTTTGTAGCACTTCTGCTTCTTTTAATAATAGTAACAAATAATTGTTGCATTTAAGTGTCAATATTATGAACAATTTATAACTAGACCATTGTTCCCTTATATATAATCCAATAAAGTGAACAAATCAGTTCATCTGTAGAATCCATATAATCGCCTATACTTAGCATAGTGTACTACGTACACTATTATCAACTTAATATCATTAAAATAAACTAGATTTGTACTACAAAAACAAAATATAAAATGTTTAAACCATAAATAGCCTATATTCTACACCTACAAAAGACCATATAGCCAGCAATGGTACTATTATGTAGCATATGTTTCATTTTTATCTCTATATCACCTATACCCTAATATTGATAGAACTGTCACATTTATTCTCAGTTTATGGAGTTTTGTAAACAGACAAGCCTATGATAACATATAGGTTGTTAGTTTAATTTAACTGACATTCTATTATTTTATTGAGGAGAGGTTATATGTTAGAGTTTAGGAATATAAGGAAGGTTTTCAAGAACAAAACCGTAATTAACGACATTAGTTTTACTGTAACTAAGGGAGAGTTTATAGTTATAGTAGGACAAAGTGGTTGCGGGAAAACCACAACTTTAAAAATGATTAATAGGTTAATTTCACCAACATCAGGGAGTATAAACTTGGATGGTAAAAATATATTAAAGGAAGATGCAATTAAACTACGACGGAATATGGGATATGTCATACAGCAAACAGGACTTTTACCGCATATGACTGTAGGTGAGAATATTGGAATAATACCAATGCTGGAAAAATGGCCAGAAGATAAGATACTTGCCAGAACATCTGACCTTTTAAAAATGGTAGGAATGAAGCCAGAAGAGTATATAGACAGATATCCATGTGAATTAAGTGGAGGTCAGAAGCAAAGAATTGGAGTGGCAAGAGCCTGGGCAACAAATCCTGATATAATCCTTATGGACGAGCCTTTTAGTGCACTAGACCCAATTACGAGAAATCAGCTTCAAGATGAATTGTTTAATCTTCAGCAAGAGTATAAAAAGACAATAGTTTTCGTAACCCATGATATGGATGAAGCACTTAAACTTGGTGATAGAATTTGTATTATGAAGGACGGAAATATTGTTCAGTTTGATACTCCAGAAGAGATTCTAAATAACCCTGCTAATGATTTTGTTAAAGAATTTATAGGTAAAAATAGAATATGGCAGCAACCAGGGTTTATAAAAGCTAGGGATATTATGATTACGCAGCCAATTACAACTAGTGGTAATAGAACAGTAGTCCAGGCCTTAGAAATTATGAAGGCAAATAAAGTAGACAGCCTATTAATTATTAATAAAGAAGATAAGCTGGAAGGAATTATTACAATAAAAGATATTATAAGGAATTACATAGGTTCTATAAAGGTAAATACTATTATGGGCACAGAAATTAAAACCGTTAATTTAGATGACTCTTTAATAGATATATTAAATCTAATGAATGAACTTAAAATTGGATATGTTCCAGTTGTAGATGACAGTTCAAAATTAGTTGGACTAATTACTGAGAGTAGCTTGTTGATTGTTTTAAGCAACCAGTATATTAACCAGGAGGATGATGAATAATGGTCATATTAAATGGAATAGTTAGTTTTAAAGACTTTGTAGTTTCAAGGCAGAGTCAAATAATAGATCTAACACTTCAACATATTGAATTAACCATATTTGCTGTGGTTATAGCCATAATTGTTGGAATCCCTTTGGGTATATTAATATCTAGAGTTAAGAAGTTATCGGGGCCAGTTATCGGTTTTGCAAATTTAATACAAGCAATACCTAGTTTAGCTTTATTAGGGTTTTTAATACCAATACTTGGAATAGGTAGTACACCAGCAATACTTATGGTGTTTTTATATTCACTACTTCCTATTATAAAAAATACCTATACTGGACTTATGAATATAAATCCCGATGTAATTGAGTCATCTAAAGGCATGGGTATGACAAATAAACAAGTACTTAAATTAGTTCAATTACCACTTGCATTCCCAGTAATTATGACTGGTATAAGAATATCAGCAGTTACTGCTGTTGGGCTTATGACAATTGCAGCATTTATAGGTGCAGGCGGACTTGGATATATGGTATTCTCAGGTGTGCAAACGGTAGATAACAATATGATTCTAGCTGGAGCAATTCCTGCATGTTTATTAGCACTGTTAATGGACTCTATTGTAGAGAGAATTGAACAAGGGGTAACACCTCCAGGAATCAGAAAAGCAGATGGAACAATTAAACTATCTAAGAGAAAAAAACATAAGTTTAGTAAAACTCAAAAAATCATAGCTAGTAGTTTAGCTATTATATTGATATCTAGCGGTGTGTATATGACCACTAAAAAAACTGACACTATTGTGGTAGGTTGTTACAACAGTTCTGAACAAATTATATTAGGTAATATACTAGCAACACTAATAGAAAAAAATACAGATATCAAAGTAGAAACACATTTAAATTTAGGAGGCTCAGGACTCGCTTATTCTGCATTAAGAACTGGTGAAATAGACATGTACCCTGAGTATACTGGAATGAGTTTAGTTGGTATTATGAAGAGGACCCCCATTAATGATCCAGCTAAAGCTTATAAAATTGTAAGTGATTATTACATTAAAAACTACGGTATAACTTGGCTAAAACCTTTTGGTTTTAATGATACTTATACATTATCGGTAAGACAAGACACTGCTAAAAAATACAATCTAGAGACTATTTCAGACCTTGCAAAGGTAGGAGGCGAGCTTAAGCTTGGTGCTACATTAGAATTTTGCAATAGAGCAGATGGTTATTCAGGATTAACTAAAGTATATAACCTGAAATTTAAAAGTGCTAGTGCAATTGATGGAGGACTTCGGTATGCAGCCATAGATAATAAAAAAGTAGATGCTATAGATGCTTTTAAAACCGAAGGGTTATTAAAGTCATATAAACTTAAGGTTTTAAAAGATGATAAACACTTCTTCCCAAATTATGATTGTGTACCAATCGTTAGCAGTAAAACTCTTGAAAAACATCCAGAACTTAAAACTTTAATTAATAAATTAGGTGGCAAGATTACGGCGGAAAAAATGATAGAGTTAAATTATAAAGTTGATAAACTTTCCGAGGAACCAGCCAAAGTTGCAGAAGATTTTTTGAGGGAAAATAAATTGATTAAATGATTAAGATACCCGATTTCTATAGTTTATGTGAGAGTCTAAGACAGATATAAAAATTGTCGAATAGCTTTTATAAGAAGAGGTATAGCAAAATTTTGCTATACCTCTTCTTATAAATTAAATATTATTTAGACATGAAGTTTTTACCACGGTGCATGTCAATTTCATCTACCATTATTACTTTGAGTGAATCACTAGCATCTTTTTCTAACGCTAATTTTCCATACTTATTTACTTCATTTTTATCTCTTGGACCGTGTTTGAGGGATGCTGCGCCACCAATGCATCCACCAGAGCAAGCCATTCCTTCTATGAAATTACCGTTTGATCTATTAAATTTCAATAATTTCAAGGCTTTATCACATTCAATAAGACCATCACAACTTATAGGTTTAAAATCAACTGCAACATTTCCAGCATCAACTAAGTGTTTTACTGCTTCGGTAAGACCACCCGATTTAGCAAAAATCCTTCCATAATAAGAAGCATTATTTAAGGGAAGTTCTTCACACTCTTGAAGATCTATTTCAAACGCATCAAGCATTGCCTGAAGTTCTTCAAACGTCATTACATAATCAGTAATGCCTTTTATATCTGCTTGCTTTATTTCCATTTTTTTAGCTGTACAAGGTCCAATAAATACAACTTTTGCTAAAGGATCTGTATTTTTAATAAGCTTAGAAATTGCTATCATCGGAGAAACTGTGCTTGACACATGCTTACCGAGCTCTGGGTAATTTTTCTTAATATAAGAAACAAAAGCTGGGCAACAAGAGCTTGTCATAGTTTTGAGTTCCTCGATAGTTTCTATAAATTCTTTTGTTTCATTTTGCACTACCATATCTGCACCAATGGCTGCTTCTACAACATCATGAAAGCCCATTTTTTTTATACCTGAAAGTACTTGTCCAATATTAACATCGGTAAATTGGCTAGCTATTGCAGGTGCAACGACAGCATATACATGCATATTTTTATCTTCTTTTGATTTTATTAATACATTAGTAATATCTACTACTGATGATTTATCCATAATTGCACCGAAAGGACATTGATAAACACAAGCACCACATTGTATACATTTTGCATTATCAATTACTGCTTTCTTATCTTCATCAATACTTAATGCACCTGCACTACAAGCTCTACGACACGGTCTCATAACATCAGAAATTGCGTTGTACGGACAAGCAGCTTTACATTTGCCACATTCAATACATTTATTTGTATCAATGTAAGATCTACGATTTATAGAGTGAATTGCACCCACAGGACATACTTGAATACATTTATGTGTTAAACAACCTCTACAAGCTTCAGTAACCGTAAATCGTTGTATAGGACATTCATCACAGGCAATATTTATTACTTCAATAACATTTTTATTTTTTTTACATCCACCCATTACAAGTTTTATTCTTTCCCCAATAATTGCTCTCTCTTTATGAATACAACAACGTGTTCTTGCTTTAGGGCCTGGAACAAGAACCTTAAATAGATTTTTACCTTCTTTTTTTAGAGTTCCTTTAATAGCAAGTTTAACTACCTCTGTTATTACCTCGTATTTTATAAGTTGTATATCATTATCAAATTCTTTCAAATTTATCACTTCTCCTATTTTTATAATGTAAAGCTGTAAATGTTAAATTTCAAATTTTAAACATTTATAAAGATGAATAAAAGATATTCAATGCATATTATTGAGAATATGTATATCGTTCCTAATAATTAGTTTTAGTTAGGGGCATAAAAATAAATAACAAGTCAAAGATGTGAAGGATATTTTGTATCAGACAAGAAGACAGGTTCCGTTGCTAGTTATACTAACATCGGATTCTGCCGACGAAGTATTATACAAAATAGACTCGCATACTGACTTGTTATTTACTTTAATGTCCCTTATGTTAAAATAATATCACTATGTTAAGAAATCAGCAAGTGGGCCCCTTCAGTACCCGCAATGTTACCAGTCACCTGTTAATTTAAACTCTTTACTCATTAATAAAGTTTAAAACCTTTCACAGCCTTGTCCCCATATTAATAATTACTTCCATTTAACAATCAATACCTTCCCTTGACAAAACCCCTTTATTGTAACAGTGTTTAACTTTCTGATTTATTTTTTATTAATTTCAATATACATTCTATATCTATTAATTTAAAATATAATGCTATAGTAAGCTCTTATAATATAACTACATCATATTTATTATTTTTTATTATATCTTTCACTTTGTTATTACTTTATTTTACCACATTTCTATCGAAATTTCGTTTAAGCCTAATTTTTCTAAATGCTTAGCAATCAAAATTTAAATGTAATATGTAATGAAATCGTAATAATTCTGTAATCTCTTAAATTAGAATAAGTAGTATTATAAATGTATAGATACGACAACATTTTACATAGAATATGATCATATTACAAAATATATACAAGTTGTATTTAATTGTAACGATCACCAGCGTTTATTATTTACAAATAAGATGTTAAGGAAGTGTTAAATAAGTGTTAAATATTGACAAAAAAAAGATACCTAATAAAAGAACTCTAAGAATAAATTTATTATCTGGCTGCATTTTTTTAATTTTAATAGGTGCACTCATAATAGGTAAAAGTTTTCTTAAAGAAGAAGCTAAAGCTGAACCAGTAACTATACCAGTTACTACGAATAATGCTGCATTACAGCAAAATAATAAAACCAGTAATAAACCAACAAAAAATTATACCGTAAATAAAGAAGGACAAAAGTACATTTATGATGCTACAAAGGTAAATTCCATAGTAAATTACAAAGAAAAAAATGATGGTAAGAAGATAGCATTTCTTACCTTTGATGATGGTCCATCTACCACTGTAACCCCCAAAATACTAGATATTCTAAAAGAGTATGACGTTAAAGCAACATTTTTTTTGATCGGACAAAATATAGAAGAGAATGAAAAAAGTAAAGAACTTGTAAAACGTGAATTTAATGAAGGACATGCAATAGGCAATCACACTTATTCTCATAGCCTGAATGTGTTGTTTCCTAACAACAAAATTAATATACCTGTTTTCATGAATGATGTGAAAAAAACCGAGGACGCTTTAAAAAATATTCTTGGCCAGGATTTTAATACAAATATTTTAAGAGTGCCAGGAGGATATATGTCCAGGACATATTATAAAGATCCAACTTTACCAGAGTTTGATACACGATTAAAGGAAAAAAACATGGTTAGTATAGATTGGAATGCTCAAATTAAAGATGCGGAAGGTAAGCGCAATAAAAGTCCTGAAGAGTTCCTTAGTATATTAAAGGAAGAGGTTGGAACAAAAGAAAAAGTAATTATATTGATGCATGATACTTATGGTAAAATAGGAACTGCTAATGCATTACCTCAAATTATAGAATATTTAAAGGGCCAAGGATATGAATTTAAAACAATAAAATAAGTGCTAACGCGACTAGTCGCGTTAGCACTTATTTTACTTTTTTTTGCCAATCATCCACATAACTACCCGTAGCCCAATGGGCCATTACTGGCAGTTCTCCTGATTTAAACTTCAAAGTTAATGAATTTTCTCCCAGCTCATATCCTTTTATAGTAAAAACCATTAATTCTGTATTGGTTAGAACAACAACAAAGTCTCTATTAGGAGAGGAATAAGCATCCACTGCACTAGGAACCTTTGTTTTTATTACGTTAAAAGAAGGAAATAAATTATCATAGGTAGTTAAAGATTTAGGTGTAGCATAAGGAATATCAAAATCTATAAATGAATTCTTACTATTTATTTTCGTTTCCATTCTTCCCCTTAGAATCCATCGTCCACTCCTTCTTATTACACCCCAATTAGTATCCACTTTTTTTAGATTTTCATCTTTAATGTTTTTAGGTGCGTTTAAAAGTGTCCCTGCCAAAGTAGACTTTTCTATTTCCCTTCCCAGTATGCTTGTAAGTTTTATGGATACTCCCAATAGATTATCCATTGGAAGTATTTTAAGCTGATTATTAGGGTATTTATTTTCTGAATCATTATTATTTACATCCTCTAAAGTATCAATTGAAACATAATTGCTACCTACAAATTTAATAGCCATACTACCTTCTGTTTTGGTATACTTTATTTGTTTTGAATTTGTATTTATCGGTTTAGTCGGATTAATTGGATACGACCAAAGTACATCCTTAGCATCTCCATTTTCTATTTTCTTACTTATCCCTACCTTCCAAAATCCATCTTGCCTTGGAAGTAGCAAATCTTTAGTTTCCATAATGGGTAGAATTTTATCATTTACCGAACTAATCATTAAGGTTTTATACAAATATTTGCTAAGCCCAGCTTCCGCTTTAGGGTTTTCATACCTTAGCCCAAGTAATAATCCTGACTTAGATCTTATTTCTTTTTCTGCCTTGCTGATTAAAATTTTTGTGTTATCTTCTTTATTTCTATCATATGAAGGCGTGGCACTAGAATCTTTTGCCTTATGAAAATATAACAAATTGCCCTCATAATTTTTTATTAAAGTTACCTCATCCAACTTTATGTATTCATCAAAAAAAATATTATTGGAGCTAATTGTTATAATTTTCACATCATCACTTTGTATTCCTAAACTTTTAGCACTTATTTTTACAGTATTCCAAAAATAATTTTTAGTATTCACAGACTTAACTTTATATTTAGGATTCTTAGAGATGTCACCATTAAAGTCAACTGTATCTTCACTGAAATAAGCACTCTTTCCAATTAATTGTTTTGCCTTTTTATCATCTATTGTAGCTCCACCAATAGAAACATATTTTTCTACTGTCCAGGTTCCTTCTATAGGAGACACAGTGAGTTTTTTATGTAATACTTGAGAGTTTAAAGTTAATCCTACATATTGACTCCATATAAAAACTATAATAGAAAATAAAATAAAAAATAAACATAACGCTTTTTTCACTGGGAGTCACCTCTTATATATCTAAATTTTATTATTTATTATGCCAACGGTAATGATATTCTAACATCTGTACCCATGCCGTATTCACTTATTATCTCAAGTTTACCATTGTGCATTTCTACAATTTCTTTACAGAGAGAAAGTCCTATTCCATTTTGTGACATACTTGTTCTGCCTTTGAAAAATTTTTCTGTGACTTTAGGCAAATCCGTTGGTGAAATTCCTATTCCGTTGTCCTTTATAATAATGCAAATATTATTACCGACAATGCATGCTTCGAGTGTTACATTGCCCCCTCCTTTTGTAAAATTAAAGGCGTTATCTAAAACGTTAATAATAACTTGATTCACCCTTTTTTCATCTGCAAAAACTGGAGATAAATCCTCTTGTATTTTAACAGTAAAATTAATATTGTGACGTATTGACTTGGGCATAAATTGTTTTTCTATATAGGCTATAACGCTTTGAATATTTATATATTCTTTTGTAAGTGGTACTTTTCCAGATATAAATTTAGAAAAATCCAACAATTCTTCCACCATTCCTGTAAGTTTATCACTTTCCTTTTCTATGATGTTAAGTCCAACTAGAATTTCTTCCTTATCTTCTAAACTACCAGAACTAATAGTTGCAGCCCACCCTTTTATGGATGTCAATGGAGTTCTAAGTTCATGAGAAACCGATGCAATAAATTCATTTTTTAAATTATGATTTTTTTCAATTTCTTCTGCCATAAAATTAAATGTATCGGATAGTTCTCCAATTTCATCATTTCTTCTTTTTTCTAGTCTTTCCTTGAAGTTTCCAGACGCAAATTTCTTAGCTAGGTTCTTTACTTCCTCTAAGGGTTCCACAATAGTATTAGATATAAATATACTAGAAACACCAGAAATCACAATTACCAGAGCTCCAACTCCTAAGAAAAGAAATATTATTTTACGAATCAGTGCATCTACCTCAGATAAGGAAGTAACAAAACGCAGTACACCCTCTATTTTATTAGAGGATTTTAAGGGGTAGGAAACGTACATAAAATTTTCTTTTGTAGACTTATCTTTCTTAGTAAAAGTTCCAAGTCCACCTAGCAATGCTTTTTTTACATCATCGTCTTCAATAGGTTTCTCATTAAAATTACCAATGGAATCCATTAACATCATTCCTGAGTTATCAATAATTTGGACCTCAGCAGAGGTGTTTTTCCAAAAAATATCAGCATTATTCTCCACATTTTCCTTTAAACTAGATGAAGAAAAATAATTATTATAAAAATCAACAGATCCCTTGATTTGTTTTGAAAGCAAAGACTCCATGTCTTTGTAGTAATATTTTTCTATAGAAACGGTAAGAAAAACTTCTAAGGTGATTACCGTAAAAAAAATCACTAATAGATAACTCCAAACAAGTCTGGCTTTTATACCTCTCAAAAAATCACCTCTTTTTCCATCTATATCCAACACCCCATACTGTTTCTATATATTCTGGCTTAGAAGGAGTATCTTCAATTTTTTCTCTAAGACGTCGTATATTAACATCTACAATTTTAGAGTCTCCAAAGTATTCATAATTCCATACTAAGTTTAATAAATCATCTCTACTAAAAGCTTTTTCCTCATTTTCCATGAAAGCCTTCAAAATCAAGTATTCTTTAGGAGTTAAATCTAGAAGTTGGTGATTTTTATATACCTTCATTGAAACAGTATCTATGATGAAGCACCCAGAGATTAATTGCTCAGGATTTTTATCTTCACTATGACTCATTCGTCTAAGTAAAGAATTTGCTCTGGCAATAAGTTCTAAAGGATTAAATGGTTTTACCATGTAATCATCAGCACCATACTCTAGGCCCATGATTTTATCCATATCTTGTCCTCTAGCAGTAAGCATGATAATACCCAAATTCGGAAAATCATCTCTTAACAATTCACAGGTTTTAAACCCGTCAATACCAGGAAGTGTTATATCTAAAATTATTAAATCCGGGCTCTCCTGATGTACTTTAACTAAACCTTCTTCTCCAGATACAGCTTCAATTACTAAAAAGTTATTTCTTTGAAAATTAATTTTAATAAATCCTCTAATAGATTCCTCATCTTCTATTAGAAGCACTTTTTTTTTCATAATTTCACCTCTTACAATGAAAGCAATATTCTACTACAATCTGCTTTACATATTATTAGTTATAATTATAACATAATGCATCTATAAAATATTATAAGTAATAATATTGTAATTATTTTGTAATAGTTTTTCACTGCATTTATATATAATAAAACAAAAGGATAAAACTAATTTTTTAGCTTTATCCTTTTGCTTTTACAATATTATCATATAAAGTTTTAGCACCAAATTATTATAATTTAAAACTTTTCATGGAATTTTAGAGATCTGCCGATTGCTCTGCTATCTTAGTATAATTAATCAATTTAGTTTCAATCAGAACGAGGTATAGCAAACTCTGCTATACCTCGTTCTTTGTAACTCTTGTATATAATCCTTAAAAAATAGGATGTCCGTTTAAACAAACGTCCTATTATAATTATTTATTTCATTGGCAAGTTATCTTTAATATCACTCTTAGCAAATATTTTTGTTAAATATGTTATAAAAAATCCAAAAATTATAAATCCTACTGGCCCACCATAATTCTTTAACATTGGAACTATTGCTTCTTTGAAACTTGTAGCTCCTGCAATATCTCCCCAGCCAGCGCCAAAGAATGCTAATACACCTAATACGAAAACAACAGTTGAAGATATAACTACAGCTGTTTTTGATTTTAACATTACAAATGGAGGTACATTACCTTTAAGCCTAAATGTTAAATATGCGGCTGAAAGAACAATATAAGGTATTGCAAGGCATAAACCTGATAAATTAGTTAATGTGTTAAAAAAAGCATCTATTGAATTCAATCCTATTAGTGGTACTATTATTAATACTGATAGGATTCCACATTGAACCCAAAGTGCATTAACTAGTGTTCCATCTTCACGTTTCTTAGTTAAAAATTTAGGAAAGGTGCCACTCGGAACCTCTGAGAACATAGCCCTGATTGGAGATTCTAACCAAACCACAAATGCGGCTATAGACGATACGGTTAAAATAAAAGCATATATTTGGACAAATATTTTACCATTTAAGCCCCAGGTTTCTGCTAATATCTTATAAACAACATAACCTGCATCCTTAACACCAGCTTTGGTTATTAATTCAGGTGATGCAACTAAGCATATTGCAAGTGATCCTAGTACATACGCTCCAGCTATAAATGTAGTTGCTATAATAACTGCCCTTGGGAAAACTTTTTTAGGATTTTCAACATCTTTAATATAAGTTCCTGCCACCTCAGCCCCTGCAACAGCAAGAATCAGCCATGAGAAAGTTGAAAAATAATCAGCATCAAACTTGGGTATAACTGTTGCTTTTGTGAAGGTTGTAGCTGATGGTTGTTTGCCAACTAATACTCCAACAACTGCAAATAATATAAATATAACTGTAACTGCTAAAGTTAATTTCCCACCTAAATCACTAATTTTCGAGAATCTTTTAACTCCAGTTGTAGCTATATAGGTTAATAGTACTGCTAGTCCCAATCCTATCCAAGGTAACAAATATGCATTGGCATCGTTGAATCTGTTTTCACCAAAAAGAGTCCATGATACCATCACTGGTATTCTTGCAAAAACCATTTGCAAATAGAATAAATTAGCAACAAAGTATGACCAAGTACCTATAAACGCCCATCTTGGACCAATTGAGCATTCTATCCAGGTGTATAACCCTCCCTCTTTGTCTTTATTAGAGGACGCTAACTCTGCTATCATTACTGATAAAGGTAGGAAGAATAATAAGGCAACTATAAGCCATGACGGAATAGCTGCCGGTCCGAGTGCCACTGCATTTGAAGCAATATTCCCAAATCCAAAAGTCGGAACAAAAATTAACATTACCAAAGTCCATAAGCCAAGTTTTTTTGTATTATTCATAATTTACCTCCCTAATTTTAGAGGTTAGTGCAATCACTAGCCTTGTTTTATACAATTATACCAATATTAGCTACCTATAATCAACTAATACTTTCACCTATAAATCAATTGTTTGATTTTATTGTAAAAAATGCACCTCTATAGTCCTCAAAATACGATATTACCAGCCATAATGTATCTCTGTCTTAGTCCTATAAATCACAATGTAATTCTTTACATTAAATAAATTTTATGTTATATTTACTTTAGTTTAACATGTTCATTAATGGTACATAGATACCTTACATATATATAAATAAGAAAAACCAATTAAATCAAATATGAGAGGTATTTCTAAGCTTTTTCCTAAAAGACAAATTTAATTTTAAGAGGTGATATCGTGGTTAATAATAATAATAATAATAGGTCTATCGGAGTTATTGACTCAGGAATAGGAGGTTTATCAGTTGTTAAAGAACTTCAACTTCTCCTGCCTTATGAGAATATAATATACTTTGGAGATAATAAAAATGTACCCTACGGGAACAAAACAGTAGGCGAGATTACGAGTTTAACAAAACGTATGATTGATTTTCTAATTAGTAAAGACGTAAAGGTAATAGCAATTGCTTGTAATACAATATCCAGTATAATAGAACTATTTAGTATGGATTATGACATTAAGATAATTGGTATTATTAATCCTGTTATTGATACTATAAGCAAAAGTACAGACAAAGATGCTGTTGGTTTAATAGCTACATGTTTTACAGTAAATACTCATTGTTATAATAAAGCTCTATTAAAAGTGAATAGCAAAATAAAAATTATATCAGAGGGAAGTGCAGAACTAGCAGAAATTATTGATAGTTATGATTATAAATCTGAGGATGTAAAGTGCATAGTAAAAAATCATATCACGTCTATTATTACTAAAGAAAATGTTGATGCTATTATTTTAGGATGCACTCATTACCCACTAATAATGAATATATTTAAGGAATGTTATCCCAATATAAACTTTATAAATCCTGCTTTACAGCAATGTTCTGAGTTAAAGCAATATTTACTAGAAAATAATATTATTAATAATGATAAGACTAACGGTTCATTTGAGATTTATACAACAGGCGATATTAAAAAGTATGAAAAAGGTGTGGATTTATTAGCACTAAAAAAGCCTGACAATATCATAAGCTATATTGAAGAGAATTAATTATATAATAGAAAATAAGATAGGCAAATTCCTTAGGATTTTGCCTGTTTTTAATGTACCTTATAAAAAATTTGAAATTTTATAACTTCCATCACTGTTATCTTCGCTCTCATCTTGTTTTCTTCTCACATTACTTACATTTTCTAATGACTCAATATCCGAGCGTTTTTTAAGAAGTAGATCTTTTATACTATGATTTTCTGCTATATTATTTAAAACCTCTAGTTCCTCAGCTTTTTGGATTTTACCACTGTCTTCAGTATAAGATATATTGTTATTGTGCGGCATAAAATACCTCCTTTTTTTTAAAAAATCATTGTTATTATTTTGGCCTTTTTGCCTTGTTGTCATACTATGAAATTCTTGGCATTTAATATAAAAGAAATAATAAACTTTATTCTCTGCCATTACTACACAATAAACGGTATGAACATTTTTGTTTCTTTCATATATCCCCTATACTCAGCTCCAACAGCGGAGTTACTATGATACTTTTCATTTCACCAAAAAATAACAGTTTTTTAAAAAATCAAATGGGCTATTTTACTATTGTCCCCTAAATCACTATAGAGTCAAGATTGTACATTATGAATAGTATATTTTAAGTTAATAATTTATTTTAATATATTAATAAATAAATTTTAGGAGATGATTTGTTTTGAGTTCTAGTATTATTTTATTGTTAATTCTTGCTGCTTCCATATTGGGGAGAGCCAATTCAGTTGCTATTGCTACATGTATTTTACTTATGCTAAAACTCTTAGGTTTAGACAAATATGTGTATCCATCTATAGAAAAAAGTGGAATGACATTTGGACTTATATTTCTTATAGCTGCCATAATGATACCTATTGCAAATGGCCGCATTACAGTAGAAAATATAAAAAGCGTATTCACATCCTGGATCGGCGTAACAGCTTTAGTTCTTTCATTTTTAACAACATATTTAAGCGGACAAGGCTTGAACTATCTTACTGTTCAAGGCCATAGCGATATTATGCCTGCCATGATACTAGGAGCAGTTGCGGCTGCAGCCTTTTTAGGAGGAGTTCCTGTAGGGCCTCTTATTACATCGGGAATGCTAGCTATATTTGCAAAATTGATTCATAAATAAATTCAATTTAACGTATCATATTAAAATAAACAAAGCATGCCAAATTTGTAAAATTAGGATGCTTTGCTATCTTCTATTTTTTTCTTTGCTTCTTTTTAGTAGCTTTTACCTGCTTTTTTTTATTTTTATTTTTACTTTTATTTTTATTCATCTTGTTAATTCCTAGCATATATTGTGACTTAGACTCAATACTATCTCTAGGAAAGCATCTCCAGCAACCTAACTCTTCTATCGTATCCTTAAGAAATGAGTACCCCTCATCTTTTAACTTCGGAAATTTTTCTTTATCATGGATTTTAATAGCTCCATCCACTTCTTCTAAGGATATACACTCCTCATCTACCAATCCATCTTTATAAGCTTTCTTTATGTATTCATATAATTCATTAGGGCCCGCTTCACAAGAATCATATATAAGTTCATTCCAAACTTGTGAAAATTCACGTTCAAGTTTTTCTTCAAATAAACTTTTATAATATTCAATAACTTCACTTTGAGATATAGAACCTTCGCCCAAAAGTACAATAAAGGATTTAATAGCAGCACTTCTAACATATTCATTAACACTGCTATCTTCCACTAATCTTTTTATTGGCTGCGTGTCTCCACCACAAACTGATGCTAAAATTTTGTGTAAATCCTCTGTAAGAAAATCGCCAAAAATATCGTCTGAAATTTCATTTTGTAAACTAATTAAATCTATAATCAACTTAAAACTTCGATTTTCTTTAAACTGTGCTAACAAGAAAGTTGCATATATATGTGCAAAATAATTAGGTTTTTCTAAAATCTCTTCATAATTTTCTTTGGCATTTTTTAATATCTGAAGTAATTCAGGTATGAACTCTTCTTTGTGGTTTATTATTTCCTTTAATTGTGCCTCTGGGAATTTCCCATTATTATACTCAATTTCTTTAAGTAATTCATTCATAAAATAAAACTCCTTCTTCATTTCATTCGTTACCAATATATTATCTTATAGTTTCTTTATAATATCAATGCTTTTTATATTTTCAAGGAATTTCTATTACCAAGTTCATTTTCACTTTCCATAATAGCCTGAATAAAGGAATCAGCAATGTCTTTATCAAACTGACTACCACTACATCTCCTAAGCTCATCTATAGCTTCTTTATAAGTTTTTCTTTTATTGTAAGGTCTGCTAGAAGTCATGGCATCAAAGCAGTCCACTACTGTTAACATCCTCACAATGTAAGGTATATTATCCCCTTTTAAATTATCAGGGTATCCTTTGCCATCATATCTTTCATGATGATATAATATTAGAGGAATAATTTCCTTAAGTGATTCAACAGATTTTATAATCTCTACTCCATTTAATGAATGTTGTTTCATTATTTCCCATTCTTCTGAAGTTAATGGCATATTCTTATTTAGTATTTCTTTTGGAATATTTATTTTTCCAATGTCATGCATATAAGCACCATATATTAACTTTTTTTTATTTTTCTCATTAAGTTCAAGTTTATCTGCCAATAATCTACTATAAATAACTACCCTTTCAACATGACCATATGTATATTTATCCTTAGCATTGATGACGCTTATCAGAGTTTTTATTGATGTAATAATATCTATATGTTCATCTTCTATATCAATTTTTAATTCATCTAATATAGAAGTATAAGTTTCCACTTTATTTTTTTCAAAAAACTTGGCCCTATAAAGTGCATCATCCGCACTTTTAAAAAGTTCAATAGCATTTTTAGCTTTATCAGGATAAATTGATATGCCTATTGAAACTGTCAATTTACCATTTGGCTGATTTTCTTCGCCATGAAAATAAGTTTTTTCTATCTTACTTCTTAATTCTTCTGCCACCTTAATAGCATCCACCTCAGAAGTATTTGGAAGAATTATTGCAAATTCTTCTCCACCATATCTTGCCACTATATCATTTTTTCTAAACCTGTTCTTTAAAATTAATCCTATGCTCTTAAGTACTTCATCACCTTTTTGATGTCCATAAATATCATTGTAGTGCTTAAAATAATCTATATCCATAAACATCATTGCAACAGGTTTATTTTCTTTTTCACAGATTTTCATTATTTTCCCTAAGGCATCATAAAAATACCTATGATTATAAAGCCCCGTGAGTCCATCTTCATTTGCCAACCCCTCCAGCTTTCTTATATGTCCGCTTTCAATTTTTACATAAAATCCCAATGGCCATGCAGTAAGAATAAAAACTCCAGCTAAAATTAAATCATTTTCAAAGTACTGATTAACCTGTGCATTAGGCGTACCCATAATAAGATCTAATGCTAATATAAAAATTGAAGAAATGCAGGCCACTATCATGCCTTGTTTCATACCTTTTTGCAGCGTTGAGGTTATTATAATAAATAAAAATAAAAATTTATAATCACTTGAATTTTTACCTGAATAAAGTATAACAATAATAAAAAACAAAATAAATATAAGCTTTTCCAACAATTGTACAATATTAATATACTTCAAATTTATTTTTTTAACAGTTGAAAATGACCATATAAAGTATATGGACAATAATATTAATATTAATACGAAAAATGAAACAAAACTATAACTAGTATTTGGTGTGGTTTTTGCTATGTCATTACCATTAAATATGTATCTTAGAAATACTATTCCTGAAAATAATAATGAAGACAACTTTACTATTGAAACTATTTCCCTTATTTTCGTCTGTTTATCATCTTTTAAATTACTCACATTATCACTACCTCATCAAATTCATTATAATAAAATAATGAGATCAGTAAATCTGACCTCATTTTTCATTATTTTTCTCTTAGGCACTTTGGTTCTTCAGGCTGATAAGAAAACCACCAGCATGCTGAAGAAGCTACAGAAACTGCCACAAATGTAGTTAATACTGCAATTAAAGTGAATAGATGTTTGTTTAAATTTTTCATACTATTTTTACCTCCTTTTCTTAATTTTATGATTTAAAAAAGTATCTACTTTACCTACTAATAAGTGTCCTAACGATGTAAGTGTAAAAGTTTGCCATAATATGCCTGAATATAAGCATAGGGCATAAAAAAGAGACTTTCTTTCGCCACTATTTATATACAACAGGACAAAAAATACTGTTATGATTAAATATGCACTTAAAAGTATTATAGATCCTTTTTTCATCCGCTTTCTTTTTTCTTCTTTTACTATAGGCTTTGAAGTGCTGTCCACTGGGGATAATTTGTAAATTATGTAATATGACCATATAAAAATCACTATTCCAAGTATTATAATTAATTTTATATTACCTACTGAGCTCATTAAAAGTGATATTAATACTGCCTGTCCTACACATACAATTGTGCCTATAAAATTACAATTTCCTGGTGAACTTGCATGAACACCTCCAGAATATTTCCTAAGAATACTGGCTGTAAAGGAAATTATTAGAGCTTCAAAAGCTACATGAAACAATAATCCAAATAAAAATACAAGAATTATAGAAAGAAGCATCTGCATTAAAGCAAAAGTGCCATAGGCAATTACCTCTTTATTATTCTGATCAAGGGATAATTCTGATGCTACTTTATTAGCAATATCATTAGATAACTTCTCCATTTATTACCTCTCTCAACTTTTTTCTTCTATCCGAACTGAAGTGATAAATGGATACTATAGTTGCAAAAATCAACAGTGATGGAATACCATATAATATCTTTAATAAAGGTTCACTTAATAGATACACAATATTTACTTTAAATATATGCTGAATTATAAATATATTAATTCCTTCACAGATAAATTCCAGAATCATTGCCATGATGCTTGCTTGTATGGATTTAATTATGCTAATTTTATTTATATTAACTGTTAATACAATTAACACTATAATATTGAGAATAGTATGTACACCATATTGAATTGGTAGTAATCTTATTGAAGTAATTGCAATAAGAACAATAATACTTGATACTATATATCTTTTTATATTAATAACAGTGTTTGAAAATGCATAAACTGCAAAAATAATTAAAAACCCTTCCGGCAGACCTCTAAAAAAAAATTCTGATAACGTTATTCTCAACATGTTTTACCTCTCCTCTAACAACCCTGTGAATATTTATATATATATTGACAATTATATCATTAATATTACAAAATAGGATATAATTCAATAAAATATCAGATACTATTCGTGCAACTCTCAGACTTCATTATCTCTGTTTTATTAATGACTTTTATGGTATTAAATATAATAATAAATGCAAAAATTCTTATACATACATCTCCAATGCTCATAACGCTGTAACCCACATCAATTATATCTGTTAAAAACTTCAACTTAGTTACTCCACTTCCCAAAATATGTATATCATTAACCTTCATAAAAGAATCTGGTTTTACATAACCAGTTAAGTATGATAAAGTTGGAAATACTGGCATTTTACCATTATTAGCTTTTATTGCAACATTATTCAAATGACTTCCAATAAAAATAAATATTGACCCTATAATTGCGCTAATATTGAGTTTATATTTAATAATCAAAATCAAAAATGTTAAAAGATAAAAATAGTGAAAAGTGCTAGCATACTTTATAAATGCATAATTACCACAAAACAGCATCGCCTCTAAAATTACATACGTTAGTACAAAAGCCAACACAGGGTATATTGCCCACGTCTTAAAAAGTGGCCTTACTTTATATCCCTTTATTTTTGCAAAAAAAATGGCTAGAATTATTGGTTCAATCATACATATTCCTCACATTCAAAATTTCAATATTTAATCTATTTCTATTTAAATTATACTAATTTTTCAACCAATCCCATAAGTTCCTCCATGCTCTCTACAACATAATCGGGCTCATACTTAAGGATCATGTCCATAGGCAGTGCACTCCACCCAACAACCACAGATAAAATTTCTGCATTTTTCCCACATAAAACATCAAATGGACTATCCCCCACAATGATGGTCTCCTCTGGCCTTCCTTCCAATTCCTTTAAAGCCATAAGTGCTGGGGTCGGGTCTGGCTTATGTTGGTCTGTATCGTCTGCCCCTATAATGCTTTCAAAATAATCCATTAATCCGAAATGTTTTAATCCCTTAATGGCCGAATCATTTAAACGGGAAGTAACGATTCCAAGCTTATAGCCTTGTTTATGAAGCTCCATTACCCCTTCCCTTACCCCTTTGTGGATTGTAATCAGCTTTTCGAAGTTTCCAGTTTGGAAGCTCCGATAAGTTTTAATGGCTTCTTCGCTGTCCTCACCAAATTCCCTATCTAATGTAATTTTTAAAATTTCTCCAAAATTTTTAATAATATCCTCTTTATCTACTTGCTTGTTCAAGTGCATTTTATAAGTATGCTGAAAAGATTGTATAATTAATTCATTTGTATCTAACAAAGTTCCATCCAAATCAAACAAAATATTTCTAATCGTCATAAAAATATCCTCCTTAGCTCCAATTGCGGAGTTACTCCGCTAATTTCATTCTACCAAAATAACAAGCATTTTAAAAGAAAAATAAAAGCACTCACTTCTTATATTTGTATTAATGTTTATAAAAAAATCATTCTTTTTCACTGGGGTGAAGTTCAAGTCTGTTATACATTTTTATAAAATCTTATCACCTATATTAAACTAGACAATTCCGACACGATTATTAAGGTTTTTGAGCAAATACATTTTTACTTCATCAATGCTAACTAAGGCCTTCTATTAAAGCCTTAGTTAGCCTACAAATGTTATTAAATGAACTATATTTAAACGACAAAAAAACTACCGAAATATTTGTATATTTCAGTAGTTACCTTCGCTAACTTTCACTAAGTTTTTTGTTACTATTCTTCTCTGTATTCTAAAATATCTCCTGGCTGACACTGAAGCTCCTTGCATATAGCCTCAAGTGTAGAGAATCTTATTGCCTTTGCCTTATTGGTTTTTAATATAGACAAATTCGAATTTGTAATTCCCACTCTATTTGCCAGTTCAGATAAAGAAATTTTTCTTTTGGCCATCATTACATCTAAATTCACTATTATTGCCATGTATTTCACCTCAATTTGTTTATATAACGCAAATATCTATACCGTAAAATCATTTTCTTCTTTAACTTCAATCGCATGTTTAAAAACTTTAGAAAGGACCAACGTAAAACAACCTGCAAAGAAGAAAATTATAAACTCAATGTCTGTGTGAATCCCTTTAGCATCAATTGTTATTAACTTCAAATTTAAATATTGATTATTAATAAAAAAATTGAGCACATAACAAGCAGAAATTATAAAACATGAGGCAGCAACAATTTTTAAACTTTCAACATTTTTCCATACAAAAGGGTTTGCTTTAACTAATGAATTCATAATGCATCTAAGATAATACATTATACAAAGTAATGCAAAACCACCTAAAACGAATAGAATGCAGGTGATAATATTTTTAAAGTTAAGTAAATTTACCTGCTCAGTCACCAATGCTTTTCTAAGTATTAATAAATACACAATAAACCCTATAATAATTAAACCATCTAGCATTAACTTTAGTAGGGATGATAAAGAAGTTTTTCCATAATATTTCATAAAATTCCCTCCATAACTTGTAATTTTTTTAAAATTAAAGGCTACTTTATATAAACAATTAAGTATAAATCAATGTGATTAATATCAACATTTTATGTTGTTCGCTATTTATATCCAGACCTTTAAATGATATAAAATTGTGATTTAACGACATTTCAGAAGGAAAGTCCCCCACTTCTATAAGTGGGAGTTCCATACTCAAACAAAGAGAAAACTTCGGCGGGAGTATAAATCTCCTTCTGAAGTCGTTAATGCATCTTCCATGGAGCTGTGCAGCACCGCAGGTGATGATTTAACTTATATGAACTTTAAAACAATATTATCACATTAGTTTTTTTTTTACAATGCAAATTCACTGTTTATCAATGAATTTATATTGTAAAACATTAGTACCCTGCTATTATCAATAATAGCAGGGTACATTGTATATAAATATATACCTAAAACAATAACAATGAACAATAAAAAAATACGCAAGCTAATAATATATTGAGTATATTTTTTTATAAGTGCGGTTTCAACTTCTTATATATCAGTGTATAATGTTGGATTTAAGCCAAGCTCCTCATAACTGCAAAGACCACAATCCAGTGCTTTTTTACGTAATACCAAATATAGCTCCGCTTTTGTTGCATTTTCATAAGGTATTACAAATAATACCCCAACAAGAAATAATAATTTACCTAATAAATACCATCCAATAAATGAAAGATCCAATATCCACATATCCATTTTTTCACCATCAGTCATTTTATTACTTAATTCTACCGCACGGTTATATCCAATGTTTGGATTATCTGCTAATATATAAGGAACCATTCTATAAGCATAAGATTTTACAATTCCAGGTATGATAAATAACAAGAACCATAAAAAATTTAAAATACTTCTCCATAGCATTGTTTTTATAATATCAAAATATTTTTCTTTACCAAAACTATAACCCAGATAATTCATATTTATATCATTTTGTGCAGATTGAACAAAGTACCGTCTTCCACTAACTTCAAATGCATAACCTAGAAATATACGAAATGCTACTACAAATATAATCACAGTAATAATACCTTTAAAAACCATACCCCCAAATGGAAACATTCCGATATTTTGTCCCAAAACCGAATTAGATCCATCTTGGGAGTTATGGCTGATAATATCCCAATTATAGCTAGTGTCCCCCCCACCAACAATAACTATAATCAAACTAACTAAGAATGCTTTCAAATAAGATACTTTCAAAACTGCTTTTGCCCTATCTTTCAAAATTTCACGACTCCACATTTTATACTCCTTTTAAGTTCTTTACTTTAATATATACTTACAATGTTTATATGTTATTCAATTTAGTTATTGGATTTAGAAAAGGCGTTGGAATCGTATAGGACACTCTTACATTTTTGTTAGCTTCTTTGTGAATGACACGTTGGTAATATTTACGTTGAAATACAGAGGTGTGATATAATAAAAAAGTTAGTATATATATTCCTAACAATAATAGTAATAGAATTATAAGGAAAGAGATGATCAAATGATAAATGCAAATTTCAACGATTGTAAGTTAAGCAGTGACTTATTAAAAGCAATTAACATGTTAAATTTCAAGAATTTCACAGAAGTCCAAAAGCAGGTTATACCAGCAGTACTCGCGCAAAAGGATGTAGTAGTAAAGTCCCAAACCGGAAGTGGGAAGACTGCCGCATATGCCATTCCTATTTGCCAATTAGTAGATTGGGAAGAAAATAAACCTCAAGCATTAGTACTTACACCAACAAGAGAACTTGCTATCCAAGTCAAAGAAGATATTTTTAATATAGGTAGATTTAAAAGACTTAAAGTATCTGCACTTTATGGAAAGTCTCCTTTCTATGATCAAAAAAAGGAACTTAAACAAAAAACGCATGTAGTAGTTGGCACACCTGGCCGCATTATAGATCATTTAGAAAAAGGTACATTTGATACATCAAATATAAAGTATCTTGTAATAGATGAAGCTGATGAAATGCTTAATATGGGATTTGTAGATCAGATAGAAACAATAATAGGTGGCTTATCAAAAGAACGCGTGACTATGTTATTGTCAGCCACAATGCCGAGAGACATAGAGACTCTATGTAACAACTACATGAAAGATCCTATATACATAGAAATAGAGGACCAAAATAAAGCAGAAAGTACTATATGTCAAGAAAGATATAACGTAGATGAACTGGATAAAATAGACCTTTTAAGAGATATAACGATAGTAGAAAACCCTGATAGCTGTATAATATTCTGTAATACAAAACTAAAGGTAGATGCAGTTTATAATAAGCTGGCAAATCTCGAGTATACATGTAAAAAAATACATGGCGGAATGGAACAAATTGATAGATTAAGAGTAATGAATGATTTTAAAAAAGGTTATTTTAGATATCTAGTAGCTACAGATGTTGCAGCTAGAGGGATAGACATAGATAACATTAGCCTCGTAGTTAATTATGATACACCTTATGAAAAAGAAAGCTATGTTCATAGAATAGGAAGAACTGGACGCATAGGCAAGATAGGCCATGCAATTACCTTTGTAACTCGAAACGAAGGTAGATTTTTAAACGATATACATCAATATATTGGTAAAGAAATTATTTTGAATGAAAGACCTTCAACCGAAATCGTAAGTAATGCCAAAGAAGAATTTACGCAGAAAATGAATACAAGACCTGAAGTTAAAGAAGCAAAAGGCAGCGAGTTCAGCAAAGAAATTATGAAATTACATATTAACGCAGGTAAGAAAACAAAGATGAGAGCAATGGATATTGTAGGTACACTTTGCAGTATTAACGGCATGACAAAAGACGATATAGGAATCATCAATATAATTGATATATCTACTTTTGTAGAAATATTAAATAATAAAGGTGAGTTGGTGTTTAAGGAATTACAAGAAACACCTATCAAAGGTAGACTTCGTAGCGTAAGTAAAGTGATATATGAATAGAAAAGATATCTATAGCACTATATCTTTTTTTCTTTTGATACTGTCGTTTTAGTTGTTCTATATTTATTTTCCATAATATTATTATGATACTCTTTGTGTATGTTAACAATATATTTATACACATATTGTTAAATTAATTTTTATATCATTATGCTATCCATACCACACCACAAGGAGTGGGCTTTCTGCACAATCCTTGTAAATATAGCGCCACCCACATTGAAAATGACAAGTGGGTGGCACTATCTCCTATTGTTATAATCCTAAAAACCAAGTAGCAAGTGTAAAGTACACCATCAATGCTACAGCATCCACTATTGTGGTTATTAATGGACTTGCCATTACAGCAGGATCCAGTTTAAGCTTTTTTGCAGCTATAGGCAAGATTCCTCCTATTACCGTTGCTAATAATATAGTTATAAACATAGTAATACAAACCGTAATCGCAATAAAAAATTCTACTTTTTCAAAATAAAATATTCTCAAAAAGTTAAATAAGGCTAGAACAATTCCAACAACAAAACTTACCCTAAACTCTTTAAATATAACTTTGAGTATATCCTTTAATTTTATTTCACCAAGTGCCAATCCTCTAATAACTAGCGTTGATGATTGTGAACCAGCATTACCAGCAGTATCCATAAGCATGGGAATAAATGCCGCCAAAATTACTACAGATTGAATAACATCATCAAATTTTTTTATAATGTTACCTGTGAAGGTTGCAGATATCATTAATACGAGAAGCCATACCATTCTATGTTTTGCATGATTCCACACGCTGGTTTTTAAGTATTCCTCCTCTGATGGAGCCATTGCAGCCATTTTTTGAAAATCTTCTGTATTTTCTTGATCTATAATATCAACTATATCATCTATTGTTATAATGCCTACTAATTTTTTCTCATTGTCAGTTACCGGAATTGATAACAAATCGTATTTTTTAAATAATCCAGCAATGTTTTCTTGATCATCAATTGTATTAACATAAATAACTGCTGTCTTCATAATATCTTTTATAAGTACAGTAGACTCACTTAAAATAAGTTTTCTTATAGATACAATTCCTTGTAAATATCTATTCTTTCCAATAACATAACAAGTATTTATTGTCTCTTTATCTGTTCCAACTTTTTTAATATGACTTATTGCTTCTTCTACTGTCATTTCTTTTTTTAAATCAACGTACTCCACAGTCATTATACTTCCAGCTGAACTTTCAGGATACTTTAATAATTGATTTATTATTTTTCTTCTTTTTTCATCTGTATTTGTTAATACCCTATCAACTACATTGGCTGGAAGTTCTTCTAAAAAGTCGACTGTATCATCTATAAATAAATCATCAATAATACTTGAAACTTCTTTATCCGTTAAGGCATCTATTAAAAAAACCCTTTGTTCATGTTCCATATACGCAAACACATCCGCCGCTATATCTTTAGGAAGTAATCTAAATACCTTTACAACACTTTCTTTATTCAGCTCTTCAAATAATGCTGCTATATCAACTACATTTTTTCTTTCAAGCTCTCGTCTTGCTTCAATAAACTTATTTTCATCTATAAGCTGTAATACTTTTTTCATTATAGTCACCTCCAAAACAATAAAAAACCCCGTCAAACCTAACTACATAGTGATAGTATCCTTCTTTTAATTGCATGTCAATATTTTGTAAGATTGTATTCTCATTATCATCATAGCAACTGAATTTTATGCTAAACATAAAGCGATTAGTTAATATAACTTGCTTTTTATAATAAACTGTGATAACATAAGAATTGACTTAAATGAATAGTAATTAATGTAGCACATATATATTTCAATTGGTACTTTTAAATATAGTATTTTAATATCGAAATTTTATTAGTGAGCTATTACAAAGCATTTAAGAAAATAAAATTTCGGAGGTATACATTATATGAATGGTACAGTTAAATGGTTTAATGGAGAAAAAGGATTTGGTTTTATTACAGGAGAAGACGGAGTAGATGTTTTCGCACACTTTTCTCAAATAAATTCAGATGGTTACAAATCACTTGATGAAGGTCAAAGAGTTTCTTTTGACATCGTTAAAGGACCTAAAGGACCACAAGCAGAAAACATTTCAGTTTTATAATTAAAAAAAGACCATTAAATAGTTATACTATTTAATGGTCTTTTTTTATTTGTATGATTTATAAAGTACGCATTTGTAGCTTAGAAAAGCGAATTAATTTTTGCGAATGCCTGAGTCATAACGAAAATCCTAATGAAATTATCCTTTTATATAATAAGGTTTATAAATTGTATTTAAAAGACACGTTTCCTTATCCTCCATAACTTTAGCATCAACCTCATACAAATATTTTATTAATCATTATATTTGCATTTGTTGCTTATGCTTTCTTCCCACCAACCAAAAGCTATCCTACCCGAAGTTAAGAGTTCTAGTGTTTCTGGATTTGATAGAAATACTAAGAAGTTTCCACCAATGTTGCTTCGGGCTGGGCACGTCTTACAAATGCTTTAATTCCTCCAATTGGCTCACCCATAACATTAGATGCGTACTCTAATTTCACCTTTGCTCTAGGTTGTGGTTTGATATTTAAATTTGTAGGAGTTACAAGTGCATATTTAACATCTGACTCAGGAGGAGTTGCATTAAACCAAAACTGTGCACGGAAAGCTGACTCTACAACATCAGTTACAGTCCAGACATTCACATGTAAAATAACACCTTAATTAATTGGATTGTATAATCTTGCCCAGGCACTTGTACCTTTTCCAAATACTAAGTAAGTAAACCAAGGGAACTTCACCCTTAGTTTCTCTCAGAACCGTACGTGAACCTCTCAGCTCATACGGCTCCCATCATTCAGTCGTTGGTAATATTCCCATTTTCCAGTGTGCAAACAAATTTCTATCTCTTTTCGCAATACTTCCCAACCAATATTCTGCTCTTCGTTTATGTTTTCGTTTCTTATACTTTCTTCGAACCCATTTTACTAAAGCATTATTGATATATCTTAATACTGAATACATTTCCGTTTTATAGAAATGTGTATAATAGTTAATCCACCCCTGTATCTTTTTATTAAACATACTTGATATATCCCACAAGTCTTTATCTACCTTCAACTGTACTCTCCAACTTCTTACTTCTTTCCTAATTCTTTTCTTTGCATTATCTGCTATCGCTGGTAAGAAACTTGTAAAATACTTTCCATATTTACTTTTTGCGCCTCTAGGCTTAAATGTATACCCTAGGAAGTCAAATGATATATTTGGATAATCTCCCTTTCTATCATCATCTTTACAGTATACAATCTTTGTTTTATCAAGGTTCAGTTGCAATCCGTATTCTTCGAACCTTTCTTGCAACCGTCTTTGTAGATATTTAGCCTGTTTTAGGGATACACAGTGTGCTATTCCATCATCTGCGTATCTTGCCCACGGAATTGTTTTGAATTCTTTTGTTATAAAATCATCAAATTCAATTGACTGTCCATCATAAGCTCCTCCTCCTTTTCAAAGTTGACTTATTTCTGAAACTGAATAACTTGAAGTCCTTTGCTCCACTTCCATTACAGAAGTTTCTTCACTACTACGACCCAATCTGCCCCTATGCTTGCATCGATACTCTTTTCTCACAGTTCTTCTGCTTGAAATACTCTCTTAACATCAAGCCGTAGGTTCCCACGTTCCATACAAATGCCCATACTAAAGTCATGCCACCTTTATGCCGCCCACCGCCTAGCCAGTAAACAGGTTTCCTCTAGGCTTATCCCAAGTTAACGACTACCCCCTGGTTTTGATGGAGTCTCTACGCTTTCGACATTTTCGTAAGTGATTCACATGCTCGTTCATCTCTTTAGTACATACTTGACAGATTTACCTCTGCCTTTTCCTTAACGCTAAGCACCATAACTTTTGATTACAGCACCTTAAGGTAGTTTGAAATCTCCACCTGCATGGCGATTTCGGAGGACCTTCCTCCATCATCTGTATAGCACAGCTATATTAATCAACTCTTGCGAGTTGATTACCACGCTTTCGTGGCGCACAGTCATCAGCATACCCAATAAAATATTGTCCACGCATAGATTCGTACAGCTCTATAGGAATATTAACAGTTTTTGAAAGTGATTCGTATATATTTTTACAATTTTGACTCATTAAATTACCACCTCACTATATTATATTTTTATTATTAGCATATCGTGACATTATAAATTTTCAACACATATCTACTCAATAATTCACAAACCATTTAACATTTTGTATGCTAGCAACCCTTGCTAATTACACATAAAAATGCCCTATAGGGCAGACTTTTTTTTACTTGTCTACTCTATAGGGTATTTAAAAATTTCATTTATCATTATTCTTTTATTTATACTACTTCATTATCTAAGTTTGCTCCACTAAACTGACTATTATAAAGATCTGCATAGAAGCCATTCTTAGCAAGAAGTTCATTATGACTCCCCATCTCAATAATACTTCCTTTATTCATAACTAATATTAACTCTGCATCTTTAATTGTAGAAAGTCTATGTGCAATTACAAAACTTGTTCTATTTTGCATAAGTTCTGTCATAGCCCTTTGTATATAAACCTCTGTTCTTGAGTCAACGCTACTTGTAGCTTCATCAAGTATCATAATAGTTGGATTTGCAAGTATTGCCCTAGCTATAGTAAGAAGTTGTTTTTGACCCTGTGATATATTTGAAGCTTCTTCATTTAGTATTGTATTATATCCATCAGGAAGAGTCTTAATAAAGTGATGCGCATGAGCTGCTCTTGCAGCTTTAATAACGTCATCATCTGTTGCTCCTTCTCTGCCATAAGCAATGTTTTCCATTATAGTACCATTAAAGAGCCAAGTATCTTGGAGTACCATACCAAACATACTTCGTAGTTCTCCACGTTTTATATCTCTTATGTCCACTCCATCAACTGTAATCCTACCCGCATCTATCTCATAGAACCTCATTAGTAAGTTAACAAGTGTAGTTTTACCAGCACCTGTTGGTCCAACTATTGCAATTGTATGACCTCGTTTTACATCAAGGTTCATATTCTTAATAAGAGGTTCATCTGATTTATAGCTAAAGTCAACATTTTCAAACTTAACTTCGCCCTTCGGAATCTCAATTACCTTAGAATTATTAGTTTCTACAATCTCCTCAACTTCATCAAGTAATTCAAAAATACGTTCAGCTGAAGCTACCGTTGATTGAATAATATTTGCAATATTTGCAGTTTGAACTATTGGTTGAGTAAACTGACTAGAATATTGAATAAAGGCTTGTATATTACCTATAGTAATTTTCCCTTGGGTTGCTAAATATCCACCAACAACGCAGACTACTACATAACCTATATTACTAACAAATCTCATCATAGGCATTATTATCCCAGATATGAACTGAGCTTTCCAACCTGCATTGTATAACCTATCATTAATATTTCTAAACTCTTGTATTGAATCCTTCTCATGTCCAAAAGATTTAACAATTTTATGACCAGTATACATCTCTTCAACATGGCCATTAAGTTCTCCAATTTCTTTCTGCTGAGCTGCAAAATATTTTTGAGATCTTTTTGCTACAAAAGCTGTCACAACAATATACAGTGGCAAAGTTAAAATAACAACCAGCGTCATTAATGGGCTTATTGTGAGCATCATAATGATAATACCTACTATTGTAACAATAGACGTAATAAGCTGTGTAAGACTTTGTTGAAGCGTTGTTGATATATTATCAACATCATTTGTTACACGACTTAATATCTCACCATGAGTTCTTGAATCAAAAAATTTAAGTGGTAACCGCGAAAGCTTATTTTCAACTTCCTTACGCAAATTATAAACAGTTTTCTGTGCAACTCCAGCCATTATATATTGTTGAAGAAACGCAAAAGCTGTACTTACTAAATATAATGCAATTAATAAAATAATAATATTTCTAATGTATGTGAAATCTATCTTTCCACCATTTACATTCATTATTTTAGAAATTCCAGTTTTAATTTGAGCGAGGCCCTCAATTACTTTGGGACTCTTTGCAGCTGCTGGATCAGACTTTATTAAATCTGCTATTTTGCCCTGCTGAGCATGTAGTTGAAGTAGAGCAAATTTATTCATTATACCTTGAACTAATCTATCTATAGCTTTTCCTGATATCTTAGGCCCAACTATTGTAAAAATAGTGCTTATGATCGCAAATATAAATACCAGAATAAAATTAGTTCTTTGAGGCTTTAAATAACTTAAAAGCCTTTTTAATGTACCTTTGAAGTCCTTTGCTTTCACTACAGGACCTGCGAAGGATCCCATTGGGCCACCACCTTGGCGTCCCGAACCTCCGCCTGATTTGTTATTCTTGTTGTTTTCACTCATGATAATTCCTCCTCTGAAAGCTGTGAAGATACAATCTCATGATATACCTTACAACTAGTTAAAAGTTCCTTGTGAGTTCCCATTCCTGCAATTTTACCATCATCTATTACTATAATTCTATCCGCATCCATAACTGTTGCAACTCTTTGGGCAATAATTATTACTGTAGATTTTGCTGTTTCTTTTTTAAGTGCTGCACGTAGTTTTGCATCAGTTTTAAAATCAAGTGCTGAAAAACTATCATCAAAAATATATATTCCAGGTTTTCTAACTAAGGCACGCGCTATAGAAAGGCGTTGCTTTTGTCCACCGGAAACATTCGTTCCTCCTTGGGCAATAAGATGGTCATATCCTTCTTTCATTCCATTAACAAAATCTGTAGCTTGTGCTACCGTAGCTGCATGCTGAATTTCTTCAATAGTAGCATTATCCTTGCCGTATTTAATATTCTCGGCAATAGTTCCAGAAAAGAGTACAGTATTTTGAGGAACAAAACCAATCTTAGACCTTAGAGCTTCCTGACTCATTTCGCGAACATCTACTCCATCAACCAATACCTGGCCACTAGTTGCATCATAAAAACGTGGTATTAAGTTTATAAGAGTTGATTTACCAGAACCTGTACCACCAATAATAGCTGTTGTTTCACCAGGCCTTGCACTAAATGTTATATTACTAATGGCCGGCTGATCTGCACCTGGATAGCTAAATGTTACATCCTTAAACTCAACATATCCACTTTGTTTATCAGCTAATTTAATAATCTTTGGATCAATAATTTCAGATTCCATTTCTAATACTTCATTTATTCTTATTGCAGATGCTTGCGCTCTTGGTATCATTATAAATACCATAGCAAGCATTAAGAATCCCATTAAAATTTGCATTCCATATTGTATAAATGCTATTAATGAACCAACTTCCATGCTTCCAGCATCTATTCTTTTAGCACCGAACCAAATAATAGCAACCGTTGTGACATTCATAATTAACATCATTACTGGCAATAAAAACGCCATAATTTTATTCACCTTTACAGCATTATTCATAAGATCAATGTTAGCATCATCAAATCTATCCTTTTCAGTATCTATACGGTTAAATGCACGTACAACCCTAATACCAGTAAGTCCTTCACGTAATACAAGATTTAATTTGTCTATTTTCACTTGCATTAATTTAAATAATGGCATAGCGAATTTAAGAGTTACTCCAATAATAATCCCAAGAAGCGGAACTACAACTGCAAAAATCCAGGTTAGTGATGCATCCTCTCTTAAAGCCATAACAACACCACCTAGGGCGGTTAAAGGGGCAAAAAGCATAATAGAAAAAATCATTACTGTTGCCGTTTGAACCTGAGTAACGTCATTTGTAGTCCTTGTTATAAGGGTGGCAGTACCTACCTTATCAAACTCATGAAGCGAAAATCCTTCGACTTTAGCAAATAATTTATTACGAATAATCCTACCAAGTCCTACAGCAGTTCTTGACGATAGGAATGCAGCTACAACTGAGCATATAACACCGCCTGCTGAGATTAATAGCATAAGTCCACCTATTCTAATAATATAATCTATTCCTTTATAAGTTCCACTAAATCCTAAAAATGAAATAGTTTGAACTATATCCTTGTGTACTATACCTTTATCAACTATATCAGCCATTAATGTTGGCAAATATAGATTTGCAAGCACTTGAGTAAAAATCAATATAACTATTAGCACTATTTGCAATGTGTATTCTTTTAAAAATCTAAACAATTTAATCAAAAGTATCATCTCCATTCATTGTTATTGCATTGTTATTGCATTATTTTTGTTGGTCATTTAAAAGCTTCTTAAGTGTATCTAAGCCTTCAAATATTTTATGAAGTTCTTCTGTACTTCCCTTACTCATTATATCTGCAATGTTTTTTTCAAATTGGTTATGAAAATTTTTATGCATCTCTTTAAAGTTTGGTGATATACTTACGTAAACTACCCTCTTATCCACATCGCTTCTTTCTCTTACTACCATTTCCTGCTTCTCAAGCCTATCAATAATTCCAGAGACTGTACTATTTGATAAACAAAGCTCATTGCTAAGTTCTGTTATCTTAAGTTTCTTTTTTTTCCTTAAAAGCCCCAAAACCATACCTTGAGGCGCAGAAATACCTGTGTCACAAAGAACTTTACTCATATTATGTTTAAATAGCTGCATGACCTCTTGAAAAAGTCTTGCAACTTCTACGCTCTCATTTATTTTTTCCACTTAATTACCCCCTTAAATGTATTTCGTCTACTAATATTTCGCATACGTATATTTAGCTTGCGAATTATATTATAATCCCATAAATATTTTATGTCAATACATTTTCACATACCCTTAACTTAGGCTTTAGGATATTTTACCTTTGCCAACCCATAAAGTTTAAGTTATAATTTTATAAATAATGGAGGTGTGTTTATGAACGTTGATTTTTCTAATATTAATCTGAATACCATTATTATGATTGCATTAGCTATATTACTTGCTTATCTTGGTATTTCAGTATTTAAAATATTTGGAAGGATATTAAGTATTACACTTGGTATATTCCTTTTAATATATGTCCTTCAACAAATAGGTATTACAATACCTGTGTTAACCGATTTTCTTAGCTATCTTTTACAGGTAATAAATCCAATTATCGATAATGTAAAACATATAATTGATTCTATAAAGATTAAATAGGCATATAATGCCTATTTATTTTTTTTTATGTTTTCTAGCGAAGGTGATGAACAGCTCTGTAAGTGATGATTTTAAAATTTCAGCTAAAAAATAATCCTGAATGAAAAAGGGAATAATAATATTATAAAAAAATTTAGAATGAAATGGGTGATGCAGATAGTGGAATAGCACCAGGTACTAAGTCTTAGGAATTCCAGAAGATTGGATTCGTCCATTATGTGGAGTTTTAAAATCAGAATTGGAAAAATATAATATAAAGGTTCTTATAAATACTAATTTTATTAGGAGATGATACCATTGAATGCTAGTCGATTTTTAGATTATAAAAACTGGGTTGTAGTTGGGGATGTATTAACCCCTTCAAAATATGCTTATAAAATATTGAATTCTTTGAAAAGAGACGGATTTAATGCAGTAGGTGTAAATCCATCTATTGAAAATGAAGGGATTTATAACAGCCTAAGTGATATACCCTACAAGGTAGAAGTTTTAGATTTATGCATTAACCCATATAAAGGTATTAAAATTCTTCATGAAGCTCATGAGTTAAACATAGATAAAATACTTATTCAGCCGGGGGCTGAAAGCCCTGAAATAATTGACTTTTGTAAATCAAATACAATGCAAGTAATAGAGGGATGTGCGCTAGTAGAATTATCAAAAATATAGAATTCAACGACATTTCAGAAGGAAAGTCTCCCACTTCTATAATTGGTAATTGGCAATTTCATATTATAACAAAAATAAACCTTGCATATTTTTAAGAATATTGCAGAAATTTGCAGAATATTTTTTTTCCAATGATAACACAATATTACAAAATATTGTATTACCTTGTGGTATAATTAAAATATTGTGGATAGGCATTTTACCTTTATATGTAAACTATCTAACAGATATTGTTTTATACTATAGCGGGAGGGGAATATATGGAATTAAATACATTAGAAAGTGAAATGCTAATTGACATTTACGATGCTGATATGTTGCCAGGAATGTCATTTGAAATTGAAAATTACAATTTAACAGAGGAACACCCAAAAGACAAGAATCAAGAATTTGCTTCCTATTTAGGAAAATTAAAAAGATTGGGTTTTGTAAAATATGAAGAAAAAGAAGCCTTTGTAAAATGTGGAAGTCGTAGCTCTAAATATAATAATAATGTAGTTATGATTTGTGAAGATAAAATACACATTGATTCTAAAGGAATAAAATTAGTAGAGTTGTATAATTATAGTAATTCTGAAATTCAAAGAAAACTGTATAGATGTAGCTAAATGATTAGCCAAAACAGTAAGAAATGAATTAATCGATATGATATTATTTCAATTTGAATATTTTTAAAAAAATCATATAACAATCTAAACAATAGAATTCCAGTAATGGGATTCTTTTTTTGATGTCGCTCTCATTTATAAAGTTTCATCATATTTTCTCTCTATTTTCTTCCATAATTGTAGTGTTATAAAAAGTACAAATACTAGACAACACTGGATTATTGAAATTATAAAATATCCTCTTCCTTTTTCCCATTCATTATTCTTAGATATATATAAAGGCATGATAACCGGCTCTAAAGTTGCACCAACGCCCCAAAAACAATGAATCCAACTCATATGCTTAGCCTTATAATGAATCCGATAATCCAAGGCTAATAAATGCCAAATAAATAATAATCAAAAGTAATGTTAACATGGTATAATAAGGTATTGGTATAGTTAAAAATAATTAACAGAATGGAGTGATGAAATTGGAATTCAATTTTAATAAAGACTTGAAATTTACTATGGAGCAGACTGTTAACAGCAGTGACACAGCAATTTCTTATGGATCTGGAAATCTAGATGTTTATGCTACTCCAGCTATGATAGCGCTAATGGAGAATGTAGCAACGAATTGCGTTCAACAAAAGCTACCTGATGGTTTCACAACCGTTGGTATAGAGATTAATGTTAAACACATAAAGGCAACACCTGTTGGCGTGAAGGTTAGAGCTGAAGCTTCATTAACAAAGGCAGAAGGTAAAAAATTATTCTTTAAGGTGGAAGCCTATGATAACATAGGTAAAATAGGTGAAGGAATTCATATAAGGTACATAGTAAATTCTGAAGAATTTATAAAAAAAATAGTACGTTAAATCACTTTATTGTACAATTAAGACTGCACCTAATAGCGCAGTCTTTTGTTATGTTAAATTTCCATAATAATTGGAAGAATAATTGGTCTACGCTTTGTTTTTTCATACAAATATCGCTCTATGGATTTTTTTATATTAGATTTCAATACATACCATTCAATAATTTTATTGTCTAAGCACTTATTAAGTTCAACTCTAACAATTTCTTTTACTTCACTAATCAATGCATCCGATTCCTTTGCATATATAAATCCGCGAGTTATTATGTCTGGTCCTGCAATAATACTATAAGATTCGCGTTCTAAAGTAACCACAACAGTGAGCATGCCGTCTTCCGCTAAGTGCTTTCTATCTCTAAGCACTATGCTTCCAACATCCCCAACACCAAGTCCATCTACAAATACAGATCCAGTGTGTACCCGTCCTGTTACTGTAGCTTCATCCTTTGTAAGTTCTAAAACCTGACCTGTTTCCATAGTAAATATATCTTTGCCTTGCATACCTAATTTTTGTGCTAACTTAGCATGGTGACTTAAATGTCTGTATTCACCATGAACTGGCATAAAATATTTAGGATGAACTAATGCATGAATTAATTTTAATTCTTCTTGATAGGCATGACCGGATACATGCACTTCTTCTAAATCCTCATAAATTACCTCTGCTCCTTTTTTAAATAGCTCATTGATTACTCTAGATATAAGTTTCTCATTGCCTGGAATTGGAGATGCAGAAATAACAAACAGATCCTCTGGTTCAAGGGTGATTTTCCTATGAGTAGCAAAAGCCATTCTAGCAAGTCCTGCCATAGGTTCGCCCTGACTTCCGGTAGTTATTATTGTAATATTTTTATTGTGGTAATTCCGCATATCATCTATACCTATAATGTAACCTTCTGGTACATGAAGATATCCGAGTTCAATAGCTACTTGTGAGATATTGTCCATACTCCTTCCACTAAAAACAATTTTTCTACCATATTTCACAGAGGCGTCTACAATCTGCTGGATTCTATGAATATTTGAAGCAAATGTAGCTACAATAACTCTTCCCTCTGCATTAGAAATTATTCTAGTTAGAGTCTTCCCTATAGTTTTTTCAGAAATTGTATGCCCTTCACGTTCCACATTTGTGCTATCCGCCATAAGAAGTAGCACGCCCTCTTTACCTAAATTTGAGATACGTTCAAGATCCATGACTAATCCATCAATGGGGGTATAATCAATTTTGAAATCACCAGTATGTAATATAACACCTAGTGGCGAGTGGATGGCAATAGCACAGGAGTCTGCTATGCTGTGAGTAACCCTTATGAATTCAATTTTAAGATTTTGTAGTTCTATCGTTTCTCCAGCATTTACATTGTGAAGTTCACAACTAGATAATATATTGTGCTCCTTTAGTTTATTTTCAATTAGCCCTAATGTTAACCTAGTACCATAAATAGGCACATTCAATTGTTTTAGAATGTACGGAAGCGACCCTATATGATCTTCATGTCCATGGGTTAAAAAAATACCCTTTACTTTTTCCCTATTATTTTTTAAATAAGTTATATCTGGAATTACTAAATCTACACCATACATTCCCTCATCAGGAAATGCTATACCACAGTCTATAACAATGATTTCATCCGCGTATTCAATGGCCGTTATATTCTTACCTATTTCTCCAAGGCCTCCTAAAGGAATAACCTTTATACTTTCCTCGTTTTTCACCAAATTCTCCCCTTCATTTATATCGATTATATTATTAATATCATTTTCTTTATTTTGCCTTGAATTATAAAATTAATACCTTTATGGGAGAATTTTTATTGTAAACATATTATTATAACTTAATTGGGCTTCGTTCAATTAATAGGCTTCGTTTTTATTTTAAAATTATCAAAAGAATTCAGCTTTATCTTCAATATAATTAACAAATCAATTTAGTCCTGTTCCTATCAATATTTATTTGGGCTAAAAATAGAATATACATAAACATTATAGTATAATAATGTTTATGTATATAAAAATAGATATCATCACATTATAAATTTTATTTTTTGGAGGCATTACCATGAAAATAGCTGTAATAGACGCACAAGGGGCAGGTATTGGTCAAACAATCATAAAAAAAATTCGTAAAGAAATCAACCTAGATATCTATATTATTGCACTTGCTACAAATACATTTGCTTGTTCAAATATGATAAGAGCTGGTGCAAATATTGGTATAAGTGGAGCGGAATCAATTTGCTCATTTTGCAAAAAAAATAAAGTTGATAGTATAATCGGTCCAATTGGAATAATCTGTAGTGGTGGCATAAACGGTGAAATTACTCCCATGATTGCCACGTCAATATTTAATATGGATTGTACCAAATATATACTTCCACTACAAAAACATGGTATTTATATACCGGGCACAAGGAATATGCAAATCAAAGATATAATTGAAGAAATTGTACTTGATATAAAAAGTAATATAACTGATGCGTATACAATGAATCCAATTACAACTGATGTAATTATAAGATAAAATTGTCGATACTTCTGCAAATTTGTACCTAAAGTTATAGAAACTTCATCAGCAAGCAGCATCATACTATATTCTTATTGCTAAATTTTATCTAATATATGTTTTTACATCTACCCTTTGATCTACTATCTCTAAAAACTCTTCTAGTTTCATTCCACTTTTCAGAGCTTCCCCTAGTCCTAAGTCAATGAATTTTATTATTTTGTTTTTACTTTCCCAAGATATAAAATCTTCAGTTACAAACGTTCCCTTGCCTTGCTGGGCTTTCAAAGCCCCCTCTTGTTCCAAGTCATTATATGCAGTGCTTACAGTATTTCTGCTTACTTTAAACATTTCAGATAATTCTCTTTCTGTAGGTAATTTTGTTCCAACTTTGAGAGTTCCTTTTTCTATTTTATCTATAATCTGTTGTTTAATTTGAATATAAAGTGGTACTCCACTTTTTTTATTTATTATAACGTCAATAAAAATCCCTCCCAAAGCATATTGAATTAATCGACTAATCCACTACAATCATTGCTACGACCTCTGAAGTGTTAAATCAGTTAATATTACAGTTTCCCAGAAGATGATTTAATGTGTTAAGGACTTAAATCCATGTCCAAAGACTTCATAAATATTATTCACTGTTACAAAAGCATCCCTGTCAACAGATTTTATGAATTTTTTAAGTGTTATAAATTCCCTTCTTCCTAGTATAACCACAACAACTTCTTTATTCTCATCTGAAAAATCCCCTACTCCGTTATATACAGTAGATGTTTTATCTAGCTCTTCTCTTATATATTTCCTTATCTTATCGCTATTCTTGCTTATAATTGTAACTTCTTTGCACATGTTTATTCCCTCTATAATGTCATCTATAAGAAAACCATTAATTATAACTCCAAGCATTGCATATAATGATAGCTTAATTCCAAAAGCAAAAGCTGCCATTAAAGTTATGATTAAATCACACATTAAAACTCCTTTACCTAGATTTATATGGAAAAATTTATTTAATATCTTAGCTAAGATATCTGTACCCCCCGTTGAAGCATTTTGATTAAATACTATAGCCATACCTATTCCTGATATTAGTATTCCAAATATAAGTTCCAATAAAATATCTCCTGTAAGTGAATTATTAATAGGTATAAACTTTTGAAACATAATTATAATACCCGATACACCAAAGCTTGCATATACACTTTTTCCACCAAAACTCTTTCCGATAACAATAAATGCTATTACAAACAAAACAAGATTTATTATTATCATTATCCAACCTACGGATAATCCCCCTGTAAATTTATTTATAACTATAGCTAATCCATTCGCCCCACCTGTCGCTAAATTATTTGGCATTAAAAAGAAATATAAACCTGCTGATACCATAGACATTCCTATGTTTATAAGCACAAATTCCTTTATCTTTGTTTGCATAATATGCCTCCTTATAATTATCAATTATATTACCTTTCCTCAGTAAAATAATCATAATTTCTTTCTCAACTAAAAATTAAGCCCTTTAGCATTTATGCTAAAGGGCTTGATAACAGTACTAACCATATTTGTAAAAAACACAAAGTATAAAATGCATTTTCATACAAATATGCGTCACACCCCCTATCACTCGTAGCGTTCTTGGTGTATTAATAAAGGCAGTTCTTCTGACTTTGGCTCATAGTCGCTTTAATCCTTCCCAACAAAATTGTCAGTGGTATAATTTAGAGCTTCTCACCATTACAGCGGCGGGACCGTTCAGGCCTTTCACCTGGTTCCCTTTTAAATGAAATGCAAAACATCTCATACCTTTAAATTCAATATTAAGTTAAATAAACTATATTATTCCATAAACCAAGTATACATTTTAAATACTTGATTGTCAAAATTTCTTTAACGAAATTAAGTGTTCTATTTGAATTTTTTTGAAAAATGAGGTAATTAATGTTTGATTTTATGACACCTACATAAGATAAGTAATTTATTTAATCTAAGAATCTACAATATTATCGATTAACTTAACTATATTTATCTTGTATTTAATCATTCCACAAATTTCACCTTTAGAATTTAAACTTTCCTTATTTTCAGTAAGCTGTAATAGACACACAAGGGGCAGGTCTTGGTCAAACAATCATAAAAAAATTTGCTTGTTCAAATATGGTATTTATATGCCAGGCACAAGGAATATGCAAATCAAAGATATAATTGAAGAAATTGTACTTGATATAAACACAATATAGACTATCATTTTATATAAGAAGGTTTATACATAATATTTAAAAGACCAGTTTCTTTATCCTCTGTAACGTTAGCATCAACCTCATACAAGGACTTTATTAATTCTTGGGTTAAGACCTCTGTCGGTGTTCCATAACTAACAATTTTACCTGCTTTCATAGCATAAATTTTATCACAATATAAAGCAGCAATATTTAAATCATGAATAGCAGATATAACTGTGACACCAAGTTCCTTTACAGTAGCCATAAACTGAAGCTGATACTTTATATCTAGATGATTTGTAGGTTCGTCTAAAATAAGACATTCTGTTTTTTGTGCTAAGGCTCTTGCAAGAATTATTCTTTGCTTTTCTCCCCCTGATAAGGTTGAAAAGCTTCGTTTAGCATACTCTGTCATACCCACTTTTTCTAAAGACTCTTCCATAATTTTATAATCCCCCGCATTGTCTTTTTCTATAAACTTTTTATGTGGTGCTCGTCCCATTAGAACCATATCCGAAACAGTAAAATCAAAATTATAATTATTATGTTGAGACACCACTGCCATTTTTTTTGCACTTTCTTTCATAGCAAAATCTTTAATATTTTTATCATCTAAAAATACAGCTCCTGTAGAAGGCTGTAATGTTCGGTATATACATTTTAAAAGTGTACTTTTACCACTTCCATTAGGTCCTATAATGCCTACGAATTCTTTTTTCTTTGCATTTATACTTAAACCCTTCAAAATATGACTTCCACCTAAATAAGCTTCTACATCTAAAGTCTTTATTTCCATCAATTATTACCTCCAAATCCGTATGATTTACTTACCATAAGATATATAAAAATTGGGGCACCAATCATAGAAATTAATATTCCTATTGGAAGTTCACTTCCTGGTATTATAATTCTAGATAAAACATCTGACCAAATCAAAAATATAGCTCCCGTTAATGCAGATAGTAGAATAATTCTTTTATGATCTGTTCCAAATATCATTCTTATAAGATGAGGAATAATAAGTCCCACAAATCCAATTATCCCTGATGCATATACAATAAATCCAATTACAACTGATGTAATTATAAGATAAAATTGTCGATACTTCTGCAAATCTGTACCTAAAGTTATAGAAACTTCATCACCAAGCAGCATCAAATTAAGCGTTCTATATTGAGTAATAAAAAATAGTGTAGCTACTATTACAACCGGAAGAATTATTCTTATATTTTGCCATTTTGCGCCTGTAAGGCTTCCCATAAGCCAATATGTTATACTCTGCATACCCTCTCTATCATTGGCAAAGTATACAATAAAACTTGAAAATGCTGAACACACACTACTTAATGCCATACCCGCCAGCAAAAGCTTTGTTGAATTAGCTCTCCCATTTACATTTGCAAGGGTTAATACAAGTATTGATATTGCAAACGCTCCTAGAAAAGCACATATGCCTACATAATTACTGCCAAAAAAAACACCTACCCCAAGCAGGATAGCTAAGGTAGCACCTAACGACGCTCCTGAAGAAATACCTAATATATAAGGATCTGCTAATGGATTTTTTACGATTGCTTGCATGATGACCCCACATACTGAAAGACCTATTCCTACAGCAACTTCCAAAATAATTCTTGGAAGCCTTATAAACCAGACAATATCATGTATAGTACCGCTTGATAAAAACTTTGCATCACCAATGCTAAATAACTTATACATTATGATTTCATATACATCTTTTATAGAAATCTCAACAGAGCCCATAGTTACGGTTATTAGAATGGAAAAAATCAAGATAATAACAAGTATAATGGAAACACATATATAAGTAGGTGTTCCATTGAGCAAACCATTTTGTGTGTTATTCTTATAAATTCGCTTCATTCTTATTTATTTCCATATAATTCAGGGTATAATCCTTTTGAAATTGTTTCTATACCATCTAAAGTTCTAATACCACTAGCATAAACTTCACTTAACATTATAGGATGAACCCGTTTTGACTTTATTGCCGAAATGCTTGAAAGCCCAGGATTGTTTGTAATGCTTTTTAATGCAGCGTCTTTATCAATTTCTTTGCCGTAATAGACAGTGAAAATTACATCAGGATTAAGCTTTATCAAATCCTCATTTCCCATTTTATCATTTGATTTTGCTACTAAATTTGCTCCAACGCCTTTTGCAATATCTCCACCAATACTGCCTTCTCCATAAATTCGATATACTCCATCTTTTTCTGCTTCTAAAATAACCGTTTTAACAGCTTCTTTTCCTTTAACAAAACCCTTAGCCTTTTCAATTTCCTTTTTCATTGTGTTAACAATTTCATTAGCTCTATCCTCTACATTGAAAATTTTACCCATATTTAAAATATCATCATATTCATTTTGTAAAGTATTTGGTTTAATAACACCACTGTTTTGTGACATATATGTATTTATACCTCTTTCATGCCAAAACCCTACATCTCCAAGATTTTTTTCACCAAATAGAGAATACCAGCTCAATATGAAATCAGGTTGCAATGCAATAACCTCTTCTTTTGCGGGTGCTTTTCCATAATACTTCAATTTGCTGAAAGCACTTTTATATTCATCTTTAACATCATGATCTAATCCAGATGCTGCAATTATTTTATCCTGCAACCCTAATGCTAATAATGTTTCTATTGAATTCTGATATACTGCAACAACTTTTTCTGGTGATTTTTCAAAAGTAATTTTAACAGGTTGCTTTGCATAATTATATGTTGTAATTGTAACAGGATAATGTGATAACTGTTTATTACTATTTTCTACTTTAGTTTCTGTAGGTGCGGTTGATGCCTCTTTATTGCTGCATCCAGTTGCTCCAAATACCATAAATCCTGATAAAATCATAATTATTATCTTTCTCATTTAAATTTTCTCTCCTTTGTGTATCGCTTGTATACTATGATATATTCGTTGATATTGCAGTTTCGCAGTGCTTACAGTATTTCTGCTTACTTTTAACATTTCAGATAATTCTCTTTCTGTAGGTAATTTTGTTCCAACTTTGAGAGTTCCTTTTTCTATTTTATCTATAATCTGTTGTTTAATTTGAATATAAAGTGGCACTCCACTTTTTTTATTTATTATAACGTCAATAAAAATCCCTCCCAAAGCATATTGAATTAATCGACTAATTCACTCCAATCATTGACACGACCTCTTAATCATTAAATCATCACCTGCGGTGCTGCTAAATCTTCTTTTCCACTCTTTGATTAATTCTTTCCTAAATTTAGGGTGAGCTATATTTATTAAAGCTCTCCCTCTTTCTTTTAATGTCTTTCCCCTTAGTTCCGCTATACCATACTCTGTAACTACATAATGAACATCCGCCCTTGATGTCGATGCTGTAGCTTCATTATCTATTAATGGAACTATTCTAGAAACTTTACCATTAAAATCTGTTGATAGAACTGCTATTATCGCTTTACCACCTTTGGATTTATTTGCACCTCTAATAAACTCTACTTGTTCGCAAGGTCCACTAAACTGCTTTAATTCTATAGGCTCTAATGTTATTTGTCCCATCAAATCTATTTGTGTACATGAATTTATTGATACCATTCTATCGTTTTGGCTTATAACATATGGATCATTTACATAATCAACAGATAACATATCTATCATTGGGTTATTATTAGCAAAATTATATAGTTTCTTTGTTCCCATTAAAAATGCAGCCACTATTTTATTTTTATGAATAGTTTTTCTCTTGTTATTTATAACTCCAGCTTCTACAAGTTCTACTACTCCATCCGATATCATCCCTGAATGTATGCCTAAATCCTTTTTATCCTTTAAATTTAAAAGAACAGCATCTGGTATAGCACCTATTCCAAGTTGTAATGTCGATCCATCCTCTATAATTAATGAGCAGTTTCTTCCTATTTCATTTTCTACGTCTCCTATTTCACCTTTTTTTAGTTCCATAACTTTATAATCGGCCTCTACCATGTAGTCTATATCTTTAACATGTATAAAATTATCTCCTAAAACTCTTGGCATCTTCTTATTAACTTCTGCTATAACAATATCTGCACACTCTGCAGCTACTTTAGTGTATGCACTTGAAACTCCGAAGCTACAAAAATTATGTTCATCAGGCTCCGAAACTTGGATTATAGCTACATTGACCTTTAAATACTCTTCTCTGAATAATCTTGGCATTTCCGAAAAAAAGCAAGTTATTAAATCTCCTCTAACACTATTTAAAGCTTCCCTCGCATATGTTCCTTTTCCCATACCTACCATGTGAATTATTTCTACTTCTCCGTACCTTTCCTTATTTTCAGTCATAGCACCTATAACTAATTTAGGTTCTCCAACTGCGTGACCAACAATTACCCTATCCCCAACTTTTATTTTTTCTGAAGCTTCTTTAGCAGTAACTACCTTTTCTTTATATCTCTCTTGCCACTCCATGATATTCCACTCCTTGCAATTATCAATTTTATTACCTTTCTCTGTAAAATAATTATAAATTTCCCCCACAAAAAATTAAGCCCTTTAGCATTTATGCTAAAGGACTTGACAACAATACTAACTATATTTGTAAAAAACACAAAATATAAAATGCATTTCCATACAAATATGCGTCACACCCCCTATCACTCGTAGCGTTCTTGGTGCATTAATAAAGGCAGGTCTTCTGACTTTGGATCATAGTCGCTTTAATCCTTCCCAACAAAATTGTCAGTGGTATAATTTAAAGCTTCTCACCATTACAGCGGCGGGACCGTTCAGGATTTTCACCTGATTCCCTTTTAAATGAGATGCAAAACATCTCATACCTTTATATGCTATATCAAATTACTTTCTTTTAAACGTTTCTTTTAATCTCTTCCATAAAACCTTTTTTAATTGAGCTTTATTTATAACAGAGTTTTTATTAAATTCTTTCATAATAACCCTATCGGCTTCTCTATTTCCCGTTATATTTACAATAAATTCTTTGCCTAAGTTTTTGTACATATTCATAATAATTCCCCCTTCAAACTCTAAATATTATTAACTTAATTTTAGAATTTGAGGCGGTTCTGGGAAACATCCATATGCACCAGCTCTTTTTAAATTTAAATACATAGTACTGAATAAATCATCTAATGAAAATTTCTTTAACTTATTTATTTTACCCATATTTATAACACCTCCCAACATCCACGTGAGTAATCAGTATTGTTACTTATGGCAGGTCTCCTGACTTAGTATCATTACAATTCGCATCCTTCCCATTTTATAAATAGTGGATATATAAGCGAATTTGCTCCTCATTACAGTGACGGGTTCGTACAAGATTTTCACTTGTTTCCCTTTTAATTTTAAGATACAACTTTAAAACCATAAATCGTTTATTTAATTTTCAATATAAACATGATGATACATCAATCATAAGTTATGCTTGTTATTCCTTTTGCCTTAAGCTTCTAACTTATTTTTTCATAATTAAATCATCACCTGCGGTGCTAAAATGTCGTTAAAACTCTATACCCTCTCTAGATGGTACTCCTTCATTAAAATAATGCTTAATGTCCTTCATCTCAGTTACAAGGTTTGCTTTATCTATTATAGCTTTAGGTACATCTCTTCCTGTTAAAATCAACTCTATATTATCAGGTTTATTATCCATTAATTCTAGTAGTTGTTCTTCACTTATTAGTTGGTTGTTCAATGCTCCCATTACCTCATCCATAATAAGTATGTCGCATTTTTCTTCTTTTAATGCTTCCTTGCAAAATTCATAACCCTTTTGTACTTCTTCTTTTAATTCATTTTTTTCCTCTGCATTTAATGTCCAAAAAAACCCTCTTTTTTTCTCAAACCTAAATATATTAAAAAATGGAGCCAGTTTTTTTGCACTTTCAATTTCACCAGTTTTACTTCCCTTTAAAAACTGTACCATAAATACAGTATATCCATTTCCTGCTGCACGTACAGCTAGTCCTACAGCTGCAGTTGTTTTCCCCTTGCCATTCCCCGTATAAATTTGAACATATCCATTTTTTAATTTTCCCATTATATTCATATCTCCTTGTTTCAGCATATGCATACATATACTTTATTATCTCAGGGTTATATTATATTTTTTTATTTTATATTGCAGGTCTTGTCTTGAAATACTTAGCTCTCTTGATGTTCTGCTAACATTATTTTCGTTTTTATTCAGTGTTTTTTCAATAATTTCCTTTTCAATATTAGCCATATAACTAACCAACTCGAATTTTTCTTCTATATTTACCACCATATTTTGAAAACACCTCCCTATCTCTCGTAGAGTTAACTGTGTATAATTATAGAAAGGTATTCTGGCTTAAGTCTCATTGCCCTTAAAACCTTCCCAGTTTCCCAGTGGTATTTTTTATAAGGACTCCTCTTTTACAGCGGCGGGACCGCGCAGGATTTCCACCTGTCTTCCCTTTTAAACCAAAGCAATTAATACTTTAATTACCCATAATTATAATATTAAATCAATAAATGATACTTTCATCCCAATTATATGAAAAAGCATTATTCAATTTTATTCCCCTGATTTTCTTTTTTAGTTCTCTCTACGAATCTTCCCAGGAAAAAGAATAGAACACCGACTCCAATACCTGTCTGTAGACAAAAGAGTAAACTCTCAATTTCGCCTGGTAATTCTCCGCCAACCCAAGTTTCCATAACCGGTTCAAACCAAGGCTTATACTCAGTACCTGTAATCTCGGAAACTACTTTACTTCCTGCATCATCTGAGCCACCGAATTCAGCACCCTTTAATGCGAATAATGGTATAATGGCAATTAATGCAGCAATAATTAATAAAATGATAACCTTTTTTTTCGTCTTTACCATTAATTTTCGCCTCCCTTTAGGAATCCAAGTTCTGTTAATTCGGATTTTGCATATGTTTCAAGACCCATAATGATGACAACGGTGAGAATACCCTCGATAATTGCCAGTGGAAGCTGTGTCGGTGCAAATACTGCAAGGAACTTGACTACAGATGCTGCGATACCACCGTTCGCAGACGGATACGCAAGTGCAAGTTCAAAACTTGTTACACAATAGGTTAATAAGTCACCGATTGATGCTGCCAGAAAAATACCTACATATTTATTGACTTTGAGCTTCTGGCATGATTTGTAGATTACATAAGTAATAAGCGGTCCTGCAATAGCCATAGAAAACGTATTAGCACCAAGAGTGGTCAGTCCGCCATGAGCAAGCAAAATTGACTGGAAAAGTAGTACAATGATCCCCAGTATGCTGACTGCCATTGGTCCGAATAAGATTGCACCAAGTCCAGTACCCGTCATATGTGAGCAACTTCCTGTTACTGACGGAATCTTTAAAGATGAAAGCACGAAAATGAATGCGCCTGACATAGCAAGAATAGTGATGGATTTACGGTTCTTTGCTAATGTTTTCTTAATTGATAAGTAACCTGCTACTAAGAATGGAACGCATATAACACCCCATATAATACAGGATTTTGGTGGAAGGTACCCTTCCATGATGTGCATTGCATTAGCTGCCGGGGCTACCCCGAAAATTAATGCGAAAGCAATCGCAATAAAGACAATTTTCTTTTCTTTCTGATTCATTCTTTTCCTCCTCTATTGTTTTTAATTTATATTAATCTAAGCTAAAACGCCTAGAAAATCCAACTATTTTTCAAACATTTCCTTGAACTCTTGCGTACTTTTCGGATAGGCTTTAGTATCTTCCAACAGATGTTTTTCTACAAGTAATTCATAGATTTCCAGCACGGTTGGCTGTTTTAGATTTGCCTGTTTCAAAATTTCTGTGTTTTGAAAAATCTCTAAAGGTGTTCCATCAGCGATAATTTTCCCTTGGCAGAATACAAGGATTCGCTTAGCCCATCGGTATGCGAAATCTACATCATGGGTGGAAATGAGCATTGTCTTGCCCTCTGAACCAAGCTTGGCCAAAACTTCTTCTAACATCAGTGCATTTAAAGGGTCCAGTGATGCAGTCGGTTCATCAAAGATAATGATTTCTGGTTTCATAGCAATGATGCCCGCAATGGTGACGCGCTTCTTTTCACCGCCACTCAAATAGTGTGGCGGACGATCCTTGAAATCTGATATGTTCATGTATGCTAGTGATTCCTCAACTCGCTTGAGTACTTCCTCTTTTGGAAGCTTTAAATTCATCGGCCCGAATCCAACTTCTGCCCTAACTGTAGATGCGATTATTTGATTGTCCGCATCTTGAAATACAATTCCGATATTTTTTCGAAGTCCTTTTAAATTCTTTTTATTAACGATAGTACCCCGGTAAATTATTTTTCCCTGTTCAGGTGTAAATACACCGTTTATGTTCAAGAAAAATGTAGATTTTCCAGATCCATTGGAACCAATGACGGCGATTTTCTCACCTTCATAGATATCCACACTTACGCCGTCCAATGCAGACTTGCCATTTCCGTAGACGTAGTATAGATCTTCGACCTTTAATATTGATTTCCCCATAATAGCTCCTTTCTATCTTGTAACGCCCCATATCAGAATCAAAAAAATTATAAATGCTACTGCAGAGGCTATCTGTATTGTCTCTACCTTTTTATCTTCATCCAAAAATATAAGATCTCCATCATAGCCTCTAGCCTCCATGGCATCATAATAAGCGTTTGCCTTTTTCAACGAAATAACCAGCATATTGCTTGCAATGCTTCCAAATGTATAGCAGGAAGTTTTAAAATCACAGTAGCCCTGACGGGATTCTGCAGAATTTTTCATTTTAGTATAGACATCCATTAAAATGAAAATGTAACGATAAATGAGGTTCATCAGCTCTACAATAATCTTTGGCACATGTGCCTTTCGAAGCACATAGATAATCTCGGAAGATGGAGTCGACAGTGTCATCATCTGTAGGGCACTGATAGCTGCAAAAACCTTCAGAATCAAAAATGCCACTTCCTTAAGCTTTGCCTGGGAAGTAAACACATAGCAGAAGCCAAGATACATGTTATACTGCCCCATCGGCTGCTTTGAAAAATCAATAGCAATTGTAAAAGTGCCAAGGAGGATAAAGATGATTGGAATCGCCAGTATTGACAAGTATTCGTTTACTGGAAGCTCTCCTTTTACAATAGTCAGGTAGGCCATTGCAATAATGACCACAACGGATACATAGGGGTTTTCCAACACAATACAAAGAATCAGTATCGCAGCAGAAAGAGATACTTTAAAAGTAGCATTCCAGTGTCTGATTTTAGAAGTATAAGCATAAAAATCAATTTTGCCCATTTAACATCTCCTTTAAATTTTTACCCCATGGCAGCATTCTGGAATAATTCAGAATAATTAACGGATGAAGCATAGTAAACAATGACACAGACAATCTGATTTAAAACTCCAAGTCCAGATAATTTAACTCTAATTGCATTGACGCAACAGGCCAAAACGATGATATTCTGCCTAATGATGTTATAGACCCGTTTTGACAGTTCATAATATAGGCCTGTCTACAAAACAAAAAGCCTTCTAACTAAAGCGTTAGAAGGAAACGATTCAAAAATATGCTTAATCATATAAAATCAACAAACAAATTTTCATTATAAAGCCTTCTCTATCACTCGTAGAGTTTTTAGTGCAAAAATATAGGCCGGTATTCTGACTCAAGAATCATTATTTAAGTACGCCTTCCCCGTTTACGAGTGGCATAATGCACTTAAATTCATCTATTACAGCTACGAGATAGTTCAGGATTTTAACCTGATTCCCTTTTAATTAATCTTAATTAACCCTATATTTTATTATTTAATTTTTATAATTCTTTCACGCATGTCTCAATACATAATAAGCTTATTATTACAAAAAATCAACTACTTTAGTTGCAAAAAGATAATATTTTTCAAATTTTCACAAAATAATACATTATACTGTATTCTGAAATAAATGCTACAATAAAAAAAAGGGACCCACTAGGGGACCCTATACATACTTTCTCATGTGCTTTAATGCAGTTTTTTCCAGTCTAGAAACTTGTGCTTGGGATATACCTATCTCACCTGCTACTTCCATTTGAGTTCTTCCATCGAAGAACCTTAAATTTAAGATTAACTTTTCTCTAACATTTAATTTTTTCATTGCCTCTTTAATTGATATATTTTCAAGCCAATTATCATCTAAATTTTTTGTGTCACTTATTTGATCCATTACATAAATTTCATCTCCACCAGCGTGATAAATTGGTTCAAATAAAGATACAGGATTTTGTATAGCATCTAAAGCAAACACTACGTCTTCCCTTGGTAATTCTAATTCTTTTGCTATTTCAGTTACAGTAGGCTCTTTATTGTCTTTATTCACCAATCTGTCTCTAACTTGTAATGCTTTATATGCAATATCCCTTAATGATCTACTAACCCTTATTGAGTTATTATCTCTTAAATATCTTCTTATTTCCCCAATAATCATAGGAACTGCATATGTTGAAAATCTAACATTTAGACTTAGATCAAAATTATCAATGGACTTCATTAAACCAATACAGCCAACTTGAAATAAATCATCTACGTTTTCTCCTCGATTATTAAAGTGCTTTATCACACTTAAAACCAATCTTAAGTTTCCTTTAATAAATTTTTCTCTACACTCATACTCGCCATTTTGTATCCTAAATAGTAGCTCTTTCATTTCCTTTTCTTTTAGTACAGGTAATTTCGAAGTATCTACACCACATATTTCTACTTTATTGAATACCATAAGGTCATCATTCCCTTCAGAGTAATTGCTTCTAAATTATGTCCTTATGGTTTGCTTTTTATACTACAGACAACCTTATATCATTTTATTAATTATATATCTTGTTTTTTCATTTATATATTTTGATTTGAAAAGCATACATAACAACGTATCTATATCCACTCTAGTTAAGTAGTTAGAGAAAAATTAAAAGAAAACTTCAGTGGGAGTATAAATCTCCTACTGAAGTCTTTAATATTGCAGCATCGCAATTTCTTTAATTCTACGCATTACTTAAACTTATTTAAGCTATCTATTAATTCATTAAAATTCTTTTTAGCTACTATTTCTCTGTTCTTAAAATTGCCCATTTTTTGTTTATTAAATTTTTCACTTTTATCCAGATTTACTAGTTCCTCTTTTATAGTTTCTCTAAGACTTGGAATAATATTTATTATCTTTTTTATTCCATAAATATATTCATCATCATAAAGCTTGAAACATTTAAACAAACCTGATGTAAGTCTCCCATCTGAAAATATGTAAATATATCTATCACTCATTTCATCTGATAAATCGACTTCAATTTTATGCTTATACAACCTAAATATAACATCTTCTTTCTCAATGAAAACAGGAAATATCATAGAAAAAAGTACCTGTATTTCTTCTTCTTGCGCAACCAATCCTGAAAAATCGCTTTCATTAAGTTTTTTAACTATATCATCTGTAAAAATACATTTGCGTATTTCTTTTCCCAACTTACTCCTTAGTTTTTGCTCCTTTTCATCAGATAATAAATTGTCTATTGAATCAATTAATTTATTTAGTGGACCTATAATCTCATTTTTTTTCATAATGAAAAAACCTCCTTAATCATACATACACTATATATATAAACTTAATTTGATCGAATCCAAAATATAGCGTATTTCAAGAAATTATTTTAAGAACGCAAGAAACATATTCCATAAAAGAGGATATAAAAGGACAGCTACAATTCCTGAAATAGCCATAGTTATACCACTCATCGCTCCCTCTGTTTCTCCTATTTCCATAGCCCTTGCTGTTCCCAGTGCATGAGAAGATGCTCCCATGGCAATTCCTAGGGCAACTTTATCATTAACTTTAAAAATTTTATATAAAAACGGTCCTACAATTGAGCCTACAACACCTGTCATTATTATAGCTACAACTGTAATTGATGAAAGTCCACCTAATTGATTTGACAACGCTATTCCTATAGGCGTTGTTATAGACTTAGGTATTAAAGATTCAATAAGTACATTGGAAATCCCAAATAATTTAGAAAGAAATACTACACATACAATACCAGAAATAGCACCACTGAAAATTCCTATAAGTATTGGAATAGCATTTTTTTTAAATAAAGAGAATTTCTTATACATCGGCAAAGCTAATGACACTGTAGCAGGATATAAAAAAAATGAAATTATTTTACCTCCATTATTATAGTCTTCATATTTAATATGTAGCTTTGTCAAAAAAAATATTAATATAATAATGGCTATCAATAGTGGATTGAAAATTGAAAGTTTCCCTTTCTTCTTTATGTAAATCCCAATTTCATAAGCAATAAGGGATATTATTACACCAAAAACTGGTGAAGTAATTAAATCATTCATATAAACGTCCTTTCCTTAAAAATTTGACTACGAGCGCTGTTACAATCCAAACTAAACATGTGGAAAGAACAACTATAATTATAAATGGTATCCATTTTCCTTTTAATACACCAAATGCTGTCATTAGACCTACTCCAGCGGGAATAAAGAAAAAAGACATATTTGATAGAAGGAACTCACAAACTTCTTCTATCATTTCAATCTTAACTATTCCTATTTGCAGCCCCAAAAACAGTAAAATAAGTCCAATAACCGCCCCCGGAATTGGCAATTTGAATATAATTTGTAATATAGTTCCAACAATATATGGAATCAAAATAATCATTAATTGTCTTAAGTACTTCATTATTTCACCTACTTATTATAAAATGTTGTCATGCACATAATTCAAAAATCTATTTATGTACTTTTCTTATTAAAGATTATAAAATTTTTACCTATTTATAAATGTAATCTCTTGTCAGAGGTAAATCATTATTTACACCTTTAGCAAATAATAAGACTCCCATCCCAAAACTTAATTTCAAATGGATCAGAAAACATATTTTTCAATAAAGTTTTTTAAAATAATTTATCAGTAATCAAAATTTATCACCCCTTAATTAAATATTAATATAATTTACTAGTAATTAGTTACTTTCTTCACAATTATATCAACTAGTCTTCTTAGGTATACCATTTTTTTAACTAGCGGTCAAAAGCAACCCATAGAAGGCTAGTACTTAGTAAACGATAATCATAATATAATTAATATCAAACTCTATCATATACTTACTTTTTCTAATCAAAACTCTATTATCATAAACAACACTTACTTCCAACCGTTACATCTTAATTAACCACTTTTCTAACAAAAAAGATAGCAATCATCCATATTACCTCATTGTTAATATTATCTCCACAAATAAATATCAGTATAGGAATAAATCCCTATACTATATATTTATTTATAATTTCATTAACCTCATATGCATTTTTTTCAGCCCAACTAGTGAAGCCTTTATTATCATTAGATGCAGCACTCGCAAGTTCAAATAAAAATTTTGGTACCTCAGCTTGCTTAACATCACCGTAATATTTACCTAGCTTTGTTTTACCTATCCCAAGCTCTCCCCCAAAATGTAATTCGAATACATTTATAAGCTCATCTTGAACCTTTTTCTTTTTACCGCAAAACCCAATTGTTCCTATTTCGTGTACAGAACAAGAATTAGGACATCCTGATATATGAACACGAGGCAATATATCTTTTGTTAAATTATTTTCTTTAAAATAGCTTAGTATTTCCCTTAAAGTATGCTGACTTTCTAAAATCCCCATCTGACAAGTAGGAACTCCTATACAAGCAATAGAACATTCCAGTGAAGTATTTCCGCCCATTTTATCTGTTAGCTCAAGAAATATTTCAGCTTCTTTCCCATTCAAATTTCTAATGTATAACCCCTCTGACATAGCTAGTCTTATCTCTACTTCATTCATGACTTCTATTTTATCTATTATTAGTTTCAAATGCTCACTTTTTAATTGCCCACCTATTGGATGTACATACACACTGTATAATCCCTTTTGTTTTTGAGTAAATAGTCTTGGACTTCGCATCGAGGTTTCAATTCCAACTTTGTCGTAGATTTTGGTTTCTACCTTGATTTTTAAATTTTCTCTAGTCTTAACTTTTTCCAAATAACTATTATAGCAGTTCACAAATTTCTCCTCGCCCATTCTTTCCATAATATATCTTACGCGAGCTCTTCCTTTGTTAATGTGGTCGCCTTCATTAATAAAAAGATCTGTTATTGCTTCAACATGATATAAAATATCTTCTGGCTTAATTAACTGTTCTCTCTTCGCAGAGAGTTTTGAATTGTTCCCCATTCCACCACCTAAATATACTTTAAAATATTCCGTTCCATTTTCTTTAACCGCTAAAAATCCCAAATCAGTAGCAGTTACATGTGCCTCATCTTTTTCATTACTTGAAAATGCAACTTTAAATTTTCTTGGAAGTTTATATGTATATATCTTACTTAAAAAATGGTCGCCTACAGCAGTTGCATAAGGTGAGACATCAAACACATCTTTTTCCTCTACTCCAGATAGCGGTGAGACTGACACATTTCTAGGAAAATTACCGCCGGATCCCCTTGAATATAACCCTTTCTTTATACCTTCTTCCATTGAATCACAAACTTCATCAATAGTAATTCCATGTAGTTGTATTGCCTGACGAGTAGTTAGATGTATACTATCTAATTTATATCTTTGTGCAAATTCATATATTAATTTAAGATCTTTTATAGAAGCTATTCCTGATGGTATTCTAAATCTTATCATAAATTTCTTGCCACTACGCTCGGCATACACGCCCATACCACCTGAGGCGCCTTTAAAGTCCATTTTACTTGTTTCCCCATTTAAAAATTTATGTCCAAGCGCTCTAAAACCCTCAACTTCCCCAAGAAGAATTTTATTTAAAGTTTTCATCTATATCAATCCTTTCCTATTGCAACATTATTATGACTATAGTATACTGTTTTTTAACCAATAAGTATAATACAGATTTTATATAATACTTATTAATATTTCTGATAGGTAGGTGATAATTTTGATTGAGGAATTAAAAACTTTTATTGCTGTTGTAGATAAAAAAAGTTTCACAAAGGCTGCGAAGAGCATCAACATATCTCAGCCTAGCGTAAGCTTACATGTTGTAATTTTAGAAAAACACTTCAATACAAGACTAATAGAAAGATCAAATAAACAGAGAAGTATATTAATTACACAAACTGGAGAAATGTTGTACAAAAAAGCTAAACAAATAATCTCCCTAATAGATGACACAAAAGAAGAACTTAACAATTATCATAATTCCACCTCTGGCACTTTAAAGATTGGCGCAAGCATGACTATAGGTGAATTTTTACTGCCCTCAATACTAGGAGATTTTATTAAAGAGTTCCCAAACATAAAACTAGAAGTTGCTATTGAAAATACCCATAATATTTATGAAAAATTTATAAACTATGATATTGATATTGCTTTAATTGAAGGCAGCGTCCCTGTGCATAACTATACTTTCAAAAATTTTTATAAAGATACAATGGTTCTTGTAACTCCAAATTCCTTTACCTATGACCAAAATATTGGACTTAAAACCTGTTTGTCAAATCAAACTTGGATGCATAGAGAAGAAGGTTCTGGCACTGGTGAATATCTAAATATATTTTTAAATACAGAAGGCATATCTCCAAAAAATTTCATTATTCTCGGAAGTAATTACTCCATTAAAGAAGCTGTTAAAAACAATTTAGGTGTAACTTTTATTTCATCTTTAGTAGTAACTGAGGCCGCTATTAACAATGAACTTAAAATTATACCTACCAAAACAAAATACAATAGATTTTTCTCTTATTTAGTTCATGAAAAAAATCTATCTAGGATTGCAACATTATTTGTTGAGAAATTAGAAAAGTGTAGCCCTATGAATAAATAATGCTTAATTTTAATTATCAAGCATATCAATAATAGAAGTGCTTTTATTTTATAAATAAATGGAGGACTGATATTATGTCAATAGCTTCAATTAATGGTGACTCGTATACCCATATTTATACCACTCCTAATACAGGTAAAATAACCGTATTTGAACAAGAAAGAATAAACCATGGAAATATATACATTAAATTCACTCAATATATTCACATCAGAGGTACACAATATGCAAAATACACAAACAAAGATATAAGTTTTGAAACAACTAGAATCGAGTTAAATGATAAAGCAAGATTTATAACTTCACCATCTAATATATCAGATTGTCTTTTGTTAAGAGATTTAGAAGCACTTGTTATAGATCATAAATCTAGAAAAGTTAAAATAGTAACAAGAGATCAATATAATTGTATTATACACACTTTATTACTTCTTAATGTTTCAGGGAAGGCAACTACAGGTCTTTTACTAGATATATATAATCAACAATATATTGATAATTTGCAACAGAACGCTCCACTTACGGGAGGATTACAACAATATGCAATCAATGATATTCAAGAAACACAAAAGAAAGTAGTTGATATTAGTACAAATGATACAATACAATTTGCTTTTGCAACAGACCTTCATGCTGATGATTATTTAAGTTATTATGACCAAATTCAAAGACATTTAAAATCAATCGTAGATATTCAAAAATATGGAATATTGGATTTTATTGCTATAGGTGGTGATTTACATTCCGGTGTTTATCCAGATAAAGAAAATCCTAAAGGGAAATTAAGCGAACTTACTAAGACTTTAAAAGAGTCTAAAATACCAGTACTTATACTTCATGGAAACCATGATGATAATAGTTATAATGTTGTTGCACCTGTTAATCCTATTTTATCTAGTATAATAACTAAAAAAGAATGGTTCAACAGAATGATTAGACCTTTTATGAACGGAGAAATACATGATACATGCGATAGTATGAGTCTTTATTATTATAAGGATTTTTATGATAAGAAAATTAGAGTGATATGCCTGGATTCAACAGACTATCCAATAATTATAAATGATGATGGCACTATGAAATGGCACGGACAAAACTTTTGGGGATATGGAGCAAGACAAGTACAGTGGCTACAAAGTGAAGCACTTAATACATTAGAAAAAAACGATTGGTCAGTTGTAGTACTATCCCACATGGCTACAAGAGATACAGATTTAATGTTTAATGGATATGATCCATATAACGGTAATCTAGTTGAAGGATTGTTGAAAGCATTTATGAAGGGCTTAACATTTACAGGAACTACTACAGGCGATTATGGTGTTACAGTAAATGGAAACTTCATGAGCCAAGGTCCAAGAAAAATACTATGTTATGTCTATGGACACACTCACACTGATAATAATAATAAACCTATTGATTTGGGATGGAATTTTATTAATACTGCTTCTTGTTATAGTGCAGGAGTTGCAGGAAGAGCTATAGGTACAAGTACGGAAGACTTATGGGATGTTATTGTTGCAGATAAAAGTTCGAGTGTTGTCGATTGCTTTAGGTACGGATATGGTGTTGATAGACATATAATATAATCTATACTAAAAAATGATTTTAAGGCAGGATTATCCTGCCTTAAAATTATTTTTTAGTAGTACCTTTAGATGCTTCTGAACGTTCATTTAATTGTTGCTTTTCTTCTGGAGTAGCATCACTAGGGCCACTAGTCATGTTGGACATATTATACATACTAGTCACATCGCCGTTTGAAGCACCGCTAACACCTTTATTTGATTCCGATTGTTTATTCATTTTTTTTATTTCTTCTAAATCATTTTTATTCATAAATATTCTCCCTTCTAATGTACAAAATACACTGCACATATCCAATGCATTATATAGTTTACCCATTTTGTGATATAATATTATGGTTATAAATTGTTAACAATATTGACACTTAAATGCAACACTTATTTAGTAGTATTAATTTATATAGGAATATGTTGCTGCAACGATAGTATAAAACAAGACACGCAAAATATAGCTAATAAGAATTTACATCATACCAGTATTAGATTGAGATTTATAGTATGGCCAATAATTGCTGAAATGGAGACAAATAATTATGAAACCTGAAAACGAAAATGTGTCTGAAATGTCGGAAAATACTTCTATTTTAATTACTCTGTGTGTTGTCGCCTTAGTTCTAGCACTTGTTGGGGTTAAAATAGTAATAACAACTATGTAACTCAAGGGTATGCTAACGCTACCATTATAAATTAATATTCTTGCAATTAACCCCAAGAATATTTGAACCACCTTTGGATCTAAATCAAATATATTTCACAATAAATTAGAACCATCCTAGATATTAAATTTAGGATGGTTCTTTCTACTTAAATACAGACCTTGCCTAAAGATAACTGTTTTGTTATAATTATGGTGATTTTACCTATTTAAGGAGATGAACATATGCTTACTGTACAAAACCTAAGTAAAAAATATTCTAAGGAATTAGTTGTAAACAATATTAGCTTTCAAGTAAATGAAGGTGAAATTGCTATTCTTTTAGGCCCAAATGGTGCTGGAAAAAGCACCACAATAAAATGCATTGCTGGACTATTAAAATATGATGGATATGTTGAAATTTATGGTCACAAAAATAAGAGTGTTGAGGCAAAAAAGTTATTTTCCTATGTTCCAGAAGTTCCAGCTATGTTTGATTTGCTCACAGTTTATGAGCATATAGAATACATGGCCGCCGCTTATGGTATAAATGACTATAAGGAAAAAGCTGAAGAATTACTTAAAAGATTTGATTTAAGTGATAAAAGAAATAAGCTTGGAAAAGAGCTATCCAAGGGTATGATGCAAAAGGTAAGTATTTGCTGCGCCTTAATAATAAATCCTAAGGTAGTATTATTTGATGAGCCTTTAATGGGCTTAGATCCTAAAGCAATAAAAGAGCTAAAGAAAGCAATAAAAGAGCTCAAAGAAAAAGGTTCGGCTATTATAATAAGTACCCACATAATAGATAGCGTTGATGATTTCTGGGACAAGGTATTGGTAATGAAAAACGGAAATATAGTTCTCTCTGGTACAAAGCAAGAGCTTATGAATAGGAATGAGACCTTGGAAGAACTCTTCTTTGATGTAACTGAGGATGACTTATGAAGCCATTATTTTATATAATAAAAAAATCTATAAGAAATTTTTTATTAGAACTAAAGCGAAAGCCAGCAAAGCTAATTGCCTATATTATAGTTCTTATACTTTTGTCACTAACTTTTATTTTTGGCAGCAGTAATAGCAGCGAACAAAAGATTTTAGATCCGGCGTTGTACACTACTATTGTAGTAATTATTATTTTACTGTTCACCGCACCGGACCTCTATTCCTCAATAAATAATGGGGCCACTTTTTTTAGAGGTGCAGACATAAATTTAGTATTTACATCTCCTACTAGTCCTCAGAAAGTTTTAGTATATGGATTTTTAAAACAAATATATACTTCATTTATAGCGGTATTTTTTATTTTATTTCAAGGACCTAACCTTTATCGTTTTAGTAATATCAAGCCCTATGGAATTATAGTAATTATCTTTGGATTATTCATTATGCTCATTTTTAACTCAATACTAAAGATATTATTATATTCAATAGCTTCTAAATGTGAAAAAAATAAGATTATGTTAAGAAACACTTTTAAATTTTTAGGAGTATCTCTAATTATAGCGTACTTTGTAGAATTATATATATCTAGGTCACCAGCTAAGGCTATTATGTCATTGCTAAATAGTCCTGCCATTGCTTATATTCCTGTATACGGTTGGATAAGATCAATTATAATGTCTTCAATGAATGGCATACATCCAATATTATTTGTTTATATAGCTCTGATTGTTGCGTCTGGAGGCCTTTGCAGTTATTTAATTTACTCTATGGAACTTGACTATTATGAAGATGTTTTAGCTTCAACTGAATTAAAAGAAACAGCTATCTCCGCCACGCGTCGAGGTGAGCGAGTATTTGTACAAACGGGTAAAAAAACTAAAATAAGAAAAGTTCAGTACACTAAAAAAGGAAAGTTTGCCTCTGCTATATTTTGGAGACAAATATTAGAGTATAAAAAGACTGGTTTTGCATTGATAAATATAGTGTCTATTATTTACGCAGTTATAGCGATAACTGCTGGATTATTTAGCCCTATAAAAGATTTAAAAATAGTCTTAGGTGGCATGATATATCTTCAATTATTTTTCACCTTTGCTAGTAAGTGGCAAAAAGATATATCAAACCCATATATTTACACATTGCCAGACCATGCCTTTAAGAAGGTTATCTATGCAACTGTAGTTGATAACCTTAAAAACCTTATTGATGGAACTATAGTGTTTGCAATAACAGGAATATTATTTAAAAGTAGTATCATTCTTATTCTTCTTAATATAATAGCATTTGTATCAATAGGTTCTCTTTTCGTCTATGGTGGAATCCTTACTAGAAGAATTTTAGGCAGTGGTAATAACATAGTATTTACATCTCTTATAAGAATTGCAATCTTACTTTTAATACTAGCACCTGGTATAGTTCTTCTGATAGCATTATATAGTTCTAAAGGAATGCTCATAGCCTACACCACGTTTATCAGCTATAATCTTATATTTAGCAGTTTTATAATATTCTTGGGTAAGGGAGTATTTGAAAATATTGAATTATAGTGATATATGCAGTATTATCCGCCTTTAAAAAGCCGGAAATAATATTTAGTTTTTACAATTTTATTTTTTTATGTTAATTAGGTACAGGCGACATATATATGTCGCCTGTACCTAATTAATCTCTATTTAAAATTCCTCTCTGCTTACATATAAACTAGGAATAACTGCATACATAGCTGCTGCCTTTACTAACTCACTTTTCCAAGTTCTTTCATTTGGAGAATGTGCCTCTTCTTCATGCCCTGGCCCAAATCCAATACAAGGTATATCATATCTACCCATGATAGAAACCCCATTTGTAGAAAGTGTCCCTTTGTCAACTACAGGCTCCTCATTAAATAAACCTCTATAGCCGACTACTAATGTTTCGCAAACTGGATGGTCCTCATCTATTACCCAAGCTTGAAAATAAGCAGCTGCTGGGTAAACAACTCCCTTATAGGAAGGTTTTTCGTAATCATACATAGAAACCTCAGCTTTCATATCTTCCACTGATGGAAGATTTCTTATTTGCTCTAGGGCATCATCATACGTTTCTCCATTGGTTAATCTCCTATCTATTGATATAGTGCAACTGTCTTCCATCGCACTTCTTGATGAAGAAGTAAAAAACACCTCAGAAACAGTTAAAGTTCCTTTCCCCAAAAAATCATCATAATGTAATCTTTCATTAAGCTCTTTCAAATCATCTAAAAAAGGTGCCATTTTATAAATAGCATTTTCTTCTCGCTCTGTTGTGCTGCCATGACAACTCAAACCATGAGTAATTACTTTTATCTCCATTCTTCCTCTGTGCCCTCTATATATATTGCAGGAGGTAGGTTCTGTAATCACAACAAATTCGGGCTGAATCTTATCTTCATTTATCATGTACTGCCAACAAAGCCCTTCACATTCCTGTTTTTGTAGCGTACCTGTAATAAGCAGAGTATAGTCACCTTGTAAGTTTAAGTCTTTAATAATTTTCCCAGCATAAACCATAGAAGCCATACCACCCTTTTGGTCACTTCCACCACGTCCTACGATTACTTCCATGTCTTCATAGCCTTTGTATGGGTCATACTGCCATAGTTCCTTATCTCCTATCCCTACTGTATCTACATGTGCATCAATAGCAATAACATGTTTACCATGCCCTATAGTTCCTATTATGTTTCCCATATTATCTATGTCTACCTTATCAAATCCTACTTTCTGCATTTCCTCTTTTATTCTCTCAACAACTCTACGTTCATCGCAGCTCTCACTAGGAATAGCAATCATGTCGCGAAGAAACCTTGATATGTCGCCTTTGTATTCTTCCGCTTTCTTTAATACTTTTTTAAAATCTAAATTCATAGAAAACCCTCCTTCTATTCATCTATATTTTTTGTTATTTATTTGAATGTGCCTCAATCATAGTTTAAATGTATTACTATAGTCTCTGCACCTAATTTTCTAATAGCTTGGACATAGCTCATATTCTATTTTCGTGTTATTTTACATTTATTTTTTTACTACTACCAATATCATATTAATTAATATATAAAAAAATTACTTAACAGAGAAAATAAAAAAAAGCCTTATAATCTAAGGCTTAATAATTTTATGAGCAGCATTCATTTTTTCAACAATGTTATACATATTTGTAATTTGTCCAACAGACAGCTCATCTTCTAACTTATAATAATTTAAACATGTTCCGCAAGATAAAATTTCCACTCCCAAACTTTCTAATTTTTGCAAGCTATCTAACACTGAAGATTGTTTAGTTGGAAGTTTTACCCCTCCATTATAGAAAACAATAGTAGATGGGGTTTGTTCTGCTTCTGCCAAAGCATAAATAAAACCTTTAATTAGAACTTGTCCTAATTCATCATTCCCTTCTCCCATTTTATCAGAAGATATAACAACTAATGTGCTTTCCTTTTTCTCATTTTCTAACCCTTTAACAGGTTCATCTGAACCTAATCCTTTTATAATTTTAACCTCATGATGATATTCATTAATAGTTTTAGAATCCCATTCATATCCCATTTCCTTGGCCATTTTTTCTAAATTTTTCTTAGCCATTTCATTATCTACAATAACTAATATGGTTTCATCTTTTTCAACTGCTTTAAGCGCGTTTATAGCTTCTATAACTGGCACGGGACAAGTTTTTCCTTTAGCATCAATTCTTATCATATAATTTGCCTCCCATGGTAAAGTCAAGATTTTGAAGTTTAATTTCATCCTATAAATGTTTTCTATTTTTCTGAATCATTTCATTATATTACCATTCTATAAAATAAAAGTCAATAAAGTTCTCAGAATGTTTTTGCAATTAAAAAATCACTTCCCTTCACTGGTCTGAATGGGAGTGATTTATTGGAAACATTATTTTAATACTTCCACATTAACACAAGTATCCGGCTTTTCACCATTCAATACTTTAATAATATTATTGGCCGCAGTTAATCCCATATTTGTTCTTGTTTCCATCGTAGCCGAAGCAATATGTGGAACAATTGCAACATTGTACATATCGAGAAGCTCTGGTTCAATGTCTGGCTCATGTTCAAATACATCAAGCCCAGCTCCCCATATTTCACCTTGCTTAAGCGCTTTAACTAATGCTTTTTCATCAATTACTGGACCACTACATGTATTAACAATAACTGAAGTGTTTTTCATCATAGAAAATTCATTTTCACTAATATAGTGTCTGGTAGAAGGTGAAAGTGGTACATGTAATGAAACGAAATCCGCTTCCTTTAATAATGTTTCTTTATCCACATAAATAGCACCCAATTCTTTTTCCATTTCATAATTTCGCAACAAATCAGTATAAAGTATCTTCATATCAAAAGCCTTGGCTTTCTTTGCAAAATTAAAACCAATTCGCCCTGATCCTACAAGTCCCAACGTCTTACCCGTGATTTCACGTCCAAGAAACATCATAGGATCGCAAGATTGAAAAGCACCATTTCTTGTAAATTTATCTGCTGCAATGATTCTTCTAGATACAACCATAAGCAGTGTCCATGCTAAGTCAGCAGTAGCATCGTCTAGCACCTGCGGAGTGTTTGTAATTATTACTCCTCTCTGGGTCGCTGCGGCTATATCAATATTGCTGTACTCTACTGCGTAGTTAGCAAATATCTTACATTTTTCACCAGCTGTCTCAAATACCTCTTTATCAATATTATCAGTCAATAGACATAAAACTGCATCCTTACCTTTTACCTTTTGAAGCAGCTCTCCTCTTAATAAAACTCTATCTTGTGGATTGATTTCTACATCAAAATGCTTTTTTAAAAGCTTAATAGCATCATTGGGAATCATTCTTGTTACGTAAACCTTCTTCTTATCCATATATTACTCCTCCTATAATTCTAAAATTGACCTCCGACTTGTAGTAATAGTTTTTTATTAATTTTTAACTTTTTTCATTATATATATATATATAAATTGCAGAGGCTATAATAAGCGATGTTCCCATAAAACTTAAAAAATCTGGTACTTCTAACCAAACTATAAATCCTATAAGTGCAGAAAAGACTATACTAGTATAGTCATAAATTTAGCTTTAGGTTTGTTGTCCATTCTTCACAACTTCTCAAATATAAGTTCATTTTTAATCTTTCCTACTTCTTTTATAATCTTCATTTTTCTAAAACAATAAGTAATTTTTCTTGCCTTATATGCCGTAACTTTCAATGTTTTCGCTAATTGTTTATTGGTAAAATTCACTGGTAGTTCTTTTGGTAAAAATTCTAAAAAATCTTTTACTTCTCTAAATGTTATTTTATCTACTACTTCTAAAAGCTTTCTATCCACAATACTTATACCTTTTCTTCTCCAGCTTCCTTTGCCATCCTTGCACCGTATCTCTTCTTCTTTAGTCATTAAGATTTCTAGTATAAAATTTTCTTCCGCCATTAAATCAGGTATTCTAATTAGCTCATCAAATAAATCAACCACTTTACCTTTTTTAGGAGATTTTCTTCTACTAATTACTTTATTAGGTTTTTCTGTTGTTACTATATATTTTTCAACAGCTATAGGGTGTACTAGCATAACCTTATTGTACTTAACCAATTCTCTAAGCTTGTTGCCAATTGCACTAAAATTTTTCGTTTGTATTTCAATTAATGAATCTTCCCTTACTAAATCAATTATATATTTGTCTACTTTTACTTCTAATCTATCCCCTTGCACCGCATACCATTGCTTAATGGACGAGTGCAATGATTTCTCATTTTTTATATTTATTCCTGTTTGCTCTAAAATTAAGACTGTATCTTCTATTTCCCCCATTTTTTCTCCTTGCGCTTTAATAAATATTTAAAAGTTCACAATAAATCTAAAAATATACTCTTTTTATTTATACAATAATTATAACAGAAATCTTATATACCGCACATACTAATTATGTAGCAAATAATAATATAAAATACTATAATATTATAAGGTGATGAAATATGAAAATTGCGATATTATCTGATACTCATGCGAAAAAACATAATGATAAACTTTTTAAATTAATAAATAATATATCTAAAGAAGCTGATATGATAATTCATACAGGTGATTATATTTCCTCTAGTGTAGTGTCAAAATTAAAAGAGCATAAGAACTTTGTTGGAGTATGGGGAAATAATGATAAAAGATACATCAGAGATTTACTAAAAGAAAAAGTAATTATATCTGTGGAAGGATATAAAATTGGTTTATACCACGGACATGGCAATAGCAAAAACACACTAAATACAGCCTATGATAAATTTATTGATGATAAAGTAGATATAATCATCTTTGGACACACTCATCAGCCACTTATTTTAACTAAAAACAAAGTGCTCATGATAAATCCTGGTTCGCCCACGTGTAAGAGACGTGAACCATGGTATTCTTATGTTATTTTAGAAATACAAGATAAGAAAATAAATGTTCAATTAAAATTTTATAATTAATATTTTTATATTGATTAAAGAAAATACATCTGTACCTTCTTAAAAAAGTTCATATAAATATTGGGTAAATAATTTTTTATAATTATTTACTCAATATTTATAGTTTCCACGTATAATGGACATGAAAAAGTAGACAGAAAAAAAGCCTACCAATATTGGCAAACTTTTTATTTTTTTATATTAATCTTCTTCTACCTCAGTAACTTCATATCCTATTTCTTCAATAGCTTCCGTAATGTCATTATCAGTTACTTCATCTTCAAATTCTGCTACTGCAATTTTTTCTTCTAAATCTACTTTTACTTTACTAGCACCAATATCAAGTAATGTCTCCTTTACATGGCTTACACAATGTGAACAACTCATTCCATCAATATATATTTTTTTCTTCATTTAAACTACCCCTTTCTATTGTTAATTCATATTATTATATATGTTACATTCTAAATTATATAATCAATAAGTCAACTTATTTTTTTAAATTTTTTTTATCTACCTGTATTTAATAATAATCCTGAACTAAAATTAATATTTAGTATTGCAACATAAACTCAAACAATATATACCAAAAATAGTCAAAAATTCAATGATTATGGGTATATCTAAAGTATTATATCCAAAAATTTAAAATAAATTCTCTTTTTTTCCTTTATTTTAACTTTAATTTTGACAGCCTCTTCATTAATTCTAATGTAGAATTATCCAATTCATTTAATACAAGTTTCAAATTTGTTACCTCATTTACTTGGTTCTCGATGCTTGCTGCCACACTTTCTGTAGCCTGATTATTTTCTTTTGAAATATTTGATAAATTTTTAATTTGGTTATTAATAGTAGCTGTATTGGCCGACATTTCCTCGGTGGCGGATGATACCTCTTCTACTTTTTGTGAAACAGTGCTAATAGAACTAGCTATTTTATCAAATTTACTAGCTGCTATTCCCATATAACTATATACCTCTTTGACTCTGTGTGCAACGCCTTCCATAGAACCACCCGCATCTGATATTCCTCTTTGAACCTGTTTAATAAGTTCAGATATTTCTTCAGCCGATTTTGATGATTTTTCTGCTAATTTTCTTACTTCATCTGCAACTACTGCAAATCCTCTTCCTTGTTCTCCTGCTCTTGCCGCCTCTATGGAAGCATTTAGTGCTAATAAATTGGTTTGCTCAGATATAGCTGTAATAGCATCTACTATACCATTTATTGCTTCTGATTTTTTATCTAGCACTTTAACTAATTGTGAAGTACTCCCTACTTCCTCTACTATTTCTTTAGATTGGCTTGCAAGTTCCATCATAGTCTTATTTCCTTCACTTGCATTTTCTTTAGCTTCAATTGCTTGTTCTGTAACCATTTGAGAGTTATTAGCAATTTGAGCTACTACATCATTAATATAATGAATGTTACTAGCAGAGCTATTCAATTCTTCTGTCTGCTGATCTATTTTTGAAGCAATGTTTCCTGTCAACATGTTCATTTCTTTAAAACCTTCTACATTTCTATCGAATGCATCCGTAAATTTACCTTTAATCTCATAAATTTTGTTAGAAGTTTTGCTAACATGAACTAAAAGTTCTTGGAATGTATCTAACATTTTATTAGTACATTCTGCTAATTCACCTATCTCATCATTACTATCTATTTGGATTCTTTTTGTTAAATCACCTTCTAAATTAGACATATCCTGCATTTTTTCTACTAACATATTTATTGATTTAGTGTGTCTTTGGGTAATCTTATTCACCATTAATTTTATTATTGAAAGAACTATAATGGAAAGTATAATTACCCCTAGCAAAATTAATAGTTGCATTTTCAATATAGCATCTAATTTAATTTTCAATACAACTAATGTATTCTTTCCCTTTTGTGTCTTTATAGGGATATAAGTACTCACTGAGGATGTCCTATCAATTACATCCCTCTGCACATCTGAAATTGTTGATTTACCAGTTTTTAAAGCCTCTTCAACTATTGCTTTATTAGGATTGTCTTCAAAAACATCTCCAAATTTAGCGGGATGTTCTATAGATTTATCTACAATGTATGTCCACTTGTTATCTTCATTTAAAGTAACAATAGATATTTCTTGTATAAAATTCTTTCCCTTATCACCTAAAAAAGTTATTCCATCATTAAGCTCCTTGTAAACTTCACTATTCTCTTTTTCACTTAAAAGCTTATCATAATCTACTTTTTCTAGCCTGTTTGTAATTGTTGTAGTGATTGTTGGCCCTACAGCTACAACTATTTTGCTAATAGCCGATTGAAGCAATAAATATGTAGCAATACCTATTATTAAAAATATAGAAATTATTAGTATCATTATTCTTTTGCTCAATTTACCACTTATAGAGGTTTTCTTTTTCTTATTCACAACTTTGCTCATGTTAATTCTCTCCTTCTATGAAAAAAATTCCTTTCTTTATATACTTATTTTGTTAAAGTATTACTTACTAACCAATATTATCATATTATTCAAAATTAATATACAAAAATCGCTTTGAATTTCACTGTTTTTTCTGCGTTTTGACGGCTAAATCTAAACTTCGATTTTATTTTACATTATATAATTTTTAATATAATTCCACTTTATTTTAAAATTTTTATAATATTCTTACTTTTGTTTATATTAATATAAATTAACTTAATATGTTAGTAGATTTTTCGATTAAATTCTATTATACTATATTTAATGCATCATGCTTGAAATTTGTACAATATATAAATAATAATTTTTCTATATATATATTCAATGTAATCGTTAACTTTTAAATATATGTAATCATACATCTTAAAGGAGGTATATTTTAGTGTGTTGTAATAGTTTAACCCAAGAGAATTTTAAAATTTTAGAAAAATTTGTTAATGACCTTCCAAATAAAGAAGGTGCCCTTATCGAAGTACTCCACAAAGCACAAGGTTTATTTGGATACTTACCTCAAGAGGTACAATCTTTTGTAGCTGAAAAATTAGACATTTCAGTTTCTAAGGTTTATGGCGTTGTAACATTCTATTCTTATTTCACAATTAAGCCAAGAGGAGAGAACGTAATAAATGTTTGCATGGGAACTGCTTGTTTTGTTAGAGGTTCTGCAGATGTACTTGAAGAGTTTCAAAAGAAGTTAGAAGTTAAAAATGGCGAAACTACTGGTGATGGTAAATTTACATTAGGCTCATTAAGATGTGTAGGTGCTTGTGGTCTTGCACCTGTAGTAACTATAAACGATAAAGTTTATGGCCACGTTACAGTAGACCAAGTAGATGAAATACTAGCTGAATATGCAAAGTAGGAGGGGGAAATACATTGAATAAAATTAATTCAATTGATGAACTTAAAAGTATTCAAAATAGATATAGTACATTACTAGAAATGAGAAAAATAAATGAAGAACTTGAGCAGGCTTCTGTAGGTAATAGATGCTTAAGGTCTTTATCAATTTGTGGTGGTACAGGATGCATGTCAGCTCAAAGTGATGAAATATTATCAAATCTTCAAAAAGAAATTGTAGCCAATGGATTAAGTGATGAAGCAACTGTTAACATAACTGGTTGTTTTGGATTCTGTGAAAAAGGTCCAATCGTTAAGGTTTCTCCCGATAACGTATTTTATGTTAATGTTAAACCTTCTGACGCTGCTGAAATAGTTAAAGAACACTTATTAAAAGGCAACGTTGTTGATAGACTTTTATTTGAAGACCCCAGTGTAAAAGTAAAAATAAAAAAACAGGAAGATATGCCTTTCTATAAGAAGCAAGTAAGAATTGCTCTTAGAAACTGCGGACTTATTAACCCTGAAAATATAAAAGAATATATATCTGAAGATGGTTATTTAGCATTAGGTAACGTAATTACGAAAATGTCCCAAGATGATGTTATAAACCTAATGATTGATTCAGGTTTAAGAGGCAGAGGAGGCGGTGGCTTCCCAACAGGTAAGAAATGGGCTTTTGCAAAAATATATGATGCTGATCAAAAATATATAATTTGTAATGCAGACGAAGGAGACCCAGGAGCTTTCATGGATCGTTCTATTCTTGAAGGTGACCCACACAGTGTTCTAGAAGCTATGGCGATAGCTGGTTATAGTATTGGTGCTTCAATTGGCAATATTTATATAAGAGCAGAATACCCACTTGCAATTAGTAGGTTAAGAACAGCTATAGGCCAAGCTCGCGAACTTGGCCTTCTTGGAAAAAATATTTTGGGAACTAATTTTAGTTTTGATATAGAGATTAAATATGGTGCTGGCGCTTTCGTATGCGGAGAAGAAACTGCTTTGATTCAGTCTATTGAAGGTGAACGTGGAGAGCCAACTAATAAACCACCATTCCCAGCTCAAAGTGGATTATGGGATAAACCAACATGCGTTAACAATGTTGAAACCCTTGCAAATATCCCAGCTATCATTAACAAAGGCGCCGCTTGGTATAGTTCTATAGGAACAGCAACATCTAAAGGAACAAAAGTTTTCGCTCTTGCTGGTAAGATTAATAACGTTGGGCTAGTAGAAGTTCCAATAGGCACTACCCTCCGAGAAATCATTTACGATATTGGTGGCGGAATTAAAAACGGCCGTGAATTTAAAGCTGTTCAAACAGGTGGTCCATCAGGCGGATGTATTACAGCAGAATTTCTAGATACTCCTATTGATTATGAATCACTAAGTACTATAGGCTCTATGATGGGTTCTGGCGGTATGATTGTTATGGATGAAGATAATTGTATGATTGATATAGCCAAATTCTACTTAGAATTCACTGTAGAAGAGTCTTGTGGTAAGTGCACTCCTTGTAGAATAGGAAATAAACGCCTTCTTGAAATGCTCGAAAAGATTTCAAAAGGAAACGGAACAAAAGAGGACTTGCACAAACTAAACTCACTTGCAAATACCATCAAGGATACTTCACTATGTGGGCTCGGACAAACTGCTCCAAATCCAGTATTAAGCACTATTAAATACTTCCTTAGCGAATATGAAGCTCACATATATGATAAAACTTGCCCTGCTGGGGTATGCAAGAACTTATCGAAATATTATATCACGGGTAATTGTATCGGTTGTACAAAATGTGCAAGACAATGTCCTGTTAAGTGTATCAGTGGAAACATTAAAACATTACATGTTATTGACCAAGATAAATGTATTAAGTGCGGTGCATGCCTAGTTGCATGTCCAGTTAATGCAATTATTAAAAAATAATATGGCAATAGATATTAAAAATATAAAAATATAAGAAAGAGGTGCACGCTGTGAGTTTAATTACTCTTACTATAAACGATAAAAAAGTCTATGTAGAAGAAGGTTCGACTATTTTACAAGCTGCTAGAATGTTAAATATAAATATCCCCACATTATGTCATTTAAATATGCATGATGGAAAAACTACAAACCATCCAGGTTCCTGCCGTGTGTGCGTGGTTGAAGTTTTCGGACGACGTAACTTAGCACCTGCCTGCTGTACTCCTGCTACAAATGGAATGTTTATTAGGACCAATTCAATAAGAGCTATTAAAGCACGTAGAACTGTACTTGAATTAATTCTATCTGACCACCCACAAGATTGTTTATTATGTGAAAAAAATAATCATTGTGAATTACAAGAATTAGCTGCTGAACTAGGTATTCGTGAAATTCGCTATAAAGGTGAAATGTCAACTTATCCTATAGATAATTCAAGTAGTTCTATCGTTAGAAATTTAAATAAATGTATATTATGCAGACGTTGTGAAACTGTATGTAACGAAATTCAAACTGTCGGCGCTATATCTGGCGTAGGCAGAGGTTTTAACACTGTTGTATCCACTGCTTTTTCACTACCAATAGGAGAAACCACTTGTACTTTCTGCGGAAAATGTGTTTCTGTATGTCCAACTGGTGCATTAACCGAAGTTAATAATACTTCTAAAGTTTGGAATGCTCTTGACCAACATGAAAAAGTTGTTGTTGTTCAAACTGCACCTGCAGTTAGGTCTGCACTCGGTGAAGAATTTGGACTTGAGCCTGGCACTTCTGTTACCGGAAAAATGGTTGCTGCATTAAGGGCTTTAGGCTTCAAAAAAATATTTGATACAGATTTTGCAGCTGATTTAACAATAATGGAAGAAGCTAGTGAATTTGTTCATAGATTACAACATGGCGGCAGACTTCCAATGCTTACAAGTTGTTGTCCTGCTTGGGTTAATTTCTTTGAGTATCAATTTAGTGATTTATTAGATATTCCATCCACTTGTAAATCACCACAACAAATGTGGGGTGCTGTTGCTAAAACATACCTTGCAAAAAAAATGAATATTGAGGCAAAAGATATGATAGTTGTATCTGTAATGCCTTGTCTTGCAAAGAAATATGAAGCTACTAGACCTGAGATGTCTACAAATGGCGTGCCAGACGTTGATATAGTTATAAGTACAAGAGAACTCGCTAAAATGATAAAAGAAGCTGGAATTGACTTTAATGGATTATCAGAAGAAGATTTTGACAGTCCACTCGGAGAATCTACTGGTGCTGGCGTTATATTTGGTACCTCTGGCGGAGTTATGGAAGCTGCATTACGTACTGCTTATGAGTGGTTAACAAATGAGACACTCGAAAATGTAGATTTTGAAAAAGTAAGGGGAATGGAGGGTATAAAAGAAGCTTCTGTAAAAATTAATGACATTGATGTTAAAGTTGCTATAGCTAGTGGACTTGGAAATGCTCGTAAATTGTTAGAGGCTATTCGCGCAGGCGATGCTGATTATCACTTAATTGAAATTATGGCTTGCCCTGGCGGATGTATTAATGGTGGTGGACAGCCATATTCCGTTAAACATGAAGATATATTATCAAAGAGAATGTCCGTTCTATATAGCGAAGATAAAAACAAGAGTATAAGAAAATCTCATGATAATCCATACATCAAAAAAATATATAAAGAATTTCTAGGAGAGCCATATGGTGAAAAAGCTCATGAACTTCTTCATACCAATTATGTAAAACGGTAAATAAGGCAAATAAAAAAACAGCAGATATAACGAGGCCACTGAAAAACTATATGAAAAATCGTCATCGAATTAAAGATGGCGATTTTTTTTATGTAAAAGACTAAAAACAAAAAGGAATTTTAAAAGATATGTCGAATTAGTATAGTAGACTAAAATAAAAGGGGCTATACTATTATGCTAAAAGGACAATTGGAAATAAAAATAAATACATACCATAGCTTATATTCGTTAATTATTCCGGAAGATAACATTTTAAAGCAAATTAATGACCTTGTTGACTTTTCATTTGTTTATGATGAATTGGTGGTTAACTATAGTTCATCTATGGGTAGAGGTGCTATTAACCCCATAATGCTATTTAAATATTTACTTTTGAAAGTAATATATGAATTGTCTGATGAAGATGTTGTTGAAAGAACTCTTTATGATATGTCCTTTAAATATTTTCTAAATTTAGCCCCAGAAGAAACAAATTTAATAAACTCAAGTACATTAACTAAATTTAGAAAGCTTCGCCTTAAAGACATGAATTTATTGGATTTATTAATAAACAAGACTGTAGAACTTGCTATAAAAGAGGGAGTTTTAAAAAGTAAAGCAATAATAGTTGATGCTACGCATACCAAGTCACGTTATAACCAAAAGTCAGCAAGCGAAGAATTATTGAAACGTGCAAAAAACTTAAGAAAAACATTGTATGGAGTACATCCTGGTATTAAAGAAGAGTTACCTAATAAAGTTACAACTGGAGTACTTGAAGATATTCTTGAGTACTGCAAATTATTAATTGATAGCATAAACGAGAAGCCAGAAACTGCAGCAAATCCAGCTGTGAAAACTAAATTAAACTACTTAATGGAAGCTATTAATGATGACTTAGAAAATCTAAAACTATCAAAAGATGAGGATGCAAAAGTGGGGCATAAAACTGAAGATAGTTCTTTTTTTGGATATAAATCACACCTTGCTATGAGTGAAGAACGTTTAATTACAGCAGCTGTTATTACAACTGGCGAAAAAAGTGATGGAAAGGAGCTCATAGCCTTAATAGAAAAAAGCCGTGAGGCTGGTATAGATGTTAATGAAGTAATTGGAGATACAGCTTATTCTGAAAAGAAAAACTTAAAATATACAAAAGAAAATAAAATTGTATTAATTTCAAGACTAAATCCTGTAATTTCACAAGGAATGCGAAAAAAAGAAGATGAATTTGAGTTTAATAAAGATGCTGGTTTATTTGTATGTCCGGCAGGCCATATGGCTATTAAAAAAGCAAAACAGGGAAAGAAGAATGTTGGTAAAAATCAAGTGCTAACTTACTATTTTAATGTAGAAAAGTGTAAAAATTGTGTTCATAAAGATGGGTGCTATAAAGAAGGTGCTAAATCTAAAACTTATTCGGTTTCAATAAAGTCAAATACTCACAAAGATCAAATAGAGTTCGAAAAAAGTGAGTATTTTAAAAAACGTGCTAGAGAACGTTATATGATAGAGGCTAAAAACAGTGAACTTAAGCACCAGCATGGCTATGATGTAGCAACATCGTCAGGTTTAATTAGCATGCAAATGCAAGGTGCGTTATCAATCTTCACTGTGAATCTAAAGAGAATAATCAAGTTGAAAGGCATGAAATAAGGCTTTTTTAACTTAAATATAAAAATATAAAAAGAAAAAGCATGAAACATCCAAAAATATGGGTATTTCATGTTTTTTCTGTTCAAGCCTAAAAAACTTACTGAAAAGAGAGTGCTTTTTTCAGTGGCCTCGATATAACTGCTGTTTTTTTACAAATAATTTATATTAACATATTTCCCTAACTTTTTCATGTATTCAACTAGTTGATTTACAAGCTTGAGCTTAATACTCAAATCTATTGGGAAATTCGGGTTTTGATGTGCCGGATTTATAGCCTTTCCTACCCATAAGTTGAAATGAGTACAATCTTCTATTAGCATTTTAACAAGTCTGCTAGCTCCGTCGAAACCTTCTAAATTACAGGAATACTCCTGTGATGCAAAACTTGATTCATAATTTTTCAACTTTTCTATTGCCTTGCTTAAAGTTAGAACCCCTTCAGTTATTAAATCTATTCCGTCCATAGTTGCCGTAGGTGGTACATCTTTATCAAAAAAGTCAAAGTTAACTTTAAGAACGCGGCCTAGTTCTCTGCTTGCAATGTTTGATGCGGTTCCCCCACAAATTATTTTTTTCCCAGTTCCTTTTATGAATTCTTTAATAACATAGCTATCATTTCGTTCATCCTCAGGTGGGCCAGTAAATAGATCTATAGTCTCAGGCTTTCGAGCTTTTACACATACGACAGTAGTATCGTCTCCAGGTTTTCCTCCATATAAATCCCAACATACCTGAATTAAATCCTTAGCAATATTTTTTGCACTTCGCCTATATTGTGTATTCCTAATCAAGTAATTTTCTACATTATCCCAGCTCCAACCTAAATTTAATATATTTCCAATGCCTGCATGAATACATCCATCACTCACTACCGTAAGTACATCGCCCTCTTGCAGTATAAATTGACTTTCAACTACTTTCTTTTCATTAATAATACTTTCTTTTTTCTCTATTTTTATACCCTTATTGTTGCCTATCAAAAAGAAAGGTGGATTATCATATTCTGCAATATATGCCCTTCCATCATTATAAATTTTCATTAGCGTAAAAGTACAATAGGCAATATTCCTCACCTTACACACTGGTAGCGTATTTACTATAGTATCTACAGTTTCATAGATATCTGCCCCTTCTTTAAGCATAGTACTGGCAATTTTCGCAGTTAAAGATGCTAGTATATTAGCTTTTACTCCACTGCCTAGACCATCTGCCATAACAATTATAGTGCTGTCCTCTAGTCTTATTATATCTACCCTATCACCACAGAGTTCCTCATCTTTTTTTATCAAGCTATCATAAGCTACATCAATAAACAAACCCATTTTACTCACCATCTTCTCCTGCTACTATTTTCTTTAGCTTAGTTAAAATAATCTTTGTTTCTGCAGTTGTTTCACCAAGTAAACTTGCTATTTCTTGAGCAACTCTCATTTGCTTTTCTATAACCTCTTGAGCAGCATTTAAAGTATTTTCTTTAACCTTCATTAGTTCTTTTTTATTTTTCTCTTCAGCCATAATATTAACCATACTTGCAAGTACCATGTCTAGCTTCGGAAGATATACTATATTCTCTATAAATACTACGCCATACTTTGGATAAGCAACCTTTTTACCTATTATCTTTTCTCCAGATTCTCTTACCTTTTTAAAATCCTCATCATCAATAAGTAACGATATAGGTTTGCCTATGATATTTTGAGATTGTATTTTAAATATAGCCTTGGCCGCAGGATTTATCTCTCGTACATTCATCTCTCCATCTAATAAAATTAAATTACTAGCAGTATTTTCAACTATTTCATTAGAAAGACTCTCTGCTTTACTTCTCATATAATGAAGACACATAGTAGTTTCAGCCATACCTTCGAATACAGCTTGAGCCTTTTGCCTACAAGAATTATATCCACACACGCCACAATTTAGTTCATCCTTAAGTTCATATTTGCCCATTTCTTTCATAATAGCTTTAATTTCTTTTTTAGTAGCTATAGACTTTTTAATAGGTTTTTCAATAAAATCTCTGTGAAAATTTATATCTCGTGGAATCTTTGTAACTGTAGGTTCATTATAATTTTTGCGACTCTTTATATAGTTTTTAACTTTTCGTAATTTTGCATAATAATTCTCACCATTTTTAACCATGACTGGTCCACCAATGCAACTCCCCTTACATGCGCTAGCCTCAATTAATACTTCTTTTAAATCACCATTCTTAATACTATTAAATGCTTCTATGCACTCTTCCATACCACTTACAGTAATAACATTAAGTGGGCTTTTCTGTAATGCATTCCCCATTGCCTCAATAATACCTCCCTCTATAGTAAACCCTTGACCTTTACTATATGGATTAACATTTAAATTTTCTTCTATCTTAGGTATTTCTATACCTAATCCAGCGATCCAAGAATTTAATTCATCAAAGGTTAATTCTGCATCGATTATATTATATTTTGAATAATAATCAAACTCAGATTTTTTTGCGAGACATGGCCCTATAAACACGACAAAGCAATCTTTTCCAAATTTACTTTTTAATACTTTACCATGAGCCATCATTGGGGATACCGTAGGAATCAAGTATTTAATTAGTTCTCCAAAATATTTTTCTACCAAATAGTTAGATGATGGACATGCTGTGGTTATATAAACATCTTGCTTATTATCCGCAATATACTCATTATATAATTCAGCCACTATTTCTGCCCCTACTGCGGTTTCTTCTACTATACTAAATCCTAAACTCTTTAAAGCTGACACCACGATGCCTTGCTGATCATCAAAAAAACCAGCAAAGGAGGGTGCTAAACTTGCTATAACTCTTTTACCACAATCTATAGCTTTTTTAACAGTATCCAAATCACTTTTAATTTTTCTAGCGTTTTGTGGACATACGGTGAGGCAATGTCCACATTCTATACATCTTTCTTCGTCTATTGCAGCTTGTTGATTTTCAAATTTTATTGCCTTCACAGGACATGACCGAAGGCATTTATAACAATTTTTACAATCTGCTTTAGAAAAATCCATGTTACTCATCTTTTATACCTCTCATGATAGTTTCATGAAAAAATGAATCTACATTATTCTCATTTAACGAGAAAAACCCTTCATCACTCACAGTTACAGAAACTCCTTCTGTGCATCTACCAATACAAAATGCACCTTTGAGCTCAACAATATCTGAAACCTTATTTTCTCGGATTAACTTTTGTAACCCCTCTATTACTTTATAAGACCCTTTTAAATGACAGGCACTACCTACACAAACACTAATAGTAATCATTATTATCATCCCCTCAAGTTAAGTTTTCCTTATATTAATTTTATACAATACTTTTCAAAAAACTATGTTTAAAAAGAATCTTCTTCAAAAGCGCTAAGTACTCTATCCAATATACCGTTTATATGTGCTATAGCTATACCAAAATTAGTAATAGGTAGCTCCTCTATATTAGCCTTCTTAATCCTTGACATGAATTGCTGTCTGTTAACCATACAGGCTCCACAATGAATTATTAGCTTATATTCGCTTAAATCATCTGGAAAACTGCTGCCGGCGCAAATCGTTATATCTAGCTTTCCATCTACTTTTTCCCCCAGCCATATAGGAAGCTTTTCTCTCCCTATATCTCCAACAAGTGGATGATGGGTGCAAGCTTCTGCTATAAGTACCTTATCTCCTGGTTTCAATGTATCTATAGCTTTTGCCCCTTTAACTAAGGTGCGTAAATCTCCTTTATACCTAGCCATAAGTATAGAAAAAGAAGTAAGTGGTACATCTTTTGGTACTATAGAATTGACTTTTTTAAATACCTGCGAATCCGTAATCACTAAATCTGGTTCGTCCTTTAGCGCGGCTAAAATGTCCTCTAGTTCACTATCCTTTACCACTAGTGCCATAACATCATTATCAAGAAGATCTCTTATTACTTGAACTTGTGGTAGTATTAATCTCCCTTTTGGTGCTTGGATATCTTGTGGTGCTACAACTATTACTCTTGCCTTTGGTTTTACTATGTCACCAACAATTGTGCTTTTTTCAAAATCCTCTGGCGCATTAGCCATAATTGCTCTTTTTAACTCATCAATATTGACTTTATCTTTAGCGCTAACCTTAACAAAAGTTAGCTCTATTACCTTTTGAATATCTTTGAGTGATATTTCATTTTTGTCTATTTTATTGATGACTCCAACTACAGGTATTTTTCTTTTTTTTAAATCTTCATACCATGTTTTTTCAAATAATAAATCTTCATCATTACCATCAATAACCAAAAGTGCTAAATCAGTTTTATCCATAACTTCTTTAGTTTTCTTTATTCTAAGTTCTCCGATTGTGCCTTCGTCATCAAGTCCCGCAGTATCTATAATAACAACAGGACCTATTGGAAGTAGCTCCATTGCCTTATAAACTGGGTCTGTTGTGGTTCCTGCTAAATCAGATACTAATGCAATATCCTGCGACGTAAGTGCATTAATTAAACTTGATTTCCCTACATTTCTTTTTCCAAATATAGCTATATGAAGCCTATTAGCATTCGGTGTTTGCTGCATAATATATGATTCCTCCTATCTTTTAGGCTCAAATTTATAATTTTAAAATTTTATCAATTAATTTTTCCATACAATCAGAAGATTCCAACTTTATCAAGCAACATAATTATACAAATTTCAGTATTGATTGTCAATGATTCATCAGCTATGCTTGAGGCGCTAATTACACCTAATTAAATCATCACTTGCGGAGCTATTGCAGCTCCGCAAGTGATGATTTAATACTTTTTCTTTGGGTATACTAACTACAACAAAAACTAAAGGTGAGTGATAATATGAATTTTAGAAAAAAAAGTATTTTCCTTGTTTTTACTACCACTATTATTTGTTTATTATTAGCTATCAGTCCACATATAAACAATGCACAGAAAAATAACCAGGCATTTATGCCACGTAATACTTCATTAAAAGATGCTGGCGATATTGAAACTTCAAAATTTGTTTATTTAACTTTTGATGACGGTCCTACATACGTTGTTACCGATGCTTTATTAGATGTATTAAAAAAACAAAATGTAAAAGCTACTTTTTTTATAGTAGGAAAAGAAATTGAGGGAAAGGAATCAATTCTTAAGAGAATATATAATGAAGGTCATGGTATAGGTCTTCACACATACAGTCATAATTTAAAAAAAATATATAGAAGTACAGACGAATTTATTTCAGAAATGAAAAAGGATTCTAACAAAATTGAAGAAGTCACCGGCTTCGCTCCTAAGGTTATTAGGTTCCCTGGTGGTAGCGCTAAACGCTTAAATGCTTCTAATTTAGAGAAACTTCATGAAAATAATTTTAAAGTATATGATTGGAATGTTAATTTATCTGATGGTGTAAACCCTAATTTAAGCGTCTCACAACTTATTAAAAATTCAAAAATAATTAAAGGCAATAAAAATGTAGCCATACTCCTAATGCACTGCAATTTTAATAATAAAAACACTGTAAAAGCTCTGCCTGAAATCATAAAATACTATATGGATTTAGGTTATGAATTTAAAGTTATTACTGAAGATACCCCTGAATATTATTATAAATTTAGAAATTAAATCATCTCCTGCGAAGCTGCAACAGCTCCGTAGGAGATGCATTAATGACTCCAGAAGGATATTTATACCTCACTGAAGTTTTATTTTCACTATAATATGTGCCCCACTTATATATGTAGGAAACTTCCATTCTGAAATGTCATTAAAAAAGACCTCACTATAAAGGAGGCCACTGAAAAACTATAAAAAAAATCGTCATCGAATTAAAGATGGCGATTTTTTTTATGTAAAAGACTAAAAACAAAAAGGAATTTTAAAAGATATGTCGAATTAGTATAGTAGACTAAAATAAAAGGGGCTATACTATTATGCTAAAAGGACAATTGGAAATAAAAATAAATACATACCATAGCTTATATTCGTTAATTATTCCGGAAGATAACATTTTAAAGCAAATTAATGACCTTGTTGACTTTTCATTTGTTTATGATGAATTGGTGGTTAACTATAGTTCATCTATGGGTAGAGGTGCTATTAACCCCATAATGCTATTTAAATATTTACTTTTGAAAGTAATATATGAATTGTCTGATGAAGATGTTGTTGAAAGAACTCTTTATGATATGTCCTTTAAATATTTTCTAAATTTAGCCCCAGAAGAAACAAATTTAATAAACTCAAGTACATTAACTAAATTTAGAAAGCTTCGCCTTAAAGACATGAATTTATTGGATTTATTAATAAACAAGACTGTAGAACTTGCTATAAAAGAGGGAGTTTTAAAAAGTAAAGCAATAATAGTTGATGCTACGCATACCAAGTCACGTTATAACCAAAAGTCAGCAAGCGAAGAATTATTGAAACGTGCAAAAAACTTAAGAAAAACATTGTATGGAGTACATCCTGGTATTAAAGAAGAGTTACCTAATAAAGTTACAACTGGAGTACTTGAAGATATTCTTGAGTACTGCAAATTATTAATTGATAGCATAAACGAGAAGCCAGAAACTGCAGCAAATCCAGCTGTGAAAACTAAATTAAACTACTTAATGGAAGCTATTAATGATGACTTAGAAAATCTAAAACTATCAAAAGATGAGGATGCAAAAGTGGGGCATAAAACTGAAGATAGTTCTTTTTTTGGATATAAATCACACCTTGCTATGAGTGAAGAACGTTTAATTACAGCAGCTGTTATTACAACTGGCGAAAAAAGTGATGGAAAGGAGCTCATAGCCTTAATAGAAAAAAGCCGTGAGGCTGGTATAGATGTTAATGAAGTAATTGGAGATACAGCTTATTCTGAAAAGAAAAACTTAAAATATACAAAAGAAAATAAAATTGTATTAATTTCAAGACTAAATCCTGTAATTTCACAAGGAATGCGAAAAAAAGAAGATGAATTTGAGTTTAATAAAGATGCTGGTTTATTTGTATGTCCGGCAGGCCATATGGCTATTAAAAAAGCAAAACAGGGAAAGAAGAATGTTGGTAAAAATCAAGTGCTAACTTACTATTTTAATGTAGAAAAGTGTAAAAATTGTGTTCATAAAGATGGGTGCTATAAAGAAGGTGCTAAATCTAAAACTTATTCGGTTTCAATAAAGTCAAATACTCACAAAGATCAAATAGAGTTCGAAAAAAGTGAGTATTTTAAAAAACGTGCTAGAGAACGTTATATGATAGAGGCTAAAAACAGTGAACTTAAGCACCAGCATGGCTATGATGTAGCAACATCGTCAGGTTTAATTAGCATGCAAATGCAAGGTGCGTTATCAATCTTCACTGTGAATCTAAAGAGAATAATCAAGTTGAAAGGCATGAAATAAGGCTTTTTTAACTTAAATATAAAAATATAAAAAGAAAAAGCATGAAACATCCAAAAATATGGGTATTTCATGTTTTTTCTGTTCAAGCCTAAAAAACTTACTGAAAAGAGAGTGCTTTTTTCAGTGGCCTCCTATAAAGTGAGGTTTTACTATAATTGCGTTATGAATTTTTTTTTATTATAATTGCTTAACTATTGTTTTTTGAATTTTAATTTACTTACCATCAAATAAGATAATGTAACTATTAAAATCATAGTAGGCCCTAAATTTGAAGCTTTGTTAAACATCAATAAAGCATACAGTGCTAAAAATATGCCTGCAATGGTAATAGGAATCCCTGAAAAAACCCCATCAAAATCTGTAATATTATATTTTGCTAACCTATATGCGCCTGCTACTGGGAAAATCAAAACCATTAAATACCCAATTGACCCAAGTCCTGCAAAATTATAAATATTAAATATTAATATTGAAGGTGCTAAACCAAAAGACACTAAATCACATAATGAATCTAGTTCTTTACCTAAATCGTTATCCACATTTAAAAATCTAGCTATTTTACCATCATATCTATCAAATATTCCTGCTAAAAGAATAAATATTGCTGCTAATTTATAATTTCCGTCAAAGCTCATAAGTATAGACAAAATTCCACAAGACATATTGCTTAAGGTGAACATGTTTGGCACAGCATTTTTTATTTTAACCATCTATATCACTCCTATCCTTATAATTATACCATATTATTAGCAGTTATTCTTTAGTATTATATAACATTATTATTAAAATCATCTTAAATTTTACTTAATCTTAATCTACAACAAAATTTTAAATTAAATTCTTACTTTATTAATATTCCGAATGTTAATTAATAATTACTTTATTCCCTATCAACTAAAAAAGGACCAGCATTTTTTTGCTGATCCTTTTTTGCTATTATCTTTGAACTATAATCGCAGTTCCTTGACCGCCACCTATACATAATGTAGCAAGTCCTGTTTTAGAATCTCTTTTTATCATTTCATATATTAATGTAATAAGTATTCTTCCACCTGAAGCTCCTACTGGATGTCCAAGTGCTATAGCTCCGCCATTAACATTTACTATTTCTGGATTTAAGCCTAAATCTTTAGCTACAGCTAATGATTGAGAAGCAAAAGCTTCGTTAGCTTCTACTAGATCTAAATCAGCTACAGTCATTCCTGCTTTTTGTAATGCTTTTTTACTTGCTGGAACTGGACCATATCCCATTATTTTCGGATCTACTCCACCTGATGCATAAGATTTTATTGTAACTAGAGGTTTAAGTCCTAATTGATCTGCTTTAGCCCTTGACATTACTACAAACATAACTGCACCGTCATTTATTCCTGATGCATTAGCTGCTGTTACAGTACCGCCTTTTTTAAATGCTGGTTTTAATTTTCTTAATTTTTCTATAGTTGAACCGAATTTTGGAAATTCGTCTGTATCAAATGTTATTGGGTCACCCTTTCTTTGAGGGATTACCACTGGAACGATCTCATCTTTGAATTTGCCTTCTTTTATAGCTTTTTCAGCTTTTAATTGACTTTTCAAAGCAAATTGATCTTGATCTTCTCTAGTTATGTTCCACTGCTCTGCAATATTTTCTGCTGTAACTCCCATATGATAGTCATTAAACGCATCCCATAGAGAGTCTTTAATCATAGTATCAACTACTTTTCCGTCTCCCATTCTTGCACCCCATCTGTTGTTTGGAAGTGCATATGGAGCGTTGCTCATGCTTTCAGTTCCACCTGCTAAAACTACTTCCGCATCTCCACACATTATAAATTGTGCTGCCATGCTTACAGCTCTAAGTCCTGATCCACAAACCTTATTTATTGTAAGTGCTGAAGCCTCATCTGGAATACCTGCATGTATTGATATTTGTCTTGCAATATTCTGTCCAAGTCCTGCTTGTATTACATTACCAATGACAACTTCTTCTACAAGTTCTGGTTTAATTCCTGCTCTTTTTATAGCCTCTTTAGCTGCAACAGTTCCCATTTCTACAGCTGATACTTTTGATAATGCTCCACCAAAAGATCCTATTGCTGTTCTTGCTGCTCCTACAATTACTACTTCTCTCATATTATAACCCTCCATTTATTTATTTTCTCTAGTATATTATTACCACATAATAGGAATTTATTATATGCTTTTGTTTTTTTCCTATATGTATATATTACTAGCAATTTTCATGCCAAATGTACAAACTCTTACAAAGCTTACTATACCAACCTCTGCCAATTTTTTAAAACAAATTATAGCTATGACTGTAAACTTAGTTAACACTAATAGCCCCATACACTTACCCGTTTTGCGCTTGTTAATATTATAACCTAATTGTTAAAAAAATCACTAAAAGTATTTTCAACGTATTGATACACCTAAGCATATATTTTTTTTTACAATTTCCATTTATGCCACTGTAACTATTTTTTATATAAAAACAACACATGTAACCATAGTTTACATGTGTACTATTGTAGATTTGCTGATTTCATTAAATTATACCTGTTTAATTTCTTATACAATCCAGCCCTACTAAGTCCCAATATTTTTGCAGTTTCCTTTTTATTTCCCCCTGTTTTTTTTATACATTCCATGATAATGTCTTTTTCAATAGTTTCAACAACATCTTTTAAATAATTATTTTCTAATGAATATTTTTTTAATTTACCATTAATTATCTTTTCTGTCAAATGCTTCGGCATTATATAAATATCTGTATCAAGCAGGTTTATAGCTCTTTCTATTACATTTTCAAGTTGTCTTATATTGCCCGGCCAGCTATAAGATTTCAAATAATCAATAGCCTCACTTGAAATGCCCTCCGTGTAAATATTATATTTTTTACATATTTTCACCCTTAATGCATTAGACAATTCATCAATGTCTTCTATTCTTTCTCTTAATGACGGTAATTTTAAATGCATAACATCCAACCTATAATACAAATCTTCTCTAAACTTTCCATCTTTAATTAACTGCTCTAATGACTTATTAGTTGACGCAACAATTCTTATATCGACTTTGATAGCATCATTTCCACCAACCCTCACTAATTCTTTTTCTTGAATAACCCTTAGGAGTTTAACTTGCATATTCATAGGCATATCACCAATTTCATCTAATAAGACGGTACCGCCATTTGCATGTTCAAACTTACCTTTCTTCCCTGATCTTTTAGCGCCAGTAAAAGCGCCTTCTTCATAACCAAACATTTCTGACTCAAAAAGCTGTGTTGGAATAGCTCCACAATTAATTTTTATAAAAGGTTTTTGGCATCTCCTACTAGCATTATGGATGGAGTGTGCGAAGAGTTCTTTACCCGTTCCACTTTCACCAGTAATTAAGACGTTTGAATCTACCTTAGCTACTCTTCTGGCGAGTTTCATTACCTCGCGGCTTTTAGCGCTATCTCCTATAATGTTATTAAAAGTATATACTGCTTTTTGATCTGTACTTAATTCATTTTTACAACATTCAACATCTTTTTCCAAATTGCTTAGTTTATTACCTAGTATTTTAAAATTACTCAAATCCTTAAACATTACTTTCCCAATGGCCCCAACAATTTTGCCATCTTTCATTATAGGGACTCTCATAGAAATCATCTTATGCCCATTTGCTTCTTGAATTTCTCCAAACTCTTTTTTACCAGTCTTTGCCACTATATGTAATTTTGTGTTTTCTATAACATCAGTTACATGCTTTCCCTCTGGATTTTCGCAATTAATAAATTCTTTATATTCATCGCTCATCATAGTTATTATTCCATTTTCATCTACTACAACTACACACTCTTTTACAGTATTAAAAATTGTATTCAAAATATTTTCGTCTATTCTGCCATTTTCTTGTGAATTCATCAATATCTTATTTTCCGTTTTTTTACTAAATATTTGGAGTGCACCTATGACTTCACCATTTTGAGTTATTACTTTGCGGGTTATAATAAATTTACCCTCTTTTATATTTAATTGTTCTTCTTTATTTTCAATTATACTTAATAGTTCACCATAAGGAAATATTTTTAAAATATGCTTTCCTATGCTATTTTCTGCATTAACCTTCAACATTTTTTCAGCAGCATTATTAATGATTTTTATGATGCCTTTCTTATCTATAACAATAACACCTTCATTAATATTGCATATAACTTGGTTATAATAATCATTAATTGTACCCATTTGTCACCTTCCCCTAAGCTTATAATACAATTATAAAGTCCATAGTTTTTTTTATCAAGATATAATTAAAATAGCAAGATTTTTTCTCGCTATTTATGACTATTTTCCTCTGCCTCCTTATCCACGTAAGCTTTTTCATAAAAAGAAAAGTATGTATTTTAAGCAATACATACTTTCCAACATATTAAGGTGTAGAATTTGTAATATTAAAAGTGTTTATTATTTAATAAAGAAATTCATAAACGTTGTAATGACTCCAGCGTTAACGAAATCTACAAATAAACCTCCCACTAATGGAACAACAAAGAATGCACGTTCAGCATGACCATATTTTAATGTCATAGCGTTCATGTTCGCCATTGCATTTGGGGTAGCTCCCATACCAAATCCACACTGTCCACAAGCCATTACCGCTGCATCATAATCTCTTCCCATAACATTAAAAGTTACGAAATATGCAAATAACGCCATTAGAATTGCCTGAGCAAATAACATTATTACTAGAGGTAAAGCTAAATCTGCTAACTGCCATAGCTTTAATCCCATTAATGCCATAGATAAGAACAAAGATAATGAAATACCTCCTATAACATCAATTTCATCTAAATGGACCTTATAAGCCTTTGTAACATCAGCTATATTTCTTAAAATTGCGGCAGCCAACATACCACCTATATATCCTGGAAAAGTCAATCCTGCTTTTTCAAAAAGACTAGATATAATTGTACCTATTCCCATAGCTAATAAAATCTGAGATGCGGCACCCATAAAATTGTCAGGTATCATTTGTTTTGTAGTGTCTTCATTAGATACCGTTACATCTTTATAAATTTTTGAATTAACCGTTTTCATAGGGTACGAAATATTATTTTTTTCAAGTAATTTTTTACCTATAGGTCCTCCAATCATGCTGCCCATAACTAGTCCAAATGTCGCTGACGCCAATGCTACTGTGGTGGCACCTACTATACCTTTTGATTCAAATAATGGACCAAAAGCACCTGATGTTCCGTGTCCACCTACCATAGGGACAGAGCCAGTACAAAGCCCTATAATTGGACTTAATCCAAATACCTTAGCAAGTGTAACTCCTGTAATATCTTGAAGAATTATAAGTACCGTAGTTATTGCTAAAAAAATAAAAACTTGTTTTCCACCTTTTTTTAGTAATTGAAGACTTGCTGTAAACCCAATAGTTGTAAAGAACGCCGTCATAAATATTGCTTGAAGCGTTATATCCATATCAAAAGTCAATATGTTAGTTATTTTTAGTATTAAAGTAAGTATTACAAACAGCAAGCCACCAACTACTGGTGCTGGTATACAATATCTTTCTAAAAATTCTACCTTATTCTTGATTCTTTGCCCTATAAATAGAACGATAACTGCTAATGCTACTGTTTGGATCATGTCTAATTTTATAACCATTTTTTATCCCCCTTGTATTATATTGTATTATATTATATTATATATTATAATTATAACAAGCTTATACAAATAAAAACACAATACTACAAAATACTTCTTTTAAAAAATTAAATTTTCAGACTTTTATGTTTTTTTATCTAACCAAGCAATATGCATTAAATAATTGTCTCTTTGATTGTATAATAATGTAATTCATCCCGTAAAACTCCTTTTAATGTATATGATGATATATTTTCAGTACCCTCTGGATTTTCACAATTAATAAATTCTTATACACATACTCATTATAATAATCAATAATTGTATCCATTTGTCACCTTCCTTTAACCTTATAACGCAATAAAAAATAGCGAGATTTTTTCTCGCTATTTTAACTATTATATTAGGAACACTCAAGCAAATAAGCTTAGTTACCATAAATATTTAATATGTACAATTTAAACGAGCTATTATTTTCCAATAAAATTCATAAACATTGTAACTACTCCAGCGTTACAAAAATCTATAAATAAACTTCCAACTAACGGAACAATAAAAAACGCTCTTGGAGCAATACCATATTTTGCTGTCATAGCTCCCATGTTCGCCATTGCATTTGGTGTAGCGCCCATACCAAATCCACAATTACCAGAGGCCATTACCGCTGCATCATAATCTCTCCCCATAACATTAAATGTTATGAAATATACAAATAACGCCATTAAAATCGTCTGAGCAAATAACATTACTATTAGAGGTAAAGCCAAATCTGCTAATTGCCATAATTTTAATCCCATTAACGCCATAGATAAGAATAAAGATAATGAAATACCCCCTATGACATCGATTTCATCTAAATGGATTTTATATGCATTTGTAGAATCAGATATATTTCTAAGAATTGCAGCTGCAAACATAGCACCGATGTATGGTGGAAAAGTTATCCCTGTTTTTTCTAGAAGTGTTGATATAATTGTACCTAGCCCCATAGCTAATAAAATCTGAGATACAGCTCCCATAAAATTCTCGGGAATTATCTGTTTTACAGTGTCTTCTTTGGTTGTTGCTGCCTCTTCATGTACCTTTGAATTAACCGTTTTCATAGGGTATGAAAGATTATTTTTTTCAATTATTTTTTTCCCTATAGGTCCTCCAATGACGCTGCCCATAATTAAACCAAAGGTTGCTGATGCCATTGCTACCGTGGTAGCACCTACTGCACCTGCTTTTTCAAATATTGGGCCAAATGCACCTGCAGTTCCATGTCCACCTACCATAGGTACTGACGCCGTTGAAAGACCTATAAGTGGATTTAGACCAAACATCTTAGCAAGTGCGACTCCTGTAATATCTTGAAGAATTACAATTGCGACACCTAACCCTAAAAAAATAAAAACTCCTTTTCCACCTTTTTTTAGTAGTTTAAGACTTGCAGTAAAGCCAATAGTTGTAAAGAATGCTGTCATAAATAATTTTTGTAGCGTTATATCCATATCAAAAATCAATATATTACTTACTTTTAGTAGTAAAGTGATTATTGCAAAAATCAATCCTCCAATTACTGGTGCTGGTATGCAATATTTTTCTAAAAAAGTTAACTTGTTTTTAATTTTTTGTCCTGTAAATAGAACGATAACTGCCACTGCTACTGCTTGAATCATATCTAATTTAAAATCCATTTTTTTGTACCTCCTGATAATATTTTATTATATACTATATATTATAAGGAAGTTATACAAATAACGACACAAAACTACGAATTCTTCTACAAATAAATTAACTTTTCATACTATTAATATTATTTTGTTATCTATGTAAGAATTATGCTTTGAATACTCATGGGCTTAATTTGGTAATAATGCTTTCAATAAATTTTTTTGTATTTATTTTCCCAGGCTCATCTGAATGGTTGTTTATATGTCTCATTTCCTGCCTTACTTGTTTGAAGTCAAATAATAATGTACTATATTCCATAAAAATACTACTACTATAATCATCACAACCGATCTCTGCTATAGTTTTTAAGGCCTTCTGAATAGTTCTCCTAATCCTCTGTTCTAATGCCTTTTTATTTATATTTACATCTCCACATTCCTCCTGTGCGATTTCACTGTATATTTTTTGTAGCTTATATGTAGATGATGGATTTCTTTTTTTAAAATCTATTATTTTATGTATAATCTTTATTAGCTCATTACTCCCTACAGCACCTGTAATACCTATATCGGCAAAAATATTAGTTATTTGATTATCTAAAAATAATTCTTTTGTTACACTTTTATCATTATTTAAGCTTGATACTGCATTTTTTATAAGTGCTAACGAATTTTCAAGCTCAATATTATGACATATTCCTCTTATAACATTAATAACTTCTATACTGTTTATAGGTTTACTTATAAAAAAGATTATTCCATTTTCATAGGCTTTTGAAACCAATGACTCATCCTCAACTTGAGATATCATAATAAACTTACCCTTATACCCTTGCCTCTTAGCAGACTTAATTATTTCAATTCCATCCATTATAGGTAACAAAAAATCAATAAGCACTATATCTGGACTATAGAATATTATGTCTTGCACAGCATCTTCACCACTATCTATTTCACATATAACTTTCCCAAGGTTATTTTTCTTTATTAAAAGCCCTAGCATTTTCCTAATATTAACATCGTCATCAATAATCAAAAAACTTTTTTCCACAGTTATCCTCCATTTAATGAGTTTTTAGGTATTTTCAATATAAATGTAGTACCCGTCATTCCATCTGATTTTACTTCTATATCGCCTTCTAAGTCTTCAATAATATTTTTTACATGTGAAAGTCCGATACCCGTAGATGCTTTTCCGGTTATATTATCATACTTAGTAGTAAACCCTGGATTAAAAATATAAGGAAGAATCTCTTCATCAATTCCTTTTCCTGTATCAGTTACTTCAAAATACATATTACTTTCATCCTCTTTTTCAGATATTTTAATGAACCCTTCATTTTCACAGTCATCTATACTATTAATTATTAAATTATTAAGAATAACAAACAAATTATAATAAGCCCTAATAGTAAAATCATTCTTAAAATGGAATGATATTACTATTTCTTTATTGCCTTCTTTTATATATCTGCTTGTATTATCATTAATAATAGTAAAAATACTTGAGAGTGTCATTGCATCTTGATTTTCAAAATTATCTATAAGTGATTCAAATCCTTTTAAAATTCTATAATGATCTTTCTTTATTTCATGTACCTCTCTAGCGATGTCCAATGTTTTTTCTCTTAAATCGTCATTCTCCTTATAAGTTTCATATAAACAATAACTTTTTGACATCACCTTTTCAATATCTTTCATAGACTTCTTTAAATAAAACATTTCTGCCTGTATATTTGAAATTAACAAATTGAGCTCTGTATATCTCTTCTGATGTTCACTATCTATGATAAATAATTTTTGTTTATTATAAGTGAGGTAAACGAGGTAAGATAAAAATGCTCTAATAAATCCTGCCAAAAATATGATTCTTATAATATGTAAATTAATGTTATTTCGCATCATAGCTTCAAATATGTTACTTATCGAATCTATTAATGTTAATAATAAAATTGTATTAACTATATGGTCTTTATATTTTCTAACTTTAGTAAGCTTAATAAAAGCTCCATAGATTAAATAATATACTAATGAAGGAAAATTAGAAGCTATTATATCTATAATTCCATACTGTGATAGTAATATTCCAAAAATATTTCTCATTACGAATATTCCTAAGCCACATAAAAACGCCATTTTTAATTCTGACATATCGTCCATTATAAGTACACTTAAGTTGAAAATAATTACCCCTACTGAAAATTTGAGTTGACTTTCCAATGGGTAAAAATATATTTCTGCGAATAGAGATACAATTAATGATATGACTATATATTTCTTTGTCTTTAGCATAAACCCCTCCAAGCAGGTAACTATTATAGTCAATTACGAGATTCCGTTAAATCATCTTCTGCGAAGCTGCAATATTAACGACTTCATATGAAGATTTAGTCTCCCACTGAAGTTTTCTCTTTGTTATAGTATATAACCCCTCTTATAGAAGACGGAGACTTTCCTTCTGAAATGTAGTTAAAGTACTCAAATATTCCTCTACAGAATTAAAGAATACAGTTACGGCTAGCAAATCTGCTGATCCTCCCGGACTTATGTTGCTTTTTATAAATTCTTTGTCCAGTTCTTCTACTGCCGTTTTACCACTTTCTGTAGCCATTCCGCCTAAAGAAATTATATGAATTGCCTTTTTCTTTACTTCTTTTAACGTATCCATCGAATGTCTGTGAAGAACATTCGAATCCTCACAATGTTGCATAATGGATATGAGAGTATGTATTAATCTATTATTTAATTTTTGAGCCTTATTTTCCTTATATACTCCAAGAGAATAATCAAATACTAGTGGTATACCTCTCTCTACTTGCCCCCTTATTCCTTCTACATTATATTTTAAAAATAATTTTTCTCCATAGCTTGTGGCTTTATCTTTATTCATATAAAATAATTCATCCTGAACAAGCCCTCTAGTCATTTGCTTTATTATATTTTGAATTTCCCCAAAACTTTTCTTATCATACATCCCTTTGGTCACGGCTGCACAACTTATACCTAAGAGAAAAATCATACCTTTATGAGTGTTTACACCCTTTGTAGCCTTAAACATCTCTTTTTCCGCTTCTATTCCAATATTTCGAATAGCCTTAAATATTTCTTTAGGGGTTCTCTTTGAGTATCCCTCCTGCGCAAATAACACCATATACTTACTTAGAGCCGAGGTGCTTTTAATAAAAGAATAGTGATCCATATCTATATGAGCCCCTTTTGATATAGATGATACTAGTCCGGGTGACGGATATGCAGCCACTTCACATAGCATTGCTTCAATTGCGTACCCTGCTATAACAAACGCTTCATGGGATATTAAATATTTATTATTCATAAAATTTCTCCCCATATTCTGCAAATCTACTTTTAATAAATTCTTCAACTTCTTCTTTGTTGTGTTTTTTACTTCTTACACAATTATGAGCTATGTCGTCACAAATATAACATTTTCTCATATTTAACCCGAAATCTCTCCTACTAATACCTCTACCTTTTTCATCATATACATCTAAGTCTACACATCTTCCTAAAATGTGATTATCTTCTAAATTAAGTGTCATTGATTTAATATCCCTTGCTTCCTTATTTATGCACATAATCACAATGGGACCTTCTGCAGTTGTAACTATTTTTTTATAATTAATAGAATCAGAAAGTATTTTACAAATTATTTGATCCATAATCACAGTTATTTCTTGTGAGTAATGATTGTCCTTATTTATGCCTGGATAATTAACCCTAACAACCAGTATTGGCATTTTATATCGCTTCACTAGTTCTTCTTGATAATCAATTCTTTTCTCTCTTGCTAGCAATATATCTTCTGCAGTATACATATCATATTAATGTGGAGAATCGCTGAGCCTTATTCTCTCCATTATCTCCCTTCCTACCAAAGTATTTAAAAATTCCCATGTTGAACTAGGGACTATATTCTTAATATCATCTATTTGTTCTTCCTTGATTAATCTTCTAACCTTTGAAGCACTGATAATGTCTCCCATAAGAGCTTTTCTTTTTACCTCTACAACTTCTACCCCATAGGTGGGTAGTATTTCCTTTAAAGCCTCATTATAAGAATTTGTAACGATGCAATAAGGCTCTTCTCCTATAAATCTCTTAGTTATATTTAAAGTTTCACAAAAATATCTTCCAAAAATCAATGCATCGAGTGTTGTATATGCCTTTAGTATTACATCTTCTTTTCTTAAAAAATAGGATGGAAAAGTAGCCTCCGAAATAATATATTCTCCACCTTTAATCACCCGTACATTATGCAAATGGGAAACGCCTTCTTTAACCATAGCATATCTATAGATAAATGGGAATGAAGATTTATCTTCTTCAACTATAAATACCAGGACTTCTGTGCTTTGCCTCGCGGCCTCTTCTATTAAATACTTATGTCCTAAGGTGAATGGATTGCAATTCATAACGATTGCTGACTTGCGAGTATTTTCATCTATATCGTATTCCTTTTTCATATCATATAAATACTTTTTTATATCATATATTCCACTTTCAAGTAGAGCTACATTTTCTATTTTATGTATAAGTTTGTACCCAAGTGACGTAAATATATCTGTGTTTTCTACCTTAGTAAATATAAAACTATGATAAATTCCTTCCTCAAAAAGCTTATCCGATAATGCTCCCATCAATATAGCGGATACCCCTTCTCCTCTTAAATCATCTGAAACTGCAAAACATTTAAACACGTTTTTTGACTTAGAGCAAGTTGCTTTAATCTCTTCATTTTTTCTAATAACAATGGTATAATCCACATTATCATCAAGTAGTAGCTCAAATGTTTGCAAAAAATCTTTTACTTTCTTTACCTCATCTTCATCCTTTAGATTAATTTTTTCAGCGTTAAATCCATACATAGAAATCCTCCTTATGAAAGCTTCTGGCACACCCTAAGACCTATTATTGCTACACTCTATTATATCTTTATTGCGCAATAAAATCCAATATATATAGTTTTACCATTTCACCATTTAATATAAATAAAATAAAGCTGAAAATTATTATTTTCAGCTTTATCTTATGCCTTATAGTGGTCTTCTAACCACATCAATCACCGAACCATCTCTATATTCTATAACTGCAACTATTTCCTGCGAAAGTTCAATTGCCTTTGGTTTACCTGTCATCTTTTCAGCTATTGCTTTCATCTCTTCAATCGTCATTATAGGAAGATTAGTTTTCTTTAATTTCTGGATTATGTCCGTCCTTCTTGGATTAACGGCTATTCCTCTTTCTGTTACAATAACATCAATGCTTTCTCCTGGAGTTGTTATCGTAGTTACACTATCCTTTATAATTGGAAGTCTTGCCTTCGTTAATTGTGTAACAATTATTGTAAGCTTAGCTCCTGCTGCTGTATCACTATGGCCCCCAGAGCCACCCATGATAGCCCCATCTGAACCAGTGGTTACATTAACATTAAAATTCGTGTCTATTTCTGTAGCACCTAAGATAACTATGTCTAGGTTATTTACAACTGCGCCTTTGTTATCTGGATTTCCATACATGGAAGCAGACATTCTTTGATGTTTATGAGTGCTTACATAAGATTGTATTGCTTGTAAATCAAAACACTGCACATCAAATAATGATCTAAATAATCCTTCTTTAAACATATCTACAAGATATCCAGTTATTCCACCTGACGCAAAGCTACCAACTATACCATTCTCTTTCATATACTTTCTTAATTCTGCAGCTACAGCTAAAGAAATCCCCCCTGCACCTGTTTGAAATGACATTTCATTTTTAACAAGCCCTGACGCAACCATAACATCATTCGCCATTTTAGCTATTTTAAGTCCCACTGGATCCTTAGTAATTTTTGTAGTACCTGATACTATTCCAGCTGGATCACCAATGGAGTCTACCTTCAGAATATAATCTGTATATATTTGACTTATTTCTATAGGGCAAGTAGGATAAGGCACCAAATTATCTGTTATTGCTACTACCTTATCTGCACACTGGGCATCTGATACTGCATATCCTAAGGCTCCGCAGGCTGCTTTTCCATATAGTCCATTAATGTTTCCATATGTGTCTGCTGTAGGTGCTGCAATGAAAGCTACATCTATGTGTAGATCTCCACTTTCTATTGCTCTAGCACGTCCACCATGGGTATGCATTATCACTGGTGTTTTTAATATTCCTCTGGAAATTTCTTGTGCCACAGGACCTGACATATAATTAGTCACTATTTTAGTAATTACACCGTTTTTTATGTGCCCAATTAAAGGCACATTGTTTGGGAATAGAGAGCTTGCTGCTAAGGTAATATTCTTTATTCCTCTTTCTGCGATAGCATCCACCACCAAATTCAATACATGGTCTCCATTTCTTAAATGATGATGGAATGAAATTGTCATACCATCCTTTAAGGAAACCTTCTCTAAAACTTCCTCTATACTATGTAAAACTTTTTCGTCACTAGGAGTTACAGAGCTTACTTTTACTTCTTTTTTTACTTTAATGCCAACATATTTAAATGCACCTTCGAAAGGGGTTACTTTTCCATAACCCTCTATATATTCAGGTATTTCCCTACCTAGTATATTTTTCATTACTATCACCTCAATTAACTAATCCACTAAAGTAGTTTTAAAAAAAGCTTTTATATAAGACCTAAAAGCTTTGCTAATTCTACTGTGTTTTTAGCTCTATTTATAACTGGAGCATCTACCATTTTCCCATCTAGGGAAAATACTCCTTTTCCTTCTTTTTCTGCTTCTTCCATAGCCTCTAGGACTCTTTTGGCGTGTTTTACTTCTTCTGAAGTTGGAGCATATACAGAATGAATTGTATCAATCTGTCTTGGATTTATTGCCGCTTTACCTGTGAATCCTAGGCTTTTAGCTTTAAACGTATCTTTTGATAATCCATCAAAATCATTAGTATCTGTAAATGGAGTATCAATAGAATCCACCTTCATTGCCCTGCATGCAATTGCTACTCGGTTTCTTGCATAGAAAACTTCTTCTCCTTCTTTGGTTCTTTTTATACCTAAATCTGAAGTTAAGTCCTCTCCTCCAAGTAAAACAGCTACTATCCTATGGCAAGATTTTATTATATTATAAACATTTTCAACTCCATAGGCTGTTTCCACTATTGGAATTAGCTTTATACTTCCCTTTGCAAACCCTTCCTGAGCTTCTATGTTTGTAAGTATTTCATTTATAGCCTTTAGTTCTTCTTCTGTAGCTTTTGGTATCATTAATGTATCTGGTTTAACTCTTGCAATTATATCAATATCCTTTTGTGCAAATTCAGTACTAAATGGATTTACCCGAACTACCACTTCTACATTACTATAATCTACATTTTTTATTGCTTCGCTTACCAAAATTCTAGCACTGTCTTTTTCTGTTAGACTTACAGCATCCTCTAAATCTAATATAATTGAGTCTGCGCCTAAAATTCCTGCATCCTGAAGCATCGCTGGAGTATTACCAGGCATAAAAAGCATAGTTCTTCTCAACTTTTTCATATACGTCACCTCTTATTGAGCTCTTTTTGTAGCTGTTTCTATTCTAGCTTTTATTGTATAGTTTAATGCACCTTTATCTTGAGCATTTACTATAATATTTTCTACTTTTAATTCCTTAAGTGTATCTAGTATTACTCTTTCTATTTCTTCTCCAAACTGTTTCATAACAATACTTTGAAGATTTATTTCAATACCGCCCTTAGGGTTTGGCATAATCATTACATATATATCGTTAGATTCCATTGTTCCCGCTTTGGATGGTTTATTAATTTCCATGGTATCACCTCACACTATAACTTAAATCAAATTTATTGTACACTTTCTAAATAAGCATTTTGTCCTTGTTTATATAGATTGTTACCTTTACTATCTATTACTACAACTATAGGTAAATCCTCTACTTCAAGTCTTCTTATAGCTTCAGAACCTAAATCCTCATATGTTACTATTTCTGCTTTTTTTACGCATTTACCTATTAGAGCCGCTGTTCCACCAATGGCTGCAAAATATACAGCACCATTTTTAATCATAGAGTCTACAACCTCTTGTGATCTTAATCCCTTACCTATCATTCCCTTTAAGCCTTTTTCTAAAAGCTTTGGAGTGTATGCATCCATTCTATAGCTTGTAGTTGGTCCTGCTGATCCAAGGGCCTTTCCAGGCTTTGCTGGAGTTGGTCCAACATAATATATGACTGAGTCTTTAATATCCATCGGAAGTTTTTCTCCCTTATCTATAAGGTCCACGAGTCTTGCATGAGCTGCATCTCTAGCAGTATATATAACACCAGATAATAGCACACTATCTCCTGCTTTTAAATCTTTAACCTTATCTTGCGTAAGTGGCGTAGTTATTCTTTTCTCCATAACATTTTCCTCCCCTTATCCTTATTATAACTCTTTACTCGCATGTCTTGCCGCATGACAGTTTATATTTACCGCAACTGGTAGACCTGCTATATGAGTTGGATAAGTTTCAATATTAACAGCTAATGCGGTAGTTCTTCCCCCAAAACCTTGAGGTCCTATACCAAGCTTATTTATTTCCTGCGTAAGCTCTTTTTCAAGTTCTGCATAGAAAGGGTTTGAGTTTGCCTCTTCAGTAGGTCTAATCGCTGCTCTTTTAGCAAGATTAGCTGCCTTATCAAAAGTCCCACCTAATCCTATACCTACAACTATTGGTGGGCATGGGTTAGGACCAGCTTCTTTTACTACTTTTAGAATAAATTCCTTAACCCCTTTAAGACCATCTGAAGGTTTTAACATTTTAATCTGACTCATATTTTCTGAACCAAAACCCTTTGGAGCTACAGTTATTTTAAACTTATCCCCTGGAACTATATCATAATATATAACTGCTGGAGTGTTATCTTTTGTATTTACTCTGTCTATTGGGTCTTTAACTACTGACTTTCTTAAAAATCCATCTTCATATCCTGCTGCTACACCTTTATTAATAGATTCGTAAAGGCTGCCTCCTACTATATGGACATCTTGGCCAATTTCTATGAATACACAAGTCATCCCTGTATCTTGACACATTGGCATTTTTTCATTTTTAGCTATATCTGCATTTATTAAAATCTTATCTAAAACACCTTTAGCTATATCCCAAGTTTCCTCTTCTCTAGCCTTTGTTAATTTATTTCTCATGTCATCAGAAAGATAGTAATTAGCATCTATACATAAATTTCTTACGGTTTTTGTTATTTCAGCTACATTTATTTCTTTCATTGTTACTCTCCTTTTAAATCAATATTTCAATATAGGAAAAGGGGAAAAGGCAGTTTAAATAAACCGCCTCTGAAAATCATCCCATATTTATTATGCTTATTTTTTTCTATTAACTAGAGCTACAACTCTATTCATTTCATTGTTAACTATCATGTAACCTTCATCTACACCCATACCTGGTTTTGCTAAGCATTGATCTGCTCCACAAGCAATAGCTATGTTTGTGCAAACTTCTGCAGATCTGTTAGTTTCGTTACATGTTCCACCACAGTATGCTCCACGGCCCTGTTTTTTGCAGTATAGTATTGATTCAATTATGTTGTTAACTCCACCTAAGTCTGGAGTTTTTATTTGAAGCATGTGGCCTGCTTTCTTATCAGCAAATAATACTACGTCTTCGTATGTGTTACACCATTCGTCTGCAACTAGTTCCACATTAATTTTTCTATTATCAAGTTCTGCTGTTAATCCAGCTAATGATTCAACTTGTCTTTCTCTATGCTCAACATCCATAGGTCCTTCTATCCTTAACTTAAATGGTTTTGCAGCTTCTTCGAGTGTTGCTATATAATCTGCCATAGCTTTTATATCATTATTAAAAGCTAGTCCTATTGTTCCATATACATCTATGTGGAATATTGGATTATAATTCTCGCTAGTTCTTATTTTTAATACTCTATTTTTTAACCATTCAACATAAGCGAGTAATTTTTCACCCTTAAGTCCTAATTTTTCTTCTACGTTGTTTATAAGTGCGTGAGGCATTACGTCTGCACCCTTAATTATCATTTTATCTGCACTAGCATATCTATCATCACCTGATTGTGTGAAAATATCAATTCTCTTGATATCTACTCCAGTTTTATATTCATCACGTACAATCTCTGCCATAGTTACTTTTTTAGCTTTTGCTACAGCGTCTAGAATAGCTTGAGTTATTCCGTATCTCATTGCTGTATGAAGTCTTTTACCGTTAACTAACATATGATCAAACTCTTCTGCAAGTGCTTTAAAGCTTTCTAATTCTCTACCTATTAACTTTGGTGCTATTTCTTTTTCTATAATTGGTATAAAATCTTTTGCAAGGAATAATGGATCTCTTCCACCTGCTCCTGAATATTGTACTGCTGCACAGTCTCCGTAAGCTACTTGACCATCTTCAAGTATAATCATTACTGATATTGATTCTCCTGCTTGTCTAATTGATGTAAATCCTTCTGTTACTGGCGCACCTACATATGTAAATCCATCATGGTCTGCACCTTTTTTTATAGCTCTTTGGTCGTCAAAATAAAATCCTGTTCTTCCTGTTGAACACACTACATCAATAATTTTCATAATATACACCTGTCCTTCTATAAATTTTTGTAACTTTGAATCATCTATACATTTATTTCTTTTGTGGTCTTCCTATAAGTACACCTTTTCCTACTGCAAATATATCATCTATAGTCATTTGAAAGCTTATATCCCTGTTTTCAAATTTTGCTCTATCTTCAAGTTTTTTCATATTGAAATTTTTCAATTCTTGTGTAAATGGTAGATTCCCAAATTTCAGGTATCTTATTGCTCCATTATTATCTCTTGCAGGCATCATTTTACCAGCATTATATTTACTTGGTGCAAATGGTACATCAATAATCCCCATTTCAAATCCTTTAACTGTTGCTATAGCTAAATCGCCTTTTCCGATTTCATACATCTTATCTAACATACACTTTGTTTCAGCCTTTATTACTTCTATCTCTGTTTGCAACTCTTTAGACATAGGCATCCTTTGGCCTTTTAATAAGTTTAAAGTCATCTTTGTACATCTTATTCCCATAGCATTAGCTTCTTTAGTAGGAATTCCTATAGCCTCATGAGGAGTTTTAACTATTACTTTTGTTGCTCCTGCAAGTGCTGCTGTTGCAGCTCCCGTAGCTATAACTCCAAAAGCTTTCGCTTCATCTTCAGGGAAGCCTCCCATCCATTGATGTAATACTGTAGTTAAATATATATCTTTATATCCATTAGCTTTTAAGTATTCGTCGCATTGCTCTTCTAATGCTCTTATAGCTGCAACATCTTGTATTAAATTTCCACACTGACCATATCCAACTGTAATATTTTTAACTCCTTGCTCTGCAGCAAGTAAAGCTTCAATTATTGCAATTGCATTTGACGTACTAGGTGGCACTAAAGTTCCTGTTAATGGTCCAAAAGGCTCTCTATTAAATGAGACTCCTTGTTCTTCATAAAAGCCAACAAGTCTATCACAATATTGCCAATCTGAAACTGATTTTGCTAAAGTTACATTTTTAGCATATGGAATATTGTAAGAAATGCCGCCTCCTTCATTTGAAGTCCAACCTGAAGCATGAGTGATTTCAGCTAATAATCTTCCATCTGGAGTTCCGTGTCTTGCTTGCAATGGAGAATTTACAGCTTCAAAAACTTTTCTACCACCTTTAACTCCATGATTAACTCCTGGGAATCCGTTTAGTAAAGATCTTCCTGCCTTTAAACTTTCTTGTATTCCAATTTCACATTCATCATATCTATTCAGTCTTGTATAACTATCTATTGTAGTTGGTAGTAAATCTGCTCCGCCTTGTTCCTCTAAGTGTTTTAATAATTCGATATGCTTATCAATTAACGCAACACCTGCTCTTGGTTGTGCGAGTGTTACTCCTTCTTCTTTAGCTTTTATTAATTTTTTTGCAAAGTCTTTATGCTCTGGAATTCTCTTGTTATATTCTACAGCTTCTTTTAAATCTACCTCTTTACCTGTTGGCCATTGACTTACTACTTCTTTTCTAACCTCAAAGAACTCTTCATCCGTCCATTTTTTATTTCTTAATTCCACTGAAATTACCTCCTAATTAATTATACTTTTACTAAATACTTTTTCATGATTCTAACAGCTTTATCTGGGTAATCTTGAGACAATAAACCCATTGCAGATAATATATAAGTTTTATCAATCAAATACATTGCATCCCGCGGCTTTAAATACGTTGGATTCTCTGCACTAAAGGCTCCCGCTTTTAAAATTCCTTGTGGATTATCACTATGTATTAATGCTCCACCTGTACCTATCATATACTTTACTTCCATAAGATCTTTTCCTGTTTGAGTGTACATAGCTCCCATAGGAGTGTTTGTGTGTTCTATAGTACCTACATGTCGCTCCATAGATATATCTGTGGCTACTTTCGCCATAGCCTCATCAAATTCTATTTCTTCCTTAGTTGTAGGAACCATTTTTATATGCTCTATTCTATATTTACAATTTGCTTCAATATCAATTTTTCTTTCTGTGTCGCCTAGATATTTCCTCATTTTCCTACTACCAGCTGCTTCCCTCAGAGAAACTGCTGAATATCTCATACCAAGATCACCTTCGACAGTTCGTTTTGCAAAAGGTTCTTCTAGACCTCTTGTTGTAACACCGGCCTTTGTAGGTTCTCCTTCTGCTATAGAATGCACATCTGTGGTTGCTCCACCAATGTCTATAACTACCAAATCTCCTAGGCCTTTTTCTTCATCACTGCCTTCGCTGAGTACCGTAGCCGCCTTTAGAACTGCCGCTGGCGTTGGCATTAAAATGCCTTTCACTAAATCCTCTGCATTGCTTAACCCTTTAGCATCTATTATTTTTTCCATAAAGACTTTTCTAATTTCTTCTCTGGCTGGCTCTACATTTAGTTTACTTAACATTGGCATTACATTTTTAGTAATGCTGAAATACATTTTAGCATCAGTGAATATTTGTCTTATTTCATCGCTTGCTACTTTATTCCCAGCTACTACTATCGGTAATTTAACTTCATTATCAGCTAGCATTTTTGCATTGTGTATAATGCATTCCTTGTTGCCACCATTAGTTCCACCTGCAAGAAGTATTATATCCAAGTCTGAATTTTTGATTTCTTCAATTTCAGTCAATGTTAATTCATAGCTATATACTTTTAATACTCTAGCCCCAGCTCCAAGTGCTGCTCTTTTAGCAGCTTCTGCAGTTAAATCTGGTACTAGTCCAATAGCAATCATCTTAAGACCTCCTGCAGCTGAGGAGCATGCTAATTTATTAATAAAATTAACATTTTTATCTTTCAATATTGGTTCTATTTTTGCATAGGCTTTTTCATAGCCAATCATTATATTGTCTTCGATTGTTGTTATATCTTTAGCCGTAGCAATTATTTCTTCTTTTGCTATATCTACAACAGTTAATTTCGTATATGTACTCCCAAAATCTACAAGCAAATATGCATCCACTTATATCACTCCTATTGATTTTATGATATTTTCAAATCTTCATTTAAATCATGTATTGTTGTTTCGAGTGTTGTTCCTGGTGGATATACTCTATCAAATCCCATTGCACTAAATCTACTGTGCACTTCTTTCCAATCTTGTTTTCCTACAACTATATTTCCACCTACAATAAGTAATATTCCTTTTAATCCTGCTTCATCACATTTTTCCCTCATACCTCTGCAATCGATTTCTCCTTGCCCATAAAGGGAAGATACTATTATTGCATCTGCATTAGTTTCAACTGCTGCATTTATAAAATCCTCTTGTGGCGATAGTACTCCTATGTTTATAACATTAAAACCTGCTTCCGTTAAAGCATAATCTAAAATCTTATTACCAACAGCGTGACAATCTGAACCTATTACTCCTAAAATTAAAGTCTTTTTTTCCATTTTTTAAAAGCCTCCTAAATAATTTTTTAACACATTATTTTTTGAACTTTATTTCAATAATCTTTGACCTAAGCGCTTTTACTGAGCCCTCATCTAGACTATATAGAAATTCAATTATTTCCTTATTATCTGAATTTGCACGTTTAACATCTCTATATCTACCTGGGGACACTATCAACACATCTGATTTTTGGATAATATCCTTAAGTTCATTGTCATCAGTAGTATTAGCATATATTATATCGACATCAGATAATCCTGCCTTTTCTAAAGCTCCCCTTATTTTGAATATAAACTCTTCAGAGATACATATAAAGCTAAACTTTGTATTTGCACCATATCTAGCTATCTTAACTATTGGTTCTAAATTTGGAGTTATAGAAACTCCTAAAATTTCTTTATTAAGCCCAGCAGTTAAATTTGTAACTTCATTAATGTGATTGAATGTGGTTATTATAAACTCGGCACTTTCAATCTTATCTTTAGTATCCTTGTCCATCTTTATCAAATCGTTTACCATTAAGAACATTACATCCATATTACTATTTTTACTAAGTTGCTTACTAAACATTTTAGCTTGTTCTATATTACACTCTACGTATATCGCTATGATTTTATCCATTATTTGTTTTTTTTCATTTACCCTTTGATTTACTAAATCTAGAAATTCTTCTGGTTTCATTCCAATTTCTAGTGCTTCCTCTAATCCTAAATCAATGAATTTCATTATCTTATTTTCGATATCTAAACTTTCCCAAGATATAGATTCTTCAACTACAAAAGTTCCCTTCCCTTGATAGGATTTTAACGCACCTTCTTGTTCCAAGTCGTTATACGCAGTGCTTACAGTATTTCTGCTTACTTTTAACATCGCAGACAATTCTCTTTCTGTAGGCATTTTTCTTCCAACCTTGAGAGTTCCTTTTTTTATTTCATCCATGATTTGCTTTTTAACTTGAATATAAAGTGGTATTCCATTTTTTTTGTTTATCTCGATGTTAATAAAAATTCCTCCCAAAGCATATTGGATTAATGGACTAATCCATTACAAGATTTATTATACTATATGGACCAATCCACTTCAATCGTTATTTTACGAGCATTTGGTTGTGTTATTCGTATTTTAGGGCAATTAGACACAATTATCTAACTTGTTCTTAGATTTAATACTATTTCCATGTAAACGTACCAATTTTGCATGTAAACGTAATATATCTATCTTTCTATATAACATATTTTTATTTTTATTTTTATTTTTATTTTTTTAATAAGTATCATCTATTTGGGCAAAATAAATATTGAGGAGTTGATAATATGAATAGTGAAAACATTAAAAATTTGAATTCAATTCTAGAAGGCGAATATATGGCTATTAACAGTTTTGATGAGCTAATCGAGCATGCTAATGATGCTAATACAAAAAGTGAACTACAAAAAATACAACAAATTCATAAGCAACATACCACCCAACTCTCTACTAAAATACAGGACCTTGGAGGTAATCCATCAAATGGTATAGGTATTCAAGGTGTCGTAGCGGAAACTATATCAAATATAAAACATATTGGTACTACTGATACTACCAGTTATCTTAAAGAAGCAGTCCAAGGTGAGCACATTGGACTCAAAATTGTTAGTGAGTTATTAGCTGGCAGTTCTGATTCTAATAACTCTGAGTTCTTAAATACTATGATAACCGAATATCAAACTAATATTAATTCACTAGATAATCTTATTAATACTTCAGTTGATGTGCAATAAAATTTTAGAAATAACAGAAGAAAGGAGCACAACTGTGCTCCTTTTTTTATTGGTGATGATGTTCACCATGATGATTGCAGGTTACATCTTTATCTGTAAGTGTTCCATTAATATATTCGCAAAGAACCTTTTTATATTCACCAGATGCTCCCTTTATTACTTCAAGGCCATTCTGCTGTAGACCGCTAATTGCGCCTCCACCAATTCCACCAGTAATAACTACTGTTGCTCCATGCTTTGTAAGTAAGTCTGCCAATCCCTGATGCTGATGTGCAAGTTCCACTGCAGATATTTCTTCAATGCTTACTATTTTTTTGTCTTCTATAGTTGCAATTACAAAACTTTCACTCATTCCAAAATGTTGATTCACCATATTTCCATTATTAGGTATTGCTATTTTCATATTTTTTACCCCCATTTTTTATTTTTTTATATTATTAATAATTTTATTAATAATATTTTCAGCTATCTCTGTTAATTCAGGATTTAAGTTATACTCTCCTTTGTTAGAAATATTAACAATTTCCCTACACATTGGAATTTCTCCAAGCAAATCCAAGTCATTTTTATTTAAGAATTCATCTATGTTATCTGATTCAAAGATTCTTATTTTCTCACTGCATCCTGGACAAATAATATAACTCATATTTTCTATTAATCCTAATATATGTATGTTAAGCTTATGGGCCATATTAATTGCTTTTCCAACAATCATAGACACTAAGTCCTGTGGCGTTGAAATCATTACTATTCCTGTAATTGGTATTGATTGCATTACTGTTAAAGCAACGTCTCCAGTGCCAGGAGGCATATCTATAATTAAATAATCAAGTTCTCCCCATATAACGTCAGTCCAAAACTGCTTAACAACCCCAGAAACTGCTGGTCCTCTCCAAATAACTGGATCCTCTTCATTTTCCACAAGAAGATTCATTGAAATAACATCAATACCCTCAGCAGTCCTAACTGGTATAATACCAGATTCACTCATTACAGGTTTCACATCTTTAATACCTAACAACCTTGGTATACTTGGACCTGTAATATCCGAATCCATAAGACCAACCTTATATCCTTTTTTATTAAGTTCATGCGCAATAAGCGCTGATATTGTTGATTTACCTACGCCGCCTTTACCACTCATGACACCAATAATGTTTTTAACTTTATTTAATGGATTATTTTCTATGCTACATGTGTCTTTGTTATCACATTCACCATTTGATGGACAACTTTTACAATCAGCCATACACTATCACCTCTTCTTTTTTATTTGTCATATGCCATTTATATTATAATGCTATTGATTATTATTGTCAATTTATGATAAATAAAAATCTAATTTAAGCAAAAACTTATAAAATTATTTATCAGTGATAGTCTGTTTATTACATTTCCCGTGACAAAAACTGTTTCTTTTATTACAAGTAACTTGCTGCGAACCACATGATGGACAAATTTTTCTATCTTCTTCATATTTTATTTCATAGGTATTATCGCAGGATGTACACCTAAATTGACATATATTTCTTGTGTAGTTTCCACCACTTATATTTATAGCTTTTCCCTCTATTAAAGCTATAGCAATCTTTTTTCGTGCACTATCGATTATGTTTTGAAAAGTTTGTCTTGAAACTAGCATTCTCTTCGCACATTCTTCCTGATTTAGTTCTTCAACATCTTTAAGCCTCATGGCTTCAAACTCTTCAACTTTTATAATTATTTCTTCAATTTCACATTTCCTTCTACCTGCAGGTACAAAGTATGTATATTGTGGTAAATTTTCCACTCTTCTATTCTTAACTGGTCTTGCCATTAATGTTCTCCTTACTTTTCATATACTTTTTTAAATTCTTAAATGTTCTTCGTTGGTGGCATATGCTAATAAAATTTTACATCCTATTTCTATTAATGTCAAACGACAATATTTAGTATGATATAAATTTTCTTTATTTTGCCCATTTTACATCAACATGTTGAAGATACAAATATAAATACAGATAATTATAGGTTGAAATTTCAATTAGCATAATTAAAAAAAGTATGGGCACAAAAATATGGCACCTACAGAATAGACACCTTGAAAAAGGTGTCTATTCTGTAGGTACTTTTTTATATATTATTAAATAAATAGATTTACATTTGAATCTTCAGTTTGACCTAGGTAATAACCTACTCCACCAATTTTTACTCCATCAATAAGTTCTTCCTTTGTAATTCCCATAACATCCATGGACATTGAGCAAGCTACTACTTCCACTCCGCTATCAATTGCTGATTTTATTAAGTCCTCAAGAGAACTTATATTTTTATTCTTCATTACTGATCGGATCATTTTAGCTCCAATTCCCATCATGTTCATTTGTGAAAGTTTAAGTTTCTTACTTCCTCTTGGCATCATAACTCCAAACATTGAATCTATTAAACCTTTTTTTACAGATACTTTTTCAGGTCTCCGTATGATGTTAAGACCCCAGAATGTAAATAAAATAGTAACTTTACTACCCATTGCAACTGCTCCATTTGCAATAATAAATGCCGCAATAGCTTTATCTAAATCGCCACTAAAAACTACCATTGTTTTATTGTTTCTCTCCACTACATCTGATGGAAATGATTTATTTACTTTGGTAAGATTATTACCTTTTTTTTTAATAAATGCATAAACCATGCCTTTTTCTTTTCTTAAATCTATTAATTCATTATTTGTTTTATTACACCACGATTTAATATCCTCATAAAAACCAAGGTCAGTTGCTGTTACTTTTAATATTTGCCCTTCATTTAAATCGTCAATACTAGCTTTAACTTGAATTAGTGGTCCAGGACAACATAGTCCACATGCATCGAGAGTTTTATCATAATTGTCAATTTCAATAGCTACTTCGTCCTTTATAACTTGAGTATCAAGATTTAAACTCTGCCTTTTCGCCTTATCACTAATTTTAGCTTTATTTAGTTTAAAATTTAAACTTGAAGCTGATTTATATCCCCCAGTTAAGTTTTTAACCTTAAATTCCTTTTGAGCTAAAATTCTTGCAGCTACATATCCTCTTAATCCTACCTGACAATACTCAATAATTTCTTTATTTGTGTCCAGTTCACCAATTCTTTCTCTTAAACTATCTACAGGAATATTTATAGCCCCTTCAATATGTCCATTATTAAATTCCATTTCAGTACGAACATCTAATAACGTGGTATTTTCTTTATCATAGGCCATAAACTGATCTGGAGTTAATACATCCATTCTTCCTTCTAACACATTTTCAGCAACAAAGCCTGCCATATTTACTGGATCCTTAGCTGATGAGAAAGGCGGTGCATAGGATAGTTCTAATTCAGTTAAATCAGTTACTGTTCCCCCTAGTCTAATAACTGTAGCAAGTACATCTATTCTCTTGTCCACTCCATCATAACCTACACCTTGAGCTCCAAGTATTTTACCTTCATCATTAAAAATAAGTTTTAATGTCATAGAAAGAGCCGCTGGATAATATGAAGCATGACTTGCAGGGTGTACAAATATAACTTTATAAGGGATATTAAGTCTTGTTAAAGTTCTTTCATTATTACCTGTACTTGCAGCTGTTAAACCAAATACCTTTATAATTGAAGTACCCTGAGTTCCCTTATACGTAGTTTTTAAACCAGCAATATTATCGGCTGCTATTCTACCTTGCTTGTTTGCAGGACCAGCTAGTGGTATTGCAGTATTTGTTTCGTTTATAAAATCTACAACTTCAATAGCATCACCTACTGCAAATACCCCCTCTGCACTAGTTTCCATTTTATCATTTACTAATATATGACCCTTAGCGCCTACTTTAATACCAGCTTTTTTCGCAAATCCAGTATCAGGAAACACGCCTATTGCCAATATAATCATATCAGCGCTTAATTTTGCACCACTATTTAAAGTTATTTCAACACCATCTTCAGTATCTTTAAAAGCTTTAACTCCATCATTTAAAATTATTTCTACACCATTATCTGAAATTTCTTTTTCGACGGTTACAACAATATCTGTATCAAAAGGAGCCATTATATGAGGTGCTGCTTCTACTAGAGTAACCTTAAGACCTCTTTCTTTTAAGTTTTCAGCCATTTCCACACCAACATATCCTCCACCAATAACTACCGCACTATTAATACCCTTTTTATCCACATATGCTTTAATGTTATCAGTGTCTGGTATATTTCTTAAAGTAAATATTCTTTTACTGTTTATCCCTTCTATATTAGGTTTAATTGCTTTTGCTCCTGGTGATAACACTAAATAATCATAACTTTCTTCATAAGTGCCTTTAGCCTTACTATTAACTGTTACAACCTTTTTACTCGCGTCAATGGAAGTTACTTCACTGTTATTTCTTACATCTATGTTAAATCTAGCATTCATACTCTCAGGTGTTTGTACTAAAAGCTTATTTCTTTCTTTTATTACCTCACCAATATGATAAGGTAACCCACAATTTGCAAAAGAAATGTATTCATCTCTCTCAAACATAATTATTTCTGCATTTTCATCTAGTCGTCGCAGCCTTGCTGCTGCTGAAGCTCCACCAGCTACCCCGCCTACAATTAATATTTTTTTTATCACAAATATTCCCCCCTCTTATTCTTTTAATTGATTTACTAGCTTTATCATTATTTCATCTTTGATTTTATACTGAGCATCATGTGAATTTTATCCGAGCATCATCTAGTTAGACCATATCTCCAAGAAGATATTCCACGACTTAGATGGTAAATATTTTTAAAATCATTATTTGCCAAAGTATCCACTGCTCTTGGGCTTCTTCCACCAGATGCGCAATAAACTAGTACCGGCCTATCTTTATACTTATCAAATTCAGCAAGTTTCATAGGAAGAATCTGAACTGGAACAAGTCTCGCTCCTTGAATATGACCATTATCATATTCCTCTTTAGTTCTTACATCTAAAATAATAAATTCTTTATCACCACTTATAAGCTTATATGCCTCTTCTGCACTGACATTTTTAATCTTTGAGTTAAACATAGTTTATGCCTCCCTAGAAAATCTATATTTATATATTATTATTTTTGTATATTATTATATCTTAATATTACGTTATAATAATATGATAACACATATAAAATAAAAAGCAATAGAAATTTAAAATTTCATTAAGTATTCATTTAATCCATATTAATTTTGTTTTCTTACCGCTAACCATAATGCCTTTTTTAATAGTCCCATCATCATTATAGTTATCAAGATTATCTGCCCTTCTTTACCTATTCTTTAGATTCTAACATTAAATTTATTCTTTTCAATTTCATAAAAAAAGATACACGAAAGTTATTCGTGTACCAAACTATTTCATTATTTTAATTTCTCTTAAATCAAAGTTTAATGATTCTCTGCTGTTTATCTACAACCTTTAATATAGAATCATCGACCGGAACATGTATTTCACGATTATGTATGAGAAACTAATCAACAATATCTGATAGACCATATCTTGCAGAACTGTCTTCATACTCTATAGGTAGACCATTATAACAAAGCATTAATAAGGCTGCAATCCTTTAAACCTATTTTAAAGGATTGCAGCCTTGTTATGTGGAATGATGTTAGTACGTGTGTTAGCATTCACTGCCTTTTACAGCAATACCTTAACTTAACTCTTATATTAAGCTTCTTCTTCAAATATCGGAGCTTCTATAAGTGTAGCAAATATTAATTCATGGAAATGGTCATCAACGACATTAGTTTTAGCCTTTACAAAATGAACATGCTTACCACAGCCAACAGGTATTGCTAAACCTGAAGTTGCTTCAAATTCATGAAAGTGGTCAAAAAAGTCTGTTCTTGATTTAACTTTATGAACATGCCCACCTTGAACTGGTATTGCAGGACTTGATACTCCAGCAAATCTATGATTATGAGTATCTGCACTATTTAATTCTGCTAATCTAGTGCTTCCTAAGAATTCATGATCGTGGAATTGCTTTTCTTTTTTACAACAGTTATCCTCATGCTTTTTTTCACAACCACAGTTATCTTCAAACTTTGACATTAACATCACTCCTTTTTCTATTCAGTAATTATTATATGTATCTTATTTTAAAAGAGAACTAAATATAAAAAAGACTTTATGTATTTATTTCTACTACTCTCTATACTCTCCTAAAAGTGCCATTGCGGCTGTAAAAGAAGCTGGTTATAAAATGGTTTTCACCATTGATGGTCGTTGGTCTAGCTAACGCCACTTTATTCCTTTCAATAATAGAGTTATAGTAAACCAATAAAAACAACCATCTGAGCTTAAAATGGATCCTATGTCAAGGACATTTAAAAAAGACTATGCAACTAAAAGTTGATTTCTGTATTGTACAGGAGTCAACTTTTTTAATCCCCATTGATATCTATAGTTGTTATAATAATCCATATAATTATCAATTAGATTCTGTAAATCAGTAAATGTATCACAACTTTTATAGTCAATCTCATCCTTCATATGACCAAAAAATGATTCTTGTGGGGCATTGTCCCAACAGTTTCCTCTTCTAGACATTGACTGTCCAAGTTTATATTTTTTAAGTAGTTTTTGAAATTTGGGACTGGTATAATGAGCCCCTTGATCAGAATGTATAAACGATTCTGAAGTCAATAATTTCTTATGACGTCTAATTAATCTTTCAATCGTTTCCGTTGCAATATCTAATGTAATGCGCTTAGACAGGTGGTATGAAAGTATTTCGTTTGTAGAAGCATCTTTAATTGTTGATAAATAAGCCATACAAGAAGCTCCATATGGCATATAAGTGATATCCGTTAACAAAACCTTTCCAGCTATGTCCTGTTTGAATTTTCTATTTAAAAGATTTGGTACAACAGTATGTTCTCGAGTTGCTTTCATCATCCTACGATAAGGATTTGCTTTCCTAATTGGACATTTGATATTATATTTACGCATAATTCTTTGAATACATTTTCTATTAATAATTAAATTGAACTCTTGCTCGAGTACCATCTTAATAGAACGTGAACCCTTCTTGTAACCCCTATGTTCAAATGCCTTAAGAACTATTTTCCTTAATTGTAAATCTCTTTGTTCTCGAATATTACGTGTAGATTCTGATTTTAGGTAATTATAATAACCTGATCTTGATACTCCAATTACACCACATAGATGTCTAATCATATTTTTATATTTAGATTTAGAGAGAATGTTCTGAATAAGTGCAAAAATTGAAGAGATCCTTAAACTACCGTTTTTCACCTGCCTTTCTTGCAGCTCGATTTTTTTTAATAGTTCTGCTTCTGCCTTCCAGTATTCAATCTCAGCATCTTTTCTTGTGATTATTTCTTCTAGGGTTAATTCACGTTTAAGTGGGCGTCCACTGCTGAATTTTCTAGTATCTCTAAGGCCTAATTCGCCAGATTCCTTATAAGCCTTGCGCCACCTCTTACTAGAAGACTTGATTCTAGTATTACCAAGTGTTTCTATATCGAACCCTGCATCTTGAAAAATCTGAGACGATAATTTCCCCATTATATGCTCAGCTACAAATAAGGATTTGAACTCATCTGTATATGTAATTCCTTTTTCACTAACTCGTTTAATATATCTGTTTTTTGAGAGCGCTAAAATTTGTTCATTAGTAAATACTTTTTTACTCATAATGCTCACAACCTTTCTAATTTAATTGTACAAAAAAAATCCCATATGAATAGACTTTTTTAGTGTCTATCATATAGGATCCATTTTAGCTCCAGATGGTTGTTTTTATTATTATTTTGCTCTTTTAATATCCTTAAATATTCCTATAGTCCTGCTATCATTATAGAAAACCTTTCTTTTACAATCCATTATTATAATTAAATTTAAGCTTCCAAATATACATTTTCTTCCTTCACATCTTCATCTTGATTTTTAACAATGGCATTTACCAACTTTTCTCCATATGGAAGGCAAAATTGTATGCATGGACCTGTTAACAATACAGATATTATTGTACCTATACCGAATATCCCGCCTAATGCAAATCCTATTATTAAAAAGATAGCATCTAATGCCATACGAATCCAACGATATTCTAAATTAGTTTTATCTTTTATTATAAATGGAATAATATCATTTGGTGCAACACCTAGATTACTTGCTGAAAGTATAGAAAATCCAATTGCAATTAGAACACAGCCGAGTACAACTAAAAGTATTTTTATAACAATATTTAAAGATTCAATTTGTAAAAATGAAACAGCCTTTACTCCAAGGTCCATAATGGGGCCTACTCCAACCACGCATATAATTGTTCCTATATTTATACGAGTTCTTTCAACTAAAAGTATTATGCAAACCACTACAAATAAAATAATCATATTAGCATTCCCAGGCGTTTTCTTTAATAAAAATGCTAATCCTTGAGTGAATAAGGTAAACGGATCAGAACCAATATTAGTTTTTAAAAACAAAGCTACCCCAATCTGTATTATACTCATTCCTATAAAAAATAAAATTAGTCTTTTAATTAGATTTAGTTTTTTAGTCATATTTTTCATCCTTTTCTTTATATTTTATAGTTTCTCTCTATAATATTTTCAAGATTTTATTATAAACTACCCAAAATGCCAATTTTAATTATACAATGATACAAATTTATATACAAGTATATATTATTTATGTAATTGTTTTAAAAATATAGTTATATTAAGTATACTTTAAAATTGTTAAAGCTATTAGTTCGCGTTCGTCTGCTGTATACCGTAAATGAGCTAAAAAACGAGCATTTATGCTCCTGGTGTCTCACAATATATTTGATAAGTTAGATGTTTCTTCTTCATTAGAAAGTGTTGTAATATAAAAAGGCATTACTGCCTTTTTAGTTGATGCTCGAGTAGGAATACGTTTAGCAACTTATACATGTATTATTCTTCATATTCTAATAAATCACAAGGTTGACATTGCAATTCACGACAAATTGCTTTTAAGAACAGTTAAATCAAATAGCTTGGTAAAAGTTCTAATGCTTTAATATTGGTAAATATGATATAATTATAAAATGATTATAAAAATACAGCTTATATAAGAAAGTACAAAATTAGGAGAAGTTAGGAGTTGAGAAAATGATTCAATCAATTATCCACATAGCTCTAGTTGTGAAGGATTATGATGCAGCAATAGAATTTTATACGAAGAAACTTAATTTTACATTAATCGAAGATACTTATCAGCCAGAACAAGATAAACGTTGGGTAGTAGTATCTCCACCTGGTCCAATCGGCACTACAATATTACTTGCAAAAGCATCTAAATCTGAGCAAGATCCATTTGTAGGTAACCAGGCAGGTGGTAGAGTTTTTCTATTTTTAAGCACTGATGATTTTTGGAGAGATTATAATGAAATGATCTCAAAGGGAATAGAATTTGTGAGAGAACCAAAAGACCAATCTTATGGAATTGTTGCAGTATTTAAGGATCTATACGGGAACCTATGGGATCTGGTTGAGCTGAAAAAAGATCCTCCAATTTAGAAAATGAATTGATACTTTTGTTCCATGTCCATATTCAGACGAACCAGTAATATTATACCCAAGCTTTCTTGCACTGTAAAAAGCAAGCATTTATTAGTATAAAGATCATATATTGTTTATATATAAACAATATTAAAATCAATTGTCTAAAATGTTTGCTTTATTTGTTTTTTAATATGTATCTTTACTTACCCTTGGAAAATCTATTCTTCTTAACTTCGTTTGTAATTTCAATAGCAACCGAACCTAATACAATAACTTCTTCAGAAGGAGATTTATATTACATAAAGCCTTTTCACCATATGGGAATATATACAATATCGCTATTTATGTCTAACATAACCTATATTAAAAGCAATAACAAAAGCATTAAGGGATGAATTGAATTTATTAATTTTAAATGTCGATAGAACAATTACCCTGGCTGAACGGGGTATAAATATTACTGAGCTTGCCTAAACAACCTCTTCTATCGTACATATGACTTAGATATTTTAACTATATCCTCCAAGTTGTTATTATACTTCAAAATATGCTCAAGTAGCTCTTCATGTTTAGGCTCCTTATATCTATGTGATATTCTATTTCTAATAAGCCTGGATCTTTCAAGAAATATATATGTGTCCTCTTTTATAATTCCACTTTCCTTTAATATATTTAGACTTTCATGTAGCGTTACTCCTATTCTATACTTTTTTATTTCTTTAAGAACTATAGAGCAAAAGTCTTCTAATATGGTATGAAAGCTAACAAATAATTGTCTTAAACTTGATTTTGATAATTTAATAATTAGTTTATCATCTTTTCTATTCGCGAGTACCTCTACGCATTCATTTATATCTGCAATGCATTCTTGCATGTCTTCAATTATTTTCATTAATCTTTCTTGATTCATGATAATACATCCCCCTTTCTAAAATATATAAAGTTCTCATTTTCTTTATATATTCTATCAGTTTCATCATATAATATATCTAAAGATTTACTATTATCTTGTGAATAAATAACCTTTCCAGTATTTAAAATATTTATCTTTACGAATAAATCTAGGACTTCACTCCTCAAATCTAAAACATCTATTTCTCTATTTAAAAGATTCTGTAGGCATAACTCCAAGTCTAAAATATTATCTAACTCAATTTCTTTATTTGCTAGCAGAGCTAAGTCAACATCTGACTCCTGATTGAATTCATTATTAGTTATACTTCCAAACATAATTATAGTTGTAATATTGTATTTATTTACAAAATCAATTACCTCTTTAGATTTTAATTTTTTTATTATTTCTACTTTATCATATACTTTGCCCACTTACCCATCACCTACTTTACAAATTACTTATTTTAAATAAATAACACACCCAATATAATACTGTCACTAATTTCCTATTTTAATTAACCTTGTATTAATTATACCCATCCCTAATTATTGTATCAACAAATATTTAAAATCACCAATCCAAGTAGTAACCTCTAAAGGTTCTCTATGAATTGTTATCGTTGAGATTACCCCCTTATTCTTTCCATTTTCAATTATAAATTTTCCATTGTGAGCCTTTACAATATTTTTAACAATAATTAACCCAAGTCCATGCTCTTGATTTATATGGGTATTAAAATCTTCCTGCTCATTTAACTTTTTAATTTTATCCTCTGAAATACCGCACCCATCATCTAAAATAATTATAGAAGCATCAGAATCATTCTCCTTTGATTTTTTTACAGTGGCGATTATATGGCATCCATCTTTATTATGCTTAGCACTATTCATTATAATATTAATAAGAGCCCTTATCATGAGTTTTTCGTTTACCATAGCAGCTACTTTTTCATCTTCTAAAACTATTTCAGTGCTACAATGCTTAAGCACTCCACTATTAATACTGCTTACCATTGCTTCTCTTACTATGTTAGATAATTTTGCATGTGTTAAAATCAAGGGTTGCATGTTGTATTGTAGAGATGTTGCAAGATTTAAATTTGTAATAAGTTCTCTTAACCTTAAAGAATTCTCCGTTATAATCTTTGCTTGTTCCTGAACTTCCTTTGGTAAAACTTTATCCTCTTCAATCATCGCAGAATAACCCAAAATCATAGATAAAGGTGTTCTTACATCATGAGAGATTGCACTTATCCAATTTTTAATAGCATTATCACGAAGCTCAATTTTGTTGTTTTTCTCAATAATGCTTTTTGATGTTTCATTTATGCTTTGGGCTAAATCTATATATACACCTTTCTCTTTTAAAGACACTTCTTTTTCATCTTTAAGTAAAAAAACTCCATTTATTATTTTTCTCAAGGGCTTGTTAAATATTCTACCTAAACAAATGGATACTAAAATAGTAATTATTACATTAAGTAAAATTATATATACAATGGTCATTGGAATAGATTCTTTATTATTTGTTGGAATAAACCAATTATATTTTGTTATTGAATCTTTGGGGTATCCTAAAATAACTAAGTTTTCTTTACTCTCCCATACAAAAACAGGATAATCTTTTAGATAACTTCTAGATAATTTGGCAATATCTTCAAGAGAATAATAATCTCTTATATCTCTGGGCTTGTTACAGCTATAAATAACCTTTCCATCAGAATTTACAAGTTGTACCCATAAGTTATTGTTTTTTATCATTTTTGATGTCTTTAAAGATACTTTATTGCTATTTCCATTCAATTCTTCTGCAATATTCTCTACGTTTTTTTGTGGTTCATCAATATAGGAACTACACCGTATAACATAAAGAATACCCGCATAATTCAATGCAATTGCTATTAGTGTAATTAAAATAATCATAATGATGTAATTTGCAATTATTTTAAATGATTTATTTCTCATTCTGCTGACCTACTCTTAGTAATCAATGTATATCCGAGTCCCTTAACTGTTATAAGTGATTTAGGATAAGATGGTTTTCCCTCTATCTTCTCACGAATATGTCTTATATGTACCATTAAAGTATTTTCATACCCATATGTCTCGCCTTCCCAAGCACGAAGGCAAAGTGTATTCGTAGTAACAATTTTATTAGCATTTTCATACAAAACACTCAAAATCGAATATTCTTTAGCAGTTAAACAAAATTTCTCCCCATTTTTTATACATTCTGCTTTACTTAAATCCACAATAGAATACTCAAGATTAATAATTGGCGCTTCCTCTTGCATTGATTTAGAATAAGTTCTCCTTAAAATAGCACTTAGTCTTAAAGTAAGTTCCTTAGGTAAAAATGGTTTAACTATATAATCATCAGCTCCAAGACCAAGCCCTAAAATTTTATCTGCGTCTTCCCCTTTTGCTGTTAGAAACAAAACTGGAATTTCACTATACTTTTTAAACTCATTGAAGAGTGAAAATCCATCTCCATCTGGTAACATTACATCAAGCACTGCAATATCAGGCTTATTACTAGCTAGCTGAGTTATAGCTTCCCTGCAAGATGAGGCTGTATATATATTAAAGAAACCCTCTTTTTTAAATATAGTTTCTACCATCTTCAATATTTGGGGCTCATCATCTACAATCAATATTTTTTTATCCTTTATTAAATACATAGCATATCCTCTTTGTTTAATTATTTTTATTACTAAGCCGTCAAGGGTTTTATTAAAATCAACTCTTTTTTACAATTTTATTATAACATATTTGTATATTTTATAAATAATTTAAGGTTATCTTAAGGTAGAATACAGGATGCTATAAGGCAAAGCTAATACAATATAACATGAGTACTTACTGTTTACTAAATTATCAATCAACTTAAGAAAGGATGATGTTATATGAGACCTTTAGAAAATATATTTCTATGTCTAATTCTATTTTCTTGCTTAAATATTATTTTATTTAAAAACAAGAAAATACAATTTTATTTACCTTTAATCACAATTGTAACTGGTATATTCAGTATCATTTTTGAGGGATATCGTGTCCATATGGTTCCAGCTTTTATACTTTCACTTGTGATTTTAACCCATGTAATATTAAATCAATTATTACAAAAAAAGAAAACCAATAAAGCACTTAATATAGTTGGCGCAAGCTTACTTATTTTAACACTCTTTATATCTATTGCTATCCCATTAGTTTTTCCTGTGGTTCGCCTACATAAACCTACGGGGCCTTACCTAGTTGGGACTAAAATTATGTCATTTACAGATTTATCAAGAGTAGAAAGACTTTCCAATTCTAATGAATATCGAAATGTTCCTGTGCAAGTATGGTATCCCACCTCAAATACTAATGGTAAAAAAACTGCCAATTGGATTGATAGTAGCGAATCTATGACTTTCTTCTCTGAATCTATGAATTTACCAGATATTTTCGGACATTTTTCCTTAGTAAAAACTCACAGCTATCTTAATGCAGATATTTTAGGCCAAGAAAAAAAGCATCCAATTATCCTTTTCTCAGGTGGTGCTGGAATGTTTAATGGACTTAATGTAGTTCAAATGGAAGAATTAGCTAGTCAAGGTTATGTAGTATTTTCAGTTGGTCATCCTTTTGATGATTTTGCATGCATATATCCTGACGGTAAAATAACTCCCTACAGCAAAAAACAATCCACTATCTTATCTAATGATACGAGTAAAGCTATCGATAATGCAAAGAAATCTAAGATTAATGAGAATGATGCTGAATTTGATAGAACAATTATCAGAAATGCAAAATTATCTAATGCTAATGTTCGGCTATGGAGTAGTGATATGAGTTTCATAATAGATAAAATAATTGATATGAATAGCGGTAAGATAAGTAGTATCTTCCTTAATAAATTAGATATAGAAAGTATTGGGGCTTTCGGTCACTCCTTTGGTGGAGCAGCCTCAGGTCAACTTTGTATACAAGATAATAGAGTAAAAACATTTATAAATATGGATGGCACACCCTTCGGTGATTCAACGGATAAAGTTATAGATCAACCATTTATGATATTAACTCATGGAAAGCCTTACATTCCCAATGGGTATTCAAAGAAACAAAAGAATTTCACAGTAGTATATATAGCTGGTGCAAAACATATGAATTTTTCTGACCTTAACTCTCTAATGCCTTTCTTAGGTAAAATCTCTGGGGTTTTGGGTGATATAAAGGAAAATCGTCAAATAGAAATTATGAATGATTATATCTTAGGTTTTTTCAACAAACATTTAAAAAGTACAAGAGCTCCAAGCTCTGTTATTGAAGGTTCTTCCTCAAAGTATCCTGAGGTTACTGTAGATGTGAAATAAAATATAAATAAAAAAAATAGATAGAGCATCATAGAATACTATGTTGCCTACCTATTTTCTATGAATAATCTGAAGCTAATTTATGTCTATTGTATTTTCGCCCCAAAAGGTATGAGCCCAAGTTGAGCAAATTTAAAATGCTGAAGTCCAAATGGTATTCCTACAATTGTTATACAAAATATTACACCTGTAATGAGGTGTGCTATGGCAAGTTCCCATCCTAAAAAAATAATCCAGATGACATTAAAAATCAATCCTCCAACCCCAAAATCACCAATCTCTATTTCTTTTCCAAAAGGCCACAATACAAATATTGAAATCTTAAAACATTGAATACCAAACGGTATTCCAATAATTGTAACGCATAAAATTAGACCTGATAAAAACCATGCAATAGCTGAAATGATTCCGCCAAATAATAACCAAATAATATTACCTATAAAATTCATTATCCATCTCCATTCTTATTATATTCATAAAATCTTTAAATCGAATACTTATTTATAAATTGATTTCTATTTCTGTACCACGTCCGAGCTCACTTAGCACCTTAATTTCTCCATCATGTGCTTTTACTATATCACTCGCAATAGCCATTCCAAGTCCCGAGCCTTCATGACCTTTTCCGGTATTTGCACCCCTATAATATCTTTCAAATATAAGGTTTAGTTCTTCCGGTCTTATTCCCTTTCCGTTGTCACTTATAACAATTCTTAGATTATCCTTCTTTTCAACCAATACTTTTATATTTACGCCCTCCTTATTATGAACTATTGCATTGTATACCAGATTTTTTATAGTCCTCGTTATAAGAATATCGTCCACAATCACTTCTACAACTTCATTATCACAAATAAAGTCAATATCTACTTTATAATTCTTAGGATCGTTTAGTATGTCAATTACAGCATTTCTTGCCAAGCTAACCATGTTTACTTTTTTCTTGTTTAACTTCAATACTTTATTTTTCAATCTTGTTGTTAAATTTAAATCATCTACAAGTTCTTTTATATAATTAGACTTACTCTCTATTATTTTTGAATACTGATTTATCTCTTCTTTTGATAAATCATAATCATCACTACTTAAAATTTCCGCATATCCTTTTATAGATACCAGTGGTGTCTTAATATCATGTGACATATTTGAAATCCATTCTTCTCTCATTTGATCCAGTTTTTTTCTTTCTATTTCATTACTCCTAAGAGTTGATGAAAGATTGTTTAAGTTGCGGTAGACCCCCGTATATAGTCCCTTTTCAGGTAAATTTAAATCATATTTTCCATCCGACAATACTAGAACCCCATTTATTATGTTGCTAACAGGTCTCGTTAGTCTTCTAGAGAATAAATATGCAAAAAATAATGCAATTAATGCATCTAATATCAAAATAATATAAATAAATTTACCTATAGTTTCTGCAAGATCATGATTGTTAATAGTAAATACTTGTCTTTGAATATTATCACGTGGAAATCCTATTATATAACTGTATTTACGTCCCCCTATTTGTTTCTCTCCTATAAAAGTAGTTGCCAAGGTTTTTTCTTCCGCATATTTATATTGATTAATCAATTCAAAAGGAGTATATCTTTTTTTTACACTCTCTGGCTTTTTATAACTATATATTTCTTTACTTTGCTCATCCAATATTTGTATCCATACATTGTTATTATCTAGGCTTAATTTTCCATCACTATCTACATAAACAGCCTCTTTATTACCTACAATACATTCACTAAAATTTCTAGTATATCCTTCTGCCCCTAAGACTTCTGATTCTTTCTCTATCGCGGTGCTTTTTGTAGTATCACGGTAAATCACAAAAGAAAAGACTGCAACAATATTTATAATCATTACAATTATAACTACAGAAACGACAGTTCCCATGAATCTAGCCATTAATTTGAATTTCATATCTATTCATCCTTTACAACAAATTTATATCCGAGCCCCTTAATATTAACTATGTATTTTGGCATTGAAGGATTATCTTCTATTTTTTCTCTGAGCCTTCTTATGTGAACCATAATTGTATTATCAAAACCTATATAATCTTCTCCCCAAACTCCACTACAAATTTTTTCCTTGCTCAGAATTTGGTTCGGATTTTTTGCAAAGTATGCTAACATCTTAAATTCTTTTGGTTTTAACTCTATTAACTCCCCATTCTTTTTAAGCTCTATCTTTTCCTCATTTAATTCAAAAGGTCCAAAAACTATGGGTTTGTTTTTTTCAACATTATCTTCACCAATGTAATTATTTCTTCTTAAATGAGCCCTTACTCTATATGCAACCTCTTTTGGACTAAATGGCTTTGAAATATAGTCATCAGCCCCTAGCGCAAATCCTAAAATCCTATCTATCTCTTCCGTTTTAGCCGACATAAACAAAATTGGCGTTCTAGAAGTCTTTCTTATTTCTTTGCATACGTCATACCCATCTCTATCAGGCATCATTATATCCAAAAGAATAATATCAGGGTTTATTCGCGCTACTAAATCTAATGCTTCTTTTGCTATTCCTGCAGTATATATATTTTCAAAACCTTCTTTTCTAAGCACAGTAGATAAAAGTCTCAATATATCCTCTTCATCATCAACTATTAGTATTTTACTTTTATTAATTGATTTATTCATAATTACCACCTCTTAAATCATCTCCTGCGGAGCTGCAACATCTTCATAGAAGATGCATTAACGTTTTATATTAAATATTTCAGAAGACTAAACAATTAATAATTGTTTAGTCTTCTGAAATGTCTTTGAGTCTCTTACTTATATAATACCATAGAAATTCTCTTATTATATTTTTTATTCCTTTATAAATGATTTGTAGGTAAGCTTTGGTAAAAATATAAAGCCTGCAATAACTATTACTATTTGAATCATAATTAATGAGATCGGAACTTGATATCTTATTAATTGCATAGACATCATTCCGAAAAGTGGAGTTACCCCAAGATATTTTGCATTTACAAATCCTTCTAATACAAATGGCAATCCCATAAGTAACCCTCCAAAAATAAAGGGTATAGAAGCTGATTTACTTATTGCTGATAGATACAATCCTAATTGTGAGAAAAAGAATGAACCTATTATAACTGTTATTATAAGTATAATCATCATTTGCAATACAGTTATGTTTGAATCACTATTTCCAAAATACCAAAGTTTTTTTAATGGTAAATCTAGCCCTTTAAAATTAGATTTTATTAATCCATCTATACATATTGTAAGTACTATTGATAGATTAACTATTGATGTTGCTATGCCAGCCCCAATCCCTTTTGCCATTACAACCTTTTTCTTTCCATTTTGGGTCGTATTTATAAGTTCATTCATATTAGAACTATATTCAAGAGTATATGCAGCTGAAATTATCATAAAGGTTATCAATCCTATCAGTGGTACGATTCCTGGGATTTTACTAAAGACATCTGCCCAAACCTTTGCACCTGTATCTGCCCTAATTAAAATTCTACTAAATAAAAGTAAAACAATCCAAGTTATTATGATGCTCTTTTTAAATAACATTTTCCTTATTTCTGATTTTATAAGAGTTCCCACAAGCTACACCTCCTTAGTATTTTCTAAATCAAAGTAAAACATATATACATCTTCGAATCTTGGTTCTATGCTTTGCGCTGATGCATATAAAGGCATTTTATCGCTTACTACTCTGAGCTCTGTAACATCTGCACCCCTTTGAAGGTTAACTACTTTATAATCTCTTTGTATATCCATAACTTCATTTTCTTTATTCGTTGTAATCTTATATACTTTTCCATTCATGCCAGTTAATATATCTTTGTGATTTCCTTTTATTATAACGCTACCATTTTTAATCATTATAGTCTCTCTTGCTACTGATTCTATATCTGAAATAATATGAGTTGAAAGTATTATTATTTTTTCCTTAGACATATCAGCTATAAGATTTCTAAATCTTGCTCTTTCTTGTGGATCAAGACCCGCTGTTGGTTCATCAAGTACAACTATTTTAGGATCATTTAATAATACTTGTGCAATTCCAACTCTTCTTTTCATACCACCTGAAAACTTACCAACCGCCTTATTTCTAACCTCATATAAACCAACAAGGTTTAGTAATTCATCAATTTTTTCACAGGCTTTATTTTTGTCTATTCCCTTTAATGCAGCCACGTATTTCAAAAATTGTTTTGCGGTAAAATTTTTATATGCACCAAATTCTTGTGGTAGATATCCAATAATATTTCGGTACTCATCCTCTTTATCATAAATACTTTTTTCATTATAAATAATTTCTCCACTAGTAGGTCTTGTTAATGTTACTATTTGTTTCATTAATGTAGTTTTACCCGCTCCGTTTGGTCCTAGAAGTCCATATACACCATTTTCTAAAGTAAGTGTTATATTATTATTTGCATTCTTTTTTCCAAAGGTTTTTGTTAAATTTTTTATTTCAAGCTTGTTCATAATTATTCCTCCTATAATTTTGATTATCTTACTAATATTTTTTTAAATGATACTATGCTTAATGTAATTGCTGCCACTATAGTCACCGCCAGTATTCCAAGGCAAAGATTTATTAAGTCAAAGTTAATACCAAAGAATTTTACATTTCCATAATATGCCCCAGCAAACCCCTGAAAAAAGAATAGTAAATTTACGAAATTAATATTATTTAATACCATTCCAACATTACTTGGAATTACACTTACCATAGTTAACACTTTTCCAATAATAACAAAAACCAAAAACCCACTCGTTGATGCTATTGAGCTTTTTGTTATAAATGAACATAAACATGCAATCACACCTAAAACAACTAGTATTAATAACATTACGCCTATCTTAACTGCTATAAATTGAATTATAGTATATGCATCCCTTACTAAAATGGGATTATCTATTATTCTTATTGCTTGTAGCTTCCCATTTATGGGCATGCCATATTGAATCACTGTCACTATGAATTGAATTGCTAGATATCCTCCATATAGAACTGTTGGTATTAATATTCCAAGTCCCAATTTTGAATATAAAGCCCTATTTTTGTTTTTTGATGTAAGAATCAAATTTTCTACTGTAGAAACAATTTCATCCGTATATGTATTACAGCAAACTATAATTAGAATTACCGCCATACAGAATGCCATAAAAGTATTGGTTGCTCTATAATCAAATACCTTCCAGAAACTAACTTCTTTATACATGGTGCCTTCCATACTTTTTAGCTTTTTAGCGGATATTTCTTTTATACCTTTACTAAAGTCATCCTTCTGCTGATTATTTGCGGCTTCCTTTATTGTCCCTATTTTTGCATCTAATTTCTCTTGTGCAATTACCTCTGCTTTTCTTGTATCTTTAATTAATTCATATTGCTGATTTCTATGTGATTTCTGTGTTTCCATTTCTGGTTTTATAAACGCCATTGCTCCGCAAAGTAAAATAAATATTGCTACTACAATTATTCCAGTTTTCGATTTGAACATTTTTTTAAGTTCCCAATATATCATTTTGTACCTCCTTGTATTCCTTTAAGTAAATATTTTCCTTCGGTAAATAACAATCATAAAGTGTTATCTTGCTATAAGTACATTATATAAGGCTAATCTTATCTCTTGATAACATTAACCTTAAATAAACCTTACATTTTTTTATTATGTCATTGATTGTAAAAACAAATAAAAGCAACGACTATTACTGGGCAAGTTTCAAAAAATACTTTACCTGTCGTAGTAATTGTGTTATTCTTAAATTACTACGACAGACAAAGTACTACAGATGCAGTAAAATCAAAGGAGGATATAATTTGATAAGCAGCGATGTAATTCGAGGATATAATGATACAATTATTCTTTTTATGCTTCAAGATGGCGAATCCTACGGATATGAAATATCAAAAAATATTAAGAAATTATCAGAGGAGAAGTACGTTATGAAAGAGACCACACTCTATTCGGCATTCAACCGTCTTGAGAAGAACGGCTATATCGAATCTTTCTATAAAGATGAAACCTTTGGTAAAAGACGCACATATTATAGAATTACCCCCGTAGGTCTAACCTACTATAAAGAGAAATGTGAAGAATGGCTCTTAACGAAAGAAGTTATTAATAAATTTATTAGGGAGAGGGATTAGAATGGAAACTATAAAAAGTTATTTAGATAATATGTTTAAAGTCCTACCAAAAACAAACCAGACGGTTAAATTAAAAAATGATTTATTATGGAACATGGAAGAAAAATATAACGAACATAAAAATAATGGAAAATCGGAAAATGAGGCTATTGGTATTGTAATTTCAGAATTTGGCAATATTGATGAATTAATTGATGAACTTGGAATTGAGTACACGAAAGATGATGTTATACTTAAAACCATTACACAAGAAGAAGCAGATAATTTTATGGCTGCAAAAAAGAAATCTGGCTTATTGTTGGGTATTGGTGTTTCTTTATGTATTGTAGCAACGGCTATATTAATATTAATTACCACTCTCGTAGATAATGGCATTATCGGTAAAGGTATTTCAAAAGATTTCAGCGATATGTTTGGTATTATTGCACTGTTTATTCTACTTGTACCCGCTGTAGCCTTATTCATTTACTCTGGTATGAAGCTCGAAAAATACAAATATCTACAAAGTGGTTTTGATTTACCTCTTAATGTAAAAGCAATTATAGAGCAAAAATATAATGCTTTTTCATCAACATATATGGTATCTGTAATAACAGGTGTATGCATATTTATCATATCACCAGTTACACTTTTCGTATCATCCGCTTTTGGCGACAATGCATCTAGCTATGGAGTAGTTGTTTTACTTATGATGGTTACTATTGCCGTTTTCATCTTCATATATTTTGGAAATATTAAGCAGAGTTTTAGTATACTTTTACACATTGGTGAGTTTTCAAAAGAAAAAACCGAAGCTAATAAAGTTATTGGTGCAGTTGCTGCTATCGTATGGCCATTAGCAGTCTGTGTCTTCCTTGTCAGTGGATTACTTTTTAATTTATGGCACATTAATTGGATTATATTCCCGATTACAGGCATTTTATTTGGTATGTTCAGTGCAGCTTATAGTATTATAAAAGGTCATAATTAAAATATCTTTATCTTTTTAAAAAAAGTATTGACAATTGTTTTTATGAGTAATATACTAAATACTAATAACCGAATACAACTTATCCAGAGTGGCAGAGGAACTGGTCCGATGAAGCCCGACAACCAGCATTCTTATTCGAATGTAGTGGTGTCAATTCCTGCAGATTGTAAAATCTGAAAGATAAGGATGTTAGCAAATTTTATTATACAATTTTATTGTTTATTAAAGTTAACTATTGCTACTTTCCTTATAGGAAAGTAGCTTTTTTTTCTTTTCCAAAAATCTAAATAAATAATGTACTAAATACTAACAACTGAATACAACTTATCCAGAGCGGCAGAGGGACTGGCCCGATGATGCCCGACAACCAGCATTCTTAAAAAGAGTGCAATGGTGTCAATTCCATCAGATTATAAAATCTGAAAGATAAGGACGATAGCGAATTTTATGATACAATTTTATTGTTTATTAAAGTTAATCATGCTGCTTTCCTTATAGGAGAGCAGCTTTTATTTAGAAAAATAATTATAAAAGGAGAAATTAATATGAGCGAGCGAAAATTAAGTTTTGAAACATTACAGGTACATGCAGGGCAGGTTCCAGACCCTACTACAGGATCAAGAGCAGTTCCAATTTATCAAACATCATCTTATGTTTTTAAAAATGCAGATCATGCAGCAAATTTATTTCAATTAAAAGAAGAAGGAAATATATATTCAAGAATAATGAACCCAACTACAGACGTTTTTGAAAAAAGAGTAGCCGCTCTTGAAGGCGGAGTAGCAGGACTTGCTACAGCTTCAGGAATAGCTGCAACATTCTATGCAATACTTAATGTAGCAAATTCAGGTGATGAAATAGTAGCTGCAAGCACTCTATATGGTGGTACTTATGAACTATTTAATGTTACTCTTAGAAAACTCGGAATTAACGTAACATTTGTTGATCCAGATGATCCTGAAAATTTTAGAAAAGCTATCTCGAATAAAACAAAAGCACTTTATGCCGAAACAATGGGAAACCCAAAAATAAATGTTCTAGATATAGAAGCAGTAGCGAATATTGCTCATGAAAATAAAATACCCCTTATTATTGATAATACCTTTGCAACTCCCTTCCTTTGTCGTCCAATTGAGTATGGTGCAGATGTAATTATTCATTCAGCAACAAAGTTCATTGGAGGACATGGAACTACTATTGGTGGAATTATAGTTGATGCTGGTAAATTTGATTGGGCAGCAAGCGGTAAATTCCCTGATTTTACAACTCCAGATAAAAGTTATAATGGAATAGTATATGCTAATTTAGGTGCTCCAGCATTTGCTTTAAAGGCTAGAGTTCAACTTTTAAGAAACACTGGTGCGACGCTTAGCCCTCAAAGTGCATTTTTATTTCTTCAAGGTTTGGAATCATTATCGTTAAGAGTTGAGAGACATGTAACAAACGCTAGGAAAGTTGTTGAATTTTTGAGTAAGAATCCAAATGTTTCATGGGTGAATTATCCTGAACTTGAAGGAAACAAATATAAAGAATTAGCTGAAAAATACCTACCAAAGGGAGCAGGATCAATATTCACTTTCGGAATAAAAGGCGGTCTTAAAGCTGGAAAGAAATTTATTAATAGTGTAGAATTATTCTCACTACTTGCAAATGTTGCAGATGCAAAATCTCTAGTAATTCACCCCTCAAGTACAACTCATGCAGAGCTTAACGCAGAGGAGCAAAAATCTGCTGGAGTTACTCCAGATTTGATAAGACTTTCAATTGGCGTTGAGGGTATCGATGATATTATATACGATTTGACGCAAGCTCTAGAAAAATCAGTTCAATAAAAAGTTAATGGTTCTTTGGCAGTTGGTTTCAAACTAAGGACTTGTTCCTAACTATATTCCTCCATCACCTTCGGTGACGGAGGAATAACTTTAAAGTTTAGAAAGGAAAATTAATATGAAAAAGGTGAAAATAGCAATTTTAGGTTTTGGAAATGTTGGGACAGGTGTATGGAAGATACTTCACGAAAATAGAAAAGAAATAATGAAACGTTCAAATTATGAAATAGAGGTCGCTAAAATACTCGTAAAAGATATAAATAAAAAAAGAGATATTATTATATCTAAGGAAATATTAACAGATAATGTTGATGATATTATAAATGATGAAAGCATAAAAATTGTGGTTGAACTTATTGGTGGAAGAAAAGAATCTAAGGAGTACATGATACGCGCAATGAAAGCTAAAAAACACATTGTAACTGCTAACAAATTAGTTATTGCAAACTGTAGTGAAGAGTTATTTAAAACGGCAGAGAAAGAAAACGTATTATTTTATTATGAAGCAAGTGTAGCTGGTGGGATTCCAATAATACGTGAAATTAATGAGAGCCTTACAGCCAATAGGATTGAGCAAATAATTGGAATTATAAATGGAACAACTAATTACATATTAAGCAAAATGACAATGGATGGAATTAGCTTTGATGAGGCACTAAAAGAGGCTCAAGAAAAGGGTTATGCTGAAGCAGATCCAACCTCTGATGTTGATGGCTTTGATGCTGTATATAAGCTTGCAATAATGTCTTCTCTAGCATTTGGAACTAAGATAGATCATGATTGTATTTATAGAGAAGGAATAAGAAGTATTAGTGACATAGATATCGAATATGCTAAAAAACTTGGTTATACAATAAAACTTTTAGCAATAGCTAAAGAAGAAAATAACAAATTAGAGCTAAGGGTACATCCAACCCTAATCCCATCGAACCACCCAATGGCAAATGTAGCCGATGCATTTAATGCTATTATGATAAAAGGAAATGCAGTTGGAGAGTTAATGCTATATGGAAAAGGAGCTGGAGATTTACCAACTGGAAGTGCAGTTGTAGGTGATATAATATCCATATTAAGAAACAATGTAAAACCTTCTGACTTATTGGGCCTAAATGACAAAGATGATTTCAAACAAGTAAAAAAATCAGAAGAAAATGAATCAGAATTCTATATTAGACTTAATGTTAAAGATACAGCAGGCGTTTTAGGAGATATAGCGAAAATATTTGGGCAAAACAATGTTAGCATTATGTCCGTTACTGGAGATGTAAGGCACGATGATCATGGACCACTAGGATTTATTACACATAAAAGTTCAGAAAAAAACATAGGAAATTCATTAGAAAAAATAAAAGAGCTAGAAAATGTCAACAAAATAGAAAGTATAATAAGAATAGAATCATTTATATAAAAAAACACCCTATCAAATGAATTTTACAACTCTTTTTTAGTTGTGTCCATTCAATGGGGTGAAGTTCACTATTTCGATTATATTACATTAAAACTTAATTTATACCTTTTTAACAAATTCAGATTTTAATTCCATAGCTCCAAACCCATCAATTTTGCAATCAATATTATGATCTCCATCAACCAAACGTATATTTTTTACTTTTGTACCTTTTTTTATGGCTGATGAACTTCCTTTTACTTTAAGGTCTTTGATTACCGTTACAGAATCACCATCGTTTAATACATTTCCATTTGCATCTTTGATAATCTTTTTATCTTCACTATTTTCGGTTTCTAATTCTAAAGTCCATTCATGAGCACATTCAGGGCAAACAAAAAGACTTCTATCTTCGTAAGTGTATTCTGAATTACATTTTGGGCAATTTGGCAAATCCGACATAATTTCATTTCCTCCATTCGTTATTGTTAACTTTAATATATAAGAATTATTGTCAATTCCTTTTTAAAATTTCATAATAATAGCAATTACAAAGTTGAAATTTACAAAAAAAAATATAGGGAGTTCCTCATATGCTTATATACTATCATAGTCTCTTCATATTGACAAACTCTCCTCCACAGGCAATCATTTATCCTGCCAAATTGATATTTTTAATATTTTCCATTTTCCATAAATCTGAATATGGCCTAACATAAAATAATACATTACTTTCTTTATAATTTTTTAATAGTAACTCCCATTTTAATGTTATCACATTATCATCCATGCTTTTAGTAAATCCCCAGCTTTCCTCGGTGTCATGGGACATTACATAAATAACCATCTTGCTCTGGTTGGTTGCCTCACTATCAGTTAACACATTTATAAAAGGTGTATACTTGTTTAATAGTTCTTCACTGGATTCAATACATTCAGCATAGTTGAACATATCTTTAAATTCGCCAAATACCCTTGTCCAAAAGTAACTTCCTTCACTCTCTAATGCAAAATGCTTACCCATGTCGATTCTGAACCCACCAACTCCACAATTCTTTAGTTCTTTTAAAAAATTTATATAAATATTTTGTAATTCTGCGTCATTGTAATTGAGCATTGGTAATCCAAAAGCACCGTTAACTATTGCATTTCTATTGTCATAATCTACTGTATTCTTTGCGTTAGTCCAAAATCTAGGATTATCTCGTAGATTTTGGTCTACGCTTTTACTTGGTATTAGCTTTCCACTTTCATCACCTGCTAAATGTCGTAACACCACGTCAACGATAATTTTAATTCCTATTTTATTAGCTTTATAACATAATTCTGTTAAATCTTCCTTTGTGCCACTTCTATTGCCTATTTTAAATGATAGAGGTTGATAGTATGTCCACCATTCATCTCCTTTTTTGCAAGGTTGCACGGGAGTAACCTGTATGGATGTATATCCACACTCTTTTACTTTATCTAAAATTTTAGTTATATCAGAAATTTTCCATTGAAAACAGTGTAATATTATTTCTCTCACATTATTATGTCCTTTCATGAATCATTTATTTTATAATGTATTTAACCATTTGACCAATTTTAACTTAAATCATCAGCCGCGGTGCTGTTCATCTTCTTCGAAGCTGCAATATTAATTAAATTATTACTATTACAATCAGATAATATTTTAAAGAAAATAGATTTAACATAATGTAGTTCCTATAGATAATGATGTACTTAATTACCATTAAATATACACAGAATAATTTTTCAAAAAATATATAATCATTAGGCTTAGAGTGAATTCGTGTCTTTTCTCAATTTTTTTCACCTTATGTAACTTCATTTTATTAATAACATATTTATATACTGTTAAATACTAGTTTAACAAAGGAGTAATAATGTGAGATTTAAAGGATTAACAGGTAAAGTTATAACCCCTTTTGATAAGGAATACGATATCCTAAGACTTGAATACAACCTAGACATTAATAAATCCCCTTTAGCGATAGATTGATACTGAACATGATATTGCAGTAATCCAGAGGTTCATAAAGTGGACAAGATTACTGTTATACAGCTTAGGTGGAATGAAGTTTCGAGATAAGATTTCTTCGACGTATGGCAATGCTTTTTAGAAACTGCCAATAAAAAGATTAGTTGTTTCGCTGGTTTTAATAAGGAGGGCATATATCTGAATGGATTTTTCTATGGAGATAAATCAGAGGCTGAAAAAGTTTTGAGAAAGTTTTTATTACTTCCTGGTTTATTTCAACAATCAATAAAACCTTAATATCAAAAATTAAACTATAAGAGGACCCTCACTAATTAATTAGTGAGGGTCCTCTTATGGAGGCGATGAATATTGCTCAAATCTCCTTTTTATTTCCGCAAGTTACTTAGATTATCTCTAAGCGTCAAAGTAATCCTTTAATTTTCTTGGTCCTGCAAGTACTTGCCTGTCTACGAACAAAGTTCCATCCTCCTTTGTGTTAACATACCATTTTACAAGTTTGATATTACCAAAATCAATTTCCATTGCTGTTATGCATCGAGGATGAACACAGCTTCCATCGTTGAAATATGGAGGCTCACCTACTTCAGGAAACATAGGCCTATGTGTATGCCCTGCGACCATCATCTGTTTTTCTTTTATTACCCATTCAATAAGCTTTTTTTCTACTGCTTGTTTTTTATGATAATTCTGTGCTGTTCTAGTTGGATCATTTACTCCAAAGAAGTTAAGGGGTCTCCATAAATACCTTACTAAAAATCTGGTTAATCTCCACATTTTATCATTTAGACAATCCACTTGATGCCCGTGTATTAGAAAGATTTTATCATTAGTAACTTTATGCCTCAATACTATCCCCTCATGAAGCCTAATATTACTGAATAAAGGAATATACCTTTTCTTGAGTTCATCAAAGTATTTATATAAATTATTTTTTACAAATTTATCGTTTCTTTTTACTATATCATGGTTCCCAAAAATAAAATTGAGCCTATCTTCATTAAAAAATTTAGACAGCAGCCAGAAAACATCGCTGTGTACCCTCTTAATCTCAGAAAGTCCTTTATTCTCCCAAAGTTCATCTCCATCACCAATCTCTATATAAGTATAATGTCCGTCATAGTAATGAGTTAAGGCCGCAAAATAAATATTTTGATTCTTTGAAAAATTATCTGACCAGTTTCCATCACCTCTATGGCAATCACTCATTAAAACAATCTTGGAGGAATCGTCAAAAAGAATTTCCTCCGATGATTCAAAAACTTTAGATAAATGTTTTAATGTATTCATCTTTTACCCCTCTAACCCACAAAATTCTTTTTATATTTAAATATATTACAATATTTACTCATAAAGAACACTTAGAGGCCCGTAAAAAAGGATATAGACATATTTCACCTCCTAAAATATTTATTAAAAAATAAGAGCCTTGGAAAAGTCCAAGGCTATCCTAAGGTGATTAACTGAAAATTTATTTTAAATAACTATACCACTTAAAGTCTTTATCTGATCTCTTACATACTGAATGAATAATTAATATAAGCAATAAACATATAACTGCTGCGTAGTATCCATTTATCACTCCTTTAGAATTTTTTTACATTTAAATATAATTTATCCCAGTATATTTTAAAGTCTTGAAGTTCCTTTTCACCTACTTTTGTTTAGTGGGAGACTTTCCTTCTGAAATGTCGTTAAATAATCCAGCCCCTTCTATGATTTCCTGCTCCGCAAATAAACTTAAGACAGCTTCATTATAATCACTTAAATTTTGTGACTTCTTTATTTTCTTAGCATATTTTTTATTATCTGAAAATATGTAAATCATATACCCCCATAGTTCTTTCATTCTAAATATTGCATTTCTATCTTCATCAAATAATTCTATATATTTATTTAAAATTTCATCATGAAAATCTTTTAATACTTTTTTGTCTATATTAGTATTATTTTTAATCTCATTCATTAACCTTGGATTGGCTATTATCCCTCTTCCTAGCATTACTGTTTTTACCTCTGGAAAAGCTTTCATTAATTTATTATGATCATCAATAGTGAAAATATCCCCATTATAACATACTGGATTAATGCTTAAAGATAATGCATCTTTAAATACCTGTAAATTAGGTTTATTTCCATAAAAATCTTTTTGTATTCTCGGATGGATAATTAATTCTTCTAAAGGATATTTATTGTAAATTTTTATTAGCTCATAAGATTCTTCTGGACTATCTTTTCCTATTCTAGTTTTTATAGAAATTTTCATATCATCTATTTTAAATATTTCATCTAAAAACATATCAAGTTCTTCTCTTTTGGCTAGAAATCCTGAGCCTCTATCTTTTGAAACAACAGTTCCAGCAGGACATCCTAAATTTAAATTAACCTCGTTATAACCCAATTGCTGTAATTTTCTAGAAGTAATAATAAAACCTTCTGAATCGTTAGTAAGTATTTGGGGAATTATATTCATCCCTTTATTATTTTCAGGCAAAACATCTCTTAATTCTTTAGACTTAAGACTTCTACTTTTATTGGTAACAATAAAAGGTGTAAAGTATTTATCAATACTATTAAAAAATTTTTCGTAAGAATTTCTATATATGTATCCCGTAATTCCTTCCATTGGTGCTAAATAATATTTCATTTATTAACTCCTTTTAATCAAATGGTAATTTTATTTTAAATTCTGTTTTTCCCTTAGAGCTTGCAACCTCTATATTGCCATTATGTAATTCTACTATTGTCTTTACAATTGCGAGCCCAAGTCCAGTTCCCTCTTTTTTATTACAAGATTTTTCTACCCTATATAATCTTTGGAATAAATTCTTCAAATTCTCTTCTTCTATTATATCTCCATAATTAACAAATCTAACTAAGGCCATATTATTTCCTTTTTCTATATTTATATTTAAATGTTTTCCCTCACTACCGTACTTAATTGCATTAGATATTATATTTTCAAAGGCTCTAACTAATAAAATAGCATCTCCAGTTATTATTAAACCTGCATCCTTTGAATATATTTTATATTCCATTCCAACATTCTCAAAAGACGGTATAAATCCAATGATAACTTGTTCTATTAATTGATGTAGATTTATGTTAGATTTATTTAAATTTACATCTCCATTACTTATCTTTGTAAACTCAAAAAGTTGATCTACTGAGCTCTTTAATTCCTTTGCTTTACTTAACGAAACTTCACAATAATGCTGCAGCTCATCATCATTTTTATAACTTCTCTTTTTAATTAACTCTAAAAACCCAAGGACAGATGTAAGTGGAGTCCTTAAATCATGAGATAAATTCGTAATCAAGTTATTGTTCTGCTTTTCCCACTGTCTTTCTTTTTTCATAAGTTCTTTTATACTATATGCCATTTTATTAACATCTGAAGCTAATCTTCCTAGCTCATCCTTTGTTTTAACAGGTATATTTATATCCATATTTCCATTAGTTACTATATTTAAATTCTGTGATATTTCTTCTATATAATCAGTAATTTTATTCATTCTTTTTATAAATATTAAACACATTAGCACTATAAAAGTTACAAAAACTCCTATACTAAACCCTAACATAACTAAACTATTTGTATTATACTCATTAGTAAATTTCATATAAAGGCTTGGCCAGAAAATATGTAGCCATATAATCACTAAAAAAACTCCTACTAATGTTGATATTATAGACATTAACATAGCTATAAAGAAATTTATGAGTATATTGTATTTAATACTCGTACTCTTCAATCTTATATCCAACTCCCCACACTGTTTCTACTATTTTAGGCTCCTTAGGATTATCCTCTAATTTTTCTCTCAACCTCCATATATGCACCATAACAGTGTTATTTCCTTCAAAATATTTTTCCTTCCAAATCTCTTTAAATATATCCTCAGCACCAAATACTTTTCCACTGTTACTTGCCAATAATAGCAATATCGCATATTCTGTTGGAGTTAATTTTAACTCTGCACCAAATAAATTAACTTTATGATTTCTTTTGTTTATAGTAATCCCTTTTATTTCAATTACATCTTCATTATCAAAGGGTTTATGATTTTCATTAAGATATACATATCTTCTTATTTGGGCTTTCACTCTAGCAATGAGTTCCATTGCATTAAATGGTTTTACCATATAGTCATCTGCACCTGTAGATAAACCTTGTATTTTATCTATGTCTTGACCCTTTGCACTCACCATTATAATTGGAATATTGTACTCTTTTCTAATCTTCATGCAAACCTGTAACCCATCCATTCCTGGCATCATTATATCTAAAATCACAAGATGAATCTTTCCTTTATTAATTATATTAAGTGCATCTACGCCATTTGTAGCTTTAAATACCTTATACCCATCATTTAATAAGTATACTTCCATAAGTTCAATTATTTCTACTTCATCATCTACAATCAGTACATTAAACATAGCGCTTATTTCTCCCATCAAATATCTGTTTTTAATAAAATTATACCACATTTCAAAATAACTGATGTTCAGGTTTATATTTTAAATCCTAAAAAATTAAAGTAATATATAAACCATATAAAAATAAAATTAGCTATAGTTATGATTGTAAAATAAATTTTTTCTGCTTTTCTCCCTCTCTTTTTAGCCCAATTATATATTAAAATAATTAATCCACAAATACTTAAAACCGCTCCTACTATTAAAAACCCTAAAAAGGTATAAAGTAACCATGCAAAGGTAAAATCATTAGTACTAATCATAGTCATTGCCATTACAGTTGCACCAAGCATTCCAACTACATTAAATGTACTAATAACTAAGTTTGCTGTTCTAATTAATTTTATGCCCCTACAACTTTTGCACCCTGTTTGTTTAAACTTCCTTTTTATAAACAAAACTATTGTTCCAATTATATTAATAATGAACATAATCATAGCTATAGCAAATATAGATATATTAAAATTTGCTTCATCAAAAAAACTTATCTTTTCATAGGAATTATGGCTTACATCATTAAATGCATAAGTTACTTTACCACTATCATTTATTTTAAATGCAAAATCTCCTCGTCCATCTTCCCTTGCAAATACTCCATCTTCCTTTTCAACAAGAGTTGTATTGATTTCCTCTTTAGCAGACGTATATTCATTAAGTGTTAATGTACCATCTTTGTTATCTTTAATTTTCATATTCATATCAGGCATCATTAAACTAAAAATCTTCATAATATTACTTTTTGCTATTCCATCATAGCTTCTATATGTTCCTTCATATTTACTAAAATCCTTAGATGGATTTTTCTTTATTTCATTAAACTTATTATTAGTGGTAGGATAAAATTCATTTAAAAACTCTTCTTCAAAGTTAAATGGAAGTGGATTTAATGAATTAGTTGCAATATATATCCCTAAACCTTCCTTTGGCATTAAAAATAATGTAGTAGTACTACCTGCAATTAATGCACCTTCATGTTTTAATATTTCTTGTACATTTCTATTGCTTCTTATGAATCCATATCGCATTCCAGGCAAACTATTATTATTTGAAAATTGTTTATTCTTCATTATTGTTGATGTTTTTTCATTTAAAATTTTATTTCCTTGAAACTCTCCATTATTTAAGTGAGCTATCATAAAGTTTTCCATATCTTTAACTGTTGTATTTATTCCTGAAGATCCGGAAGTATATTGATAATCTAAAGGACTTTCATTATAATCTCCGCCTATTCCTCCATACCCATAACACTTAACTGTATTATTATTTTTTAATCTAACTAAGCTATTATCCATTTTTAAAGGTTCTAATATGTTTTTCTTTATATATTCCTCATAACTAATACCAGCTACCTTTTCTATACCATACCCTAGAAGGTTATAACCTTGATTAGAATATCTACTAACAGTATTAGGCTCTCTTACTACCCTCGGAGTATGGTTATCAAAATAATACTCCTGTGATTTTATTGACTTTTCATCTCTCGTACCAACATTAAGCTCACTAGCTTCATCAACTCCACTAGAATGCGTTAATAAATTACCACAAGTTACTGGTTCCTTATAATTATTAATAACCTTATACGGTTTTATATAATTATCAATATTTTCATTAAGATCTATTTTCCCCTCTTCATACAGTTGCATAATAGCTGTTGCAGTAAACATTTTGCTTACTGATGCTGCTGGGAAAACAGTTTTATCTGGATCTACTGATATCTTTCCTGCAATATTACTATATCCATATCCCTTTTTAAACACTTCTTTGCCATCCTTAACAATCGCTATAGCTGCTCCTGGGATTGAATACTTCTCCATATTTTTCTTAAAAAAATCATCTGTGAATCGCTGTAAATTCTGACTGTTATTCACCGCTAAATGTTTCTTATTGACTTCCTTTTTCTTCTCTATTTCCTTTCCAAAACTATTACTATGTATACCTAAGCTTATTAACATAACACTTAATAATATTGTCATAAATCTTTTTGCTTTCATATTCACAAATTCCAACTCCTTAACTATTCTTTAGTTAAATTTTACATCAAAATAAATTTCTAATTTTAACTTTTTTCTTACGAAAAAATAACATTTATGTTTTAAATTAAGGCATAAAAAAATCCTGAACATCTCTGTTCAGGATTTTACTGGTGGAGGCAAGCATAATGTATGAAATCCACTATATAAAGATGCCTTCCTTAGGTACAGAAGACATCTCATTCTCATCTCATTCACCTTTTAAACCATCTGCTATTCCTTTAAAGAAATTTCCAATAGAAGCACACACACTTGCGAACCCACTTTTAGCCTTATCACTCTCTAATGTATTTTTCATTGTACTAGCTACACCCTCAAGCTGTCCTTTTACTTTGCTGTAATCCAAGTTTAATTTATTTACATTTTTCATTAATCCAACAATACCACTTACATCATCTTTAGATAGATTGTAATTGTAATTATTTGTTACATTATTTACTATTTTTGTTATACCTGCCTCAGTCTTAGGTTTATCTTTTATAACTTCACTCTTTACTTCATTGATTAATCCCGCAGCTTTATCTTGTCCAATTTTTTCACCTAGTTGGCCTGTAACTGCGACCTCTTCATTAGCTGTTTTTTTTGTGCTTTCATCTAATTTCTTACCGTCTTTACTATTTTCGAATCCCTTTAGTATGCCAGTCATAGCGGCTGTACCTGATACAAGAAATGGTGCAGAAACTTTAACATTAGCATTCTCAATTCCTGCTGTAATTAGGGCATTCTTTATCATACTAGCATTTACCCAAGTTACATTATTTGTATTCACTACTAAACCACCAGTAGTTGTCGGCTCAATATAGGAACAGGATATCGCCTTATTACCTAATTGATCTCTAGATACTGTACCTCCTAGATATTTCTTCTCCTCAGCAGATGTAACTTCAACAACACTCGCACTATTCCTATCTACACCAAAATACTTTAGCATGTTCTCTTCCTGTTGATTCGTCAAATCATACCCTATAGTAACACTCTTATATGAATCAGCGTATACATTGTGTATAGGTGTTACAAACAAACTTGCTGCTAACATTACACCTAAGACTAATTTCTTATTCATTTAACAAGACCTCCTTATTATATTGAGTTTTAGAGTATATTACTTTTATACCAACAAAGCTATTTTACCGGCTAGGGCTGAAGCTGAGAGAGTGTCTATGAATAATTTTCCCACTCACTAATGCTTCAGTGCTAATACCGGTATCCTTGGTAGTTGATAGTGCTATGGGGGATTTCTGTTCGTCACGCTTTTGTATCGATATTTGCACCAGCTTTAACGCTATTTAAATTTCCACATTATTTTACTATTGTGACTTAGATATATTATACCCTAAATTATATTAATTTGGTAAATGGATTCTTTGATATTTAATTGTATGAACTATAGATACCCTGCGGTTTAGCTTATGTATAACTTTCACTTCATTAAACAATTATTTTCCATTTTATTTCAAAAGTTATCTTAGTTTATATCAATTTAATTAAAAATGACTATACAACCATAACTACTGCTCATATCATATTAGGTTAATCTCCTAAAGGTTCATAATCCTTTAAAATAGTAAAGACCACATTGAATGTCACTTCAACATGGTCTTTATAAACAATTACTTTATCAACATAATTCCGAATAATTTTTTTACACTCTGGCATAATCCGCTCTTTTAGAGTTACTTCCAGTTTAGTTTCCCTCTCCTTTAAGCCACTCATCTTTTCTTTAAATTCATCATAGGCAAAACCTTGGGTAATTGCATTTACTAATCAGAAACTGATTAATATATCTCATAATGCTTTCACCTCATCCGTTACTAAAATTGCTTTGCATATTTATAACTTATAAAAAAAGCAGAGCAATCCTTATTAATCATAAGAATTCCCCCACCATAACTTAATATTATTATTAATCTAAATCTTTTCCATTAGTTTCAATTACTTTTTTATACCATTCAAAAGATTTCTTTTTCCTTCTTTCATAACTTCCATTACCAAGGTCATCAGCATCTACATATATAAATCCGTATCTCTTAGTCATTTGACATGTTGACATACTTACCATATCAATACATCCCCATGGCGTATATCCCATAACCTCAACTCCAACTTCAATGGCATCTGCAATGGCTTGAATATGCTCTCTAAAATATTTGATTCTATAGTCGTCAATAATTGTTCCATCATCCTCAAGCTTATCTTTACATCCAATACCATTTTCTACGATGAATAATGGTTTACGATATCTGTCATATAGCTCTACTAAAGAAATATGAAGCCCAGTAGGATCAACTTGCCAGTCCCATTGTGTTGTTTCAAGATATGGATTTTTAACACCGCTAGTTAGATTCCCACTTACCTTTTCTCTTTGGTCTTCATCTTTACTTGCAACCTTGCTCATATAATAGCTAAATGATACAAAATCTGCTGGATAGCATTTAATTATTTCTTCATCCCCTGGGGCAAATTCTACATTAATATTATTTTGTTCCCAGTAATTTTTCACATGTTTTGGATACTCTCCTAATACTTGTACATCTGAGTAGAAATAATTCTTTCTATTCTCCTCTAAGGCTAGTAACATATTTTTCGGATGACAATTTTCTGGATAAGTTAATGTTCTTGTTAACATACATCCCATCTGTGCCTCTGGCATTATTTCATGTAAATATTTAGTTGCCAATGAACTAGCTACAAATTGATTATGAACTGACTGATAAATAACTTCTTCTAATTTATCTTCAGGATATCTGTCAGCTACAATCCCAACTGTAGTAAATGGATGACGAAACACACTATCTATTTCATTAAAAGTTAACCAATATTTTATTAAACCTTTATAGCGATTAAATACTGTTTTACAAAAACGAATAAAGAAGTCAATCACAGGTCTTTGATACCACCCATCATAGTGGTTACATAAATATAGTGGCATTTCATAGTGATGAAGTGTTACTAAAGGTTCAATGCCTCTTTTCTTCATTTCAATAAACATTTCCTCATAATGTTTAAGCCCCTTTTCATTTGGTTCTTCTTCAATACCATTTGGATAAATTCTAGCCCATTGAATTGATACACGAAGAACTTTAAATCCCATTTCCTGAAATAAATCTAGATCTTCTTTGTACCTATGATAAAAATCTATTCCATGACGTTTCCCATATTTCGAAACATCTGTACTTTTCATAGCTTCTGCTATGTCATCACTACTAATCCCATGTTGTGCCTTGTAATCCTTGGGATCAACATTTGCCTTATAGGTACTGCAATCAGCTACAGATAATCCTTTACCATCTACATCCCAAGCACCTTCGCATTGATTTGCCGCAGTGGCTCCTCCCCATAAAAATTCTTTCGAAAACTTGTTTTTTTTCATATTATTTCCTCCTTATAGATAACGCCTTTGTGTCCTTAGTAACCGATTCTTTTTCTAATATAGACATCTCTTCAATCTCATCCATATTAGTAACTATCAGCATTGTAGTAAGATCATATCCAGCCTCTTTAATTTTGTCGATATTAAACTTTACTAATGGCTGACCTTTTTTTACTCTCTTTCTTTTATCTTTTCATCTACATCACTTGTTCCTACTTCATCTTCCCCCACCTCTTCTTCAAAACCTAAGAAATACGTAAGGGTCGCTGTGCCAAAGAATGCTAAACAAATTCCGATTATATAGTAAACAAATGTATCTCCAATGAAAGCTGGTAAAGTTGTTAATGCGGGGAATACATAAACAATAGCTTTAGTATGCATACCGCCGATAAATCCTCCTGCAATAGCACCCCCAATAATTTGTGCAATAAATGGTTTCTTAAACTTTACTGATAGTCCATATATAATTGGCTCTGTAACACCACCAAGTAATGCCGGAACTGTTGCAGATAATGCAAATGTTTTATTTTCTTTGTTTTTACTTTTTAAAAACACACCAAATGCTGCTCCGGCGCTTGCAAATGTAGCAGCGGCAACCATTGGACGAATGTAATCGAATCCGTAAGTAGCAATATTATTAATCATAATTGGAACAACACCCCAGTGAATTCCTAACAGTACTAAGAATGTCCAACCTCCACCAACGACCACACCTGTGAGAACTCCACTCTTCACACTAAAGAAATTAACTGCATTTCCAATACCATTTGCTAAGTAAACACCCATAGGTCCAATTACAATAATGGTCAATGGAACCATAATAAGTAATGCCACGAAGGAAAGTGCAAAAAGCTCTATGCTCTTAGGAATAAATTTCTTTAATAGTTTCTCCAACTTAGAATAAACTAAAATCGATAATATGGCAGGAACTAAAGTACCTGAATAACTCATTAGTACAACCGGTATTCCTAAAAAGCTTGTTACATCCCCAGGTGCTTGCATAAGTCCTGTGAACTTGGGCTCCATTAGAGCTGATACAATTGCTAATGAAATAAAAGGATTACATTTGAAAACTTTTGCTGATGAATATGCTAAAAACAAAGGTAAGAAATAAAATACACTGTTTCCAGCTGCTGATAATATTTTATAGGTACTTCCTGAAGTATCGATTATTCCTAATGTAGTAGTTAAAATTACAAGAAGTGCCTTTATCATACCTGCACCTGCAAGAGCTATTACTATTGGATTTACAATAGCTGACATTATATTAAACGCACGTGTTAATGCACTTCCAGTAGGCTTTTCTTCCGTTATTGGATTTCCACCATCATGTTTAATTGGATATAAACTTACCACTGTATCGTATACATCTGTAACTGCATTTCCAATAACAACTTGGAACTGCCCATTTCCTTCTACAACTGATAAAACTCCACTTAATTTTTTAATTCTATCTTTATCTGCCTTTGAATTATCTTTTAATTTGAATCTTAAACGTGTTACACAATGAGTTAGATCTGAAACATTATCAACTCCACCTATATTTTTAACAATTTGCTTTGCTAGATTTTCATAGTTCTTTTTTGCCACGATTTTTTCCCCCAATATTATTAAATTTTTTTATAATTCTTGTTGTTCACTTATGATAAAGTAACCAATTTAAGTTTAGTTCTCTAATGTATTTTGATTGTAACATAAGTTTTTATGAATCAATGAAAGTTCTCAATTTGGAAACTTTAATAAAAAAAATGAATTGTGAGCTATAATATATAGAGCTCACAATTCATTTATTATTCCTTTTTACGTGTCAATTGGCGATATCTAAGAGTAATATAATCATTAATTAATTGAAAAATAATTGAATGGGTCTGAACATTAGTTGTATGCTTAAAATTAATACACAAATCTACTTTTTCGAATTCTTCCATTTCCTTATTTGATGTAATCAAAACAATTTTAGCTTTTGTATTCAAAAAACTCTTTGTAATTTGAAACTCCGATAGCTGATATCTTTGCATATAGCTTCCTGAATTTGAAAAAATTATAATTAAAGTATCTTCTTTAGCATTATTTATAAACTGATCTTGTTTTACATCGTTCAAATTAGTAATTATAAATTTACCATTATAAGCTAATTTAGTTTGTAAATCTAATGTAGCAATTTCAGAAAATAACAACCCAAAACTTGCAACTTTTTTATACTTAATTAAATCTTTTGCCAATTCATCAATTTTATTCATATCAATGAATTTTTTACATTCTTCAATATCCTTATGTATAATTTCTAAATAAGAATCCATTCCCTTTTCTTCAATATACTCTACAATATTCTGATTATAGTTTAGCTTGAATCCATATTTATTTTGTTTAAAGGTTGCCGCTGTCCTAAAACTAGCATAATCTTCAAAATCTATACTACGAATAAATTTTGAAATAGTAGATTTTGAAACAATACACAACTTGGCTACTTCGCTAATAGTCATATCGTATAAGGAATGAAAATTCATAAGTAAGGTCAATACAATATGATAGTCTGTTGACTTTGGAGGACTATCATTTAACATTGTCAGTAAACGATTTAATAAAACTCCCATAGAAATTCTCCTTTGTATAAAAAAATATACTATTCTTTATAAGTAGCATATTTTATTATTTAATATAGCACCATTTTATTAATATTTCACTACATTCATTTTTTTATATAACCAAATTTAAGCATAAGAAAACCCTCAACTAAAGTTAATTAGTCGAGGGTTTCACTGGTGGAGGCGAGGGGTGTCGAACCCCTGTCCGAAAGCCATAACACCTAGGCATCTACGAGCGTAGTCAGTACTTTAAAATTCCCGTCTCCTAACCCCTACTGACGGGGTTTAGGTTCCGGTAGCTTCATATTTTCCGTTTCTGGGTCAAAGCTTTCCCAGACTCGGTTCACCGCTGTCGGCGCCCTATCCTAAGTCGCGGTATTCAAAGGTAAGACGTAGCAGAACTAAGCTGCTAGTGCTAAATTATCGTTTGCGTTTAAATTGTTCCAATAGTTTTTTAACGCGGGTCCATAGGTTCCCTCGGCTCGCTTCCTCGATGCAACGTACCCCCGTCGAAACCAAGTACGCCCCCTAATATGTCAAAAGATTAAACTAAAATCTTTTGTACTACAATAATATATAACTATTATTGTATGTAATTACGCAAATTTAAATTATTAAATTTTTATGACCCATAAATCAATTAGATATCAACTGTTAATCTAATTTCTTGTTACTTACTATAAACCTAATGATACACTATATTATATCCTTTATCAAGTGCTAATATCATGGAATGTATGTGCATTATTGCTAGTTATCTCATTCTCTCTTTTATCTGCCTATCCATGTCTCTCTTAGCATCTTTTTCTAGCATTGCATCTCTCTTATCATAATCTTTTTTACCGCGAACAATACCAAGATTAACTTTTACCTTAGTATCCTTAAGATATAGGGATAATGGAACTAGTGTAAAACCCTTTTGAGACGTAAATGATGCTAGTTTATTTATTTGCTCTTTATGAAGCAATAATTTTCTTACTCTTAAAGGATCAGTATTAAATTGATTCCCATTTTCGTAATGACTAACATGCATATTTTTTATAAATACTTCCCCATTTATAACATCTGCATAAGCATCTTTTAAGTTCGCCTTTCCAGCTCTAATAGACTTTACTTCTGTACCAACAAGCGCTATACCAGCTTCCATTGCTTCTTCTATAAAATAATCATGTCTTGCTTTCCTGTTTTCTGCTAGTGTTTTGTTTTCCGATTTCTTTGCCACAATTTCACCTGCTTTATTCTTATTAATATATATAAGAATACATTATATATACTATGTATAATATATCTTATTATACTATACTATATATTCTTTTTCAAGAATATATGGTTTATTTTTACAGTGTTTTTTAAAATATAATACACAGATGAAGCTGTTAACTTCTTCTGTGTATTTTCAAATTATTCTATATTATAGTCTTCTTTCTTTGACTAATCTTCCTTTATAAGTTCATTTAAATCCTTAACGGAGTATTCCACTTCTTTATCCTCTTCGTTCTCTTCTTTATCCTCATCAGGTTCAATTATATCAAAATAAACTTCATGTGAAGTTAAATCAACTTTACTAACTACAATTCTTACTTCTTCTCCTAGTTTATACATTTTCTTAGTTCGCTCACCAATAAGTGTTAAATGTCTTTCATCAAAGACATAATAATCATCATCCAAGCTAGTCATATGAACTAACCCTTCTACAGTATTGGGAAGTTCAACAAACAATCCAAAATTAGTTACTGAGGATATAATCCCATCATATTCTTGACCAATTCGCTCACTCATATACTCAGCTTTCTTTAAGTCATCTACTTCTCTCTCAGCTTCCATCGCTACTCTTTCCATATCTGAAGATTGTTTTGACGCTATCTCTACTTCTCTATCTAATCTATCTGTTCTCGCCTGACTTAATCCTCCATTTATAACCTCTTTAATTATCCTATGGATCATTAAGTCAGGATATCTTCTAATTGGTGATGTAAAATGACAATAATATTTGGCTGCTAACCCAAAATGCCCAACACATTCTGGAGAATATTTCGCTTTCATCATAGAACGAAGTAATAAAGTACTTAGTACCATCTCTTCTTTTTGACCTTTTACTTTTCCTATTACTTCTTGAAGCATTCTAGGATGTATATCCTTTCCCCACTTCATAGAATATCCTAAATTATGAGCAAATTCACTAAATCGCATTAATTTCTCTTCATCTGGGTCCTCATGAATTCTATATACAAATGGCACATTTAGCCAGAACATATGCTCAGCTACAGTTTCATTAGCCGTTAACATAAATTCCTCTACTAATCTATTTGCAATTGCTCTCTCATAAGGTACAATGTCTACAGGTTTTCCTAATTCATTTAATATTATTTTGCACTCAGCGAAATCAAAATCTATAGCGCCCCTATTCATTCTCTTCTTATTAAGAATGCCACATAACTCTTCCATGTATTTAAAATCTTCATACAAATAATCATATTTTTTGATAGTTTCAGCATCTTTATCCCTTAGTATTTTCGTAACTTCTGTATAAGTCATTCTCTCATTAGTTTTTATAATACTTTCCATTATTTCATGATCTACACATTTACCATCTTTATCTATTTCCATAATGCAACTAAGAGCTAGTCTATCTACTTTAGGATTCAAACTGCAAACCCCATTAGATAATTTTTTAGGAAGCATCGGTATAACTCTATCAATTAAGTATACTGAAGTTGCTCTTTTAAAAGCCTCTTTATCCAAAGGATTTTTATCTTTTACATAGTGAGAAACATCTGCTATATGAACTCCTAAACGATAGTTTCCATTAGCTAAAACTTCAATAGACACAGCATCATCTAAATCTTTAGCATCCTCTCCATCTATGGTTACCATACGTAAATCCCTTAAATCTGTTCTGCGCGTATACTCTTCTTGTGGAATTACTTCAGCTATATTATCGGCATATGCTTCAACATTTTGTGGGAACTCCTCTGGTAGCTTATGTTTTTTAATTATAGTTAATATATCAATGCCAGCGTCACCTTTGCTTCCGAGAACTTCTATAATTCTCCCCTCGGGATTTCTTTTTTGTTCTGGCCACTGAGTTATTTCAGCTATTACTATTTGCCCTGTTTTTGCGCCATTTCTTTCTGATTTAGGAACAAATATATCCTGAGCAATCCTCTTGTCATCAGCTACTACAAAACCAAAATTACTACTGTCTTCATAAGTCCCTATTATTGTTTTATTAGACCTTTCTATTACTCTTACAATTTCACCTTCACATTTTTTTCCACTATTTTCTTCTTTTAAAACTTTTGCAAGAACTTTATCGCCATTCATTGCTCCATTTACATTATCCGCTGGAATAAATACATCTGGTCTTTCTACTTCTGCTATTACGAATCCAAAACCTCTTTGATGACCTTGGAATTTACCAATTACAAGACCCATCTTCTCTGGAATACCATAATATTCGGTATGTGTTTTAACTACGTCCCCATTTTTTTCCATTCCAGTTAATAACTTAGAAAACTCCTTCATGTCTTTTTTCTTAATATCAAACACTCTAGAAAGTTCTACTATATTCATGGGTTTATATGCTTGCTCTGTCATAAAATTTATTAAATTTTCTTTTATATCCATAAGTTTTCCTCCTATATAATTTTCGTATTAATATATTTTTCAAATTTTTAAAAAATATTTATTATTTCTTTAGTTTTTACTAGATATTACGTTAAATTATTCATGTGTTTCTATATTTACTCACTTTTATTATAATCCAAAAAATACATCTAGTATATACTATGTCCTTATATACTTCCCTATTATCAAATAAAAAATGCCCACATTAAATAACGTTATTTAATGTGAGCATTTTATCGAAATATGTTATATCAAGAATTCTTCACAGAAATCGACTTTTTTATACAAAATAAAACAGCCCTTGGGGTTGGGCTGCTTTATAACAAATAAAAAGGGGGCTATTTATCTCTCTATTTATCTTTACTAGTTAATTATATTAAATTTAACTAAGGTTTGCAAGCGTTTTTTACAAATTTCATTGTAAATATATTTTAAAATGAAGATATTTCACTCATTTTTTCCATATAAAATGATATTATTAACTAAATTAAACCTGTTTTAATAAATCCAACTCTTCTTCCGACAATTCTCGATATTGTCCTTCGGATAAATTTTCATCTAATTTTAATGGTCCAAAACTAATTCTTCTTAAAAATGCAACATTTTTATCAACACTTTCGAACATTCTTTTTACCTGATGAAATTTACCTTCTTGAATAGTAATCATTACCTCAGATCCATTTTCATTTGCATTTAATACTTCTAATATGGCCGGCATGCATTTATATCCATCATCCAATACAACACCTTTCTTAAAGGTATCTATATCCTTTTCATCTACAAATTTATTAATCTCAGCATAATACGCCTTATCTACATGATTCTTAGGTGCTATCAATTTATGATTTAATTCACCATCATTAGTGATTAGCAATAACCCTACTGTGTCTTTATCCAATCTTCCTATAGGAAATGGATTAAAAGCATGGTATTCTTGATCTATTAAATCAATAACAGTTTCATCATACTTATCTGCTGTAGCAGAAACTACCCCAGCTGGTTTATTCATGACTATATATATGTATTTTCTATATGTTATTTCTTCACCAGCTACCTTTATTACAGCCTTATCCGGATCAATCTTCATTGTATTATCAGAAATTATTACTCCATCAACCTCTATTTTCCCCTTTTTTAACAATGCCTTCACTTCTTTTCTTGTTCCATGACCTAAATTCGATAATATTTTGTCTATTCTTTCCATATCTATTCATCTCCTTAACTATTTCTAAAACTTCAGGTAAATTATCACCTGCGGTGCTATTCATCTTCTTCGAAGCTGCCATATTAACGACTTTACTCATAAAAAAAACAGCCTTTAAAAGCTGTTTTAAAGTTATTCTTTTACTTCAATCTCCATTATATCATAATCTTCATATGAAATACTCTTATAAGCACTTTTTGATAATACTAATATTCTGTAAATTCCTTTAGTAAAGGGCATAAAGATGTAATCATTTTTCCTGCTAAATTTTTGTACCAAACTCCAGTCCCCTTTTTCCATAAGATAGACCTCATATTCAACATTCTTGCCGCCCTTACTTTGTGCTACAAATGTTATTGTTTCATTAGCCATAAAATTTGCCTTATCACATAGAATCTTTGTATCTCTTACAGGTAGCGTCTCATGTATTTCTATTCTTATTTCCTTCTTACTATCATATGCATTTGTGCTCAATTTATTCTTTGCTAGAAGTTCTATTAAATAGTTCCCACTACATTTAGGTTTAATCTCATAATTTTTATGTTCCACAAAATTTGTTTGTTCTACTAAATGACCATCTATTTTCAAAACGTAATTCACAAGAGTATTTTTTGTATTTTCAGATATAACTTGGAGAGAAATAGTATCTCCAACCATAAAGTATTCTCTTGTTGGCATTAAAACATAGTCTATTTTAGCTGGAATGCATTCTAAAGCTTGAATACATAGAACTTCGTGACAATCAAATTTCCTTTTGGAATATTTATCTTTTACCCTTACCTCCAGTTTGAATTTTCCACTTTCCTCTGGAGTAAACTCTACAAAATCACGTGTTCCAAATTGCATTTTTTCTATCTCTTTATCATCTTTAGAAACTATAAAACTATATCTTAAAGAATTCCCTCCTGTTGCTTTAACTTTTACATGAACAGTTTCACCTATTAGTACTGTCTCTTTATTGTCCAAAATTATATCCTCAATAATCACATTTTCATTACCTATATCGTCAATTATAAAGTCTAAAGAAACTTTCTTCTCATATTCTCCTTTAAAGGATGCATCCTTCACCCATAAGTAAGCTTTATATTCTCCCGCTTCTTTTGGTATCCAAAAAAAATTATTTTCCTTAATATAACCAGAATCCTCTAAACAGTTTCCATCAATTTTGAATTTATATAATAACTCTTTCCCGCCTCTAGCAATACACTTAAAAATAATAGGTGTACCACATACTTGCGGTGAACTCAAATCACTAGTGAAACTATGAATATTTATTTCTTCATAAGGTTTAACGCTATAATGAATCAATGCTCTATCATCAAATTCATGAAGTGAATACATATCCTTTGCCAAACATAGTAACTTATAATCCCCCTTATTCTCTTCAACATAACTAACTAATTTCTTAGTTGAATAATCTTGTATGCATTTGGTATTTCCCTTAGGATTAATTTTTACAAATTTGTATAGAACCATTCTATTATCTCCATAGTTTGCCTCAACCTCAAAAACTAGTTCCGCACCTTCTACCATATCATCCGTCAAACATTTAAAACTTACAATTTCTACTGATTGTATGGCTTGTACATTGAATTGTATTTTCATAGAGTCATCAAATGTATTTTTTGAATCTAAATTCCTGCACTCTACCAAAAACTCTTGCTCTCCACAATATTTTGAAGTCCAAGTCAGTATATTTTCTGGTGAATAGTCCTTTATAAGTAGCCAATTCCCCCTTTCATGTACCCAATATCTATACATAATAGGAATCTTTGTGGAATCTACTGTTAAGGTGATTTTTTCACCTGCCATTATTTCTATTTTATCTATGTAAATATCATTTATTAACTTTTCGTAAGCCTCGCCTACCATATAATCTGTTTTTGACATAAAATCAAAGGGCTTGTTACTTTCTTTTCTTTTAGCTTGTACCATTATAGAGTACTTACCATCTGCCTGTGGTTTCCATAAAGCATCACTAGCCCCACTTAATTTCTTCAAAGTAGTCCATGTTCCGTCGAGCCCTACAAGGAATTTATAGTCCAAATTATCCTCTAATTTATTTTCAACACTTATTCCGATTTCTTTATATTTTTCCTCAGGTTTTTCTAAGCTAAACGATATATTCATTTCATTCATTTAAATTCACCTACCTTTATAAATAAGCTATACAATACAAAAGTATTATTAAAAAGCTAACCTCTATAATAATATATTATACTATAATCCCATTATTTGTAACAGTGTGTGTTCCATTTTTTTTCTTTTATATATAGACATAAACTTTCAATGTTTTATTATAAAATAATAAAATTTTAAATTTCATAGCTTTTTATGTTACTAAATTTGTTATTATAATTTGAATGTTGCATCCGAAAATTCTTCTCATTACTGAAGTCACGGGTATTCTTTTCAATTTTATAAAAACAGCTAGTAATTTTCATTACTAGCTGTTTTGTATATTCTAAATGCATGATTGCGTTTTTATAATCAATTTAATTAAATTATTATAAAGCTTTTCATCATCTTCGTTTGTTCGTTTTTTAGGACCAAAGGTTCTACCTCCGCTCCGTCTTAGTTTGCCGGACAAATGCCTCTCAAATAATAATTTATCAATATTATCATCATCATATATATGTCCTTTAGGTCCTATTGCATATGCACCTTTAGCTAAAACCATAGCAGCGACCCCAAAATCTTGAGTAATTACTATGTCATTAGATTTCGCCTCATTAGCTACTTTCATATCAACACTTTGAAATCCACTATCCACATACCTTATTGAGGCATAATCACTACTCAAAACATGATTAATATCACAATACATAATAAGCTCTATAGAGTTTTCCTTAGCTGCCTTTTCTATTAGCTGTTTGCCAGGGCAACCATCTGCATCTACAATAATTCTCATATGCTTTTTCTCATTTCTTTAAAGCCTTTTTTCAAGTGCTGCTTTGGTTTCTTCATATCCTGATTTTCCAAGAAGAGCAAACATATTTTTCTTATATGCTTCAACTCCTGGTTGATCAAAAGGATTTACACCTAATAAATATCCGCTTATTGCTAAAGCCTTTTCAAAGAAATAAACCATATGTCCAAAATTATACGCTGTTAATGCTGGTACATTTAAAATAATATTAGGTACATCTCCATCATTATGAGCAAGTACCGTTCCTTGGAAAGCTTTTTTATTAACGAAATCCATAGTTTTACCCGCTAAAAAGTTCAATCCATCTAGATCTTCATTTTCCTTTTCTACTACAACTTCTTTTCTTGGCTTTTCTACATTAATAACTGTTTCAAATATATTTCTTACACCTTCTTGAATATACTGTCCCATAGAATGTAAGTCTGTAGAGAAATTAACTGCTGCTGGAAATATTCCCTTTTGGTCTTTTCCTTCACTTTCTCCACAAAGTTGTTTCCACCACTCACCAAAATATTGAAGTGATGGCTCATAGTTAACTAAAATTTCTGTAACCTTGCCTTTTCTATATAATGCATTTCTAGCTGCTGCATATTTATAACAATCGTTATTGTTTAAATCCTCTATACTGTATGCTTCTCTTGCATCCGCTGCACCCTTCATCATTTCATCAATGTCAATGCCAGCTACTGCTATCGGAAGTAAACCTACAGCTGTTAACACTGAGAATCTTCCTCCTATATCATCTGGAATCACAAAAGTTTCATAGCCTTCTGCATCTGCTGATTTTTTTAGAGCTCCTTTAGAAATATCTGTAGTGGCAAAAATTCTTTCTTTAGCTCCTTCTTTTCCGTATTTCTTTTCCAATAATCCTTTGAGTATTCTAAAAGCAATAGCTGGTTCTGTAGTAGTTCCTGATTTTGATATTACATTTATAGAAATATCTTTTCCTTCTACAGCATCAATTAAATCTGCCATATATGTAGAACTTATATTATTACCAGCAAAGAATATTGCCGGCGATTTTCTCTTATCACTTGAAAGACTGTTATAAAAACTATGACTTAACGTTTCTATAGCCGCTCTAGCTCCTAAGTAAGACCCACCTATTCCAATTACTATTAAGACTTCAGAATTATTTTTTATCTTTTCTGCTGCCTGTTTAATTCTTTTAAATTCTGATTTATCATAATTTAAAGGAAGGTCCATCCATCCTAAAAATTCATTCCCCGCACCTGTTTTATCTGCAAGCATTTTGTGTGCAGCAGATACCATTGGCTGTAAATAAGAAACCTCATGTTCACCTAAATATGGAATTGTTTTGCTTAAATCTAATGATAAAATCTTTCCCATTAATATTCCTCCTTGCTTATATCTCGAAGCAAAACAATCATTGATTATTTTGCTTCATTGCATTGCATTGCCTCGCTAAAACAATATAATTTAATTTTAGTTTATTCATTTAAATAAATCAAGTTTTTTAATAAAATCTTGTATTTCTAACAAACTATGTTATTTTTATTTATTAAAACTTTGAAAATTAAATTTAAATATAAAACTCCCTAAAATTGGAGTTGCCTATACATGATAGCTATAGTATTATCTATGAATGCTTAATTTATTCCAGTGACTTTTCAAGATAATAAACTGTGAATTTTTTCACCAAAAATATATTATGTACTCCCTTGTATTGTATCGCATATATTAAATTATATTACTAAAAGAGGTGTGATTTTTTTTTGATTATTCATGTTGTAAAAAGTGGTGAAACCCTATATATAATTTCTAAATTATATGGAGTTCCATCTAATAAAATTGCTTCTGATAATGAACTTACAAACCCAGATGAACTTGTGGTAGGCCAAACGCTTGTAATACTCCAAGGTATGCGATGGCATAAAATCCTTCCTGGTCAATCACTTTACATGATAGCTAAAATGTACGGTGTAACTATTTCAGATTTATATGATGCAAATCCTAACCTTAAAAATTCTATACTAATTTATCCTGGTGAAATTATTATTATACCACCCTTAACTCAAAAATTAGGCCCACTTGAAGTTAATGGTTATGCACTTCCTACTACAGATATGGATGTTCTCGTAAAGACTCTTCCAAGTCTCACATACCTTAGTATATTCAGTTATCAAGTGCTACCTAATGGAACCCTAAAAGGAATAAATGATGTCCCTTTAATAGAGGCTGCTAGAAAAGCTAAAGTAGCTCCTATGATGGTAATTACGAATTTAAACGAAGGTGGCGGTTTTGATAGTGACCTAGCCCATATTATACTTGCAGATGAAAATATACAAAACACTTTATTAGATAACATAGTCAGTACCTTGAAAAATAAAAATTATTACGGTTTAGCTATAGATTTAGAATATATTTTCCCAAAAGATAAACAAAACTATAGTGATTTTTTACGCAAAACAGTAATCAAACTAGAGGCTTTAGGCTATATTATTACTACGGCTTTGGCCCCTAAGCCAAATGGTGATATAAAAGGATTACTTTATGAAGCGCATGACTACCCATTTCATGGTACCATAGCTTCCCATGTTATACTGATGACTTATGAGTGGGGATATACTGCTGGTCCAGCAATGGCAGTTGCTCCAATTAATGAAGTGAAAAAAATCCTTGATTATGCTGTAACCGTAATTCCAAGTAAAAAAATCTTTATGGGAATACCTAATTATGGGTACGATTGGACCTTACCTTACGTAAAAGGAACTAAAGCACCTGCACTCGGTAATGTAGAAGCTGTAGATCTTGCAAGAAAAGTATTTGCATCTATTCAATATGACTATATCGCTCAAGCGCCATTTTTTAACTATTACGATTCTAATGGAAAAAGACATGAAGTTTGGTTCGAAGATGCTAGAAGCATGAACGTCAAACTTAGGACTGCTAATGCATATAATTTAGGCGGAGTTAGTTATTGGACTATCGGGAAATACTTCCCTCAGGCCTTTCTAGTTCAAAATTCATTATTCGATGTAATAAAGGTGATTTAGTTAAGCGTTGCATTTTTTGTATTTTATTGTATTATACTAAATATTGAATTAAAATTATTAAAGGTATATATTATAGTTATACCACATATTTACATTAGTTTTATGTAATTGGTATTTTCACAACAGATTTATCACCTCCCTATTTATGGGATACCTCAGGAACAAAAATTAAGGGAGGTGAGAATTAAATGTCGGAGATTACCCAAATGTTCAAGCTGTTTTGTATGACCTCAATAGCTGTTCTTGGTATAACTTCCGCAGTAGTATTTTTTTCAAAAGATAGAATAAGTTTTAATATAAAAGCGCGTACAAAACTACCTGATCAGTCCGAAACAGAATTTGGTATCGAAGTTCATAAGGATGATAAAAAAACAAAATAGATAGTTATGCGTACTATCTATTTTTTTACTACTAATTCTTAATCTGTTGTGTCCTCTGGTATCCCTATTTTATTAAATAAACTAATTGTATTATATGCAATTTCACCATAAAGTGTGCATGTTTTTAAGAATTCAGTATAATATTTATTTTTTCGCCCAGCGATTTTGCTTATGTTATCACTATTTTAACTTAAAAGTTCTTGGCGCTACTCTATATGTTAAAATCAACGCAACTACCATATATACAATAGTTGTTATAATAATCCCTGATGTGAAATAATATGAAGTCGTCTTAACTTGAAGACACGTATAGCTACCAATATACATAACCATGTTTACGACTTTAAATAAGGGACTTTTCACTGTTAACTCTGTTGTATAAGGCTGCAATACATAGTACATGAACAAATGATGTATGGAGAAGAAACAAGCTAAACAAATAATACACAAAAATAGTGGTATCATTCCAATAATCTGAGAACTATAGCCACTAGCTAATATAATACAAATTATTGCAGCGCATAAAGTTAAAGCTGGTATCAGGTTAAGAATAACTACCCTCTTAAGTCTCGAAGTGAAGTTTGATAAAATCACATTTGCCTCTCGATAATATCCATATTTTAATAGACTTGCATCACAATTAAAAAACATAGCCTTGCAAATTCTTTCTCCCGTTGACATGCTGTACATTATGAATACCAATGGGGGAATGCTTTTTTTAGTTATGTTCACTATATCCACCCTTTTACTAGGTATAAAAATCACAAAATACATGGTAATTAAAAATATAACACCTATGAAGACAACCCTTTCCTTTACAGGTTTTACCATTATTCCTCTAAAACGAAGAAAAAATAATGAGTTTAAATATTCATATCCCTTCTTTTGGTCATATTTTTTTGTATTTAATTCTTCCTTACTCATTCTCTTTTCATCCAATTTTACAGTTGAAAAAGTCGCTTGATTTCTAATAGCTTCTACATTAAATAATTTATCTTTATTTAATAAAGTTTTTGCTATTGATGTATATTCTTTATATTTCCATAAGTATATAAAAGCTGCCACGCCTAGAATTAATACAATAATCGCCACAAAAGTATTGAATAATATTAAATTAAAATTAATAGTAAGTCCTAATAAAGGTAATGCATAGGCAAGGACAAGTCCTCCAATTATTACTAGTGACATAAATAAATCTTTATGTTTTTGAAGCCCTTCAGTCTTATCATATATGAAAATCTGTAAACATTCACCAATTAATCTAAACGCTATTATTTCCGCTACAAGCACTATGCCTTTTAATGGCGAAAATCCTATTATTAAACCTATAATTATTACTGGAGGAACAAAGTATATAAAGTCTGTTATATTTCTATATAATATTTTTACAAGATAGTATTCTCTTGCATCAGACCTCATTAGTGTTATCATATTAAAAGCCGCTTGGTTAGTTTTATCAAAAATTACGTTTTTCATAAATGGTCCCACCACAAAGCTTAAAAAGAAAAATATGTGTAAAAAATAAGGTTGTAACTTTGCTATGTCTTTAGTCATTAAATAGGATGGCAAAATAATCATTAGACCTAAATATATAGCTTTTCCAATAAATTCGCCTAGTACTCCTAAAATTTCACGTATAACACCTATAGCCAGTTTAGCATGAGTTCTTTTATATAAATTTTCAGGAATTTTTTTACCCAAAATTGGTATCCTTTTAAGAAAATATATAAAAGTATTAGCCTGCTCTGCAAAAGATACCTTAAAACTATTTATAAATGTACTAATCATTGTCCTTCTCCCTTAAAATCTCCATGATTTTCTCTTCAAATTCAGGACTCTTTAGAACCTCACTATCCACTTCTTCTAAAATACAATTATTTAAAACTAATATTTCATCACATAAATCTGTAGCCAGCTGAAGAATATGAGTAGAAAAAATAATGATGTGCTCACTTTTCATTTTCTTTAACAAATTTTTAATTTCTAGAGCCACCACTACATCAAAAGAGGTTAATGGTTCATCTAGCAAAATTACAGCAGGTCTAGTTATTAAAAGACAAACCATTTGCATTTTGTTTTTCATTCCATGGGAATACCCCTTCATCAAGCGATATCTGTCTTCATCCTTAATTTTTATAATATCAAAATACTCATCTATTGTAAGCAAATTTTCAATTTTATCCTTGTTAATATCAATATAAAATTTTAAAAACTCATATCCAGTTAAAAACTCCGGTATCACTGGATCTGAAAAAACATATCCCACCTTACTATAATCTATTTCCACTGCTGCTTGTCCATCTTCTACGATACTCACGCTACCATTCTCATATTTAAGTTCCCCACTGATGCAGTTAAAAAGAGTTGTTTTACCTGCTCCATTTCTTCCTAAAAGTCCATATATTTTCCCTTTTTCAAAGCTAAATGATGCTTTTTTCAATACCTGTTTTTCTCCATAACTCTTTTCTATATCTTTAATTACTAGTTTCATTTCATTCTACCACCTTCATTATTTATTATTTTACATTATTCCATAAATGTTCTTTCATGTGTTATTACCCCGAAAACTATTTATATATACAATATTATACCATTTTCTATCTATTCAGAGGTCATAATTACCTTTTAAATCCGTTGTAAAAATAAAAAAAGGGTTCAGCCTAAGCCAAACCACTTTACATACTAATTGCCGGATAATCAGTCTTTGTATTTCTCAATATATTCTAGAAGTGCCATGCTAACTAAATCCATACTTTTATACTCTTTATATGTCTCTGCAAAATCTTTAAACTCCCCCCAAACTTCAGAATACAATCTAATAGTAGTCGTCATCTTAAATTCTCCATTAAGTATATCTTCATCAATTTTTAATTCTTGTGGTTGCGGTGCATCAATTATACTTTTATAATCCTTTATTTGCTTTGCTGTTTCAGTTTCTGTTTCAGTTTTATCTGCTGCTGTTTTCATTTCTTTTACAAAGTAATAAGCTGAATCAATAGCTTCCTCTATGTTATCCGCATTAAAACTCACACAAGGGACTGTATCCTGCAAAATTAAACAAAATTTGGAATTTGATTGAATTTCTATCTTATATCCTGCATCTATTAGTGTTTCTAATTTATTCATTTTTTTCACGCCCTTTTCTTATCTATTTATTTTTTGAATAATTTCTTATTAACTCCTTTGGTGGTATATTACATTTTTGCATTTCCTCCCTAATATTTATAAATTTATTATGCCACACTTTAATATATATTATGTTTTATAATCCTCTTCTTATATATCAATTAAATCATCTCCTACGGAGCTGCAACATTTTCTTGTTTTAAACTTAGCTCCCTTGTTTCTACTGAAAAACACCTTTAGTTAGGGAGCTTCAAAAAAATAACAAGCCAGTTTCTGGTCTATTTTGCGACATGCTTCATTGCCACAACCCTTACAGAGAGAAACTATGCGCGGTTTATGTCGCTTCGCCTGTCACAAAATATCCTCAGAATCTTTGACTTGTTATTTTCTTTCAGCTCCCTTAACTTATTTTATTAATATATCTAGGTATAACAACGTTCTTACCTATTCCCATTCAATAAAACTTATATTATTCAATACCTGATATAATCTAGACTTACAATACACCTTTGTATTTTGGGGGGGATTATAGGGGGGATTACTTCATTTATTTATTTTAAAATTACTATCTAGGTTTGAACTATTTCCTTTTCGGGTCATCAATTTGTTCATCATAAATATCATCATCTTCATTAACCCAAAATTCATAGGAACTGTTAACATCAAATATATCCGTTTGCAACTTATTTGTTAAATCATATTTTTCTTTAACAAGCATTAAATAGTTATAAGCTTTAAGATACTTCACAGTACGTTTTAAATCCTTATCCGATATTTCTGACAATCTTGTTAGATCCATATTATGCTTTAAATCAATTAACTTAATTTTTCTAGCAATAGGATTGCTTCTAACACCCTCAATATAATCCCGATAATTTTTATTTTTAGACTTAGTTAATATTTCAACTGCATTAACTATATTATCAGAGAAATCCAAATTCAATAAATCATCCTTAGTTATATTTGTATCTTCTAAAATATCATGCAAAATACCTACTACTTTATCATTTAAATCATCAACATTATTCATTACATAAATTAAATGAAAAATATAAATCAATAGTATCTATACTACTGATAAATCCACCAGCAGTTAAATAGGAATAATATATTTTTCCTTCATTAAAATGTTTAAGAACATTTGGATTTAATTTAAAATTTTTTATTAGTCCTTTTATTCTTAAAATTGCTTCTTTTTACATTTCATCCCCAGAATTTTTGTCTAAATTTAATTTATCACTCATTTAGCTTTCTCCCTTCTAATATATAAGAATTTTTTCTCATTTAATCATCAAAATTATCAAATGCTTCGTTATTATCATCATCAACATCTTCATCATTACAAAACATCTCACAATACATATATTCCAATTCTTCTTTATTGGGATTCATTAGAACACCTCCTTTTTCTTTTTATTCATTTAGTTTTCAAAGAACGTAAAAATTTTTCAGATTTTCAACCCATAAAGAGTTTTAAAGAGTTTTAAATCTTCTTTAAGGTGATTATATACCCTGAAAAAATAAAATCAAGCATAATTTTATAAATCCTCCCAAAATGTTCTTTAAAACCTTTAAATATTCCTTTTGAACTATAATTTAAACAAAAAAAATATACCCAGATTTGCTGGGTATATTCTCCTACTCTTTTTTATCTTCATTTGGAAATTCTTTTTCATATAAAAGAGCCATTGCTTTATTTAAAACATATGCAGTAGTAACTCTTCCTCCTTCTTCTTCCCACTTTTCTCTAACTTTTCTTTCTTTCTCTTCATTAGCCAATGTTAAATTGTAAGATACCTTTCTTCCCATTTTAGCCATACTTACACCTCCTTAAAATTATAATCCGTTATCGTATATAATATGATTCTATCATCTTTTTGTAAAAAAATAAATTATCTTTTTAAATTTTTTATTTGGTGGTGAATTTAGGGGGGAACTATTTAAATTAAAGCCTATTTTACAAGTTATTAATCATAATAAACACTGTAAAATAGGCTTTCTCATTTTTAATTATATTTATGTTTTATTCCCATTCAATAGTTGAAGGTGGTTTTGAAGTTACATCATAAACAATTCTGTTTACTCCTTTAACTTCATTAACAATTCTTCTAGAAACTTTATCTAACTGAGTGGTTTAGATTTTATACAAATTATGTTTTTGATTTACATTTAATATTCTCAATTATAACACTATTATATTTATAAAATCAATACCTTATTCAGAAATGTTTCCATTGAAGTAATTATATGTACAAAAAATATAAAATTAAAAGGGTCTTTTTCAATTATTCCTACATTAATATATACATCAATTTTAAGCATTAATAATATTTAATTAAATCTAATTAGGGTTTAGTTAAATCTAATTAACCTTAATTAAGTATTATTTATAAAAAAGGAGAAATGTATAGGGAATTACTCCTATACATCAATACCATTTTACAACTACATTATTTTTAATTTTATTTCATCTACATCAACTTTAATTTCCTTAACTATACTAAAATTATCTGTCATACTCATTATTACTAATTGATTTTCTTTGATAGTACCTTGATATGCAGACTCTCTTGCTTTACCATCTTTCCTAGTATCTATAAATAGCCATATAAAAAGGGCACAAAATATGCCCTGTGTTAATGCTAATTTAATTACTTCACTTTCCATTAATAAATCCCTCCTCTTATTCTATTGTTATTTCTATTGTTCCTGTTGCTACTATTATAGGATTACCGTCACCATCCCAACCACCGTCTGAATATCCAACTGTAATTGTGGCAGTACCTCTTGCAGCCACAAATATATATCCATAAGAATCTACACTAATTATAGATTTATTACTTGATGTGAAAATTAGTTCAGAATTATCTACTTCAAATACTTTACCATCATTACTAACTGTGATTTCCAATAGTAAAGTGTCTCCTAATGTGGCTGATATTGGATCTATGACTATTTGATAACCAACAGGTGTATTTGGATCATAAGGTATAACACCATCTGGTATTTCAGTTTCCCAATCCCCACCACTCACACTAACGTCACAAGTAAAAGTTATCAATCCATCTACTGTTTTATCTATTCCACTTATACGCCATGCGCTATGAAATTTAATGAATTCTTGTCCTTCTAAAATAGTGTCGGATACTTTTGTGTAAGGTATGGTCATCGTCATACCTCTAATTGGCATAATACCAAAACTTCCAGTAGTAGGGGAACTTAAATAAAACGATTGACCATCACAGAACATTGGATATAAGCCTAATACATTATCTATATATATTTTAACGTTTGCTGTACATTTTCTAATACAATACATTGCGTATACATCATTTGTACTTTCATTCTTAGTTATTATAATGTAGGAATTTTTATTATATGAAATTATGTCACCCTGTTTGAGGGCTTCATCTGTGATTATATACTTGCAATCTGTTCCTTTAGTTCTATCAAATATCTCTTTGAATACACAAGTGATATTATCTGTATCATTGACTAAACAAACCTTCCCACTCCTCTTTAGTGACTGTTTAAATAGGTTAAATTGAGTATTCATGTTATCGCCTACTTCTTGTAAATAATAAGGACACATTGGAGTAATCATCTATAATAGAAATACTTGCAATCTTAATTTTAATATCCTGTATTCTAGTTTTAATTAGTTTATATGCTTCTGATATTGCTAATCCTGTAGTACCATCTGATACGTTACGCATAAGGTCAACATCATTTGATACTGCTTCAAGTACATCTACTACAGTTAAAAGTAGGTCACGTTGGTGAGTTGACTTAATGTATGTTATAGTTGGTGTAAGGTCATTCTCGGATAGGAATACAATTAGTTCAACATCTGTGAAGTAGTCTTTGTTGCTAAGTTCTAATTTTAATCGTTCTATAATTGTCATGTGGCATCATTCCTTTCATATTTAATTTGTATAAGGGTCGTGAAATACGAGGGGCTTCTAAAATGGAAACACCTATATAAGTCAATTTTGTCTGTGGGTAAATTTTGGGTTAGGAGGGCGATTGAATGGCTAATAGGGGGAAGCGAGTGATAGCAATGGGATTGATGACATATCACAACCTTGTAATCTCTTAGGCTATTCTAGGTAATATGTCTATAATATACCCTTGACTGACCTTCATAGCGATGACTGGTTCATAGGCTTGAACCCTACAATATATATACATATTATTAAAACATTGAACTAAATACTTATTTAATTGCATGTTTATGACTATACCCATATACCTCTAACGTCAAGCACATAGCCAGTTACAAGGGTTTAAACACTACATACTTATAGTAAACATCCCCTATGTCATGGGAACAGTCGTTCTTTTGTTCATACTTTATTCATAAAGCAGTATAAAACCATTCAATATAATAAAGGTTATATTGAATGGTACTATTCATGACATAGTAGTATGGTATAAATTTTTATATATAATTGTTGGATAGTTTGTATAAAAAACTAACTACATTGTCAACATATATAAGAGGAAATTGCTAGAATGTGCTAGACATTTCTATTAAGACGCTTTTTTTTAAATAGTTGTATCACCCCTATTCTCACCAATAACTATTAACTAACAATCATTATCCATTAGTTATATCCTCCACTTACCCTCTATCCATTGGTACACATAGGTTCCCACTATATTACACTACCTTATCTTCTACTACCTTTGTATCCTTTTCCTTAGTATCTACTACTACATCCGCCTTAGCAGTACTCTCTTCTTCTAATCTATCCATCTCTGTTGTAACATCTGTAGTCAATGGACTCTTCTCTATAATACTCTTGCGACTTATAGCACCCATACTAAACTGTGATTGTAGTTGTGCTAACACTTCTTGATTGTTGACTGGTCTACTATAATTAAACTCTACATCAATATACTCTTCATCATTCAATGGTACACCTAATAACTCTAATAACTTATCAAACATCTTATTCCTTTGTGTTAATCCCCTTCTTAGCCATCTCTCATTCAGCATTGCAAGTACATCTGCTAATTGATATAGTAACTTCAAGGAGACCTCGGATACATTAGCAACATTGCTACTACCAATTGCTACACTTGGCATATGACTTATAATGTTGAGTTCTTGTTGTAGTTTATCTAAGTATAGTTTAACTGTACCACTATCTATTACTGCATTCTTATAATCAAATGTACCATTGTCTAGGTTTATACAGAACCCTACTGCATCAGCCGGTATGCTCCCCTCTACTCCTTGACCTACTACTACTGGCATAGGATTAAGCGTTAGAGTATATATACTATCCGACATCTTACTATACATATCCTCAAATTCATCAAAGATAGGCTTTAGATCCTCAAGTATACTAACACCAAAGTTATCGTAGGCACTCTCATCATTACTATAATGAATAGGTAGTCCACTAAGGTTCTTCTTACTCTCTAGCAACTGCAACTCTGAACCTTCATTACTGAACATATCAACTCTATCTTCATAGTATACGTTGTAGTAACTAACCTTATTGCTATCTGTGATATAACTCTCTATAAATCCAATATACTCACCTGCATCTTCTGAATATATAGGGTAGCCATCCTCACTCTTAATAACCTTGGATACTATGTTCTTATCCTTATCTATATAGACATATTCGTATGAATCTGCAAATTTAATAGCATTTTCTAGTATCTTAAAATTTATATCATCATAATTTCCTTTTCTATAGATATTTTGATATGCTTTAACCTTATTCTCTGAGCCTGTCAACGTAATTGGCTTACCCAGTAAGTAAGTAGTATGGAAATTGAGTATTGTTTTGGCTTGATTGAGCATTAATTTCTTAGTAATGAACTCTTGTCCCTTCCATTTAGCATCCTCTTTTAATAATATCTTATGACTACCTAGTAAATAGGTCATATTATTTACAACTTTGCTTATTCTCTGTAAATGATTGCCTTGGTTTACTTCTTGCTCAAACCATAGTGAATCATTACTGTATTTATCTTGAATATAACTTTCTAGTGTTTGCATTTTATAACTTCCTTTCTCTTTATATTTGATGACTGCACCGAATTGTGCTGTCCTATATCTATGGAACTGACCTTTAACCTTCGTCTAATATCGGACTAATGTTTAATAGTAATATTTGTTCTTAATTGATACTATAGCCAAAGCCATACTCATGACTAAATCATCATGATTACTACCACTAGCAGACATACTTCCATTCTCTTTTACTACGAATACTTTCATCTCTTGGAGTAACTTTCTGCTATTGATTTTTAATAGTCCTTTGCTAAACATTTCAACATAGTCATTAATAATAATGCTCTTTGTTTTAACATTGGTATCAAATCCTACCTTCCACCTCATTATTTGAAATTCATCATATGCTTGATACTTTGTCATATTCATGTAGTGATATTCGTATCTCATTTTTTCTATAACACTGTGACCACCACTGGCTTTCTCTACCGTAACTAATCCTGTGTTGTAATATTTACCTACCGCATTAATTATCTCTGCCATTTCAAATGGTTTCAATTTATTATTATAGAACTCTGCTACCTGTTCTCCATCTTTACTTAATACCTCCACAACACTGTAGTCGTTCCCACAGCCTTCTGACAAATCACAACCAATGTAATATCGCTCTCCTACAACTGGTGTTTTGTATATAAAAAAAGACCTACCTATATGACTCTTTAGTAGGACTGGCAAATCTAAAATATTCTCTTTTAGGATATGTGTTGTCTTGTTTGAGACCAATGCCATCTCAAATGTTACAATTCTCTTATTATCAAATACACTTGCCCCAGAATTTAGGAATGCCTGTACATCGGTAGCAGGGTATTCTTGATTGAATGAATCTAGTCCACTACTGGAAATCTTTAATTTTCTCCACATTAACTGTGGTATACTTGCTCCCAGTGCTACTAATCCAATCTCCTCCTCTGTCAAATCTTCCGTACTCAACTCTTTTCCGAACCTACTTCTGTATATCTCAGCAGAGTTGATGTAGTCTTTTTTAAACAGAGTGCTTCCACTTATCCAATTAAAGAAATAACTCTTATAACTATTCTCATTATTTTTTGCTTGGAAATATAAGTCATGGAAATAATTTAATCCATTAGCCGTACTCTCAATAACGCATTTAGAATCGGCAGTAAGTGATTGGGTTATACTATTTAGTTGTTTCTCTGGATTCTTCCAAAAGGCAAATTCTGACATATGACAAAATGAGATTGTGCTGCCCCTCGCTACATCACGATTACCGGCACATGAGCACGTAATCTTACTTCCATTAACCATCTTAATTTCCATTCTATTATTTGCTAAGGTCTTAGGTCGTAACCAATCTGGTAGAGAATCAAATTGTTGTTTTAGTTTATCAAATATAGCATTACAACTCTTTTGATCGTGTGATACTAACAAACATGAACTGTTAGGATATACTATTGATTGTCTTATTGATAGTGCAACGGAACATACGCTCAGGCCGAGTTGGCGGCTCTTTTCGACAATATTAAACTTCTCTAATCCTTCAACAAATTCATGTTGTTCAGGTGTCAACATAAATGGTACTAGGTTAGTATCCTTGTCAACTATCTTAATAAATGATTGTATCCAGTCCACCTCATGACCATCTTGCCATAAGTATTTAATCTTCTTAGCATTTTCTACGGATATTCCCATTATTTATCACCTACACTTAGTCCCGGGATATTAATACCACCTAAATATTTATCTGCTTCGCCTTCTGTATTCTTAAAAAACTCTGATTTACTAAAATCTATTACAAATTTAGCAGCCTGTACATCACCTTTTAATAGTGCTTTCTCACACATTGAATTATATATATCTACTATCTTAATGAACTTCTTTTGTTTCATATATTCAAGGATGCTCTCTTGCACATCTGAACGAATTAACCATTCCGACATGGCAAATTCAAACTCTACTGCCGTACTTCCTTTACATTCCTTATCATAGTTAGCCTTTGTTTTTTGTTTGCAATCAGAATCAACGTACCATTGAACAAAATAAGCAACCTTGTTTTGGTTTGATGTTATTTTATCCTTAAAATTTCCGTATCTCATTCAAATACCCCTCCTTAATTATTATTTATTTTTGTAAACATTTTTGTAAATATCACGTAAACTTCTGTAAACATTATGTAAACACGAACTTATGTATTCGTTTTATGATTCCTTTTAACCTCTTTTTGAGAGAGCGAAATTTTACTCCCTCTCAAATCTCTGTATCGTGTAATTTTCCACATGAAAATGGAATAATTAATAGACTGGATAAATAACTTATCGTATAGCGTACGTATGGAGCGGGCGATAAACCTTGACTATTCCCTAAAATGGAAGTAGTTTTTTTATCGGAGTGGCAGATTTCTGCACATCCGTTTTTTATATCAACCAATTCTTTTACCCCTTTTGGAAAAGCCGTAGTGTGTTACGGTTTAATTCCTATCTGTTTACTAGGCATTTAAGGAATTGTAGACCACAAATCACTTTTGGTAATATTACCAAACCCGATTTCTCAGATTTTTACTTGACCTCTTCTTTTGTTCTCCACTTCCTTCTAATAACTTCCAATAAATTATAATAAATATATAAAAGTTATAAGTAATTTATTGAATATCCCACCAAGGACTTCTAATAAATTGTAAAAACTTCATATTATTTCACTTTCTTTTTAACTGTTGCCCCTACATCTTCTAAAATCTCAGTTAGATTTTCTAATTGAGCCTTCTTTTTCTTTGAAACTATGTATATTGCATTAACAATCTTATCGTGCTGCACTTGTGAATATTGTGATTTACCATTTTCTAATTCTGATATGTAATTCTTTGATACTTTAATCTCTTTAGCCACATCTGTTTGTGTCAAATTATGTAGTAATCTTAAATATTTTATTTTACTTGGACTTAGCATTAATAACATCTCCTTTTTACTTAACTATTTCCTTTAAAAAAAAGAGAAGGGCATCCGTTATGGACACACCTTCCTTAAATTTGACAATGGCACAAAATTGTGCAACTGTTATGCTATTGTCTTTCTAATCATTACAACACCTGTCTCGTCAGTTAATTTACAAGCGTAAACGTAATCCCCAACTATATCAGTAGCGTGTAATTTTTCCTCTCTTTCTTCCTGTATATTGATTGCTTTCTTCTCCATGTAAGATAAAGCACCTTTCTTGATTATGAATGATACGCATTCAGAATTTACAAGAGTATTTTTGTCTGTATGAAATATTCGAATGCCTCTAAAAGTACCGATACAACCGTTTCTAACGATACCATTACCCATAGCATTATAAGTTTTAGCAGCATCTACGAACTCAGGCATAGCATAAAAAGAACTATCCAATAAACTATGAATAACGATACCTCCAATATCGTCGATATCACATTCATCACCAAAATTAGCAAGTCCAGCATTAAGTTCCGCAGCAGTAATTTTCTTTGCATCAGCAGTAGCAGTTTTTAATGGAGTTTTCATTGCTTCAAGTATGAGATCACTGTCTAATTGTCTAGCAAATACTATTGCTTGTTGACTAGCAGATTCCTCTATACCTCTTCCTAATGCAGTCATATCGTCGATATCGTAAACTCTGATTATTTTGTCTATCATTTTGATAGTTGCTTGAGAATTTACTTGATTTAAACTTTCAATAGGTGATACTGTTCCTTTAACTACTAGGTTTGCATCTCCTATTGTCTTGAATACTGGGAAATTAACTGTTTCTCCCACAGTTGAGTTTGAAAGTATTCCTAAATTAGTGGATAATGTTGCTACTTTCATTCTTCCTAGGAATTTTTCTCTTACAAGTTGTGAATATATTTCTGGTACTATTAAAGCCATAATTAATTCTCCTTCTGTGCCGGTCACAACCCTATGTTTTTTGTTTATTAATATAAAGTTCCATTGGTGGAGCCAAAATTGTCCTCACCAATGGAACTCAGTGATACCAACGTCTCTCTCGAAGATGTCAAAATGAACTCTTCGGTTAAACTTAGTTAATATAATAAAAGTAGCCCGACCTCTCCAATTTTGGTGAGGTGGAACTACTTCGATAATCTTCCATATAAATCTGGGTTTGTTTTAAATAAATTTGCTCTTTCTACATAACCCATCTTTCCAAACTGTTCTTTACTTATACTATCTCCACTACCATTATGATTTTTAGGAACAAAACCACCTTCTATAGTAGAATTATTGAACATTTCCTTTAAGCCTGTGATTTCTAAGTCCATATCCTCTGCACCTACCAAGTATTTTGATAGTGACACCGGAAGTCCTTGTTCCTTTAGCCTATTGTTTATGTCTAATAGTTTCTCCTTGCCTAGTAATACCTTCTCCTTGTCCTCTAGTGCCTTCAATCTAGCATCCATTGCTAATTCACTATCTGTTTTATCCACTGGCTTATATTTACCTATCTCGTCCTCATACCCTTTGATTTTCTTTGAATATTCTGTCCTAACTTTATCTGTTTCGCTTTGTGATGCTTTACTATTTGATTCTGTAATATGCCCCTCTAATGCAGTCATTTGCTCCGTTGTTAATCCTAACGTACTTAAATCCATAATATATCTCTCCTCTTAATTAGTTCATTATACTACCCCTCAACGAGTTGTAATATGATGCCCTATTAGTAACTTAAATTCTAGCCATGTAATTGTACTAGTTCCCGTTGAATGTTCACTGTAGGCTTCATATGACTCTTGTAGACACCTCTCAACTCTAACCTTTCTCTTAATGTTTCAACTTGTAATTCTAACAATGCAATCCTTATATTCTTTTGATTTTTTAACAAATTCATCATAATAAAATCTCCTCTTCATATAATTTAGCACTCTTGTCATTTATACAATTTTCTATTTCAGTTTTACGTAATAATTCCGTAAATGTAGCAGTTCCTAACTTTTCTTTCTTAATAATGGAACCTAATTCTCCATTAAGTATCTTATTATTATTCTTGTACTTTCTACTATTAGTAAATATCTTATTAAGGTTTTCTATTCCATAAAACTTATATGTTTCAATCCCTTTTCTTAAATTCATTTTCCATATTTCTGTCTCTTTATTAAATAGGCAAGTAATATTAGCACTTTCTCTAGGAAATTTATTCCTATCCTCTGCATAATACCAAGTTCCGGCATTAGCAATACGAATCATGTCTAAAGCAACCAATATTTTATTGTACTTAGTAATAGTTTCATCGGATAATCCTAAATCTTCATGTATCCTTTTATAACCAACAAAACATACCTCTGCTCTTCCACCATCAGAAAATAGTCCTAATTCTTCCGGTGACCGTTTATATATCCTACATTTTGTATAAGCATAATAAACAAGCAATTTATAGTTATCAATTTTCTCACTTGTTTGATTGAGTATCTTTTCCTTCTCCGAGTCAAACAGTTGAAAAAACTTACCAGTAAAATCAATACTCAATGTACATATAACTAAATCTTTAGGTTTGATGTCCTTCATATCACAATCAGAAATTATATATTTCAATTCTTGTAATTTAACTAACATCTCTCTAAATTTAGGTACTGTTTCACCTTTCTTCTTTCCAATTCTGAAACCACAATCAATAATCATATCCTCTAATGTAAACTTGATGATACTTTTTCTATTCATGTTTGTATAAAGGTAATCTATAATACTCATAACCTTGTCATTCTCAACTTCTTGTATGATGCTCTTTCCTACCTTTTTATAAAATACATCATTGGGTACCTTCGTAAAATAATCTAATTTTTCCATCATAATATCTCCCTCACATAATTTCCGAAACTAAGGTTGCAGATTTTCTGCACACTTGTGAACTTATTCTCTTTTATTAATAGATTAGTCTCTCTTATTACACCTCAGTAGCCCCCCCTAATTTGGGGGGTGTAATTTGAGATTACCTTATGTTGTACCCCCCAAATTAGGGGGGTGTAGTTTTTTACCTTACACGACTATTCCATATTTTAAACAGTTCTTGTAACTTTTCGTTATTTAGAAACTTCATAAATATGTTGCCACTCTTAGGATTGATTGCATTGGCTTCTAATAGGCCACCATTGTTTGCAAAGTAAATTCCTTGTTCCATGTTGTATACGAACTTAAATTCTTTATCTAAATAATTCATAATAATCTCCTTCATATATATTGACTTTTTATTTTAATGTGTTATAGTAAACGGGTAAGGATTATCCTCTACCTGTTTGACTTGTTGGTAACTGTAACTAATATTTCTTTTACCTGTCATTGCTAACGAATGAATATCGAATCCCATTTCTAACTGGTAAGTTTTAGTTAATATTGTAGGATTAACGTTGTATGGTATTTCAAAAAAACCTATTTTGTATTCATCTATTGGAATAAGTGTTTCATCCGATAGTGTAATATCTATATTTAAAAAAATAAATAGTTTCTTCTGTAATAGACTTACATCATTTGTGTATGTCATTTTGTCGTTAACAATTTTAATGTTAGTTTTCAGACTATACTTTTCAATAATCTCTTTGAAATCCTCTACTGTTTTCCTACCTAATAAATCATATAACTGTTCAAACCCTAATATATCTCTTAGGTGCTTTCTGTTGCTCTCTCTGTACTGTTTGCTACCATAGAAACCTAAATAAGTACTATCAATGGCAAGTAAAATCATCTGTGTGTCCTCGTCTGTTGGGACTGGTATATTCAATAAACTCATTACAGTTAATAATGTACTACCACAGTATTTACTGTAATAATAATCATTGCAGCCTGAAAATCTACCTACATTGTTTAGGTTAATACTATTCTCATTGTGCGTATCACACCCATATATGGCTTGTACATGGTTATCTATGCTCTTATCTTTTACAGTTGCTACATCTATATATAATTTCTCATTGTTTAAACCTAAAAAGTTGTTAACATTTTGAGTTTGAGTAGCATACATAGTTCTAAAGCCATAAAAATATCCTATATTGAATCCATATTTTTGTTGCATGATTATACATGAAATTAAACTATCAAAATCATCTGATAATACTAAATCATATTTAACTCCATCCTCAAATCTACTCCATTTTGGTAATTCTTCTCTTAATTCTTCTTTCATAATTTCTCGTAATTGAACGAAAAACTGTAAATTCCTTTTGCTATGTATTCCGTACATAACAATAATATTTTCACTGTTTGGGTATCCCTTAATTCCTTAAAAACAGAAATTAAGGAACCTAAGTTTTTGTTATTTTCACGATTTACACTTCCTTTCACATATTATTTTATTATTACAGAAGGAACACACAACTCTTTTTTCAACTTAGGAGGTGAACGGTTCGTTGTGTGTTGAATCTATAATGGCTAAGTATTAAATGCTGTACTATATGTCTAAATGCACATAGTTAAAGCACTCATATCATTACACCTAAATTTCTAATGTAATCATATCAGTGCTTTCTAATTTACTTCATATAATAAAAATATCAATAATTCTGCAAACGTAGTTATATCAACGAGTTGAGGGCATTTTCTATTTCGTGACATTACATCCTATCTTGTAACCAGGTCTCTAATTTATCTAGTACATTCTTATACATTGGCTTCTCAAATTTATCATTCAGCATTCTACTTAGTAAACTTCTATTTACTTGCGCTGCTTCTGCAATTTTAGATGTTGGTGTATAATATTTCTCTTGAATCTTTAATATTCCTGTTCGGATCTCATCTTCACTCATCTTAATACAACTCCTTCTTCATTAATAACAGAAACGTTTATGTTTATAAAAAAATATATATGTATTACTGTTTATTTTATACTCTTGCAAGTGGTACTTTGTGCCACTTGGGAAGTAATATATATGTATTACTGTTTATTTTATACCTCCCCTTATCCGCGAAGATAGCATTTGTCTGAGGCGTTGGTATTACTAGGCTACGGTCATCCTCAAAATAAAAAGACTGACTTTTTTGCTCAAAAGTGACTTTTACTGCCTTACATATGGTAACTCTTTTATACCTCTTAAACCTAGTAATATCAACGTGTCTATAAAAAAGGTGTGTCTTTTTATTGATTTATTGTTTTTTCTATACATATTATGCAGAGCAAAATAATTTTAAAAATCAACCCTTAGAGTATATATATCAACACCTACAGGGTTCGGAGTAAATCAATATTTAAAGTGTTTTAGCACTATTCGTCTTTTCTATATTTGCTCTCTTAGCACAAATAATACAATATTTTTTAGAATTATCTTAATTTTATTTTTATCCCCTCTCACTATAGAGATTTTTGCCCACCATTCGTAAGTGTAGTTATACCAACGGTTTAAGAGGTGTTTCTACTAGTCGAGAATTATATTTATTTTTTTGGTACTCCCTCTCACATTAGAATATTTTGCCCACCTATCGTAAGTGTAGTTATATCAATGGTTTAAGAGGTGTTTCTGCTTTTCGGATTCTTTTATTTTCTCTTATCATATTACGGAGTGGAAAATGTTAAATAAAAGTACCTCCAAAGCCAGTTGTATCAATGTGATTAAGCAGTATTTCTAATTGCGAGAATTGTTACTTCTCCCTTAGAGACCATCCATTTTTTGAACAGAATGGGGCTATGACTATAGTTACTAATTTTTTTATAAAATAGTAAGTCTGTAAACCGTTGATATAACTAGGCTACAAAGGTTTTGGTCGCATCGAACATCCTTATCTTTCTCATACGTTCTTTTGCCTTATTCCTATCTATTTCCTTACCACAATCTTTACAATACCATATTAGGGAACGATATATAGTCTACATGCTCCCTTAGAGACTCTTTAACTTTTGACGTATTTACCGTTCCAATGGGTTTGTAGACACTTTTATTTTTTTCTGATTTTCTGTAATCAAGTCATATCAACGTTCTACAAAGATATGGTCGCTTCAAAGTTTTTTTAGTTTTTCTTTATTCTTGTGCCAATTCTCCAGTGTTTTGATTCTATTTATTTCCTTACTACATTCTAAACAATACTTTTTATTTGATGTATTATCCTCTATCACTATAGAGATTTTTGCCCACCCCTCGTAAACCCACTCATTTCAGCATCGGAGGAGTAGTTTCTGCTTCGTGACATATTATCCTTCTCACATTGCGTTTAGTGGATACTACTTGCAAACCCAGTGATAGCCACGAACATACAAGTAAACCCATTGATTTATTGATATACAAAAGACACTAAACCCAGTCATATCAACGTATTAAGTCACTTTTAATAATCAAACATATATAATGTCTCCCTTAGAGACTATCCAACTTTTGGGCAACTTTAACAAACCCAGTCATATCAATGGTTGTAAAAAATGTTTCAAATTAAAATATGCTTAAAACTCAGTAATATCAACCATTACGTGGACTGTACACACTTTTTAATAGAATATGTCTTGTGGTCACATTTTTTACAAACTTTTAATGATGATTCGCCAGAAATATATAAATATTTCTTATTGCATTTTTACAAACTTTTATAGTGTAGTTATTCGAATTGTATTGGCAAATTTTAAGTTTATTATATATAATCAATTACTTTCTATATTCAAATCTTTGTAATGTAACCCTCCTATAATTCTTTCTTATGTACGGACTTCAATTTGGGAGTTAATGCAAATGTATCAATTAACATTGCAATTGGAAAAGGGCATATAAATATAAAAGCAATGAACTCTGTCCATTTATCATAGTCACTAATTGCATATAGAAACTTTCTAGGAAAAATATTCTCCGGGCCTACTATAAGTAAAATAAATTCTACTACCAATGCTATATATAATGCGATTTTTCTCTTTTTAGGTTTACCTTCTTTTTTTCTATAACATCTATATAGTAACCATCCTACTAAACCTATACTAAGTATAATCAGCATTATAGGAATTAACCACGCAGCAATTAGCAATGCTAATGGGAAAAATAAAATTATAAGTATTATTATTAATATCGGCATCCTTGTCCACCCACTTTCATACATATTTTATTCTACAAGTTTACATATATTCCTTTAAATTATATAAATTATCACATACTATATTATTACTATATTCGATAAATAGAGAATTGTATGTAATTCTGTATAACTTGCCTACTGGATACTGTTTCTGCTTATCTAACGTGTCCTAGGAACGACTTTGCCCTCAAACATGTATAATTACATACCTCTTAGTTACAATCGCTTGTATGTTTGTGAATCATTAGGTTATAATGTTTTGAACTTTTAATATTTGGGAAGTTAGGAAATGACGTAGTTACCCTAAAAAAATAGGATAAACGAATATTTGGTTTGTGTCGAGGTTTCCGAAAATCTGTTTGTTGTAATACTTTTATACACGCTCTACTTCCACGTATACTTGTCTACAAATTGCTAACAATTATATTACACCCTTATGTCTTGCGACCAGTAGCGACCACCCTAGATAATTTATTAGTCGATCATCTATACTCGACTCAGGGGATTGAATACAAACAGATTTAAATATTACAATACCCAATAGATTTTATACGTTGGCTCTACCACACCACTCTAATTTTTTAGACTTGCTAGAGTGCCTATACAAGTAACCTACACCCTTATTTTTGGGCGTAGGAAATAAACCCTTGAAATCCTTACTTTTTTGATTTATAATAAGGGTAGTGGTTTTTTTCAAGAAGGTTATTAATCAATATTCAATTTTCCAAAGGCTTCGTAACTACAATTACAGAGCCTTTTATTTATTTTTTGTTTTAATCTTATTGTCCATTATTAACTATATATTTTATCCTTTGTCTACAAGGTTCTATTCCTTTACCACATTCATCACAAAGTATTTTTCCATCTTCTGCGGTAAAGTGTTGTTCTTCGTCGACCTCAATTTTACATTTATAACAACAGCATTTAATATTACTCATGATTCTTTCACCATCCTATCTCCAATATTGTGTTATTAAGTTGCTGAACCTTTTAACGCTATTGGTGTAATCTTTTTAGCATACTAGATACTTCTATAGTTCCAATATAAACCACCAATTCTATTATTTGTTTTATTTAAATATACTTTTTTTATTGTTAAAGGCTGGTGCTATCTCATCTATCACATTAACCATATCAATTGTTTTTGCATTGTAATACTTACTTAATTGTTTCATGGTTGAGTGACCCGTTATCTTTTGTAATATCAATGGACTAACATTTTTATTTACTGCATTGGTAATAAATGTATGTCTAAACAAATGAAGTGAACATTTCCCTATACCTCTCTCATTACAATAGTTTTTTATACATTTCTGTAGCGTACTTTGTGCTAATATATCACCATAAACCGTAGGAAATAAGTAACTGTCATCTTCTCCATTTCTTAATCCTAAATACTCTATCAAAACCTCTGCTAACGAATTTGAAATAGGTAAATATCTAGCCTTTTTATTTTTAGTAACATTGACTGCAATAGTTCTATTAAACATATCTACATTCTTCACTCTTAATTCTCTGAGTTCTGTTGCTCTTAACCCCGTTGAAGCAAACGTCCAAATCATACTCCATGTCCTTATTGTTATAAAATCTTTTTGTCTAGGTTTTGTTAATAATTCTGTCAATTCTTCTTGTGTATAAATTTCTTTAAATGTTTCTTGATATTTTACTTGGGGTATCTCAAAATCTTTCAAATATCCTTTTTTAACACCATATTTAATTATTGGACTTACATTGTGTAAATAACTATTTAGTGTTACTCCATTTTCCAAACCTTTTTTATCTTGCATATACGAAATATATTCTTCGAAAGTTTTTTGAGTTATAGTATTAATCAAAGTATCCTGTCCAATAAATTCCATAAAATATTTGTTATGGTAATAATAACTTCTTAGTGTATACTTGCTTCTACCTTTAATTTTTATAGATAAAATAAATTCCTCAAATACTTCTTTAATAGTTTTTTTACATTCTTGTTTTTGTTTGAAAAACTGAGTACCTTTGACTTCTCCATTTCTCACCTTTAAACTACCTCCTAATTTAATATCAAAAAAAGCAAAAAAGTGTCTACAATTCACTTATATTATTAAGTAAATCATAAACACTAATCTTGTACTTAAACCCTTATATATCTAGGTATAATAACGTTCTTACCTATTCCCATTCAATAGTTGAAGGTGGTTTTGAAGTTACATCATAAACAATTCTGTTTACTCCTTTAACTTCATTAACAATTCTTCTAGAAACTTTATCTAACACATCATATGGTATTCTAGCCCAATCTGAAGTCATTCCATCCGAACTAGTTACAGCTCTTAGAGCAACTGTATGACAGTATGTTCGTTCATCTCCCATAACTCCAACGGATTGGATGTTTGGTAGACATGCAAAGTATTGCCATATTTCACTTTCAAGTCCAGCTTTAGCTACTTCATCTCTGAATATTGCATCGGCTTCACTAGTTATAAATAATTTTTCAGGTGTTATTTCTCCAAGAACTCTTATAGCGAGACCTGGTCCCGGGAATGGTTGCCTCCATACTAGGTAATGAGGAATTCCAATTTCTTCTCCAACTGCTCTAACCTCATCTTTAAATAATTCTCTTAAAGGCTCTATTAGTTTAAAGTGCATATCTTCTGGAAGTCCGCCAACATTATGGTGACTTTTTATAGTAGCTGAAGTATCAGTCCCACTTTCAACTACATCCGGATATATTGTTCCTTGCACAAGGAAATCTAATTGTCCGAGTTTATTAGATTCTTCTTCAAAAACTCTTATAAATTCTTCGCCAATTATCTTTCTCTTTTGCTCTGGATCACTTATTCCCTTAAGCTTACCTAAAAATCTATCTTGAGCATTAACTCTTATTATATTCATCTTAAATTCACCTTTGAATATTGTTTCAACTTGGTCGCCTTCATCTTTTCTTAAAAGACCATGATCAACAAATACGCAAGTTAACTGATTTCCTATTGCTTTATGTACAAGCATTGCGGCAACTGATGAATCTACTCCGCCTGAAAGAGCACAAAGTACTTTTTTATCTCCAACTAATTCTTTTATAGCCTTGATTTTTTCCTGCGCAAAAGATGACATTGACCAATCGCCTTTAACCTCGCAAACATCATATAGGAACTTTCTAATCATTTCTTCACCAAAAATAGTATGTTTTACTTCTGGGTGAAATTGAACTCCATAGAGTTTTTTAGAAACACTCGCCATAGCAGCTACTGGACAATCTTTAGTAGTTGCAATTATGTCAAAGCCTTCTGGCACTTTAGAAATATGGTCTGTATGACTCATCCAGCATTGATTCTCTTTTATTCCTGTAAAAATAGTAGCATCTTTGCATAGGTCAACTTCTACTTTTCCGTATTCTCGAACATCAGGTGTTATAACTTCTCCACCAAATACTCGAGCCATTAGTTGAGCACCATAACATATTCCCAAAATAGGAACGCCTAGTTCGAATATTTCTTTTTCAACCTTTGGAGCACCTTTTGCGTATACACTATTGGGTCCGCCAGTGAATATTATTCCTTTTGGGTTCATGTTTTTTATTTTTTGGGCAGAAGATGTATATGGTATTATTTCGCAATATACATTATTTTCTCTAACTCTTCTTGCAATAAGTTGATTATATTGACCACCAAAGTCAACTACTAAAATTAATTCTCTATTAATCAATGTATTTTCCTCCTGTACACTTAATCATTTTACTTAGCTATTCTTATCTATACTAGCTGTTAATACTATAATTCGGTGCTTCTTTTGTAATTGATACATCATGTGGATGACTTTCTCTTAACCCTGCTGAAGTTTGAACAACAAAGGTTGAAGTCTCAAACAATTGCTCTAGCGTAGCTGAACCTAAATATCCCATTCCTGAACGTATACCGCCTATCATCTGATATATAGTTTCTATAACACTCCCTTTGAAAGGTATTCTTCCTTCTACCCCTTCTGGAACTAACTTTTTATTTCCTTCTTGGAAATATCTATCCTTACTTCCGCAAGCCATAGCACTTAGAGAACCCATTCCTCTATATACCTTATAGCTTCTTCCTTGATAGATTTCCGTTTCACCTGGAGCTTCCTCGCAGCCTGCAAACATAGAACCCATCATTACCACTTTAGCACCTGCTGCTAATGCCTTAACTATATCTCCTGAGTATTTTATGCCGCCGTCTGCAATAACAGGAACTCCATATTTATTCCCCTCTTCAACACAGTCCATAACTGCTGTAAGTTGTGGAACTCCTACTCCTGCTACAACCCTTGTAGTACAAATCGATCCAGGACCTATACCTACTTTTACGCAATCCGCCCCTGCCTCAATTAAATCTCTAGTTGCTTCTCTCGTTGCAATATTTCCTGCTATTATTTGAAGGTCTGGGTACACAGATTTAATTTTACGTACCGCGTCTAGTACTCCTAAAGAATGGCCATGAGCTGTATCTATAGTTATTACATCTACTCCAGCCTTTACTAAAGCATCTACTCGCTCAATTATGTCTGCAGTTACGCCAACAGTTGCACCACATAATAATCTTCCTCTAGAATCCTTTGCAGCATTAGGGAATTTTATAGTTTTCTCTATATCTTTTATAGTTATAAGTCCTCTTAAATAATTTTCGCTATCTACCAAAGGTAACTTTTCTATTTTATGTTTTTTAAGAAGTTCCTTAGCCTCATGCATGCTTGTTCCTTCTGGTGCAGTAATTAGATTCTCACTTGTCATTATATCTTTAATTTTCTTACTATAATCAGTTTCAAAAACTATATCCCTATTAGTAATTATTCCAACTAATTTACCATTTGTTGTAATTGGAACTCCCGATATTCTATATTTACTCATTAATGATAAAGCGTCTTCTAAAATATTGTCTGGAGATAGGTAGAAAGGATCTGTAATTACACCATTTTCTTGTCTTTTAACTCTGTCTACTTCAATAGCTTGGTTTTCAATACTCATATTCTTATGTATGATACCTATTCCGCCCTCTCTAGCCATAGCAATAGCCATTCTAGACTCAGTAACAGTGTCCATCGCTGCACTCATTAGAGGTATGTTAAGTTTTATTGTCTTTGTAAGGTAAGTAACTAAACTAACATCCTTAGGTAATACTTTAGACTTATTTGGAACTAGCAATACATCGTCGAAGGTATATGCTTGTTTTAATATTTTTGCCATTTAATTAACACCCTTTCACAATTTTATTTTACATTCGTCTTTATAATTAGCATAAAAATATTTATATATACTATATTTTAAAATAAGGTATAAAGTATAAAAAGGCATACTAATCCTACCTTAACTAAAGTAAAATTAGCATGCCAAAAATAAGCTCATACTAAGATTACTCATAGTCGGAAATTTGCGGCTTCCGGTAGATACTCCTTGCCATATTCAAGGTATATATGAGTAGCGTCATTGTTCTTTGAATTTGTTATTACAATAATGATAGTTAATGTTTAAGCATTTGTCAATGAATATTTCTAGTATGTTCATTAACTAGTTCACGAACATACTAGAAACATAATTATACGACTTAACAAAACAAAAAAAATTAACTAAGGCAAACCCCTAGTTAATTTTTTATTTGAATATACTTTATTTATAATAATTATTGTTTAAATTATTTTTAGTACATTCCATCCATTCCCATTCCTGGTGCGCCACCCATTGGTGCCGAATTCTTTTCTGGAATATCCGCAACTGCAACTTCTGTTGTTAAGAATGTTGCTGAAACAGATGCTGCATTTTGAAGTGCTGATCTTACAACTTTTGTTGGATCAACAATTCCAGCTTTTATCATATTTACCATTTCTCCACGTAAAGCATCATATCCAGTTTCTCCAGCGCTTTCTCTTACTTTTTCTATTATAACTGAAGCTTCCGCGCCAGCATTTGTAGTTATTTGTCTTAATGGTTCTTCTAATGCTCTTTTAATTATGTTAATACCCACTTGAACATCTGGTGTATCTGATGATAATTTTGCAATCTCAAGAATAGCATTAATATAAACTGTTCCACCACCAGGAACTATTCCCTCTTCAACTGCTGCTTTTGTAGCTGCAAGAGCATCTTCTATTCGGAGTTTCTTTTCTTTTAATTCAGTTTCAGTAGCGGCTCCAACTTTAATTACAGCTACTCCTCCTGCAAGTTTAGCGAGTCTTTCTTGTAATTTTTCTCTATCAAAATCTGATGTAGTTTCTTCAATTTGTACTTTAATTTGGGAAACTCTATCATGTATTGTATCCTTTTCACCCTTACCATTTACTATAGTAGTGTTTTCTTTAGATATTTTAACACTTTCTGCTTTTCCAAGCATGTCAACAGTAACGTCTTTTAGTTCTCTTCCTAATTCTTCACATATAACTTCTCCACCAGTTAGGATGGCAATGTCTTGAAGCATTTCTTTTCTTCTGTCACCAAAACCTGGTGCTTTAACAGCTACACAAGTAAAAGTTCCTCTTAATTTATTAACAACTAATGTACTTAAAGCTTCACCTTCAATATCTTCAGCAATTATTAATAACTTTTTGCCTTGTTGAACGATTTGCTCAAGTATTGGAAGTATATCTTGTATATTAGTAATTTTCTTATCAGTTATTAAAATATATGGTTCGTCAAGATTTGCTTCCATTTTTTCTGCATCTGTAACCATATATGCACTTAAATATCCTCTATCAAATTGCATTCCTTCAACAACATCAAGTTCTGTTCCCATAGATTTTGATTCTTCTACAGTTATAACACCTTCGTTGCCTACTCTTTCCATAGCATCAGCAATTAGAGCTCCTGTTACTTCATCACTAGCTGATATAGCAGCTACTCTCGCTATATCTTCCTTACCATTAACTGGTTTAGAAGACTTTTTAATTTCTTCAACAGCTTTATCTACAGCCATTTTTATACCAGTTCTTATTAACATTGGATTGGCACCAGCTGTAACATTTTTTAAACCTTCTCTTATTATAGCTTGGGCAAGCAATGTAGCTGTAGTTGTTCCATCTCCTGCTACATCATTTGTCTTTGTAGCAACTTCTTTAACAAGCTGTGCTCCCATATTTTCAAATGCATCTTCTAGCTCTATTTCCCTAGCTATAGTAACGCCATCATTTGTTATTAATGGTGATCCAAACTTTTTATCTAAAATAACATTTCTCCCTTTGGGTCCGAGTGTTATTTTAACAGTGTTTGCAAGTTTATCTACACCTCTTTGCATAGCTCTTCTTGCTTCTTCTCCAAACAATATATCTTTAGCCATTTTAAACCCTCCTATACGCTAACAATTAAATAATAATTTATTAACAATTAAACGAAAATTTGATATTATTGTTCAATTGTCACATTATTGTTTAATTGTTGATTGCGTTTAATTAAAATTATTTTTCAATTACAGCTAATAATTCGTCTTGTTTTAATATGATATACTCAATACCATCATATTTTATTTCATTTCCTGAATATTTAGAGAATAATATTATATCCCCTGCCTTAACTTCCATCCTGATTACTTTTCCATCTTCAACTTTTCCTGGTCCTACTGAAACTACTTCAGCCTCTTGTGGTTTTTCCTTTGAAGCTCCCGCAAGAACAATTCCGCTTTTTGTAGTTTCTTCCGCATCTAATCTTTTAATTAATACTCTATCACTAAGTGGTCTAATGTTCATTTTAAACCCCTCCTTTTATAATTTTGTTAGCACTCATCACATCTGAGTGCTAATGAGTTCCATACCTAATATTCTAATTAATAATCAATATAATATCAACTTCATCTATTCTATATATTATACCATTTATAAGCAATTAAACATATTATGTTTAGTTATCACTGCATTATATAGTTTTTCTCTTATTTACTTAGCTTTTATTAAAATTGTAGTTTTTGCACATTTTTATTATTATTGAATATATTTCGATTTATTGTTAGAATCACTATTAGAGGTGATTTTATGAATAGTCTATATAAATGGATTAATAACTATTTTTCTGCAGGCTCTATTTTCAGAAATATAAAAACGCTTATTAAATTTTCATTTAAAACATTTTTTATTTTAAGTTTTACTTTTTCTTTTATAATTTTAAGCGTAAATCTTACTTTGCTTTTTAAGCCATTATATTATAAGGATATTGAGGTTTTAAAAATTGAAGAATCTTCTAATTTAAACAAAAAAGAACTAAAGACTAATTATGACTATATAATCACTTATTTAACTCAAAATAAAAATGAAGAATTTAATCTTCCAACACTACCCTCATCCAATAATGGTAAAATTCATTTTAAAGAAGTTAAAATAATATTTAATACTCTTAAAGTAATGCTATTTTTCTCCATATTAATAAGTATTATAGGTATACTCGTAAATAAGAGACGCAAAACAATAAGATACTTGTTAACTAGTTCCATTTTACTTATTATCGTACCGATAATATTACTTATACCCTTTTTAGTTAATTTCGATAAAAGCTTCACAGCTTTTCACCATATTTTCTTCAAAAATGATTACTGGTTATTTGATATTAAATATGATCCAATAATAACAATCCTTCCACAGAATTTTTTCTTCCATTGTGCAATATTAATAATTATTTTGATTACTATAAGTAGCATAATATTAAGGTGTATATATAAATCACAATATAAAAAGCTACACTCTTTATAATTTTATAATAATCTACACTCTTTATAATATTTATAAAAACATGTGTTACCGTAATTTTTCAATAAGATTTTTTCTTTTTAATTACATTTTTGATTATAGTATTTCCTTTAAAAATTCCTAATATTGATATAATACTCATTGTTATGCCTATAGTTATTAAGCTTGTAACATCCCATGCATCTATTTTTTGACCAAAATAAGAAGAAATGAAAATCCCTGGAATTCTACCGAGTGTTGAATATATAAAGAAATCTTTAAAAGAAACATCAGATACTCCACATATATATATTAGAGCATCTTTAGGTATTCCTGGGATTAAAAAAAATATGAATATAACATTTTTTTTGCTTCCTATTTTTAATATTTTTCTAAAAAATTTCACTTTCTTTTTTAATAACAACTTCTCCACAAAAGGCCTACCATAGCTATTAGCAATAAAATATACTATTATACCTCCTAAAGTAATACCCATTAAAGATATTATACCACCTAAAAATGTGCCGAAAATATATCCTCCAGCAATTTGTATAAATTCTCCTGGAATAAAAAAAACTACCACTTGTAAAACCTGCATAAGAATGAAAATTAAAACACTGAAATTTCCATAAGAAAGAATAACTTCTTTTAATATATTCGGATTTTTCAATATATATGAATACTTGAAATAATATTCATATCCTATGTATGCGAAAGCTAGCAAAACTGCTGATAGTAATATATATTGTTTATATCCTGATACCTTCATTCTAATACTATTCCACATTTTTTTCATTGTTATTGACCCTCTTCATTCTTATATTATTCAATAGTAACCCATAGTTTTATATAGTATTACTTATTTTGCTTAGTTTATTCTATTTTAATATTATTTTCTCTTGCATAATAAAACAGATACTGCTGTGCAAAACCTGCTAAGTTTTCAAATTTATCTCTAGCAAAGGTCCTTATTTTAGGTAGAGATACATCTGGTGCTAAATAAAAAAATTGCATTGCCCTCTTAACCCACACATCCACAGGGAACGCGGAATATTTCTGCATAGAAAATAACATAATACAATCCGAAACTTTTGGGCCTATTCCACTAAGCTTTTTTAGTTCTTCATGGCAAATATCATCTTCTGCTGCTTTAATAAGCTCCAAATTCACTTCACCAGTATATACCTGATGCACTGTGTTTTTTACATATCTAGATCTAAACCCCAGACTACAACTCTGAATTTCTTCTACAGAAGCTTCTTCTAAATCTGCAGCCGTTGGAAACGTGTAGTACGTTTTCCCTTTATATTCTATTGATTTTCCCCATTTTTCGCTCAAATTGTTTATAGCTCTTTTTATCATTGGGATTCTATTATTTGAAGAAATTATAAATGATATGGTAAGCTCAAAAGGCTCCTGCTGCAATAATCTAATGCCATACCCGAAATCAACAGATTTTTTAAGAAGAGGATCCATCTTAAATTTCTCTTTGATAACTGTATAATTTCTTTTAAGGTCAAAATAACCACACCAAATCTCATTAAATTCTTCCTCATTTATATTATATATCTTTACTTGCGTCCCCTTTTTTTCTACTTCTATTACCTTCCCATATGCTACTCCTATGTAATTACCATTAGGCTCCTTGTTCCATCTAAAGCATTGCCCACATTCGAATATATGGTCTAGTTCAAAGTTCTCTACGTCTTTTATTATAATGCCTTCATTAAATGATTCAATATTTTTGTAATCCATAATTTTTCCTTTCATTAAATTAAATTATTAACTTTTAATTCGCGTATCACAATTTCATCTAATATTTCAGTAGCAGTTTCAATCATCACCCTGCAACCAGTATCCTCTTTTTTATATTTTGCTTTAAGCGCCGCACAATTATTCGTGCTTAACTTTGATTCAAATTTTCGGAAGAATTCCTGACATAGCCTTTTAACTCTATCACCTTCATGTGCTTTTTCTTTAGTAAATAATATACCTATAACTGCCAACGAACCTGTTATTGCTCCACATACGCTCTCAATACCCATTCCTCCCCCAAATGATGACATAGTTTTAAACGTTTCGCTTTTTAAATTCATATTATATTCATCACTAGCAGCATAAATCATTACCTCAGCACAACTTAAATCATATTCCTTAGTGTAATATTTATTTATCTTATCTATTAACATAATATACCTCCTCATGTACAACATTATTATACCAAATAGTTGTTACCTGTCCCCACTTTTTTTAAAACAAACTCCATAAACCTTTGTTTATGGAGTTTGTAATTTAAAATCTATTATTTTGTTAACATTTCATCTATAGCTTTAGCAGCTTTTTTGCCTGCTTCCATAGCTAATATAACTGTAGCAGCTCCTGAAACAGCATCTCCACCAGCATATACATTCTTTTTAGATGTTAATCCAGTTTCATCTTCTGCAACTATGCACTTCCATTTATTGATTTCTAACCCTTCTGTTGTTAAAGGAATTAATGGATTTGGTGATGTCCCTAAAGACATTATAACCGTATTTACATCCATTATGAATTCCGAGCCTTCAATCGCTATAGGTCTTCTTCTTCCTGATGCATCGGGTTCTCCTAGCTCCATTCTTATACACTTCATGCCTATAACATTTCCTTTTTCATCTCCTAGGATTTCAATTGGATTCACAAGTAAATCCATTATAACTCCCTCTTCTTTTGCGTGATGCACTTCTTCGGCTCTTGCAGGAAGTTCTGATTCTGATCTCCTGTACACTATGTGCCCTTCTGCTCCAAGTCTCACTGCTGTACGCACAGAGTCCATAGCAACATTTCCTCCACCTACAACAGCAACCTTTTCACCTGTTCTTATAGGAGTCTGATATCCCTCTTTAAATGCCTTCATCAAATTGCTTCTAGTTAAATATTCATTAGCAGAAAATACGCCATTTAAATTTTCTCCTGGTATTCCCATGAACATTGGAAGTCCAGCACCTGAACCGATAAATACAGCTTTAAAATCTTCTTCTTCCATCAGCTGATTTATTGTTACAGTTCGTCCTACTATCACATTTGTTTCTAATTTAACTCCTAATTTCTTAACATTTTCAACTTCATGTTTAACAACTGTATCTTTTGGCAACCTAAACTCTGGAATTCCATATACCAAAACTCCACCAGCTTCATGAAGTGCTTCAAAAATAGTTACATCGTACCCAGCTTTAGCTAAATCTCCTGCGCAGGTAAGTCCTGAAGGACCACTTCCGATTACCGCAACCTTAATGCCATTTTTAGGTTTTGTTTCTGAAAGGTCAACATTGTGCTCTCTTGAATAGTCACCTACAAATCTTTCAAGTTTACCAATAGCTATGGCATCTCCCTTTATTCCTAATATACATTTGCTTTCGCATTGAGTTTCTTGTGGACAAACTCTTCCACAGACTGCTGGCAACGCACTATATTTTGCAATTACCTTAACTGCCTCTGTAAATTGTCTATTTTTTACGTGAGCTATGAACCCGGGAATATCTATTGCTACTGGGCATTTTCCAACACACATTGGCTTTTTACAATTTAAACACCTTGTAGCTTCCTCAACTGCTTCGTCCTCTGTATATCCTAAACATACCTCTTCGAAATTAGTTGCTCTTACTTTTGGATCTTGTTCCTCTATTGCAACCCTGTTCATTTTACCCATTATTTGGTACCTCCTAAACCGCAGCCTGCTTTAATGCCTTCATCATTAGAACTCTCTTGAGTTTTGTACATTGTTTGTCTTCTCATTGCCTCATCAAAATTAACCTTATGTCCATCAAATTCTGGACCATCAACGCAAGCAAACTTAGTCTCACCATCTACAGTAAGTCTGCAAGCTCCACACATTCCTGTTCCATCAACCATAATAGGATTCATGCTTACAATAGTTGATATTCCAAGTTCTTCAGTCAATTTGCATACAAATTTCATCATTATCATTGGTCCAATTGCAACAACTAAATCGTATTTTATACCATCATTTTGAACTAATTCTTTTAATTTATTTGTGACAAGCCCCTTATATCCATATGAACCATCATCAGTACATGGATATACATTTCCTGCTACTTTCTTCATTTCTTCTTCCATAATTACATAATCTTTAGCCTTTGCGCCTATTATTACGTCTGCCTTAATGCCTTGCTCGCTGAGCCATTTAACTTGAGGATAAACTGGTGCAGTTCCTAGCCCGCCAGCTACAAACACAATTTTCTTTTTCTTTAAATCTTCAATGCTTTCACTCATTAATTCAGATGCTTGTCCAAGTGGTCCTACAAAATCTGAAAATGAGTCACCAATTTCATACTTTTCCATTTCTTTTGTTGAACAACCTATTGTTTGAACTACTATAGTTACTGTACCTCTTAACGCATCATAATCACTAATTGTTAAAGGTATTCTTTCGCCTTTTTCATCCATCTTTATAATTATAAATTGACCTGGTTTTGCTGATTTAGCTACTCTTGGAGCCTCAATATCCATTAAAAATATCTGAGGTGCTAATGCTCTCTTTTCAACTATTTTATACATTTTTAATCCTCCATATTCATCTATGATTTTGGTCTACCTATGTCCCTACACTAAAACCTTTATTATTATATATTTATTTTACCACAAAAATTTAAATTATATATTTGTTAATTACATTGTACATTAAATCTCTATTTTGTTAAAATAAATTTTACATGAAATTTTTATTAGAATGAGAATAATAAATCAAAATAGACAGGTAGTAAAGAGCATTACAATACTAATGCTCTTTACTACCTGTCCTCTTATTAATCATTTAATTATTATCTATTGGCACAATTTCATAATATACCTAAGATTAAAATTTAACTTTTTCTCCTGTAAATGTACAAGTTAATATTTTTTTCATTTCACAAGCATTTATTGGTCTTGGATTAGATCCTGTGCATGCATCTTTTATAGCGTTTTCAGATATAAAATCTACATTTGCATCAAACTCTTCTTTTGTCATTCCATTTTCCTTTAAAGAAGATGGTATATTCATAGCTTTATTTAAATCTCTTATCATATCAGTTAATGAATCAATTAATTCATCTTCTGTATTTCCAGCTAAATTAAGACTTCTAGCAATTGTAGCATATCTATCTCCACAAGATTTTTTGTTAAAATCTACAACATATGGAAGTAATATTGCATTAGCTAAGCCATGCGCAACATGAAATACACCACCTATTTTGTGTGCCATGCTGTGAGCTATTCCTAGTAATGCGTTCGAAAATGCCATTCCAGCAAGACATTGTGCAATATGCATTTCATTTCTCGCCTGCACATCACCTTCAAATGACTTCACTAAATTTTCTTTAATCATAGTTATAGCTTGTATTGCAAGTGGGTCTGAAAAGCTCGAATGGAGACCTGCTACATAAGCCTCAAATGCATGTGTTAATGCATCCATACCTGTATGCGCTACTAATTTAGGTGGCATTGTTTGAGCTAGTGCTGGGTCTACTATTGCTATATCTGGAGTTAAGTTGAAATCCGCTAAAGGATATTTTATTTTTGCTTTATAGTCAGTAATTACTGAAAATGCTGTAACCTCGGTTGCTGTTCCACTAGTTGATGGTATAGCTATAAATTTAGCTTTTTGTCTTAAGTCAGGAATACCAAATGGTATAACCGCTTGTTCAAAAGTAAATTCTGGATACTCATAAAAAATCCACATAGCTTTTGCTGCGTCGATTGGTGAACCCCCACCAATTGATACTATTAAGTCCGGCTGAAATTCTCTCATTACTGCTGCACCGTTCATAACTGTTTCTACCGATGGATCTGGTTCTACTCCAGTAATATGCTTAACTTCAATTCCAGCTTCTTTTAAATAAGCTTCAACCGTATCTAAGAATCCGAATCTTTTCATAGAGCTTCCACCAGTAACTATTACTGCTTTTCTGCCTTTTAAAGTTTTTAACACCTCCAATGAATTTTCTCCAAAATAAATATCTCTTGGTAACGTAAATCTATTCATTATATTTCCCCCCATTTTTAAAAAATATTATATACTTTAATACGTTTATGCTTAGTTTTTTATACCAACTTTTGTCATTTATATATTATATTGTTAATGATATATCATTAACAATGCAAAGTCAACATTAAAACAAGAGCATTACAACCTTCTACAAGTTGTAACGCTCTCTAAATTCATTGTTCATATTAAAATGATATCTTATTTCGAATAATCGAATATTCCTTTTTTAGTTTTTCTTCCTAGCAATCCGCCTCTAACATATTTTCTTAAAAGACTATGAGCTCTGTACTTATTGTCTCCTGTTTCAGTATATAAAACATCCATGATAGCAAGACATACATCAAGACCTATAAGGTCTCCTAGTGCTAGAGGTCCCATTGGATGATTAGCGCCAAGTTTCATTGCTTTATCGATATCCTCTGCAGATGCAACCCCTTCTGCAAGTATTCCTACAGCTTCGTTAATCATTGGTATTAATATTCTGTTTACAACAAATCCAGGAGCTTCAGCAACTTCTACCGGATCCTTACCGATAGCAATTGCAATTTCTTTAACTGCATCGAAAGTTTCAGTGGACGTGCCCATTCCTTTAATTATTTCTACAAGCTTCATCATTGGAGCTGGATTAAAGAAATGCATTCCTATAACTTTGTCAGGTCTATTTGTAGCAGCTCCTACTTCTGTTATAGAAAGTGATGATGTATTTGATGATAAGATAGTTTCTGGTTTACAGATTTTATCAAGTTGTGCGAAAATTTCTTTCTTTATTTTCATAATTTCTACAGCTGCTTCAACTACTAAATCACAGTCTGCTGCTAATTCCATATCAGTAGTTCCTGTAATTCTTGAAAGTATTTCTTCCATTTGTGCTTCAGTAATTTTTTCTTTTTTAACTAATCTTTCTAAATTCTTTTTAATTGTAACAAGTCCTCTATCAACAAATTCATCTTTAATATCTCTCATTATTACTTCGCAACCACTTACTGCGAATGTTTGAACAATACCCGCTCCCATAGTTCCAGCTCCAAGTACAAAAATCTTTTTCATAATAACACACTCCTTTTATTTTATTAAAACCTAAAAGTAATAAATATTTTTAAAACTTACTCTAATACTAAATTTCAGCATTAGAGCAAGTTCATTTAAATACTATTTTAAAATCTAATTATTTGTTTCTTAATGTATTAATCTGAGCTATCATTTCTGGAATAACTTTTATGAAATCCCCAGCTATTGCTACATCAGCAGCTTTCATGATAGGTGCTGTTGCATCTTTATTTATAGCTATTATGAAATCAGAATCTTGCATACCAGCTAAATGCTGAATTGCTCCTGAAATACCGCAAGCTATATATACAGTTGGTCTAACAGTTTTTCCTGTTTGACCTACTTGAACTGCTTTATCTATCCAACCATTCTCAACTGCAGCTCTTGATGCTCCAACAACTCCGCCCATGGTAACTGCAAGTTTTTCAAGTAACTCGAAGTTTTCTTTACTTCCAACTCCACGACCACCAGATACTATAATATTAGCTTCTCCGATATCCGCTAAAACTGAAGCAACTTTTACAACGTCTAAAGTTTTAGTTCTGATATCTGATTCTTTTAAGTTAACGGTGATTTTTTCAACTGGGCAACTTCTTTTTGTATCTCTAGCTAATTTTTCAAAAACTCCTGGTCTAATTGTAGCCATTTGTGGTCTATGTTCTCCACAAACTATTGTAGCCATTAAGTTTCCTCCAAATGCTGGTCTTGTCATCATTAAATTGTTGTTTTCTGTATCTATATCTAATGAAGTACAATCAGCAGTAAGTCCCGTTGAAAGTCTTGCTGATACTCTTGGTCCTAAATCTCTTCCTAAATAACTTGCTCCTACAAATATAATTTCTGGTTTTCTTTCATTTGCAAGATCACATATTACTTTTGTATATGCATCAGTTGTAAAGTGACCCAATAATGGATGACTAGCAACTATTACTTTGTCAGCGCCATATGCTACTAATTCTTTAACCATATCATCTGTTTTATCTCCAAGTAATACAGCTGTTAATTCTTCCCCTAATTTATCTGCAATTTCTCGTCCCTTACCTAAAAGTTCAAATGAAATCTTTTGAAGTTCTCCGTCTCTTTGCTCAGCAAAGACCCATACGCCCTTGTAATCTTCTATATTCATAACTTAATCCTCCCTGCTTCTTAGATAAAGTGATTTTCTTTTAATTTTGAAACTACATATAAAGCAGCTTCATTAGCTGGTAATTGTATTAATTCGCCTTTTCCCTTAGGTTCTTTAGTCATAGACTTTTTAACCTTTGTTGGTGAACCTTTAAGACCGAGAACAGCTTTGTCTGCTCCAATATCATCTGCATTCCAAACTTTTACTTCTTTATTTTGGAACATTTCAAAAATACTTTTTATGTTCATATATCTTGGTTCATTTAACTCTTTTATAGCTGTTAAAAGAACAGGAGTTTTAACTTCGATATCTTCATATCCGTCTTCCCAAGCTCTTCTAACTTTTAATCCATCCTTAATTATGTCAACCTTTTCAACATATGTTATTTGTGCAAGATTTAAATGTTCTGCTATTTCTGGTCCAACTTGCGCGGTATCTCCATCTATAGCTTGTCTACCTGCGAAAACTACATCGTAGTCTAATTTCTTTAAAGTTGCTGCTAGTGCGTGAGATGTAGCTAATGTATCTGCTCCTGCAAACGCTCTGTCAGATACTAATATTGCTTCATCAGCTCCCATAGCTAGTGCTTCTCTCAAAGCTTTTTCTGCTTGTGGGGGTCCCATGCTTATTACTGTTACATGCGCACCATGTTCATCTTTTAATCTTAAAGATTCTTCCAATGCATTTTTATCATCTGGATTTATTATAGATGGAACTCCTTCTCTTATAAGTGTTCCTGTTTTCGGGTCTATTTTAACTTCGTTTGTATCTGGAACTTGTTTTAAACATACAACTATATTCATTCCTTACTCTCCTCCTACTTTAATAAATTTCCAGCTATAACCATTCTCTGAACTTCTGAAGTTCCTTCATATATTTCAGTTATCTTAGCATCTCTCATCATTCTTTCTAATGGATATTCTTTTGTATATCCATATCCTCCGAAGATCTGAACGGCTTTAGTTGTAACTTCCATAGCTGTTTCTGAGGCAAATAGTTTTGCTCTAGCAGCCTCTACTGTATATGATAAGCCATTATCTTTATTCCATGCTGCCTTATATACTAAAAGTTTAGCAGCTTCAATTTTAACATCCAATTCAGCAACCATCCATTGTAATCCTTGGAATGCTGAAAGTGGTTTTCCAAATTGTTTTCTTTCTTTCATGTACTTAGCAGCTTCCTCGAGTGCGCCTTCTGCAATTCCTAGGGCTTGAGCAGCTACTCCGATTCTTCCTCCATCAAGAGTTTTCATTGCAATACCGAAACCTCTTCCTTCTTTTCCAAGCATGTTTTCTTTAGGAACTATGCAGTTTTCAAATACAAGTTCTGTAGTTGACGATGCTCTTATTCCTAATTTATCTTCGTGTTTACCAATTGAGAATCCTGGAAACTCTTTTTCAACTATGAAAGCAGTGATTCCTTTTGTTCCCTTAGTTTTATCAGTCATTGCAAAAACTACAAATGTATCTGCTACTCCACCGTTTGTGATAAATATTTTTGAACCATTTAATATATAGTTATCACCATCTAAAGTTGCTGTAGTTTGTTGACCTGACGCATCTGTTCCTGCATTAGGTTCAGTTAGTCCAAAAGCTCCTAGCTTTTCACCTTTTGCAAGTGGAACTAAATACTTCATTTTTTGGTCTTCTGTACCGAAGGCATCTATTGGGCTAGCACATAATGAAGTATGAGCTGATAGTATAACTCCTGTAGTTGCACATGCTTTTGATAATTCTTCAACAGCAATAATGTATGATAGATTGTCTCCGCCTGCTCCACCGTATTTAGTAGCAATTGGGATACCCATCATATGGTATCTAGCCATTTTTTCTACAGTTTCGCTAGGAAATCTTTCTGTAACATCTATTTCCGCAGCTAAAGGTTTAACTTCGTTTAATGCGAACTCACTTACCATTTGTTTTACAAATTCTTGCTCTTTTGTCAATCCGAAATTCATGAACCTTCCTCCTCACTATTCTCTGAGGCAAATAATAATTATTAATTATTATCTACCTATTCTTTTTACAGAATACTTTTAATTACTTATTTTTAAAGCATTTTTCTGTTTTTTCAATAAATGCTGTCATTCCATTTTTTTGATCTTCAGTCGCGTAACATTCTCCGAATATCTCTGATTCGTATGAAAGTGCTGAGTCTATATCTATTTGCATCCCTTTATTGATTGCTGCTTTACAAAAACTTACAGCAATAGGTGCTTGCCCTGCAATTGTATTTGCAAGTGCTTTAGCTTCTGATAATAAATTTTCAGGATCAACTACTTTATTTACAAGTCCAATTCTAAATGCCTCGTCAGCATTAATAATCTTCGCCGTATAAATTAGTTCTTTAGCCATTCCAAGTCCTACAATTCTAGGAAGTCTTTGAGTACCTCCAAACCCAGGAGTTATTCCAAGGCCTACCTCGGGTTGTCCAAATTTTGCTTTTGAAGAAGCTATTCTAATATCACAAGCCATAGAAAGCTCACATCCTCCACCTAGCGCAAAACCGTTTACTGCAGCTATTACAGGTTTTTCTAAGGTTTCTAGTTTTCTAAAAACTTTATTCCCTAGATTTCCAAATTTTCTTCCACCCATAACATCAAGATCTTTCATTTCGGCGATGTCAGCCCCTGCCACGAAAGCTTTTCCTTCTCCTGTTAAGATCACTGCATAAATTTTATCATCTTCAGCAATTTCATCTATTGCTAAATCTAACTCCTTTAATGTTTCTGAGTTTAATGCATTTAGAGCTTTCGGTCTACTAATTGAAAGTACTGCAACTTTGTCTTCTTTTTGAAGAACAATATTTTTGTATTCCATAACAATCAACTCCTTACGAATTAATCCATCCATTAATTATTTGTTAATAATATAACAAATAACCCTAAATGTAATTGAAGCCCTTCGCCTCAATTACATTATATCTCTTTATAGTAATTATTTCAACAAGAAATATTCATGATTTTTTTAATTAAGCTTGATAAATTTTACTAATCACATAAATTTCATAGATTTTATGAATAAGATTTGTCATTCATTAAACAACTAAGTGTTAGCAAACTCTCACTTAAATGGACATTCTCCACAATTGTTTCTACAGGTACCTCTAAATCCACAGGTGCAAAATTCCATATACCTTTAACCCCATTTGCTACCATTATGTCACTAACTTTTTGAGCCCTAATACGTGGCACACATATTACGCCAATATCTATTGGTGTCGCTTTAAGGAAACGCGCTAATTCATCTAAGTCTATTACTTCAACATCTCTAATTTTTAATCCTATAAGCTTAGGGTTAACATCAAAAATACCCGCCAAGTTAAATGATAGCTTTTCAAAATTGGTATAATTGGCAATAGCTTGCCCTATGTTTCCCGCACCTACTATTATCATCTTATATTCTTTTGATAGTCCTAGTATTCCGCTAATTTCATTTAACAATTCTTTAACATTATAGCCGTATCCCTGTTGTCCAAAATCTCCAAAACAATTTAAGTCTTGTCTAATTTGAGATGCTGTAAACCCAATCTTTTCACCTAATTCTTTCGAGGATATCCTATCTACATCATTTCTTAAAAGTTCTTTTAAATATCTATGGTATTTAGGCAACCTTTTAATAACTGCCATTGATATATTCTTTTTTCTTTCCACAACTTACACTCCCCTACGAACATCATAAATTTCATACTATCTAGTTTACTATCTAGTTTAACACACAATTGTAAATTAAAACTGCTTTTCGGTATAAATTTAATAGTTATTGTAAATTTTTTACCATTTTAGTTTTTTATATACTATTATAAAAAATTAATGCTATATATATTTCTTTTTTACTACAAAAAATTAAATATAAATAGTACAATAATATAGTAAGTAGCTTTAACGACATTTCAGGAGGAAAGTCTCCCACTTCTATAAGTGGGAGTATAAATCTCCTTCTGAAGTCGTTAATGCATCTTCTATGAAGATGTTGCAGCTCCGCAGGAGATGATTTAATTAATATTTATAACTAATAAAGCTGAATTTCTTTAATAGCTTCGATGCATAAAATATTCTGAGTAGATTATATTTTATTATTTTGAGACTATTTTATAATTTTACTACACAACAGGGAAGGTGAAAATAATGATAGTTCTAAGTTGCAAGGACATTCACAAAAGTTATGGTATAGATGTCATTTTAGACAAAATAACTTTAAGTATAAATGAAGGTGAAAAAATTGGTTTTATTGGCGCTAATGGGGCAGGTAAATCTACACTTTTTAAAATACTCACATCACAATTGGATTACGATAATGGTGAGCTATTTATAGATAAAAATAAAAGAGTTGGTTATTTATCTCAAAATCTAGGATTAGATTTAAATAGTACTATATACGAAGAAACTCTTTTAGTATTCGACAATCTATTAAGCCTCGAAAAAAAACTTAAAGATTTAGAGGCAAAAATGAATGAACCTTATGATAATTCCAAAGAAGAATATAATAATAGAATAATAAAAGAATATACATTAACCTCTGAACTTTACAATAACAGAGGAGGATACACATATAAAGCTGAAATTAGTAGAATCCTCAAAGGTCTTGGCTTTATGGAAGATGATTACAATAAGCCAATAAATATATTAAGTGGAGGGCAAAAGACTAGAGTTGCATTAAGCAAGCTATTACTTAAAAACCCCGATATTCTTTTATTAGATGAACCTACTAATCACCTAGACTTAGATGCTATAGAATGGTTAGAAGATTATTTAAAATCCTATAAAGGGACTATTTTTATAATATCCCATGATAGATTCTTTTTAGATGCTATTACCAATAAAACTTTTGAACTTATTAAGGGTCATGTCGATTGTTATAATGGAAACTATACAAATTTTATTGATTTAAAGAAAAAAAATTATGAAGTTCAATTAAAAGCATACAATTTGCAACGCTCAGAAATAAAAAGGCAAGAGGATATTATAACTAGATATAGATCCTTTAATAGAGAAAAAAGTGTAAGAGCTGCAGATAGCAGACAAAAGTCCTTGGACAAAATCGCCCGGGTTGATTCACCCGACACAGCTCCTAGGGAAACTAAGATTAAATTTGAAACAGAAATCAAAAGTGGAAATGACGTTCTCCATGCAGAAAATTTATCAAAACGGTTTGGAGACAATCTTTTATTTGAGAATTTAAATTTAGATATAAAAAGGTCAGAAAAGCTTGCTCTTATTGGTGAAAATGGTCGTGGCAAAACCACTCTTTTAAAAATTATAATGGATAAAATTTCAAGTGATACAGGCATAAAAATATTAGGCAAAAATATTTTTGTAGGATATTATGACCAAGAACAATCAAATTTGAATGAAGAAAAAACTATAATAGATGAGGTTTGGGACGAATTCCCTAAACTTACTACCACAGAAGTGCGTACTGCATTAGCTGCATTTTTATTCATAGGAGAAGATGTATTTAAAAGTATATCCACATTGAGTGGTGGTGAAAGATGTAGAATTAATCTTCTAAAAATAATGCTATCAAAATCTAACTTTTTACTATTAGATGAGCCAACAAATCACTTAGATATTATGTCTCGTGAAGCTTTAGAAGATTCAATACTTGGATATGACGGTACCGTTCTTGTAATATCTCATGATAGGTATTTCTTAAACAAGGTAATTACTAAAATACTTGAATTAAAACAAGATGGTCTTAAAGAGTATTTAGGTAATTACACATATTATATAGAAAAAAAGAAAAACCCTCTAAGATTTCAAGTAGAAGAAGCATACGACGGCATGTCAAAAACTCAAATTAATCTTGATAAAAAAAAGAAGAGAGATGAACAAAAACTAGAAAAACAAAAGAAAATAGATTTAAAAGACCTAGAAGATAAAATTGCCTCATCGGAACAGCGATTAGAAAAATTAAATAGTGATCTTTGCCTTGAAGAGATTTATTCAAGCCCTAGTCGGAGTGTTGAGACAAACAATCAAATTTCTAGTATTAAAATCGAACTTGAAACTCTTTATGCAAACTGGGAAGACTTTATATCGGAAGTGGAATAAAAATTTAGGCTCTTAGCACACAATCAAACATTTGTGGTCTAAGAGCTTTTTCTTTTAGATATCTAAATTAATGCTCCTTCTAATAAAACTTTAATGTTATCTATATAAATTTTATTAAACTGACTTATTGGAAGAGGGTTTTTTCCAAGTCCAACCTCAATGGTATAACCCGGTCTCCTATATTTTTTTATAAACCAGTCCTTGTATCCTGCATAGCTTGTAATTCCATAGGGTTCACCTAGCTCATAACCACTTAACCCGGAAAATATCTCTCCTATTTTTCTAGCTTCCGCGCTAGCCAAATTTTGGAAATTCCAGTATATTACCTCCCCTTGACTGTGATACGCTATTACTAATCTAAAATTATTTTTTCTTGTAAAGTCTGCTACAGCCTTAGACTCTGATTCTGATTCTGGCGAAGTACCCGAATATCTTGTAGGCCCCGGTCCATATACTCCATAGCTTTTTTCTGCATCCTTTGATTTTTGCCACATAGCATCATAGTTATGATTAAGGTCTACACCGCGAATATTAGCACTCCATGTTTTAGAAAAATCAGAACTCCCATTATTCCACTTAATTAAATCATTGTAGTATGGGTTACTTCTCTCTAAACCATTAAGCACTAAGTCAACTCCATCTGGATTTACCATAGGCATAATGTATATTGTACTTTTATTCCATATGTCTAAGGCACTATACCCTTCTATATTTTCACCTGTCGCATAGGCTTTAGAAAAGTTTTCAATAAACTTCATTAAAAGCACCGTAGTTATCCATTCAATAGCATGATGAGATCCATTATAAAAAACTTTATTAGGTCCATTTCCGAGTTTCACATAATAAAGTTCTTTTCCAAGCTCACTCTTGCCTCCACTTGAAACTTCAATAAATGGATATCTAGCCTTTAGTCCTTCTAAATCCTTTTTCATAATATCATAAGTGTAATCAATATTTGTATAAACCACATCCAATGAATATGGAACTATGATCACCTCTCCAACTTGCAAGTTATTAGGATTTATTTGAGGATTTGCAGTAATTATACTTGCTACGGTCACAAAGTACTTCCTTGCTATAATGTATATTGTATCACCCGGTCTAATTCTATAAGTATCATAACCCATTAAAAATCTATTCATAAGTTTATAAGTATCCTCGTTTACTACGCCTGTAGGTTCTAAACCAAAATATCTTTGGAACATCAATACTGCCTGTGCCGTTTTAGTTCCGTAAATCCCGTCTATTGCTCCCACATCATAACCTAATTTATTAAGTAGTGCTTGTATTTCCATTACCGATGTTCCCCTTGAGCCTATTCTTAGGGTTTGCAAATTTTACCCTCCTAAATTTTTCTATAATACTATTATATGAAAATTTTATAAAAATGTTGCAGGTTTTAACGAATAAAATACCACACCTATTTTTTTTGCCAACTCCTTTGTATATAAACCTTACACTCACAAAAATATATTTCTCCTTTTTTGACTTATTATATGATGTCATGTATAATTTTGGAGTACATATTAATATTTTTTTCACAAACAATCATAAATATGTTTTCTTGTATAGATCAAATTCACATAATAAAACGGGAGGAATAAAAATGTTTAAAAAATTTACAAATGGTTGTGTTAATCTTGTCCAAAAGTATTTGCCAGACCCATTCATATTCGCTGTAATCCTTACCTTTCTAGTATTAATTTTAGGGATGGTATTTACTGGTCAAGGACCATTAGCTATGACTATTCACTGGAGTAAGGGTTTGTGGACGCTCCTCGCTTTTTCAATGCAAATGGCGCTGGTATTAGTTACAGGCCATGCACTTGCCAATGCACCATCTTTTAAAAAAGGTCTTAAAACTCTTGCAAAAATCCCTAAATCACCAGCTCAAGCAATTATTCTTGTTACAATTATTTCTACTATAGCTTGCTGGATTAACTGGGGCTTTGGTCTAGTTATCGGAGCTATTTTTGCTAAGGAATTAGCTAAAGAAGTTAAAGGTGTAGATTATAGGCTTTTAATAGCTTCTGCTTATTCCGGCTTTTTAGTATGGCATGCCGGTCTTTCTGGTTCTATACCACTAGTAGTTGCTACAGGTGGTCCTGAAGTTGTAAAAGCTACTGCAGGTGTTATTACTTCACCTATACCAACCAGTGCTACATTGTTTTCAGGTTATAATTTAATCATATTAGGTATACTTTTAGTAACCTTGCCGCTTATAAACAAAGCTATGCATCCTAACAAGGATAATACAGTTACTATAAATCCAAAGCTTTTGGTAGAAGAACCAGAGATTATAATAGATAAAGAAAATATGACTCCTGCTGATAAACTTGAGAATAGCTCTATTATCTCAATATTATTAGTAATTATGGGCTTTAGTTATATTATTTATTATTTTGTTAAAGGTGGTAGTCTTGATTTAAATATTGTTAATGCTATCTTCTTGTTCCTAGGAATTGCTCTTCATGGAACTCCTATAAGGTTTGTTAACGCAATTACAGCCGCTGCTAAAGGAACTGCTGGAATTATACTTCAATTCCCATTCTACGCAGGTATTATGGGGATGATGGTCGGTACAAGCGCTAGTGGGATTTCTCTCGCAGGGGTTATGTCTACTTCTTTTGTTAGTATATCTAATCAACATACCTTCCCACTATTTACTTTCCTAAGCGCAGGACTTGTTAACTTCTTTGTACCATCTGGTGGTGGACAATGGGCTGTACAAGCTCCTATTATGATGCCCGCTGGTGCAGCTTTAGGTGTGCCTGCTGCAAAAACTGCTATGGCTATTTCATGGGGAGATGCATGGACTAACATGATTCAACCTTTCTGGGCATTACCTGCTCTTGGAATTGCTGGGCTCGGTGCTAAAGACGTAATGGGCTTCTGTATAATTGACTTATTATACTCAGGTGTTATTATTGGACTAGGATTAATGTTTTTATCCTAATAGCTAAGATATTGTCCCAAAATGGTCAAAAAAAATTCATTTTAAGATTATATTGGTACCTGTAGAATAGACACGTTGGAAAAAGCGTCTATTCTACAGGTACTTTTTTTGCATAATATAGAATATTATTATAAAGAAGCATTGTAAATTTACATTATAGTTTAAATTTATATAATTAGTAAGGAGGAATCAAAGTGTTTAAAAAATTTACAAATGGTTGCGTTAATCTTGTCCAAAAATTTTTACCAGATCCATTCATATTTGCTGTACTCTTAACATTCTTTGTATTAATTTTAAGCGTAGTGCTTACTGGACAAAGCCCTTTAGCTATGACTATTCATTGGAGCAAAGGTTTGTGGACATTACTTGCTTTTTCAATGCAAATGGCATTAGTATTAGTTACAGGCCACGCTCTTGCCAATGCACCCTCTTTTAAAAAGGGTCTTAAGACTCTTGCAAAAATACCTAAATCACCAAGTCAAGCAATTATTTTGGTTACACTTATTTCTACTATAGCTTGTTGGATTAACTGGGGCTTTGGTCTAGTTATCGGTGCTATTTTTGCTAAGGAATTAGCTAAAGAAGTTAAAGGTGTAGATTATAGGCTTTTAATAGCTTCTGCTTATTCAGGCTTTTTAGTATGGCATGCTGGCCTTTCTGGTTCTATACCACTAGTAGTTGCTGGAGGTGGTCCTGAAGTTGTAAAAGCTACTGCAGGTGCTGTTACTTCCCCTATACCAACTAGTGCTACATTGTTTTCAGGTTATAATTTAATTATATTAGCTGTACTCTTAATAACATTGCCTCTTATAAACAAAGCTATGCATCCCGACACGGAGCATACTGTTACTATAGATCCAAAGCTTTTGGTGGAGGAACCAGTAGTTATAATATCTAAAGAAGCAATGACTCCTGCTGATAAACTTGAGAATAGCACTCTTATCTCAATGATATTAGCAGTTATGGGCTTTACTTATATTGTTTACTATTTTATTAAAGGTGGTAGCCTCGATCTTAATATTGTTAATGCCATTTTCTTATTCCTAGGAGTTGCTCTTCATGGAACTCCTAGAAGATTTGTTAATGCAATTACAGACGCTGCCAAAGGCGCTGCTGGAATTATACTTCAATTTCCATTCTACGCAGGTATTATGGGGATGATGGTAGGTACAAGTGCTGCTGGAGTTTCTCTTGCAGGGGTTATGTCTACTTCTTTCGTTAGTATATCTAATCAACATACCTTCCCACTCTTCACTTTTTTAAGTGCAGGACTTGTTAACTTCTTTATACCATCTGGCGGTGGTCAATGGGCTGTTCAAGCTCCTATTATGATGCCTGCTGGTGCTGCTTTAGGCGTACCTGCTGCGAAAACTGCTATGGCTATTGCTTGGGGAGATGCATGGACTAATATGATTCAACCTTTTTGGGCATTACCTGCTCTTGGAATTGCTGGACTTAACGCTAAGGACGTAATGGGTTTTTGTGTAATTGACTTATTATACTCAGGTATTATTATTGGGTTAGGATTATTCCTTTTCTAGGAAGTTTTTATTATAACAACTAAGGGGGTACAGCTTTAAATGATTAAATAAATCATTTAAAGCTGTACCCCCTATTTTTTCAATATAAATTTATTAAATTAAACCTCTCTCAACCATTTCCGTAACAGCAAAACTTGCTACGTCTCCAGCAAATTTACCAGGTCCAAAGCCTGCATCGTATCCAAGTTCTTTCGCAAGTTCGTGTGTTATTCTTGGGCCTCCACAAATTAATATAACTTTATCTCTAATTCCTTCTGCTTCTAATAATTCTACTAGATTTGTAAGGTTTCCGATGTGTACATCCTTTTGAGTTACTGTTTGAGAAACTAGAAGAACATCAGCCTTAAGTTCTATAGCTTTTTTGATAAATTCTTCATTTTCAACTTGGCTTCCTAAGTTTAAAGCTTCTATCATAGGGTATCTCTCAAGACCATAGTGTCCTGCAAAACCCTTCATGTTCATTACAGCATCTATACCAACTGTATGGGCATCTGTTCCTGTACTAGCTCCAATTATTACAACGTCACGTTTAATGTTTTCTTTTATATATTCTCCAATTTCTTTCATATCCATTACGTCACACTCTACAGTTTGAACATGAATTTCTTCATAGTTTACAGTATGCGATAATGAACCATAAATAACATAAAAAGAAAATTCTTTATCTAAAGATGCATGATGAGCACAGTTTGGATTTTCAAGTCCCATAGATTTAGCAAGTTGAAGTGCTGCCTCTACTCCTCTTTCATTATCTTCTACTGGAAGTGTAAGGCTCACTTGAACCTTACCATCATTCATAGTATCTCCATAGGGTTTAATCTTTGTTAAATCCAAATTTTGATCATACTCTTTAACTTCTAATGAATATTGTCCTTCACTCATTATTTATTTCCCCCTAACATTAAATCTATAAATGGGTTAAAGTAAGCTTTTTCTTTTTCTACAACTCCTGCAAGTCCTTTTCCACCAGTATAAGGTCTCTTAATTCCTGCAAATTTTCCTTGCTGTATTGTACTGAATAAACCTTCTTTTTCAATTTCTCCAATTAAATCTGTTGCTTTATTTAATACTTCATCAACTCTTGTTTCCATCATGCCACCTTTTTTGAAGGTGATTTCTGATCCTAAATCCTTCATAGTTCTAAATATATATTGAGCATTGTCTATTGATAACGCTCTATCTGACATAAATGGAGTGTGTATTGCTTCTGTAAGCATTCCAAGAAGATGTAATTTTTGTCCTGTCATAATAGTAACCATGTTAAATAATGCATCTTGTACTTGTCCTTTAAATATATCCCCAGTCTTAAACTTAGTTGGAGGCATATATTTGAGTGGAGCTTTCGGGAAGATTTCTCTTGCCATTTGTGCTTGTGCTAATTCAAATACAAATCCATTTTCAACATCTGGACTTATTTCAAACGCATGGCCAAGTCCCATTTGTTCTTCTGGAATTCCAGCAACTAATGCAAATTGTTCATTTATAAATTGTGAAGCAAGCACAGTATGAGCTTCTTCTACTGCATCTGCAGTAGTTAAATAATTATCTTCTCCAGTGTTTATAATAACTCCAGCAAATCCGTTTATTACTCTTGAGAAATATTGGTCAACTATAGTTCTTTGCATATTGATATCGCGGAAAAGTATTCCGTATAGAGCGTCATTGAGCATTACGTCTAATCTTTCTATCGCTCCCATAGCAGCTATTTCAGGCATACATAATCCAGAGCAGTAATTACAAAGTCTTATATATCTTCCCAACCCTTCTCCAACTTCATCAAGGGCTGCTCTCATAAGTCTGAAGTTTTCTTGTGTTGCAAGAGTTCCTCCAGTACCTTCTGTTGTAGCTCCGTATGGAACGAAGTCAAGTAAGCTTTGTCCTGTACTTCTTATTACGGCTATTACATCTGCACCTTGCTTTGCAGCTGCTTTTGCTTGGATTATATCTTCATAAATATTACCTGTAGCTACTATTACATAAAGGTATGGGCCACTCTTATCTCCAAATTTTTCAAGGTATGATTCTCTTTTACCTCTATTTTCTTTGATTTTAGCAACCATTTCTTTAGCTACTTTATCTACAGCCATTTTTATTTCGAATTCTTCATGCATAGGAATTTTAGTTAAATCTATTTCACCTTTTGCTACTTTCTCAGCAACTTCTTGTGGTGAAAGACCAGTTTCAACCATAGCATTTCCTATAAACATCGAAGCACCAAGTGCTAATCCATTACCATTTTTAATATTATCTACTACTACATTCGGAATTGGTACTCCAACTTCATCTACCCCATCAATACCTAAAAGTCTACACACAGTTCTTTCTACTGTTACTGTAGTATGTACGTCAATAAATTCTTGAGTATCTTTTGCTATGTTTTTAGCTGATTGTCTAGCTTTTTCAACAACATCCCAATTCATATTTAATTTGCTTTCCATATTATTCCTCCTCATTATAAAACCCTTTTGCTATATCCACTATTTCCTTTTCAAGGCCTAGTAATACCGCTATATTAAGTGCATCTTTTGGTACTTCGTTTTCTTTTGAAACCTTCTCTAGCTTATAATTCATATGTTGTTGTATTATTTCAACGGAATGAGTTTTATTTAAATCTATCTTATACTTTAACGCATCAAAGTCTACATTTTTAAGTCCCATTACTTGATAATGTTCCATATTATCCTCAACTACTCCGTCGTAATGAGTTGAAATTAAGCTTATTGATTGAAATTTAGTTAAGTATTTAGAAAGAGATTTCATAAGATAGTATCCTTCTTTTGGATTAGTACCTCTTGCAAACTCATCTAGAGCTATAAATCCATTTCCTATTTTTGCAGACTCTACCACTTCTTTTAACTTTATTATTTCTGCACCAAATGTACTTAAGCCTTTGGATATGGACTGCATATCATCTGAAACAAAATGAATAAAATTAAGAATTGGGAATTGTGCTTTTTTTGCAAATACAAAAAAACCCATTTGTCCAAGCAGTAAATTCAGAACAATAGTCTTAAGGGTAACACTTTTACCACCCATATTAGCACCAGTTATAATAGTTGTACCACCAATTAGATCTATAGTAACTGGGGTAAATACCTTTTTACCTTTTTCTAATATTTCTTTTATTTCAGGATTAAAGCCTTCATCAAGATTAATCTTCATTTCTTCACAAATTTTTGGCCGAGAACCATTAAAATCTATGGATAAATTCGCTTTGGCAATCAAAAAATCTAATATACCTATGGCTTTTATATTTTGGTTTATGATCTCAGTTTCTTTAGAAATCTGTAGTGTTAACTCTTTTCTAATTCTTAGTTCTTCCTCTTCCTCTTCTATAACCAAATCTAACCTTTGCTTCTTTAGTCCATTTACTTCTTCCTCGGTTTTTACAGTAAAAATTTCTTTTTCCTTTTGTTTTTTCTTTTCCCTTATATATTGCAAAGTTTTAGAATACTCATCATAAACATAAAAAGTAGACATTCCCTTCTTCTGTGGGTCTAGGAGGGAGATAATCTCATCTAAAGAGTTTAGATGAACCTCTTCTATATCAAGCTGTAATTTATCCAAGATATTTTTTAGATCTGTTACTAATATTGAAAAATATTTAATTTCATATAATTCAACTTCATCTAATGTTTCTGATTCACTACATCTTTTAATAGAATTTCTAATATCTTTTAGTTTACAAAATATTCTTCCTATTCCATTATACTCTTGACTATGAGTTCTCATTGATTTAATCATATTTTCTAGACTATTTAATTCATGGGTTAATTCATTTATTTCTGAATCTTTAAATGGTCTAATATTTTTTTTCTCCTCAAGCCCATAAGAAGTAGTTATCCCCAGTTTATCCATAACAAAAGAAAAACCAATTTGATCCCTCTGCTGCTTATCTAAAAATTTCATCTTACTCCCCTCCAATTACATCAAATACAGGTATATTTAATTTATTCCTAAGCCCATCTAAAAACTTATGCTTATCAAATTCATACCCATAAGGTGATTTTGGATTGGATGTAACACATACTATATTAATGGGATTTATTGTTTTTATAATTCCACCTTGCTTTTTAAATTTATAAAGGGTTTCCCTAGTTAAAAAGAGCTTTGTTCCATCTTCAACTAGGAAAATTACACCTTTATACTTATTTGTAGATGTCATAATATCTTCTAGTAGGTTATCTGAAACTACCCCTTTAATAACTACATAGGAGGCATTTTCATCTAAGAACTCAACAATTTCCTTAGAAGATCCCAATGCTGTAATTGCATCTAGCATTTTTATAGTATTATCTTTGCGAATAATACCTATCCTGCCAATGCGTAAAACTTCATTAGCGAGATTTAATACTTCATCATTCTTTTCATTTTCTAATGATAGTAATTTAACAGTATGACTAGTTTCTTCTATAACCTTAGCCATACTCTTTGACAGCGCCGCTCCAGTTGATAAAATTGTAGCATTTGTAATTGATGGAGAGGCGAAGGTTTTTCTATTAAGGGCACCATCCACAATTACAAGCTTACTTCCAAACCTTTTAAGATCATCACATATTAAAGTCATATAAGAATTTACGGATGGACCTCCTAAATCTACATATCCGTCACTTAACGCTCTGCATATAATTATTTCACCCATAGGAGTGTTAAAACCAGTAGTTTTTAAAATCTCCCTGGTAATATCACTATTTAATAAGCATTGTTTTGCAGTAGCAATTATAGTTCCTTCTTCTATGTAAATTTTAGGTTTTTCAGTGGCAGTTACCTGGTCCAATTCTTCTCCGTCTCTTCCTATAGAGGTAAGCCCAAGGGATATTTCCCCTCTGGCTTCTCTCAATATATGATTTAAGGTGGTTGTTTTTCCTACATTTTTATTCATCCCTATGATAGAAACACTGTCATATTTTTGAATCATATTGAAAATGCTTGGTTTGTTTATGCTGTCCTTAATTTTACTCGTGATGTCCTCTTAAATTTCTCTCAAGTCCAGCTGGTTCCATAGACATTTGCTGACCGTTTAATAGTCCTGCTACTCCTACTTTGTGAACCTTTTTCTTTCCTTCGCAAACTTCACATTTGCAATCTGAAGTATAACTAGTTGGTTGTTCATAAGTAGTTATAACTCCTTCAAAGTTTCTAAGTACTACTTTTTCAGGGCTTTGAGAAATAATATAAGTTGGCATTACTGGTATTTTACCACCGCCACCTGGAGCATCAACAACAAATGTTGGAACACAGAATCCTGAAGTATGGCCTCTTAAAGCTTCCATAATTTCTATTCCTTTAGATACTGGTGTTCTAAAGTGTTCAAGTCCCATTGAAAGATCACATTGATAGATGTAGTATGGTCTTACTCTAATTTTAACAAGCTCATGTACAAGCTCCATCATTATATGTGCACAGTCATTAACTCCTCTTAAAAGAACCGATTGATTTCCTAGAGGTACTCCTGCATTTGAAAGCCTTTCACATGCAAGTTTTGCTTCTTCTGTAATTTCATTTGGATGATTAAAGTGAGTGTTTAACCAAACTGGGTGATATTTCTTTAACATATCAACTAATTCTTTTGTAATTCTTTGTGGTAGAACTACTGGTACCCTTGAACCCATTCTTATTATTTCAACGTGTGGAATTGCTCTTAATTTTTTAATTATATATTCTAATTTATCATCTGAAACAAGTAGAGCATCTCCGCCTGATAATAATACATCTCTAATTTGTGGAGTATTTTTAATGTACTCGATTGCTTTATCTATTCTTTCCATTGGCATAGCACTATCACTTTGACCTGCGAATCTTCTTCTTGTACAGTGTCTACAGTACATTGAGCATTGATCAGTTATTAATAGTAATACTCTATCTGGGTATCTATGAGTTAACCCTGGTACTGGAGAATCTGAATCTTCATGTAATGGGTCCAATAAATCAGCATGTGCCTGATGTAATTCAAGCCCTGTTGGTATAGCTTGTTTTCTTATTGGATCATTTGGATCATTAGGGTCTATTAATGATAAGTAATAAGGAGTTATAGCCATTCTTAATGTTTGAACGCATTTCCTAGCTCCTTCTTCTTCCTCCTGCGTTAACGGTATATATTTTTTAAGTTGATCCACGTTTTCAATTCTATTTTTAACCTGCCATTTCCAATCGTTCCACTCTTCATCTGTTACATCTTTAAATAATTCAAATCTTCTATTAACTTTCATATTAGTACCTCCAGCGTATAATAATTTTAATTTATTAATATGTAGTTGATATATTATTATGGTTTAGAGAGAATACAATATAGCTTTATATTGTATTCTCTAAATCACAATTAAATCATCTTCTTCGAAGCTGAAATGTCATTAAACGTATAATTCTTCGAATACTTTTCTTAATGTTTCATTTTCTCTTAACTCTTCAAGAGTTATTTCAGCATGTCCTTTAGTGTATCCATTTCCTACGATCATAGTAACGTCTTTACCTACACCTTCAGCTCCAAGTGCTGCTTTTGTAAAGCTTGTAGCCATTGAGAAGAAGTACACTATTCCGTCATCTTTTACCGGTAAAATTGATGACATTTCAGTATTTGGAACATTAACCATGTTAATTGCTACATCTACTTCACATCCATTGTTGTGCTCTAGAGTAGTGTTCATTACATCAATAGCGTTTCTAGCATCTCCAATAACTATTTGCATTTTTAGACCTAATCTTTTTAATCTCGCTTTCTCTTCTTCATTTCTTACAAGACCTATAACGTTTCCTGTTGGTCCTACTCTTTTAACTGCTTCATAAGAGCAAATCATTCCTGATTTTCCTGCTGCGCCTAGTAAAAGAACTGATTGACCTGGTTTAACAAGTTTAGCAACTTGAGCTGGTGCTCCTGCAACGTCTAACGCTGCTAATGCTAGATTTTCATTCATGTCTTTTGGAAGTTTTGCATATAAGCCACTTTCAAATAAAATAGCTTTTCCTTTTATTTCAACTCTATCGATATCTGGTTTAATATCAACAATTTCATCTATTTTTAAAGGTGTTAATGATAGTGAAACTAATGTGGAGATTTTGTCTCCAACTTTAAGATCTGTTGTTCCTTTTAAATCTTCGCCTATTTTTTCAACTGTTCCAATAAGCATTCCACCTGAACCTGTTACAGGATTTTGCATTTTCCCTTTTTCAGCAACAATTGCAATAATTTTAGATTTTATTTTTTCAATGTCATGTCCAGCTTCTTCCTCTATTTGAGTAAAGCTCGCTGAATCTATGTTTAAAGCCTGAACATCAATTAAAATTTCATTATCAAATATATTCATATCATTTGATATTTTAGTTGCTGGTTGCGGTAATGCACCTTTTGGTTCAATTGACCTGTGAGTTCCGTATTTACATCCTTTGTTCATAATAAATTCCTCCTCTTATACATCCATTATTTTTAGATCTTTTGATATGATTAATTCAGCTTCAGTAAGTGATTTAACTTCCTCAACTGTTGTATCTTTATTAATTTCAATAAGTACAAGCCCTTTATCAGTAAATTCCATTACCCCGAGTTCTGTAACTATAAGGTTAACTTGTGCTTTTGCTGTTAAAGGTAGTGTACATTTTTTTAATATTTTAGGAGTTCCTTTAGCTGTATGTTGCATTGCAATAATAACCTTTTTAGCTCCTACTACTAAATCCATTGCTCCGCCCATACCTGGAACCATTTTACCTGGAACAATCCAATTAGCTAAATTTCCTTCTTGGTCTACTTCTAATGCTCCAAGAACTGTCATATCAACGTGTCCGCCCCTTATTAAAGTGAAAGACATTGCGGTATCAAAGTATGCTCCACCAGGAAGTATTGTAGTAAATTGGCCACCTGCATTAGTTACATCCTTGTTTTCTTCTCCTTTTGCTGGAGAAGCTCCCATTCCAACCATTCCATTTTCTGATTGGAGGGTAACATGGACACCTTCTGGAATATAATTTGTAACTAAGGTTGGAAGCCCTATGCCCAAATTAACAAGTTGTCCGTCTTTTAATTCTTTACCAATTCTTTTTGCAATAATTTGTTTTGCAAGCTTGCTATCTGTAATCATATTAGTTAGCCTCCCCTATAATATAATCAACCAATACACATGGGGTAACAATATTATCTGGATCAAGTTCTCCAACTTTAACAATCTTTCCAGCTTCTACTATTACGATTTCTGCAGCAGTAGCTATAATTGGATTAAAGTTTTTTGTTGTTCCATAATAAACTGCATTTCCAATTTCATCTACGGCGCTTGCATAAACAAGTGCTAAATCTGCTTTAATTGGGATCTCTAATAGATATTCTTTTCCTTCTATTGTAAGTTTTTGTTTTCCTTCTTCTATCATAGTACCAACCCCCGTAGGTGTGAGCACTCCACCAAGGCCAGCTCCCGCTGATCTTATTCTTTCAATTAGTGTTCCTTGTGGCACAAGTTCTACTTCCATTTTCCCTTCTGTCATAAGTCTTCCAGTTTCAGCATTTGTTCCTATATGAGAAGCTACGACTTTTTTAACTTGACCGTTTACTATAAGTCTTCCTATACCTCTATCTACATAGCTTGTATCATTTGCTATTATAGTTAAATCTTTAACATTCGTTTCTATTAGTAGGTCAATCATCTTTTCAGGTGTTCCACAGGCTAAAAATCCACCTATCATTATTGACATTCCATCTTTAAGTAGTGGCCTAACTTGTTCTAAAGATACAACCTTATTCATTTATTTTACCTCCTCTTATTTATCCTGAAGATATAACAATTATCAGTTTTATATTTTCTTTAAACCCAATATCTCTCTTGCTTCTTGTGGAGTGGCAATTTCTCTGCTAAGTTCTTTCGCAAGTCTAACTACTCTTTCTACTAATTCTGCATTTGATTTAGCTGGTACGCCTTTTTCAATATACACATTATCTTCAAATCCGACTCTTACATGACCACCCATAACAATAGTCACAGCTGCCATTTGAAATTCAAATCTACCAATACCTGATACAGTGTATGTACTTCCTTGTGGCACGCTTCCTGCCATAAATACTAAATCTCTTGGCGAAGCAGTTATCCCACCATTTACACCCATCACAAAATTAAAATGCATTGGTGTTTTTATAAAACCTTTCTTTTGAAGTCTTATAGCCATGTCTACCATTCCCTTATCAAAAACTTCAATTTCTGGCTTTACTCCAAGTTCCATCATCTTTTTACCAAATTCTTTAATAGTGTTTTCAGTGTTTACGAATATATCATCTCCACCAAAATTACAAGTACCTGCATCTAAAGTTGCCATTTCCGGCCTTAGATCAACAGGTTGTAATCTTTCCTCATTACTCATACCAACAGCTCCACCTGTTGATGGTTGAACAATTGCATCCGGACATCTTGCTTTAATAGCTTCCATACAAGCTTTAAATCTTTCCCTATCTTGAGTAGGTGTTCCATCATCTTTCCTTACGTGTAAATGAATGATGCTAGCTCCTGCTTTATATGCTTTTTCAGCTTCTATTGCTACCTCCTCAACAGTATATGGGACGTTTGGATTATGTTCTTTTGTAACTTCCGCTCCGGATATAGCTGCAGTAATTATTAATTTTTCCATGTTGTTTCCTCCCTATAGTTCTCCGTGATGCAAAAATAATTATTATCTACCATAAGCTTATGATAATTTATCTATATTATTGCAATTTTGCACAATTTTTTTTAGCAACCACCATCTGAAAAAGTTTACATTAACTTCTCTTGCATATTATTTTCTTTGGTTATTTTTTAAAACTACACAAGTTCCGCTTGCCTTGCAAACTACTATTGGTTCTTCTAATACATCACAAGCTGAATCATTTATATCTGGTCTTGGTACTATAACTTTTCTTGCTTCAAAAATCATTTTTCTTGATGAACTTCCTACCTTTACTATTTCTCCAACAGCTTCTATATAGTCTCCTGCATAAACTGGCGCTAAAAATTCTACAGCATCGTATGCTTTGAATAATCCTTCATCACCATCGTTCATAATTAAAAGCTCTGTAGCTACATCCCCAAATAATTGAAGCATTCTTGCTCCATCCACTAAATTTCCACCATAATGTGCATCATGGGCACTCATTCTTAACCTTATTAAAGACTTCATTTTATTTTCCCCCTCGTTCATTGTAGTTATTTGTTTTGTAATTTTTAGGAATTTTGTAAAAAACAACAGATAATTATATTTGTCTATCTTTTAGAAAATGCCTTATGTTAATATATTTTGAAATAAAAAAAGCACTGAATTTTCAGTGCCTTAATTAACCAAAGTAATAGGTCTATTAATGCAATGAAAAAATATCTTTTCATTACATAAATAGCTCTCCATAAGAATTCTTATGGCAGTGATAGAAATACTACTTTCTATCCCCAAGAATATATTGAAGAACCAAAATATTCTTTCGGCAAATAAATACTTCATTTTTGACATTGGATGTTCATATCCTTATCATTCAAAAATTACCTCTTTATCTGCACCTCTATTTATGTGAAACTATTAAATTTTATTTTTTAACTCTTATTTAATTATAATACGTAAACGTTTCAAATGCAATGCTTTTTTTAAAAAATTATACTTTTTTTACCTCTGAGCAGTAAGTATTAAATTGAATTAATTGATTTCCACTCACTCTTAGTCATTTTCTTTTTGTTTTATTTACTTCCACTATCTTGTTTACTATATAGTCATATCCATTTTTAGAATGTGGAATCATGCAAGTTGAGCAATCTTTAACACCATTTACGAATTTTCCATTTCCACCACACTCCTCGAGGAAATACAGTGGACAATAGCAAAACAGACAATTAAATTTTTCATCATCTTTAACTTCATGACATGGAAAATATTCACAATCTTTATTTCTAAAAAATTTATAGTTATTATTCATTTTTAACCCTCCTTTAATTTCTAAGTTAGTTTCGAATTCTAAAAAGTTACCACATTATATATATCTATATCTTCTAATACTGTTTGCTCTAAAATAGTTTCTTCGGGGAATTGCTTGATAAAAATTTGTTTAAACTTTTTAAGTTGCTCAGCAGAAAGTTCTGCTTGCTTTGCCAAATTATTTTCTTCCTTAATAATATTGCCTTCTTTTAATTTATATATAAATTCGACACCTATAATACTTATATCATTTTTATCATCAAATTTTAAATCTCCAGTTATGTCATTGTTTATTCCTATCTTCTTTAAATCACTTAGTGATTTTCCATCATTACTAATTTTAGCTATGTTAATGTAAGCACTTATTTCACCATTCGAATTCTTTGAACCTGAAAGCAAACTTCTAAAGGCAAGCATTTTACCATCTTTAGATATCACTCCATCATATATTTCTTCTTTATCCTCTGTACTTTCAAAAATTTTATTACCATTAATATATAAATTGGCCCTAGGTTGTGGAAATGTATGCGGTGTTACGCTATAAAGAATGCTTTTTTTATTTATAATAATATCTCTTATGGTGCCTTCGCATGATATTAACTCCAATTTGTTTTTTATGTTATATACCGCATAACCTGAAGCTGACGGATTAATATGACCCGTAATCAAAATATTTTCATTATCTATCCACTTGAGTTCAATAATTTGTTGAACATTTTTATTATTTATGTCAATCTCTGTTGATTTTTCAGTTTTAATATCATAAACAATTATATGTGGAGGATATGTCTCTTTTTCTTCATTAAAAGCTCTAAAAACTATTTTTGTTTTATCTGGAGAAAGTCGTAATAGATCTTTTGAATTTGAATTATCCCCTAAAGATTTAATCTGTTCATTTATTTCATCATAAAGATAAACATTATTATTCTTCTCGAATGCTATCTTTGTCAGCTTAGCATTCTTTGTATTTTGATCCTTACTTTTAATTTCAGTATCTTTACTAGATATAGTTTCTATATTTTTACTCGAATTTTTATTAATTTTATTTAAATAAGCCCTCGGTGTCAATATGCTTAGAGATAAACACATCGCTATAATGAGTAACTTTAAATTTCTTTTCGTTATTTTTTTATGGCCAGTCATAATTTTGCTCCTCGTTTAAATTCATAATAATTATTATTTTAAATCATTGAAACTTAGATTATTATACTCCACTTATATTAGTGTATCAACTGGAATTGTATTGTGTTTTACACTGTTATTTATATGTTTACAATTTTAAAATATACAATGTTTATTTTATCTTTGAGTTGTGAATTTTTTGTAAATATTAGCAATGGTTTATACGTACAAAAGTAATAAAAGGTACCAGTTTAAATTTAAACTAATACCTTTTATTACTTTTAAAATGTTTTTTTCATTTGTTACACATAATTTCCATAAATATGTTTTATGTTTTAAATCGGTATATATCTTCATTTTTAAATTTATTATTATTTTATTACTTGATCATTACTGCCAAACAAGTTCTTTACCCATGTTAAAAAGCCCTTTTTTTCTTCTTTTATTTCTACAACTTTTTTATCTTCTTTAGTTGCCTCGATCTTTACTTTTATCCCATCAGTTTTCATAACGAATTTAACTTTACCATCCATCTTATCGCCTACACCTGAAAATGTACCATAATTATTAGATATTTTTACAAGTTCGTCTTTCACATCAATAATTTCTTGTAAATCTCCCATTTCACTGTCAATTCCGCCACTTATCTTTTGAATACCCTCTTTATCGAATTTTTTCATATTTTCATCTAATTCTTTATTTCCATTTGCTAATTTATCGGCACCTTCTTTTAATTTTCCTGACCCTGCAGAAAGCTCACCCACTGCCGAATTTAGTTTACTGGATCCTTGTGTTAATGGCTTTATCCCCTCATTATTTAATTTTGTTAAACCATCTGCCACGCTTTGAGATCCTACCACTAATTTATTAGTACTTTCCCCCATAACTTTTGTTCCTGCACTTAAGTCTTTAGCTGCAGTATTTAACTTATTTGCTCCGCCTGCGAGTCCCTGACTACCAATTTTAAGCTTTCCTGCAGCTGTCCCTAATTGTTCTGTGCCTTGCGCAAGTCCTCCCGCTCCCTTAGCTAATTCACCAGTCTTATCTGATATTTGTTTTGTAGCCTTAGCTAATTCTTTTGACCCTGCCACTGCATTTTTTTGTCCTTCCTGAAGCTGACCCATACCTGTATCTACCCGTTCTGAACCAGTTTTGATTTTTGATATGCCTTGTTCAAGTTCATTTAATCCTTGTAATAATTCATTGCCGCCATCCTTTAAAGCTACAAGACCCCCTTTTTCATTTTCTAATCCAGCATTTAAATTTCCTGCTATTTCACCTGTACCAGGAATTTTCCCGAGGAAACCAACAAGTCCCTGTAATTTTTCAATTCCTGATATTAAGGAATCCGTAGCTTTTATCTCTGATTCCTTACCTTTTTTTAGTTTATCTATACCTTTTAAGCTTTGCTCTGTTCCATCTATTACTTGCTTTTGACCTTGCTGTAGTGATCCTGTAGAATCCACCATTGTATCTAGTCCCTTACTTAGTGATTCCATTTTAGTCGACACTGTATTAGTCCCTTCAGCTAACTTATTAGCTCCATCTGAAAGCCCTTTAGAACCTGTAACTAATTTGTCTGTTCCATATGCTACCTTACCTGCTCCATCAGCAAATGCTTTTGAATTTGCAGCAAATTCTACTGTACCTGATCCAAATTGCTGTGCTCCACTACCGAGCTTTGCAGTGCCCGCCTCAAATGTTTTTAATCCACTCGCCACCTTCTGAGCACCGCTTTGTGCTGTATTCGTACCGTCACCAATCTTCGCCATACCAGTATTTAATCCTGAAGCTCCAACTTCTAGCTTAGTTACTCCGCCATTAAATAATGTCATATTATCAGCCAAAGCCTTTTGACCAAGGGATAATTTGCCTGTTCCCTCAGCTAGCTTGGTACTAGCATCTTGTATGTCATTAATGCCTTTAGTTAAATCTTCTAAAGATGATGCATTTTTAAACTCTTCCATATCAGGAAGTTCGGGAGTCCCTGTTATCATTATAGGACCCATTTCAAAGTTTTCTGCCTGTGCAGTAATTTCTAAATTTTCTTTTAAGTCTAAAGTATTCTTTTCTAAATCCAAACTTTCCTTCATACCCGGAATAGAAATGAAAGTAACTATTTGATTATTTCCATCATTAACTATTTTACCGCCGCTAATTTTAACATCTTTAAACTTATCTATTGGTAAATCTAGTACAGTTACAGTGCTAAATGGAGTATATATTTTTCTGTTTTTTCCTTTAATATTAACCATATGGTTTTCATTATTCTTATAATCAATTTTTATTTTCACTTCTCCACTTTTGCCTGCCAAATCCTCTGGCTTAATTTCTTTTCCATCAAGCAAGTATTTAACATTTACATCAATAGGAAGTTTTTTATCAGTAGTTCCTTTATAATAAACATCATTACCACTTAGCTTCCAAATTAAACTCTCACCAATACCATTTGGTTTTTCTTCACCCTTTACATTTTTTATATCCTTTAATATAGATTTATCATGAATTTCAATATTTTTTTCGTTAGAGTGAAGCCAATCACTTACTATTTTTTCTTTAACCTCCCCTTGCTGATTTAACGTAACATAAACAGTCTCATCCTTTTGAATTAGTTCAGTAGCATAAGTCATATTTGGAATAACTAATGCACCTATTAACACAATACTTAATAATCTTTTTGACATACATTTATTTTTCACGTTAATACATCTCCCCTATAGTTTAGCTTTCAAAAGTTCTTCTTAATTTTCTGATTCTGCTTTTAGCTCGCTACTTGCTTGTGGTTTAGATTTAAAATTTCTACTCGTAATTATTATTAATTTTTCACTTACTAATAGTATAGATGGAAGAACAAAAAGGATAATTCCCATACTTATTACTGCTCCCCTTGCCATCATTGTGCATAGTGAACTTATCATTTCCATATCAGAAATGATTGCTACCCCTGCAGTAGCTGCGAAAAAGGTTAATGCGCTGGTTACGATAGATTTAGCAGAGCCCTTAACTGCGATTTCCATAGCCTTGCTTTTCTCATATCCATTTCTCATTTCTTCTCTAAATCTTGTTGTCAGTAATATTGCATAGTCAACTGTAGCCCCTAACTGTATAGTTCCAATAACTATAGATGCCACAAATGGAATCACATTTCCCATATAACATGAAATTGCCATATTTATGAATATTGCGAGCTGTATAGCTAAGACCAGAATTACTGGCAAAGATACAGATGTAAATACTAAAAGTATTATAGCGAATATCGCACCAATAGATGCTATGCTAACATGTTTAAAGTCAACATCTGCTATTTCAGTTAAATCCTTAGTAAGAGGTCCTTCTCCTGAAACCATTGATTTCGGATCATATTGTTTTGTGATTTTAATTACTTCATCTATCTGATCATTTTCTTCTTTTGTAGCTGCTTTATATTTAGAATTTGCCATTATTAGTTTATATCCGCCCTCTTGAACAAGAGCTTTAATATCTTCTGGGATAAAGCTTTCTGGAATAAGTGGTCCTAAGTACTTATCTGAAGCAAGTACCTTGTCAATTCCATCTACCTTTTCTAATTTCTTTACCATTTCCTTGACTTTATCAGTTTCAACCTTATCATTTATTACAATAAAGTGTGTTGAAGTCATATTGTAATCTTTCTTTAGTTTATTTGTTGCCACGATAGAATCCAAGTTCTTTGGTAGCGATTCATCTAAGTTGTAATAAACCTTAGTGTGGTTATTTCCATAAATAGCTGGTATAAATGCAAGTAAAAATACTATAGTGATTATTTTATAGTGTTTCGTAGCCAGTTTTGATGTTTTATTGAATTCAGGTAATATTGTTTTGTGACTAAATTTATGAATAGGTTTATCAAATACTAAAATTAATGCAGGCAATACCGTCACTGTAGTTACAACCCCTAGTAAAACACCCTTTGCCATTACTAACCCAATGTCCTTACCTAATGCAAGCTGCATGGTACATAATGCTAAGAAACCTGCTATAGTTGTTAGTGAACTTCCTGATATAGCAACCATGGTATTTGCTATAGCATCTCCCATTGCTCCTATATGATCATTTGGCATAAGTTCTCTTTCCTCGTCGTATCTATGAAGTAAAAATATTGAATAATCCATAGTTACACCAAGTTGAAGTACTGCTGCTAATGCCTTTGTTACATAAGAAATTTGCCCTAATAATATATTTGTTCCCATATTATATAATATGGCATACCCTATCCCTAACAAGAAAATAAATGGAATTATAACCGATTGCATTGTTAAAGACAAAACTACGACTGATAGTATTACTGCAATCATTACATAAAATGGTGTTTCTTTATCCGATAAATCTTTAGTATCCTTTACAATTGCCGATATACCACTTAAATAACACTGTTTATTTGTTACCTTCCTTATACTAGTTATCCCATTTTGAGTGGCTTCTGAAGATGCTGATTCTTTAAATTTAATTATTAACATAGTAGAATTGCCACTATAAAAAGAACTTTTAATTTCATCAGGCAAAATTTCCTTAGGTACAGTGGTATCTAAAATATCATCTACCCAAATAACCTTTTCTACACCTTTAACCTTTGAAACCTTTTCTTTTATTTTTAAAATATCCTTAGCTTCCATATTATCAACAATAAGCATTGAAGTGGCTGCATTTGAGAATGTTTTATCTAAAATATTTTGTCCCTTCATGGAATCAAGTTCTTGTGGTAGATAGGTTAGAAGATCATAATTTATTTTTGTATTTACCATTCCAATTACGGATGGAACCAGTAGTAATGTAGAAATAATTAAAATTATTATCCTGTTTTTAGCTATAAAATGTCCGAACTTTTTCAATTAGGTCACCCCTCTCTTAGAAAATTAATTTTGTAATACCTTCTTAATAGTTTTAAATAACACAGGTTTCATATTATCTATAGTATCAGGTTCCTCTAAAATAATTGAGCTATAGCAAACCGAACCTGTTAGTTCAATAATCATAAATAATATTTTTTCAGCTTCCGTTATACACATCGTTTCGCTCACTATATTATCCATAAATACTTTTGCGATTTCCTTCATTTCGTTGTACTCCAAAGGTTCTGCTATCACCTTTCTATAAATACCCCAAGAAAGATTTTTATATATAAGCCTTAAAAGCTTTTTATCTTCCCTTAAATATTCAATTATATAATCTACAAAGAAGATTACTTTATCATTAAATTCTTCAAACTCCTTATTCATAGATACCTCAATAGCTTCTTTTAAAACTTTTGAACTCTTTCTTAAAACTATCAAGTCAATAATGTGATATTTGTCTTTAAAATAAAGGTAAAAAGTTCCTTTAGCAACTCCTGCTCCTTTTACAATATCATTTATAGCAGTGTCATTAATCCCTTTAGTTGTAAAAAGTTCATAAGCTGAATCGTATAGGTTCTTTTTCTTCTTTAACTTATTCATTTCTGATTTACTTTGTTTTTCTTTAATAGTTTTATCTTTTTTCATAGTGCATTTACCACCTAGTTTTCAATTTTAAATTATGACCGTCGGTCATTTGTTCACTACACTTATTCATTATATACCTTTATGACCATTAGTCAATAATTGCATTGTTAATATTTTGTAAACATCCATGATATTTACAATTAATATTAATTGCTAATCTTAAATACTTGTTAACTGTCCCTTAAAAACAAAAATAGCTACTATAAACCTTATAGTAACCTTAAAGATGTTATAAATATCTTTTAAATTTTATATTTATGATATACTTATATCATCGTATTATTGCTAAAATAATAATTATTAATTAAGGAAGTGAATTGAACTTGTTCAAAGATAAAAAAATCCCTTATTTAAATTTAATCCCTATAATCTTATTATCGCTTATTTTATTTCGAATAGTATACCACATAGAATTAGTTACCAATGCCCTTAGTATTTTTATATCATACATAAGTTCATTTATATGGGCATTCGGTATAGCCTACTTATTAAACCCCATAATGGTCAATATTGAAAAAAAGTTTCATACAAAGCGTAATCTAACTCTACTTATTATGTACATATGTGTTTTAGGCATAATAGTTTTTAGTATCACTATACTAACGCCTAGTATAGGTGAAAGTATTCGCGAATTAACAGTTTCAACTCCCGAATATATATCTAAAACTCGAATTTGGTTTTATGAAAATATTGATAAGGTTCAATTGCTTGATAAATATGGTATAACTAAATATTTAGACGAAACTACCTTAACACTTATGTCTAACTTAAGTAAATATCTAAATACCGGTATCAGCGTTGCTCTGCTAACAGCCGTAGGCTTTACCTCTTCTTTTATGAAATTCTTGCTTGGATTTGTTGTATCTTTGTATCTTTTAAAGGATAAAGAATCCTTAATATTAAATATAAAAAGACTAATTTATGCTATCTTAAAAAAAGAAAACGCAGATGATTTTATAAAATTTAGTAAAGAAGCCAATTATATCTTTTCAGGTTTTGTTATCGGAAAATTTATTGACTCTGTTATTATTGGTATTATATGCTTTGTGGGACTTAGTATACTTAGGATTCCTAATGTTATACTTATGAGCTTAATAGTTGGAATTACAAATATGATTCCTTATTTCGGACCATTAATTGGAATGGTTCCTGCTTTTTTTATTACTCTATTCTTTAGCCCTATAAAAGCTTTTTGGGTGCTTATATTCATTATTATTCTTCAGCAATTTGATGGATTATATTTAGGGCCAAAGATCCTTGGAAAATCTGTTGGTTTAAGCCCTTTACTTATTATCCTTGCCATACTCATAGGTGGTGGAACCTTTGGGGTTCTTGGAATGTTCCTTGCAGTACCCACAATGGCGATTATTTTACTAATAGTTGAAAGATTCATTAACAGGAAGCTTGCGGAAAAGGATATTGAATTATAAGGATATTTTCAAAAAGGAATGCAGATATATTGTAATATATCCGCATTCCTTTTTTATATAAAATTCACTATGTTTGTTCTTTAGTAACCCTATATTTATATTATCCTATCTTTCTCCAAGTTTTAAGTTCGGTATCGCATTTAGCGTTAGCGGCGAAATTCTTCCTTTAATTAATTCAAAGTAAGCTGCACTTCCAATCATAGCTGCGTTATCAGTGCAAAGTATCATTTCTGGAAACAAAACTTTTATATTCTTCTTTTGCCCTTCTTTTATCATTGTCTCTCTAAGGCAAGAATTCGATGCCACACCACCCGCTATTGTTATTTTATCTACACCTTTAATTTTACATGCCTCTAAAGCATTATGAACCAAAACATTAACCACTGCCTTTTGAAAAGATGCGGCCACATCCGGTACATTAATTGTTTCCTTCTTCATATTCATTTTATTCAGGTAATTTAACACCGAAGATTTAACTCCACTAAAAGAAAAGTCTAAAGTAGCTTCATGAAATTTAGCTTTTGGAAATTTTATAGCATCTGCATTGCCTTCTTTTGATATTTTATCTATTTTAGGACCACCAGGATATCCTAGCCCAATTGCCCGAGCTACCTTATCAAAGGCTTCTCCCGCTGCATCATCTCTAGTTTGAGCCATAACCTCAAATTCACCGTGGTCCTTCATATATACAATAAATGTATGTCCACCCGAAACTACCAAACACATAAATGGTGGTTCAAGTTCTTTATATTGAATAAAATTTGCACTTATATGACCTTCTATATGATTAACTCCAATTAACGGTTTATTAGTTGCATATGCGAGTCCCTTAGCATATTGAACTCCTACCAGTAGTGCTCCTACTAGCCCTGGCCCATAAGTTACTCCTATTGCATCTATATCATCTAATGTAACTTTAGCTTCATCCAATGCCTCTTGAACTACAGCACTTATTGCTTCTATATGCTTTCTAGATGCTATCTCAGGAACAACACCTCCAAACTTTTCATGTATATCAATTTGTGATGCAATTATATTTGATAGAATCTCACGACCATTTACGACTACTGCCGCCGCTGTCTCATCGCAACTCGATTCAATTGCAAGTATTTTAATATTCTTTTCCATTGCGTTTACCACCTTTAATATAGTTTATATAATTTTTTCTCTATATTCATAAAAACATTCTAAGAACTTTATGTTCACTGAACCTTGTGTTCAATGAATGTTTACATCTGTTAACAACATAAATTAATTATACTTTATTAACTTTAGCACATCAAGTGTGCATAAATACATTTAAGCTTAGTATCTCTCTTTCTATGATATAATTGTACGTGATTATATTATAGAAAGTTTAATTAATAGATCCTAGGAGGAACATATGAGCAACACCTACGCAAAGGTCATAATAAAAGGCTCACCCATTTCAAAATCTAATTTTAAACTTTTCAACATGAATGGCAGAGCTATTTTACCTTATAATTCTGGGAAGTACCATGATAGATACGCTCTGTATGAGGAAGAAATCGCTTATCAATGCAGAATTCAAAATTCCAATATTTTTTTAACAGAATCTCTTATTGCCGTTCTAAAGGTATATTATAAAAGTATAAAAAGACATCCTGATACAAACAACATAACAAAAAGTATTTTCGACGGTATAGAGAAAAGTGGTCTTATAGTAAATGATGCCCAAGTTACAAGACTTATTATTGAGGAGTTTTATGATAAAGAAAATCCTAGATTTGAATTAGAACTTTTTGGTGAAAGTACATATGCTATGAATTACGCAATAGTTGAAAAAAAAGAAAAACAGCAGTCCATAAATTACGATCCACCCTCAAATAAAAAAAACACCATAGGCGCTAAAGTAAATAAGCCAAAATCTGTGGATCTTAACAGTTCTACCTCAAAACTAATATGTGAAATATGTAGAAAGCCAGTGTCAAAGGATGAATGTATTTCAGCCAATAAGGGTAAAACTACTATATGCAAAAACTGCTTCAAAAAATTATTTTAGTAAAAGTTCAATCCATTCTGCAAGTTAAAATGGTTTGAACTTTTGCTATTTATATATACATATTACAAAAAAATCTGGCTATGCTATTAATATACCCACTGCAAAATATGAAGGGAGATATAACTCATGAACAGAAATAAAAAGACTAAAAACAAAAAGGTAAATGACGCAATAGCTAATATGGAAAACAGCACAAGTTTTCAACCTTTAAATGATATCAATAGCAATAAGAGTAAAGATAAAAATAATATTCCCGAAGGTTCAAATTAATAACTTAATCATCTCAAAATAACATATAAATAATCAATAAAAAGTTGCATTAATGCAACTTTTTATTCGTTTTATAAATATTTTGAATTTAGCTTATTAAAATACTGAAAATGCTATTGCCGTACATATTTTATGTTACAATAATACTCATATTCTATCTTATACGAGTTTTTACAGCATTTAGAATTTATTATTATCTTTCTGCTGTTGTATAAAACATTTTTTAAATCAAAAAATTACAAAATGGGGGGATTAATATGACCGAAAATGTTAACATCGATTGGAGTAAATTAGGTTTTAGTTATAGCAAGACAGACTTACGTTATATTTCAATATGGAAGAATGGCAAATGGGATGATGGAAAACTAGTTGAAGATAACAAGCTTTCTATAAGTGAAGCTTCAACAGCTCTTCATTATGGTCAACAATGTTTTGAAGGCTTAAAAGCTTATCGTACAAAAAAAGGCAGTATCCAACTGTTTAGACCTTACGAAAATGCCAAGCGTTTGATGAACAGTTGTTCACGCGTTCTCATGCCTGAGATTTCCGTTGAAAAATTTGTTGATGCATGTATACAAGTTGTTAAAGCAAACGAAAAATTTGTTCCACCATATGGAACCGGAGCAACACTTTATATTAGGCCTTATGTGATAGGTATTGGTGATAACCTTGGCGTAAGTACAGCTCCTGAATTTTTATTTGGAGTATTCTGTTGCCCTGTAGGCGCTTACTTCAAAGGAGGACTAGCCCCAGTAAACTTTATGACATCTGATGACTATGATAGAGCTGCCCCTTATGGAACCGGAGATGTAAAGGTTGGAGGAAACTATGCTGCAAGCCTTCTTGCATATGAAAAAGCTAAAGAAAAAGGTTTTGCTGACTGTGTCTACCTTGATCCAGCAACTCATACCAACATCGAAGAGGTTGGTTCTGCAAACTTCTTTGGAATTACAAACGATAATATATTTGTAACTCCAAAATCACCATCAATACTTCCCAGCATAACTAAGCACTCATTACTTTACCTCGCAAAGGAATATTTAAAAATGGAAGTACAAGAAAGAGATGTTCCAATAAATACTCTTAGTGAATTTAAAGAAGCAGGTGCTTGTGGAACTGCTGCTGTAATAACGCCTATCGGTGGTATAGAATATAACGGTAACCTTCATGTTTTCCACAGCGAGACAGAAGTGGGCCCAGTTACTACAAAGCTTTATGATACTCTTTACGGAATCCAATTCGGAGAAATAAAATCTCCTGAAGGCTGGATTGTAGAAGTAAAATAATAATTTTCACAACAAAAACAACTTCAAAACCATAGTTTTGAAGTTGTTTTTATATCTTATTTTATATACATCTTGTTATAGTATTCGTCTAACATTCTCTCTACTGAAAATTCATAGCTTGTAGTTTTAATACTTTCTTTCATCATCTCTATCCACTTTTCTCTATTATCATAATAGGTAGTCATAACTCTATTTATTAAAGTATCATAAAGAGCTTCTGTATCATGTTTATCTAATTCTACTTCTGATAAATCATCAAGACCCACTGCATCTCCAAACTGCCATCCATTTACACCGTCCTTGCAAGCTTCCGGCCACCACCCATCTAGAATAGAGCAGTTAAGTACACCATTCATCGCAGCTTTCATTCCCGAAGTTCCGCTAGCTTCTAAAGGTCTTCTTGGATTATTTAACCAAACATCTGAACCTCTAGTTAGCATCCTTCCTATATTCATATCATAATTTTCTAAAAATACTACACTATTTGGATACTTCTTCATCATTCTTACAAGTTTTGCTACTATTTCTTTTCCTATATCATCAAGGGGATGAGCTTTTCCTGAGAATACGATTTGAACTTTTCCACTTTGGAGCAGCGGAGAAATAATTTCTTCATCAGTAAATATCAAATCGCTTCTCTTATACGGTGCAGCTCTTCTTGCAAATCCAATAAGTAACTTATCCGAATCAAGCGTTATTGCCGTTCTTTCTTTAATAAATGCTATTAATTCCTTTTTAACAGTTATATGAGTACTCCATAAGTCCCCATTATCTTCATACGCCTTAGTGATTCGATCATCTACCCAAGTAGGTTTATGAATTCCATTAGTTATACCAATAATAGATGGCCTTCCAGCAACAGTTTTCCACATTTTATTTGCAGTTTCCATGTGAAGATGAGCTACGGCATTAGCCTTTCTCGAAAGTCTAAGTCCTGCTATTGTCATATTAAATGGTTCTCCACCAAATCTAATCATTTGCTGCCTAGTTAATCCATTAAATGCTCCCATGTACTCTAATTTGGAAACATCATGAGATTCATTGCCTTCCACTATTGGAGTGTGAGTTGTAAATACTACTTCTTCACGAGTTTTACTCCAAGACTCCTCAAAGCTATATCCTGATTGCATTTTTTCTTTAATAAGTTCTGTAGCCGCAAGTGCTGCATGCCCTTCATTGAAATGGTATACATCTATAGGAATATCCATTGCTCTTAAAGCTTTTACTCCCCCAATGCCCAATACCATTTCTTGAGCAATTCTTTCTTCTCCAAACCACCCATACAACTGTCCTGTTATCCAATTGTCACCATTTTCCGGTATATCAGTATCTAAAAGGTATATTGGGTTATTCCCAAATTCCTCTAATTTCCAAACCTTACACACTACATCTAAATTTCTGATTTTAACAGTTACTTTTACCCCAGTATCCTCTAAAAAATCATAATTATAATTATGATATGTATCGTATACTTTTCCATTTTCATCTACAAGTTGCTCAGTATATCCTTGTTTCCACTTGAGCCCTATTCCCACTAGTGGTAGATTTAAATCTTTAGCTCCTTTTAAATGGTCACCTGCAAGTATTCCTAGTCCACCTGCATAAGTTTTAAAGTCTGATTGTAGTCCATACTCCATACAAAAATAAGCAACTCTTGGAAGATTGTTAATATCCATTAATTTTCCCTCCTATACTTTTTAACACTAAACAATTATTAAATTTAATTTTTTATTGGTTATTTTTTTGCATTTATTATAACTGTATCTTTTAAATCATTATACATAATTTTTCAGATTAATGCAACCGTTTGCATAGAATTATGGTACATCCAAGTACTTTAATAAGTTTCCCTTTTAATTAAAATTATTAATTCTTTCTATATTTTTAGTATTAAACCTATGCTTAAATACCATATAATACAATAACTGTACTTGTTTTTTACTTATTTTAAATTTTTTTAATCTTTACCATATATTGTAAGGAGTTGTATTAATATGAATTTAAAATCAGCCTGTAACCCCCTAAATCGCAAAAATAAACTTATTTTTTTAATTTTAATAATCGGGGCAATAATGGTTTATTCGATTATAATCAAATTTAACAATGATAACATCACAACTTCTACCGTTATCTCCGAAAGATTGTCCAAAATTTCAGAACTTTCCACATTAATGTACAATTATTCAAACATAATATCTCTAAAAAATAATAAAAAATTGAAGGATTACTCTATTCCATTTACTGAGAAATCCTTTTTGATAAAATACAATGGCTATATTAAAGCCGGAGTAGATTTAAAAGATTTAGATATTCTTGTCACTAATGAGAGCATTACTATAACCTTAAAAAAAGCTAAAATCTTAGATCATGTAATAGATAGTAAAGACTTATTCATTTATGATGAAAAATCCTCAATGTTTAACAAGCTTAGTATGCAAGATATGATAAATGAAATCAGTGTTGAAAAAGTTAAAGTTGAAGCTGCTTTAATAAAGACAGGATTTTTAGACGCAGCTAACGCTAATACCAAATTACTTTTACAAGGTATTCTATCAGATATGGGTTTTAAAAATATAACAATAATTTTCAAATAAAAAATATTATTTCAACATCAATACCCGCCTATTTTATCCAAATTCATTATTTATATGTTATAACGGCTACAAATTTATGTGAAAATCAAAAGGCGTAGTTTGGGATAATTAATAATTCTAAGCATTCTTTATCATTTTTCTGAGTCATTGCACATTTTATTTTAAATTAAATGAATTAAATTTAAGTATATTAGTTAAACTAGGTAAGACAAATTTAAAAAATATAAAGGAGATTCATATGACTGTTGGTTCTAAGGTAAAACAAACATTAGCAGCTTTAAAGGGCTCTGAAGCTACTTTAAGATTATATTCATTGCAGGAACGCGATAAAGAAGCTAGGACTATTTATACTGAGGCATTTGAACAAATAAGTAAAATAAAAATAACTTTAGAAGAAAAAGTAGGCTCTATTGAGTTTGAAGAGCCCCAATACAAAGGTGACTAAGTGAGGTGAAATGATGAATAATTGGTTGATAATATTATTCAACTCAATAATTTTATTTTTTGTAACATTGATTTTAACAAGATTTATGAAAAAAGGAAACTTATCTAAGGTTACTCCTTTTGATTTTATTTCTTATGTAGTTATTGCTCTTATAGTTACTTTAATTTCAGTAGGTATCATTGCTAACATTTACTTTGGACTAACAGCACTAGTTGTTTGGGTATTAATCCCTATTATTTTAGATTATGCCTCAATGAAAAGTAAATGGATTTACAACATAATAAATGGTAAGGAAAGAGTATTAATTAAAAATGGTAAAGTTATGGAAGATAATTTAGCTAAAGAAAGAATGACCGGTCAAGAATTTATGCAAGAAATGCGTTCCCAAAAAGCATTTAATTTAGCCGATGTTGAATTTGCTGTTATGGAAACAACTGGAGATATTAATGTTAGTTTAAAAGCTGATAAAAAACCTGTTACTTCATATGATTTAGGAACAAAAGTTGCATCTAAGACTGAACCACAGACAATTATTTTAGATGGAACTATGTTAAATGAGGGTCTTACTAATATTGGACTTAATAAAAGTTGGCTTAAAACTGAGTTAGAAAACAAAGGAGTAGCACTTGAGAATGTTTTTATTGGCCAAGTAGATTCTTCCGGAGATTTATATCTGGATCTTTTCGATGATTTGATACAAGTACCAAAATCACAGATTAAAGAAATGCTATATGCTAGTATTCAAAAAAGTCAGGCAGACCTTATATCCTTTGCTTTAGAAACAGAAAATGAAGAATCAAAAGCTATGTACTCAAAAAATGCTGAAAATCTAGAAGAAATCTTGGAAAAACTAGAACCATATTTATTACGTTAGAAGGTGAAATAATGTCCAATATGAAAAAGAAAAAACTAACTCCAACTCAACTACAATATGATGAATTAGTAAAAAGTATAGAACCTAAAAGACCTATTGTGAAAAATTGTATTAAAGCATTTCTAGTAGGTGGCATCATATGCACCATTGGTCAATGCTTACAGTTATTCTTTATTACTTACTATAATTTTAATGAAAAAACAGCGGTTGGTCCGACATTAGTCGTTTTAATCTTTGTTGCAGCGTTACTTACTGGGCTTGGAATTTACGACCATCTTGGTCAATGGGCTGGAGCTGGGTCTGCCGTTCCAATTACAGGTTTTGCTAACTCTATAGCTTCTGCTGCAATTGAGCATAGAAGTGAAGGATATGTACTTGGGGTAGCTGGAAATATGTTCAGGCTTGCTGGAGCGATTATTGTTTATGGAGTTTTTTCTGCTTTTGTGGTTGCTACGATAAAATTTACAATAATATGGTTGGGGGCGATGTAGGTGATAAAAGGACATCAATCATGGATTTTCAACTCTAAACCTATAATATTAGGTTCTGCAGCAGTTGGTGGTCCTTTTGAAGGTAATGGTGCTTTAGCTGATGACTTTGATATAATTCATGAAGATTTATGGGTTGGACAGAATAGCTATGAAAAGGCAGAAAAAATTCTTCTTGAACACGCTTGCGCAAGAGCAATAAAAAAATCAAATATAAAAAATGAAGATATTAATTTTTTTATAAGTGGAGACTTGATGAATCAGATTACATCTAGTAGTTTTACTGCACGAACTTTAGGGATACCTTTTTTAGGAATTTTTAGTGCTTGTTCAAGTTCCATGGAAGGCTTAGCTATGGCTGCTCAATTGATAGAAAGTAAGGCAGCTAAATTTGTTATAACATCTGCAAGTAGCCATAATGCTGCTGCAGAAAAACAATATAGATATCCTACAGAGTATGGTGGACAAAAACCACCTACAGCTCAATGGACAGTAACTGGGGCTGGAGCCGCAGTACTTGGCGGAGAAGGAATTGGTCCTAAGATTACTTCTTCTACAATAGGGAGAGTAATTGATATGGGGATTTCAGATCCATTTAACATGGGAGCGGCTATGGCCCCAGCGGCTGTAGATACCATTGAAGCACATTTTAGAGATTTAAATATTGATGCCTCCTATTATGACCTTATTGCTACTGGTGATTTAGGAAAGGTAGGACATGAGCTTGCTATTAGTTTATTAAAAAAACACGGTATAGAAATGCCACCAGATATATTTACAGACTGTGGACTTTTAATATATAAAAAAGATCAACCAGTTTTTTCTGGTGGTAGTGGCTGCGGTTGTTCTGCTACTGTAACTTATGGACATTTTCTTAACCGTATGCGAAAAGGGGAATTAAAGAGAATATTAATTGTTGCAACTGGTGCTTTAATGTCTCCCATATCCTATCAGCAAAAGGAAAGCATACCTTGCATTGCTCATGCAGTTTCTATAGAAATGTAAAAAAGAGGTGTGAGTTTAATTATGAATAAGTTTATTTTTGCATTTGTAATAGGTGGTTTAATTTGTGTTATTGGGCAGCTTATAATGGATATTTTTAAAATTACTCCTGCACATACTACCTGCACATTAGTCGTAATTGGAGCAATTTTAGGAGGACTAGGTTTATATGACCCTTTAGTAAAGCTTGCAGGTGCAGGTGCATTTGTACCTATAAGCAGCTTTGGGAATACTCTTGTAACAGGGGCCCTAATTGATGCGCAGGAAACAGGATTTATAGGCATATTTACTGGTATTTTCAAGGTAGCAGGCTCAGGAATTTGTGCTGCGATAACCTTTGGCTTTATTGCTGCAATAATATTTAAACCTAAAGGCTAAATATACTTGAAGGGAGGTGAACACTATGACTGTAGGAACTCAAATGCAACAAGCAATTGCAGGAATGCAAAGCGCTTCTGCTACAATGAAGACTTTTTCTCTAGAAACAGAGGATCAACAAGCAAAAAATGATTTTACACAAATTGCAGAACAACTTGACTCTGCAATGGATACTCTAAAGGGAAGACAGCAATATATTCAAAAACAAGAACCTCAATATAAGTAGTATTAATTTTTATAATACAATATAAAAAGAATTTCTTGAATTCACAAAAATAATTATTTCACTACTTAGGTATCAAATAGCTGTATAGATGGGGAATAACAAAAGCACTTATTATATAAGTGCTTTTATTTATGTGATTTTGAATTTATAAACTATAGCTTGATTATTTAGAGAAACTGTGGTATTGTAAATATAATATTTTTTTAAGGAGAGATTAGTTATGAAAAACTTATTAAATCAAAAAATACAATTTGTCTTTACTAGCCAATTTAGATAGGATTTGTACCTGGAAATTAAACATAGGTACAGGTCCATTGATGCTTGCATCAAATGATTTGTATCTATGTTGGCTATGATTGTAAGTTTTTCATTAGTTATATGAAAAAAGCCGCATAGATTATCTATGTGGCTTTTTTTGTTTATTATCCTAAGTCACATGGATTTCCATGTGACTTTTTTTTGTATTTTAAATATCTTACCTAAATTTTAGAAGGAGGTTTTTTAATGGAAGTTGTAGTAGGTGTATTAGTACAAGGTTTAATTTTATCAATCATGGTATTGGGGGTGTATATAAGTTATAAAATTTTAGACTTCCCAGATTTATCAGTTGATGGAACTTTTTCCTTGGGAGCAGCAATAATAGCTGTAACCTTAAAAAGTGGAATTTCTCCTATTTTAGGTTCAGTGCTTACGCTAGTTGCAGGCTGTATAGCAGGGTTACTAACAGGAATACTCCATGTTAAATTTAAAATATCAAATTTACTTTCAGGTATCTTAGTAATGGGGATTTTATATTCTGTAAATTTACGAATTATGGGAAAAGCAAACATTCCTATTTTTAGTGATACAAATATATTTTTCGATTTTAACCCTTTAATTGTAGCTTTAATTTTTGTTGTAATATTTAAAATTATCATTGATATGTTTTTAAAAACGGGATTGGGATATTCATTAAAAGGGGTTGGAGATAACCCACAAATGATTAAATCACTTGGAGTAGAAATAGGAAAAATAAAGATATTTGGACTTATGATATCTAATGGACTTGTAGCTTTTTCTGGAGGTATGATGGCCCAATATCAAGGGTTTTCAGATATATCTATGGGTATAGGTACATTAGTTTTAGGTATAGCTTCTATAATAATTGGATCATCTATTATTAGAAATGGAAAGTTTATAAAACAGACAAGTAGTGTGATTATGGGAACTCTAATTTACCAAATCACCATATATTTAGCTATGAATATTGGACTTACACCTATGGATTTAAAAATGGTCACATCTTTTGTAATAATTTTATTTATAACAATTGGGGCTAGAAATAAAAGTGAAACAACCAAAACGGTAAGGGGGCTTTTAGATGTTAAAAATACAAGATTTATCAAAAAGTTTTTATAATTCATATTTAGGCGAAAACGTGTTATTTAAGCACATTAATTTAGATGTTAAACAAGGGGAATTTATAATAATAATTGGTAGTAATGGAACGGGTAAGTCCACATTATTAAATATAATTTCTGGATTAGTTAAAGAAACATCAGGTAATATTTTTCTTGAAGGAAATGATTTGACTAAAATGCCTGAACATAAAAGAACAAAAATTATAAGTAGAGTTTTTCAAAACCCGTCATTAGGAACATGTCCAACCATGACCGTTAGAGAAAACTTATCTCTGGCTTTGAATAAGGGGAAATTAATTAATTTGAAATATTGTCTTAGATATAAAACTAATGAATTGGAAGAGCTTTTAAATGGGGTATCATTAGATTTAAAAAAACTTTTAGATGTGGAGGTAAAGTATTTATCAGGGGGTCAACGGCAAGCGTTATCATTAATAATGGCAGGTTTATCTACTCCTAAGTTATTGCTACTAGATGAACATACTGCAGCATTAGATCCGAAGACATCTAATGAGATAATGGAGTTAACTCAAAAGATTGTAAAAGAAAAAAATATTACTACAATAATGATAACTCATAATTTAAAGGATGCACTTGCGTATGGTACTAGACTAATAATGCTACACAAGGGTGAAGTTCTTTTAGATTTAAACCAAGCTGAGAAGAAAAAATTAACAATAGAAAACATATTGAAAAAATTTGAATATGCAGTATAAAGGAGAGATTATTATGAAAAAAATTGTAGCTATCGCAGTAATAATTACATGTATGTTAACAGGTTGTGCAAAAATAGATAAAAAGGAGAAAGTTATAAATATCGGTATAAGTCAAATAGTAGAATATACTGCACTAGATCAAAGCAGAGAGGGATTTATAAAAGCCTTAGAGGAGAAGGGGTATAAGGATGGAGACAATATAAAGATTGATTATCAAAATGCCCAAGGAGATATAACTACAGCTCAAATTATCGGTAAAAAATTTACAGCTGAAAAGAAAGATTTAATTTATGCAATCGCTACCCCTTCAGCCCAAGGGGCATATAATGCTACAAAAAAAATTCCCATAATAAGTACGGCTGTTACTGATCCTGTACAGGCTGGAATAGTAAGGTCTTTAAATAAGCCAGGAACCAATGTTTCAGGCACTTCAGATTATTTGCCAGTGGAAAAACAATTGGCGTTAATAAAGGAATTGATGCCTAATGCCAAAAGAATAGGAGTTTTATATAATACAAGTGAAGTGAATTCGGAAGTACAAGTAAATGAACTAAAAAAAGTCGCTAAAGGATATGAAGTTATTACTTGCGGAGTAACAAATACTAATGAGGTTAATAGCGCCATAAGTAGCTTGCTGAAAAAAATAGATGTTTTATATGCACCAACTGATCAGTTAATAGTGTCATCCATGCCTATAATAGTAAAAAACACATTGGAGGCAAAAATACCTGTTATAGCATCTGAAAAAGGCTCAGTGGAATCTGGCGCATTAGCTACTGTAGGAATTAATTATTATAAGCTAGGATATGAAGCAGGAAACATGGCAGCGGACGTACTAAAGGGTAAGGACATATCCAATATGCCAGTTAAAATCTCAGAAGAAACAGAAGTGTATATAAATAAAAATACATTAAAATTTTTGAATCTATCTATTCCCAAAAATGAAAATATTAAATATATATCCAATAAATAAAACCAACAAGTAATTGGCGCTTTTAATTTCAAATATATTTGAGTCGTATAATCAAAACCTTACATTCGTAAAAGTAGTACAAGTGGTACAGCATGTTGGGGTATGGCACCCATTCATGTAAAAAAACAGCCACAAGACAGCATTTTCCATTCTTGATGAACTATAAATCAAAATCGGAACTACTATTTTGTGGCTGTTATGAAGTAAAATTAGAAAGATACGAAACAACTTCTTAGTTTGTAATTTCCATTTATAAGTTTTGAACTTGTGTCAGATTAATCCAATATTCTCTTAAAATTGCATAATGAACAATGTCATAAAAAGTACCTTATACATGTGCGATGTTTGAGTATAGTATGATATACTTTTATTGGGGTTCCTTTTGGTATAACATGTGAGCAGGCTTTTGAAAATGGATTAGTTGAAAATAATGAAATAAGTGATGAGAATCTTCCATTTTAACAAGAAAGAGCACGAACCAGGTGGGTGGAAGATTAGAGGAGGAGAGCTTTGCAGTATAGAGTGATTCATAAATTGAAAGAGCGTAGGTTTATTAATAAAATTTCTAAAAGTGAAGAGGCAGTATTTGACTATTTAGAAAAACATTTTAATTCTATCCCTCGGTTGTCAGTTATAGAACTAAGTGAGAAAAGTTTTACATCGCAAGCGACCATTAATCGTGCATGCAAAACTTTAGGGTTTAATGGTTATAGTGAACTGAAGTATGCAATTAAAGAAGATTTATCATTTATCGGAACTCACAGTCAAGAGCGTATTAATAAAACAGAATTTTTTCTAGAAAAAATAAATTTCGAAAGTGCAAAAGATATTATTAAATATTTCAAAGGGAGTTATGTGAAATTATTGATTTATGGTCTTGGAGGATCAGAAATCTCAGCTAAATATTTTCAAAGACAGCTATTATACCTCGGAATTCCTACAGTATTGGTTAGCGAAATAAAAATGCTTGATCAATTTAAGGATTATGTAATTGTTATTTTTTCAAGCTCTGGGGAAACTCTTAGGATAAATCAAATAGCAAGGAAAGCTAAGAGTTACAATATGCAGCTGGTATCAATTACTAAAAAAGATAGTAGCCTTGCTCAAATTAGTGATGGTGTTTTTTACCATGAAGTTAATATGGATAAACTAGATGGTATTTCTAGGGAACAACAAATTCATATGATTATTATGGTAAATGAGCTTATTGATCAAATAGCCAAGGTATTATAAAAAAATAAATTGTAGTCTTTTCACATAGTAGAACCGCTACTATGTTTTTTTTTGCACGATTTTATGTATAATTATCCGTAAACTTGGAGATAACAAGGTAATAAAACCTCGTATAATGAAAATGTAAAGAGTTACAACGCAGTTAGGAGGGTCACAATGAAAAGAGATATAAAGATACTTATGCATACGCATTGGGATCGTGAATGGTATTTTACAAAAGATGAAACACAGGTGCTACTCAGAAACCATTTCCAGGAAGTAATTCAGTTTTTAGAGGAACATGAAGATATTATATATATATTAGACGGTCAAAGTGTCATGATAGATGATTTTTTGGAGGTGGCACCAGAATGGGAAGATCGGTTGAGGGCGGTAGTACAGTCAAAACAGCTTCGCACTGGACCATGGTACACCCAAACAGATTTACTTATTGTCCATGGAGAATCAATAATTCGTAATTTATATTATGGGATTAAAACCGCACTTAAATATGGAGACGTGATGAAAGTTGGGTATGCGCCAGACACTTTTGGGCATTCCAGTCAGATGCCACAAATTTACAAACAGTTTGGTATTGAAAGTACAGTCTTTTGGCGAGGGTTTAGTGAATTAATGGCCCCAAAATCAGACTTTATTTGGGAAGGAATTGATGGAAGTAGAATTTATGGAATTAATCTTGCCACTGGTTATCAAGGAGCCAAATATTTAGAGTCTGATTATGATGCTTTGAAGCAGCGTACGGGGAAAATTCTAGGGGTACTAGATAACTACAGTGCAGGTAATGCCAGGCTTGTTATGAATGGTCACGATCAGATGCCTATCCAAAAAGATATACATCTTATTATAAAACACTTAAAAAAAATGTATTCCGACGATAATATAAGCGTTAGTGATTTTGAGAGTTACGTGGATTCTTTAAGGGATTGTAATCTTGAAGTTGTAGAAGGAGAGCTTATCCACAGCAAGCATGCACGAATTCATCGAACCATCAATTCTACAAGGATGGATATTAAGCTACTTAATACTGAAATTGAATATAAAATGTACAATATTTTAGAACCTTTAGCAGTTTTAGCATCGCATTTAAAATTAGACTACCCTCATGCACTGTTCGCTAAATGTTATAAACAGATGTTTGGTGCTCATGCTCATGATAGTATAGGCGGTTGTAATTCAGATTATGTAAATCAAGATATTAAGAAAAGATTACTAAATGTGAAAGAGGCCGTGGATACACAAATTGAGTTGTATATGAGGTTAATCTCTTTAGGAAATAAGAATCAAGATGAAAAAACCATTACAATTTACAACTTTTTACCGCATTTAAGAAAAGATCAATTTGTAGAAATTGAATTGATTACGCGTTCAAGTAATTTCGAGATCCTAGATGAAGCAAGTAATCATATTGAATATGTGTTATTAGAACAAGAATTGGTTGATGCTGGACTTATTGATCGTCAAGTGGCTGCTCGCTTATTGGATATAAAAGTCTATAAAAATAAAGTAAAAGTAAAAATAGATGCAATAGATGGGCTTAGTATTCGCTATTTAAGTTATAAAGACCTTGAGGGGAATAAGCAGATAAATATAAACAATGATGAATCCATTGAAAATGAATTTTATAAACTGCTAGTTCAGGAAAATACAATATCATTGAAAAATAAATCTACCGGTCAAGTTGTACAAAATGTAATTTCCATTGAGAATAGTGGGGATGCAGGTGATAGTTATGATTATTCGCCGCCACACAAAGATATACTTATAAATCATCAAAATGTTAATATTACAAATATTACTACCATTAAAGGTAGTAATTTAGAAGTACTCAAATATAAGCTTAATTATATTGTACCAAATGACCTTAAGGAAAGAGCAGAAGGCACGCTTACCACAGAGGTATGTTTTGAAGTTAACATAACCTTATATAAAGGAGATGCAAAAGGTTATGTGCAAATAAGGCATACCAATATGGCCATGGATGCCAGGTATCGATTGGTATTTAATACAGAGATTGTTTCCGATACAGTCCAGGTAGATTCTCATTTATCTGTTGTTAAAAAGCCTGTGTATAACCATAAAGAACTTTCAGTTTGGAAAGAGGAAAAATGGGTGGAAAAACCTGTTTCTATTGAAACTTTTCAATCCTATATTTCTTTAGAAAATGAAGATAAGCAAGGAACTATTTTTGCCTGTGGATTAAAAGAATATGAGGTTTACGATAAAAACATTTATATTACACTATTTAGATGCTTTTCCCACCTTGGAAAACGTGAACTTATAAATCGGCCAGGAAGACCTTCAGGCATTGAAATTGAAACACCAGATAATCAACTTCAAAATCAAAAATTTACATTTAACTTAGCATTTACTTTCCATAAGCCAAAGGTTAATAAAGCTTTTGAAGGAAAAGAATTTTTAACTCCTATTATGGGGTATCAATTAAAGGAATTTAATCGTTTTAATGTTAATGTACCTAGATTTACAACCAATATTAATACAAGTTTAAATTTGGATTTAAATGGATGTGTTGTATCTGCACTAAAGCTTACAGAACAAACAAATGATCTTTTTATACGGATGTTTAACCCTAAGGATGAGAATGTTTCACTTGTTTTCACAGAAGAAACTTACTTAGCAACTCCAACAGAAAACAAATTAGAGAAGATAACAACCTACACTATTAAACCACAAGAAATTTTAAACATTATAATTAAAAAATAGAATTCTTTTAGTTATAACTAATTAAAAATATAGATTTAAAATTTAAACTAAATATTAGGGGGCTATTAATGTCAAATTTTAAGAAGAATTTTCAAAGCTTTGGAAAGTCATTATTATTTCCAATTTCTTTATTGTCCTTTATGGCAATATTTTTGGGGCTGGCTGCAGCGCTTCAGAATCCAAACATTATTAAATCGGTACCATTTTTAGGAAATGAGCCATTACAAATCTTTTTAGGACTTATCCGTAAAGTATCCGGACTACCATTTGCACAACTTCCTTTATTGTTTGCTATGGCAATCCCACTAGGAATGGTAAAACGTGATAAAGAAGTTGCAGTGTTTTCTGCAGTTGTTGGCTATATTGCAATGCTTGTTGGTATAAGTTATATTTTAAGCATACAAGGACTTACACCATTAACAACAACTGTTGAATATTTAACGGCGAATAAATCAATGAGTCAAGTGGATGCAATCTTGAAGAATTCATTATTTACAAATATGCTTGGAATATTTGTCTATAACATGAATGTGATTGGCGGTATTATAGCTGGTCTTATGGGAGTGCTAATCCATAATAAATTCAGAAAAACGGAATTACATCCAGCCTTATCATTTTATAGTGGTAAGCGATTTGTTCCAATTATCTCAGCACTTATCATGGTAATTGTGGGTATGATACTAGCATTTGTTTGGCCAGCGATTAATGCAGCAATTATTTCCACAGGAAAGCTTATCAGTGAAGCAGGATTATTTGGAGTTTTTCTTTATGGGTTTACAGAAAAGATCATCAATCCTACAGGATTACATCATATTTTAAACCAAACCTTCCGTTTTACGGCATTAGGTGGGATAGAAACCATCGATGGGAATAATTTAGTTGGTGCAATGCAGATTTATCTTTATCAACTAGATAACAATTTACAGTTTTCAACAAATGCAACACAGTATTTAGCACAAGGTAAAATCTTACACATGGCATTTGGAATGCCAGCTGTAGTATATGCTATTTACCGTAAATCTCTTCCAGAGAAACGAGACAAAGTGATTAAATTCTTTTTAGCTGGTTTAACTGCGGCTATTTTAACAGGAATTACAGAACCGATTGAATTTACATTCATATTTATTTCTCCTATCTTATGGATTGTGAATTCTGTTTTTGCAGGTCTTTCATTTTTAGTGCCTGCCATGTTTCATGCTGCTATTGGAAATATTCAGGGTGGAATCATTGACTGGTTTGTTTTCGGAGTATTACAAGGTGCACAAACGAAATGGGTTATTTACTTGTTTTTAGGTCCGATTTTCTTTGCAATGTATTATTTCTCATTTAGCTTTATTATCTCTAAATTCAACGTAATGACAATTGGAAGAAGTGAATCTGACTTTGAAGATTCTGAAGAAGAAACGGGAACTGGAGAAGCGTTAAAGGGTGATGATAAAATTTCAGCACGTAATATTATTGAAGGCTTAGGCGGTCTTGACAATATTGTGGAAGTAGATAACTGCATTTCACGTTTGCGTGTTGAGTTAATGGATGGTTCGAAAATAAATAAGGATTTAATAAAAAAGACAAAACCAAATGGGATAATTATTCCTGATCCAAATACAATTCATATTGTTTATGGGGGAAGAGTTACAAAAATACGAAACATGGTAGATGATTATATTTACAATTTAAAATCAGTAAAATAATTTAAATAGGAGTGATTCAATTGAAAAAGTTTAACGTAACGCTTGTTGGAGGAGGAAGTACATGGACTCCAGGACTATTACAAAGCCTATGTAAAATGAAAGAAACATTCCCAATGAATAGGTTAGTCCTGTTTGACATTGATGCGCAAAGACAATCAATTATTGGTGAATTTGCAAAGGTGTTATTTTCAGAAAGCTATCCAGAATTAGAATTTTATTATACAACAGATGTAGAAGAGGCTTATAAAGACGTGGATTTTGTGTTTATGCAGATGAGAACTGGCGGATTTAAAATGCGTGAAAAAGATGAAAAAATACCATTAAGTATGGGGCTTGTAGGACAAGAAACTTGTGGTGCAGGTGGATTTGCTTATGGATTACGTTCTATAGGTGATATGATAAAAACTATTAATGATATTCGTAAATACTCAAAAGATGCATGGATTTTAAACTATACAAATCCAGCAGCTATAGTGGCAGAGGCAGTTAGAAGAGTATTCCCGGATGATAAAAAAATATTGAACATATGTGATCAACCTGTAAATTTATTAAGATCTTACGGTAAAATTTTAGGAATGGATTCTAGTGAGTTTGAACCAGTTTACTTTGGATTAAATCATTTTGGATGGTTTACACATTTATTTGATAAAGATGGAACAGACTTAGCTCCGAAGTTAAGAGAATTAATATGTGAAAATGGGTTTAAGCCTGTTGATGCAGAGCAACGCGACAAATCTTGGCTTGCAACTTATGAGAATGTTTCAAAGATGCTTAAAGACTTCCCAGAGTATCTTCCAAATACCTACTTACAATATTATTTATATCCAAGCGAAAAAGTAGCACATTCAGATCCAAATTATACTCGTGCTAATGAAGTAATGGATGGTAGAGAAAGAAAAGTATTTGAAGAATGTATACGAGTTACACAAGTGGGTACTTCAAGGGGTTCTGTACTTGTACACAATGATGCACATAGTGAATTCATGATAGAAGTTGCCCAGTCTATTGCTTATAATAAGCAACGTATATATATAGTAATAACTGAAAATAACGGTGCGATTTCAAATATTCAAGATGATGCAATGGTAGAAGTAGCAGCTGTAATGACAGCTAATGGACCAAGACCACTCGCTGTAGGAAATATATCTACTTTCTATAAAGGATTAATGGAGGGACAATTAGCTTATGAAAAGCTAACTGTTGATGCATATATGGAAGGTTCATATCAAAAAGCTTTACAAGCTCTAACTTTGAATAGAACAGTAGTATCTGCTGAAAAAGCACGTAAAGTACTTGATGCGTTAATTATAGCAAATAAAGAATATTGGCCAGAACTTAAATAAACTTTGCTATTGATTTATAAGCGATTTATAAATAGAATAAAACTTAAAATTGGATAAAGATATGAAACATTTTGCAGCTGAAATTAAAAGATGTTTTTCAAAAGAGGAGATTATTGAAGAAATAGCAAGAGTAACAGGTTTTGTGAAAAGAAAAGGTAAACTTAAAGCATGGGAATTCGTTTGCTTATGCTGCTTTATGGATGCAGAGGTTGCGAATAACACTTGAGAACCTGATAATTATCCCTTCGATACCAATACCACTCAAAAGCTTTCATAGTGATTATTTCTAAATATTAAAAAGCAGAAAACACATTGTTTTTCTGCTTTTTAATATTTAATTCCACCAAATTATTTTATTACCAACCTCCAGAAGATCCTCCGCCACTTGATGAACCGCCTCCAAAGCCTCCAGAACCACCTCCGGAACCTCCGAAGCCACCACCATTTCCGCCACCACGTCTACCGATTGAACTCCAAAATAGCAATGTAATAATAAATCTAGTTATTCTTCCTCTGTTAAGAACAAAGTCAAGAAAAACTAATACAATAAATCCTATTACTAGAATTCCACTTCCCTTTTTAGAGACGTTTGAACTTTCAACATATTGTGGAACATTAACGTTCTTATCTAGTTTTACATTGTATTCTTTAGCTATATTATCTGACAAAACTGAATATGCTGCCCTAAGACCCTCTCCATATTGATTTTGCTTAAATTTTGGCACTGCAAAATCATTCATAACTCTTGAGGAGTATATATCCGTAACAGCCCCTTCTAGACCTGTACCTACCTCTACTCTCCACTTTTTTTCCTTCATTGATAATAGAATTAATAGCCCATTATTTTTATCCTTTTGTCCAATACCAAAACTTCTGAAAATGCCAGTAGTATAAGATTCTATAGGCTCTCCCTGCAGCGAATCTATAACCACAACAGCAGCCTGTGCACCTGTTTTAGCTTCTAATTCCTTACCTACTGACAAAATATATTCTGCAGATTTACTATCTATTACTCCAGCGTAATCATTAACATACTTTAATTCTGTAGCTTTAGGATATTCGGTCTCTGCATTCACTATATTCATAACTGTTACTTGACTCAGTAAAAATACGCTTATCATAACTGCAAAAATAATTTTTGTGTTCATTTTTGCTTTCGTAATCATGTTTGGTGAAAAATTATGAATGTTCCTAATTAATTTCATTAGATAAGTCTTCATATTCTATCTCCTACTTAGTAAAGTCAACTTTTGGTACTACCTTAGCTGATTCACTAGCCTTATAATATGCCTTTTCATCAAATCTAAAAATCCCTGCAATAACGTTGGTAGGAAATTTTTTAATTGTGCTGTTGTAATTAGAAACATTTGTGTTATAATCTTGCCTTGCTGTTCCTATTCTATTTTCTGTACCTTCTAGAGCTACCGTTAAATCCCTAAAATTCTGACTAGATTTTAAATCCGGATAGTTTTCTACAACTACTAAAAGCCTTGAAACTGCACTTCCAAGTTCGCTATCCGCTTGTGCTTTGTCTGGCACCGTTTTTGCTCCTGCAAGTTTAGCCCTGGCATCTGCTATTTTTATAAATATATCTTTTTCCTGAGAAGCATAACCTTTCACCGTTTCTACCAAATTAGGAATTAAATCAGATCTTCTTTGCAATTGTGTATCTATGTTTCCTTCTGTCACTTTTACCTTTTGTTCTAAACTTACAATTTTATTGTAACCTCCAATAATAGGCATTGTTATTACTAGAAATATTGCTGCGACAATTGCAATTGTTCTTAACGTTTTATTCATTTCTATACCACCTTTTTGTTTTATAGAATATCTAATAGTTATTAACTATTTATGTATCTAATTATAATAGATATAATTATTAAAGCAAATTTATCCTTATATAATAATTTATGAATTTATTAAGCGTACTATACTACTTTGCTATTTATTCTTTGAAATTATGTATTATTTCAAAAATATATTATTTAAATTTATCCTTTAGCTAATTAACTTTTATTAAATTTTAAATAATTATAAAATTTAATTAGAATATAAAATAAAGGACCCCATTATAGCTTCCTTTATTTTACTAAATTATCAACAGCATTCTTAAACAGACCCTAAATTTTCACTCTCCCAATGCACTACTTTCGATAAAAGCAAAGGTTTTTTTTATGTATTCTTCTGTTTTGTAATTACCTAATCTATCATTCATTCTCACTAAAAGAGAATTTAACTTTACAATATCCTGCGGACTAATCTCTTTCAATTCTTCAAAGATTAGTAAAGTTTTTTGATTCTTGTTATAATCTTCTATTATTAACATTTCACCTTGCTGAGATATATCTAAGTAATAGGCATTTTTTATTAGAGCTTTTTCTTTATGAATAAAATGCTTACTATTTAAATTCTTTACTATTACATGAACTGTAGAAGGTGACCAAAAGCTAATTTCACTTAATTCACTTGATGTAATACCTGGGAATGCAGCAATTATCCACAATGCTCTAAGCTGAGCATAAGTTACATTAAATTCCTTAAGTGGTTCGCTATGATTGCTTTTAATAGTTAAGATGAATGTTCTTAAAAGGTTATATACTCTAATAGTCTTTTTTATAATACTAACTGCATTTGCATCAAAATCTGTTAAATCAATCTTTAAATTCATTTCATTAATCTTCTCAATATAATCAAAAATAAACTCTTTCTTTTCTTTTATTATAATTCCAGTAAAAATTTCTATAATAAAATCTAATTCTTTATGTGAAAATAAGCCTATTAAGTCAAAAAGATAGATCTTTTTTTTCTTATCCTGTTTATTTATATTAATAAAGCAATTACCCATTTCTGTTAATTGAAATTTATATGCCTTTTTATTATTAGCTTCTTCTTTGAATATCAACTTTTTGCTCATCAAAATTTTAATCATATTACTAACAGTAGGTGAAGTCCAGCATCCAATCCTTGCGACGCTACTTAGTGAAATTCCCGGAAACACTTTGATAATCCAAAGAATTCTAAGTTGTGGCAAAGTTATACCTGAAGTTTCTACCATCCTTGCGTAATTAGATTCAATTTTTAAAAAAGCATATCTTGCTAGATTATATAACGAATGTATATTTAACAAATATTCATTTTGTTCCATAAAATGTCCCCTTATATGTTAGTTTAGCATTAATAGGAATTATTATTTTCACACGCCTATCTAACATTCAATATTGTATCAAAAATGTTATACCAAATCAATAAAAATCATATATTCTCTCTTATAACAAAATATATGCTTTTTATTGTTTTTTGTGTAAAATATGATATAATAAACATGTTATATAGTATTTATTATCACGTATACTTAAATACGCTTTCATTATTTATAAAATTTTAATATCAAAAACTAATATATTTGGAGTAAAGTAATATTAAGTATAATAATATTAAAAATAATTATATTTGGAGTAAAGTAATACTTCTATATATCTATTTTTAATATTCGAATGCTAATTAAAACAATACTCTTTTATAGTTATTTTTAATATTCGAATACTAATTAGATCATCTCCTGCGGAGCTGCAACATCTTCGTAGAAGATGTATTAACGACTTCAAAAGGAGATTTATACTCCCACTGAAGTTTTTTATTTGTTAGGGTATGTAACTCCCACTTATAGAAGTGGGAGACTTCCCTTCTGAAATGTCGTTAAAATAGAGGAGTGAAAATTATGTTCGTCCCAAAACTATTTACCTGTTTAAAAAATTATTCTAAAGAGCAGTTTATCAAAGATTTTGTTGCTGGAATCATTGTTGCTATTATTGCTCTCCCCTTATCTATAGCTCTTGCCATAGCTTCTGGTGTCTCTCCCGAAAAAGGGATTTACACAGCAATTGTCGGTGGATTTGTAGTCTCTTTGCTGGGAGGAAGCAGAGTTCAAATTGGTGGTCCTACTGGTGCTTTTGTAGTTATTGTATTTGGTATTGTTGAAAAATATGGCATTGACGGTCTAATTGTATCTACAATCCTCGCAGGCATTTTTATTATAATAATGGGGCTTCTTAAATTTGGCGGTATGTTAAAGTTTATTCCCTACCCTATTACCACTGGATTTACAAGCGGTATCGCTATTATTATTTTCTCCACTCAGATTAAAGACTTCTTTGGGCTAACCATGCAAACCGTGCCTGCAGACTTTATTCCTAAATGGATTGCTTACTTTAATAGCTTAAACACTTTAAACATGCAAAGTATGATTATTGGTATTCTTTCACTTTTAATAATTATATTTTGGCCTAAAGTAAATAAAAAAATTCCAGGTACGCTTATCTCAATAGTGATAGCCACTATATTAACCCTTGTATTCAATTTGAATATAGAAACTATTGGAAGTCGTTTTGGCGAAATTTCAAGTTCATTGCCTAGTATTTCTCTTCCTCATACTTCTTTTAGTATGATAAAGGAACTCATGCTTCCAGCTCTAACAATTGCAATTTTAGGCGGAATAGAATCCTTACTATCTGCAGTAGTCGCTGATGGTATGATTGGTGGTTCACACCGATCTAATATGGAACTTGTAGCTCAAGGGTTTGCTAATATTTGTTCTGGTCTTGTGGGTGGTATTCCTGTAACTGGTGCAATAGCACGAACTGCAGCTAATGTAAAAAATGGTGGCAGAACTCCTGTTGCGGGTATTGTTCATGCTTTGGCACTACTCGTAATACTTTTATTGTTTATGCCATTTGTAAAACTTATACCTATGTCGTCTTTGGCCGCAATATTAATTATAGTGTCATACAATATGGGAGAATGGGAATCCTTTAAACAAATATTTAAAGCTCCTAAAAGTGATGCCTTAGTTCTCTTAGTTACTTTTTCTTTAACACTCTTCTTCGATTTAGTAATCGCTATAGGAGTAGGCTTACTTCTTGCATCGTTACTATTTATGAGAAGAATGGCAGATGTTACAGATGTACGATTTATTATTGATGAACATAAAGACGAAGACCAAATAGAGCTTATAGATAGTATAAAAACTCCAGAAAATGTATCTCTATATGAAATTAATGGACCTTTCTTTTTCGGTGCAGCAGATAAATTTGTACATGCTATTAGAGAAATAGGTATTCCCACTAAAATTTTAATTGTAAAAATGTCCAATGTACCTGCTATAGATGCTACGGGATACCACGCTTTAAAAATGCTTTACTCCCTTTGCACAAAACATCACACTCAGTTAATAATATTAACTCTTCAAGGACAGCCTACTAATGCTCTTGAAAAATATGGATTTATAGATATTCTAGGAAAAGAAAATTTCTGCAGTAATGTTGAAGAAGCTATTGATAGGGCTAATTTATTACTGAAAACTCCTAAAGTCTCATTAAAAAATCAAATTTTATAAAATAGTAAGAGATATCTTACCTATACTAAAAAGTACATTGGCATAAGTCAGTGCACTTTTTATTGTTTAAACTCTACCTGTTTCAAATACAAGCCCCCTTCAAAAGCATATTTTTGTAAATTAATCTATATTTAAAATAAAAAAATATTTTGCTTTAATATTACAATAATCTATAATAATGTATTATACTATTAACTGTAGCCTTTATATTAAATGGGCTACACAATAGAATTATTTCTATTATAAAGGAGAGTCAAAAATGATATTTTCTAGTGAGACACCAATTGATACTATAGAGGAAGATTTGAGATATGTTAAGTTGTTGGCTAGCAAGTATCCCACAATTCCAGATGCTTGTACCGAAATAATAAATCTACAAGCTATCTTAAACCTACCTAAAGGAACTGAGCATTTTCTTACAGATATTCATGGCGAATATGAATCCTTCAACCATGTTCTTAGGAATGCCTCTGGCGTAATCAAAAGAAAGATTAATGATATTTTTGGTAATTCACTGAGAGATAGTGAAAAAAAAGAACTAGCAACCCTTATATATTACCCTGAACAAAAGTTAGACCTAGCGCTTAAAGAAGAGGATGATATAGACGATTGGTACAAAATCACTCTTCATAAACTTATTAAAATTTGTAGAACCATCTCCTCAAAATATACTAGATCTAAAGTCAGGAAAGCACTGCCTGTAGATTTTTCGTACATTATTGAAGAATTACTTCACGAACAACAAAGCACTTTTAATAAACAGGAGTATTACAATGGAATTATTCAAACCATAATTAAAATTGGGAGAGCTAAAGAATTTATAATTGCTATTTCAAACCTAATTCAAAGGCTTACTGTAGATAGGCTTCATATTTTAGGTGATATTTATGATAGAGGACCTGGAGCTCATGTAATCTTAGATACCCTTATGCATTACCACTCTATCGATATACAATGGGGTAACCACGATATACTTTGGATGGGAGCAGCCTCCGGCTCTGAAAGTTGTATTGCTACTGTTCTTCGTATTTCAACGAGGTATGCAAATTTAGATACTATCGAAGAAGGTTATGGCATTAACTTATTGCCCCTGGCAACCTTCGCTCTACATTTTTATAAGGATGACCCATGTAAATCCTTTAAACCTAAAGTTCTTTCTGAAGATAATTATGGAGAAAAAGACCTTAAACTAATGTCTCAAATGCATAAAGCCATTTCTATAATTCAATTTAAGCTTGAAGGCGCGATAATAAAAAGGCGTCCTAATTATGAAATGCAGGACAGGCTACTTCTTGATGAGATAGACTATGAAAAGGGTATCATTGAAATTGCGGGAAAAGAATATACGCTAAACGATACTAATTTTCCAACTATAGATCCAAGTGACCCTTATAAATTAACTGAAGAGGAAAGGGAACTTATTGACAAACTTAAATCTTCTTTCTCAAATAGTGAAAAGCTCCAAAAGCATATACATTTCTTATATTCTAAAGGTAGTATGTACTTAAGATATAACTCCAATTTGCTTTATCATGGATGCGTTGCACTGAATGATGATGGTAGTTTTAAGAAAATGAAAATAGATAATATCACTTATAGTGGGAAATCCTATATAGATAGAACTGAACGAGTAGCAAGAGAAGCCTATTTTGGCAAAGCAAATTCAGAATCCAAGCTTTATGCTTTGGACACCATATGGTATTTGTGGTGTGGTTGTAATTCCCCTTTATTTGGGAAGGATAAAATGACTACCTTTGAGCGATATTTTATAAATGACAAAAGCGCTCATACAGAAGTCAAAAATCCATACTATAAATATAGGGATGATGAAACAATATGCAATAATATATTAACTGAATTTGAATTACCCCCACATGATTCACATATTATAAATGGTCATGTTCCTGTAAAAACTATACAAGGGGAGAGTCCTATAAAAGCTAATGGTAAACTTTTAGTTATCGATGGTGGTTTTTCTAAGGCTTACCAACCAGAAACAGGCATTGCTGGTTATACCCTTATTTATAATTCCTATGGATTGCTTTTAGCATCCCATGCACCTTTTGAATCTACGCAAAAGGCTATCGATGAAGGTAAGGATATTCTTTCTTCTACTATAGTTCTAGAAAAATCTACAAATCGTATACGTGTAATAGATACGGATGTAGGCCTCGATATTCAGGATCAAATTAAAGATTTAGAGTCACTTCTTACAGCATATAGAAAAGGGCTTATTAAAGAACAACGGGTAAACTTATAAACCTTAGAATTTAAAGCCACTTGATGCTCACTGAGCCAAGTGGCTTTACCCTTGTTAATTATCACTTTTAGTGCTTAATATAATATGAGTTATGGGTAACTTAATTTAGATAGCTAATATTGCTACTTACCATCATGCATGTTTAACAATTCTTGTAATTTTTGAGCTTGCATTGCAGATTGTTCTGCAAATTCCCTAAATGTATTACTTACTGCTTCTTCCGATACTTCCTTTGCAAATGATTGATAATCTCTAGTATTTTCTTGTGCGTCTAATAATTTTTTCATAATAGTATCTCTGGTGTTCATTTCCATTATCATCACTCCTTCACTGCTATTTTCCCACAAAAGATATTTTTTATGTGTTTTAAATTTAAAAATTCGTTAATAAATAAAAGAAACAAGGAATCATACGATTCCATGTTTCTTTTATTTACCATATACATTGAATTTATTCAGAAAGTGTTAAATTTACTTTTATTGTATTTCCTTTTCTAACCAATTCTATTTTAATTACATCACCTGCTTTATGTGTACCTTTAATCTTATTTATTTCTTCCACAGTTTTAATCTTTTTACCATCGAACTTTGTAATTGTATCTTCTGCTAGCATTCCAGATTTTTCTGCCGCACTAAACTCTTTAATTTGTGCAATGTATACTCCCACTGGAATATCATATTCCTTTGAAATATCTTCAGTGATGTCTCTGCAAGAAATTCCTATGTTGAGAATCGGTTTAAGCAAACTTTCAATTTTAGGGTTTATTGTATTAATTGGTATTGAAAAACCCAATCCTTCTACCCCTTCTTGACCTATTTTAGCAGTATTTATTCCTATAACTTGACCCTTAGAATTCACAAGCGGGCCACCACTATTACCTGGATTAATTGCTGCATCCGTTTGAATAAACTTCAAATCTTTATTTTCAATACTTATTTGCCTATTAACTGCACTAATAACACCTGTAGTAACAGATCCCAGTAATTCTTTCCCTAAAGGATTACCTATTGCCACAACTGATTCTCCTACTTGAAGCGTATCTGAATCTCCAAATTCAGCCACACCTGGAACCTTAGTATTGTCAGCCAATTTAATTACAGCTACATCAGCTGTAGCATCATAGTTGATTACTTTTGCAGAAACTTCCTTTCCATCACTAAGCATAACTTTAATGTTCTGAGCCCCGCTTACGACATGGTAATTAGTCAAAATATATCCATCTTTACTAAATATTATCCCAGTTCCCACACCTTCTTGCTGTTGAGCTTGCCTACCAACATCTCTACTTACACTAGAAGTATTTGTAGAAATTGCAACTACAGCGGGTCCTACCTTTTTTACAATTTCAGGTGTAGTTAAATTTTCTGTACTATTAGCAGAAATAAGCTTTGCACTTGAATTGCTAGAAGCCGTTGTATTAGTTTCTTTAGGCGTAACAGGAGTGCTTGTATCCTTCATCATACTCATTGTTACAACAGCAGAACCTACACCTCCAAGTGTAGAACATATTACCCCTACTATTATGTAAGATAATATTCTCTTACTCATCCCACCTTTATTTTTTTTCATCTTTTTATTGTTTACTTCCGTATAATTGTTATTTTCTAACTTAGGATTAATGTTTTCACTTTCTTTTTCGTTATACCCATCATTAACTACATTTACCGTAAGGTTTTCGTTAAGCCCTTCACTATGGATTATAGTTTCGTTCATTTCATTATTATTTGTACCGTCGCTCATATTATTTCCCTCCTCATTTATCCCTGTGTATAGATATTAGTCATTAACTGTTATTCCCTCAAACATTATAATAAATTTGATTTATATATACTTTTTTTTATTTTGGCTTATGTTTTATCTTTAATTACATTCTAAGACCTTTATGTTACAATTTGGTGACAAATTTGTTAACAAACTTTTAATTAATATTATTGTTTAACGATATTTCAGAAGGGAAATCTACCACTTCTATAAGTGGTAGCATAAATTTCCTTCTGAAGTCGTTAATGCATCTTCTCGAAGCTGTGCAGCTCCGCAGGAGATGATTTAATAATAAAGAAACCATTATATAAAAATATAATGGTTGTTTTCTTTATTGTAAATCGTTATTTATTTTCATTATTTCGGATGATTCACAGCATTATTTACCAGCATATAACTCAACTATTTTAAGTATTACTTCAACAGCTTTTTCCATAGAAAATGTTGGAATGAATTCATATTTACCATGAAAATTATGGCCACCTGTGAACATATTGGGCGTTGGAAGCCCCATAAAGGAAAGCCTTGCGCCATCCGTACCGCCTCTAATCGGCTGCATTATAGGATTTATTCCCACTTCTTTCATAGCCAAGAATGCTGTATCTACAATATGTTTAACTGGCTCTATTTTTTCTTTCATATTATAATATTGGTCCTTAATATCTATTTCAATTGTTCCATTACCATATTTTTCATTTAGTTTATATGCTACATCTTTGATAAATACCTTCCTATTTTCAAATCTTTCACTATTAAAATCTCTTATAATATATTGAAGTTTTGTTTCTTCAACTTCACCATTAAAACTAATCAAATGATAGAATCCTTCATAACCTTCTGTATTTGATGGTGTCTCATTTTGTGGCATTGAATTTACAAATTCGTTTGCTATAAGTGTAGAGTGAATCATCTTTCCTTTCGCTGAACCTGGATGAACATTTCTTCCATGAATACAAATTTTTGCTCCTGCGGCGTTAAAATTTTCATATTCTAGTTCTCCGATAGTTCCTCCATCCATAGTATATGCGAAATCTGCATCAAATTTTTTCACATCAAAAATATCTGCACCGCGACCTACCTCTTCGTCCGGTGTAAATCCAATGCGAATAGTACCATGTGGAATATGGGGATTTTCTATTAAGTATTCTACAGCAGACATTATTTCTGAAATCCCTGCTTTATCATCAGCTCCTAGTAAGGTGTTTCCATCGGTGGTTATAAGTGTTTTCCCTACGTAGTTCTTTAATTCTGGAAAATCCTTTGGAGACAGTACTATATTATTTTCTTTATTTAATATTATGTCATCTCCATCATAGTTTTCAATAAATTTAGGATTAACATTTTTTCCTGATATATCTGGTGCAGTATCCATATGTGCTATAAATCCTATAGTTGGTATGTTTTTTTGTACATTTGCGGGAACAGTCGCCATTACATATCCATTATCATCCACACTTGCCTGTTTTAGCCCCATTGCCTTTAATTCCTTAACTAATTCTGTCGCAAGTTTCATTTGCCCAGTTGTACTTGGAACAGTAGTTGATTCCTCATCAGATTTTGTATCGTAACTTACATATTTTAAAAATTTTTCTACAACTTTTGACATATGCTCATCTCCTTAATCTTCATAAACTAATTCACTGGTTATATACCATTATATTACAATCACCTCAAATTTTAAACACTTTTTATAAGCATATTTAAATAAAATAAGTGTTAATAGTTTATTTTACATTAGAAAAGTTTTATATCAGAACTACATAAATGAAATATGTACAAAATTTATTATTCTTTCTTCAAAAAGTTATCAATTAATTTTTCTGCCATTCTCTTTTGCATATTAGCTTTATTAATAAGTAGCAATATCATTAGTATTAATTCTATTAACTCCCCATCCTTTTTTCCCATTTCTTTAATTTTCTCTTTTATAAAATCGGTATCTTTATCAATATCTCCTGCAAACTCTTGATTTTGAACTTCTTTAATTGCTAAAAAGTTATTATATAAATCTTTTAATGGAATACTCATACTTTGAGGAGCTTTTATATCAATAATAGGATCAAACATTGTATTAATATCATTAATTGATATAGTCTGCTTCAAATTATAGATAAGTGTCAGCAGAATCATATGTTCATTTGTATATTTTTTATTTTTTGCTGGCATCAAAACTTTACCTTTAGTATAGTTATTAATCATAGTTTTTGTAAGAATTTTATCTTCTTCATTTCTTCTAAGGCTTCCAAGCTTTTCGTTAAAAAAAGTTGTAACCTGATCCATGTATAAATCCACGCATGGTATTTCCATTAATTTAATATCTTTTGTTCCTGTAATCTCTTCAACTAATTCATTTAGACTTTCCTTGTTATAATCCATTTATTCCACCTCACCTTCATTATATAGTATAGCTTACTCATAATCCACTATGAATAACCTACAATTATAAGCACTCTATACTTATGACTTTTGTTTGATGGTACCCGTATCATTTCTAATCCATACTTTGTAGTTTGTAATAATTAAATGATCATCTTAGATGTTGCAATATTAACTATAAATATAATATTATTACTATTGATTTTTATCACTTTATGATGTAGTATTAATATATATCCAATCTAGTTTTAAAAACTATGTATAGACTTATTATAACTGGATAACATATATTTAACTAGTAAATATTATAAATATTTTATCCTTATTTTTCAGAATCATTAGATTTAAATAATAAATTTTAATTTTAAAGGAGTGAGTGATTTGTTATCAAAATTTAGAGAACCTGTAAGCAGTCTTACACATTTAGCTGGCGCTTTTTTATCCCTAATAGGTTTAATACTTCTAATTAAATATTCCTTAATCATTTCGAATATATATAACACTATTATACTTACAGTATTTGGAGTAAGTTCAATGCTCCTTTACTGTGCAAGTTCAACTTATCACCAGTCTTTATCTTCACAAAGGGTTATAAAAATACTTAGAAGAGTAGATCATTCTATGATATATGTTCTAATTGCAGGAACATATACTCCTATTTGCTTAATTGCTTTAAAAGGCACCATTGGAACTCTGCTTTTCTTCGGTATTTGGATTTTAGCTCTTATAGGAATTGTTTTGAAGATAGTTTGGTTTGATGCCCCTAGATTGTTATACACTGGATTTTATATTTTAATGGGTTGGATTTCTGTCATTGCTATTGTCCCTATTATAAAAGCTGTATCCTTAGGTGGTTTTATGTGGCTACTAGCTGGTGGGCTCTTTTATACTGTAGGTGCTGTTATATACGCTACTAAACGTCCCAAAATAAACCTAAAACTTTTTGGATTTCACGAGATATTTCATATTTTCATTATGTTCGGAAGTCTTTGTCATTTTATACTTATGTTTAAGTACATAATGTACATTAACTAAGTTTGCTATAGTTAGAATTTTTAAAAATATAATTCCATTAAGCATATTCAAAAAATAAAAGCTCTTTAATATTTTCAAAATATAAAGGGCTTTTATTTTTCAATTTTCAGCTAGCTAAAATTTGCTACCTATTTTCCTTTTCCATTTAGAAATTCACAATAAGGCGCTATTGGACACACCTCACAATTGGGTTTCCTAGCTTTACATATTTTTCTTCCATGCCATATAATATAATGATGAGCATCACTCCACATTTTTTTAGGGATATTTTTCATAAGCTTCTGCTCTACCTCGTGAACGTTCTTTCCTGAGGCAAGCCCTATTCTGTTTGAAACTCTAAAAACGTGGGTATCTACAGCAATCGCTGGAATACCAAATGCATTCGCCAAAACCACATTAGCAGTTTTTCTTCCAACTCCTGGAAGTTCTATTAATTCTTCCATTGTGCTTGGCACTTCGCCATTATGTCTTTCTAATATAAGCTTTGTAGCTCCCAAAATATTTTTACTCTTATTATTATAAAATCCACAGCTTTTAATTTTTTCGCCTAGTTCTGAGTCTGATAAGGCAATCATGGATTCTGGTGTATTATACTTCTTATACAACTGCTTTGTAACTATATTTACTCGATCATCTGTGCACTGTGCTGATAGTATGGTTGATACTAAGAGCTCATAATGCGTTGTAAAATCTAACCCACACTTTGCCCCCGCATACGTTTCGTTAAAAATTTCAAGTACCGCTTTTATTGTTTTTTTATTCATATAACTCCCCTACTCTACATTACTCAGCGCCAATTCCTTTAGTTCTTAATTTTTCAAGCATATCAGTAGTCATTTTTGGCAAATTATATTCAGCAATAAATCCCCACTCATCTTTAGCACAGGTTGAATCCATTGAATTTGGCCATGAATTAGCTATTCCTTGTCTTACTGGATCTACATTATAATCCATTTTAAATCCTGGAATATGTTTTTTAATTTCATTAGCTATTTCTTCTGGTTCAAAACTCATAGCTGCAATATTAAATGCATTTCTGTGTATTAATTTTGATGCATCAGCTTCCATTAACTTAATTATTGCATTTATTGCATCTGGCATATACATCATATCCATTTTTGTTCCGCTGCCAATGAATGAAGTGTATTTACCTGACCTTAATGCTTCATAATATATATCAACAGCATAGTCAGTTGTCCCTCCACCTGGAAGAACTTCATAAGAAATTAAACCCGGAAAACGTACGCCCCTTGTATCAACTCCAAATTTCTTATAGTAATAATCACATAATAATTCTCCCGAAACTTTATTTACACCATACATAGTTGTTGGTCTTTGAATTGTATCTTGGGGAGTATTATCTTTAGGTGTAGATGGTCCAAATGCTCCTATAGAGCTAGGTGTAAAGAACTTACACTTAAGTTCTCTAGCAACTTCTAAAGCATTTACAAGTCCACCCATATTGATATTCCAGGCTAGTAGTGGTTTTGCTTCAGCTGTTGCTGATAATAAAGCTGCTAAATGAATTAATGAATCTATTTCATATTTTTTACAAAGTTCAAGCATAGCTCTATGATCAGTTACATCCAGTATTTCAAAAGGTCCTGAAGTAACTACTTGACTATCCTCAGATTTCCTTAAATCTGTAGCTATTACATTATCACTGCCATAAATTTCTCTCATTTTCATTACGAGTTCTGAACCTATTTGTCCTAATGCTCCTGTTACTAATATTTTTTTCATTTTACACCCTCCATATTAAATAAATATTCTTAACATTTAATATTAATTTAGGTATAACACCTAGTAACTATGTGTTATACCTAAATTAGATATATTTTTTATTTTATTACATTCATTTCTCTACCAACTTTTTCATAAATAGCTAACGCTTCATCTAACATTTGTTTTGTATGAGCTGCCGTAGGCATATTTCTTACTCTTCCAGTCCCTTTTCGAACAGTTGGGAATACTATTGATTTTGCGTAAACTCCTTGGTCAAATAGCTTCTTACTAAATTCTTGAGTTTTAACTTCGTCTCCTATTATACATGGAGTAATCGGAGTTTCACTATTTCCAATATTAAAGCCAAGTTCTTTTAAACCCTTCTTTAAGTAATTTGCATTTTCCCAAAGTTTATCATGTAACTGCGTACTTTCCGTAAGAATATTAATAGCTTCAATAGCAGCCCCTGCTGCTCCTGGAGTTAGTGATGTAGAGAATAGGAATGGTCTAGCCCGAACCATGAGCCAATCAATCAAATCCTGCGAACCGGCTACGTATCCACCTACAACTCCAATAGCCTTTGATAAAGTTCCAATTTGGAAATCTATTTTATCTGACAAACCAAAGTGATGTACAGTGCCTGTACCTTTTCCAAGGACTCCTGAGCCGTGAGCATCATCAACATATGTTATTAAGTCAAACTCTTCTGCTATCTTGACAATTTCCGGAAGCTTAGCAATATCGCCGTCCATAGAGAATACACCATCAGTAATAATCATTATTTTTTCATACAAACCTGATTCTACTGCTTCTTTTGCCTTATTTCTTAAATCCACCATATCAGAGTGTTCCACTCTTATGATTTTCGCACCAGATAATCTACATCCATCTATTATTGATGCATGATTCAATGAATCTGAAAGAATTGCATCTTTTTTATTCATTACTGCTGAAATTGCGCCCATATTACAATTAAACCCTGACTGAAAAGCAATAGCTGCTTCTGTATGTTTAAATTTAGCAAGTTTTTGCTCTAATTCGATATGAATTTCTAAAGTACCATTTATTGTTCTAACAGCACCTGCTCCTGCACCATATTTTTTAGTTGCTTCAATAGTAGCTTCAATCATTCTAGGATTAGTAGCAAGACCTAAATAATTATTTGAAGATAAATTGATTAACTTTTTATCTCCAATTGTAATAACAGGTCCATTTGCACTCTTTAGTGTATTTATCACATTATATAAACCTTTACTTTTTAAATCATCTAAATTTTCTTTTAAAAATTTTCCTAGTACTTTACTCCCCATGGTAACATACCTCCAATTTTTTATTTTGTAAATTCTTATAAAAATATAAGAATTTTGTATTTAATTACAACTCTATTATATATCATTTAATAGTAAAATGCCGTTAAATTATAAAAATTTTTACAGCTTAGTGTAAAAAATACTTTTTATATGTTTTTCAGATCAAATAAAATCTATATATAAAGGTTTTTTCATTTTTTTTATACTAATGAAATTTTTCTTTCATTTACAATTGGAATATACTCCTCTATACTGCTCTGGTAGCATCACAGCTATACTTGACATTATTTCATGCATAACCCTATCGTAATACTCATTTTTATCTTCATCTTGGTTTTTACTTGGAAGTGTAACAGGCCCACCAATATTAATATTTACATCTGCATAATTAAATCTTTCTGATGCCATGTCATTATCATTAATTGGTAGTAACTTCTCGGTTCCCCAAATACCCATGGGAACGATTGTTGCCTTTGATAATTTAGCCATTAATATAAGCCCCTTCTTGCCCTCTATCATTTTTCCATCTCTACTTCTAGTACCCTCTGGAAAAATCATAATGTTATTACCTTGTTTTAGCGTACTAACAATTTTAGATATAGCTTCCTTATCTGCTGAATTGGGTTTTAACTGTATAGTCTTAGCAACATGAAAACCTAGTTTTGTAAGCTTATTATCTGTTAGCTTTACGCCGGCAACAAAAGTTACATTGTGGTCCTTTAATAACTTATTCATAACTATACCATCCGCATTGCTTAAATGATTGCATATAAAAATTATAGGAGATTTTATATCATTAATTTTCTCCATTCCGTAAGTTTTAATGTTTGCGTATTTATTAATATATGAATCAATTAATTTATTTGCTATAAAGGATACAACTTTATCTGGCAAAATGTCTATTATTCTTAACACCGCTTTAGAAACCATCACAATTCCACCTTTCATAATAAATAACTATACCATTATTATAATTTTAAAAGCTTTAAAAGTCTATAATAATAATCTCTTATATAAGGCGATGTATCCTTCTCTATAGTTATAATTTTACATTTTTCAGTAATAATCTCATTAATCATTGCATTCCTTTTAAGTATATTTTTACCTCTCCATCCACAAGAAGTTATTTTGTACTTATCTTTAAATAACCGATTATCAATATTGATTAATGATTGCACGTCGATTCTCTTCATATGTTCATAAGGTTTAAATTCTTTAATAGCACTAAATTCAATTGCTTTATTAAAGGGACATACTCTCTGACAAGTATCACAACCAAATAGTCTACCATTTAATTTTTCAAACCAAGAATCCTCTATATCTTTTTTCTGTGTTATGTAGGATAGACATATATTTGCATCATTATTTATTCCTGCCGTTCCTTTGACTATAGCATTCGTAGGACATGCTGCTAAACACATATCACAATCACCACATTTTTGCTTAAGTGGCTTGTTTGGCTCTATTACTAAATCCGTTATTATTTCTCCTAAAAAAACATATGAGCCATACTTTTCCGTTATCAAAGCATTGTTTTTTCCTATGAATCCCACTCCACTACTGCACGCAATATATCTTTCCGGAAGCGCATTGCTATCCACAAAGCACATAGCTTTTGCGCCCATACCCTCAATGAATTTGCAAATCCTCTCCATATATTCAGTTGTAACTACATGATAATCTCTGCCCATCGTATATTTTGAAAAATGTGTCCTCTGATTAAAATCTATATCATATAGATATGGAAATGCGATAGAAATTATAGTTTTTCCACTGGGCATATATATAAATGGATTTATTCTCTTGTCAACATTCTGCTCCTCAAACTCATTTTCTAGTCCTAGTTTTTTTCTTTCCTCAAAATAAGGACTTAGCTCATAGAAAATCCTACATTCGCTAAATCCTATTACACCTAATCCATTTTCTTTACAAAACTTTATTATTTCTTCCTTAATATTCATATCGTCAGTCCCTTTTATATTACCATATCGTTATATATTCTTTTAGTATTCCCTGCATAACCATTAATCTCTATTATAGTCGAAGTTTTCACAATAATTACTCTAGCTGGAATCCCTACAGCAGTTGCCTTATCTAATACATCTTTTAAAACTACAGCATTGGCACCAATCTTACTACCCGTTCCTATTTTAATCGGGCCCAAAATCTTTGCACCGGCGCCTACCACTACATCACTGCCTAAAGTAGGATGCCTTTTTCCTGTATCCTTACCTGTTCCACCTAATGTAACTCCTTGATACAAGGTTACATTGTCCCCAATTTCTGTAGTCTCTCCAATTACTACTCCCGTTCCATGATCTATAAATAATCCTTTTCCTATTTTAGCCCCTGGATGAATTTCTATTCCAGTAAAAAACCTAGCTAGTTGAGATATAGCTCTAGATATAAAATAGATTTTATGCTTATATAATAAATGAGCTATTCTAAATATTATTATAGCATGAATAGATGGATATAATAATATTACTTCAACCCAATTCTTAGCTGCTGGATCCTTTTCTAATACATTATTAATTTCATATCTTAGCAATTTAAACATTTTAAACATATGATAATTACCTCCTATAGAATTACAGTTTGTAAATATCCAAATCCATACTTTTAAATATAAATTTAGATATTTTCAAACCCTCATACTAAGCACATTTCAATAAATAAAAAGTCAGTATGTTAGTATATTGCATGTGCCTTATTTATCTATAGAGTAAAAGAAAATGTTTTAACCTTATTAAGAATTTATTCATAAATCCCCATTGAAATATACTTTTCTCCTCCATCAGGTGCAACAGTAACAATCTTTCTACCCTTGCCTACTTTACTCGCAATTTTTATAGCTGCTGCGATATTAGCCCCTGCTGAAATCCCTACTAATATACCTTCCTCTTTAGCCATTAGTTTTGCTATTTCAAAAGCCTCTTCATCAGATATTTTTATTATTTCATCAACCACATTACTATCATAAATATCCGGCACAAAACCTGCCCCTATTCCTTGTATTTTATGAGGTCCAGGTTCCCCCCCTGATAATACAGGAGAATTTTCTGGTTCAACAGCAACTACTTTAATCCCAAGTTTAACTTCTTTTAATCTTCTTCCTATCCCAGTAATTGTTCCTCCAGTTCCTACTCCAGCTACAAAAATGTCTATGTCTTCTACATCACTAATTATTTCTTCTGCAGTAGTAGCATAATGTTTTTCTGGATTTGCTGAATTAATAAATTGCTGTGGTATAAAAAATTTAGAATTTCCCTCAGCTATTTCCTTAGCCTTATTTATAGCGCCCTTCATCCCTTTTATCCCATCTGTAAGCACAAGTTGTGCTCCATATGCCTTGATTAAGTTTCGTCTTTCAACACTCATGCTATCTGGCATTACAATAATTACTTCATACCCTTTAATTCTTCCAATCATAGCCAAAGCTATTCCCATATTTCCGCTAGTTGGTTCAACTATAGTGAATCCTTCTTTTAATAGTCCTAATTTTTCAGCTTTTTCTATCATCCCGAGGGCCGCTCTATCTTTAATACTTCCAGCTGGATTGTATTTTTCTAGTTTCACAAAAATATCGGCCATATCACCCTTGACTACTTTATTTAATTTTAGAACCGGTGTTGCTCCTATCATATCTAAAACATTGTTATACATCATAATAATATCCCTCCAATTTTAAAATAAGCAATTTGCCTTCAAAAGCTATCCATATTTCTATATTATTAATATTTTCTAAAATAAAAATCAACACATATATAATTATCCTTCTATTATTCCAAAAGTTTTTGGGTACAAAAAAAACTCCCTCTAAATTTAGAGACGAAGTTTTACTTCGTGGTCCACTCTAAGTTATAATCACTAAATTGATTATAAAGCCACTTTTTCAAGCACAGCGCTATGCTCTATCACTATAACGGGTGAATCCCGATGCAGCCTACCAAAGTCACATTCGTGTGACTATTTCGGTGCATAACTCCAAAGGGCACTTCATATAAGTCGACCATAAGAATCCTCTCAGCTTTAGACTCTCTCTCTGTAAATTCTTCTTGTACTACTTTCCTTTTTCTAAGTATTTCCTAGTATTTTAGTATGAATTGCTTTTCTTTATTATATTCTTAACATTAAAATATGTCAATACTATTTTTTTAGTTTTTAGGTTATCATTTTCCATGATTACATTTGCACAAATAAAAAAAACCGTTTAAATAATCTAACAGTTTCTTAAATTTACTTATATTGTCAAATCATAAAAATTTACGTACTAAATATTAGAATTCTTTATGTATTGCGAAGTGCTAATACCTATATTATAACTTTGCTTTACCACATTTTCAGAAGAATCATAACCAATAGCTACACTTCCGCAGGCAAAGACACCCGCTATATTAGTTTGTGAACTTTCATTTAATTCAATTTTTCCTGTTGATGAATTAATTAGCATTTTTGCTTGTTTTGCTAATTCATTATCTGGATGTAAGTCTACAGATAAAAGTAACGCATCACAAGGAATATATTCCTCACTACCTTTAATAACTTCATTATTTTTATCCAGCTTTACTAAAGTGATCCCTTCAATCCTGATTTTACCTTTAATATCCGCAACCTTATGTTTTGTTTTTAAAGGTATATTAAAATCATTCAGGGAATTGATGAGTTTTTTATCAGTTGCCTCAATAAAATCTTTACTTTCAACTACAGCTTTAACATTAGCTCCTTCAATTGCTAACCTACTTGCTACTGTTAATGCAATATCTCCTGTACCCGATATAACTATTTCTTTTCCTGGCATATATCCTTCTATATTTATAAATTTCTGTGCACATCCTACAGTGTATATACCTGCACATCTACTACCTGGCAGATTCAAAAATCCCCTTGGCCTTTCTCTGCACCCGGTCGCAATTATTATAGCTTTCGCTCCAATTTTAAAAATTCCATCACACGCATTCACTGCATTAATTTCTTTAGTATTACTTAAATCTAAAACAGTAGTATTTAATTTATATGAAATATCTAATTTATTAACTTTATCTATAAATTTCTGTACAAACTCCGGTCCTGTCAATTCTTCACTAAAAATATTCTTGCCAAATCCATTATGAATACACTGATTTATTGTTCCGCCCAATTGATTTTCTCTTTCTAAAATCAAAATTCTACATTTATAGTGTTCTTTAGCTGAAATAGCAGCTGCAAGGCCTGCTGGACCTCCCCCAATTACTACTATGTCATATAGTTGCATTACATACCCTCCTGTTTTTTTCAAATGCTTAATGTTAAATCATCTCCTGCGGAGCTGAAATATTATAATGCATATTTAAATAAGTAAACGTAAAAACCCGTGAAAATAATTTCACAGGTTTTATTTGGCAGGGGTAGTAGGACTCGAACCTACAACCAATGGTTTTGGAGACCACTACTCTACCAATTGAGCCATACCCCTTTATTAACTTTTAAAATGCAAAAATGTAAAGATGGCAGGGGTAGTAGGACTCGAACCTACAACCAATGGTTTTGGAGACCACTACTCTACCAATTGAGCCATACCCCTAAAATACATCTGAATTATATCACGTGTTATAAATAAATGCAAGATTTTTTTATATTTCAATCTATTAAAAAACCCTGAGGCCTTTTCTTTTTTTATGTTTTAGGATAAAATATTTAGTGAGGTGAAACTTATGGAATACATAGTAACTACAGTTGACGAAACTTATAAAATAGGAGAGCTAATAGGCTCACGTGTAAATTCAGGGGACATAATCTGCTTAATTGGTGACTTAGGTACTGGCAAAACTCATTTAACAAAAGGAATTGCAAAAGGCTTAGATATAAAAGATCATATTACAAGCCCTACATTTACAATTGTAAATGAATATACAGGTCGATTAAAATTATATCATTTTGATGTCTACAGGGTAAATGACCCTGACGAAATAGCAGCTATAGGCTTTGATGAATATATATTTAGTGATGGCGTTAGTGTTATTGAATGGGCTAATTATATTGAAGAGCTGATTCCACCCAATAATTTATCCATTACCATAGAAAAACTTCCTAGATTGGGAGATGATTTCAGAAAGATCAACATCCGATATTCTGATAAAAGATATGATTATATAAAGGAGATAAAACTATGAAGATTTTAAGTCTGGATTCCGCTACACAATCAGCAACTTGTGCTATCCTTGGCGATAACAAAGTTCTTGGTGAAATAACTTTTAATTATAAAAAACAACATTCTCAAATACTTATGCCTATAATTGACGAATTATTAAAAAATATAGGAATAAATATTAGCGATATTGATGCCTTTGTAGCATCAAAGGGACCTGGCTCCTTTACAGGCCTTAGAATAGGGATGTCCACCATTAAAGGATTAAGCCAAGGCTCGAAAAAGCCTTTTGTAACTGTATCTACCTTAGATTCTTTAGCCTATAACTTAGCATATACAGATGGGATTATTTGTCCTTTGCTAGATGCTTTAAGAGATAATGTTTATACAGCCTTATATACTTTTAATAATTATGAGCTCACTCGCATCAGTGACTATATTAACGTTTCCTTAGATGAATTAATAAATATGCTTAAAGAGAAAAATTGCAATATTTCCTTTGTAGGAGATGGAGCTTTCAAATTCAAAGAAAAACTTATAGCAAATTTACCTAATGTCAGTTTTGCGCCAGCGCATTTAAACTTAGCTAAGGCTTCATCCCTAGGAGAATTAGGGCTCAAGCTTTTATCTAATGGAACATTCGATGATATATATGCGTCAGTGCCTATCTACCTTAGGCAACCCCAAGCTGAGAGGGAGTACGAAGAAAAGATGAGGCAAATAAAAAATGAATAGCGATTTTAAAATTTACCCAATGGACGCATCATCCATTAAATCAATACTCAATATTAGCGAATTAAGTTTTCCTATTTCATGGAGCTACGAATCACTCCAAAGTGAACTAAATAATAAATTTGCTAAATATGTTGTATTAAAAAAGGGCAATTCTATAGTAGGTTATGGAGGAATGTGGGTAATTATAGATGAAGCCCATGTTACTAATGTTGCAGTTCACCCTGAGGCCCGTGGTCATGGCGCCGGCGACATCATCGTGGAAGCATTATTTAAAATTTGCAGGAAACAAAAAGTTACAGCAATAACCTTAGAGGTTAGAAGTTCAAATTTTGCTGCTATAAACTTATATCAAAAGTATGGCTTTGAAAATGAAGGCATTAGACGTCATTATTATGAAGATAACGGGGAAGATGCAGTAATTATGTGGAATCGACACCTATAGCAGATAGCGTAAAAAGACTAGCTCTTGCCAGTCTTTTTTTATATTCTCTACTAAAAATTTAGCAAGCACGAGAATAAAATGGTATAATGTGGGTGAACTGTTTAAAATATATTAGAGTAAGGGGTAATATTTATGACCAAAAAAATTATATTAGCACTATTTTTTGCATTACTATTGGTTGGATGCAATTCCTTAGCTAGTCCAACTTCCAGTAAAAGCACAATAGTTTCAGATGATTCTCAGAGTAAATCACCAAAACCAGTAGATAATTCATCTAACATCCCACGCTTATCAACAACGCTTAAAGATCCGATTGTTAGAACATTTGATCAAACTGAAGGTGTGTCAAAAAAAATACCAATATTGATGTATCATCATCTACTAAAGAAAAAAGAAAATACATTTACAAATAATGGTGTAGTATTAAATCTTGAAAATTTTCAGCAACAAATGGACTACTTATACACTAATAAATATACTACAATAAATCTAGCTGAATTAGAACAGTGGCTTTTGGGGAATATGGAACTACCTAAAAAATCAGTATGTATAACATTTGATGATGGATATTTAAGTAGCTACATTTATGCCTATCCCATTTTGAAGAAATATAATTTTAAAGCTGCACAATTTTTAATTACATCTTATGTTAAAGATAATAGCGTTGAATTTAACCCTAAAACACAACAGTTCTTAAGCTGGAAAGATATCGCTAAAACTACCGATGTATTTGAATATTCAAACCATACCCATAATTTACATAAAACAGAGAATAACAAGGGTTATTTAATTACAAAGTCTTTAGATTTTGTAAAAAAAGATTTAATAAAAAATACGGAACTAACCGGTAGCCATTATCTTTCTTATCCTTATGGTCACCATAACGACGATGTATTAAACCTTCTACCTAAAATAGGAATACGAATGGCCGTTACTGTTAATAACGGAAGCGTAAAGAGAGGAGATTCTTTACTAGATCTCAATAGATATGGAATATATCCTAAAACATCCATATCTACATTTAAACGCATGGTTAATTGTGAATGGTGAATAATAAAGCTAAAGGATGACTTCTGCATTTTGCAGAAGTCATCCTTTAGTTTGTTAGTACCCTTTTTTATATTTTTTGTTCTCTACTTTTGTATTCTCTCTCCATATTCTCTTTATGAAGTATAGGCGAAACACTTTTATATAAAGCTAAAGTCATTGCTGATAATACTATTCCTTTAAGTAAATTAAAAGGGATAATAGACCAAATAATGAAAGTATTCAAATCCACAATGTTATGATTTATTTTTGATCCCATTTCTATAACAGCAGCTACTGGGAATCCTAATACTTTTTCGTATAAAGGTAAAACAACAAAATAGTTTAATATCCCTGCAAAAATCGACATACAAATTACTCCTATTAATAATCCAGCAATAGCTCCACCTTTACTTTTGCGGGCCTTATAAATATATCCAGATACTAATACTAAACATGAACCCACTAGAAAATTTGCTACTTCTCCAACGAAGGCTGTTTTAGTAGCTAGCATCCCATGTAGTATATTTTTAAAGAGTTCAATAACTACTCCCGCTATTGGTCCTAATGCAAAGGCTCCTAAAAGTGCTGGCAGGTCGCTGATGTCAATTTTTAAGAAATCAGGGAAAATCGGTATTGGTAACTCAATGTACATCAAAAGAAAAGCCATAACAGATAAAAGTGAAATTTTGATTAGTTTAACAAGTTTTTCGTCTCTCATTTTTAGTGCCCCCTAATTAACTATATCTCCTAGGGATGGATATAATAAAAACCCTGACATAGAACTATGCCAGGGCGAATTTATATATATATCACATCTTCTTTTATCCAGACTATACTGTCGGCTTCGGAATCAAATCATCACCCAAGGGTGCTGTCTTAACGACTTCGGAAGGAAAATCGCCTTCCAAAATGTCGTTAAACCGAATCAGCCTTACGGCTCGCGGGCTTTACCGCCGGTGGGGAAATTAGCCCCGCCCTGAAGATTATTAAATTTTATTTTTATATTTTATATTATATACAAATACAGTAAAATAAGCAACACATTAATTAATTATTTTTCATTGATAATGATATTCTTTTTCTTTTCTCATCAACTTCAATAACGCTAACCTCTACTATATCTCCAACACTTACAATATCTAATGGATGCTTCACAAATTTATCTGATAATTGGCTTATATGTACTAATCCATCTTGATGAACTCCAATATCAACAAACGCTCCAAAGTCAGATACGTTTCTAACTGTTCCCATAAGTTTCATTCCTGGTTTAAGGTCTGCCATTTGAACTACACCAGTCTTTAATATAGGCTTCGGTAGTTCTTCCCTTGGATCTCTACCAGGCTTTTTAATTTCTTTAATAATGTCTCTAAGCGTTGGACCGCCTAATTCTAATGTTTGTGCAAGTTCATTTAGATTAATATCTTTTAACCTCTCATCCAAATCTTTAAAATTTAAAGATTTGAGATCTTCTTTTGTATAACTTAAAAAATCCAATAATTTTTTAGTAGCATTATAAGTTTCTGGATGAATTGACGTGTTGTCTAAAAATTCATTACTCTCCATAACCCTTAAAAATCCTGCACATTGCTCATATGCTTTTGCTCCTAATCTTTTCACTTTTAATAATTCTTTTCTAGTTTTAAATTTACCATTTTCTTCTCTATACACTACAATATTTTGAGCTATAGCAGCATTTATCCCTGATATATAAGTTAATAAAGAAGGTGTTGCAATATTAAGATCTACACCAACAGCATTAACGCAATCTTCAACTACTCCTTTTAAGGATTCATCGAGTTTCTTAGGAGCCACATCATGTTGGTATTGGCCCACTCCAATAGCTTTTGGATCAATTTTCACAAGTTCGACCAGTGGATCTTGAAGTCTTCGTCCTATAGAAATAGCTCCTCGAATAGACACGTCTATATTTGGATATTCTTTAGACGCAAGCTCAGACGCAGAATATACTGACGCACCTGCCTCTGAAACTATAACATAATATAAATCTTTTGAGCACTCATCTTTAAGTTCTTGAATTATCTGAGCTAAAATTTCTTCAGACTCACGACTAGCAGTTCCATTTCCCAGTGATATTACTTCTACATTATGCTTAATTACCAATTTTTTAATAATATCTATAGATTTTTGGATACCGTCCTTACTGCCCGCAGTAGCGTATACTGTAGCTATATCTAAAAGCTTACCAGTATCATCAAGTACTGCTATTTTACAACCAGTTCTAAACCCTGGGTCAAATCCAAGCACAACCTTTCCTTTTATAGGTGATTGCATTAAGAGCGCCTTTAAATTAGCTTTAAATATATTAATAGCACCAATTTCACCTTTTTCTGTAAGTTCAGCTCTTACTTCTCTCTCAATGGAAGGAAATATAAGTCTTTTTACTGAATCAATTATACTTAACTCTATATACTTATCGGTTATATTATTTCCTTTTAAACATTTTGCTCTTAAGTATTCAATAATCTTATCATTATCAGCTTTAATTTTAACGGAAAGTATCTTACTAGTTTCGCCTCTATTTATAGCAAGGATTCTATGCGGCGGAATAGATTTAACCCCTTCTTTATACTCATAATACATTTCAAATGGAGTAGTATCGTCAGAACTACCTTTAGTTTCAACGTTCCCTTGATTATGCACTAATGCTCTAATCCACTTTCTGTAATCAGCTTCGTCTGAAATCATTTCACTAATAATATCTCCAGCACCTTGAAGTGCATCCGAAATACTATTTACTTCTTTTTCTTCATTTACAAATTTCTCTGCATACTCATTTATGTCATCTTTAAGCTCACCACTAAAAATAATTTCAGCTAGAGGTCTAAGCCCCTTCGCCATTGCTATTGTAGCTCTCGTTCTTTTCTTAGGCTTAAACGGTCTATATATATCCTCTATTTCTGTAAGCGTCTCACATTTTTTTACTGAATGCTCAATTTCCTCTGTTAGTTTTTCTTGTTCACCTATAAGACGTATTACATCTGTTTTTCTTTCTTCTAAGTTCCTAAGATATATAAGCCTCTCTGTGAAATTTCTAAGGATTATATCATCAAGTCCCCCAGTTCTCTCTTTTCTATATCTAGCTATAAAAGGAACTGTATTCCCTTCATCTAATAATTCAATTACACTTTCCACCTGTTCTTTAGTTATTGAAAATTCTTTAATTAATCTATTATTTATGTCTCCCATGTTTTTTAGCTATTTTTGCAAGTCACATTCAAATAAATAACAAGTCACTATGCTAATCTATTTTCATGTACCTAAATAGCCATTCCTCCTCACATAATTTATATTTTAAATTTAATGTACTAAAATTAACATATTTAATCATACCACGAATTTTATCCTCATATCTATATAAAATATAGAAATTTTTAGGAGAACTATATGAAAGATTTAATATGTTCTTGTTTTTTAACCCTTTGTCTTATATTGTTTATTTATAGTTCACATATATATTATACCCTATATAGATTCAATCCTACAAATTTATACCAATCATAAAATATATTTCAAAAAATGATTTGTTAGCAAAGAGCTAGCTTTCGATTAGCTCATTTTTAAACTCACCCACGGTATTAATAACACTTGCGAATTGTTTTCTTGACATATTATTATTTTTATTCTATGATTGATTTTAGAGTGCCCTGTTACGGGTTTTTTTGTATTTATTTCAAAATATTTTATTGAATCGGAGGAAAATAATTATGGCAAAAGGAAAAAAATTTGTAGAATCTATTACCTCTATGGAAGAAGATTTTGCAAAATGGTATACCGATATTGTAAAAAAAGCGGAACTTGCTGATTATGCGAGCGTTAGAGGTTGCATGGTAATCAGGCCTTATGGCTATGCTATTTGGGAAAATATTCAAAAAACTTTAGATCAAATGTTTAAAGATACCGGTCATGAAAATGTATATATGCCAATGTTTATTCCTGAGAGCTTACTTCAAAAGGAAGCAGATCACGTTAAAGGCTTTGCACCAGAGGTTGCCTGGGTAACACACGGTGGCAACGAGCTACTAGCAGAGAGGCTTTGCGTTAGGCCAACTTCTGAAACATTATTTTGTGATCACTATTCAAAAATAATTCAATCTTACAATGATCTCCCTAAATTATATAATCAATGGTGTTCTGTTGTGCGTTGGGAAAAAACCACAAGACCTTTTCTTAGAAGCTCAGAATTTTTATGGCAAGAAGGCCATACCGCTCATGCAACTGCGGAAGAAGCAAAAGAAGAAACTCTTAGAATGCTTAATATATATGCAACTTTTTGTGAAGAAACCCTTGCTATTCCAGTTATAAAAGGCAAGAAAACAGAAAAAGAAAAGTTTGCAGGAGCAAATGAAACTTACACAATTGAAAGTTTAATGCATGATGGAAAAGCACTTCAATGTGGTACTTCTCATAATTTTGGAGATGGTTTTGCAAGAGCATTTAACATACAGTATTCAGACAAAACAGGTAAACTTGCTTATGTTCACCAAACTTCTTGGGGAATGTCTACAAGACTTATCGGGGCTTTAATTATGGTTCATGGTGATGATAACGGTCTAATACTGCCCCCAGCAGTAGCTCCACTTCAACTTATCATCGTTCCAATTGCACCTCATAAAGAAGGCGTAATTGAAAAAGCTACAGAACTTAAAAATATATTATCAAAGCTTGCAAGGGTAAAAATGGATATTAGCGACAAAATGGCTGGATGGAAATTTAGCGAATACGAAATGAAAGGTGTCCCACTACGTTTAGAAGTGGGTCCAAAAGATATAGAAAACAATCAAGTAGTACTTGTAAGACGAGATAATAGGGAAAAAATGATCATTCCAATGCCTGAATTAGAAACAAAAGTACCCGAGATTTTAAAAGATATTCAAAAATCTTTACTTGAAAAAGCTAGAAATGCACAAGATAACAGAACCTTTAATGCAAACACCGTAGAAGAATTAAAAGAACTTCTTGATAAAACTTTAGGATTTGTTAGTGCTCCATGGTGTGGAGAACTCGCTTGCGAAGAAAAAGTAAAAGAAGTAGCTGGTGCGTCTTCTAGATGTATGCCATTTGATATGCCAGAAGAAAAAGGCGTTTGCCTATGTTGTGGAAAACCATCTAAAGCTACAGTTATTTGGGGAAGAGCTTATTAAATTTAAATATTAAAGCGATTGGTTTATGCCAATCGCTTTTAATTTTTTAAATTTATACCTCTATCCCCTCTTGGTAAATTGATTAAATCGTTACCTGTAGCGCTGCAATATTAGCAACTTATGGTTATGCTTTTTATTGAATACCTGTATTATTTTTGTTATACTAATGATATAAATAAAATGCTTATAGGCTTAATTTAAAATTTTTTAAAGTAGGTGATGACTTTGGATTTAATTATAGCTTTTCTTGTTACATTTGCACTTTTAGTTTTGAGTGTTTTAAAAGGCATATTTCTTGCATATCCATTAATATCCGGGCTAATTCTCTTTATTTTAGTGGAGTTTAAAAGAGGGATTCCCCTAAAACGCTTGTTAAGTATGTCTTTTAATGGCGGCAAAAAATCCCTCATAATTATAAAGATTTTTATTCTTATTGGGGCTATTACATCTATATGGATTGTCTCTGGCACTGTACCTGCAATAGTTTATTATTGTATAACTCTAATAAGACCCAATGTGTTTATTTTATCTGCATTCTTAACTAGTTGTTTTGTATCTTTTTTAATAGGTACGTCTCTCGGAACGTCCGGTACAATAGGTGTGGCCCTTATGGTTGTTGCAAGAAGCGGCGGTATAAACCTTGCTGCCACAGCTGGCGCAATTATTGCTGGAGCATACTTTGGTGATAGATGTTCTCCTATGTCTTCTAGTGCAAGCCTTATTGCATTTCTTACAGAAACAGATATTTATAAAAATATAAAAAACATGTTTAAAACCTGCATAGTTCCCTTTGGTATTTCAATTATTTTCTACACTATAGTGTCAATTATATTCCCCTTGCATAGTTCTGTAAACGGAATAAATAATGAAATAATTAAGGCCTTCTCTATAAATATAATTGTTTTGCTTCCTGCTTTGGTTATACTTGTTTTTTCAGCATTTAAGATAAATGTTAAAATATCTATGATTGTAAGCATAATAACGGCTTTTTTATTGAGCATCTTTATACAACACGAAACTCTAGTACAATGCATAAAGTTTACTGTTTTCGGATATAACACAGACAAATCAAGTCCCCTTTACACGATACTTAAAGGCGGAGGAATCATTTCTATGCTAAAATCATCCCTCGTGATATATATAGGCTCTGCATTTGCAGGTTTAATAGAGGGAAGTAAAATGTTAGACAGTGTTGAAGCTATAACTTTGAAGGCAAATTCTAGGTATGGGGTTTTTCAAAATATAGTCATTTCAAGCATATTCACCGCTACTGTAGGCTGCAGCCAATCCGTTGCTGTTATGTTAACTCATATGTTAAATAAAAAGGCTTATGAGAAAAATGAACTAGATAACTCATTCTTAGCTATTGATTTAGAAAATACAGCAATAATGATTTCCGCTTTGATTCCTTGGAACATTGCTTTACTTGCTCCACTTACGATTTTAGGTGCTAATGTTTCCTGCATGCCATACCTATTATATATATATATGGTACCTATAACAAATTTGATCTTAATCCGATTTAAATCAAATACTAACAATATAGAAATAAATATCAATCATTAAATCATCTCCTGCGGAGCTGTAATATTAACGACTTCAGAAGGAGATTTATACTCCCACTGAAGTTTTCTATTTGTTAGGGCATGTAACTTCCACCTATAGAAGTGAGAGACTTTCCTTCTGAAATGTCGTTAAATCATCCTATTGCAGTCTAATTTTTTTACGTATTATTATGAAGTAATTGAATAGTTCTACGTAATTCTACTACAGCAATTTGACCTGGTGCAGAAGCCTTCTTGACTGCGCCAAATGTTAATGCGGAGCCAAATAATTCACCTGATAGTCTACTGATAAGCCCTTTTTCTGCCATAGAAATTGTAATAATAGGCCCTTCCGCATATCTTTCATTCATAATACGCGTTGCATCTAACAGTACAATCACATCCTCTGCACAAGTAGGCATTACTGCGATTTTAGGAATATCTGCGCCTAATCCTTGAGCCTTACGTAATCGAGATATAATTTCTTCTTTCTCTGGCGTATTATGAAAATCATGATTAGATATAATAACCGCTACGCCATTTGCATGTGCTGCTTCAACTAATTCTTTTACATCTTTTTCATCGTTAAATAATTCAATATCTATAACTTCAACAAGCTTTGTTTCAGAAATTAATCTATTTAATTCAAAATAAAATGCAGTACTAATCTCCTTTTGTCCACCCTCTTTAGCACTACGGAATGTAAAGATAATGGGCTTGTCAACTAGCACTTTCCTAATTGCTTGTAATGCTTTCTTAACTCTCTCTATATTTGTAGCGTTCTCGAAAAAATCTACACGCCATTCTACAACATCTAAGTCAATCCTTTTTAAAATTTCAGCTTCTTCTATAAGCTGTGGAATAGTTTCTCCAACCATTGGAACGCAAATTTTAGGTAGGCCTTCACCAATTGTAACAGCTTTAATAGTAACTACTTTTTTCATTAACACCCACCCCTTCAATATAAATTGCGACACTAATTCTTTTCTAGATATAATACCAGTCATTACTAATATAGTAAAGGTTTCTTGTTTTTTCTTCCCCATATAAACTATGAATAATTCACTCAAAAATCAAAGGGAGGTAAAGCCCGCCCTTAAATCAACTTATTTATAATATTAGATTAATAAATATCTTTTAATTTCAAAACCCTTTTACCTTAAAAAATAATCCTAATAAAATTATTTTTTATTTTAGCTCTCGCTATTACTTTTTAGACATTAATATTATGAACATTTTGTTAATAAATAATATTGTTAACGATTTTAGTGCACTATTATGGGTAAAAATAAGTTTATATGCATAATTATGAGCATATTAATCAATAACATATAAGCTGTGCACCTTTTATCTAGATATTCTTATACATTTATAGGTATAAATAACCAAAAAAAAGTTTTATGAATGTTTATACTTTATTTGCAATGTTATGCATAGTAAATTAGATTATTGTGAATATTTATACAAAAAATCTAATATTCTAAATTTTCAATCGGAAACATTCATAGTATTATCGAGCAAAATAGAGCTTAGCATAAATACAATGTGTTAAATCAATAACAGAGCTTACATGTGCGATATATATAGAATTACAGTAAAATACTCGGTTTTCCTTATGTAAGCGTACACTTTATAATGATGGCATAAACAAAAACGAATAGGGGGACCAAATTAAATGGAATCATTTATAAATGTAACTTCTGAAATAGGAAAACTTAATAAAGTAATGCTACATAGACCCGGTAGAGAAATAGAAAATTTAACACCAAATCTTCTTGAAAGATTACTTTTCGATGATATTCCTTATTTAGAAGTAGCGCGAAAAGAACATGATATATTTGCAAAGATATTAAAAGAAAACGATGTGGAAGTTCTTTATTTAGAAGAACTTGCTACAGATGCTTTGAATGAAGATAGAACTAAAAAAATATTTTTACAACAGTTTTTACAGGAAAGCCACATTAGTAATAAAGAAATATATAAATCTCTTTATGATTATTTAATGTCAAAACCTACAAGAGAAATGATTGATACTCTTATGGCTGGAGTTAGAAAAAATGAGATTGATGTTAAGGAAATGCAGTCTCTAAGAGGATTGATAGGAAATCAGTATCCATTCTACTTAGATCCTATGCCTAATCTTTACTTTACTCGCGATCCAGGTGCTTCAATTGGAAATGGCATTACTATAAATACTATGCAAACTGAAGCTAGAAGACGTGAGACGTTGTTCCTAGAATTTATTCATGAATATCATAGTTCTTTCAAACAAAATGAAGTGCCACTTTGGTATGATAGAAGCCTTCCTAATAATATCGAAGGTGGGGACGAGCTTATATTATCTGCCACAACTCTTGCAATAGGATGTAGTCAAAGAACTTCACCTGAAGCTATAGAAGTGGTAGCAAGAAATTTGTTTGAAAAACATACTACTTTTGAAAAAGTATTAGTATTAGAAATCCCATCTAGTAGAGCATTTATGCATCTTGATACTGTATTTACTATGGTTGATTATGATAAATTTACAATACACCCAGAGATAGAAGGACCACTTAATGTTTTTGAAATTACAAAAGGTGTCAATGGAGAATTAAATATTAAGCAAGAAAAAGATATATTACAAAATGTATTAAAATCTGCATTAAAAGTGCCTTCAGTTGATTTAATAAGATGCGGCGGTGGTGACGCTATTGTAGCGGCGAGAGAACAATGGAATGATGGATCAAACACTCTAGCTATTGCACCAGGAAAAGTTATAACTTATGAGAGAAATTATGTTACTAATGAAATTTTATCAAAACGTGGTGTAACAGTGATCACAATGCCAAGTTCTGAACTTTCAAGAGGAAGAGGCGGCCCAAGATGTATGAGTATGCCACTAAATAGAGATAACTTATAAAAACAACAATATTAGGAGGAAATTATTATGTTTAACTTAAGAAACAGAAGCTTTTTAACTTTGATGGACTTTACTCCAAAGGAAATAAACTACTTTTTAGATTTAGCTATGGATTTAAAAAAAGCTAAGTATGCAGGTACAGAACAACAGAACTTAAAAGGTAAAAACATTGCGCTAATATTTGAAAAGAGTTCTACAAGAACAAGATGTGCGTTTGAAGTAGGCGCACTAGACCAAGGAGCCCATGTAACGTACCTTGGACCTACAGGAACTCAAATTGGTAAAAAGGAATCTGTAGCAGATACAGCTAGAGTTCTTGGAAGAATGTATGATGGGATAGAATATAGAGGATATGGCCAAGAAATAGTTGAAGAACTAGCAAAATATGCAGGAGTGCCTGTATGGAACGGATTAACAACTGAAGACCATCCAACACAAATTCTTGCAGATTTTCTAACTATAAAAGAACACTTTGACAAACCATTAAGCAGCATTTCATTTGTATATGCTGGAGACGGAAGAAACAACATGGCAAATGCATTGATGATAGGTGCTGCTAAAATGGGTATGGACTTTAGAATTGTATCACCAAAGAGCTTATTCCCAGAAACATCATTAGTTGCAAAATGTAATGAAATTGCTAAAGAAACAGGAGCAAAAATTACTATTACAGACAGCGTTGATGCAGGAGTTAAAAATGCAGATGTAATCTACACAGACGTATGGGTTTCTATGGGCGAAGCAGACGAAGTTTGGGCATCAAGAATAGAACTATTAAGACCATACCAAGTTAATATGGAAATGCTTAATAAGACCGGTAATAAAAACGTTAAATTCATGCACTGTTTGCCAGCTTTCCATGATTTAAAGACACTTGTTGGTAAAGATATATTTGAAAAATATGGTCTTGAAGGTTTAGAAGTTACAGATGAAGTATTTGAAAGTAACCATTCTATTGTATTTGATGAAGCAGAAAACAGAATGCATACAATCAAAGCAGTTATGGTTGCAACACTTGGAAACTAGCCTAAAATAATTTATAATTATAAAATTAATTGGTGAGGGCAATATTATTGCCCTCACCAATTTAAAATATGGCTAATATATTAATCAAAAGGAGATTATAAAATGGAAAAGGATAAAGATAAGAAGTTAAACTTGTCTCTATTAATCGCTCTTGGAGTTGGTTCCATGATTGGTGGAGGCATCTTTAATAGTCCAACTGATCTTATCGGTAAAGCAAACCCTCAAGCAGTAATTATTGCATGGGTAATTGGTGGACTTGGTGTGGCATTTTTAGCACTAGTATTTCAATTGCTTGCAAACAAAAGACCTGAGCTTACAGGTGGGATATTTACTTATGCAAAAGAAGGCTTTGGAGAATTTATTGGATTCAATTCAGCCTGGGGATATTGGTTAAGCGCTTGGCTTGGAAATGTTGCATTTTTTATTCTTATATTTAAAACTTTTAATAGTTTAGTAGGTGACGTGAAACCTATAGTATCATTTTTATTAGCATCTGCACTATTATGGATAATTCATTATATACAAATGCGTGGAGTTAAGAGCGCCGGAATAATAAATGCAGTTGCCACAGTTGCAAAAATCATACCATTATTAATGGTAATTGTATTTGGTCTTGCAATATTTAAATCTGGAACTTTTAATGTTGATAATTGGAAAACAATATTAGCTTCTACGGGGAATTCTACTACAGTGTTCTCTCAAGTTAAAGGAGCAATGGGTACAATTTTGTGGTGCTTTATTGGTATTGAAGCTGCAACAGTACTTTCTGAGAAGGCAAAATCTCAAAAGATAGTTGGAACAGCTACAATAATAAGTTTAATTATAACTTTAGTGCTTTATATACTTGTTTCAACAACCGCTATGGGAGTAATTTCAGCTAATACTCTTGCTGGTTCGCAGACCCCTCTAGCGGATATGCTATCAATTACTGTGCTTGGCAGTGTTGGAGCTGTAATTGTTAAAGTTGGTTTAATTATTTCACTTGTAGGCTGCCTAATTAGTTGGGTTATGCTTGCAGCAGAAATTCCTTATGTAGCGGCAAAGGGTGGCACAATGCCAAAATGGTTTATTAAACAAAACGACAATGGTGCTGCAGTAAATTCATTATTACTAACTGATGGATTAACGCAAATATTTTTACTATCGCTACTTTTGCCAGCACTTCAGTCTGCGTATGGTAATGTATTTTTAATTTCTACAACTTGTATTTTAATCCCATATTTACTTTCATCATTATATGCAGTTAAGGTTACATTTACAGATAGGCTAGGAGCTAAAGATAAGATAGTTTCTATATTAGCCTGTATCTATTCACTATATGTAATTTATGCAGTAGGAATAAATTATCTAGGAGCGGCAATAATACTATATGCAGTTGGTATATTTGTATATCTAAAGGCTAGAAAAGAAAAGAATGAATCTATTAGAATAAACGAAAAAATAGGAATGGCAGCCATTATTGTAGTTGCAATCTTAATGATTATACTGCTTTCAACTGGAAAAATTCAACTTTAAACATTATTTCAATGAAATTTTATAAAATACCTTTAAGTTGTTAAATAAATTATATTTTATATATAATATAAAAGGAGAAATGTATATGTCAAGAATAGTAATAGCACTTGGTGGAAATGCCCTTCAAGCAAATCCAAAGGATACTACAGCAGAAGCACAGTTAGTAACAGCAAGACAGACTTCAGAAGCCATTGTAGATTTAATTGAAGAGGGCCACGAAGTTATTGTTGCTCATGGTAATGGACCTCAAGTAGGTCAACTTATAGCTACTTATGAAGCAGCAGCTTCTATAAATGAAAATAGCCCAATAATGCCTTTTCCTGAATGTGGCGCTATGAGTCAAGGTTATATAGGATATCATCTGCAACAAAGCATTAGGGCAGAGATGGGAAAAAGAGGAATAAATAAGGACGTTGCAACAGTAGTTACTCAAGTAATTGTTGATCAGAACGATCCAGGATTTAAGAATCCAACTAAACCAGTAGGTTCTTTCTTTACAGAAGAACAAGCTAAGAAACTAATGACTGAAAAAGGATATACAATGAAAGAAGATTCAAATAGAGGCTGGAGACGCGTAGTGGCTTCACCACTTCCAAAATCTATAGTTGAAGAACCTATTATTAAAACATTAGTTAACGCCGGACATGTTGTTATAACTGTTGGAGGTGGCGGTATACCTGTAATTGATAATGGAAATGGTAACCTTGAAGGCATTCCAGCAGTAATAGATAAAGATTTTGCTTCTTCTAAAATAGCTGAATTACTAAATGCTGATGCATTAGTTGTCCTTACAGCAGTTGAACAGGTTGCTATTAACTTTGGCACTCCAAATCAAAAGAATCTTTCGGTAATAACTGTTGAAGAAGCTAAAACCTATATTAAAGAAGGACATTTTGCTCCTGGTTCTATGCTTCCAAAAATAAAAGCAGCTCTTGCTTTCGTTGAAGCAAAAGAAGGCAGAAAAGCAATTATAACATCACTCGAAAAGGCTAGAGAAGCAATAAGCGGAACAGCAGGAACAGTGATAACTAAATAATACACTTTGCATGTAAATCATAAGATGAAAATGCTTATGACCTATACATAACAAAAATAAAAAATCCAGTAGAATATGTAATATATTCTGCTGGATTTTTTATTTATACCTATCTTTTTCATTCGCCCTTTATAAACTTGACCAAGAGTACATTCTATGAAGGAAGAACCTGCACCAAGAAAAGCAATAGCCCATATCCCAAAACAGCACCAGGTCCGCCCATTGCTATGCCAGTAGCAAGGCTGGCTATATTACCTGTGCCGACGTGACCAACCACTAACATTGCAAATGCTTGAAATGAGATACACCTGAAGTTATTTATTGTTCTGCCTTAAGTACGCCTCAATGAAAATATCAATATCCCCATCCATAACTGCATCTACATTACCCATTTCTGTATTAGTCCTATGATCCTTGACCAAATTATATGGATGAAATACATAAGATCTAATTTGACTTCCCCAACCATTTTCTTTCAAATCCCCGGTTAAGTCTTCTATTCTATCTTTTTTAGCTCTTTCCTTTAAATCTAATAATTTTGCCATAAGCATCTTCATCGCAGTTTGTTTATTACTATGCTGACTTCTTTCATTTTGACACTGTACTACTATACCCGTAGGTATATGGGTAATCCTTATGGCTGAGTCAGTTTTATTTACATGTTGACCTCCTGCCCCTCCAGATCTATAAGTATCTATTCTGAGGTCATCAGGCTTTATTTCAACATCTTGATTATCGGTAAGCTCTGGAAGTACTTCACAAGATGCAAACGAAGTCTGCCTCTTACCATTTGCATTAAAAGGTGAAATTCTTACTAACCTATGCACTCCCTTTTCGGCCATTAAATATCCATAGGCATATTCGCCAGTTATTTTTAATGTCACTGCTTTAATACCCGCTTCATCAGATGGCTGATAATCTAAAACTTCGATCTTATATCCCTTCTTTTCACACCACCTTGAGTACATTCTATAAAGCATTTCTGTCCAATCTTGAGCATCACTTCCACCTGCACCGGTATGAAGCGTTAAAATCGCATTATTTATATCATAGTTCCCAGATAATAAAATTTCTATCCTGAACCTATCTGTATCCAGCGTTAGGTCTTTTAATTCACTTTTCATTTCTGCTATAGAGGAATCATCTTCTTCCTCCTCACTTAGTTCAATTAACACTTCCAAATCTTCTATCTTACTAATTATTAAATTAAATCTATCAATTCTATCTTTAATACCCTTAGCTTTTTGAGTAACTTGTTGTGCCGCTTTTATATCCTGCCAAAAGCTCGTCTCCTGCATTGTAAACTCAAGTTCTTTTAATTGTTTTTCCATAGATGCTACGTCAAAGAGACACCCTAATCTCTTCTACATTACTTTTTAATACGTTTAATTCACTTATTGTTTCTTCGATTAGTATTATCAATTATAGCACCTCTTTCATTATATTTGAAAAGGGATAAGCAAGAATCAATTGCTCATCCCTTTTCAGTTGAAAATTGACAGTTTTGTATTTCCAACTATTATTATCCCTTATGCGGTTGTCTGAAGTTATTAATAATTATTAACCTCTGCCACAGCAATTTTTGTATTTCTTCCCTGAACCACAAGAACATTCATCATTTCTTCCTTGTTTAGTTACTTTTTTAATTGGCTCATTTTTAATGGAATTATCATGATTTGTTGATGTAATCTTAGAAACCATTTCTCTCTCAGGTGCTTTTTCTATTTGCACGTGAAATAAGTATTTAACAGTTTCCGTCTTTATAATTTCAATCATCTCAGCAAACATATCGCTACCTTCCATTTGGTAGGCTTGTGATGGATCCTGTTGCTTATAAGCTCTAAGTCCAATGCCCTGCTTTAAATGTTCCATCTCATCGATATGATCCATCCATTTACTATCCACTACCCTTAGAAGAATAACCCTTTCGACTTCTCTTATTTGTTCGTCACCAAAATTTTCTTCTTTTTGATCATAGATTTTTTTAGCTATTTCTAAAAGAGTATTTTTAATTTCCTCATTAGATGTTTTAGAAAGTTCTTCTATTGAAACCATACCCTTTGGAAGATATATTTCTTCAAGATAGTTAATAAGTTTTACTAATTCCTCATCAAAACTTTCCTCAATTCCACTAATATGTGAATCAACTGCAGTGAAAACAACATCTTGTATCATTTCTTCAATTTGATCTTTTATGTTTTCGCCTTGAAGAACCTCTGTTCTTTGTCTATAAATTATTTCTCTCTGTTGGTTCATTACATCATCATATTGAACAACATTTTTTCTTATATCAAAGTTATTTCCTTCAACTTTCTTTTGAGCACTTTCTATAGCACCACTTACCATCTTGCTTTCAATAGCGTCCTCATCAGTTAATCCTAATTTTCCTACAACCCCTTGAAGTCTTTCAGACCCAAATATTCTCATTAAATCATCTTCGAGTGATATGTAAAATCTTGAGCTTCCAGTATCTCCCTGACGACCAGCACGGCCCCTAAGCTGATTATCAATACGTCTAGATTCATGTCTTTCAGTTCCAATTATCTTGAGTCCACCAACTTCAACAACGCCTTCTTCAAGCTTAATATCTGTACCACGACCCGCCATATTAGTTGCTATGGTAACCATGCCACGTGCTCCTGCATGAGAGACTATGTCCGCTTCTCTTTCATGATATTTAGCATTAAGTACTTGATGAGGAATTCCTCTTTTTTTAAGCATATCAGATAATAATTCTGATTTTTCTATACTAACAGTTCCTACGAGAACGGGCTGCTTGTTTTTATAAGTTTCAACTATTTCATCTACTATAGCTTTATATTTCCCATTTACAGTTTTAAACACTAAATCTGCGTTATCAATTCTTGTTAATGGCATATTCGTAGGTATTACTATTACATCCAATCCGTATATTTCTCTAAATTCATTTTCTTCTGTAAGCGCAGTTCCAGTCATGCCCGATAACTTATTATACATTCTAAAATAGTTCTGGAAGGTAATGGTTGCAAGAGTTTTTGACTCTTTTTCAATTTTGACGCTCTCTTTCGCTTCAATAGCTTGGTGAAGCCCATCGCTATATCTTCTGCCTTCCATGAGTCTTCCAGTAAACTCATCCACTATAATAACTTGACCATCCTTTGCCATATAATCTTTATCTTTTCTCATGATGAAGTTTGCTTTTAAAGCTTGAACTGTATGGTGCTGTATACCCATATTTTCTGCATCAGCATAATTCTCTAAATGAAAATATTTTTCCGCTTTATCTATACCAGCATCAGATAATATGACAGCACTAGCTTTTTCATCTATAGTATAATCTTCTTCCTTCACTAGACCCTTAACAAAATAATCTGCTACTTTATAGAAATCCGTAGATTTTTCTCCTTCTCCAGATATTATAAGCGGTGTTCTAGCTTCATCTATTAATATAGAATCAACCTCATCCACGATTACAAAGTTTAATTTTCTTTGAACTCTTTCTTCTTTATAAACAACCATATTATCTCTTAAATAGTCAAACCCAAATTCGTTATTTGTCCCATATGTTATATCTGAATTATAGGCCGCTTGCCTTTGTGTTTGATCTAAATCATGAATAATTACGCCTACAGAAATACCTAAGAATTCGTGTATTCGTCCCATGTCATCGCTATCTCTTTTGGCAAGGTAGTCATTAACTGTAATTATGTGAACACCATTTCCTGTTAACGCATTCAAATATGAAGGAAGTGTAGCCACTAAGGTCTTTCCTTCACCAGTTTTCATTTCTGTTATTCTTCCTTGGTGCAGTACTATTCCACCAATTAGTTGTACTCTAAAATGCTTCATGTTAAGAACTCTCCATGAAGCTTCTCTAACCACCGCAAAGGCTTCAGGTAATATATCCTCTAAAGTCTCTCCTTTATTTAATCTAGTTTTAAATTCTTCTGTTTTTGATTTAAGTTCTTCATCACTTAAACCAGTCATAAACGAATCCAATTCTTCTATTTTATCTACTGTTGAAATTATTCTTTTTATTTCTCTATCACTATAACTACCAAATAACTTTTCAAAAAATTTCATACTTTTCATCCTCACTATTCATTTTAATAGTTCCTAAATATATACCTAAAATTATACCACTTAATTTGTTGCTGTTCAACTTATATAAACTTTGAAAAATATTATAATATTTTTCAAAGTTAAAAAGGATTAAAGTAAGTAAATTTACTTTAATCCTTTAAATTTAATATATTTTAAAATTCTGGTTCTATCAAACCATAATTTCCATCTTTTCTTTTATATACTACATTTACCTCTGAACTACCATCACTCATATATACGAAGAAACTATGACCAACGAGTTCCATTTGAAGTACTGCTTCCTCTGCTGACATAGGTTTAAATGCAAATTTTTTCATCTTTACTATCTTAGGATCTATACCATCATCTTCGTTCTTATCATATTTTGGTATGCCTTGAAATTTAAGAGACGTTCCCCTATTCCTTTTTTCTAATTTTGTTTTATTTTTTCTAATTTGTCTTTCTAATTTATCAACAACAATATCTAATGAGGTATACATATCTTCATTTTGCTCTTCTGATCTTAAAATAACTCCATTAAAAGGGATTGTAACTTCTATTGTATGTCTATTCTTACAAACGCCTAATGTTGTCTGTGCTTCCACATCTGGACTAAAATACTTATCCAATCTTGCTATTTTCTTGTCTATAATATTTTTCAAGGCTTCTGTTATCTCTATATTTCTTCCTATTACTTTGACTTTCATACTTCCAGCCCCTCTCTAATATCTACATACTGCTTAATTACTAAGCATGATATATGTTTTATATTTCAATTCTATTACTTTAAATGCTAAATAGCAACCATTAAAATCAGAATTCACACAATATTAATACAATTTAAATTATATTCGATATTTTTAGGTACCAATAAAATAAAAACTCCTAATATAATATTAGGAGTTTTTATATATTAAGTTAGTTGACCTGGTCTTTGACCCCACACTCGCCTGCTGGAGCTTTTGCTACCCAGAATTACCCTCTCACTACTAACACTCTCGTCTACTAAACGGCAGGACTAACCTCTAAGCCGCACCATGCTCACTAAACTTTGTTTAACTTACGTGGATCGTTTCGCCTGCGACTGGCATCGACTTTCAACCACAAACCTAACTTACTACAATAAATATTATACATTACTTTTTGCTATAGTCAATATACAAATATTATTTATTCCCTTTTCTTTCAGTCTACGCGCACAATGAAACACTGTAGCCCCAGTGGTTATAACATCATCAATAAGCAAAATATTTTTATTTTTTATAATCTCACTTTTTTGGATTTCAAAACACTTTTCCATATTGCTCCATCGCTCTTCGCCATTGAGACCTATTTGATCTTTAGTGTCCTCAGTTTTAATCAAGTTGCACACTACTGGAATATTTAAAAATCGGGATAAATAGCTTGCCAAAAACTCGCTTTGGTTATACCCTCTATTTTTTAAAGCTTTTTTAGTCATAGGTACATAAGATATTAAGTCAAACTGTAATTCATTGTTTTTTACAAGTTGTAACATGTATTCAGCTAAGATCTCACCGCATATAAAATCGCTTTTATATTTAAGCCTAATAATTAATTCTTTTACTATATTAGAATAATAAAACACTGACCAAACAAGATATTTTTCTTCATTGCGACCTATATAAAAGCTTTGTGCACAGCGCTTCAATTTTTCTCTGCATTTAGTACACAAAGCTTCACTTTCCTCACTATATCCACTACAGATTACGCACTGTTCATCGCCTGAATATATGAGCTGAACTAAACAATAAAGTATTTTTTTTATATATTTAATAATCCTCGCTCCCACGCTTTCTCATTAAATTTTCTAGCTATATTTTTAGCTTTATCCATTTGCACAGTTTCAACATTAGCTAGAAATATAGCCTCTCCCCTTTGTATACTTTCATATCTCCCAACCTTACTTGATAAATATAATAGCTGCTTATGATTATATTTAATATTATCAGCAAAATAAACTATAACATCAATTGAATGAAATTCTAGGTAACTTTCTTCAAAGTCATTAGTGACTATTATACCCTCCTCTTCATTCATGAACTTTACTTTAATATTAGCATCGCTTTTCTTACTAATAAATAAAAATATATTTTCACTTAACTTTTCTTTGAAATTACTTAGATACTCAAAGACCGCTATAGTTTTTTCCTCATCTGGTGTAAATATTATTACCTTTCTATTAGATATAATTGACCAATTCAAATATTGATAAACAACCAAAGGTATATCCATACTAAGATTTATTCTTGTAGTTATGATTCTAGGCTCTATAATCGGAATATTATTGTTTTTTAACGGAAACATTATTGGTGTGCCCTCGCTTAAAACATTCTCTACAGAATAGGCTATAGCTACACCATTTGTTTTACACATTCTTAATAATACTTTTTTTATTTGTTGCCTAGTGTATTTAGGAAAACTCCTAATATCATTATAAATAATCAAATCAAATTTTTCTTGGAGTTTTAACGCATTTCCATGATTGCATATATGTAAATACTCATTCACACTGCCATAATTCGTTTCAGGTGAATATACATATTGACCTAAATTACTAAATTTATTTATGAAGTAAATAATATCAATACTCCTCTGGTTTTCATTAGTTATATACAATATATTTTTCTTTTCATTAACATATGCAATTATAGTTTCTAACAATATATCAGAGGAGTTGTAAAACATAGATACAACATCAATTCTTTTTTTTCCGTTTAAAGAACATTTTAAAATTTCTTTGCTAATTTCATCTTTTTCTTTACTAAGGTTTAATTTTGCGTAGAAAAGCATGTAAAATCTCCTTTGCAATTTAATATTTGTTCTAAACAAATCAATCTAGTTTTCATCATGGTCCACATTTGTAACTACTATTTGCCTTATTCTCCAGCCCAAAGCAGAATACCGTTCGAAACTTCTGTTGTTATCTTTCATGAAATTAACAGCTTTTATTGCTCCCACTAAAACAACCATATTCTTTGCTCTAGTTATCCCTGTATAAAGTAAATTTCTGTTCATTAAAAGTGGGGGACCCATAAACATAGGCATAATTACAACTTCAAACTCACTACCTTGACTTTTATGTATTGTAATAGCATACGCTAAGGCTAGTTCATCTAAATATACACCTTCATATTCTACCCGTTTGTCATCATCAAAAATCACAATAACATTTTCATTATCTTCATCAATATCTTCAACATACCCTACATCACCATTAAAAATCCCCACTCCATCTTCGGCTTTTGCATTAATTTTTTTCCATTTTATAGAGTAATTATTTTTAATTTGCATAACCTTGTCGCCTACCCTAAATATAGTATTCCTATATTCCTTTTCCTTTTTATACTTAGATTTAGGGTTTAATATTTGCTGAAGCTTTCCATTTAGATTTTCTATACCCAATACCCCTTTTCTCATAGGAGAGAGTATTTGAATGTTCTTCATCTTATCCCACTCTTTGTTAAATTTCGGCAATCTGGTATTAATTAAAGCAATTATACTGTCTAAGATTTTCTCTGGCTCATTATTTTCAATAAAATAAAAATCTTTATCCTTTTTATTTAAAATAGGCATCTCGCCATTGTTAATTTTATGAGCATTCACAATAATCATACTTTCTTGTGCTTGCCTAAAAATCTCCTTAAGCTTAACTACTTTAACACATTTACTGTCAATAATATCTCTTAGTACATTACCCGGTCCGACAGATGGCAATTGGTCAACATCACCAACGATTATAAGTCTAGTTCCTACGCTGATAGCTTTTAATAAACTATTCATAAGCATTATGTCTATCATAGATGCTTCATCAATAATTAGCACATCACAATCTAAAGGTGATTCCTCACTTCTAGAGAACTGCGACCCATCATCTCTGCCTACTCCAAGTTCTAATAACCTATGTATGGTTTTGGCTTCGCGACCAGTAGCCTCTGTCATTCTCTTGGCGGCCCTTCCGGTGGGCGCAGCCATATAAACTTTCATTCCCGCTTCTTCAAATACCTCTATAATGCAATTAATTATAGTAGTTTTGCCAGTACCTGGACCTCCAGTTATAATTTCAATACTATTTTCTGCAGCACCACAAATAGCTGTCTTTTGAGACGTTGCAAATTTTATGTTTTTTTCTTCTTCGAAGTCATTAATCTTTTCTTCTATGTCTATTTCTAATTCGTCATACTTTTCTATAGATAATGTTATAATTTTTTTAGTAATAGCTAATTCACAATAATAGAAAGGCATAGTGAAAACACAGTCTTCTTCATCAATATTTTCAACTTTCAATTTCCCCTGCAATACATTATCATAAACATTTTTCTCAATTTCTTCAGCCGTAACCCCAAGAATATTTTTAGATTCTTTGTATAATTTGTTTAAGGGCATATAAGTATTTCCCATAGCACAAAATTCATTTACCACATAATTAATTCCACTTTGTATTCTAAAAGGCGACTCTTTGTCGATGCCTAAACTTTGTGCTATCTTATCCGCAATTTTAAATCCTACCCCAGAAATGGTTTCAGTTAACACATAAGGATTATCCTGCACTACCTTTATAGAGTCTCCTCCATATTTTTTATAAATTTTCACACATTGGTTAGGTGTTACTCCATATGTTTGAAGAAATATCATTATGTTTTTAACTTCTCGTTGCTTAGAATATGATTCAAAAATTAATTGAATCTTTTTTTGTCCTACACCATCAATCTCTTTTAATCTTTCAATTTCATTATCTAATATATTCATGGTGTTTTCACCAAAGTGCTGTACAATTTTTTTAGCAGTTATTGGTCCAATTCCTTGAATAACTCCTGAAGCTAAATATTTTTCTATACCTTCAAGTGAACTAGGTATTATTTCCTCACATTGTATTATTCTAAATTGCTTGCCAAATTGAGGATGAGTAACCCATTCCCCCGTTAATTTCAGGTTCTGCCCTTCACTTATATATGGCACAATGCCTACCACAGTTATCTGCTTTTTATTATCATTCAAATGAGCAATTATATATCCATTTTCTTCATTATGAAATACTACATCTTCGATTATCCCTTGTATTTCCGGCATAAAATCTCTCCTATTTATAAATTCATATAATAACATTAATAATATTATTAACAATAATATTATTATTAATGTTATTATATCATATGTATTTTACATCTCTTATGTTCAGTATACCCCTATCTTAGGTTTTATCAAAATACTGCTTAATAATCACATGCACTAAAAAGGGATAACAATTAATAATTGTTATCCCTTTTTTTATATTATACGTACTTTTTTATTTCATCAACCTTGTTTAGTTTTTCCCATGAAAGATCTAAATCAATTCTTCCAAAATGTCCATAGGCAGCTACTTGTTTATAAACAGGTCTTCTTAGTTCTAATTCTCTTATAATTACAGCTGGCCTTAAATCAAATACTTTTTCAACTATTTGAACTATTTTATCATCGGCGATTTTTCCTGTTCCGAAAGTTTCAACCTCTATAGACACCGGTTTAGCTACACCTATAGCATAAGCTAACTGAATTTCCAATTTATCTGAAACTCCTGCAGCAACTAAATTTTTAGCAACCCATCTTGCAGCATATGCAGCAGATCTATCAACTTTTGTCGCATCTTTTCCTGAGAATGCTCCACCGCCATGTCTTCCATATCCACCATAAGTATCTACTATTATTTTTCTTCCTGTTAAACCAGAGTCTCCTTGCGGTCCTCCAATTACAAATCTACCTGTAGGATTTATATAATATTTAGTATTTTCATCTAATAATCCACTTGGAACTACAGGTTTTATTACATACTCTTTTAAATCATTTTCAATTTGATCATGAATTACTTCTTCTGCATGTTGAGTTGAAATAACAATAGTATCTATTCTTACTGGCTTATTATCTTCATACTCTACAGTAACTTGAGTCTTTCCATCTGGTCTTAAGTAATCTAATGTGCCATTTTTTCTTACTTCGCTTAATTTCCTTGCTAATCTGTGAGCCATAGCAATCGGTAGTGGCATGTACTCCGGTGTCTCATTGGTTGCAAACCCAAACATCATGCCTTGATCACCAGCACCTATTGAGTCAACCTTATCAACCTCACCTGATTTAGATTCTAAGGCCTCATCAACTCCCATAGCTATATCTGGCGATTGTTCATTAATAGATGTAAGTACTGCACATGTACTAGCATCAAAACCATATTTTGCTCTAGTATATCCTATGCCTTCAATGGTATTCCTAACAACTTTAGGAACATCTACATAACAATTAGTTGTTATCTCTCCCATAACTAAAACCATTCCTGTAGTAACTGCTGTTTCACAAGCAACTCTAGCATAAGGATCTTGTTCTAAAATAGCATCGAGTACTGCATCTGAAATTTGATCACAAATTTTGTCTGGATGTCCTTCTGTAACAGATTCTGATGTAAATAGTCTTTTCATTATAATTCTCCTTTCTACTGCTCTGGAATTTCCTTGTAAAAAAATAAAACCTCTTCCAAATATAAGAAGAGGTGATTTAACCATCTCCCTTATCTTGCAGATTATAACTGCAGGAATTGGCACCATGGTGCATTGCACCGGTTGCCGGGTTTCATAGGGCCTTTTTCCCTCCACCTCTCTTGATAAGAGTTATCAATTATTAAGTTTTAATCATAATACCACATGCATTCTATAGTGTCAACAAAATCTAAACTCTCCTAAAAATAAAAAAGACATCTATAGATGTCTTTTGGTGGAGGAGGACGGATTCGAACCATCGAAACATTACGTAACAGATTTACAGTCTGCCCCCTTTGGCCACTCGGGAACTCCTCCATATATGGAGCTGGCAATAGGAATTGAACCTACAACCTGCTGATTACAAGTCAGCTGCTCTACCGTTGAGCCATGCCAGCATGCATTTTATTCTATTTTAAAGAGATTATTATGGTGGGAACAACAGGGTTCGAACCTGTGACCCTCTGCTTGTAAGGCAGATGCTCTCCCAGCTGAGCTATGCTCCCATAATTTATTGTAAACCATAATTTATTGTAAATCATTATAAATGGTGGAGGAGGACGGATTCGAACCATCGAAACATTACGTAACAGATTTACAGTCTGCCCCCTTTGGCCACTCGGGAACTCCTCCACTTATGGAGCTGGCAATAGGAATTGAACCTACAACCTGCTGATTACAAGTCAGCTGCTCTACCGTTGAGCCATGCCAGCATATTATATTTTTTATCATTTTGCCGTTTTACCGTGTCGACAAGAATTATTATACAACTTTAATTAATTAATTTCAAGTCTATTTTCTTTTAATAAACGACTTCTCCTCTACATAACTATATTATTCGCATATTTGCTCAATATTAAGCATTGATACAACTTACTATTCCCCACAAATAATTCATTATATTTTTTATTTGGTTTTCCTTTATATAATTAATATACATATGTATTATTTTCTATTAATCATTTTTTTATTCTTTTATTATAATAATACGCGGGATTTATTCATATAAATTATTCATAGGAAACTAATTATTTTTCCCAGCGCAATACAAGGAGGTATATTTCTTGAGTAAAGCTAAAATCCATTATAAAGATCCTTTAGCATACTATACACTTTCTAATTTTCTAAAAGACTATATTGACAAAAATACTTTAGTTGTTTGCATAGGTACCGATAGATGTATAGGTGATTGTCTAGGTCCTTTAGTTGGTACACTTTTAAAAAATAGTTCCTTTCCATTACCTGTATATGGCACTATAGATAATCCAATTCATGCCTTAAACATAGATAGTAAATTATCTAAAATAAATGCTTTGCACCCAAATTGTACTATAATAGGTGTAGATGCTTGTTTAGGAGACATTTCAAACATTGGAGAACTCCAAGCTAGAAATTATCCAATTCATCCTGGCAAAGGTGTAGGGAAAACCCTTCCTAAGGTAGGCAATGTTTCATTAATAGGTATAGTAGATTCAAGTGATGACAGTGAATTGTTTACTAATAGAAACATAAGATTGAGTTTGGTAATGGAAATTGCTAATGTTTTAAGCAGATCTCTTTTGCATTCATATTATTTGTACTCCCTTAACAATGAAGAAAATAATTTAAGTCCTGTTTAAATAATTATCCACGATTTTAATTCAGAAATTTCATATAATATAAAAATAAGCAATACAATTAAACTAATAATTGTATTGCTTATTTTTATAGCTTGTTTATACTTTTTATTCTGTTAAGTATAATTCTCTTCCATTGAACGAATTATCTAACTTATCCATATAATCCAATACTTTACCTGTTCCGAGTGCTACGCATGAAACCGGATCCTCCGCTAGATATACCGGTACTTTAGTAACCTCTTGTACGAGCTTACCTAAGCCTTTTAACAATGCACCTCCACCAGTCATAACTATACCTTTATCAGCTATATCTGCTGAAAGTTCAGGTGGAGTTTTTTCTAATACGGAATGTGCACATCCTGCTATTAAAGATACCGTCTCTTTTAAAGCTTCTCTCATTTCGTCTGATGATACTTCTAAATTCTTAGGAAGACCTGTAATTAAATCTCTTCCTCTTATCTCCATGCTTGTCTCTTCTTCTTGTTTATAAGCACAACCTATGTTTATTTTTAAATCCTCTGCAGTCCTCTCACCAATCATTAATTTATGTTTTTTTCTGATATATTTTATAATCTCTTCATCAAACTTATCACCAGCTACCTTAACTGATTCACGTACAACCATGCCTCCTAAAGAAATAACTGCAATATCAGTTGTACCTCCACCAATGTCAATAACCATATTACCACTTGCTCTAGTAATATCAAGTCCTGCTCCGATTGCCGCTGCTAGTGGTTCTTCTATAAGTTGGACTTTCTTAGCTCCAGCATTTCTACCTGCATCTTCTACCGCTCTTCTTTCTACTTCCGTTGCTTCGCAAGGTACACATATTACAACTTTTGGAGAAGATAGCCTTCTTTTTCCACAAGCCTTCTTTATAAAATGATTTAACATTTTTTCAGTTATATCATAATCCGAAATAACACCGTCCCTCATAGGACGTATTGCCACAATATTGCCTGGTGTTCTTCCTATCATTTGCCTTGCTTCTTTTCCTACTGCCAATACCCTATTATTATTTCTATCTATGGCAACAACAGAAGGTTCTTTTAATATAACACCTTTTCCTTTAATATATACAAGCACTGTAGATGTACCCAAATCTATTCCCATTTCTGTACCCACTCTAAAAAAAAACATTTCAAAACCACTCCTGCTCTTTAGTATATTCAATATTTAAATTATACTAAACTCTATTCTATAAAGCTATAAGAAAACCCTTTTTTAATTTTAAAATTTTTTTATAGTTTTTAGCTTCGAATGTTTTTATCCTTGTGCTTCTTTGTATTTCAATTTAGTTGCTCTTCCACCTCTTATATGTCGCTCAGCTTTATTTATATCTAAAATTATTTTTGCATCGCTGGCAATTTGAGGATTTATTGTAGGCAATCTTTCCGTCATATCCTTGTGTATAGTACTTTTGCTAACGCCAAACACTTTGGCAGTTCTTCTTATTGTAGATTTTGACTCAATAATATACTTAGCAACTTCTAGTACTCGATTTTCAATATAGTCTTTCAAGTGTTGCCTCCTTAACCCTTATATATTTATAAATATGCATTATCTTGCTTTTAAATTCCATTCCAATTAGTCATCTTCCAATATATTTTTAAAAAATGGCTAATTGAGATGGTTATTGGTTATTTCTTAGTTTCTTCAGGTTGATATTTCTCATATTTTACATATTTAGCAGGATCAACATTCTTACTACTCTGCAAAACTTCAAAATGTAAGTGAGACCCATATTCTTCCTTGAATGAATTTAAGCTTGTGTTTCCCACTGTACCAATTTGCTGCTTTTTAGTTACTTTATCCCCTTTTTTTACTAATATTTTTTCATCTAAATTAGTACTATTAGTAACAAATCCATTTTGATGATCTATTTGAACCATCTTACCTTTTTGACCATCAACGTCAGTACCAACTTCTTTAACTATTCCATCCATAACCGCTACAACTGGCTCACCTATTTTTGCTTGAATATCAATACCTAAATTTGTTCTATAACTTCCATCCGTCTTCCATACTACTGAGTCAATATCTTTTGAATATGCCCTTGCGAGTAATCCATTTGCTACAGGATTTACAAATTTAGCATTAACTGATTTAGAAACTGCTGATGCTGCATTTCCTGTTGTAACCTTTTTGATGTTTGGTACTGCTTTAAGTGCTTTATCCTTAGCTTGTTTTTCTTCTTTTACTTGAAGAGCACCCTCATATTCTTTTTGTTGCGCTTTTATAACATCTCCTGCATTTGCTTGTTCCTTTTGTAACACTTCTTGCTTGCTTGAAAGTTTCTTATTATTATTTGCTGTTATAGACGCTACTGTAGCTACTATACATAAACAAACAAATAAAATTACATAGAATCCTTCCTTCTTAAAAAAGTTTAATGTCTTATTGTTTGCGTTCTTATCCATACAAACACCTCCATTTGTATTTTTGTCCATATTGTATTAAAACATACATATTTTCTAAAATTTATTTAAGTTTATACTACATTTTAAATTATTTACTCTTAGTTTTGCTTATATTATCTCCTGCGGAGCTATTTATTATCTCCTGCGGAGCTATTTATCATCAAGTTTCTTTTTATAAAAAGCAAAGCTGATTATCCATTTTTTTATAGAGGATAACCAGCTTTGGTATATTATTTTTTATTTGGATATAACAGTCCCTTGATAATAATGAGTTAATATTTCAATATAAGTTTTCCCATCTTTCGCCATAGCATCCGCACCCCATTGACTCATTCCTACACCATGACCATATCCACTGCAATCTATTTCTACGTTGCTTAAATTAAACTTCATTTCAAAATTCGATGATTTCAAACCTAGCATAGTTCTAAATTTACTACCTGTCATTGTTATATTCCCTACCTTAATATTCTTAACACTTCCTGCCTCAGTCCTATCAATTACTGTTATTAGTTTCTTAATATTAGTTGAGGTTACCTTAGCATTATTGTAGTTGTTATTTATAATTCGGCTTAGATCTTTATACTTAAAAGTTTTACTACTCTTAAAGCTTCCTGCTCTTTCTTCACCTGGGCTTTCTACGCTCCTTAAATAAGGTATACTATCGCTAAATACCTCTTCGGAATTTTCCGTTTTTCCACTGCTAGTTGCAAAATAATAAGGTTCCATTACTAAGTTGTTGTTATATGTTAAGACCTGTCCTAGTGTCCCTTCAACTGCCATTTTAATCTTATTCCAATTTTCTTCACCAGAAGTTCCCCATTCTTTTATATGTTCTCCCTTAGTCCTATAAACTTGACAGTGGACTGTATCGCATAAATCAGCTCCATTACCATTTTTACATGTGGTTCCACCCATTTCTGTGACATGAGCTAAAGCATAAGTCCTAGCCGCCACTGCTTGAGATTTTAAGGCTTCTATTCCAAAAGCAGCTGGCATTTCCGCTGCAACAACTCCCGTAACATATTCTTCTAAATTAAGTTCTTTTGTAGTATTTTCTTTTGACATAAAAACTTTAACTTTAGTGATTTTAGCTAGTGAACTATATTTGGTAATACTTTCATTGTCTTCTACCTTAATTGCAGAGTTTTTAGTCTTATTTATACTTTTATTATTTCCTACCCCCACTATTAAAACAGAAGTAATAACTATAAATGCAATAAATGCAGTTATTAATAGAAGGATATTTTTTAAATGTACTGTAATAAAAACTCTTCTCATTTTTTTCTCCTCTCGTTACAAAACAGCCTTTACTTTATACATATTAAATAACTATAAAAAATATTACTTTTTCCATTGACTAAATTCCTGTATACTATTATGCATTTACTAATAGGGATAGTGAATAAAAAGGTTTAGACAATTTGTAACCAAAAGGCACCAAAAAAAATAACTAGTCATTATGCTAGTATATTATTTTTAGGTGCCTATTATAAAATAATTGGAATATAACAACTTACATATTCCAATTATTCAAGTTTTAAATTATAAATGAACCGCAATATATTTTTATTGATTATTGAATTTCCCTGTTATTTATGAGAACCCACTCTTTCTATGTCCGCCCCTAGACCCTTTAATTTCTCTTCAATAGAAACATAGCCTCTATCAATATGATATATATCATATATTGTAGTTGTACCCTCCGCTGCAAGTCCTGCAAGTATTAATGCTGCTCCCGCTCTCAAATCTGTAGCCGTAACTTCCGAACCTGTAAACCTATCTATACCTTCTATTACAGCGCTTCTACCATTTATTTTTATATTTGCTCCCATTCTCTTTAATTCTGTGGCATGCATAAATCTATTCTCAAAAATAGTTTCTGTAATTATACTTGTTCCTTTTACTGTACACAATAAACTCATCATCTGAGCTTGCATATCTGTAGGGAATCCAGGGTATGGCATAGTTTTTATATCTATCGGATTTAACTTTTTCCTACCATCAACTATTATGCTATTTTTATTTACTTCTATTTCTACTCCCATCTCTGTAAGTTTTGCTATTATTGGTTTTGAATGAATTTCATCAATGCCATTAATCTTAAACAAGCTTTTCGTTATTGCTGCAGTTATCATAAATGTACCCGCCTCTATCCTGTCATATATCGGCTTATAAACAACTTCTTTAAAGTCTTTAACGCCTAAAATTCTTATAGTGTCTGTTCCTTCCCCATATATTTTCGCTCCCATAGCCCTTAAGAACTTTGCTAGATCTACAATTTCTGGTTCTTCTGCTGCATTTCCTATTATTGTTTCTCCCTCAGCTAGCGTTGCTGCCATCATTATATTTTCTGTAGCACCTACTGAAGGATAATCTAAATATATATTGCTTCCTATTAGTTTTTTTGCTTTTGCTTCCACATATCCGCGACCTACTGATACTTCTGCACCTAAAGCTGCTAATCCTTTTAAATGAAGATCAATAGGCCTAGTTCCAATATTGCATCCACCCGGTAGAGAAATTTTGAAGTTTCCGAATCTTCCAAGCATAGGACCCATTATTAAAAAAGATGCTCTCATTTTTCTAACTAATTCATCGTTAGCTCCATTATTAAATAAATTAGCAGTATTAATTTTCACCATTTTAGTAATTTTATCTATATTAATATCTGCCTTAAGAGATTTTAATACATCACAAATTACAAATACATCTTCAAGCATAGGAGCATTTTCAATGGTACAACTATTACCGTTTAATATTGTTGCTGCAAGTATAGGAAGAACCGAATTTTTAGATGCACTAATATTCACTTCACCTTCTAATTTTTTCCCACCTTTTATAACTAATTTATCCATTTACTTCCTCCATTATATTGTTATTTTTAATAAGTTGTAATTATTTCAGGTGTACCAATGATAATGTATCTTCCAGATGAATAATTACATATAGCATAATTAAAATCAATTAACTTTTTATCGACTACCAGTTCATCGTATTTTTTAGTATATGCTATAGTACTTAGTCCATTATTTATACTCACGGTCTCAATATTGTAAGTTCCATGTGATTTCAAAACTTTTATTATCCTATTATTAACACCATAAATATCTCCGGTTTTAACACTTTTCCTACTATCTCCAATTTTCGCCTTTAGGTATTGAAAATATTTGATGTCTTTACCTCTATAGCCAATGCTAGCCCTAACTTTATTTTTAAGAGATACTAGTCCATTTTCATTACCTATCTTGCTTATGTTTATCGTTATATCATTCTCATTTTTGTATTTTAAGGCCTCTATATATCCTTCAACGTTTTCACCAGAAAACTCTATACAATAAGACTCCTCATTCTCAGCAATGTTTAATTTTGTTTTTTTATTATTAAATTCTAAATCTTTAATTAAATAGTCACAAACTTGTTTTGGTTCTTCCCCAGTTTTAAAACATGTTTTCAATCCATACTCCACAGTTTTACTTTTAGTTTGGAGTAATATTTCATCGAATAAACTAACTGCCTCCTGCGCATTTGAAATTTTAACATTAATTTGTAAAATAATTAGACTTAATACTATACACAAAAGTGCGATACTTTTTCTTTTCATTCTAATCCCCCTACCCTTCAATTAAATTCTTGACCATAATTTATTTTTTTATTCTATAAATAATGGTTTTTTAATATTCATGTTATTAAAAAAATCATCCCCCAGCACAAGTGTGAAGAGGGCTATTTGATTCATTATATAGGTAGGGCTATTGTAAGAATTGATATTTATTATATATCTATTCTTTATATTATTAATATATAAAATTTTAGTGGAAATGTGCTAAAAAAAATCAAATGCGATTTTTAAGCATAAAAAAAAATGAAGATATATTAATATCCTCATTTTACAATCTCTATCCTTTTGTCTTGATTCTTTCAAGTGCTCTTAAAATAGCATTCTCTGTTCTCATAAAACCAATTCCATGCTTATGTCTCAATCTTTCTTCTGCTCTTTCTTTCGCCTGCCTTGCTCTTTCAACGTCTATATTCTCTGGCCATTCGCAGGCACTACATAACATTTCTACCTCACCTTGAAGCACTCTTAAAACCCCCGTTGATGTAAAAGCTTTTAACTTTTTACCACTTACATCTGTAAATGTTGTCACCGTAGGTTTTAATGGAGATATCATAGGAACATGATTGGCAAAAATACCAAATCTACCATCATCGCTCTCCGTGTTCAAACTCAGTATTTCACCACTATAAAACTCTTTTTCTGGAGTAAGTATAGTAAGCTTTATATGATTTTCCATATAAAAACACTTCCATTTCTATGCACATATTCTTAAAAATACTTTATTCACCAGCCATAGTTTTTGCTTTTTCTACTGCCTCTTCTATAGATCCAACAAACATAAATGCCGCTTCAGGTAAGTCATCATGCTTTCCTTCAATGATTTCTTTAAATCCTCTTACCGTTTCTTTTACTGGTACAAATTTACCTTTCATTCCTGTAAATTGCTCAGCTACAGTAAATGGTTGAGATAAAAATCTTTGAACCTTTCTTGCTCTTAATACTACCATCTTATCTTCTTCAGATAATTCATCTATCCCTAGTATTGCAATAATATCTTGAAGTTCCTTATATCTTTCAAGGATATGTCTAACTTTTATTGTAACATCATAGTGTTCCCTGCCAACTATTCTAGGATCAAGCATTGTTGAAGTAGATTCTAGTGGGTCAACTGCTGGATAAATGCCCAGTTCAACTATCCCTCTAGAAAGCACTGTAGTAGCATCAAGATGACTGAATGTAGTAGCTGGTGCAGGATCAGTTAAATCGTCTGCCGGTACATATACAGCTTGAACAGATGTAATAGATCCTTGTTTTGTAGATGTAATTCTCTCTTGTAATTGTCCCATTTCCGTAGCAAGTGTTGGTTGATAGCCAACCGCACTTGGTATTCTTCCAAGTAGTGCAGACACCTCTGAACCTGCTTGTGTAAATCTAAATATATTATCTATGAATAAGAGTACATCTTGACCATGATCTCTAAAATATTCTGACATGGTAAGCCCAGTTAACGCAACTCTCATTCTAGCTCCAGGTGGTTCATTCATCTGTCCAAAAACTAAAGCTGTTTTAGATATAACTCCTGATTCTTTCATTTCATTATAAAGATCATTACCTTCCCTAGTTCTCTCACCAACTCCGGTAAATACTGAAAGTCCATTATGTTCTTTTGCAATATTATTCATAAGTTCTTGAATAAGAACCGTTTTGCCAACTCCTGCACCACCAAAAAGACCAATTTTACCACCTTTTTGATATGGTGCTATTAAGTCTATTACTTTAATACCTGTTTCAAACATTTCTGGTTCAACAGACTGTTCTTCAAATGTTGGGGCTAATCTGTGAATAGGCATGTATTTATCTACTTTAACTTCTCCCATTTCATCCATAGGCTTTCCAAGAACATTAAACAGCCTTCCTAGTACTATATTTCCGACTGGAACTGATATTGGATTACCCGTATCAAACGCCTCAAGACCACGTCTTAATCCTTCTGTGCCTTCCATAGCTATTGCTCTTATAATATCATCACCAATATGCTGTTCAACCTCAGCTACAACTACTCTATCATTCATCTGAATTTCAATACTGTTGTAAATATTGGGAAGACTATCTGAATCAAACTTTATATCTATAACAGGCCCTATTATTTGAACTACTTTTCCTATATGTCCTGGCATTGTTTTCACTCCCTTTTACCTTTGAGCTTCCGCTCCTCCAACTATTTCTGAAATTTCTTGTGTAATTGCACTTTGTCTAATTCTATTATAACTTAAATTAAGTTTATCAAGTATATCATTGGCGTTATTAGTAGCTGATCCCATAGATTCCATTCTAGCTCTGTGCTCACTTGCTTTTGAATGCAGCATAGAATTCAGCATTTTACCACTTAAAAACAATGAAGTAATCTCATACATTGCCTTTTTGTCTATTTCCGTAATATCTACATACTCGTTACTAGCATTCTCTTCATTATCAGAACTTAGAGGAAGTACCTTTTCAATTATAACTTCATTTTTCAATGCCGAAATTAGTTTTTTATAAACAATATAAACTTCACCAACATCACCGCTACTATACATATTAAGTGCATGATTAATAATAGTAGTAGCCTCCTTTGGAGAAGGTGTATCTAAAATCTCAACGTATTCAGCCACAGTTTCAATATTAAGCTTTTTAAGTAAAGCTCTACCTTTTTGACCTACGATAATTACATTATAATCTTCTTTATTGCTTTTTATTCTATTAGTTAGTCCATTAACTACTGACCAATTAAATCCACCACAAAGGCCTGTATCTGATGTCAATACAACATACAATTTTTTGCTATTATTATTTCCTCTTGTATAGATACTATCATCTTCATAATTATCTTTAACCTGTTTAACAGTTTCCTCAAGCCTATATAGATAATTATTGTTAACATCTACCTTATTTCTTATTTTTTTATATTTAGATGTGGCAACTAACCCCATGGCTCTGGTAATTTTTGTAGTATTTGTTATGGATTTCATTCTTCGCTTAATTGCAATAAGCCCCATACCTGCCATGTTTCACCTCTCTTTAGTCTTGATAAATATTTTATCAAGACAAATTAATTATCACCTAAAGGCGCTATTAATCATCACCTTTAGGTGCTACACTAACGACTCACTTCTGAAATGTCGTTAATATTTTTCAATTAAGAATATTTTTTTAAACTCATCTATAGCCTCAATAAGTTGCTGTTTTATATTATCATCCAGTACCTTATTATCCACTATTGCTTTACCTACTTCTCTATGATGGGTGTCCATATACTCCAAAAATTCACTCTCGAATCTTGTTACTTGATGTACTGGAATATCACTAAGATAGTTATTTGTTCCAGCAAAGAAAATCATAACTTGTTCCTCTACTGACACTGGCATATATTGATCTTGCTTTAATATTTCAATTAATCTCTTGCCTTTTTCTAGTCTCATTTTTGCATCTTTATCAAGATCAGTACCAAATTGAGCAAAAGCTGCAAGTTCTCTATATTGAGCAAGTTCTAACCTTAAAGTTCCAGTAACTTGTTTCATAGCTTTTATTTGAGCATTTCCACCAACTCTTGATACAGATATTCCAGCATTAACAGCCGGTCTTTGTCCTGAGTGGAACAATTCAGCCTCAAGAAATATTTGCCCATCTGTTATAGAAATAACGTTAGTTGGTATATAAGAAGTAACATCTCCCGCAAGAGTTTCTATTATAGGAAGGGCCGTTAATGAACCTCCACCTAATTTTTCTGAAAGTTTTGCTGCTCTTTCTAATAGTCTTGAATGAATATAAAATATATCTCCTGGATAAGCTTCTCTACCTGGCGGTCTACGAAGTAATAGAGACATAGCCCTATATGCCACCGCATGTTTAGATAAATCATCATATACTATTAGTACATTCTTACCATTATGCATAAAGTATTCTCCCATACTACATCCAGCATAGGGTGCCAAATACTGTAATGGTGCTGAATGAGACGCTGTAGCTGCTACAACTATTGTATAATCTAGTGCTCCCATTTCAGATAAGGTATTAACAATATGTGCAACAGTAGATTGCTTTTGACCAATAGCTACATATATACATATAACATCTTTGCCCTTTTGATTTAAAATAGTATCTATAGTTAAAGCTGTTTTACCTGTTTGCCTATCTCCAATTATAAGTTCTCTTTGACCTCTTCCAATTGGTACCATAGAGTCTATTGCTTTTATTCCAGTTTGAAGCGGTTCTTTAACTGATTGTCTTTCAATAACTTCAGGCGCTTCGACTTCTACCGCTCTTGTCTCCGTAGTCTTAACTGGGCCTTTACCGTCTATTGGCACACCTAAAGCATCTACAACTCTTCCTATTAAAGCCTCACCTACAGGAACTTCTACCACTCTACCAGTTCTTTTTACTATGTCCCCTTCTTTGATGCCCTCTTCTGGTCCTAAAAGTACACATCCGACATTATCCTGTTCTAGATTTAGTGCCATGCCAAATATTCCATTAGGAAACTCTAAAAGTTCATTTTCCATGCATTCATCTAACCCATATACTCTAGCAATTCCATCACCTATTTGAATTATTGTTCCCGAGTCAACAGTGTCAATTGTCTTTTCATATCTTTCAATTTCTTTCTTTATTATGGATGTTATTTCTTCTGGTTTTATATTCATAAACTCACCTCCATTCCTATTTAAACATTAATTTTTTCATTTCCTCTAATCTACTTTTTATCGTGCCATCAATAACGTCATCGCCAACCCTTATATATACTCCGCCTATAACGCTTTTATCTAATCTTTCATCAAATATGATTTTTTTATCATACATTTTGTATAATTTCATGCGCAAGTTTTCTCTTTCGGTTTCCTTAAGAGGTATTACTGTTTTAACCACCACTAATAAAGTGTTATTACGCTCTAAGTGGATTTTTTCCATCTGCTTAAGTTTTTCCTCTGTAAACAATATTCTATCTTTTTCTATAAGAATAAGTAAAAAAGATAAAAGATCTTCATCAATTTTGCCTTTAAAAATCCTAATAAACATCTTCTTTTTTGCAGAAGTACTTATTTGTGGGTATTTAATAACTTTTAAAAACTCAGAGTCATTCTTCATAAGTGAAACTATTTCTCGCAAGTCATTTAAATATTCTTCAACTTTCCCTTTTTCCTCAGCAACTGTATATAGTGCAAGTGCATATCTTTTATCTAAGTATTCATACATTTTAGCTACCTACCTTAAAAATAAAATCCTCAATCAGTCTTCTGTGTTCTTTTTCATCTATGTGCTGCTCAAGAGCTTTTTCAGATAATACTAAAGATAAATCTATGACTTGCTTTTTAACTTCACTTTGCGCCTTTTCTCGCTCTCTCTCTATTTCGACTCTTGATCTTTCAATAATAAGTAATGCCTCTTGTTTTGCGTCTTTAATTAATTCTCCAGATATTTTTTCTGCCTTTTGTTTGTATTTTTCAACTATTTCCTTACCTTCTTTTTTTGCTAAGTTTAATTTTTCACCATTTTCTATTTTCAATCTCTTAGCTTCTTCTTTATCATTTCTTGCTTGTTCAAAAGAAGAATTTAATTCTTGTTTTCTTGCATCTAAAATCTTATTTACTGGTGTAAATAAATAACGTTTAGCCATAAAAAGTAGTATAAGGAAATTTATCATTGCAGCTATAATATTACCTAAGTTCATCCCTATCTCCATATATATAAAATCTCGGTTTATAAATTTATTTTGCCATTACGAAACCGAAACTTTCACCTACCTTCCCTTTACCTATTTCTTTTTAACCTTTTACACCGAATAAAATTAATAATAACGCTATTAAGAAACCATAGATAGCTGTTGCTTCAGATAGTGCACCACCTATAACTAACACTCTTGTTATTTTATCACTAGCTTCTGGTTGTTTTGCAATACCCTCCACAGCCTTCGCTGTAGCATTTCCTGTTCCTATACCACCACCTATAACCCCAAGTGCTGCTATTCCTGCTCCTATTGCTGACATTCCTGCGACAAATCCTGTTGAAACCATAAAATATTCCTCCTATTCATTTTTATTTTACTCTTCTGAAGTTATTACAATATTAATCATTGTTAACATTACAAAAATAATCATTTGGATAGTACCATCAAATAAATCAAAATACATGTGTAATGGTATCGGTATTCCAAGTTGCGCCACCCAAGTAACGCTATTCAATGCACTATAAACTAATTCCATAATTATAGTTGCCGCAAACATATTTCCAAATAACCTTAGACTTAATGATACCGGCAACATAACTCTCTCCATTATATTTACTGGAAGTAATAAAGGTAATGGTTTTGCATAGCCAGTAAAATACTGTATAACACCGGATTTCTTAATTGTATAACCCTGTATCACTATAAATGTAATTAAACTCATTCCCAAAGTTACACTATAGTCTGTAGTAGGCGGCTTTATTCCAAATAGACCTACTAAATTCATTGACAAAAGATAAATTCCCAATGTACCTATGAATGGAACAAAAGCCTTAAAATTTTTACCCATGGTCTCTTCTATTGTTTTTTGGACAAATTCTACAAAAATTTCAACTACACTCTGTTTTTTGTCTGGTATTTTTTTTAAATTTCTATTAATAAATGCTATTAATAAGATCAGTACCAAAACTATTACCCACTGTGTTATTAAACTAGCTGTAATTTGAAAATTATATCCAAACAAATTCACACTAGGTAGTTGTGCAATCGTTCCCACTTGCTCACTTCCCTTCACACTCTTTAATATTAATTCCGTAAAGTACTAGAGAAATCAATTGTGAACTATACCCTAATATAAACGCAATTATAGCAAAATTAGAATAATTAAAAACCATCAAGCCTATTACACATACTATAATCACCCTAAATGCAAAGCCGAAAAAAGTAACAACCCCACATTTGTTTTTTACTTTGCATAATATAAAATTAGCAGATATTAAATTGAATAACAAATTAATACTTGCTAATATTAGACCTAATAAAAAAAACACTGCGTATTTCTTATTAATAAAATAAATTACCGCAATCCCAATAAGTGCTATAAAAAAGTTAAAAAAATTAATCTTTTTATACATCTGTGCTGACTTAACATTCACTTTTTTCTACCCCTCATCATTTGCTAATATTTTTATATTATAGTCCACTAATTTTCATAAACAAAGCCTAGAATTTCTTAATTTTCAAAGATATATAACGCTATAAGTCGATTTTTTATTAATAATCTCATGTTTCTTCTGTATATCTCTGTTTTAAGATATATTAAAGCTTAAAGAATAATGCATACTTGTTTTATTCAATTAATCTATTTCTTTCAATGTGCTCAATGTGCTAAACATTCGTAATATTCTCACTATTTGTTCCAATATTAGTGACTTTATTAACTTTTAAGAACTTTAAAATATAGATTCTATTCAGTTAAACATTTACAAAAAATTTATTAGTAGATATATTTTCTATTTAATTTTTTCTATTTTCAAAACAATTGCAACATATATATTGTCTTAATTCAAAAAAATTATAATATTTTACGTATTTTATCTTATAATTATCATCCAACGCTAAAAATATACATTGTATTTTAGACTTTTCAGTAGGTATAAGCTTTTAAATACCGTATATCATAATAAACGATACATTTAAGTCTATTTCGTTGTTATACATGCATTTGAATTTTTTCACTTTGTAAACCGTTATTTTAAACTGATTCACTTGTGAAAAACGCAAAAAAATAAATCTAAGAATTTAATTTTTACATTCTTAGACTTAATTTAAAATTATTTATTAGTACCTTAATTGCATTTTTCATATGACTTTATGTTTTATCTTTATCAAAGTAATCCACTAATGCATCTACTATTTTAGCAGAAGCATTCCCATCTCCATAAGGGTTAATTGACTTACTCATGTGATTATACTCATCTTCATTTCTAAGAAGATTATTAGCATGTAATACAATTTTATCTATATCAGTCCCAACTAGCTTAACTGTACCAGCCCGCTCTGCCTCTATTCTCTCTGTAATTTGCCTAAGAACTAAAACTGGTTTACCTAAATGAGGAGCTTCTTCTTGAATTCCCCCTGAATCGGTCATTACTAGGTAACATTTTTTTATTAAATTATGAATTTCTTTTGTATCAATAGGCTTAAGTAAATGTATCCTACTTACGCCTTTTAAAATGCTGTACACCATATCTTTCACTACTGGATTGGGATGAACTAGATATAATACTTCAACATCTTGATTTTCGCACGTAATAATTTTCAGCGCATTACATATATTTTCAATTCCAATTCCCCAATTTTCTCTTCTGTGGGCCGTAACCATTATGACTTTTTTATTTTCATAGTCAATTTCATTTAGCTCGCAATTTTCAAAAATATACTTCTCTTTAATTGTAAACTTCATAGCATCTATAACTGTATTTCCCGTAACAAAAATAGTGCTTTCCTCTATTCCCTCTCTTAATAGGTTTTCTTTAGAGGTAGTTGTAGGTGCGAAATGCAAATCTGCTAAAGCGCCAGTTAACTTCCTATTAATTTCTTCTGGGTAAGGAAAAAATTTATTATGACTTCTTAGCCCTGCTTCTACATGACCAACAGGTATTTTTCTATAAAAAGCTGCCAGAGATGCTGCAAATGTTGTTGTAGTATCTCCGTGTACAAGCACTATATCCGGTTGTTCCTTTTCAAAAACTTCCTCTAAACCTTGAAGAACAGAACATGTTATCCCTGTTAAGCTTTGTTTCGCTTTCATTATGTTTAAATCGTACTGAGGTACAATCCTAAAAATTTCCAAGACTTGATCTAATATTTCTCTGTGCTGCGCTGTTACACATACCGTGCATTGTATTTGAGATTTTTTTTCTAATTCTTTAATAAGAGGTGCCATTTTTATAGCCTCAGGTCTTGTACCAAATATTACTATAACCTTAATATTTTCCACCAGATACCTCCTAATTTTAATTTATAACTACATTTCAACTAAAATCATTATATTTAAATTACTCTTTTTGCTTAAAAATGCCATATTTCCAAGCTACTAAAACTATTATAACCATTACTGATGCTAACAAAAAATATGCCCTTTGATTACTAATTTGCATAGCTATAATGGCAATCCCCCCTAAAACAGCACTTATAAAATACATGATAATAACTGCTTGTTTTTGGCTAAGTCCCATATCCAAAAGCCTATGGTGCAAATGACCTTTATCTGCTTGCATCATAGATTTCCCATTAACCTTCCTTCTAATCATAGCGAAAAGGGTATCATAAATAGGTAATCCAAAGGCTAAAATTGGTACTGCAATGACAAAAGATGTTGCAGATTTAATAGCCCCTTCAATTGAAATAGCTGCCAGAAGAAACCCTAGTAATTGAGATCCCGTATCCCCCATAAATATAGAAGCTGGATTGAAATTGTATGGTATAAATCCTAAAACAGCACCGCTTAAGACAGCAGTCAAAAATGCTGCTTCGAGTCTTCCATTAAGCAAAGAAACTATCATTAAAGTAACAGAAGATATAAATGCTATACCTGCTGCTAAACCGTCTAATCCATCTATTAGATTAAAAGCATTAGTCACACCTACAATCCATATTATTGTTACCGGAATGTAAACCCATCCTATACTTAGATAGGGATAGAATTCTCTAAAAGGGTTAGTTACAGTTGATATCCTTATATCTGATGCTAAAAGGCATATGGCCGCTATAACCTGTATTAAAACCTTATATTTAGGACTTAAATCTTTGATGTCATCTATAATGCCCCCAATAACAATAATAGTTGCTCCAATAATTATACCTATTTGGGAAGTTGTTAGGATGCCGTTATATAAAATTACTCCTATAACAAAGGCTATGTATATAGCTAGCCCTCCCATAACTGGAATAGGCTTATTATGAACTCGCCTTTCATCTTTAGGAATATCTATGGCATTCACCTTTATTGCTAATTTCTTAACTAAAGGAGTAATTATAAAAGAAATTAAAGCTGTAATTATTGCTAAAATATATATATTACTCATAAAAAAACCTTTCTTTCACAAAAATAGTGTTTCTATTTGATAAACATAGATTAAATCATCTTCTGCGAAGCTGAAATGTCATTAAACTTTATGAAACTAATTTACAGAATTTCATAATTAATATCCACCATCACCTTGAATTGAGTCATCATTTTCTATCCATTCCTCTACATATACAATTTTATATTGAGTTTTGTTTTCTCTAATTATTACCTTCTCTATACCAGAATTAATTATAAACCTCTTGCACAAAGAACATGGAGATGCATTTATAACTAATTCACCGCTATTAACCTCTTTCCCAACTAAATACAAAGTCGACCCTAACATATCATTTCTTCGGGCTGATATAATTGCATTTTGCTCAGCATGCACTGATCTACAAAGTTCATACCTTGTCCCTCTTGGGACTTTTAATTCTTCTCTTCTACAGACCCCTAAATCACAACAATTCGCTCTTCCTCTAGGTGCTCCTGAATATCCAGTAGACATAATTTCATCATTTTTCACTATTATAGCTGCAAAATTTCTACGTAAACAAGTACCTCGTTCAGATATTGTTTCGCATATATCCAAATAATAATTATGCTTATCAATTCTTTCCATAATTATACCTCATATAAACATATTTTAATTATGTAGATTAAAAATCAAAAACTAAATTTATAATCTAATAATCAATCACTATTATTTTACACTAAAACAACGATGATTTAAAGTGTTTAATGAACTATATATGTTAACTTACTATAAAACACGTCAAGAAAAGCATATATTATATGCCTTCCTGACGTGCTCAAGTATAGAAAAAGCGTGGTTTGCAGCCCCCTATAGCAATACTAAATTATTACTCCGTTTATGCCAATAGTTACCTCTTTGTATGGAACTATTATTCCGGCTTGAAGCATAGCTTCCTTTACAGAATTAACAATACCTGCGCAACAAGGCACCTCCATTCTAACTACCGTAATACTCTTAATATTATTGTTTTCTAATATCTCTGAAATTTTTTGTCTGTAATAGTCATTATCATCGAGCTTTGGGCATCCTATTAATGTTACTCTTCCTTTAATAAACTCCTTATGAAAATCCCCATAAGCATACGCTGTGCAATCTGCAGCAATTAATATATCTGCACCTTTTAAAAACCCTGCCTTTGAATTAACTAGCTTTAACTGTACTGGCCATTGATTTAATTCTGAATCTAGCGGCGAATCATCGTAACTGCTTATTTTAGTTGCTGCTAGTTTAACATTCAAATTCGCATTTCTTTTTATTGATTTTTCCATTGTACCAGGGCATCCACAATGCGAATTAGGTTTAGCCTCATTTTGTTTCTTTTTTATTTCAACGGCCTGTACGTCATACTCTACAGCATCTCTTTGGATTATTTTGATAGCATCTGTTGGGCACTCCGGCAAACAATCTCCCAATCCATCACAATATTCATCGCTTATTAATTTAGCCTTGCCACTCATGAGCTCTATGGCTCCTTCATGACAAGCATTTATACATAATCCGCAACCATTACATTTATTTTCATCTATACTAATAATATTCCTTTTCATTTTAACTCCTCCATTTTTTTATATATTCACATTGATGCACATTCAAATAAATAACAATTCAGTATGCTATTCTATTTATCTTCATCTGCCTAATTAATTTTTTAATTGACTGTATACGTTAATTATATTAAAATTACTTATACTAATATGTAACTTACGTTACCAAAATAAAAATTTGAGGGTGATTTGATGGATAATCTGGTAAATCATTTAAGACATTGTATTTTATTTAAAGGTTTAACTTGTGAAGAATTGCAAAATTTAATTACAAGTATAAACTATTCGATTTCCGATAACTGCAAAAAATGCACTGAATGCCAAACCTGCATTGTTGCTCTTGAGGGTGAAATCTGCGAATCTTTAGGCATTGTAATTGAGGGTAAACTAGAAGTACAAAAACATTATGCTAGTGGAAAAGTTGTTACCCTTGCAAAATTAGATAAAGGAAAAATTTTTGGAGAAGCAATCGCTTTTTCAGAGACAAATATATACCCGGCTACTATAGTATCTTATAAAGGTTCAATTATACTTTATATTTCAAAAAAAGATATTATAGCTATGTGTAGCTCCTACCCTAAAGTATTAAACAACTTCATGCAATTGTTATCAAGTAAAATTCTTTTATTAAATAGAAAGATTAAAGAACTCTCTTTTGAAACCCTAAGGCAAAAAATATCTAATTACTTACTTTCTCAATATGAAATTCAAAAAAACTTAGCACTCCTACTTCCTATGTCTAGAAAAAGCCTTGCTGATCATCTAGGTGTACAGAGACCCTCTCTTTCAAGAGAGCTTGTGAATATGAAGGCTGACGGCTTAATAGATTTCAACAAGAATTTAATTCAAATAAAAGATTTAGATGGCATTGAAAACATATTAAATTAATGTGCTTGTCGAATATGCTCGAACTTTTTCTACTAAAAGATATTAAATTTTACTTGATAATTGTTATCCGTTGATGTATACTAGTAATTGTAGCAAAGGTAAATACATATAATTTATTTATTTAATAAATTATATAACTAATATACGAGGGGATACAATTTATAATTGTTATCTTACTCAAAAGAATACGAGGGGGAAATTAATATGAAGAAATTTGTTTGTACAGTATGTGGATATATTCACGAGGGAGACTCAGCGCCTAGCGTTTGTCCAGTTTGTGGTGCAAAAAGTGATAAGTTTGTAGAGAAGAATGAAAATGATATGTCATGGGCAGATGAACATGTCATTGGAGTTGCTAAAGGGGTAGATGCAGAAGTTATAGAAGGATTAAGAGCTAACTTTGTTGGAGAATGTACTGAAGTTGGTATGTATTTAGCAATGAGCCGTCAAGCTGATAGAGAAGGCTTCCCAGAAGTTGCAGAAGCTTATAAGAGAATAGCTTTTGAAGAAGCTGAGCATGCTTCAAAATTTGCTGAAATGCTTGGAGAAGTAGTAACTGCAGACACTAAGAAAAACCTTGAAATGAGAGTTGATGCTGAACACGGAGCTTGTCAAGGTAAGAAAGATTTAGCTACTTTAGCTAAAAAACTTAACTATGATGCAATCCATGATACAGTACATGAAATGTGTAAGGATGAAGCACGTCACGGTTGTGCATTTAAGGGATTACTTAATAGATATTTTCAATAAAATTTAATTAAGTCAAAAAAACAACTTACAGATAATTTTCTGTAAGTTGCTTTTTAAGTTTTCATAGATAATTTATAATAATTAACTATTTAGTTCCGAATAATCTGTCTCCAGCATCACCAAGCCCTGGTACAATATATCCTTTTTCATTTAATTTTTCATCAATTGAGGCTACATATATATCTATATCCGGATGCGCTTCCGTAATAGCCTTAATTCCCTCTGGTGCAGCTATAAGACACATAATTCTTATATTTTTTGCTCCTCTTTTCTTAAGAGCTGAAATGGCATCTATCGCAGAACCTCCTGTAGCAATCATAGGGTCTGTAACAATTATATCTCTTTCACTAATGTCCTGAGGCAATTTACAGAAGTACTCAACTGGTTGCAATGTTTCCTCATTCCTATACATCCCTATATGTCCAACCTTAGCTGCCGGTATAAGATTTAGCATACCATCAACCATTCCTAGACCAGCTCTTAATATAGGTACTATAGCCATTTTCTTCCCAGCCAAAACTTTACATTTAGTAATACAAATAGGAGTTTCAATTTCTACTTCCTCTAATTGTATATCACGTGTAACTTCATAAGCCATAAGCATTGCAACCTCTGAAACTAACTCTCTAAAATACTTTGAACCTGTGTTTTTGTCTCTTATGTATGCCAATTTGTGTTGTATAAGCGGATGTGCGATTTGCGTTACTTTACTCATATATAATTCCTCCTAATTTTTTAATGTTTATTTAGAATATTTTTTCTCAATTTCAGTTATTTTATCAATTCTTTTTTGATGTCTATCCCCTTGAAATTTTGCATTAATAAAAGCATCTACGATATCTAGTGCTAACCCAGAGCCAACAACTCTCTCGCCAAGCGCTAGTATGTTAGCATTATTATGCTCGCGCGTAGCGTGAGCGCTAAAAGTGTCGCTGCATAGTGCAGCTCTTATCCCAGGTACTTTATTTGCAGCAATACTTATCCCAATCCCTGTACCACATATTAGTATACCTAGTTCAAAATTTTTAACTGCTATTTCCTGAGCAACTTTTAGTGCATAATCTGGATAATCGCAAGACTCCTCAGTATAAGTACCAAAGTCCGTTATCTGGATGTTTTTACTCTCCAGATGCTTAATAATCTCTTTTTTTAAACTTAAACCACCATGGTCGCTACCTAATGCTATTTTCATTATGAAACACCTCCAAGAAATATTTTATTATCTAAAGATATTATGTTACAAAAAAAGAAGATATCGGCATTTAAATAAACTATTTAAATACTATTATCTTCTTTATCTTATCCAATAATAAGAATACATTATTCTTTAATACACTAAATTTTTTCAAATAAACTAAGGTATCTTTAACATATGGGTCCATAATATTTTTAGTACATATTTTACTAAAAACAGCTTCTAGCATATAGCTTCTTTGCATTTTTTCATTACAACCATACAATATACCCATAGTCATCCTCCTGAAATTCATCTGTAATAGATATCAACTATAAATTGTTATCTACTATACTTCAATCATATCAAAGCCTGCAGATTTATTAAGCCTATTCATTATAGCAACTCCTATACCCTTTTCCTCAAATGCTTCTGATAATATTAAATCTACATCTGTAGCATCAAAACTTCTTAAAACTTCAAAAAGATTTCTACCTACACTATCTAAGTGCTTTCTGCTACCTAAAGAAATAACAGTTCCGTAAGGATATTTTTCTTTAGTTTCATCTGTTGCTACAATTCCTATTTTTTTATTACCCATATTAGTCTGCACTATTTCATTGATTTTTGCAACAGTTTTTTCTAAATCTCCACATATAATTTTAACTGGAGATTTTGGTGCATAATGCCTATACTTCATACCAGGTGCTTTAGCCTTAAAATCGTTCTTTGGTTTAGACATTATATTTTTATCAATATATATTTTCTCATCTATTTCTCTTAACATCTCAATGGTTATAGCTCCAGGCCTAAGTATACATAAAGGAGCACAAGTACAATCAACTATTGTTGACTCAATGCCTACTTCACTTTTATCTCCACCTAGAATATATTCTATCTTTCCATTTAAATCTTCAATACAACTTTCTACATCAGTTGGACTAGGTCTACCTGATATATTAGCTGATGGGGCTGCAATAGGCGTTCCAGCTGCCTCAATAAGTTTTCTTGCAATGAGGCTCGCCGGCATACGTATCCCTACAGTATCGAGTCCCGCACTTGTAGTTATAGGAATCATATCAGACTTATTAAAAATCAATGTTATTGGTCCAGGCCAGTATCTATTCATAATTTCTTTGGCTATATAGGGTATTTCTTTAACTAAATACTCTATATTAAAATCTGCTACATGAACAATAAGGGGATTATCCTGTGGTCTCCCCTTAGCCTTAAAAATTTTTTCTACAGCAATCTTATCTAAGGCATTCGCACCAAGACCATAAACTGTTTCCGTAGGAAAAACAACTAATCCGCCCTCAGCTATAACGAGTCCAGCCTCATTAATTATATTTTGTTCAATATTATTTTCATCTATTATTGTTATCTTCGTTTTCATCCTTACACCTCTTAATTAAATCATCACCTGCGGTGCTGTTAAATCATCTCCTATGGAGCTGTTAAATCATCACCTGCGGTGCTGTTAAATCATCTCCTACGGAGCTGTTAAATCATCTCCTACGGAGCTGTTAAAGCACATTAGTCACTATTAACCCAACTATTATCCCCAAAAGTATTCCCAATGTGTTTGTAATCCCTGACCAAAGCTTTTTAGACTGTGGAATCATCTCTCCGTAAATCACATATAACATAACACCTGACGCAAATGCTAGAGCACCACCTAATATTTTTACAGATATGCTCCCAATATAAATTCCTATCCAAGCGCCAATTGCAGTAGGCAACGCTGTTAAAAAAGCATAAAATAATATTTTTCTGCTTTTTGTCCCCGAAAGCATTAGAGGCGCTGCCACAGCCAACCCTTCAGGCACATCATGTATTGCAATTATCACGCTCATTTTAAGTCCTAAGTTTTCTCCATTAACAAACCCAAATCCCATTATTAGACCTTCTGGGAAATTATGAAGCATTATTCCAATGCCAACCATAAAAGCCACCTTTGTATATTGAGAATTTGCATTGCCACTTAAATTGCTGATTTTGTCTATTATTACAACAATAATAATGCCTAGAATTAAAAATAATAAGGTTCCTAGCAATCCTGTTTTTTTTGTAGCTTCTGGAATAAGTTCAAAAACTACAATAGAAAGCATAAGTCCTGATGAAAATCCTATAATGTTTCCTAAGAATTTTCGTGAGGGTTTGTTCATAAGAACACCTAAAAACGCCCCTGCCATAGTACCAATCAAAGCTATTACTCCTGAGAATATGATTATCAAAACAATACTACTATTCAAATTTATACCCCCACTTTTATAGAATTATAACCATATACGCTACAATTCCATATGAGAATAAAGTATAGAAGCGTTTAGCTTTATGCTTATTTCTCTATACACTAATTTTATTTGTGTCAGTGAGGGTTTATGCCACAATCTCTATATTCTTTAATTTTTTCTATAGCACCATCAGAAAAGACTGCTTGAACACAAGATCTATATAGGTCATCTAGTAAAATATATTTCTTAAATCCACCATGATTAATTATAAAATAGAAATAAGTTTCTTCTAAATTTTGAATTTTAATTTTGTTATACATTTGAGCTACATAAGGATATTTTTTTAAAAAATTTATATCCACAGGGTTAATCTTTTTATTTCTAAATCTAGACTTTGTTATTATAATAATTTCTAAATTTTTACCATTACCACTAGCATGAACTAAATCAACTTTTTTGCATATAATAATAAACTTACCCTTAGCAATTCCACACCATATACTGATTTTGTACCAGTCCAATTTAAAATCAATATATTCTTCATTAAATCTAAGAAGTACTACAAACGCAATCATCAGCTCGATGCAAACTAAATATATTATGAAAAATACACTTATAATCTTTGATACTATTAATATATTTGGTAATAAAACAAAAATAAAGCACATTGATAGCATAAACCGTTTGTAAGTTTTCTTTTGCTTTCTAATGGCCTTATTTATATTCATAATTTCACCTTTCATTTATAATAATAATAATAATAATAATAATAATAATAGTTCTTACAAAACACAAACAAATAAATAACAAATTAATATGCTAGTCTATTTTCATGTGCCTACACTAAATTCTAATAATTATTACCCATGGATTTCATCTTTTCTGCTTGATCAGCAGTTATTAAGTTATTTAACATTTCATCTATCTCTCCATCAAGAAAAGATTCTAATCTATACAATGTTAACCCTATTCTATGATCTGTTACCCTTCCTTGAGGATAGTTGTAAGTTCTTATTCTCTCACTTCTATCTCCCGTACCTACTTGACTCCTTCTATCTTCAGCTATTCCTTCCGATCTTTCAGCTTCAGCTTTATCAAACAATCTAGATTTTAATATTTTCAGAGCTTTTTCTTTATTCTTTAACTGAGATTTCTCATCCTGACAAGAAACTACAAGTCCTGTAGGGATATGCGTCATTCTTACTGCTGAATCTGTTGTATTAACGCATTGTCCGCCATTACCAGATGCTCTAAACACATCTATCTTTAAATCGTTAGCATTAACTTCAATGTCTACATCTTCAACCTCTGGTAAAACCGCAACAGTAGCCGTAGACGTATGAATTCTTCCACTTGACTCTGTATCCGGAACTCTTTGAACTCTGTGTACTCCACTTTCGTATTTAAATTTACTATATGTAGATTCACCTTTTATCATAAATACCACTTCTTTGAATCCGCCAATATCAGTTTCACTAGCACTCATTACTTCAACTTTCCATCTATTACGCTCTGCATATCTTGTATACATTCTGAATAGATTTGCTGCAAACAATGCTGCTTCATCTCCACCTGCTCCTGCCCTAATTTCCACAAATACATTTTTCTCGTCATTTGGATCCTTAGGCAAAAGTAAAATTCTTAATTCTTCCTGCATAGTTTCTTTAGTTTGAGTTAAGTCTTTAATCTCCTCTTGAATCATATCTTTCATTTCTTTATCTGATTCTTCTCTAAGCATTTCTTTGTTTGATTCCACATCTTGCTTAGCTTTTTTATATATTCTATATTTTGTAACGAGTATTTCCAATTCTGCATGTTCTTTGCATAACTTTTGCCATTCCTTTTGATTAGCTATAACCAAAGGGTCGCCAATTTTAATTGAAATCTCATCGTATTTATTTTCTGTAAAATCAAGCCTATCCAACATATTTATCACTCCGTATATATATTTTCACATCATATTATTTTATCACAATTAGGTGCAAAATACAAATTGCACCCAACTAATGCATCTTCTTCGAAGCTATGCATCTTCTTTGAAACCGTGCATCTCCGCAGGAGATGATTTAACGTTTATCACACTAAAATAGCTTTAATAACCCTATCATTTCCAGCCAAATCTTTAATACATTCTATCTTCTTAAATCCTGATTTTAAAAGAATACCTATAACTTCTTCTCTTTGATCATATCCTATTTCAAAAGCTAAAAGCCCCCCTTTTTCTAAAACCTGTAAACTTTCCTCTGTAATCCTCCTGTAAAATTCTAAACCATCTTTTCCACCACTAAGGGCTATATACGGTTCATAATCCTTTACATCATCCATTAAAGTTGGTATAACAGCTTCTCTTATATAAGGCGGATTAGAAACTACCACCTCAAATTTCTTGTTTTGTTCAATAGATACTTGCAATAAATCACTATTCTCCGCGTTAACTCTATTAGCCAAGTCAAATCTTTCTATATTCAATTTTGCCACAGTTAAAGCGTCGCCAGATATATCATACAGTGTTACCTTCGCACTTTTAATGACTTCAGCTATGGCTATACCAATCGCTCCACTTCCACTGCAAACATCACATACTTTAGTATAAGCTTTTTCATTTATATGCTTGATTACTTCTTCGACTAAAATTTCAGTATCAGGTCTTGGTATCAAAACTCCTGGCCTTACTATGAAATCCATTCCCATAAATTCGCATTCACCAAGAATGTATTTTATAGGCATTTTACTTTTTCTAATCTGAATTAACCGTGAAAATTCATTTTCCTGCTTTTGATTAAGATTAAAATCTCTATTAAGCATTATGAACAATTTATCCTTATTTAAAACCTTACCAAGTAAGAGTTGTGAATCTAACAAATAGCTTTCAATCTGAACTTTTTTTAAAATTTCATATGCCTCTAGAAGTATTTCTCCTATATTCATTTACTACCACCTTCATTTATGATTACCACGGGATGAATACATTTGTTTTTTATATTAAGCGCATTCAATACCCTCAGCTACTTTAAGTGCCTTTATTGCCACCTCTATTTGAGACAAATCTGGTTCCCTTGTAGTTAGGTTCTGCAATTTTAATCCTGGATAAGAAAGGACTTTAGCTAGGGTACCTGTGCTTTTGCCCATCCATTTAATAATTTCATAGCTTACACCCGAAATCAAAGGAAGCAATATGATTCTATACATTATTCTCTCCCAGATTGAATTCCAACCAGTTAAAGAAAACATTATTATACTAACTATCATAACTAAAAACAAAAAATTCGTACCACATCTTGGGTGCAGTCTTCCAAACTTAGCTGCATTCTCTGGAGTTAATTCAACATTGTTTTCATAACAAAATATAGTTTTATGTTCTGCGCCGTGATATTGATATACCCTCTTGATATCTTCCATTTTCCCTATTAAATATACGTATATTAAAAATATTAAAACTCTAATAATTCCTTCTACAATATTCATGCCCATTGTACTTGCGCCCATTCTACTAAAAAGACTAGCTACAAGAGTTGGTAAAATAAAAAATAGCCCTATAGATACGATCAATGAAATAACAAGAGATATCCCCATAATTACATCATTACTTTTTTCCTTGAATACTTTTTCTATCCATTTATCTAACTTTGAAGGTTCTTCCTCTTCTTCAAAAAAAGAAGCTGAATAATTTAAAGTTTTTACACCTATAACTAAAGATTCAATTAAAGAAACAAATCCTCTTATTATTGGAAGCCCTAAAATTTTATTCTTTTTAGTGTAAGATGTATAGCCTTTTTTCTCCACTACAATTTCCCCTTGCTCAGTTCTCACCGCAGTGGCAATTCCCGTGCTTCCTCTCATCATAACCCCTTCAATTACTGCCTGACCTCCTACATTTATGTTTTTAGCCATAGTTACCCCCCTTCTTTTGGAACAATGTGACACTTTCTACACCTTGCTTCATAGGATTCCGTAGCTCCAATTAAGACAATGGGATCCTCATATTTAGCCGGTTTCCCATTAATTAAACGTTGAGTTCTAGTAGCAGGATTGCCACACACTACACAAATAGCCTGAATTTTGTCAACAAATTCCGCTACAGCCAGAAGTGTAGGTATAGGTCCGAAAGGTATCCCCCTAAAATCCATATCCAAACCCGCGCATATAACCCTTTTATTGCTATCAGCTAAGGTAGTGATTACATCAATTATACCTTTGTCAAAAAACTGCACCTCATCTATGGCAATAACCTGTGTATCCGCATCTAAGAGCACTAATATCTGTGCGCTATCCTTAACCGGAACCGCATCTACCTTAGTTCCGCAGTGAGATACCACGCCTCCCTTACTGTATCTATTGTCAATTTCAGGTTTAAAAACCTGTACTTTCTGTTTTGCAATTTTAATTCTTCTTATCCTACGTATAAGTTCCTCAGACTTCCCACTGTACATGGGCCCTATAATAACTTCCACCCATCCATGATTTTTTGGTCCATACATATTTTTACCTCCAATTTGTTAATCCATGTTTTAAAAGCCAGCTTTAAGTATGCCTTATAATTCTGTGGAAAATTCTACACATATTTTTTTACTTTGATAAAATATATGATATATATTAAAGTGAAAAATATTTTTATTCTTATTGACTTAATTATTAATTATATGATAAAATTAAAGAGTTGACAATACGGGTATATATTTATTTTTTGAAAGAGGTGAAAAATATGCAAGAAGCAATACATCCAGAATACCATCATGACACAGTTGTTAAATGCGCATGTGGAAACACTTTTACTACAGGATCTACTAAACAAGAACTTAAAGTAGATGTATGTTCTAATTGCCATCCATTCTACACTGGAAAGCAAAAGAATATTGATGCCGGTGGAAGAGTTGATAGATTCATGAAGAAATTTAACATAAAAAACGAAAATGTAGAATAATATATTAATGGAAAAGATTTAATTATCTTTTCCATTTTTTTAATTATACTAATTTAAAAATTATGTTATCTAGCTAATAATTCAAAATTCTTATTTATCATTTCAAAAAATTCCTTATTACTCTTTGTTGTAGTTAATAAATTTAGAAGTTTTTCTGTTACACCTAATGCATTACCTTCTCTATACATTATTTTCCTCAAATTATATATAGTCTCCATTTCAATCTTAGTAAGTAATAAATCTTCTCTTCTTGTCCCTGATTTATAAATATCTACCGCTGGGAATATTCTTCTTTCTTGAAGTTTTCTATCTAGGTGAACTTCCATATTTCCTGTACCCTTAAATTCCTCAAAAATCATATCATCCATTCTACTTCCTGTTTCTACCAAAGCAGTAGCAAGGATTGTCAAACTTCCACCCTCTTCTATATTTCTAGCCGCTCCAAAAAATTTCTTCGGCATCAAAAGCGCACTAGGATCGAGTCCTCCGGATAAAGTTCTTCCTGAAGGGGTTACAGTTAAATTGTAAGCTCTAGAAAGCCTAGTTAAACTATCTAATAGAATAACTACATCTTGGCCTTGTTCTACCATTCTTTTAGCTCTCTCAAGAACCATAGAAGCTACTTTTGTATGATGATCTGGTTCTTCATCAAAAGTTGAATAAATAACTTCACCATTAATAGATCTCTGCATATCAGTAACCTCTTCAGGCCTTTCATCTATTAACACAACAATTAATTTTACTTCTGGGTGATTTATAGAGATACTGTTAGCGATTTTTTTAAGAAGTGTTGTTTTTCCCGCCTTTGGCTGTGCTACAATTATTCCTCTCTGCCCTTTTCCTATAGGAGAAATAATATCCATCATTCTTGAAGACAAATCAGTTGCACATGTTTCTAGTGTCAATCTTTGAGTTGGATAAATTGGAGTTAACTTTTCAAAAGGTCTTCTACCAACAGCTCTGTCAGGGTTTTCTCCATTTACTTGCTGTACGTACAACAGAGCTTTAAATTTTTCACCCTCTTTAGGTGTTCTAACCTTACCTTCTACTTCATCACCTGTTTTCAAGTTAAATCTTCTAATTTGAGATGGTGAAACATAAATATCGTCAGGACCTGACAAGTAATTATTTCCTCTTAGAAACCCATAACTATTGTTTTCAATTATTTCCAGGACTCCTCTTGCCGATCCCGATTCATTTATCATTTCTTGTAACTTTTCTTTTTTATTTTCGTTTTGATTTTTAAAACCTGTATCATGTTCAGCATTATTGGTAGTTTGAGTAGTTTGAATTGGGTTAATTTCGATTTGCTTCTCTGAATTTTCTATAATATTATCTTCAACTGTAGAAGTGTTTTTGGGACTTATTTTTTCTCTTAATATAACTCCATCCTTTTGCATAGAAACTGGCGTTAGCTTCTTTATTTCCTCAATTAATTCACTTTTTTTAAGTTTAGAAATATTTTTAATGCCGAGTTCTTTGCAATGTTCCCGCAGCTCGGCTACTGTCCTATTATCAAAATCTTTATTTATCAAAAATCTGCACCTCCGAAGGGTATTTCATATATAATATCTATTTAATAAATATCATGGGAATTTTAAAACGAGCCTACTATCCAATGAATTTTCTTGAAATGATATATTCTTCTAATTATATCCTATTTCATAATTTTAATCCACTATATTTAAATTCCCCAGCAACCTGTAAAGTTTTATGTTCCGCCTAATTACTTGCTATTTTTTTTATATCATAGCGTAAATTTTCTCTATAGTCTCTCTATATTCATTTACTTTTTCAATAACTTTTTGATTCTTGCCAATTAAAAATATAGGCAAGGCTAATTGTTCACATCCTCCTATGACCATATTTATTTTAAAAAGCTCATTAATATTATAATGATAAAAATGAAACTCCTCACATAGAGAACACTTAACCTTAATTAGTATTTCAGTACCTTTATGTAATTCAACGTTTAAAGAGGGAAATACAGTTTTCATGTTCTCTATTTCAAATATTGTCAGTTCACAAATTTTATACTCACCATTAGGATTTTTCAAAGCCATAGCAATATTAGTATCAAATACCAATTACTTCACCTCCATATTTTGCATTGCTTATGTGAAAGTATTTTTTACATAAGTAATAATGATTATTAAAATAAATCCATTTTCTTCGCTATAGTGTTTAATACTAATTCTATTAATTTTATTAAATTCCTGCTAAATTTAAATTGAAATTATTAATAACTTTTATATAAAAATCATTATAATTCAAAATTATTTAATAATTGGTTATGGAGTGAAAAAATAAAGGGCTGCTTATGTTACTCGCAGACCTTTAACTATATTATTTATTATGTTCAAGCGAGGCCTTAATAAAAGCACTAAATAATACATGTGGTTTATTAGGTCTAGATTTAAGTTCTGGATGAAACTGAACTCCAACAAACCAAGGATGATCTTTAATTTCAACTATTTCTACTAATTTTTCATCAGGACTTGTTCCTGTAAGTAAAAGTCCTGCATCAATTATTTCTTTTCTATACTCATTATTAAATTCATATCTATGCCTATGTCTTTCATATATCACTTCATCTTTGTACGCTTCATAAGCATTAGAATCTTTTGCTAATTTACATGCATATAGCCCTAGTCTCATTGTGCCTCCTTTTTCATCTAAATCCTTTTGGTCTGGCATTAAATCTATTACTGGATACTCCGTCTGTGCATCAATTTCTGAACTATTAGCGGTTTTGAGTCCTGTCGCATTTCTTACATATTCTATAACAGCGCACTGCATACCGAGGCATATCCCAAAGAATGGCACTTTATTTTCTCTAGCATATCTTGTTGCCTGTATTTTGCCTTCTATTCCTCTATCACCAAATCCTCCAGGCACCAATATTCCGTGAACATCTCCCAATATTTCACTTGCATTTTCTAAAGTTACATCGCAAGCATCTACCCATTTAATTTCTACATTGCAATCATTATAAAGACCTCCATGACTCAATGCCTCGACAACAGAAATATATGCATCATGAAGTTCTACATATTTTCCTACTAAAGCTATTTTTACATTCCCAGATAAATTCTTCAATCTATCTACCATATTAATCCATGTACCATTATCTATTTCATGGCAAGTAAGTTTTAATTTTTTACACACTAGAGTATCTAATCCTTGTTTGTGAAGCATAAGTGGTACTTCATATAAATTCTCAGCATCCAAGTTTTGAATTACGCAGTTAGCCTCCAAATTACAGAACAGACCGATTTTAGCCTTCAAATCATCAGATACTTTCTTCTCAGAGCGGCATACTATGATATCTGGCTGAATGCCTATACTTCTCAGTTCTTTTACAGAATGTTGAGTTGGCTTGGTTTTAAGTTCTCCAGCCTTCCTTAAATATGGCACTAATGTAACATGGATAAAGCAAACATTCTCTATTCCTACTTCATATTTTACCTGCCTTATAGCCTCTAAAAAAGGTAAAGACTCAATATCTCCAACAGTTCCACCAATTTCAGTTATAACAACATCTACGTCTTTTTCTTTAGCTACTCGATAAACTCTTTCTTTTATCTCATTAGTTATATGTGGTATTACTTGTACTGTACCACCTAAATAGTCCCCTCTTCTCTCTTTTGATATGACTGACCAATATACTTTTCCTGTGGTTACATTACTACTCTTGCTTAAATTCTCATCAATAAATCTCTCATAATGTCCTAAATCTAAATCTGTTTCCGCACCATCATCCGTAACAAAAACTTCACCATGTTGATACGGACTCATGGTTCCTGGGTCCACATTTAAATATGGGTCAAATTTTTGAATAGAAACCTTTAACCCTCTATTTTTCAAGAGCCTCCCTAATGAAGCTGCTGTTATTCCTTTCCCTAAAGATGACACTACTCCACCTGTGACAAATATGTACTTAGCACTCATAATTACTCCCCCTATGTTTTATTGCTCATTATAAATTATTTAACTATTATAAAAAAACAACTTGACAAATGTTCTTTATAATTCTATAATAGGAATTACCCTATAAATTGAATAGTATAGTAAAATGGCATATCTATTTTTAAAATAATAATATTATTTTAACACACTTTTTTGTCATCCACCAATGTTTTTTTCTTTTTTGGAGTTTTATTATGTAAAATTTCAAATCTTTATATTTGCATTTCTAGTTAGCTTCATTTAATATGTTCTCTATTTCGAAATACCTCTCTCTAAATTCTTTATTAATAAAAAATCGTTCCTCTGCTTTTTTTAATCCGTAATTAGCAGCTCTTTTGTTTGAAATCAGAAAATTCTTATAAACGATCTCTTCATCTCCACATTTATACTTTTTTAATAATAAGAATAAAATATACTTACACTCTCTATCTTTTAATATTTTTAATGATTCATGACTTTTTATACCTTTAACGTAACAAATAGCTTCTATTATCTTCTCATAATTAATATTTTTTAACATTAAATCACTCCTAGATTTTCTATATATTATGTTGTCACTTAAATTATTGACACTTATACACAAAAACTATACACATAATTTAAACTTCTTTATAAAAAAAATGTATCATGTTAATAAAGGCTATGTTCTATTATTAGAACATAGCCTTTATTTTTATTGTGCCTTAATGTTAATTTGTAAAGTCGTACTTAAAACTTGTTGATTCCCTATTATCATATCATAATCTATAAATACATCTCCACCATTATCATCCACGTTCATCTTTAACTCCTTAGTGTCCACAGTAAGATCTAATGCTCCATGGGGCGTATTGTATAAAGTTAAGTCCCTTACATACTTTTTAAATTTCATTTCAGTATTAGTAGTTCCCGTTCTTATAAGTGTAAACTTTTCTTCATCAATTTTTAATGTAGTAGTAGTTCCCTTCATTCCTGAAATCTCGGTCTCTTCATATACTGCATAATAGCAATCATCTTCTTTATAAAATTTACCCGGTGTCACCACCTCAATTGCTTCACCATCATCTTCATTGTCAGCTTGTCTACTAACAACTGAAATTATTGCGTTTTTCTTCATAACCTTACCCCTCGCTATTTTAAAATGTAGTTGTTTATTTCTTCCTCAGTTGCAGGTGTTATATCTATAAATTTATTTAAAGGATGATCATAACTGCCATAACTAATAGATATAATCTTTTCATCCTTCCCCTTACAATATCTCCCTGCAATTTTAGCTGCAAATTCAATATCTTCATTTGTCTCTTTGCCAATTATAGTAACAGTAGACCCATTATAATCCGCAGCTAAGAATACTAAATCTTCCTGCGTTAAAAGTTGTTTTAACAGTTCGCCCTCTTCCTGAGTTCTTGTAGATATAATCCTAGCATCCTTAGATACCTTGAAATGTCTTCCTATTTTTAATAATTCTAGATCCTTTTTTGATATATCTTCTTTATACTCCAAAATGTCCTTAAGTCTTATAGAATAGTTAGGCTCCGTAAGTTTACATCCACCAGCAGGTGATGGATACTCTAGAATACCCCACTTTTGCGCTAGTTCCATTTGGATTTTTCTATTTCTACCTTTTATATCCAAAAGGGATTCTCTATCTATTAACCCTTCTATCTCCATTTGAGTTGGGTTAAGATTTTTAGCACATAACGGCCTTAAGATTTTATCTCCTATACCGGATTCATTTTTCACTATGTCTAAAGCTGATCTATTTTGCGACATAGGTCTTTGATTTAACACTTCTCCTGTTATAATAAAATCCGCATGGAATTTTTCTAATAGCTCTCCACAATATCTCATCATCATAGCATGGCAGTCGATACAAGGATTCACATTCTTACCATACCCATGTTTTGGATTCCTTACCATTTCAAAATGTTCATCTGAGAAGTCTATAACTTCTAATGGTATATCTATTTGTTTAACGATTTTCAATGCATTTTCCTCATTGAAAAAGTGTGATTTAAAGCATATCCCAATGACTTCTATTCCCTGATCTTTTACAAGTTTTGCCGCTAATATACTATCAAGGCCTCCAGAAATCATAGCCAAAGCTGTTGTCATACGTATTTCGCCTCTCTTTACTATTTATTATTCCTATTGATAGCCAATTCAATAAGCTCATCAATAAGCTTCACATAAGTTTTCCCTGTAGCTTGCCACATTTTAGGATACATACTTATTTGAGTAAAACCTGGTATGGTGTTAACTTCATTTAAATAAACATCTTCTGTTTCTTTATCCACTAGGAAATCCACTCTTGCCATCCCAGCACAATCTAGTATTTTATAAATTTTTACAGATTCCTCTTTAATGATCTGTAGCTTAGCTTCACACAATGCCGCAGGTATTAAAAGTTTAGATTCCGCGTTTTTATATTTAGCTTCATAATCATAGAATTCTTTTGCGGGGATTACTTCTCCCGGTATAGCCGCCTCAGGATAATCATTCCCGATTACAGCAACCTCAATTTCCCTTGCATTAATGGCCTGTTCAACTAAAATTTTTCTATCATATTTTAGAGCTTCTTTTACTCCAAGCATTAATTCATATTTATTGTGTGCTTTTGTTATACCTACAGAGGACCCTCCATTAGATGGTTTAATAAATACTGGATATCCCAATTTTTTTTCTATCTTTTCCATTAATATTTCTTTGTCTTTTGCATGTTCACTCGAATTTATTACCACATAATCAGCTTGCTTTACATTGAATTTTTCTAATAAGTATTTTGTATATACTTTATCCATGCAAATAGCAGAAGACATTACTCCGGGACCCACGCAAGGAATATTGGATAATTTACACATACCTTGAATAGTTCCATCTTCCCCAAACGAACCATGCAATACTGGGAATACTACATCCACCTCTTTATTAAATATAATGTTTTGTCCCTCTGGCCTTTTATAATATTCGTCCTTTTCCCATTCTCCATTCCCTATATTATCTAATTTACCAGTATATTCAAACCATAGCCCATCCTTAGTTATTCCTATAGGGTATATATCATATTTTGTTTGATCAATATTTTTCAATACTGATGTTGCTGACATTCTCGAAACCTCATGTTCTGTGGACTGCCCACCAAATAACACTGCTATCTTCTTTTTCATTAACGCTCACTCCTTATAACCATAGTAACCATTTTCCAATAAATTTAGTATACAATACTAATTTTTTTAGTATTATATAATATTATATCATTTTTATCTATTCCTTTGTATTTTAATTTTCAAGACTCACTTTCTCTAATAACACACTTGAAATTACAATGGCAAATTAAAAATACCTCAATAGAATAGAGGATATACGTGCATAATCGCACATATATCCTCTATTTAACTGACTACATGTAATATTTTCGTCCTCTTAACCTTTTATTATACTAAATAGTTAATTTTCCATTAGGGGTATCTATTATTTCTATTATTCTTTGCTCATACCCAGTATTAGCATTAATATATACTATAAAATCTTTCTCCTTATATGAGCCTAAAAATTCATAGCACAAAACTTCTTTATTAGTCTCAGTTGGTATGATAGCTAAACTAATTTTATTTATTTTTAGCCGTTTGCCAACCTTTTCTTGTGCTTTTTCTGCAGTTATTTTCGGCTTAGTGTCCTCCCTTTTTTCAACATGAGACACTAGAAATTTTTCAGATTCAATTCCTATAATACTACCATCATCTAGCGCAATCTTAATCTTTACTTGATCTGGATAAATCGCCAATTCTCCTTGTTTATATACATAACTTACCACTAATGTGTTGCTATAATTCAGCACGTATGTAGACTCCATATTTTTATATCCTATCTTACTAATAAACTTACTTCCACTTTGTATTGCCTTATCGACATTCAAAGTTGGTTTTCCTATAGGTCTATCATCTAATAAATATACTATTCTACCTCCGTTTTTGCTTACTTCTATTACTGTTTTACCATCACTTTTACCTCTCCCTTTGAATCCTACATGGAAGGTATAGGCAGGTATTTTAGTCTTCCCTTCTGCTTTCTTACTTTCAATGCTTTCAATTTTATCTTCTCCAAATGTATCTTTTATTATTTTGATCGCTTCTTTTTCACTTACTTCCTTTTGGGCTATTATTTTAGGCTTTATTTCCAATACATTATCAGAGAAAGGTCCATCATAAATTAATGCTGGATATTGGACTATTTGTTTTTGTATACCTGTGAATTTTTCAGTCACAAGGTTCTTTCCCTCTTTTGCTAGTACCCCACTACTTTTTTTCCTAATCTCTCCCCATTTAACGCGTCCTTCATTTATTTCAGAAAGCACTCCATTTAATTGTTCCTGGAGCGTATATGATTGCATTTCTAATTTGTCAATTAATTCATATTCCTTATTAGTAAGTTCCTTTCCTTCTGATGATGCTTTAGCTAAAGTATAGCAAAAATCTCCTACTTGATTTAAAAATTCGCTAGTATCTCCAATAACTGATTGTTCGAGTGGCAACGAATGTAATTTATCATTCGCAGTACCTGAATATCTAAATATTTCCTCAAAAACTACTATGCTTTGTTCTCTAGACCCCACAATAGCAGATTTACCTAGATTTATTCTTATACTTTGTACGGAATCAACAAGTTCATACATGTTTTTACTATATTGACCTTGAAGATAATTTCTATAATCTAACCTTTCTAAAAACATTAGTATAGCAAAAGTAGTTGAAAATACAACAATTACAGTTACAGCACTTGTATACAAAATTCTTTTCTTTAGCATTTTCATATGTTTCCCTCCCGATATTCCTCACTAGAGGATAATAATTATTATCCTCTAGTGATCTCCTAGATATTTTTTTAACTAAATAAATTATTGAAAATCTCGCCCAGTTTAAATTTAACAACTATTTTTTTATTGTTTACAGTATTATCTACCAAATTATACTCGTCATCTGATAGTACGGTCTTCATTTCTTTTTCCGTTTTTTCGTAGGATACATTTCCTTTAGTAATATCTACAAAGCATAACGGTGGAAACATAACACACCACCAGTTTTGGCCTGTGCCCGTTCCAATAATTATTCTGTAAGCTTCGTATTCCCCTTGTGGTAGCGTTATGTTTCCGTATGTTTTAACTGGAAAATATTCCTTTGAAAGGGCTGTAACTACGGAATATTTAAAGCCATTTTTCTTTATAACCATTTCCGCAATTTTTTTAATGTTTTTATCTTCATTATTTATAATATTTCTTGATTCTTCTATACTCTCGCAATCCTTAAGTTTTGGTGATATATATTTTAAAACAGCATCCCTTACTTTTAATTTTAATTTTTGATCTATTTTGTCATCACTATTAGCTATTACATGAAATCTTATAAGTTTACCAGCAACATCACCTTGACTCGCTTTTCCAGTTACATTACTCAAATTTAAAGCTATAGAAATTATAATAATTATGGTAATGCTTGTTAATATAAATTTTTTCATGGTATCCCCCCGAATATAATGATTTATATTTAAAGTATTAACATATTATGTAATTCTATTCACTGAACTGCTCCACTTCTTCGCATTTTAGTATTAACAGTTACATTTATTTTTGCATTTTTATATTTCTCATTCCAATCCTTTTCTATTTTGTTCCATAACAAAGGGTTAAATTTTTCAATATGTTCACGGGTTCCAAAGGGGTCTATCTCAAATTCTTTTATAGCAATTTTCATATTTTTTTCACATTCTTTACTAATGGAATTATTAAAAGTGTTTTGTAGCCTTTGTAATTCATCTTTTTCAAGTATTTTTTTACCTACATAATAACCCCCCAGCTGGCCCTCAAGGCTTATATCAATATTAATAGCTAACTTATCTCCTTCCTGTGTAACTTTCATCCTCCTTTTATATCCGTCTATTATATAATCAACAGGGTGTCCTTCCATGTAGATAACTTTTTTACCAGCTTTAAACTTTCCACTTAACAATTGAATGTCCATTAGTTCGACTGGCGTAAAATATCCTTTTAATTCATAATCTTTAATTATAGCAGCCCCAGTTAAAATCAATTCTTTTTTTCCCTTATCTAAAGTTATTCTGGGTAGTAACGCACTTCCATTTTCACTTAAGAGAATAAGAAATTCATTTAAATTTATGCTCATAATTCTAGAATTTTTCTTGCTGTTATCCATAAGTCCAGAAATATAATATTGGGTGCTATTTTCTGTCATGGGTTTGAATTTTACATATTCTTCAGCTGTGCCTTCTGAGACAACTACCTGAAGCATTCTATTTATGCTAGGATTCCGTTGCAGATAATCCACTATCTCTTTGACAGTATCTTTATATTTTAATAAATTGCTACTTAATATAAGTAGCTTAGTATGTCCCATGTATATATCTCTACTGCTTTTAGCCATTGCTTCTGACACAGCGTCCTCCATAGAGGATGCCTGTGTGTTAATATATTTTTCCTGCGGACTCCCACTTTTACCGGCCCCTACCATACTCATATCTGGAAATCCATAAGTTACATTAATTTTCTTAATCTGCGCCTCAGCAAATGGCTCTTCTGGATTAATACTTTTTAATTCCTTTTCTTTATCAATATCTTCCCCTGGGTCAACAGCTATAGTAGATATGAAATCAAGCCTATCTATTTCTGCTTTATCCCAGCATCCGCTAAGCAACATGCAACTTAAGATAATCGGTAAAACCTTCTTAAATTTCATCCGTACTTTTCCACCTCACTTTACCTTTACCTTTACTTTTACCTTTACCTATAAGCAAAATAAGCATTGGCAACACTACAAAAACAAATATAGCCGTTAATATAACTGGGGTAGTTTTGAATTGCAAAGTATAAAGCTCTGCTATATTCTCTGGATATAGTGCTATGATATAAATAATAGGCATAATTAAAAGTGAAGATAGTTTAATATCTTTCAATTTAAATACATTTTTTACAATCTCACTAGAAAAGAAGTAAGCATTAACAAATGTAGTGAAATAAAAAAGTACCCACAACGCCATTACTGCTCCTTCCCATCTCTCTATAAATGTGCCTGGTATATCTAAAGACCTTATCATAGAAATTGTTGGCCATAATAAAATTCTACTCTGCATTTTAGAGAACACAGCTAAAACAAGTATCATTACAACTAGATAAAAGATTGTTACAAACATAATACTCTTTTTTAAAACATGGGATGAATTGCTCTTATTTTTAACATAAGGAAGAATAAGATAGGCTATTTCAATTCCCCCAAAACAGAATAAAATATACCTAGAAGCCCTAAAGTAATCAGATGGTTTATTGTTTAACACTGGTAATAAATTTGTAAAGTCCGCATTTACTGCTGTAATTATTAAAACTGCAAAAGCCGGAACAAAGATAATCCAAAATGAAATTTCATTAAACTTAACTAAATCACCTATTTCACCTCTAACTAAGTAGGTCCCTGTTAAGATAGTAATCATTAAAATAAATTCTGTAGGAGTCCGCCTTAATAAATATAATTTAATTACTTCAGCAAATTCCCTCATTCCGAGGGCAACAATAAATATACTATACATTGCGAATGTAATAGCAAATACTCCTCCAAGAAGTTTTCCAAAATTATTCTGCAATATATTTGTAAGATCCTCAAAATCATTTTTCTTCATAACCAAATATATAAGATACAGCAATAAAAAAATTATCGCCCCTCCTATTAAAGTAACTATCCACGCGTCACTACCTACTTTATCTATAACTTCTTTTGGACAGGAAAATATTTCTATACCTACTACAGCTACCGATATAGTAGCAAATAATCCAAAATCTCCAATTATTTTTTTATCTCTCATAATATCGCTTTATCCTCCACATAAAAGATGACATAAATTATTTTTGTCTTATCTTATCTCTCGTCTTCATATATTTAGGCCTTTCTTTTAGCTCAGATATCGGCGCTCTAATGTACATATCTTTCAAATCCTTAATATCAGTACTAACCGCTGGTGCTAAATATGGTATTCCAAAACTTTTCATCCTAACTAGATGAATGAGAAGTATAATGAGCCCAATCATTATCCCATAAAAACCTACAATTGCAGAAGCAATAATAAGCAGAAATCTAACAAGTCTAAACGCCGTAGTAATTTCATAATTAGGAGTCACAAATGTAGTAATAGATGTAATTGCTACAATAATTATCATAATTGGACTAACTATTCCTGCACTCACTGCAGATTGCCCTATAACGAGTCCTCCTACAATACCAATAGTAGCTCCAATGGGCCTTGGTAATCTAACCACAGCTTCCATAAGAAGCGCTAAAAATAATTCCATAATTATAGCCTCTATAAATGCAGGAAATGGCACCCCTTCCCTGGAAGCTGCTATAGCATACGCTAATTTAGTAGGTATTATATCTGTATGAAAAGAGGTAACTGCCACATAAAGTGCCGGCGCAGTAAGAGAAATAAGTATAGAAAGCATCCTAATAAATCTAACCATAGAACTATGCATCCATCTTTGATAATAATCATCAGGAGATTGAAATAAATTAGGTAACGTAGCTGGAACAATAATTGCAAAAGGTGAATTATCTACAACCAACGCTACTCTACCTTCGTATAAAGCTGCAGCTACTACATCTGGTCTCTCTGTACTTTGTATTTGAGGAAACGGAGAATATTTATTATCCTCTATTAGCTGCTCAATGTATGCACTATCAAAAATTGCATCAATGTTTATTTTATCTACTCTACTCTCAAGTTCCTGAAGTACTTCTTTATTGACTATATCGTCAATATACATAATAGCTACATCGGTTTTCGATCTAGTTCCTATAGCTTTAGGTTTAATTTTTAGCCTTGTATCTCTTATTCGCCTTCTAATTAAGGCAGTATTGAATCTTATAGTCTCTGTGAACCCTTCTCTTGCTCCCCTAATTACCGTTTCGCCAGATGGGTCGCCTACCCCTCTAGCAGGCCAAGACCGTGTAGCAATAACATATGCGCAATTTAGTTCATCTATAAACATTAATGTGTCACCAGAAAGGGCAGCATTAACCCCTTCACTTATTTTTTTTACTTCCTTCATATCAGACACCGCAAGTACAGTATCTTTTATTTCCTCTACACTCTCTATACCCTTTGAACATAACATTAATGGTTCTAATACATAATGATTGAGTAGCAATTTATCTGCCATTCCATCAATGTAAACTAGTGCCGCTTTCCACTCTCCCACATTGAAAGTTCTAAAAGTAACATCAGAGTTATCTTGTAAAAGTTCTTTTAAGTACGCTATATTTTTTTCTGCTTCGAGTTCGATTTTATCATTAATGTTCTCTTTCATAAGCTTCACTTCCTTATATGTATATAGATCGACTATATCCTTAAATCCTCTCTTGGGTCGCTGCAACAGCTTCGCAGAAGCATTGACGACTTCAGAAGGAGATTTATACTCCCACTTATAGAAGTGGGAGACTTCCCTTCTGAAATGTCGTTAAAATATCCACCTCAGTATAAATAGAACACTAGCTATAATAATTGCAAGCCATCCTAAGGTACGTGCTTTTTTACTAATAATACCCATACCGGACTTCCTAAAGTTTCTAGCATCTACAGTAAGTACAACTGCACCTTGAACTACCATCATTGTAAGAAGATAGATATCAAACAATTCTAATATTCTCATTCTTTTACTCCCTATTTTAGTATAATTAGTAAATCAATATAAATTATAAAACTTTATACTTAACCAAATTCACTCTGCTTTGTTTTAACTAGCTTTTACGACACTGGTATAAAATATTCACTTATATAAATATAAAAACGTGCAAAAACCACAAAGGCTTTTTACACGTTCTTATATTTCACTATGAAATTATATCTAAATTGTTCTTGTTATATATACTTCTTTATATTGAATTTTAAATTTATCATAGCATCTTTGAGCTTTTAACATATCATCAAAAAAGGCAAATATCGTCGGTCCACTTCCGCTCATCATTGAACCCATTGCACCCATTTTAACCATATCTTCTTTTATTCTTTTGAGAACTGGATATTTTCTTAGCGTAACATTTTCAAGTAAATTTTTCATACTGCTGCATACATCTGCTAATTTTTCTTGTTCCATAGCTTTTATTAGTGCATCTGTATCTGGATGCTTAAAAATTTTACTAATGTCTAAGTTTTTAAAAACCTCCTTAGTTGATACTCCAAAATTGGGCTTAACCAATACTAAAATATAATTTTTAAAAGGCGCGAGTGGGGTAATAATTTCTCCTATGCCTTCACATAGGGCAGTCCCTCCTGTTATACAATAAGGAACATCTGCGCCTATTTTGACACCTAACTTCATAAGTTCATTGTCATCTACATCTATTTTGAATACTTGTTTCAATGTTTTAAAAACAGCTGCTGCATCAGCACTCCCACCTGCCATACCTGCTGCTACAGGAATGTTTTTCTTAAGATATATATTTATACCTTCGTGAATATCATAAGTATCCATAAAAAGTTTTGCAGCCTTATATACTAAATTCTTATCATCTGTAGGTATGTACGGCTTATTACAGCTTATATTAATACCCTTGTTACATTTTTGAAAGGACATAGAATCATATAGATCTACATTTTGCATAACCATTTTTAATAAATGATATCCATCTTCTCTTTTACCTACTATATCTAAAGATATGTTTATTTTTCCATAAGCTTTTACTAACATGATTTTCCTCCAACTCTTTATTGATAATTCACAAAAACAATTCAATTAATAATTATTTAGCCCCTCCCTTAGGGATTCCAATATTTATATAAGACGAATCATTTCTTGTGAAACATTCTTAATAAAATCAGTATATTACAACAAATTTAATATTGCTACATATAATTTAAAATATGGTATGCCAAATATAATAAAACCCCTATGTGTTATTTATACCACATAGGGGTTAGGGCTACTTGAAAACTAATTTGTAAAATCAGGTTTCAGGCAGCAATAGAAGTTTTAATTATATAATTATTCTACCAGGTATTATAAGTTTTTGTGAAACTTTTATAATATTAGGATCTTCTATTTGATTCACTCTTGCAATTTCTTGCATTGTTGTATTATATTTTTTAGCTATTTTCCACAAGGTGTCTGCCGATTGAACTACATAAATAGTAACACTAGCTTTTTTCTTAGGTGTCTCGCCCTCAATTGGGTAAACATCAACTAAAAATTTTTTCTGTACCATATAATTTACTCTTACATACACTTTCACTACAGCTCTAACTGCTATATTTCCTGCCTCAATATCTACATTTATATTTTCGAGTGAAACTTTACACATGCTGCTCATATTTATCTTAGCGCCTAATATATCCGCCCCACAGGTGAAAGGTATCTCCTCATACACAGCGGAAAGATATTTTTCTTCATCATCACTTCTGTATAATACAGTTACATTCATTATGCCATCAATTATAACCTTATCCTCAATTACCTTTTTATCTGTTACACAAACGGTGGCATTACACATAATAACCTTGCTAGGCTTACCCTTGCTGCTATCTAGTTCTATATCTCCTTTAACTAATGTTTCAGTTAATAATTGTCCTTGCATTACATTAAGTCCATAATCCTTTTTATCCATCTCAAGCTTTGTAGTCGGTGAATATACATCTTCGATCATATCCACTTCTTCTTTGTGCATGCCTCTTGTATTAGTTTTTATCAAAAACTCTACATCAAAAATTCTTTTTTCTCCCAAATCATCTTCCTTAATATCATATTCCATAGCATCTACCTTAAAGTCTGTATATTGGTCCATGTAAGGATTTACATCTTGAAAATCTAATTCTTTATTTAACATAACTTCATGCTCAATATAAATTAATTCCCTGCTATCTTTTCCCTTATATATCATATTAATAAATGCATAAGCATTAATTTGAATTTTCCCTTCGTACAATTTCACTTCTTTCTTATGAATATTAACATCACATTTTATAACTTTAGCAATTTCTGGCTTCTCCATTGGGACTTTTATATTAGCCTTTCCAATAAGCTCACCATTAAAATTCCTTATGACTTTATCTATACTAGTAGGATTTTTTAAATATTGAATATCCTTAACTGCTTCAATATCTTTAACTATTTGGAAATTGAAATTTTTATATACTTCAGATTTTGATTTTAAAATACCCTCTAAACATATTTTCCTCTCATTAACTATTCTACACTCCATATGTTCTACAAAACATTCAGCATCACAAAGCATTTCAGGCATCGCACCCATTATATCTATTGTATTTGAGAACTTTGAACTATATACAACGTTCTCCACATCAGTACGCTCTTGTCCTTTTGTAATATAAAGTACATTATATTGAATTTCGCCTTCTAAATATACCTTATCTTGAATTATTTCTTTAGAATTTATTAAGGCTTTAACATCTAACATAAGAATTTCCTTAACATCTGGATGAGTATCCGGTATTACATATTCTTCTTTCACTACTGTATCAACAGTATTTTCTCCTAACAATTGTTCATACTCTATGTTTTCTCTTTTCAAATTTATTTCCACATTATGCCTCCTCGTATTTCTATTGGGGTAACACTTATAGGTTGTTACCCTCCTAAAATACCTACTATTAATATATATAGAAATAGTCACTTAAATATGATATTTAATGCTTTTATTCGTATTGCAAAATTCAACATAATTTTCTAATAAAAAAACATATATTAAAGGGAATGCACAGTTATTAATAACCCAATGCATTCCCTTTAATATATGCTCTGTTAATCTTATATTAGTCACATGAAAATAACTACCAAGCTAGTATATTTTACTTGTTATTTGTTTTCATATGCCTAGGCTCTATTTATAAATGTAAAAAACGATACTATGATACAGTATCGCTTTATCCTGCAAAAACTATTTGAACTGTTTTTGTCAAAACATCTGAATAACTATACGTCACTGTCCTGTGGGTGTCTTTTTCTAATCTAATAACAAAAATATTTGGATAAGTCTTTTCAATAACTCCATTATCCACAAGAATCTTTCTTCTTCCGCCATTAGCTTTTAATGTTACTCTTTCGCCAACATGACTTTCAATTTCATCTTTTATTGAAGTCAGTACATTTATTTTTTCCAAAGCAAACACCCTCTTTCCACACTTTACATTATATATTATATATTTTCTTTTGTCAAGTAAGCTTTATATTTTATCACTACTATAACAATTTTGTCAATGTTGATTTTATGTTAACAAAATTCATTTTCATAGATTATTCGTCGCATAATTAATTATTATCTATTTTATGAACATTTACCTTATAAATCACTAATATAGTACAATTACATAATATTTTCAATACAACCTTTTATAGTATCTCCTTTAACTTTATAAATAACCAGCATTTTAGTAATATTTTTGAAGATAACCTACGTGGCTATATATACTTAGACTTAGGAAACCCCTCTCTATACTTTCCTCTAGTTTGTAATCCACCTATACCATCTAATCCTGTTATAGTGTTCTGTATAACATCTTCTATCGCTACAACATTTTCTATATTTGTATATGCAATCTTCTCACAAACTAGAACGGGGTCTAAACAATGGATTAAAACACGATTTGGAGCACTAGCAAAATTAGCACCAGCATCTAAAATTGCCTCATAACAGGATTGACATGCCCCTGCAAATATTACTAAATCATCATAATTACTATTATAAGATCTAAGAGCCATAACAGCCTCTACAAAGTGCTTTGAATTTCTGTAGTTATTTAAATTCATATAATCAGTTATTCCTTTTACCATACCATCATGCCCTGTTATTACTACTATATCCGGCTTAACTTCTTTAACTAAATTCACTATTTCATTTGGTTGATTTTTTTCTGATATTACCATACCTACAGCATTTAAAGATAACTCCTTATAAGTTTTTAAACAAACTTCTAAATATTCTGCATCACCATCGACATGTAGTATTTTTCCTGGTCTTCCAAAAACCATATCTTTATTTTTGTATTCTTTGTATTTTTCTTGTTTTAACTGCAAATCTTTAATTTTCCCTTTAAAATCTATAGCCGATCCTCTATCTCCTCTGCTCCCTTTAATTCTATTCATTAATACTCTTTTAATAGATGCATTCACCTTTTTATTAAAAACCTTATCAATTTCACCAATGACATCTTCTGCTACTAATTCTAAATCCTCACTTAAAGAGTCCGCTTCTATTCTTAAATTTATTCCCTTAAGTAAATACACATCATCATTATCTCCTGGCACAATATCTATTATTTTAAAGGTAATGTCTCCACCATAAGATTTTCTTACTACAATGTCACCTATTTTCACAGTACCACCTCCATATTTAAACCCATAATATATATTATGAAAATATAGCGAATAGGTGAAATCAAAAAAAAGTTATGCAAACATTATATCTACATAACTTTAATACATACCATAGTTTATTCTACCTTTGATTGAATACCTTTCTATATTCTTCAATAAATACCATATACTTTTCTCTTTCAGAAATTAGCTCCTCCATCTTCTTGTTAAAAGTATTTTGAATCCAGGTAACTTCATTATAATAGTATCTATTGCAAAGCCTCCAATATCGTTGTGGAAATACTAAAAATGCATATATGAGTCTGTACTCTTCTTCTAACAGAGGATTTACACTGCTATATGCTTGTAATACTATTTCAGCATATTTTATGTCCCAATCCTGATTTTTAAGCATTTTGATTAAAAAATTAGATAAATCGTATGCTTTTACTTCTCTTTTGCAGTAATCAAAATCAATTATATTAACATCATTATTTTTATCAATAATAATATTATGATAAGTATAATCATGGTGGCAAAATCCTTTTTCTTCTTCTGTTTGCCTACATATGTCAAAGTACCTAGAGTCATCTAATATAGCCATGGCTCTTTTGGCTAATTCTTTTTGATCATCAACACTCCTTATAAAATTCATATCAAAATCTGTTTTAAAATTCTTCTTTTTTCTAATCATACCTTGCATTTTATCAAAGGACTTTATTCGTTTTTCCATCAAATGTGGCCATCTTCCAAGATCTGTTTTTAGCTTACTATTTTCTGGTGGATCATATCCTTTGGATGCAATATGCATATAAGCTAAATTTTTTGATGCTTCAACTAAATCCTCTTTATTATGAAAATCACATTCGCGACCATCTATCCAGGTTGATAGTGTATAAATATCTTCATTAACTAATGCATAAGGATTTCCTTCTGTATTTAAAAAATATCTATCAACCTTGTCAAATCCATTTTTTGCAAGATGCTCTTTGGCTCCGTATACAAACAAAAGTTTTTGTGTCCCGTAACTGATTTTCTTTAGACACTTAGCACCGTCATCTGTCTCCAAAAAATACACTCCCTTATTGGGACGTATACTTTCTATCTTAATACCATATTGTCTTTCAATTTCAAATTCCCTCATCATGTTACTCACCCCCCCTATAATTTATATTACTAATATTTCATTTTAGAATAAATTCTTGTATGTTTTAACAACATTTATGCTTTCTCTTAATATAATAAAATATATTCATTTATTAAATCAGTATTTAAGGAGTCTTAAAATGAAAATTGGAATTGATGCTAGAGCTGCAAAATGGTATAGAGGAACTGGTATAGGAACTTATTCTTACCAGCTAATTAATTCTTTAAATAAAATAGACAATTTTAATGATTATTCGCTTTTTGTACCAGACGACTGTAAGCTTGCCATACCCTTTAAAGAAAATTTTCATATAAAAAGTATTAAGCAAGATAGTCAAAATAACTTTTGGAATGAGGTGAATATCCCTAACACTTCAATAGATAAGTCTTTGGGCATATACCACGTTCCTCAAAACGGTATTGGGCTGCCGTCAAACAAAACCTGTCCCTTTGTTATTACGCTGCATGATGTTATTCCGTATAAAATGCCAGATACAGTTGGCGAACAGTATTTAAAAATTTTCAACGAAAAATTACCCAATATTATTCCCTTATGTGATGGAATAATTACCGTGTCTGAATATTCAAAAGAAGATATTATTAAAGCTTTTAACTATCCAAGAGAAAAAATATATGTCACTTATTTAGCTAGTGAAGATATTTATAAGCCTTATGACAAATCTCTTAGTAAATCTATAATCGAAAAAAATTATTCTATTACAGGAGACTATATTCTTTATGTCGGAGGATTTAGTCCCAGAAAGAATATCCTTGGATTACTAAATTCCTTTAGTCTGCTTTTACCAAAATTAAAAAAAGATATTAAATTAGTTATTGCAGGTAGCAAAGGTAAATCATATGATATATATAAAAAAAGAGCGCAAGATTTACACATTGATGATAAAGTAATTTTCCCAGGGTTTATATCTATGCCCCATATCCCTTTCATGTATAACGCTTGTGAGCTATTTGTATACCCTTCATTTTATGAAGGTTTTGGATTACCACCAATTGAAGCAATGGCTTGTGGCGTTCCTGTAATCGCCTCTAACGCTACCTCTATCCCCGAAATAGTTAAGGATTCAACTTTACTTGTAAATCCATATGATGTTAATGACTTAAGTAAAAAAATGTATAATGCGCTCCTTGATAATGACTTAAGACAATCCCTTATAACTAAAGGGTTAAAAAGAGCCTCTACCTTAACTTGGGAACATACAGCTGCAGCTACTCTAAGTGCTTATCAAAATATATTAGGAACGTTTAAATAAATGGCTTTATTATTAAATTATCGAAACAAAAGCCCCACATAGTGTATTTACAACTATGTAGGGCTTTTAAACTAACAATTATAATGATCCTTAAAGGCCTCTAAAAACTCTTCTCTATCTTCTCTACCTTCCACTTTTTTCTTTAATCTGCTTAAAAACACCTCTTCACTCCACTGTTTTTTTCTTGTATAATAATCTCTAGCTATACTGTAAAAATCCTCCGGGAAGCTAAGCATGCCGTACAATACCTTTAATTCCCGATTATCCAATGGGCATACCTGCGTATATTCACTTAAAATACTATTTCCCTTTTCTATATCATAAGCGAAATTTTTAATGACTTTATTTATAAAGTTACAAATATCATGTACCTTTAAATCTATAACTGCATAATCAAAATCTAAGAAATATACATCTTCCTTATTAATTAATATATTATGGTGAGCTAAATCATGATGGCAAAATACAATTTTTTCTTTTTCCTTGCATAAATTGTAATACTCTGATCCGCTTAGAATATTTATGCTTTGCATTATATTTTTCTCATAATATTTTTCATATTCTAGAAATATATAATCAAATTCATTTTTATTTTCATTTCGAGTTGCTATACTTTTAAAAAACATAAGATCATTTAATTTTTTTTTAAAATTTTCTATTATTCTACCACATAAGTACCGCTGATCATTTTTCACGAGCAACCTTTCAAATGCCTCCTCATATAAAAGCCCTTCCGATGCCTTATGAAGCTCAGCTATTGCTCTAGACGCAAGCATTACATCCACTGGGTTACTATACTCACACTCTCTCCCTTCTACTAAATTCATAATACAATATATATCATTTTTCCAGGGGACATATATGAGTTTGGATTTTGTCTTTTCAAATTCAATGATCCTATAAAAATTATTATTTCTAATATAATCAATCCCATAATTAATGAATTCAAGTTGGGAAATGCTATAGCTCACTTTTTTTAAAACTTTATCACCTTTATCAGTATTAAGTATAAATACTTTTCTTACTGGAATAACATCATCAACCACTAGATCGAATTCGCTAAATAAATCTACATCTAAATCATATTTACTTAAATAAGCCTTATCTTTAAATCTAACGTCTAACATGTTCTCACCTCTTTTATAATTGCATTAAAGTAAAGAATCTCCATCTCGAATTAAAGCTTTTATAAGTTTCTCAGAAAACCTTTCTTCATTCCACTCCTTTTTACCTGCTCTATGCTTATTACAACATTTCATGAATTCATGAGGGTAAGAAATTAAAGCTATTAGAAATTTTGAACTACTTGTGTCTAGTCCTTCAATGTAGCAGAACTCTTGAGCAAGATTATGAAAATCAAGTTTCACTCCTTTTCTTTTTAATTTACTAAGTAAAAGGAAACAATCCATTTCCACCATGTTGTAATTACAATCTTTAAAACTAACCACTTCAACAAAATTATTTTTTCTGAGATTTTGAAATTCTGTATTTCCTAAGCATATTTCGCAACGCCTCATGCTTCTTGTTATAATCCCTAAATAATCTGCTTGGTATACTTCTCTTATACACTGTTCCCCTCTATCTATAACTTCCTTTCCATATTTAATAATTAATTGTTCAAAGGAATTTTTAGATTCATACTTTTTAATATTATTTATGTCTCCAGCCAACTTTTTAATAGAAATTTTATAATCCTCTATGATTTTCCCTGTATTGTTATTTAACTTATTCCTTAGGTACCCATTAAATCCCAAAGATTTTTCATGTAAAGCATAAATAGCACGAAATTGTTCTATTATTACTTCTTCAGTTACATCTATATTCTTAGATTCAATTTCACCTACATTTTTAACACCCTTAAACATCATATAATCTGAAAATTCATTATAGATGCTTATTGCCATTAGCACCACCTCAATTTAAATCTATTAGTCAAGTGATATATAATATCCAAGTACTATCTGCTCTTTTTATAATTTTTGTCCATTTTCTTTAATATCTCTCTTTGCTGCAATTCAAGCTCACTAAGTTTCTTTTTCCTTTTCTTTATTTTTTTAAGTTTTTTAACTTCCTCCTTCATGTTCTCGAGCTTTATATCGTATTCCTCTACAGTAGATTCCTGCGGATCAATTATTTCAATTTCAAGTTCATCATTGTACTCATCCTTTTTATTTTTCCCCACAATACTACCTCCCATATTTTATTTTTATGAATTTCTCAATAAAAATTTGCTTATCCACTCTATCCTCACGCATTTTTTCAAGTTTCCTTAAGAAAAACTCTTCTCCCCAATCCTTTTTTTCCCAATAATATTGAATTCCTATTTGCCAATATTCCTGTGGAAATTCCATAAATGCTGCCATTACTTCTATATCACTTTTATATATTGAATTTATAGCATCATACGCTTCCATTATAAAAAGCGCATTTTCAGGACTCCATTTGCCATTCTTCATTCTTCGTATTAGAAGGCTACTTAAATCATGTAAATGAGTGTCTAGAATGCAATAATCAAAATCAATGATATTCACGCCTCCATTTTTATCTAATAATACATTATGATGAGCATAATCATGATGGCAGAATCCCCTATGTTTAATTTCTTCTTTCATCTTACTTACATATTCACTTTTACATAAATTTTCTATTGATCTATTACTCCGTGCAAGCTCTTCCTCCATTATTCTTAAATAATCGCTATCAAATTCCGTAATGCATACTTTTTCACTTATTCTTCTTTTAAAATCTAATATTTCTCTTTCTCTAGTTTTAAAAGTTTCTATCCATTTAAGCCATCCTATTCTGGGCAACATGTACGGTGTAACTTTAAAATTCAAACTTTTTTTATGGAGTTCTGCAAGCTTTGAGGTACATAATTTTATTTCCACTGGATTATCATAATTGCATTCCCTTGCTTTTAGCCAATGTGTTAAATAAGCATATTTATTCTCAATGGCTATATACTCCTTGTTATCAACCGTCTCAATAATTTCCGGTATATTTTCAAAACCATTGCCCTGCAAATGTTTTATTGCACCAATAATAAATAAAAAATGCTTAAAGTCATAATTAATGATTTTCAAACAATACATATCATTTTCAGTTTCTATTCTGTAAACATTTTTTATTTTCACTATATCATTAATGCAAAGAGAATAATTATCTTGTACTGTCTCCCTTACTTCCTGGATTTCCAAATGCATGCCTCCGCAATATTGTTCTATTGCAGTATATGAACTTTCCCAATAACTTGTGCTTAATTATATTTTTATAATTAGCACACTTTTTAAGTAAAAACAATATATTAATATATATTGTCTTTTAAATGAAATTTATAATTATAAACATAGGGTTTTTATAATAATTTTAAGGAGTGAAACCTATGAAGATTGCTATTGATGCTAGAGGCATCAATTTATATAGTGGAACAGGTATTGGAACTTATACGGAAAATGTGTTTAAAAATTTAATTAACATAGATAATTTAAATAACTACCATGTTTTTTGGTCAGGTAACAATTATGAAATTATAAAAAAAGAAAACTGCAAAATAGTAATGACCTCTAAAAAGCATCAAAGATTTTTTGAAGATTACTATTTTCCAGAAAACATTTCAAAAGAAAACATAGACATATATCATATGCCTCAAAATGGTATAGGTTTTTCTCAGGAAATAACTTGCAAGAAAGTAGTCACTATACATGATTTAATTCCATATGTTATGCCCGAAACAGTAGGAAGAGGATATTTGCTAAAATTTTTAAAAGAGATGCCAATAATTATAGGGGGCTCTGATGGGATAATAACTGTATCCGAATTCTCTAAACGTGATATCTTAAAATTTTTCCCTGTAGATGAAAGTAAGATTTTTGTGACTCCTTTAGCTGCAGATAAAAAATATGTTCCTTTAGATAAAATCCACTGTAGGAATCTCCTAAAAGCTGTATATAATTTAACAGATCCCTTTATACTCTACCTAGGAGGGTTTAGTGAAAGAAAGAATGTGGCTTCTGTTATAATTGCTTTTTCTAAAGTATATAAAGATTTAAATAAAAAGTATAATTTAGTTATTGTAGGTGGCTATAAAGATTCGGGCCAAAAGCTCATAAAACTTGCAAATGAATTGAAAATAGACTCGCATGTTATTTTTACCGGCTTTGTACCTGAAGATCATTTACCCCTTTTCTATAATTGCTGTGATACTTTCATCTATCCATCTTTTTATGAAGGATTTGGACTCCCGCCTTTAGAGGCAATGAATTGTGGCACTCCTGTAATAGCTTCTAACCTTACTTCTATTCCAGAAGTAGTGGGTGATGGTGGAATTTTAATAAATCCATATGATATCTCAGAGATGTCCATGGCCATAGGTAACTTATTGAGTAATGAAGCACTAAGATCAGAATTAAGTTCTAAGGCATTAATAAGAGCCAAAGAATTTTCATGGCAAAACACTGCACAATGCACTCTCAAAATCTATGAGAGTATATATAATCGCGAATCTCCCTCGCAATAAAAAAGTATATATTACTACAACTATATTTTACGCAATATACACTTTTCAAACACACTATAATTAAGGCTTGCATAATAAATATGCAAGCCCCCCTTTTAAAAAACCAATTTACAGTTTATTAATAATACTCGCTAAATATCCTGCACCAAAGCCATTGTCAATATTAACAACACTAACTCCACTAGAACAACTATTTAACATAGATAATAGCGCAGAAAGACCTTTAAAATTAGCTCCGTATCCTACACTAGTCGGAACAGCTATAACTGGTTTATCTACTAATCCTCCAACTACACTAGTTAAAGCACCTTCCATTCCCGCCACAGTAATAACTACCTTAGCGCGCCTTATAACCTCTAGATTTTCAAATAGCCTATGAATACCTGCTACTCCTACATCATAAATTCTTTCAACCTTATTTCCAAAAATTTCTGCTGTAATAGCCGCCTCTTCCGCTACCGGTATATCAGAAGTGCCTCCTGTTACTAATGCAATATATGTACTTGGAATCTCAACTTCCTTTTTTTTAATAACAATTGTTCTTGCAAGCTCATTGTACTGTGCATCATCACATACTTCTTTTACCCCTTCATACATCATCCTAGAAGCCCTTGTACCAAGAATATTTACATCCTTAGTAAGCATTAATCTAACTATATCTTTTATTTGTTCCACAGTTTTCCCTTCACAATATATAACCTCTGGGTACCCTACTCTAAGTTCTCTATGATTATCTATTTTTGCAAATCCTAAATCTGAATAAGATAAATCTTTTAATTTATCAACGCCATCCTCAATGGATATATCACCATTTTTTATGCACTTAAGGAATTTCTTCATTTCTTCTGAATTCATATATTCTCCACCTTTTTTAATTTAAGTTACCATTTTATATTTTTCTACCTATAATGTTACATCTCTTTCCTTAATTTCTCATATACTTTACTTATAGGAAGTCCCATACTCTGGGCTATTTTCTTACACTCTTCATATTCTAACTTACTTTTTATTTTTTCGCCTTTGTAATAACCTTCTTTCACGGTAATTTCACCATAAGAGGTTTTTACTTTAGTAAATTTTCTTTGGATCATTGTTTTATGTACTTTAAAACTTCTTACTCCAAAGGTAGTAGTTTCTCTAAATAATACTTCTTTCATCTTTTCCATTTTATCTTCTTTACATAAAACGCTTATTTTCACGCTAGGTCTACCTTTTTTCATTATAATTGGAGTTAAATATACATCCAAAGCGCCGTCATTAAAAAGCTTATCGCTAATATATTCATATAACTCTGGATTCATATCATCTATATTACATTCCACAATTTCTTGAAATACTTTATCTTCATTTTCCACCTTGCCAGTATCAGACAAACTATCTGCCTCTTCTACTAACATGACCCTCAATACATTAGGGATTTCAGTATCTCTGTTACCTATGCCATAGCCGATCTTCTTTATAATAAAATCGTTATCATCTTTGAATTCAGAGACGTTAGCTGCAAGAATTGCGGCACCTGTAGGTGTTGTTGTTTCAAAAGGTACAGCTCCCATTTTTACTGGTATTCCCTTTAAAATTTCCACAGTAGCGGGTGCCGGTACTGGTATAATCCCATGAGCACACTTAACAAACCCACCACCAAGTTCTATAGAGGAACTCATTATTTTATCAACATTTAAATGACTTATGCAAATAGCAGCTCCTACTATATCCACAATAGAATCTATTGCACCTACTTCATGGAAGTGAACTTCATACAATGGTTTTCCATGAACCTTTGCTTCAGCTTCTGCAACCTTCATAAACATTTTTTTGCTTAATTCTTTTACTTTAGAGCTTAGCTCACTGCAATCTATAATTCCCTCAATATCTTTAAGATTTCTATGATCATAGTGACTATGATTGTTACTCTCATGTCCATGAGAGTGCTCCCCTTCAGCATTATCATGATGATGCTCACCCTCAGCATCATCGTGATGATGCTCTTGTAAAATTACATCCACCTTAGTGCCCTCTATGCCTTTTCTACTATCTCTTGATACCTTTATTTCATATCCATTTATACTTAGCTTACTTAATTCGTCTATTAAATATTTCTTATCTATACCTAAATCTAGCAATGCTCCTAAATTCATATCCCCACTAATACCTGAAAAACAATCATAATAAAGTATCTCCATTCTCATCCACTCCATTTCATATTTTTATATCTATATCATTGTACCAAATAAATAAATATTATAGGATAAATATGTTTAAAATAAAAAGAAGATAATCGTTTTTACAACTCTCTTCCCATAAATTTATTATGTTACTTTTTGATTTTGTAACATACAATTTTGTTTTTCAACCTCCATATAAATTTTTTCAACATTTTCGCCAAAACACTTAGATGATAATGGTTCTATTCCAGCATAAGCATTTTTCACCATCAAGGCTGATCCCTTTTTATCCATTAAAATTTCATATAATATTTGAGTTAAGTCTTCATCCTTATAGAAAATTCTTCCATTAACTTTATCATGAATTATACCTTCTAAATTTTTATCGTATTTAGCTACCACAGGAATTTGTGCCGCCATAGCTTCCTCAAATGTTAATCCTTGCGTTTCAGTTAGTGAAGCACCTACAAACACATCTCCCATCTGATAATACCTACCAATTTCTGTCCAAGGTTTTTCGCCGGCGAATACTACAGATTTTTCAATACCCAGTGCCTTAGCTAAATCTTCTAGATTTTTACGTTCTGGTCCATCACCTACAATGAGCAATTTGCAATTTGGTATCTTTTTAATTAGTTCCTCCATACTATTCATAATCACGTCTATGCTTTTTTCTTTTGCTATACGTCCAATAAATAATACAACTGGCTCAGTTTCATATATTCCAAAAGATTTCTTTTCATTTTTAATAAGCTCTTCACTGTAATTACTTCTTTTGAAAGGTTCAATGTTAACTCCAGTAGGAATTACATCTATATGTCTTGTTAACCCGTAATCTTCCAATGCATCTTTTACCTTTATCGTTGGTACTATTATAGCACTACAATCTCTACAATATAGTTCACTTACCTTCTTAGCAAATTGCGAAGCAGGCTTAAGCATTATACCATGGGATACATAATGTATATAATCCTCATACATAGTATGATACGTGTGAACTACAGGGATATCCAATTTTCTAGCAACTATTCTTCCAAATAGACCTATACTAAATTCCGTTTGTGTATGTATTATATCTAAATCTAATTTTTTTATCTTATTCATGATTTTATGCGAATATATCATCCCAACTCTTTGTGAAGGTAAAAGAAAAAATGGTATGCTAGGTAATCTAATGATGCCTTCCTGTTCCTCTACATCTGGGTGCGCAACAGTAATAATAGTTACATTATGTCCAAGATTACTTAATTCATTTTTCAATACCATAGTAGAAGTAACTACCCCACTTACTTGTGGATAATAAGCATCAGTAAAAATTCCAATATTCATAATCAATCCCCTTTAAACACTATATTTCCTTATAAAATTTTCTTATTTAATATGCATTTATAAACTTTAATTACATTAATGAGCTTTAATTACATTAATGAACTCTGCTTAATTTTTCACAGTAGCATAAAACCCAAAAATTATACAGGAATAAAATGTAATTAACCTCCATAATAATATAGCTGCCATTATATTATTAGATACAAAAAACAAACTAAAAAACATGTAGAAAGCACCCTCGGCTCCACCAATTGCTCCAGGTAATGGTATAAACGCTGTAAGCATAATTACAAATGAGGTTCCAGCTATCATACTGCCTACGCTCGTACCCTTCATTCCAAAACTAAGATAAATAAAATAAGGGATGCTAAAATATATTGTCAGTTGAAATATTGTATAAATAACAGCTTTAATCATCAATCCCCTGCTATGCTTTACTATTTCCATATTATCATGAAATTGATCTAAATTCTCGTTAATACGCATTTCTAGCTTTGATATATTCTTTACCACTCTAAATTTCTCTAATATTCTAGATAAAGCTATTATTAATTTTCGTGTTAATTTTCGATACTTTGAAAATATAATTAAGCATATAATCACACTGGCATTAACTGTAAATCCAAACCCTACTAAATAAAATAAATTGTTCATTTTACTTTTGAAAAAAGGCGCTTTCCAAAATATAAGAATTAAAGAATATACAGTTAATATTATTTGATAGATAATAAATTTAATCATTAGCGCTGAACCCGATTTTCCAGCTCCTAATTTTTGTTTTGTAAGTGAATATAATTGCATTGGCTGACCCCCAGATGCAAATGGAGTAATTGAATTAAAATATTGCCCTATCATAGTAACCTTAAATGCTTGTTTGAATTTATAGTCTTTTTTCATTAAAAGTATAATACTTTGCAATGTTTTAGCTTCAAAAATCCAATATAGCATCATAGAAATAACCGCAACAAATATCCATTGAATTTGCAAATTTTTCATTTGATGAATTAAATCCATCCAACCGTTTGTGAAAATGATCAACAAAACAAATATAACCCCAGAAGCTATCCCCAAAATAATATTAAATTTATATTTTTTCATTAGATTACCTACCCTTTATTCTATATACCTTTTCGTAAAATTTTTTCCACATAGCAAGTACATTCTCTCTAGAATAAAAACTGTGCCCTCTTATAGCTTTTTCTTTAGCCTGCTTATAATAAGTTGCATCATTTTTTAATTTTTCTATAGCCTTAATGAACCCTTCATTATCATGTTCTTTTAAGTAATAATCAAATAATATGTCCTCATATAGTTCCAAGTCTCTTAGCAGTACTGGAGTGTGAGTATTCATTGCCTCAAGTATCGACATGGGAAAAAGCTCGTTATAAGATGGCATAAAAAGAACATCTGATACATTATATATATCATTCATCAAATCTCTTTCAACTATCCCTGTAAATAAGATATTTTCAGGTGCATTCTCTATTTCATTTTTTAGTTCTTTATATCCGTCCGTAATATTTCCAAAAGAAAACCCACCAGCCCAAATAAATTGTACTTCTGGAAGTTTTTTTGCGATATCAATAAAATCAATAACACCTTTCCTTGTTTGTATTTGTCCTACTCCAAGCACAACAAAGGCATCCCTTGCAATTTTCATTTTTTCCTTTGCTATGTATTTATCCTCAATTGAAAGATTATAAAATTTTTCAGTAGAAACAAAATTAGGAATGTAAGTGATTTTCTTTCTATCAATATTATAAGATTCAAGCTTAGTTATAAAATTAGGATTTACTGTAACTAAATAGTCCATACTATTATAAAAACTTATTATATACTTATAAAAAATTTTTTCAACTAACTTGGGTAATTTAATACTTCCTTCAATAGTCTCAGGCAAGAAATGCACATAGCCCACTGTTACACCTTTTCTTTTAGCAAAAGGTATACTCAAATAATGCTTAAAATCAATACTATGATAATGCATTATTTCGGTTCTTGCTATTTTATTTATTACAACTTTATATTCTTTATCTAATCCGTTTCGGACTAAATTTACTTGCTCTAAATAAGCCGAACCTACTCCTTGACCTTTGACTTTATCAGCTGTTGACAGCATATTTATAGTAGGCATAATAGTCACTCCCGTCTAATCTAACTTTCTTATTATATATATATTGTACTCTACTATTATTAAATATTGATTAATGTTACCTTAAAATTTTCTTAATTTTTATCAATTTTCCATAAAATTCTACTTATAATAAATTTTACTTAGATATTTTTGTTCTAATACAAATAAATTACTCTTATTCAATAAATTAATTATACATTATTATTACATTAACTTACCAGTTATATTCTAATATAAAAAGCAGATAATACTCTTGTGCCCATTTTAATAAAAGACTGGAGGTAATAAATATGATGAATGCTGAAAATAAACAAATCGAAATTAACAACCTAAAAGTTATTAAAGACCAATTAGGATATGAATCATTACTTAATAAAAAATTTAATGAATATGGTTCACAATGTACAGACCAAAATTTAAAAAATCTTTGCAATGAAGCTAGCCAAACACATAAACAAAACTTTAATACATTAAAAACTTACCTTGATTCTCATCAATAATATATAAATGGAGGGATATTATATGAATACAAGTATGTGCGAAAAAGATTTGATGCATGATTTACTTGCTACAGAAAAACAAGTTATTTCTGCTTATAGTACAGGAATAACTGAATCTTCTTGTGAAAATTTGAGAAATACCCTAATTAACAATTTTAAAAACGATCAAGATATTCAATATAAGATATTTGACGCTATGAAACAAAAAGGATGGTATCCTACAAAAGATGCTGCTGATAATGAAGTTCAACAATTAAAAGATGAAGCTAACCAAATGATGAATGAATTAAAATAATTATAATATAATAATCTCTTATTAACTATAAGAAACCTCTAACATATTAATATGCTAGAGGTTTCTTTATTCATTTCATATATTTTCTCTATTAAGTAATCGCCTGCGAAGCTGCAATATTAACGGCTTCTACATTTCCACGAATTGCTTATATATGTCTGGTTTATTTTTAATTTTATTATGTCCATTACAAGCTATGACTAAAAGTATAACCCCTATAGTCAAGAACATTACATGAATTTCTACAGCATATTCTCCTCCTATTAATGAAAATAGTGGAGAAACTGAAACAGCCAGAATATTATTTGCGAAATGTGCAAATATGCTTAAATAAATTGAGCTCGTTCTTAAATATATAACTCCAACAACTAGTCCTAGTAAAAATGCATTTATGCCTTTAGGAATGTTCATATGAACTAGTGCAAACAACAATGCGGATACTACGATAGATATAGTTGGATTTATTTTCTTTGCCATTCCTTTTAATATTATTCCTCTGAAAACAATTTCTTCATATATAGGTGCTACGATAATATCACTAAATATTGATATAATTGGCGAACTAGGTAGTTCTTCGAATGATTGTTTTATAAAATTCGGCATCGCTATCTTGCTAATCCACAAAGTTACACTGTTATCAAATAGCAGACGGAAGGCTATAATAATGAGGGCTGCATAAGCAAAATCCATCCAATTCAATTCTTGTTTAGGTTTTTGATCATTTGCTTTATTACTAAGCCACTTGAATAAAATGATAATAACATACAATTTAACCAATACCCCAAAAACAAAAATTATATAAGGCACTACTTTTTCAAATCTCCCAGAGAATAAATTTAATACCTCTACAGGTAATTGCCCTAATCCCTCTAACAAAATTGATAGAAACATGACAAGAAGAGCTTTAATGATTCCCATTTTTTTAATATTTATAGCTCCATTTTCTATGTTTCTTAAAAAGTTCATTCGATCACTCTCTCTATTTTAATTAATGTAGCTTTTTTCCTTTGTTCTATCTATATATAATCGTCCCTCTTCTATAAATTTCGGGCTATAACCCCTTATAAACTCCATTAGATGCTCATTGTTTTCATCATATATTCACTATCCTTTCTCGTATTATATTTTTAAGTGTAACATAATTTTATAAGATGATATATGAACATAATGGTAACTTTGGTTATGTATAATCAATATTATTATATAGATAAAGATATTTTATTTAACAAAAAAAATCTATGTTTCTAAATATTGTTAAAATACAACATCTAGAAACACAGACCATATTAAATCATCTCCTGCGGAGATGTCATTAAATTATTTATTTTCCTATAAACTGTTGAGTCCAATAAATCGTTCCACTTTTATCTTTTGCCACTCCAACTCCTATTTCAGTAAAATTCTTACTTAAAATATTAGCTTTGTGTCCTGGAGAATTCATCCAAGACTTCATTACTGAAGCCGCCGTTTGCTGACCCATTGCAATGTTTTCACCAGCAGACGTATACTTTATTCCGAAGTTTTTCATCATATCAAAAGGCGACCCATAAGTTGGTGATGTATGAGAAAAATAGTTTTTATCTCCCATATCTCCTGACTTATATCTAGCTACCCTCGATAGTTCCCAATTATCCTTTAAGGGAGCTAGTCCTTGTTTTGCTCTTTCCTGATTAACCAATGTTACTACTTCTTTTTCTAATTTTTTATCCTCAGCTAAGTTTGGTACTTTTATGATTTGGCTAGGGATTATTTGACTAGGATTTGTTATCTGAGGGTTAATAGCTAAAACCTCTGAAACTCCAACCTCATATTTAACACAAATATTCCACAAACTATCTCCTGACTTAACTGTGTAATTAAATGTATCTTGGGCGTACACGACTGAACCTATTCCTGTTGTTACTAAAATACCTAAAGTTAATACTAATGCTTTTAAAGTTTTTTTCATCTTTTGTACCTCACCTTCCGAATTTTAATATGTACATCAAGTTTTTTATTTGCATGTCCATTCTATCATCTAAATGAGGTTTGTAGTTTTTATTTTAGTGGAATTTATGTCGTAATATGCCATAATATCATGTAATTACATTTATTGTGTTAGTTTAACTATTTTAAATTAACACAATCCCATTGTAACTCTTTAGGTGCTTAGCAAGGACTTTGAGCACAATTTTTATGTAGTTGACATAGCAACATACTTGCCATACAATATAGTAACTAGGTTACATTACAAGGTAGGTAATATGGAATGGCAAATTCTTCTCAATTATTAAAAGGAATTTTAGAAGGCTGTATTTTAAAAATAATTTCTAGAAAAGAAACTTATGGATATGGATTGTATAATTCACTAAAAACCACTGGCTTTGATGATTTATCTGAAGGGACCCTCTATCCCTTGCTAATTAGACTAGAAAAAAACGGTTTGTTATCATCAATTAGCCGAGACTCACCTCTTGGACCAAAACGAAAGTACTATTCTCTTACTAAATTAGGGGAAGGAGAATTAATAATCTTTTGCATGTCATGGGATAAAATTTCTAAATCAGTTAATAAGATATTGGGGGATGATCTAAATGATTAAAACAAAATCATTAATAAAACAATTAAATAAAGCAGCTGAAAACTTATCTCCAGAAAATGAAAGCATATTTCTTGACATTGTTGTCTATATAAGAACATCAAATATAAGGACAAGAGATGCAGAAGAATTCCTTCAACAGATATTGGACAGCTTTTTAAATGCAGAGCAGCAAGGTGTAGGTATTGAAACTATGCTAGGAATATCTGATATTAAACAATATTGCGAAGAAATAGTAAGCACTTATAAATCAAGCTATGATTTCTTGTCACTTTGTAGCGAATACATTATGTATACAGGAATGTTCATAATTATGTTGTCAATTATTAATTATATTACACAATGTTTAACTATAATTAAAAAATATGGGGTCAATGATTTAACATTTTATATAAACTTTAATTTAGGAATTATTTCTCAATTTTTACTTATAGGTCTTATTGTCATTGCCGTTATGGCCTATACCAAAAAAAGTTGTTTTGAGGAAAATGTTAAACGAGGTAAAGTAAAAGAGTTTTTTATACTTTGGGTAATAATGTTTTTATGGATTTGTATAATGCTAGCTTGTAGCATGTTTTTAGATAAATTTTTAGTCTTTAAATTAAATCTAATTATAGTTTTAATTGTAGGGATTGCTTTATATTTTTCAGGGAATTATTTCTCTGAAAAATAGAAAACGCTAGATTATAAATTAAAATCTTCCAGATAATAAGGCTACATTCCTTTGAAAATAATTTAAAGGAATGTAGCCTTATCATGTTATTTTAATGTAACACAATTACATACTTATCCAACTCCATTAATAAAGAAATCTAATAAAAATACAATAGAGGCAAACAACATCACAATGCCTCCAACTAAATATAACTTATTTTCTGTTTTATTTTTATATTTATAAAGAGAAGCAATTGCAATTTGAATCCAAAGAATTGCCATCAAGTCGTTATAGGGCATTTTGTGAAAAATCTTCCATAATGTAACTAATCCTAATATAAGATTTCCTATTGACGCCGCATAGTTTTCTGATTTAATTGTAACTTGCTTGACCCTCTCATCTTCCCATAAATTTTCACGTTTGCTTTTTCCTAAGATTTCTTCTTTTTTCATGATTAACAAACTCCTTTACTATCGCTCATTACCCTACTCAAAGTAAAATAAATCTTCAAATTTTTTATCTAATGCAATGCAAATTATCAATGCTAACTTTGCAGTTGGATTAAATTGACCTGTTTCTATTGAGCTAATTGTTTGTCTGGAGACGCCGACTATTTCCGCTAAATCTCCTTGAGACAGATTGTTTTCTGCTCTAGCTACTTTAAGTTTATTTTTTAATATTAATTCTTCTTTCATAAAGTCACACGTCCTTAAATTGTTATCAAAATTTGGCATATCACTATTCAGTTTTTATGACAAGTTATATTGTCACATATATAATATAACTCGTCACTAATATAACGATACTTGTCTTATCAACTATGTTTACTAGCAGAAAAAATTAAAAACAAATGACTGAGGTACCCTCCATAGTTTTTTGGAGTTTTTTTTATATAACTGTTCAATTGGCACGCCTAATAAAGAGAAAATAGTTATTGTATTGTGTTAATACTAAACATAAATTATTATTTTTCTAAACTTCTCGCAGAGCCCATTTTTTTATGCAATGGAATAAAATACACAATTACAATTCCTATACAAAGAACTATGGTTGCTGCCATACCGGCTTCAGGACCAAATAATCCACCAGTGAACCATTCTGCGCCAGTTAACTTTAAATTCATTAAACTACCTGTTGCTACTTTTAGTCCACTTACCTCAAAACCAAAAACATTTCCTTGAGTCCAGTTCCATGCAGCATGAAGTCCACAAGCCCCCCATAGATCATTAGTTTTTATAACATATAAGCCAAAAAATAAGCCTACTAAAACAACATTTATTATAGCTAAAATACTTACATTTGGATTTCCAAGGTGCATAAATCCAAAAAATGTAGAGGAAACAATTAAACCTACAGCTACATTATATCTTGCACCTAAAACATTCATAAACCATCCTCTCGAAAGAATTTCCTCTGCACCACTTTGTATCATCCAACCTGGTATAACAATTAGCACACCACTTAAAGCCGCTACACCTGAAAGACCTACTGGATTACTATTTACTACAGTATGCCCACTAACACTAAGCAATAAAACCACTATTGAAAACATTAAAATCCCTATACCAAAACCTATTAAATACTTTTTTATAAACCCTTCTTTTTTTAAGCCCATACTTGAAATACTTCTTTTTTCTCTAAACTTTACTCTAGCAAATACTAATAATGTTATAAATATAAAACCACAAATAAGTTGATTTAGTAATAAAACGGAAGGATTATTGCCAATAATTCTCTTTGTAAAACGAGCCAATATTTCACCTATTCCTTGCCCTCCAATTAGAAAAAGCAATACCCAAAATAAACATAAAATAATATTAGGAAGTACCTTCGCTTGTTTTGCTTCTCTAAATAAACCAGTTTTATTCGAAAACATATTATCACTCCTACTCTATTTGATTAAATCATCTCCTGTGGAGCTACATATTAACGACTTCAGAAGGATATTTATTCTCCCACTGAAGTTTTATTTTTGCTAGGGTAGTTACCCCTCACTTATAGAAGTGGGAGACTTTCCTTCTGAAATGTCGTTAAATTGCATATTGTAAAGGTAAGAATATAATCCTTCTTGACTTATAAGCTCGTCATGTGTTCCTCTTTGGTTTACTCCTTCATCAGTAAGTACAATTATTTCATCCGCATTTTTTATTGTACTTAATCTATGCGCAATAACAAACGTCGTCCTGTTTTTTGTAAGGTCTTCCAATGATTTTTGAATATATTGTTCATTTTCATTATCAAGAGCTGATGTAGCTTCATCAAGTATTAAAATTGCTGGATTCTTTAAAAATACTCTTGCTATAGACATCCTTTGCTTTTGTCCACCAGAAAGTTTTACTCCTCTTTCACCAGTATAAGTATCATACCCATGTTCAAGGCTCATAATGAACTCATGAATATTTGCCTTTTGTGCTGCTTCTATTATTTCATTTTCTGATGCTCCTGGTCTACCATATGATATATTTTCTTTAATGCTTCCAGAAAACAAATAAACATCCTGCTGAACTATTCCAATAGACTTTCTAAGTGATTTAAGTTTTATGTCTCTTATATCCATGCCATCTATTGTTATTGAACCATTGTTTACCTCATAAAATCTTGGTATAAGACTGCAAAAGGTTGTTTTACCACCACCTGATGGACCAACAAGTGCAATATTCTTACCTGGTTGTATTTTTATATTTATATTACTTAATACATTATGCCTATTATTATAACTAAATGACACATTGTTAAAGGATATCTCTCCCTTTGGATTAACTAATTCAACTGCATCTTCCTTATCGATTATATCAGGCTTTGTATTTACGACTTCAACAAATCTTTCAAATCCTGAAAGCCCTCTTTGAAACTGCTCCGTAAAATTTACAAGCTTATCAATAGGATTTAAAAATGTATTTATATAAAGTATATAAATTACAAGGTCAGATACTTCTAATGAACCGTCACTTATAAATATGCCTCCTACAAGTATAGCGCTAAGATAAAGTAATCCTTGAAAAAAGCTGTTGCCACTATGAAATCTGCCCATTATAAAATAACTTTCCTCTTTTGTCTTTAAAAATTCATCATTCCCTTTAGCAAATTTAGTATTTTCTATATTCTCATTAGCAAATGATTTTACTACGCGAATGCCCGCTAAACTGTCTTGAATTTGGGCATTTACACTTGCTATCTTTTCCCTGTTTTTCGAAAAAACATTTCGCATTTTATGATTATAGAAATATGAAAAATATAACATTACTAATGTAAATAGAAGAAGTATAAGTGTTATTCTTGAATTTATACTTGCGAGTATAACAAAAGACCCAACTATTTTTAGCATGGATATGAATACATCCTCAGGTCCATGATGTGCAAGTTCTGATATATCAAAAAGATCTGTAACTATTCTCGACATGAGCTTTCCTGTATTCGCCTCATCATAATAAGAAAAAGATTGTTTTTGGAGATTGTCAAAAATATCTTTCCTCATATCCGCTTCCATTTTTGCTCCCATTATATGTCCCCATGATGTTATGAAATACTGACAAAAATACCTTGCAATATACATAAGTAATAGCGCTATCCCCACATATAAAACATATTTAAATATTTTATTTCCATCATTTAATACATAAACATCATTTAACAAATATCTAACTATTAAAGGAAATACCAAATCAATTACAGATAAAATTAATGCACAAAACATATCCGCAAAGAACAAGCCCTTGTATGGTCTATAGTAACTTTTAAATTTTCTAAAAATATTCATTTTTCTTGTAACTCCTTTTCATTAAAGTTTGTTTATTATTATATCACTAAACTCATTGAGAATGATTATTTATTTCATTCTCAATGGCCCTTCTTAAAATCATTCTTTATATTACTATATTATTTAGTGTAAAATATATTTTATAATATTATTTCCTGCGCTAACAAAGGTTGATTCTAAATTATTTGTATATATTTAATGAACCTTTTATATTTTGACGCGTAGTAAATAGTGAAGGGGGGCAAGGTTTTGGATGATAAGTTTATTTGGATAACTTTTGATACTGATAAAAATCAATGACTTGAACTATTTATAGAAAAATATAAAACTCCTCTTTATAAGCTTTGTATACATTTGCATAAAAATAGTACTAGTGCTGAAGATCTATTTCAAGATACTTGGATAAAAGCTTTTAAATATATGGACGACTTTAACAGAAGTAAGGACTTTGAGCCTTGGCTCTTTACAATTGCTATTAATTTATATAAAGATAATTATAGAAAAGTAAAACGGTGGTTTTCAAAATCTATAGATTTTTTTGATATTAATGAAAAAAACATTGTAATGGAAAATATAAAGTCAACTACCTTTCTTCCTGAGGAATCTTATGATAATAACCAAAATAATCAACAGTTACAAATTAGTGTAAATAATTTAAAAGATGAATTTAGAATGGTAATTATACTTTATAGCGCTTGTGGATTTCCAGTAGAACCTGAGTGGAATATTTGTCCCAAGTGTGCCTCTAAATTAAAGTAAGATTAAATCGCTTAATTAATTGAATTGAGATCGAAAGTAAAAAAGGTGCTCTTCATGAACACCTTTTTTGAATGTTTTCAATTATTATTTGTTACATTCACACTGACAAAAAAGTTTAACCATTGTTATTACATGAATATACAGAAAATATTATTTTAATTGTGATAAATCTATTGTAAATTTATCTCCTACTTGTTTAGATTCACCATCCATCCTACCGCTTTTATCTGGATATTTAGCAGCGTAGGGAGTAAGGGATAATGTTTTTGCATTCTTATTAAGATTTCCATCTATATTTTCTATTTTAAATAATGCTCCCTCTTTATCTGAGTGAGATGCATAAAATGTAACTTTATTACCTAAATCATCAATTCCTTTTAAATCCACTGCATATGTTGATTTTGCTGTAAAATTGGATATTGAAGCATAAATTTTTTGACCTACGGCATTACTTGTATATTTTTTTAGAGTGTATTCTTCACCGTTTGGAAGTGAAAACTTCTTATTAAGTAATATTTCTTTAGTATTTATTTTTAATTGATCACCATTGGTCTTAAAATTAAAATCCCAAGAACCCTTTGTTTCCTTATCATTCAAATTCATAGTATGAGATGAGATTTTTATATTTAAATCTCCACTTACATCTACTTTACCTAAATCATAAGCCATAACTGTTTGTGTAGTATAGTCGTCAACATTAAAAGCTCCTCCTCCGGCTCCTTCATTTACACTTTTCCCGTTTACATAAATATCGTTTAAACAAAACCAGGATTGATTTTTTTCTAACTTTTTATTAGAACTTATATTATAAGAAACATTCAATTCATCGCCATCCAATATCACTTCATTTAATTTAACTGTTACTCCATTATCAGTTATAGTTTTATTTACAACGGTATTATATTCATCCAACTTCTCTTGTATCCCTAAAAAAGCACCTATATTACTGCTAAACGTTGATAATCCCGATACTTGAACATTATTTCCAAGTATTCCAACAGTTAGTGCTACAACTGCCACCGCTGCCACTATTTTTCTATTGTAGAATTTCTTTTTATTAATTGCTTTTCTAAAATTATTCTTTATGTTTTTCTTTTCTATATCATTAAATTTTTCTTTCTTATAATCATCTAAATTTATATCTGCTTCATTTAACATAGTGTATATATCATTTTTCATATTTAATGCCTCCACTTTCCCTAATTTTAAGCATACTTTTTATCTTTTTCTTCCCTCTAGATAATCTATTGTAAATAACTTCTCTCTTAATACCTGTTTCTTTACTTATATCATCCATTTCTTTTTCCTCAACATATAACTTATAAAACAAGTTCTTATCCTTCTCTTTTAAGCAATTTAACATATCATTAATATCATCCTCTAATTCATTTTTGATAATCTCTTCATGCGTAGTATCTGGAATGCCTAGTTCTAAGTCATCTATATTTTCATGTCCTAACGTTTTTAGATACTTTCTCTTATAGTCGATGCATTTAAATTTAGCTATTCCAGCTACCCAATTTTTAAATTCATTTTTATTTTTATCAAAACTACCAATGTTATTCCAAATTCCGAGAAGTATATCATTAATACATTCTCCTTGAACACTCTGCAAATTGTAAAGTTGTTTTTTTACAATGCATTTAATAATCCATCCATAGTTTTCTATAATATAGTCGAGCGCCCTTTCATTCTTATTTATTAACTGAATAATAAAATTTTCTTCTTGGATTTTCATTTTAAACCTTCTTTCTAAAGCAAGCTTGCATAGAGTATATCCCCTACACTTAATACTTCGCTTATTAACTTAGGATATCTATCAATGATTTAAATAAGTTATACTTTTTATAGAATTATCACTGTATTAAAATAGGAGAAATAACTTTCTATGGGAACTTCTCCTTTTCTTATTTTACTAAAAAAAATGGATAAAGAAATGTTAAATTTAATTAACACATTCTTTTATCCATTTTTATTTTATGAGGTCAATATCCCCATAGTAATATTCCTATATTCCCATACTATTCAAAATATCTTTGAGTTTCTTTAAATCTTCTAGAGATAAAGTAATCCCTTTACCCATCTTCTTATGCTCGCAGTCCCAGTCTCTAATATCATATTTAGGGTCTTTATCATTCCAAGAGACAAGATTTAGTTCCTTTGTCCAACCCTTTTCCGACTCGGAAATCACCCCTGATTTTTCTTTTATTTCAAATTTAATATCTGCCATTTAAAATCCCTCCAATAATAATTTTTCTATTTATTTGGAAATCTATTCCCCAAAATTGTTACAAAGCTTATTTACTATTTTTACATAAATGTAAAAATAAACACCCCAGGTATGTTTATATATCAATGGTAAATATAAATTCGGCCCCAGCTACTGGGTTGCTCTTACATTTAATGTCTCCGCCATGGGCTTCTACAATATATTTGCATATGGATAATCCGAGTCCAGAACCTGGAATGCTCATACTTCTAGATTTTTCTGCTCTATAGAATTTGTTAAAAACATATGGAATATCTTCTAAACTGATGCCACTTCCATTATCCATTACAGAAAAAGCTATCTTATTTTCAGTTTCAAGATAAAAAACAGTAATTTTTATCTTCCCATTTTCATAATTAGTATATTTTATACTATTCTCTATAAGGTTGTAAATCACTTGTGATATACGACTCCTATCCATAGAAACCATTATATTTGCAGCATTGCACTGATATTCAAATATAATTCCATGATGTTCCACTAAAAGCTTTAACTCTAACATTATCTTTTTTAAATATGCATCCAAATAACACTCACTTTTCACAATTTTCAGTTCATTCAATTCTGCATTAGAATGCTCTGACAAATCGTTAATCATTTTAGTAATTACATGGGTTTTTCTAATAATAACTTCCACATATTTTTTACGTTTTTCCTCAGTGTTTGAAACACCATCCCGCAACCCTTCACTGTAGGCTTTAATTGTTGATATAGGTGTTTTTAAATCATGAGAAATGCACGAAATAAGTTCCTTTTGGGACCTTTTTAATTGCTTTTCTTTTTCTCTCTTTTCCTTTAATTGATCTCGCATTAATTCGAAACCATAGCTTAATTCAGCTACTTCATTATGCAACAATCTATTTCCTCTTGCGCGTGCTACCGAAATGTCATAATTACCTTCAATTATAGCTTTTGAGGACTGGTTTATTTCAAGCATAGGATCTAAAACATGGTGTTTCATATAAATACTTACGGCAATTAATATAAGTATCACAAAGATAATTCCACAAATAATTGGTGCAAATAAATAAAACAAATTTTCTATTTCTGTACGTTTTAATATCTTCTCTCTTGGTATGATAAACACAGCAAATTTGTCGACCTTTCCCTCACTTAACAAAACAAAAGAAACTTTAATTTGTTTGTTATTCTTTTCATAAAAACTTTTATCAGATTGGAGAATCTCTTTAATATTTATAAATTCCCCTTTTTTATAATCATTTTTGTCACTGGTATAAACAACCATTCCAGCTAAATCAAACACCGTATAAGAAAATTCACCTTGTTTATATTGTTTTGATTCTATTTCATGCACCTGACTTGCTACTAGCATCCTGGCCTTATTATAAAGAAATTTCTCTTTATTATTTGAATATCTTATCATAGACATTAGTGTGGATATCACCAAAATGAGCACTATAAAAAAATGCAACTCTATTTGTTGTTTAAAAATTCTATTTTTCATAATTTTATACGGATAGCTTGTACCCTACTCCCCATACTGTTTTAATATAACCAAGTCCAAAATTATTCAACTTTTCTCGAATTCTTTTTATATAAACTGCCACACTACTAATATCACCAAATTCATTCATACCCCAAACCTCTTGGTATATTTGCTCCTTTGAAAACACTTGATTTACATTCCTTGCAAAAAAATATAAGACTTCAAATTCTTTTGTGGTAAAATCTATAATTTTTCCATCTATACTTGCCTCATAGCTTTCCTTTCTAATTTTAATCTTACCAATAGTAATAATCACAGAAGGAGCTTTCGATTGTTCGAGCTCTTTATACCTTCTTAAATGAGCTTTTACTCTTGCCACAAGTTCCAAAGGACTAAAGGGCTTTGTAACATAATCATCTGCTCCAATTCCAAGAGAAATCACTTTATCCATCTCTCCACTTTTGGCGGATACCATTATTATAGGTATATTAGAATTATTTCGAATTTGCTTACAAACTTCCATACCATTTATCTTAGGGAGCATAATATCAAGAAGTACAAGTTCTGGTTTCTTGGATTTAAAAAGCTTTAATCCTTCTTCACCATCAAAAGAAATGAATACTTTGAAACCTTCTATTTCTAGATAATCACGTAATATTTCAGCGAGTTCTCGCTCATCTTCAATAATTAAAATTGTTTTTTGCTCCATAATATCTCCTGTTTTTCTTACCATCCTCGTTTTTTTAAAAATTCATAAACTATTTTTTCTCTTTCATCAGCTGTTTCTTTTTTATATTCATCTAATCTTAAATCTCCATCAAAATAGCCATCTTTTAAAAAGATAATTCGATTGCCTCTAAGTGCAGCTTTTAAGTCGTGGGTTACCATAACAACTGCTTGACCGCCCTTATGAATATCAGAAAAAACATCTAGCACATTTTCTCCTTGAGCTGAGTTAAGTGCACCTGTGGGTTCATCAGCAAATAATAATTCAGGCTCATTTATAAGTGCTCTGCAAATCGCTACCCTCTGACTTTGACCACCAGATAATTGACTGGGGAATTTCTTTCTGTGATCTGTTAGCTCCATTTTATCTAATAACTCATCAATTTTTTTATCAATGTCAAATTTCTTTTTATTAGTTTTGTAGGTTGGACTTACAATATTCTCATAAATGGTTAAATCAGGTATTAAGTTAATGCCTTGAAATACAAATCCAATTTTATTTCTTCGTAAATCAGCCATTTCACTTTCCTTATAATTTGTAATATTTTCATCACCTAGAAATACCTCTCCACTAGTTGCTCCATCCATGCCGCTTAAAAGGTACAGCAAAGTGGATTTACCAGAGCCGGAGCTTCCCATAACTACTGTAAAGTCTTCTTTATTTATCTCAAGGTTTAAGTTTTTAATTACATTATTTACTTCACCATCGCTTAAAAAACTTTTACATAATAAGTTTGTTTTAATTATAACATTATTCATAAAATTCTACCTCACTATCCTTTTATTTTTTTATTCTTGTCCGAGCTCTCTTATATGATTACTAAATAATCCAATTGACGATAATACAGTACTTAGTAAAAGCACAAGCAGTACACTAACATTTCCCACAATCAAAGTTTTAATATTATAGGTCACCAGATATTGTGCAAATCCAAACATAGATAAGGACATAACCATAGTTTTAGGAAATGTTACAATAAAGATTGGCACAGTTACTAAAATTGATAATAATGCAATAATCCCAATGTAGCATAAATTCGTTAGTAATAAATGCTTTCCGCAGTAGCCAATGGATTTGAAAATATTATGCTTCTTTCGCTCTTTTATATTTTTTAAATATACTATGCAAAAAAGATTCATTGCACCACTAATCATAACCAATACCATAAAGGGGACAATTGCCTGTTTTTGAGGTCCACATATCATATCCATAATATTACTGTATTTATCTGAGCGATTTATTACTTTCAAATCATTTTTCATTTTGTTATTATATTTCGCAATAAACTGACCTTTATCTACATTCTTATTTAAATAAATGGATGCTTCATTGAAAGAAAACTTTACTCCATTTTTTTCTAAGGTAGAGCTTAGAAGTCTACAGGTTCTCCCCAGCTCATAGTACCCTTGGCTAGTTCCTACAATAAGAAGGCTTACTTTTTTATTTGGAGTTAAATAAATATCCACATAATCGCCTACATCCTTTTTCATTTCCTTGGCGATTAAATTTCCTAATACAATTTCATCACTGTGGATTGGATTTCGCCCTTTCACCACTGGCATATCGAGATTTTCATAAGTCTCATACACCATCCTCGCAATATTAGGGTCACCCATTCCTTTGGTCCATTTCAGCATAACACCTGAAGTCGTAGTTGTTTTAATAACACGTTTAACATCTGAGTCTGTTAATAAAATGCTACAATTTTCGTCAAATTTTACCTGATTTGTAGAAACGGCTGAAACATCAAATTTATCAAAACCAATCCAATAATAATTATTATCTTTCATGGTATCTAATGCGGAAATGGATGCTAAAGCAAAATTTACACAATAAATAGAAATTACACAAGTGAGAATAATATAGCAGGTGTTTTTTTTATCTCTTTGAATATTTCGAACTGCTATTCCTATTGGTGAAAAGCTTAATTTTTCTGTAAATGGATGGTATTTTGTTTTGCCCGTACCAAGCTTACTCTCTCTTCCATTTAACACAATAACCGGTTTTATCTCTTTTAATTTATTTATTACTAAATAAATTTGAAATAATACAAATCCATTGATTAATAAAAAACATAGAGCTGCTGGAATCACTATGATACGGTGTTTAATTTCACCAATATTTTTAAAGATTTGCTTAGTAAACCTACTTGAAACATATGAAGAACAAATAATTCCTAGGATACTTCCACTGGCTACAATAAATAAATACAGTTTCATATAAATACTCATAATAGATTTTGATGAATAACCAATTGTTTTATAAATAGATATGGTTTTACTATCTTGAATTAGAGTATTTTTAATCATATAGCGAATCATCATGCTACTTACTAAAAGCACAAGAATGCTTGCCGCAAAGAGTATACCGCCTAAAATCTTCTCTGATATAGCACTGCTACTCATACTATCTTCTATGGTCATGGCCCTTCCTTCTAATATGCCATGATTTTTCACGCGGTATTCGCTGATAATATCATTTCCAGAAACATTTTTATCGCTAATCACTGCTATAACCTTTAAATTTTCTAGTTCTTCTGGTATTTTACTCACAAGAAATTCACAATTAAATGCCAAAGAAGTAGAATATGGGTCTGTATAAATGGCCGCTACTTTATAAGAATAATTTTTACTGCCACTTGACAAAACAATTTTCTCTCCAACTTTTACACTATATTCATTGGCAACTACAACGGGAATAAAACACTCTCCATCCTTAGGAGCATCAACTTTCTTGCTAATATATCGTATATTTTCATATACACTCTTTTCATATTGGGTTAGGTTAGCAAAGCATTCCATGCTCTTACCTTGATAAGATATTTTTTCTGTTATCCAATGTCTATTAATTACTACTGTTTTTGATACAGAATCTAATCCTTCAATTCCATGAGCTAACTCACTGATTGCTTTTTCTCCTGTTGCAAGAGGAAATACTTTTACTTTTGGCGATTGGCACTCCTTTTGAAAATCTTCAAATGGCTTTTGTAATGATGTTAGCATCACTACAGAACTTGACATTATCATTGTACAAATTAATATGATAAAAAAAATCATAGTGCTCTGCATTTTTCGTTGCCTTAATTTTTTAACCCACATAACTTACAATCGTCCTTTACTTTTTTATTAATGAATAACTTATTTTTCATCATAATCTTATCATACAATTTAATTATTAAATAAAAATAGGATAATTATGAATAAGATAAAAAAAGATGCCCAAGCGATTGAAAATCAATCACTTGAGCACCTTTTAAAAATGTCATATTGTTATAATCATTAGAAATATTAAATTTAACTAACTCGCTGTTAGCTGATTTAGATGCATGCTCTGCATTATTATAAAATATAAAATCTGAGTCAGAAGCTACCATTATTATATTTGTAAAAAAACTTTTAAATTATTAAATTCACTAATGTAACTTTTCCTAATTCGCTCAACTATATTTTTAGCTATTGTTTCATCATACATATTCGATGTTCTATTCCTATCTAACATCATTTCTATCCAAATTTACCCATCAACAATTATTTTATGCTTATATGCTATCTTAATTGTACTTCGTGGAGATATTGCCTCATCTATTATAACCTGTTCTTCTAAATACGACTTCATAACTTTCCAACTTTGCTCAAATGTAAATTCAAACCTTTGAATAATTCCATCAATTATTATATCATCTGTAATATCCTTTTTTAATGCTTCATCCAATCTAGCTAATGCATTTACAAAATCGATTATTTTTTCACCTAATCTCTTTCCCACTGTATATAACAACTCCTTCCTTTAATATATTATTTATTAATTCTTCTTTATTTAACTCATTAAATGATAATATATCAAAACTTAAAGGCGTATTTATTTCGCTAGATAATAGTTCCCACCATCTTTATTATTTTAGCACATATAAAATCATTTAAAACTAAAACATTCAAATTTACTGCAATATTTTATAGGCACTTCGCACAATATTTGTTAAATATTACTACTAGAACATAATTATACTATCGCTATTATATCAATTTTTTTATTTTTACTGACAACTCACACATCCATTTTTTTTAAAATTGTACTTATTAAATAATAGTACCTTCTATTAATTCCTTTGCTAAAATGATAAACTAAATATACAGTTACGATTATATCTTTTTCTACCGTACTCGCTGCACTGCCATATATTTCATAATTATGTCATTTTTATAATTTCCATAGGATTGATAATATTAATAGGGTATGTTAGACACCAAAAGTAAATACAAAGAGGATGGTCCCTATATTTCAAATACTCTAAAAAAGAGATTCAGTATTTCAGTGATAGGAGGATTGATCAATTATGAGAAAAGAAGCAACTTTAGAGCAATGGAGATTGCTGTATGAAGTATCAATTAAATTTAAAAAGTTAAAACCATGGGATTATATGTTTGATGTAGATTTGACTAAAATATTACTGCCGGAATACGAGGAACCCTTTTTCTGTAGTGTTATGGGTAAGGCAGGAGAATGTATTGCTATTGGAATTTATGCAGGGTTTAATGCAATAAATGGTTTTTACTATATTATCGATAACCAACAAATTTCTTCAACACAAATTATTCGATATCAAAATAATTTAATGTGCTATTTTGGATCCCGTGATGAATTGTCTAGCAAAGAGCTAAAGATCATTAAAGATTTAGGCTTAAAATTCAGAGGAAAAAATGAATGGATTTATTTTAGATCCTTTGAGACTGGATATGCCCCATATATTTTAGATGAACTACAGGTAGTGCAGCTTACATCTGTACTTCAGCAGCTTTATATGTCCTTAACATATCTTGTTGAAAGTAAAACAAAAGTGAACTTTGAGAGTGGAAATATTCTGTGTAGAAAATATAACGATGAATCAAAGTTATGGATAACTTATGAGGCTCCAAACATTATACCACCAAGAATTCGTATGACTACTGTTATAAACGACGAATTATTACTGGCCAAATTAAATAAACTAAAGGCTATCAGGAATGAAATTGAATTGGATACTTTGTATTTAAATACTGTAATTAACGATAAAGAATTCGAAAAACCTTTCTTAGGTAATCTGTTAATTATCGCAGACTGTAAGAATGGTATGCTTATTGATCAGAACATGCTATCTCCTAAAGATGACATTGCTCAGAATATTCTTGGAATATTCATTAATTATTTGATGCAAAAAGGTAAGCCGAAAACAGTTTATATCAGAGATGAATATATTCAAGATTACTTGAATGATTTGTGTGCTAGAATTGGAGTTTTGCTGAAAGTAAAAAGAAAGTTAAAAGCAATTGATGCGTTTGAAAAATCATATTTGGGGAGATCTTAAAACTTATGTCCAAAAATAAAAATTCTAAAAAAAGCAGTGGCAGTAATGCAGAAGTATGGACTGAAGAATATATGACGGACCTGTATGCTATGGAATTTATAGCTGGTTTCACTGAAAACGGTGTACCTTACGGTATATCTAACGATGAAGATAAAAAGAATGGAAAAATAGATACTACAGATATTTATTCGAATATTCCAGATAATGATGATTTGCCATTTTAAAATGTATGTAATCATTAACTAAATTGGATGTAGTGTAGTGGAGACTATTTTTCACTTTTCATCTGGGATTCCCTGGACCGATGCTCTGTTTGAAGGTATTAAAGGGTACCGCTTACCACAAGTGAACAATAAAAATGGATTTATTTTACAAGACCCTTCATATATCTAGTAGAAACAAAACATTGCTCTCCATTTATCATATATATTATTCGTTCTTTTTTATCAATTTTATTTATCTTATCCCTATTTACTATAAAAGAGCGGTGACATCTATAAAATCTGTCATCTAAGGTTTCCTCTATATCCTTCTGGATCCCAATATTTTATGTCAATTCTTTGTGTTCTATCAGCTATTATTTTTGTCGAAGGGACAATATATGCTTGATGTTGATACCCGATTGTATACGCTGTTTCAGATAAATTAATAGACTGTAATTTTGTAATCTCTGAGATAAGCAGTTCTTCATTGAAATTTCGTAAATTATCCCCAGAGCTATCATATCCCAACGATTTTATCTTAATAAAAGTAACAGGATAATCATCTAATAGATTTTCATCTGATATATCTCGTTTCATCAAAACAAGAACACTTGATTTAACGTTTATTTTATTTTAAAAAGGTTAAAATAAATACCTTCAACAGGTATTCTATCCGCCTAACATACCTTTTGGAGGGGATAGACAAAACTACCCTATGACGTGTCTTTGGTATCGTCTACGCTTGCAGTTGGAGTTACATAGTTAATATGGGCAAATACTATGCATTTCAAAAATAATTATAGGTTATTGTTTAGTCCTGTGGTGTGATTCAGAGAAATGTTGGCGAGACACCCTATCCCTTATACTACTCAAATATATTTGAAATTAAAAGGCCCAATGAATTATTTAATGAATGAACAAGAAAAGTAGCCAAGATAGCCTTCGTTTTTGTATTAGTTTTAGCATAATATAGCACATAAGTGCAGCCTAGTATAATGCCAAGTAATCCTGATTTAAAACTATAAGCTATACCCCAAAATATGTTTGAATCTAGTGTATTTAAATAATGTGCCAATCCGAAAATTAAACTTGAACATATTATTGATATTATCTTTATTTTTTTTGTTTTAGAAAAGTATAAAAATATACTAATAACCAAAGATTGAAATATGAGTGTTTCAATAAATGGACTTATAATTGCTACTAAAATGAATAAAGTAGAAGAATTCATTTTAGTGGGATTTGTATCATTAACGAAATTAGATGAAATGGGTATAAATATATTTGTTATATACATAATAAATAGGCCTAAAATTAATTGCGGAATAACGGCAATAATAGTAAATTTAAATAAAGAAATATTTAATAAATAGTTATGTAATTTTTTCATATTAGACCCTCTTTCATTGTATTATTGATTGAATATTGTGGACCCTGATTAATATGGGGTTGTAAGCCCTAACCCCCGTAATTTTTGATTTTGATTTAAAATTATAAATTTACTGTAATATCACTTAAATAATTAATTTTATATCAACTTTGCCATAAATGATGGTTGGATCTTATATGATTAAGACTTTTAAAACCTATATTTTGAGAAATGATATAAGAATTTTATAATATATTTAAATTTCAAAGTACCATAAACGTTAAATTATAGATATATCAGTACTTTGATTATGGTACTGAATTATAGAACCCGTTCGAATAGCATTAGTAGGTCTTACCTACCTAAATAGCAATTAAGAACTATAAACGGTCGTTTATGGGAGGGGGTGAAAATTTTTGTTACTAATAAAATTTATTACATGTAACAGGAGTTTATGTCCTATTACTACATAATAACCCTTGTTTGACTTAATTCCTATAAAAATATAAAAACCATTTATATAATATAAATGGTTTTTATAATTGTAAATAATAATGTTATAAAATAACAGTGGATTAAATTCCGTAACATCAAATCGTAATCATATTGTGATACCTACGGTATATCCAATAATACCTAATATTCCACTTAAATTCAAACAAAATTTTAAGTAACTATATTATTTATCTATAACTATTTTGGTTTTTGATATTTCCCTTCTTTAGACAAAACCATGGTTGTATAAATTAGTATGATTTGTAATAGTTTTGACACATACTATTATAAGAAACCACCATGAGGTTGACCATACTTATGACTTGGACTCATCTTACCTGGTGGATGTTTTACAGCCCAATCTATAGCTTTTCCTCCAAGATATCCTACAACAAAGCCACCAAGAGGACCACCACCATTTATTTGTTCAAGTTCACTCATTTTTAGTTTGTTCATTTGTATATTCCCCCTTCATTTTTTAATATTTGCTAGCTTATTACAAATATAAGTATAACATGTATTTGATATCCAGTAAAGTGAATTCGTGTACATGTTATATAATCTTTTCCATAAAATTATATATGATACTTACACAAGACAAATGGAGGGTTTAGCTGCATGGTTATTGTTGCTTTTTTACAGTAGTATGCGTCTCAACGGAACCAAAATGACAATGGCAAATACAATTATTATTTAATTATTATTAAATGAGGAAAGATTTTAACTATGCACTGTATTAATCTTTAAGATTTAATTTTTCTAATAAATAATATACCATATTCTTTCTTCGTGTAATTATTCTTGCTTCACACGTCATTCCTGGTTTTATTATTGCTTTCTCATTTTTATGGCTATACAAAATACTATTTTTTAATATTCCTTCTCCTGTATAAAAAACAACACCCTTTTTATTATCAAGTTGAGAATTAACACTTATGTTTTCTATACTACCTTTTAAAAATCCATATTCCTTATATGGTAAAGAAGTGAAGCTATATTTAACTTCTTGTTCTTTTTTTATATTTCCAATATCTTTATCAGGTATAATTAATTCAACTTTATAATCATTTGATTCAGGCAAAACATTAGCAACTATTGATCCTGTTTGAATCATTACTCCAGGCTCTAAATTAGCTTTAATATCAAGTTTACCATCAATATTAGATTTAACGTCACATTTACTTATATTTTTATTAATTTCCTTTAAGTTCAAATCTATTTCTTTCGATTTTTCATCATTTAAATTTAATTTTTCTTCTATTTGAGCTAATAATGTTATTTTATTTTTTTCTTTCGATAAATTTCCTACTTCATCAAATTTAATTACATTGCTATTAGTACTTTTAACTTGTGATCCTAATTCATCAATTGAATTTATAACTTGCAACTTAATGTCACTTTCCAATTTAGCTAATCCATTATTATTATTCTGTATTTCAGCATCAATTTGTGATATTTGTTCATTAGAATCTTTTTGATTTTGCAATTCTTTTTTATTTTTTTCTAATGTAATTAATACATTATTATTGTTTTGTATTTCAGCATCAATTTGTAATATTTGTTCATTAGAATCTTTTTGAGTTTGTAATTCTTTTTTACTTTTTTCTAATGTAACTAATTTATTATTATTATTTTGTATTTCAACATCAATTTGTGATATTTGTTCATTAGAATCTTCTTGGTTTTGCAATTCTTTTTTACTCTTTTCTAATGTAACTATCTTATCCTCTATAGATTTTCTTGAAATTTTATAATTATTAAACTGCTCGCTATAAATACTACCTTCTTCATTATAATTTTTATTATCTTCTATAGATTTGCTTAATGTTTCTAAATGATTTATCTTATTAATTGAATCATTTTTAGCGTTCATTAAATTGTTTTTATCTTCAACTGATACCTTGTTCCCCGCTTCATAACTTTTATATTTAGAATAATACTCTTTTTCTTCCTTGCTATCCTTAAAGTGGTTAGTATTATCAGCAATGCTTTTACTTAGTTTTTCTAAATTGTTTATGTCATTTGTTAAATATTTTTTTTGATCTTCTACTTTGCTTTTTTGAATTTGTAGCGGAGCATCATCTGTCTTATATAATACTTCTCCTTTTTTTATAGTTTGTCCAGTTTTCATATATACTTTTTTTATTTCTCCAGCTATTTGGTTAGAAACTACATAGGACTGTTCATTTGGTTTTACAATTCCAGATACTTTAATTACAACTTCTTTTTCACTAAAACACGCCCATAGTATAAAAGAAGTAATTAATGCTAATAAAATGTAAATAAATATACTTGTGAATTTATGAGGCTTAGCTTCCATTACTTGTCTACTATCATTAAGTTCATCTAAATTTTCTATTTTATACTTCATTTGTTTCTACCTCCTTAGCTACTACCATTTCTTCTGCATAACTATCAGGAAGTTGTTCTTTCCATAAATTAGAATACTTACCTTTTTGTTTTATAAGTTCAATATGCGAACCTCTTTCTATAATTTCTCCTTTTTCCAAAATGTAAATATTATCACATCTCATAATAGTGCTTAATCTATGTGCAATTATTACAGTTGTTATATCTTTACTAAATTCATATATTGTTTTTTCAATAGCTCTTTCAGTTATTGAGTCCAAGTTGCTTGTTGCTTCATCCATAATAAGAATTTCAGGTTTTCTAAGTATGGCTCTTGCTATTGATAATCTTTGTTTTTGGCCTCCTGAAAAATTAGAACCATTTTCTTCGACTAAAGTATTGTATCTTAAAGGGATTGAGTTTATGTAGTCATGTATCTGGGCCCTTTTACAAGCTTCTATAATTTCTTCATATGTTAAATATGGATTCCCAAGTGATAAATTTTCAATTATTGTTCCATTAAATAAAAATGTTTCTTGTGATATATATGCTGTTTTATCTCTTAATGACTCAACATTAATATCTTTTATGTTATATCCATTTATAAGTAATTCACCTTTTTCACATTGATAGAAGTTCATTAGTAATTTTGCTAATGTAGTTTTTCCAGAGCCACTTTCACCAACTAAAGCTATCTTTTCTCCAGATTTAACTTTTAAATTTATATTTTTTAATATAAGACTTCTTGTCCCATATCTAAAATCCAAATCTTTAAATTCTATATCACCTTTTAACGTTTCAGGATCTATTTTTTTGTTTTCATCAACGGATTTTTCTAATGATAAATCTAATATTTCTGAAAGTCTTTCAGCTGCGACTATCGCTGTTTGAACAGTTGGTTGTAAGTTGATGATATTTTCTATTGGATCTAAGAAATATACTAATAAAGCATTAAATGTTAGTAGTTCCCCAAAACTTATTTTCCCATTTAATACTTGTAATGTTCCAATCCAAAGTATTGCAATTGAAAATACCCCTTTTACAAAACTTTTTAATGATATCTGAAAGTTATTTATAAATCCATTTTTAAATACAGCTTTTATAAGTTTTATAAATCTTTTTTCTGTTTCTGAGTTAACTTCTCTTTCTGCATTAAAAGCTTTTATAGTTTCTATCCCACTTAATGATTGAACCAAATAAGAAGTTAATTTTGCATTACTCTCCATTGCTTCTCTATTAACTTTTTCAATACTATTTTTAAATATAAAAACTATTATTCCGTAAAAAATTAATGGTACTAAAGTGATTCCAAACAATAAAGAACTTTGAGAATATAATATTAATCCGCCTATTATAACCATAAAAACATCTATCATCATAGTAAGAGTTACCCCTGAAATAGCATCTCTTATTTTAGAAGCATCATTAAATCTTGATATGATTTCTCCAACTTCTCTAGTTCCAAAAAAGTTCATTGGTAAATTAATTACGTGATCATAATAGCCAAGCATTAACGGAATATCTAACCTTTGTCCTAAATGAATTAAAAGCTGAGTTCTAAAAGCATTTGAAATAACCTTGAATGTAATTAAAATAATAAATCCAATTGAAAATATATGTAATGATTGAGTTAGATTATTTGGTACTATGTCATCTAATAACAACTTGAAATAAAACGAACCTAAAATACCAAATATGGTTATTAATATAGACGATAAAAATATATTAATTAATAATCCTTTTTGTGGTTTTATCAAATCAAAAAACCTTAAAAAGACGCCCTTAAGTTGATTCCCTTTTTCAAACTTAACAGTTGGAGTCATAATAATAAGTACGCCTGTCCATATATTAAAAAAATCTGCTGGTGTGTACTTAACAATTCCTTTTGCTGGATCTGCAACTAAAATTTCTGTCTCACTTATCTTATGTATAACAACATAATGCAAGAGTGTTTTATCTATGACCACATGTGCTATAGCTGGCAAAGGTATCTCACTAAAGATATCTTCTGGTTTATTTGCTTTAACCCCTTTAGCCGAAAATCCTAATTGTTCTGATGCTTTAATTATTCCTAAAGCGCTTGTCCCCTTTTTATCTGTACCAGATGCCTCTCTTATTTTAGATATTGGATACTTTAGTCCATATGTCTTACATATTGTTGCTAAACAAGCACAACCACAATCTTTATAATCATGTTGCTTAACACAATAATATTTTTTAAATACATTTTTCATTATACACCTCTCGTTTTTTTATATTTTCAACAAATCAATACATTTAATGATTAATTTTACATTTTAATTATAGCAAATTATAACAAATTATAATATGATTAACTTATAAATTTTTTAAGTATTCATATAGTTTTAGAAAGAACATATGAATATTATATATTTATCATTAAGGGGTCTCGCCACATAGCCATCAAGCTAAGAGAATTCTATAAAAATAAAACCCCCCATTTGTAAAAATGTTATCATTTAAAAGATAATAAAAACACATCAATGGGGGTAATTTACAAATGATAGAAGAAAACTTAAAATTGGATAAAGATATGAAACATTTTGCAGCTGAAATTAAAAGATGTTTTTCAAAAGAGGAGATTGAAGAAATTGCGAGAGAAACAGGTTTTGTGAAAAGAAAAGGTAAGATTTGCGCATGGGAATTCATTTGCTTATGCTGTTTTATGGATGCAGAGGTTGCGAATAATACACTTGTTACCTTATGTACAAAACTTAGTGCAAAAATAGGAATAATTATTTCTAATCAAGCATTAGATCAACGTTTAAATGAAAAATGTGTTGAATTTTTAAAGAAGATTTTTGAGAATCTGTTGCTCCAAACAATAACGAATAATACTTGTATACCAAGTGTATGGGATGAACATTACAAACGAATAAGAATACTTGATTCTACTGCTTTTCAAGTACCGGAAAGCTATAAAGATATTTATCCTGGGTCTGGCGGCTGCTCTCAAGCTTCAGGTGTAAAAATACAACTAGAATATGAATTGAAATCTGGAAATCTTCTTAATGTACAAGTAGGAGCTGGTTCGGGAAGTGACAATACTTTTGGGAGCAAAATAAGAGATACTATCAAATCTGGTGATCTTATTTTAAGAGATCTTGGATACTTCAATTTTGAAGATTTTTTGGATATAGAAGATAGAGAAGCATTTTACATATCAAGACTCAAACCTAATATAGCAGTATATATAGAAAATAAGGATATAGAGTACTATAAGAATGGTTCCCCTAAAAAATCAAGCTTTTTTAAAAGAATCTACATTTCTGACATAATGAAACAGATGGGCGAGGGTGACCGTTATGAAATTAAGGATGTCTATGTAGGTAAGGAAAAGACGCTAAAAACAAGGCTTATTTTATATAAACTAACAAATGATCAATTAAAAAAAAGAACAGAAAAGTCTGTGAAGAATGCTAAAAAGAAGGGCATAGAAAAAAGTGATAATACTATTGAATTATTAGGAATATCTATTTATATAACCAATATTACAGAAGAAGTTTTAAGCGCAAAACAGGTTCATGAGTTTTACAGCTTAAGATGGCAGGTGGAAATAATTTTTAAAACGTGGAAATCCATATTTAGTATACATGTTGTAAAGTTAGTTAAAATAGAACGGTTTCAATGTCAGCTTTATGGAAAACTTATTTTGCTACTCATAAGTTCTGCTGTAATGTTTAAAATGAGGACTTTAGCATTAGAAAATAAAGGCCTTGAAGCCAGTGAAATTAAGACTTGTGAAATAGTTCATGAATATATTGATAGTCTATATTTTGAGTTTATCAAATTCCCTAATAAAGTTTTTAATACCTTAAAATTAATATTTGAAAATGTAGTTAGGAATGGTCTGAAATCTCATAAAAAGGATAAGAAAACTGTTTTTGATATTCTTGGAGTTTGTTATAAATTAACATCATCGCAGGCTAAAGTTGCAGCATAAACCAATTTAACAAAATTGCGAATATTCCCACTATATAGTGGTTTTTTTGGCGTGCCATGAAATTATTTGAATACTAGTATGCACTTAAAATACACCATTTAAATTCACAAATGAAAAATTAATGGTAAAATATTGTAGTTGGTGATAATCCAATATTATTTAATGTGGCTTAGCTTGATGGCTATGGGGTCTCGCCAACATTTCTCTGAATCGCACCAACGGGAATAAAAAACAGCTTAAAACTAACTAATAACAATGCTAATCCAACATATCTATTGAAAAGGAGTTTATCATCAATCTAAGAAAAAGAAAAAGGGCATTGCTGCCTTTTGGGTTGATGTACAATATTTGAATATTGAGTCCAACTCTCACTTGTGTTCTATTTTCAAGTTTACAATATGGGGTAGTGCTCGCAAAACGCGGAAAATATACGTTAAGACAGTTATTACCAAAAATATATTTTATCAAAACATTCTGTCTTAGAATTAATACTAAATAGTTCTAACTCGAAAATATATATAACATCAGTGTAAATCATTGATATATCTAGGGTTTAATCACTAAATGATAAAACTCTTATTTTTTTGCTCATAACAAGTTAGTTAAAGTACAATTATAGTATTGATAACGCTAACTAAAATAGTAATAAGAATATTTATTAGCTAATATAAAATCTTCGAGAAAAACATTAAATTAACACTGGCATATTTAATATTTGCCTTAAATATATCACCATTTTGGTAACAAATGTCTTAACGTATAAAATCCGCGTTTCGCGGTTACTACCCCAGTATGGGATGTGTGCAGCAGCGTTTACAACTCTAGTAGCATATTTATTTTCGTCTATAGCTATATATATAGTTGCACAAAAGTGCTACCATATAAAATGTCATTGGAACGTTATTGTTATGAATATGGCAATATGTTTGGTTGTTTATATTGTGAGCATGATAGGATTTGGTAATACATTTATCAATATAATTTACAAAACAGCTATATATGCAGGATATATCTCTATATTATTTGTTTTTAAGATACTTTCTTTTGATTAGTTTTTATACTATAAAAATAAAATTTTAAAAGGATAAGTAACTAACTATTCACTAATTGTCTAATGTTCTTTATTTTTTTTGCTATACAGTTTCATTAAAAATGAGACTGTTACATAAACTATAATCCATATAGCTAAATCAATTAATGTTTTTATACTTAAAAAGTTTTTTGAAATAGAATAATTAAACCCTGTAATGGCATATAGAATGTGTACGCATACAAAAGTTAAAATGAAATTCAATACAAACACCCCTTTCAACATTATTATCTTAAGTCTATTTTTTTTTTAAACGACATTTCTTGACGGAAAGTCTTTCTTATTGTTAGAATACTCTTGAAAATGAATTTTCAAACTTATCCAATTATATAAAGCAAGCTAAATATAGTAAGATTTCTTAAACTATGGATTGCACACACAGTCCAAAAAGGTGATGATTCTTTTTTTTCATAAATAGAAAAAGAATATGCAAATAATATACCAATAAAAAACGTGTGAATTACATATTGTAAATTATATGTATGAGCCAATCCAAAGAGTATAGCGGATATTAAAATTATAATTGAATTGCGATTTTTTAATACATTAAGTTTCCTTGAATATTTTATAATAGCATATTGGAATATTAAAGTTTCAATTAAAGGGGCAATTATTATTGTTACAATGAATACTCCAATAAAAGAACTATTTGATACCGCTACATCAGTGTCAGAAATTGGGACGTTTAAAATAGAAACTAAGGAACCAAATGCAAGTGATACAAGAAACGTACAAAATGTAATAGTAATAATAAATTTAAGAGTAGATAAATTTATTAAAAATTCATCTGCTTTTTTAATAAATTTCATGAAATTCCTCCTAGTTTTTTAAAGATAGTGTAAACACTATCTTTGTTTTAAAAAACGATTGAAAACATTATAATCTTTAACTTGATTTTTTCATAGGCATAAATTTTATCAGATGTATATTCCAATATATATCTTGTTTTTTCTATTTTACCCATTTCCCTTAAATCTTTTGCCATACTATTTTTTTTGAATAGAAGCCTAGTTTTTCTAAGATTAATGATGCTGAAACTTTACCTATAAATAACGAATATTAGCTATTAATACCTTCATCAACGTCTTTTAATTTAAATCTATCTCTTTTAAATTTTCATTATTTAAGTTTTTTTGTTCTTCCATTTGAGCTAATAAAGATATTTTATTTTTTTCTTTTGATAAATTTACACCTTCATCAAATTTAGTTATATTACTATCGATGTTTTTAATCTGTAAATTCAGTTCATCAAGTGAAATATGTATTTGTAACTTAATATCACTATTTAGTTTTGCTAATTCATTTTTACTATTTTCGATTTCAGCATTAACTTGTACTATCTGTTCATCAGGTGAATTTTTATTTTTCAGTTCCTCTTTACTTTTTTCTAATTGCACTATTTTATCTTCTATTGTTTTTTTTGAAATTTGATTATTATTAAACTGTTCGTTAAAAACGCTACCTTCTTTATTATAATTTTTATTATCATCTATAGATTTATTTAGCGTTTTTAAACCATCTATTTTATTAATTAAATTATTTTTAGATGCTTTTAAACTATTCTTATCTTCAATTGTTATCTTGTTTCCAGCTTCATAATTTTTATATTTATAATAATATTCCTTTTCATTTTTACTATTGCTAAAATAATTAGTATCACCTTCTATGCTTTTATTAAATTTCACTAAATTATCTACATTTTTATCTAGATATGTTTTTTGTTCTTCTAACTTGTTTTTTTGACTTTGTAATTGAGTATCCTCTATGGTATAAATCAAATCTCCTTTTTTTACAGTTTGTCCGTTTTTCATCATTATTTTTTTAACAGTGCCTGAAACCTGGTTAGAAACCGTATACGTTTGTTTGTTTGGTTTTACAATTCCTGATATCTTAACCACAACCTCTTTTTCACTAAACCAAGCCCATAATAAAAAACTAAACACTGATACTAATAATATATAAATAAATATACTTGTAAATTTATGAGGGGCTGTCTCCATTACTTGTCTACTATCACTAAGGTCTTCCATGTTTTCTATTTTAAAATTCAATAGACTCAACCTCCTTAGGTATTAGCATTCCACATTCAGAACTATCAGGAAGTTGATCTCTCCATAAAATATAATACTTACCTTTTAGCCTGATAAGTTCATTATGGGAACCTTTTTCTATAATTTTACCTTTTTCTAAAATATAGATAGTATCACATCTCATAATAGTGCTTAGTCTATGAGCAACTATTATTGTTGTTATATCTTTACTAAATTCATGTACTGTTTTTTCAATAGCTTTTTCTGTTATTGAATCTAAATTACTTGTTGCCTCATCCATAATAAGTATTTGAGGCTTTCGAAGTATTGCCCTTGCTATTGATAATCTTTGTTTTTGTCCACCCGAAAAATTCGATCCATTTTCTTCAACTAACAAATTGTATCTAAAAGGTAGTGAATTTATAAAATCATGTATTTGAGCTTTTTTACAAGCCGCTATAATTTCGTCATAAGTTAAATATGGACTGCCAAGTGATAAGTTTTCTGTTATTGTCCCACTAAACAAAAAAGTTTCCTGTGATATATATGCTATGTTATCTCTTAATGATTCAATATTAATATCTTTAATATTATATCCATTTATAGTTAATTCACCTTTTTCACACTGGTAAAAGTTCATTAATAATTTTACTAAAGTCGTTTTTCCTGAGCCACTCTCGCCTACCAAAGCAATCTTCTCTCCCTGTTTAATCTTTAGGTTTATATTTTTTAATATAAGCCTTCTTGTACCATATCTAAAATCTAGGTTTTTAAACTCTATTTCACCCTTTAATGTTTCAGGAGTTATTTTTTTGCTTTCATTAACTGATTTCTCTAATGTTAAATGTAATATTTCTGAAAGTCTTTCTGCTGCAACTAGTGCAGTCTGTACAGTTGGTTGTAGGTTAATTATATTTTCTATTGGTTCTAAGAAATATGCTAATAATGCATTAAAAGTTAATAATTCTCCAAAACTTATTTTACCACTTAATACTTGCACTGTTCCAATCCAAAGTATTGCAATTGCAAAGACACCTTTAACTAAACTTTTTAAAGACCCTTGAAAATTATTTATATATCCATTCCTAAATACAATTTAATTAGTTTTACAAATCTTTTTTCTGTTTCTAAATTGACTTCTCTTTCAGCATTAAAAGCTTTTACTGTTTCTATTCCATTTAATGATTGAACTAAATATGATGTTAATTGTGCATTACTCTCCATAGTTTCTCTATTAACTTTTTCAAGGTTACTCTTAAATAAAAAAACTATTATTCCATATAAAATTAATGGTACTAAAGTGATTCTAAATAATAATGAGCTTTGAGAATATAATATTCCGCCACCTATAATAACCATGAAAACATCTATCATCATAGTAAGTGTTACTCCTGAAATAGCATCTGTTATTTTTGATGCATCATTAAGCCTTGATATAATTTCACCAACTTCTCTAGTTCCAAAGAAATTTATTGGTAAATTAATTACATGTTCGGAATATCCAAGTATCAAAGGAATATCTAACCTTTGTCCTAAATGAATTAATAGTTGTGTTCTAAATGCCTCCGTAATGACATGAAACATAGTCAATATCATTAAACCTATTGAAAAAATATGTAATGACTTAGTCAAATTATTCGGTACTATATCATCTAATAATATTTTAAAATGAAATGATCCTAAAATCCCAAAAATAGTTATTAAAATTGATGCTAAAAAGATATTAACTAATAGCGATTTTTGTGGTTTTATCAAGTCGAAAAATTTTAAAAACATACCTTTCAATTCATTTCCCGTTTGGCATTTAACTGTTAGCGTCATTATAAGAAGTACTCCAGTCCAAATCTCGAAAAAATTTTCCGGTGTGTATTTAACAATCCCTTTTGCCGGGTCTGCCACGATAATTTCCTTATTAGTTATTTTATGTATAACTATATATATAATGAGTTAACATTCCGTCCACTATGACATGGGCTATAGCAGGGAGTGGGAATTTAGAAATAATGCTGGCATTACACAAGAAGACCTAACTGCTAGACTTAATGTTTTAGGTGTTGATATCGATAGACCTATGATTTCTAAAATCGAAAATTGTTCAAAAGAAATAGTAGATTATGAGATAAAAGCCATTGCTAAAGCCCTCAAAGTTTCTATAGAGGATTTGTTTAAGTAGTAATTTTTTTCATCTTTACGTTTAATTTTATTATACAAAAAAAGAGTCAGTAATGAGCAAATCTAATCTCATTACTGACTCTTCCTTTTCTTTATTTATCCAGATTAAATATTGGTGTAAAATCTTCAAACAACTTATGAAAGCGCTTATACCTTATGTTCTTTTTTACTATTTTAAATTAAACTTAGCAAAAGCCTCAGCCATTGCAGAATTACCAGTTCCTTCATCTTCTTTATTCTGCTGATTTAAAAATTTATTAACATCTTTTTTATTTAAAGCACTTTTTTCTGAATCTCGACGTTTGTTAAAGGCTGATAGTTTTTCTCTGTAGCCACAACCACAAGTGAAAATTTTATTGTCTCCATCCCCTCTAATCTCCATTTTCTTGTGACAAGTTGGGCAACGTGCATTAGAAACCTGTGATACACCCTTACGATATCCACATTCCCTATCTGGGCATACGAGCATCTTTCCCCTTTTGCCGTTAACTTCAAGGAGATATTTACTACACTCAGGACATTTAACTCTTGTAACGTTGTCATGCTTATATATTTCGCTTGAAGCTACAACGTTCTTCACAAGCTTCACTGCATACTCCCTCATATCTTTTACGAAATTCATGGAATTAGCTTTTCCTTTGCTTATAAGTTGAAGCTGTTTTTCCCATTTAGCGGTAAGTTCAGGCGATTTTAATTCTTCAGGAACTAAACCTATTAGCTGTATTCCTTTTGATGTTGGAAAAATTTCTTTACCCCTTCTCTCCATATAAAAGATGTTGAATAATTTTTCAATAACATCTGCCCTCGTAGCTGGAGTTCCAAGTCCTGAGGTGTTATCCAAGGCTTCTCTTAAACTCTTGTCATCTATATTTTTCCCTGGGTGCTCCATAGCTGTAAGTAATGTTGCTTCATTAAATCTAGCTGGTGGCTTTGTCTTTTCATTCTCGAATTTAACTAAAGTAAGTTTAACTTCTTCACCTTTATTTATCGGTGGTAGAGATTGATCTTTGTCTTCATTTTCACTAGAACTGCTTATTTCTTTCCAGCCTTTTGACTTAACTATTTTTCCTTTTGCAGAAAATGTCTCACCCTTAACATTTATTTTCACAGTAGTTTGCTCATACTCAAAAGCTGGACTTAGAACTTCTAAGAATCTTTTTACAACTAGGTCATAAATGCTTTTTTCTTCTTTGTTAAGGCTTGATAAATCTACATGCTGCTCTGTTGGAATTATAGCATGATGATCCGATACCTTGCTATTATCCACAAGTCTACTTGTAGTATGTATTCTACCTTTTATTATGCTTCTAGCAGCTTTCTCATATGGTCCTATCGCTATACTCTTTAATCTATCCATAAGCGTAGCCACTATATCTGTAGTAATGTACCTAGAGTCTGTTCTTGGATAAGATAATATCTTATGATTTTCATATAGTTTCTGCATTATATTAAGAGTTTGTTTTGCTGAAAATCCAAATTTTCTATTTGCATCTCTTTGAAGCTCAGTTAAATCATACGCAAGTGGAGGCAATTCTTTTTTAGATGCTTTATTTAGCTCTACTACGATTCCCATTTGATTATTTACCTTAGTAGCTATATCTTCTGCCTTTTGCTTATCAAATGTACGAGCTTCTCCATTTCTACTTGACCAATTAACTGTAAAATTATTCACTTTACCATTTACTGTCCAGTAATCCTTTGGGATGAATTTTTTAATTTCGTTTTCTCTTTCAACAATAAGTGCCAAAGTTGGTGTTTGAACTCTTCCTGCTGATAATTGAGCGTTGTATTTACAAGTTAATGCCCTAGTGACGTTGAAGCCTATTAGCCAATCCGCCTCTGCTCTTGATTGCGCTGCCCAAAATAGGTTTTCATAATCTTTTCCAGGTTTAAGATTAGCAAATCCATCCTTTATCGCTTTTTCAGTTTGGGAGGAGATCCATAACCTCTTTATCGGTTTTCTAAATCCTGCTTTTTGAATGATCCAACGCGCCACTAATTCTCCTTCACGCCCTGAATCTGTCGCAATAATGAGTTCATCTACATCAGCTCTCTTAAGAAGTTCATGTACAATCTTATATTGCTTTGATGTTTCTTTAATAACTACCAATTTTAGATCCTTTGGCAGCATAGGAAGATCTTCCATTTTCCAACTCTTGTATTTTTGATCATAATCCTCAGGACCCGCAAGTGTTACTAGATGTCCTAGTGCCCAAGTTACAATATACTTTGATCCCATTAAATACCCATTTCCACCTTGAGTGCAATTTAAAACTTTCGCTAGTTCACGGCCTACAGAGGGTTTCTCTGCAAGCACCAATATTTTTCCCATATATAAAACTCCTTCTCTTATATATCACGTGTAGCATAAACTACACGGATTGATTTCACTTATTTTATTGATAATTATTCTTTTATAGATATCTTTTCTACTAATAATTATACTCTTAGTTGCCATATGTCCAATTTTTACTAAAAAATGATATCGCCACTATACTCATTATAAACTACTTTATATACAATTTCAAAGAAGATGAATTAACTACTTCAGAAGGAGATTTATACTACCACTTATAGAAGTGAGAGACTTTCCTTCTGAAATGTCGTTAAAAACGTAACAGTGGAGGTGTTTTTTACTATTATAAATGATATACTACATGATATAATAATATATCGTTATGTACTATAATATTAAATAAGTTTAGAGGTAATTAAATGAATTATATAATATTTGACTTAGAATTTAATCAAGGCTACAATTACACAAAAGATACTAAAAACATAACAAATCCTAAATGTCCTTTTGAAATAATTCAGATTGGCGCCGTAAAGCTTAATGGTAATTTTGAGACTATTGGAGCTCTAGATGTATTAGTAAAACCGGAAATATATACTATAATCAATCCCTTTGTAAAAGAACTTACTGGAATAACAATGGATGAATTAGATAGAGGCAAACCTTTTAAAGAAATGTACAAAGAGTTTTTAGAATTTATAAACGCTGACTCAAGCATATTGTGTGTATGGGGAGTAGCAGATATAAAAGAATTATTTCGAAATATAGAATATCATGAATTAGATACTTTGATTGTACCCACAGAATACATCGACATTCAATCCTACGCTTCTAAAGAGCTTAATTGCCAAAAAGGAATTAATATTGGGCTAGGTAACGCAGCGAAACTTCTTGACGTGCCTATTGAAAGTACGTTCCATAATGCTTTTAATGATGCTTACTACACCGCAGAAGTTTTCAAAAAAATTTATAACAAAGGAATTAAAGCTAAGGTATATGATCCACATAAACATACAAAGTTAACCAGACCTAGCACTGAAAATTACAAACTTGATTATAATAATTTAATAAAGCAATTCGAAAAAATGTTTAAGAGAGAAATGACAGGTGACGAAAAATCTATAATAAACCTAGCTTATATTATGGGAAAAACAAATCAATTTCAAGTTGTTTCTAACCCAATAGCCAAAAAATAAAAGCGGTATAGAATTATCTTCTATACTGCTTTTACAATGCTTATTAAATCATCTCCTGCGGAGCTGGATTAAACTTCTGTTTCTTCAGTTGGTTTAGCAAATTCTAAATCAACTTTTTTATTTTCTAAATTAGCTTTTCTATTATCTAATGTATTAAGATTTATAGGATGAGTAACCATATCTTCAGTTGTAGCCATTATAAATCTATTTAGATAAATTTTTCCTTCAGGAGTGTTTGCTACAGCATAAGGTTCTGTATCTTTCTTAAAGAGAACCCATGTATAACTATTATTAACCACTCTGCTTAAATCCTCTTTATCGATTATAGTCCTAGATTTTTCTTTACCGTATCTATCTCTTAATATTATAGCAACAGTTTCTTCATCTAATTCTTCATAATCATTAATTGAATTTTGATTATATACTTCTAAGTTGCATTTTCTATTATCTAGAGTATCTCCATTGATATGTCTTACAGGTGCTTTTGGATGAACATCTAATATGAATGACTGCAAACTCTGTTTTCTTCTATATTTCTTTTCTTCGATATAATAACTACCTAGGTTTTGTGCTAAGAAATTATTAAAATCTTTATTCCATTCTGCAAACCAACGACCTTTTTCTAATACCCTTTGTAAATCTTCAGTATCTATTTTACAATCAACGGTTGTTTTATCTTTTTTAACTATTTTTAAAAATGTAATTTCTTCTAGCGTCTGGTATTTGTTTGATTTAATTTCTACTTTAGTAGTTTCTTTTTTATTTTCATTTTCGTTTTTTATGATAGGACACCTCTTTCTTCTATTTAGGCATCTTCAAAAAAATAACCAGTCAGCACGCTAGTCTATTTTTTTCATATGCCTTGTAAGGGATTTAAAATTATATATAACTTTAATATTTCCCTAATTTTCTAATAACAACTCAATTTTCTCTAAAACACACACTTTTATTTTACTGCATTATTCTAATTATATCATATTTATTAGAGTAGTGGCTCTTAATTTTACGATAAACTTAAAATTTATTTTTAAAAAAACCATGTATGTCGACTGTATCCTAAAAGGGCTCTGAAATCCCAGATCCCTTTTAGGATTTTAATAAACTTTTAAATTCATTACTTTCAAAACTATATATAACCTATAATGGTAATCTTTTGTATCTACCAGTTCCAGGTATAGGAACCTCCCCTTGTAGGAACAGTATAAGATTGACTGTTGCCGCTTTCCCATGTTACATTTTTGCTACCATCTTTCATTATTGCTTTAAATTGGTAGGTACGACCTTCACCAAGATATGTAGTTCCTGTGTACCTTCCATTACTATTAGTAAGTGGTAAAGGATATACTCCTGTAGTCCAATTAGATAGTTCCCATTCACTTCCACATAAGTATACATTTTGACCACTGCCTGGATTAACGTTATTCACTGTAAAGGTTACAGGAACTGGCTTCATAACTAAAGCATCTGCAAAAGGGGCCATTTCAGAAGTAGCTGTTCCATCGGTGTTAACAACATTTGCAAATCTCAAAAGTGTAAAGCCAGAGAAATTATAATTAAATAACATTTCAGCAGCATTTTGATACGCTTGATTATTATTAGAAATAGCTAGTGCATTCTCTCCAAAGTGTCTTATACCTTTTGATGTAGCCAAATTGGCAATATTTATAACGAGACTTTTAGGAGCTGAATAGAATGGACTAGTATATGCGTTTGAATCATCCATCTCAAGACATGTAAATGTTAAATCTACATTTGATGTCTTAAACTGGTCAAGTAAAGTACTGTAATTATAATAACCTGCACCGTACTCTGCAGCATGTGGCATAGTAGGACTATTCATTAACCAGTGTATACCTGCTATTTTCGCTCCTATTCTAACACCCAAAACTGAATCAAAATCGTTATGTGCTATACCCGTTATATTCGACAAGTGTTTTGCAAGTACACTTTGATACCAAGTTAAAAAGTCTTTACCATAAGTTGACTTATAACCCTCTATAAAGAAATTATCACCATCTGTTGGAGGCATAATTTGTGTAAAGCTTGTTAGGCTTGCATTCCATGCACTATTAACTGCAGAAATAGTGCCGTATTTAGTTTTCATCGTATTTTGAAAATCTGTTTTAGCTGTTGTACTGTAGCATTGTAGAGATCCACGACCTGGATATGACCAACCTAATGATGGATTGTAAGAAGGAAATCTTAATTCACCTGATGGACCACCAGAAAGGTAAACTTTAGCTATAATATCTTTATAACTGCTAAAGTTTTCAGCAAAAGACGCATAAAGTTCATTATACTGTTTATCTGTACCAGACCACCATGGACTAAGAGATTCCTTATCATAATTTCCTTTTTCATCCTTAAACTGCATATTATCAGCAGTATCTTTATTCCATAACCATGAAGGTAATGGTATATTTACTGTGTTCCCTACAGAACCACCGCATTGGTGAGTGGACATAATAGGCACCCACTTTAATCCTGCAGCACGAACAGTATCTGCATAAGTCTTATAGTAACTCCAGTCAAACTGGTTGTCACCCGCACTTTCAACATCTCCCCACCACACATCTGTGGTAAGGGCATAGACTCCGTTGTTCTTAATGGTTATTAATTGATTTTTGAACGCATTCCAATCTGTTATTTTTTCCAATGGAGCCATTACAAAGGACTTGTAGTCAGACTGTATAGTTGATGCAGACGTTTTAAATGAAAAAGATAGCATTAAATTAAGAGCTAGTACTAAAGATAAAGCAAAGCTGCCATATCTTTTTAATGATTTATTAACATATCTCATAAATTTTCCCCCTTCAATTTTTTGATAGTGTTAACACTATCTTTGTTTTATTTATATAAATCCTTGCAATATCAAGGGTTTAAGCTACTTTATTAGATTAGAAAATGCCATGTTAAAACTTTATTAATCTAGCTATCAAATATTTAAAAGCACCTTTTGCACTCGTTTTCATGATAAAAAAACAAGCGACAATAGGTATATATTCCCTATAATCGAATAATTTTTTATATCTCATAATATGTATATTATTACATTTTTTAACTTAAATCTGATTATATATGAAAATACAACAATCTTCAAGATGTAATCGAAAATATATTTTCTACAAACTGTAACTTTTAGGTTATGCTCTAATACGAAAGTTTGGCTTAAATAAAAGCTTAATTATACGACAAGGAATATTAGGATAATAATTATTATATAGTAAATGGCATCACTTATTTGGATGGTAATTTTGGTATGGATTATTTCATATATAAACTATTATGATACTAGGAAAGTGAACTCTGGAACATACTGTTTTAAAAAATCTATCAAATAGAAATTTTAAACAAAACTCCTACTATAAATATTTTCTCTTCCTTTTGGTTAAACTTCTTAGTAGATACACTAAGGAGGAGATATAATGCCAAAAATCAACTGTAGCGTTTCAAATTGTTCCCATAATGATAAGAAAACATGTTATGCTAATATAATAAATGTTGGTGGAAAAAGTGCTAAAAAAGATTCTGATACTTGTTGTGCTTCTTTTTTAGATAGTATTGCCTATAGTTCTCTTACAAATATCATTAATTCCAATAGTAATGGATGCGACGTAATTGCTTGTAATGTATGTACTTGCACCTATAACTCTAATCAGCTCTGTAATGCTAAATCTATAGACGTTAGTGGCGAAAATGTTAATCTCTATTCAGAAACCGATTGTTTGACTTTTAAAACCACATAATTGAGTAGTTTTCATAAAAAACAAAGGGTACCTTAACATTTCTACTAAGGTACCCTTTTAACGACATTTCAGAAGGAGTATAAATCTCCTTCTGAAGTCGTTAATACAGCACCTCAGGTGATGATTTAACTATTCCTTAATTCTATTACCTCTTTATCTGTGAGGTGACGCCACATGCCAATATCTGTCTCATCAATTTTTATATTAATAATTCGAATTCGTTCTAATCTTACAACTGTATATCCAAAAGTTTTGCTCATTCTACGAATTTGTTTATTTAGTCCTTGTGTTAAAATAATACGAAAAGTATCATCGCTAACTTCGATAACTTTGCAAGGTCTTGTTTTAACCCCACAAATTTGAACACCCTCAGACATTGCTTTGAGAAAAGATTCATCAAAATGCTTATTCACAGTTACTATATATTCTTTCTCATGTTCATTTTCAGATTCTAAAATATTATTTGCCAAATCGCCATCATTAGTCATAAGTATTAATCCTTGGGATGCCTTATCTAATCTACCAACTGGAAATATGTATTCTGGATAGTTCATGAAATTAATTATATTGCTTTCTACTGTTTTTTCTGCAGTACATGTAATTCCCACGGGTTTATTTAGCGCAATATAAATCTTCTCTCTCATCGAAATATTCTCATTATCAAGAAGAATATTATCCTCTTTTTCTACCCACTGCCCGGTGGTGCAAAGCTTCCCATTTACCATTATCCTTTTTTCATCTATAAGTCTATTAACATCAGTTCTTGAGCAAATACCATAATTGCTAAGAAGTTTATTTATTCTCATAATAAATCTTTATCCTTTCACTAGTCATCTAAAATGATTTAATCTCTTTGTATCATTATACCAAATATAACTCATGAGCAAATTGCTCATGAGTTATTTATTGTTAATTATTTTGTTTTCCCATTTTTACAATTTGTTATCTGCATCTCTTTCATTTATTATCCTCCTTGTTGTATACCCTATCTCCATTAATTCCGAGATTTTTGAATTTTATATGCATTAAACTTTCAATTTATTCATTATTATATAGTTTTGTTTAATTAATCTGTCATTTTTTCAAAAAACTGATGTAAAAATTAAATCATCAATAAAATGCACAAAGTCCTCCATTATAAAGATAATTATCTTTATAATGGAGGACTTTATTTTGTGACCTAATATTATATTTCTATAAATTCTTTGTATATGTCCAACCTATCTCCTAGTTTATTTTGTTTAAGCCATCTGTAGGCAACAATTAAAATTATACTCCCTACAATAAAAGCTGTACCATGAATTAATATAGTATACTTTCCGCTTATTAATTGGAAGGCTCCTGAAATTGAGATTGCTACAGAATTATTTATAAAGTGTGCAAATATACTTAAATAAATTGAACCTGTATTTAGATATATAGATCCAACAATTAATCCTAGCAAAAATGCATTTATGCCCTGAGGAATATTCATATGCATCAATGCGAAAAATAAGGCTGATACTATAAGTGCTACCGTTGGATTTATTTTATTAGCCATACCTCTTAGCAAGATTCCTCTAAAAATAATTTCCTCATATATAGGTGCTATAACAGCAACGCTAAGTATCATTATAATAGGTGACATCGCCAGTTCCTCAAATGCTTGATTTATAAAATCAGGCATGGGTATCTTACTCGCCCAGAAAATTAAACTATTATCATATATTATACGAAAGCCTATAATGATTAAAGCAACATAAATAAAATTCTTTCTATTCAAACTTTTTTTATGCGATTTTTCACAGGAACCTATACTATACCACTTTAATAAAAGAATAATAGTAAAATATTTAACTAATACTCCTGTAACAAAGTTCAAATATGGGGCTATCTTTGTAAAATGTTTAAAAAATAAATTTAAAATTTCTATGGGTATTTGACCTAATATCTCCAATAAAATTGCTGTAAGCATTACAAGAAAAGCTTTAATTATAGTCATTTGTTTAACAGTTATCGCTTGATTTTCTATATTTTTTAAAAATTTCATACATCACACTCTCTAACTTATTATATTTTTAACATATTTTCAGTTTATACCATTCTAAGTATACTATATATACTGTCGTTAAATTACACATATTATAATCTTTCCCTAATTTGTTCATACTTTGAGTCTCTGTCTATTATAGGAACCGCTATCCACAGAGGGGTTATTACCAATATCTTCTGACAAAAATTTGTTATATTAATAAGGAGTTCATTATTTACTCCGAGTACTATAAACACGCTCCCTAAAAACAAAACTAATATAATAAATTCTGCTATAAATGCAAGAATAACTGTAGCTACAATCTTTGATAAAATTATTTTACTTCTTGGAACTCCAAAAACACAACATTTCTAAGCGTTTCATTTTTGTTTTCATCCGCTGTAATAATATCTATAAATCCCACTAATATCAATACAATACGTGGAGCTCCAACATTTTCTGGGTATGCAACGATTCATACAAAAAAACATAGTCTGAGTAAAATAATATTTATTTTTACAATTTTTAACACAAATCGTTTCCATACCCATGTAACATAGATTCTTGAGTAGTCCATTTACAGCTCATAGTTAATCATCATCACTTATTTTACTTTTTTATAAATATCTTTTAAAATGTCCTTTGAGATTCCAGTATCTGAAAGTGCATCAGCTAAATTTTCAAATTTTTTTTGATTAATTTCTTTTTCATTTGGCTATGTTTAATAATATTGTTGAAAAACATGACAATTTTTAAGGAAAGCCGTTTGGTTTCCCTTAATTAACATTTTATAAATAATTTTTGGCGAACTTAATGTAACTCTTGTGTGAGTCAGTACAAAGGGTTGAATTATCTTCAATCCTGCCTGTAAAAAGTCTTTCTAAATCTGTATGCTTCATTCTACCTTTACAGATTAGTTCAGTTACAATGTTTCCTACCCTATCAATTGCACAAGCTATGGCTATTTATATTTGAAACATTTCATATATTCTTTTTATAACCCCAGTGAAACATATTCTGATAGTATCATTAGGATATACCTCATTATGACAGTCTTTATGTTAAAGTTTTGTATATTATTAAACTATATAGGTTGTATCTAATGGTATAATATAGCTAAATAATTAGATTATAATAGTAGGATATTATGTAATTAAAAATTCTGATAAAACAAAACTTACAAAAGGAGATGGTGCTATATGTATTTAGTAAGTTCATGTTTAGCAGGGGTTAATTGTAGATATAATGGAACCAATATAGAGAATAAAGTTATAGCTGATTTAGTGAAGAAAGGAAATGCTATTGCTGTATGTCCAGAACTCTTAGCTGGACTACATACTCCAAGACCAAGTTGTGAAATTATCATAGATGAAATGGGTAATAAAAAAGTAATTAGTAAGGATAAACAAGATTTTACTAAAGAATTTGTTGAAGGAGCAGAAAAGACTTTGAGAATTGCGAAAGTCATAGGTATAAAAAAAGCAATACTACTCTCTAAAAGCCCTTCATGCGGTTGTGGATTTATATACAATGGGGCATTTTCAGGTGGACTAATAAAAGGATATGGTTTCACTGCAGAACTATTACTTAAAAATGGTATTGAGGTATATACAGAAAATGATTTAGATAAATTATAATAGTCATTTTATTCATATGGCTGTTCCCCAACTACTGATGCCCGTACTATTAGGAAATTGTTAAATATGAGTTTTAAAATGGTAACAATAATATCCTTAACTGTTTTAAAAATGAACCCTCTTAGGGATTTCAAATAAAATAACAAGTCAAAGTTTCTGAGGCTATTTTGTATAAATTATTATATCCCCTACTCCCCCATATCTATTTTTCATTAACATACTTTAAACATTTCCACCTTATTATTATGCTAAGCTTTCCTTCCACTAGTTCCACTGAAATTTCATGCCCCATTTGTTCAACTAATTGTTTTGTTATAGCAAGTCCAATCCCTGTACTTTTCCCCGTTCTTGCTCTATCTGCTGTAAAAAAGCGCTCAAATAAATGTTTTGCATCTTCATCATTTAAATTTGGTGCGGCATTTTGAAATATTGTAACAATGCAATCATTACTGCGTTTTAAAGAAATAGCTACATATCCTTTACCATATTTAATGATGTTTTGTATTAAATTTGAAAACACTCTCTTTACTGCAACTTCATCTCCTATAATAAAATAAGGTTTTTCTTCTATATCAATTTTAGGTTCCACTTCGCAATTTAAGAAATCATTATAAGATGAAGCCACGCATTCACACACTATATTGTTTAAGTTTAAGGATTTCATATCAAATTTATATTCATTACCTTCTAGTCTTGATAAATCATAAAAACTAGTTATTAAGGTTTCTAATGATTTTGTTCTGTTTTTTACTATATCTATATATTTCTTATTTTCATCTTCAGATAAACTATTATTATCAATTAATTGCATATACCCCCTTATTGAAGTTAATGGAGTCCTTAAATCATGAGATATATTCGCAATAGCTTTTCTAAGCTCTAAATCCATCTTTTTATATTTAGCTTCTGACTTTTGTTTTTCTTCTAGATTTTTGTTTATTCCCAAAGCTAACCCACTTAATTGCTTATTAGAACAAGATAATAGTATTTTCGAATTAGTCTTAGTTTTATTAATTTTGTTTAATTGATTATTTATACTTTTAATTTCACTATACAATAAAACATATAGGGTAACAGATATGACTACCGCAGCTAGTAATAAAATTATTATTATTCTTTGCATAAATATCACCCCTTCCTCTAATATCTAAAATATATTATCCGTATGCTACTCTAATTTATTTAACGACATTTCAGAAGGAAAGTCCCCTTCTTCTATAGGTAGGAGTTACTTGCCCTAATAAATAGGAAACTTCAGTGGGAATATAAATCTACTTCTAAAGTCGATAATACAGCTTCTGTGAAGCTGTTGCAGCTCCGCAGGAGATCATTTAACTTCCTTTTTTTCAAAATACACTATAGTTATAATTGTAAATACTACTGTATAAATAACTCCCATTAAAACTGAAGATATTATAATTTCACTTGATAATGATCCCGTTGAAATTTCATTTATTTTTTTTGTAATAAGAATATTTTCCAGGTATTTAAACTTATCAGAAACAAAGAATGAAAGCACCATAATAATCTTGTCTGTAAATATAAATATTCCAGAATAGACAAATGCAAAAATAGTATTATTTTTAATAATAACAGCTAAGAAAGTACATATTGCTATAGCTGCTATCCATAGAGGCGTGGCTACTAATGATTTTTGACAAAACCTTATTATAGTAGCAATTAGTTCATTATTTACTCCAAATACTACAAATGCGCTCCCAAAATACAAAACTAATATAATAATTTCTGCTATAAATGCAAGGATAACTGTAGTTATAAGCTTTGATAAAATTATTTTACTTCTTGTAACTCCAAAAACCACAACATTTCTAAGCGTTTCATTTTTGTTTTCCTCCGATGTAATCATATCTACAAGTCCAACTACTAGAAATATTGGAATAATAAAGGTTGACATAATGAACTTATCAAACATACTATTAATACTATCAGTGGGAATATGACAATGTACATTTAAAATCATAACATTAGCCAATATAGCTAAAATACCTATAGAAGCTGTATAAGCCCAAAAATATACTCTATTAAAACTTCTATAAAGTTCAGCTTTTATATAATTAATCATGCTTATTACCCCCAATTAAATTTACAAAATACTCTTCTAAATTCACACCACTGTTATTAATTGAAAATAGCTTAATTCCATTATTAATAAGCGCCTCTGACACTCTCTCTGGAGTATCTATATGCTGATATAATCTAATTTCATTTCTATTTAACACTTCATATTCCATAGCTCCTAGCTTATTTTCTATTATAACGGTGGCTTTTGAGGTATCATCTACTTTAATTAATAGGTACCGTCTACATTTTTCTTCTAGATTCTTTGCAGCTATTTGCTCTACAAACTCGCCCTTATTAATAAATCCATAGGTATTTGCAAGTTGAGATAGCTCACTTAATATATGGCTAGATATAATTATTGTCGTATTTCTTTCTCTATTAAATCTTAATAAGAGTTCTCTTAATTCTATTATTCCAGTAGGGTCAAGACCGTTGGTAGGCTCATCTAAGATTAGTAAGTCAGGACTTGTCATTATAGCTAGTGCAAGTCCTAATCGTTGTTTCATGCCAAGTGAAAAGTTTTTGAATTTTTTCTTGCCCGCATCCTCAAGATCTACCATTTTAATTACCTCATCCACACATTCTTTTTCTACAACACCCCTCTGTATTCTATAGTATTCTAGATTTTTCTTTGCTGATAAATATTTAAAAAAACTTGGTGTTTCAATCATGCATCCTATCTTTGACCTTGAATTATTTAAACCAGCTTTTGATGTTTCATTAAAAAGTTCTATTTCTCCACTTGTTGGTATAGATAATCCAGATATCATCCTAAGAATTGTTGTTTTTCCTGCACCGTTCTTACCTACAAGTCCGTAAATATCCCCTTGTTTTAATTCTAAATCAACATTATTTACGGCAAAGTCCTTACCATACTTTTTAGTTAATTTTTTTGTTTTTAAAATTATATCCCCCATTAAATTCCCTCCCCTTATCTTATATATTTATAATAGTACTTAAAGTATAAGAAACTTTAAGGAAATCATTAAGAAAGTATTAAGATTTCTAGCTCATCTTATAACCAATTCCCCATACTGTATGAATATACTCACTATCTGGATCAATTTTTGCTATTTTCGAGCGAATATTGCTTACATGAACATTTACAGTATTATCATCACCCAAAAACTCATCATTCCATACAGTCTCAAATATATTTGCTTTAGTAAACACCTTGTTTGGGTAAGACATTAACATTTCTAATATGTGAAACTCTCTTGGTGTAATGTTAATATTTTCGCCTTTAACTAGTGCCTCTACTGCTTCACTATTTAAAATTAAATCTTTATACTTTAAAATATTTTCGCTTTGACTTTTATTAGAAAATATCATATATCTTCTGAGTTGTGATTCAACCCTTGCTAGAATTTCATTTACATCAAAAGGCTTGGACACAAAGTCATCTGCACCTAGTCTTAGTACTTCTATTTTTGTATCCTGTGCTGTCTTCGCAGATAAAACTATTATTGGCATAGTTTTAATTTTTCTTATGAGTGATATAAGTTCCTCTCCAGATATTCCTGGTATCATTAAATCTAATAAGATAATGTGAAAATCATACTGATTTATACACATTCTTGCTTCTGATCCTGAATATGCAGTTTTTACATGGTATCCATGTTTGCTCAATATTTCACATAACAAATTATTTATATCTATATCATCTTCCACCACTAATACACTTATATTATCATTCATCACACTCACCCTTTATTAATTAATTTCATACATCATCTTATATATGGAATTTTATCCATATTTGTATAGTTTAGATTTACACAATTTTAGTATACTTTTATTTGATTAATTTGTAAAATTATTAAAGTGTTTCCTTTATTATATCTATTATAGGAATCGGAATCTTGATAATTAGCAAACATAAATTGTTCGCTACGTTATCAATTTTAGTAATGGCTTCTCATATTTTTATCATGGTTATGGTATACTATCGTTTTAAGGTGGTGATAATAATGGACATAATAAAGGGTCTGATTCTTATTGTTGATGATGAAAGTAGAATTAGACGAATGCTTAAGGACTTTCTCGTTAGTCATAAATATGAGATACTTGAAGCAAGCAATGGAAAAGAAGCGATGGAAATGTTTTATTCTAATAACAGTAAGATAGATTTAATTTTATTAGACGTAATGATGCCAATGAAAAATGGATTTGATGTACTTTCTGAAATTCGTGAAGACTCGATTACTCCAATTATTATGCTTACTGCTAAGGGGGAGGAATATGATCAATTGGCTGGATTTAAATTTGGTGCAGATGATTATATATCTAAACCTTTTTCGCCATCATTACTTCTTGCACGACTTGAAGCTGTATTAAAAAGAACTGGTAAGAGAAAGGCCGAAAATGTTGTTATAGGCAATATATCAGTTGATAAGTTAAAAAAAGAAGTAGTTTGTGCCAATGAAAAATTAGACCTTACACCCAAAGAATACGATTTACTTTTATACTTTATTGAAAATAATGAACTAGTGTTAGCCAGAGAACAAATTTTAGATGCTGTTTGGAATTATGATTATGTAGGCGATACAAGAACAGTTGATACACACATAAAGCAATTAAGAGCAAAACTTGTATTCAATTGTCAATATATCAAAACCGTCCATGGCGTTGGTTATCGCTTTGAGGTGAAAAATGAACAAAACAATTAAAACTAAAGTTACTATATTTGTTGGGCTAATTATTTTTTCAATTGTAATATTACAAGTAATATTCAACATATTTTTAGCAAATCCATATTTCAAGGCACAAAAAAGCAATGTAATTGTACAACTATTTAGTCAAATCAAGCAAAATTACAGTGATGATGAGCCAAAGTTATATAAAATTATTAACCACCGCGAAGAAACTGACAATTTACAAATTACTATTTTAGATGAATTATCTAATGATATTTATAGTAGTTATGGAAAAAGTCATCCATTTCCAGCAAATGCACCTTTTCGCTTTAAAAATGAAAATGGTAGAGTAATATTTTCTGAGAATCCAAGCGCTGTATTGCAGGTGAACTATAGAACAAATGAAAAAAGCTTAATGCTTCACGGAATAATAAATTCAGAAAATGGAAAACGATTCATTGTAATTGAAACACCCATTTCTGGAGTTGAACAGAGCGCAAAAATTCTAGCCAAATTTAGTGTGTTTATTTCTATTTTTGCATTATTGTTTGGTGGATTTGCAGCATATATATTTGCTTCAAAATTCAGTAAACCTATTAAACAAATTGATGAAGTGGCACGAAATGTTGCTGTTTTGAATTTTACGAAAAAAGCAGATGAAAATTTACCTGATGATGAAATAGGGAGGTTAGCCAAAAACATTAATATCATGTCGGATACACTTTCACAAATGATTTCAAAGCTTACAAGTGCAAATCAAGTCCTGCAAAAGGGTATTGATTATCAAAAACAAATAGAAAAAATGAGAAGAGAATTTATTGCCAATGTATCCCATGAATTAAAAACTCCACTTTCATTATTGTTGGGATATTCCGAAATGTTAAAAAATGATGTAGAGGGTATCGATAAAAGCTTTTATTATGATGTAATTATTGATGAAAGCCAAAAAATGGATCAGCTTGTTAAGAGCTTGCTTGATATTTCAAGTATTGAAAATAATTTGGTTAAACTAAAAAAAGAAAATATTAAATTGGGAGAAGTTGCCTCACTGCTTACTGCAAAAAACTATGTATTGTTTGCAAAAAAGGGTATTATCTATAATACGCATTTTGAAAATGATTGTTGCGTTAGTGGTGATAAAATACACTTAGAGCAAGTGATGAAAAATTATATGATAAATGCAATTTCACACACAAAACCAAATAATATGGTTAAGATATCTGTTAAGAAACAACAAGAAAATGTAGTGTTTTCAATATATAACAAGGGCGAAAATATTCCTATGGAGAATATCGACAAGATATGGGACAGCTTTTATAGGACGGATCAAGCACGAACAAGAAATGACGAAAACAATGTTGGACTAGGACTTTACATTGTTAAAACAATTATTAACGCTCACGAAGGCAATTATGGTGTGATAAATCATGACGGTGGCGTTGAATTTTGGTTTTCTTTGAAAAGCACAAATTAGTAATTTAATCTGCTTAACGCTTAGGCGTTAAGCAGATTATTTTTTTAAGCTCACAAAAACATCACAACTGTTAAATATAATTAGAATTAAAGAAGGAGCTGATTAATCACTATGTATATTTTCAAAAATGCACTTAAAAATATTTCGAGAAATCTAGCGAGAAATATATTAATAGGAATTATTGCGCTTGTAATCGCAGTTTCTAGCTGTGTTGCTTTATCTATTAAACAAGCAGCAAAAACTGCCCAGAACGAGGGACTAAAAGACTTATCAATTACAGCTACAATTGGAGTGGATATGACAAAACTCCAAGAACAAGCTAAGAATGACAGACAGGCATTACGTCAGCTTATGCAAGATCATCAGGCAATTACCTTAGCTGAAATGCAAAAATACTCAAATTCAAGCTATGTTAAAGATTTTAATTACTCATTAGAAAGTTCTATTTCAAAAAGTGATGGCATCGAGCCATATACTGAAACCGAAAGCACGACAACCGGAGATACAAATGAATTTAAAGTTGTCACTGGTGACAAAAAAGGCTTTGGAGGTATGGGGCAACAGGGTGATTTCACAATTATGGGGTATAACACAGAAAATGCAATGACATCATTTGTAGATGGTACAAATAAAATTGCATCCGGTGGGATTTTTTCATTTGATAAAGCAGATAACTCCTGCCTAATAAGTGATACACTTTCAACTTTTAACAAGTTAAAGGTTGGTGATAAAATAAAGTTATCAAACCCTAATTTAAGTACGGAAACATATGAACTCACCATAAAGGGCATTTATAGCACAACCGCTACAAGTGATAATAAAATGATGAGATTTTCCGCATCGCAGGATCCCGCAAATTATATTTATACAAACTACAACACACTAAAAGCAATTACTAATAACTCAGAAAGCAAGGCACAAAAGGCTACTGACCAAAATGAAAATGAAACCACAACAGCTTTAAGAAGCCAAACTAGTGGTATATATTCTTTTTCAAATGTAGAACAATTCAATAACTTTAAAACTGATGCGGTATCACGTGGACTGTCAAAAGATTATACTGTTACCTCAAAAGATGTAACCAATTACGAACAAAGCTTAGTTCCACTTAAGAATTTAAACAAATTTGCGGACATATTTCTTTTACTTGTTTTTATAATTGGTGGAACAATTTTAGTTGTACTTAACATCTTTAATATTCGTGAACGTAAATATGAGGTAGGCGTATTGACTGCTATTGGAATGAAGAAAATAAAAGTTGCATTTCAGTTTGTTATAGAGCTGTTTTTAGTTACTTTTGTTGCAATAATTATTGGGACATCAATTGGAGCAATAGCTTCTGTACCAATTGCAAACACATTACTTGAAAGCCAAGTGACATCGGCTCAAACACAGAAGTCCACCCAAAACGAAAATTTTGGAAGATCAGGAATGGTCCAAGGTGGAGGAAGTGCTCAAATTGGAAATTTTACAAAGAATAACGATGTCAGCTATATTAAAAATATAACAGCAACAACTGATATTAATGTAATATTGCAGTTAATTGGCATTGGTATACTACTTACAATAATTAGTAGCTGCGGAGCGATAATATTCATCTTACGCTATGAACCGCTTAAGATATTATCAAATAGGAATTAGGGGGAGAGGTATATGAGTATATTAAAACTTGAAAGTTTGTCTTATTCTTATGATGGTAATAATCAAAAGATTTTAAATGACATTAATTTCGAATTTGAAAAGGGCAAAATCTATTCAATTGTAGGCAAATCAGGCGCAGGCAAAAGTACACTTTTATCTGTACTATCGGGGTTAACTACTCCAACTGAAGGGAAGATTTTATATGATGGCAAAGATATCAAAACAATAGATAAATACCAATATAGGAGCAGAATGGTGGGAGTTATATTTCAAGGATACAATTTGTTGCCTCAGCTGACAGCACAGGAAAATGTGGTATTATCACTTGATGTATCTGGAAAGAAACTAGAAAATAAAAACGAAATTGCTCTAAATATGTTATCAAATTTAGAACTTGATGAAACAAAATCAAAGCGTAGAGTCCTAAAGCTTTCTGGTGGTGAACAGCAAAGGGTTGCAATAGCAAGGGCATTATCATATAATCCGGATATAATTTTAGCTGACGAGCCAACAGGCAACCTCGATAAAGACACAGAAGAAGGCATAATGAAGATTTTTTTAGAACTAGCAAGGCAGCAAGACAAATGTGTAATTATCGTTACTCATTCATCAAAAGTAGCTTCATTCGCTGATAAAAAAATAATGATTGCTAACGGAAAATTTGATAAAAACGAAGATAGCGAGCTATCTTCGCTGGAAAATCACCCCCAATGATTCCGTGAATGACTTCCATTTAAAATGAAATTAAACCCTCCTATTTGATTAGGAGGGTTTAATTTCGTATCCACCTATAGGTGGGGCTTATTAAATCATATATACTTTTCCGTTTCTTCATACTCTTTAAGTTCATTAACCAAATGCTTAATCTCCTGATCCTTATTCTTGTCCATTACTAATATAACATCTCCTGCATCGACAATTATAAGATCCTTTACACCAAACCCAATTATAAGTCTGTCCTTACCAAATACTGAACAATTTTCACTCTCTTCCATAAACGTGTTACCCAAAACATTGTTACCGCGTAAATTACTTAGAAACCTTGAAAGCGCTGCGAAGGTTCCTATGTCATCCCATACAAAGTCACATTTTATAACAAATGCCTTTCTAGTTTTCTGCATTATGCCAAAATCCACTGATATTCCATCTATTTCATTATACTGTTCTTTTATTACTTCAGTTTCTTCATCGGTCTCTAAAGCTTGATATATAGTCATTAATCTTTTATACATCTTAGGTAAATACTTATCCATCTCTCGTAAGTACACATCTGCTCTCCATACAAACATACCACTATTCCAAAGGAAGTTTCCTTTTAAGAGCAAATCCTTGGCTACTTCGGTATTAGGTTTTTCTAAAAATCGTTCTACTTTGAACGTAGGCATATCAGCGTTTACCCTATCTCCCATTTCTATATAACCATAACCAGTTTCTGGTCTCGTAGGCTGTACACCTATGGTGACTAGTCCTCTTTTTTTATTTGCAATTTCAACCCCTTGTAAAACAGTTTCTTTAAACTCCTTTTCATTTTCTATATAATGATCAGAAGGTAAAACTATCATGGTTGCTTCCTTGTCCTGTTTAACTAGCTTGGCAGCGGATAGACCTATACAAGTAGCAGTTTCTTTATTACTAGGTTCCACAAATATATTTTTTCTGTTGATTTCTGGAAGTTCTTTACAGATTTTATCAAAATAATCTTCATTAGTAACTACATAAATATTTTCATTGCTAACTAAACATTTTATTCTATCCACAGTGCTTCTTAAAAAGCTCTTATTATTGATAATATTCAAAAACTGCTTTGGGTTTTGTGCACGAGATAGAGGGTAAAGTCTTGTTCCCTTTCCACCTGCTAAGATTAGTACGTATATCAAAATACCACCCCAAATTATTACTCATTTCATTTTATGATTTATAAGTCTATGTTGTGAGAACAATTTATAATATTGTTTAAGTATTTAGTTTTATGTGTTTTAAAATTGCTTATACTCCTTATCATATTTTGAAAAACAAAAAATGTGTAGGATGAAAAATATATCTTTCATACTACACACTTTTTGTCTAGATGTTTTTATTTCTCATCTGAGACAATACTCTCTTTATCTAAGACAATAACCTCTTCATCAAAAGGCGAAACAAATTCAAATCTGTCTGTTGACATTTTGCCCCCGCTTTTTGCAAGTAATTCTAAATCATCATATTCTTCAATATTATATTCCTTTAAAACAGAGGTCATATCCTTTTCTTCCTGGCATGGTAGTCGCTTTACAAATGAACGAAATAATTCTTCGCTGAAATACTTTGCATTTACTATAGGAAAACACGACAATGGAGAAAATCCATATGCTTCAGCCTTTTTAACACCCTCAATATCATATTTAAAATAATATTTTTCCGTTCTTTTGCTTAATTCTCCTACTTTAAATGTTTCTTCTTGTTCATTTTTCCATATCATCCATATTACGTTCTTCACTTTGCTAGTCATTCCTCTCACCCTCTTATTAAAAATCATACTATAATCATATTCTCCCATTATACTTATTATAACTTAATTGGAATAATATGCAAACAAAAATTTCACTAAGTAAGGTTTTATGTTTTTTTAATTATTTAATTTTTGTGATAATCTATCCATAACTACACTAGGATTTCTATAGAATTCACTGGCACGTATTTTATAAAACTCCCATCCAACCCTTTCAAGACACATCTGCATTTCATACTGCTTTTGCCAATTATAATTTTCATCTTGTGGCATTCCAATGCATTTAACTGCTATTTTTTTATAATTCCCTCCAGTAATATCCAAGGATAAATCCGTTTCTACAACAAAATCTATAGTATATTTTCCTACTTTAACCTTTGGTGTAATCTTATATCCACTTTCTTTTATGCATCTTTCTATATGCTCCTCAAAATCATTTAATAATAAATATTGTGGTGATTTAATTTCTTCCTTAGGTTCATTCTCCTCTAGGCAATATTTTAATAGGGAGTATCTAACACATTTATTATTAAGGTTCTCTAAATCAACTGAGTGAAACAGCCACATTTGATTCCTTGCACGGCTCGCCGCTACGTTAAATCTTCTTATATCTGATCCCTTAGTTAAAGCTGTAAATTTAGCATTATTTGCAATAACCATTGATAGGAACATTACATCTCTCTCATCCCCCTGGAAAGAATAGGCATCTCCACATATAAGTCTTCTTTGCAGTATTTCCTCCATGCCAAGTGTCTCTACCAACATGCCCAGTATTAATTCAGCTTGAGCGTCCCCTAGTAGCGATATAACTCCCATTGTCATGCCATTATACCTCTCATTACTACAACACTCTACTATCTTATCTACAATGCTCTTTGCTTCGTTTACGTTTATAGCCTTAGTTTCATCCCTACATCCCTGCGTAACTTTAGAGGTTACTATAAATGGGCCAACTATTTCTTTAGCATCTATTCTTCTTAAAGGTATTATTTCGCCCGAATAGCACAATTCATTACTAAATCCAATTATCTCTGGCACGCACCTAAAGTGTTCCTTTAATAATAATCTATTTGGGAATACCCTTAGGGCTGTATTGTACAAGCTAGTTTTTAGATCGAACCATTCTGCATGTGGAATATTTTCTAAATATGTGTTTATTAAAGTTTCTACAGCAACATGGTCCTTTCCAATAGCTTCTGGACTTATTTGCTTTTCATCTCCTACAATAATTGCCTTCTTAGCCCTCATTAAAACTGTTATAGCTGATATATCGCTTTGACTGCTCTCGTCCACAATTACCACATCGAATAAATTATCCGTAAGCTTTAAATTTTCCATGACTCTATTTATCGGCATAATCCATACAGGAATTACATCCTTACAATTTTCCATTTCCTTTTGTGCAATTTTCCTATACTTCACTGCCTGAGTTCCTGTGCCTTTTCCTATTCTTTTTATAGCTTCCATCCAAGTAAATAAGCTTCTTTTTTGAGCCTCAGTAGTACGCTCTATTTGATTAACCCAACTTTTTTTAGAAACAAGTTCTCTTATAATATATTTTTCTTTAATTTTTTCCTGGGCTGTATTTTTCTCTAAAGTTTCTACATCAATCTCTTCTAATTTGCACAAAAAATCATTCCATTTTTTCCACTTCCATGCCTTTTCCCAATTTAAACTTTCTAAATTCTTCATGGTTTTTTTATTATTATTTGTAATATTTCCAAGTAATATCGGACAGCATTTTTCTATCTTTTTACTCAATTCTGTTAATTCCAACACACTACTCGCTACTTGCATTAGACTATCAATCTCCATATAAACAGAATGCAAACTATCAATGTCTCTTGTGTTTATAGCTTTGTGTAATTTTTGCATGCACCCTATATTATTGAATGTTCTCTCTATCCCTTCCATTTCTAAGTTTAATTTATTATATTTATTTATAAGCCTTAAGCTCTCAAATCCATTTTTAAGATAAACATATGATTCTTTTTCATTCCAATGTAAACTAATTGTCAGGTTTTTATCTGGTAAAAAATTAATTATATTATTTCTAAAGTCTTTGTCCCAATTAATAATCGTTTCAATACCCCTAATACCGCCTGCGACTTCACTTACATAGTTTAAGTTCGAATCATCTATAATCTTTGGCCCATACCCTTCTATTGTATTATTCCAAATATTTTTAAGCTCTCTTTCTAATAGCTGTAGCTTTATATATAAATTAACTACCCTTATTTGTTCACTATTATTTATAAACTCATAATCTACCTTGCAACCTGCGAATATATATTTAAACTTACCATGGAGCATCTTAAATACAATTCCTAGTTTGCCTTTTTCACTTATTGTTTTTGATACAACATCAAAGTCATTTTTAAATCTGTTTATATCAACATCAGTCGGTATTTCTAACTTGTGATCATTTAATTCTTGCTTAATTTCACTTATACTTCTTATATATTCATTACACCTATTAACTAATTGTTGCCAAAGACCTTGTGATTCGTTATTAGAATAATAATGAGTCATAACATTATTTAGCCAGCTATTTTCAAACCCTTCTAGTCTTTCTATTGCATCATTTACAAGTTTTAGTAATCTCCTATTTCCATAATCTATCGCATTAACATTATTCCAGTCTTTAATATTATTCTCATGAATATGTTGGTACTGTTCTAATTTAAATAATTCTAATATTTTATAACATAACTCATCTTCTTTAGGCAATATCGCTCTGTACTTAACTATGTTATTTATTTCATGTATTTGCTCTTTTGTAATTATACTTGATAATGTAACTAACTTATTAAATTCTTCAGTGCTTAGGGGATTTTGTTTATTAAAATCAACTTTATCTACTAGCCAAGAATGAGCATCTTCATTATCTTTAACCCACCTAGCAATATGCATTAATGTGTATTTTTGTCCTTCATATTCTACCTTATCGTTTTCTCTATCTTCAATGCATTTTAACTCTTCATATAAACTCTTTTGAGTTTCGAGGCACTTACTAAGTTTATATTTTAAGAGTTTTATGTCTTTATGTAATTCTTTAGTGTCCATTGATAAATTTTCTGTTATTTTTCTAACAGACTCGTCCAATTCTTCTAGTGATTTCGTATCATTTCCTAATATACTTATACATAATGACCTAACTTCTTCTGGTATTTTATTAGACAAAACCCTTAATGCTCTATCTGTTTGGCTTGTCACTAGTACCCTTTTGCCATGTGCCAAAAGATGGCATATTAGATTAGCTATAGAATGGCTTTTACCAGTACCTGGCGGACCCTGTACAACGATGCCAAAGTTTTCAGCGAGTCTCTTAGTTATTTCCATTTGCTCCTGATTTGCAGGCAGAGGAAATAATACATCTTGTCCTACTTCCTTCCACTCATTAAGTTCCTGGGCATCTTGCACCATATCTTCCTCTGAAACCAAAGCTTCTATAGTTTTGGGAATAGGAAATCCCGCTCTAATTTGTGAAAGTACATCATTTAGTTCCATATTCCAAAGTCTTGTGTCAACCTTACGAAGTATGATGCATGGGGCATTGTAAAATTGTATGTTACTTTGAATCTTTATATCTGATTCACCGCTTAGCTCCTCAATATAAAAATCCGACCTGTGAGCTTTTAAAAGCATAGCTATCTCTTCAAATATTTTTGAAGCCATTTCAATATTTCTCACATCCAGAGCCATATCTTTTGCTTTATTGCGAATGTTTAGTAAACTATCTAAGTTTACCTCCAAATATTCATTTAAAAATTCAAGCTCCACATTGGTTTGGTTATTATATGGTTTTAGAGTAAATGTTTTTTTCATTGAGTCAAGTTTTATTTCCATTTTAGTCGTAAAAATAGGATGGACTACTTCTTTGCCCTCTTTTTTCCAAGTTAAAATCCCATTTGACCAAATCATCTCTAAATCTTCACTGTTTTTTTCTAATTTTAAATATGTTTTCTGAAACTGAGCATATAATTTTCCTGCTCTCTCATCTATCGTTAACCAATAATCCTTATTTTCATCAACATTAAAAGTGCACCCACTAATATTTTGGAGCTCCTTTTGCCAATGTACATTTTCATATTCATTAATATTTCTTATAGTTTTTTGATTCATATTTTTTATACTTAGTAAATATGAAAATATTTTTTCTACTTTATTATTAATATTCAAAACTTTGTTACCTCCAACTTGTTAATTTGACATTTATAAAATCACCTAATTGTATATTTAAGGGTCATGCAAATAATGTAAAAAGTCTTATTAAAACTTATTTGGTTTTAATAAGACTTATATTTATTTACAGGAATCTCTCTCCACTATTCTATAAGGTAATACAAAATGTTTTTCCTCAACCTCTAAATTATTTATAGCTTTTATAAGCATTCTCATACTTACAGAGCCCATGTCATACATTGGTTGAGCTACTGTAGTCAATTTAGGATAGAATATTGAAGCTGAATAAATATCATCAAAGCCCATAACATCTATGTCCTCCGGAACTTTAATAGATTTATCTCTTAATGCATTTATTACTCCCATAGCAATTTCATCACTAGCACAGAATACTGCGTCTATTTGGGCACCTTTATCTAATATCGCATTAATCCCCTTGTACCCATCTCTAGCCTTAACTCCGCCAAGATAAATTAGCTCTTTATCAAGTGTTATCCCCATTTCCTCAAGCCCTTTGATATAGCCTGTGTGCCTTTTAGCTAACGCATTAACTTTTTCTATAGCAGTACCTACATAAGCAATTTTTTTATTGCCCTTATTTATCAAATATTTTACCGCATCAGCTGCTGCCCTTACATTATCAATGGTAACACTAGGTAATATTCCACCAGCATCTGTAGTTTCTACAAGAACCGTCGGCATTTCGAGTTCTTTTATTAAGCTTATAACATTATTCTCTATGGAATTACTCATGTATATAACTCCATCTATCATTTTCTCTTTAAGTATTCTTAAAGATTCCATTTCTTTTTCTACGTCTAAATCCGCATTGCAAAGCATAATGTTGTACTTATAAATATTAGCTACATCCTCACAGCCTCTAACAATTTCAGGATAAAATTGATTTGATATATCTGGTATAATTATCCCTATAGTGCTAGATTTTTGTGTTTTTAAGCTTCTTGCAACTATATTAGGCCTATATGACAATTTTTTTATAGAATCTTTTACCTTTTTCTTAGTGTCTTCATTTACCACATCTATATCATTTAAAACTCTGGATACTGTGGCAATAGAAACCCCCGCTTCTCTTGCAACGTCTTTTATTGAAGCAGCCATATTCTCAACTCCTACTATTTTCTTATCTTACCATTATACTGATAAAAGCCTGTTATTTCAAGCTATAATATGAACTTACTACTATTAGTATAGTTATAGTGTTCCCATTAAATTAACTTTATAATGATATTTATAAATATATTACATAAAGTGTACCCGCATATTATCATTACTAAAAAAGAAAGTATGTGCTTAACCTCACATACTTTCTACAATCATTATTAATTATAATTTTTCTAAATCTAGTTTTAAATCTTCGCCATTTATCTTAACTGTCGTATATTCTCTTTCCCCATTATATACAATTTCTACAGATAAAGTATCCCGTTTTATTTGCTCCTCAAATCTCCAAATTGTATTTTGAAGCATTTCATTTCCAGAAACGTAGATTCTAATCTTATCAGCAACTTCAAACCCACTTTCTTTTCTCATGTTTTGAATTTTGCTTAAGATCTCACGTACGTTTCCTTCTTCTTTAAGTTCTTCAGTGATGTTAGTCATTAAGACTACTCCCATTTCACCTTCTCCAGCAAATGCATAACCTTCAAGCCCTTGCATTGTAACAAGTAATTTCTCACTATTGAGTTCTATTTCTGTTCCTGCTACATTTATAGTAACTACGCTTCCGTTATTTATAGTTTGAGCAAGCTCCATTTGGTTCATAGCTCCTATTGCTTTCTTAATTCCTGGTATTAACTTACCATATGGCTTACCTAGCACAGGTAAATTTGGTTTAATTTCAAATTTAACATATTTAGAAATATCCGCTCCTAGCTCTACTTCTTTAATATTAAGTTCTTCTTTTACTATATGCCCATAATATTCTGGAAGAGATTTAGAACTAACTAGCATTTTAGAAAGTGGCTGTCTATTCTTTATATTAGCAGCATTTCGTGCACTTCTTCCTAGTTTAACTGTTCTATATGCCATATCCATTTCTTCTTCTAATACTTTATCTACTTGATCTTCTCTATACTGCGGCCAAGCACATAAGTGAATACTTTCTGGTGCACTTTTGTCAAAAGCAACTACTAGGTTTTGATACAACTCTTCTGTTATAAATGGTATAAATGGTGCAGATATTTTAGCAAAAGTTGTGATAACTCTGTATAGTGTCATATAAGCACCTATCTTATCATCTGTAAGTGATTCTACCCAGTACCTTGCCCTATTACGTCTTACATACCAGTTAGAAAGCCCATCAATAAAGTCTTCAAGTTCAAGAGCTCCTTGAGTTATTCTATAGTTTGTTAGATGCTCATCTATGTTTTTAACTAATGAGTTAAGTTTTGACATCATCCATTTATCCATAATATTTACGGATGTAAAGTCTTCATATTTAGTTGGGTCAAAATTATCTATTTCAGCATATAGAATATAAAATGAATATACATTCCAAAGGGTTCCTATGAACTTTCTTTGTGCTTCAATAACTGCTCCTTCATAAAATCTTGAAGGTAACCATGGTGCACTAGCAGTATAAAAATACCATCTTAGAGCATCTGCTCCTTGATTTTCTAGCACTGTAAATGGACTTAACACATTTCCTTTATGCTTAGACATTTTAAGTCCGTTTTTATCCAATACATGCCCTAGTACAATACAGTTTTCAAATGGGTTTGTATCAAACACAGCTGTAGATATCGCAAGTAACGTATAGAACCATCCTCTTGTTTGATCTACTGCCTCTGAAATAAATTGAGCTGGAAAATTAGCTTCAAATAGTTCTTTATTTTCAAATGGATAGTGATGTTGCGCAAATGGCATTGAACCTGAATCAAACCAGCAATCTATAACTTCTTCTACCCTATCCATAGATTTTCCGCATTTTGGACACTTTAAATGTACTTTATCTATATATGGTTTATGAAGTTCTATTCCTTCAGGAACATCTTTTCCTTTTTCATTAAGTTCTGCTATACTTCCTATAAGTTCGCGATGTCCGCATTCACATTCCCATATTGGAAGTGGAGTTCCCCAGTACCTTGTTCTACTTATACTCCAATCTATAACGCCTTCAAGGAATTTACCCATTCTACCTGTTCGTACATTGTCCGGCATCCAATTCACCTTATTGTTATTTTCTATAAGTTTGTCTCTTATTGAAGACATTCTTACAAACCAGCTTTCTCTTGGATAATATAAAAGTGGTGTATCACATCTCCAACAGTGTGGGTATGAGTGTTCAAATTTCTCTGCTTTATATAAAACATTGTTTTCTTTTAAATATTCTAATATCTTAGCATCAGCATCTTTAACAAAAATGCCCTTCCATGGAGCAACACAATCTACAAATTTCCCTTCTACATCAACTAAATTAATAAGTGGTAAATCGTATTTTTTAGAAAGCAAATTATCATCTTCACCATAAGCCGGAGCAATATGGACTATCCCTGTACCATCTGAGAGAGTTACGAAATCTCCGTGTACTATATAGAAGGCTTTTCCTTCTGGTGTATAGAAATCAAACATTTGCTCATATTCAAGACCTATTAGAGCTTCCCCTTTAAATTCACGTACTACCTCATACTCTCCCTCGAGTTTACTTAATAAGTCTCTTGAAAGTATTAAAGTCTCACCTTCTTGGATTACTTCAACATAATCATATTTTTTGTTTACTGCAAGTGCTACATTGCTTGGAAGAGTCCAAGGAGTTGTAGTCCAAACAAGTAAAGATTTTTCTTCACCTTTTATTTTAAACTTTACATATGCTGACATTTCTTTTACATCCTTATATCCTTGAGCTACTTCATGAGAAGATAGTGATGTTCCGCATCTTGGACAATAAGGCATTACCTTATGACCTTTGTATAATAGATCCTTATCCCACATTTGCTTTAATGCCCACCAAACTGATTCAATATAATTATTATGATAAGTTACATATGGATTCTCCATATCTACCCAGTATCCTACCCTATCCGACATTTCTTCCCACATATTAACATAGTTAAAGACACTATCCTTACATTCTTTTACAAATTTCTCTACTCCATATGCTTCTATTCCAGGTTTACCATCAATTCCAAGTTTTTTTTCTATTTCAAGTTCTACCGGTAACCCGTGAGTATCCCAACCTGCTTTTCTAAGCACTTTGTACCCCTTCATTACCTTATATCTTGGAATTAAATCCTTCATAACTCTTGTTAAAACGTGCCCTATGTGCGGCTTTCCATTAGCTGTTGGTGGACCATCATAAAAAGTAAAGGGCCCTCCTCCCTCATTTAAGTCAAAATTCTTTTGAATAATATCTTTTTCTTTCCAAAGCTTAAGCACATCTTTTTCTATATCCATAAAACTTTTTGAGGCATCATTTTTCTTATACATAATAAAACTCCTTTCCCTATTTCATTTAATAATTACTATTTGTATGTGGGGAACTTTCCTTCTGAAATGTCGTTAAATCATCACCTTCGGTACTGTTCTAATCTTCGATGCTGCAATACTTTTAAATATAAAAAAACCCCACCCTAAATAGGACGAAGTTAAATTCGTTATGCCACCTATATAATAAATATAATTCAAGTACAATAATACCTTATTCTTTAACGCAGAAATACGGATAAGCTTACTAAACATTCAGCTCTCAGCTCCTAGGTGATTTTCTTTAAACCTTCACTATGGGTTCTCAACCTGGCCCATTCTCTGTAAGTTACTTGCTTAAATACTTTTCCTAATCAAAGCTTTTTATTAGTCATAATCAATAATTACTATGAACTTCTTATCATTATATTATAATGAATTTTTATTGTCAATTTCTTTTTAAATTCTCTTTTATTTACCATGAAAAAAAGAGGTCTATATCTAAAGATTTAAATTTATGTTATAAAGCCTATATCTTTATATTTTGGGAATACTATTCCACTGAGTCTTCAATAACTACTTTGATTATTTAAATATCACCTTTTCACAGATGTATGTGATATAATACTAGTTAAAAAAACTTTGTTATGATTTGAAATCATAAATGAATTTGCATCTATAACAACTTGCAAAATAACGCCATCATTTTGTAATTAATCGCAATTAATGACGTTTTCTCATTGACATACTTTCATTTTTATAATAAAATCATTTTATTTATAAATAAAATTTTGTTGTATAAAAAAAAGTTCTCTACTATTACTATATGTGATAGTCTTGTTACAGGCAATTTAAATATATACTTTAAAGGAGGAATATTATTTTGAAAAAATTAATTTATGTAATTCCTAAAGAAAATCATTCTGAAAAAGAAATTAAAGAAATTTTACTTGCACACTCTGAGGTGAAGTTCGTTTCACTAGTTGGTATTGACTTATCCGGTAATGACACCGACGAGAGAATTCCAATGCACATATTCTTAAATGATATTAGTGGTTTCGCAAGCGGTGCTATTCAGACTGATGGTTCATCTGTAGTATTGCCAGGTATTGCTACTCTAAACAATGCTAAATTAGACATGCTAGCAGATTTTGACTGTAATTGGTACGTCGACTACAATTACGAAAACATTGATGCTGAAACAGAATCACCTATAGGTACATTAAAAATTCCATGTGTATTATTACATGATAATCTCCCAGTGGATTCAAGATCGATCTTAAAAAGATCCGTTGAATGCTTTAAAACAACCCTTCTTAATTTATTCAAAGAAAATCCATCATCTTTAAATTCTTTTGATTTTGAATATAAAGATATTGATGAGCTAATGCTCACTTCTGCCACTGAGTTAGAATTTTGGGTAAAAACACCTAATGATAAGGCTGATATAGAAGAACTATCTACTTCTCAAGTACTAAAAGAACAATATTGGAGTAAAACTAAAGGAAATGTTCGAACAGCTCTCGAGCAAACGCTTCTTCTAATGGAAGAGTATGGTTTTGAGCCTGAAATGGGCCATAAAGAAGTTGGTGGAGTAAAAGCTCAAATAGGTGAAGCTGGTACTCTAACACATATTATGGAACAACTTGAATTAGATTGGAAGTTTTCAAACGCTCTTCAATGTGCAGATAATGAGCTATTTATCAGAAATTTAGTAAAAGAAACTTTCAGACTTAACGGTCTAGATGTTAATTTTCTAGCAAAGCCTGTACATGATGTGGCTGGAAGCGGTGAACATATTCATGTTGGAGTAGCTGTAAAATTAAAAAATGGAAAGAGAGTTAACTTATTCAATTCAAAAGAAAAACATTTTTTAAGCACTTTAGGTTATGCTTCCGTGATGGGCGTACTTAAAAATTATGAAGTAATAAATCCATTTGTTTCCTCAACAAATGATGCTTTAAGAAGATTAAAAGTTGGTTTTGAGGCTCCTATTTGCATAGTAACTTCACTTGGTCACAGTGTAGATATTCCGTCGAGAAACAGATCTATACTTTTGGCATTAATAAGAGACCTTGATAATCCCCTTGCTACAAGATTTGAGCTTAGATCTCCATGTCCACATACTAATGCCTACTTAGCTTTATCTACTCTATATATGACAATGCTCGATGGAATTGTATATGCAATAAAGAACAATAAATCTGAAGATGACCTTTTGAAAGAATTATCTAAAGCACCAGGAGACGACAGTGATTATTTAGAAAAAGATAGAGCTTACAGAAGTGAAGAAGATGTATTTGAATTCTATACAGAAGAAGAGCGCGGAAAATATTTTGGAAAAGCACCTAAAACTGTTTATGAAAATGTTCGTACATTAGAAGAATATCCTGAAAAAGTTAGGGTCCTTACAGCTTCCAATGTATTTACTACTAGCATAATAAATAGTTTTAAAATGGCAATAACCACTAGATGGGTTACTGAAATAAATAATAGATTATTAAACAATTATGCAGAAGAAATTCGAAAATCTAAAATGATTCATACTGTTGAAAAGGCTTTAGATTTAGATTTAGCAAATTGGCAAAAAATTAATGATCTTAGACATTCTCTTATGAAGGATACTTATTCTAAGAAAAGCCTATTTACTAAAATAAAAGAAGCTTCTAAACTTGAAAACTATGAGGAACTTTCATCATTACAAATACAATTAGATGCACAAATGGAAGAGCTCAGGCTTTATTATTCTAACTATAAAAAGAATTTGTTAGATATTTAATAAAAAAACAAAATTATATATTACGAATTATAAACAACGTATAAAATATTCTTTTACTACACAATATATTAATTTTAACGACATTTCAGAAGGAAAGTCTCCCACTTCTATAAGTGGGAGTTACATACCATAACAAAGAGAAAAGATTTAACAAAAGGAGAATTTACATGAAAATAACTTGGTTAGGTCATTCATGCTTTCTTTTGGAAGATTCAAAAGGTGTGAAGCTTTTAACAGATCCATTTGACAATACTGCGGGGTATGATATTTATAAAGGTAGTCCAGATATTGTAACTATAAGTCATCAACATTTTGATCATAATTATATCAAAGAGCTAAAGGGTAATTATGAAATTATAGATAAAATTGGTATGTCCACTTCACATGATATACCTATAAAAGGTACCCCTTCTTATCACGACAAAAATAAAGGTGCAAAACGTGGCGATAATATAATATTCACTTTTAGAATGGACGGGTATTCCTTATGTCACTTAGGAGATCTAGGCCACACTCTTTCAAATGATGATATGGCCTCCATTGGAGATGTAGATATATTGTTTATCCCAGTAGGGGGTAATTATACAATTGATGGCAAGAAAGCGTCGGAAGTTACTAAAAAAATGACCCCCAAAATAGTTATACCTATGCACTATAAAACTTCACGACTATCGCTTCCATTAGAGGGAGTAGAAACATTTCTTATGTATATGAAAAACGCCTCAAAAATAGATAGTAATACTTTAGTTATTAATGATGAAATAAAAGAATCCATGTCTGTCAAAATATTAAACTATATTTAGAAAGAAAAGCCCACCATTTAAAAATAAGTGGTGGACTTTCCTTTTTAATTTCACATTGGATCAAATTATTAATAATGAATTTTATATTTATTTATTCCATAATACAATTTGATTTTCTAAAATACTTTTTTGAACATCAATGATTCTCTGATTAGAGGATCCAGTATACTTACTAGCGCCTACCTTTAATTCTTTATCAAATTTACCATCAATAAGTATGTCAATACAGCTTAGTAGCCTTAGTTTATCGCTATCTCCGATATGTATTAGCTCTTCAAAAGTGTATCCACTATAACACCAAATATTTAATCCCTGGACCCTTAATTTCTCTGACAATTTCGATAAAGCTACCGCACTCTCAAAAGGTTCTCCTCCTGAAAAGGTAACCCCTTTTATTATGGGAATATTATTCTTTATTTTTTGCGCAATATCATCTATTGAAGTAGACTCCCCATAATTAAAATCTTGCATAAACTCATTTTGGCAACTTTCACAGTTATGCATGCAGCCAGACACAAAAATTACAGATCTAAGTCCGTCTCCATTAACTAATGAATTGTCTAAAAACCCACCTATTTGAAGTTTCATTCAATCCCTCACCTTTTATAAAATAAGCAACATGAAAATAATGGGCAATTGCTTAATACAATTGACCATTATTTTTATCGTACTTAGTTTATTTTTAATATGTAGATGCATGACCCGCAGTATGAGATATTCTATCTGCTCTCTCTGCTGTCTTCCCACTACCAAATCTCTCATCCAAACTTAAGTAACCTGTTACTCTTGAAATCCCTTGTATATTATGACTTCCACATTCGCTGCATTTATGCGCTCCACTTTGGAGATATGTTCCACAGTCTTTACAATATCTTATATGGAAATTTATGCCCATATAACTAATGTTCGTTTGCTTATATGCATAATCTAATATGTCCATTATAATTTCTTCTGTTGGATAATCGTCAAGTTCTATATAACTAATATGTCCACCATTGCATAATTTATGATAAGGCGCTTCAATATCTATTTTTTCCTTAATTGATATTGAATACCCTACTGGAATATGATAACTATTCGTATAATATTCTTTATCAGTAACCCCTTGAATTTCACCAAATACAGCCTTGTCTTGAAGTATAAATCTACCACTTAATCCTTCAGCCGGCGTAGCATAAGTACTCCAATTAAGCTTAGTTTCCTCTATTAGCTTGTCAGTATACTTTCTTATATAGGATATTATTTCAACCCCTAATTTTCTGGTGTCCTCGCATTCTCCATGATGTTTTCCAGTTAGGGCTACTAACGTTTCTGCAAGCCCTATGAAACCAATACACCATGATCCATTCTTTAAAATAGGTTCTATGGAATCCTCAGGCGATAACCCTTCACTACCTACCATAAGACCTTGACCTGCTACAAAAGGTAAATCCTTAACCCTTAATTTTTTTAACACATCATATCTATGCATAAGTGCTTCTCTAGAAAGTTCTAACTTACTATCAAGTAATTTATAAAACTTATCTACGTCTTCCTTAGCTAATATACCAAGTCTAGGAAGATTTAAAGTTACTGGAGCAATATTTCCTCTCCCTTTTGTTCCTGCCTCTCCATTTACATTAGAACAAACATAAGTACGACATCCCATAGTAGCCGGCGTAATCCCTTGATCATAGTAAAATTTATTAAAATCAGAATCCAAATTCATAAAGGTAGGATTCATTCTCCTACTAGCAACGCGACAAGCAAGCTTATATAAGTAGTGATATGGATCGGTCTTTTCTCTATTGACACCTTTTTTAACTCTAAAAATTATGTTTGGAAATACAGGTTGTTCTCCTTTTCCAAGTCCTTTTTCGTATTCAATTAAAAATATTTCACATACGAGTGCTGCATCTTTAGATTCTGGTATTCCAATATTCATTGAACTAAAAGGTACTTGTGACCCCGCTCTGCTATGCATTGTATTTAGGTTATATACTATACCTTGCATAGATTGTTCTACAGCTCTTCTTAATTTACGTTCCGCAAATTCGCAAATTTTGTCCTCATCTACACCAAGCTCTCTAATTTCTTGTCTAATTTCTTGCCTTGTATATTCTATGAATGCTGCCATGTCATTGTCAAAATCCGGATGTGATTGACCTCCAAACATATCATTCTGCGTTGATTGAAGTAAAATGCATGAAAGTTCTGCTGCAGACTCTATCCTTTTTGCTTTTCTTATATATCCGTATCCCGTATTAAATCCTCTTTCTAAAACTTCTCTTGTTGGTATATGCAAACAATTCACAGTTAAATTATAACTATCTAGATCATGGTAATATACGTCACCATTTTCATGTACTTTTGCTAAATGCTTAGGCATCATAGATAAATTATGCCATTTGTTAGATTCACTAGCAATTCTAAGTAACTTAGAACTAAAGTTATTACCCACATTAGCATTATCTCTATCTGTCTCTACTCCTATTTTTTCTATAGCTTTCATAAGGTCTGATTTTATTGCTCTAATCTTGTTACGTTCGCGTCTATAATTAGAAAAAGCTACTCCAATAGCCTTATGACCATTTTCTAAAAGTGTACCTTCAACAATATTCTGTATTTCTTCAACAGTTAGTTGCTGTTTCTCCAAATCCTCAATTTTTTCTATGACCTTTTGAGTTAGCTCTATAACTTCACTTTCTTTTAAATTAAAAGCGATCTCATCCATCGCTCCCTTTATGGCATTTGTAATTTTTATTGAATTGAATTGAACCTCTCGTCCATCTCTTTTGGCAACATGTAGCATATTTCGAACCTCCCGAACACAATATCTTGTACTTTGCTTATTATACTCTAGTAAAAAATTTATATCAATTTGTAAATTAACTTCTATCATATAATACAGGCAATTAATTTTTAGTTACCTCGATATCCTTTGATTTTTTATAGTTATCACCTTATTAACATAATTAGTTAACCTATCCACTGAATTTTGATAATATCCTCCTGCTAAAAACTTTAAAAATAAAATAGTATAAAAAATATATTAAAAGCCAAACTATATATATACAATTTAAATTAAAAACTATTATAAATAATAAAGTGTTGTAGGTGAAGATATTTTTATAAAATAAACTGTGTATAAATATGTTTCAGTAAAAAAATAGTATAAATACATAAATAATATTATTTTTTTCAAAAAACTATTTAAAAATCCACCAAAGTGTAGTATTATAATAGTTATGTTACAAATGTTACAAATTTTTTTATTCAGGAGGAAAGTTATATGAAAACAGGTACAGTTAAATGGTTTAATTCAGAAAAAGGGTTTGGTTTCTTATCCGTAGAAGGAGAAGAAGATGTATTCGTACATTTTTCAGCTATTCAAGGAGACGGATATAAATCTTTAGAAGAAGGACAACAAGTTCAATTCGAAATAACTACTGGCGCTAGAGGCCCTCAAGCTTCAAACGTTACTAGATTATAATTCAAAATCTAATCTATAATATATCATTAATTATAGATAAACCACCTATCACTTTGTGATAGGTGGTTTTAGTTTATTAATAATATAAGCCATAATATCTCGCACGCAAATCTATTTTATTTTATATTATTCATAAAAATATTATCACTTTCATGAATATAATAGTATTCTTTGCTAAAACTATTATAAATATAGTTTATATATTATGAAAGGATGTTTTTATAATGTTTGGAAAAATAATAGATATGAGCAATACTGATGCTTTTATAAATTTTTTAAATGGGACTAGTATAAACGTAAGTGTTTCTCGTTTACCTAAAAATTCAAAAATAGGAGATACTATCGATTTAAATATTGATGCTCCTACTAATATGCTTAACGATACAATGATAAATTTTCTTTAACGACATTTCTGAAGGAAAGTCTCGCTCTTCTATAAGAGGGTTGGACACAGTCTATAACAAAGAAAAAACTTAAGCGGGAGTATAAATCTCCTTCTGAAGTCATTAGAGTCACTTAACAGAAGATGATTTAACAAAATTTTTAATAATAAAAAACTGTATTTATTCTACAAATACAGTTTTTTATTATTTTTTGGAATATTATTAAAATCCATTAGGTTTTTTATCTTCAAAAGTTTCACTCTTCCATACCCCTTTATCATATTTCGCTACTACGTAATATTTTTTTTCGTTCTCATTTGATTTATTCTTAATAGTCACAGAGGATTTGTATATAGTTGCTTTGTATCCTTCCGTTTTAACACTTATTAACTTATCATATCCTGTATTTTTATCTTTTACTAATAGTGCATTAAAATCATTTAACAGCTTACTTTTAAATGATTCTAAATCAGTTGATAGTATAAATTTAGCTACTTCATTATCTTCATTTATATCGACAAGTATTTTTTTGCTTTTATCATCATCCTTTATATACTTATCTAATACCTTTAAAATCGAATCATAATATACAGTTTCAAAATCTATAGGCTTTCTAATATTCCAAAAGTTTTCTATGATATCATTGTCGATCCTTTTAGATACAATATAACTTTTATCTGCACTATATAAATTAGCTCCATCTTTTTTATCAAGTCCCGCTATATAACTAAATTTATGGACTTTATCGACACCTTCATACATTTCAAAAATATAATCAGCCTCTAGTGTTGATTTTTCATTAACTTCCTTAGCTGAAGATAAAATTTCATACAAATCTTTTATAGCTATCTCATCCGTAACCACAAATCTAAAGCTTTTATCTCTAGTACTTTGTATTATTATTTTTTTAATTCTTCCCTGATTAATGTACTCAAAATCAACATTTTTCACTCCAAGCTTTACTTTAATTTCATTAAAGCTTTTACATCCAGTAAATATAAATGAAGATATAATTATAAAGCAAAATATAATGAGCTTGTTTTTATTTTTAATCATTTGTTATCCCCCTAGCTAATTCCTCAAATATTATTTCCACAAAGTTTCTTTTATTCTTTTAAAATTAAATATTAGAATTCCAATAATTACAATAAATAGACTAATGAATTGAGATGTGGAGAATATAGATACACTGCCTCTAGGGTCATCTCTTAAATATTCTATTAAAAATCTACCTATGCTATATACAATAAGATAAAGAGAAAATAATCTTCCATTCTTTCTTTCGCGTCTATCATACCAAAGTAAAAAAAATGCTAAAATAAAATCAAACACCGAAGAATAAATTTGCGTTGGATGAATATGCACATTCTCAGGCGCAAATAGTGAATTATGGAATTCTATTCCTATTGGTAGCGATGTAACCCTACCGTAGCAACATCCAGCTAGAAAACACCCTATCCTACCAAATCCTTGTGCCAAAGGAAGACTTGGAATTGCTAAGTCTAACACACTAAGTGTATTCCAATCTTTTTTCTTACTATATAAATGTACTGCTAATATGCCCCCCAGAATAGCTCCATAAATAACAAAACCATTCCCAATATTTTTTAATACTAAGGGGTGCCCTATTATGTACTTAATGTCTGTTATTATGTACATTACCTTTCCGCCTATTATCCCACAAATGATTACTAATATAGCCATATCCCAAATATTATCTTCACTATACTGTTTTTTCTTGCCTCTATATGATAATAAAAAAAGTGCTGCAATAATCCCTATCGTTATCATTAATCCATAACCGTAAATTTTGACAAAATAAAACTCAAATAATACTGGTTTCATTTCTATCCTCCCTATTAAAATTCATCACCCTTTTATTCGCTTTATTTAAGCTGATTAGCACAATAAAATACTAAGAGAAGCATGATTGCTCCTCTTAGCTCATAACTCGTTAAACCATCACCTGCGGTGGTGCAATATAGTAATGGACTATCTTTTAAATATCATTAAATAAATTATAATACTTTAAAAAGTTTTAAGCAACTCTAATTAATTTTATACTACATTTGGATAAATGTCTAAGCCACCTTATTGAACTTTTAAAGTCTCAACTATACTTTCAAAAATAGCTCCATAAGTTTCTTTAAAATTAACATCCCTAGTGAAAAATGAAACTCTATAAAACTCTTTTCCATCATCAATAAAATATTCATAGGCCTTGTACCAATTATCACCAGTTACATTAATTAAGTATTTCACTAAGTATGTTTTCTTGCCATTTATAATAGTGTCATCTATTTTATAATTTCTAATCGCATTTTGCTCCTGTGATATCTCTTTGCTATTACCTAAAAATGCTTTTAAGTCCTGTTTACCTTTCCAAACTTCTACAAAGCCATGAATCACTGCATCCTTTGATTGAAAATCATTATGATACATAATCTCACTACCAGAAAATTTTTTTTCTTTAGTTGTCCATCCAACCGGCAATTTATAACTTACCTTTCCGTCTATAGCTGTATAATCATTAAGCAACTTAATATTATTCTCCACAAGAATAGTAGTTTTTAACTTGTCATCAAATTGTTTTGATATCCCCAAAAGCGTGATCATCAGTCCGAGGATTATTACTATAATTCCAACTTTTTTTCTGTTTATAAGTATAACCTTCAACGTACCCCTCCACATATTAATATTAATATACTATATGATACACGTTAAAAGAATATTAAAAAATTAAATGTGCGACTAAATTATTTAGCCACACATTTAATTTTACATATATTATTTTTTTAAAGGTACAACAATTGTAGAGTTTTTAAAATCATAAAACATCAGCCAATATCCCATTTCATCATTTTCTTTATCTGAAATCCAACTTACAAAACCAGTTTTTCCTCCATAGGGTTGATGAGCTTTAGCTCTGCTTCCAGGTATTCCATAAACAATATATTTCATTTTCCCACTTGAGTCACATTTATATCCTAGCATAAATGATTTATAGTTTCTAATATACGGATAATAAGAAATCATAGGGTAATATGCTATTGAATATTTGTTATAGTCACTCAAATCATACATATTCTCTAAGTTTCTTACAGGTACTTTATACCATTTGCACCATTTAATTTCATTAGAAAAATCAGGTACTTCATCAAAATCTTGCGCTACCGCCTTGAAGAATCCTCCCATATCGCCTTTAGGATATTCCCCTTTACAAGAATTTTTCTCCTTATAATTACACTCATCTTTTTTATCTTCTTTATGTTGTTTTTTATTCATATCTCTATTTACATCCAAAACATCTTCAGGTTTCTTAACTTCAATTTTTTCCTCTAATTTGTCTGAAATCTCACCATCTTCGATATTAACCCTTTTCTTAATATCTTCTTCATTTACATTCTTTTGTTCTTCTATCGGTTCAACATTTTCAGCAATAACCTTTTGCCTAGTATCTACCTCTTTGTCAGCTTGTTTATCTACAGTTACTTGAGTTTTTAAAGGTCCAACCTTTTCGATATTAACTCTTTCCTTTGTATCTTCTTCATTTACATTCTTTTGTTCTTCTATCGGTTCAACATTTTCAGCAATAACCTTTTGCCTAGTATCTACCTCTTTGTCAGCTTGTTTATCTACAATTACTTGAGTTTTTAAAGGTCCAACCTCTTCGATATTAACTCTTTTCGTTGTATCTTCTTTTTTATCCGCTACTTCATCTACATTCTCCTGAACCTCTAAATGTTTAACTACTTCATCACTTTTCACTTTAATTAATTCAATACTTTTTTCATATTCATCAAATTCATTGCTTATATCATCTGTTCTAGTTTCCTTCTTTTCCTTATTACTCTCCGCTAGTTTATAGTTTTTCCACTCATTTGGTTTGTCTGTTGTTGAAAATCCGCTCATTATTGAAATCACATTGATATCTAAGAATTTTACAATTGCAGCCCCAATAATTCTCTCAGCAGAAATACCAGTATCTGCTATATTATCCATATCATATTCATGTGAAATATCTACCCTACCGTGATCGTCTATGTTCAATTTGCCAACTTTTATAATTTTGTTTACATCTTTTTTACCACATATTAAAATCATGTAATAAGGTTGTTTTTCCTTCCTTAGGTTTTGCACGTAGTATGAAACCTTACATTTACTGTTTTTCATTTCAAGCTTTGCATATCCAGATGGAATCTTATCAGCTTCTAATGAATAGCCTTTTTCATCTTCTTGTAATATAATAAAGTACCTACTATAATTTTTTTTAGGTGTCACCTGCATTTACCTCCATATAAAACTTATTCATTATAATATATGAAATATATTATAAAAAATGAACACTATATGGAAATTTATTTTACAAGTCCTATTTCATCCGAAAGCGTTGCAAACTCTTGCAGTGATAAAGTCTCGCCTCTCCTCTTAGGATCAATGTTTGCTCTTTCAAAACATTTCAGTAAATCTTCTTTAGGAATTCCTATATCTTTAACAGAATTCCATAAAATTTTTCTTCTCATATTAAAAGATTTTCTTACTATAGAAAAGAATAAATCTTCATCCTTCACCTTAACTTTAGGCTCTTTTAATCTATCTAATCTTATAACCATAGATTCTACTTTAGGCTCCGGCAAAAACGCTGAAGGCGGCACGAGCCGAAGTATTTTCGTGTTACAGTAGTACTGAACTAATATTGAAAAGGCTCCATAAGCTTTGCAATTTGGCTCCGAATCTATCCTCTGTGCAACTTCCTTTTGTATCATTATAGTTAAAGATTTAAAATTATAACCCCCAGTAAGTAAGTTAACAATTATTGGTGTCGTTAAATAGTATGGTAAATTAGCAACTAATTTCACAGATTTTTCATCTTTAATCAGTTCATTAAAATCGACTTTTAAAGCATCATTATGTATAAGTTCAAAATTATCGAACTCTTTTAGTTCATCTTGCAAAATCGGCAAAAGTTTTTCGTCTAGTTCTATAGCACAAACTCTTTTAGCTCTCCTTAAAAGTGCTCTAGTTAATGTTCCAAATCCTGGTCCTATTTCGATAATAAAATCTTCTTCATTAACTTCTGCCCCATCTACAACATCATCTAGCACAGAATCATCTATTAAAAAATTTTGACCTAATCCTTTTTTGAACCTAAATTCATATTTTTTGCTAACCTCACTAATCGTCAAATCTGCCATAATTCATCTCCTTGTTTATTTTTTGTACAGCATTTATAAATTCTTCTTTTATAATTCCATAATTGTTTAACCTAGTTATAAATTGCGCCGAATTACCGTATCCTATACCTAATTCGTTTCCTAGCGCATGGCGTCTTTCCTTAGCTCTAATATCGGCTGTTAACTTGAAAAATATCATATCTTGCACATCAAACTCTTTTCTTTTCTCTTGAACTTCAAATTTTGCAGTTTCGAGAGCCCTTAATATTGTTTCAGGTGATGCATTTTCAACACCTATATCTCCGTCCTTAGTACCTTCCTTTTGAGATATGTACGCATGTTTTACATTTGCTACTCTTTTGGTAATAATCTTTCTTATTTTTTCTCCAGCAAAGTCTGGGTCCGTAAATACTATTACACCTTTTCGCTTTTGAGCTTCCCTTATTTTATTAATTACCTTTTCGTTGATCCCAAAGCCGCCTACAGAAATCAGCTCAGCGTCTACCGCTCTTTTTACTGCTGTAATATCGTCTCTTCCTTCAACTACTATTACTTCTTTAATCATATTGTCCTCCTAATTCTTCATATCGCATGGCAGCACTTATTATGTGGTTATCTACCTGCTATGATAAACTAATGCATTTTCTTTATTATATATCATAAAAAACAAAAATATCCCTTAGTATTTCTTTTTATTGCCGTATCTATAATACCATTTTACTTATTAATAGTGAACTATAAAACAAAAAAAGGAGCTTGCGCTCCTATTTCACAATATAAATACTTACATTTCGTGCTCCCCAACCCCACATTTCATCACTGGAGTCGTAATATAAATCTATATGATTACCCTTTATAGCTCCGCCTATATCTTCTGCAATGCCATATCCGTACCCTTCTACGTAAATCTTGCTTCCTAATGGAATAACGCTAGGATCGACGGCTATAGTACTATACCCATCTGAGTTTCTTTTTGCCCTCACCCCAGTGCTAGTTATACCAAAGTCAGGGTCACCTGAACTCTTACCAGTGCAACTATAATCAGCAGTATATGCTGTTGCCCTAACCTTCAATTTCCTAGTATAACTAATATCTCCTCCACGGGATGGTGTATATACACTAGTAGTACCTAATGCAACTATTTCTTTAACAGGCTGTGATTTAAATTCTTCATTAACTAATTTTCTAGATACCTCTTTGCCATTTTCATAAACAACAGCTGAAGTTATAACCTTCTGACCTGTTATGCCTTTTTGAATAACTTTCTTAACACCTTTATTTAGTTCATCACTGCTTTTAGTTTCGGTTGCAAATTTCACTGCTTTAGTTTCCTTAATATTCTCAGTGTTTACTCTTGTTACCTTTACTTCGAGCCCTGATTTTAGCGAATCACTTTTTAATGGGGTAATCTTGTCTTCATCACCTAATACAATTTTTTCTGCTTTCAGCATATCTTCTACAGTCTTTTCAGCAGTTTGTATATTTAATTCTTTCCCATCAACTGTTACCTTAACATTAACAGCTTTTTTTATATATATTTTATCTCCGTCTTTTACTTTACTGTCTAAACTAACTGTTATTTGGTCTTTTGACCCTAATGCTATATTGTTACTTTTTAGTATTTGAGTAACATTACTTTTTAAAGTTATAACTTCTATAGACTTTCCATCAACAATAACAGATATAGCTTTTTTCATGTTAAACATAGTAACTGAAATGCATGTTAATAATAGCATTACTACAAAAAATGTCTTGGGACCATTTGAAAAATAGTTCTTAAAATTATTTTTCGCGTTTTTTATCATAAAAATTCCCTCCCTTAGTCAAGAATACTTGGGTATTATACCTTGAAGCAATAAATATGTCAAATTTCGACCCAATTATCCTTAATTTCGACTATTAATGCATCATTTTGCATATAATTAATTTTAAAAACATCCCAACTAGCCCGTTCTTGAGGGTAACCTAGCAAATTATTATTTACCATTAAAATTATATGCTGGAAATTTAATTTTAATTACCAATGATTTTCTGTAAATTTGTTGCACTAATTGGATTAATAACCATTCTACACTAATTGTTAATTTTTAGCAATTGTTTTGTATTATATATTGTTGCGTCTTCAATTTCTCCTATTGTTTTACCCTTAACTTCTGATATTTTTTCTATTATGTACTGAATGTAATCCGATTGATTTCTTTTTCCTCTATGTGGCACAGGCGCCATATATGGACAATCCGTTTCTACTAGTATCCTGTCCATTGGTACAACCCTTGCAACCTCTGCTGTTTTTTTTGCATTTTTAAAGGTTATAACACCAGTGAAACCTATATAATACCCTAACTTTAAACACTCCTTAGCAAATTCAACGCTTCCTGAAAAACAGTGAACTACCCCTACCACTTCCGGAAATTTCTTTAATATATCTAAAGTATCTTTATGAGCGTCCCTATCATGGATAACCACTGGTAATCCAAGTTCTTTTGCAAGCTCCATTTGAAGTTTAAAAGCCGCTTTTTGAATTTCTCTATCTGGGTTTTCGGCATAATAATAATCTAATCCTATTTCTCCTATAGCTCTAACCTTTGGGTAACGTGTTAAATTCCTTAATTCTTCAATAATTTCCTCATTAACAGTATTTGCATATTCAGGATGTATTCCTACTGCCGAGTATATAAGATCGTATTTATTCGATAATTTTACTGACATTCTTGCACCGTCCAGTGATGCACCACAGTTTAAAACCCCTATTACCCCTTTATCGTTTAACCCCTTTATTACTTCTTCTCTATCTTCATTAAAAGCCTCATCATCATAATGTGCATGTGAATCAAATATCATAATATATACTGCATTAAATCATCACCTGCGGTGCTGTATTAACGACTTCTGAAGGATATTTATACTCCCACCGAAGTTTTTGTCGTAATAGCATGCAACTCCCACTTATAAACTTGGTGACTTTCCTTCTGAAATGTCGTTAATCCGTTAATTCCAAAAGTTTAATTACAGTTCTCACCATCCTTTCTATGTAATAATAAATTCTTAAATATACTTCAAATGTCTGTTTGATATTATATCACTAATATTCAACTATTTGCAAAATTGTATAATAGATAATTTACTTAAATCATCTCCTGCGAAGCTGAAATAAGTAAAAGCCACTTTCCTACGAAAGTGACTTTTACCTATTAATTAGTAATGTACTAAAGTGACCCTAATACAGGTGATAATAATCCCATAATTGCGCCGAGCAGTGCTCCGAGCCAGGTTATAGCTCTTAACTCTTTGCTAGCAATGTCTAATATAATTTTTTCTGAAAAAGCTACATCAAATTCATTAATTTTGTCTTCAACTATTTTAGCTACATTCAACACTTCAATTACGTCAGCCGACTTGTTCTCTACGAATTTATTGTATAACTCGAGAACTACTTTAGAAATAGATTGGGATATTTTATCTCCATTTCCATCGAATATTGATTCGGTCCCCATGTGTAAGAATCTGTTAATCATTACAGATACTATTTCTGTGATTTTTATTTTTGCAGAATTGCTTTCTGCCATAGCTTCTATTCGACTTTTTATAAATTTTTCTATTTCATTTTTATAATCTATGCCTATCTTTTCGAGCAACTCCTCAATAGACATGTACTTATTAAATTTACACTCCAACTTATCAAAAGTTTCTCTAATAAATTTTTCATCTACAACCTTTGTTGTAAATAAATTAATCAAAGGCTCTATACCGTCGTCCATCCCTTTTTGGGGTAATTCAGAAAGCACACTAGATATTGAATTTTTGAGCAATTTATCTATTATATCATTAATAATTAAGGCAATATCATTATGATTTTTCGTGTCATCTAAGAATTCGTCTATTCCAATTGCTACTTTTTCATAAACACTATCCACATTCATAAACATTGCTATCATGGGGCTTAGTTTAGTACTTATTGTTTCCCCTATAATTTGTCTCAATTTCTGACTGTTTTTTTCTTCTTTCATTGTTTTTTTTATTTCCATGGCAATATTATACCTTTTCCCATAAACATATACTTTTAAATTGCTTATCATCGTACTCGGTATAACTTCCTCAAAATTCTTGTCTAAAACCACTAACTGAGCTACCTTATCTTTTAATATCTTTTGAATTTCCTTATAAAATTCTTCCGAATTTTTATACTCAATAGCCATATTTAACGTTTTATTTTTTATTGAATTATATAATTCGCTTTCACAAATGGTTTGTGGTTTAGCCTTTAGTTCTAGCATTATTTGTGCATATGCATATTTAGCAATACCTTGCTTAACATCTTCTTCATTCATATACTCTATAAGTAATTTAGAAAGATTATTGTTAGTATTCTTCAAAAAATCACAATATTCATCGCCTAATAGGGCTTTTATCTCATTTTCTACTATATTCTCGCTATTTCCCATAGTAGACACCTTACTTTGCACCCAAGAATCCAATTGCTGATTCATATCTTCGCTGCATAAGGACTTCATAATTGTTTCCTTTGTCAAAAGATGTTGCCCTATAGACTCACCCACACTTTTAGCAATTCTAGATTTTTCTTTTGGAATAAGACCTGGAGTAAATGGAACTTTAAATTTAAAAAGTCTAATCTCATTGTGAGGTCTAAACAACATTTTTATAGCTAACCAATTGGTTATGTACCCGATAACAGCTCCGATTAAAGAACCTATAATAAATTTCATATTATTTTCCTCCTTGTAATTCTTAGTAGTATTTATAACAACTAATTATAAATCTATCCTTATTAAAATTCAATAGGTTGATGTTACTCTAATAAGGCACATTCAAATGCAAAAGCATGAAGTCTAACTTACTAGCACTTCATGCTTTCTAAAATCAAATTAACTTACTGTACTTCCAGTAGGTAATTCACCCGGCACCGATATTGCAAATAGCTTGCTATCATCTTGCGACGCTGCTGCAATTATCATCCCCTGTGATAATTCACCCCTTAAAGTAACAGGCTTTAAATTAGCTACTAACACTACATACTTCCCAATTAGGTCTTCTGGCTTATAGTGCTGAGCTATTCCTGAAATTACTTGTCTTACTTCTCCACCTAAATCTACTTTTAACTTAAGAAGCTTTTTAGCTTTTTTCATTGGTTCGCATTCTAAGACTTTAACCACTCTCATATCTATTTTGTCAAAATCTTCTATAGTTATTTGTTCTTTTATTGGCTCCATAGTAGGCTTTTGCGCTACTTTTCTTTGCTCTTCTACAAGTTTGTTAAGCTCTTCTATTTTAGCTTCTACATCTATTCTTGGGAACATTATATCGCTTTTATTAACTTTTGTTCCCGCACTTGTTCCATCGAAGGATGCTAAGCTGTCCCAAGTAGTTATTTCTGCATTTATTTGATTATTTATTTTCTTACTTGTAGTTGGTAAAAATGCTGATATTAATACTGATGTTATTCTTAATGATTCTACTAAATTGTACAATACCGTACCCAATCTTCCTTTTTTTGTTTCATCTTTTCCAAGTATCCATGGGGTTGTTTCATCTATATATTTGTTCGTTCTTCTAATAAGTGTCCAAACATGATCCAATGCTTCAGAAATTTTAAGATCTTCAATAGCTTTTTCTACCTTATCTGGAACTGCAAGTGCTAGTTCTATTAATTCATTATCAACATCGGCTATATCAATAGGCGCTGGAATAACGCCGTCAAAATATTTTTCTACCATTGTTACTGTTCTTGATAATAAGTTTCCTAAATCATTAGCTAAGTCTGAATTTGTTTTCCTTATGAATATTTCGCTAGTAAATATTCCATCAGAACCAAATGGTATTTCATGAAGTAAATAATATCTTACTGCATCCACTCCAAAGTGATTAACTAGTGTTATTGGGTCGACTACATTTCCTCTGGATTTGGCCATTCTTACACCACCGTCAACAAGAAGCCATCCATGACCAAACACTTGTTTTGGAAGCGGTAGATCTAATGCCATGAGCATTATTGGCCAATAAATTGTATGGAATCTTAATATATCTTTACCTATTAAGTGTACATCCGCTGGCCAGAATTTCTCATAAAGAGATGTATCTTCGCCATTATATCCAAGGGCCGTTATATAGTTTGATAAAGCATCTACCCATACATATATAACGTGGCCTGGATCAAATTCTACCGGTATTCCCCAGTCAAAGGTTGTTCTTGAAACACATAAATCTTGAAGACCTGGTCTTAAGAAGTTATTTAACATTTCATTTTTTCTTGATTCTGGTTGAATAAATCCTGGATGGGTCTCTATATATTCTATAAGTCTGTCAGCATATTTTGACATTTTGAAAAAATACGCTTCCTCCTTTGCTTTCTCGACTGGTCTCCCACAATCAGGGCATTTCCCATCTACTGCCTGAGTTTCTGTCCAGAAAGATTCACAGGGAGTACAGTACCATCCTTCATATGCACTTTTATATATGTCACCTTGATCATATAGCTGCTTAAATAATTTTTGAACGGACTTTTTATGATACTCATCTGTAGTCCTTATAAACTTATCATAGCTTATATCCATAAGCTCCCACAATTCTTGTATGCCCGCTACTACTTTATCTACATACTGTTTTGGAGTAACCCCTTTTTCCGCGGCTATTCTTTGAATCTTTTGACCATGCTCATCTGTTCCTGTTAAGAACATTACATCATAGCCTGTAAGTCTCTTAAATCTAGCAATTGCATCCGCCGCAACAGTTGTATAGGTATTACCGATGTGCAGTTTTGCTGATGGATAATAAATTGGTGTAGTAATGTAAAAAGTTTTTTTTGTCATAATTTTCTCCTACCTCTCATATTAAATTATTTATAGTTTTCAGTTTTTAATCACATACAGATAATACAAGTATATTAACTAGATTATAATAATCTCCAAAGATTATAATTTCCCGGAAAATAAAAAAATCTCTAAACAGAAAAAAATTCTGTTTAGAGACGTATTTAACGTTTTACCACTCTAATTTATCTTTACATCACTATAAAGACCTCCATGGGTGACCATCATCACCAGTCAATATAACGGTTGCTCCCGTATTATCCTAACAATTAAATTTAAAAGTCTATTTTCAAAATAAGCTTTTAAATTTTTTACTCAGATAATATGCTTAAAGGCCATATTCATAAACTGCTTTGCTACTGATTTTCACCATTCTCAGCTCTCTTTTAACAATTAGGCTTATTACTCTTCTCATCATTGCATTTGTTTAATAACAATCATATTGCAAATAAATCACTATGTCAATATTTTTGACCTAAATTTCTAAAATTATACTTAAATAATCTTATTTTATAACCTATGACTCAATTTTCCCTAACATCCCTACCCCTTTTATTACTTCAAACTAGTACTAGAAAAAGAACTTAGCCATGTTAACCGCCATTATAATTGCTGTAATATCTGCTAATATAGCTGCCACTAGTGTGTGCCTAATTTTTTTTATATTTACAGCTCCAAAATATACTGTCAAGGTATAAAAAATGGTTTCTGTTGAGCCCATTATTATGGATGCCACGCGTCCTATGTAACTATCTGCTCCGTATTGTTTTATAATATCAGTAAATACTCCTAAAGCTCCACTTCCTGAAAGTGGTTTTATTAAAACTAAAGGAACAACTTCAGGTGGGAGTCCAATAAACACAACAACTGGTTTTACTAAATAAATAAAAAAATCTAAAGCCCCGGAAGCCCTAAATACATTAACAGCTATAATCATAGCCAAAAGATACGGAAAAATTTTCAGGCAAATAGTTATTCCATCCTTTGCTCCCTCAACAAAACACTCATATACCTTCACCTTCTTAATAACTCCATATATTACCACGAGAGTAATGATAATTGGAATTATTCCCTTTAAAATATACGATACTAAATTACCTATAATCACCCTATTTCACCTACCCCGTTTAAATTTAAATATTAAAAATACCTTTGTAGAATTTTACAATAAACTACACCTAAGACTGCAGCAGTACCCGTTGCAATTATTGCGGGTATTATAATAATTGCTGGATTTTGAGAATTATAAGCAGCTCTAATAGATATCACCGTTGTAGGTAGAAGCTGAATGCATGCAGCATTTAAAACTAAAAATAAAGCCATGTCATTACTAGCTATATCTTTTTCATTATTAATTTTCTGCATCTCTTCCATAGCTTTTATGCCAAAGGGCGTGGCTGCATTAGAAAGCCCCATCATATTGGCTGTTAAATTCATGGTAATACTAGACATCGCCTTCTGGTTTTCTCCAGCTTCTTTAAATATAATTTTTAATATTGGCCTAAGCAGCCTTGCCAATTTATCAGTTAATCCACTTTTTTCAGCAATTTTCATTATCCCACACCAAAGACACATCATTCCAACGAGTTCCATTACTAATTCCACAGCACTAGTTGTTGATGAAACAATAACCTTTGATAAAATCTCTCCTTTTCCTGTAGCAATACCAATAATTGCTCCTAACGATAAAATTAAGAACCAAATGATATTTATCATATATTTTCCTCCTAAACTTTAAATTAAATTATCATTGTTTAATTAATATATATGTAGTTATTTCTATAAAATTGCATATAATAATATTTATTCATCCCACGCACTATAAAAAAAACACTTTTTGTGTTATTATTTTCTTGTTCAATATACACTAAGCATAAAAAAGGGAGTTAATCTATGATCAATATGACTTTGTTAAATTCTAGCGTATTTGCGCTATTTTATTATTTTATTATCTATTCCTTTATGGGATGGTGTCTTGAAACAGTATATGCTACAGTTAAGAAAAAAGAATTCATTAACCGCGGCTTCCTCCATGGTCCCTTTTGTCCTATTTATGGCTTTGGTACTTTGGCAATAATTGTTTTGCTAAAACCTATTGAAACTAATTATATTTTTCTTTTTTTAGGTTCAGTATTCTTAACCTCTGCTCTAGAGTATATGACAGGTTATATTTTAGAAACTGCATTTAATAGTACTTGGTGGGATTACAGCGATGAACCATACAATCTTAAAGGTAGAATTTGCTTATCCTTTTCTATAATATGGGGCTTTGTTTCCATATTTATTTTGAAGGTAATTCATCCCTATATTATTTATATAGTAAATTTAATACCACCTACCCCAGGCATAATACTTTTTTATATTCTATTCCTATGTTTATTCATTGATTTTATAATTACGGCGAATACAATATTTAAATTAAGGTCCCTGTTAACCCAATTAAATACAGTATATTCAGAGTTAATTGATAAACTTCCAGATTTTAATTTAAACTTAGGGAATACTAAGGATATGTCTGAATTAAAAATTAAATTGGACCAGTTAATAGAAAGTGCCGAAATTAAGATGAGTAAGAAAAAATCTGACGTTGAGACTATTATAAAAGAATTGAAAGTAAAATATGATTCTTTGGTTTTCAAAAAATCCCCCGATTATTCAAGACTTATAAAAGCCTTTCCTGACGTAAAATTCAAAGGTTTCGATTCTATTTTGAAAGATGTTAAAAATAAAATTCTTAAGAATAAGAAAAGTTAATTTTTTCGATTTTACATAAAATAAAATTCGTTCTTAACTTGAAATTAGTAATTACTAATGCTAGGGTTTAAGTATATTTAACAAAATAACATAAGTTAAAGGAGATTAAAAAATGAAAGAAGATAATCTAAAACTAGCACAAAAGGGCATTGATGATGCACTCGACACTATAGACGTGTTAGAAAAAACTATAAAAGAAACTCCTCTTCCGAAAAATGTATTAAAAGAGAGTTTTTATATTCTCTCTAAAAAAGTTGATGAAATTGAAGATATATTAAAAAATGAAGGAATACTGTAGTTTGCCATCTGTAACTATATAAGGCACATTCAAATAATGATTTAACTAAAAATAAAACTTAAAAGAGGCACATAAGTTAATACTTATGTGCCTCTTTTAAATGATCACTTTTGGTGCTGTAATATTAACAATTTTATTAGTTTTTAATAGTTAACTTCTTCTAAAAACAAGCCTTTAGCTGGTGCAATATGTCCAGCATATTTTCTTTCTTTTTTATCTAAAATATCACTAATTTCATTTACAGATTTTTCACCCAAACCCACTTCAACAAGTGTTCCAACTATTAATCTTACCATATTTTTCATAAATCCATTTCCTTGAATACTAATTTCTATATTTCCATCATCATTTACAATATTTATTGTATAAATATTTCTTATAGTAGACTTTTTCTTTGTTTTAAGTGTTGTAAAACTTTGAAAATCATGTTCTCCTATTAAAATTTCTGATGCTTTTCTCATGTTTTCAATATTTAGAGGTTGTGGCACATGATAATCATATTTTCTAGTAAATACATTATGTGCTTTGTTATTACAAATATTATATACATATTTTTTAACTTTAGCATTATATCTAGCATGAAAATTGAGGTCCACTTCTTCGACTGTCTTCACTACAATGTCTTCTGGTAAATATTCATAGCAATAACTACGCATTTTATGATCAGGCATTGTACATTCTGTTCTAAAATTTGCTACTTGGTTTGTTGCATGTACTCCTGCATCTGTTCTTCCAGACCCAATAATTTCAATGTTTTCTTCTGCCATCTTACTTAAAACGGCTTCTACTTTGTGCTGAATCGTATTATCGCTATCTCCAAGTCTTTGCCATCCTTTATACCTAGTACCATCATATTCTATTACAATTTTTATATTTCTCATATTTATTATTTATCCTACTTTCTATTTTAGAATTTAATCTAATATTTTAACTATATTTTTTAATACTTAACTATATTTTTAATACAATGCTTATATTATATACATATATCGCAATTAATAAAACACACCATATAAAATAATTTTTAATTTTGACAATGCCGAATTTAATTTTACTATAGGATACCTTATTTCTGTTTTTAAAATAACCCTTCGCCTTAACATGCTCCACTTAGATAGCTTCCAAGTTATTTTTAAATCATTTTCATTTTTCCTTATAGCTTTTCTTTCTCTTTCACTACCATCATAAAATATTACAAAATCAAATTCTGCATTTTTACTATCAAATTCTTCATCAAATTTTTTAACAATATTATTAGGTGAAAGTAATAACCTGCCAGCTTTTGCTTCTAAGTTAAATGTAATCCCTTTCTTATTCCTTGAACATAAATACGACTTATAAATTAATTCACTACAAAACAAAGCATTATCTGTCATAATGTCAAAATTATAATCATATGCCTTTCCTAAAGATTCAAACGCTGTAAACAAGGCTTTTAATTTATCTTCTTTAGGTAATTTAGGACGTAATGCGGAAAAATAGTCGACTTTTGCAATAGCGTCTAGAGAATTTATTACCACACCAGGGGCAATAACTTCTATAATATATTCTCCATTCTCTTCATTGCATAAACAATCATACACTTTAGGATAAATTACTTTTACATACTCTGAAACACACAAACAATCCCCTAATGGGATGTCGTTAAAATACTTGTCCAATTTTTCTAAACAACCTATATAGATCCCAGTATGAGTCCAAAATCCTGGTAATCCCATGTTGGTTAGTTGGTAATTGTTTCTCTTTAAAAGTATATCCCCTGGTAACAATTCTTCTTTTATAATATTAATATCTTCATTACTAATATATTTCTCTTTTCTATTAGAGTAATCAACTCCAGTAATACTTATAGCAACCCATTTTTGAAATGGGAACCAAAAATCAAAAATATTTTTTCCAAAAAATTTAATCATATTATTTTTAACGATATTTCTATGATTTTTAACAAGTTTTATAACATTCAAATAATTATAACTTGCGTAATCTAATAATTCTTTTTCGCTTTCATCTCTTTCATATCCATAAACTTCATAGTGATTTACCATAAAATCAAAGTAATGCTTATTCCTAAACAAAGATATCATATAATAAATTTCTGTAATTTCTTGTGTAATATAATAATATTGTTTTTTATTAATATTGTATTCGGGCCTAGCCTCATTTAGCATTGACTCCAAATACTTATTTTTTTCTATAATATTAGCTAGCAATACAGCATTTTTACGTATCGCTATGGTAGAAGCATAAATTAATAATAAATTTTTATATTTAGTATGTGAATCTTCTGTATATTTTAATATAAGTTCATTTTTATACTTTTCCCTAATTCCATCTAATTCATTATAACATCCTACATAACTAACCCACTTATCTAATATACTTTGTTTGTTAGTTAAAGACATATTTTGAATATTAGAACCAAACAGATTTTCGCTACTTTGAATCTCATTCATCACAAGATCTAATTCTTTTATAAGCTCTAAGGATTTGTTTATTTCCTCATTAACTGTTCTATGAACTAACCCCATATCTTTATCCCCGATTCCATTTTCATTTTTAAAGTAGCATTCTAGTATAAACCTTCATGCACAAATAAAAAACAATACATATTATTAATATAATCATAAATTCAATTCAAAACATACTTCTTCACATAAATTGATTTCAGCAATTTAATTTTATTATACCATAAAACTTACTATTCCTTTAATAATATAAATTATAAAATTGAAATTTTTTAATAAAAAAAATAGATATTCTATTTTTGCATATTTTTAATGTTTTTTTATACGCTTTTATATGTATACTATCATTATAAGATAAAACGAATTTTTGGAGGCACATATGTTTACAAGTGAACTATTATTACATTTTTTAAATTTATTATTTATTATCAATATCCTCTTCGCCTTAGCAGTTGTATTTCTTGAACGCAAAAATCCTGCAAACACCTGGACTTGGCTTATGGTATTACTATTTTTACCTAGCATAGGGTTTATCCTATACCTATTTCTTGGTCAAAATTTGAAAAGAAAAAAAATATTTTCTCTAAGAAAAGAAGAAAAAGAGAATCTTACCTCGATTATTGATAAACAAAAAGATTTCTTAAATAATGAATATTTAATTAAAACCAATCCTTTTTTAAGTAAGTATTCTGACATTATGACACTTAATCTTTGCAGTGATAACTCCTTTTACACTAATAATAACAATGTAACCATATTTACTGATGGTAAATCAAAATTTGATCAACTTAAAGAAACCCTTAAAAATGCAAAAATATATATTCATATGGAGTATTATATATTTCAAAATGATAATTTAGGAAAAACTATTCTTGCAATTCTATCCCAAAAAGCTAAAGAAGGGGTGGAGGTAAAATTACTCTATGATGGCATGGGATGCCTTAAAGTGCCTAAGTGCTTTTTCGCTCCACTAATTGAGGCTGGTGGGAAAGTTGTTTGTTTCTTCCCACCCTTTGTTCCTTATATAAATCTAAGAGTAAATTTTAGAAATCATCGTAAAATATGTACTATCGATGGACAATATGGCTTTATAGGTGGTTTTAATATTGGTGATGAATATTTAGGACTTTCTAAAAAATTTGGTTTTTGGAGAGATACCCATTTATTCATACAGGGCGATGCAATAGATGCATTGGAATTGCACTTCCTAATGGATTGGAGATTTGCCGCCAATGAAAATTCAATTTTTGATAACAAGTATTTCCCTCACAGATCCCACCTTGGAAATACAGGTCTTCAAATAGTTTCAAGCGGTCCTGATTCCACTTGGATGTCTATTAGAAATGGCTATTTAAAAATGATTAGCAAAGCTGAAACCAATATTTTTATAGAAACTCCTTATTTTATTCCAGATGACAGTATATTAGAAGCTTTAAAAATAGCATCTTTATCCGGAGTCGATGTTCGTATAATGATACCGAGTAAACCAGATCATCCTTTTGTGTATTGGGCTTCTACATCTTATATGGGAGAGCTACTAGAATCAGGAGTAAAATGTTATACCTACACTAAGGGTTTTCTTCATAGTAAATTTCTTTCTATTGATAAGTCTATAAGCTCCGTAGGTACCGCTAATTTAGATATTAGAAGCTTCACTTTGAACTTCGAAATTAATGCTTTTATATATGATAAAGAAATAACTTCCGACTTAGAACGTTTTTTTATGGATGATTTAAAATTTTGTGATGAACTAACTCTTGAAAAATATACTAATAGAAGTTTTATTGTTAAATTTAAGGAATCTATTTCAAGATTACTTTCTCCTATATTATAATAAAAAATATCACAAACTTTTTTAATGTTTGTGATATTTTTTATTATAATATGCCTAATTTATTTTGCCCCTGAAATAGGTATATTAAATGAAAAATCGGTTCCCTTATCTATTTCACTTTCTACCCATAGCTCCCCACCATACTCTTCAATAATATACTTACATATAGATAATCCAAGTCCAGTACCTATAGGTTTATTTGTAAGAGCATCTCCAACTTGGCTAAATTTTTCAAATATATATTTTTTATCTTCATCCCTAATACCTACCCCTGTATCACTAATGCTTACTATTATATTTACGTGTACTCTTCTAGCTGTACATACTATACATCCTTCTTCTGTAAATTTTATAGCATTAGAAATAAGATTAATCATTCCCTGCATTAATTTATCTTTATCCGCCATAATTCTCGTAAGAGGTTCTCTTATGTTTTTTATAACTTGAAGCGATTTATTTCTAATAATTGGATTAGTTAATGTTATTACTTGAGTTATAATTTCTTTTATATCAACTTCTGCCATATTAAGGTTAATTTTTCCTGCTTCCATCCTTGATATATCTAGTAAATCATTTATGAGACATGATAATCTTTCACCTTCTGATAAAATTATATTTATATTTCTCCTTATTTTAACTACGGCACTTTGATTTTTTTCACATTCAAGATCTAGCTTGCAAACTATAGACCCTTCAAATTTTCGCTTCACCATTTCTGCAAAACCAATAATTGAAGTTAATGGCGTTCGAAGCTCATGGGAAACTGTAGACAAAAAATCCGTTTTCATCTTATCTATATCTTTTAATTTTTGAAAAAGCGTAGCATTTTCTATAGCTATGGCTACTTGACTAACAAACGAAAAAGCATTAGCCCTCTTAATTTTATTGTATGCTTACCTTTTATGATTTAGCATTATCACTAATCCATATTTCTTATCTTTATGAATTATTGGAATTATTAATAAGCTTCTCATGTGATATAATAATAATTGGAACTTAGTGCTATCCTTTGTATATTCTAATTTCCTTAAATCCTGAATATAATATGGCTTATCAGCCTCTATAATTTTTTCAATTAGTTCAATACATTTATTCTCCTGTAAATAGTTACTTAGGTTTATCTCCTCGCCATAACCATGACAGGCCATAAGTTCTAATCCATTATCATTTTTAAATATACATACAGCAGTGTCATAATCTAAAATTCATATAAATTTTTTAGTGTTTTATCGAAAATATCATGGATATCTGTTGTAGATTTAAATATATTAATAGTAGCATTAATAATTATTCCACCTTATGTCAAGGTATATTATCATATAAAAGGGGTGCCACTATGCAAAAATCCGGTAAAATAATTAATATTGAAAAAAATAAGGTCTATATCATAACGAAAAATAATGAATTTGTAACTCTTGAAAAGCATACGGCTAATCCTAAAATAGGCGAACTATATGTAGGTAAAGAATTTCGAAGCATTTCTGTTTGGAAGTACTTATTGGCAATCGCTTGCATCCTATTACTTTTATTCTCAATAAGAAAATTATATTTGGATAATAGATATAATTTTTCTGTTATAGTCGACATGAATTGTTCTCTAAAAATGGAGGTAAACGGTTCAAATAAAATCACAAACGTAGAAGGCATTAACTCTAAAGGCTATAACATAAAACGACATGTAGATTTAGAAAATAAATCCTTGGATGAAGCCTTGCATTTAATTTTAGATGAATCTCTTAAACAAAAATATCTAACTAAAGCACATGCAGATGATGGTTTTAAAATTTCTATATTTGTTTCTGAAAATAAAAATAGAACTCCAATTAACTTAACTGAGTTTAATAGATATGCTGGTACACATAATTTCAAGGTATCACTAAATAATAATGGTCAAGCTGTAATTGACTAATGGTATCCCGCTTAATATACCCTTAGAACTAATTGTATAATGATTTAAAGCTCCGCAGGAGATTATTTAACCATATAATATGAGTTGTTCACCTTAATCTTATTTTATAATTACAAAGGACGGTGCAAAATGAAAATCATACCTAATGAAAAAGAGAAGAACATTATTCAGCCCTATGAAAATAGTGCTTTAAAAATTAGATTAAATAAATTTATAAGCGAAACAGGTTTTTGCTCTAGACGTGAAGCGGATAAACTGATTGGTAAAGGCAATGTCACCTTAAATGGCAAAATCCCTGAAATGGGCACTCAAGTATCTGCAGCTGATTACATTGAAATAAATGGCAAACCATTAAAACATAAGGTGGAATTGATCTACTTAGCTTTCAATAAACCTGTTGGAATAACGTGCACTACAGAACATAAAGTTAATGGAAATATCATAGATTTTATAAATTTTAAAAAAAGAATTTTCCCCATTGGTCGTCTTGATAAACCTTCTCAAGGTCTTATATTTCTAACTAACGATGGAGACATTGTGAATAAAATTTTACGTTCAGGCAATAACCACGAAAAAGAGTATATTGTTACTGTAGATAAACCTATATCCCCTAATTTCATAAAGAGTATGGCAAATGGTATTCCTATATTAAATACTATAACTAAAAAATGTTTTGTAAAAAAAGAAAGCAAATATGTCTTTAAGATAATTTTAACAGAAGGCCTTAACCGTCAAATACGAAGAATGTGTGAGAATCTAGGCTATGCTGTTGTGAAACTCGAAAGGCTTAGAATTATGAATGTTTCTATAGATAACTTGCCCCTTGGGAAATGGAGATATCTAACGCAAAAAGAACTAGCCGGTATTAATAAGTTAATTTCTGATTCAATTAAAACTGAAAATGCTTAAACCATCAGTTTCTATGCTTAAATTTAGTTAAAAAGCACACAAATTCGTGTGCTTTTTGTCTTATATAAAAGTTATCAACATTATTCACACAGAAATTGTGGATAACTTGTTAATCTTAGTTAATAATAACTATCTTATTTAACTTCTGCTTTTTTTTGTAAACATCTCTTTAAAATCATTAGTAATTATTCCTTTATTCACCTCAACTTCAAATAATATTTTAGTCTCTTTCTATGAAAAGAATCCACAATTTTTCGTACTGATTCAAACATAATTTCTTCTATGGTCCTCCCTACAGTCTCCATCTTTTTAATTTTTTACTCCCTTGTAGCTAATACATTTTCAATTGCATTTTGTTGCTTACTCAAGCTACTAAACAATTCGTTATAGCTATCAGTAAAATACTTGATAAAATTTTCTTAATCTTTTAAAATTCTTTCTAAGTAACTATATTTCGTTTTTCTATAAATATGGCGTTATATTCCACTCTATTATTTTTATAACTTTGTTAATGATTTGAAATATTTTACTGTTTTTTATTTAGACTCACAGATTGTACACATTAAGATTTACTAATCCACAAATGCACTAAAACTATGTATATTTTTGTAAATTTTTATAAACTATTTAAGGATTATACATATTATCCACAGCTTTTTTGTGGATAATATGTGGAGTTGATGTTACTGAATACTTGCTAGTGTTAATTATAGACATTTCAAGAATAATTTTTGTAAATACTTGTATTTCGAATAAAATATTTCAAAATTTTATTATTAAGTTATGCACACTATCCACAGTTTTGTGGATAACATGTTGATAACTTATCGGCTATTTTCTCACTATCTACCTATTACTATAAGTCCGTGAGTACCTCACTGCACATTTTAATATGTTACCCTAATAAAATTTCTTGATTACCTTCTTATGGAATGCTATATTATATAAAGAAAAGCATATATTCCTACTGCTACATTTCCATATATTTAAAATATCTATAAATTAAATTGAAAAGAGGTAATTCGCTTGAGAATTGGAATGGGCTATGATGTTCATAAATTAGTTAAGGGTAGAAATTTAATACTTGGTGGAGTAACCATACCGCACGAAGCTGGATTACTAGGGCATTCAGATGCAGACGTTCTTGTTCACGCTATCATAGACGCTCTTCTAGGCGCTGCGGCTCTTGGTGACATTGGAACTCATTTCCCCGATACTGATATTAAATATAAAGGCATGTCTAGCATTGTCCTACTTAAATATGTAGGTAGTTTAATAAAAGATAAGAATTATATAATAGAAAATATTGACGCTACGATAATTGCACAGAAACCTAAAATGGCACCACATATACCCCCTATGGTAAAAAATATTGCAACTGCTCTACAATTGCCTATAGATAAAGTTAATATTAAAGCTACTACAGAGGAATGCCTTGGTTTTACTGGTCGCCTAGAGGGAATCTCTTCTAATGCCATTTGTCTTTTAAAGTAAAACTTTATAGTTTTCTATAAAATATATAAACTAAGGCCACTTTCTATAAAAGAAATGGCCTTAAATCATCTCCCGCGGAGCTGAAGTAGCTTCGCAGAAGATAAATTGACGACTTCAGAAGGAGATTTATACTCCCACTGAAGTTTTCTGCTTGTTAGGGTCTGTAACTCCCACTTATAGAACTGGGAGATTTCCTTCTGAACTGCCGTTAAAATTCTAAAATCCTTGTTTCCAAATTTCATAATCTGCATGATCAATAAGCATAGCTGAAGAAAAATATGTACCTTGTCCATATTCAACACCTAGTTCCATTAGCTTTTCCTTTTCTTCCAAAGTTCGTATTCCCTCGGCTATAATTTTCATTCCTGTCTTGATACCCATTTTAACCATATGTTCTATCATCAATGCTTTTATTTCATCTTTATGCACATCTTTTACTATTTCCTGAGAAATCCTTACAAAATGTGGCTTCATCTTTATTAATTCTACCATATTAGAGTTACCTTCTCCAAAGTTGTCCATAGCCAATTTGAATTTTAATTCATCAGCAAAATTACGCCAAAATGCACTTCTTGGTATACGTTGTGTAATTTCTAAAACTAAGTTTGTCCCTTGCAATTTCTTTATAACTTTTTTTATAGTATGCCTAGTTGTATCCGATTGGAGCTTAAAAAATAATCCTTCTTCAATGAATGGTTCAAGTTTGTTTAGATAGTTATTTAATTTGTCACAAGCTAGCATAGTAAGGTTTTCTAAATCCCCGGTAAGTCTAGCTTTTTCAAACATTTCATCCGGAAAAAATTCTAATCTTGAATCCCTGACTAGTATTTCTAATGATTTAACCTTACCACTGTTTAAGCTTATAATAGGCTCAACTGTAAGCTCTATAGACTTATTTTTTATTATACCCGAAATGTGATATGCCTTTTCATCAATTTTATATATTGAATCATTATCTAGATACTCACTTATTGAAGCTTCATCTAAAAACCACTGAACACTAGTGCTCGATAATAAACTAGGATTATATAAATCTATAAGTTCATGCTTTAAAACTGCTCTTAAGTTATACATTGTATATATCATTGCTGCCATCCTTTTATTTGCATCCTTTGTTTTACGAATGAAATTCAATCCTGCAGAAACTCCAGCTAAATAAAAAGATGGCTCATATAGTTTATTTCTAGAATCCGAGAGCAAATAGTCTATACCATGTCTTAATTCTGGTATTATATCTCTCAATATACTAGCTCCCTCTCCATCTGGTATATCAACATACTTAACATTTCTTGTTAATTCCTCGCATAAACTAATCCAAAATTTTCTTTGTTTATTGTTATCGAATTTTAAATAGTCCATTAAAGAGTGTATTTCCAAATACCTTGTATCATAAAAAATATTACTATGAAGTTGGTAACTTCCAAAATCAATAATAGACGGTTTTTTTACTGAAACAATTATATTTCCTCCGTGCAAATCACCATGTATACATGAATCTAAATATTTTATTTTACGACCACACCACACCTTTTCATCTGCAAAAAATTTATATGGATTTGGAAAAAATTTATCAACTCCATCAATAACTAACCATTTTTTATCCTCATCAATCATTAATGTTTCAAAACCCTTTATAAATTTCTCATCCATAAATCTATAACCTAAGGAAGTTTTCATTATATCAATAGGAGATTTAATTTCAGAGGTATGAGGTTTATTCCAATTATATAAAAATTTAGCTACTTGTTCTGAAGTTTGCTTAACTAATGCTAATTCATTTTCCATTGAATATTTCAATGTTTTAATCCCCAGTACATTATCTCCGCCTAATTCATATAAAACTCCAAATCTCTTTAAATTATTTTCACATTGTATTTCCACTTCATCAATAATTTTAGGAATATATCCTTCAATTCCATTCTCTATTGCTTGTAAGAATGCTTTATTATGTAATCCACTTTCATTCATTTCTTGGATCTTTAAAACTCCTAGTTTACGCGATTCACTAAATTCCACAGTATATACCGCTGCAACAGATTGTCCATCATTTAATTCATTTATTATTTCTATAGGTTGATTTTCTTCTGCAAAATTTTCTAAAATCATTATTTTCTCTTTCTGGCTTAGCATATTTTACCCCCTGCACCAATTATTATTATATCTATACTATAGATAAACATACCTTTGTCCAGACTTATTACATTTCATACATTAATTTTATAAAATTATAAACCATTTCTAGGGAAGTTAACAGTGTATAAACTATTAATTTCCCTAGAAGTTTATGATTTACACTATTTATCGATTAATTCACCCTTATATTTATAGACAATATTTTCTATTTTACAAGTTAAATCATCTTCTGCGAAGCTGTAACATCTTCATAGAAGATGCACAGCTTCGAAGAAGATGCACAGCTTCAAAGAAGATGCATTAACGACTTTAGAAGGAGATTTAGACTCCCACTGAAGTTTTCTTTTTTTTGCTATGGTAGCTACCCCTACTTATAGAAGTTAATGTACTTTCCTTCTTAAATGCTGTTAAAATATACTTGTCATTATTTGATTATACTACAAATATATAATATTACTATAAACGCAGAAAATCACACAAACTTTATTAATTATAAAGCTTGTGTGATTAAATAAATATCGTTAAAACTATGTTCAAAAATTTAGTTAACTAAACAATTTCCTAGTGCAATAATACTTATCTTCTCTTTTCTCTAAATCAAACTCACTTATAGATGTAGTTCTATCATGTTGCTCTACATGAAGCACATAACCCTCTTCATTCTTATTTTCGAAAAAAACTTTCGTGTAACTCATAACTTCTACTTTGTCCCCACACAGATCATAAATTAATGTTGGTATCTTATTTAGCATATCCATCTACCCCTTTAATATTTATTAACTATAAGTTAATAAATATTATGGTGTACTACTATTTATGCTAAAAATGTTATTAATTTTGATTTACTTGCTGATACTATTTAAACCTACATTAATTTCCTAATGTTGCAACCATAACTGCTTTGATTGTATGCATTCTGTTTTCTGCTTCATCAAATACAATAGAATGGTTACTTTCAAATACTTCATCTGTAACTTCTAAACCTTCAAGACCATATTTTTCAAATATATCTTTACCAACAAGTGTCTTTAAATCATGGAAAGCTGGCAAACAGTGCATGAATTTAACGTTTTTATTACCGGTCTTATTAAGCATTTCCATATTAACTTGGTATGGTCTTAATAGTTCTATTCTTGATGCCCAAACTTCGTCTGCTTCGCCCATAGAAACCCATACGTCTGTGTAGATTACATCTGCATTTTTAACTCCTGCATCAACGCTGTCTGTAATAGTAATTTTTGCTCCTGTTTCTTTAGCAATTTCATTACATTTTGCAACTAATGATGTTTCTGGGAATAAGCTCTTTGGTGATACAATTCTAAAGTCCATACCCATTTTAGCAGCACCTATCATCAATGCATTTGCCATGTTGTTTCTTCCGTCTCCAGCATATACAAATGAAATGCTGCTTAATGGTTTGTCAAAGTGTTCTTTTATAGTTAGAAAATCTGCAAGAATTTGTGTTGGATGGTCTTCAGTTGTTAATCCGTTCCATACAGGCACTCCTGCATATTTTGCTAGTTCTTCAACTATTTCTTGGCCATATCCTCTATATTCTATCCCATCATACATTCTTCCAAGAACTCTAGCTGTATCTGCTACAGATTCCTTTTTACCAATTTGAGTTCCTGTAGGTCCAAGGTACGTTACATGGGCTCCTTGGTCTAGTGCGCCTACTTCAAACGCACATCTTGTTCTTGTAGAACTCTTTTCAAATATTAGCGCAATGTTTTTACCTTTTAAGTTCTGTTGTTCTGTACCTGCATACTTAGCTTTTTTTAAATCCATAGCTAAATCTAAAAAGTAGTTTATTTCCTTTGGAGTAAAGTCCATCAAAGTTAAAAAGTTTCTGTTTCTTAAGTTAAACATAATAATTTCCCCTCTCTTATTTTTACTTTCTTTATTGGTTAACTTTTAGTATATTCTAAAAGTTAACAAATAACCGTTATCCCCTGCTTAAAATAATTAATATCCACTTGTTTATTTTTTAATTTTCATAATCATCTACAATTTTTCGTATTAATTTTTTTATAGCACTAGCTTGTGATACCAATGTCATTACAACTAAAAACACTGTTATTCTTTCTTCGTCACTTTCTTTTAAATCTAAAGCATTAATTATACTTTGTAATTTTGATTTATCACAAAACTGATTTTTTACAAAATGATTAAGGCTTTCCTTTTGCATATCAGCGAAAATTTTATAGGCTTTTTCCCATGAAATAATATCATCTTCCCTATCATTAATTTCATTAAAAGCTAGCCTAAATACTTTTTTAATTTCCTCTGATGTAAGTATAGGTCTCATGTAACTAAGTAACACTAATTGGGCAAGATGTAACTTTGTATAGCCTCTTTTTTTACTATCTTCTGGTTTCGATATAACTCCGCCTTTTATATAATTCTGTACTATATTATTAGTGTAATTATCAGCATCAAATTTATCATTTAAGTAATCAATCACTTGAGATAAAAACAAATCGTACTGAGGTAACTCTTCATACAGAATTATGTTGTTTTCTGATATCGATTTTGATAATGAACTTATATTATCTAGAGTAAATTTAGCCTTATCCACCATTTGTCACCTTCCAAAAATTAATATACTTAATAAAATATATTTTCTAGTCTTTAGCATATAATTATATATATAGTTATATTATAAGGTATGTATAGCCTATTACAAGTTATTTTCTTTTTTTTATAATTTGCATTATTTCCGTAGAAGTTTGAAAATGACTAACCTTACATTCGCATATAAAAACATATTCATATGTCATAGTATATTTAAATAAAAATATTACTGTGTTAATGTTATTTTTTCTTTACTCTGTAAATTTTAATAATAAATAAAGGTTAATATAAATTATCGGTTTGAAAAAACCACTAATTTTTAACATTATTTATAATACGCAATATAGTCTATTCTTTTACATGATTCTCGTTGTACAATTTGATTTAATTCACAGTTAATATTGCAAACATCCAAATTCCAATCATTATAATTAAGTTATCCACTGTTTTTAACATTTAATCAACAGAAGCTGTGGATAATTTAGTTTACACTGAAAGCCTTATTTAAAAGCATTTACATATTAAAAGTAATTTTGACAAGTTTTTTATCCACATGATATATTATCACCTGTTCATAAACTGTTAATCCTTGTGTGGAGAAAAGAGTATCAAATTATTTTTCTACTTTCAATTTTTATCTTTTTCTGCTATTTAATTTCTATCTTATTTAAATAAATTATTATAGTTTGCAAGTGATTTTAGCTACATCTGAAATCACTTGCAAACTAGCTGTTTCTATATTATCTACTCTTCCAATAAAATAGCTTACCTAATCCACTCCTACTTTAGTCAGCCATGTTTATACCCTCGAACTTATTACCCCCCTCAGCAATACCACATATCTTTTCTATTCCTTCTTTTGCTATCAATATAGTATTTGCAGATACTTAATCTAGCATTATCAATATTGCAACTTTTTTGAATTCGTTTACATTGCTATTAGGTAATTAGCCACAGAAAATATCATCCATCTTGTGTTTTCTGTGGCCAATTTACGGTCTTATAAAAATCAAATTTTACAATTTTCTTGTGAATAAAAAACAGACTATTAAAATAGCCTGTTTTCATTCATAATTACTTAACTCTTCTTGCAGTAAGGTAATCTCCTCTTGTCAATGCTGATATTTTAATCACATCTCCCGTACGAGGTGCATGAATATATGAGTTATTACCTACATACATCCCCACATGATGTGGATCTGACGATGAACCAAAGAAAATTAAATCTCCCGGTTGCAAAGCTTCTCTAGGTACATATGATCCTTCATTTATCTGTGTATAAGTAGTTCGGCTTAATGATACTCCGAAATGATTATATATATGTTGCATAAAACCAGAACAATCAAAATATTGAGGACCAGCAGCACCCCAAACATATGGTGTTCCTAAATAATTACTTGCATAAGCAACTATCGCATTAGAGCTAAGTGACGCTGATCCTGATCCTCTAGATGGAGTAGTATTAGATTGAGTAGTATTAGATTGACTAGCCTTAGCCGCCGCATCATCTCTTATTTGTTGTATTTGCTTCATAGTAGCATCTACGGTAGCCTGTCCATCATTAATCTTGCCAAAATATAATTGTTTTTTCTTTTCAGCTTCCTTGATTAATGCATCTTGTTCTTGCTTTTTTTCTTTAAGCTTGCCTATCTTATTTTCATTATCAGTTTTCAACACTAATAACTTAGTTTTTTCAGTTTCAAGCACAACCTTTTTGTTTTCAATTTTACTCTTTTCAGCTGTTAATTCTCCAATAATTTTATTATCATATTCCACAATTTTTTTAATGTTGTCAACTCTTGAAATAAAATCTTCTACTCCTTCGGAATTCAATAAAACTTCCAAATAGCTATCCACACCATTCATATACATGCTTCGCATTCTCTTATTAAATAAGTCTTCTTCTTCTTTAATATTAGCCTCTGCAACCTGTATATTTTTTGTTGTTTTTTCTATTTGCTTCTCAGTTTCACCTATTTTAGCTTTTGTTTTGTCCACTTCTATACCCATTTTTCCTATGCCCGAATCCAATTTTTCAATTGAAACTTCTATATCCGCAACATTATCTTGTATTTTCTTGTACTCGTTTTTTTGCTCCTCAAGCTGACTCTTTTGATTACTAAGCTTATCAGATAATGGATCTGCCAATACCTGTATATTTATTGTAGCAGCCAGTCCAATTGTTACTATAAGCGATATTATTTTTTTACGCAACCCAATCCCCCCATATCAAAAAATATATATATGTATTTAATTTATTTCTTCTTAAATCGACATTTTTATTATAACACTACTTTGCACAAAACCTCAATGGAAACATTGGTTAAATTTCCAATGAATACTTGTATACTTCTGATTTAGGCATAATCCTATCCTTTGCGACTTTTTTCATTGCATCTTTTTTATTTATTCCTTCATCCATATATTTTTGTATATGTTCTTCTATAGTTAATGAATCCCATTTAGCTCTTTCATCTTTATCTATAGCATCCTTACTCTTACCTTCAATTACTAATACATATTCTCCTCTTGGGGAGTTCTGCTTATAATAAGCTATAGCTTCTTCCAAATTCAGCCTAATTATTTCTTCATACATTTTTGAAAGTTCTCTACACATTGATACTTTCCTATTCCCAACATTTTCATATAAAAATTCTAAAGTTTTTAAGAGTCTGTGAGGAGCTTCATAGAAAATTAAAGTTTCACTTCTATTTATTAAATCATCAATAATAGGTTTTCTCTCTTTATTTTCCCTAGGTAAAAATCCTCTAAATATGAATTTTGTAGTATCAAGACCTGAATATACAAGTGCAGTAGTAATTGCAGTAGCTCCAGGAAGCACTACGAATTCTATGTTCTGTTCTATACACTTTAAAACTATTACACTTCCCGGGTCTGATATTCCCGGCGATCCTGCGTCACTAATTATAGCTATATTTTTACCTTCTTTTATTTGCTCAATTATATTTTGACTTTTTCCTTGTTCATTATGTTGATGATAGCTTATAAGTGGTTTTTTTATATTAAAATGATTCAGTAATTTTAAGCTTTGCCTCGTATCTTCTGCCGCTATTATATCTACATTTTGTAACACTTCTAATGCTCTGAGCGTTATATCCTTTAAATTGCCTATAGGGGTTGGAACTAAGTATAATTTTCCTGACATTCTTATCACCCTTTACTTTAATATTTGCATTAATTGGCTCTACCTTTAAATTATTTAATATTCTATTGTATTTGAATTATACATATCAACAATTTCCTGAGTATACCCACCATCCTCAGTGTGAACATAAAGAGGGGGCTCCCATTTTAGAAAGGTTCCTCCATCTCTTTGTCCCTCGATGAGTACAATGTTAGGCGCCTTATTTACACTAGGATACACCATTCTTATACGTTTAGGCTCAATTCTATGTTTTCTCATAGCACATAAAATATCAACTAATCTATCAGGCCTATGTACCATATACATCCGCCCATTATCCTTCAGCAAAGCTCTACATGCAATAATTACATCTTCTAATGTGCAACAAATCTCATGTCTTGCTATAGCGTTCTTATCATCTAAACTTATTAATCCTGAATTTTGAAGTTTATAAGGTGGATTAACTGTAACAATTTCTACCTTGGGAATGCTTTTAATGAATTCTATATCCTTTAAGTCTCCATTTATAAATTTAATTTTATGTTCTAAATCATTATATCGTGCGGATCGATTCGCCATATCAACAAATTCTTTTTGAATTTCCACACCAATTAGATTACTTGCATATGTTTTACCTGCTAATATGAAAGGAATTATTCCTGTACCAGTACATAAATCAACAACTTTAGCATTTCTTCTTACTTTAGCAAAATTAGCAAGTAATACTGCATCCACCCCAAATCGGAAAGCATGTTTTTTTTGAATAACATGAATTCCCTTTAAATTAAGATCATCTAAAGTTTCATCATTTCCTAAAAACTCCATTATGTATCTCCTTTCTATGAAATCTATATTTACTTTATACATAACAACAAAAGAAGTATACCTCAATTTTTATTGCTAAATCAAGAGAATACCGATTATAAAATAATAAATATATTTTATTTTATTTATCACTAATCTAATTAATTATAAAACTACTATTAGTAAACATTGTTGAATATATATTAATTATATAATAATCGATTATAATGAGGTTAAAAATGCAATTAATATTATATCCTTTTAAAAATATAGTTTTCAATAAAAATTCTGTTTTATTAGATGCATCCTTCTTGCTCAGCTTAATATATGATGACGATATTAAGCATAGTGATTGTTTATCATGCTTAAAGCAACTTTCTGAAGGAAGTTGTGAGTTTTACACTACCAGTATCATCTCTGCAGAAGTTTTAAATAAAATACTTTATAAATTGTTCATTAGTGACATCCAATGTAAAATAAGCAATAATAGACCCTATAACTCAGCCGTCAATATTAGATCTATAGCAAGTAGCTTTAGCCGTCATGATACAAAAATATTAAAGGAAAAGAAAAAAGACAGACTTATTCATATTCCATATAAAAGGTATTTTGATAATATTTCTAAAAATTCTATGAAAAGAAATTTATTGAATATCTATTACAATAAGTCCGTAGAAATAATTTCAGAACTAGAAAAAATTATAAATATAAAATATCTTAACATTCCTGAAGAGTGTATATCTCTAGTTAAAAAATTTATGTGTGAAAACTTATTATCTGTAAATGATGCTTTCCACATAGCTACTGCGGAGTACAATAATATAGACTTTTTATTAACTTTGGATGGTGACTTTATTTTTGCTGAAAGTAGTAAAATGCAAATACTTAGGATTTAACAAACTAATATTTGTTTCAACTTTACCGTAGTTAATTCATTTTATTCGAAGCTGTGTAACTCCACAGGATATGATTTAATCCATCAACTACTTGCACTATAAAAAAGGAGTGTATTTTGAGATAATCAAAATTACACTTCTTTTTTATAGCTATTATTTTGGAATATTAATAATTGTGCCTTCTTTTATAGCATCCTCATTTGTAATTTTATTTGTTTCTTTTAACATTTCTATCGCTTTTTTCACATTATATGAAGTCATATTATTTTTGGCAATTGAAGTTAATGTATCTTTGCTTTTAACAGTGTAGTCACCAGTTTTAGATTTTTTAACTACAGCTGTTTTATCTGTTTTATCTGCTTTAGCTTTTTCAACTACATCAGTCGAAGCTTGAATTGCTTTTTCATAAGGAATTACTATCTTCTGACCCGCTGCAATTTTGTAAGATTCATTTATACCATTCCTTCTTTTAATAAATTCAACCATTTTGCTTTTGTCCTGACTAGGTGTATACGTTTTTACTATACTAAACACTGTGTCATTTTCTTTAACAGTATACATTCCAACGTTAGTTTTGTCATTTATATAAGCAGTATCCATTTCATTAGTGCTTTTCTCTTGAGTATTTTTATTTGTTAATGTCTCATTATTATCTATAGGTATTGATTTATCGCTTTGCACTATACTATCCTCTTGTAATTTTACATTAGCTACATTCTCTCTTCCTCCAATAAATTTTATAGAAAAAAACACTCCTAACATTACTACAGCAATCGTAGATATACCAATTATTCCTTTTTTCATACTCATATTTAAAACCCCTTTCATATTTATTATCAATGATTTACATTTAAATTATTGACTTAATTTAAAATTCTCATACCTCTAATACATTTTATTGTTATTTAAACTAACTTGATTTATGTTTTTGCAAAAGTTATCAGTATGCCTTAAATGTGACTCAACGACAAAAATAGGCTGTTAACCTTTGAATATAAGTTAACAGCCTCTATATACCGATATATTACTTTTTGTTATTTACTATTTTTTTCTATTTCCTTCTTAACTTCTTCACCTGTCATTCCAGTTGCATTAATAATTGAAGTTTTTGATATAGTATCCTCTATCCCCATAATATTTTGATTCTCACCCGTAACAATAACCGCATCATACTTATTTAAAAAATTACCTGCATTCTTTTTTCTATTATCAAATTCTTTGACTGTATATCCTTCGTCACTCAAGTAATCTTTAATTGGGTTTAATCCCTTTTGCACTGCTAATTTCTTCATATTTTAAGCCTCCCTTCAAAATTATTATCTCCAATTCTAAAATGTGTATTCATATGAAGTCATTTATACTTTACTTTTTAACGACATTTCAGAAGGAAAGTTTCCCACTTCTATAATTGGGATTATAAATCTCCTTCTTAAGTCGTTAATTCATCTTCTTCGAAGCTGTGCAGCACCGTAGGTGATGATTAAATATATCAAAAAACTAAGAAAAGAAACCAGATAAAATTCCTCTGGTTTCTTTATATAACCGTATACCCGGCTACCTCAATTGACTCAATTAAATTATCCAATGAAACAAAATAATCATCATATATTATTTCTATTTCCTTACTTACACTATTTATTTGGCAAGCAACTACTCCTTGATTATTTGATATTGCTACATTAATGTTACTGATATCCCTCGAAGTATTCATATTGTATACTTTTATAACTGACTTCATCTTTACCCCCCTAGTTATCCTTAAATAATTCTTTTACAACATATGAATCCTCCTCATTTTCATCTAATTCTAATTTAATATTCTCCACAATAACAGCATCTTCATATCTTCCAGAAATTAATGTTAAGTCTTCGATTTTAACCTCTACTATTTCTTCATCGCTACCATTAAGTTTTATCTTAATTTTCACAGTTTCTTTTACAACACTATTCCCGATAACTTCTGCTCTACCATAAGGTGTGTCTACTATAGATCCTACCGTAGGTAAAGTTTTTCTTATTCTTTCATATGTGTCCTGCTCATAGTTTAGACAGCACATAAGTCTACCACAAATACCTGAAATTTTTGTAGGATTTAATGATAAATTTTGCTCTTTAGCCATTTTTATAGACACTGGTGCAAATTCACCCAAAAAGGTTGAACAACACATAGGCCTACCACACGGTCCAAGCCCACCTATCATTTTTGCCTCATCCCTAACTCCTATTTGTCTAAGTTCTATTCTGGTTCTAAATACCGCCGCTAAGTCCTTTACTAATTCACGAAAATCCACTCTTCCATCTGCTGTAAAGTAAAATATAACTTTATTATTATCAAAAGTATACTCTACATCTATGAGTTTCATATCCAGTTCATGTTTATGTATCTTATCTAAGCATATCTCATAGGCTTCCTTTTCTTTTATTTTATTTTCTAAGTCTTTTTCTGCATCTCCATCTGTAGCCTTTCTAATGACACATTTAAGAGGAGATACTATATCATCTTCTCGTATTTCCTTTATGCCAATAACACATTCTCCGAATTCTATCCCTCTTACTGTTTCAACAATAACCTTATTTTCCTTTTGAATATCTATACCATTTGGACTAAAATAATATATTTTACCAGCTTTTTTAAATCGTACTCCTATTACTGTAACCATGTTAAACCTCCTGCATTTTAAATAGCATTACTTCAAACGCCAACCCCGGGTTAACGTTCCTAACTAAATTCTCCCTAGTATCATTTATTATGCTTATAATACCATTTAATTTGATAAATGAAAATATATTAGCCAATTCTTTTATACTTAATAACTTATCTATGTTAAGAATTAAACTTTCTTCTTCAATTTCTTTATATATTATAGTATCCCTAATATACGAAAGAAATGCAGTTAATATTTCTTCAAAATTTTCTTTTTGATTAGATAATTTTTTTTCATATTTAATTAGCTCTTCAGTTCCAACTTTATTAAGATTAAGTAATATTTCCAAGGTAATATTTCTAATATCCTTGAAATTATTATCTTGAATAAACTTTTCAGCTTTTCCTGGTATTCCATCACTAAAAGCTATAATAACTCTTATCTCCTCTAAAGATAAATCATAATAATTTATTTTTAAAAACTCTTCCATCTCACCTACGTTTAAATTCTTAAGTTTATGTATTTGGCATCTTGATTTTATTGTGTCCAGTATAACTTCGAGATTTTCACATAATAAAAGTATAATCACGTTTTTAGGTGGCTCCTCAATCGTTTTTAAAAAAGCATTTTGAGCTTGCACCGTCATTTTATGAGCATTGTAAATAATAATAACTTTCTTATCACCTTCATAAGGTTTTTTGTTAATTTCTTCAATTAAAGTTCTTATAGAGTTAACCCCTATCGTACTTTTGTTCTTTTCTATTCTCCATTCCACCAAATCCACATATTGCCTATCTTGATTTTTCCCTAAAATCTTTAACCCTATATTCTTAGCTAGTATACTTTTGCCTATTCCATCCTCTCCAACTAAAAGGTGAGCATGTGATAACCTATCTGCGTCTATAGATTTACTTATTTGATTCTTTATACTATTATGACCTATTATGCTCTCAAAACTCATTTTAATCCTCCATACATAGAAGCAAGTATAGATTTATATATACTTGCTTCTAATTAGTTATACCTTTATGTACTTATCTACGTCAACTACAAATACATTTGCTCCACCTACCTCCACTTCAATAGGGAATGGCATATATACTCCAGTAGAACCAGCTACAGGTGAAGGTGATGATATTATTTGCTTTCTTTCCTTACATACTTCCTCGATAATAGCTAAAACCTCATCTACCTTTTCTTTATCAACACCCATTAGTAATGTCGTATTTCCTGATTTCAAAAACCCTCCGGTTGTAGCTAATTTTGTAACCCTAAAACCCTTGTCTGTTATTTGCTCAATTAAATCATTTGCATCATCATCTTGTACTATTGCAATAACTAATTTCATTTAACCCCATCCTTTTTATAATTTTATTTTTTTTATTCTGTTTATTATATCTTTATGTATTTCATCTACATTCCTATTACCATTTATTACTTCTATTTTACCATATTTTTTACAAATATCTAAGTAACCTTCAAAAACTTTTTTATGAAATTCATTCCCACCATTTTCTAAACGATCTAGAGTCTTTTGCAATTTTTTTCGATTTAATCCTTCTTCATAGGGGATGGTAATCATAAATATTAAATCTGCTTCTAATCCATCTAAAGCGGCTTCATTCATGCTTTTTATTCTATCCAGTCCGAGTCCGCGACCAATGCCTTGATACACCATTGAAGAATATACAAAACGATCGCATATAACTATCTTACCCAGGTCTAAGGCTGGCTTTATAACCTCACTAACTAGTTGAGCCCTAGACGCAGCATAAAGTAATGCCTCGCACATATAACTCATATTACAATTACCATTATCCAATATTATTTCTCTGATTTTCTCACTAATTTCTGTGCCGCCCGGTTCCCTAGTTCTTACTACTTCATATCCCAATTCTTTTAGATGCTTTTCTAGTAATTGTATTTGAGTAGTTTTCCCTGAACCATCTGGGCCTTCTAGTGCTATTAGACGCCCTCTTTCCATTCAATCCCCTCCACCAATATTAATAGTATCTATTTTTCTAATGTTGCTACTTTCCCATCATTAATTCCAAGCACTGTTACATTGCATTGCAAATAATATTCTATCACAGCTATAGTATCCTCATCCAGTCTTTCTCCAGGCATTACAATAGGTATTCCTGGCGGGTATGGAACTATTGCTACCGCACTTATTTTACCCTCTGAATTTTTTAACTCTACCAGAGTTTTTTCTCTATCCATTACTTCATATGGGTACATAATTGGAATTGGCATACCATAATCTATTAATTCTACATATTTCCCCTTTAAAGTGTTCATATCACAGTTTTTCAGAGCTATGTATAACTCTTCAAAATCTTGCTGATTATTAAAGGGAGAAAATATTAAAACTACATTTCTACTATCACTCATTTCAGCTTGAATTTTGTTTATTCTTAAATATTCTAATAACTTATGTCCACTATACCCCTTAGGTACATTTAATATATACCTAGTTAAATCCATAGTATACTTATTATCTTCTTCAGTATACTTCTCTGATATATCACGTAAATCTTCTTGACCTATAATGTGAAATTTGCCTAATCTATTGATTCTATCTCTATTAAACTTACATATTTTAATTAACTCTTCATAACCATTCCCACCATACTCTTGAATATAAAATCTTGCATAATCCATTGAACACAAAAACATATATGATGGACTTGTACTTAAAAACACACTTGTATAGAAATCTACCTTACTAATGTCCGTGTCTTTTCCCACATGTAAAAAAGCTGTTTGAGTTAGGCTAGGTAGAGTTTTATGTGCACTCATAACTACCATATTAGCACCCATTTTCAAGGGGTTTTCGGGTAATAACTTATTGGCACCAAAATGCGCGCCATGAGCGGCATCTACTAATACCTTAATATTATATTTTCTAGCTATGTCTATAATATATGGTAAATCAAAGCATATACCATAATAATTTGGGTAGGTAACAATAATCCCTTTAGCATCTTTGTTTTCATTAATTAAAGTGCAAAAATGCTCCTTATCTAAAGGAAAAGGAACATCATATTTTGAATGAATTTTATTTTTAATATATACCGGCTTTAGTTTTCTCATAATAATGGCATTAAATATCGAGCGATGACAATTTCTCTCTACAATGATTTTGTCACCCTCATTGAAGGATGAAAAAATCATAGCTAAATTTCCACTAGTACTACCATTCACTAGAAAATAAGATTTAATACTTCCATAGTATTCACTCAATAATTGTTGAGACTCTTTTATTATTCCTTCTGCATGGTGAAGATTATCTAATCCATCAACCTCAGTAATGTCCCCTTTTATAAAATTTTCGTAAAGCTCCTTGCCCCTTATCGTTTTAAAAAAACCAAGCCCTCCCTTATGCCCTGGCGTACAAAAGGAAACATTTTGTTCTTTTATATATTTCAACACTCCATCTACAAGTGGTAATCTTGACAATCCTTAGTCACTCCTCTTGGTATAAACTGCACCAAAGTCTTTCTTATACAGTTCTTGTAATATTCATAAAAATCAGTATTAGCCTTTGATTCTATAATTCTTCCTTCGCAATTATTGCAAATTCCTATTCCATTTATTATTATACCATCATTTAGAGGCTTTCTACATATAATACATTTTTCTTTTTTCATAATTTCCCCCTTAAACTTGCTAACTAAAAACTACCTAAATTATAGCCTCTTATACTATATTTTATTCAACTAAGTACGGTTTCTTATTTTGTCCACATAATAATTTAAAATATATTTATCTACATTTTATGCCATAAATAGCTATATAAAATTAATATTTGAACCTATAAAATTTTATTTGTTATTATCAATATATTTGTGTACCTTTGGTTATACTAAATGTGTTAATAAGTATTAAACTTTTGAAAGGGGAAAAGGCATGAAACAAGAAATTATAAGTTATATAAGCAGTATAAAAGAAGATATCCATAATTTATCAAATTACCTTTATACTAATCCAGAAACGAGTTATAAAGAATATAAATGTTATTCTTACATAATAAATATGTTAAAATCTCATGATTTTGAAATACAAGAAAACTATTGTAGTATTCCTACTTCTTTTTATGCTCAATATGGAAATGGCCACCCTAAGATATGCTATATATGCAAATACACATCTACTGAAAATGTAGGTCATATTTTTGGTAATAACGTGAATGCTAGCATTTCTATTGCGGCAGCTTTAGGATTATCAAAAGTAATATCTAAAAGCGGTGGGAGTGTAATTCTATTAGGATGCCCAGGCGAGTACACAAATGGCTCAGAATTAGCTTTAACAAAGGAAAAATGTTTTGATGATATGGATGTTATTATTGCTCCTCACTGTGATACAAGCAATGCGGAAAGCGGCACCTCCATGGCTACAATTCCAATTAAACTTAAATGTCACCAAACTATTAATAATAACAATCAAATTCTTAGTAACTTTTCATCTTTAGATGCCTATTTATTTATACTTAATACATTAAGTCAATTGTTAAAAGGATTAGACAACAGTTATTTTATTGATACCATTTCTATAGAAAATGCCTCTTCATACCTTAATGCATTTTCTGAATCAGAGGTCAAATTTTATTTGAAAGCTCCTAGCCTAAAAGAAGCTAAATCTCTAGAAAAAACTATTGTAGACTTTATTCAATCACTGTCTCAAATAATGAATATAACTGGAGAAATAAGCATATTTGAATTGCCCTCACAAGAACTTTTGACTAATAAATCTTTATCAAGAATATTTACACACAACTTAAAAGAATGTGGCATCATCGATATTGCTTGTTGTAAAAATACTCTATATGGCCTGGGAATAGGCTCTATAAGCCATATTACTCCATGCATATATCCATCCATATCTATTACAGAAGATTCCTCGATGAGTTGCCCATCACCCGTGTTTGCTCTAGAAACTCAAACAGATTTTTGTAAAAATAATATGATAAAAGCTGCAGAAGCTCTTGCCTTAACAGGCCTCGACATTATTGAGAAAGAAGATTTATTAAAAGAAATTGCACTTGAATTAAAATAACATACAAATAAAATTTGTATGTTATTTTTACAATAAAAAAGAAGTGTAATCCTAACTCAATTATACTTCTTATAATCTATTATTTATTTTTAAAATATGATTTTTCTTTTAGTAATTTAATTTTATTCATAAGACCATCACTAGGCTCAAAATAAAACTTTTTAAATTTATCTCCTACTTTATATACACAACAAAACTTACTACCAATAAACGTAGAACAAATATACTTTTTACTGCTACTAATATGAATATCTGCACTATAGTTTCTATATTTACCAATATAATCTATATCCTTTAATTTAATATCTTCTAGTATTTTAACCTCTTCACCTTTTATTTTATGAATAATGAATTGATCTGCTACAATTGAATACTTATACTTAACCTTACATTTTGAGAACTCAATATAACAAAGAGCAACCATTAGTGTATTAAAGAACATAGTTACAACCGTTTTAATATTTATTCTGCCTATACTTGCCTTAGGTAATACGTCTGATAGGCATATAAATGTAATTAATGTAATAAACAACAATATTATAGCTGGAAACTTTTTTCTTTGAACCATCTCTTTATACATGAAAGCCAGACCCCCTAAACCAATTAAAAGTGCTAGGCATACATAGTTTTGTGCCCAACATATGTGATTATACTAGCATTTCATATATTAATCTACTTGTGCTAAGCTCACTATAGTGCGTATACCATAATATATGCCCATATACATTGTTTATACTAATCCATATGCATCAATATAGATATTTCTAGCTTTTTCGCTATATTTCTTAATTTTAATAAACATTATAGATATTTTATTTATATCTACTAAAAAAATGAACTGAGCATATCTAAAATAATCAAGTAGGTAGACGTCGTGTAATTAGGTTCAAATATTTATTGTACAATCCTCCGTTAATTAGGTTACATAGCTTTTTTCAGCATATTGGCTCCAGAAACATACTGGACGCAAAAAAAACACTTTGTAAATTTACAAAGTGTTTTGGAGGCGCCACCCGGATTTGAACCGGGGAATAAAGGTTTTGCAGACCTTGACCTTACCGCTTGGCTATAGCGCCATAACTTGGTGGCTAGACCAGGAATCGAACCAGGGACACGAGGATTTTCAGTCCTCTGCTCTACCGACTGAGCTATCCAGCCACATTTACCTGGCGACAACCTACTCTTCCACAAGGTCACCCCTGCAGTACCATCGGCGCATTGAAGCTTAACCTTCGTGTTCGGTATGGGAACGGGTGTTACCTTCATGCCATAATCACCAGATTGAGAATATAAATATTCTCTGAAAATTGCACAGTGAATTCGCTTTTTTATTTATTTAGGTCAAGCCCTCGACTTATTAGTATTAGTCAGCTGAACATGTTACCATGCTTACACCTCTAACCTATCAACCTGGTGGTCTTCCAGGAGTCTTACTAACTTGTGTTAAAAACACGCGTTATGGGAAATCTCATCTCAGGGTGGGCTTCACGCTTAGATGCTTTCAGCGTTTATCCCTTCCAAACATAGCTACCCAGCGATGCCACTGGCGTGACAACTGGTGCACCAGAGGTTTGTCCATCCCGGTCCTCTCGTACTAAGGACAGCTCCCTTCAAATTTCCTACGCCCGCGACGGATAGGGACCGAACTGTCTCACGACGTTCTGAACCCAGCTCGCGTGCCGCTTTAATGGGCGAACAGCCCAACCCTTGGGACCTACTTCAGCCCCAGGATGCGACGAGCCGACATCGAGGTGCCAAACCTCCCCGTCGATGTGGACTCTTGGGGGAGATCAGCCTGTTATCCCCGAGGTAGCTTTTATCCGTTGAGCGATGGCCCTCCCACGAGGTACCACCGGATCACTAAGCCCGACTTTCGTCCCTGCTCCACTTGTAAGTGTCGCAGTCAGGCTCCCTTCTGCCTTTGCACTCTTCGCGCGATTTCCAACCGCGCTGAGGGAACCTTTGGGCGCCTCCGTTACTTTTTTGGAGGCGACCGCCCCAGTCAAACTGCCCACCTAACAATGTCCTGTGACCAGATTCATGGCCTCCAGTTAGAACCTCAGTACTGTCAGGGTGGTATCCCAAGGATGACTCCACACAGGCTGACGCCCATGTTTCTCAGTCTCCCACCTATCCTGTACAGACAATACCGAAATTCAATGCTAAGCTACAGTAAAGCTCTACGGGGTCTTTCCGTCCAATCGCGGGTAGCAAGCATCTTCACTTGCACTACAATTTCGCCGGATGTGTTGTTGAGACAGTGCCCAAATCATTACGCCATTCGTGCGGGTCGGAACTTACCCGACAAGGAATTTCGCTACCTTAGGACCGTTATAGTTACGGCCGCCGTTTACTGGGGCTTAAGTTCATACCTTCGCTTGCGCTAAGTAATCCCCTTAACCTTCCAGCACCGGGCAGGCGTCAGCCCCTATACATCAGCTTTCGCTTTAGCAGAGACCTGTGTTTTTGCTAAACAGTTGCTTGGGCCTATTCTCTGCGACCTACTTACGTAGGCACCCCTTCTCCCGAAGTTACGGGGTCAATTTGCCGAGTTCCTTAACAACAATTCTTCCGATGGTCTTAGGATTCTCTCCTCACCTACCTGTGTCGGTTTGCGGTACGGGCACCAATATCCTCGATAGAGACTTTTCTTGGCAGCGTGGAATCAGATACTTCGGGAATAAATTCCCTTCCCCATCACATCTCAGCGTTAAGAGCAAACGGATTTGCCTGCTTGCTCCGCCTAAATGCTTAGACACACATCCAATAGTGTGCACATCTTATCCTCCTGCGTCATCCCATTTCTAATAACGTCCATTGGTGGTATCGGAATATCAACCGATTGTCCATCACCTACGCCTTTCGGCCTCGGCTTAGGTCCCGACTAACCCTGAGAGGACGAGCCTTCCTCAGGAAACCTTAGGTTTTCGACCGTTAAGATTCTCACTTAACTCTCGCTACTCATGCCAACATTCTCACTTCTGTACCGTCCACCACTCCTTACGGTATGACTTCAGCCAGTACAGAAAGCTCCTCTACCGCGTACACAATTGTGTACACCCATAGCTTCGGTGGTAAGTTTTAGCCCCGGACATCTTCGGCGCAGGATCTCTTGACTAGTGAGCTATTACGCACTCTTTAAATGAGTGGCTGCTTCTGAGCCAACATCCTAGTTGTCTTAGAAATCCCACATCCTTTTCCACTTAACTTACACTTTGGGACCTTAGCTGATGGTCTGGGCTGTTTCCCTTTTGACTACGGATCTTATCATTCGCAGTCTGACTGCCGAAATAAAAGTATATGGCATTCGGAGTTTGATAGGGTTCAGTAACTGTTGTCAGCCCCTAGCCCATTCAGTGCTCTACCTCCATTACTCAATTAATCGACGCTAGCCCTAAAGCTATTTCGAGGAGAACCAGCTATCTCCGAGTTCGATTGGAATTTCTCCGCTATCCACAGCTCATCCCATGGTTTTTCAACACCAACGTGGTTCGGACCTCCACGGAATTTTACTTCCGCTTCATCCTGGCCATGGATAGGTCACCCGGTTTCGGGTCTACGACATGCAACTTCGTGAACTTGCGTTCACAACGCCCTATTCAGACTTGGTTTCCCTTCGGCTCCGTACCTTAAGTACTTAACCTTGCTACATATCGTAACTCGTTGGCTCGTTCTACAAAAAGCACGCCGTCACACATATAAAGTGCTTCGACCGGTTGTAGGCACACGGTTTCAGGTTCTATTTCACTCCCCTTCCGGGGTTCTTTTCACCTTTCCCTCACGGTACTTCTTCACTATCGGTCACTAGGTAGTATTTAGCCTTGGGAGGTGGTCCTCCCAGCTTCCCACAAGGTTTCACGTGTCTCGTGGTACTCTGGATTAGATCTGACTGTTTTTCCTTTTCATTTACAGGCCTATTACCTTCTGCGGAGCAGCTTTCCAGCTATCTTCAATTAAGGAATTGCAGTATTTATGATCTATCCTCAACCCCCAGGTCAAAGACCTGGGTTTGGGCTCTTTCCCTTTCGCTCGCCGCTACTTAGGAAATCGATATTTCTTTCTCTTCCTCCGGGTACTTAGATGTTTCAGTTCCCCGGGTCTACCTCTGCATACCTATTTATTCAGTATGCAGTACATAGTTGTTACTATGTGGGTTCCCCCATTCGGAAATCTTTGGATCACAGGCTATTTGCGCCTACCCAAAGCTTATCGCAGCTTAACGCGTCCTTCTTCGGCTCCTAGTGCCAAGGCATTCGCCATGCGCCCTTTGTAGCTTGACCTTGATTCTGTCTATTTACATAGACGGTTATATTAATTTTGCGAAATTGTATTAAATCAATTCATAAACTATTTTCATAGTTTTAATTTTTTTAAAACAACTTTTTTCACTGTGCAATTTTCAAAGAACATTTTAAGAAAAACTATTAATTAGCTAACTCCTAAGAGTTAACTAAAATTAGTCTCTCAAAATTAAACAGAGAACTAGGTACGATTAATTACAATAGATATTGCATCGACCGAAGTCAATACATCTACTCCCTAGAAAGGAGGTGATCCAGCCGCAGGTTCTCCTACGGCTACCTTGTTACGACTTCACCCCAATCATCAATCCCACCTTCGGCCGCTGGCTCCTTACGGTTACCTCACGGACTTCGGGTGTTACCAACTCTCATGGTGTGACGGGCGGTGTGTACAAGGCCCGGGAACGTATTCACCGCGACATGCTGATTCGCGATTACTAGCAACTCCGGCTTCATGTAGGCGAGTTGCAGCCTACAATCCGAACTGGGATGAGTTTTTGAGTTTGGCTCCACCTTGCGGTCTTGCATCTCTTTGTACTCACCATTGTAGCACGTGTGTAGCCCTAGACATAAGGGGCATGATGATTTGACGTCATCCCCACCTTCCTCCCGGTTAACCCGGGCAGTCTCACTAGAGTGCTCAACTTAATGGTAGCAACTAATGATAAGGGTTGCGCTCGTTGCGGGACTTAACCCAACATCTCACGACACGAGCTGACGACAACCATGCACCACCTGTCACCCTGTCCCGAAGGACTTCACCCATCTCTGGGTTATGCAGGGGATGTCAAGTCTAGGTAAGGTTCTTCGCGTTGCTTCGAATTAAACCACATGCTCCGCTGCTTGTGCGGGCCCCCGTCAATTCCTTTGAGTTTTAATCTTGCGATCGTACTCCCCAGGCGGAATACTTAATGTGTTAACGGCGGCACCGAGGTTCGACCCCCGACACCTAGTATTCATCGTTTACGGCGTGGACTACCAGGGTATCTAATCCTGTTTGCTCCCCACGCTTTCATGCCTCAGCGTCAGTTACAGTCCAGTAAGTCGCCTTCGCCACTGGTGTTCTTCCTAATCTCTACGCATTTCACCGCTACACTAGGAATTCCACTTACCTCTCCTGCACTCTAGACACCCAGTTTCAAATGCAGCACCCAAGTTAAGCTCGGGTATTTCACATCTGACTTAAATGTCCGCCTACGCATCCTTTACGCCCAGTAAATCCGGACAACGCTTGCCACCTACGTATTACCGCGGCTGCTGGCACGTAGTTAGCCGTGGCTTCCTCCTCTGGTACCGTCATTATCGTCCCAGAAGACAGAACTTTACAACCCGAAGGCCTTCATCATTCACGCGGCGTTGCTGCGTCAGGGTTTCCCCCATTGCGCAATATTCCCCACTGCTGCCTCCCGTAGGAGTCTGGACCGTGTCTCAGTTCCAATGTGGCCGATCACCCTCTCAGGTCGGCTACGCATCGTCGCCTTGGTGAGCCGTTACCTCACCAACTAGCTAATGCGCCGCGGGTCCATCTCAAAGTGGAATTTTCCGAAGAAAAATCCTTTGATGTTTCGATCATGCGACCAAAACATATTATGCGGTATTAATCTCCCTTTCGGGAGGCTATTCCCCTCTTTGAGGCAGGTTACCCACGTGTTACTCACCCGTCCGCCGCTAATCAACGTCTCCCGAAGGAGACGAATCATCGCTCGACTTGCATGTGTTAGGCACGCCGCCAGCGTTCGTCCTGAGCCAGGATCAAACTCTCAATTTAAAAGTTTACACTTTTTTAGTTGAAATGATTAATCTGCGCCAACTGTTAAGCTGGTTAGCAAGCTCATTACATACTTTTAGTCTTACGACTAAATTTTACTTTATACTAAAGTAATTAACTGGTTTAACGAAATATTATTTCGCTATCTTTACCTATTTCTCTGTTTAATTTTCAAAGACCAATTTGTTATTCGTATCTACCGTCACTGTCTTTCAGCGACAAGAATTATTTTACCATAATAAAATAATTGTATATTTGAATTATGGTTCATATATTCAATTTATTCTCATTTATCTCCGCTATTCACTATTAATTCTAACAATATCACATATTGATACACTAGGATAAGTATATAGTTTTTTACTATATTTATAAATTTTGAATTCTCCTATTATATTTTATTTTCTTATTAATAACAACTAACTTTTTTTAGACTGTTATACTATAGTTAAGGAGTTGAGGTTATGTGTTATGAATTATTAAAAACAATTATAAAAAATACTACTAATATAGTTTTTTTTGGAGGTGCAGGCGTATCTACAGAAAGTTGTATTCCTGATTTCCGTTCTGCAAAGGGTTTATATAAACTAGAAAATGATTTGAAATTTCCTCCTGAAGTTATTTTAAGTCATTCTTTTTTTGTAAATCATACCGAGGACTTTTTTAAATTTTATAAATCTAATATGATTTTTGCAGATGCAATTCCCAATGATGCACATATTGCATTATCTAAACTAGAAAAAAAGAATAAATTAAAAGCTGTAATCACTCAAAATATTGATGGTTTGCATCAAATGGCAGGTTCCAAAAATGTATATGAACTTCATGGATCTATACATAAAAATTACTGCATGGAATGTAATAATTTTTTTAACTTGAATTATATGTTAAATAGTAAACCCATAGTTCCTAAATGTAATGTCTGTGGTGGTATTATTAAACCAGATGTAGTTCTTTATGAAGAAAGTTTAGATATAGATGTCTTAAACTGTTCTATTAAAGCAATAAGTATTGCTGATACACTGATTGTGGGTGGAACTTCTCTTGTGGTATATCCCGCTGCAAATCTCATAAAATATTTTAGAGGAAATAATTTAATTCTTATTAACAAGTCTTCTACCCCTTATGACAAACAAGCAAATTTAGTAATTCATGATAGCATAGGTAAAGTTTTAAGTACAGTATGTAAATTTTAATTTAGTTGAAAATGAATTTATATTTTTAACCAAAATAAACAGACTGTTGACAAACAATCGAGTAGGAGCTAAATAATTAATTTATTTAGCGACCTCTCACACCACCGTGCGTACCGTTCGGTACACGGCGGTTCAATAAGAATTACCTAATCATAAATTTTCCCGTTAATGATATAAACCCTTGTTCTTTAAGATGTTTATTAGTTAAAGTTCTTGCTAAGATAGGGCTATGGGATATTCTCCAATAGCCTTTTCTTGTATTCGCATATTCCCAAGCTTTGTATTCATCAATACCAAGCCTTTTGAGATTATCATGTTTTGTTTTAATACTCTTCCATTGTTTCCAATAGCATAAGCGAATTCTTCTTCTTAGCCACTCATCTAAGGTTTTAAGTGTACTTTTCATGTCTGCTAATTTAAAATAGTTTACCCATCCAACTATAACTTGTCTTAGTTTAATAGCACGAAGTTCCATACTCATAGCATTACCTCTTCCTGTTATTTCTTTAAGCTTGCATTTAAGTTTCTCAACAGAATTTGGATGTACTCTTATTCCCATTTCACCTTTTTGAGAGGTATTAAAAATGCCTCTTTCCATTACTCCTGCTTGAAGATATTTTCTTATAAGGGCTATTACCCTAACATCTTTTACTTCTTTATAAAGCAAGCCTATTAATTTATCATGATTTACAGTATCGAAGTATTTCTCCAAATCAATATCTACTGCCCACTTGTAACCTTTATCCATGTATTCTTTGCATTTTTGAATTGCTTGGTGTGCACTTCTGTTCGGTCTAAATCCATAACTATTATCTGAAAATTTCTCTTCAAATATTGGATTTAAAACTTGAGCGATAGCTTGTTGTATTACTCGGTCTACAGCTGTTGGTATTCCTAGTGGTCGTTTCTTTCCATCAGGCTTAGGTATTTCTACCCGCCTTACTGGATTAGGTTTATAACTACCTTCCAATAGTGATTGCCGAAGGCTGGCGCCATTTTCTCTTAGTTATTGTAGAAGTTCATCTACTTTCATACCATCAACTCCATGACTACCTTTATTGGCTTTAACTTTCTTAAATGCTTGATTTAAGTTGTTTCTGTCAATAATCCTTTCAAACAATCCATTGGTGTATTTATTTTCGGCGTTCTGTCGCTTTTCTATCGTCAATGAAATGCTCGGCGCTCCTACATACTCTTCGAGTTCCACTCTATCCTTTTGTAGGTAACCTTCATCATGAAGTCGTCTGCTGTTATCACATTTCTTTGTGTTTTTCAAAGTTTCAAAACCTCCTATCGTTCAGTCCTTCACATAAGATTCATGAAGCTTATGCTACTATGACGTCTGCTGACTTCTTAGATTTCAGCTTTACATCACTGCAAAGTTTGTCATTTCAAAATTCATTTCTATAACGTAATGACAGTGGATATATGATGAGAGATGGCAAGCCGGAAGGCTTCTCATATTTAGATCACAGAACTGTCGATAGCAGACATAATATAATTACTGATGTGTATGTTACTCCTGGAAACATAAATGATGTTGATCCTTATATCGATAGATTAGATGTGCAAATAAAAAAGTTTAATTTTAATACAAAATATGTTGGTGCAGATGCTGGTTATGCTACAAATATTATATGTAAAGAACTATATGAGAGGGAATTAAAATCTGTAATGGGATACCGTAGGTCTCCACATACAAAAGGAATGTACACAAAAAATAAATTCCAATATGTTAAAGTTACGTATGCCCTGACTTAAGGGCTTTACATTATAAAACGATAACAAGAGAAGGATATAAAGAATATGTTGGTAAAGTTCACCAGAACAGATAAAGGCAGAAATATATATAGAAGAAGAAAAGAAACTATAGAGCGAAGCTTCGCAGATTCAAAACAACTACATGGGCTTCGCTATTGCCATATGCGTGGATTAGAAAATGTGCAAGAGCAGTGTCTGCTTACAGCAGCAGTGCAGAATATGAAAAAGATAGCTAGCCTGCTATCTTTAAGTTTTTTTGATTTTCTAACTAAGAACATAGTTGTTATTTTAGATTTATCCATAACTCAAAATGCTACCGGATAATTGCATGTAAAAAACCCAGTATAATAAAAAAATTATACTGGGTTTGTAAACAACCTGAATTTATATTTTTAACCAAAATAAAAACCGCTAAGTTATACTTAGCGGTTCTTTTCTTACCTGGCGACAACCTACTCTTCCACAAGGTCACCCCTGCAGTACCATCGGCGCATTGAAGCTTAACCTTCGTGTTCGGTATGGGAACGGGTGTTACCTTCATGCCATAATCACCAGATTGAGAATATAAATATTCTCTGAAAATTGCACAGTGATTTAGTCTTCTCGCTTACGCTCGAAGCTTCGCTTTACTTTTAATTATTTAGGTCAAGCCCTCGACTTATTAGTATTAGTCAGCTGAACATGTTACCATGCTTACACCTCTAACCTATCAACCTGGTGGTCTTCCAGGAGTCTTACTAACTTGTGTTAAAAACACGCGTTATGGGAAATCTCATCTTAGGGTGGGCTTCACGCTTAGATGCTTTCAGCGTTTATCCCTTCCAAACATAGCTACCCAGCGATGCCACTGGCGTGACAACTGGTGCACCAGAGGTTTGTCCATCCCGGTCCTCTCGTACTAAGGACAGCTCCCTTCAAATTTCCTACGCCCGCGACGGATAGGGACCGAACTGTCTCACGACGTTCTGAACCCAGCTCGCGTGCCGCTTTAATGGGCGAACAGCCCAACCCTTGGGACCTACTTCAGCCCCAGGATGCGACGAGCCGACATCGAGGTGCCAAACCTCCCCGTCGATGTGGACTCTTGGGGGAGATCAGCCTGTTATCCCCGAGGTAGCTTTTATCCGTTGAGCGATGGCCCTCCCACGAGGTACCACCGGATCACTAAGCCCGACTTTCGTCCCTGCTCCACTTGTAAGTGTCGCAGTCAGGCTCCCTTCTGCCTTTGCACTCTTCGCGCGATTTCCAACCGCGCTGAGGGAACCTTTGGGCGCCTCCGTTACTTTTTTGGAGGCGACCGCCCCAGTCAAACTGCCCACCTAACAATGTCCTGTGACCAGATTCATGGCCTCCAGTTAGAACCTCAGTACTGTCAGGGTGGTATCCCAAGGATGACTCCACACAGGCTGACGCCCATGTTTCTCAGTCTCCCACCTATCCTGTACAGACAATACCGAAATTCAATGCTAAGCTACAGTAAAGCTCTACGGGGTCTTTCCGTCCAATCGCGGGTAGCAAGCATCTTCACTTGCACTACAATTTCGCCGGATGTGTTGTTGAGACAGTGCCCAAATCATTACGCCATTCGTGCGGGTCGGAACTTACCCGACAAGGAATTTCGCTACCTTAGGACCGTTATAGTTACGGCCGCCGTTTACTGGGGCTTAAGTTCATACCTTCGCTTGCGCTAAGTAATCCCCTTAACCTTCCAGCACCGGGCAGGCGTCAGCCCCTATACATCAGCTTTCGCTTTAGCAGAGACCTGTGTTTTTGCTAAACAGTTGCTTGGGCCTATTCTCTGCGACCTACTTACGTAGGCACCCCTTCTCCCGAAGTTACGGGGTCAATTTGCCGAGTTCCTTAACAACAATTCTTCCGATGGTCTTAGGATTCTCTCCTCACCTACCTGTGTCGGTTTGCGGTACGGGCACCAATATCCTCGATAGAGACTTTTCTTGGCAGCGTGGAATCAGATACTTCGGGAATAAATTCCCTTCCCCATCACATCTCAGCGTTAAGAGCAAACGGATTTGCCTGCTTGCTCCGCCTAAATGCTTAGACACACATCCAATAGTGTGCACATCTTATCCTCCTGCGTCATCCCATTTCTAATAACGTCCATTGGTGGTATCGGAATATCAACCGATTGTCCATCACCTACGCCTTTCGGCCTCGGCTTAGGTCCCGACTAACCCTGAGAGGACGAGCCTTCCTCAGGAAACCTTAGGTTTTCGACCGTTAAGATTCTCACTTAACTCTCGCTACTCATGCCAACATTCTCACTTCTGTACCGTCCACCACTCCTTACGGTATGACTTCAGCCAGTACAGAAAGCTCCTCTACCGCGTACACAATTGTGTACACCCATAGCTTCGGTGGTAAGTTTTAGCCCCGGACATCTTCGGCGCAGGATCTCTTGACTAGTGAGCTATTACGCACTCTTTAAATGAGTGGCTGCTTCTGAGCCAACATCCTAGTTGTCTTAGAAATCCCACATCCTTTTCCACTTAACTTACACTTTGGGACCTTAGCTGATGGTCTGGGCTGTTTCCCTTTTGACTACGGATCTTATCATTCGCAGTCTGACTGCCGAAATAAAAGTATATGGCATTCGGAGTTTGATAGGGTTCAGTAACTGTTGTCAGCCCCTAGCCCATTCAGTGCTCTACCTCCATTACTCAATTAATCGACGCTAGCCCTAAAGCTATTTCGAGGAGAACCAGCTATCTCCGAGTTCGATTGGAATTTCTCCGCTATCCACAGCTCATCCCATGGTTTTTCAACACCAACGTGGTTCGGACCTCCACGGAATTTTACTTCCGCTTCATCCTGGCCATGGATAGGTCACCCGGTTTCGGGTCTACGACATGCAACTTCGTGAACTTGCGTTCACAACGCCCTATTCAGACTTGGTTTCCCTTCGGCTCCGTACCTTAAGTACTTAACCTTGCTACATATCGTAACTCGTTGGCTCGTTCTACAAAAAGCACGCCGTCACACATATAAAGTGCTTCGACCGGTTGTAGGCACACGGTTTCAGGTTCTATTTCACTCCCCTTCCGGGGTTCTTTTCACCTTTCCCTCACGGTACTTCTTCACTATCGGTCACTAGGTAGTATTTAGCCTTGGGAGGTGGTCCTCCCAGCTTCCCACAAGGTTTCACGTGTCTCGTGGTACTCTGGATTAGATCTGACTGTTTTTCCTTTTCATTTACAGGCCTATTACCTTCTGCGGAGCAGCTTTCCAGCTATCTTCAATTAAGGAATTGCAGTATTTATGATCTATCCTCAACCCCCAGGTCAAAGACCTGGGTTTGGGCTCTTTCCCTTTCGCTCGCCGCTACTTAGGAAATCGATATTTCTTTCTCTTCCTCCGGGTACTTAGATGTTTCAGTTCCCCGGGTCTACCTCTGCATACCTATTTATTCAGTATGCAGTACATAGTTGTTACTATGTGGGTTCCCCCATTCGGAAATCTTTGGATCACAGGCTATTTGCGCCTACCCAAAGCTTATCGCAGCTTAACGCGTCCTTCTTCGGCTCCTAGTGCCAAGGCATTCGCCATGCGCCCTTTGTAGCTTGACCTTGATTCTGTCTATTTACATAGACGGTTATATTAATTTTGCGAAATTGTATTAAATCAATTCATAAACTATTTTCATAGTTTTAATTTTTTTAAAACAACTTTTTTCACTGTGCAATTTTCAAAGAACATTTTAAGAAAAACTATTAATTAGCTAACTCCTAAGAGTTAACTAAAATTAGTCTCTCAAAATTAAACAGAGAACTAGGTACGATTAATTACAATAGATATTGCATCGACCGAAGTCAATACATCTACTCCCTAGAAAGGAGGTGATCCAGCCGCAGGTTCTCCTACGGCTACCTTGTTACGACTTCACCCCAATCATCAATCCCACCTTCGGCCGCTGGCTCCTTACGGTTACCTCACGGACTTCGGGTGTTACCAACTCTCATGGTGTGACGGGCGGTGTGTACAAGGCCCGGGAACGTATTCACCGCGACATGCTGATTCGCGATTACTAGCAACTCCGGCTTCATGTAGGCGAGTTGCAGCCTACAATCCGAACTGGGATGAGTTTTTGAGTTTGGCTCCACCTTGCGGTCTTGCATCTCTTTGTACTCACCATTGTAGCACGTGTGTAGCCCTAGACATAAGGGGCATGATGATTTGACGTCATCCCCACCTTCCTCCCGGTTAACCCGGGCAGTCTCACTAGAGTGCTCAACTTAATGGTAGCAACTAATGATAAGGGTTGCGCTCGTTGCGGGACTTAACCCAACATCTCACGACACGAGCTGACGACAACCATGCACCACCTGTCACCCTGTCCCGAAGGACTTCACCCATCTCTGGGTTATGCAGGGGATGTCAAGTCTAGGTAAGGTTCTTCGCGTTGCTTCGAATTAAACCACATGCTCCGCTGCTTGTGCGGGCCCCCGTCAATTCCTTTGAGTTTTAATCTTGCGATCGTACTCCCCAGGCGGAATACTTAATGTGTTAACGGCGGCACCGAGGTTCGACCCCCGACACCTAGTATTCATCGTTTACGGCGTGGACTACCAGGGTATCTAATCCTGTTTGCTCCCCACGCTTTCATGCCTCAGCGTCAGTTACAGTCCAGTAAGTCGCCTTCGCCACTGGTGTTCTTCCTAATCTCTACGCATTTCACCGCTACACTAGGAATTCCACTTACCTCTCCTGCACTCTAGACACCCAGTTTCAAATGCAGCACCCAAGTTAAGCTCGGGTATTTCACATCTGACTTAAATGTCCGCCTACGCATCCTTTACGCCCAGTAAATCCGGACAACGCTTGCCACCTACGTATTACCGCGGCTGCTGGCACGTAGTTAGCCGTGGCTTCCTCCTCTGGTACCGTCATTATCGTCCCAGAAGACAGAACTTTACAACCCGAAGGCCTTCATCATTCACGCGGCGTTGCTGCGTCAGGGTTTCCCCCATTGCGCAATATTCCCCACTGCTGCCTCCCGTAGGAGTCTGGACCGTGTCTCAGTTCCAATGTGGCCGATCACCCTCTCAGGTCGGCTACGCATCGTCGCCTTGGTGAGCCGTTACCTCACCAACTAGCTAATGCGCCGCGGGTCCATCTCAAAGTGGAATTTTCCGAAGAAAAATCCTTTGATGTTTCGATCATGCGACCAAAACATATTATGCGGTATTAATCTCCCTTTCGGGAGGCTATTCCCCTCTTTGAGGCAGGTTACCCACGTGTTACTCACCCGTCCGCCGCTAATCAACGTCTCCCGAAGGAGACGAATCATCGCTCGACTTGCATGTGTTAGGCACGCCGCCAGCGTTCGTCCTGAGCCAGGATCAAACTCTCAATTTAAAAGTTTACACTTTTTCAGTTGAAATGATTAATCTGCGCCAACTGTTAAGCTGGTTAGCAAGCTCATTACATACTTTTAGTCTTACGACTAAATTTTACTTTATACTAAAGTAATTAACTGGTTTAACGAAATATTATTTCGCTATCTTTACCTATTTCTCTGTTTAATTTTCAAAGACCAATTTATTTTGTCATCATGTGACGACTTCTACTATATTACTAGGTATTTCTTATTTTGTCAACATTTTTTTTAAAATATTTTTAAAACATTAAATGTTAACTTATCAACCTTTATCGTTACCTGTTTGTGACGACAAGGAGTATTCTATCATAATAATAAAATCCTATACTTAACCTACCATTTACATAATAGAATTATTATTCATTTGCTGTATATTACTCCAATAACCTAAGAATTAACTATGCTGACACACGTGAATAAGTGTCTGCGTATTTTTTACCTTGGTAACATTTGTTAAAATAATATTTTATTACATATTCCATAATTAGCTAACGATATAAATTAATATATGGATGATTATATTATTTATTTTAAATTTCTTTTGAAATATATCATTCTTAAATAAAAAAAAGAATTTACATAAATATTATATGTAAATCTTTTTTCAATATAAATAAATATAAATTTCAAATATTAGACTTAGCTTTATATCTTCGCTTTCATAAACATATTGCATTTAATATAAACTATATTAACAGTTATACCAAATGAATTCACATTATCCACAGGTGTTCGCCTATTTATGTTAATAAAACCATATCATTTTTAATATTATGTAACTACATATTAACTCCAATATTTTTAGTGAAATAAAAATAACAGTCCTAATAGGACTGTTATTTGGTGGACCTTCAGGGACTCGAACCCCGGACCGACCGGTTATGAGCCGGTAGCTCTAACCAGCTGAGCTAAAGATCCATGTATTGACCTGGCGACAACCTACTCTTCCACAAGGTCACCCCTGCAGTACCATCGGCGCATTGAAGCTTAACCTTCGTGTTCGGTATGGGAACGGGTGTTACCTTCATGCCATAATCACCAGATTGAGAATATGAATATTCTCTGAAAATTGCACAGTGAATTAATCTTCTTCTTTTTCAGAAGCTTAGTTTCTTTCTTACGAAAGAAATAGTTCCTGCGAAAGAAGTATATATCGCTTTACTTTTAATTATTTAGGTCAAGCCCTCGACTTATTAGTATTAGTCAGCTGAACATGTTACCATGCTTACACCTCTAACCTATCAACCTGGTGGTCTTCCAGGAGTCTTACTAACTTGTGTTAAAAACACGCGTTATGGGAAATCTCATCTCAGGGTGGGCTTCACGCTTAGATGCTTTCAGCGTTTATCCCTTCCAAACATAGCTACCCAGCGATGCCACTGGCGTGACAACTGGTGCACCAGAGGTTTGTCCATCCCGGTCCTCTCGTACTAAGGACAGCTCCCTTCAAATTTCCTACGCCCGCGACGGATAGGGACCGAACTGTCTCACGACGTTCTGAACCCAGCTCGCGTGCCGCTTTAATGGGCGAACAGCCCAACCCTTGGGACCTACTTCAGCCCCAGGATGCGACGAGCCGACATCGAGGTGCCAAACCTCCCCGTCGATGTGGACTCTTGGGGGAGATCAGCCTGTTATCCCCGAGGTAGCTTTTATCCGTTGAGCGATGGCCCTCCCACGAGGTACCACCGGATCACTAAGCCCGACTTTCGTCCCTGCTCCACTTGTAAGTGTCGCAGTCAGGCTCCCTTCTGCCTTTGCACTCTTCGCGCGATTTCCAACCGCGCTGAGGGAACCTTTGGGCGCCTCCGTTACTTTTTTGGAGGCGACCGCCCCAGTCAAACTGCCCACCTAACAATGTCCTGTGACCAGATTCATGGCCTCCAGTTAGAACCTCAGTACTGTCAGGGTGGTATCCCAAGGATGACTCCACACAGGCTGACGCCCATGTTTCTCAGTCTCCCACCTATCCTGTACAGACAATACCGAAATTCAATGCTAAGCTACAGTAAAGCTCTACGGGGTCTTTCCGTCCAATCGCGGGTAGCAAGCATCTTCACTTGCACTACAATTTCGCCGGATGTGTTGTTGAGACAGTGCCCAAATCATTACGCCATTCGTGCGGGTCGGAACTTACCCGACAAGGAATTTCGCTACCTTAGGACCGTTATAGTTACGGCCGCCGTTTACTGGGGCTTAAGTTCATACCTTCGCTTGCGCTAAGTAATCCCCTTAACCTTCCAGCACCGGGCAGGCGTCAGCCCCTATACATCAGCTTTCGCTTTAGCAGAGACCTGTGTTTTTGCTAAACAGTTGCTTGGGCCTATTCTCTGCGACCTACTTACGTAGGCACCCCTTCTCCCGAAGTTACGGGGTCAATTTGCCGAGTTCCTTAACAACAATTCTTCCGATGGTCTTAGGATTCTCTCCTCACCTACCTGTGTCGGTTTGCGGTACGGGCACCAATATCCTCGATAGAGACTTTTCTTGGCAGCGTGGAATCAGATACTTCGGGAATAAATTCCCTTCCCCATCACATCTCAGCGTTAAGAGCAAACGGATTTGCCTGCTTGCTCCGCCTAAATGCTTAGACACACATCCAATAGTGTGCACATCTTATCCTCCTGCGTCATCCCATTTCTAATAACGTCCATTGGTGGTATCGGAATATCAACCGATTGTCCATCACCTACGCCTTTCGGCCTCGGCTTAGGTCCCGACTAACCCTGAGAGGACGAGCCTTCCTCAGGAAACCTTAGGTTTTCGACCGTTAAGATTCTCACTTAACTCTCGCTACTCATGCCAACATTCTCACTTCTGTACCGTCCACCACTCCTTACGGTATGACTTCAGCCAGTACAGAAAGCTCCTCTACCGCGTACACAATTGTGTACACCCATAGCTTCGGTGGTAAGTTTTAGCCCCGGACATCTTCGGCGCAGGATCTCTTGACTAGTGAGCTATTACGCACTCTTTAAATGAGTGGCTGCTTCTGAGCCAACATCCTAGTTGTCTTAGAAATCCCACATCCTTTTCCACTTAACTTACACTTTGGGACCTTAGCTGATGGTCTGGGCTGTTTCCCTTTTGACTACGGATCTTATCATTCGCAGTCTGACTGCCGAAATAAAAGTATATGGCATTCGGAGTTTGATAGGGTTCAGTAACTGTTGTCAGCCCCTAGCCCATTCAGTGCTCTACCTCCATTACTCAATTAATCGACGCTAGCCCTAAAGCTATTTCGAGGAGAACCAGCTATCTCCGAGTTCGATTGGAATTTCTCCGCTATCCACAGCTCATCCCATGGTTTTTCAACACCAACGTGGTTCGGACCTCCACGGAATTTTACTTCCGCTTCATCCTGGCCATGGATAGGTCACCCGGTTTCGGGTCTACGACATGCAACTTCGTGAACTTGCGTTCACAACGCCCTATTCAGACTTGGTTTCCCTTCGGCTCCGTACCTTAAGTACTTAACCTTGCTACATATCGTAACTCGTTGGCTCGTTCTACAAAAAGCACGCCGTCACACATATAAAGTGCTTCGACCGGTTGTAGGCACACGGTTTCAGGTTCTATTTCACTCCCCTTCCGGGGTTCTTTTCACCTTTCCCTCACGGTACTTCTTCACTATCGGTCACTAGGTAGTATTTAGCCTTGGGAGGTGGTCCTCCCAGCTTCCCACAAGGTTTCACGTGTCTCGTGGTACTCTGGATTAGATCTGACTGTTTTTCCTTTTCATTTACAGGCCTATTACCTTCTGCGGAGCAGCTTTCCAGCTATCTTCAATTAAGGAATTGCAGTATTTATGATCTATCCTCAACCCCCAGGTCAAAGACCTGGGTTTGGGCTCTTTCCCTTTCGCTCGCCGCTACTTAGGAAATCGATATTTCTTTCTCTTCCTCCGGGTACTTAGATGTTTCAGTTCCCCGGGTCTACCTCTGCATACCTATTTATTCAGTATGCAGTACATAGTTGTTACTATGTGGGTTCCCCCATTCGGAAATCTTTGGATCACAGGCTATTTGCGCCTACCCAAAGCTTATCGCAGCTTAACGCGTCCTTCTTCGGCTCCTAGTGCCAAGGCATTCGCCATGCGCCCTTTGTAGCTTGACCTTGATTCTGTCTATTTACATAGACGGTTATATTAATTTTGCGAAATTGTATTAAATCAATTCATAAACTGCTTACTTGGATTTAACAATCCACTTACGTAGTTTTAATCTTTTTAAAACAACTTTTTTCACTGTGCAATTTTCAAAGAACATAAATGGTGGGCCTAGATGGACTCGAACCATCGACCTCACGCTTATCAGGCGTGCGCTCTAACCAGCTGAGCTATAGGCCCATTTAATGGTGGAGATAAAGAGAATCGAACTCTTGACCCCCTGCGTGCAAGGCAGGTGCTCTCCCAGCTGAGCTATACCCCCATTAGAAAAACTATTCATTAGTAACTCCTAAGAGTTAACTAAAATTAGTCTCTCAAAATTAAACAGAGAACTAGGTACGATTAATTACAATAGATATTGCATCGACCGAAGTCAATACATCTACTCCCTAGAAAGGAGGTGATCCAGCCGCAGGTTCTCCTACGGCTACCTTGTTACGACTTCACCCCAATCATCAATCCCACCTTCGGCCGCTGGCTCCTTACGGTTACCTCACGGACTTCGGGTGTTACCAACTCTCATGGTGTGACGGGCGGTGTGTACAAGGCCCGGGAACGTATTCACCGCGACATGCTGATTCGCGATTACTAGCAACTCCGGCTTCATGTAGGCGAGTTGCAGCCTACAATCCGAACTGGGATGAGTTTTTGAGTTTGGCTCCACCTTGCGGTCTTGCATCTCTTTGTACTCACCATTGTAGCACGTGTGTAGCCCTAGACATAAGGGGCATGATGATTTGACGTCATCCCCACCTTCCTCCCGGTTAACCCGGGCAGTCTCACTAGAGTGCTCAACTTAATGGTAGCAACTAATGATAAGGGTTGCGCTCGTTGCGGGACTTAACCCAACATCTCACGACACGAGCTGACGACAACCATGCACCACCTGTCACCCTGTCCCGAAGGACTTCACCCATCTCTGGGTTATGCAGGGGATGTCAAGTCTAGGTAAGGTTCTTCGCGTTGCTTCGAATTAAACCACATGCTCCGCTGCTTGTGCGGGCCCCCGTCAATTCCTTTGAGTTTTAATCTTGCGATCGTACTCCCCAGGCGGAATACTTAATGTGTTAACGGCGGCACCGAGGTTCGACCCCCGACACCTAGTATTCATCGTTTACGGCGTGGACTACCAGGGTATCTAATCCTGTTTGCTCCCCACGCTTTCATGCCTCAGCGTCAGTTACAGTCCAGTAAGTCGCCTTCGCCACTGGTGTTCTTCCTAATCTCTACGCATTTCACCGCTACACTAGGAATTCCACTTACCTCTCCTGCACTCTAGACACCCAGTTTCAAATGCAGCACCCAAGTTAAGCTCGGGTATTTCACATCTGACTTAAATGTCCGCCTACGCATCCTTTACGCCCAGTAAATCCGGACAACGCTTGCCACCTACGTATTACCGCGGCTGCTGGCACGTAGTTAGCCGTGGCTTCCTCCTCTGGTACCGTCATTATCGTCCCAGAAGACAGAACTTTACAACCCGAAGGCCTTCATCATTCACGCGGCGTTGCTGCGTCAGGGTTTCCCCCATTGCGCAATATTCCCCACTGCTGCCTCCCGTAGGAGTCTGGACCGTGTCTCAGTTCCAATGTGGCCGATCACCCTCTCAGGTCGGCTACGCATCGTCGCCTTGGTGAGCCGTTACCTCACCAACTAGCTAATGCGCCGCGGGTCCATCTCAAAGTGGAATTTTCCGAAGAAAAATCCTTTGATGTTTCGATCATGCGACCAAAACATATTATGCGGTATTAATCTCCCTTTCGGGAGGCTATTCCCCTCTTTGAGGCAGGTTACCCACGTGTTACTCACCCGTCCGCCGCTAATCAACGTCTCCCGAAGGAGACGAATCATCGCTCGACTTGCATGTGTTAGGCACGCCGCCAGCGTTCGTCCTGAGCCAGGATCAAACTCTCAATTTAAAAGTTTACACTTTTTTAGTTGAAATGATTAATCTGCGCCAACTGTTAAGCTGGTTAGCAAGCTCATTACATACTTTTAGTCTTACGACTAAATTTTACTTTATACTAAAGTAATTAACTGGTTTAACGAAATATTATTTCGCTATCTTTACCTATTTCTCTGTTTAATTTTCAAAGACCAATTTGTTTTGTCATCATGTGACGACTTCTACTATAATACTAGGTATTTCTTATTTTGTCAACATTTTTTTAAATTTTTATATTTTTAACTTCAAATATCTTTTTATTTTTATTTGTAGTAAGGACAGTAACCGGTAAATAAAAACCTCTAATACTGTATCATTTATATATATTATTATATATGTACGGTTATTACTATATTAATCTCATAATATAACTCCTGTAATATTAACGACTTCAGAAAGAATTTTATACTCACACTTATAGCAATGGGAGACTTTCATTCTGAAATGTCGTTAAAACTATGAATATAAACTTTTATTTTATTTCTACATCATATTTGTTTTTTAATTCCGTTATGGATCTTGTATATTTCTCATTTTGTTTTTGGTGTGAAATATTCTCTAAAATCATAGGCCTAGATTCTTCCAAAGATTTCACATCTTCTGGACTTTTCTCATCTAATTGTATTAAATGATATCCAAATTGAGTCTTAACAGGTTCACTTATTTCACCAACTTGTAGTTCAAAAGCCACTTTTTCAAATTCAGGAACCATTCTACCTCTAGTAAAACTACCTAAACTACCACCTTGAGCTGATGATGGACATTTAGAATATTTTTTAGCCGCTTCCTCAAAAGACATTCCATTAGTTATTTCCGCTTTAATTTCTTGCATTTGCTCTAGGGTTTCTACTAATATATGTTTAGCTGATGCAGTCTCACCACTTTTAAACATTTGGCTGTTATCTTTATAGTACTTTTGAATCTCTTCTTCTGTTATATCTAAATCAGCCATTATATTTTTAACACCTACTTGTATTAAAACATCTTTTTCTATCAACTTCATTTGTTCTATATAGTCTGGATCTTTCTCCATATCATTATCAAGAGCATAATTATATATTAATTCAAAATTTATCATTTGATCTAAAAATTGTTTTTTACCTTCTTCTGTTTTGTAGTGTTCTTGCGTTTCCTGTGGAAATCTTAATAATGATCTTTCTATATCTTTTTCGGTTATTTTACTTCCATTTACTATAGCTAAAACTTTATTCTCCATAATTACTCTCCTTTAAAATTATTATAATTTTATATTTTCATTACCATAATACCATAAAAATACTAAAAAACACAATCAATAAAGTGTTATTTCAGAGCTGAAGCATGATTTTTTTTCAAGCACTAATTTAACTTAAAATTATAAATTACTATTACTATTTGTGATTCACAGATTTTTTTTATATAATATTGCTGATAAAATAAGCTTCAATTCATTTTCATAGTTCACTTTTAGTAATAAACTGAACGCCAAAAAGTCCCTCGCGAAAGAGCACTATAAATATTTACATACATTAAATTCATACTAATCACCAAGGGCGTACGCCCTTAATCTACCCATTTTCATAAGATGGTGAAATCCAACCATAGCATTCCAATTATAGGAAAAGCAGTGTTCATATTGATATCCTTGATGTTTCACTACAAGAAAATTATTTTCAATTTTCCATCGATAGCGTCCGATCTTAATACACCGATTTTCTACATTACTTTTAGTAAGCTCTTTCCCAGATATCCATACATATCTAACTGATTTTAGTTCATTACTCTTTGTTTTTAACTTCTTTTTCCTGTTCCCTTTTTTTCTGTCGTTCTTCTACTCTACTCATCAGGATTCACCACCTTGCATGGTTTAAGTCCCTTAAGACAATCTTTAAAATCCTTTTGGAGTGGATACATATAAATAGCTTTGGGAGGTAATAATATCTCTGTATTTTTGTCCATTCTGCCACGCCCTTTGGTATAACCTAGATATGTCCAGTTCGAAGCTTTATAACATGTACCCTCAAATTGAGAGGTATCTACAAAGGCCTCTAATAACACTGGCGAATAACAGTATTCTCTGAGCCAATCTTTTTGAATTTGTTTTATGGATAAAGCTAACGCTTTACTTGCTAAATTTTTGATATTAACCCAAGGAAATATTAAAAATCTACTGTTATTCAGTATAAAATGAAGCCTTACATTTTTATCTTCAATACTCCATCCTATCCATTCATCACGTGATTTAAGTGCCCACGCTGACGCGAAAAATTGAAGACACCCAAGCTTCTTATCTCCACTTTTAACAAAATAGTACAATCTAGAACCAAATACCTGCTTATCTCCCAACATATGATAATCATTAACATATTTTCGCCATAGTTTCAATTGGGCTCCGGCTCTTGCAATCTCTAAATTTATTGGCTCAAAATCTTTTAGATCCCCTATTATAGGAGTGATATCTATATCAAAGTCCGGTATTATTGAAATTGCTACTCTTTTGGATGCGACGACTAAAGGTGGTAGTTCAATAATCCCTACTTCTTCTAATTTTACTAGAAATGCTACGCATTGAGGTGTTTTGGCCCTTCCAGCTGGCGTAGTCCAGTTTAGAAACTCACATACAGTGCCCGCTAATTCTCTTCTTGATAAATGAGAATATTTATTTCTTATCTATTTGATAAGTTCTATATCTTCAGAAGTGAAATTTCGTCCGGAGGATGCCATGATAATATTGTCCATATTGTGTCCCACCTACCTCTCCAATATTATCATAATATTTGAGCTGTGGTGTTGTCCAGGGGCATTTAAGAAAAAGTTTTTCAAAAAAACTTATAGCCCTTGATATGCAAGGGCTATATTTTTATGCTTCAGGTCTGGTGTTATTTAAAAATAAAAAAAGCACTTCATAAAGAAGTGCTTTTTTGGTGGCTTACCGGGGAATCGAACCCCGGACACCATGATTAAAAGTCATGTGCTCTACCAACTGAGCTAGTAAACCATGTTTACCTGGCGACAACCTACTCTTCCACAAGGTCACCCCTGCAGTACCATCGGCGCATTGAAGCTTAACCTTCGTGTTCGGTATGGGAACGGGTGTTACCTTCATGCCATAATCACCAGATTGAGAATATAAATATTCTCTGAAAATTGCACAGTGAATTCGCTTTTTTATTTATTTAGGTCAAGCCCTCGACTTATTAGTATTAGTCAGCTGAACATGTTACCATGCTTACACCTCTAACCTATCAACCTGGTGGTCTTCCAGGAGTCTTACTAACTTGTGTTAAAAACACGCGTTATGGGAAATCTCATCTCAGGGTGGGCTTCACGCTTAGATGCTTTCAGCGTTTATCCCTTCCAAACATAGCTACCCAGCGATGCCACTGGCGTGACAACTGGTGCACCAGAGGTTTGTCCATCCCGGTCCTCTCGTACTAAGGACAGCTCCCTTCAAATTTCCTACGCCCGCGACGGATAGGGACCGAACTGTCTCACGACGTTCTGAACCCAGCTCGCGTGCCGCTTTAATGGGCGAACAGCCCAACCCTTGGGACCTACTTCAGCCCCAGGATGCGACGAGCCGACATCGAGGTGCCAAACCTCCCCGTCGATGTGGACTCTTGGGGGAGATCAGCCTGTTATCCCCGAGGTAGCTTTTATCCGTTGAGCGATGGCCCTCCCACGAGGTACCACCGGATCACTAAGCCCGACTTTCGTCCCTGCTCCACTTGTAAGTGTCGCAGTCAGGCTCCCTTCTGCCTTTGCACTCTTCGCGCGATTTCCAACCGCGCTGAGGGAACCTTTGGGCGCCTCCGTTACTTTTTTGGAGGCGACCGCCCCAGTCAAACTGCCCACCTAACAATGTCCTGTGACCAGATTCATGGCCTCCAGTTAGAACCTCAGTACTGTCAGGGTGGTATCCCAAGGATGACTCCACACAGGCTGACGCCCATGTTTCTCAGTCTCCCACCTATCCTGTACAGACAATACCGAAATTCAATGCTAAGCTACAGTAAAGCTCTACGGGGTCTTTCCGTCCAATCGCGGGTAGCAAGCATCTTCACTTGCACTACAATTTCGCCGGATGTGTTGTTGAGACAGTGCCCAAATCATTACGCCATTCGTGCGGGTCGGAACTTACCCGACAAGGAATTTCGCTACCTTAGGACCGTTATAGTTACGGCCGCCGTTTACTGGGGCTTAAGTTCATACCTTCGCTTGCGCTAAGTAATCCCCTTAACCTTCCAGCACCGGGCAGGCGTCAGCCCCTATACATCAGCTTTCGCTTTAGCAGAGACCTGTGTTTTTGCTAAACAGTTGCTTGGGCCTATTCTCTGCGACCTACTTACGTAGGCACCCCTTCTCCCGAAGTTACGGGGTCAATTTGCCGAGTTCCTTAACAACAATTCTTCCGATGGTCTTAGGATTCTCTCCTCACCTACCTGTGTCGGTTTGCGGTACGGGCACCAATATCCTCGATAGAGACTTTTCTTGGCAGCGTGGAATCAGATACTTCGGGAATAAATTCCCTTCCCCATCACATCTCAGCGTTAAGAGCAAACGGATTTGCCTGCTTGCTCCGCCTAAATGCTTAGACACACATCCAATAGTGTGCACATCTTATCCTCCTGCGTCATCCCATTTCTAATAACGTCCATTGGTGGTATCGGAATATCAACCGATTGTCCATCACCTACGCCTTTCGGCCTCGGCTTAGGTCCCGACTAACCCTGAGAGGACGAGCCTTCCTCAGGAAACCTTAGGTTTTCGACCGTTAAGATTCTCACTTAACTCTCGCTACTCATGCCAACATTCTCACTTCTGTACCGTCCACCACTCCTTACGGTATGACTTCAGCCAGTACAGAAAGCTCCTCTACCGCGTACACAATTGTGTACACCCATAGCTTCGGTGGTAAGTTTTAGCCCCGGACATCTTCGGCGCAGGATCTCTTGACTAGTGAGCTATTACGCACTCTTTAAATGAGTGGCTGCTTCTGAGCCAACATCCTAGTTGTCTTAGAAATCCCACATCCTTTTCCACTTAACTTACACTTTGGGACCTTAGCTGATGGTCTGGGCTGTTTCCCTTTTGACTACGGATCTTATCATTCGCAGTCTGACTGCCGAAATAAAAGTATATGGCATTCGGAGTTTGATAGGGTTCAGTAACTGTTGTCAGCCCCTAGCCCATTCAGTGCTCTACCTCCATTACTCAATTAATCGACGCTAGCCCTAAAGCTATTTCGAGGAGAACCAGCTATCTCCGAGTTCGATTGGAATTTCTCCGCTATCCACAGCTCATCCCATGGTTTTTCAACACCAACGTGGTTCGGACCTCCACGGAATTTTACTTCCGCTTCATCCTGGCCATGGATAGGTCACCCGGTTTCGGGTCTACGACATGCAACTTCGTGAACTTGCGTTCACAACGCCCTATTCAGACTTGGTTTCCCTTCGGCTCCGTACCTTAAGTACTTAACCTTGCTACATATCGTAACTCGTTGGCTCGTTCTACAAAAAGCACGCCGTCACACATATAAAGTGCTTCGACCGGTTGTAGGCACACGGTTTCAGGTTCTATTTCACTCCCCTTCCGGGGTTCTTTTCACCTTTCCCTCACGGTACTTCTTCACTATCGGTCACTAGGTAGTATTTAGCCTTGGGAGGTGGTCCTCCCAGCTTCCCACAAGGTTTCACGTGTCTCGTGGTACTCTGGATTAGATCTGACTGTTTTTCCTTTTCATTTACAGGCCTATTACCTTCTGCGGAGCAGCTTTCCAGCTATCTTCAATTAAGGAATTGCAGTATTTATGATCTATCCTCAACCCCCAGGTCAAAGACCTGGGTTTGGGCTCTTTCCCTTTCGCTCGCCGCTACTTAGGAAATCGATATTTCTTTCTCTTCCTCCGGGTACTTAGATGTTTCAGTTCCCCGGGTCTACCTCTGCATACCTATTTATTCAGTATGCAGTACATAGTTGTTACTATGTGGGTTCCCCCATTCGGAAATCTTTGGATCACAGGCTATTTGCGCCTACCCAAAGCTTATCGCAGCTTAACGCGTCCTTCTTCGGCTCCTAGTGCCAAGGCATTCGCCATGCGCCCTTTGTAGCTTGACCTTGATTCTGTCTATTTACATAGACGGTTATATTAATTTTGCGAAATTGTATTAAATCAATTCATAAACTATTTTCATAGTTTTAATTTTTTTAAAACAACTTTTTTCACTGTGCAATTTTCAAAGAACATTTTAAGAAAAACTATTAATTAGCTAACTCCTAAGAGTTAACTAAAATTAGTCTCTCAAAATTAAACAGAGAACTAGGTACGATTAATTACAATAGATATTGTGCATCGACCGAAGTCAATACATCTACTCCCTAGAAAGGAGGTGATCCAGCCGCAGGTTCTCCTACGGCTACCTTGTTACGACTTCACCCCAATCATCAATCCCACCTTCGGCCGCTGGCTCCTTACGGTTACCTCACGGACTTCGGGTGTTACCAACTCTCATGGTGTGACGGGCGGTGTGTACAAGGCCCGGGAACGTATTCACCGCGACATGCTGATTCGCGATTACTAGCAACTCCGGCTTCATGTAGGCGAGTTGCAGCCTACAATCCGAACTGGGATGAGTTTTTGAGTTTGGCTCCACCTTGCGGTCTTGCATCTCTTTGTACTCACCATTGTAGCACGTGTGTAGCCCTAGACATAAGGGGCATGATGATTTGACGTCATCCCCACCTTCCTCCCGGTTAACCCGGGCAGTCTCACTAGAGTGCTCAACTTAATGGTAGCAACTAATGATAAGGGTTGCGCTCGTTGCGGGACTTAACCCAACATCTCACGACACGAGCTGACGACAACCATGCACCACCTGTCACCCTGTCCCGAAGGACTTCACCCATCTCTGGGTTATGCAGGGGATGTCAAGTCTAGGTAAGGTTCTTCGCGTTGCTTCGAATTAAACCACATGCTCCGCTGCTTGTGCGGGCCCCCGTCAATTCCTTTGAGTTTTAATCTTGCGATCGTACTCCCCAGGCGGAATACTTAATGTGTTAACGGCGGCACCGAGGTTCGACCCCCGACACCTAGTATTCATCGTTTACGGCGTGGACTACCAGGGTATCTAATCCTGTTTGCTCCCCACGCTTTCATGCCTCAGCGTCAGTTACAGTCCAGTAAGTCGCCTTCGCCACTGGTGTTCTTCCTAATCTCTACGCATTTCACCGCTACACTAGGAATTCCACTTACCTCTCCTGCACTCTAGACACCCAGTTTCAAATGCAGCACCCAAGTTAAGCTCGGGTATTTCACATCTGACTTAAATGTCCGCCTACGCATCCTTTACGCCCAGTAAATCCGGACAACGCTTGCCACCTACGTATTACCGCGGCTGCTGGCACGTAGTTAGCCGTGGCTTCCTCCTCTGGTACCGTCATTATCGTCCCAGAAGACAGAACTTTACAACCCGAAGGCCTTCATCATTCACGCGGCGTTGCTGCGTCAGGGTTTCCCCCATTGCGCAATATTCCCCACTGCTGCCTCCCGTAGGAGTCTGGACCGTGTCTCAGTTCCAATGTGGCCGATCACCCTCTCAGGTCGGCTACGCATCGTCGCCTTGGTGAGCCGTTACCTCACCAACTAGCTAATGCGCCGCGGGTCCATCTCAAAGTGGAATTTTCCGAAGAAAAATCCTTTGATGTTTCGATCATGCGACCAAAACATATTATGCGGTATTAATCTCCCTTTCGGGAGGCTATTCCCCTCTTTGAGGCAGGTTACCCACGTGTTACTCACCCGTCCGCCGCTAATCAACGTCTCCCGAAGGAGACGAATCATCGCTCGACTTGCATGTGTTAGGCACGCCGCCAGCGTTCGTCCTGAGCCAGGATCAAACTCTCAATTTAAAAGTTTACACTTTTTTAGTTGAAATGATTAATCTGCGCCAACTGTTAAGCTGGTTAGCAAGCTCATTACATACTTTTAGTCTTACGACTAAATTTTACTTTATACTAAAGTAATTAACTGGTTTAACGAAATATTATTTCGCTATCTTTACCTATTTCTCTGTTTAATTTTCAAAGACCAATTTGTTTTGTCATCATGTGACGACTTCTACTATTCTACTAGGTATTTCTTGTTTTGTCAACAACTTTTTAAAACTTATTTTCATTTGAAAACATATTAAACAGTTAGTTTATCGTGCCACTCGTTTGTGACGACAAGGAGTATTCTATCACATAAATAAAAACGTAATTTCACAACATAGGTACTCTAGCTAGATTATATTCATATTTCTATATATAAGTCTAAATAATTCAATATTTCGCATCCTGATACACATGGGTAAGTATCATTGATATTAATAACGTACATACTCTGTTTAATATTATAAGACCTTTGTACCGTTTACCAATTTTTTTTGCTACTACGTGATTCTTCAATTCTCATATTTAAAAATTTTATACTATTCTTCATAATAACTAGCCCAACTTATAAAAATACATAGCCTCTCAATCAATACCCCAAGTATTTCAACTTCGCCAAAACAAGTAAGACCATTTCGACTTCATTAGACTATTAAAATTAATACTAAAATTTTAATAGTCTAATTATTTTTAACCAAAATAAAAACCGCTAAGTTATACTTAGCGGTTCTTTTCTTACCTGGCGACAACCTACTCTTCCACAAGGTCACCCCTGCAGTACCATCGGCGCATTGAAGCTTAACCTTCGTGTTCGGTATGGGAACGGGTGTTACCTTCATGCCATAATCACCAGATTGAGAATATGAATATTCTCTGAAAATTGCACAGTGAATTAATCTTCTTCTTTTTCAGAAGCTTAGTTTCTTTCTTACGAAAGAAATAGTTCCTGCGAAAGAAGTATATATCGCTTTACTTTTAATTATTTAGGTCAAGCCCTCGACTTATTAGTATTAGTCAGCTGAACATGTTACCATGCTTACACCTCTAACCTATCAACCTGGTGGTCTTCCAGGAGTCTTACTAACTTGTGTTAAAAACACGCGTTATGGGAAATCTCATCTCAGGGTGGGCTTCACGCTTAGATGCTTTCAGCGTTTATCCCTTCCAAACATAGCTACCCAGCGATGCCACTGGCGTGACAACTGGTGCACCAGAGGTTTGTCCATCCCGGTCCTCTCGTACTAAGGACAGCTCCCTTCAAATTTCCTACGCCCGCGACGGATAGGGACCGAACTGTCTCACGACGTTCTGAACCCAGCTCGCGTGCCGCTTTAATGGGCGAACAGCCCAACCCTTGGGACCTACTTCAGCCCCAGGATGCGACGAGCCGACATCGAGGTGCCAAACCTCCCCGTCGATGTGGACTCTTGGGGGAGATCAGCCTGTTATCCCCGAGGTAGCTTTTATCCGTTGAGCGATGGCCCTCCCACGAGGTACCACCGGATCACTAAGCCCGACTTTCGTCCCTGCTCCACTTGTAAGTGTCGCAGTCAGGCTCCCTTCTGCCTTTGCACTCTTCGCGCGATTTCCAACCGCGCTGAGGGAACCTTTGGGCGCCTCCGTTACTTTTTTGGAGGCGACCGCCCCAGTCAAACTGCCCACCTAACAATGTCCTGTGACCAGATTCATGGCCTCCAGTTAGAACCTCAGTACTGTCAGGGTGGTATCCCAAGGATGACTCCACACAGGCTGACGCCCATGTTTCTCAGTCTCCCACCTATCCTGTACAGACAATACCGAAATTCAATGCTAAGCTACAGTAAAGCTCTACGGGGTCTTTCCGTCCAATCGCGGGTAGCAAGCATCTTCACTTGCACTACAATTTCGCCGGATGTGTTGTTGAGACAGTGCCCAAATCATTACGCCATTCGTGCGGGTCGGAACTTACCCGACAAGGAATTTCGCTACCTTAGGACCGTTATAGTTACGGCCGCCGTTTACTGGGGCTTAAGTTCATACCTTCGCTTGCGCTAAGTAATCCCCTTAACCTTCCAGCACCGGGCAGGCGTCAGCCCCTATACATCAGCTTTCGCTTTAGCAGAGACCTGTGTTTTTGCTAAACAGTTGCTTGGGCCTATTCTCTGCGACCTACTTACGTAGGCACCCCTTCTCCCGAAGTTACGGGGTCAATTTGCCGAGTTCCTTAACAACAATTCTTCCGATGGTCTTAGGATTCTCTCCTCACCTACCTGTGTCGGTTTGCGGTACGGGCACCAATATCCTCGATAGAGACTTTTCTTGGCAGCGTGGAATCAGATACTTCGGGAATAAATTCCCTTCCCCATCACATCTCAGCGTTAAGAGCAAACGGATTTGCCTGCTTGCTCCGCCTAAATGCTTAGACACACATCCAATAGTGTGCACATCTTATCCTCCTGCGTCATCCCATTTCTAATAACGTCCATTGGTGGTATCGGAATATCAACCGATTGTCCATCACCTACGCCTTTCGGCCTCGGCTTAGGTCCCGACTAACCCTGAGAGGACGAGCCTTCCTCAGGAAACCTTAGGTTTTCGACCGTTAAGATTCTCACTTAACTCTCGCTACTCATGCCAACATTCTCACTTCTGTACCGTCCACCACTCCTTACGGTATGACTTCAGCCAGTACAGAAAGCTCCTCTACCGCGTACACAATTGTGTACACCCATAGCTTCGGTGGTAAGTTTTAGCCCCGGACATCTTCGGCGCAGGATCTCTTGACTAGTGAGCTATTACGCACTCTTTAAATGAGTGGCTGCTTCTGAGCCAACATCCTAGTTGTCTTAGAAATCCCACATCCTTTTCCACTTAACTTACACTTTGGGACCTTAGCTGATGGTCTGGGCTGTTTCCCTTTTGACTACGGATCTTATCATTCGCAGTCTGACTGCCGAAATAAAAGTATATGGCATTCGGAGTTTGATAGGGTTCAGTAACTGTTGTCAGCCCCTAGCCCATTCAGTGCTCTACCTCCATTACTCAATTAATCGACGCTAGCCCTAAAGCTATTTCGAGGAGAACCAGCTATCTCCGAGTTCGATTGGAATTTCTCCGCTATCCACAGCTCATCCCATGGTTTTTCAACACCAACGTGGTTCGGACCTCCACGGAATTTTACTTCCGCTTCATCCTGGCCATGGATAGGTCACCCGGTTTCGGGTCTACGACATGCAACTTCGTGAACTTGCGTTCACAACGCCCTATTCAGACTTGGTTTCCCTTCGGCTCCGTACCTTAAGTACTTAACCTTGCTACATATCGTAACTCGTTGGCTCGTTCTACAAAAAGCACGCCGTCACACATATAAAGTGCTTCGACCGGTTGTAGGCACACGGTTTCAGGTTCTATTTCACTCCCCTTCCGGGGTTCTTTTCACCTTTCCCTCACGGTACTTCTTCACTATCGGTCACTAGGTAGTATTTAGCCTTGGGAGGTGGTCCTCCCAGCTTCCCACAAGGTTTCACGTGTCTCGTGGTACTCTGGATTAGATCTGACTGTTTTTCCTTTTCATTTACAGGCCTATTACCTTCTGCGGAGCAGCTTTCCAGCTATCTTCAATTAAGGAATTGCAGTATTTATGATCTATCCTCAACCCCCAGGTCAAAGACCTGGGTTTGGGCTCTTTCCCTTTCGCTCGCCGCTACTTAGGAAATCGATATTTCTTTCTCTTCCTCCGGGTACTTAGATGTTTCAGTTCCCCGGGTCTACCTCTGCATACCTATTTATTCAGTATGCAGTACATAGTTGTTACTATGTGGGTTCCCCCATTCGGAAATCTTTGGATCACAGGCTATTTGCGCCTACCCAAAGCTTATCGCAGCTTAACGCGTCCTTCTTCGGCTCCTAGTGCCAAGGCATTCGCCATGCGCCCTTTGTAGCTTGACCTTGATTCTGTCTATTTACATAGACGGTTATATTAATTTTGCGAAATTGTATTAAATCAATTCATAAACTATTTTCATAGTTTTAATTTTTTTAAAACAACTTTTTTCACTGTGCAATTTTCAAAGAACATTTTAAGAAAAACTATTAATTAGCTAACTCCTAAGAGTTAACTAAAATTAGTCTCTCAAAATTAAACAGAGAACTAGGTACGATTAATTACAATAGATATTGCATCGACCGAAGTCAATACATCTACTCCCTAGAAAGGAGGTGATCCAGCCGCAGGTTCTCCTACGGCTACCTTGTTACGACTTCACCCCAATCATCAATCCCACCTTCGGCCGCTGGCTCCTTACGGTTACCTCACGGACTTCGGGTGTTACCAACTCTCATGGTGTGACGGGCGGTGTGTACAAGGCCCGGGAACGTATTCACCGCGACATGCTGATTCGCGATTACTAGCAACTCCGGCTTCATGTAGGCGAGTTGCAGCCTACAATCCGAACTGGGATGAGTTTTTGAGTTTGGCTCCACCTTGCGGTCTTGCATCTCTTTGTACTCACCATTGTAGCACGTGTGTAGCCCTAGACATAAGGGGCATGATGATTTGACGTCATCCCCACCTTCCTCCCGGTTAACCCGGGCAGTCTCACTAGAGTGCTCAACTTAATGGTAGCAACTAATGATAAGGGTT